>NZ_KQ033902.1:1760665-3385736 GCF_000969845.1 Parabacteroides sp. HGS0025
AGGAAGGATTGATATATCAGCAGATGGCAAGTAGCAATACAGGCCATAAAGCGAAGGTTACGTTAAAGTAACGTTGTCCTAGGTCAAACATCTTAAAGATATTAAGGTGGTTATAGCGTTGGGGATCCACCTCTTCCCATTCCGAACAGAGAAGTTAAGCCCAACCACGTCGATGGTACTGCGTAAAAGTGGGAGAGTAGATAGCCGCCGTTTTAGAGTCAGAGACTCAAAACAAGGAAAAGGGATCAATCGTAAGGTTGGTTCCTTTTTGTATTTATGACAGATCACACTTTCTATATATAGATACCAATTCCTATATTTGTACTTCATTCGATTAAAACAATCTATAAACGTGGCGAATACAATACGACAGGATCATACTAAACAAATCAACCGGGTTATTGATTATATAAATTCGAATCTGAACAGGCAGATCTCAATAGATGAGTTATCATCTCTGGTTGATATTTCTACTTATCATTTCCACAGGATATTTACGACATCCATAGGTGAACCTGTTGGAAAGTATATTCTTCGGAGAAGATTAGAACGAGCTGCCAATGTTTTGTTGAGCGATCCTCTTGCAATTAAGGATGTGGCGTATGATTGGGGGTTTTCTTCTGCTTCTTCCTTTTGTCGTAGTTTTAAGCGTCATTTTGGTGTTTCAGCCGAAGAATATCGTCGCAAAAATGGATATCCGGATAGCAAGAAATGTCAATTCAAGAGCATAAATGAGCAACATACCTCGCTTTATTCACGGTACTTTTGTCGTGATAAAACAATTAAAGTAAATGATATGGATATGAATTGCACTTTTGAAATTAAACAGATGCCTGAGAGGGCTATTATTTATTGCCGTCACCAGGGAGCATTGGATCAGATGCAGGAGGCTTTTGCCAATCTTATGAAATGGGCATTCCCCAGAGGATTTGTTTCACAATCGGATATGAGACTATTGTCTGTTTATCATGATGATCCCCGGGTTACTCCGAAAGATAAGTTAACTGCAGATGCAGCCATGTTTGTTCCGGAAGAAATAAAACCGGAAGGTATTGTTGGAAGCTATAAGCTTTCCGGTGGTTTATATGCGGTTGGACGTTTTGAGCTATCAATGTCTGAATTTCCGGCTGCCTGGATGGCCATGTTTGATTTATTGGAAGAGAATGGTTGTAAATGCGGTTATGGACATCATTATGAAATTTATCAGAACAACCATGATGAACATCCGGAAAAGAAGTTTATTGTAGATATTTGTATACCTGTCGAACCGGTATAAGCATAGCATATCTAATAAAAAAGCCCTATTCACTTTTTAATGAATAGGGCTTTTTTATTATTGAAGTTATAAAGAATCATTTAATACATATCTAAGTTGATCCATCATCAGGGATATTTCCGAATCTTCTATACCGGCGACGATCAGGTCTGGAATATCCTGGTTGAATTCTTCCTGGAACTTATGGAAGTTTCCATCTTCTTTTTCTATAGCTTGTCTGTAGAACTCTATAGCTCCCTTTATATTTTGCAGAGCCCATTCTGTATGGCCGGCATTTAACATATCCTGCGTATTAGGCTGGTTTGCTAATATTTTTTTATAGTAATTACGTGCCTGGTCATATTTGCCAGTCAGGAACGAACACCAGGCTATCGGGCGCCATGCTTTACTGTTGCTATCCATATAATCAACTTTGAAGAAACATTTTAATGCTTCACTGTAGTTTCTGAGTTCCAGATAACAATGTCCTATGCTGACCGTAATAGACAAATTGTCGGGATTCAGTTTCTCATACCGGCGATAATATTTCAATGCTTCTTCCGGCTCTTTCAGCGAACGGTAACAACCGGCGATTCGGCGAATCACCCATTTGCTTTGCGGATTTAAAAGGTCTGCTCGCAAATAAGCATCGAGAGCCCCCTGTAAGTCATCATTCATCTGTTTACAGTAACCGATTTTCTGAAAAAGAATATCACTTTCCTGATTCGTTTCGGCCAACTGATTGAATATGGTTAGGGCATCGCTGAAATAGTTTTTACGTAGGTAATATTCGGCAATCGTACTCAGGCTTTCTTCATCGGAGATATAAGGACGCAAAATATCTAGATTGTGGAAATCAAGAGGCATCGTGAAAATATCATTGAAATCCAAATGTCCTGGATATATTTTGAAGAAACGGTACAAGTCTTGTATATACTGTCCTGTAATAGTTTCCAGTTTTCCTCGTTTACTGATCAACTCTTCCTTATTTTGCTGGATCATTTCAGTTGCCTGGCTGTCAAATTGATTCATCATCATTTTCTTTGCTTCTTCAGGTAATTGCATCATACTGAAGTATAATGAGTATTTATCTGAATTGCACATGAATGCCGCAAGCGTCATAGAGTCCAGCATCTGTTTTTCACCATTATTCTGGTTAAAACGATTTCCGAACGATGAATGTTCTGTTGTGAATGGCAGAAGCCAGTTGCTTAGTTCACGGAAAAAGGGGAAACTTTTTAAATGAACAAAGGTGGAATGCATAACATCAGCTCCTTCTTGTTGCAATTCACTGAATTCTTCCATCTTTTTACCGAGTGAACTGTCTGCAAATATATTTTCCCATTCCGGGTTCATTTCTTCTCCCAACTGTTCCGGAGTAATGTCTTTCAGATTTATTTTATTGCTGATCTTAGGACTTAGTTTCATCATTTCCGGAATGATCTCGTTTTGTAGTTTCCTGGTGATCTTTTCGGTTTCACGGGCCAGGATAAAACGCAGTGTGATCGTTCGTATTGCTTTCGTGAAGCCGGGTGCCTCAGAAAGAACATCCAACCTGTTTGTTATTTGCGGATAAAGAGCCGTTCTTTTCCTGTAAGTATATAATGTTAGCAGGATAGAAATCAGTGCACGTACTTTAATCTCTTCATTTTCATGATTAGCAGCATCAAACAATAACATGAGCTTTTCCGGATCGAAAGCTGCCTGCAATCCCAGCATTAGTGATGAAACGATCTGGCTACCTGCTGTAAACGGAAGTTCGTTGTCGAAAAGGATGTTCTTTATTACGGCAGCTTCTTCGACAGTAAAAGGATCGGATACCCATATTTTATTGAACAGGACGATAAGCATTGCATCATATTCAGCATTGTTTCCTGTCGCATAATGCTTGTTGAGTTGAAGACGCAGATTCTCGAATGTTACGTTTGGCTGAACCTGCAAACTCCTGCGTCGGCTGTAAAAGGCCAAAGGCGATTCGATTGCCAGTGCTTTATGCCTGATCCGGTCAGCCAATTCGTAAGAAGAGGTCTGAATCTTGTTATATATTTGTTCCTGCATCGGATCTTTAGCTCCTTCAATGCGATAGCGCAACATATATTTATATGTTTCCTGCAACTCATTCAATTTGTCCTGAAACGCTATTTCGCGACTTCCGGAAATGAGTGCCTGAATGGAATCAAAAGCATTCTTTAATTCCTTACTATCTAATGAACCGACAATGCGGTTGTATACTTTATTTATTTCTTGTAGTGTCATATAATATTAACAACAAATGGTATGCCAAAAGTATAGTTTTTGACCTAAAATTCCTATCTTTGCACACTTAAAATAAATTGGCACATGAAGAATATCCGCAATTTCTGTATTATTGCTCATATTGACCATGGTAAGAGTACTTTGGCTGACCGTTTACTTGAATACACCAAGACAGTCGAAGGCAAAGACTTACAAGCGCAGGTTCTTGATGATATGGATCTGGAACGCGAACGAGGCATTACAATCAAGAGTCATGCCATTCAGATGAAGTATAATTATAAGGGTGAAGAATATACCTTGAACCTGATTGATACTCCGGGACACGTGGACTTTTCATACGAAGTTTCCCGTTCTATTGCTGCATGTGAAGGGGCTTTGCTTATTATCGATGCTGCCCAGGGAATTCAGGCGCAGACAATCTCTAATCTGTATATGGCTATCGAAAATGACCTGGAGATAATTCCTGTCATGAATAAGATAGACCTTCCGAGTGCTATGCCGGATGAAGTGGAAGATCAGATCGTTGAGTTGCTGGGGTGTCCGCGGGAAGATATTATCCGCGCAAGTGGTAAAACCGGTGAAGGTGTTTTTCAGATACTTGATGCTATTATTGATAAGGTTCCTGCTCCGAAGGGAGATCCGGATGCTCCTCTTCAATGTCTTATTTTTGACTCGGTATTTAATTCATTCCGTGGTATTATTGCTTATTTTAAAGTGGTGAATGGAGTGATCCGTAAAGGGGATCATGTGAAATTTATTGCAACAGGTAAGGAATATGATGCAGATGAAGTAGGTATATTAAAACTGGAAATGTCTCCACGTAGCGAGATCCGTACGGGGGATGTTGGTTACATTATTTCCGGAATTAAAACATCCCGTGAGGTACGGGTCGGAGATACGATCACTCATGTGGCTCGTTCGGCGAAAGAAGCGATTGCTGGTTTTGAAGAAGTGAAGCCGATGGTATTTGCCGGTGTTTATCCGATCGATAGCGAAGATTTTGAGAATCTGCGTGCTTCGTTGGAAAAACTGCAATTGAATGATGCTTCTTTGACATTCCAGCCGGAAAGTTCAGCTGCGCTGGGTTTCGGCTTCCGTTGCGGATTTCTGGGGCTGTTGCATATGGAGATTGTACAGGAGCGATTGGATCGGGAGTTTAATATGGATGTGATCACGACTGTACCGAACGTATCGTATAAAGTGTTTGATAAAAAAGGTAATTGTCTGGAGGTGCATAATCCAAGTGGCCTGCCGGAGCCAACATTAATAGATCATATCGATGAGCCGTATATTCGTGCTTCTGTCATAACAAATACGACTTTTATTGGCCCGATCATGACACTTTGTCTGGGTAAGCGCGGTATTTTGCTGAAACAGGAATATATTTCAGGTGATCGTGTAGAGATTCATTATGATATGCCTTTAGGGGAAATTGTAATTGATTTTTACGATAAGCTGAAAAGTATTTCTAAGGGATATGCTTCTTTTGACTATCATATCCATGATTTTCGTCCAAGTAAACTGGTGAAACTGGATATTCTGTTAAATGGGGAACCTGTAGATGCCTTATCAACGCTGACGCATGTGGACAATAGTGTGACATTTGGACGTCGTATGTGTGAAAAACTGAAGGAGCTTATTCCCCGGCAACAGTTTGATATTGCTATTCAGGCAGCTATCGGAGCTAAGATTATTGCCCGTGAAACCATAAAAGCTGTTCGCAAGGATGTAACGGCAAAATGTTATGGAGGTGATATTTCTCGTAAGCGCAAGTTGTTGGAAAAACAGAAAGAGGGTAAGAAGCGAATGAAACAGATCGGAACAGTGGAAGTTCCGCAGAAAGCGTTCTTAGCTGTATTGAAGTTAGATTAAAAACAGCATTAATAAACGAACATAAATCAATCTATATAGGGTGACGCCGCATTAAACAAGCGGCGTCACTTTTTTTATGGTATTTGGGGCATTGACTTAGTCACGTAGAAATAGTTTCATCCCGATGAAACAAAAGTTTCACCCTATTGAAACAATAGTTTCAGCAAGGAGAAACTAAACTGATGCCTCCATCTTCCAATGTGATGAGATGTTGCCTGTAAAGAGCACCGATAGCTTGTTTAAAACTTTTTTTACTACATTGGAAAAGAGACTGAATGACTTCCGGATCACTTTTGTCGTGTACAGCGATAAAACCTCCCTGGCTTCTTAATGATTCGAGAATAACTCCGGCCAATCCTTCTATTTTCTGATAACCCAGCGGAACAAGGCTTACATCAATTTTTTCATCTTCACGGACTTCTTTGATATACCCTTTGAGTTCTTCCCCCTTTTCCAAACGGCGAAAGACTTCATTATAATATACTAATCCCCAGTGTAGATTATTGATGATAACTTTATAGCCGATCTCTGTTTCGTCAGCTACTAACAAATTTACTTCCTGATTGAATGTATATTCAGGCATTACATTATCCAGATACTTATCGATACGAGCGGAAGCGACGATCCGTCCTGTAATATGATCGAGATGGACATATACCAGATACCATCTGCCTTCACGCATCGGCATTTTCTGCTCTTTGAAGGGTACTAGCAAATCCTTCATTAATCCCCATTCCAGGAATGCACCTGTATTATTCACTGATTTTACTTCCATGAATTTAAATTCACCGACAGTAGCCAGTGGATGGACTGTTGTTGCTATTAGCCTGCCCTCATTATCATGGTAAATAAAAACTTCCACTTCATCCCCCGGCTTTACATTCTTAGGAACATAACGGGCAGGAAGAAGTATCTCTTTCCCATTGCCTCCATCCAGATAAACTCCGAAATCGAGGTCTTTAACTATTTTGAGTGTGTTGTATTTTCCTATTTCAAGCATAATCTATTTTGTTTGACAACAAAAGTACATGATTATTTAGGAAAAAGGAGAAAATCTAATATCTTTTTAATTGCTTATGCAGCAATATATCCATAAATGCATCGTTATTAAATGTAACGTTAGAATTCGGGACTTGTTAAATCATGTCGTTAAATAAAAAAACGTATATTTGCACCTTATTTTGAATAGAATGAGCTTATGAGATTGAAATTATTGTCTATTGTACTTTTTACCTTGTTTTTGGGTGGGTGTTCTGTACCCAAAGATGTTGTCTATTTTCAGGGTGTTGATTCTCTAACGCCGGAGCAGGTGGCTCAGATGAGTCAGACTTATCATACGAAAATTTTACCAGGAGATATGTTGAATATAACTGTTACTGCATGGGATCCAACGGCTGCAACACCATTTAATCCACCAAGTTTTGCTTATGCTCAAGAAGGTGAACTACCTGTTTTTGCTTCTCAATCAATGTATAATTATCTAGTGGATAAAGACGGATATATAAATTTTCCGGTTTTAGGCAAAGTGAAAGTTGAAGGATATACTCGTCTGGAATTGGCTAATGTGCTGGAAAACGATATTTCAAAGTATATAAAAGATCCCTTGGTTAGTGTTTTGCTCACTAATTTTAGAGTAACAATGATGGGAGAAGTTTCTCGTCCGGGCGCTTTGACTGTGCGTAATGATCGTCTTTCTATTTTAGATGCGATAGGGCAAGTTGGAGATCTGACTATAAATGCAAATCGTACAAATGTATTGTTAATAAGAGATGATAATGGGAAGAAAGAATTTGTACGGTTGGATTTGACTGATCCAGCTTTGTTTGCGTCAAAATATTTTTATTTACGTCAAAATGATGTTGTTTATGTAGAACCCAATACTGCTAAGAAGAGGAATGCACGCTATAGTCAAGCTCAACAATATAGTATAACTGTATTTTCTTCTATTATCAGTGCTGTATCTATTATTTCATCAATGGTTATTACAATTATTAATACTTCAAAGAAATAAATATCTATGGAAATAATGAATGAAATAAATGTGACTGACGATGAAACTATAGGATTGAAGAAAATAATAGTAAGTTATTTCGATTATTGGAAATTCTTTTTGGCGGTGTTTTTGTTATCATTAACTTTAGGTGTAATATATCTGATAGTAATGCCTAAGACATACGAAATGACAGCACGTGTTCAACTTCAGGAAGATAAGAGTATGGGAACTGCAGCTATGGCTTTAGGAGAAACAGCGGGTCTAATGAAATCTTTCGGTCTGGGTAATATTGGAAATGGAAGTATTAATATGGATGATGAGCTAGTGAAATTTTTGTCTAATAATTTATTGGAGAAAATGATATTAGAATTAGGTATTAATGTGAATTATAATAAACCTTATGCCTATAAACATTATCTATATGAGAAATCACCAATTGTTTTAAGGCCGGATTCACTAACAAATGCATCTCTATCTGAAAGAATCGTTTTTAATATTGCTATAAAAACGAATGGGAAGGTAGAAATAGAAGCTAAGGGGGAAAGTGAAAAAAAACATCTCGTATTTGATTCTCTTCCAGCTGAGATACAAATTAAAGAAGGTTCTTTTTTATTGTCATACACTGATGGAAAAAAAGAAGCTGTTTCAATGAAAGTTGATGTTGTTCCGGCAAAATGGGTTGCAGATGAACTTGCAGAACAATTAACTATAGAAGAATATTCAAAAACATCAAATGTTGTAGAATTTGTATGTCAGGATTATGAAAAAAAGAGAGGAATCGATATGTTGAATACATTAATTTCTTTGTATAATGAGCAGGAAGATAATTATGGAAAGAAAGAAGGATTAAAATCGATAGACTTTTTAAATAAGCGGATAAATAGTACTGTTTCTGATTTGATTAAGGTTGAAAGAGAAATAGAGGTTTATAAACTTGAAAATAAGATGACCGCAATAGAGTACGATGTACAGTTTTATGCTGAACAGATGAAAGACTTGCAGTTGAAAATTATTGAGTTAGAAGCTCAATCTCACCTGATTGAGATGATGTCTGAATATATAAAAAATCCTGTAAATAAATATAATCTTATTCCGTCTTTGCTTAGTGCGGAAACCAGTGATAAGAGTAGTCCTCTTACTTTATATAATGAAGCATTATTGGAACGTTCTAGAATTATGCAAGCATCTGAAACAGAAAGTCCTTTAATTGAAAAAGCTAATCGTCAAGTTGAACAGTTGCGAGGAAGTGTATTTCTATCTATAGAGAATACCCGTAAAAGTCTAAATTTGACATTGGGAGATTTGAAGAAGAAAGAAAAGATGATTTTGGATAAAATGGGTAAGGTTCCAACATTAGAAAAGGAATATATCGATTTGAAACGTCAACAAGAGATTTATCAAGGAGTATATTTAATTTTATTACAAAAAAAAGAAGAAATCGCATTATCAATTGGAAAAGATTTTGATAAGGCTCGTGTATTGGATGCTGCGTATGTAAAGGAAGCTCCGGTGGGACCAAGAAAGTTATTTGTTGGACTGGCAATAATATTGTTTACTCTATGTTTCCCTGTTATTTGTATTTTTGTAAAAACGCAGATTCTGGCATTACGTGAAGAGTACTTGAAAATTAAATAGTAAATGAAGCAATTACTAATAATAAGTAATGAACAATTTGGATATCATACAGATTCTTTCAAATACTGTGAGTATTTGAAAGAAGTGTATGATATTACTTATTTTTGTTTTTACAAAGGATCTAAAAAGATTTTAATGGATAACGTTAAAGTCGTATATATTCCTTGGAAAGGTTCTAAATTGAAACGCTCATTTTCTTTTATTATTAGAGCTTTGTTTCAAATGATAAAATGTAAAGGTATTACTTTTATCATTTATTTCAATGGTTTTTCTCTTTTACACTTTCTCCTTCCCTGGAAAAAGTCTATTTTGGATATTCGTACATTATCAGTTTCACCAAATGAACTTCGGCGAAAATGGGAAAATTGTTTTTTGAGATTTTCTGCAAAAACTTTTTCTTTTGTTACTGTTATTTCTACAGGAGTTCAGAAAGAGCTTTCTTTATCTGTTAAAAAAACTTATCTTCTTCCTTTAGGCGCTGATGTAATATCAGAAAAAATAAAGAGTTATGATGCTTTACGATTATTGTATGTAGGAACTTTAAGTGGACGTAATATATTGGATACAGTAAAAGGATTTTATTCTTTCTCTCAGGAAATGCCTAAAGATTTTAGCATGATATATCATATTGTAGGTGATGGAAACGAAAGAAAGGATATTGAAGAGTTTGTTCGAATTAACCAATTGGAAAATATAGTTAAGATACATGGTTATTTACATCATATAGATCTTGTTTCATTATTTGACGAATGTAATGTTGGAGTTTCATATGTACCTCTAACGAACTATTATGATAAACAGCCTGTAACAAAGACATTTGAGTATATCTTTTCTGGCTTATATACGATTGCAACCAATACAACTTCTAATCGAGAAGTTATTAATCCATCTTGTGGCATTCTAATAAAAGATACATCTGTAAGCTTTAGCGAAGCATTAAAAGAAGTTGTGAGTGTATTTCCTTTGGATAGTAGTCAAATAAGTGCTAATCTTTCCCAGTATAAATGGGCTAATATTGTGAATACTTATTTACAGACTGTACTAAAGAAAGTAGAGAAGTAATATTTTCTTATTTTTGTGAAAGATGAATATAAAGGGATTGTCGAAATATAAAATAATTGTTAAGAATACGGGATATTTGTCCATATTAGAAGTGTTAAAATTAGCAATGCCATTTATAGCTCTTCCTTATATAATAAGGATTGTGGGTGGTGAAAATTATGGTTTAATTGCTTTTGTGCAAACAGTTGTATCTTATTTTTCAATCATTATTAACTTTGGATTAGATGTTTCAGCTGTAAAAGATGTTGCTATATTGAGAAATGATAAAGAGCAATTATCACAGCTTGTATCTTCTGTTTTATGTATAAAATTCTTTTTGTGGATTTTTTCATCTTTTATATTGATTACATGTTGCTTGGTTTTCGATGTTTTTCGATCTAATGTATTATTGATTTTTTTTGCATATTTATCTTGTTTCTCAGACATTCTGTTTCCTGTTTGGTATTTTCAGGGAATCGAAAGAATGAAATATATTACTTTTGTTCGCTTCTTTTCGATTTTGTTTTATACTATTTCAATATTTATTTTTATTCATTCATCAGATGATTACATTTTTATACCATTGTTGCAGTCATTAGGAATGTTGTTGTCAGGTTTTATTTCTATTTATCTTCTATTGGTAGTAGAAAAAATTCATTTGTCTTTTGTTAGCTATAGTAATATGAAAGCTTATTTTCTAGCTAGTATTCCTTTTTTTATATCGCGTTTATCTTTATTGATAAATGCAGGAATAGCTAAAATTATTTGTGGTATCTTTTTTTCTATGCAAAGTGTAGCTGCATTTGATATTGCACAGAAAATAGCAAATGTGGCTTTTATTCCTTTGCAAATGATAAACCAGTCAGTGTATCCTCATTTAGCCAGGATCCGAGATCGGCAATTTGCTCGTAAATGCTTTGGATTTATGTGTGTTTGTTCATCTGTGGTTACATTGTTTATTTATATATTTGCGCCTTTAGGGATTGCTTTTTTTGCAGGTGAGGAATTGACTGAGGCTGTTGGTATATTACGAATTTTGTGTGTTTTTGTTTTTTGTGGTGGTATCTCTCTTTATCTAGGAACTCCTTTGTTAGTAGCATTTGGTTATCCACGACCTTTTAATGTTAGTGTGATTGGTTCTACTTTTGTTTTGATAGTAATATATCTACTTTTGTATTACTTAGATCTTTTTACAGTTCAAACATTTGCTTTGGTTTTAGGTATAACAGAATTGTTTATTGTACTCTATCGATTATATTATTGTTTGAAGTATAAAATATTATATTATAATGCAACTTGAATATACATTGTTTAATAAAGAAGGTTCGACTCTTCGAAAACAGCAGCTAAGAATGTTGGAGATGTTGATTGAATTTGATAAAATATGTCAGAGGCACTCAATATCTTACTGGCTAAGTTCCGGTACTGCTTTGGGAGCAGTTAGGCATAAAGGCTTCATCCCTTGGGATGATGATCTCGATATAGAAGTTCTAAGAAAGGATTATAAGCGGCTACTTAAAATTTTGGATAAAGAATTTCCTAAATCAATGGTAGTTCAAACGAGTAAAACAGATCGCAACTATATTGCTCAATTTGCTAAAATTCGTGATTTACATTCAGAAATAATTGAAACTGGCAATTTAGGTAGTAATTATAAGTATAGGGGTGTTTTTATAGATATTTTCCCTATGGAAAGAGGTCCTCTTTGGATTTTTCGAATAGCGGCTAAGCTTCATTATTATTTGTATAAATTATCGTGGAAGAAAAATGATAAAAGAGGCGTGAAGTTAATCTTGCAAAGATCCTTTCTTGGCTTTTTGGAAAAAATACTATATCCTTTTTTACGCTTTTTTGCTTTGTTTTCTTCTAGTGATATTTTACATCATCCGTTAGGCGTTGGTTTTTTTTCTGAAAGAAGAATGTCAGAAATTTTTCCATTACGAAAATTTGAATTTGAAAATCATTTTTTTTGGGGACCAAATGATCCTGATAAGTATTTGAAACGACTTTATAATGATTATATGACATTGCCTTCTTTGGATAAAATAGAATATCATATTGTTGAAATTAATTTTGAATGATATTATGCTTGTGAGTAATAAATTGAATATATTAATTATAACACCATCTCTTAATCCTCAAGAGAATATTAGTGGTATTTCAACTATTTCATCTTTGTTGATTCAAAATAATAAAGAATATAATTATATACCTTTTATTGTAGGGAAAAAAGATAAACAAAAGCGTGGGGTATATTGGCTATTTAATCTGTTTAAAAATTTGTTTTATATCTCTTTTTTTTCAAATGAAAAGTTGCGGCTCGTTCATTTTAATCTTGGACTTGAACCCAAATCTCTGATTCGGGATATTTTATTATTTTTTATTTTGTGGATTCGCTCTGCTCCTGTAATTCTACATATTCATGGTGGTCGTTTTATGAATTGTAAAGCTGGTATTTTTAAGCCTATAATAAACTTTTTCTTGAAAAAAGCAAAAACGATTATTGTTTTAAGTGATTTAGAAAAAGAATTTCTGCAGAAAAACTATACTAAAGTTGATAGTCGTAAAATAAATGTAATTCCTAATGCAGTAGATTTTCCTGAGTATATTGAAGAAAAAAAAGACTTTAAAGATAAATTGTCATTTCTTTTTTTAGGTCGTATTGACAAAGCTAAGGGATTAGCTAAAATAGCTGATGCGTTAAAGATAATGAAATCAAAGCAGATACCATTTGTTTTTAATTTGTGTGGAGTTGGTCCGGATAAGGATTATTTTTTAAAGCTTTTAGCGGATGTGCAATCTGATGTAAAAGACTTTGGATTAGTTTATGGGAATTTGAAAAAAGAATTGATGATGAAATCGCATGTTTTTATTTTGCCTTCAGATTTTGAAGGCTTACCTTTGTCCTTGTTGGAAAGTATGGGGTATGGTATGGTTCCAGTTGTTTCACCTGTAGGATCTATTCCAAATGTAGTGAACTCTTGTAATGGAAGATTAGCTTCTACCATAGAAGAAATTGTTGACGCTGTAACAGAGTTGAATTCAGATAGAGATATGTTAGAAAGTTTATCATACGCTGCTCGCCAAACGATAGAAAAGCATTATTCCATTACTAAGTTTATTAAGGATATTAATATTGTCAATGAAAATCTTTTTTCTTCGACTGCTTCCATTCATGAATCATGAGCTGGGGCAATAATTTTATAAAGTTCCAGTATCTAGGTACATTTTTTTGAGGTTCTTCAAAAGCTCTATAAAGCCATTCTAATCTATTTTTGCGCATCCAAAGTGGTGCTCTTTTTATTTTTCCGGATGGTGCATTAAAATTAAATGCAGCTCCAACTCCAAACATTATACCTCTGTTGATGTATGGTAGAAGCATTGACATAAAAAGTTCTTGCTTGGGGGCTCCTAGAGACACCCATATGAGATCAGGGTTATTTTTATTGATATCTTCTCCTATTTGCTTATAATTAAAATCGGTAACATTTTTGAAAGGTAATTCTTTAAAAACCATCTCGCTAATAGCTGGGTCTGTTTTTGATAAATTTTCTTTTAGACTATCTAAAACTATTTGAGTATTACCTAAAAAATAATGTTTGTATTTTTTCTTTGAAATAAAGTTGAGAAATATATCATTCCCAGTGTAAGAATGTAATTTTTGTTTATATATATGGCTGAGTAACCATGCTATGTTTGAACCATCACAAGTATTGATCAGGCTATTATTTACAACACCATTGAATACTATATCTTTATTCGCTATTGCTAGATTATTACTTTCAATTATGCATACGTATCCTTTTTGGTTGTTTGAGATTGCCATTTGGATGACATTCTCTATCTTATTTTTATCGAATTCTAAATGTACATTGAAATATTTATTCATCTTTTTATTGTTTTGAATTAATAATGCTTACTTTGTTTTTTAATTCAAGAGATTTTATTTCTGCCATTGTAAGCCCTAATAACATCATCATAAAAAAGCCTCTATTGCTCGTAATTGAGGCATCTGCTATATTTTCAATTGTTATATAGCCTGTGATTAATAAAGTGATAATTATGTATTTTGCTTGTTTGTTTTTTAAAAAGAATAGATAAGCTTTTCGTAATACATATATCCAAAATGAAATATAAAGAATAATACCAACTATGCCAAACTGTGCTAAAGATGGATAATAAGTATCTGCAATAAACTCCCATCCAATTTTATTGATGCCCCAAACATGGTCAATGCCGTATTTGGAATAGATATCAGAATAGTAGGCTCCAGATGCATGAGTTGCAAAGCTGGCTAATCCAGAACCTAGAGGTAGATAATCTTTGAATATAAGAATAGATGTACTATATAATACATAGCGAGCAATGAGGTCTTCTTCAACTTCACCTGTTATCCCAGCTACAAAATATAAATGAATCTTTTCCCATGCTACATAACATATTAACGTAATGGTGCATATGAAGATTAAAATTGTTTTTAAGTTCATTTTTATGTTGTTAGCTTTTCCAAAATATATGATTGACACAATAGCGAGTGCGAAAAAACCATAAAATTTAGATCGTCCAGAAGCGAGGCCTATACTTAACATAAATAGGAAAATGACTTTTTCTTTCATAGTATATTTTCCACAGAATAAATATGTGAGAGATAGAGCTACAATTGCTGCTGCAAAATAGGTTGGATGTACCATAACTTTACCAATAAAGAATGGATCAAAAATACCAATAAGTCCTATGGGTAAAAGTATAAACCAAAGAACCAAACATATATCTTGTAAAATTTTCTTTTGAATCTTATCAAAAAGAGGCCTTAATTGGTAGACTGCAAAAAAACCTAAGTAAGGTTTCATTTGGATGATTAAGTCTGTGATTATTGCTGCTTTAGTATTACTGCTAATATATATAGAATAGGAAGTGTAAAAAGTAAAGACCGCTATAGTAAAAAGAAATACTTTATTAAACTCCCAGTTTTTTGATTTGAATACAGCAAAGAGAAACATTACTAAAAGAAGTAAAGCGCAGATTTCATCTGCTGATTTAAATCCAATAGGATTATATAGAATTATTCCGAAAAATAATGTGAATATATAAAGATTATAGAATTGTTTATTAATAAAATCTTGTGTCATATATTTAATCTTATTTTGTTGATATAACGATTAGATAGTCTTTTTATTGTCTTACTTACGATTTGTGTAATTGAGTGTTTATTAATAAGACAAAGATACTGCTTATTTTTTAATTCTGCTTTTAAGAAGAAAACTATGTCGAACTTGGTACTTGAATGAATTTTTAAAGAGTTGTGTGGGTTAGTTGATGAATTACAGATATTTAATGTCTATGACTTCAGGGTAGTCTATTGAATTATGAGGTTTGTATGCTCCGAAAAATGTGATATATATTTTTTTTTCTATAGTATCAATAGCGTAAATACAAAAACTATTACTGTCAATACTTTGGTTTTGGCGTTGTACTTTGTTGTATACTAGTCCAATTTCCGAAGGAGACTGATTAGTGCATAATAGCATATTTTGGAGTGGGAGGAGAGGAGATTGATTGGATAAGCCTTTTATTTGGAATTGAGATGTAATATGTGCATGTCCTCCTAAATAGCAGATAAATTCGCCGGGTGTAGTACTAAAATCTACATGGACATGAATAGGTGAATTTGGAATAAATTTGTTTGTATATATATATTCAATTTTTTCTTTCTTTCGAAAAGCTTCAATGATTTCAGGAATCATATTCCATTGGTGTACGAAATCACCATCACATAAAAATGTTTCTCTCTTTTTCGAGTAAGGTTGAAATGGGTAGTGATTGAGTATGATAATACTATGATTGTTTGTCATATCTTTTTGAAGAGCAATTTGGCATAGCCAGTCAATTTGTTTTTGAGAAAAGACTGCATAATGTTGAGTATCATAAATAAATGTATTCTGGTCTGTCATATCTAATGCTATTATGCGAATTATACTTTGGGTGGTGGTAGGGATATCTGCATAATAATAATTTTCTCCAATCATTTTGTTGATAGGATAATTAAAGGATGCTTGAAATATATTATATAATTCCTTTTTGCTTATATGCTCACTGGCTTTTGTTGAAAGCATATTGGAGTCATGGTTCCCTAAGCAAGTGAAAGATGGAACTTTATTGGATTTATAGAAATACTGGATAAAAGATGTTAAGTTGTTGATTGCTTCTTGTTTTTTCGTTTGTAATTCATTACCAACAAAGTCTCCAGTTGCAACTAATGTGTTAATTTTTAAATTACTTTGATTAGCGAACATCACAGCTTCTTGCAAGTTGTAGGGAGATTCCTTATTATTATCAGTTGACCAGGTTGATAAGTGTAAATCAGAAATATGTACTATTTTGAATCTTTCTCTAGTGTAAGTCGAATCTTCCTGACTATACATGATCGAAAGCAATCTTTCACTTGCTAATATATTGTTAATGGAATAAAATATAGAGTGATTTAATAAAGGGGAATTTATCTCATCCTCTCTATTACAAGAAAATAGTATAACCACAAAAAAAACGATTATTAAATAACCCCATTTATACATTGTAAATTTTTGTGTTTTCATGAAAATATCATAATTTATTGAGAGTTGATAAATAAATCATATATGTGAGACGCAAAATAAACATCATGAAGTGAAATCCCTATGTTATAGGCTAGTATTCTTTCTTTATCAGTTCTGCGTCCCGGATTATTTCCTAATAAAAGATTTGATATTTCGTCTAAATTTTTTAGTTCGTTGTAATATTTGAAAGAAGATATATGTCCTTTATCATCGCAAAAGCATCGATCGAAAAATAAATCGCAATTTTGAAATCCACGTGTATGTACAGGGACGACAAGTACTCCTTCTTTATAGCATTCATTTGATGCTACAATTTGATCCATAGCGGTAACACACGATACAACTATGTCTGCACCTGTTATTAGTTCCGTAGTTGTAGGAACAATTTCAAATGAAATATTTTTGAATTTTTTAAATGTATCAATAAATTTCTCTGCCTGATTTTTATAGGCTAACAAACGTATATGAATTTCTTTATCAGGATTAGTGAGTGCTAATAGGCATAATAGTGTGGCTTCTGCTGTCTGTCCTAATCCCATGAATGCATAGATCTGCGCGTTTGATTTTTCTAATTTGTTTATTGTCAATGCAGCAACAGCTCCTGTTCGCATTTTTGTGATCCATGAAGCATCCATATGTGCAAGAAATGTTCCATCAGACCCATCGTACAAAGAAATTTCTCCTTGTATAGAAGGTGTTCGATTTGGATAGCGTGTTACTATTTTAACACCGAATCTATTTAATTCTGTAAGGTAACTGGGCATTGTGTTGTAGAAAATATTGTCATGCAGTTTAATACTGATTTTTTCGGGCAAGACACAATTGTATTTCATACAGAAAGATTCTTTAACCCATTCAATACATTGTAACGGGCTAATTGATAGTGATAATATATCTTGATTGGAAATGGTTCTCATTTTGATAATGTTTTTAATGTTTGGATCAGTCTGTTATTATCATATTGATTTCTGATAGCAATACGTATATAGTTTTTCCCTTCAAATGATGTTTTTGAACTACAATCTTTTATTAATATATTATATTGGTTTAATAATATAAGAGTGAGTTCTTTTGCGGTATATTTATTAGTGATTTCACACAAAAAATAATTAGCAGAAGATGGGATAAGACGTAAAAAAGGAATTTCTTTAAGATTTTCCATGAAACGATTACGTTCAGCTATAAATTTATGACAGGCTACGTTATAATCAGACTCGTATTTACCAAATATTTGTAAATAATATTCAGCAAAAGAGTTGATATTCCAAATAGATACATCTTTTCTGACTTTAGTAATAATTTCCGGGTTAGACGTAGCTAATATTCCTAACCTCAATCCGGGGACACCATATGACTTTGAAATACTTTTAATGACAATAAGGTTTGGATATTTTTTAAGTAAGTCATTTCTTAATAGAGTGTTATTAGGATATCCTTCCGCGAAATCAACAAATGATTCATCAATAATAATTTGTTGATTTTTCTTTTGGCTCCATTCGATTAATTTGATTATGTCCTTCAGGGGAATAAAATTTCCGGATGGATTATCTGGATTGATCAGACATAGGGTTGTTAGTTCTTTGTCCGAGAAATAGTTAATCAATTCTTCTCCTGTATATGTGAAGTCTGAATTATTAGGTGTAAATGTTATTAATTTATCTGACTGTATTCGGTGAGGATACTCTTCGAAGGTTGGGTAAATAAGCCCTAATTTACCTTTTAGGTTTTCCATAATACTTTTTATCAATTCAGCTGCACCATTTCCTGCACATACATATTCTGTATTAATTCCGAAATATTTAGCTATAAGTTGGCTATTGACAAACATTCCCGAAGGATATTCCGTTAATAGTATATCAAAGTTTGCTTTTAATTCCTCTTTCATTCTGGGAGATGGAAAATAAGGATTAACCAAATAGCAAAAGTCTAACATCTCAGGGAAACGCCAGTATCCCCCGTACCTTTTTTGATATTTAGCGAGTTTTATATCTCCTTCGGAAAAAATTGTTTCAGCAATGTCTAGGTCCTGAATATCATCTATTTCATACCACTTTTCATTGTTTAATGGCAAAGCCTTAAATTCGCATCTATCTAATAATGTGATGACTCGTAATACTTGTTCGTAATATTCGTTATTTCCTAATGCTTTACTGTATGCTTCAAGAAAAGGTACATAATTACTGCATGAAAACTCTTTACTAAATTTATACATGTTTACTGTTTTGTAATAGTATTGAGTATCAGAGTATTTAAATGCTTTTTTAGGAATGAAGCTGGCAATATTATTATCCTCATCCAGTCGGACTACTGTCCCATCCATCCAACTTTCATATTTCGCCACTAAAGCTAAGTTAGGAAACGGGTTGTTCAATAGCTTATCAAAAAGCTTATCTTCTACAATCAAATCAGATTCAAGAAGAATTGTGTCATCTTGTTGGAGGTGGTCTTTTGCTAAATATAGAGAGTAAATATTATTCGTTTTGTCAAAAATAGGGTTGAAAACATATTCAATGGGAGTATTCCGATAACTGTTTCCTATATATTGTTTTAACTGTTCTCCTTGATAACCAATTACTAGGACGATTTTGTTTAAATGGAGATTGGATAATTGTTTTAAGACTCTGTCGATCAACGTAACTCCGTTTACTTTGATCATACATTTGGTATTATCTTTTGTTAATTCTCCGAGGCGTTTGCCCATTCCGGCTGCCAAAATAATAGCTTGCATATTTTATTTGGTGTATATATTTATAGGAATTTTATTTGTTGACAAATTTAAGAAACAGTTTTGATTTAACCCAAAGAAAACATTCCAAAATCACCAAGATATATGTTTGCAGAACAGTTATTGAGAACATGTCTTTTTGAGGGCACAGCCTGTGCATCTGCAACTGGACTTATCTGCTTTGGATGGATGGATGAATTTATATATCTTTCTTCCGATGTAGAAAAATACAATAATTCCTATAATGGTTACTGCTATATCTTGCCACATAATTCTAATTTATTAAATTAATAATCAAACTCCCCGTCTGATAAACCACAAACGAAACAACCCAAGCCAGCACACACGTATAAATAACTACAAATATTCCCCATTTCCATGAACCAGATTCATTCACGATAGCTGATATTGTCGCTATACAAGGGAAGTAAATGAGAACGAAAAGCATCAGGCTCAAGGCAATAAGTGGAGTAAATACCGGATTGCCTTCAGCATCCAGATCCTGTTTCAGACGTTCGGATAAAGCCTGGCTATCTTCTTCTTCGCCCGTGTATAATACGCTAAGCGTACTTACAACAACTTCTTTAGCCGCCATACCTGTGAGTAGACTGACACTCATTTTCCAGTCAAATCCCAACGGATTGAGTACGGGTTGTATTGTCTGGCCAATCATTCCGATATAAGAACTCTTTTGGTGTTCCATGTTCTTCAGACGTTCCAGTTCTGCAATAGCATCAGTCTTTTCTGCAGAATCCAGTTCTGCATTCTCCACTTCCGCTATTTGCTTGTCGAATACATCTCCTATTTCTGTGTTGCGAGGAAAATATCCCAGGAACCAGATAATAATAGAAGCAACTAAGATGACACCTCCCATTTTGTGAAGATACTGTTTCGCTTTCTCCCACATGTGGATCATGATCGCTTTAGCAGTAGGCATGCGATAGGGAGGAAGCTCCATTACAAACGGAACATCTTCTTCATTGAACAGGAAACGTTTGAACAGCCGGGCCATAATAACAGCCAGGATAATTCCGGTTACATATAGTGCAAGCAACACGAAACTCGCATTATTCGGGAAAAAAGCTGCGGTCAATAAAACATATACCGGCAGACGGGCACTACAACTCATCAGCGGGTTAATCAGCATGGTTATCATCCGGCTATTACGGCTTTCGATTGTACGAGACGCCATAATCGCCGGCACATTACAACCGAATCCCATTACCAATGGAATGAATGATTTTCCATGAAGTCCCATTTTGTGCATGATCTTATCCATGATAAAAGCCGCACGTGCCATATATCCGGAATCTTCCATAAAAGAAATAAACAGATATAATATGAGGATATTAGGCAAGAAAACGATTACACCACCGACTCCGCCAATGATACCGTCTACCAAAAGATCCTTTAAGGGGCCTTCACTCATGTGTGAACGAACGAAATTACCAATTAAGCCCACTAAATCTTCAATCCACCCCATCGGATACTCTCCCAAGCGGAATGTTGCTTCGAACATTATCCACATAAATAAGATGAAGATGGGGAAGCCCAGTACTTTATGAGTGACAAACAAGTCAATGATCTGGGTACTGGTAGCTTCTTTTATTTTGTTTTGTTCGAACGTTTCCCGTAGGGCTCCGGATATAAATCCATAGCGCGCATTTGTAAATGCCGTTTCGCAGTCTTCGAGTAATAACTCTTCGATTTGAGTCACATTGCGATCACGTTCCTGAAGGATTATTTCAGCACATGGTAATGTTTCTATGAAACTTTCAATTTCAGGATCACCTTCCAGTAATTTGATGGAGAGGTAACGTTTTGAAAGACTCTTTGCGATATTTGCATTCTCCTTAATCGCTTTGCGAACGTTTGTAATACCTTTTTCCAACACCTCTCCATAGTTTATATGGATATGCCGGATTACCGGATCTTCTTCTTCATAAACTTTGATGACTCGCTTAAAGAGATCTTCGATACCGAAACCACTTCTACTTACCGTGGGTACGATCGGAGTTCCGATCATGCGTGATAAAGAATCATAATCAAATTTATTGCCTTGTCGTTCCAGTTCATCGTACATATTCAAAGCAATGACAGAACGGACATCCATATCGATAAGCTGGCAAGTCAGATATAAATTTCTTTCCAGGTTGGATGCATCTATAACGTTGATGACTACATCCGGCTGTTCCTCGCTAAGATGTTTACGAACGTACAGTTCTTCCGGTGTATATGCTGATAAAGAATAGGTTCCGGGTAAGTCTACAATCCGGAAAGTATAGCCATCCTGTTGGAATGTACCTTCTTTGGCATCAACCGTAACCCCGCTGTAGTTGCCTACATGCTCATGAGCTCCGGAAGCAAAGTTGAACAAGGATGTTTTTCCACAATTCGGGTTACCAACCAATGCCACATTGATTGTTTTTCCTTTATTGATGGCGATTGCCCGTAAATCTTCGGTGGAAGGAGAAATATAAGAATCTGCAGGACGTTTTTCTATTTCCTGCGAGGCCTGCACTTTGGCATATTCAGCTGCACTGATCACTTCTATCATTGCGGCATCGTTGCGGCGTAATGAAACATCATAACCCATTACCCGATAATGAATAGGGTCTTTAAGTGGGGCATTTTGTATAACGTCCACCTCTTTACCTCTGATAAATCCCATCTCGATAATGCGTTTGCGGAAAGCTCCGCGTCCCATTACCTTAACAATAACACCTTTTTCGCCTGTGTGAAGCTCTGATAATCTCATCTTCTTAAATTCTTGTGCAAAGGTAAAAGTAAAAGCTTGTATAACCAATACCTAAAAATAGGTATTCAACGCGGTGCGTAATATAATTTGTTATTTTTTTATAGTTTTGTAATTCAAAAAAGGAAGATTACCGGAAGTAGTAAAACAAGTATGTTGAATAAAGTGATATTATGTCTCGGTTCAAATCGGGATAAAGAAAGGAATATAGAGTTGGCAGATCAGCTTTTGCGTGATCATTTTGTTTCAATATACTTTTCTGAGGCGGTCTATACCGAACCAATGGATATGCGCAATCCTTCTCTTTTTTTGAATCAGGTGGCTATTGCTTTTACTTCGGAAGAGCCGGATCAGTTAATAGCTATATTCAAGCAGATAGAAAAAAAACTGGGGCGTGCGCCTGAAGATAAACAAAAAGAAAATATTCTTATGGATATCGATTTGTTGCAATGGAATGATCGCGTACTGAAACCTTACGATCTTCAACGTCCGTATATTCAATCAGCTCTCAGGGCGTTGTTTGATGCAGGACAAGAAAATGAAAGGAGCGATCAGAAAACCAACTTTGCCTGACAGGCGGATCAGTAGGTTTATACTTTTACATATAATCGAACTGACTACGCTTCTTCTGTCCGAATTATAAAAACCTTTATCAACTTTCAAAGAGTAATTGTAAGGACTTATCAATGAATGATAATCATTGATTGGAAGAATCCGTTCCGTCCAGTTTCCGCTTGCCGGATCACAGGTATTATGTTTGTCTTTTAATATCGGTAGTTTATTGGCTTTGATAGCTTTGTCTATATCCGGATAGATGAGCCCACGGGTTTGAAGAGTCCATTTCTCTATTTCATCAGTGGAAAGATGTGGATAGTTCTTTTCGATATATGTTTTCCTTAAGGTATAATAGTTAGGTGTTTCAACTGTTCCTGTCTCACTACTATCCATCAATTTATGTAAACGACGTTTTACATACGGATTGAAGGGAGTAGAAGCGGTGGTGAAGATCATTTGTATTTTCCGGTTCAGACCGAAAAGATCTCTGAAGAAAACTTCCAGATCATAAACATGTTCAATCAAATCTGTAGCAATTAATAAATCCGGTTGAACGTTATTTTTATTGCACCAGTCGGCAAGCGTATCTGAATTACCGTGTAAAATAATATCCGGCCCAACGCCTGTCTCTTTCTTTAATACCTGAATCGTTTCTACCGATTTAGGATTAAGATCAAGATAAATAACTTTGCCAACTCCGGCTGATTTGGCGAGGATGCTGAGAAATCCGCTTCCTCCTCCGTAGTCAACCAAAATTGCATTTTCAGGAGAACAATTAATGATATTGAAGCCTTTTGACAGGCAGGCACTATAGATCTTCATATAATAATCCATCGCCGGCTTCAGATTGCTTATATACTGTTTGTTATAGTCGCTGATAGGAAGTTGATCATAGTCAATTTCCTGCAAACGTGCTGATAACGAACGGGCAATATGTGATAAGTCATGCTTTTTCATAGATCATTTTATAAAGTCGTTCCCCTTGTTGATGGTTGGAATAAGTAGGGAACAGAAATTCTTTTCTTTTCTCAATTAACTCCTGGGTCATAGGCTGCTTCATTAAACTGTTACAGGTCTTTATCATTTCTTCCGGAGTGTTGGCTATATGGCACAAAGGATCCAATCCGCTGCCTGTAACCATTTTCTGGTTTACGATTGTATATCTGCCGCCAAAGAGACTGTTCAGTAATTTAAGTTTTAAGCCTGTGTCCTGGAATGTAATCAGCATGTGGATCTGAGCTTCGTGAGTCAGGTAATCCATACGTTCGTCGGATGGGTTTGCTTCTATTGTGATGTTGGAATAGGGAGCCGCCGCTTCCAGTAGAGCGGATGGCGGGTTCATTCCGGCGATGATACAAGGACAATCCAGCTTACAGAATACATTCTTTATCAGGAACAAAGCCGCCTGTGAATTCTCCGTTACAGATAATTTCCCATGATACAAAACGAAATCAGACGATCCCGTTTTTACTGATATCTGATCATTGATGTGGAAGCTCGGCATATATTCCACTTTCTTATCAGGGAATATTTTACGCAGATAATCTGTATCGGTAACAGAAACAACAATCATCAGGTCTGCATGTTTTAATATATCCTGATATCGTTCGAAGCGCCAGGCTTCTACCAGAAAAAAATACTTCTTGATCAGATTGGTTTCCGCTTTGGCTAAGTGACGGTAATAGTCATGTTCGATATTACTTTCTCTGTATATCTTCATCCGTCCCTGCAATTGCGGGTGATTTATATAGTAGCAGGAATGTAGGCCGTCAAATAATATAGGATAATCATTCTGCAAAAGATTTTTCAGCAGCTCCGGATCTTTCCTGCTGAATACATTGTATGGCAATAAAGTAACATTCGCCAATAATCCGGTCTTTCGCTTATAATAGTAAACCTTTTCGCATAAAGCTTCCAGTTCTTTGGAGCGGGGACGTTCATATTCAAAACAGTGCAGGATGATCTTTACACCACATCTGTGTAGAGCCAACATTTTATAATAAACATCGATCACTCCGCCATAATTGGCCGGCCAGGGAATATTGAATGCAACTATATTGATATATTTATCCATGAGTTTTTATCTTTTCGAATATATGTATGAATTGTTTTGCCTGCTCTTCGCGCGAAAAACGAAGTAACTTACTTTTGTCTATCGGCGAAGATGTATACCCTTTCTCTTTCCATTCTTTATAATAAGATTTCAGGAAACGGCAAACCTCTTTTGTATTGGTTGCTGCAAGCCCGGCATTGGTATCATGGATAGCCGCTGCCAGATGGCTTTCGTCGCTTCGGACACAAAGTATCGGTTTCTCTACAGCCAGCGATTCAAAGAACTTCGTGGTCATGATTCCTTTAGGGCCGGTTCCTTCAGCCCTGTTGGTCAGTAGCAATAGGACAGAACTATTATTTAATATGGATGGGATCTCGGATGCCGGTACGTATCCTTTGAAATCCATATATGATAAGACTCCATATTTTTTAGCTTCCTCGGTGATGATTTTCCGGGAAGCATCATCTACATACCAATAGACCCGGCAATCTTTTTCTGTAAAAAACTTCTCTGCAGATAGGGTCGCCAATGCATCCAACAGCAGGCTGGG
Organism: Parabacteroides sp. HGS0025; assembly: GCF_000969845.1. Classification (NCBI taxonomy): domain Bacteria; kingdom Pseudomonadati; phylum Bacteroidota; class Bacteroidia; order Bacteroidales; family Tannerellaceae; genus Parabacteroides; species Parabacteroides sp. HGS0025. Next base: position 1,785,949 of record NZ_KQ033902.1, read on the forward strand.
ATCACGCATTGCGGTGCTGAGTAACCTGCCCGTATAAGTAATGATAAACTGATCGGTCGTTTTTTGTTCCGGATAAAACAATTCCGGATCGAAACCATTGTAGATCAGTTCTACTTTCGGATTATATTGTTTTAAAACAGCCACATGCCAGGGGGAAATAGTTGTTACATAACCGGCCTTTTCCAATACCCGGTTCCTGTCACGAAGGCTCTTCCGCTTAAAGATCGAAACAAACAGTTTGTTAAATCCGCAAAACGAAGGTAATGCATGAGAAATAAATTCATCACCTGTATACTGTTCAATAACATCCCTTAAATCAACCACTAGAGGTAGTTTATATTTATCGGCAACCTTTTGTGCAGCCGGTAATGGGAAAGTACGGAAACTACTACATAATATCAGGTCGAACTTATTTTCTTTAACCAGCTTCCGGGCTGCATTATACATGCGGATGTCTTTATAACCGAAACAAAGATCGAGTAAAAGCGTACTGATCCACTGGAGTTTCTTTACAACCGGATTCTTTGCCGTATAGTAATTAACATAGGTAACCCGATCTTTTCCTGCGAGAAAAGTAAAAGTTTTCTCATCGACGGCTTCCGTCAGAATGACCGGTTTCCAACCATGAAGCTTAAGATACTTACATAAGTACCCCATGCGCGGGCCGAAAGCCGGCGGAAAAAGGTCGCAGATGATTAGTACTTTCTTCATAACAAACCAATGATTTTATCTGAAGCATTGCCGGTTCCGTATTCCGGGATTTCTATCCGGGCAGGTTCGTTCTCCAGACAATGCAGAATATCCTGTTTTTTATATCCGGCGATCTGGTTCCATCCGGCTTCGACAGTCTCCACCCATTCTGTTTCATCCCGTAAAGTAATACAGGGAGTATGATGGAAATAAGCTTCTTTCTGTACACCGCCTGAGTCTGTCAGGATTGTGGCGGCATGTTTCTCCAGCATCACCATATCTAAAAAGCTGATCGGTGGGATGATGCGGATACTTTCTTGCTTTTCCAGAGGAGAAAGCATTTTATATTTTTCCAGGCAATTCCGTGTACGGGGATGCAGGGGGAGGACAGTCGGGAAAGACGGAGACGAAATCTCTGTCAATGCGTCGATTATCTCGGATATGCGTTCCCTGTTATCTGTATTTTCAGCCCGATGAACGGTACAAAGCCTGAATTGTTTACTGTTAAGATGTTGCTGGGATAGTATCTGCGATGACTTATCAGCCAGCTTACCGAACAACAGGGCTGCATCATACATCACATCACCGACATGATGCACGCCTTGCTGTATATTTTCATTTGCCAGATGCTTAACGGCCGCAAAAGTCGGACAGCAAAGCAAAGTTGCCATGTGATCCGTTAAAATTCGGTTGATCTCTTCCGGCATCTGTTTGTTGAAACTGCGTAAACCCGCTTCCACATGGATGACAGGTATATGAAGTTTAGACGCAGCCAACGCTCCGGCTAATGTAGAATTGGTATCACCATATACCAGCACATAGTCCGGAAGTGTATCGAGTAATATCTTTTCGATCTCAATAAGCATGCGGCCGGTCATTTCCCCATGTGTCCCGTTTCCGCATTGCAGCTGCCAGATCGGTTGAGGAATACCCATGCTATTGAAAAAGATGTCGCTCATATTAGCATCGTAATGCTGTCCTGTGTGAAGAAGAAGTTCTTCAATAGGAGAAGCATTATTCTTATTATGTTCCAGAATCGCCCGGCTTACCATAGCCGCCTTTACGAATTGAGGCCTGGCACCGACAATAGTAACAATTTTCATTTTCTTGCGAGTTCGTTTAATAAATGGCTGTAAAGCTTTCTTAAATAACTATCTGTGTTTTCCTGTGCACTGGTATTATGCCACAGAAGGGTTAACTCTCCACCGGCATTTTTCACCTGCTCGACTAAATTCATACTGTAGGTGAAAGCTTCATCCTGATTTAATCCCATATATTTTTTTTCTTCCAAAGAGCATTCCATCAATGTCAATGGATGGAGCCAGATAGAAGATAAACGGCGGTTGACGGGGTTGATCCATCGTACCGGATAACTGGTTCCTAATCTGAAACCGGCTATATCTGCGTATCCCATTGTAAAATCGTCTGTAATTCCAGCCGCTTCCAGTTGCGTCATATCCTCCGGTTCACGGCTGGCCAGGAAATGATGCCGGTTGCAGCGTATGCTCTTACCCGCATTTTCTTCCAGTATTGTTTTCTCTTTCCCGATAAGGGTGGGAGTGATGCCCGCCTGATAACTACTGTGTAACCCTATGGTCATACCATTGGATAGAACCGTTTGTATCAGTTGGCATATATCCTTGTTGCGTAAGCTGTAGTGAGGTTTATCCTGTTTGCATTTACCTCCGCTACGGACGAAAAGGATAGATTTGCATATCTCTTTCCCCACCTGATCTTGAAGTATTTTATTCTGTTGGAACATCCAGGGGAATGTGTAATACGGATCGTTTTCGACCGGGCCGCATTTTCCCCGGATGGATTTACTTAACCCTCTTCCGTCTTTGAGGGAACGGATAAAACCTTTCCAGGAACGGTAAAGAGTCGGTGCATCCAGATCGTGTGTCAGATAAATATGTTGTATCTGTTTTTTTATGTCAGGCACCCGAAGCCCGTACCGTTGCAACCAACTGCGTAATAAAAGCCTGTATTCGTCGACGATTGGGCGGTGAAGAAATCCTGCCCGGTAAGGTAAAGATTGTTTTCCGGGAAAACGCCCGTGCTCATCCCGTTCGTTCCGTTGGATTATTTCTTCGTAACGGGTAATGAGAAAGTATGTGCTTGCAACGATGTCAGCGTGAATGACCATCGTATCGCCTACCTGTTCTATTTGAGGAGTCCCGAACAGGAGAGGAGTCCCTTCTATTTCTTGTAACGGCAGTTTAGGTAGGGAAGCCGGCGTTCCGTATATATGATTGTTGAAGAAACCGGACGGAACGATCACTATACTGTAGCGGTCATACAATTTCCTGTTTGCCGTGTATCCGATAGCGGCAATCACCCTCCCGGAGATATCTTCCCCCAAAAGGAAACGTATTATATAATGTAAAGTGCGATCGTTCATTTCCATTTCGTTAACTTCAGCCAGGCTTTATATAATAAACTCAGATTTCCTTTGGTTATTGTGAAGAAAGGGGTTTGAATTGCCCCGAATTCACGAAAAAAGCGTTCAACACCAGGAATCATCGAGCCTTCGAAGTCGAATAGGTCTGTATATTGGGCGGTAAAACGGATGCCTTCCCATAAAATAAGGCTATGTGCACCCGATGCCCGTAATTCGGGATCACCTCCTCCGGCCAGGTAATAAGCGGAACTTTCCTGCCAGGCGATAAAAGCCACGGCGTGCAGATTCCCCTTGTCATCATAAGCTCCCCAAAGATCGCCCTGGTTGCGTTGCCGGCAGACGGCTATGATATTCTTCAGTATCTCAAGTTCTTTAGGAGCCGGTAATTGCTGGCGTTTAAATGTCAGAGCCTGAACTCTCAGGAAGTCATCGACAGGGATGCCTTTCTTTACAGTGATGTTATACTTTTCTTTTGCTTTTGTGATGTTCCGGCGGATATTAGAACTCATATTTTCCCATACAACTTGCTCGTCTTTGATATTCTTCAGCAGGTAAGTATAGCGGGTTGTCTGTTTATATCCTTCCCAGTAAAACGGTAGCCAGTCTGTTATCCGGTAGTTGAAATGTTGCAGGAAATGAGGATATTTTTTCAGAGCGTCTGTAAACTCCTTGCAGATAGCCTGGTGTCTTCCCAACGTCCGGGTATATTTGGCATCCTGAGCTTCCGGGGCAAACCACGGGCCCATCGTCTGGGTGAAAGGGGGCATTGAAATAATCCCCCGGTGCGGAATATAGATTGGAAATGAGGCCTGTATTTTCTCTTTTTCTTCAACCAGCAAGACATCCCATAAGGTTTCGCCGCAAGCAGCATCCAACCACCAATCCCTCGAAAACAGAGGTAGGCTTGTTTCCTTACTACAAAGTTGGCGATATTTGTCTTTGTTAGTCATATTATAAGGTTAGAAAATAGTAAATCCCCGATATCTATGGTTTATATGAAGTGTGACGAAGACCGGGGAAAGGTCTTCGTCACACGTTACATACTACATATAATTATATGTAAGAATATTATGCTTTTAAAGCTTCAAATATCAGACCCGACAGCTCCTCTGCCAATTCCGGGTTGTCATTAATCAGCTGTTTGGCTGCATCACGTCCTTGTCCCAGCTTTGTCTCATTATAGCTGTACCATGAACCGCTTTTCTTGATGATGTTCAGTTCTGCTCCCAAGTCGACGATTTCACCTGCTTTAGAGATACCTTCGCCAAACATGATGTCGAACTCAGCCTTGCGGAAAGGAGGTGCCACTTTATTCTTCACCACTTTCACGCGAACCTGATTACCTTTCATTTCGTCTCCGTCTTTCAACGTTCCGATCTTACGGATATCCAAACGTACGGAAGCGTAGAACTTCAGTGCGTTACCACCGGTAGTCGTTTCCGGGTTTCCGAACATAACACCGATCTTATCACGTAATTGGTTGATAAAGATACAAGTCGTGTTCGTCTTATTGATTGTTCCGGTCAGTTTACGCAACGCCTGAGACATCAAACGAGCTTGCAGACCCATTTTGCTGTCACCCATATCGCCTTCAATTTCAGCTTTCGGTGTCAGGGCGGCAACAGAGTCGATCACGATAATGTCTACCGCAGAAGAACGGATCAGCTGTTCCGCAATTTCCAACGCCTGCTCACCATTGTCCGGTTGAGAGATCCAGAGGTTTTCTACATCCACACCTAACTTTTCAGCATAGAAGCGGTCGAAAGCATGTTCCGCATCGATAAAAGCGGCGATACCGCCTTTTTTCTGTGCTTCGGCGATTGCATGGATTGCCAGCGTCGTCTTACCGGATGATTCCGGCCCGTATATTTCAATTACACGTCCTTTTGGATAACCGCCAACACCTAATGCAGCATTCAGGGCGATAGATCCGGTAGGAATTACTTCAATGTTCTCAATGCTTTCGTCACCCAGCTTCATGATAGAACCTTTTCCGTAGTTCTTTTCAATCTTATCCATTGCGGCGCGAAGCGCTTTCAACTTGTCGGCATTTACTGCCGGCTTACCGTCTGCTGCTTTTGCGTCCGGTGTTTTTCCTTCTTCAAATAAATTTTCTTCTTTTGCCATCCCTTTTATGAATTAAGGATTTGATTTGCATGGTCTTTAGTTTTCACCTCTTTCGGACCGATTATCTTCTCGATGATTCCATCTTCGTTGATAATAAAGGTGGTGCGAAGCGTCCCCATGTATGAACGTCCGTACAATTTCTTTTCGGCCCATACGCCAAATGCTTGTTGCAGGGCTGTGTCCGTGTCAGCGATCAGGTTGAAAGGCAGTTCCTGCTTGGCAATAAATCCCTGATGGGATTTTGCGCTGTCTTTACTCACCCCGACCACTTCGTAACCGGCTGCCTGTAATGCCTTGTAGCCGTCACGCAGGCTGCAAGCTTCCGCCGTACAGCCGCTGGTATTGTCTTTGGGGTAGAAGTAAAGTGCTAACTTCTTACCTTTAAAATCGCTGAGTTTTATTTCATTTCCGTTCTGATCGAGCCCCAATACTTCGGGCGCTTTGTCTCCTACTTGTAATGCCATATTATAGTTCCAGGTCTACGTTAAACATTTCATGCCAGGGCAGACCCTGTTCGTTCAGTTCTTTCATGAATGGATCGGGATCGAATTCTTCCACATTCCATACACCCGGTTTCTTCCATACGCCTTGCATAAACAGCTTGGCGCCGATCATGGCCGGAACACCGGTCGTATAACTTACGCCCTGTGCACCTGTTTCCTTGTAAGCAGCTTCGTGACTACAGTTATTATATACGTAGTAAGTCTGTTCCTTGCCATCCTTGATACCGCGGATACGGCAACCGATGGAAGTCTCGCCCGTATAGTTTTCTCCCAGATCACCCGGGTTAGGCAATACGGCTTTGAGGAACTGGATAGGAACGATCTCCTGGCCGTTGTACATTATCGGGTCGATACGCGACATACCGATATTTTGTATCACACGCAGGTGAGTCAGATATTCCTGTCCGAATGTCATCCAGAAACGGGCACGTTTGATGGTCGGGAAGTTCTTTGTCAGGCTTTCCAGTTCTTCATGATACATCAGGTATGATTCGCGTGGGCCTACGTTCGGGTAATTGATCGGTTGATGAACTGTCAGAGGATCTGTCTCCAGCCATTTACCGTCTTCATAATATTTACCACGTTGAGTGATCTCGCGGATATTAATTTCCGGATTGAAGTTCGTTGCGAATGCCTTGTGGTGGTCTCCTGCGTTGCAGTCTACGATATCCAGATATTGAATTTCATCGAAATGGTGTTTCGCTGCATAAGCTGTATATACACCCGTTACACCCGGATCAAATCCGCAACCCAGGATAGCTGTCAGGCCGGCCTTTTCGAAACGGTCTTTATAAGCCCACTGCCAGCTATATTCATATTTAGCTTCGTCCAGCGGTTCGTAGTTGGCAGTGTCGAGATAACTCACACCGTAAGCCAGACAGGCGTCCATGATGGAGAGGTCCTGATAAGGTAAAGCCAGGTTGATAACCAACTCGGGCTTGAAGTCATTAAACAATGCAACGAGTTCGTCCACATTATCTGCATTGACCTGTGCTGTCTTTATTTTTACATTCTTAATATCAGCAGCGATCTGGTCGCACTTGCTTTTCGTGCGGCTAGCCAGCATGATATCGGTAAAAACATCGGCATTCATCGCGATCTTTTTAACAGCAACGGTACTTACGCCCCCGGCACCAATAACTAATACTCTTCCCATTTACAAATAGAATTAATCTTGTTAATATACAGTTTACAAGGTTTTAAACCAAAGGACAAATATACGATTTATCTTTGGAATAAATTCTATCAGTAGCGTAAAAACAATTGTCTGCCCCGAAGGCTACGGACAACTAGCTGCCAACTCCCGGTAAACTAATATTTTCCTCTCTTATTATTAGTTCAAAAGATTGTTATAAGTTTTCTTTTGGGCATGCTGGAAATTAATTTTGAGCATGCATGAATTTAATTTTGAGCTAGCCCGAAATTGATTTTGAGCAAGCTCAAAAGAATAAAAGTAAAGGAGGAAAATAATAAAAGGTAAGGACAAAAAAGTTAAGATACTACTACTTCTTTGTTAGTTTCTGCCGGGCTTGTTCCCTCTGCTATGTTCTTACCTGATGCAGCGTTTGTAAATGAAACGGCATCTTACCTTGTATAATAGATCATGTCAGGATAAATATTAAAGTTAAAGTATATATAAATGCTTGATCCTTATTGGGAACGTGTTATATTTGTATGTAGAATGCATTATTTTTATAGTTATTAAGAATGTGCGTTTAAACCCTGACGATGGAAACAGAGTCTAAACAATAGAATAAATATATAATGTAGAGGAGAAACGAATATGAAACCCATGAAATTAACATCTTTAGTGGTGATGCTTCTGGTAGCCTTCAGTGCTGCTGCCCAGGAGGAGTTCTTTGATGATGTGTATTTCTCTTCCAGTAAAGACAAAAAGAAAGAAAAGACAGAAGAGAAGGTTATACAACCCAAACAACAGGAGGAAACGAAGACATCATCGGGAATAGTATTGGCATCGGCCTCCGATTCCAATTCCAATAGTTCCGCATACGACGAGAATCGTGATGTAGACGAATATAATCGCAGATATACATCTGTGGATGTAGAAGAACCGTACGATGAAGATATGGATGAAGAAGACGGCACTTATATCGAGGAACTGCCTGATAACAATCAGAAGGTTACGAAACAAAAGGAGCGTCGTTCCGATTCGGAATATACCGAACGTATTGTTCGTTATCATTCACCGAGTAAGATCACGATTGCCGGTGCAGATCAGGTGGATTTGTATCTGAGTGACGGATATTACAGCTATGGTTATGATACGGATTACTCCGACGGCAATGCCAATGTGAATGTCAATATCAACATGGGCAATAGCTGGGGAGGCTGGTATTCTCCGTGGTATAACAACTGGTATGATCCCTGGTATAGTTATAGTCCTTGGTGGACTTACTCATCCTGGTATGGCCCCCGTTGGGGATTCGGCTGGGGATGGGGCGGTTTCTATGCCGGCTGGAGTAGTCCCTGGTACGGTGGTTATTACGGTCCCGGCTATTGGGGCGGTGGTTACTGGGGTGGAGGCTACTGGGGAGGTGGCTATTACGGACACCATCACCATCATTATTATAGCCCATACAACTATTCATCACGCGGACGTTCGACATCTAGCCGTTATACAACCGGAAGAAATTCTTCCAGTCGCTATAACTCGACTTCATCCGGACGTGCAGTATCCAATAGGTCGTCGAACCGTGCATCTTCTTTAAGAAGTGAAAGCAACCGCACGAGCAGTTCAAGAGGATTGAGTTCTGACCGTTATTCAACTCGTTCATCATCATCAGTAAGAGGTGAAGGAACAAGCAGCAGCATTCGTTCAAGCAGAGGAACTTCTTCCAGTCGGGTACAATCGGAAGGAACAGTTCGCACACGTCCTGCTACCCGTCGAAGCGACTATAGTAGTGGTTCATCTACACGCTCTTCTTCCGGTATTCAGGCAAGTCCGTCTACAAGAAGTAGCAGTACACGTTCAAGTTACAGCAACTCCGCATCTTCAAGAAGCCAGAGTACATATTCTGCTCCGTCAAGAAGTAGCAGCAGTAGCCGTAGCAGTGGATCGTTCAGTAGCGGAAGCAGCAGTAGTAGCCGTTCAAGTGGCGGTGGTGGCGGTCGTTCAGGTGGACGCAGATAATGAGAGAGATAATATAATTATAGTATAAGGGCCTGTATCCGTACATGTGCCCTTATATATTTAAGGTATTAGAAATAACAGAAACGATGAAAAGAATAACGTGCTTATTTATATCGGCATTTTTCCTGGCCGGTGGTGTCGCATATGCACAAGGTGAAATGGATGCATACAAAATGTCTCAGACCGATTTGAACGGTACTGCCCGCTATTTGGGTATGAGTGGGGCTTTCGGTGCATTAGGTGGGGATATATCGTCTATGTCTACTAACCCGGCAGGGTTGGGGATATATCGTAGTTCGGAGGTGGTAACTACGATAAGTCTTTCGTCAATAAAAGCCAATACAAACTGGAATGGTTCGAAAGCGGATGAGAGCAAGACAAGGTTTAACTTTGACAATATTGCTTATGTGGGTTATTTCCCAACCGGAAATGATGAAGGTATCGTAGGATGGAATCTGGGTATCTCTTATAATCGCGTAAAGAGCTTTAACCGTACTTATCGGATGAATGGGGCACAAGACTTTTCGCTGGCTGATTATGTGGCTGATTTAGCATATGGTGTAAAGCCGGGTGACTTTAAGCCAGAGGGGGGGTATGATCCTTATTTTAATTCGAATATATCTTGGCTTGCAATTTTAGGAAGTGATGCAGGTTTTATAGATCCATATGATGGGAAGAATGAATATCACTCAGCATTTGGAGAGCAAGGTGCTGATGGTTGGCGGCCTGCTATCCCTCAAAATGTGGATTTGCTAGTGAATGAAAAAGGTTCTATTGGTCAGTATAATTTCTCATTTGCAACAAATATTTCGGACCTTGTCTTTCTGGGGGCAACAGTTGCTGTAACTGATATGGACTATAGTTTGAATACCAGTTATGCAGAGGATTTTACTAGAACAGAGTGGTTGACATTGGATAATGGTCTTACTACAAGCGGAACAGGGTATGCATTTAATCTTGGTGCTATTGTTCGTCCGACAGATTTTCTTCGTTTGGGTGTTGCCTATAATTCTCCGACATGGTATAAACTGACTGATTATTTTCATGGAGACGCAACAACTACGATAAATGGGGAAGAATGGAAAAATAATACACCGGACTATCAGTCGGGAAGTTATCATCTTCGTACTCCGGATCGTTGGATTTTCAGTGCTGCTGGTGTAGGTAAAAACTTTCTGGTAAGTGTCGATTATGAATTGACAAATTACAAGAGAATGAATCTGAACGATTTGGATGGAAACGACCTGCAGAGTACAGATGATATAAAGAAGGACTTTGGTATGTCTGGCACATTAAAAGTCGGTGCCGAGGTGAAGATTACTCCTCAGTTCTCTGTACGTGCCGGAACTTTATGGAGAACATCTCCGATGAAACAGCATGTGAAAGATGGAATTTCTCCACAGAAAGCTGATGGAACTTATTATGCCGATGCAGTAGGTATTGTTGGTACTATACCTAATTATACAGTGGATAAAGGTACTAATTCTTATTCTATTGGTCTGGGATACCGTTTTACTCCGAGTTTCTATGTTGATCTGGCATGTGTATATCGTGAATATAAGGAAGATGCTTATGCATTCCCAAGTACATTCCGGGAAAATGGAGAAGTATTTGTTAAATCCGATCCCGCTTCACTTAAGACAAAGACAACCCAGGTTGCTTTAACTTTGGGTTATAAGTTCTAAAAATATAGTTTGTTAGCAAATGTCCCCTGTTTGTACATAAAACGTACAGGCAGGGGACATTTTTGTATAAAAATAACAGAAATGTTTGCCTGTTTAAAATACTTTTTGTTCTTTTGCTTTCGAAAACGAAATTGTCTAACATTTAAAACCTCATTGCCTATAGCATAAACATTACTCAAGAAACTATAAAATACAGAAGTAATGAAGACTTTAAAATCGATGACAGATGAAGATCTGGTTGTCCTTTATGCACAGGGTAATAATACCGCCTTTGACGTGTTGTTGAATCGTCATAAGAGCAGTATCCATTCCTATATTTACTTTATAGTCCGCAATAAAGAGTTAACGGAAGATATCTTCCAGGAAACTTTTGTGAAAGTGATTATGACTATTAAACAAGGCCGTTATACAGAAAACGGTAAGTTTAAAGCATGGATCACCCGTATTGCACACAATCTGATCATTGATAACTTCCGTCAGGAACGCAGTGAAAATACTGTATCCAACGATGAGGTGGAAGTGGATCTGTTCAATAATATCAAGCTTTGCGATGGAACGATCGAAGACAATATCGTACGTCATCAGGTATTGTCGGATGTGAAGAAGTTGGTGAAGCACCTTCCCGACAGTCAGCGCGAAGTGTTGGAAATGCGTTACTATCAGGATCTGAGCTTTAAAGAAATCGCAGATATTACAGGTGTCAGCATTAATACAGCATTGGGACGTATGCGTTACGCTATCCTGAATATGCGTCGTATGGCTGACGAGAATCATATAGAGTTGTCTTTGGCATGATCGGTTCGCGGAGCGAGCCAATTATGATTTTTATTATCAGGTAAAAATATTCTGTCATTTATGCAATAAGTAGAAATTGCCCCCGTTTTATAATCAAACGAATAAAAAAGGGGATGCCTATGAAGAGATTTTCTACTCAATGTATGGATGGATTGAAGGATAAAACAAAGAAAAACCGGAACGAGAAGAAAAGTGCACCAAGCCGACAAACGCTTGATTTCTTATCTCAATTTGCAAGGAGTTACCATGCTGAACCTGCTTTGCAACCGGAGTTTTGTGGTTATGTGATGAACTAAGAAATTGAAGGAAAGAGGACACTTGTCATAGTGTTCTCTTTCTTTTTTTTGTACCTTTGCGCAAAAGACTTGAAATTATGAAACATAAGATTGCTCCTTCTTTGCTGGCTGCCGATTTCCTGAACCTGCAAAAAGAGGTGGAAATGATAAATAATAGTGAGGCAGACTGGTTGCATATGGATATTATGGACGGAGTATTCGTTCCTAATATCTCTTTCGGTTTTCCGGTTCTCGACGCAGTAAAACCCATTCTGAAGAAGCCGATGGATGTGCATCTGATGATTGTCGAGCCTCAGAAGTTTGTCAAAGAGGTGGCTGCTGCCGGTGCTTATATGATGAATGTTCATTATGAGGCCTGTACGCATTTGCATCGTACGATCGGTGCGATCAAAGAGGCTGGAATGAAAGCGGCTGTTACATTAAATCCGCATACTCCGATCAGTTTACTGGAAGATATAATACAGGATCTGGATATGGTGTTACTCATGTCGGTTAATCCGGGTTTCGGTGGGCAGCGTTTTATTGAGCATTCGGTAAATAAAACGGCTCGTTTGAAAGAAATGATCCGGGAAAAAGGACTGGATACTTTAATTGAAGTGGATGGAGGTGTGAATCTGGATACTGGAAAACGTCTGGTAGATGCCGGGGCAGATGTGCTGGTGGCTGGAAGTTTTGTTTTCAGTTCTCCTGATCCGATACGAACAATAAAAGAGCTGAAAGATATGTAAGAGTATATAGATTACCAACCAAAACCGACCTTTGTATGATAATAAAAGAAATACAAAAGCGGCCTTTTATCAGGCCGCTTTTCATCTGGATAACCGGGATCTTACTGCAGGCTTACTTCGATTGCCGCATTGTGTCATTGTTTCTGATACTATTCCCCTTATTGATCATCCTGTTTTCTTATATGGCTGTAATCTCCGGGACGGAAAAGTCTCATTGTAATTATGAGCTTCGTTGGCAGTGGGGAGCTGTATTTCTTTTGTTATTATTGTCTTTCTCTATTCAACGAACGGCTTACTGGCAGGAGAGGGACGAACGACCCGTTTTCTCGTTAGTATCTGAACTGGCAGAAAGAGGGCAGGAGCGTTTATTGAAACCTTTCGACACTTTGCACTTGTCGGAAGAAGAAAAATCTGTATTGGCAACGATCACGTTGGGCCACCGGAAAGGGATGGATCAGGAAGTAAAAAGAAGTTTTTCGGTAACGGGAGTTGCTCATTTGTTAGCAGTAAGTGGTTTTCATGTGGCTATTGTTTGCGGCTTCCTTTCCTTATTCTTATCCTTCTTGCCCAAGAGCGCTTTTTATAGATGGTTGAAGTATCTGTTGACGATCTGTTTACTTTGGTGTTTTGTTGTCATTACCGGATTTGCAGCCTCTGCTATCCGTGCTGGATTGATGCTGACGTTGTATCTGACAGGTAGAACGTTACGGCGAAGAACGGACGGGTATAATACACTGGCTGCTTCTGCGTTTTGTATGCTGGTGTTTGATCCGTTTTATTTATTTGATATCGGTTTTCAGTTAAGCTATCTGGCGGTGTTGTCTATTTTGTATTTGCAACCTCGGCTCCAAGGTTTGATCGAGGTTCGTAACCCTTTGGTTGCTGCTCCCTGGAGTTGGATAACTGTTACACTGGCTGCACAAGCGGGTACGACATTACTTTGTTTATACTATTTCAGGCAATTCTCCCTGGTCTTTTTGTGTACAAATCTGCCTTTGACCTTTCTGGCGACCTTTCTGATACCAGCCGGACTGATCTGGGTTTTATTACCTGTAAATTTTCCCGGTTATGAATATCTTCAGCTGTTTGTAGAGAAGATAACACATGCTTTGTTACAAATTGTTGAGGCTTTTAGCAGGGTGCCGGGAGCAACCTTTTCTTTTCAAATTGACTTGTTGCTGACTATTCTGGGTTATGGGATTGCTCTCTTTTTTCTGTTGTTCCTGCAAACCCGGCGTCCCCGATTCTTATTCGTCTCCTTATTTCTATTGTTATTTCTATTGTTTGATTTGCTTATTGAACGTTTTTTTACAGTGTAGAACGTAAAAAAGTAGTACCTTTGTCCATGTAAACAATAGAAAATATGATTACAAAAATCATTCACGAAGAGAAAATTCAGAAAGCCAAGAAATACGTAGAGAAAGGCGAAAGTTTTGTTATTGTTACCCATGTTACTCCCGACGGCGATGCCCTCGGTTCAGCTTTGGGATTGTATCATTTCCTTACTGCCTATGGTAAAGATAACGTAACAGTTATTGTCCCCAATGAATTTCCCTTATTCTATAAATGGATGCCGGGAGCAAAAGATATTGTGATACATGAAAAGTATCCCGAGTTTGCAGAGCAATTGATCCATGATGCAGATGTTATTTTCTGTCTGGACTTTAATGAACCTAAACGTATAGAGAAACTGGCTCCGGCTGTTATTGCAGCAGAAGGCCGTAAGGTCTTGATCGATCATCATCTGAATCCCGCAGATTTTTGCCGGGTGATGATGTCGTATCCCGAAATGTCGTCTACCAGTGAGATGATTTTCCGCTTTATCTGCCGCATGGGGATGTTCGACCTGCTTAATAAAGAAGCAGCCGTTTGTATTTATACCGGAATGATGACGGATACAGGTTCTTTTACCTATAATTCGAATAAGCCGGAAATTTATACGATCATCGGTGAACTGATAAAGAAGGGAATAGATAAGGATTTGATTTATCGCAAAGTCTTTCAGGTGTATTCCGAATCACGTCTTCGTATGCAGGGATATGTCTTGTATGAAAAGATGAAGATCTATCCGGAGAAACATGCTGCATTGATTACTCTTTCGCAGGCCGAATTAGACCGGTTTAATTATGTAACCGGTGATACGGAAGGTTTTGTAAATATGCCATTGAGCATACAAGGTGTATCATTTAGTGTCTTTATCCGTGAAGATAAAGATTATATAAAGATATCTTTGCGTTCTGTAGGTGATTTTCCATGCAATTTGTTTGCCTGCCAGTATTTTAACGGGGGTGGTCATAAAAATGCTTCCGGTGGAGAATTTCATGGTTCTCTGGAAGAAGCTGTAGCTGTCTTTGAGAAAGGATTAAAAGAATTTAATCCTAATAAAACAGAAGAAATAGAGAAACTTGCCTGAGATATGGCGGATATTATTTACATTTGTCGCTCATTTATACATTAAAGAATAACAGATGAAGAGAGGTTTTTATATCCTGATGATTATGTGTGTAGCTCTGGTAGTAGTATCATGCGACAAAACGAAGTCGTATACAGAGTACTTGAAGGCTGAGAGGAAAGCTATCGATCGATTGATCGATAATGAAGGAATAAGGGTTCTTAAAAATTATCCGTCTGATGGTGTTTTTAAGGAAAATGAATTTGTGAAGTTGGATAATGATGTGTATCTGAATGTGATAGATTCAGGTAATGGAGAGCGTGCCGTATTAGGAACAACCAAAGTTCTTTGCCGCTTCGAAGCAAAAGGATTTTTAAACTCAGATACAGCTTATATGATGACCAATAATCTGACTTATAGTCTTGGTGCTTTAGGATTTCCTACAGAATTTATTTTTGGTTACAATGTTTATTCTGGTGAAAGCAGAAGTTATGATCCGGATTTATTCGTAGGTGAAGGGTTGGCTACAGCCTTATACCATGTAGGTGATGGTGCTATTGTTAAATTGATTGTTCCTTTTAAGCGAATGGCATCTGGAGGCTATTTCCAGAGTAATTATACTCCGGTCTATTTTAGCAAAGTGAAATATACATTTGAAAAATAATCGAACTTACGTATGACTTTAATTAAATCTATTTCCGGTATCCGCGGCACAATCGGTGGAGCACCGGAAGACGGATTAAATCCGTTAGCCATTGTGAAGTTTGTAGCAGCCTATGCTACCTTCATTAGAAAAAGCACAAAAGCAACATCCAACAAAATTGTAGTAGGACGTGATGCCCGTATCTCTGGCCCGATGGTAAAACAGGTGGTTTTAGGTACTCTTACAGGCATGGGCTTTGATGTTGTAGACATCGACCTGGCAACAACCCCCACTACCGAATTAGCTGTAGCTATGGAAGGTGCCTGTGGCGGTATTATTTTGACTGCCAGTCATAATCCGAAGCAATGGAACGCATTGAAGCTGCTGAATGAAAAGGGTGAATTCCTGAATGCGGCTGAAGGTGCTGAAGTTTTGGAAATTGCAGCTTCTGAAAGCTTTGAGTTTGCAGATGTCGATCATTTAGGTAAAGTGATCGTTGACAATACATACAAACAAAAACATATTGAGAGTGTACTTAATCTTGATCTGGTAGACGTAGAAGCGATTAAGGCTGCTGACTTCCGTGTCGCTATCGATGCTGTAAATTCCGTAGGTGGTGTTGTTCTGCCGGATTTACTGTATGCTCTGGGTGTGAAGGAAATATTCAAATTGCATTGTGCTCCTCATGGAAACTTCTCTCACAATCCGGAACCTCTTCCCGAGAACCTGACAGAGATTTCCGATCTGATGAAGCATGCAAAAGCAGACGTAGGTTTTGTTGTCGATCCTGACGTGGATCGTCTGGCTATTGTTTGTGAAGATGGTGAAATGTTCGGTGAGGAATATACGTTAGTAGCAGTAGCCGACTATGTATTGAGTCATACTCCAGGTAATACGGTAAGTAACCTGAGCTCGAGCCGTGCCTTACGTGATGTAACCCGTGCTCATGGTTGCGAATATAATGCAGCCGCAGTAGGAGAGGTGAATGTCGTGGCAAAAATGAAAGCAACCAACGCTGTGATTGGCGGTGAAGGTAATGGCGGTGTGATTTATCCGGCTAGCCATTATGGACGTGATGCTTTGGTGGGTATCGCTTTGTTCCTGACTCACCTGGCAAAGAAAAAGATGAAAACAAGCGAATTACGTGCCAGCTATCCTCCGTATTTCATCTCCAAGCAGAAAGTTCAGCTTACTCCGGAGATCGATGTGGATGCTATTTTAGCCAAGGTAAAAGAAAAGTTCGCTCAATATGATATTACTGATATCGATGGTGTAAAGATCGATTTCCCCGATAAATGGGTTCACCTTCGTAAAAGTAACACCGAACCGATCATCCGTATCTATGCAGAAGCTCATACAATGAAAGAAGCCGAAGAGATAGGTGGCGAGTTGATTGCGGTGATTAATGAAATGTGTAAGTAAGCTTTATAACATATAATAAAACCGGGGATACTTATTAATTAGGTATTTCCGGTTTTGTTTTTATAGTTAGTATTTTTTGATAGTTTACGGTTCTATTTCTTTGGAGCTATGAATTGATTAGTGTCAATTTATAAATCGCAGGTTTACATAGTGAAATATGGTTATAAACCATTCACTCTTCATTTTTGTCTATCTAATATGCTGATTTGTTTCTATTTAAATAGGTGAATTGTTGGTGAATGGTTGCTCGAAAAGGTGAATAGTTGATGCAAACCTTTCACCTTTTATTTATTACCCCCCTTTCTCCCTTAAAATAATTATCACTTTCCTTCCTATATATTACCATAAAACCAATAATAATCTATACCTTTAGTTACGACTTATAAACCAACGGATGGCGATCGTTAACCTTTGCGACCTACGTCGTTAAGCTTATTAATGGTGCTAGGTAAGCTTGCCGACCTTGGTCGTTAAGTAAATAAGTTATAGGGTTTGCCTTAAAGAGTATTAACTAACCTCTTACTGTACACTAGGGTAAGGGGTAGAAAAACACAATATTGTATATGCCGGCTAAGTATCTGTTTTACAAAAATCCCCATTCCCCGCATCAGACAGAAGAAGAGGAGGGAGTGCTGCATGCCCGTATCGTGGAAGGGCAGGTGCTGCGTTTTGAGAAGTTATGTGAGAAGATTGCTGATCGTAGTACCTTCAATGAAGGAGAGGTCAAAGGTCTGATGACTTGTTTTAAAGAAGAGTTAATCCTGGCGCTGAAGGAGGGTAATCCGGTGGAGATCGACGGGATCGGTTTGTTCTCTGTGACGGCGAAATGTCCGCCGATACGTAACCCCAAAGAGATCAGGGCGGAAAGTATTCACTTTTCGAAAGTTGTTTTCCGGGCTTGCAAGGAGTTGAAAAAGGAGATGAATTCGATGACTTTCGAGCGGGCAACGGATTACAGGAGAAAAGATGCGTATACTCCGGAGCAGCGGCAGGAACGCATCCTGCGTTATCTCTCGAACCACCGGGAGGTGTCCAGTTCTGATTGTATGGGAGTGAATGTCTGTTCGCGTTATCTGGCACAAGGAGATCTGAAACGGTTGAGGGAGCAGGGATGGATCGTTCGCCTGGGTGGGCCGAAAGTGGCTGTTTACGTCTTACCGGAGAAGGAGGATACAAAATGAAAGTTACGTTATTAAAAGGAAATCTAGGTTCCGGTAAGTTGGTGGAGCTGGCTTCGGTGGTAGCGCGTATTAAAGATACGACTCAGGCTAAACCGGTGGAGAATATGCGTGAAATGATTCCATATTGTTCACCGGGAAATCGGGTGGCAGATGCAGAGAAAGTTCCGGTGGTAGTTTTTGCATCCGGTTATAAAGATCAGGTTTGGAAGCATTATAACGGACTGATTCTGCTGGAGTTTAATCGTTTGGCCAATCTTTCGGAAGCCAGGCGGCTGCGTGACGAAATAGTCAGGTACAACCAACCCTTGCTGGCTATGATTGGTTCGAGTGGTCTGAGTGTCAAGGTTGTGGTGCGTTATACGTTGCCCGACGGTACATTACCGGTCGACCGGGAGAAGGCCATCTGTTTCCATGCGCACGCTTATCGCAGGGCGGTATTGCATTATCAGGCACAGTTACAATGGCAAGTCGATATAAAGGAACCTTCGCTCGACCGGGGATGTCGATTGTCCTATGATCCGGAATGTTTTTATAATCCGGAAGCATTGCCGGTCAGGATGGAACAACCGCTGGCAATGCCTGAAGAACCGGGATATATGGAGCAGGTCATACAGTCAGACGATCCATTGGCGCGTATCTTGCCGGGAACGGAGCAACGGAAGAAGATAGAAATGCTTTTTGAAACCTGTCTCAATCAAGTTTACCGGGAACATGGAGCCGGATGGGGAGAGGAAGAACCGAAGGATTTTGTAGCGGCGGTAAGTGCGTTGTGTTTCGATTCCGGTGTCCCGGAGGAAGATACGGTTCGCTGGCTTTATTTCCGGATGTGGAGTTTAGAAGATCAGAACCTGTTGAGACTGACTGTACATAATGTGTATCTTGCGCGTAAGTCGTTCGGGAAGAAACCTTGTCTGCCGGTTCCCATGAATTTGCTGGCACGCATGGAGGAATTTCTGAAGCGGCGGTACGAGTTTCGTAAGAATGAAATTATCGGTGAGGTGGAATACAGGGAGAAGCATTCGTTCTGTTTCCGTTTCCGGCCTGTCACGGCGGAGGTGTTGAATGGTATTTGCCTGAATGCCATGGAAGAGGGGCTCGATATATGGGATAAAGATGTGCGGCGGTATATTTATTCTCCCAGAGTTCCGAATTATAATCCGCTGGAGCAGTTTTTGTATAATCTCCCGGCATGGGATGGGAAAGACCGGATACGTGCACTGGCGGATACGGTGCCGACCAAGGATGGCGAATGGAGGAACCGTTTTTATGTATGGTTTGTCAGTATGGTTGCCCACTGGCAGAAGACGGACCGTTTGTATGCCAATAGCCTGGTGCCCGTATTGGTTGGTGGACAGGGCATTTCGAAGTCGACTTTCTTTCGTTTGCTTCTCCCGCCGGTGTTAAGGGATTATCATGCGGAAAGCATTAATCTGGAGAATAAAAGTGAAGCGGAATTGCTGATGGCACAAAACCTGTTGATTACCATCGATGAGTTCGACCGCTTAAGCAAGAAATATCAGGCGGATCTGAAACATTTGATCCAGAAGCCGGAAGTGAAAGTACGCCGTCCGCATCAGAAGACATTTCAGCAGATGAGACGTCTGGCTTCATTTTCGGCTACAGCTAATCCGATGGAGTTGCTGACCGATCCGACGGGAAGCCGTCGGTATGTTTGTGTGCAGGTGACAGGGGCAATCGATGTATCGGCGCCTGTAGAGTATGAACAATTGTATGCCCAGGCGGTCCATGCCATTCGTTCGGGAGAACGATATTGGTTGAATAGTGAAGAGGAGCGATTGCTGACACAAAGCAATTCCGGGTTTCAGGATGAGCCTTTGGAGATACAGTATCTGTTTACTTATTTTCGTCTGCCGGAAGAGGGGGAGAAGGAGGAGCGGTTTACGTCGGTCGAGTTGTTGGATATTATTTCGGAACGTTCCAAACGGAAGTTCAGTAATACTTCCGCCTGCCGGTTTGGTAAAATGCTGAATGCTTCCGGTATCCGAAGGGTACATACAAATGCCGGGAATCGGTATTGTTTGGTTCGAATATAGAAAAAAGGTGAAGGGTTTATCTCGACCCTTCACCTTTTTCTTAAATCCTTCACCTGTATTACCGATTGTCTATTCCTTGTTATTTAAGTATTTAATGTAGATAAGGTGAATGGTGAATAGTATTGTTGCTGTTTATATGTGTTATAGAAACAGCCTCCTAAACTCCTGCTCGAAGTTAGGGGTAAAGACGTTCTTACCGAGATTCGTTTTGATCTCATCGATGCGCCAGAAGCGTCCACCGTCCAGTTCTTCCGTATCCGGTATGATCTTTCCGTCGTAAACAGTACGGAACGTGTTTACGAGTTCTTTCTCGATGGACGATTCAAAGACATAGCGGGTGATAAATTCCGGAATAAAGTCCGTTATCCCTAACTCTTCGCGTACTTCCCGGCAAAGAGCCTCTTCTACTGTTTCGCCATAATCGATATGTCCGCCTACGGCAGTGTCCCATTTACCGGGTTGGATATCTTTTGTCATGGAGCGTTTTTGCAGATATAATTCGCCTTCCTTGTTGAAGATATGCAGATGTATAACCGGATGCAGCTGCTTACTTCCGCTGTGACACTCTTTACGGGTCGCCTTGCCTATTGTTTCTCCCTCCTCGTTTACCAGAGGGAACCATTCGTCTCTCATCTTTTTCTTTGTTTTTGAGGCTACAAAGATAAGGAATAAAGGTTGTTGGAATATGGAATTTAATTGTTACTTTTGTCAAGGACATAATAAAAAGGAATAACTATGACAAAATCAACTATGGCCTTGGAGGCTGAAAAAGCCGAATTGGCGAGAATAATATTAGATTTGGATGATATGGAATTAGTAAAGAAAGTGAAAGCTTCCATTAAACGTATTACCACTCCGAAAGAAGATCCTTTTTTTACTAATCCGGCGAATCTTGCCCATTTCCGGAAATCAGTAAAGCAGAAAGAGAATGGTGAGGTGGTGGAATTGACTCCTGAACTTCAGAAGGAGTTACTTGGTTTATGAGATATACATTAATTATTACTGAGGATGCGAAGATAGATATTGCTTCTTTTTCTTACACTGGTGATAAAGTCGGTGCTAAGAAAGTGAATGTTTTGTTAGATGAACTGCGTGAACATCCTTACACCGGTACCGGTAAGCCTGAACCTTTACGGGGGAACTGGTCTGGTTACTGGTCTCGTCGTATCAATAAAAAAGACAGATTAATTTATACAGTCGAAGAAGATCGGGTGATTGTAACGGTTGTACAAGCAAAAGAACATTATAACGATAAGTGACCATGTAGTTATAACTTACCGATCACTTTTGCCAATTCCTCATCCGATAGCCCTTCGCCATAAGTCGCATAATCCAGGCGGAAGGTACAGCCATTCTTATATTCGGAACAACCGTAAGCTGTTTTACCCCGCAGGATACTACCTTTCTTACAGACCGGACAAACCGGTTTTTCCGGTTGTTTGGGAGCTGCTTTCTCTTTCGGAGCCTCTTCCTTTTTAGCACGCGGCTTACGCGGTTTCTTTTCTTTTTTCTCCTCTTTGGGCTGTTCTTTGACAGCCTCTTCGATTGTTATTCTACGGGTCGACTGGTCAGACAGAACGTTGATGACTACCTGGTTGACCATTTGTTTCAATTCTTCCAAGAATGTTCGTGCTTCGTAAGTGCCCCGTTCGATCTGGCGCAGTTTCTTTTCCCAAAGACCTGTCAGTTCGGCACTTTTGAGTAATTCCTCATGTATGGTTCCGATCAGTTCCACACCGGTGGCAGTGGGGTATAGATTCTTACGTTCCTTGCGGATATAATTACGTTTGAACAATGTCTCAATTATCGCAGCCCGGGTGGAAGGACGGCCAATACCATTCTCTTTCAAGGCATCACGAAGTTCATCATTATCGACCAACTTACCTGCCGTTTCCATCGCACGGAGCAATGTCGCTTCCGTGTAGGGCTTGGGGGGAGTAGTCCATGTTTCCTTTAAAATAGGTTTGTGCGGGCCACTTTCACCTTTTACGAAGTCTGGCAATACACCTTCTTCTTCGGTCGGTTCGGCATCCGGATCCTTTTGTTCGGCACCGAATACAACGCGCCATCCCGGTTTGAGGATCTGCTTTCCGGTTACTTTGAAATCAACCTTGTCTACCTTACCGAGCACGGTGGTGGTAGATATGTCGCAATCCGGATAGAAGGCGGCTATGAAGCGGCGGGTAACCAGGTCGTATACCTTCCGCTCGTTTTCCGTCAGGTTACGGGCCGGTACCCCGGTCGGGATAATGGCATGGTGATCCGTTACTTTAGAGTTGTCGAATACCCTTTTGCTCTTAGGGATCTTGGCGGCTAATACCGGAGCTGTCAACTCAGTATAATCGACCAGCCCTTTTAGGGTGTTAGGTACCTTCGGGTAGATGTCATCACTCAGGAAAGTAGTATCCACACGCGGATAGGTGGTCACTTTCTTTTCGTATAATGACTGGATCAGTTTTAATGTATCGTCGGCGGTAAATGCAAACTTTTTGTTGCATTCCACCTGCAATGAAGTCAGGTCGAAAAGCCGCGGAGCGTATTCTTTCCCTTTCTTTTCAGATATATCGGTGACGGTGAAGTCTTCCTTTTGTACAACTTCAAGGAAAGCTTCGCCTTCTTCTTTTTTAGTGAATTTGCCTTTCGTAGCCGAAAAGGTAGTATTCCGGTAGATCGTTTTCAACTCCCAGTAAGGTTCGGGTTTGAAATTCTCTATCTCGGCCTGGCGGTTTACGATCAGGGCCAGTGTCGGTGTCTGAACACGTCCGATAGAAAGCACCTGGCGGTTCTGTCCGTAACGGATCGTATACAGGCGGGTCGCATTCATACCGAGCAACCAGTCGCCGATAGCACGCGACAACCCGGCTTCATATAATGTTCTGAATTCTGTTTGTTCTTTCAGGTGCTGGAAACCTTCGCGGATAGCTTCTTCTGTCAGAGAAGAAATCCATAAGCGGTACACCGGACAAGTACATCCGGCTTTTTGCATTACCCAGCGCTGTATCAGTTCCCCTTCCTGGCCGGCATCACCGCAGTTGATCACCATTTCGGCATTCTGCATCAAGGTCTCGATCACCTTGAACTGCTGCTCGTAAGTGGGGTTACTGATCAGTTTGATACCGAAGCGGGGAGGGATCATCGGAAGGGCACTCAGGCTCCACCGTTTCCATTCGTCGGCATAATCATGCGGTTCTTTTAGTGTACACAGATGTCCGAATGTCCAGGTAACCTGATATCCGTTTCCTTCAATATACCCATTCATTCTTTTTGTAGCCCCCAGTACTTCGGCAATCTCGCGTGCCACACTCGGTTTTTCAGCAATACATACTTTCATCTGCAATCTAATCCTTTCGTAAAAATCACACAAATGTACACTTTCCTGCTGATATTTCCATGAGAAAGTTGCAACCGAAACAAATACTTCTTCCAAATGTAATAGGGGATATAACGGAATGTTTTTATATTTGACGGTTGAAAAAGTATCTGCAAGTATAGAAAAGGGAGATTTA
Organism: Parabacteroides sp. HGS0025; assembly: GCF_000969845.1. NCBI lineage: Bacteria > Pseudomonadati > Bacteroidota > Bacteroidia > Bacteroidales > Tannerellaceae > Parabacteroides > Parabacteroides sp. HGS0025. The sequence continues at coordinate 1,809,523 of NZ_KQ033902.1, forward strand.
TAATAGATGTATATCAACTCGGAACAGGAACGACAACTAATAACGGGATTACTCAATGATGATGAAACCGCATTCTGTGAATTATACGCTTTGTATAAGAACAGGCTGATGTATTTTGCCATGACATTTCTGAAATCCAAGGAATTTGCTGAAGATATTTATCAGGATGCTTTTGCCTCTGTGTGGCAGAATCGTCGGTTCCTTAATCCGGAGTCTCCTTTTGCACCCTATATTTATACTATTGTAAAGAACAGGATATTGAACGTGCTCGCCGGTATCGATAAAGAACAACAACTAAAGAATAAAATTTTATCGGCGGCAGTAGAAATCACGAATGATACGGAGGAAGCCATCTTGGATGCTGATTTGAACGGGTTGTTGGAGAAAGCCCTAATGAACCTGACTACCCAACAACGAAGGATATTCGATATGAGCAGGAAAGAGATGAAATCGCATAAAGAAATAGCCGACGAATTAGGTATTTCCGTCTATACGGTTCAGCAACATATCTCAGCTTCATTGAAGATAATCCGCATTTACCTGGCTAAATATGCCGGGACATATACCGATCTATTGTTACTTCTATTCTGCTTAAATGTATAATAAAAGTTAACGGTATCCCAGTTGCGCTGCTTATCTCTGTACTATTAATAGACACGTAAAAAGATATGGAGCAATTGAAGCATATAAATATAATTTTAAAACGATTTATCAGTGGAATATATACCTGTGAAGATGCAAATCGGATCATGGATATGTTTCGTTCGCAGCAGTATACAAAAGAGATAAATGAAGAAATGGATCTGGTTTGGCAATCAGTACCAGAAGAAGAAACGACTTCCTTGCAGCATGAACAGTATACAGCGGAAGCGCGAGCATTATTAACCCGTATACGCAAAGAGGAGAGAAAAATACCGTTTGGCTCATTACTTAAATATGCTGCGATCTTTGCTCTTATTGTATCGGTGGGATTCGGTGCATATCAATTTACACGGATCACGGACATGCAAAATATAGCATACACGGAAATAAGGGTTAAAAATGGAGAGCATAAGCGGATTGTTTTGCCGGATGGGACAAAAGTAATTCTGAATGCCGGTTCTTTCATGAAATACCCGGAACGGTTTACACAGGACTTCCGCCGGATAGAAATGGATGGAGAAGCCTTTTTCGAAGTGGTGCATGATGAAGATAAACCATTTGTAGTATCCACAAAAGATGCCAGTGTAAAAGTATTGGGTACTTCATTCAATGTAAAAGCTTATGATGTGGATGAACAGATTCTGGTAAGTGTACGCTCCGGAAAAGTCCAGGTAGATATGACCGATGCAATGATGCGCTTGTTACCCGACGAACAGCTTGTCTTTTCCCGGAAAAACGGTGAGATACAGAAGCGAAACGAAAGTGCCCGCCATGCAACGGTCTGGATAGACGGAGGCCTGTATTTTAATAAGACCCCGATCCGTAGTGTAGTCAAGGAGTTGGAGCGGATGTATAACTGTAAGATTGAACTGTCGGGTGATAAACCCTATGATGATTATATCTATGGGGAACATGATAATAAAAGTCTTGAGTCTGTACTTAAGTCTATTCAGTATTCTACGGATATAAAATACCGAAAGGAGGGCGATAAAATTATTTTCTATAAATAGATCAGATTATTAACCTGTTAATCGAAAAAGTTATGAAAGATACAACCTGAGAAAACACCAAAAGAAAAGGAAGACCTGAAGCAGACCTTCCTTTCAAAATCCTGTAAAATAATGCCAAGCGTCCACTCCCGGCATTGTTTTATACGGAGTCGTTTTTAATATTTCTATTTAAAACAACAATTAAACTCCCAAAGTTATGAACTTCCTAACTAATAAGAAGTATCGCTGGGCTGGTTATTTCATTCATTTTGTTTTTTTAGCAATTTTGTGTTTGCAACCTGTAACCGCCCAGACCAACCGATCAGAGAAAATAACAATTCAAGTGCAAAATCAGCCTGTAGAAAAGGTATTCAAAGAGATATCAGAGAAAACAGGACTGAAGTTCTTTTATGGAGAAACTGTCCTTAAAGCCAATCAATCCTTAAGCTTAAGCTTTCGGGATGCTTCTCTCTCTACTGTATTGGCAGAAATAACCAGGCAGGCAGGATTAAATTTTGAGCGGACTGATAATACGATTTCAGTCAGCAAGAAAGCAGTCGGAGGAGAAGCCCCTGCTTCCCGGTCATTACGTCCTGTCTCCGGTGTGATTGTAGATGAAAACGGAGAGCCTGTTATCGGAGCAAATATTGTGGTCAAGGGAACTACAAACGGCACGGTGACAGACCTGGATGGAAAGTATGTGATTGAAGCCGGAAACAATGACGTTCTGCTGGTTTCTTACATCGGGTATCTTCCTATGGAGATAAAAGTCGGAAATAAGACTGTACATAATCTTAAATTGCAGGTAGATGCCCAGAACCTGGAAGAAGTTGTAGTGGTGGGTTATGGAACGATGAAGAAAAAAGATTTGATGGGAGCAGCCTCTGTCCTGAGCGGTGAAAACCTGGCTACCAATTCTAATATTTCGGTCGGGGGAGCTTTACAAGGTAAGATGTCGGGTATGTCCGTTTTGAGTAGCAGTGGTTTCCCCGGTGCAGAAACTTCCATTAAGATACGTGGTGTCGGGACTTTCGGAAGCGGTAGCGATAGTAATCCGCTGATCATTATCGACGGTGTTCCTGTTACGTCCGGCTTTGAAACATTGAACCCTGGTGATATTGAAACGGTGAATGTCCTGAAGGATGCTTCCTCTGCTGCCATTTACGGATCGCGTGCGGCCAATGGTGTGATTCTGATCACAACCAAGAAAGGTTCGACCGGTGCAGCCAAAGTATCTGTCAATGCGACATGGGGTATTCAAAAAGCTTCCAGCATTATGGATTTGCTGACTGCTGAAGAATTTGTCTCTGCTATCCAGGAGATGCGCGATAATAAGCAGGCTATCGACGGAGGTAATCCTACAACTAAATTTGACGGTATCGATCCCGCTACCTTCGGGAAAGGAACAAAATGGAGCGATCATATTTATAGCTCAGCGCCTACCTATAATATAAATACAAGTGTCTCCGGCGGTGGAGAGAAAACCCGTTATTACCTGTCGGCGGAATATCTGAATCAGGATGGTATTGCGATTAATACCGGTTTCCAGAAAGCCTCTTTACGTGCCAATATTGAAGGGCAGGTTAACAGCCGCCTGACTATCGGTAATAATGTACACCTGGCTTACCGCAACACCAAAGGAAGTAAGGATAACCGGTATTCCGATGTAATCTTCAATGCTCCGATCATTCCGGCTTACGATGCGGATGGAACCTATGGAGAACCGGATCCGGCCTATACCAGTTCCAAGAATGCTATTGCCGAAGTGGGTTGGAATACCCCGACGAATGACAACTACCGGGTACTGGATAATCTGTTTGTCGAATATAAGTTTACGGACTGGTTGAAATTCCGTTTCAACGGAGGTATTGATATGGTTTATTCGGAAGACAAATCGTTTTTACCTCTTTTCAGTGACGGGGGACAGACCAATAGCCAGAATAGTTATTCGGAAAATCGTCAGAAAGAGTTTATGTGGGTAACAGACTATCTGCTTTATTTCGATAAAGTATTCGGTAAGCACACGATCAATGCGATGGGAGGTTTTTCCCAGCAGCTATTCTCCAAAGATAACCTGAAAGGAGTCGTAAAGGATTTCGTGTCGGAAGTCGATAATATGCATGTGATCGATGGCGGAACGAATTCGACCGACCGGACATTGGAAGGTGGAAAGAGCCAACTGGCTTTGGCTTCCTGGTTTGGGCGTATCAATTATGATTATGCCGGGAGATATCTTTTCTCCGTCAATTTGAGAGCCGACGGTTCTTCCCGTTTCAAAGACGGCGAACGTTGGGGTGTTTTCCCTTCTTTCTCAGGAGCATGGCGTATTTCGGAAGAAGATTTCTTTTCGGTAAAACCGATCAGTTCATTGAAACTGAGAGCATCCTGGGGACAATTAGGTAACCAGTCTATCGGTTCATGGTATCCGACGATTGCAGCTGTGGAAAGCCAGAAAGTCATGTTCGGCAATGGCGGTAACAATCAGATCCTGTATTCCGGCTATAGTCAGACTGCTTTATCCAACAAAAAACTGAAATGGGAAACGACCACCATGACCAACATCGGTGTCGATCTGGGATTGTTTAACGGCAAACTGTTTATGACGGCAGATTATTTCATAAAGAGCACGGATGGTATTTTACGCAGCATGGTATTGCCGTTGTCGGTGGGGATGACTGCTCCGAATGTCAACTATGCGAAAGTACAGAATCGCGGTTTTGACCTTGAAGTCGGCTATAACGGTAAGGTAAGGGATTTCACTTTCAGTGTTTCAGGGAATGTATCTTTCCTGCATAATGAAATAAAGAAACTAAGTGAAGGAGTCACCGAGGAAGTAACTTCCATCGGAAGCTACGGTGGCGTGACGATCAATCGGGTCGGCGAACCGGTCGATGCTTTGTATGGCTATAAGACCGGGGGCGTGATTACGACTCAGGAAGAAGCCGATAAATATAAAGCGATGGGACAAGGGAATGCCAAGATCGGACGTTTGAAATATGTCGACATGGATGGTAACGGCAAGATAGACAGTGACGACCGTGTCATATTGGGTAGCTATATCCCCAAAGTCAGTGCCGGTCTGACTCTGTCCGCCGACTGGAAAGGATTTGATTTCAACGCTGTGTTTGCCGGAGTTTTCGGAAGGAAGCAACATGCACCGATGTCGTTCCAGAACCGTTTCCCTAACCGTAACATGAGCCGCCACTGGTATGACAACCGCTGGACATTGGGTTCTGATCCGGAAGGAAAATATCCGGCGTTGATCCAATCCGAATCGTATGAAGAGATGACAGACCTGATGGTTGCCAATACATCTTTCGTGAAATTGCGTTCCTTGACTTTAGGCTATACGGTTCCTGTAAAGTCTTTCAGGACACGTGTATTCGTATCGGGCGAGAATCTGTTCACTATTCATAGTAAATCATTCGACGGTTTCGATCCGGAGAATGGCAACGGGGTAGGGCATTATACGAACTGGGGGGATGACTTCCCGACTCCGAGAATATTTTTGGTTGGTTTGAATTTAACATTTTAATAGGAGATGGCTATGAAATCGAATATAATAGGATTATTGATCTTGTCATGTGTATTGACAACAGGCTGTATGGATAATTTCCTGGATAGGAATCCCTACGGTTCAATCGATGAAACGACATTCTTTACACAAAAAGAACATGCCGATCTGGCAGCGATGGCATGCTATGCCAAGTTACAGAAACTGAATGCCCATTGGGCCGATGCTCAGTTGGAACTGGGAATGACAGGCGATTTGTCGTCTGCCGGCTTTAAAGATGCTCAACCTTTTTATGTCGGTTCTTTCAACCCGAACGAGTCGAATCTGGTGAAGGGCATCTGGCAGCGCGCTTATCAGGGAATTGCTGTCTGCAATAAAAATATAGAAGGCGTTAAGAACATGCCGGATGATATAATCGATGAGGATACCCGCAATAAACATCTGGCCGAGATGTATTTTATCCGGGCATTCTGGTATTTCCGCCTGATCCAGTTCTATGGGGATGTTCCTTTACGTTCTGCTTCCGTGTCGGATCCAACTAATAAAGACGATGTGCAGTTGGCTGCTACCCCCAAGGGTGAGATAATAAAACAAGCCATCCTTCCCGATCTTGAATTTGCTGCACAGAACCTGCCGGATGCCTGGGAAGACAAGTTTCAGAATCGGGCGACGAAAGGGGCAGCATATGCCTATCTGTGTGAAGTCTATTTGTATGAAAAGGATTATGAGAATGCTATAAAAGCCGGTGAACAGGTCGACAAGTATGGTTATTCTTTGATCGAAAATCCGGGTAATGTATTGCGGGTAGATTATGAGGCATGTCCTGAAATCATTTTCTCCGTCGGTTTCGGTAGCGGAGTGGAGACGTATCGTGAGTTCTATTGGGGAACAATAGAAGATTTGGGAGAGGACGGACGTGTTATGCGTGGCGATACCTATTCCGGTGATTATTTCTATCCATCCTGGGAACTGGTCGGTTTTTATGAAGCGATAGACGGTAAGCCGGTCAGTGAGTCTCCTTATTACAATGCAGATGAAAGCTGGAAAAACCGTGATCCGCGCTTTGATGCGACATTCTTCACTATCATGGATGATATCGAAACGACTACCGGAAAACAGATGAAATGGAAACAGGATTGGCTGGTGAATACGGCAACCGGTTATGATATTCAGAAAAGGGGAGTATGGTATGGAGAGAATACCTGGAATAAACGGGCGGATATTCATCTGATGCTGTTGCCGCGGGTTTATTTGCATGTAGCCGAAGCCTATGCTTTAAAGTCTTCTCCTGATTTTGCCAAATGTTCGGAATATATAGAGAAAGTCCGTTCCCGTGCCCGTCAGTTCGCGCTGGCCAACCGGGAAAAATATATCCCCGAAGGAATGGCCGATAAGGATGTATTGCCTGCTTTTACCATCCGTAACGCCCAGGAAGCGATGGATGCAATAAATTACGAGTCGAGGGTGGAACTTTTTGCAGTCGATTGTATGCGTTATTATGATCTGAAACGTTGGGGTACTTTGAAAGAAGAATGGCCCCGGGTAGGCGGATTTACCTGGGATGATAAATTGTTGGATCTGCCTTATCCGGCGGATGAGTTGAACTCGAATAAAAATCTGCAACAACATTCCGGTTGGGGTAATTGATTGGCCGATATATAAGTAGATAATATGAAGAAGTTGATTTATATATGTATGCTGTTGCCATTTCTGATGGCAACAGCTCAGAATAATAGCGGAGTGCAAAGAGTAGGGAAACCTGAGCTTACGGATTCCGAATCGTTTTCTTTGATCCTTTTACCCGATCCGCAGAGTTATACCAAATTTGATACCAACCAGCCTCTGTTTGATCTGATGACGGCATGGACGGCAGCCAACCTGGAGAAGTTGTCGGTAAAGGCTGTGTTGTGTACCGGTGACCTGGTGGAGCAAAACGAATATATCGTGCCGGATAATGTAAATGGCAACCAGACTAGTACCCAGCAATGGAAAGCGGCGTCCAACGCCTTTGCAAAACTGGATAATAAGATACCTTATATCATCTGCGGAGGAAACCATGACTACGGATATACCCGTTCGGAAAACCGCCTGTGCCGTTTCCCGGAGTATTTTCCGGTGGAACGTAACAGTGCCTGGAAGAATTCGCTGGTCAGTGTGTGTAATAACGCATTCGGGCTCCCCACGTTGGAGAACGCCGCTTTTGCTTTCGACGAACCGCATTGGGGAAAGATCCTGATCATAACGACCGAGTTTGCCCCCCGTGACGAGGTGCTCGAATGGGCGAAGGAACTGGCTGCAAGCAAGAAATATGCCGATCATAAGGTTTTTGTGCTGACACATTCTTATTTGAGATGGGATGGAACGGTCATCGAGTCCGAGAATTATAAAGTTTCTCCGGCTAATTATGGAAAGGCTGTCTGGGAGAAATTGTTATACCCGTCTTCCAATATTCGTATGTTGATTTGCGGTCACTATTGCCTGGTGGATGATTTTTGCCACAATGTAGGACGCCGTACAGATAAGAATATCGCAGGGAAAAACGTATTCCAGATGATGTTCAATGCCCAGACTGCCGGAGGTGGTTGGCATGGGAATGGGGGAGATGGTTGGTTGCGTATCCTGGAATTTATGCCCGACGGGAAAACGATCAAGGTAAAAACCTATTCTCCTTTATTCGGTATTTCTCCGACAACGGAACAGTTCGCCTGGCGTACGGGAGACTGCGACGAGTTCGAGATTGTGATTGAACCCTAAGCATTTGTAAGGGAAAACTACTGTAAGAATATTTGTTTCTTTAGAAAACTTTGCGAACTTTGTCTACTCTAAAGTTCGCAAAGTTTAACAAGAAACATAATATCATGAACAGTAAACTATGGTTATTAACCGCTGCATCCGCATTTTCAATGACTGGTGTGGCCGCAAACTACACCAATTTTATCATCATCAACCTCGATGATGCCGGTTACGGAGACTTTTCCTATAATGGCGCATACGGATATAAAACGCCGAACATCGACCGTATGGCTGCCGAAGGAGTCCGCTTTACTCATTTTCTGGCCGGACAACCTATCAGCGGGGCATCACGTGCCGGATTGCTGACCGGATGTTATCCGAACCGTATCGGTTTTGCCGGAGCGCCCGGGCCGGGTTCCGACTATGGTATCAGTCCTGATGAAATGACGATAGGGGAACTTCTGAAACAGAAAGGATATAGTACGGCTGTTTTCGGTAAATGGCATTTGGGAGACGCCAAACAGTTTCTCCCTTTGCAAAACGGCTTCGATGAATATTACGGATTGCCTTATTCCAACGATATGTGGCCTTTCCACCCGCAACAGGGAGAAGTATTCAATTTCCCTGATCTGCCTACTTATGACGGAAATGAAATTATCGGTTATAATACGGATCAAAGCCAGTTTACAACAGATTATACGAACCGTACGGTCAACTTCATTAAGAAGAATAAGAATAAACCGTTCTTCATTTATCTGGCACACTCTATGCCGCACGTACCGCTGGCTGTATCCGATAAATTTAAAGGGAAGAGCGAACAGGGATTGTATGGCGATGTGATGATGGAACTAGATTGGAGTGTCGGTGAAGTATTGAAAGCACTTCGCGAACAAGGTCTGGAAGAAAACACACTGATCGTCCTTACTTCCGATAACGGCCCGTGGACTAACTACGGAAACCATGCCGGTTCGGCCGGGGGACTTCGTGAAGCTAAAGCGACTACCTTCGATGGCGGTAACCGTATTCCCTGCGTGATGTATTGGAAAGGTGTTACCCAACCCGGAACTACTTGTAACAAGCTGGCTTCCAATATCGACCTTTTGCCTACATTGGCTGAAATCAGCGGTGCACCGCTGCCACAGCGTAAGATCGACGGTGTAAGCGTCTTGCCTTTAATCAAAGGAGAAAAGGATGCAAACCCTCGTGAGTCGTTTGTCTATTATTATCATAAGAATGACCTGGAAGCCGTTACGGATGGCATGTTCAAGCTTGTTTTCCCGCATAAGTACGTGACTTACGGAGCTTATGTGCCGGGCAACGATGGACAACCGGGACAATTGACCAACCTTGAACTGAAGAAAGCTGAAATGTATGACCTGCGTCGTGACCCGGGAGAACGTTACGATGTCATTTCCCAATATCCCGAAGAAGCAGCCAAGTTGATGAAGATTGCCGATGATATGCGCAAGGATCTGGGAGATAATCTGACACGTGTCAAGGGAACAGGACGCCGCGAACCAGGTAAATTAAAATAACAAAGATGAAAAACGCTGATCTAATTTTGAAAGCAGGCATGTTGGCTACATGCCTGCCTGTTATTGGTTGTAGCTCGAACAAGAAAGCAGAGAAAGAGGCAGGAGAACGCCCGAATATTCTCTTTATTTTGTCTGACGACCACACTGCCCAGGCATGGGGTGTCTACGGAGGCATCCTGGCCGATTATGTTAAGAATGAGAATATCCGCCGTTTGGCCGATGAAGGCTGTGTGCTGGATAACTGTTTCTGTACCAACTCGATCTCCGCACCGAGCCGTGCCGCTATCATGACCGGGGCGTATAGCCATCGTAACGGTGTCTACACGTTGGAAGACGGACTGGAGCCTGCGGTCGATAATATCGCCAAGCAGATGCAGGCGGGCGGTTACCAGACGGCCTTGATCGGTAAATGGCATTTGAAAAGACAGCCTGCCGGTTTCGACCACTTCAATGTCTTCCACGATCAGGGGGAATACGTGAACCCGATCTTCAAGACTGCTGAAAACTGGGTGGATGACGATAAGGGAAAGCAGGGAACCGAGGTCAAAGGTTTCTCTACCGATATCGTAACCGACCAGACGATGGAATGGATACGCAACCGTGATAAGGATAAACCTTTTATGATGTGCTGTCATTTCAAAGCGACGCACGAACCCTGGGACTTCCCCGAACGGATGAAACATCTTTACGATGACGTTGTTTTCCCTGAACCCGAAAGTATGATGGAGTTCGGCCCCGAAGAGTCGGGCAGGGCATTTAAAGGTCAGCAGTTGGAGAACATGGGATGGCGTTGGGAGACAGCTTCCAAAGATCCGGATGCCTGGTGGTGCCGTTACCCGGAACTTCCTTTCTCTACGAAAGGTATGGATAAGGTGGCTGCCCGCAAGAAGATCTATCAGAAGATGATCAAGGACTACTTGCGTTGCGGGGCGACGATCGACGATAACATCGGCCGCTTGCTGAAGATGCTGGATGAAGAAGGACTGAGCAAAAATACCATTGTCGTTTACGTCTCCGACCAGGGCTACTTCCTGGGCGAACATGGTATGTTCGACAAACGAATGATGTACGAAGAACCTCTGCACATGCCCTTCGTGATCCGCTACCCGAAAGAAATCCCCGCAGGTACACGCAACAAAGACATTATCTTGAATGTGGACTTTGCTTCTACATTGGCTGATTATGCAGGAGTGAAAGCTCCGGAACTGTCGCAGGGAAAGAGTTTCCGCGAAAACCTGAAAGGACAGACTCCGGCCGATTGGCGCAAGGAAATGTATTACCGTTACTGGACGCACCATGATATCCGTCCGGCTCATATGGGTATCCGTAATGAACGCTATAAACTGATGTTCCTCTATGGCGACCGCCTTAATGCAACCGGTTCGGATCCGAAACCGACCACTCCGGCTTGGGAGTTCCACGACCTGCAGGTAGATCCGAAAGAGGATAAAAATATGTACAACGATCCACAGTATGCAGACGTGATCAAAGAGATGAAGCAGGAGTTGTTGAAGCTCCGTGCCGATGTGGACGACACCGATGCAGACACTCCCCGCATGAAGGAGATTATGGATCAATATTATTGGTAATAAACGTCATTAATAATTTAGAAAGAGGGATATCCGGTAGTAGATATCCCTCTTTTCCCCTTCCCGAATAATTCTTAAACCACTAAATTATATCACATGAAGAAAATGTACATTATGGTTGCTGCCGGGCTTTTTATGAGCATGACCCCGCTACTGGCGCAACAAACGACAGGGAATATCGTCGAATACTTTGGCAAAGAGAGAGTGGAACGTGTGGATGAAGGCATTATCCTTCATGCCTTCAAGCAGGGATATTTTGTCCCGGTAACAGCCCCTTCAGGTTATTTATTTGCCACTTCGGATGGCCTTGCGTGGGAAATCGCAACAGGCAAATTCCGTACCCCTACGGAAAAAGACCTGACTGCAACGAACTATGGGCGTACCCGGGAGGCGGTACAATGGACGCCGATCACAGCCGACTCGACCGGCAAGTTTGCCAACCGTGCCTTACGTCGCGCCTATGTTTATACGGGTTATGAGGCCGATAAACCGCAGGTGGCCCTGTTGGAGTCGAGCGGAAACACCCGTACTTTTATCAATGGCATGCCCCACGAAGGCGATCATTATGATTTTGCCTATACGCTGATCCCCTTTCATTTGCAAAAGGGAAATAACGAATTTATCTTCACCCCGGGACGTTTCGGACGGGTCGAAGCTAAGTTGATCATCCCGTCTAAACCGGTGATGTTCACGAAAAGAGACATGACCCTTCCTGATATCATCAACGGGGAAGCAGGGGAGAAATGGGCGGCTATCCGTGTTGTCAATGCACAGGAAAAAAGCCTTTCCGGATTAAAGATACAATGTAAGTTGGAAAGTGGCGAGACGGCTACCGTGGCTACCGACGATATTATGCCGATGATGGTTCGTAAGCTTAAGTTCCGTATCCCGGCAGCTACCTCAACCAAAAAGGGAGAGACGAAAGCGACTGTAACTCTCCTGGATAAATCCGGAAAGGAGATTGACCGCGCGGAAATCGCATTACAGCAAAAGGATGCTTCCTCTATACATGAACGTACGTTTATCAGTAACGTAGACGGCAGTGTGCAATATTACAGCGTAACCCCGTCTACTACGCAGGCTGATAACCAGGCATTGTTCCTGTCTGTTCATGGAGCCTCTGTTGAAGCACGCAACCAGGCCCGTGCCTATGCGCCGAAAGACTGGGGGCATATCGTGGCTCCGACCAACCGCCGCCCGTTCGGTTTCAACTGGGAAGAGTGGGGACGTATCGATGCGCTGGAAGTTCTGGCGGAAGCCGAACAAGTATTTAAAACCGATCCGTCGCACACCTACCTGACCGGCCATTCGATGGGTGGACACGGTACCTGGTTCCTGGGCGTTACCTATCCCGACCGTTTTGCGGCGATCGCTCCCTGTGCCAGTTATCCGGATATCGCCCGTTACTCGCGGCGGAATGCCGACGCAGCCAATGCCGGCGAGAAACATTTCGATATGATCTGTCAGGCTGCCAATGCCGGACGTACACTGGATTTGAAAAAGAACTTCCTTCAATCGGGTATCTATATCCTTCATGGTGACTCGGATAATGTAGTCCCCATCCAGCAGGTACGCCAGATGCGGGAGATATTAGGCACATTCCATCCGGACTTCTGTTATTACGAATATCCGGGCGGTTCACACTGGTACAGCAACGAGAGTGTGGACTGGAAACCTATTTTCGATTATTTCCGTTGGCATAAAGTCCCGGCTGCGGACGAAGTGAAGCAACTGGAGTTCTATACCGCTTCTCCGGCTATCTCGGCCAAAGATTACTGGGTAACCGTCAACCAGCAGGATACGGCGTATGCCTTTTCTTCCGTTTCTTTCAAACAGACAGGGAAAGGCCTTGAAGGAACAACCTCGAATGTGGCTTCCCTTACATTTGATCTGCCCGCATTGAAGCTGTCGGAAGATGCTACTATAACGATCGATAACGAAACACTTCGGGCAGATGGTGGCAAATCGGCCGTTTTGAAAAAGGCTTCCGGTAAATGGGCTTTGGTGGACGAGGTTCCGGCAACGGAGAAATATCCCTCGCGTTATGGTGGTTTCAAACAGGCTTTCGACAATAAGGTGGTCTTTGTATATGCAACCGGAGGAAATAAGGAAGAAAACGCGTGGTATCAGAACAAAGCTCGTTTCGACGCTGAAACATTCCTTTACAGGGGCAACGGTTCTATCGACGTTATTTCCGACCGGGAATTTATTCCGTCTGTCTATGCCGACCGCAATGTTGTGCTTTACGGCAATGCGAGCAATAACAAAGCATGGAACAAACTCCTGAAGAATGCCCCTGTGCAGGTTCTGAAAGGTGAAATCCGTATGGGAGATAAGGTGCTGAAGGGCAACGACCTGGGTACTTATTTCGTCTATCCCCGTCCTGACAGTCGTACGGCCAGTGTAGGCGTGGTGGCCGGAACGGGTATCGAAGGAATGAAAGCTACTTATCCGAATGATTATATCTCCGGTATCACCGGTTATCCTGATTTACTAATATTCAACGTAGATGTGTTGAAAGAAGGTATTCGTGGAGTTGAGGTATCAGGTTTCTTCGGCAACGACTGGAGTGTGGAAAATGGTTATTTTATAACTGAATAAAGAGGCTTCCGGCAGGGTGCGGCAGCCTTTTTCCGAGGGATGCGGCACCCTTCCTCGGACACCTGCGGCACCTCTCTCCGGATATCTGCAGCAGATGTCTCCGAGTATCTGCGGCAGATGTCAGAGGACACCTGCGGCAGATGTCGAAAGGTCGCCGCCGGAGATCCCGGAGAGCGACTTTGAGCCCTTTTCGTTTTTAAGTCCCTTTTTTTCGCTTTCCCTCTCTGGGACTGTGAAGTAACGATTATTTTGTTTTTCTTTGTCCAGGAAATAAGATGCTATGGACTCGTTCGATATTTATATAACCCGTAGACTTACGCTGGTCAGCCTGATCAGTACGGTTTTTATTGTCTATCCCAATATAGCCTGCATCCCCTGGGAATTGAAATATATAAAAGGGACAGACCTTGTAGTTCTGTTATCCTTTTTCGTTTACCGTTTCTTTTTCTTCTGGGGATTGATCAGCCTGCTGATACGTTATAACCTGAAAAAGATGCCCGACGCTTTGTTCAAGCAACGGCTGATGCATAACTTCCTGTTCTCATTCATCGCTTATCTTCTTTATGCCTCTATCTCGTATGGAGTGTCTTCTATGGGGATTCGTACGGATGCGTTGGGAAGTATCCTGATTTTCCAGTTCTTTGTCACCTGCTTCCTTTGTACGTTTATCGGCTATATATCCATGTTGTATTCCGGACAGCGGGAGAAGGAACAAGAGATCGAGCGTCTGCGTTTTGAGAACCTGCAAAGCCGTTGTGATGCACTGGCGAACCAGATCAACCCGCACTTTTTCTTTAATTCGCTGAACGGTATCTCCGCATTGATCCGTAAGAAGAACGATGAAAAGACACTGATGTATGTGCATGAGTTGTCCGATACCTTCCGTTATATCCTTCAAAGCGACCGGAAAGGACTGGTCTCGCTGCGGGAAGAACTGGAGTTCGTACAGTCTTTCCAGTATGTCATGGAAGTACGCTTTGCCAACAAACTGGTCTTTTCGGTGGAGGTGGAAGAAGGGCAGCAGGATCTGTTGAGGTTGCCGGTTCTCTCTTTGCTGCCGTTGCTGGATAATGCGGTTGTCCATAACCAGATCGACAGCGAGCATAAGATGGAGGTTTCGATCGTGCTGAACGAACGGGGGGAACTGGTGGTTTCTAACCCGGTTTACCCGAAACTGTCTCCTTCCGACACGAACGGGACAGGGCTCAAGAACCTGGAAAGTCGTTTTACTTTGTTGATGAATAAACAGATCCGGATAGAATGCGATGAGGATATATTCCGGGTTTATCTCCCTTTAAAGTGATACAGCTATGAGAGTACTGATTGTAGAAGATGAAACAGCAGCTTATGAAAATTTAGTGGATATATTGAAAGAAGTCGCGCCCGATATCCGGATTGCGGGGAATACCGAAAGCGTGACCCAAACGATCCACTGGCTTCAAACGAACCCGGCACCGGAACTGATCTTTATGGATATCCACCTGTCGGACGGCTCGGCTTTCAATATTTTTGATAAGGTCGAGCTCGAAACGCCCATCGTGTTTACCACCGCTTACGACCGTTATGCCATCGAAGCCTTTAAGGTGAACAGTATCGATTACCTGCTGAAACCCATCAAGGTGGAAGATATCAAACACGCCCTGGATAAGTATGGCAAGCTGAACCGGCAGGATCTCATCCAGTATCTGTCGCAGTTGACCCGTTTAGCACCTGCACCTAAGTATAAAGATAAATTCCTGTTACCATATAAGGACAAGTTGTTGCCGGTCAGCGTAAAAGATATCTCCTGTTTTTATACATCGGATAAAAATACGATCGTCTATTTGAAAGATGGCAGCAAGTATCCGTATTCCCGGACACTCGAACAAATAATGCCTTCCCTCGATCCGTCCGGTTTTACCCGGGCGAACAAACAGTTTATTCTCAACAGGGATAGCGTCACCAACATAACGATCTGGTTCGACAGCCGCTTGCTTATCACGCTGGATGTGGAAGTGCCGGAGCGTATTTATGTCAGCAAAAACAAAGCGGCTGAATTTAAGTCGTGGCTGGTGAGCGATTAAGGCCTATTCGCGATCATTCCCTTTTTTTTCGTTTTGACGAAACAACCGTATCTTTTAAAGTAGAAATCCATCACCTTTGTAACCGTATTACTAACCAATAAAGAGATACAATGTTAAGAAAAATCAGACTGACAGCAGCCATAGTATGCTTCGTACTCATCACATTGTTGTTCCTCGACTTTACCGGGACATTGCATGGATGGTTCGGATGGCTGGCAAAGATCCAGTTCCTACCTGCCGTGTTGGCATTGAATGTGGGTGTCGTATTGTTTTTAGTTCTTCTGACCCTGGCTTTCGGACGTATTTACTGCTCGGTGATCTGTCCGCTGGGTGTTTTCCAGGATGTTATCGCGCGGGTCGGCAGGAGAGGGAAGAAGCTTCCCTATTCTTATTCGCCGGCACTATCCTGGTTGCGTTACGGAATACTGGCCGTTTTTATCCTGGCCTTGGTGGCGGGGATCGGTTCCCTGGTCGCTTTGCTCGCTCCTTACAGCGCGTATGGGCGTATCGCTAATAACCTGTTTCAGCCGCTTTGGATGTGGGGCAACAATCTGCTGGCCTATCTGGCGGCGCGTATGGAGAGTTATGCCTTTTATGAGGTAGACGTATGGATGAAGAGCCTTCCGACCTTCCTTGTCGCCCTGGCTACAACGGTGGTGCTGATCGTATTAGCGTGGCGCAACGGACGTACCTATTGCAATACGATCTGTCCGGTGGGAACAGTGCTGGGTTTCATCTCCCGCTTTTCCCTCTACCGTATCACGATAGATACGGATAAATGTAACGGTTGCGGCCTTTGTGCCCGCCAATGTAAAGCAGCCTGTATCGACAGCAAAGAGCATAAAGTGGACGGTAGCCGTTGTGTGGCCTGCATGAACTGCCTCGAAGTTTGCCGTAAGGATGCCCTTCGCTATGCCCCGGTATGGAAAACAAAGAAACAGGCTAACCTTTCCCGTCGCCGGGCTTTGTCGGCCACTGCCCTGGTTGTGCTGGGCGGTACCTTGAAGGCACAGGAAAAGAAGGTGGAAGAGGTCATTATGAAAAGAGACGGCGGACTGGCTCCGATAAAAGAACGGAAAGAAACGGAGCGTCTGACGGCTATTGTCCCCCCCGGCGCACAAAGCATACAGAATATGAGGCATCATTGCACAGCCTGCCAGCTCTGTATCTCGGTTTGTCCGAATCATGTCTTGCGTCCTTCCGGTGGTTTGATGACTTTGATGCAGCCGGAAATGTCGTACGAACGTGGTTACTGCCGCCCCGAGTGTACAAAATGCTCCGAGGTCTGTCCGGCAGGAGCCATCACATTGATAACGAAAGCAGATAAATCGTCTGTCCAGATCGGTCATGCCGTGTGGGTGAAAGCGAATTGCATCCCGCTGACCGACGGTGTCGAGTGCGGTAACTGTTCCCGCCATTGTCCGACGAATGCCATAGAGATGGTCGCCTCTGATCCGGATGATCCGAAATCCCTGAAGATACCGGTCGTTAACACCGAACGCTGCATCGGTTGTGGAGCCTGTGAGAACCTCTGTCCTTCGCGCCCGTTTACGGCCATCTATGTGGAAGGGCATGAAAGACACCGAATTATATAATCCGTTTAAAGAATAGACCTATGAAAGATCAACATATCAACCGCCGCGATTTTCTGAATATCGTAGGTATCACGGCTGCCACTACGACCGCCGCACTTTATGGCTGCGCCCCGAAAGACCCGAAAGGTTCCGGTAGCAAAGCCGCTTCGCCTGTTCCGACCGACCAGATGACCTACCGTACTTTCCCGGAGCTGGGGGATAAGGTTTCCCTGCTGGGTTACGGCTGTATGCGCTGGCCCACTATCCCTTCGCCCGATGGGAAAGGGGATCTGATCGACCAGGATGCCGTCAACGAACTGGTAGACTATGCCATCGCCCACGGCGTGAACTATTTCGACACGTCGCCCGTCTATGTGCAGGGCTGGTCGGAAAAGGCCACCGGGATTGCGCTTAGCCGCCATCCGCGGGAGTCGTATTACCTGGCAACCAAGCTGTCTAATTTCTCGAACTATACACGTGAAAACTCGATGGCCATGTACCGCCGGTCGTTTAGTGAACTGCAAACGGATTATCTCGATTACTATCTGCTCCACTCCATCGGAGGCGGGCAGGGAATGAAGACGTTCAACGATCGCTATGTCGATAACGGAATGCTGGACTTCCTGCTGAAAGAACGGGAAGCGGGACGCATCCGTCATCTGGGTTGGTCGTTCCACGGTACGTCGGATGTATTCGATGAAGTGCTGGCTATGCACGACACCGTTCACTGGGACTTTGTACAGATACAGTTGAATTATGTCGACTGGCGTCATGCAACGGGACGGAATGTGAATGCCGAGTACCTCTATCAGGAGTTGGAAAAGCGGAATATCCCCGCAATTATCATGGAACCGTTGTTGGGAGGCCGCCTGTCGAATGTGCCGCAGCATATCGTTACCCGGTTGAAACAGCGCCGCCCCGAAGATAGTGTCGCCTCATGGGCTTTCCGTTTTGCCGGTTCGCCGGAGTTGGTGCTGACGGCGTTGAGCGGTATGACCTATATGGAACATTTGCAGGATAACATCCGTACTTATTCCCCGCTCATACCGTTGACCGATGAAGATAAGGACTTCCTGGAAGAGACGGCGCAGCTGATGATCAAATATCCGACAGTCCCCTGCAACGACTGCAAATATTGTATGCCGTGCCCGTATGCGATAGATATTCCGGCCGTGCTTCTTCATTATAACAAATGTGTGAACGAAGGGAATGTACCGAAGAGCCGGATGGATGAAAACTACCGCGAAGCCCGCCGTGCCTTCCTGGTCGGTTACGACCGTAGCGTGCCGAAACTGCGGCAGGCAGACCATTGTGTCGGTTGCGACCAGTGCAACGAACATTGCCCGCAAGCGATCGACATACCGAAAGAGTTGCGCCGCATCGACCAGTTCGTCGAACAATTGAAACAGGAGACGCTGTGAGACTGGTAATCCGGGTTGGAAAATATTTTATGGTTTCCGTACGTGAGCCTTGGTTTATATCGATCGGGTATAAACCAAGATTCACCGGATCTGTAATTAAGGTAATATTATCTGTAATTTATATTACGCTTTTTCTTTTTAATCCATTTACCTTTGTATCGGTAATAAATAGTATATTTACCGCCTAAATAGAATGCAAAATCGTATGGCAATAAAACGTTTTGGTGTCTCCCTGGAAGACAATCTGCTGGAATCGCTCGATCAGTATGTGAACGAGAATGGCTTCGCCAACCGCTCGCAGGCTATCCGTTTCCTGATAGAGAAGAACGTGGCGGAGAAGAAATGGCAATGCAACCATATCGTGGCCGGTACCATTATTATAATGTACGACCAGGAAAAGAAAGCGATCGCCTCTAAGATTGTCAGTATCGAGCAGGACTATCAGGACGTTATCCTGTCGTCTTCCCAGTATTATGTCAACCGGCATTTTTGTCTGCATATCGAAACGGTGATGGGTACTGCCCACCGCCTCACCGAACTGGCCGATAAACTGACCGCTATCAAGGGAATAAAACACGGAAAACTGGTGATGAGCCGGGCGGATTGAGCCTATTTTTTTATCCCTATGGTAACACGTTTTCAAAGAATGGTGTTACCTTTTGAGCAAAAGCAAATAACAAATTATTATACAAGTTGAATTATGAAGAAAGGATTTTTACTTATTTCGGGCTTATTGGTCACTACGGTTGCTTACTCTTCCGTGCCGGTTGAGCCCGTTGAACCGCTGGGAATAGACAGCCTGATCAACCTTCAAGGCGTTGTCGTCTCGGCTAATAAGATACAAGTGAACCGCAACAGCGTGCCGCTCTCCATATCCGTGATCGACAGGGAGGAGATCGAAGCCAGCAGCGAGTCGGCACTCCTTCCGGTACTCTCGCAGCGTGTCCCCGGATTGTTCGTCACCCAGAAAGGGATCACCGGCTTCGGGGTGAACGACGGGTCGGCCGGAACCGTCAACATCCGCGGGGTGGGACAGGGAAACAAAGTACTCATGCTCTTCGACGGACAGCCGCAGTGGGCGGGGATCTTCGGACATGCTTTGCCTGACACCTACGTGGCTTCCGACGTCGAACGCGTGGAAGTGATCCGTGGCCCGGGCTCCCTGATGTATGGCTCGAACGCGATGGGAGGGGTAGTCAACATCATCACCCGCCATCATAAGCAGGAAGGACGCCGCACGCAGGCCCGTATCATGTATGGCTCGTACAATACCCAGAAATACATGGTGAACAACGGCTACAATATCGGCAACTTCAGCAGCTTTATCTCCCTCAACCACGACCGTACCGATGGCCATCGTCCGAACTCCAAGTTCCACATCACCAACGGTTTCGCGAACCTGGGCTATAAGATCAACGAACACTACAGAGTGACCGGCGACCTGAGCCTGGCCAAGTTCAAGACCCAAAATCCGGGCGAGATCGATGCTCCTGTGCTCGATTATCTCGTGGATGTGTTGCGCGGTACCACCTCTTTTGCCCTCGAGAACCACCACGAAAAGACAAGCGGTGCCTTGCGTGTCTTCTACAACTGGGGTAACCACGAGGTCAACGACGGCTACGAACCGGGAGGTACCCCGCGCTCTTACCTCTTCCGCTCGGACGACCATAACACGGGCGTCCTGCTCTATCAGTCGTTCCGCCTGGTGGAAGGGAACACCTTCACGGCCGGTATCGACTACAAGAACTGGGGAGGCCATGCCTGGCAGGATAGTATCAACAATAATAAAAATGAACTTATCGATAAATCGGTTAATGAGATTGCCGGGTATGTAATCATGCAGCAGGACTTGTTCGACATGCTAAGCATCAACGCCGGCGTGCGTTACGAGCATAACAGCGTATTTGGTGGCGAATGGGTTCCGCAGGCAGGTCTTACTTTTCGTCCACTTGAAGGAAATGTGATCCGTGCCTCTTTCTCGAAAGGTTTCCGTAGTCCGAATATTCGGGAAATGTATATGTGGGGAGCTGCTAATGCAGATTTGAAGCCGGAGAATATGTTGAATTATGAAGTAGCTGTCGGCCAGTCTTTCCTCGACGGCCGCCTGTACGGGGAGGTGACGGCTTTCTTTATCGACGGTAAGAACATGATTGAGTCGGTTCGGGTGAATCCCGCGAGCCAATTCCCTCAGGAAAACCGCAACGTCGGCACCTTCACCAACAAGGGGATCGAGCTGGAGGGACGTTATCAGATACTCCGCAACCTCAGCATGGATATGAATTACAGCTACCTGCACACCAGCAAGCCGCTTCTGGCTGCCCCGGCTCACAAACTGAACGTCGGTGCCACTTATTCCCCCGGCCGTTTCACCTTTAATGCGAACGTGCAATCCGTTTACGACCTGTATGTCCGCCTGGAAAATCCGGCAAACAAAATCTCCGAAGTGAAGGAGAACTACACCGTCCTTAACGCCCGGGCTGCCTATCGCTTCGGTTCGCGCGACAAAGGGCTGAACCTCTTCGTCAAAGGAGAGAACCTGACCGCTACCCGTTACACCATCAATTATGGCTTCCCGATGCCGAAAGCCGTGTTCATGGGAGGGATCGATGTGACGTTCTAAGTGATAGAGTAAATAGGATATCTGCAAAGAGACTGCTTTGAAAAAGGCAGTCTCTTTTTGTTTTCCGTCGTCTTTTATGAGTTTTTGTTAAATAGGTTGAAAATTTAACTAGTATGAAATTTACATTTTGTTCGTTTTGTAAAGGGGGATGACGGAAATGTTTACCGTATAGCTTATGTATTTCAAAGCTGAGTTAATCTGTTTAAATTAACTACCACACCTCATCCTAATTTGTAAATTTGCGCCAGTCGGATAATAGATTTTAACTGTCTGGGAAAGGAAAGAACCCCTTTTTTCTGGGAGAACGATATTTTATAGAACTTTATTTTATTTAGAATTATGAGTGAGAATGCTACAGTGTTAGTAACTGGCGGTAGGCCGGTCGGGTTTGTTAGACCTCGTGTCTATAACTACAGAAGCAAACCTATTGTTTTGTTTTTTGCCTTGTTCTTATTGATACTATTTCCCGCTAAGTCGCTAGCGGCGGATGTAGAAGTCGGAACGGTTGGAGAATTGCAGGATGCGGTGACCAATGCTAGTGAAGGGGATGTTATCACATTATCAAACAGCTTTGTATTTGGTGAGGTATCGCTTTTGATGCCTACCGTCAACGTTACGATCGACGGAGGGGATAAGGTGTGGAATATAGGGACTTTCCGTATCTCCGGTGCCGGAGATAAGACCCTGACAATTAAAAACCTGAAGGTGGATGGTGCCACAGCAACGAAACGGTTGCTTTATAGCACGGCAACCAACGGTAAGCTGGTGCTGGAGAGGATGGAATTTTACAACTCTTCGTTCGGGGCCTTGGATATGGGCACTGGGGTAGATGCCTCTACGGTTGTTTCCTATACGAGGATATACAATAATACGGCAAATAACACCGCCCCGGCCGTTTGGGTGTCCGGTTATTCGAAGGTGGCGATCAACAATTGCACCATCGAGAACAACATCGGTACGGGTGCGGGCTACGAATGTGGAGCTATCGGCTCGAAAAACTATCTGGGGACACTTGAGCTTAACAACACTATCTTGCGAAAAAATGTGAACAAGTGTCTGCTTTCCGGCCCCTTTGGAGGTGGTGGCGGTGCCATGTCGATGCATTATTTCTACGGAAACCTGACTATAAACGAATGCCTTTTCCAACAGAATGAAACGAACGGGGCAGACGGAAATGTACAAAATACCTTTGACGGCGGAGCAATCTATATAATCGATGGTGGAGGAAGTACCTACGGCGCGTCATTAAATATCAACAAAACGACCTTCGACAGCAACCTGGCTTACGACGATGGCGGCGCCATGATGATACAGGTGACCGGGACAGTGGGCATGACGACCAATATAACCAGCTGCACGTTCTACAACAACCGAGCATACGGGTTGGACGGTGCAAACGTTACCGGAGGAGCTATCCAGTTCTTCCTGAACGGCGGTAGCAGTAAAATGAGCAACATCCTGACAAATTGTACTTTTGTGGATAATGTATCGGGTAACGAAAATTCGAAAGTAGACCAGCGTGGAGGAGCGATAGGCCTGAGCGGAAACAGCTCATGGGGTATCGTGGCTTCCGTTACGAACAACGGCTCTTTGTATATGGGGAATAAGGTCTATAATTCAAGCGGTGTGCTGAACACTGCAAGCACCTATAAAGATATTTCCAATTCGACAACCGTCGCGGCGGGAACAAGAAACGTGCTCAACGCCGACAGAGGCGATACTCCGGCCTATACCGTCGACGATGTGCTGGGAAAGAACTATAAATTCTCCGCTAACCTCACCGGTGTAAAGGCCGGTGTGAAAGACGAAATCGTGAAAACCGTCCCCATCAAGCCGGAAGGTATTGCCGACAACTCCTACAACTACTCGGCAACACTCCCTACGACCGACCAGCGGAATTTCAAAAACTTCAAAGACCAGGGCGCAATAGAGATGTCGTGGGTAAAGTATAATTCCAACGGCGGAACATTCGGTTTGCCCCCCCAGACGGAATACGTGGGCGAGGTCTATTACGAAGCCGGTTCCGACAATAAGGCAACCAATTACTACACGATCGGCACGATCGACGGGAAAACCACGGTTGTAGATGGCAAGACCACCCTGAAGGCGACCCACGCCACGAAAAGTTTCCTGGGTTGGGCGCTGACCGACGACGCAACCGAGCCAAATGCCACTTACAAGGTGGGCAACAGCCTGACGTATGCTGAAGGGAACCTCACCCTATATGCTGTTTGGGGCGATGGCGGGAAAGTGGTCTACCACTCCAACTTCGACCCGGATCAGACCCATGAAGTCTCTTATGACGGTGGAAACGTAACTACCGCCACTTACCCGGAAACCGGATTACCCAACCGTCCGAACCATATCTTCACCAAGTGGACAACGAACGCCGACGGCACCGGGACGACCTATCTACCGGGTTCTACTTTCACGGTGACGACGGCCACCGACCTCTATGCACAGTGGGAACCGAATACGACCCTTAAACTTCAATGGTCTGTCTCCAAGACAACTAACGAACTGCATGAGTTCAACGACGTACCTAATAACTCCACAACTACGGTGAAGGTGGGAACGCCTGTTTATGTGCAGATCAGGCCTGTATCGCTCGATCATATCGATTACGACACGTGGTCAATCGAATATGCGGCCACGCCTGCGGATTACCACTATCCGATGGATGCCCCAATCGCTAAAACCCTGCGCTACGACTTCAACAAGGGAGACGCCCACACGCTGGAGGGTACCTATTATTATAATGTCACCAAGTTGATCCTCTACAAAGCAGGTGCCGAAGTAGCCACCTACCTGTACCGTAACGCAAGCTGCACGCATAAGGTCATCATCGAGGACAACCCCGTCAAACCGGTTCCCGCCCTGCAATGGTCGGTTTCGACCGTCACCTACGAGCAGCCCTACTTCAAAGATGTGAACGACCAGGCGACCACTTCCGTGAATTACGGAACCCCCGTCTTTGTCCAGATCCGCCCGGTAGGACACGAAGGCCTCAACTTTGAACGCTGGGCTATCGAATACACCGTGACCCCGGCAGAGCACTATTACGGCATGAACCCGACGCTCAAAACCGAACGTCACAACTTCAACAACCGGGAAGCGCATACCGAAATCGGGACTTACATATATACTGTCACCAAACTGACGCTGTATGACCTCTACGGCAACCAGGTGGTCGAAACATACGACTACGCTACTTCCCCGTACCGTCACACCATCATTATCAAAGACGGTGAAGGCCCCGGCCCGGGCCCCGGAGGAGGCCTGCAATGGTCTGTCTCCACAACTTCGAACCAACTCGAAGATTTCCGCGACGTGGACAACCTGACAACGACGGCAGTGAACAAAGGCACGCCCGTCTACGTCCAGATCCGTCCGGTAGGTTTCAGCAACGTCACCTACGACCGCTGGGAGATCGAGTACACGGCCACGCCCGCCGACTACCATTATCCGCTGGATGAGGCCGTTGCCAAAACCGAACGCTACACCTTCAACAAAGGGGAAGCCCACACGCTCGTAGGCACTTACGTCTACACCGTCTACAAGCTGACCCTTTACAACGGTGAAAGCATCGCCACCGAGCACTACTATACCGAGCCGGCCTACGTCCACACCGTCATTATCCGCGACGGCGGCCTGATCGGCCTGGGCGACATCGCCCCGTATTGCGGGACGGAAAGCGAGTTCCGTATCCCCATCCAGTTGCTCGACCCGGACAATATCCTCGAATACGCTGTCCGCTTCTCCGACGAAGCGCAGCAGGCCGGCTTCAGGGATACGGACTACAAGGACGTGACGGCGAACTACCTGACCGTCCCCGTCAGCAACATCATCGCCAAAGGCATCTACTCCGGCAACGTTTACGTACGTAAGAAGAGCGATCCGGGACTGGTGGAAGTGCATCCTTTCGAGATCGAAGTGCTGCAAACCACCACGATCACCAAGCAGCCGCAGTCGGTGAAAGTCTGCGACGGCGACAACTTCGTGCTGAAAGTGGAAGCCATCGGCATCAACCTCAGCTACCAGTGGTTCTTCAACGAGGAAGCCATCCCGGGAGCAACGGCCGACACCTACGAGGCACCGCTGACCCCGCAGAACGAAGGCATCTACTACGTCGACGTCTACGGTGACTGCGGACTGGAAACCAGCCGCAAGGTAACCGTCGCCAAGAACGGCCTGCGCATCCAGATCAAATGGAACGACTTCATGTACATCACCAACCCGGACAACGAATATGTCCGCTTCCAGTGGTACAAAGACGGTCAGATGATCGAAAAGCATGCCAACTCGATCTACTATTCCGTGCCTGAAGGCCTGCTGGGAACTTACTGGATCCGCGCCTTCCGTGCCGACGAGACCTATATAGACAGTTGCCCGATCACGTTCGAGACGCTGACCCAGTTCCCCGTCACCCGCGTCTTCCCGGCTATGGTGAGCAAGAGCACCCCGATCACGGTGCAGACGGGAGCGCCCGGCGACGCACCCGGATCGGCCGTCGTGGAGGTGTACAACCTCAACGGCCAGCTTGTCAACCGCCAGGAGATGAACACCTGGGAGACAACGATCCCGACCGACATGGCTTCAGGGAGTTACATCGTGAAGGTAACGACCGAAGAAGGCAAGACAACAACCCATAAAATCATCATCAAATAAACGAATCCAAATATGACACACATGATATCCAATATAAGAAGCATCGTATTATCGCTGGCTGCCGGCTGCCTTGTAACGACCGTTTCCGCGCAGCAGGGAACGGGTAGCCGCGAACGCAACCGGTACGACGACCGCCGCCAACAGCCGCGTGAGTACCGCGAGTCGGAGCAGGACACCACGAAAAGGAAGACTTCCTACCTCACCGTTTCGGGCGGGGTGGGCTCCTCTTCCTTCCGTTACGACCTGAATTACCAGATTGAAGGTTTCCAGGAAAAAGGCAACCGTAACAGCAAGTTAGGCTACGAGATCGATATCCGTTACAGTTACTTCTTCAACCCGCACTGGGGCTTCGCAACGGGGGTAGGTATCTCCCGTTACGCCACCGTAGGCAAGTTGAAAGGTGATATGTCGGACGACAAGTACATGAAACTGGGCAACATGATCGACGACGACGATTTCTCCGGCCACCCGCGCGAGTTCGAACTGCGTGCCCGCCTGAAGAACCTGGAAGAGAAACAGACGGCTTTCCTGCTCGATATCCCCCTGATGGCCATGTACCAGACACGTTTCGGCGAGGAAGAAAAATGGGGCATGTACGCCGGCCTGGGCGTCAAGCTCCAGATACCCGTGCAGACGAAATACAAGGTGCAGGGCAATCCGACCAGCGAACTGAACATATCGGGTTACTACCCGCATATCCCTTCGGACGTGGGTTCGCCATCGGAATCGCCTGTCCCTCACCACGGCTTCGGCACGATCAGCGACCCCGGCCAGGAGCTGGGCTGGAAGGGCAAGAACAAATTGAAACTGGGTGTGGCGGGAACAGCCGAACTGGGCTTCCTCGTCGCCCTGGGTGAAGACACCGACCTGCTTCTGGGCGGGTATATCGACTACGGGTTCACGGACATGAAAAAGAAAAAAGACCAGGGCCTTTTATCCTCTCCGGCTTCATACCATCCGGAAGGAAACAAAACCGTTGGCCAGGGAATACCTTACAACGGCATGCTTAACTCAAATATTACTGATAAAGTCAAGGTAATGTCCTTTGGCGTAAAGCTAGGGTTTAGGTTTAAGTTGAATTGAGACTACTAGATGAATCCTTTAGAAAGAGAGGGGGAGGGCCGGGAGGTTCTCCCCTTTATCATATATCCACCCTCTCCCGAAGCATGTACCCTTTTCCGGAAGAGCCCGTATCCTTTCCAAAAAAAGGGTGCATCCTAATTGAAATTAGCATGCACCCTTTGTCATATCTTTTTTGTTGCCGTCGGGCAACCCGCTGTTTTCTTACGCTTCTTTCTCCTTCTTCTCCTTGTGGTTCAGTATCAGCGTCGAAGGCATCTTCTGCAAGGCTTCGCGGCGATGTTCGGAGACGTCGTTCCAACTCTCGTAGCTGATCAGCATGAAATTGTAGCTGCCGAAAATGGCGGCGGTCATGTCCTTGTCCGCCAGCAGGGAAGTCTGTTTGGTCGACTCCGTGAACTGGCTGATGGCATGGCGTATCTTCTCGTTGCCCGGCGTGGTGGAGCTGCTGCGGTCGAGGATGGCGGCCGATCCGTGCGTCGTCTTAAGCAAAGTTGCGGTATAGTCCAGGAGGAACAGGTCGTTCTCCGAGTCGATCACCACGATCACATTGCTGGCCTTCACGAAACCCCGGTTCACGAATACGCCCACGTCGCAATTGCTTTTCCCGATAAACATCTTCGTCTTGTCCTTCAGCAACGCACCCGGATAAAACCACGATTCGGGCGCCTTGAAACGTTTGAAGTACTTGTTGTAGAAAGAGGTGCGGTAACGGTTCGCCTCGATGTCGTCCGGCTGGTTGCTCATCGAGATGCCCGAGCCCACGAGCAAGAAGTCGAAGCCCTCGTTGTTGGCGATGTCGGTGATATCCTGTCCGGCGTTGTTCGACACCTCGTAGCGCGTATCGATGTTTACCCCCAGCTTTTTCGCCCCGTAGAGGATAGGGCCGAAACTCACTTCCTCGAAGTTATCGGTGTGGAGCGGGTTTACGTCCGACCCCACCGTCAGGTGCAACGCCGTAAGGTCTACCTGGTGCCGCTTATGGGCAAACATCTGATAGGCCACGTCGAGCATGATCTGTCCGTTTCCGGCACGCCCGAACGACAGCAACACCTTGAAAGTACCGTCGGCCACATCCACCGCCTTGTATTCCTTGATCTTCTCCCTCGTCTGGAAGCAGAACTTGATGAACGACACCAACGGGATGGTCATGAAGGTAGTCACCAACGTCATCAGCACCAACATCACGAAGATCGAAGGGGGAAGTATCTTCATTTCGTAGCCGATGGTGAGCACCACCAGCTCCATCAACCCGCGTGTATTCATCAACGCCCCGATATACAAGCTGTCTTTCCAGCTCTCTCCCACGAAACGGGCGGAAAACATCGCGCCGCCGAACTTACCGATGATGGCAACGATGATGAAGATCCCGCACATCCACCACAGCTCCGGGCTGTTGAGCAACCCGATCTCCGTGCGCAACCCTGTCGACACGAAGAACAACGGCAGGAAGAGTGCCAGCGACACGTCTTCCACCTTTTCCGTCATGATCTTGCGGAATTTCACGTTGCTGGGCATCACCACCCCCGCGATGAAGGCGCCGAACAGGGCGTGCAGCCCCAGCATTTCCGTCAGGTAAGCCGAGATAATCAGCAGGAGGAACATAAAAGCGACCAGACCTTTGTCGATCACTTCCTTATTATGATAGATATGCCCGATCATCCGCAGGAACGGACGCACGGCAAAGAACATGAAAGCGATGTAGATAACGGAGAAAAGAATATTGTAGACCGCACTCAGCATCGACCCGGCCTGTGCGATGGCAATCACGACGGCCAGCAGGCACCAGGCCGTGATGTCGCCGTTGGCCGCGCTGGCGAGCGAGATCGTCCCCAGATGCGTGCGCGTCAACCCCCGTTCCTGTATGATACGTGCCAGCACAGGGAAGGCGGTGATGCTCATGGCGATGCCGATGAACAGGGCAAAGGAGAGGAAAGGCGTGCTTTTATCGGCGTAGGTGTCGTAGACGAAGTAGGCGGTAAGCATCCCGCAGAAGAAGGGCACGATGGTACTCGTGTGGCTGATCAGGATCGTTTCCTTCAGCTTCTTCCGTACCTCGGTGATATCCAGCTCCATACCGATGGCAAACATAAAGAGGATCAGCCCGAACTGGCTCAGGATGGTGATGTTGGCCAACGACTCGATGGGGAAGAGGAACCCCGACACTTCGGGCATGATATGCCCCAGCACGGACGGCCCCAGCACGATACCGGCCACGATCTCGCCGATAACCGTCGGTTGCCCGATCTTCTGAAACAACCACCCGAACAGGCGGCAGGTAATCAATATCGTGATGATCTGCAACAACAGGATCCCGATTGGCGACTGGATATGGTGCTGCATCAGTTCCCAAAAAATGGAAAAACCTTCACCGAGGTCTTTAGGGGCGTCGTAGGCGGATGTCATGGCGCTTTCCAACTGTTGGCTCTCTCCTTCTTTGGCGACAAAATACATCAATGAACCGAATACAAGGATCATCACTACATAAAAGGTAATACTCTTTGTTCCTCTACTCATATGTTGCATGGGTTTGATGCAAAATTAAGAAATATCCCGGGAATATCAATACGGTATGTTTTTTTCTTTTATCTTTGCGCTAAACCAATCTCAAATAAATCATGGAGTCGCTGAATCTAATAAAGAATGACCCTTGGCTTGCCCCTTATAAAGAGGCGATAGAAGGACGGTATCAATACGTTATTGACAAGGAAAAGAGCTTGACTAACAAGGGGAAACAAACCTTGTCGGAGATGGCTTCCGGGTATCTGTACTTCGGTTTGCATAAGACCAACAAAGGGTGGGTGTTCCGCGAATGGGCCCCGAATGCCACAGCTATCTACCTTATAGGTACGTTCAACAACTGGAAAAAAGAGGAACAATATAAGATGAGACGCCAGGGCTACGGCGTCTGGGAAATTGCGCTCGAAGAAGAACTTCTCCACCACGAAGACCTGTTCAAGCTGCTGGTCGAGTGGGACGGAGGTAGCGGCGAACGCATCCCGGCCTGGATACGGCGTGTCGTACAGGACGACGCCACCAAGATATTCAGTGCCCAGGTATGGAACCCGGCTGTGCCGTATAAGTTCAGGAACAAACGGTTCAAACCCAATACCGCCCCCCTGCTGATCTACGAATGCCATATCGGTATGTCGACCAACGAGGAGAAAGTGGGCTCATACGATGAGTTCCGCCGCAACATCCTGCCGCGCATCGCCCGCGAAGGCTACAACGCCATCCAGATCATGGCCATACAGGAACATCCGTATTACGGCTCGTTCGGTTACCATGTGAGCAGCTTCTTCGCCGCCTCGTCGCGTTTCGGTACGCCCGAAGAGCTGAAAGAACTGATAGACGACGCACACGGCATGGGCATCGCTGTTATCATGGACATCGTGCATAGCCACGCCGTCAAGAATGAAGTGGAAGGACTCGGCCGTTTCGACGGTTCCTACAACCAGTATTTCCTCAGCGGTTCGCGCCGCGAGCATCCGGCCTGGGACTCGCTTTGTTTCGACTATGGCAAGAACGAGGTACTTCATTTCCTGCTCTCCAACTGCAAATTCTGGCTCGAAGAATATAAGTTCGACGGTTTCCGCTTCGACGGTGTTACTTCCATGCTCTACTATAGCCACGGGCTGGGTGAAGCCTTCTGCAATTATGGCGATTACTTCAACGGACATCAGGACGGTGATGCCATCGCTTACCTTACGCTGGCCAACAAGCTGATTCACGAGGTAAACCAGCATGCGATCACTATCGCCGAGGAAGTGAGCGGCATGCCCGGCCTGGCAGCCAAGTACGAAGACGGCGGATATGGCTTCGATTACCGCATGGCGATGAATATCCCCGACTACTGGATCAAGACGATCAAGGAGAAGAAAGACGAGGACTGGCATCCGTCGTCCATCTGGTGGGAAACGACCAACCGCCGGGCCGACGAAAAGACGATCAGTTATGCCGAAAGCCACGACCAGGCTTTGGTAGGAGATAAAACCATCATCTTCCGCCTGATAGATGCCGAGATGTATTGGCACATGCAGAAGGACGACCATAACTTCGTGGTTGAACGCGGTGTCGCACTCCATAAGATGATACGCCTCGTGACGGCTTCGACCATCAACGGCGGCTACCTCAACTTTATGGGCAACGAGTTCGGGCATCCCGAATGGATCGACTTCCCGCGCGAAGGCAACGGATGGTCGCACAAGTACGCACGCCGCCAGTGGGAGCTGGTAGACAATATGGATCTTAAGTACCACTACCTGGGCGACTTCGACCGCGAGATGATCGAACTGATCCGCAGCGTGAAGAATTTCCAGTCTACCCCGATACAGAAGGTGTGGGACAGCGATGGCGACCAGATACTGGCCTATATGCGTAAAGACCTCGTGTTCGTATTCAATTTCAGCCCTTCCAAGTCGTTTACCGACTATGGCTTCCTCGTCCCCGCAGGCGAGTATGAGGTGGTTTTGAACACGGATGCCGCCCGTTTCGGTGGTTTCGGCCTGGCGGATGATACGATACATCATTTCACACAATTCGACCCATTATATAAAAAAGAGAAAAAAGAATGGCTTAAACTTTACATACCGGCACGCAGTGCTGTTGTATTGAGAAAAGTAAAGGTAAAGAAATAACCAAAAAACAGAAACACAGTATGTTATATCCAATGACATTCAAGCCTATCCTCAAGAAGATCATTTGGGGGGGCTCAGACATCTGCCCGTTCAAGGGTATCACACCGGTAGAAGAAGGTATCGGTGAAAGTTGGGAACTTTCGCACGTGGAAGGTAACTATTCAATAGTAGAGAACGGCGAGATGGCCGGCAAGACGCTCGACGAAATGATACGCCGCTACGGCACTCAGTTGCTGGGTGAGAAGGTGATCGAGCAATTCGGTACGACTTTCCCCCTGCTGATCAAGTTTATCGACGCCCGCGATGATTTGTCGATCCAGGTACATCCCGACGACGAACTGGCAAAGAAACGCCATAACTCTTTCGGTAAAACGGAAATGTGGTATGTGATAAATGCCGCCAAGGGAGCTGCCCTCTATT
Organism: Parabacteroides sp. HGS0025; assembly: GCF_000969845.1. Lineage (NCBI taxonomy): Bacteria > Pseudomonadati > Bacteroidota > Bacteroidia > Bacteroidales > Tannerellaceae > Parabacteroides > Parabacteroides sp. HGS0025. The sequence goes on from NZ_KQ033902.1 coordinate 1,841,609, forward strand.
CCGGTTTCTCGCAGCAGATCGATGCCGACGAGTACGTGAAACGGGTGGAAAACAACACCATAATGGACGTTCTCCAGCGTTATGAAGTGACACCGGGCGACGTGTTCTTCCTGCCCGCAGGCCGCGTCCACGCTATCGGCTCCGGATGTTTCATCGCCGAGATCCAGCAGACCAGCAACATCACTTACCGTATCTACGACTACGACCGCAAGGATGCCAACGGCAACGGACGCGAGTTGCACACGGAGCTGGCCAAGGATGCCATCGACTATACCATGCTGCCCGACTACCGCACGCATTACAAGGCTCATACCAACGCAACGGTTGAGCTGGCCGACTGCAAGTACTTCACAACCAACCTGCTGGATATCGACACGATCATGGTGCGCGACTTCTCCGAACTCGACTCCTTCGTGGTATATATCTGCATGGGCGGCAAGGCTTCCATCCGCGATAACAAAGGAAACGAGATTTTCGTCCATCAGGGACAGACGGTGTTGATCCCGGCCGATACCCAGGTGGTGACGATCTCCCCGTCGCCCGATGCCAAGTTCATGGAAACTTATATAGGCGACTGATCCTATACCTTATTATAACAGGCGAGCCGGAAACTTTCATTTCCGGCTCGTTCTTTTTTATCTGTACCGCTCGTTGTTGTATGCTGCCGCCCTAGATGCTGCGTCCGGGGTAGGGGAACTGCGTCAGTCCCTTGTACATGAACTGGTAGGTGGGGACGCTGATGCCCAGCGCTTTGGCTTCGCGCACCACGTAGCCGGTCAGTGTCTCGACTTCCGTCTGCGAACCCTTCCGGAAGTCACTGTGCATAGAGGTGGTCGATCCGTTCGGCATCATCTTCTGCGACTGGATGGAGGAGAACACGATGTCGTCCGGCAATTCGATGCCTTTGGCCTCTGCAACGCTCTTGAGCTCGTATCCGAGGGTGATAAAGAAGTCGTTGTGGTTCTCTATCACATCGTTGATCGGCTCGTTGAAGTAGGAGGTGATCGTGGCGGCGGTCGAGATCATAAAGAATTTCTTCCAGATCTCCTTGTCGATATCGTCGGGGTTGGTCACTGCGATGCGTGCACGGTGCAGTATGTTGCGGAGCGTATATTGATGCTCCCAGTCCTCATAGTTGCTGCCGAAGAAGAGGCGGTCTTTCAGCGTGAACTTCTCCACATGTCCGGGAGATACCAGGCGCGCGCCGATATAGACGCAGCCTTTCCATACCTTGTTGGCGGGAACCATCTGCTGGATCCGTTCGGTAATGTCGGCACCGTTGAGCAAAGGGATGATAACGGTGTTAGAGCCGATCACAGGCGCGAGGTGCTTCACGTTATCTTCGAGGTCGTAACTCTTCGTACACAGGAACAGGTAGTCCACCGGCCCTATCTCGGCCGGGTTGTCGGTTGCCAGCGTCGGACGGGTAGTGATCCGCCTGTAGGATTTTTTTATCTGTAGTCCGTTCTCTTTGATGGCTTCCAGGTTCTTACCACGTGAGATGAAAAAGATATCCACGTCGTCGTTGTTTTCGTAATAGGCAGCCAGCGAACCACCATAGTATCCGCCCACGGCCCCTATTCCGGAAATAGCAATTTTTACTTTACTCATATCTGTTATATAGGAGTTTTCAAGTTTATATTCTTAATGGTAGCGCAAAGATGAAAAATAAAATCGAATCCTCTTATACGAGTTTGAGTTCTTTTAGAAAGTCGGGAAAACTTTGTTCAAAATTAACACCGAACCGATAATCAGTCTTTGCCTTATAGGTGCGCCGGATACTGTCTGCCGTAAAATTCACCGCGATGGCAGCCGACTCGGTCAGGCTGAAATCGTTCATCAGGGCCGATAGGAGGGCACTGGCGAAGACGTCGCCCGTCCCGTGGTAATAGCCCGGTATCTTTTGGGTGAAAACGTAGTCGATCGTGTCGGTAGTCCGGTCGTAAGTGGCCGCCCCGAGTTGATCCTCCTTGAAGTAAACGCCTGTGAGTACGACCTTTTGGGGCCCCAGTGCCCCCAGCTTGCAGAGCGTGCTCTCGATGTAGGCGTGGGTATAAGGGCCGGGATGGAACGGCTCGTCGAGCAGCAGAGCCGCCTCGGTCAGGTTGGGGACGATGATATCCGCTTTCTCGCAGAGTGACCGCATTCCGGCGGCAAACTCACGGGTGAAGATGGTATAGAGCTCGCCGTTGTCGCCCATCACCGGGTCGACCAGGATCAGGTTGTCGTCGCGGCGGAACATATCGAAGAATTCCTTTACGATGTCCTGTTGCTCGAACGATCCGAGGAAGCCGGTGTAGATGGCGTCGAACTTGAGGTCGAGCGACTTCCAGTGCTTCATGATCGGCCGCATATCGTTGGTGAGGTCGCGGTAGGTGTATCCGCTGATGCCTCCGGTATGGGTCGACAGGATGGCGGTGGGGAGGGCTGCTGCCTCGATACCGGCTGCCGAGAGGATGGGTAAAGCTACTGTGAGTGAACATTTTCCGAAGCCGGAAAGGTCGTGTATGGCTGCGACCCTTTTTTGGTGTGTCTTATTCTTCATTTTCTTACTTTTTATATCAATACAACAAGAGGCAGCCAGGAAATGTTGGGAACCGTTCGGGGTTGTTTTCCTGACTATCAAAAATAGGCAGTTTTTGGCAAAAACGAAACAAAATTGTTATGAAATGAGTAAATTCTTTTCCCGGAGGGCGTTTTTGTCTTTTTTAGAGGATTTCCTTCCGGATGTGCCCTACATTTATAAATATCGTAACCGAAATAGCTGAAGATAGGTGTAAAACAATGGTTTTGGTGGAATATCTTTACATCAAAGTTTTTGAGAGCTTTTTCGAGCCTGCTTGATTAAAATTTACATAGATGATTACAGTTGAAATGACTTTTGCTAAAACTGATCTCTTCCCGTTGTGGTCGGGAGGAGGCGAAAAGGTACAGAGATCAATGTTTGTTTCCCGTCGGCGGAAACGTGGTGCTTCACCGGTATGGGGTTGTGACGACTCAGCAAATGGTAAAAAAGAAGACCAGGAAGCGAGCTACAAACCGGATTATACGGGTGCTTTTATTACGGACTGGGAGATCTCCGGTGAAATACATATACCGGAAAAGGGCAATAGACCCGGTTCTGATTTTATAGTGGATTGGATAAATTAAAATGTGAGAATAGTTTTTTTTATGTAATTGGTGAAATCATACTTTTTACTCTATAACGTTAATCCTCATATCTAATAACGTTGTATCCCAAGCCCTTCATGGGGCAAACATCCGCTCTGTTCGTGAGAATAGGGCGGTTTTTTTGCTATGCCGTAATACGAAAATAGTCTTTTACAGAAATCTGTAAAAGACTATTTTTTGTGACCCGGGAGGGGCTCGAACCCTCGACCCAATGATTAAGAGTCATTTGCTCTACCAACTGAGCTACCGAGTCAACATGTGTTGGTTTTTTATAGAGTGACCTGGGAGGGGCTCGAACCCTCGACCCAATGATTAAGAGTCATTTGCTCTACCAGCTGAGCTACCAAGTCATTCATGCCTCAGGTTGTTTCCTGATTGCGGGTGCAAAGATAGAGGTTTAATTTTTCTTTGCAAACTTTTCGCCCGCTTTTTTCAAAGGAATTTTACTCGAATTCAAAAATATCAGACGGCGTGGTGCGCTTAAGTGCTACAAGAGAGACATCTTTGCCTACCCGAACCCCCTCCTGAAAAAGACGAATATCGATCGTCTTATAGGCAAGTTCCGGATGGTTATTGTCGCGGCTCAGGTGGCACAACCAGATATCTTTCAGCTTCGGGTCGTAGTTGGCGGCCAGAAACTCGGCAGCTTCACGGTTGCTCAGGTGGCCGGTCGGACTGGCTACGCGCTCCTTCAGGAAGGCCGGATAAGTTCCGAAGCGGAGCATCTCCTCATCGTAGTTTGCTTCGATGATCAGGTGGTTGGCCATGCGCATATAACGGGTCACCGTGTCGGTGATATGGCCTACGTCGGTGGCGAAAGTGAATTTATGCTCGTCGTATTCTATATAATAGCCTACGTTGTCGGTGCTGTCGTGAGGCACTTCGAAGGCCGTGATGTTGAAGTCGCGGATGGTAAAGGGAACCTCCTTTTCGATGATCCGCCGTGAGGTGTACAAAGTCTCTTCCACATACCGGCTCTTCTCTATTCCCCGGTGAACATCGGCGGTAGTATATATCGGGAGGTTCATTTTCTCACCCAGGCAACCGACGGTTTTAATATGGTCGGCATGGTCGTGAGTGATCAGGACAGCCACGATTTTAGATATGTCGATCGCTTTATCTTTCAACACCTTCTTGATGGTACGGATACCGATACCAGCATCAATCAATATCCCGAATTCGGGAGTACCCAGATAATAGCAGTTACCACTGCTTCCACTTGCTAAGCTTAGAAATGATAGTTTCATATTCTTCAAATCCGCATCGCGGCTCATTCTGTTTTACATAGTATATATATTCAAGAACGGAACGCATCCGGGATCGTCACTTCCCCGATGAGCGAACAGTTCATGTGATCCTTCACCTCCTCCGGACTCAGTCCGTGGCCGAAAAGGAACATCAATTTGGTGACGGCACTTTCCGTCGTGCTGTCGAACCCGCTTATTACGCCGGCTTCGAGCAATTTATGCCCTGTCTCGTACCGGTGCATTTCCACGCTTCCGGCACAGCACTGGGTGACGTTGACAATCACGATTCCCCGGTCTACCGCATCCCTGAGCATAGTCAGGAACCAGTCGTAGCTGGGGGCGTTGCCGCTTCCGAACGTTTCCATCACCACCCCTTTCAGATCCGGGATATTGAGGATGCTTTCCACTACCTGGGGAGAGATCCCGGGGAAGAGTTTAAGTATCGCAATGTTCCGGTCGAGCAGGTAATGCGGTTTGAGCGGTTTGCGCGAAACCGGGTGATAGACCTGCCCCGTATCGTATTTGATATAAATACCCGCATGCGCTAACGCCGGGTAATTATAGGAGCGAAACGCGTTGAAGTTGTCGGCATTGATCTTGCTTGTCCGGTTGCCCCTCAGCAGGTCGTTCTCGAAAAAGATGCATACTTCGGGCACCACCGGCACGCCGTTTTCCTTGGCTGCGGCGATTTCGATCGCGGTGATAAGGTTCTCCTTTCCGTCGGTACGCAGCATCCCGATGGGTAGTTGCGACCCGGTGAAGATAACCGGTTTGCTCAGGTTTTCGAGCATAAAGCTCAAGGCGGAGGCTGTGAACGACATCGTGTCCGTGCCGTGCAGTATCACGAAACCGTCGAACTGGGCATAGTTGTCGGCAATAATTTTCACAATCTTCATCCACGATTCCGGCCCCATTTCCGACGAGTCCATCGCCGGGTCGAACTGGATGGTCGACACCGAATAGCCCAGCTTCTTCAGCTCCGGCATGTTATCTCTAAGATGCTGGAAGTTAAAAGATTCAAGTACTCCGGTTTCGGGATTTTCAATCATTCCGATTGTACCGCCTGTATAGATTAGCAAGATAGAAGCCTTATCCTTCTGATCGTTCATGTTTACTGTCATAGTGCAAAGGTAATAAATTATTCTTCTCCCTTCAATACCGGGACGCTTATGTGATACTTTACGGCTATAATGCGCATGAGGAATACTCCCAGGGCCGACGAGAACTGTGTTATGGCCGGGCTAAGTCCCGCCAGCATACAGAGGTAATACACAAATCCGCCGAACACGCAGGCCAGTGCGTAAATATCTTTCCGGAAAATCAGGGGTTCTTCGTTAATTAATATATCCCGTATCATCCCTCCGAACGAACCGGTGATCGTCCCCATCACGATAGCCACCCACATAGGGAAGCCGAACTCGATCGTTTTGGCGATACCCACCACCACGAACAGTCCCAGACCGATCGCGTCGAAGATAAAGAAGGTGTTGTTCAACCGGATAACGTATTTACGGAAAATGATAACAAACAATAACGCAAGTGCCGATACTGTTAAATAAGATGTCTGTTCCATCCAGAACGGTGTGGCATTTAGTAGAATGTCGCGTACCGTACCTCCACCAACGGCTGTGACTAACCCGACCACATATGCCCCGAACCAATCAAATTGTTTGGCAGAAGCGAGTCGGATACCGCTAATTGCGAATGCAAAAGTTCCGGTATAGTCGCAAAAGGTGATAAAATCTATCATTTTGTTTTTTCTGCAAAAATAAGTATTTCCTTTGGATTGTGGATGTTTATAGTGAGACAACCTAACAATAATTTAAACCAAACGAGTCCTGTACTGTTAATTATGTATAAGTTTGCATGAACGAAAAGGTATATGCATAGGTTAAAAGATTGTTAGAGAATGAAAAAGATTATATGGATGGGATTGCTTTCCTTGTTCTCGCTCCAGTGGGCATGGGGGCAGCATTTCCCTAAAATGGATACGAGAAATTACGTGAGCGACTCCACTTATTTCATGCCGAAGAAGCCCTGGCTGGCAGCAGCTGAAGTGTTCGGATTGAACATGGGGATCTGGGCATTCGACCGTTTCGCCCTCAACGCCGACTTCGCACGTATCAACGGACATACGATAAAGAGCAATTTCCGACGCGGCCCGGTTTGGGACACCGACATGTTTTCGACCAACCTCGTGGCGCATCCCTACCACGGTTCGCTCTATTTCAACGCCGCCCGTAGCAATGGGATGAACTTCTGGCAATCAATCCCTTATGCGGCAAGCGGAAGCCTGATGTGGGAATTTTTCATGGAGAACGAACCGCCTTCGATCAACGACCTGCTGGCCACCACCTTCGGGGGCGTGGAACTGGGCGAGATCACCTACCGCCTTTCGGATCTTTTTATCGACGACCGTACGAGCGGTGCCGAACGTGTTGGCCGCGAGATCCTCTCCGGCCTGATTTCTCCCGTCAGGGGGATCAACCGCCTGATCACAGGGGAGGCCTGGAAGCACCGGGCGCATAAGGGAAGAACTTACTCGTACGTCCCCGTGAACTTCATACTGACCGTCGGGCCGCGCTTCCTCGCCGAGCAGGAACATTCCAAGCATGGGACGACCAGTATGCATGTCGGCCTGCGGTTGGATTACGGCGACCCGTTCGAAGATAAGTTCTATTCGCCCTACGAATGGTTCCAGTTGCGTGCCGGGTTCGACTTCTTTTCGAGCCAGCCCGTCATCACCCAGGTGAACGCCATCGGTGCCCTGTGGGGCAAGCGTGTTTGGGAGAAAGGAGCCCGTTCGCTCACCGCCGGAGTTTTCCAGCACTTTGATTATTACGACTCGCAACTACGTTCGAGCGAAGGAGGGAAGGTGGCGCCCTACCGCATCTCCGAAGCCGCAGCTGTGGGAGGGGGGATCATCTATTATAAGCGGGCCGAACCCGACGACAAGGTGGATGCCTTCGGCTCGTTCTACCTCAACGGTGTGGCGCTCGGCGGTGGCTCGTCCGACTATTTCCGCCTCGACAACCGCGATTACAACATGGGAAGCGGCTACAGCGCGAAGGCCTTCTCCGGTTTGACTTACAATCGCCACTGGGCTTTCTTGCTCAACCTCGAGAACTACCATATCTTCACCTGGAAAGGATACGACCCGGATATCGACCTCTCGACCGTCGATCCGCACACTTTTAACGTGCAGGGCGACAAGGGACATTCGCGCCTGACGGTGATGGAGGTGCGGCTGATGTATCTTTCCGACAAGAAGTGGAATATCAGCCTGTCGAACCGTTATTTCTCGCGCCGCACCCATTATACCTACCACGACGACGTGAACCGTTCGACTTACGACCTGCGTCTCAGCATCGGGATGAAGATCTGACGGGGAAACCCGTGTATGGCCGAAAAAAAAGATGCCTGCCTTTTTCCGGAAAGCATGTACCCCCTTGCGTAAAAGGGCGCATCCTCTTTGGGAAAAGGTAGGCATCTCGCCGGAAAGGATTTCGCGATCCTTTTGCCGGCAGGCTGTATCAGTTCTTTTTCGACCGTTCCAGCTCGTTGAGGTTTTCCATCTTCTTGCGTTGGAGGAACTCGTAGATACCCTCCAGATGTTCCGTCACCCGCTGGTTGCCGAACTCGTAGACTTTGGTTACCAACCCGTCGAGGAAGTCGCGGTCGTGCGACACCACAATCAGCGTACCATCGAAGTCGAGCAGCGCCTGCTTCAGGATGTCTTTCGTTTTCATGTCCAGGTGGTTGGTCGGCTCGTCGAGGATCAGGAGGTTGACCGGCTCGAGCAGCAGCTTGATCATCGCCAGGCGCGTGCGCTCACCCCCCGAAAGAACCTTCACTTTCTTGGTCGAATTTTCGCCGCCGAACATGAATGCGCCCAGCAGATCCTTGATCTTGTTGCGCACGTCGCCTACCGCCACATCGTCGATCGTTTGGAACACCGTCAGGTTCTCATCCAGCAGTGAGGCCTGGTTCTGGGCGAAATAGCCGATCATCACGTTATGCCCGATCGTCAGCGTACCGTCGTGTTCGATCTCTTTCATGATACATTTCACCAGTGTCGATTTACCCTCGCCGTTCTTACCGACAAAGGCAATCTTGTCGCCCCGCTCGATAGTCAGGTTGGCGTTGCGGAACACCGTGTGGTCGCCATACGACTTCGCCACGTTTTCGATCGTCACCGGATACGAGCCGGAGCGGGGCGAAGGCGGGAATTTCAACCGCAAAGCCGAGGTGTCCTCTTCGTCGACCTCCAGTATCTCCAGCTTTTCGAGCATCTTGACACGGCTCTGCACCTGCAAGGTCTTGGAATAGGTTCCCTTGAAACGTTCGATAAACTCGCGCGTCTCGGCAATCATCTTCTGCTGCTCGTCGAAAGCCTTCTGCTGCTGCACGCGGCGTTCCTGGCGGAGCTGGAGGTAACTGCTGTAATTCACCTTGTAGTCGTAGATGCGTCCCATCGTCACCTCGATGGTACGGGTGGTGATGTGGTCGACAAACGCGCGGTCGTGGCTGATCACCACCACCGCCTGTCCGTTCTCGATCAGGAAATCCTCCAGCCACTGGATCGACTCGATATCCAGGTGGTTGGTCGGCTCATCGAGCAACAACACGTCGGGCTTCTTCAGCAGCAACTTGGCCAACTCGATACGCATCCGCCAGCCACCGCTGAATTCGCTGGTCTGGCGTGTGAAGTCCTCGCGCTTGAAACCCAATCCGAGCAGCGTCTTTTCGATGTCGGCGTCGTAGTTGATCTCCTCGATCGAGTAGAACTTCTCGCTCAGGGTCGATACCCGTTCGATCAGCTCCATGTAGCTGTCCGACTCGTAATCCGTGCGCGTCTCCAGCTCTTTGTTGATCGCTTCGATCTCGGCCTCCATCTCATGCAGGTGGGCGAATGCCTGCGCCGTCTCCTCGAATACCGTGCGTCCGTCCTCGGTCATCAAATGCTGTGGAAGATAAGCGATTACCGTATCTTTTGGGGCCGAAACCTTTCCGCGGCTCGGTTCGCGTACCCCGGCCAGTATCTTGAGCAAAGTCGATTTGCCCGCCCCGTTCTTACCCATCAGGGCGATCCGGTCTTTCTCGTTAATCACGAAAGATATATCTGTAAAGAGGGCGCTGCCGCCAAACTCTACTGTAAGTCCATCAATTGAAATCATACGTACATTATATATATAGTAAAAAGAAGGCGCAAAGGTAGGAAAAATGTTCGTATAAGCAATCCCGCACCCGCTATGCCGATGGAAATGTAGGTTTTAGGAAGAAAAATACCCGCTTAATATTTGTTTTATGTGCATAAAGCACTATCTTTGCACCCGCTAATACAAACAGCGTAAAATAATAATTCAAACATGGCAACAAAAATTAGATTGCAAAGACACGGTCGCAAAAGCTACGCTTTTTATCAGATCGTAGTCGCAGACAGCAGGGCTCCACGTGATGGAAAGTTTATTGAAAGGATAGGTTCTTATAATCCGAACACTAATCCTGCTACAGTAGATTTGAACTTCGAAAGAGCTTTGTATTGGTTACAGGTAGGTGCACAGCCTACAGACACAACTCGTAACATTCTTTCACGCGAAGGTGTATGCATGAAGAAACACTTATTGGAAGGTGTTAAGAAGGGTGCTTTCGACGAAGCAGCAGCGGAAACAAAATTCCAGGCTTGGTTGAAAAACAAACAGGCAGCAGTTGAAGCAGTAAAGTCTAAGGATAGCGAAGCAGCCAAAGCAGCAGAAAAAGCTCGTTTGGATGCAGAAAAAGAAGCTAACAAGGCAAAAGCTGAAGAAGTAGCTAAAAAGAAAGCAGAATTAGCAGCCGCCGCTGCAGCAAAAGCAGCTGAAGAAGCAGCAGCAAACGCTCCTGTAGAAGAAGCTCCGGCAGCAGAAAGCGCAGAATAATTCGTGCAAAATGCCAAATAAAAAAGAGGATGTCTCGCTGAGAGATATCCTCTTTTTTTATGTCTGTATCCGTCACTCTTTGTCCGGTTGCTTTCCCGCTTCTATAAAACAAAAGAAGTTGTAAAACATAACATCTTACAACTTCCTTCAAATCCGCTCGTCCGGATTTTATTTCTTGCCCAACAGGAAACCGTTGATCTGTTCAACAAACTGTTCCTTTGAAAGTGCGCCCTGAGCCAGCTGCGGTTTGCCTTTTGCCGGGATGAACAGCAGGGTAGGGATGCTTTGTATGCCGAAAGCGGCAGCCAGTTCCTTCTCGTTGTCGACATTGATCTTATAGATGATGATGTCGTTCTTATACTCTCCGGCCAGTTCCTTCAGGATAGGAGCCACCTTCTTGCAGGGGCCGCACCAGTCGGCATAGAAATCTACGATACAAGGTTTCTCACCTTCGTAAACCCACTCCGATTGGTTTTTCTCGTAATTATATACCTTGGTCAGAAAATTAGCTTTGTCCAAAACGACAACTTCGCCCTGGGCTGCCACCTTTTCCGTTTCATTCTTATCCGATTTGGCCGACATGGAACAGCTAACGAGCAGCAGTACCACCGAAATCAAGAATAAATCTTTCAACTTTCTCATATAAAACTTATTAATTCATTGATAATTATTAGATACAAAAATAGTAATAAAAAGAATATAACCCTCATCCAGTTTCCCTAAAAGAAAAATATTCATGTGAAAAGAAAAAAATGCTCCGGAAAATTAGGAGATATGAAAATTATCACTACCTTTGCACCGCAATCGAGAGAAAACGATAGCAAAACGTACTGGAGAGATGGCAGAGTGGTCGATTGCGGCGGTCTTGAAAACCGTTGAACTGAGAGGTTCCTGGGGTTCGAATCCCTATCTCTCCGCTGAGTATAAGAAGTCCTTGTAAACTTAGGTTTATGAGGATTTTTATTTATTAATACATTGATAATATGAAGCAGTTTGATTTTGAAGCAATATTCAATTATTATTCTGATGATCCTTATATCTTTACACCTTCCGTTTTAGAAGATTTCAAAAATGAGGATATTGAATTACCTGATAATTATAATATATATTTTATAACCTGGACTAAATTTTATAACCTGGACTAACAGGGCATGGTTTCTTGTAGATAGTTTGACCTTTGATAATAAAAGGAATATTGTTCAAATATGTATTGTTATTATGAATCAATATGACAGGAATATTATGTGTGTTCAATTTGAAGTACCAAACGAGGTGAAATCAATAGAAGTTTCAGACTTTCCCCATAAATATCTGATATTTAAAAACTCGAAAAATGAAGAAATACAGACATTCCATATACATGATTTTTTGCTCAAACATACTTCTATATTATTTGAAGTCCTTTATATCGGTCGTTCATATGGTGTGAAGAAGAAATTGAATATTGTGGATAGATTGTATAATCAAAATCATAAAGCCTTGAAATCTATATTGATGAATATCACAGAGTTGAACCCAGATAAAGAGGCGCTTATTATGGCTTTTAATTTTAGACATAAACAAAAGATATTTAGTACTGGTTTTGAATACTTTGAGTCTACGTATGAAAGAGAAAAAAAGAGAATAAATGCATTTAATGAAATGCATATCCCAAGGAAAATAGAGGTAGATATTATAGAAGAAATTTTAATTAATTATTTTAGACCAAAATATAACAATTATTTGAAGCATAGTATAGATGCTTTGAATACAAAAGCTGCTCGTTTTTTTGTGGGTGTAGATATTTCTGGACTTGTTGTAGAGTTTGCTACCAAGGAGACAGGTGTACACCTATATACAGATATAGTTCCACCGAAAAGAATTCATCTAATAAATATTCCAATGTTCAAAGATGAAAGCAGATTAGTCCCTTTTAATGAATCAGATATCGAGTCTTCACGCAAAAAGAATATAGATTTTTATTTGGATATGTGAGACTTATTGTCTTGTAATATATAACTTATTATTGTTTTAACTAGTTGCTTGTTGACTTCAAATTGCATATAAGTCTCTGTACTTATAAAAGTAAATTATAAATTGTTGAGTTTATATTTATATGTGTAGTTCAATGTTTTATAATTTGTTACAGCGATATACAGTGATTGTGTTAATCGGCATCCTATTGAGTTTCGGTATTGCACTTCTGATAGGTTATGCCGGAGGTCTTCCGGCGAAGCTGCTGTTGTTCGAATTGGAGTCGCCCGCTGACTTGTTCGAGTAACCCATCCGTTGGCAGACGGGCGATTAAATCCCGACAATCTTCTCGAACCGTTTCTCCATACATACGCTGACGTCAGTTGTAACGAACTTCCCGTTGTAGAAAAGGGTGAATATGGTAGCCGGGGTAGGAGCGTCTTGTGCCTGTTCCATCGTCTCCAGTTTGATGATTTTAAGCGGTATACCTTTCCTTTCGGCCACCTCTGCCAGCGTACCGCGCACATGAAATTCCGTGAACGGGCAACGGCTGGTGTAATAGACGACCACGCCCTTCTTTTCCTCACATTCTCCGCTTCGCACACTTGCTTTGAACGACGGGTCGGGGGCTTCGGAGTCGATTTTCAAAGCCAGCAGGCTGAAACCGTCGGGCAGTTTTTCCACCGTTTGGAAACCCTGGTGCAAAAGCCATTTGGTGTCGCTCATAAAATGGAACTTGGATGTACCCGCTACGGTGACCAGCCCCGCCTTTCCCTGTGCTCTGGCATCGTCGATGGCGGATTGCAGCAGGGCCTTTCCATGCCCGCATCCTTTATATTGCCCTGAAACCCAGAAACAGTTTATCATCAGATAGCCGGGAGCGTTGACAGGAACCCAGGCCTTCTCGGCGGGAACATATTCGATGAATACCTTGGCACGTTCGTCAAGGCGGCGGAAAACGTATCCGTTGTCGAATTCTTTCCTGAGCCATTCTTTTTTCAGCTCGTAACTTTCCTTGCATTTTTTGTCGGAGAAGGCGCAACAAATATGTTCGGTTGCGATATTTTCCTTCGTCAGGGTGATGTATTTCGTTTCCATGATGATCTTATTTTATGGGTATGTAAATCTTGGTTAGAGTCGCCTCGCTGTCCGTTCCGGTATAATGGATGTATTCCTCGAAAGGCATACCGTGGCGGATAGTGTGGTTGAAGCTGATGCTGATGTTGTTGTAAAACTCCTGTAGGTTGGAATAACTGCCTTTCAACGTATAAACGGCATATCTCCCTTTCCGCAGTCGGAGTGTGCCGAAGACGCCTGCCGCTTCGATCGGTTTATCTACCGTTGCACAGGCGTAGAAGCGGCATTGTCCGGCTATGGTGACGTTCGGATCGTCGAAACTCAGACCAATAAAGCGGGTGGCGGCGGATAGTGCCTGCTTTTCTTTCAGGAACTTCATCAGTTTGTTCCAGGCCGTTTCGTAAGGCATTTCCTCTCCGTACTGTCCCACGATGCGGATATAAATCAGATTCAGATCTTCCTCCTCACAGATTTCCGAAGGGACGGTTTCGTATTTGCCGCTGCTGCTTTTCACATATTCTTGCAAGCGGGCGTTCAACTCGTTAATATAGGCTTTCGGCGAGATACCGAACAGCTTCCTGAAAGCTTTCGAGAACGATTGCGGATTGTCGTAACCTACCCGCGCGGCCAGTTCGACAAGTGTCATTTCCTCCGTCTGCATATACATGATAGCCCGTTCCATCCGCTGTCTGGCCATGTAGGCATAGAGGGATTCGTCGAGGGCGGAGCGCATGATGCGGAGCAACTGCCGCCGGGATACGCAGATCCTTTCGGCTATTACATCCAGCTGTAACGGCTGGTGCAGGTTAGCGCTGATGTAGTCGATTACCTGGTTCACCTTTTCCTGATAGATATTTTCGGTACTGCTTCGCATACTTCTGATTCTTTAGGGACAAAAGTAGGCAATCTATACTGATCGGGAGTTGTCCAATCCGGCCAAATTCGTTTTCGTTTCGATTGCTTCCTGTTTGTCAGCCTCTTCTATCTGTTGCGGAGCTGGTTGATGACCTCTTTTATTTCTGCCGTATTTACTTTTTCCCTGTGCTTGTGTACATATATAAGAAGGAGAACAACAAAACAATTATTGTATAAATCCTTCAGATCGAAAACAAATAGGGGTTTGAGGTAAATGAAATCCAATACCCCCTTTTCCCAGACGATATTACCGAGTAAAGCACAGATCAGTCCCGCAATTTGGAAGGTGATGCCGATGTCGAGGAGCTTCGTTTTTTTTGACAGGCTTCTGAGGAAGACGTATAATGCCAGTATGATACATTCGGCCATGGCGAAGATGACCATGTGGATCCAGAAGCCCATATTGATATTCAGTTTCTGGTTCAGAAGATAGTTGACGTAGCTGTGTTTGTCGTTGAATACCGGACTGAACTCGAATAGCGAGGGGATAATCTCAAAATGGGTATCCATATAAAAATGATAGATCACAATCTTTGTCGCCTGATCGATGATGACCAGTAGAAATATCCACCATATAATCTCTTTGGTTTTCATAATTTATTCCGTGTTTGTGGGATAGGTAATCTGTTCTTTTGCCTGGTTTGTTATCTCTCGGATGAAATTGGTTTTCGCGTTGGTGTAGCCGTCACGATCGTGTTCGTATAGCTTTTGTAGTTTGACCTTTAACTCACCGTAGACCTTGGCCGTATCGGGATGGGCGAGGAGATAGTCGCGGAAATAGAGTTCGTCCCAGTCGCCGGAGTATCTTATGTGGAGATGGAAGGCTTGACCTTTAAATCCTTCGGGCGTATATCCTTTCATAAACATCATGTGGGGAGGCGGGTTGTCGGGTTTGTGGCAATAGATATAACCTGCTGACTCGATAGTTGGGATGAGGCGGACGGGATCGGTTTCCTGCTGTATCTCCAGCAAAATGTCGATCGTCGGTTTGGCTGTCAGGCCAGGGACGGCAGTGCTTCCGATATGGTTGATACGGATGATGTTTTCCGTTCCGATGGTTTTTATGAGCAGCTCTTTTTCTGTTTCGTAACGTCCGGGCCACTCCGGGTTATGGGGCGACAGTATAATAGGGAACAGTTGCCAAAGTTCCTCGTTGCTCATTTCGTTCAAGTTCTTTTTTTTCATGATGTTTGTTTTTGACAGGTTACTCCGGTTCGTCCGTATCCAGGCAGAAAGGATGGCCGGCGGGGTCGATCAATGTGCGGGAAGTTTTGAAATATTGCTCACCGGCAAGGCGTGCTCCCAGACTGAGGGCGTGGCGGACGGCTTCTTCGAGGTCGTCCACATAGAAGTCGAGGTGCAGCATCTGCCCTTGTTTCCCTGCCTGCCAGGGCCAGACGGGTGGTTCGTATTCTTCAATTTCCTGGAAGGCGATGACCATACCGGCGGGCGAAGTGATGGCTGACCAGCCGTTTGCCTGCGGGTGTGTCCACTCCCAATTCAGAAGCCGGCTGTAAAAACATGCCATGATACCTGCATCCTTGCAATCGACGACGACGTTGATTTTGCTGATTGTAGCTTTCTTTGTTTCCATGTTCCCAAAGGTAGGATAAGTTTTCGATTTGTAAGAATGGAGGGGGATAATTCCGCTTTGTGGGAAGAAAGGGCTATCTTTGTGTGATAAAAATAAGTAAAAATTCCGATGTTTAAGAAACTTGTGGCGATAGAGCCTGTAAGCCTGATTCCATCAGCAGAAAAGAAATTGCAAGATTTTGCGAAAGAAGTTATTATGTACGACGATATACCCTCCGGCGATGAGGAGGTGGCAAGCCGTATCGGGGATGCGGACGCTGTTTTGTTGAGTTACACCTCGCGGATTGGGCGGGCGGCACTGGAAAAGTGCCCGAACGTCCGGTATATCGGGATGTGTTGCTCGCTTTACTCGCCGGAAAGCGCGAATGTCGATATTCGCTATGCGAACGAACGGGGTATCGTTGTCACCGGTATCCGCGATTATGGCGATGAAGGGGTGGTGGAGTATGTCATCAGCGAACTGGTGCGTTGCCTACATGGTTTTGAGCAGGAGGCGTGGGACGATATTCCCCGTGAGATTACCGGGATGAAAGTCGGTATCGTAGGACTGGGTAAGTCCGGCGGCATGATAGCGGATGCCTTGAAGTTTTTCGGGGCTGATGTTGCCTATTTCGCCCGGAGCGAGAAAGAGGCGGCACGCGGGAAGGGCTATCGTTTCCTGCCCCTTGGCGAACTGTTGTCGCAGAGCGAAGCCGTTTTCTGTTGCCTGAATAAGAACACCGTCCTGTTGCATGAAGCCGAATTCGGGCAGTTGGGCAATAAAAAGATACTGTTTAACACCGGTTTGTCTCCGGCCTGGGACGAGGCTCCCTTCATGAAATGGCTCGAAGGCGACAATCTCTGCTTCTGCGATACCGCCGGAGCATTGGGAGACAGCCACCTGCTGAACCATCCGCATGTACGTTGCATGCAAGTCTCGACAGGACGTACGCGCCAGGCTTTTGACCGTCTGAGCGAGAAAGTGTTGGCAAACCTTTCAGCCAATTGCAAATAAACAGAGTTGGAATAGGTAGCATGCGGATAATCACTGAAAAATATTAATTATCAGTGTTTTATCCGCGTGCTCTATGTTTTTATATCGTTTTGACAACCTGGCAGGGATTTCCGACCGCCAGACTGTTGGAAGGTATTGACTGGGTGACAACGCTTCCGGCACCGATTACGCAGTTATCACCGATAGTAACGCCGGGCAGTACGATTACTCCGCCACCAATCCAGACATTGTTTCCTATCGTAATAGGAAGCGCTCTTGTACGAAAGAACAGCTCTCCCGAGTTTTCATCCCAGTCTTCCACAAATCTCTCGGACGCACTTACCGGGTGGGTTGCAGTGTAGAGTTGCACGTTGGGAGCTATCAGGACGTTATTTCCTATCGTTATATAATTGTTGTCGAGGAAGGTACAGTTCATGTTGATAATCACTTTATCCCCAATAAAGATATGTTTGCCGCATTCGCAGTGGAAGTTTATATCGACTCTCGAATGTTTTCCGACGCGACCGAATAGCTCATGCAGCAAAGCCGTCCTTGCTTCGCTGTCTGAAATGTCGGTCGAATTGAATTCCGCAAGCAACTGTTTGTTACGGACGATCATATCAAACACTTCTTTATCCAGGCGGTTACAATATTCTCCCGACAGGAATTTCTGATAGTTGGTTTCCATAATGACTGTTTTTTCGGTAAGGATTGTTATGAACCTCTTAAAAGACGATGGGTGAGGTGATGTTCAGCAGCGTATTCACTACTGACCAACCGGCTATCTCGGCTGTCGCGCTGTAGACGTCGATTACGGCATGTACCTGGTCGTTCCTGATCTCTACCCGTTGTGTATCGCCCGTAAATCCGGGGGTGGACTGCATTGTGACCTGCATGTTCCCGGGGCCTACCGAAGCCCGTGAGGCGGCAACGGTGACATTGACCTTGGTTGGGAAGAGCTTGATGGCTTCTATTGCGCTTCCGGAGAAGACGGTGCGTTGTTCCGTTTGCAACGACTCGTCGTAAACGGGCGTGCCTTTCAGGGCGTTGGGGCCCTTCTCGTTGAAAAACTTCGCGGAGGCATTTCCCATCAGGGAAGCCGTCCGTAACACATCGAAACCGCCGGTTGCTCCGGAGGCCAGGTAGACGCGCGTGCCGTGTGCTTTGGCTGTTTCCGAGACTTCGCGGTAGAAGTCGTCGTCGGCAAGTGCTCCGATAGAAAGGGTTACGATTGAAGTACCGTTTTTCAGGGTGGGGATAGCCAATTCCCTCATGGCGGCAGGCGAGGCAGCTTCCACCAGGTAATCGGGTTTCAACGCCAGCAAATCTGCTATGGTTGTACACGCTAGGCAAGGTTTTCCCTGTTCCTGCATCCGGGCGGCCATGCTTTCGGCCTTCGATACCGTACGGGAATAGACACCAACTAAATCATATTCAGGCAAAATGCCTTTGATAACGGCTTCGGCGACGATACCGCCTAGCCGTCCGCATCCGACAATTACTAATTTCTTCATGATGGACAAAGGTACTCAATGTTTTCAAATGCCTTTGATTACAGGAAATAAATTACTGTTATTCGGTTAGTATCGAGGAACATCTTTTATCTCCTCATAATAGTTTTCGATGCCGATTTTCCGTATTTTTTCGTTGATGGAGATGAAACGTTTTTGCAAATGTTCGTCGAACCCGGTTTGTTCGCAGGGGAAGGAGGTACATTGAAAACAAAAATCGACACCCTTCTCACGGAAACAATCCCTGACATGGCAACTTTTGAACAGGGCACATGCCTGTTCGCGGCAGCCGTTGCATTTGGTTTCCGAGAAATAATGCAGCATCATTTTGAAACTCTGGTAGTTTTCGAAGACTGGTTCGTCGAGCATGGTGACAAAGCGTTGGGCATAAACATCGAAGTTACCCAGGCTTTTGATGAGTTCGGTGCTGTGTTTCTGTATGTTGCCACCGTTGAAGGCAAAGCAACCCCCGCAGTGAAGTCCGCAAGGGGCGATGTGTTTCTTTATGATTCCGTTAGGTTCCATATATGTTTATTTTAATCCTTTCTTGAAAAGTATCATAGACAAGGCATCTTTCACCTGCTCTTTTTCGGTGATGACAACGCTCATGGGGATGAGTTTTCCGCTAGGTTTCGCCTGGTAGAATTCCTCTTTGATGCTTTCCGTAATTTCCATGTCGGCGATACGATCCAGATGCTTTTCGGTGAAGTAGGAGGTGGTTCTGAAGTAGTTCTGGTAAACAACCAGCCACGCGAGGTTTTTCTTCTTCGACAGGACTTTGCACAACCAGACCTTCCCGTCGTTGTAATAGTTCCATTCGAGTGTAAGGCCGGCGGTTTCAGCCGATGCGCTGAATGTTTCGAATGCAGGAAAACTAGTCTCCAGAACGTCGGCAAGGACTTCATTAGTGGGGAAGATGTTTTTGTCTTTTAAAATAGGAAGTTCCATAATGTTGTGTATTTCAGTGTGAAAAATAAAGTTTATTTTGTAGGTATATCTTGCAAATCAAAGAGTCAATACTTTTTCTCCGTTTTTGAGATATTCGGTTAGCGGAGCTCCCATATATCTGACGGTAACTCCCAGTTTCTCGATTACAGGTTTCACTCCGAACCTTTCGCAGCAGTCCTGGCAGGCTTCGACGGTGACACCCGTTTGAAGCATTTCCAGAATTTCCGTTTGAACCTGTGTGTCCTGGGCGGCTAACTTTACGGAAGCTCCCCAAAGAATCACATTCACTTCCTGCCACCAGCCTCTCTTTTGGGAGTTGAGGGTGTACATGGCTAACATATTGAATATGGTGTCTTTATTGTCGGTTGTCCAGAGAATGTTTAATTTGTCGTTCATGGTAAGATGATTTATGTATGAAGTTTTGTCTGGTGGCAAATGTATGAAAAAGAAACGGTTCTTCCTCTGTTTCATTTTCTTGTTTTACCGGCGTGCTTCTTTTATGTACTTCTGTATTTATTTGTTTGTTGTTATTTCCTCCTCTTTATTCAACTGAAAAATACTTTCGACCGGTGCTTTGAAATATCTGGCTATTCTCAAAGCAAGGACGGTTGAAGGGGTATATTTGCCTGTTTCGATGGTGTTGATGGTTTTGCGCGTCACGCCGATGGCTGTGGCTAAATCCTCCTGGCTGATGTTTTTCATCGCTCGATAGACTTTTATTTTATTGATTAGTTCTTTGCTTTCCATCTTACTCTTATTTATATAACACTAACCGGTGTACGCCTACGGTTATAACGGCAACGAACAAAAGGATTAAACAATATACCTTGACCGGAAAGTTGATATAATCGTCTACCAGATAAATGAACATTACGCATATAATGGTAGAGAATAAACCACTAGTGCGTGCCCTGCAATCGAAACTTTTGTACATTTCATTACCCAAAGCATTGGATAGCTCCTTGCTGTTCTTGATTTCACGACAAAGGAGCAGGTTCTTAATCGTTCCATAAAAGAACAATAAACCGAAGATCGCAGAGATGATACCACATATGTTTATCACTGGTTTGTCGAAAGGGAATTGGGCTAAAATCCCTCCAATCATCCAAATTCCAAAACTGATCATCTGTAATAACATGACATTAAATCTTGCTTTTTCCGTTTTTTCAATGATAGATGCTTCCATAAGACTAAACGTGTTAACTAGTGTTTATTAATATAACTCTAAGGTGTTTAAAAGCAACCTTTAGGTTACAAATATAAATAGTAATTAATATATATCCTATTTGTTTCCCTCTTTTTTTGTATAAATAGCGAAATAAAATCTTCTTTGTAGGAAAATAATCTTTTCCCTCCTGACATACTGTTGTCACCCCCGCCCCATACCTTTGTCCCATAGTTCGAGTATAAACATTAAAAAGCTACGAAGATGGAATTAAAATTGTATTATTTAGGAGAGGTTTCCGGGATGACGAAAGAGCAGGTAAAAGAAGCCGAAAAGTTTATCAAGGGATTTGAGTACGGCATCATCGCCACCTGCAATGCCGAGACAGGCCCGCGTCTTTCGGCCTTGAACAACCTGGCTGGACAAACATTGCAGCAACTCCATTTCGCGACAGAAGCCACCACGCAGAAATTAGCGAACCTCCGTCAGGATCCGCGCTGCGAAGTGATGTATGCTACGCTGGAAGGCGGCCAGATGCAGGTTGCAGGTCAGGTCGAGATTGTCACCGACGTGGAACTGAAACGCGAACTTTGGCAAGACTGGATGAACGAATACTCCCCCGAAGGCCCTACCGGCGACGGCATTTGCATCATTCGCCTGATCCCCCAATCAGTCCGGGCGATGATTTGCTAATCGTTCGACAGATAACCGGAAAGTTGATATCTTTGTAAAAAAATCAACTGAAGAAACACGTACAATGAACCGTCTGGAACGAATATCCGCTATCCTGGTCAAGCTGCAATCCCGCCCTGTTGTCACGGCAAGCGAGATAGCGGAGCAGTTCGGAGTAAGTCTCCGGACGGTTTATCGCGACATCCGTGCGTTGGAAGAGTCTGGCATCCCTGTCGGTGGCGAGGCCGGGGTAGGGTATTCGCTGGTGGACGGTTTCAAGTTGCCGCCCCTGATGTTCAATACCGAGGAGGCTCTCTCTTTCCTGGTGGCGGAGAAACTTGTCAGCCATCAGACCGACGGCGATACCTACGGACTGTTCCGCAGTGGCATGGATAAGATACGTGCAGTGCTGAAAACGGCCGAAAAAGATATCCTTCATCATTTCGACCAGTACATCCGGATTTCGGGGAGTTACAGTGCACCGCCTGCCATCCCCGGAAATGTCCTTCAGCCGCTTCTGAAAGGCTTGTTGAATAAGAAGCAATTACTGATGACCTACCGTGCCGGCTATAACCATCAACTCACCGAGCGGACGGTCGAACCCCAGGGCATGTTTTTCTCGAGAGGTATCTGGTATGTCCTCGCCTGGTGCAAGTTGAGAAAGGATTACCGTACTTTCCACCTGGGAAGGATTGTCCATCTATCTCTGACCGAAAACGATTTTGAGGAAGCACATCCTCCGCTTGACGAGCTGATAGAGCAGGTCTATTATTCTGAAGTCGATATCGAGGTGAAACTTCGTGTCCACCGCGATGTCGCACGCGATACGGAAGTCTCCAAATACACTTACGGACTTTACGACGAGCAACCCGACGGGGAGTATTACCTCCAGAAATACCAGACCTATTCGCTCGAAGCATTCGGCCGCTGGTATCTCTCCATTGCCGACCGCTCCGAGATTATCGGGCCGCCCGAACTCAAAACGGTCGTCAGGGAGTTGATTACGAAAATTAAGCTGTAACGCCGCGTTACCGGATGACTTTGCTGCCGGTTACTTTCTTCCCTTGTGCAAAAAGCACGCATCCCATTTTAGAAAAGGATACACCCTCTTTCGAAAAAGGATGCACCCTCTTCAAAAAAACATGCATACTCTGGATGAAAATAAATGTCTCCTTCCGGCGATTTACTGCCCGGCAGTCTGCCGGCTCGTCAGTATCTCGTCCATGTTTCCGACCGCCCAATTTACAAGGGATTCGATATGTGGCATCAGAGTTGTGCCCAGTTCCGTGAGGCAGTATTCCACACGGGGCGGCACTTCGGGATATACTTTGCGGTGCACCAGGCCGTCGGCCTCCAAAGTCCGGAGCGTGACGGTCAGCATCCGCTGTGAAATATCGTCGATGGTCTTGTGAATGTCGCTGAAACGCATCGTGCCGTTCACGTTCAAAGTAGTCAGGACAAGCATCGACCATTTGTCGCCCAGCCGGCTGAGCACGTCCCTTACCGGACAATTTCCTGTGGGGTGAAAATTTTTCATTTTTTTTCCTTTTTCTATCAAGCTGAAATTCAATAATAGTTACCTCTGTGTAAGTAGCTTATCCCGGAGTGCGTTCTTGTTTGTTTCGCACGGAACGTCTACATTTGCTGCACAAAGGTAATAAACTTACGAAAGGTAACTATTGTTTCACTTAATAATTACAATTATGTCAAAAAGAGTAGCAGTTTTAGCAGTAAATCCGGTAAACGGATCAGGTTTGTTCCAGTATCTGGAAGCATTTTTTGAAAATGGAATTTCTTATAAGGTGTTTGCTGTTGCCGAAACGACAGAGATTAAGACTAATTCGGGTATCAAGCTGACGGTGGACGATGTGGTAGCCAACCTGAAAGGGCATGAGGACGAGTTCGACGCTTTAGTGTTCGGTTGCGGGGATGCCGTTCCTGTGTTCAGCGAAAACGCCGGAAAGCAGTACAACCAGGATATGCTGGCTGTCATCAAAGCCTTTGGTGATAAAGGAAAGATGATGATAGGCCATTGTGCAGCTGCGTTGATGTTTGAAATTGCAGGCGTTGCGAAAGGTAAGAAAGTAGCCGTACATCCGCTGGCAAAACCTGCCATCCAATCCGGACTGGCCACCGACGAAAAATCTGAAATAGACGGAAACTTCTACACCGCCCAGTGCGAAAATGCCATCTGGACGATGCTACCGAAGGTGGTTGAGGCACTGAAATAAGAATAGTTTTTATATTGTCCCTCAATTTGGGGGACAATTCTGTTTCTTTCCGAACCGAAACCCTCTCTCCGCAATATACACCCCGCTCAGGATAAACACTGAACCGATCAGGGCAACGACCGTGATAATTTCATCAATCACGATGGCCGAAGTGATTAGCGTCACCAGCGGAACGATATAGATATAATTTGCCGTACGGAACGGCCCCAGCTCTTTTACTGCCGTGTTCCACATGATGTAGCAAAGCATTGATGCTACCACTCCCAGAAACAGCAGGTTAGCTGCCACTACCGGGTTGAAGAGAACAGTGGTATCCGTATTCAACGGATGAACCAAAAACATCGGCGTCAGCGTGACAAGCCCGTAGAAAAACACTTTCCGCGTAATCAGCAATGTCGGATAACGGTTCCCCATCTGTTTCAGTATCAGGCAGTAAAACGCCCACATCAATGCGGCAATCAGCGTAAGCATATCTCCCAGCGGATTGATTTTCAGCAGGAAACTGCCGTTGAATACCACAAACGCTACGCCGATCAAGGCCATGACCGAGCCATATATCAGGTTCGGTTTTATCTTTTCCTGCCGATAGAAAAGCAACGAAAGAAATGCCGTCAGGATAGGAGCTGTACAGATAATCAACGACACATTCGAGGCCAGCGTGATGCCTAAAGCCGTGTTTTCAGTAATAAAATAGATCGATCCCCCGCAAAGTCCGGCGGCAACGAACATAAGCTCGTCTCTCTTACTCCGGGCAAACAACACCTTCGGCGAGATAAACCAGATACATATATAAGCCAGCGCGAAACGGTAAAAGAGGATGTCGACCGGCGAAAGCCCGTGGTGGATCAGTACTTTTGTCGATACGAATGTAGTACCCCAGATAATAACCGTTATGATCGCGATCAGGTGATACCAGTAAGTCAGATTTGTTTTTGCCATGTTGTCGGTAAATTTCTATTAATAATTCAGGAAAATCGTACTGCAAATATATGTATTTAGTAAATTAGTTCTGGTGATTTATTGAAAATAAGGAATTATTCCTATATTTGTAGTAAATACAGGACATTGTATGTTTTAGGAATAACTTTGATAACGAAAATAGGAAAAAATACTATGGCTTTACTGGATCAGATTGATATTAAGATTTTACAAGCGTTGCAGAATAATGCAAAAGTGAACATGAAAGAGTTGTCGGCGGAACTGAATATCTCGAAAACGCCTGTTTACGAACGGGTGAAACGGCTGGAGGAAGAGGGGTATATCAGGAATTATGTTGCGCTGGTGGATAATAAGAAGGTAGGACTTCCGCTGGTGGTCTTCTGTAATGTTTCACTGGCGGTGCACAACGATGAGCATATCCAGCGCTTCAAAGCAGAGATACAGGAGATTGATGAGGTGATGGAATGTTATTCGATCGGCGGCATCTATGATTTTTTTCTAAAGGTAGTTGTTAAAGACCTGGCCGCATACGACCAGTTTGTCTTTAACAAGCTAACCAAAGTAAATGGCATCGTAAAGATGCAGAGTTCCTTCGTGTTGAACGAGATCAAGCATACGACCGCCCTGAAGGTTGTACCGGGGGAGTGACGTTACCTTGTGCGGTTCGCTAAAATATCGGCGAACATTCCCAGGTGAGAAGCATCGGTTCCGCAACAACCGCCACAGATTTTCAGCGGGAAATCCCATAATAGACTCAACAGGCGGTCGGATAATTCGGCTGCCGTCGACGATTTCAGGCAGGAGCATCCGTCCAGTTCTTCCGGACTGAGGGCGGCGGCGTTTGCCTGGATACCGTCGAAGCGGGCTTTTACCAACTCCGTATCGTTCATCGGGTGAAGCAAAGCCTCGTGCAGGATGTCCGGATGTACGCAATTTGCCATATAGCAGATGGGAGGGCGTGAGGTCTGTTTATCAATCTTTTCGATAGCTTCGTGGATAAACGTTCCGTCCATCAGCCGCCCGTTGCGTCCGATCATGAAACTGATGATGTAAGGGAGTCCGGTTGTCTCCATCGCTTTTGCCATGCCGGTTGCTTCGCTCAGTTCGGGCATGATGCCGGCAAAAAGGAAATCGACTCCTGACTCCCGGAAATCAAGAAGTGTCGGGAGATGGTAATCGAAAGCCTCTTCGACAGAGAAGTATTTCTGGCCGCTATAGGCATCTCCCCGGCAACCGGTCAACCCGCCGATATAGACCGGCGTGGTGTAGGATTGCCTTAGTCCGGACAGGAAGGCGGCATTGTCTTTCAGGACGTGCCTGTCCTTATAGGCGGATGCGGCGATCCGTTCCCTATTGGCTCTCCGGGTGGGCGTCATCAGCAATAGGGGCAGCCGACGGGCTTCCGCAATATCGAGGTATTCACGGTAGATGGCTGCCAGTTGTTGCCTATGCTGTTCGTTGTATATCAAACCGGCGTGGACGATCTGTTCGTCCAGGGGAATACGGTATTCGTGACGTAATCTTTCAACGATGGCTCCTTCCGTCAGCAGGGCGGAAGAGGTGTTGAAAGTTTCGGTAAATGTATGTTCGTTCATTAAAATAGAGTCTTTTGGCCTGAATGGCAAATGTATGAAACATTTCCGGTTTCTATTTGTCCAATCTTGCTGCTTTTATATTATATAATGTATTTCGTGTGCTTTGGTAAGCTGAGGGATTTCCCTATTCTTTATTCATTCTTACTATCCGGGGTATGAACCTGCCGTGGATATCGACCAGCGACTCCTGGGCAGGCATAACCTTCTCTATGTCTTTATAAGCCAGCGGCATTTCTTCCACGCTGCCACCGATCAGGGTGACTCCGGCCTGCGAAAGGAACTTTTTCATGGCCGACTGCGTGAATTGCTCTTTGGCTTTCTGTCTCGACATCGCCCGTCCTGCCCCGTGTGAAGCGGAGCAGAGCGACT
Source organism: Parabacteroides sp. HGS0025 (assembly GCF_000969845.1). Classification (NCBI taxonomy): domain Bacteria; kingdom Pseudomonadati; phylum Bacteroidota; class Bacteroidia; order Bacteroidales; family Tannerellaceae; genus Parabacteroides; species Parabacteroides sp. HGS0025. The sequence goes on from NZ_KQ033902.1 coordinate 1,867,886, forward strand.
CTTCCGCTCCTCGTCCGCAGACCAGGTAACCGGGTGTCGCCATGCTTCCGGGGATGAGGCCTGGTTGTCCTTTGCCTGCCGGAGTGGCGCCTTTGCGGTGAACGATGGCGTGACGGCCGGGAGCAATCTCTTCCTGCCAAGCGAAGTTGTGATGGTTGTTGACGTTTGCCAGAGGCTTCAGACCTAATGCTTTGGACAGGTTATAGTGTATCTGTTCGTGACAGGCACGGGCATAGTCGCCTGCCAGGTTCATGCTCATCCAGTATTCCTGTCCCGCCTCGGTGTGTAAGTCCAGCCAGGCAAAATGTTGTGCTTCGCGGGGAAGTTTGCAAACTTCGCGGGCGATATCGCTGTACTGCCGGGCGATGGCCGCTCCCAAGCCGCGGGAACCGGAATGGGAGAGGAGCGCCATGTAATTACCTTCGGGAAGGTTCAGTACGTTGTCGGCTGCCAGTTCCAGTTCGCCGAACTCGACAAAATGGTTTCCGCCGCCGGAAGTTCCTAATTGCCGCCGAGCTTTCCCGTGAAACATGCGTAGCAGGGGTGTCGACCGGAACTCCTCGCGGTCGAGTACCTCATGCTCTTGGGCGAACGGGAGGCCACCTTCCATACCGAAGTGCGTATAGTCTTTCAACGCTTCCTTGATCTGGTGGGCGTAACGTTTCAGACTTTCCGCCTTGGCATCGAAGACGGTCATACTCATCCGGCAGCCGATATCGACACCGACTGCATAAGGGATGACCGCATTGTCAACGGCCAGCACGCCACCGATAGGCAGTCCGTAACCGGCATGTGCGTCGGGCATCAGGGCGCCAGCGAGGGCTATCGGTAGACGCATTGCCAGCTCCATCTGTTGTTTGGCCAGGGTATCGATGAATTTCCCGCCATAAGTTTTATATCCTTTCGGCTCGTCCGCCAGAAGATAGGTGGTGAACTGCTTCTCTTCAATTGTTGGAGAGAAGTGTTCCGCCAGCTGCTTCCAGACGTCGTTATCCTTATATTTCCCGGGATTCTCCAACAGGTCGCTCAACACGGCGAGTACCGTTTCTTTGTTGTCATGTTTGCAATGTTTGCTGATGATGTTTACAGCCTTGCTACGGGCTACATTGTCGGTATATCCTATCTTACTTAAATCTTTTGTTCGTATTGCCATAAATCTTTTTCTGTGTTGTATTCTTCCACGATTTTGTGAAGGGGTATTCACACGGCGCAGTCGTTTGTCGAATGCCGTACGGATACGCCTTGTCTTCCAACCTGCTGAGGACAAATTATTATCGAAGATGAGTTTTGTTTCATCCGTATAATTACCCATAACGATTGGGTTGTACTGATAGTCTGGCAGCCTGAAAAGAATATAATTTGTCTTCTCAGCCCTGACGCATCAGTCTGTTAATAAAATGTATGATATGATTGTGGGACTAATTAACTTATAGAAGTCATATTATAAGTTGTATTAGATAAAAGACGCGAGTTACAAAGATCCTTCCTCCCGAAGAACCACCTTAGTCCCGATTTTCGAATGTTATTTCTGCTCCAACATATTTGTACCCTTTCTCAGTTTTTAGGGTTTGTACTAAAATCTCAATGCAAAGATAATATCAGTTTTTGAATTAACAAATATTTGTAACAAAAAGTGTAAATCTTGAAGATGTGTTTTTCACTCTTGTTGATTTTACAAAGACAAGAGTTTAAATATAACCCATGATAGCATAACTATGGCTATGATAACAGCTAAAACAACTAGTTTTATTCGTGAAATATAAGTTTGTTCATTTTTTTCACGTTCCTTCAATTGTTGGTTGATCTTTTCATATTCTTCGACACTGATGTCTGGGATATGGGAAGAATATTTGGTATGCATATCTTTCCCCCTCCCACGAAGTTGGTTGAGCTTCTCGCGATCTTCCTTATTTCTTCGTATCATATCGAAAACATGGCCGGCAAAACTCATAAGCTTATAATTAAGGATGAATATTCAACTGTATAACAAAGAACGGAAAAAAATAGGTCAAGACCATAAATGTTATGCAAATTATTGTGTATTTATTCGTAATTGACAAAATGTAATAGAATGTACTACTTGTTAAGCATAAAGACTTTATTATTCGATTATTTGTGGCGAATGCGCTGGTTCAAATCTGTCTTATAGAATGCTCGTGGATACAAAAATTAACAGTCGCTTCCCGATAAATGCTTTTTCATTTCGTTTTAAAGGGATTTGAACTTCGTTTAAAACGAACAAAAAACTTGTTTAAAACGAAATGGAGGTTTGTTTTAAATAGGATAATGGTTAATAAGTGTTTAATTGAGTCTTCCTGGAAGTCGTTTTATACTAAAATCGTATGTTGAATAACATTTTTATTTTCTGTAGCATAGTAAATAAGCATTGCAAATAGATTGACAAATTTGTTTCGTATGGGAGATCTTATTGCTTGAGTGATTCGTTCTATTCTTTTTTAGTCTTATAATGTCACTTTATTGGACTTTATCTGAATGAAGTGTTATTTGTTAAGTCGCGGACAGTTGCATGAAAAAAGACAGGTATTGATTAGTCTACGTACAGCCCCTTTAAGAATGGGGTGAATTGACAATTTGCTAAACATGGGAAGCCTGTTAAGAGATGGCAAAGAAACTGGCACAGGTTGCCAGGCAGTATGAATAAAACAAGTAAAACGCCTGATGTGTTACTTATATATACAGGTGTTTATCTGTAGGATGTAATTACTGTTTAATTATCTGATGATGATGAAAATGCGGCTTAGTCCTGCTTCTTATATAGTCTTTCTTGTTATGCTGTTTGTCTTTTCAGCGGATATGATGGCTTCTGTCTTACGCCCGGACTCGTCACGGGTGGGCGAAGGTGACTCTCTTGTCCGAAAATCCATTTATCCTCCCTCTGCCACGCGCAAAAGCGATTTGTATAATAAGCTGTGGGGCGAGCATTACCGCACACTTTATTCTCTCCCTATTACCGTTCCCGCCGTTACCTTGCAATCGCTGTGGGGAGGGGTGAAGGTGGTTGAACAGGCGGCCGATTTTCAAGGATTATTGCTTGAAAACAACCAACAGCAACTCTGTCTTTTGAAGCCGTTAGGCGGATATACCACATTTATCGAGTCGAAATTCTTCCAGGAAGTCTATAACAAGAAGGTCTTTAAAAATACTTACCTGGATCAGTTTATCGGGGATGCCTATACGATAATCAATCCCTATACCTTTATTTCCGCCGATTATCTGGCACGCTCGTCGGGGTTGAGTTCAAACAATTCGCGGATATTTTACCTGCCGGAACATTCGACCCGCGATACGGTTGCCAACGGGACGTCTATCGAAAATAAGTTGGTTAGCGTCATTGATGTCCCGGATTTCAATACCCGTCCGAATATTCTCCTGACGGAAGAATTGCTGGATACCATACAGGCCAACAAGAATTTTCAGGTGGATCAGGAACTTTATATCCGCGAACGTCTGCTGGATATGCTGATAGGCGACTGGAATAAAATACCCGAAAACTGGAACTGGCTGGGCCGCTCCGAAGGAGACAGCATCCTCTATGCCCCGATAGTCATAGATCGTAACCATGCTTTTACGAAGGTAGACGGTGTTTTGTTCAAACAAATGCTTCGTGTGCTGGGATTGGGTTTCATCGTCAATTACGACGCTTCCCCGAAAAGCGTCCGGAAAGAGAATACGTTGGGCTTTGCTTTGGATATGGCGCTGGCTTCCCAAAGCGATGTTTCCGTATGGATCGGACAGGCGCGATTTATCCGGCAGACGCTTACCGACTCTATCATCGACGAGGCTTTTTCAAGGCTTCCCAAAGGAATAGAAGACCAAGAAATTAAACGGATTACCCGGATAATAAAGGAAAGGCGGGAGAAGCTGGAGGTGATAGCAAAAAATTATTTTGCTTCGTTGCAACAAACTCCGGTGCTGACGGGAACCAACCGTTCAGACCGTTTCGTGATCGACCGCCATAATCCGGACAGTCTGTTCATACAGATGTACGACCAACAGACCGGACAACGGGTGTTCGACCGGAAATACAGCCGGAAAAAGACAAAAGAGATCTGGCTCTACGGCCTGGAGGGTGACGACCGTTTCGAAGTAAGTGGCAGGGCAAACAAGGAGGTGCCCGTTTTCCTGATTGCCGGGAAAGGAAAGAATACCTACCGGATGGAACCGGGTCACCACATACGTGTTTATGAATATGAGTCGGGGAAGGCAGCCCTCGATACTGTGCCCCATGTCAAAAAGTTTTTTTCGGATATTCCTGAGATTCATCAGTACGATTATAATAAGATAAAGCATCATAAGATGTCTTTCACTCCCTGGGGAATTTACGACTCGGACAAGGGATTCAGTCTCGGAACCTTCTTTACCTATACGATGTATGGTTTCAAACGTTCACCCTTTACCTATCAGCACCGTATCGGGTACAACTATATACAAGGCTTTGTCTATCAGGGGATTTTTCCGTCTTATGACGGGAAGAAATCGTTTAATATAGATGCAACGATCAGCTCGCGGAGGAACTTTTACAATTTCTTCGGCTTCGGAAACAATACGGACGGCTATAAGGATGCAAAGAAGAATTACAACCGCGTGCATATCCGCCAGTTCAAATTATCCCCTTCCTTCCACCTGGATTTCAGCGAAAGGGAGAGGTTGGTCGTACAAGCCTCCTGGGAAATGTTTAAAGCCAAGGAAACCAACGACCGTTTCATTAACCAGTTTTACCCCGAGGATCATCGTATCTTCAAAACCAACCTGTTCATCGACCTCGGACTTTCCTTCCATACGGAAAAAGAGATCTGTTCCTTCATCCCCAAACTGGGAGGGACGCTTACCGGAGGTTGGAAGATGAACCTGAAAGATGCAAGCCGTAATTTCCCTTACGCCGAAGCATCGGTGGAGCTGGATGTAAAGATAACCGACCGTCTTACCTGGGCTACGATGGCGAAAACCCAGCAGCTTTTCAATAATAAGTATGAGTTTTACCAGGCAGCATCCACCGAATTGCGCGGTTACAGGGACAACCGTTTCATCGGAAAGCAATCTTTTTACCAGTATTCGGACATCCGGCTGGATATGGGGAAGTTGAAGAATCCGTTTACCCCGCTGAAGTATGGTGTCTTTGCCGGTTTCGATTACGGGCGTGTCTGGTTTCCCGGCGAGCAATCCAAAAGATGGCATACGTCCTACGGGGGAGGTATCTGGCTGACGTTGATTAATAAGATTACGACGAAATATTCCTGCTTCGGTTCAACCGACAGTTTCCGTTTTATGTTTGAGTTGGGGCTGGGTTTCTGATTCTTCCGGATTGTTTTTCCGGAGATATGCCTAAACAAACCCATTTGCTGGTTGTTTATTAAATAGTACATAAAATTAAAACAACTTAGGTAATGGATGCTAATAGTGAAAAGAAAATCAAGGTTCTTCCCAACGGGCCTTATGAAGTGATCGGGGATATTCCCCTGAACCAATTGCGTTATGTAAACGACCGTAAAGGTGCTTCCACCGGTTATAAGGAAATACAGAAGTATTCTCCGGAAGGCGTATATCATCTGTGCCGTTGCGGTGGTTCGCATAACAAACCGTTCTGCGACGGGACGCATAAGAAAAACGGCTTTAAAGGAGATACGACCGCCAGCCATGACACATACGATGAAATGTCTGTCCTCTACGAAGGGAAGGTGATCGATATGCTGGACGCTGAAAGCCTTTGTGCCGTGGCTCGTTTCTGTGATACCCACGGTACGTCCTGGGAACAAGTGGAAGAGGGCGACTCGGCCGAAACGATTGAAATCGTGAAACAGCAATGTGCCAACTGTCCCAGCGGACGTCTCACTGCCGTCACGAAAGACGGAAAACGTATCGAACCGGAATTGCCCGAAGGCATCAGCATCCTCGAAGACGTGGCTCTCAGCGTTCACGGCCCTATCTGGGTGAAAGGCGGTATCCCGATAGAAGATGAGCACGGACGGGTTTTATCCTGTCCGCAACCGTGTCACTTTGTGCCGTTGCGGTTTGTCTCAGAATAAACCGTTCTGCGACGGAAAGCACATGCGTAACCAGGGAGAGCTGGACGATTAAAAAAATAGCTGCCGACCTTTTTCCGAAAAGCATACACCCTCTTGGTAAAAAGCATGTATCCTTTCCGGAAAAACGTCGGCAGCAATCTTTCGACCGATACCTACCGGTTAAACTTTTCCTTTGATAAACTGATTGCCGATCCAGTACGTTGCCTGTTCAGCCGTGAACTTCAGAATGCAATATTCCGGATCGTCCACCCCTTTGGGAAAGTGTTCATAGAACCAATCCACCCAGAGGGCTTTCTTTTCTTCCACATCGTTTACCACTTCGATTGTGCCGGTCAGCGTAACGCTGTCGTGTCCTTCGTAGAAAGCGACTCCGGCTTTCGGGTTTTTGATAAAATCTTTTGTCTTCTCCGAGCTTGTTCCCGTTGAGAACCAGATCGAATCGATCCCTTCCGTTTTAATCTTCGACAGGACGACCGGACGCGGACAGCCCCGTTCGTCGATGGAGGCAAGGGTTAAGACTTCGCATTTATTCAGCAAATCGATCGCTTGTTGTTTGATTTTTTCCATGTTCTGAAGTATTAATTTTGTTCGGCAAACATAAAGGAAACTTCCCGCTTCCTATTGTAAAAAATCGACTTTCTTTATTCTATGTAAGTAAGCGGATCGTCTTCCGGTATCGGCAAAGCCATGAAAGCAGAGGGGGGGCTCCCCGATAACTTCTTGAATTCCTTGATGAAATGGGACGGATCGTAATAGCCGCAGTCGATAGCCAATTGCTGCATATCTTCCCCCTTCATCTGTCTTAATACGCGGGTTGCATACCGGAACTTGGTGATTCTGCTGAACTCTTTGGGAGTATAGCCGGTGATGTGTTTGAACTTGCGCTCGAAATGCCGTTGCCCGATATACAATTTGTCCGTCAATTGCTGTATGGGCAGCATCCCGTTTGCCCGGACGATCAGATCGGTAGCCCGGATGATCTGCGGGTCTACCGGCTGGAGCCCCGGTAGACGGGCGATAAGATGTCTATCTATTATATGTATGCGTTCTTGCAAAGACTCCTTTTCGCATAACATTTCTGCAAAATGATCGTCGAAAAGGACGTTCAACTCGGACGCATTGACCCTCGTGTCGGTAAACTCGCCTAAAGGCATCCGGGCAAAAGCCGCCAGGCCGCAGGGGGAGAAGCGGACACCCATCATATGAAGGCGGGTGGAGCGGGTCACCAGCTCCGAGTAAACCCGCATCGGGCCGACAAAATAAAAACGGTAGGGTTGCATCAGTATCTCTCCGTTCAGGGGTTGCGACGGTTCCTCGATAGAAAAGATAAAGTCCGTGCAGCCGTCGGGTAGTATCTTATAGCGCATATCGTATTCGGTTTCACCCTTGAACTCCCAGTATTTGTCAATATAGGGGGCAAGCAGTTGGCATGGGGGATATTCCTGATACATAACGGTCTACACGGTTTTATAGATTTAGCCGGACACTCAATCCTTTTTCCAGCGTTTCAGTTGCGGGAAATAATACTGCATTCCTGCCAAGGCTTCCTCTTTGGTGTAGCTTTCGCCGTTTTCATGTTTGAAGGAGTCTGAATACTGGAGGCAGATCTGGATCATCTCTTCCATCGTAACATTTTGCGTGAACTGGCCGTCCTTGAAGCAGAAAGCGCAATATTCCTTGTTCTTACTTCCGTCCCGGTTGGTTCCGAAATCCGTTTCGGCAACGAGTGGCATTCCACAACTTTGGCAATAAATAGGTTCCATGATACAAAATAAATTTATAGGGTTCTTACTTTCCTACAAATATAAAACTATTTTTCAGATTAAAATTATACCTTTGAAGACTTAAAATTACTAGACCATGATAAATAGAAGAAATTTCCTGAGAAATGCTTCCCTGCTGACTCTCGGCGGTTTGATGACCGGAAAAGCGGGAACATTACAGGCAGCCACTCCCGTAACCACGGAAACGACCGCCACAAAAAGTTTAGGTTTACAGATTTATTCCCTGGGGGGTGAACTGACAAAGGACGTACCCGCCGGAATGAAAAAAATCAAAGAAATCGGTTATTCAACGCTCGAACTTGCCGGATATAACGACGGGAAGATCAGCGGTATGGACATGATGGAATTCAAAAAGATAGCTGAGGATAACGGATTGAAGATCACCAGCTCGCATGTTAATCCGCCCACAGGCACATATACCCCGGAGAACCGCCAGTCTATTATGGAATTCTGGAAGAAAACGGCCGACGACCATGCCAAACTGGGTGTGAAGTATCTCGTGCAACCCGGACAACCCAGCACCCGCAGCGTGGAAGAAGTGGGCTATGTATGCGATATCTTCAACGAAGCCGGAAAGGTCATAAAGGCGGCAGGCATTCCGTTTGGTTACCATAACCATGATTTTGAATTTGCAAAGGTGGTGCCCGGTGGAAAAGAGGCTGTGTTCGGCCGCCACAATAAAGGCGACATTATCTACGACCTGTTCCTGAAAGGCACTGATCCTTCCCTGGTCTTTTTTGAAATGGATGTTTACTGGACGGTGATCGGACAGAATGATCCGGTGGAATACATGAAGAAATATGCCGACCGTATCAAGCTGTTGCATATCAAAGACCGGGCGATCCTCGGACAATCTGGTTTCATGAATTTCGAAATGATCTTCAAACAGGCCAACGAGAATAAGATAAAAGAATTTTATGTGGAGCTGGAAGGCATGCCGGACGGACGTTCACAATTTGACGGAGTGAAAGGCTGTGCCGATTATCTGCTGGAGGCACCGTTCGTAAAATAATGACAGAATGATAGATAGGAGAGCCGGTACGGGAAACTGTACCGGCTTTTTCTTTGCAATTCCCCATAGTGTGGTGGGGAAAAATTCCACACTTCCACACTTTGTCCACACTTGCTGTTTTGGGCATTTTGCATTCTTTGTTTTTGTAATATGCTTATAATTAGGAGTCTGTGATGTGTTCTGATGTGGTATTCTTTTTTGGCATAACCTTTGCACTATTTGTTGACGTGAGGGAATTGATAATTCCTTCCAGTTAATTTTGATGATGAAGTTTAGAATTTAGAATAAGTGTAAGTATCTATCTCCCGATATTGTTTTCTAATATGTATTAGATTAGCAAAAACTTATCGATTGATAAAAGCCGTTCCGCCTGAGAAGGTAGAACGGCTTCTTTTTTATAGTTGCAGCGAGTTGGAAAGCTTCTCCAGCCAGGCCGGTAAGGTGTTCAGGTGGTCGATGCGGTCTTCGATATAGGTAGGGGCGAAGAGGTTTATCTGCAAATCCTTGCACTTTTCCTGCAAATTATCTTCTACCGGGTAATAACTGGCCAGGACAGCCAGGGAAATATCCCCGCCATACGTCTCACGAACGGCATCTACCTTATATACATCGTTCTGGGTGACCAGTCCCGATTTACATTCTATAAAAATCAATTGCTGCTGGTTGTTGAGTAATACGTCCACCTCGTTTTTGGTGCGCGGGTTGTTCCCTTCTGTCCGGAAGATGACGCTTTGCCATACTTCGGGGCGGTTGGGGTGCCGCTGGCTCCATGTCCTTACCTTGTGGGCGACCAGTGTTTCCCACCAACGCCCCTTGAAGAACAACATGCAGGCGTTCGGGGTAGATAGCCGTAGCAGTACATGGTTTTCCTGTGCGATCAGCAGGCTTCCCTGTCGTTGCTTGAAACGTAATCCGTTCTTAAAGACTCGCGATGCGGGCAGGCGTGAGGTGTCGCGTTCACAGAATATGTTAAAGAATTTCTGGATCATAGTATGTTCCTTCGGATATTGTTCGATGAACTGCTTGATCAGCGAAGAGGCTTGTATGTCGGTATCGCTCAGCTGTTTCGCATCCTGGTATTCGGTGAGTACGTTTCCGCTGAGGCCTAGTATCTCCTTGTTGTCCAGCTTGCTTTTCATCGGGCGCATCTCAAAGTTGTCGAGCCAGACCAGATCGCCCAGCTGGGTGAGGTAAAAGGCCGGGACGTTGTATTCCTTTGCGATCGTGAAAGCGGCGAAAGCCATCAGTTTGGTGCCTTCCGAAAGGTTATAGGCGAAGTCGGCGGAAGGGTAAGCCTGGTGTATTTTCCGGCATACGGTGCGCACATGTTCGCCGTTGTAGGGCTCGGTGCGGTATACTGTGTGGCCGATGGAGTCGGGAAGGAGCGGGAATAACGGCTCTGCCACTTGCTGCGTTTCGTTGGTGCATAGCAGGTGTACGTGATCCGGGGCAAATTCTTTTATTCCGTGATACACGGAGGTTATATCTTTTCCAAGTAAGATGATCTGATGTTTCATGTTGTAAATCATAAATGAATTAAAGTGCTAAATGTAGCATTAATTTCGATATAATTCATATCTTCGTTGCCTAATCAATCGCTGTGTATATAGCAAATGGAAATATTTATTATTATCGGCCTTATCTTGTTGAATGGTATTTTGTCTATGTCTGAAATCGCTTTGGTGTCTGCCCGCAAGGCCCGGTTGGAACTGGAAGCAAAAAGAGGGAATAAATCTGCGCAAACAGCTTTGAAGCTGGCCGGCGAACCAGACCGGTTCTTGTCGACTATCCAGATAGGGATTACGCTGATCGGTATCCTGACCGGTTTGTATTCGGGAGAAGCATTTGCGGCCAACCTGGCTGAAGTGGTACGCCACGTGCCTGCACTCGAACCCTATGCCCTGGGACTGTCGAAGACTACCATCGTTATTATAGTAACTTACCTGACACTGATCATGGGCGAACTTGTGCCGAAACGTATCGGTATGGGCTATGCCGAACGGGTTTCGATGCTGGTGGCCAAACCGATGTACCTTTTGTCGAAGTTGGCTTTGCCTTTTGTCTGGTTGTTGTCGAAAAGCACTGCCCTGGTTATAAAAATTACCGGAATCAAAGCGAACGAAGAGAATAAAGTGACGGAAGAGGAGATCAAGGCGATCGTGAAAGAAGGTTTTGACGGAGGTGAAGTGCAGGAGGTGGAACAAGACATCGTGGAGCGCGTCTTTAACCTCGGCGACCGTAACGTCGGTTCGATCATGACACACCGCAGTGACCTGGTATGGCTGGATGTGACCGACAGTATCGAGAAGATCCGTGAAAAGGTGCAGGAAAATTTATTCAATATTTACCCCGTTGCTTCCGAAAAGTTTGATAATATCAAAGGAGTTGTTTATCTCAAAGACCTGTTCGGACGGATTGATGAACCTGACTTCTCGTTGGAGGAGGTGATACGCCCGGCGCAATATCTTCCGGAGAACCAGAGTGTGTATAATGCTTTGGAGCAGTTTAAAGTGGCCCGCGTGAAATATGGCATCGTGACGGATGAGTTCGGGGGCGTACAGGGTATCGTGACCTTGAAGGATATTATGGAAGGCTTGATCGGGCAGGTGCCCGAAGTGGGTGAAGAGGCCGAGATCACGCAGCGTGCCGATGGTACCTGGTTGGTGGACGGACAGTATAATTTCTACGACTTCCTCGAATACTTCGATATGGAAGACCTTTACGCCGAGCACGATTACAACACCTTAAGCGGTCTGATCCTCGAAATCCTCGAACGGGTTCCAAAGACGGGGGAGACGCTGACCTGGCTCACTTTCAAGTTCGAGATCGTAGACATGGACGGTGCCCGTATCGACAAAGTGTTGGTTTCGAAAATAGATTGATAAAGATATGATTGAAAGTAAAAAGCGGTTCCCCGAAGGAACCGCTTTTTTATAACTCCTTGATCTTATGGAGCACTTCCATCTTACCGAATAAGATCAGTATATCGTTTGCTTCCAATACCAGGTCGTCCGTCAGCGGATCGACCACATCATATTGGGTTTGCTTTAATCCGATCAGGTTCCTGACTTCACGCGACCGCTCGATACCTACCAGGCGGATGCCGAAATTTGTTTGGAAGTCGATCGTTTTCAACGTCTGTCCGACCAGCGTCCCCGGTGTCTTTATCTTATACAGGTGATGCGTTTCCGTCACGGGGTACCAACGCTGGAACAAGTCGCCCAACAAACTTTGGGAGGCATACGTGGCCGCATAATCCTGTTCGGGCCGGATGATTTCCGAAACGCCGATGGAGCGGATCACCGTTTCATGGATGGGGGAGATCGAACGGACGATCAGTCGGCTGACGTCCAGGCTCTTCAATAAGGCGACCGTTTGCACCGACGTACCGAAGTTCTTGCCGTAGGTCACGAAGATGGCATCCATTTCGTTTAGCGGAAGCGTGTTCAATGCGTCGCGGTCGGTCGTGTCGAGACTGACGGAGCCGGAGATCGTTTGCTTCACAGCCTCTACTTTATGCAGGTTTATGTCGACACCTATCACTTCATCGCCGATACGGGTGAGGTTTTCCGCTATGGCGCGTCCGAGGTTACCTAATCCGATTACAAGAAATTTCATAAGGCTTATTTTATTACATTAATATATTTTCCTGGGGATATGTGTAATCCCTCTTTTTGTATTCTCTGATAAAGCTGACCACAAAGGTCAGTACGCCGATACGTCCGATCAGCATGGCACTGATAATGATCAGCTTGCCCGGTGTAGACAGTAGCGGGCTGAAGTTGAGGCTCGACCCTACCGTGCTCAATGCCGATACAACCTCGAAGGTAAGTGTAAAGACCGGAGTCCCTTCTTCGGTATACGACAGGATCCATACCGCCAGCGAAGCGAACAGGAAGTAGAGCACGATCGTGGCAAATGCCCGGCGTATGGTGGACGGGGATATTTCACGTTTGCGGATTTCCACTTTCTCTTTTTCGCGTGCCACGTTGATGGCTGTAAGGATTGCTACCAACACGGTCGTCACTTTTAATCCGCCGCCGGTCGACATCGGGGCGGCACCGATAACCATCAGGATAAGCGTCATCATCAGCGTAACGGGGCGGAGTGCATCCATATTGGCGATGGTGAACCCGGCGGTTCTGGGAGTAACGGCGCCAAGCAACGAGTCGGCCAGTTTTCCTTTCAGCGGGAGTCCGGCCAGCGTGTTGTTTACTTCGAAAAGATAATATAAAGCTGTTCCCCCTACTATCAGGGTCAGGGTGCAGATCACTACTATATAAGTATGTATATTGATGATACGCGGCGTATGGATATAATGCTTCTGTTGCCCGATGGCTATCATAAAGGTATTCACGATAAAATGCCTTAATAACTTCAGATAGTTGAACACGATCGGGAAACCGAGTCCGCCGAAGATGATCAGCAGCGAGATCCATACATGCAGGTTGTAGTTATGGACGACTACCGGGTCGCACATGTTTCCGCTGAGGGTGGAGATCCCCGCGTTACAGAAAGCGGACACCGCATGGAAAATAGCGAAGAATATATCCCCCTGGGTGTTCCCGCCCGGAAGTGTCCCCCTGATATCCATATAAATAAAGTAAGCCCCTACTCCTTCGATGAAGAAGGTGACGAAGAGGATGTTCAGGATCACTTTGAACAGCCCGCCGATACGATCCTCGTTCAGCATATCTTTCAGCACCAGTTTGCTGGTGAACGACGAGTGTCCCATAAAGGAGAGGGCGAAGAAACTGGTGAAGGTCATTACCCCGATCCCGCCTATCTGTATCAGGATCATAATGATGATATGTCCTATATGTGTGAAGGTGGTTGCCACATCGACCGTGGTAAGCCCGGTTACGCAGACCGACGTCGTGGCGGTAAACAAGGCGTCCACGAAATGGATCGGGCGGGTCGTCGCGTTCGGGAGCATCAGTAGCCCGGCTCCGATCAGGATCACAAAAATGAAACTGAGCAGGAACAGCAGCGACGGTTTTATGTGTGTCTGCATCAGCGTGAACGTCTGCCTCGACAGGTGGATCACGCTCAACAACAGGATCATTATGTAAACAAACAGGGGACTCGACAGGAAACTCAGGTAGGGAAGCGACTGCTCCATGACATCCCTGAAAAATACTTTTGCCGACAGGACGGCGAAAAGCAGGAAATAGATCCCGATATCCAGGTATAATAGTTTCTCCTGTATGATCTCGTTGAACCGGACGATGTACCGCAACGTGATCCCGATAAAGAAAGCAAGCAGTATATAAATACGGCTCAGGTACAGGCTGTGTATCGTTTCGCCCGTCTGCTGGAATCCGAATTGGTAGATAAGTACGAATAAAGAGGCAATAGATGCCAGGAGGATGAAACCTTCTGCCACGATATTCAGCAGGCCTTTCATGTTGGCCCAGTACATCCGGCAGGTGAACTGTATGTGTTTTATATCCATGATGAATCTTAATCTGTAACAAAAGTATTAATAAAAGTATTTTGTTACCCGAATAGTTTAAAAAGTTTAGGTAAAGCATGTTAAATAGAATCTATCGGCCTGAATCCCACAATATTGTTACGTTTACACTATGGCTTGTAACTGTTATTGTATCAGGTAAGATAGTAAAATGTCAGATAAATAGAGTCTTATAAATAGTGAAAAAGTGATTTTGTTTATTTGATATTTAAGAAATTGCTTATATTTGTGGCGGTTTAATGTAATATTATGGAAACACGTATGGAAAATAAAAAGATGCTTTACTCGCATGTATCTGTCGATTGCGTCCTTCTGGGGGTAAAAGACGATACGCTTTGTGTGTTGTTAGTTGAGAGAAAAATAGACGAAAGTGACGAAAAACATTATAAGTTGCCGGGAAGCCTGATCTTTGAGAACGAAGATCTTGATACTGCCGCTTACCGTGTTTTCCACGAAGCGACCGGTTTGAAACGTGTCCCCCTGAAACAGTTCCGCAGCTTCGGATCCCCTTCACGTACAAAAAACAAAGACGATATGCAGTGGCTGGAAAATGCCATGAAACTCAAGATCGAAAGGATTGTGACAGTCGCTTATCTGGCGTTGACCAAGATCGGAAGAAAATCGAATCCTACTAATAAATATAATTCACTTGCCTGGTTCCCGATCGATGCGCTGCCGGCTTTGCCGTTCGACCATAAAGAGATTATCGAAGCGGCTGTCGAGGAGATCCGCAACTGGATCGAAAAGGAACCGTCTATCGTATTCGATTATCTCCCGATGAAGTTTACGGCTTACCAGTTAAGACGCACGTACGAGATCATCTATAATAAGGAAATGGATGTCCGCAACTTCCACAAGAAAATGAGTTCGCTGGATTATGTGGTGGCTACCGATGAGGTAGAAGAAGGTGTTGCCCACCGTGCCGCCCGCTATTATCGTTTCGATAAGGTGAAATATAATAAGATGCATTCAAACTTTAATAAGAATTAAACCGCAGGAATATGTATCTATTAGGTTGTGACATAGGAAGTTCTTCGGTGAAGGCTTCCATCGTGGATGTAAATACAGGGCTGACGGTCGGGGCTGATTTTTATCCGAAAGAAGAGGCGCCCATCAAAGCCGTGAAACCCGGTTGGGCGGAACAGGAGCCCGACGACTGGTGGAAATATCTGAAGATAGCGATACAGGGTGCTATCGCCGGAGCCGGTATCCAGGGAACGGATATAAAGGCGATCGGGATCTCTTACCAGATGCACGGGCTTGTCCTGGTAGACAAGAAGATGGAGGTTTTGCGTCCGTCCATAATCTGGTGCGACAGCCGTGCCGTACCTTATGGCGAACGGGCTTTTAAAAATATAGGGGAGAAGCAATGCTTGTCGCATCTGCTGAACTCGCCCGGAAACTTTACAGCATCGAAACTGGCTTGGGTGAAGGAGTACGAACCGGAATTGTTCCGCTCGGTACATAAGTTTATGTTGCCGGGAGATTTTATCGCCATGCGGATGACGGGGGATATCGTTACTACCACTTCCGGGTTATCGGAAGGCATCTTCTGGGATTTCAAAAATGAAAAGGTGTCGGCCGACCTGATGACTTATTTCGGTTTCAGCAACGACCTGATCCCGGAGATACGTCCGACGTTCGGCCTTCAGGGGGAACTGCTGGGCTCCGTTGCCGCCGAACTGGGATTGAAGAAGGGCACGCCTGTCACTTATCGTGCGGGTGACCAGCCGAATAACGCCTTGTCGCTGAACGTTCTTAACCCGGGCGAGATCGCTGCGACGGGAGGTACTTCCGGCGTGGTGTACGGTGTGAACGGTAAAGTCAATTATGATACGTTGTCGCGTGTAAATACGTTTGCCCATGTGAACCACTCTCCGGAGCAGACCCGCCTGGGGGTACTGCTTTGTATCAACGGGGTCGGTATCCTGAACTCGTGGGTGAAGAAGAATGTTGCGTCGGAAGGTATCACTTATCCTGAGCTGAATGAGGTGGCTGCCGGTGTTCCTATCGGGTCGGACGGCTTGTCTATCCTGCCGTTTGGCAACGGGGCGGAACGTATGTTGCAGAACCGGGAGATAGATTGCTCTATCCACGGCCTGAACTTCAATACGCATAGTAAAGCCCATATCGCCCGTGCCGCACAGGAGGGGATCGTGTTCTCTTTCAAATACGGGATGGATATCATGAACGAAATGGGAATCGACATCGATGTGATCCGTGCCGGGAATGCCAATATGTTCCTGAGTCCTGTTTTCCGTGATACCCTGTCGGGTGTGACCGGAACGGTGATCGAGCTTTACGACACCAACGGGGCGGTAGGTGCCGCCAAGGGCGCCGGTATCGGTGCAGGCATTTATCAGTCGCCCGAAGAGGCGTTTGCCTCTCTGAAGAAGATCAACGTGATCGAACCTGACGGGCTGAAGGCCGATAAGTATTGCGCCGCATACACAACCTGGAAAGAACGGTTGGATAAGCTGATGGCAGATAACAATATACCAATGTAATATAAATCATTAAACTATTAATCTCATGAATTTTTATAAAGGCGAAAAAGAATTCTTCCCCGGAATAGGAAAGATTCAGTTTGAAGGACGCGAGTCAAAGAACCCGATGGCGTTTCATTATTATGACGAAAACAAGGTGGTGATGGGTAAAACACTGAAGGATCATCTTCGTTTTGCAATGGCTTACTGGCATACGCTTTGTGCCGAAGGGGGCGACCAGTTTGGCGGTGGTACGAAAACATTCCCCTGGAATGCTGCTGCCGACCCGATCAGCCGTGCCAAATATAAGATGGATGCAGCGTTCGAGTTTATGACAAAATGCAGCATCCCTTATTACTGTTTCCATGATGTGGACGTGGTGGACGAAGCTTCCACGCTGGCTCAGTTTGAAAAAGACCTTCATACGATGGTAGGCCATGCCAAAGGGCTTCAGCAGGCAACCGGAAAAAAACTGTTATGGTCTACTGCCAACGTGTTCAGCAACAAACGCTATATGAACGGGGCTGCCACTAATCCTGACTTCTCGGCCGTGGCTTGTGCCGGTACGCAGATCAAGAATGCGATCGATGCCTGTATCGCGCTGGACGGTGAAAACTATGTGTTCTGGGGTGGACGCGAAGGATATATGAGCCTGCTCAATACCGATATGAAACGCGAAAAAGACCATCTGGCTATGATGCTGACGATGGCACGCGACTATGGCCGCAAGAATGGTTTCAAAGGTACTTTCCTGATCGAGCCGAAACCGATGGAACCGACCAAGCACCAATATGATGTCGACTCGGAAACTGTAATCGGCTTCCTTCGTCATTATGGCCTGGATAAAGACTTCGCCCTGAATATCGAAGTAAATCATGCAACCCTGGCCGGACATACGTTCGAGCACGAATTGCAGGCTGCTGTCGATGCCGGTATGCTGTGCAGTATCGATGCCAACCGTGGTGACTACCAGAATGGATGGGATACCGACCAATTCCCGATGGACATCTACGAACTGACTCAGGCTTGGCTGGTCATCCTGCAAGGGGGTGGTCTGACAACCGGCGGAACGAACTTCGATGCCAAGACCCGCCGCAACTCGACCGACCTGGACGATATCTTCCTGGCTCATATCGGTGGTATGGATGCGTTTGCCCGTGCCCTGATCACGGCTGCTGCCATCCTTGAAAACTCCGATTACACGAAGATGCGTGCCGAACGTTACGCCAGCTTCGATGGTGGCGAAGGCAAAGCGTTTGAAGACGGCAAACTTTCCCTGGAAGACCTGCGTACGATCGCTCTCCGCGACGGAGAACCGAAGATGGTCAGCGGCAAACAGGAATTATATGAGATGATTCTCAATTTATACATATAATTAGTTACAAGAAGTAACTCTTTCCCCTCTGGAGAGGGGATTAAGGGGGGTGTTAAATTTAGTCCTATAACTGGCATTAACACACCCCCTGCCCCCTCTCGAGAGGGGAAAAGTTACTCTTAATCTGGTAAACATGAAAAACAACAATAGCTATATTTTTGGTATCACCCTCGTTGCTACCCTTGGAGGGTTATTATTCGGATACGATACAGCCGTTATATCCGGAACGGTAGAATCACTAAGGAAATTTTTTATCGAGCCTTACGGGTTGCCTCTCGACCAGGCTAACTCGCTGGAAGGTTTTGTTGTCAGCAGTGCGCTGATCGGTTGTATTCTGGGAGCTTCTTTTGCCGGCTGGGTCAGCCAGCGGTATGGACGTAAGCCGACATTGATCGTGGCGTCTGTCCTTTTCCTGCTGTCCGCGATAGGTTCGGCATGGCCCGAATTCGGACTGGGAATGCCCGGTAGCGGAGATCATACATATATGTATTTGTTTGTCGCTTACCGTATCGTAGGCGGGATCGGAGTCGGCCTGGCTTCGATGGTATCGCCGATGTACATTGCCGAAGTCGCCCCGGCAGACCGTCGTGGTAACCTGGTTTCGTGGAACCAGTTCGCTATCATCTTCGGTATGCTGGTCGTTTATTTTGTAAATTACACGATCGCTTTGCAGGGGGATGCTACGTGGCTGCACACGGAGGGCTGGAGATGGATGTTTGCTTCCGAGATCATCCCGGCTGTGCTCTTCTTTGTCCTGCTGATGTTCGTACCTGAAACACCCCGTTACCTGGTGATGCGTGGTAAGGGTGAAAAGGCATTGACCATCCTCGACCGTCTGATGGGAAGAGACGAGGCGGAGAAAGAGCTGGTGGATATAAAGAATAGTTTCAAGGAAAAGGCGCCTTCCATGCGTCCGTACTTCCGTTTTATGGGGGCGTGGCTGGTTTTGTTCCTGTTGGCTTACGGTGCATTGGAGCTGGCTGGTAATACAAGTGCGTTGGAGATCGCCCTGATCGGCAGTTTCTTCGTGTCGCTGGTGTTCCCGATCCGTTCGTTTGGCGTACTTATTATTATGGTAGGCGTCCTGTTGTCCGGATTCCAGCAGTTTGTCGGTATCAACGTGGTACTTTATTATGCGCCGGAGATCTTTAAGACGATGGGAGCTGCTACGGATGCTGCTTTGTTGCAACAGATCGTTGTCGGTGCCGTGAACCTGTCGTTTACCGTGCTTGCCATCTTTACTGTCGATAAGTTCGGCCGTCGTCCGTTGATGATTATCGGTGCGTTGATAATGGCCGTTTCCATGATTATACTCGGGACTACTTTCTATACACACTCCGTCGGTATCGGTTCGCTGGCTTGTATGTTGGTTTACACCGCAGGGTTTGCCATGTCGTGGGGGCCTGTCTGCTGGGTGTTGCTGGCTGAGATATTCCCGAATTCGATCCGTTCGACGGTGATGAGTATTGCCGTTGCCGGACAGTGGATTGCCAACTTCCTCGTATCGTGGACTTTCCCGATGCTTGACAAGAACCAGTACCTGACGGAAACGTTTAATCATGGTGTCGCTTACTGGATATACGGCCTGATGGGTATCCTGGCCGCCGCTTTCATCTGGAAGTTCGTTCCCGAAACGAAAGGTAAAACATTGGAACAGATGGAACAATACTGGAAAAGGTAATAATGGAATGATTGATTTTCCGGTCTTCCATGTTTGTGCCTGACTAAAAAACCTTATATTTGCATTTCCAGTTAATCTTAAAAGGAACGGAATGCATACAAGCAAAGCAATATATATACTAATTGGTATCGGTCTTTTACTTTCTGCCGCTTTCGGAGCAGCAGAGAGTAAGGCCGATACTCTTTTTTTACGTACTTTCGCTTCCGACCTGCGCTATATCCCTGAAATGCAGGCCCGTGCAGCCGACAGTATCTATCTTCCGGAAAACAACGAAACGAAAATCCCCGATCGCGATAGCCTTCTGGCCCTTTGTGCAAAAGTCGGCTACGAAGCGATAGCGGATATGATGCAACGCTATTACGAAGAAGCCATCGACGCCATCCCCGAAGATGCCGACCGTAACGAAGCCGTCCGCCGGATGCGCGAAACAGTCGAACGGATCGGAGGGAGCATCCTCCGGCGCGAACTGGAATACGGCGAAGCGATTGCTCTTCCCGATAATACGCCGGAAAAGCGCGCTAAGAAAGTAAAGGTCTTTTATGCTCTTGCCGATAAATCTGTTGCCCGCAATGATCCTTCCATGGAAATGAGAGCGCTCATCTATATTCTTCGCAGACTGTATCTGCATGAACAATATTACACCGCTTTTCTTTGTGCCGAACGTATTGCCAAACGTCTGGAAGTGGTCGGCGGTGATATCGATCCCGCGGAAGAGAAAAACATCTGGTACGACCTGGGTCGCCTTTATTTCGACTTTCGCGACTATGAGATCGCTATCCCTTACCTGAAAGCGGCTTTGCAGGATGCCCCTGTTCCCCGTTATTACAATCTCTATAACCTTCAGGCACGCAACGCACTGGGCCTTTATTACCGTAATATCGGCGAACTGGATACTTCCGACTATTATTTCCGTTCCATGCTGGAGTGTAAAGACCGTGTCAAGTTGCGTCCCATGTTCGACTGCATCGCGTTGAGCAACCTGGCCTCCAATTATCGCCAACGTGGTCTATACTGCGAAGCACTTGCCTTGCATGCTGCTGCGTTGCCATTCTCGCTGGCGGAGGGCGATCATAGCTTTACCTCGGGTATCTATGTCGGGTTGGCGGACTGTTATCTGGAAACAGGCAAGCCGGATAGTTGCAAGGCAATGATCGACAGTGCCCTTTACCATATCGAACAATGGCCCTGGGTAATGTCGTACCGTTCGTGCGACCTCTATCCGCTGATGGCTCGCTATTATACCTATACAGGTGAGAAGGAACAGTCGGTCGCCTATATGGACTCGACCACCGTAGCCAACCGCCGGCAGGATGAGAAATACAGCGGTCTTCTGGTTCTTCGGGCCAAACAGGAGTTGTTCGAGTCGGAACGTGCCCTCAAGGAAATGCAGATCAATACTTTCCGCAACGTTTCCGTCAGCATGGGCGTGACGGCGGGCGTTATCTTGATCGGTCTGCTCGTCATATCTGTTCTTTATCGTAAGAAACACCAGGCTTACCGGAAACTGGCTGCCTGTAGCCGTGAATGGGCGGAGCAAGCTCCCGTCGTAGTCCCGTCCGCAGAAGCCGATACCGCCGACATCACTTTGATGGACAGCCTTACCCGCCTGATCGACGGGGAACGGATTTACCTCGACACGGAACTCGACCTCGAAAGCGTCGCCCAACGTCTCGGCGTCCATCGCAACATGATCTCAAAAGCCGTAAACTCCGTCTTTGGCAAACCTTTCTCCACCTATATCAACGAGTGTCGTATCCGTCAGGCCATCTGTCTCCTTTCCAACCCGGCTAACGACCACCTTTCCCTTGAAACCATCGCCTTCGACTCCGGCTTCTCCACCCGCCAAACCTTCTACCGCGCCTTTAAGGCACAAACGGGGATCAGTCCGGCTACTTTCCGGAAGAATAGGGGGTGAACTTATGTAGATTGATTATCCTTGCTTATCCTGCAATTCGCGTATCACTTCATCTACGATGTAGAGGTCACCGTAAAGATATAGCCCGGTGTCAGGATTATGGAAACGTTGGCAGGTATCGCTTTCATAGAAGATATCGAAAGCTTCTTCGGGAGATACATTCAGCCGTTCCGAAAGACGGACAGCAATGCATCCTATGCGCTGCCATAGGATGATGTCTTTTATGATATTATCGTTACTCATAATTTACTATCCTTTTGAAAATCAGTAGCAGTCAATAATTCGGTAGCTACATAATGCAAACATTCGCTTACCAGCGGTTGACTTAACAAACACATCTGGTTATTAGGTAAATGCTGTGCCAGACGCTCGAGAGCCACATCTGCTGTCATCAGGCCTAACAAATAGAGGTTGACCGTATCGACCACTCTGTCATTGGCAACACCTCCTTCAACAAAGTCATACCCTTTCCACGGCTCCAGCCCTTTGCGGCTGTTGGCTATAAAGTTGAGCCATGCTTCATCGTAAGCATCGAAATAAAGGCATCGATAGGTTGAACGAACGCGTTCTATGTCTAATTCATAGACATTCAGCAACGGTTTTACGTTACGTCCTGCGCTTTGGCGTTGTGCCCAGCCGACAGCTTGTTCCCGTAAATCGGTAACGTAAAAGCCCTGTCCGAAATCCAGGTTCGGACGTCCTGCATTACAAAGAGGTTGGGGGACAGCGCAAGTTGCGCCATGATAAACTTTTAGCATGAGCCGTTTCCTTTCTCCTGCTGTTTCAACAGATAAAGATTAGTTCCTTTGGGAGCGGTGAAACCTTGACTGGCTTCCCAGTTATTCAGGCATTCAAGAACATTAGCGGTGATGTTTTCCCGGCTTTCCGTATGAATTGTATCATAGTGCCGGAGAATGTAGCCGTTTATCAAGTCTACACGTTTCATCCGTCTATACATTTCCTTGTATGTACAGCCAACCTGTTTGGCTGCTGCTTCTATACACGATGCAGCGAACCCCATGCGTATTTCTATGTCAGTCAGTTCCAGTAACCGTTCCATTTTGATTCTCCTTTCTTTATTTTATTATTCTTCCACCACCCACCGTTCGATATTCCGCATCTCATTGCTGAAATTGATGCCGATCTTGAATAGTTTGCGCGGGTCGGAGGCGAAGGGGAGGGCGTAGTTCTTTTCATTGATCTGCCGGAGCGCTTCCTCGGCGGTTCCTTCAAATTTGAACTCCATCAAATAGATGAATTTGTCTGTTTGCAGCACCAGGTCGATGCGGCCTTGCGAGGTGTGATATTCCGCCTTTACATAGAAGCCGATCAACTTGTAGACGATGAAAAGCACATTCTGGTAATGTAACTCCAGTTCGCGTACCAACTCGTAAGGCGTATCGGCAAAGAAGGATTGCAGGCGGCGGAAAAAAGCGTCGTAATCGCCGTTCTCCACTTCGCGGACGAATTTCGTGATATGGAAAGCGACGTCCACCTTATTGGTGTCGGCATAGAAAGGCAACAGGAACTTCATAAACCCTTCATCCACTTCGCGGTTGGGGAACCCCAGGTAGTACGTGCCGAAACGGCGGTCGTAGCCTTTGATCGTCAGGTAACCACTTTGGTAAATCACCGGTATCGGGTTGGTCGAAGAAGAGTCGATGCTGTTGAGCGTATCTTCGTCGGTTTCTATATTCTCTATGTTATGGAGGTCGTAATTATGCATTTTCAGCAGTTCCACCAGATAGGTCGGTGTTCCGGTCTCGAACCAGTAATTGCCGAATTTCCGTTTGGCGAATGTATTCAACAGGCTGAATGGGTTGTATATACCAACGGAATTCTCAACGAAATGATAACCGTCGTAACGTTCTTTCAGTTCGTCGCAAGCCTCGTCGTAAGTCAAGCCTTGCGTCTGTGCCAGTTGGCTGATGCCCTCTTCAAAGTTATTGTGCAACTCCTGCTCGGTGATACCGCAGAGCGCGGCATAATCTTCCCACATCGACAAGTCCATCAGATTATTCAATGCACTGAACACGCTGATCTTGCCAAACTTGGTGACACCCGTCAGGAAAGCGAACTTGATATGACCGTCCATTGTTTTCAGTGCGCCGTAAAAAGCCTGCAAGGTGTTGCGGAACGATTGTTGCAGTTCCTCATTTCCAATAGCCTGCAACATCGGCTTGTCATATTCGTCGACAAGGATGGCAACGCGGTGGCCTGTCTTTTCATGAGCCCGGCGGATGATACCTTGAAAGCGCAAGGCCGGCCCTACTTCAGACGGTTCGCTGCCATACATCTGTTCCCACCTGGTCAGGGTCGCGTTAAGAATATCCACTAAACTTTCCGGAGTATCATATTTCTGCGTATTCAGGTCGAGATGCAATATCGGCCGTTTCACCCAATCCGTTTCCAGTTTTTCCAATGCCAGTCCTTCGAACAACTCTTTCTTTCCTTCGAAGTAAGCTTCGAGGGTCGACAGCAGCAGGCTCTTTCCGAAACGGCGCGGACGGCTGAGGAAATAATACCGGCCGTTATTAACCAACTGGTAAATCAGGGCTGTTTTATCGACATAAAAGTATCCGTCATTGCGGAGACTTTCAAAGTTCTGTATTCCGATAGGATATTTTATGCTCATGATCTTGACGGGTTTTTAGGATTTCATAGTTACAAAGATACATTTTTCTTCTGTCTCTCCCTTTTCCCCCTCTCTTTTTTGTCTCATTTTGCAAAATGTTACAACATTCTCCCACCTTTTCTCCACCTTGCAGCATGAAAATAATGCAGATGATAGGAATACAACACATCAGTGATAGGAATACCACCGTACCCGATTGGTTTGTGACATTCTACGATTCAGGCTACTTCTGGGTTGCCATCGTCGTGTTGATGGTGGTGGCTGCCGGACTGATCGTGGTGGCTTGCCGGCTCTACTATCAGATACAGGAGGTGGAACGCATCCTGGAAGAACGTAAAGAGAAATGACGAGATTTTAGATATCACTAGTATTAACAATATAAAAGTACCATTATGGCAACAAAAAAGTATGTGTGGAAATTCGACCTCGAAGAGTACCTGATGACAAAAGACGTGAAGGAAGACTTCGCCGCTAAGGTGAAACCGATCCAAACTTTCTACATGGCCGACGTGGCGCGATTGATCGCTGAAGAACGCACCGAATACCGCATCGACACGATCGTGAACATCACCAAACTGGTGGAAACGAAAATCCGCCAACTGGCTTGTGGAAACAACATCGTGATAACAGACAACGTGCAGTATGGCCCCGCCATCACCGGCCTTTTCCTCGGAAAGACAGGCCTGGTAGACCCGGCGAAGAATAAGGCCGTTATCAACATGAACCCCACCGCCGCCATGCGCGCCGAGACCGATCTCGTAGCCCTCGAATTTTCGGGAACGGTAAGAGATATGGGCGGCGCCAAGTTCGGACTCGTGAAAGACGTGACCACCGGCAAGACCGACGGCACCATCACCCCCGGCGGTATGCTCGACGTCACCGGCTCGAAGATACGCTGTGTCGGAGCCGACGGTCTCTCGCTCGGCTCGCTCACCCTGGTCAATATGGCCGACAAGAGCGTGGCAGCCACTATCACCGTGTTCGGTATCAACGATCCCAGCCGCCTGATGTTCAACATTCCCGCTGATCTGGCCGACGGTGAATACGAGCTCACCCTCGAAACCTGGTTCAGCACCAACAACACCCAGCTCAAGCAATCGCGTACCCTTACGTATACCCTTCCGCTGGTGGTGGGCGGCACAGGAGGAGGTGGCGAAGACGACCGTCCGGTGATCGAATAAACGCAGCCGGACGACACCCGTTTTTGTTCGATCCGATCGAACCGACCCCTTCGACCTGTTCGAACCGCCCCGTTCGATCCGATCGAACCGTTCCTTTCGACCCGGTCGAACGCTCCCTTTCGAACCCTTCGACCGCTTCCTTTCGACCCAGTCGAACGGAGCGGCCCGATCGGGTTCTTTACAGCAAACAGCCATTCCGGCATGGGAACTGGATAGTCAATCAGTATAAATCATTAACACTATAATATGTATGGAAACAATAACAAAGACAAAACAGCAATCCGCTCTCCGCCTTCTGGCGGCACTGTTCTTCCTCTGCCTCTTTGCCCCGATGGCGGCAGGGCAGGATAACTGGAAAGACTATTTAAATGGTGTGAATCAGATAGCAAACACAGACGGTGGCGACGGCTCATCCTGGGACAACGCCATCGTGATAGCCACCGCCGAAGAGCTTGCCTACTTTGCGCAGCAGGTGAATAGCAACCAGTCTATCACCCATAAAGGCGGCGCCTCAATCGAACCGGATAAAGTTAAAGACTGCTACTTCGCCCTCTCCTCTGACATCAACCTGTCCGACCATTACTGGACGCCGATAGGGAGTGCCATGAATCCCTTCAGAGGCCACTTTGATGGCTGCAACCACGAAGTGAGAGGACTGGTGGTGAGTGTGGAACAGGATGCAGGTATAGCCTATGCTGGATTATTTGGTTATCTCAACGATGGAGCTACTATCCGCAACCTGGGTATCCGGCTTGGAGAAGGGGGAGTGAAGGCTACGCTTACGGCGGATTATGAACCAAACTTTGAATCCATTGCCTATGCCGGTGGATTAGCGGGGTACTTAAGCAAAGGTTCCATTAGCAACTGCTACGTAGAGGGAGATGCGTGTGTGATGGCTACCGGTCCAAAGAATGCCTATGCCGGAGGATTAGTAGGATTAACATTTGATAATGTAACTATCACCCACTGCTACACTACTGTGAATGTGGGCACCGGTGGTTTACAAAGAAATCAGTGCAATGCCGGAGGTATTGTCGGTAGATTAGAACACAAAGGTGAAATCTCCTATACCTATGCTACGGGAACTGTTGATGCAGAAAATGCGAACTATGCCGGTGGTATTTGTGGATACTCCTCTGGACGTATAACAAACAGCCTGGCTCTGAATACGAAGATTAATGGATTGAATGCGGGACGGATAGCCGGAAATGGCAAAGGCGTTACCTTTGCCTTCAACTATGCCTCCCCCTGGGTGCAGCTAAGCGGCAAGACTTTCCCCGACAATCAGGTTACCAACCAAAATGGTGCCAACACCAGTCTGAATAGCTTTGAAGCCGATCTGAAGAAGGGAGACCCCAGCAGCGGCTGGGCTAATAACTGGACATTCGAGTCCGGCAAGCTACCACAGTTGAATGGCATGGGTGGTAACCCCCCGGATGCCGCCCCCTATTTCCTTCCGAAGCATACCCTTTACATCGTTTCTCCTACCGGAGGGACTCTGAAGGTAACAGACAAAAACGGAAACAAACTATCTGACGACAGCAAGATAGCCCCCGGCACCCTCTTGACGCTTTCGTATACGGAAAACCCTAATTACCGTTTCTCGAAATACCTTTCCGGCAGCAGTGCCGACAATCTGCGGACTCTTTCCGGCAACACGATCCTGATGCCCGATGCCGACCTCTACCTGAGTGTCCGCTTCAATTACGAGGATCCCACGCCGCCACCGCCACCGCCTACGGTCTACTACACAGTCACCTTACCCTTTGTAGAGGGCGCCGTGACCGACCCCGTGGCAGGCGATTACGAAGTGGAATCGTGGAGTACCTTCCGCTTCTACCTCACATTGGATGCGGACTACGACGAGTCGCAGCCCGTGGTCACCACCAGCCGTGGCGAGACGCTTCAGCCCCGCAGCTCCGACGGAGCCTATCTGGTGAAGTACGTGCGCACCGACGTGGAGATCTTCATCGACGGTATCGAGAAGAACCCGCCTCCCGTTGCCAACGAACCGATCCGCACCGCCGCCCCCGAGCCGGAGATATGGAGCGAAAACGCCTGCCTCTGCATCCGCCTGCCCGAAGGCCTGCCGTCGTCGCCCGTCCGCATCTTTACGCCGGAGGGTCGCCTGCTCGACAGCTTCCGTTCAGTCCCGGGACTGAACCGTCGGCAATTGCCGACGAATATCTATATCGTACAAGTTGGTGCGACGGTGCGAAAGGTAGCGGTAAAATAGTCCGTTATAACATAAACAACTAAAAATATCATATCATGGAAAAGAAAACATTTATCAGCAACAACCCTATCGGCAGCCAGCCGGTGGTCACCGATTTCACTGCTAAAAGCAATGAAGCGCAATATATCCTGCTGGGCGACACTACGCTTGAAAAAGTGGATACCCCCGATTATACGGGCGACGGCAATTGTGTTGTATACAAACACAATGATAACGAAGACAAGGATGAAAAAATAGTAGTCTGGAGCCAGGCTGAATACGACTTCCTGGAAAAACAATACGACAGGAACTACACCGTCCATCCCAGCCTCTGGAACAACGGCCGCAACAACCATCTGAACGGCGTATTCCGGGTACACGACGAAATGCCCATCTTCCAGGTGCGCGGTTACGATATGGCAAACATCTCCTTTGTATATACCGGCAAGTCGTGGCTGATCTTCGACACCCTGATGAGCGGCGAATGCACACAGGTGGCAGTCGATCTCTTCAATGACTATCTGGATAAGAAATATAAAAACAATTATGCAAAAGTAGGTAAGGAGACGATAGAAGCCGTCATCGTCAGCCACAGCCATATCGACCACTACGGCGGACTGCAAACCCTGAAGGATATCAACGGTGGCGAGCTAATTATCTACGCTCCCAAAGGTTTCGAGCAGCATGCTGTAAGCGAAAACCTCTATGCCGGTGTAGCAATGGGGCGCCGTGCCTCTTACCAGTACGGCACCGGTCTGGCTGCCTGTCCCTGCGGACGCATCAGCATCGGTATCGGCCAGGGACAGTCGAAAGGTACGGTGGGTTACTTGCGCCCCTCCTTTGAGGTGGACGAGGTTTTTATGAACAGCCATGATCACGATTTCAAAGGCATAAAGGAAACAGGTCGGCGTTACCTCGTTTTCGGCAACGTTCGCCTCTACTTCCAGCTAACTCCCGGCACCGAGGCTCCGGCGGAGATGAACAACTATCTGGAGTTTTATCAAGACGGTCAACTGGTTCACCGTGCCCTTTGGATGGCCGAAAACTGCAACGGCACGCTCCACAACCTCTATACCCTGCGGGGTGCCCAGGTACGCGATGCCAAGGCCTGGTCGGACTTCCTGATGCAAACACTCAGCCTCTGGCCCGATGCCGAAGTGGTGTTTCAGGCACACAACTGGCCCCGTGTCAATGCCGTAAATAAGGAGAACGCCGTAAACGAATACCTCTTCCGTACCGCCGCCGCCTACAAATATCTCAACGATCAGTGCCTGCTCTACATGAACCAGGGCTTCAAACCCGACGAGATAGCCGAAAAGGTGCGTTTGCCCAAACCGCTGGAGTGCACTCCCTACCTGCGTCCTTACTACGGCACGCTCAAACATAATGCCCGTGCCGTCTACCAGCGCTACCTGGGCTGGTATGATGCCAATCCGGTGCACCTCGATCCGTTGCCCGAAAAGGAACGGGCAGAGAAGTATGCCGCGCTGCTGCTTCAACCGGCAGAAAATCTCGTAAAGCAGATAGAGGCAGAATATAAGCAGGGCAATTATCGTTTCGTGGCCGATGTCTGCTATCAGCTTCTGTTGGGAAAGGCTCCCAACGATGAATCCTATCGCGATTATCTGGCCGATTCGTTGCAGCAACTGGGCTTTTTGGCCGAGTCGGGCATCTGGCGCAACAGCTACCTGTCCGGAGCCGGGGAGGTGCGCGAAGGCACGCCGCAGCAGAAACCGTCGGTTGCCCCGTTGCTCAATGACGATGGTACTTATAAAATGCCGCTCAGTTCGATGATGCGCAATATGTCTAACGAAATGCTGCTCGACTATCTGGCTATCGTGCTCGACACCGACAAGGCTTCGGCCCTCGGTGCAGAGGCTTTATGGAGCCAAAAGTCCAAACCGGCAACGACCGACTTCTATCTCGGAATTACCTCTATGACCTCTGAATCTTCTGATGATACGCAATTGTTCCATGTTTCGGTAGAGTATGGCGTATTGCTTTATCGGAAAATATTGGATGAGGACATTTCAAGCCCTGTGAAAGTTATCCTAACCAGAGAAAACCTTTATTCGCTGATTGCCAATATCGGTAATAATGCGAATATAAAGAAGATAGTCGGTGGCTTGACGGGCGACGACCGTGCTATCTCTTTATTGCAGCAAATCTTCTGCTATATGGTAAACATCAACCGATACGCTACCTTCGACATCATGCAGCCATGCAACGACCGGTATTATCAGTGGGTGGAAAAATGTGCCGGGATGCTCGAAGAGTCTTATGATAATATAAGTGTCATCTCATTTGATACAGCGTATTTTCTGTCGGATAATGATAAGGATTGCTGGAATAGTACCGGTTGTGAACTGGTAGACGCCGGCATTATAGACGACCTTTACTTTTTCTCGGAAACTCCCGCAGAAGAGTATGGTGGGATCGGCTACGATAAGACCTTCTACAAATACCAGTATTGCGAAACCCTGTATGAATGCTATAAATACCTGGCAGGCAACTACGTGCCGGACAGCGGAACCCAATTCGTAAAGTTCTGTATCGACATGGTTGAACCTTACGTGAACCGTTTCAGGAGAAAGCCAGGCGAAAGACCTGACGGAGCCACCCCTAAAGGCGAAGGTCGGGGTGCCGAGTATTATCCTTTCGATGAAGATGATCTGAATACCTGGAAGAAGTATTGTTTACAGGTATTCGGATGTATGGATACAAATAAAGATATACGGTATATTTACAATGAGAATATTCGATTTTGCGGAAATGGCGATACGAGTAATAAAAATCCGGGAATCGGTCAAGACGGAGAGTTCTACGGCTCCGAACTCCTGCATTTCCTTTATCTGTGCTATCGTTTCCTTTACGATTATAAACATAAAACAATAGGATAGATTATGAAACTGATAACAACTTACCGACAAACAGCCTGCCGCCTTCTGGCGGCACTGTTCTTCCTCTGCCTCTTTGCCCCGATGGCGGCAGGGCAGGATAACTGGAAAGACCATTGTGCGACTCAGATAGCAAACCAAAACGGTGGCGACGGCTCATCCTGGAACGATGCCATCGAGATAGCCACTGCCGAAGAGCTTGCCTACTTTGCGCAGCAGGTGAATAGCAAACAGTCTATCAATTATGGTGACGGCAAATCGATCGATCCGACCGGTAAAGGTCAAGCAGGAGGCTTTATGTCCTATTACTTCGCCCTCTCCGCCGACATCGACCTGTCGGGTTATGATTGGACGCCGATAGGGAACACTACTTCTTTCAAAGGTAATTTCGACGGCCGGGGGCATTGTGTGAACAGCCTGAAGGTGATGAAGGTCGAAACCGTTAGTGGGGAAGCCTATGCCGGCTTGTTCGGTTCTACGTATGTCGGAATCCTCCGTAACCTCGGTGTCCGTCTGGCGGATGCGGGGATACAGGTAAATTCGACGGAGCGTGTTGTTTATGCCGGTGGAATAGCCGGGTGCGCTCATAAAATCTTTAACTGCTATGTAGTGGGAGAGGGGAGGATTGAGATACATTCTTCATTGAACTTTGGCTATTGCGTCGGTGGGATCGTAGGATATCTTGACACTGATGGTTCGCTTGCTAATTGTTATGCTACTGTAAATGTAAAGGTAGGACCTAAAGGTGAGGTTCATGTTGGTGGTATTGTCGGGTATGGTAATTCTAGATCAACGATCTCTCACACCTATGCCACGGGAGATGTTGAAGCGGGAACAGGAGATTATGCCGGCGGTATCTGCGGATGGTTGGAGAACGGGGGCACACTCGAAAACAGTTTGGCCGCCAATGGACAGATAATAGGAGGTAGCTCATATAGTAACCGGATAGTTGGGGGAAAGGGTGAAAATGCCACTCTCGGCACCAATTACGCCTCTCCCGAGATACAGGTGAACGGCCAGACCATTAGCAGCAGCGCCGCAAATGAAGCCAATGGCAATGACGAGATCACCCTCAAAGACTTTGAGACAAAACTGAAAGGAGATAGCAGCAATGACTGGAACAATGCTTGGACTTTCCCTACCGACGGCAGCTTGCCCCAGCTGAAACTGAAAGGTGAAGACTCCGGCGGCAATCCGACTTACTCCGACTGGCCTTCTGAGACCTCTCCCCAACAACCCATCCCCGCCTCTGACCACCTGATAGCCGGAAGTATCGTGAATACAGATGGTGGCGACGGCTTATCTTGGGACGCCCCCATCCTGATAGCCAACAGAGCCGAACTGGCCTATCTGGCAAAGCAGGTGAATGCAGGAGCAAACCTCACGGTAGATAAGAATTTGTCTGGCGGTACTTTGGAGAATAAAGACGACAGCGACTCCGGCTTCAAAGGCATCTACTTCGCCCTCGCCGCCGACATCGACCTGTCCGCCCATTACTGGACGCCGATAGGAAATCGCGACCATCCTTTCCGCGGCAATTTCGACGGCAAGGGTCATTGCGTGAAGGGGCTGAGGGTGAAGGTGGAGACGGCTGTCTCTAAATATGCCTATGCCGGCTTGTTCGGCTATGCCTCGGTTGGAACCCTTCGTAACCTCGGTGTCGTTCTGGCGCCGGAAGGGGTACAGGCTGTTCCTTCAACGCTAGCTAGCGCCTATGCCGGAGGAATAGCCGGACGGGCTAGCAATATCTCCAACTGTTATGTTGTGGGAGAGGGGGAGGTTATGGCGAAAGGAAGATCTGGTAGGGGTGACAGCGGGCAGATTGAGGTTACTTTATCCGATGCCGGTGGTATAGTGGGATCTCTTAACTCTTCTCTAACCCATTGCTATGCCACTGTCGGAGTGAAGGCGAAGGGAGATTACAGCAACTACGCCGGCGGTATTGCCGGATATTCTTCTACTGGTGGTGTAATTTCCTATACCTATGCCACAGGAGCTGTCGAGGCGGCAGACGGGACGGATGATAACTACGCCGGCGGTATCTTCGGGAATTTTCAGACTGGAACGCTCTCAAACAACCTCGCCCTGAATGAACAGGTAAATGGAAAAGAAGGACAGAGCAACCGGATAGCCGGAGGTGTATCCTCATCTGTCACCCTCTCCGACAACTACGCTTCTACGATACGGGTAAACAAGAAGGTCGTCAGCAACGGTAACGATAAGGATGTGAACGGTGCCGATACTTGGCTCGATACGTTCAAAGGTAATCTGATACCCGACCCTACCGCCGCCGACAACGGATGGAGTAAGGCATGGTCTTGGAGTGGTGGCGGTAGTAGCAACCTGCCGCAGTTGAAGATAGTGAAGGGCAATGCCGATGGCTTTCTTTCTTACACCGACTGGCTATCCCCTTCCTGCCAGCCTACCCTGCCGGCAAGCGATTATCTGGAGAATAAACCCGTGCCGCCGGTCGAACCTGATCCTGAACCCGAACCCGAACCTGCCCCAACGGTCTACTACACCGTCACGCTACCGTCTGTAACGGGAGCCGTGACCGACCCCGTTGCAGGTGATTACGAAGTGGAGTCGTGGAGTACCTTCCGCTTCTACCTCACGCTGGATACGGCTTACAACCAGTCGCAACCCGTGGTCACCACCAGCCGTGGCGAGACGCTTCAGCCCCGCACCTCCGACGGAGCCTACCTGGTGAAGTACGTGCGCACCGACGTGGAGATCTTCATCGACGGTATCGAGAAGAACCCGCCTCCCGTTGCCAACGAACCGATCCGCACCGCCGCTCCCGAGCCGGAGATATGGAGCGAAAACGCCTGTCTCTGCATCCGCCTGCCCGAAGGCCTGCCGTCGTCGCCCGTCCGCATCTTTACGCCGGAGGGTCGCCTGCTCGACAGCTTCCGTTCAGTCCCGGGACTGAACCGTCGGCAATTGCCGACGAATATCTATATCGTACAAGTTGGTGCGACGGTGCGAAAGGTGGCGGTAAGGTAGGGGTTTAAAACATAGAAAAATGTGAACCCAAATGACAGGCTTTGTAGGGGCGGGGTTTGCCCGCCCTTTGCGACAATAATATAACAACCGGTGGAGAAGGGCGGGCAGACCCCGCCCCTACAAACGACACTACATTCAAAACTGCCAAGAACTGAACTGTTCGCATCATATAGCCGTTTCCACCACCCACCGCTCGATATTCCGCATCTCATTGCTGAAGTTGATGCCGATCTTGAATAGCTTGCGCGGGTCGGAGGCGAAGGGGAGGGCATAGTTCTTTTCTTCAATCTGCCGGAGAGCTTCCTCGGCGGTGCCTTCGAATTTGAACTCCATCACATAGATGAACTTGTCCGTTTGCAGCACCAGGTCGATGCGCCCTTGTGAAGTATGGTATTCCGCCTTTACATAGAAACCGATCAACTTGTAGACGATGAACAGCACGTTCTGGTAATGCAGTTCCAGGTCGCGCACCAACTCGTAAGGCGTGTCGGCAAAGAAGGATTGCAGGCGGCGGAAGAAAGCGTCGTAATCGCCGTTCTCCACTTCGCGGACGAATTTTGTGATATGGAAAGCAACGTCCACCTTGTCGGTATCGGTGTAGAAAGGCAACAAGAACTTCATAAACCCTTCTTCCACTTCGCGGTTAGGGAAACCCAGGTAGTACGTGCCGAAACGGCGGTCGTAGTCCTTGATCGTCAGGTAACCGCTCTGGTAAATCACCGGTATCGGGTTGGTCGAAGAAGAGTCGATGCTGTTGAGCGTATCTTCGTCGGTTTCTACATTCTCTATGTTGTGGAGGTCGTAATTATGCATTTTCAGCAGCTCCACCAGATAGGTCGGCGTACCGGTTTCAAACCAATAGTTGCCGAATTTCAGTTGATCGAATGTGTTGAGCAGGCTGAAGGGGTTGTAGATACCGATGCTGTTTTCTGTGAAATGATAGCCGTCGTAACGCTCTTTCAGTTCGGCGCATGTTTCTTCATACGTCATTCCTTGTTTATTAGCCAACGCATGCAGTACTTCTTCAAAATACAGATGTATCTCCCGTTCCGTAATGCCGCATATGTCGATGTACCGTTCGTCCATCGACATATCCTTCAGGTTATTGAGTGCGCTGAACACGCTGATCTTACCGAACTTGGTGACGCCTGTCAGGAAAGCGAACTTGATATATCCGTCCATCGTTTTCAGTGCGCCGTAAAAAGCCTGCAACGTGCTGCGGAACGATTGTTGCAGTTCCTCATTTCCGATAGCCTGCAACATCGGTTTGTCATATTCGTCGACAAGGATGGCAACGCGGTGGCCTGTCTTTTCATGAGCCCGGCGGATGATACCTTGAAAGCGCAAGGCCGGCCCTACTTCAGACGGTTCGCTGCCATACATCTGTTCCCACCTGGTCAGGGTCGCATTGAGAATATCCACTAAACTTTCCGGAGTATCATATTTCTGCGTATTCAGATCCAGATGCAACACCGGCCGTTTCACCCAGTCTTTTTCCAGCTTTTCTACCGCCAACCCTTCGAACAGTTCGCGCTTGCCTTCGAAGTAGGCTTCGAGGGTGGAGATCAGCAGGCTTTTGCCGAAACGGCGCGGGCGGCTGAGGAAGTAGTAACTGCCACGATCCACCAACTGATACATCAAGGCTGTTTTGTCGACATAGAGATATCCGTCTTTGCGGAGTTTCTCGAAGTTCTGTATTCCGATAGGATATTTTATGCTCATGATCTTTGACGGGTATTTAGGATTTCACAGTTACAAAGATACATTTTCCCTCTGTAACCTCCTTCAGTCTTCCCCCAAATTCTTCCCCCGGCACGTTTTTTTCCCACTATTCGCATCTTTACGCCCGAAGGCTGCCTGCTCGACAGCGACGAATATCTAGATCGTACAGGTTGAGGCGACGGTGCGAAAGGTGGCGGTAAGGTAGGTGTTTAAAACATAGAAAGATTTAGGCCTATTTGGACATAAACAATCTGTCATAAATAAACCTGTAACAAAGCCTGTCATTACCATTACTTTTTGTAAGTTTGCCGTCACTAAAGAAGACTGAACAGTATGCCTTTTATAAAACGAATTTTAATCTGGTGCCGGAATATCCTTATATTCCTGTTTGTATCCAGTCTGTTGGCGGTGGTGGCTTTCAAGTTCATCCCCGTTTACTATACGCCTTTGATGCTGACACGCCTGTATGACCAGTATAAGGCCGGCAAACCCTTCAAGCTCGACCATAAATGGGTGCCGTTGTCGGAGATTGCCCAACCGCTGGTGCAGGCGGTGGTCGCTTCGGAAGATAACCTGTTCCTCGACCATAACGGCTTCGATATCGAGCAGATACAGAAGGCCCGCGACGAAGCCGAGAAAGGGAAACGTGTCCGGGGTGCCAGCACGATCTCACAGCAGACAGCCAAGAACGTATTCCTTCTCCCTACGAAAAGCTATATCCGGAAAGGGATCGAAGCCTATTTCACCCTATTGATCGAATGGATATGGGGAAAGGAACGCATCATGGAGGTCTATCTCAACTCCATAGAGATGGGGGATGGTATCTACGGGGCCGAGGCGGTGGCACAGGCTCATTTCAAGAAGCCGGCAGCCGGGTTGAGTGCGGGCGAGGCGGCGTTGATAGCTGCTTCACTACCCAATCCGCGGAAATTCAATTCCGGCAAACCTTCTCCCTACATGTTGAAGCGGCAGGGGCAGATCCTTTCCCTGATGGGTAAGCTGATAAAGATACAGATGGGCCACGGTGCCGGAGAGATAGAAAATAAAGATGGTAAAATAAAAAAGAGAAAGAAATGGAGAGCTTCACTTTTCACGACCTCGGAC
The DNA here is from genome assembly GCF_000969845.1 of Parabacteroides sp. HGS0025. NCBI lineage: Bacteria > Pseudomonadati > Bacteroidota > Bacteroidia > Bacteroidales > Tannerellaceae > Parabacteroides > Parabacteroides sp. HGS0025. The sequence continues at coordinate 1,904,416 of NZ_KQ033902.1, forward strand.
GTATCGCTTATGCCGACGCTTTAAAGGTTCAAACGGAAGCGTTTGAGACACTGCTGCATGCCAAGGTGTGGGGCGGACAGGGAGAGAATAAACTGTTTTTCTGCGAACATGAACCCGTGCTGACGATCGGCAAGAGCGGAAAAGACGCTAACCTGCTGATCCCTGCCGAGCTACTGAAACAGAGGGGCATTTCCTTCTTCCACACGAACCGGGGAGGGGATATTACCTATCATGGCCCCGGACAGATCACCGGTTACCCGGTATTCGACCTCGAACACTGGCAACTGGGACTGAAACAGTATATCCACACCCTGGAAGAGGTCATTATCCGCTTCCTGTCTCTCTATGGGATAAAAGGGGAGCGGTTGGAAGGGGCGACCGGCGTCTGGATCGACCCCGAAGTAAAAGGCCGTGCCCGTAAGATATGTGCCATCGGAGTGAAGAGCAGCCGGTATGTCACCATGCACGGCTTTGCGCTGAATATCAATACCGACCTGAGCTATTTCTCGCTGATCAACCCTTGTGGCTTCACCGATAAAGGCGTCACTTCGCTGGAAAAGGAATTAGGCGGAAAGCAGGATTTCGAACTGGCTAAAACACAACTTCATTCATTATTCTCAGAACTGTTTCCCTGATGGATTATAAAATACATTTCGCCCCTTTGCAAGGATATACCGATGCCGTGTACCGGGAAGTCCACCACCGTATATTCGGTGGGGTGGAGAATTATTACACCCCTTTTGTGCGTGTGGAGAAAGAGGGTTTCCGCAACAAAGAACTGCGTGACGTGTCTCCCGAACATAACCGGGACATTCCGGTCATACCCCAACTGATAGCCGCTACACCCGATGAGTTCCGGCGTATCGCCGCCTTCTTCCGGGAGCAGGGATACAGGCAGGCGGATATAAATATGGGCTGTCCTTTTCCTATGCAGGCCCGTCTGCACCGGGGATCGGGGATATTACCTTATAAAGAGGAAGCCGTCGCACTGCTGGACACGCTCCGGGAGTTTCCGGAAATGAGCTTCTCGCTGAAGCTCCGGCTGGGGTGGGAGCGGCCGGACGAATCGTTATCTCTTTTGCCCCACATCAACGCTCTGCCTTTCACCCATGTCACGTTGCATCCGCGGATCGGGGTTCAACAGTATAAAGGGACGGTGGATATGGATGGCTTTTCCCGTTTCTACGAAGCATGTACCCATCCGCTTATTTATAACGGCGACCTGAATACCCTGGAAGATATCTATTCGGTAACAGACCGTTACCCCAGCCTGAAAGGCGTTATGCTGGGACGGGGATTACTGTCGCACCCCTGGCTGGCAACCGAATATCTTACCGGCCAAACATTGCCGGAAGCAGAGAAACGGACAAAGCTTGCGACCTTTCATCAGCTCCTTGCTGAACAATACACTTCGCGTCTGGAAGGCGGCGACCACCAGATACTGGCTAAACTGAAAACCCTTTGGGAGTATCTTCTGCCGGATGCGGAAAAGCGTCTGCGAAAGAAGGTGCTGAAAAGCAACAACCTTACTGCTTATTATTCGGCTGTGAAGGAGCTGTTATCGTTGTAGTATCCGTTCTCATCGGCGGAACCGTATCGGCAGGGGCAAGCGGCATAAGCGGCAGTCTTTTCCTTCTGCGGAAGAATTCCGACAGGTGGGTGAAGTCCTTCTTGAACATGATACCTACCCCTTGTGTGGTTAGCGACTGCTTCAGATAACGGTACATATCGTTGGAGTGGTTGTAAGCCTTCAGGCGGATCTCCCCGCTTCTGGTGAGCTTATATTCGAGATCGAATTCTCCTATGAAATCATTCTTTTGACTAGCTTCGGCAGTCCTGTTCTTGTAGCCGAAACTTCCGTTAAGCAGCAACCGGTTGTCAAGCAATTGGCTCGACAACATCATTTCGACTTCGGTGTCTTGTATGCCGTCTTCGCTGGTACGGATGTTGGTTCCGATCTGCACCTTGTCGGTCAGACTGTTCAGGATACTGGATATTTGGGATGAGAGGGCAGATGAAGCTACGGCGCTCAGTTCGCTTGAACGGTAGGTGCCGACGCCACGATTATATTCTGGGGTATCGAACTTATTCAGCACCAGCAAGTAGATGATTTGCCGGGTCATCATATCTTCTGTGTCTATCAGCGATTTCATCTGTCGTTCTATCTCTTCGTTGGAACCGGGCAGCTCCAGGTCGAATGAAATAGCCGGGTTGCGCAACATACCGTCCAGGTTAAGCACGCAGTTTACCGGAACGTTTGTTCGCGCGCTTTGTCCGGCAAGACTTTCATCCAGGTCACGCAGGTTGGCTGTCAGGTTATAGATCGCGTTAACATGCATCGTGGCATCGAAGGGATCGCCGCGGAAGTCGATCGAACTACCGTCGCGTATCTTAAAGTCCTTGTGTATGATCTGTTGCAGGCTGAAATTGTAGTTACCGCTTACGATACCCATATTCCCATACATGCGCAGGTCTGTCTTCGTGCCGTATTCAATTTGCATGCTTCCGCTACAATTCCCGGTGATCTTATCGCCTGCTATCGGATCCATGATCAGTTCGATATTGGCATCCGGGTTGATATCGAGCAGGAAGTTCATGCGCAGCTCGGCTCCCTCTTCCTCTACGTTGGACGCGACGTTCAGTGAATCGTAGGGGAGTGTGCCGTTGGCGGCGGCATCCTTGAGCTTCTTTTTATCGACGAAAGTGATAAAATCGTAGTCGGCAGCCGTTGTATTATTCATGAAGTCGAGTGTGACGGTCGTCTTCGGATCGTTCCGCATATTAATGTCGAAGTTGATCAGCTTGTCGTTTCCTTTGATGGAAGCCGTTCCGCTACCAAACACCGTACCATAGATCAACGGGTTTAATTTACGGGTAGCATCAAACACCAGCATGTTGTTTGTCTTGACGTTCACATCGAAGCTGACATCCTTGAAATGGTTGTGATAGACGTGCATGTTGACAATCCCCGAGTTGCCGAACTTGTCGTTCACTTTCAGGTCTCTCATGTTAATGGAGCCCGCATCCAGATGGATGGAGTCGGAGAAGGTATAATAGGTATTGGTATATTCGATACCCAGTCCGCCGTCTTCCACGTAGGCATCTCCTTCTACGGTCAGTGCTTTGAAGGGGCCGTGCAGGTGGACGTTTCCGAAACCGCGTCCCTGTATATTCTTGGCTACCTTATCCACAAAAGGATGGAGGAAAGCGATGTTGAGGTCGTTTGCCCCGAAGAACAGCGACAGGCCGGCATTCTTCCCGACGGGGAAAATGTAACCGCTTACGTCAGTCCATGTCGTATCGTTCTTATAGATACTGCCGAGCATCAGGATGCCTTGCTGCTCGTCGTCCCATTCGCTGAACAGGTTCAGGCGGCCGAGTGCAACCTGGTTGAAGGAGAAGTCTTTTATTTCCAGGTCGGTGTTCAGCATACGACTGCCGTACAAGTCACATATATTAAAGGTTCCTGTGGCTTTCCCGGCAAATTGCAGGACGGGGATATTCAGGATGTCGAATATGTAGCTGAGCTCCACTTCCTTCAGATCCATCAGCAGCGTGTCGGCCGGATTGCTGGAAATGCTACCGTCCAAACGAAGATATTGTTGCTCGTTGGATACTTTGAAGTTGTCGATATCTATCCTGCCGTCAGCTATTGTTATCTCCGAAGGGTTGATTTTCCATATAGAGTCGTTCAGTATCAGCGGACTTTCGTTCAGGGATATATTAGTCCGCAGCGTACTGGGCTTTTTTTCATGCTCTTCTTCCGTGAAAAGGGCGGAGGCAGACAGTTCGGCCCTGAACACTTTCTCTTTATTGTTCGCCCATCCTACCAGGGTATTGATCCGGTTGTCTTTTGCATCTGCTTTCAGATCCAGATAGTTACGGGTTCCCTTCTGGTTGTAGTTGACCGCTTTCAGTTGCAGGGTTATGTCTTCCGCCGGATTGTCACAAGTCAGGTAACCGGATTCAAACATCGAATTGCCCAGCTTGAACTTCGGCAGGAAGGCTTCGAAGCGGAATTTGTTGTACAGGTTGTTATAATGGCCGGTGATGCGTCCCTGGCTTACCATAGTGAAAGGCAGCTTCAACGTTTTGGAGATGCTGTCGGTGTTTTCGACGGTAAGGAGCAGGGAGAAGTTGTTTTCTTCCACCTTCTGTTTTTTCTGCGTCGCGTTGATCAGAGCCGGTATGTATCCCTTGAAAGTATTCATAAAGCTCGGCACAATCGTTTTAAAGGAATAGGCTCCGGTCACTTCCCCGTTCAGGATATCTGAAGAGATCGTCAGGTGCCGGTCGAGCGAATGCCCCGAAGCGGTTACCTGGAACTTCTTCAGGAAGAAACTGCTCGGGGCGGTTTTGAACGACAGACTGTCTATCGTGATGTTCCCTTCGAGGTTGTCGATATTGTTACCCGTGAAGTCGGCGTTGAGTGATAACGAGATATCCGGCGATTCGTATTTGTCGATCAGGTTCAGGCTGTCCGGCCGGAAATGCTGTAAGTTGGCCGTAAAGTTGAACATGGAGTTTTGTCCTTCATGCCTGAACATACCCTCGGCATAAAGCTGACCGTTCGGATCGTTCACCTGCACCATTCCGTCGAAACTGTTCTTTTTGAAATTACCGGAAAGGTGGATGTCGTTATAGGTATATTTCTTGTATTCGATCTCGTCGATGTTTGCCTTTATGTTTCCGAAGAAACCGCTGTGTTTGTGCTGTTTGGCGTCGATCGAGATGCTGAGCTTTGTATTCCCGTACGGGTTCCCTTCGTTGAATAACTCATCCAGTTGTAAACCGGGGGTTGAAACATGTCCTTTCAGATAGGCCGTGATGCCGTTCTCCTTGTCGCTACCGAATATCATATCCGTTTGTACGGAACCGATGGCTGACGAGAACTTCCCGAATGCAACCAGGTTATCGAAAAAGCCGGATATCTCACCGGTAAAGTTAACCGTGCCGAGCTTGACGACCGGATCGGGAAGTGTGACGGGCTTCTTGTTGAAGTTGTTCACCAGTCCGGCTATACCGTCGGTGGTGATATACATTTTATTGACCTGTCCGAATATATAGGCCTCTTCGGGGTGGGTGATCCCTTTCAGCTCCATTTTTCCTACGAAAAGCATCTTGTCGCTGTACCGGAGTGTCAGCCGTTTCAGGTCGATATTATTAATGTAGCCGGACGCCTCGGCCGACAGCTCGATCGTCTCCGTGAAATTCTGGAAGGCGGGGACGAAAGGCGACAGGTCTTTCAGGCAAATCTGGGAAGGGGAGATATTGAGTTCCAGCGGAGCCTGGTTGAGCAGTTCGGTGGCATTCTTGATCTCTTGCATGCCTATTTGGGCACGGCTGATCTTCAGGTCTGTCTCCGGTAGTTTTATCTCGAAGTTGTTGATGAAAGCACTGTCGCGGTTACCGATGATATTCATCGTAAGCTTGTTCAACTCAAAACCGGAAGCCTCGTCGAAACTCATCTTCTTGATGTTGGCATTCAAGCTGTCCTTATTGAATGCTTTCAGGGATATTTTGGCACTCAGGTTCTTGATGTCCACATGCTTACCGTTGAACTTGCCGGGCGTGGGGGCTTCGCTTTCCACATCATAGCGGAAGTTTCCCCGGCGGATCAGTATCGAGTTGAAACGCAGGTCGATATTCGGGTTCTTCTTCAAGGTGTCTTTGCTGGCGAAAGCATCGATCACGAATTGGAGGTTGAGCGGGGCATCGGGTGTCTTTTTCTTCAGATTGACCGAGAAACCGAACAGCCTCACGGTCGAGAATACGAATTTGCCTTTCAGCAGGGGCAATACCTCGAAGCCTGCTGCTACGTGGTTGGCTTCAAACAAGGTTTCCCCTTCCTGGTCTTCCAGGTATAAGTTGTCGAGAACCAGCCGGTTGAACCATTCGATATTTACGTTTCCTATCTTTACGGGCACACCGAGGTGACTGGATAATTCGGTCGATGCAATGTTGGAAACCTGGTGTTGAACATACGGTATCTTCAACAGAATGAAGGGCATTGCATAGAATATCCAGAGCAGAGTAAGTAGGGTAATGATTATGTATTTGAGTCCTCTGATATCTTTACTATATTTTAAGCACAAATCTACAACAATATCGCGATAGAAATCATTAAATTTGCACAAAAAATAAGAGAAGAGTATGAGTGTAACAATATTGGGGATAGAATCATCTTGCGATGATACTTCCTCTTCCGTAATACGTGACGGCGTGATGCTGTCGAATGTGATCGCCAGCCAGGCTGTTCACGAAGCTTATGGTGGTGTGGTTCCGGAGTTGGCATCACGTGCACACCAGCAGAATATTATTCCGGTGGTTGCCGAGGCGATCAAGCGTGCCGGCATCGATAAGTCGGAACTGGATGCGATTGCCTTTACCCGCGGGCCGGGTCTGATGGGCTCCCTGCTGGTCGGTACTTCCTTTGCCAAAGGGTTTGCCGCTTCTTTGGACATCCCGATGATCGAGATCAACCATTTGCAGGCGCATGTGCTGGCTCACTTTATCAAGGAAACGCCCGAAGACGATCATGCTCCCTCGTTCCCGTTCCTGTGTTTGCTGGTGTCGGGCGGTAACTCGCAGATCATCAAAGTGAATGCTTATAACGACATGGAGGTGATAGGGCAGACGATAGACGACGCAGCGGGCGAAGCCTTCGATAAATGTGCGAAGGTGATGGGGCTGGGATATCCCGGAGGCCCGGTGGTAAACCGCCTGGCTAACGAAGGTAATCCGAAGGCCTTCGTATTCAGCAAGCCGCATATTCCCGGATACGATTATAGCTTTAGCGGACTGAAAACGTCTTTCCTCTATACGTTGAGGGATAAGCTACAGGAAGATCCTGATTTCATCGAAAAGAACAAACAAGACCTGTGTGCCTCTTTGCAGTCGACGGTGATCGACATCCTGATGGATAAGTTGCGTAAGGCAGCCAAAGACTTGAATATAAAAGAGGTGGCTGTGGCCGGTGGCGTTTCTGCAAACTCCGGTTTGCGTGATGCTTTCCTGGATCATGCCAAGCGGTTTGGTTGGAAAGTGCATATCCCGAAGTTCGCGTTTACAACAGACAACGCTGCGATGGTAGCCATTACCGGTTACTATAAATACCTTGACAAGGATTTCTGTCCGATGGACGCGGTTCCTTTCTCAAGGGTTGTTATTTAAGAGAACTACTTAAGGGTTGAATAGAAATATACTATCACACTATCACTTTTTGTCGCAATATGCTGTGAACGTGATTGTTATAGGGTGATAGTATGTGTTTTCAACTATCACTCATCTATCACACTACTATCACTCCCTGCTTAAAAAGTTGGATAGACAGTATGTTGTTTTTAGTAAGTATATGACTAAAGTTCAGTAAGATAGTGACAAAAGTTGCTTGACATCCGGGTCTCGACACCTTCGACACCCGGGTGTGAGCATCGTCGGGATGGGGGTGTAAAACCGGGTGAAACGGGCATCCTGGCAACTAAAAGTCTGTATCCGGGTGAAATTTAGTCATAGCTTTGGGAGAAAAAGATAGTGATCTGGCTATAAATTAATAAACGATATGAATAATAATTCAATAACCAGCCAACTAGGGGAACTCCTGCGTTCGAGAGGTTTGCTGATGGGTACGGCGGAGAGTTGTACAGGCGGACGCATCGCCAATATGATTACCCTGGTAGCAGGCAGTTCCGATTATTTTGTCGGCGGTGTTGTCTCCTACAGTAACGAGGTGAAACACAATGTGCTCGGAGTTTCGGAAGAGAGTTTGCGTCTTCATGGTGCCGTGAGCCGTGAAGTAGTGGAGCAGATGGCGCTGGGTGCTATCCGTACCCTGGGGTGCGATTGCTCGGTGGCTACTTCGGGCGTTGCGGGGCCGGGTGGCGGAACGCCTGAAAAGCCTGTCGGTACGGTGTGGATCGCTGCGGCTTTGAAAGACCGGGTCGTTTCACATTGTTACCATTTCGGCACGGTACGGGCTGAAAACATACAGTCGGCAGCCGATACCGCTTTGACGATGTTGCTTGAACTTTTACAGAAGTCGAATGGATAAATTCATCGAACAACAACGACTGGTCTATCCGATGTCGGACGAAGCGATCCGGCTTCTGGTCGATGAAATGGATGAGGTTTCTTTCCCGAAAGGCGATTTGCTTGTCAGGGAAGGCGACCGTGACCCGTTCGTGTGGTTCGTCAGGAAGGGGCTGATCCGTTCTTATGTCGAAAGAGAGACGAAAGACATCACGCTATGGTTCGCTTCGGATGGCGAAATGATCAACTTTGTCTATCGTGATATCGCAGCCTATAATATTGAAATGGTGGAAGACTCGGACTTGCTCCGCATCCCCGCCCGGCGGTTGGAGGAGCTTTTCGAACATTCCCATGACATCGCTATCTGGGGGCTGAAGCTGCTCGACTATTATCTCCGGGAGTATGAAAATTACTTCATTAATGATAGTTGGAGTGATGCCCGCGAGCAATACGAAGCCTTGTTGCGCAGTAACCCTGAACTCTTCCAGCGTGTGCCTCTCAAGCATATCGCGTCCTATCTCCAGATCACCCCGCAATCGCTGAGCCGTATACGTTCGTCTTCTAAATAAAAAGCACCTGCCGAAATTATCTTATGGTAATTTTTATCTGAAAAGAGCTCACTACCTTTGCAGCCGGAAACCAAAAGTGAGTTGATTTATGAATAAGGACAAAGCTCTCTTCCGCCAGGAAAGGGAGAAATTATTGTTGACAGGTGAAATTCCCCGTTTATTTTTTAAGTATGCACTTCCCGGCGTTGTGGGATTATTGTTCCTGGGTATACAATCTGTGATCGACGGGATTGTGCTTGGACGCTTCGTCGGTGCCAATGCGTTGGCCAGTGTGAATCTTGTTTTGCCGTGTTATAGTTTGATATCTGCGTTTGCGATCGTGATGGGTATCGGGGGGCAGACTCTTGTTAGTATCAGCCTCGGAAAAGGAGATAAGCAGGAGGCGAATAATGCCTTACGCTCGGTGTTCCTGTTTTTGCTGGGAATGTCGGTGGTGGTGAGCCTGGTGATTTTTTTGTCAGCAGGAAAGATTGCATCTTTTTTGGGTGCGAACGAAGTGTTGCTACCCGATGCGGTTGGTTACATACGGGCGCTTGTACCGTTCTTCCCGCTGCTGTGTGCGATGTTTTTCGGTGACTATATCATCAAGGCGATGGGTCATCCGCTGTATGCGACCTCTGTCATGGGGCTGACGGTGATACTGAATATTATCTTGGATATCGTGTTTGTTGCCAGGTTGGGATGGGGCGTTATGGGAGCCGGTTTGGCTACCGGTATTGCTTTTACGGTAGGTGCTTGTTTCAATTTGCCCCGTCTGTTTTCGCGCCATGAAGTGGTAGCCGTGCAGCGTGGACGCTATGATCGCCGGCTGGTGTGGAACGCTTTCTATAACGGTTCGTCCGAAGGAATGTCGGAGTTGTCGGTGGCGATCACGGTTTTCCTCTTCAATATTACCATGATGAGGTATCTGGGGGAGAGTGGGGTGGCTGCGTTTACGGCAATCAATTATATATTGTTTATCGGAACGACTGTATTCCTGGGCATATCGGATGGGATCATTCCTATTATCGGATATAATTTCGGGGCCCGGCAGCAGGGGCGTATCAAGTCGATCCTGAAGTTGGCGGCACGGACTAATTCGCTGATCGGGATCAGTTTATTCCTGTTGCTGTTGCTGTTTGGCGAGCAGGTGATCGGGCTCTTTTTCAAGGATCACGGAAGTGAAGCGTTTGCGATCGCTTCGCGGGGTGTTTCGATCTATTGTTTCGCCTTTTTGTTGTGTGGGCTGAATATTCTGGCATCCAGCTATTTTACCGCGATTGGGAATGCCAAGATATCCATTATTATTTCAGCTTTGAGAGGACTCATATTTGTCGGGATCGGAATACTTGTCCTCCCTGCTGTGTTCGGTATCGATGCGATCTGGTATGATGTACCGATAGCTGAGGTTTGTACCTTGTCTGTCTCTTTCTGGCTGGTACGCCGTTCGTTGAAACAATAAGGTAGGCCTTTTTGAGGTCTACTCTTCTCCGGTCTTTTTATTTTCTTTTTTATCTTGTTTCAGAGATAGAATATTTTTGGCATTGAGAGGGGTGACCACAGGCTGTCCTGTCTTTTCTTCCAGTTCTAATCTGGCATTGCGTGCTACAGTAGCACCTTGCTGCGCTACATCTGCATGTTCATCGAAAGAGTCCGGGCCTATGGCTTCCGAGATCTCTTTCGTTGAAAGTTCAGCAAGCATGTTCAATACTAATTCTTTGTTAGTCATATTATCACGCAGGTTCTCTTTCTTCAGACCTTTGAATTGCTTATACTCTTTCGCTGTTTTTCCTGCCCATGTCTTATAAATAATATCTGTGAGAGTGGCAAACTGCACGCCTTCCTCCAAGCCGTGGCGTTTCCATTCGTCGGTCAGGTCTTTGCGGATCTCAATACTTTTGAGACGTTGGTTGATCCAGTTGTCTGAATAACCCAATGCTTTATATTCCATCATAGCCCGGTCGATTGTCAGTTCCGGATCCTGCATTTCATCTAATCGTTCTTTTGCGATCTGAGCCATCCAGAGCTTAAACGGCTCTGCCTTAGGTGAGGGGACGGATTGGATCAGACGGAAAAGCTGTTCGGTGGTGGCTACGTCGGTTTTGTAATATTTGCCATCACTTGAGGGTATTTTCAGTTGTACGATTTTAGCGTACAACTGGCTTCCTTCTTTTAGTAACTTACGTTTCAGGTCACTCCAATAACGACGTGGATTATCACTATCCGTCAATACGGCAATTACATCCACTATGGAAAAAAACCATTCTTCCGTTTCGCTATCCCATACGGTACGTACTTTCTTTTCTTCAAAGATTTTGATTGCATTCTGTTGTGTCATATCTTATCTTATTTTATCGTTTTAGCTATTAACTGATATCCTTTCTCGTTGGGATGCAGGCCGTCATTGAAGAGCGACTCGTCGATCTTTCCGGTGGGCAGGAGCAGGGCTGTTCCGGCATCACTGAACAGACAGTTTTCCTCGCCAGCCATTGTTTGGATCTGTCGGTTTATATTCTTTACCCAATCCTCATGTTCCCGGCGGGGTAGGATACCCATGACTTTGATAGAGGCTTTCGGTTGGCGTTCGCGGATGGCGGACAGTAGGAACCGGAGGCCTTCCACTATTTCACGGTCGCTGCTTATTCCCATATTGTTTGTGCCTATCATCAGGACAACTTTCTCTGCTTCATATCCATCCAGTTCGCCATGATAAACGCGCCAGAGCACGTTTTCTATCCGGTCGAAACCATATCCCAGGTTTTGGAATCCGGCAGGCTCCATGATCTTTTTCCAACTTTTTGAACCGTTGCTTCGGGGGGCGGCCGGTTCTCCTCCCCAGAAATGAGTGATAGAATTACCCAATATGACTGCCTTAGGAGGATGATTGCCGATCCAGGCGAGGAGGTCGCGGTGGCGCGTCTGCCATTCGTAATTGTTCGGTTCGCGGCGTTGGGTCACCGGGCGGGTGGTCGGCAGGTTGCCTACCGGAATATGAAGGATTTCGCGCACTTTCTTTTCCACGGCTGTTGCCTGCGCTTCTGCCCCCAAGTCGGAAGGATGTACATAATCCACCCAGGCATCCGGCGAATAATTCAATTCGTCATGCGTCAGGTAATACAGGTCTTTGATCCCTTCAGACTGTAATTTCTCGAAACCTTTGCGTGAACCTTCGTTCAGGCGGGTATATAATTCATACTGGGCTTTGTTTGTAGGCGCATTACTGTAGCCTGCATGCTCGACAAGCAGGATAGGAGCGTTGCGGGTGGCTCTGATCTGCTTGACGGCTGCTACCACGAGGTCGGTCACTTCCTGTTCCGTATTCTGCGTGAGGTTGGGAAGGCAATCCAGTATATACAGGCGGGCATCCTGTTTGATCACGTAGTTTAATACTTCTTTTTCCAGCTTGCCATTGCCCGAAAATCCCAGATTGATAAGCGGATACCCCAGCGAACGTTGCAGGATATTGCCCCATGCCATGCCCGGACGGGACGAACAAGCTCCCTGGGCGATGGAGGTTCCGTAAAGTACGATCGGCTTTTCGGGCGATTGCGGGATGAACGTCAGTTCGCTTTCTTCCGGTGTACCGATCTCCATCCATTCTACCGTATTGTATAAAGGTAAGTAAAGACGGTATTCAAATCCACGGTCATGATATTTATCTTTGCCTAAACCTTTATAACTATATTGGATCGTGTCGCCAAAAGAATAATTGCCGAAACAGAAACCCCATTGACCCTCACTGTCGATGCTGTAAAGGTCGAGTCCGGAAACGCCGGTAGCCTGCATATGAGGCATGCTGTGTGATCCGCTGACTTGGTAACGGACAGTTATCTCCGGGGAATTGCAGTAAAAATGGATAGCTAATCCGGCAGCATTACGGGACAGGTTCCAAACGGGAGGCCTTACCTGGTCTTTTGCCCTATCCGGTAAACGCACATATTTATAACCGATCTCTCCGGGCCATCCCTGGTTTTGTACTACAGGAAAACCTGCTTTCATCGGATCTTGCCATTTCCACTGCGCTTCGGCAGCGAAGAATGTCATACACAGAATTAATAAGGAAATGAGTCGTTTCATAGGTTGTTATCGTGTTTTTATAGTACTTTTGATACAATATTGACAAAGATAGTACAATTTCGGAAATGCTGTTTTTGTTTATTCCCGTATATTTGCTGCCACTAAACAAAAAGTTAAATACCATGAAAGTAAAAGCACTGTTAGCCTTCCTGCTGATAGGAAGTATGTCTTTGATGGCTCAAAAGAGCTATCAGTTACAGTCACCGGACAGAAAATTACAAGTCGTAGTTGAGGTTGGGGATGAAGTCGGATTTTCATTGACCCATGATGGAACGGAAGTGTTGGCACCCTCTGTTATCTCGATGACTTTGCAGAACGGCGAAGTTCTGGGAGCAAATCCGAAAGTGTCGAAAGTGACGAAAGGTTCGGTTGATAAGGTTATTCCTTCTCCTTTATATAAGAAATCGGAAGTGGCGGATGTCTATAATGAAATGACTATCGCTTTCCGGGGCGATTACAGCATCGCCTTCCGTTTGTATAACGATGGTCTCGCTTACCGTTTTATGACCAGGAAGAAAGGGGACATCATTGTAACGGACGAGAATGCCACTTATAATTTCTCTTCCGACCACAAGACTTTTGCTCCTTACGTGAACAGTACGAAGCCGACCTTTGAAGAGCAATTCTCCAACTCATTCGAGCAGCCGTATGTAAATGAGCCGATCACTAAGCTGAACAGCCAGCGTTTAATGATCCTGCCTTTCCTGGTTGAACTCGAAAACGGAAAGAAGCTATGTATCACGGAAGCCGACCTGGAAGATTATCCGGGTATGTTCCTGAACAACTCCACCGATAAGCCATCTTTGAAATCCGTCCATGCCCCTTATCCTAAACGGAAAGAACAGGGCGGGCATAACCGTCTTCAGATGTTGGTAAAGGAACGTGAGAATTATATTGCTAAGACGAAAGGTACCCGTTCTTTCCCCTGGCGTGTATTCGTAGTGTCTGAAAACGACGGCCAGTTGGCTGATTGCGATATGGTGTATCGCCTGGCATCCCCCAGCCGTATTAGCGATGTCTCCTGGATCAAGCCGGGTAAGGTTGCCTGGGATTGGTGGAACGACTGGAATATTTATAATGTTGATTTTCGTGCCGGCATCAATAACGATACCTATAAATATTATATCGACTTCGCTTCCGAGCATGGTATCGAGTATGTGATCCTGGATGAAGGTTGGGCAGTCAACCTGGAAGCCGACTTGCTGAAGGTGATCCCGGAGATCGATCTGAAGGAAATCGTAACTTATGCCAAGTCTAAAAATGTGGAAATTATCCTTTGGGCAGGTTATTATGCTTTCGACCGTGATATGGAGAACGTGGTGAAACAGTATGCCGATATGGGGGTAAAAGGTTTCAAAGTGGACTTTATGGATCGTGACGATCAGGAGATAATAGACTTCCTCTATCGTTCGGCCGAAACTTGTGCCCGATATAAAATGATGGTTGATTTCCACGGGATCTGTAAACCGACCGGCTTGCAGCGTACGTATCCGAACGTTATCAATTATGAAGGTGTGAATGGGCTGGAACAGTTGAAATGGTCGCCTACTTCTTATGATATGGTCACTTACGACGTAACCTTCCCGTTTATCCGTATGGTTGCCGGCCCGGTAGATTATACCCAGGGAGCTATGCGGAATGCCACCCGCAACAATTACCGCCCTGTCAATTCCGAACCGATGAGCCAGGGAACCCGCTGCCGCCAATTGGCTACTTACGTGATCTTTGAATCACCGTTGAATATGCTTTGCGATAACCCTTCCAACTATATGCGTGAACAGGAATGTACCGAGTTTATCGCCAACATCCCGACTGTGTGGGAAGAAACGAAAGTGTTGGACGGTAAAGTCTCCGAATATGTGGCGATTGCCCGTAAACATGGCGGTAACTGGTATGTAGGCGCTTTGACCAACTGGGATCCGCGCGAAATGGAGTTGGATCTTTCTTTCCTGGGAGATGGCGATTATAAACTGGAATTATTTAAAGACGGTATCAACGCCGACCGTGCCGCCTGCGATTATAAGAAGGAAGTCCTGCAGGTTCCTGCCAACCGCAAGCTGAAGATCAAAATGGCTCCGGGCGGAGGATATGCTGCGAAGATATATAAATAAGTAAGATGCCGGTTGGCAAGATCATATCTTGTCACCGGCTATCTTTCTCTGCATATAATAAGCATTCGAACCATCCGCATAATAATTAGCGATTATGTGGGTTGGTTCGAATTTGTTTTTCAGATACAAACCGATGGCCGGTTCGTTAGTAACATTCACTTCCAGCGTTATTTTTCTCAGTTGCCGGAGCTCTGCAAACTCAACCGCTTTGTCTATCAGCATTTGCCCCAGTTTCTTCCCTCTTGAACCGGGATGTACGGCAACGGAGTAGATACGGAGATTGCGGGTGCGGGCATTCGAGATCAATGAGATATAGGCAATAACCTTCTCCTCATATATTACGACGTAAAATATCCCCTTTGCCCGGGTGATAAGATAAATGAACTGTTTCCTGGAAAAGCTGTCTGCACCGAAACAGGTCGTTTCTATTTCCAGTATCGCATCGAGGTCTGTAATGACCGCCTGTCTGACAATGATCTCCGTATCCATTCTGCTAGAAGTGTTTCATATCCAGTGTACGACCGAAGTGATTCAGTATTCTGTAATACAGGTCATCCCCCAGTACGGCATCTTCAATCCCATGATCGATACTCGGGTTATCATTGATCTCGATAACCATTGCCCGGTCGTTGACCAGCTTCATATCGACACCATACAACCCTTTACCGATAAGCGAAGCCGCTTTGACAGCCGTGTCGAGCACTTTACGGGGTACCTGGTAAATAGGAATCGTATCAACCAGTCCACAGCGGCTTCTTCCTGAGTCATAATGACAATAGATCTGCCAGTGCCCTTTGGCCATATAATATTTGCAGGCATACAGCGGCTCACCGTTGAGGATACCGATACGCCAGTCATATTCGGTAGGGGTAAACTCCTGGGCAAGCAGGATGGACGATTTGTCGAACAGCAAATCGAGTGCCGCTTTCAACTCCGTTTCATTTGTCACTTTCTTCATACCGAAAGAGAAGGAACCGTCCGGTATTTTCAGGATGAACGGAGAGCCCAGCTGGTTGCTGATCTGTTCAAAAGTGTTTTCGTTCGACCGGAAAATCAGCATGGATAGCGGAGCCGGTATTTTTTCCTTCTCGAACAATTCATTCAGATAGACCTTGTTAGTGCATCGTATAATGGATAACGGGTCATCTATCACCACCATGCCGTTCTGCTTCGCCAGTTGCGAAAGACGGAACGTGTAATGGTTCAGTGAAGTCGTCGTACGGATAAACAACGCATCAAACTCCATCAGCCGGGTCGCATCCTCTTCTGTGATCAGCTCGGCATGTATATCCATCTTTTTGGCTACTTCAAGCAGCTTATTCAACGCCTGTTTGTTGCTGGGCGGGAATTTCTCTTCCGGGTCGTATAATACGGCCAGACTGTACCGGGCTGATTTTACGGTTTGAGGAGCGCGCCACACTTTCTTGTTGAAACGGTCGAGTGCTTCAGCAAAGAAGTTCTGTTCCTCATCATCCAGTTGTTCCAACGATAAAAACTGGATCCCTTCGATCTGGTTCTTTGGACGGGTATTCAAGCTGATCCTTAACAAGGGAGCCGGATAGTTTTCGAAAATGAACCGGGCTATCTTTTCCAGTCCTTTTTCTTTACAGGTGCCGAAATAGATATTCAGATACCAGATCTCATCGGTAATATTATTCTTCTGTATCCACTGATAACAGAGTTTTTGTAAATTCCGATCCATCCGGACACCCGCACCGGCTTCCAGTTTGTTGATGATATCTACTCCGGGGATCACTTTGTGCCCCCTGGTTTGGGCCAGTAGTGAACAGTAATACCCTTCCGAGTTATAACTGTAGTCATTACTAAGGTTTATTACGAACTTACTCCCCTTTTCTTTCTGGAGAGATTTGTTCTTCAAATAATCGGAAACGGCCAGTATGCTACTGGTTTTATAATAAGGTTTCCAATCATTTAAGCTATCTAACAGAATTAGCACATTATTCATAGATGAATATTAAATAAGTGCGCAAAAATAGCTAAATAAATCAATCTGCAATGCTAATAAATCCTTTTATAATTGGGGTGAGATAAAATTGTTTGTTAATGCTCCCGACGGTCGTTTAGGAGGATGAAAGATGGTTAAAATAAGGTGACAAGTTGATGACAGCGGTATGATGGAGGGGTGACATCTCTTTTGTCTTATGACAATACACCTGTTGTCACCTCAAAAAGTTTGATATTCTTTGCGTTGATTAATTTTTCCTTTTTATTTGCTGGTGAAGATACGGATAGTTTAAGGGCTATCTTATTACATAATCTTAAATATTATGAACATGGAAAAAAAGGAAAATTCTCAAGGTAGAGGTCTGAAATTGTATGAGACGTTTACGGTAGAACGTGAAGTTAATTTTAGTACGGGTGCGAACTGTTATTTATCACGTTTGGAAGGTGGTTTAATCCTCTTGGATGAAGATGTGATAAAACCGGAATCAGGCTTAATGGGAGCACCTGGAAAAAAAGTTTTTGTTTTTAAAGCGGTGTTCCCTGGAATGGCTGCTTATCAATTAGCTCATACACATGTTTCTGAATCGGATATTCTGTATGAACAAGTGCTGCCTGTTGAAATAAAGGAAGACAATGTCGACCGGTTGACGGCTGGGGGCTGGAGTGATCAGCATGACTTATCCCCGGAAGAAGTTGTAGTTTTTCGGAAAGCGATGGAAGGGCTGTGTGGAGTTATGTATGAACCTCTGTCGGTAGCGACTCAGATAGTGGAAGGTGTCAATTACCGTTATATCTGTAAGTCTACGACTGTAACGAACCCTCCGCGTGAGTCTCATGCGATGGTGTATATTCATCAGACATTGCCTTGCTACGGTGGCGAGGTGATGATTACCAAGATTGTTCCGTTTTTGAATGATTAATAATAAAAAATAGAGTTATTATGCAAGAAGTAAGCAAAATTGCATGTGTAAATGCAGCTGGTTTTGTACAAGAGTTTCGTGTAGTATGGGAGGGTGGAAAATCTGATTTATCAGAACGTTATCCGAATCCGCAGTCAAGAACTATTGATTTGACAAGGTACAATATCCCGGACGGAACAGAAGTTTGGGTAGAGGTTCATGCTATTTTAGGAAAAACTAAACAAGCTTCCAAGCATGTGAGATTTTCTCGTAATAGTTCCGCAGCGGCTACTTATCGTACGACAGGTACGACATTGTTTTTCAATATTGGTCTGGAAGGTTAGTAAGATTAAAAAAACTCTGTGTTTTAATCGAAATAAAAAAAGAAGGTGTCCGAAAAAGACACCTTCTTTGCTTTTCGAGGTTCCTGGCGGATTCGAACCGCCGTACATGGTTTTGCAGACCACTGACTAAGCCACTCATCCAAGGAACCGGATTTGTTTTGCTCGAACGATTATCATTTTTGTGAGGTTCCTGGCGGATTCGAACCGCCGTACACGGTTTTGCAGACCGCTGACTAAGCCACTCATCCAAGGAACCGTTTGTTTCAAATGATGTCTTATCGTTTTTGCGAGTGCAAAGAAAGGTATTATCTTTTGAATATGCAAATCTTTTTCATTCTTTTTGCAGGCGTTGATAGTTGCAGAACTAAGGAAAAAGAAGTTACTTTGTCTCCTGTTAGTATAAATATAAAGGGATGAATTATATAGAAACGGAAATACCCGGTGTCTGGATCATTGAACCAAAGGTGTTTAATGATGCACGGGGATATTTTATGGAAGCTTTTAAACAAGCTGAATTTGAACAAAACATTGGTAAGGTAAATTTTATTCAGGATAATGAATCCTGTTCTTCGAAAGGAGTGCTCAGAGGCTTACACTACCAGTTGGCTCCTTATTCGCAGTCGAAGTTGGTTCGGGTGATAACAGGGCGTGTGTTGGATGTGGCTGTCGATCTGCGTGCCGGATCTCCGACCTTCGGCAAATACGTATCTGTCGAGCTTTCTGCGGAAAACAAACGGCAGTTCTTTATCCCGCAAGGGTTTGCCCACGGGTTTCATGTGCTGAGTGAAGAAGCGATTTTTACCTATAAGGTAGATAATCCTTATATGCCGAGCCATGAAAGAGGTCTCCGGTTTGATGACCCGACGGTTGGTGTAGACTGGGGGATCACAGACATAAAGGCTGTGAATTTATCAGAGAAAGATACAAAAGCCCCTCTGTTGAGTGAGGCGGAATATAATTTTACATTTAAATAATACGGACGATGAAGACTTATCTGGTTACCGGGGCTGCCGGTTTTATTGGTGCTAACTTTATCAAATATATGCTGGCGGAACATCAGGATATAAAGATCGTGGTTCTCGACCTGTTGACTTATGCAGGTAATCTGGGTACGATTGCAGAAGATATCGATGGCAAACGTTGTGAATTCGTAAAAGGAGATATTTGTGATCGGGCGCTGGCCGATGAGCTTTTTGCAAAGTATAACTTCGATTATGTGGTTAACTTTGCTGCCGAAAGTCATGTAGACCGTAGTATTGAAGATCCGCAGTTATTCCTTGTTACAAATATATTAGGTACGCAAAACTTGCTCGATGCCGCCCGCAAGGCCTGGGTGACAGGCAAAGACGAAACCGGTTATCCCCAATGGCGGGAAGGTGTCCGTTTCCATCAGGTTTCGACCGACGAAGTATATGGCAGCCTGGGAGCTGAAGGCTATTTCCACGAAACAACCCCGTTGGATCCGAGAAGTCCGTACAGTGCGTCCAAGACCAGTGCCGACCTGTTTGTGAAGGCTTATTCCGATACCTATAAAATGCCGGTAAGCATCACCCGTTGTTCTAATAACTACGGCCCGTATCATTTCCCCGAAAAGCTGATCCCGCTTATTATCAAGAATATACTGGAAGGTAAATCACTGCCAGTGTATGGCGACGGGACAAATGTAAGGGACTGGCTGTATGTTGAAGATCATTGCAAGGCTATCGACGCCGTGATCCATCGCGGACGGGTAGGTGAGGTATATAATGTAGGCGGCCATAACGAAAAGCAGAATATTGAAATCGTTAAGCTGACTATCAGTACGATCCACCGGTTAATGACCGAGCAACCCGAATATCGTCAGATGCTGAAGAAGAAAGAGATCGGCCCGGACGGTGAAATCTCGATCGACTGGATCAATGACAGCCTGATCACATTCGTTAAAGACCGCCTCGGACACGATCAGCGTTATGCTATCGACCCGACAAAGATCTCAGAGGAATTAGGCTGGACACCTGAAACCAGTTTTGAGGTCGGTATCGTAAAAACAATCCGCTGGTATCTGGAAAACCAACAGTGGGTGGAAGATATCACCGGTGGCGATTACATGAAATATTACGACCAGATGTACTCTGGCCGTTGACTATAAAACACCGGTTTCTTCCATAGCCGGTGTTGATATTTGATTAGAAGATGAGAGGCTGCTCACCAGTTCGGGAGCAGTCTCTTTTATTTGTTTACGGATCGACTCGCGTATCTCCTTCCTTACGTTGGTACGGGTGCTGTCCAGTTCAGCTTCTTTGGCAGGCTTAAAGAGGTCTTTGTAACGGCATTTCACGATCTTATATTTGAAGTCGTCCAGATTGCCGGTTATGTCTATACCGAGCTTGAACGGGACAGGCGATTTCAATACCGACAGATGGTAGTTGAATGTCATATCCAGGTTGTGCGTCCCCCCGACGGCTACTTTGTAACGATCCATTTCGACGAGGAAAGGGAATACTTCTATCTTGTTATCCTTGATAGCCAGGTCGACGGAAATACTATCTATCACGTTACGTTTCTTATTCTTAAACATAAGCGTTTTTGAAATCTCGGTGAATGTTTCGCCATCCAGCAACACCATATTCTCTCCATGCAGGTAACAGGCCGAATGCAATGACGGCAGTTCGATCGACATGGTAGAGTCCATCTTACAGGTAGCCGTGATCTGACAGTCTACGACCCCTTCGAACGAACGAAGCATCGGAACCAATGTGTCGATAGCGGGATAGAGGCTGATCAATTTTTCGACCATAACATCCTCCATATCGAGATCGAACCCGGCGGAGGCACCGCTGTTATCTTTTGCCGTATAGAACATCGTCATGTTACCACGGCCGATATTCGAATTCATGGCCAGGTTGCTCAGGTTGATGCTTTGGTCGCGGATAATTATTTCACCTTCAACATTGCTAAGTTCCGCATCTTTGAAGTCTATCCTTTTGGCATCGGTATGAAGCGTCATATCCAGGTAGGCCGGGATGACAAATACCTGGTCGGTCGTGTCGAGCGAGGCTACCGTTATGGAATCCTGCAAGGTGTGGGTATCCAGCGTAGCCAGGCTTTCTGCACTCAGGCTTTCCTGATCTGTGGAACCGTGCTGTTCGGCATATTGCATTCCGGAGTTCATGGCTTTTATTAGCTGGTTGCAATCGATATAATCGGAGGTAAGGGAGAACTTTCCTTTCAGCTTGCCGCCCCGCAACATCGCCTGGCGTATCTTATTGATCTCTCCGTTCAACACGAAATTACTCTTACCCAGATGCAGGCGGGCATCGGTGAGAGTGATGTCGTTGGTGTTGAACTTCATCGTAGTCTGATCTATTTTTATAGGAATAGGCATCATACGGCTGAATCCGCGCATTTGTTTGAATGACAGGCTGCCGCGTACTTCCCATTGCCGTAACAACTGGGTGGTGACGTCGGTTGAATCTGTTTGGGCCGGGTTGCCTGCCGTCCGGGGACGGCGTACACGTCTTGTCGTGTTAATGCGCGTGGTGTCTGTCCGGGCAAGCCTACGCTGGCGCATGGCATCGCGATAAGGTAAAGCCTGCAGGTTAAACGTATTTTCAGAGAGTATCATACCGGTGCGCATCGGGATACTGAAATAACGGAGGGTATCGACAGAGATCGTGGCTCCGACCGTTGGTATCCGCTTGTCGGAGTCCGAAGATTTGATTCCCCCCTTCAATACCGTCCGTCCGGCAACCAGCAATACAGAGTCCGGTAACCGGGTACGCAGGTAGTCGAACCTGATTTGTCCCGTCATCGGGATAACGGCGGTCGTGTCTATTACAGGAGAGGTCTTTGCCTGTATGGCCAACTTACTTATATTGGTACTGATGGCTTCCTGATATTTAACGTTCAGGCTATCGACCGACATCGACATGCTTAGCAGGTCTTTGTTATCCAGGTAAGAACTGCTCGCCCCGGTAGAGTCGACAGAAAAATGAGCCTTGGTGATGAATACATCCATCCCCAGCGGTTGGCTGTAAGCTTTCAGCGTATCTATATTCAGCCGGCCGGAGGCATGTATCTTTCCGTACTGGCTGTTCAACAGATCGTCCACATTGAACGATGCGGAAAGGTCGGCATCCATTACACCTTGTACAAGCAATGTATCCGGGTTGAGGAACTCTTTCGCCAGGCGGGTAAAGTCGATCTTTCCCTTTATATTGGCATCAACATTCGGTGAGGTGAGCAGGTTGGTGACTTTGCCCTGCATATCGAGAGAGGTTGTTAAGCCTTTCAGTGTCAGTTGTTCGAGAGAGACGAACGAGGAGTCGGGGTACAGCCCGTTCAGATGCAGATCCATATCCATTTGCAGGGTGTCGATACCCTGTTTGAGCCCTTTCATATGATAAGAACCGTTCTCAATCTTGCAACACAGGTTGACGGACGGCGCGATACTGTCGCCCAGGAAGCCATGTATATTCCCTTCCATAATAATAGAACCTTTCGCCAGTGTCTTGTCCCGGTTTTGGAAATAAGCATCGGGGATGAAATGAAGCAGGTCGTTCATATCGGATATCTTAAGCCCGACTTCCATATCGATCCGGGTCTGTTTCAGCAGGGGCAGGCTGCTGATGGAACCGTCGGCGGTGAAAGGCAGGTTGTTTACCAGCAACTCGGCATTATTCAGGGTAACTGTGTTGAAGTTGTCCGAGAGCAGGAGCTGGCTTTTCAGTTTCAATGCCAGTTTATTCTCTAATGTATAGGTCGGGCTACTAAAGAGGATGGAAGTGGAGCCGGTTTCGATATCCAGTTTGTTTTCCCCATTGGTCAGCGAACCGTCCAGGTTGAGGAAGAAGCCGTTTATTTCGGCAAACAGGTCGCCCTGGTGGTCGTCGTAGGTGAAACGGCCGTTGGTGATGCGTACTTTCTGCAGGTCGATAGGTGGTAAAGGCTTCTTATCGGTTTCGGTAGAGTCGGGTTCACTCGAATAAATGTCCCAGTTGGCGGCTCCTTTTTTGTTGACATAGCCATAAAAGCGGGGTTCTTCTATATTTATTTCGCCGATCGTGATCTTGCCCCCGAACAGATAGTCGGTTGGGCGGAGCGAAATGATTGCTTTCTTAAATGCCAGCAGCGAGTCGGACGGGATAGCCAGTTCCTCGACATGGGCGGTCGAGTCTTCGGCGGCATGCGAGATCAGGTGCCCGTTGATCAGTTTGATCCCCAGGTGCGGGTACGTTTCGAAATAGGTCAGCTCGATCCGCTCGCAGTCCAGATGGGCGTCGAGGAATTTGTTCGTTTGTTCGATAACGAGTGGAGTTAACCTCTCCGGTGGAAGAACTCCCCAGTTAAGTATACTGAATCCGATACCCGGAAGGATAAAGAACAGGGTAACGAGAATGATTGCGACGATTGTTAGTGCTTTTTTGCTTATCTTCATAATGCCTTCATGTTATGGTCATACAAAAGTATGTAAATAAACTCATATCTTTGTCCCTGATAAGTTTATTTAAAAATTATAAGGGATATGGATTTTCGCCTGAAGGTATTTTATAGCGTAGCGACTAACCTGAGCTTTACAAAAGCGTCGAAGGAATTGTTTATCAGTCAACCTGCCATAAGCAAACATATTCATGAACTGGAAGTGCAATATAAAACCCCGCTTTTCGACCGTACAGGCAACCGCATTGTGCTGACCCGTGCCGGGGAACTGTTATTGTCGCACACCAATACACTGCTGGCCGCCTACCGGCAACTGGATTTTGAAATGAACCTGCTTACGGATAATGTCTGTGGAGAGTTGCGTCTGGGAGCCAGTACCACGATCGCGCAATATGTGCTGCCGCCTATCCTGTCGTCCTTTGTCCGCAAGTTCCCGGATATCCGCGTGTCGCTGCTTAACGGGAACAGCCATGATATAGAAAAGGCTCTCCGCGACGGAAAGATCACGCTGGGGCTGGTGGAAGGATATGCCCGTCAGAGTTCGCTCCATTATACCCCTTTCATGAAAGATGAACTAGTGGTGATCACCCATACCGGAAGCAAACTGGCTCATTACGAGGAGCTGACGCTCGAACAGTTATGTACCCTTCCCCTCGTGCTTCGTGAGAATGGTTCGGGTACGTTGGCCGTATTGGAGTCGGCTTTAGGCGAACATCAGATCAAATTATCCCACTTGAAAGTATTAATGCAGCTGGGAAGCACGGAGAGTATCAAGCTTTTCCTGGAGAATTCGGATGCGCTGGCAATCGTTTCGGTGCGTGCCGTAGCCCGCGAACTGATGTCGGGAGTATTTAAGGTGATCGATGTGACTGATTTCTCTGCCGAGCGGATGTTCTCTTTTGTGCAACTGATGGGGCAGAGTGGGGGATTGGAAGAGAGCTTTATGCGGTATACGGAGACCTATAAATAAAGAAGGAGCTGTTTCAACAGCCCCTTCTTTATTTATAGATTTCGGCTTTACAATACCGTTTTATATACTCTTTCTCCTGCCTTTACGAAATAGACACCTTTCGGTAATGCTATCCGTTCCCCGCTATCGGTAACAGGTAGCATTGTTTTCAAACGTCCGTCGGGCGTAAAGATATACACTTTTTCAGGCTTCGGCGTTTGTATATGCAGATAACCGCCTCCGGCATAGATACGGATACCTTCCGTCTGTAACTCCTCATTCGCTACCGGATCGGGGTTCTTCACGATGCCGTCGATAGATATCGCTACATTATCACGCACGTATTTCACAATGTAGGCACCATCGGAAGTGCGCGGTATCAGCGTTTCACCGCGGTCGGTTGTTACAACGGGTTCCGATTGGTTATAATCGCTATCGAGGGTGAGATAAAAGCGGAAACTACTCCATGACTCCACCTGATACTCACCCGCCACCGGGTCGGTCGTGGCTCCTTCAACAGCCGGGATCGTTACGGTATAGTAGATTGGGTCGGGTTTCACTACCGGTTGATCGGAATTCCCCGGTTTTTTCAGTTCGATACTGCGGGTGTCGGTGGTCGAATGTCCGGCCACATCGGTAACGGTTACCGCTATACTATGCGTGCCGTAGTCCAGCGGGGTGAGGGAAAGTGTATAGCTCTTGTCACCTTGTGTAAAGTCGCTGACGGTTGTTTCGCCTGCGCTGTTTAGATTGTAGGTGATAGAAGCGATGCCGCTATATGCATCACCCACTTCGAGGGTAAAACTCTTGCCGTCTGCACCTTTTACGGGTTCACCGATGGTAGGGGCGGACTTATCGAGATTGATATCGACAGACTTCTCGGTAAGGGGATTGGTGCGTCCGTCGCGTTTCAATTGGTAGCGGACGGTGTGCTTGCCTTCCCGGTCGAAGGTGAGGGAGGTGGCTGTCCAGTCGTCTGTACTGCGTAACTCCGTAACTCCGGTCTGTTTGATCTTGAAGTCGGTAGGGGCTTTGATAATGACATTTCCGGTGTACCAATCGCCGACCTTCGAGCTTCCGGTTTCGGCTTCCGGAGTAGCTTCTTTATCTGCTATATTCTCGGCAATCAGAGTGAATGATTTGGTTTCATCAACCGTTAGTGTATAATTGGATGCTTTGAAGTTTCCGGCATTGTTGTCGGCAAGTGCCAGATTGCCGCTTTTAATTTTCTTGTCGCTGTTGTCCCATTTCAGATGATCGGTAAACGCGGGAGTTTCTCCGCTGACCTGACCGCTATAAGTATAGGTTGGAAAATAAGTGGTGGACTCATCCTGATAAAGAACCTGTCCGTCTTCCGGGGTGACAGTGAGGGTTCCTGCGGTGATTGTAAATTGCTTTTCAACGGAACTGCCACCGAAGTATTTATTCTTTTGGGGAGCAATTATTACCGTTGCAGTCCCTACATTTACGTTATTGGAATAAGTAAGTACATAATCAGTATTCAGTGTTAACGTATTACCACTATTTTGGTCGGTTACTGTAGGTGTCGGTTCGATAGCTAATCCGATATAAGTATAGCTCGCCGGTAGAATATCGTTTATTTTTATAGTGGGATAGGGGGATAACACTCCATCAACACCGTTGGGAACTGTCCCTGTGTTATGGATTGTACCATTGTTAGTTAGTGTTCCACTTCCCTCTGTTTTTATTGTCCCGTTATTAACCAGCGTTTTGTCATTCTCAATAATTAAAGAAGCTCCATCCTGTATTGTAAGTGTAGTCCCTTCTTCGTTTATATAGCCATCAGGAAGAATAGTATTACCGTATACAGATCCATTCTTTAACTCTGTCTCATTATCGCCAATAAACAAAATACCGCCATTTTTCTCTGTATTTGTCGCATTAATCTTCCCTGTCTTGATGACGGGATTTCCGGAGATAGTGATTTTACCATCTGTGTTATTGTCACCTCCACCGATGCCATTTCCCAAGGCCGTGATCACTCCACCGGTGATCAGGATGGTTCCGGCCCCGGCAGTCCCCGCTCCATTATATCCACCATATCCTCCTATACAGGCTGACTTAGATCCTCCTATAGCTGTAATATTTCCTCCGGTTATTGTTATGGAACCATTGTTTGTGTTAGTTGACCTGTTATAGCTCCCACCAATACCAGGTCCATCGTCGGTATTTTTAGCCGTAATCGTTCCGCTTTCAATAGTAATATTGCCGCAGCTTGTATCGTAATTTCCTCCGATTCCGGCACCGCTCGAACATCCTATTGCCGTTAATTCCCCCTCTCCCCGGATGAATAATGTAGCTCCTTCGGGAACACTGAGACCGCTTTTGTCCGGATTTTCTGCGGTTAATTCGTTTTTGCCTTTCAGCGTTAAGTTTAGTGTGGCATCGGGAGAAACAGAGAACGGGCCATCCTGTTTGCCATTCTTGATCGATAGCCCATCGATTGTTACATTTGCTATTACACCTCCTGCTATTGTTATATTATCGGACGAAGTTCCCGAAATAGTTATCGGTTTGCTACTTTTAATCGTTAATACATTTACGTGATAAAAGTCATCTGTTGTTAATGTATATTCATAATCATCCGGACTGCTCCCTTCGGTGACTATTGTCAGGCCTGAATCTCCGATATTTGTCTTTAGTTTTGCTTGTCCATAGCCTTTCCCTGTGTATAAAAGCATCAGCAGACAAAATAAAGTTATCGATCGCATCTGTTGTTTCATACCTATAAATTCTTTTTGCATATATGATTGAAAATTGATTACTAAAATTTACGTCACCCGTCTCCGAGGGGAGACGACAAGCGTCTGCGACCGGAGACGGGTGGCATCTCCCCTCGGAGACGGCTACCGTCTGTGTGGAGAGGGGAGATGAGGATGGGTTACTCGATGACCGGACGGTCGTCTTCGCCACTACCGGCACCTACGGTAAGCACATAGGGGAAACGACTGCGGCGCACCTCTTTGACGAGGGTCTTGCTGTTGCTTCCGGCCTGGGTGGCTATTTCGAGATAATACTTTCCGTCGGCCAGTGCCGGGATCGTGAACGAGAAATGTGTCGGTTCGTTACGTGAAACCGACGTCATCGGAACGGCTGTTTTTGTGTCGTCTTGTTCGGCAATGAAGAAGAAACCGACCGGCTTTCCTTCTTCTCCGGCAATGCGGACACGCTTGCCTTCGCCGTTGAGGTTACCGCCGGCAGTTATTTTGCCATTTATCGCGCCGGTAACCACGTCGGTAACTTTGATAATGGTCGGCATGCCTTCTTCCACCTTATTCACGATCACGTCTATCGTTTTCATCTCATCGCGTATCTCGGCACGCGGAGAGCTATGTAAAACAACGTGATTGACCTCAGGATTAAACTTGGCTTCGGGGCCGATAAAGGACCCGTCTGCGCTCAATGAATTGTTGCTGAAACCGAATTCTACGGTAGAAGCAGAGTAGAGCTCTTCCTTCGCCTGAGCGTATAAATCGTTGTAAGCACTTTCGAGTTCGGTTGCGCTGAACTTGCTTTTATTGGCGGCTGCGAGTCGGCAAAGGTCTTTTATCGTACGGTTGGCTACGTAAATAGTGTTGAATGTGAAGTCATCTTCACGTTCTGTCATCTTGTTCGGTGTCAGATTACCGATGATGCTGCGTTTCTTTGGTTCATTGTTTGCCATGATGCTTTGAATTTGATTAGTTCGGGAAGAACTAGGGTGAGAAAAAGATATTTTCTGTCAGAAACAAGTGGTTCAAACAGCTAAATATCTCCTTTTTTCGTATATGTTTTACATGAAGCTTAAAAATCAAGTGCTATTTATGCTTATTTTTGGCATAAATACCTATCTTTGCGACCATAATTAACGTAGTTCTTCCCGAACTCACTCCATTTACTATTCATCTAATATCTTCATTATATTAGTATTACGTGAAATCAAATTTTAGCTGATAACTAGGGGTTATGATCCATAAAAAATAATAAAGATGTTATCCTGTAAAAAACCTTTACTTTTGCCGGCGGTTAAGCAAGTTATATATTAAATAATAAATGATATGTTTAGTGAAAAACGGAGTAATGTGCTTCATGGCGTCCTGTTGATCGCCCTTTTTTCTTTCTCTGCTTTCTATATTGCAGAGTTCCAGTTTATCAAAGATCTTTCATTCAGCCCGCTCATCGTGGGTATTATCCTGGGTATGTTGTATGCCAACAGCCTGCGTAATCATTTGCCGGAAACCTGGGTTCCGGGTATCCTTTTCTGTACGAAACAGGTGCTTCGGGCGGGTATCGTGTTGTATGGTTTCCGTTTGACCTTCCAGAGTGTGGTGGCGATCGGCTTACCGGCTATCTTGGTGGATGTGATCATTGTAGGGGCTACGATCGGGATCGGTATGTTGCTCGGTAAGTTGTTGAAGATGGATAAAGACCTGTCGTTGCTGACGGCTACAGGTAGTGCCATTTGTGGTGCGGCGGCTGTACTGGGTGCCGAACCGGTTGTGAAGAGCGAGCCGCATAAGACGGCGGTTGCTGTTTCGACGGTGGTTATCTTCGGTACGATTTCCATGTTTCTTTATCCTGCTTTATACCGTGCCGGTTTTCTGGATTTAGACCCGCAACAGATGGGTGTCTATACAGGGTCGACTTTGCATGAGGTGGCCCACGTGGTGGGAGCCGGTAATGCGATGGGAAAGGAAATATCGGATGCGGCTGTTATCGTAAAGATGATCCGCGTGATGATGTTGGCTCCGGTGTTGGTGATCATGAGCTTTGCTTTGGCTCGTACGGGCGTGAAGGCTGTGGCCGGAGCAGTGAAAGGTAATGGAACTGTTGCGGCTAAACGTGGTAAGATTACTATACCTTGGTTTGCTTTCGGGTTCCTGGCCGTGATCGGTTTCAATTCGTTCGACCTGCTTCCCCATGCCGTGGTAGACGGTATTAATAATGTAGATACGTTTATGCTGACAATGGCTATGACGGCACTCGGTACGGAGACAAGCATTGAGAAATTCAAAAAAGCTGGAGCCAAACCGTTTATATTGGCCTTGTTATTATATGTATGGTTATTGGTAGGAGGCTATTGTTTGGCTAAGTATTTGATGCCGATGTTGTAATTATTTTCTATCTTTGCGCTTTCTAAGTAAATAAAGAAGATGGCATCAAAGATTACAAAAGGCATTATCATTTCGTTTTGGGTATTGTTCGCCGCGGGGGTAGGTGTTGTATTCCTGTTGTTTTATTCAATAGCGAATGGCTCTATCGGCTATATGCCGCCGGTGGAACAGCTCGAAAATCCGATCGATAAATATGCATCCCAGGTTATCTCGTCCGACGGGAAAACGCTGGGAAGTTATGCACATAGTAAAGATAACCGTATTTATGTGAACTACCAGGATCTTTCGCCCGACCTGGTGAAGGCGTTGATCGCTACTGAAGATGTCCGTTTCAGCGAACATAGCGGTATCGATGCATTGGGGCTTTTCCGTGCTATTGTGAAGCGCGGTATCCTGATGCAGAAGAGCGGTGGGGGCGGTAGTACCATTACCCAGCAGTTGGCTAAACAGTTGTTTTCGCCGAATGCCGATAACCTGATGGAGCGTCTGTTCCAGAAGCCGATCGAATGGGTGATTGCCGTCCAGTTGGAACGCTATTATACGAAGGAAGAGATCATTAATATGTATCTGAATAAATTCGACTTCCTGTATAATGCTGTCGGTATTCAATCGGCTGCCCGGGTTTATTTCGGTACTAATCCGAAGAATCTGAAGACAGAGGAAGCGGCTACGCTGGTCGGTATGTGTAAGAACCCTTCTTACTTCAATCCGGTACGTCAGAATGAACGTACACGAGGCCGCCGTAATACGGTGCTGGAGCAAATGCAGAAAGCAGGTTATATCACCCGTGCCGAATGCGATTCGCTGAAGGCGCTGCCGCTGACCGTGCGTTTTACCCGTATGGATCACAAGGACGGCCCGGCGCCTTACTTCCGTGAATATCTGCGTATTTTGATGACCCGCAAGAAACCCGACCGTGCTGAGTACAGGGGTTGGCAGAAACAGCAGTTCTATGAAGACTCCCTGGCCTGGGAAACCAATCCGCTTTATGGCTGGTGCAACAAGAACAAGAAAGCGGATGGCGAGTTCTACAATCTTTATACCGATGGCTTGAAGATATATACGACGATCGACTCCCGTATGCAGCAGTATGCGGAAGAGGCTGTTCGCGAGCATTTCAGCAAAGACCTGCAACCTGCTTTCTTCCAGGCAAACAAAAAGAAGAAACAGGCTCCTTTCTCGATAGACCTTCGCCCGGGTGAAGTGGATACCATTCTGACACGTGCCATGCACCAGACCGACCGCTACCGGATTATGAAAAAGGCCGGCGAGAAAGAGGAAGAGATACGCAAGGTGTTCAATACGCCTGTCGATATGCGTGTATTCTCCTGGAACGGGCCGATCGACACGCTTATGTCGCCGATGGACTCTATCCGTTATCATAAAAGCTTCCTGCGTACCGGCTTCATGTCGATGGATCCGCGTACCGGTTATGTAAAAGCTTATGTAGGGGGGATCGATTATAACGACTTCCAGTATGATATGGTGAATGGCGGACGCCGCCAGATCGGTTCGACTATCAAACCGTTCCTTTATTCGCTGGCGATGATTGAAGGTTTCAGCCCGTGCGACGAAATGATGCATGTGCAAAATACATACTTTGACGAGAACGGTATCCCCTGGACACCGCGTAATGCCAGTGCCAAACGGGTCGGCGAACGTGTTTCCATCCAGTGGGGGTTGCAGAATTCGGACAACTGGGTGACGGCGTGGCTGATGAGCCAGATGTCTCCTTATACGTTCGTACGCCTGCTCCATTCGTTCGGTTTGAAAAACCAGATGGATCCTGTGATCTCGATTTGTCTCGGTACGCCTGACGTTTCGGTGGGCGAAATGGTAAGTGGTTATACTGTCTTTGCCAACAAGGGGATCCGTGCGGAACCGATTTATGTGACCCGTATAGAAGACCCGTATGGAAATACGATTGCCAGCTTCAATTCGCAGATGAGCGAGGTGTTGACGGAAGATGCTTCCTATAAGATGCTCCATATGCTGAAGAATGTGATCGATGGCGGAACAGGTAGCCGTGTCCGTTTCCGTTATGGTATCAAGGCGCCGATGGGCGGTAAGACCGGTACGACACAGAACAACTCCGACGGTTGGTTCATGGCCTTTACCCCGAGCCTGGTGTCGGGTTGCTGGGTAGGAGGTGAAGAACGTTCCATCCATTTCGACCGTCTGTCGGAAGGACAGGGGGCAAGCATGGCTTTGCCTATCTACGGTTTGTTCATGCAGAAAGTATATGCCGACAAGACGCTCGGTTATTCGGAGGAGGAGGATTTTGATGTCCCCGAACAATATGCGAACCCTTGTAAGACGACAACGGAAGAAGAGCGGAGGCATACTCCGGCAGATATTGGCGGTATCGACAAGATGTTCGAATAACAGACTAAGTTAATTAACATACCCGGCTCCCACAAATCTAAATAATTTGTTAGATTTGTGGGAGTTAATATTTTATACAGGGTATTATGGAACGAGAATCAGTTATTTCCCTGCTGGATGACCGGGAAAAAGTATTCGACTTTGTCGTAATAGGCGGTGGAGCCACAGGTTTGGGAATAGCGCTCGATGCAGCAACCCGCGGATATAGCGTGGCCTTGTTCGAACGTTCGGATTTTACGAAAGGAACCTCTAGCCGGAGCACGAAGCTGGTGCATGGAGGAGTACGTTATCTGGCGCAGGGGGATGTGTCGCTGGTTCTGGAAGCACTGCATGAGCGGGGACTGCTTCGCCATAATGCTTCCCATCTGGTGAAAGACCAGCTTTTTCTGATCCCTTGTTACCGTTGGTGGGAAGGGCCTTTCTATACGGTCGGCCTGATCTTGTACGACCTGATGGCCCGGAAGCTCAGTCTCGGTCGGTCTATTTGTATCGGCCCCAAGCGTGCCGTAAAGACGATCCCTATGCTTCGTAAGAAAGGTATGACTGCCGGTGTGCTTTATCACGACGGCCAGTTCGACGATTCCCGTTTGGCAATCAACCTGGCGCAAACGGCTGTGGAGGCGGGTGGCTGCGTACTGAACTATATGAACGTGACCGGCCTGTTGAAAGAGAAGAAACAGGTGACGGGTGTCGTTGTCCGTGATGAAGAAACAGGTGATATATACCGGGTGAAGGCTCATTCGGTTATCAATGCCACCGGAGTGTTTGCCGACGAGATACTGCAGATGGATAAGCCGGGCAACCGTCCGACTGTCCGCCCCAGCCAGGGAGTCCATCTTGTGCTGGATGCTTCTTTTCTTGACAGCGATTGTGCGGTTATGATCCCTAAAACATCCGACGGACGTGTCCTGTTTGCTGTGCCCTGGCATGATAAGGTGGTGGTAGGCACCACCGATACGTTGATGGAGGGGTCGAGCGTGGAACCGGCCGCCCTGGAGGAAGAGGTGCAGTTTATCCTGAATACGGCTGCCAATTACTTGAACCGTGCCCCGCAGCGGAGCGATGTTTTGTCCGTATTTGCCGGGCTTCGTCCTTTGGCGGCTCCGCGTAACGAGGGGAAAAAAACGAAAGAGATTTCGCGCAGTCATAAACTTATCCGTGAGAAATCGGGTTTAATAACTATAATCGGAGGGAAGTGGACTACCTACCGGAAGATGGCGCAGGACACACTCGATTATGCAATTCGTTATATGCATGTGCCGACACGGGATTGTGTAACCGAAACGTTCCCGGTTCATGGCTCCGGAGTCACTCCCGATTATTCCGATCCTTTATATGTATATGGTACGGATGCCGATGCGATCAGGCAACTGGTGGCTTCTGCCCCGGAAATGGGAGAGAAGTTGCATCCCCGGTATGCTTATACGCGGGGGGAAGTTACCTGGATCATCCGTAATGAGATGGCACGGACATTGGAGGATGTGCTGGCCCGCCGTCTGCGGATCTTGTTTATGGATGCCCGTGCAGCGATGGCAATAGCTCCGCAGGTTGTTGCTATCCTGGCGGAGGAAAGAGGGAAAGACGCTTCCTGGAAAGCCGGGCAACTGGAAGAATTCAATCGTGTGGCTGCCCATTACATATTGGATTAACAAGAAAATGATAATGAACTAACAGAAAGGAAGAATATGAATTTCAGACATAAATATGTACTGTCTATAGACCAGGGTACGACGACTTCCCGGGCCGTTCTGTTTAACCGCCAGGGAGAGATCATCACTTTCTCCCAGAAAGCATTCCAGCAATATTTTCCTAAGCCGGGTTGGGTAGAGCACGACCCGAACGAAATATGGTACACGCAATCGTCCGCGATCAAGGAAGCGATGGCGAAGGCCGATGTGACGGATACCCATATAGCTTGTATCGGTATTGCCAACCAGCGGGAGACGACCATTGTCTGGGATCGCGAGACCGGTTTCCCTGTGTATAATGCCATTGTATGGCAGGATCGCCGCACAGCCGATTATTGCGAAGAACTGAAGGCTGAAGGTTATGCCGACTATATCCAGCAAAAGACCGGCCTGGTGATCGATGCTTACTTTTCCGCTACCAAAGTAAAATGGATACTCGACCATGTGAAAGGTGTCCGCGAACGGGCTGAAAGGGGGGAACTCTGCTTCGGAACCGTCGACTCGTGGCTGATCTGGAAGTTGACGCGCGGTGCTCAGTTCATCACCGATATAACCAATGCATCCCGTACGATGCTTTTCAATATAAATACGTTGCAGTGGGATCAGGAGTTGCTGGATCTTTTTACTATCCCGTCTTCCATGATGCCTGAAGTGAAAAGCAGCAGCGAGGTATATTGCGAAACCTCTACACCTATCTTTAAAGCGGGTATTCCTGTTTCCGGTATGGCCGGTGACCAGCAAGCCGCTTTATTCGGGCAGCTTTGCCTGGAAGAGGGTATGATGAAAACGACCTACGGAACCGGATGTTTCATGATCGTGAATACCGGGGAGAAGCCTGTCTTCTCACAAAATAACCTGCTGACGACGATTGCCTGGAAACTGGGGAACAAGGTTACCTATGCACTGGAAGGGAGTGTGTTTGTCGGCGGAGCAGTCATTCAATGGCTGCGTGACGGTATCGGTCTGATCCCGAATGCACCGGTGACGGAACAGATGGCCAAGTCGGTTCCTGATAACGGCGGGGTCTATTTTGTTCCCGCCCTGACCGGATTAGGGGCTCCCTACTGGGATCAGTATGCCCGTGGTGCTATCATTGGCATTACCCGGGGAACGACGGCCGCCCATCTGACACGTGCCGCGCTTGAAGGTATCTGCTATCAGGTGTATGATGTCCTGATGGCTATGGAAAACGATATTCATGCCAAGCCGAAAGAGATCCGTGTAGACGGCGGGGCTATTGCCAATAATTTCCTGATGCAGTTTCAGGCGGATATCTGCCAGTGCCCGGTGGTTCGCCCCCGTATCTTGGAAACAACGGCTTTAGGGGCGGCTTATCTGGCCGGCCTGGCAGTGAATTACTGGAAGGATATGGATGAGCTGAAGGAACAATGGTCGCTGGATACTATATTCACGGCTAAGATGAAGCCCGAGACGGCAATGGCTTTGCTTACCGATTGGCATAAAGCGGTTGGCCGTACGATGAACTGGGCGATGGAGAGTGAAATCTGATCTTATAATTAATACCTTACTTACCATGACACCATTTCTTGCTGAATTTATAGGAACTATATTGCTGATCCTGATGGGAGGCGGTGTAGTTGCCAATGTCTGCCTGACAAAGACAAAAGGGAACGGTGCCGGGTGGATGGCTATCACCACCGCCTGGGCATTAGGTGTTTTTATCGGGGTGGTTGTGGCCGGGCCGTATAGCGGGGCTCATCTGAATCCTGCGGTTTCGATCGGGCTGGCTATCGGGGGGACTTTTCCCTGGAGCGAGGTGCCTGTTTATATTCTTGCCCAATTTCTGGGAGCGGCGTTAGGGGCATTGGTGGTTTGGCTGGTTTACAAGGATCATTTCGATGCAACGGATAGCCAGGCGGCAAAGTTGGGCGTGTTTTGTACCAATGCGGAGATCAGTAATCCGGTTATCAATTTCCTGACGGAGATGGTGGGGACGTTTGTCCTGATGTTCGTTGTCTTTTATATTACGGATGGGGAGTTGACGTATGAAAGTAACAGTACGCTACCGATCGGGCTTGGATCGGTCGGAGCGATTCCGGTGGCGTTTACGGTTTGGGTGATCGGTCTGTCGCTTGGTGGGCCGACCGGGTATGCCATTAATCCGGCCCGCGACCTGGCTCCGCGTTTTATGCATACCATTCTTCCGATTAAAGGAAAAGGAAGCAGTCATTGGGAATATGCCTGGATCCCCGGAATTGCACCGATTGCAGGATCTGCGATAGCTGCGATGCTGTATTATGTTCTGAAATAGGACTTAAACGCTTTAGATCTATCTTAAATAATTGCTATATTCGTAGTGCTATTCTGGAAGAAGAGAGTAGCATTTATCTAATTTAGATCTATTGAAATGAGTAAAACAACCACATTACTTTTAGTCTTTTGTCTGATACTGTCCGGATGCAGAAACCATAAATCCCATAGTGACCAGTCTGCGTTGCGACCGGATTCGTTATCCGAACTTCATAGCCATGCACAACAGTTGTTCGACAAAGCTCGTGAACTGCAAAAAAGCGAGGACTATCCTGCTGTCATATCCGCTTATCAGCAATTAATCTCCCTGGAACCAACCGGAGAAGACATAAAGCCTGTGGCAAACCTGATAGATGAAGGATTTCTGCAACTGGTCTATTGTTATATCTTTTCCGGGCAACGTAAGGACGGGGCGGACTATTTCAGTTCAGTTTATAAGGAAAACAAGTTCTGGTTTGTACGAAACTACCCTCGTAGTGCGGAAATCAGTACTGCTTACTCCCTCTATGAAGCGACACGTCTGGATGAAGCTGTGGCTTTGATAGATCGTGCTTTGTCACGTCCGGAGGAGGGTAGGGAGAAAGATCAGCTTTATGTGGATAATGGCATTGCCTCTGTCATTTATAACCAGACCGGTGAAATACGTAAGGCGATAGCTTGCGGCGAACGGAGCCTGGAGATCATAAAGACGCTGGAAGATCAGTCGAAGATCGTGTTTGTGCTGGGTAACCTGATCTACCAGTATCAGCAGGTTGGAGAATTTGAGGAAGCCCTTGCCGCTTATGATGCTCTGCTGGCTACCGGTGAAGGGGAAAAGAATCCGTACGGACTATGTGCAGCCGAGACAAATGTCGTACAGCTTTATGACGAATGGGGATTGGAGGAGGAAGTAATGACTCATCTCGATAAAGCCAGGGATGCAGCCCGCCTGAGTGGTGTTCCCGATGCCTTTCTCCGGGTAGATAATTTGTCTGCTTATTATGCTCTTCAATCGAAAGAGTATGAAAAGGCGGCAACATTGTTGGACAGTATGCAGGTTCGTATGCCGGATCGTTCGCAGAACTCGTTTTATCATGAGTTTTATGATAATTATGCCTGCATCCTGGCTGTCAATGAAACGAAAGGGAAAGACGGAAAGGCCATTGCCGCTGCCCGCCGGCTGATCGGAGAACTGAAGAATAAACCGTTGAATAACCTTTCGGTGTTGACATACCGCCTGTTGGGGGATGTGCTGGCGGAGGTAGGAGAGACAGAGGCGGCGATTGAGGCGTATCTGGCTTGTGGCGATTATATACAAAAGAACCAACTGGTGAATCAGCAGCGCCTGGTCTATTATGCGCTGGGAGAGTTGTATGCAGAAACAAAGCGTCCGGCCGAATCGTCCCGTTATCTGCTAATGGCTCATCAGGCAAACCAGTTGTTTACCGAACGCCGGAATGCCGGACTGATCTCGCAGTTCCGGGTTAAATACGAAACAAAGGAAAAGGAACAGGATAACCGGTTGTTGCGTGCCGAATTACAATTGCGGGAACGTTCCCTGCGACATTATATACTGATCGGTGTCCTGTCCATCTTATTATGTGTTGTTTTTATGCTTTGGCTGACTATGCGCCACCGCACTTTGAGTTTGCGTCATGAGGCTAGTCTTCGCCAACATGAATTAGATAAAATCCGGCACAGGGAATCCCTTCGTCAGATCGAGGAGAAGGAGGCTCAACTCCGTCAGATGCTGACCGAGCGACAAAAGCTGAATCGTAAAAACGAAGAACTCCGCATACAGATTGAAACGGCGGAGGCTCAGCACACCATGCAGGATGTGATCAACAGTCTTTCTCCTTGTCTGCTGACAGCCGATGAGGAACAGGAGTTCCGTCGTCAGTTTTGTCTCCTTTACCCATCTTTCCTATCGGGGTTACGGGAGATTTGCCCTGCCGTGACACGTAATGATGAGTTGCTGGCTATGCTTATCCGCCTGAATCTTTCTTCGGAAGAGATCGCATTAGCTCTCGGAAATCATAAGGCAAGTGTGAATACTTCCCGTTTCCGCTTGCGAAAAAAGCTGGGACTGGATAAAGACGTGTCGCTGGAAGAGTATATGAGTCGATTTTAAGCGGCTTATAAATCAACGCTTTGTTGGCGATGGCTGCAATTGTCTATTGAATTGTCTATTGCTGTTTTTAGGAAATAGCTATGGTATTATATAGTTTTGCTTTTGTTGTATGGCTCCTGAGCGGAGTTGCTATTATATTATGAATTAAAACTAGTGAACATGAAAACCAGTACATTTTCAACATTAAAGAAACCATTTTTATTGAGACGTCTATTGGCTTTAACTTGTGCATTCTTATCAGTGATGATCTTATTTGCAGCTTGCAGCGATGATGATGAGCCGTGTCCGGCACAACATCCGCAGGTGGCGGTTTGTCTGAAAAACCAGACGAACAGTTGGCGTACAGCCTTAAGTTATTATGCAACCAATCAGTTGGAGTCGAAAGGGTTGACTTACGCAACCTATGTGGCCAAGGATAAAACACAGCAGGCAAACCAGATACGGATGGCTCTGGAAGCAGGTTGTCAAATACTGGTGGTTGTTCCCGAAGGTATCGGAAAAGAGGCGCTCGATTTCGCTTTCTCGGCGGGAATACCCGTTATTATGTTTGAAGACGGGGTGACTGATGGATATACGGCATTGGTACAAGGTGATAATGCGGCTGCCGGAAAGAATGCGGCGGGGTATATTGCATCAAAAGGAGCCGTACATGTGGTTGCTTTTAAGATCACGCAAGATCCGGCATCGAGTGATGCCCGTGTCGGTGCTTTTACGGAGGAACTGAAATCCAAATCACCTTCCACCCGGTTGACTACACAAACTCTTTCATTATATACAAGTGCTGACGGTAAGGAAGCGGCAGCCCGTATCCTGGCCGGTGACCCGTCGGTAGATGCCTTCTATGCCCAGGATGACGAGGTGGCATCCGGCGTGATCGAAGCGATCAGCGAATCCGGGCGTACTGATATCAAAGTCGTTGTCGGTTGTGGCGGATCGCAGGCGTTCCTGTCGTTGATCCTTTCAACAACGGTAACAGATGTTGCTACAACGCTTTATTCGCCGTCCATGATCACCAAATGTGTGGATCTGGCTGATGATCTATTAAAAGGTAAGGCCATTGAAGAAAAACAGATCGTGATGCCTGCCACTGTCGTGAACAAGGGGAATGCCGGGGAGTATCAGGACAGCAATTCACCTTATTGATTGGTTCGGGTATTCATTATTCAATCAACTCCCGAATAACCCTTATCACTTCCGGAATAGAAGCCTCTACTTCCGGAGTCAGTTCCATATTCACTTCATTCAGGTTGGCGGCGGAGATCACGATCAGATGCACTTCGGGAAGGTCGCCGGTCAGGATCATGGTTTCGATCATATCGCGAAGGCCGATCTCGTGAGCACTCATCAGGGGAGGATAGTCGCTGGCATATTGCGGACGGATTAGGCGGACGGTACCCGGCGGGTTACTGTCGAGGGTGGCGTCGACCATGATGATATGGTCGTAGCCCGTCAGCCAGCTGATCAGATGAAGGCCACCCGTCCCGCCATCCATCAGGGTGACATGGGCGGGAAGCGTTTCTTTTTCAAGAGCCCGGATGACGTGAATACCGACTCCTTCGTCTTTCAGCAACAAGTTGCCGACACCTAATATAAGCGTTTTCTTTTCCATAAATTCGTAATAAGCAGGGTTTTATATCTGAAAGAATAGCACTATAGTGCTAGGGATACCAACACTATAGTGCCAGCTATGTTAACACTAGTGTATCATACCCCGTAGCACTATAGTCCTGTTAAGAGTCAAGTATCACTCATTCTTTTTTGCAATCTTGGTGATCGTCTCAGCCGTCTCCGTTATCTCTTCCTTGTCTGCAATCTCTTCTTCGATAAACTTCCAGCCACCGATGATGGAAGACGTTTCGCCACGCTGTTCGATGTAGTCGTGATAGAACACCAGATAGACATGTACGATGGCGAAGAGGATGAAGAACCACATCAGGAAATGATGAATCTGCCGTGCCATCAGGTCGCCGCCCATCAGCGGGATCGTCCAGGCAAACAGTTGAGGGAATGCCGACTGGCTCATCTTGGCATACAGTCCGAAGCCCGTAATGCTTTGAAGCAGGAAAGCCCAGAACGTACCGAAGTAGATCAGGCTCGCCAAAGCATTATGCCCGATACTTTCGACCGGCTTGTTCTTTATCATCAGGATATCGACCTTAATGACTTCCAGCACTTCCTGCCATTGCGCTTTCTTCAACGGGATGAAGTTCGTCCACCGGGCAAAGCGATTTCCCACGAATCCCCAGTACAAACGGAATACGAAGTTGAAGAAGAACACGAAGGCCGCTACAAAATGGATGAAACGGACGATGCCGAACCAGTAACTGAAATACGCTTCCGAAGCATTCAGTATAGCGGGAGGATCGGCAATGATAAATCCGGTAATGCAGAGTATAACGATACACAATGCATTTACCCAGTGATAAATACGTACGGGAAGCTCCCATACATATACCTCGGTGAGGCGTTTCTTGCGACTTTTCATAGCAATACTATTTAAAACGTATCCATTTGGTGTACATACTTCCCTTCTTCGTCATACAGATGCACGGCACAAGCCAGGCACGGGTCGAAAGAGTGAATTGTCCGGAGGATTTCGAGCGGCTGGTTGGCATCGTGTACCGGTGTGCCGATCAGGGCCGACTCGTAAGGGGATAGATTTCCGTTCTCGTCTCTCGGCGAAGCATTCCAGGTAGTAGGAACCACCATCTGGTAATTCTTCACCCGGTTGTTTTCCATCACGATGAAATGGGCGAGTGCGCCACGCGGAGCTTCGGTCAGTCCGACACCCTGCGCTTTCTTCGGCCAGTTCTCGTTTTCCCACATCACCGGGTTGGCCATGCGTGAGTCTCCGTTCTCCAGATTCTTCATCAGTTGGTCGAAGAATTCGAGTGCCCAGCCGGCTACCAACTGCGTCTCGATCCCGCGGGCGGCTGTACGGCCCAGGGTGGAGAAAAGGGCACTGGCCGGAAGGTCGAGTGCTGCCAGGACATTGTCGACAGCCGTCTTTTGCGGTTCCTTACCGGCGGCATACGCCACGACCAGACGGGCGAGCGGGCCAACTTCCATCGGCTTTTCTTTCCAGCGCGGGGTTTTGATCCAGCTGTATTTGTCTTCTACATCCAGGTGTTTGTAAGGTGGTTTCGGGCCTGTATATTCCAGATTGGTTTCCCCGTCGTAGGGATGCAGACCGGCTTTATCGCCTTCCGTATATTTATACCAGGAGTGATAGATGTATTCTTTTATCTCATCGGGAGAGTTGGCATCTACGGGATGCACCTTGCTCAGGTCGCGATCCAACACGATACCGCGCGGACTCATGAAATCTTCTATACCGGCATATCCGTGCAGCGGGAAGTCGCCGTACGACAGGTAATTGCTTACGCCGCCGCCGATCTTGCTCCATTCATCCTTGTAGACTCCGGCGATCATCAGCAGGTCGGGAATATAGACCTGGTCGATGAAGTCTTTGCCTTCCTGCAACTTCTGTTTCACCAGCGCCAGGCGTTCGGCATTGATCGAGTTGGCTTCGTTGAGGTCGATACTGCACGGCATACCGCCGACGAGGAAGTTCGGATGCGGGTTCTTTCCGCCGAAGACGGCATGTACCTTCACGATCTCTTTCTGCCATTCCAGTGCTTCGAGGTAATGTACTGTGGCGATCAGGTTCTGCTCCGGTGTCAGCTTGTAGGCCGGATGTCCCCAGTAGCCGTTGGAGAATATACCCAGTTGGCCGCTTGCAACAAATTTCTTCAGGCGGTCTTGTGTCGCTTTGAAGTAACCTTCCGTGTTCTTCGCCCACGGAGAGAGTTGCTGGGCGAGGAGGGCAGCCTTCTGCGGGTCGGCTTTCAGGCCGGAGACGATATCTACCCAGTCGAGCGCGTGCAATTGATAGAAGTGCACCGTATGGTCGTGCATATAAAGCACTGCTTCCATAATGTTACGCACCATTTCCGCATTGGGAGGAATGGTGATATCCAACGCATGTTCGACCGCACGCACCGAGCAAAGCGAATGGATGGAGGTGCACACGCCGCAAACGCGTCCTACGAATACCCAAGCATCGCGCGGGTCGCGGTCGCGTACTATATTTTCTATTCCGCGTACCATCGTACCGGAACTGTAAGCGTCTTTAATCTTGCCGCCT
The DNA here is from genome assembly GCF_000969845.1 of Parabacteroides sp. HGS0025. Lineage (NCBI taxonomy): Bacteria > Pseudomonadati > Bacteroidota > Bacteroidia > Bacteroidales > Tannerellaceae > Parabacteroides > Parabacteroides sp. HGS0025. Next base: position 1,946,470 of record NZ_KQ033902.1, read on the forward strand.
TCTATGACAGCTTCTACCCGCAGATGGCCTTCGATACGGGTGATAGGGTCTATAACGATTCTTTCAGACATGGTAATACGAATTTAGATGTTAGACTTACTTTCCGGTTCGTCGTTGTCGATCAACTCCTTCTTGCGGATATTGGTGGCAACGGCGTGAACAGCGATACCGGCTGCTGTTGCGGCTCCCAGGGCAAGGCCGATCTGGTCGGCAGTCGCTTCGATCCCGAAGCCGTGAACGTCGGGCATCCGTTTATAGAACGGGCTGTTGTCCCAGAAGTTCTCTTCGCTGCAACCCAGGCAGGGGTGACCGCTCTGGATCGGGTAACTCGTCCCTTCATTCCATTTGATAATACCGCACGAGTTGTACGTGCTCGGCCCTTTACAGCCCACTTTGTAGAGACAATAACCTTTCTTGGCATTCTCGTCGTCGAAGCTTTCAACGAACAGTCCGGCGTCGAAGTTGGCACGGCGGTAACAGGTATCGTGTACGCGGCGGGAGTAGAACATCTTCGGACGTCCCAGACCGTCGAGCTGCGGCATGCGTTCGAACGTCAGCATATAGATGATAACGCCAGCCATCACGTCGGCGATAGGAGGACAGCCCTGTACATTAATAATAGGTTTCCCCTTTATTACCTTATGAATGGCTTTGGCACCGGTCGGGTTCGGGTTAGCCGCCTGTACGCAACCGGCACAGGCACAGTTTCCCCAAGCAATGATCGCCTTGGCACCTTCTGCCGCTTCCTTCGTGATCTGCAAAGCACTTTTACCGCCTACACAGCAATAGGCTTCGTCTTTGGTCGGGATCGAGCCTTCTATCATAAGCAGGTATTCGCCATGATACTTCTTCATGGTTTCCTCTTTGGCAGCTTCAGCCTGTTCGCCGGCAGCAGCCATCAGGGTTTCCGTATAGTCGAGTGAGATTTTATCGAGCAGGAGAGTCGCCACGATCGGGTGGGCGGCGCGGATGAACGATTCGGTACAGCAGGTGCATTCCTGCAGGTGAAGCCAGATAACCGGCAGGCGGGGCTTCGTTTCCAGTGCATTGACAACCTGTGCAACCCCGGATGCTTCCAATCCCATAAGGGCGGCCATGGTAGTGCAGAATTTCAGGAAATCCCTTCGGGAGATGCCTTTCTGTCGGCATTCCTCGTAGACGGTCGGTCTTTTATTTTCCATATCTTAGTAATTTATTGGTTTCTTTGTTTTGTTGCGATGATCGTCATCCTCCGTTGACGGCGGTCGTCACCTCTCGTTGACGGTAGTCGTCATCACCCGTTGACGGTAGTCGTCGCCTCTCGTTGACGGTTCCCGTCAGCAGATGCGAGGCAACTGTTCCCCACTCAGCATGTCTACAATGCGGTAGTTACCGTATAGTGTTTTCATCTTTACGATCGCGTTTCCTTTTGCAGTTACACGGCCGATGATTGTTGCATCCTTTCCTTCCGGGAAGCTTTTCATGATAGCAAGCGCCTCCTGTGCCCGGGCTTCGGGGAGGATGACCAGCACCAATCCCTCGTTGGCCACATAGAGCGGGTCGAGCCCGAGTATCTCCGAAGCGCCTTTGACGGCATCGGGGATCGGGAGGGCGGCTTCATCCAGCACGATCTCTGCGTTGGCAGCTTTTGCTATCTCGTTCAATGTCCCGCTTACGCCACCCCGTGTGGGATCGCGTAGGACATGGACTTCCTCTATATTTTTTAACAACCGGGAAAGCATATTGTTTAACGAAACTGTATCACTTTTCAGATTTGTTTCAAATCCGAGACTTTCGCGGGCGGAGAGGATCGTAATGCCGTGTGCCCCTATCGGCCCGCTGCAAATGACAACATCCCCGGTCTCTACACGGTCGGGGGCGATGCGGATGCCTTCGGGCACGACTCCGATACCGCTGGTGTTGATGAATAGTTTGTCGCATTTACCGCGCTCCACCACTTTGGTGTCGCCTGCCACGATCTGTACGCCGGCTTTGTCGGCTGCCCGGCGCATGGATTGTACGATCCGTTGCAGGTCGGCTAGCGGCAATCCTTCTTCCAGTATGAATCCGGCCGTCAGATAGAGCGGGCGGGCACCGCAACAGGCCAGGTCGTTCACCGTTCCGTTCACTGCCAGGTCTCCGATGTCGCCACCGGGGAAGAAAATGGGGTCGACAACGAACGAGTCGGTCGAGCAGGCCATCCGTCCTTCCTGAACGGGAAAGACACAGCCGTCATGATCCTGTTCCAGCAGCGCATTGCGGAAGGCTGGATAAAATATTGTACTGATCAGTTGATGCGTCAAACGTCCGCCACCGCCGTGTGCCATCAGTACACAATCGGCGTTATTCAGCGGAACCGGACAACTAAAATCTTCACTCTTCATATTACATATATTTATAGTATGCAGCGCAAACTCCTTCCGACGAAACCATCGGAGCTCCTACCGGACGTTCCGGCGAACAGGCCTTTCCGAAGAAAGGACAGTCGGATGGTTGCTTGATGCCGCGCATGATGTCTCCGGCAATACATCTGGATGAAATTTCAGCTCCTTTCGGATGGAACGGGAATTTCTCCCGGGAGGAATAGTTTGCATACTCTTTCTTTAATTGTAATCCGCTGCCGGGAATGAGTCCGATCCCACGCCATTCCTGGTCGCATGGTTCGAGTGTTTCATCCATTAAACGGCGGGCGGCGGGATTGCCTTCTTCCGGTACGACCCGTTTGTAGGCATTCTCTACAAAATGGCTTCCGTTCTCCAATTGAAGGAGACAGCGGTAAATGCCATACAGCAGATCGACCGGTTCAAAGCCGGTTACGACCATGGGTGTCTTATATCTCTCTGCCAGTTTATGGTAAGCTGTATTGCCGGTGATTGCACAAACATGTCCGGCTGTAAGAAAACCGTCCACTTTGCATTCAGGGTCGGAAAGGATGGCTTCCATAGCCGGAGGAACGGTAAATAAAGAGGTGAGGAGCGAAAAGTTCGGCAACTTCCTCCGCTGTGCTTCTTTTAAAGCCATCATGTGGACGGGAGCCGTCGTTTCAAAGCCGATAGCAAAGAAGACGACTTCCTTATCTGGATAAGCTTCTGCCAGTTCAACCGCATCGAGCGGGGAGTAAAGCATGCGGACATCCGCCCCGTGTGCTTTGGCTTGCAGCAGGTCTTCCTTTGTTCCCGGCACACGCATCATATCGCCGAATGAGGCCAGTATGACAGAGGGCTGTCCGGCCAGTTCCAGTGCTTGATCGATCAGTGCAACCGGAGTTACACATACCGGACATCCGGGGCCGTGAAGCAAATGTATCTCTCGCGGTAATAGTTCTTCCAGGCGGTAACGGGCGATGGCATGTGTCTGTCCGCCGCATATCTCCATGATATGCCACGGCTGGGTCGTTACCTGCCGGATAGCCCGGAGTAACGATTGTACCTGATCGTTGTTTCTGTATTCATCGACGTATTTCATAAGCGTTGCAGCTTCTTAAGGTCTTCCAGTGTTTCCTCTGCTTCCTGAGCATTCACTACGGAGATCGCCATTCCGGCATGTGCCAGAATATAATCGCCTTCTGCTACATCCACCCATTGGATACAGATGCTCTTTACGATGCCGCTGAAATCGACCTTTGCCATCGTCAGATCAGGCTCGGAGCGGTCAATGCTTACTATTTTACCCGGGATTGCAAGACACATAAGTTGATTTGTTTTTATTAACAACTTCAAAAGTAGGTAATATGTTTTGGAAAAGGTGTGTTAAATGATACATATTATCTATTAAGTGATAAATAAAAACTATCTGTATTGTTGTCCGGACGGTTTGTTTATTCGGGTAAACCCTCTATATTTGTCCGGACAGTTAAAACATAAAGGGTGAAAATATCGATATTGACAATCCGTGGATTAGTGCAAGGCGTTGGCTTTCGTCCTTTTATCTATCGTATCGCAAGTGAGATGGGGATAAAAGGAGAGGTCGATAACCGGAATAACGGTGTTTGCATCCGGGCTATCTTGACTCCGGAGCAATGCGACCGGTTTATCTCCCGTATAAAGAAAGAGCATCCGCCTGTTGCTGCAATTCATAGCATCTGGGTGACGGAGGTAGAAGATCCGGCCACGAATTACACGGACTTTTCCATTACACCCAGCCGTTCCGACTCGAACGAGGTAACGCAGGTGGCACCCGATATCGCCGTTTGCCCGGAATGCCTGCAAGACAGGAAGGAGCAGCCCCATCGTCTGCAATATCCCTTTATAAACTGTACCCATTGCGGCCCGCGCTTTTCCATCATCCGTGATCTGCCCTATGACCGGAAACAGACAACCATGTCTGCTTTTGCGATGTGTCCTGATTGCGGAAAAGAATACGGAACTGTCAGTGACCGACGATTTCATGCGCAACCTGTGGCCTGCAATCATTGCGGGCCTTTCTATTATACCCGATATAATAATGTAGAGATAACCGACTACCGGACGCTGTTCGATCTTTCCTGCCGCTTACTGTGCGAAGGTGAAGTGATTGCGGCAAAAGGTATCGGCGGCTATCATTTGATATGCGATGCTGCGAACGAACAGGCGGTGAAACGTCTGCGTGAGATAAAGCAGCGCGACAGTAAGCCTTTTGCCGTTATGTTCCGTTCAGTCGGTCTACTGAAAGAATATGCTGAAGTCGATCCTGTGGAAGAAGATTGCCTGATCTCCTGGCGTCGTCCGATCGTCTTGCTGAAGCAAAAGAAAGCCCTTGCTGCTGATATCAACCGGGATATGCAAACGTTAGGTTGTATGTTGCCGTATATGCCATTGCATTATGATTGGTTTACAGCGCTGGATGTCCCGGCATTGGTTATGACCAGCGGAAACCTGAGTGATTATCCGATTGCTATTACTCCTATGGAAGCGGAGAAACAGTTATCCGGTAAAGTGCCGTTGATACTTCATCATAACCGGGATATTTATAACCGGGTGGATGATTCGGTTTTGCAGGTTTGCGGCGGGCAGCCTTGTCTGATCCGTCGTTCGCGTGGTTACGTGCCCGAGCCTTTCTTTGCCGATGTAGAGGTGGAAGGAATCCTGGCTTTCGGAGCAGAAAAAGTAAATACGTTCGCTTTGGGAAAGGAAGATACGATCCTGCAAAGCCAGTATATCGGCGATTTAAAGAATTGGGAAACATTCAGCTTCTATACGGAATCCCTGGAACGGTTTGAACATCTTTTCCGTTTCACGCCAACCTCTCTGGTGTGCGATCTGCATCCTGATTATCTTTCTTCGCAGGAAGCGGAACGTACGGCTGTGCGTTGCGGATTACCTTTGCTGAAGGTTCAGCATCATCATGCCCATGCTGCGGCCTGTATGTTGGAGTACGGATTGCATGAACAGGTAATAGCTATCGTGCTGGATGGAACCGGATTGGGTGACGATGGTAAAGTCTGGGGCGGCGAGTTTTTTCTTTGCGACCGTAAGACGTATCGTCGTTTGTCGCATTTCGAGTATGTCCCGCTGCCCGGCGGTGATAAGGCTTCTGTTGAACCTTGGCGGATGGCTGTCGCTTTTTTGTGGCATTACTTCGGAGAATCAGTTCGCTTTCTGGATGGTTTCATCGAGCGGATAGGAGAACAGAAGATCCGGATGCTGATTACTATGATGGAGAAAGGGATAAACACACCTTATACTTCCAGTGTCGGTCGGCTTTTCGACGCTGTTGCTTCTTTGCTGGGACTTTGTGATGTATCGACTCACCAGGCCGAAGCACCGGTACGGCTCGAACAAGTGGCCTCTATTGAACCCTTTGGCCGCTATCCGGTTCTAATAAAAGGAGATGTTATTTCCTTTCGTCCGCTGTTTAAAGAATTATTGAATGATCTGGCTTCCGGAGTATCTGTCTGTGATATTTCCGCCCGGTTCCATAATACGATCGCTTATCTGCTGTTGGATGAAGGGAAACGGCTTCTAAAGCAAACCGGAGTTTCCCGTGTGGTCATCTCCGGCGGCTGTTTTCAAAATAAAAGGCTGACGGAGCAGTTGCAGCGTCTTTTTGCCGAAGCCGGCATTCCGTTGTATGTTCCCGGCCGTATACCTTGTAACGATGGAGGAGTGGCAGTCGGTCAACTGGCTATTGCCGCTTCCCGGAATAAAAAAGAATGATATGCACGAAATGTCTATTGCACAAAGTATTGTGGATCTTGCTGAAGAGCAGGCGCGCAACCGTGGTTCGTTAGCGGTCGAAGAGTTGGAGCTGGAGATCGGACGCCTTGCCGGTGTGGAGCTACAAACCCTGGCTTTCGCCCTGGAAAGCGCAGTGAAAGGGTCTATGCTCGAACAGGCAACTATTGTACGCCATATTATTGAGGGTGAAGGACAGTGCACCGACTGCGGACATACATTCCCGATGGAAGCATTATTCGCTTCTTGTCCGGAGTGCGGTTCTTATTGTGTTAAAATCATTAAAGGAAAAGAACTTCGTGTAAAATCGATTGTTATTAAATAATAAATACAAAACGCTTATGTGTGGAACTTGCGGATGCGGAGAGCATCATCATCACGAACACGACCATGATCATGGCCATGAACATCACCATCATTATCACGATGAAGGCAAAGTAATAACACTCGAACAGGATATTCTTCAGCGCAATAACTTGCTGGCTGAACGCAATCGCGGTTATTTTGAAGCAAAAGAGATCTTTTGCCTGAACCTGATGAGTTCACCCGGCTCGGGAAAGACAACGCTTCTGGAAGAAACTGTCCGCCATCTCGTAGGGGCTGTTCGCGAACAGCCCTCCCCAAAGATATATGTTATTGAAGGCGACCAGCAAACATCCAATGATGCCGACCGTATCGCAGTCCTCGATATACCTGTGTTTCAGGTGAATACCGGAACAGGCTGCCATCTGGAAGCTGATATGGTGAACCATGCCGTTAAGCATCTTTCTCCGGAAAATGGCTCGATATTGTTTGTCGAGAATGTTGGCAACTTGGTTTGTCCCGCTATGTTCGATCTGGGAGAGGCAAAGAAAGTCGTAATCGTGAGTACCACGGAAGGGGATGATAAGCCTTTGAAGTATCCGCATATTTTTGCTGAAGCTGATATTTGCGTGATCAATAAGATTGATCTTGCACCCTATCTGGATACAAATGTAGAGGCGTTGAAGAATAATGCTTTGAAGGTAAATCACCATTTAAAGGTCTTTGAAGTGTCGGCTACGAAAGGAACCGGAATGGATGCCTGGTGCGATTGGTTGGTCTCAGAGTGTACAAAATGTAAATAAATTACCCGGATTTCGGTGGATGAATAGATAAAAAAGCTATATTTGTTCCAATTCATTGAACCAAATTAATCAAAATGTTATGATTAACCGAGAATTAATCGACCCTAAGAGCATCGTTGTAGTAGGTGGCTCAAATAATGTACACAAGCCGGGTGGACGGTTGGTACGAAATCTTCTGGATGGTAAATATAAAGGAGAACTGTATGTTGTCAACGCTAGGGAAGACGATGTACAAGGCTTGAAATCTTATCATTCTGTACATGATATACCGGACACAGAGATGGCTATCGTGTCGATTCCCGGTCCTTCCTGTCCTGAAGCTATCGATGTGCTGGCTAATCAGAAGAATGTAAAAGCTTTTATCGTTGTTTCTGCCGGTTTTGGCGAAGAAACCCATGAGGGAGCCCTTTTGGAAGACCAGATGCTGGCAACAGTGAACGAAGCCGGCGCTTCCATGATCGGCCCGAACTGTATCGGGCTGATGAATACGAAATTTCACGGCGTATTTACGCAACCTATACCTGAATTTCATCCGGATGGAGTGGATTTTATTTCCAGCTCCGGAGGTACGGCACTTTTCATTATCGAGTCTGCATTGACAAAAGGGTTGCGTTTCTCATCTGTCTGGTCGGTCGGTAACTCCAAGCAGATTGGAGTGGAGGAGGTGCTTGAGTATATGGATCGTCACTTTGATCCTGTGCTCGACTCAAAGATTAAAATGCTTTATATAGAACAAATCAAGAATCCGGATAAATTGCTTTATCATGCATCCTCATTGATCCGTAAAGGCTGTCATATTGCTGCCATTAAAGCTGGTAGTACGGAGTCGGGTAAACGTGCCGCTTCGTCACATACCGGTGCAATAGCCAGCTCGGATTCAGCCGTTGAAGCTTTGTTCCGTAAAGCAGGTATCGTACGTTGTTTCAGTCGTGAAGAATTGACTACGGTTGCCAGTATCTTTACATTGAAAGAGGTGAAAGGAAAGAATTGTGCTATTATAACCCATGCCGGAGGCCCGGCGGTCATGTTGGCCGATGCTCTTTCGAAAGGGCGTCTGAATGTGCCGAATCTGGAAGGGCCGATTGCTGCTGAATTGAAATCCAAATTGTATCCTGGAGCCGCTGTCGGTAATCCGATCGATATAATCGGAACCGGTACGCCTGAACATTTGGCTACCGCGATCGATTATTGTGAAAATCATTTTGAGGAGATCGATTTGATGATGGTTATTTTCGGTAGTCCCGGCCTGGTCAAACTCTATGAGACATACGAGGTACTTCATAAAAAGATGGAGGAATGTAAGAAACCTATCTTCCCTGTTTTACCATCTATTGTAACGGCAGGTCCTGAAGTGCGCAGTTTTGTAAAGAAAGGTCACGTCAACTTCTCCGATGAGGTGACATTGGGAACAGCTCTTTCGCGCGTGATCAATACGCCGAAGCCGATGAGTACCGATATTCAGTTATATGGTGTCAACGTACCGGAAGTACGCCGGATTATCGATCAGTTACCTTCAAACGGTTATCTGGCACCCGAACAGGTTCGAACTTTATTGGGAGCTGCAAATATTCCGTTAGTGGAAGAGTTTACATCGACGGATAAAGACGAGCTGATAGCATTTGCCAAGAAGGTAAAATTCCCGGTTGTAGCTAAGGTGGTTGGTCCTGTACACAAAAGTGATATCGGTGGCGTTGCCTTGAATATCCGGAGTGAAGAACATTTATTGTTCGAATTCGAGCGTATGATGCGCTTACCGGATGTAACGGCCATTATGGTTCAGCCTATGCTGAAAGGGCAGGAGTTGTTCCTCGGTGCGAAGTATGAGGAAGGTTTCGGCCATGTTATACTTTGCGGATTAGGAGGTATTTTCGTCGAAGTACTGAAAGATGTATCATACGGGTTGGCTCCTTTATCATATGATGAAACATATTCAATGATCCATTCTTTGCGCGGATATCCAATCATAAAGGGAACACGTGGACAAAAAGGTATTGATGAGCAGCAATATGCAGATATTATCGTTCGTCTTTCTACTATCCTTCGCTTTGCTTCTGAGATAAAAGAGATGGATATTAATCCGCTGTTGGCAACTGACCGGGGATTGTTTGCTGTCGATGCACGGATAAGGATTGAAAAGTGATCGTATAAATACGAAATAAAAAAGGGGAATTGAAAATGTATTAGCCTGTCGATTATTTTCAATTCCCCTTTTTATTTATTGACTGTTCAATCCATCTTTTTCTTTCTCTTTCCGGTTCTTTTTCTTCCCGGAAGGCTAGGGCTGATATTGTTTCTGACGAAATTTTTAAAACTACTTAATGACACCTGGTAATATTCAGCCAGTTCAGCATAAGTCGCTTTTTCTTCGTTTAGCTCTTTTTCTATCTGTTCTTTCTGAGCAAGCAGGTGATCCATTTTAGGAGTTCCTTTGGGTCGTCCGAGAGCTGTCCCTTTATTTCTACTGATCTCAAGAGATTCTCTTGTACGGGTCGAGATTAGTTTACTTTCAATCTCTGAAACGAGTCCGAAAGTAAATGCCAACGTCTTGCTGTCGACGTTATCTTCGAAAGTGTACCCTTCCTTAAGACAGTAAAGTGTCACTTTCTTCTCAATACATAACAAGATCAAATGCATAATTTCCATTAATTTCCGGCTTAGACGGGTAACATCTGCCACAATCAGTGTGTCGCCGGCATTCATATTCTTAATTATTTCTTCAAGCCTGTTTTTATGGCGTGAAGAAGTAGTTCGAGAATCATTATGCCATTTGTCTATGGTTATGTTATTATTTACTGCAAATTGTTCAATCGCATTTTTTTGATTGTCACTTTGTTGCTTGTTTGAATATGTTCGTGTATAGGCAATTATCATACTATTTTCAATGTTGATATGTTTATATTATAACATATTGGCCTGCAATATGTTCATGTTTAATGATCTACTTCTTTCCTTTGCTTTTCCTCCTTTCCCTTTAGTTGAGGTAATAAAACAGATGCGAAAGTAATCAATTAAAAAAAAACACGAAATATTTGGTGGTTAAAAATAAATGCTTACCTTTGCACCGCAATCGACAATAAAGCGGTTGTAAAACGGGGTGTAGCGCAGTCCGGTTAGCGCACCTGCTTTGGGAGCAGGGGGTCCCAGGTTCGAATCCTGGTACCCCGACACAAAACAAAAAGTTGTTTTCAGCTAATTAAAGAGATAACGAGTCGGTACATTATTGTATTGGCTCGTTTTTTTTATGCTAAAACGTCTTATTTCTCTTTAATAAGCGTTGATAAGGCAGGGTATTTCTTTTATATAAATTTTGATCATTAATTTTATCAGCGATTTCACTGCTAGTTAAAGGCTTATTAGCTTTTTTTAAAACTGTGATCATTGCTTCGTGTAACACAAACTGTACATATAAAAATAAAGCTCCGAAACGGAGCCTTATTTTTATAATTATAGAGTTATTGTTGTAATTTTGATTTGATGTATTCTTTTAAATTGTTGTCACAACAATATACATAGCATCCTTTCATCCCACGTGACATTAAAACTCGATAAATATTGCGAACATAGTTATCGAAATTTGTGGAATTTCTCTTTAATACAGGATCTTTTATTTTATTTATATCAGTAACTAAACATTGTTTTTCTGTATCATATCGCAAATCTGGACCAATGATAACCCCTATATAATCAAATTCAAACCCTTGTGCTGTATATATACATCCAACTTGCTTTATTCCTTCAGGTTTATATGCCCATTCATACCACTTAACATAACCTTCAGGAATACTAGTAATAGTATCTTTTGTTTCCCAAGGCATTGCAAATTTATCAATTGTTACATCTTTTACTAAATTACCATTTTCATCTAAATCACTAGACCAAGGCCAACAAAAGCCTGCAGTGAGACGGGCTGTTTGATTTTCAACATTATCTTTTTTCTTTATTTCTTCATACAATGTTTGTGGATCATCAAAAACTCTAAAATCAAATTCTTCTTTTTTAAAAGATGATTTTATAGGCTCATTATAAATAACTTGTTCAAGCCAGTCTAAATAGTTATCAGAACCATTGCATCTAAATTGAGATTTTAATTCAATTTCAACAATATCAGCCTCATATTCTTTTGCACAATCTCGGATTAGTTCTGATGATCCAATTTCAACACTTCTAATAGCTTGTTTGTCATCGATGAAGAATACGGATATTTTAGATGCTCTTACAATTGTTTGTATTTGTGAGAGGTTTGTTCGTTTGTTGGATGGTGTATATTGATTGTTTGCATTATTTGAGATACGGTGAGCTTCGTCTACCAGCAATACATCCAAACTGTCTCTTTCAAAATTTGCAGGAAGAAACTGAGTAATGTTTGAGAATAAATATTTAGCTTTACTACCGCGAGGTAATCGATATTTAATGCCTTCCAATAATGGTTTTGACTTTGTTGCATAATGGATGTTATACTTTTTCTTGTGTTTCGCCAATATGGAAAGTATGTGCAAGGCAATGACTGTTTTACCTGTGCCTGGACCTCCTTTTACGATAATTACACTTTTTTTCTTGCCTATTTTACGTATTTTGTCAAGTATAACATTGCGAGCAATGATTTGTTCTTCGATTAAAGCAAATTCCGATGAATTACCTTCATGAATCAGACTTGCTGCAGATTCGAGTAATTTTTTAGATGGGCGTATGGGGCTATTTATCATTTTATTGAAAATAGTCAAACCATCCCCCCTTCCTAAAGCGCTCTGTAAGCGTTTTGCTAATTCTTGAACTTCGTCTCCAGCATATGTTTTGTATGTTTTTTGAAGTTCATCATACCTTGCATCATATAATGCATTTGGCTTTACGTTTTTACGATAATTATAGCAATATGCAATGCCTTCAATAAGAAGTTCTTTATTGCTTAATACCTCAATGAATCCCGTTAGATAATCATTATAACCTCTTACTTGTTGAGATGGATGGGCTACTAATCGATTACCTCTACCTGTATATGCTTGTACTTTATATGTTACATCTGATATTTCATCAATGTTAAAATTCCCTTCAGATATTGCAGCTTGGACTCCTTTATTACTCCACTGTTTTAGTTCGATGTGAACGACATTTCCTTGACCTAATAAGTTTCTACCATACAAAATACAATCAATGCGTTTCATATTGTATGGAACTAAATGCTCGAATGTTATATAAGAATCTGTAATTCCACTTAATTCAAGTAGATCTTTTATCTTAGGGGCATTATTACCCCAAGATCTTACTTCTGAATCACTGGGGTTTATGTTGTAGTACATTGCAGTTTTTATCATTTTATCTACAAATGTATTAGTCATTACATCTTTGAAAAATATGGATTGAGGTTCTTGATATATTACTCTTTTAGCCATCATGGATTTTAATTTAGGTAACTACATACCACTTTACAGTATTATAAACCCTTTAATAATTAAAGAAGATGGAAGAGAAGAGAAAAGAACAGAGTTTAGAAAAAACAAATCCTTGCCTCTTAGCCGAATTGCTAAAAGACAAGGAAGCGGTTAAAGAGTTAGCGGATATTTTCGCTGACAGTGTTGTCAACAAGTTTGCTGAAAGATTCGGTAGTCCACGTGAACCTAAATCTAACAATGTAACATTTAGGGAAAGTATAAAAATGCCTTAACTTTTATTCTTTAAATCCAACAAAGAGAATAATGTTACGTGAGCACATATAGGGCAAACAATAGCTGCTATTGGTAAATGAACTCTAACCATAGAATCAGATGTTGGGCTTGTATTAAAAGATGTTAGTTGATATTCTCCATCTTCAAATAATTGCTTACCATCATAATGGCAGTTAGGGCATAATGATATTTTCAAATTTGCTGAAATTTTTGATTTTTGTTCTTCTGTAAATCTCATAATCCTGTATGTTTTAAAAGTTTGTACTCTAATATCAAGGGGGCGAATATTACCCGCCCCCTTTCACTCTCGAACTCCACGAATCACCCTATGATTCATTAGTGTTATTCATTTTTTATTCATTTTCTTTTCTTTTTCTATTAATTCTGAATGCTTTTCACACCATCTTAAAGTTGCTTCTTTATATTCCTCCAACTTCTCTTCAGCTTCTTTTTTTGCTTTCTTAGATTTTTCTAACAACTCGTTTACCTCTATTAGTTTTTTCCTTGATGTTATGACGTTTTCTTGAGCATCCAAATTTAGAAATTCCAATTCCTTTTTCAGCCTGTTTATATCTGATACAACTGAACCCTCTAGTTTGTGATTACCAAAACCTATACCAATTATTTTTATTTTGGCAACAAAATCTTCTGTTATCTCAACTTTGCCAGTAGAAAACAATAAAATAAGAACAAGTAATACTCCTAATAAAAAACTCAAAAACAATTTCAATTTTTCTTTCATACTTTGTTATTTATTTTTGAGTCTTTTCCTTCTTTCCCTTCTTTCTATTTTAGCAAATTCGTCCAGTCCGGCATCTTTGAATTGTTGCTCTCTGTTTACCGAACGCCAATACTCACCGTCATATCTTGATTTTTTATTATCTTCTGAACTATTAGAAAATGCCGTATATATTATTCCAATAGGAATACCTATAATAGCTAGCACAATTATCAAGAATAGTATATTTTCCCTGAATTTTTTAGCTTGCCTTTTCTCTCTATACATTAAGGCTTTTTCGCTCATCTTGTTTTCCATATCCATTTTATTTATAGTGTTACTAAATTATTAGATAGCAACAACTACAAATCTAGGATAAGAAACGTAGACTGCCGCCCTTCGCCTTCTAGGTTCACCACAAACCCAATACAACAAGGGAAGAAGCCTACGCCTGTACGGTGCAGTCACCCTGTTGTATTGTTCAATGGCTCTTTTTATCCGAGGTGGTGATTCAGAAGGCATGAGCCGATTTTAACCTAAATCAATCTATTCGATTGATCTCGATCTCCGGTACAAAGATAGTAAATGTTTATCATCTACCAAATAAAATGTATGGAAATATCAAATAATGGCTATATTTGCATGAGTAAACTACTAAATATATTGAGTCATGAAAAAAATAAAGCATAACAAGAAAAAAGATTATAAGGATACTTATGATATTCCAGACGTAATAAAAAATGGAACATTTACACTTAATAGAGTTTCATCAGAAGAACTAAAAAAAAGGAGAATAGACGTTTATCCTTATATGATCTAAAGAGTTATTTCACGCCGGAGAAAATAGCATTTTTGATAGATTGTATAATCTTATAAACTTTAGGCTTAAAAATGCGGTCGGTTCACAATTAAAGGTTAACGGTTATGAAGTTACAATTTTGATAGATATTTGTTCAGCAATAATTGACGCAAATCTCGCCGGTGATTTTGAAACCGGCGAGAATATAAATGAGAGATAGATAAAACTCATTTCTTTTTCGTATCTGGCTTTCTCCTGACCAACGCTCTCAAAAACGGGTCAAGCTGTGTCTCTACACCTTCATACTTAGAATACGGTTTTTTGTACCCGAATTCCTGAACCTTGTTTCTCTTTGTCTGTTTCTTTTTATTTTCCATAGGCTTAAATATAGGACAAAAATAAATTGAATCTTTCAAATGACGAAATATTCCGTGTGTTATATCTAAATGAAAATTCGTCGAAGTATCCTTGCATGTGTTTCTTGGATATGTAGTGATAGGTTCCATTGACCGAACGTTTGGCTATACTCCAAAATCCTTCTATGCTGTTCGTATGTAAATCACCGCTAGCGTAGAAATGAGCACTATGGTTAACATTTTTGTGATTATACAAACAATTTATGTCTCCATAATTCCATTCGTCGGTATATAGGGTCGAACCCGGTTTTATACAGCCTTTTATTATAGGGTTAAGCGTTTTTACTTTGGTGTCAGGAACGACAATAGTCCGTACCTTTCCTTTACGTTGGAGAATGCCGAAAACAGGAATTTTATCTTTGTAACTTCTTCCCTGACAGTTTTTCACCTTCTTATCTTTGTGTCGATTCTTATTTTTCCCTCCAACAAAAGTTTCGTCAATTTCTACTTCTCCATCTACTGGTTCGCAATCGGTATTCAATGAAAATGCTTCTCTTATTTTGTTCAGCATAATCCATGCCGTTTTTTGGGTTACTCCGATCTCACGTCCCAACTGCAAAGAGGAAATACCTTTCTTGTAAGAAGTAACCAGCCAGATAGCAAAGAACCATTTTTGAAGGGAAACTTTCGTGTTCTCCAAAAAGGTTTTGGTTTTTACATTGAAATACTTGTTAGTCCGGGTGCAATAATATCTGTTGTTCTTGCACTTATAGACTTTTGAATATTGGTCAAAGGGAGAAATGACAAGGTTTCCCCATCTTATATGTTCTAGGTAGTCTATACAAGCCTGTTCGTCCGGGAACATGTTGAATAAGCATATAATACTTTTGATATTCTGTAACATACGTGTGTGTTTTTAAAGTGGATATAAATATACACATTATATTTTTCATATACCAAATAAATTGCTAACTTTGTTGCTGTAAAGTGGTATGTAGTTACCTTAATTTATAGTTCGTTATACTTTTTCGAGGATCCTTTAGCTTTGTCAACAGGATACTTTTCCGCGTTTTTTTTTATTTTATCAAGTATAATTTGAGAAACATCAAAACCATATTTGTTGGCAATTAATAGTGCATAATTTAGGATATCCGCTAATTCCTCTTTTATTTTCTCTACATTCGCTTCTTCTGGGGATTTCCAAAGGAATAGTTGATTTAATTCTGCAGCCTCGATAGATAATGCTAATGCTAGATCTTTGGCATTGTGAAACTGCTCCCAATCTCTCTCATCTCTGAATTTTACGATGATATCTATAAGTTCTTCAAATGTTGTCATGCTTTAAAGTCTATAAGTTTCAACAAATATAAGTAATTAGTTGGGATTATACCTAATTGATAAAATAAATTATATTTTATATGAAATATCCTGAGTTTTTTGCCAAGCGACTATTCTTGAAGAAGGTTGCTGACGCTTTTACGCGGGTGTACGAATCATATCTGGCTGGTATTATCCGCCGGCTTGCAGTGTCTATGCCTCCGCGAAAATCAAAATGTCAATATAGCAACCTTTTCTATGAACTGGATGTGATAAATTCTATATTCTTCAGGGTATATGCTGTTCTCGCGGAGTTAAGGTATGACAAAATGGATCATAGCATTGAGCTATTTTATCATTTTGTATATAGATTAGATAGATCATTTGAATGATTTTCTTATCCTTGTCAGTAATTAGGAAAAGAAATAAGAATTTTGCTATCTTCTTAACATCTATAAAATGGACTTCTCCAGAGAGGAAAACAGGTATTTTGCCTCTTAACTCCCGATGTTCTTTATCCTTTTTCTCTTCAATTTTGGATAGCTAAAAAAATCATCTGGATGATTTTTCCTTTTCCTCCTGGAAACGTTCCAAAAATATCTTTGTGCTGTCCCCAAGTAACCAAAAACCGGATTTGTGTGTTAGTAAAAGATCTGAAATCCTGACATTTGGAGAGTAAAAACATAAAAAAAACAGGAAAAATGGATTTAACAATTTACATGAAAACGGTCATTTCAAAACTGGAAAGGGACAGGAAACGACCGATAGCCCATACATACCGATATGCGCTGAAATCCTTTATGGATTTTTCGGACGGTGAAGCGGTGTCGGTACTAATGCGGCACATCCTGTAGTTCAAACTATCTGTGCTACAAAAAGTGATTTTAGTAATCCTGAACAAACCGATGTGCCTCTGACACGTACGATGACTGAAGGATATAAGACGACATTTAGTGATGGGAATGCTATCGGTCTTTTTGCAATAAAGAATGGTGCAATAGTAGACAACATCGATAACATGAGACTAACATATACCGTAGCAGAAGATGGTACAACCCGTTGGAGTCTGCCAATAGATTCTAAAATTTATTATTACGAGGGGGTAACTTATATTGCCTATCCTCCATATAAAGAGAGGATTACAATAGATCCCTTACAAGCAACAAATGAGATTGTTTCTTCGTTGGTTAATAATGAGCATCTTCAACCGGCCGCCGACCAAAGTGATGCAGCAAATTATGCCGCCAGCGACTTGATGATAGCAGCCAGTGTTGCTAATGCCACCGACATAGAGAAAGTGACTCTTACGCTGAACTTTAAGCATCAATTTTCTTTGCTGGTTATGACACCAATAATATATACAACCAGTATTTATCCTCCAGAGGATGCCGGATTTACCTATTGTGCTGTTTCAAAAGCGGGTGGTGTTGATTCCCTACAAATTAGAAACATTAGACAATTATCTCTGCCACTCCCGACCGGAAGTAGACGATTTCTATGAGTTCCTTCTCCTGATGGGGGAATTTAAGATAGGAGGTTACGAAATTTGCAGAAATGACGACTAACATACTCTTCAGTCATGCTGGATATAGAAATATGATTATCTTTGCACATTAAAACAGAATAAATCTTTAAAAAGATGTATAGAACAAGAACTTGTGGAAACTTGCGCCTGGCAGACGAAGGTCTGGTGGTTACATTGGCCGGATGGGTGCAGAAGACTCGTAAGATGGGTGGTATGACATTTGTCGACCTCCGCGATCGTTATGGTATAACTCAGCTGGTTTTCAACCAGGAAGTAGACGCCGCACTTTGTGAAAAGGCAAACAAACTGGGACGTGAGTATGTGATTCAGGTTACAGGAACAGTAAGAGAACGTTCGAGCAAGAACAACAATATCCCGACAGGGGAGATCGAACTGATCGTTTCGGAGCTGAATATCCTGAATGCAGCCGTAACTCCTCCTTTCACTATCGAAGATGAAACCGACGGAGGCGACGACCTGCGTATGAAATACCGTTACCTGGACTTGCGTCGTAATACTGTTCGTGCCAATCTTGAACTGCGTCACCGTATGGCATTCGAAGTGCGCAACTATCTCGATAAGCAAGGTTTCCTGGAAGTAGAAACACCGGTTCTTGTTAACTCGACACCGGAAGGTGCGCGCGACTTCGTTGTTCCTTCCCGCATGAACCCGGGACAGTTCTATGCATTGCCGCAGTCGCCTCAGACTTTGAAACAGTTGCTGATGGTTTCCGGCTTCGACCGTTATTTCCAGATTGTGAAATGTTTCCGCGACGAAGACCTGCGTGCCGACCGTCAGCCGGAATTTACACAGATCGACTGTGAGATGAGTTTCGTTGAACAGGAAGATGTGCTGAATATCTTCGAAGGTATGGCAAAACACCTGTTCAAGGTAATTCGCGGTATCGAGATCAAAGAGCCGTTCCAGCGTATGACCTGGCACGATGCTATGAAATATTATGGTAGCGACAAACCTGACCTGCGTTTCGACATGAAGTTTGTCGAACTGATGGATATCATGAAAGGTCATGGTTTCTCCGTATTCGATGATGCAGCTTATGTAGGCGGTATCTGTGTGGAAGGAGCAGCAACCTATACACGTAAACAACTGGATGCGCTGACTGAATTCGTTAAACGCCCGCAGGTAGGAGCGAAGGGTATGGTATATGCCCGCGTGGAAGCCGATGGCAGCGTGAAGTCAAGCGTAGACAAATTCTATACACAGGAAACATTGCAGCAGATGAAGGAAGCTTTCGGTGCAAAACCGGGCGACCTGATCCTGATCCTTTCTGGCGACAATGCGATGAAAACACGCAAACAGCTTTGCGAATTGCGTCTTGAAGTAGCCGGTCAGTTGGGCCTGCGTGATAAGAATAAATTCGTATGCCTGTGGGTGATCGACTTCCCGCTGTTTGAGTGGAGCGAAGAAGATCAGCGTTTCTATGCTATGCACCATCCGTTCACTTCACCGAAGCCGGAAGATATTCCGTTGCTGGATAGTGATACCGGTGCCGTACGTGCCAATGCTTACGATATGGTTATCAATGGTGTTGAAGTGGGTGGAGGTTCTATCCGTATCCACGACAGCAAATTGCAGGATAAGATGTTCCGTTTGCTGGGATTCACCGAAGAAAGAGCCCAGTCTCAGTTCGGCTTCCTGATGAACGCATTCAAATACGGGGCGCCTCCTCACGGTGGTTTGGCTTATGGTCTGGATCGTTGGGTGTCTCTGTTTGCCGGACTCGACTCTATCCGCGACTGTATCGCATTCCCGAAAAACAATTCAGGCCGCGATGTCATGCTCGATGCTCCGTCTGTTATCGACGACGTGCAGCTGGATGAGTTGTGCCTGAAGGTAGACGTAAAAGAATAAAAAGATATCTATATGCTACGGATAAAGGATGTTTTGAAAGAAATAGAGCAATACGCTCCGCTACCCTTGCAGGAAAGCTGGGACAATACAGGTGTACAGGTGGGTGACGTCAACCAGTCTACCACTGGTGTGCTGCTTTGTCTCGATGTTGCCGAAGAGGTGGTCGACGAGGCAATAGAGTTGGGTTGCAATCTGATCATTTCTCATCATCCTTTAGCCTTTAAAGCCTTTAAATCATTGACAGGCTCCAGTTATATCGAGCGGTGTATGATGAAGGCATGCAAATACGATCTGGTGATTTATGCCGCCCATACCAACCTCGATAATGCTGCCGGAGGTGTAAACTTCCGCCTGGCCGAACTGATCGGACTGGAAAACGTACGTGTGCTGAGCCCGCAAAAAGGTGCCTTGCTGAAACTGGTTACTTTCGTGCCCGAAGCGTATGCGGAACTGGTGCGGACGACTTTGTTCAATGCCGGTGCCGGAACGGTCGGAGCTTATGACTCGTGCAGTTTCAATCTGGCAGGCAAAGGAACATTCCGTGCCGGTGAAGGTACGAATCCGTTTTGTGGCGAAGTGGGAGAGTTGCATGTAGAGCGTGAGATACGTATCGAAACGATATTGCCTGCTTTCCGCAAGTCGACCATTACCCGTGCCTTGCTTTCCGTTCATCCGTATGAAGAACCGGTTTTCGATTTCTACCCGTTGAATAACACCTGGGATCAGGTAGGTTCCGGTGTAGTGGGAGAGTTGCCGGAGGAAGAGGACGAACTGAATTTCCTGCAACGGATAAAAGACCTGTTCCAGGTAGGTTGCGTAAAGCATTCAGCCTTTACAGGTAAGCCGATACGAGAGGTGGCACTATGTGGTGGCAGCGGTGCTTTTCTGGTAAAGGACGCAATCGCCTACGGGGCAGATGTATTCATCACCGGAGAAGCTAAATACAATGACTTTTACGATGTCGAAGACCGCATATTGCTGGCTGTAATAGGCCATTATGAGTCTGAAGTATGTACAAAAGACATCTTTTATAACATAATATCGAAAAAATTCCCTACCTTTGCCGTACATTTTTCGAATGTTAATTCAAACCCGGTAAAATATTTATAGAATGGCTACAGATAAACAATCAGCTGAAAAAGAGTATACAGTTGAAGAAAAGCTTTCTACGCTGTATCAACTTCAGACGATGATGACTGAAATTGATAAGATCAAAACGCTTCGTGGAGAGCTTCCCCTGGAAGTTCAGGACTTGGAAGATGAGATCGCAGGATTGGAAACCCGTCTTCAGAACTATCAGACGGAGATCCAGGATTATGAGAATGCTGTTGTTGAACAGAAACACAGAATCACTGAGTCTACCGGTCTGATCGAGAGATATAAATCGCAACTGGATAACGTGCGCAACAACCGCGAATTTGATAACTTGTCAAAAGAAATCGAATTCCAGGGACTTGAAATCGAGTTTTCTGAAAAGAAAATCCGCGAATTCGGTGAATCAATAAGTCATAAGAAAGAAGAGATCGCTCAGTTGACTGAAAGACTGGACGGCCGTAAGGCTGACCTGGTTCAGAAGAAAAGCGAGCTGGAAGAGATCATCTCTGAAACGAAGCAGGAAGAAGAAAGACTGCGCGAAAAGGCTAAGAAACTGGAAACTACGATCGAACCGCGTTTGCTTACAGCATTCAAACGTATCCGTAAGGGTGCACGTAATGGTTTGGCTGTGGTTTATATCCAGCGTGATGCCTGCGGTGGTTGCTTCAACAAGATCCCGCCCCAGAAACAGATGGATATCAAGTTGCGTAAGAAAGTGATCGTTTGCGAATATTGCGGACGTATCATGATCGACCCGGAACTGGCTGGTGTAGAAGAATAAATACTGACACAGTAAATAAAAAGCTTATGGCTTTAGCTGAAATATGTTTGGCTAAAGCCATAATTTTATATGGCAAATGAGGAATATCGTTCGTGCATACATAGAGAAACAGCAGTTGCTGGCCGGTGACGCTCCCGTTCTGGTCGGATTCAGCGGAGGAGCCGACTCGGTCGCTTTGCTGAGTTTGCTCGTGCAGCTCGATTATACCTGTATTGCGTTGCATTGTAATTTTCATCTGCGTGGCGACGAGTCTGTCCGCGATGAAGTATTTGCCGGGGAAACAGCCCGTAACCTGGGCGTCCCTTTCCATAAGATAGATTTTGATACAACGGCTTATGCCGCCGAACACAGCCTTTCCATCGAGATGGCTGCCCGCGAACTACGTTATAACTGGTTTGAGGAGATGCGGCAACGTCTGGGTGCACAAGCTATCGCAGTTGCCCATCATCGCGATGACAGCGTGGAGACTGTCTTATTGAACCTGATTCGTGGTACAGGTATCCGTGGGCTGGGAGGTATCCGTCCGAAGAACGGTTATGTGGTGCGCCCTTTGCTGACAGTCAGCCGCAGCGAGATACTGGCCTGGCTGGAAGAGCAGCATTTGTCGTATGTAACTGACAGCACGAACTTGTCGGATGCCTATACGCGTAATTTTATCCGTCTCCGCGTGCTTCCTTTACTGGAAGAGCTGAATCCATCCGTAAAGGCCTCTATCGCACGTACGGCCGATCATCTGGCCGAAACAGAAGCTATCTATCTGTATGTCGTGGAAGAAGCCCGCAGACAATTGGTGGAGGAGGGAGACCGTATTCCGATAGCCCGGCTGACGGACTATCCTTCGCCTGCAACTATTCTGTACGAGTTGCTGAAACCATATGGCTTTACCCGGCAGGTGGCCGATGATATATTCCGTTCGCTGGCAAAAGAACCCGGCAAGATGTTTTATTCGTCCGATTACCTGTTGCTGAAAGACCGCGAATACCTGTTGCTTTCTCCGGTCGGTAAGGAAGAAATACAGGAATATACCTTTACCGCCGACGATGTTCTGGAGGATATCTGGCGTGGCCCTATTGAACTTTCTTTCCAGAAGATTGTTATTAATAGTGACTTCAATATCCGAAAGGATAAGCATATCGCTTATTTTGATTACGACAAACTCTCTTTTCCCCTGACACTTCGTAAATGGAAAGAAGGAGACTGGTTTATTCCTTTTGGAATGAAAGGCCGTAAGAAACTGAGCGATTATTTTTCAGATCATAAATTCAGCCGTATAGATAAAGAGCAGACATGGCTTCTCTGTAGCGGCGAAAACATTCTCTGGATTGTGGGAGAGCGCTCCGATAATCGCTTTTGTATCGACAAAGAGACTAAGAGTGTGCTGGTTGTGAATTTTTTTTCGACAAAAATAATAGAATAACTAAAAATGTTCTTACATTTGCAAAGATTTACTCCGCAGATGTGTTACTAATGATTCAAATTAGCTAAACAATCCGGTTATTTACATTGAAATTTATTTATTATCAAAAACTATTAAGATACAATGATAGCGGTAAGCACGTGTTGTACAATCTTTTATCGTCTACCGTTTTTATTACTCACTTCTCAATATGCAGAAATATAACATTCTAGAACTAAATGAAAAACTCCTTCCTGAATTGCAGAGTATAGCGGAAGAGTTGGGAATTAAGAAAATAAGTTCTTTGAAAAAAGAAGAACTTGTTTACCGTATTCTTGATGAGCAAGCTATCTCTTATGCAGGTCAACAGGCAGAAAAGGAGAAAGAAAAAGAGGCTAAGAAAGCTGAAAAGCAGACGAAAGCGAAGAAAACACCTAAAACGGCGGCAGCCAAAGCTCCTAAGGCTGAAAGCAAAGTGAAAGCAGCGAAAACAGAAGACGTTGCAGCAGCTCCGGCTCCGGAAGCGGCAAAACCCGTAGAGGAAAAGAAAGTAGCAGTTGCTGCAGAAAAGAAGGAACAACCTGATCGTAAGAAAAGAGTTCGTATCGAGAAAAAGGAAAAAGTAGCCGGTGCGGTTGCTCCTGCTAACGACACGGACGAGGTGGTAGTTTCAAAAGCTACCCAAACTGTTGCGGCGGAAGTCCCGGCAGTGGAAAAACCATTGTTACCTCCGGTTGTTGTGGAAGGTGCTCCCGAAGAGTTGCCTGTAGTGGAAGCAGCACCTGAAGTTCCGGCAGTACCGGCTCCTGAAGCTCCTGCAAACGAGGCTCCGGCGTCGGAAAACGAACCAAAAAGAGTGGTGTTCAGACATCCCGATACAAAATCGGTTCTCGACCAGCTCTTCCCGTTCTCTCCTTCACCAGCCAAGCCGCAACCACAGGAAAAGGCAGCACAGCCTGAAAAGGAAGCCGCTCCGCAACCGCAGCAGCAAAACACTCCTCGTCCTAACAACAGACAGAACAATCAGAACAACCACAACAACCAGCGCAACAATAATAACAATGCACCGCAGGAAAAACAATACGAATTTGACGGTATCCTGACAGGAACCGGCGTATTGGAAATGATGCAGGATGGTTATGGTTTCCTGCGTTCTTCTGATTATAACTACCTGACTTCTCCGGATGATATCTACGTATCGCAGTCGCAGATCAAACTGTTTGGTTTGAAGACAGGCGACGTGGTGGAAGGTGCTATCCGTCCTCCGAAGGAAGGTGAAAAATATTTCCCGCTGGTAAAAGTGGACAAGATCAACGGCCGTTCGCCGGAAGACGTACGCGACCGCGTTCCTTTCGATCACCTGACACCGCTTTTCCCCGACGAAAAATTCATGCTTACCGCACGTAAGGCTCCGAAGGTGAACGATAATATTTCCGTTCGCGTTGTAGACTTGTTCTCGCCGATCGGTAAAGGACAGCGTGGTCTGATCGTGGCACAGCCCAAGACCGGTAAGACCATGTTGCTGAAAGATATCGCTAACGCAATCGCAGCCAACCATCCGGAAGTGTACATGATCGTCCTGCTGATCGACGAACGTCCGGAGGAAGTAACCGACATGGCTCGCAGCGTAGATGCCGAAGTGATCGCTTCTACTTTCGACGAACCGGCAGAACGCCACGTAAAGATTGCCGAAATCGTTCTGAACAAGGCAAAACGTATGGTGGAATGTGGCCACGATGTAGTAATCCTGTTAGACTCTATCACACGTCTTGCACGTGCTTATAATACCGTTCAGCCTGCATCCGGTAAGGTTCTTTCCGGTGGTGTGGATGCGAATGCCCTGCAGAAGCCGAAACGTTTCTTCGGTGCTGCCCGTAACATCGAAAACGGCGGTAGCCTGACGATTCTGGCTACAGCGTTGACTGAAACAGGCTCCAAGATGGATGATGTTATCTTTGAAGAATTCAAGGGTACAGGTAACATGGAATTGCAGCTCGACCGCAAACTGTCGAACAAACGTATCTACCCGGCTGTGGATATCACCGCTTCAAGTACTCGTCGCGACGACCTGTTGCAGGATGAAAGTACATTGAACCGTATGTGGATCCTCCGCAAGTATCTGTCGGATATGAACTCGCTCGAAGCAATGGAGTTTGTAAAGAAACGTATGGAACAGACTTACGACAATATGGAGTTCCTGGCTTCTATGAACGGATAATAGATAACAAACTATTATATAAAAAAGGAGATATACCGCGATGGTATATCTCCTTTTTTATTTGCATATGTAATAATGAACTTTTCTATGTTAAGCTTCTTTTCTAGGTCTGCCGCGATGTTGCTGTCCTTTTCCGGAGTTACCGCCTTGGCGATTGCTGGGCTTTCTGCCTCCTCCGTTGCCGGATTTGGATGGACGACCGCGGCCACGACGCATATTTCCATACTTTTCAGGTTCGTATAAGGGGGCTTCTCCGAATTTCGGATCGATCGGTATTTTGTAGACCTCTTTTTCCAGGAACGTCTCAATCCGTTTGAACTGGGCTTGTTCTTCCAGGCTGATAAAGGTGATAGCCAATCCTTCGCCTCCGGTTCCGCGGGCGGTACGGCCGATGCGGTGTACATAATCTTCCGGGTCGTGAGGTATGTCGAAGTTGACAACCAGTTTGATGTCGTTGATGTCGATGCCGCGTGATACGACATCCGTTGCTACCAGTATATCGATGCGTCCGTTTTTGAATTCCTTCATTACTTCCTCGCGCTGCGTCTGCTCCAGGTCGGAATGCATGGCGGCTACGTTGAACTTCATCCGTTTCAGGGTAGAGGCAAGTTCCTTCACCTTCATCTTGGAAGATGAGAATATAATGACACGTTGCGGACGGCTTTGCTGGAACAGGTCTTCCAGTATCTTGATCTTTTGCGGGTCGTAGCAGATATAAGCAGTCTGCATGATCGACTCGGGGGGACGGGAGATGGCGATTTTGACTTCTTCGGGATCTTTGAGGATGGTTTTTGCTAATGTCCGTATTTTGGGGGGCATGGTAGCGGAGAACATGATTGTCTGACAGTAATCAGGCAGTTGCTTGTACACCTGCATAATGTCGTCGTAAAATCCCATGTCCAGCATACGGTCGGCTTCATCGAGAACAAAGAAAGATACTTTCGAAAGATCGACCGAACCCAGTTTGATATGCGATAATAAACGTCCAGGGGTGGCGATCACGATGTCGGCCCCCATTTCCATACCTCGTTTCTGTTGTTCCCACGCAATACCGTCGGTTCCGCCATATACGGCAACGGCCGATACCGGCACGAAATAGGTAAATCCTTCGATCTGCTGGTCGATCTGTTGGGCTAATTCGCGGGTAGGAGCCATAATGATCGCATTAATGGCATTGTCAGGATGATTACCTTTGCTTAACTCGTTAATCAACGGCAATACGTAAGCAGCGGTTTTCCCCGTACCGGTCTGCGCACAAGCAATGATATCTTTCCCTTCTAAAATAACCGGAATCGTTAATTCCTGTACAGGAGTAGTTTCCTGAAAATTCATAGCATCGAGGCCATCCAATACAGCCTCCTCTAAATCCAATTCGTCAAATCTCATCTTCTATCATTAAATTCACCGTAAAGGTAAATATTATTTGTCAATTTCTATAACAGAAGGTAGTACTCTTGTTATAAATACGCTTTTTTTTATTGCAGGCGTTGATTTATCGTCTGCTTTCTGGTTAAGTATAATAAAAATAAATATCTTTATGCCCGATTTTGATAAAAAGAGCAAGTGATATGGGGATTAATGATGGTCTTGACGATCTTCCGTCAGAGTTAACTTTAAAGGAACAGGGTAGTATTCGCGAACTATTGAATACTATTCTGGATCATTTACCTTTAGGGGTATTTGTAAAGGATGCAAGTAATAATTTCAATTATCTTTACTGGAATAAGTTCATGGAAGATATTACGGGAATTAATGCTTCCCTGATAGAAGGGCATGATGATTCGGATGTGAATTACGATACTTTGTTGTCTGCCGAGATACGTTGTGAGATCGACCGCGAAGTGATCGATACCGGAAAGACGGTGGAGTTTCACGGAAAGGTGCAGACGCCGGCAGGTGAAATCAAAGATATCGAAGTCACAAAATTCCCGATATCCTTAAGCAATGGGAAAAACCTTTTGCTTGCTTTCTGGCGTGATATAACTGCAAAGAACGCAATGGAAAATGCGTTTAAAAGAACGCAGACCCTGACAAAACTGGCCTTGCAGTCGAGCGATATACATACCTGCTCCATTTTCGTTAATCCGGACAGTACGGATGAATACGCGGATACAAAAATACTCTTGAGTGGTAATGAAGGCCATCGTGATATACAGGAAGCGATATCCTGGCCGGAATATATAAGTAATGTGCATCCCGAAGATCAGGAGAACTATTGGGATCTCTTGCGTAAGATGTGTTCCGGTAAAATGTCGGAAGTAAAGTTCGAAGTCCGGGTAAAATATAACGGAAATACAGATTATCACTGGCGTGAAGCGTCTGCATATGTGTATGAACGTGACGAAAAGGGACGTCCTTCGGTTATCCTGGGTTGTTCGATCAACATACAGGATCGTAAAGGGCAGGCACTCTCCCTGGAAGAAGCCCGTGCGAAGGCGGAGGTAGCCGATAAAATGAAATCGAAGTACCTGGCGGACATGAGCCACGAGATCCGTACCCCGCTGAATGCTATTACCGGTTTTTCAGAAATGATGGCGTTTGCGGATACAGATGAAGAACGGATGTCGTATTATGAGATCATCAAGGCGAACAACCTCTTGCTTATGCAGTTGATCAACGATATTCTCGATCTGTCGAAGATCGAAGCGGATGCTATAAAGATCAGTTACGTCCCGGTCGATCTGAATGAAATGATGGATATAACTTATGCTTCCGTAAAACCCCGTATGCCGCAAGGAGTGGTATTAAAACTGGAAAAAGGGCTGGACAAATGCACGTTCGGCACAGACCAGATCCGCTTGTTGCAGCTTATCAATAACCTGATCAACAATGCGATCAAGAATACGAAAGAGGGAAGTATCACGATGGGATATAAAGCGCTGGAAGACGGCCGCCTGAAATTTTATGTGAAAGATACCGGCATGGGGATTGCGGAAGATAAATTGCAGAGCTTGTTCAACCGCTTCGTAAAGATCAATGACTACGTGGAAGGTATCGGGCTCGGTCTTGCCATCTGTAACGGACTGGTTACAAAAATGGGCGGTTCGATCCATGTGGAGTCTAAGTTGGGCGAAGGTTCCACCTTCTCGTTTATTCTGCCCTCACACGATTGAGTAATTACTTATTCCCATAATAGCGCTTGTATATTTGCTTATACAAGCCGCTTTCCTTTATTTGTGAAAGCCAGCTGTTCAGGCTGTCCAGCAGGATAGGGGAGTCTTTACGGACTGCCCATGACTGAAGTTGCGTGAAACTGATATCGGTATCGATATCTATTTCGGGCAGATTCTCTTTGGATATCTTGGCTATCTGCAGGTCGCATACGGCGTAGTCGATATCTCCCTTGGCAACCATAATAGCCAGTTGTTCGCTGGAATAAAGCTCATCTTCCTCGACATAAATCGTGTCGCCTATCTCATGTGCCAGGTTTTGCAGACGCAGTCTGGCCGGTGAGTCTTTGGGTATATATAAGGTCTTTTGTGCCAGATCCAACTGGTTACGGATCGGTTGGATACCATTATTCGCTTCTTCCGTGCGTTGTACCAGTACCTGTTTGTTGAGAACGATCGGTTCGGTAAACAAATAGTTCTCTTTTATATCGCTGGTGATAGGAATGTTGCGTGCAATCACATCGCATGTATTGTCGGACAACTCCCGGAAACTTTCGGCAAGGCTCATTTCCAGATGGGTCTGCACTTCCAGCCCGGACAGTTTGGCAATAGCCTGGCTCAGTTCGTACTGGAAACCTTCGATCGTATCTCCGGCCACATAATATCCTGACTGGTTGTATTCCGTCACGATGCGCAGGATGCCCTCTTTCTTTATTTCAGGATAGTCTCTGGGAAGAACCGGTTTTTCTTTGTTGAACTGAAACAACTGAAACATGGCAACCAGGACGACTGCCAGCAAGATCATATAGACCACCAGTAACTTCCGCGATTTCATACTGTATTAATTATTGAATGTAACGGCAATACCCATCTTCAGCACCATCGGGTTCAACGGGTAATGTGACAGCGAGAAATAGTTCGGCTCAACAAATTTACTACTCAAGTTGTAAGCCATAATGAAGAAGCGAGCCTGTTTCAGGTGGAAATTTACGTAGGCATTGATCAGGGGATAATTGCCTACTTTCACTTCGTCCTGAACCTGGAATTGCTGGGTAGCCGGTTCGTAGTAGGGAGCATAATACGCTGTATTGTAATATACGTTGGCTCCGATCTGTACGGTCAGTACTTTTGCTACTTTGGCAGCCAGATACATGTTGGAGTAAGCGCTGAACTTAGGAAGAGGCAGCACCTCGTTATCGCTGCTCATCTGCCAGCACACCTCGTTTTCCCAACCGAAAGCGCGATAACGGAAGTTCTGTTTAAGGCGGGCACTTACCACCTGCAGATTACTTCCGTGTTGTTCGGGCATTCCCGTTTTATTGAAGAAGATATAATTCTGAATGCTTTCCACTCCGGCCGACAAGTTCGTTCCGGTCGATTCGAGGTCGATCTCTCCACCCGCATATATCTGTTGTATCTTTTTAAAATCGTCATTGTCCCACCAGAAGTAACGGGAGTGGTTATGACGTATATAAAAGGCAGGTGTTACGTTTTTGATATAAGCGTTCGCCCTGATCGTTGCATCTTTCTTGAATAGCTTGAAACGGGTTTGCAGATTACCGGTAGCGCGGAATTCTCCGACATCGCTACCAATAAGGCAGAGCTCGCCACGGGCATTATAGGTCAGGATGCTTCCCATGCGTTTAGACAGTTCCGCTCCGATATAGGTGGAAAACTCGTCGTATATCTTGTCTTTCGGCAGACTGCTAAGGTCGAAATTATCGACCGTGAAATGGGGGCCTCTACCATATTCTCCATAACGTAATCCTTCTATCTTGGGCTCCAGTTTGAACCGGCGCTTTTCTAAAGTAAGGAAGGCAGTCAGTCCGAATTTTGCCCAGTCCTGAAATCCTTCCCGGAGAGAAAGCCCGATCGTGTTTTTTAAATTCCATGAAGAGGTCAGGTCGTTCAGTGTCGCTCCCAGTCCGTAGATGCGGGGGAAACTTTGGTTACCGTCCTTGACTACATAAGCGGAGTCGAGCAGTGAACTATGGGAAATGAAACGACGGCGGTTGTCTTCGTAATCGATTGTATGAATGATACTGGATACGGGTACGAATACTTCCTGCACGTTTCCTTCTTCGTCGGCTTCTTCCAGTTCGCGGGTAAATCCGAGATTATAGCGTTGAGTAAGGAAATATCGTTTGCCGCGCACACGGTTCCAGGCGCTTGCCTGATAACGGACATCGTACGATTTGGTATCGGAAGGACGTCCTTCCGGGAAATATTCGTCCGGATGGTTGATCGTCGAGTCGTTCGCCATACCGCCGTTCTCATAATTCACGAAGTTGAAGTTGCTCAGGTAAGCATGCATTTCGTAACGGTCGGTCTGGTAACTACCGAAGAGACGGTAGCTTAACAGTTTATCCCCGTTATCTTTATAATGTCCCCGTCCGTATATGTAGTCGAGGTCGCCACCCACGTTGATCTTCTTGCCGAAGTTCATGGTCATCGTACCTTTCAGCTGTTCTTCCTTATTGGTACTACCGCCGGCGGTGGTGTACATAATATTGGTATAAGGGATTTTTGTGTTGTAGAAATAGGCATTCTCCGGTGTCGTGATGTAGTAATCGTATGCATCGGCGAAGATGAAGTCGCGGGCCTCTTTCCGTTCGGAAAAGATCTTTGTCTGTGCAGGAGATCCCAGATTGGCCAGGTATCCTATGGCTAACGATTTACTTTCGACCAGCGTCGTATTACCGAAGTTCAGCTTGTTGGTATCCAGTGGGGCAACGTAGGGTTCACCCAGGAGCGGCGTAAGACGGTAAGCGACGAGACGCTTGGAATTCAGCGTGGTACTGTCTGCAACCAGTAAACTGTCCGGTATTTCTTTCTGTGATGAAGAAAGATTTGACAGAGAGAAGCCACCGCGTTGTCCTCTTCCTCCCCGTTGATCTGCCTTGCCGGCTCCTCGTTGAGCCAGAACGGTTGTGGCAGATACTATCAGCAACAATAATATGTATAAGCAATGCTTCATGGGTTGCAAAGATAAAACAAAAGGGCGTTCCTGCGAAAGAAACGCCCCTCTTTATATTCTTTTTGCAAGATTACATTTTCTGTATGATCTCCATACCTTTCTTTATGGCAGCTTCGTTCATCGGGATCAGCTTGTGATGGCGTTCGGGCAAAGACTTCTTTAACCCCAGCAGTACATTTTCAAGTTTTACCATCGGAACAATTTTTAATAAACCGCCCAGGATAAGCATGTTGAATGCTTTCTCATTCTTCATTTCGGTAGCAGCATCCATCGCATCCACACGGTAAACGCCAATGTCGGTACGCTTAACCGGTGTATGTATTCCATATCCGTCGTAGATCAGGATACCGCCCGGTTTCACCTTGCTTTCGAACTTATCCATCGAAGGTTGGTTCAGAATGATGGCGATATCATATTCGTTCAGGATCGGAGAGCTGATCGGGTCGTCGCTCAGGATAACGGTTACGTTGGCTGTACCACCACGTTGTTCAGGGCCGTATGAAGGCATCCAGCTGACTTCCTTACCTTCCATCAGTCCGGAATAAGCAAGTATCTTACCCATCGACAGAACGCCTTGTCCGCCAAAGCCTGCTATAATAATTTCTTGTTTCATGTCGTTCTTGTATTACTTATTCTTTATTCTTAAGGTCGCCCAGCGGGTAGAAGGGAAACATGTTTTCTTCCATCCAGGTATTCGACTTTTCGGGCGTCATCTTCCAGCCGGATGAACAGGTGGAAACGAATTCGACAACCGAAGTACCTTTACCGGCCATAGAGTTTTCGAAGGCTTTGCGAAGCATCTTCTTCGCCTTACGAACGGCAGCGGCAGTCTGTACGCTCTGGCGGGTAACCAGGCAAGTTCCTTCCAGTTGAGCCAGCAGATCGCTGATCTTCAGCGGATAACCGTTCAGGGCGATATTACGGCCGTACGGACAAGTGGCGGTAGGCATGCCTTCCAGTGTAGTAGGAGCCATCTGGCCGCCTGTCATACCATAGATAGCATTGTTCACGAATACGATCACGATGTTTTCGCCACGGTTGGCTGCATGGATCGTTTCGGCTGTACCGATAGCGGCCAGGTCACCGTCACCCTGATAGGTGAAGATCATCTTTTCCGGATTCAGGCGTTTGATAGCCGATGCGATGGCAGGAGCACGTCCGTGAGCTGCTTCTATCCAGTCGATATCCAGATAGTTATAAGCGAATACGGCACATCCTACCGGTGAGATACCGATTGTTTTTTCTTCCATTCCCATATCGGCGATCACTTCGGCGATCAGCTTATGTATGACACCGTGGCTGCAACCGGGGCAGTAGTGCATGGGATTGTCGTTCATCAATTCCGGCTTTGTGTAGACCAGATTCTCCGGTTTAATTATTTCGTTGAGTTCCATAATTGTTGCTAAATTATCTAATAAATCTCAGTAGATATTGAACCAGTCTGAAGCAGATGGCTGCGCCGCCGCAATATAAGAATACATGGCGGTCGTCGACGGCGAAGTAGCAGATGATCGCTGCTGCCGCCAATACCATGAACAGGGCTGTTAATATACTATCAGTTTTACTTCCGCGTATCATACAAATTAAAATAACTTTTCTTTCAACGCATTCAGTACTTCATCCGGAGTAAACACGATACCACCCAGGCGGCCGAAGTGTTCAACCTTTATTTTCCCGTTTACAGCCAGGCGGATATCTTCTACCATCTGACCTGCATTCAGTTCGACAGAAAGCATACCCTTTACCTTATCGGCATAAGCGGCAATAGCATTTGTCGGGAACGGCCATAAAGTGATCGGACGCAACAAACCGAGTTTGATGCCTTCCGCACGAGCGATCTCCACCACTTTCTGGCAAATACGGGCGGAAGAACCGAAAGCAACCAGCAGGTATTCCGCATCGTCGCAATGGAACTCTTCGTAACGTACTTCGTTTTCTTCAATTTTGCGATATTTAGCCTGGAAGCGGATGTTGTTCTCTTCCATCTTGGCCGGGTCGAGCTCCAGTGAAGTGATCACGTTCGGCTTGCGGCTTTTCAGCTTACCCTGTGCTGCCCACGGACATTCGGCGATGATTTCGGCTTCTGTCTTGCGGGGACGGAAAGGAGGCATAACCACTTTTTCCATCATCTGGCCGATGATACCGTCTGCCAGGATAATAGCCGGGTTGTTATATTTGAAGGCCAGGTCGAAACCCAGTCCTACGAAATCCGCCATTTCCTGTACGGAAGAAGGAGCGAGCGTGATCAGGCGGTAGTCGCCGTGTCCACCCCCTTTTACAGTCTGGAAGTAGTCTGCCTGGCTGGGTTGGATTGTTCCCAGACCGGGGCCGCCACGCATCACGTTAACGATCAGGCAAGGCAACTCGGCACCTGCAATATAGGAAATACCTTCCTGCTTCAAGCTGATACCGGGGCTGGATGATGAAGTCATTACACGTTTGCCGGTACCGGCACCGCCATATACCATATTGATTGCCGCAACCTCGCTTTCGGCTTGCAGTACTACCATTCCGGTAGTTTCCCAGGGCATTTCAGCCATCAGGGTTTCCAGGATCTCCGACTGCGGAGTGATGGGGTAACCGAAGTATCCGTCGGCACCGTAGCGGATAGCTGCATGTGCGATGGCTTCATTCCCCTTCATTAATTTTATCTCTTCTGCCATATCTTTTTTATATTTTTACTTTGTAGATGGTTAAACAACCGTCCGGACAAACTAATCCGCAACTGGCGCAACCGATGCAAGCATCCGGGTTTTTCATGTACACATAATGGTACCCTTTGTTATTCACTTCACGCGGGTGTAATTCCAGTACATCGCTCGGACAGGAAACCACACATAAGTTGCATCCTTTGCAGCGCTCTTGGTTGACAACTACCGCTCCTTTTATTTTTGCCATAGTATAACTAATTATGTTTTATGTCGTGTAGGATGGCAAAGTTAAGAACTAATGTTATAAAAACAAGGGGATGTTTTGTTTTTTAATAGATCATTCCTCGTAACAATGACAGATAGCCAATGAATAGCAAAGGCGCAGTGTCAATTTTCATCCGACGACAGCCCATAACGCTTCATTTTGTTAAACAATGTCTTCCGGCTGATATTGAGAGCCTCTGCTGTCAGGGTACGATTGAAGTTATGCTTTTTCAGGGCTTCAATAATAAGCTCTTTCTCCATCTGTGCATTGATCTCCCGGATACTGTTTCCGCTGCTTCCGCTTACGGTCTGTGCTTCGGCTAGTTCGTACCCTTTTATCCGGTCGGGCAGATGTTCGGGACGGATCACGCCTCCGGTACAAAGTATCATTGAGCTCTGTATCGCATTCTCCAGGTCGCGCACGTTGCCGGGCCAGTCGTAAGACGTAAGCAGGCTTATTGCTTCGGGGCTGACGGACTGTACGTCGAGGCTCAGCGTCCGGTTATATTTGCGGATAAAGAAATTGGTCAGCAGGGGAATATCTTCTTTCCTCTCGCGCAGGGGCGGAAGGATCAGGGTAAACACATTCAGGCGATAGAGCAGGTCGAGCCGGAAATGCCCGTTCTTCACCTCATCGTCCAGGTTGCGGTTGGTAGCCGCTACGATGCGGACGTCTACCGGAATGGCTTTCTTTCCACCGATGCGGGTAATTCTCCGTTCTTCCAATACGCGAAGCAGTTTGACCTGTGCATCCAAAGGCAGTTCGCCCACTTCATCGAGGAACAGCGTGCCGCCATCCGCCCGCTCGAAAGTGCCGGCTTTGGCTTCTTTGGCATCGGTAAAGGCGCCGCGTTCGTGTCCGAACAGCTCGCTTTCCATCAGGGTAAGAGGGATTGCCCCGCAGTTGATAGCCACAAACGGGCCCTGGCTGCGAAGGCTGTTGTCGTGTACGGCACGGGCAATCAATTCCTTACCGGTTCCGCTTTCGCCGTGTATCAGCACTGTCGCATTGGTTTCTGCCACCCGGCGCACCTGTGTCATTACCTGCTTCAGGCCGGTGTTGTCTCCGATGACGGCACTTTTCTTTTCGCCCAGGCTCTTTTTCAGGTTCGATATTTCTCCTTTCATCCGGGTATGCTCGATGGCACGGCCTACGGTGAGTAGTAGTTTATCGTTGTCGAAAGGCTTTTCTATAAAGTCGTAAGCTCCTTTCTTTACGGCATCGACCGCCAGCGAGATAGAGCCGAAAGCCGTGACAAAGAGGACGACCTGGTTAGGCGATATCTGTTTGATTTCTTCCAACGCTTCCACTCCGGTCATGACCGGCATTTGCTGATCCAGTAAAATAACGTCGGGCTGGAAGGAGAGGAGCGCTTCCACTGCTTCCCGTCCGTTTTCGACAGGCATCACATCATATCCTTCGTCCGTGAGCAGGCGGCAGATCATTTTACGGATGCGCGGTTCGTCGTCGGCCACTACTATTTTTGCTTTCATATACGTTGCGGTAGTTTTACATTCATACAAGTGCCTTTGCCGGGCGTACTTTTTACTTCTATCTCGCCCTCATGCCGGTTGATGATGCCGTAACAGATGGCAAGGCCGAGTCCGGTTCCTTCCTCTTTTGTCGTGAAGAAAGGGTTGAATACATTCTCGATGTCTTTTTGTTCGATGCCCCTTCCGGTGTCTTCGAATGAAATGATCAGG
Organism: Parabacteroides sp. HGS0025; assembly: GCF_000969845.1. NCBI lineage: Bacteria > Pseudomonadati > Bacteroidota > Bacteroidia > Bacteroidales > Tannerellaceae > Parabacteroides > Parabacteroides sp. HGS0025. Next base: position 1,982,150 of record NZ_KQ033902.1, read on the forward strand.
TAACGGGAATGAGGGTTGATGGGAGCCCCTTTCTCTATACTTATTATTAATGTACGCGAGCGGTCGGGAGTATTCCGGTTCATTGCCTCGACAGCGTTGAGGATGATGTTGAGAAAAACCTGTTTCAGCTGTTCCGCATCGGCCTGTATGGTCGTGTTGTCGGTGAAGTATTCGAATTCTACTTCTATATTCTGTTTGCGTAAGGTATTCGTCACCAGCAAAAGCGTCTGGTTGATCAGTTGCTCGATGTTTACCTCCGAAGCATCGAGGGCTGACGGACGGGCAAACGACAGCAGGCCTTGTACGATTTTATTGATACGTTCCACTTCGGAGATCAGCTCCGTCATCATTTCGCTTTTTGCCGGGTCGCTGCTGAAGTCTTTGCTCAGATACTGGATTGTGCTGCGGATAGCCGTCAGCGGGTTCCGTATTTCGTGGGCGGCACCGGCAGCCAGTTCGCCGAGCGTAGCCAGACGGTCGGTGCGGTACATCTTCTTCAGGCGTTCCGTTTGTATCTCGTATAGCGAAGCATGTTCGATCGCAAAGTTCGCCTGGTTGATCAGGATGGAGAGCAGGTTCAGCTCCTGTTCGGTAAAGCGGGTGCCGTCATTTTTCTTTCCTATGAAGATGGTGCCGTTTGTCTGGTTCATCACTTTAAGGGGAAAGATCAGTTCGGAGCCCAGCTGCCGTATGGCTTCCTGCTCTTCTTCCGGGAAATAATCGATAATGTCCGGATGCTCGGATACGATCAGATGCTTTTCGTTTACCGACAGCCAGTTGACCAACCGGCTCCGGCCTGTCAGCGTCACAGGTTTGTTCTTTGCCTCGTTTTGCTGCCTGTACTTGCCTGTATTCTCATCCCGCAGGAAGATATAAATACTTTCCACGGGGCATATCTGTTTTACTTTGGCAACGATATTGCCGATAAGTAACTGTTTGTCGACGATCAGTGCCAGCGACCGGTTAAACTCCGAAAGCAGTAGCTCCAGGTTCGGCTGTGCGGCTTGTTCGTTCTTCTTAAATAGTGGCATATTGTTTCTGATCTTTGTACAAAAGTATAAAAAGCAGACGAATAAAGAGCAATTAATGTTTAAAACACCCGTACGCCGGCTGATCGGCCATCTCGAGTACCAGTTCTCCTCCGGCGGCAATGGCGGCAAAAGGTATCCGGGGATGTTTTAATTCTTTGCCGTTCAGATACGCTTTTTGGATATAGATGTTTTCTTTCGAGTTGTTACGTGCTTCGATCGTAAAGGTCTTTCCCTTATAATAATCCGGGTCTAAATGGATGGTGACTTTGTTGAACAGCGGGCTGGTCAGTTCCAGTTCCGGTTGAAGGGAAGCGCCGCCGTTCATTTCGAAGAAGCCGAGGGCACTCATCACATACCAGCCACCCATCTGTCCTTCGTCTTCATCCCCTTCCCAGCCGTGATAGGGTGTGGAGCCGTAGAAACTGTCCAGGATGGCACGCGACCACTTTTGCGCCAGCCACGGTTTGCCGGAATAATTGAACAGGAATGGGGTACACATATTCACTTCGTTCCCCTGGTTGATATAGAATTCGGCAGACTGTCCCGTCGTACGGTCGAATACATGTGCGGCAAACTTATGCTTTTCCGACTTGATAAAGCCCTCTTCCAGGCGGCTGTTGAACAAGTCTTTACCCAGAAAACCGACTAACCCCGGCACATCATGCGGCACATACCAGGAATATTGCCAGCTGTTCCCTTCGATGAACCCTTTGTTGGAAAAGACATCGAAGTCCGCATCCCAGTTACCCAGGCTGTCGCGGCGCATAACGAACTTCTTCTCCGGATGGAATACATTCTTGTAGTTCATGGAACGTGCCAGCAGGGCTTTCCCTTCCTTCTTCTTGCCGAGGGCAAAGGCCAGTTGCGAGACGCACCAGTCGTCGTAGGCATAATCGAGTGTTTTGGAAACGACACCCTTTTCCATCGGCATATAACCCTGCTTGATGTAAACGTCGAGTAGAGGGTTGCCGCAGTTGCCGCCACAAGGATGGTTGATGCCGGGTTCCGTTACATTCTTTGCTACCGCTTTGTAGATCTCTTCGCCGTCTTTGCGTATGCCTTTCTGGTAAGCGGCCACCAGGAGGGCGGTTTCGTGCGAGCCTTCCATGATACCGGAATACTCCAGTCCGGCCGGCCCTTTGCTTGTCCATCCGGTATGTTTGAACATTTCCAATTGGGTGGTCACCCAATCGTCTACAATGCGGGGCGAAAGGATAGACCAGAGTCCGTTGAGGTTCCAGAAACTGTTCCAGAAAGCGTCGCCGCCGTACATATTGCCGTGATCCAGTTGTTGCACGTTTTCGCAGGCGTCGCGGTATTGTCCGTTTACGTCGTTCCAGGTTTGCTTGCCGGCATAGGCACGGTAGAGGTTGGTGTAGAACTTGGTTTTATCCACTTCGTTCTCTCCTTCAATCTCGATCTTGCCGAGCAGTTCGTTCCATTTATTGCGGGTTTGTGACGCTACGCGGTCGAAGTCGTATTGCAAAGGTGCCAGTTCTGTCTCCATATTCAAACGGGCTTGCTCGATACTGACCAGCGATAAGCCTGTGGAGACGGTTATACTTTCCCCTTCTTCTGTGTTGTAAAGGGCATAGACTCCGATGTCGTTCTTTCCAGCGATCGCTTGTATATTTTCTTTTTCTTCCCCTTCGTTCCAGCCGTTCAGTTGGGAGAACGGTTTGCTGAAGCGGACGATGAAATGCAGTTTGTATTTGTTCCAGCTGCTCCACGGGCCTGATTGACAGTCGGCATACCCTTCCAGTTCTGTATTACTTACTTTGGTGATGCACGCATCTTTTACGCTGAACCCGTAATCCCATTCGGTAGGGAAGAGGAGGTCTATTAATATTCTCGACTCCTTTCTTTCGGGAAAGGTGTAACGATGGATGCCGCAACGGGTGGTGGCGGAAAGTTCCGCTTTCACTTCATGGTCGTACAGATAGACGGAATAATATCCCGGCGAGGCTTTTTCCGTCTCTTTCAGGATACGGGAATGGTAGCCGGCATTCGCACCCTTGTAAGGGGAATCCACCGAAGGGTTCGACAGGGCGAGGTCGGCCGTTGTCGGCATGATCATCAATCCGCCCATCGTCCAGGCATGCAGGTGACTGAAGCCGGAGACGCTGTTGATGGCATATTCGTATCCGCCCATCCAAACGTTTCCCTGGTTGTCCGGGCCGAGTTGCACCATACCGAACGGTTCCTGGGCATAAGGCCCCAGCATCCACCGGGAATTGGAGGTGCCGATAAACATATCCACATAATCGACGGGCTCTTTCGTCCCGGCAGAAACCAACGTAGTGAATAGTGTCAGAGATAAAAAGGCATAACGGGTTACTTGTTTTATATTCATGGTATTACTTGTTTAATATCGTTGGGCAAAGATATGGCTTTTCCCGTGTCCGGATTATAATTTTCTGCTGAATAGATTGTATTATCCTCTGAAATATCCCTGAATGGGTAAAGAATTACCCAATTTGGGTAAGGCTCTTCCCGCTTACCCATGAGTAAAAAGTTACTCGTTTCCGTAAGCGATGTATAATCAACCGATTGCTGTTTTGGCACGCCATTTGCCTTATTATAGGCGTATAAGGAAACAAATAACGATAATTGGGTAATGTGTTACCCGGAAAGATTTAATTCGATATAATATGAAAAGAAATTTGTTAGCATCTTTATTAATAGGGTTCGCCCTGGCGGGACATGCGGAGACGGAAAACCTCCGGACGATCACCTATGATGAGGCCATCCGTATTGCCCTGGGCGAAAGCTATACGGTGAAATACTACAAGGAGGACATGGATGCCACCCGCTACTCTTACCTCTACACGAAAGCGCAGTTCAAGCCGATGCTCGACTTCAGCCTCTTCACCCCTTCGTGGACGGAAGAACTGACGGAGGTGTCTCAGGCCGACGGTCTGCCGGTGTATAACTCTACCGGTTCCCTGCAGGTGGGAGGAAACCTGAACTTCACGTATGTATTGCCCACCGGCGGTAACTTTGCCCTGTCATCTAAAATGTATTGGGAGAATTACCGTACCACGCTTTCACAAAAGGATTACGAGGAGTTGGAACGCGACCAGGTATACAGCCGTTTCGCCCTGTCCTTCAACCAACCGATCTTTACCGCCAATAAGCTGAAAGAGAATATGAAGGTGGCCGAACTCGACTTCCGGAAGAGCACCTGCTACTTCACCCGTGTCCAGATGAACATCGTATATAATGTAACCGAAGGTTTCTACAACGTGTACAAACTGGCTTACGAACATAAGATCAACGAGGATCGCCTGGCCAACTCCCGCGAAGCCTATCGCATCACCAAGCTGAAACAGGAAACAGGCAACCTTCCCGAAGGGGAAATGCTGATCGCCGAGATCACCGTGGCACAGGATGAAGCCCGCGTGATGGAAAGCGAAGGCAAACTGTCGACTGCCAAAGACCAGTTCAAACTGCTGATCGGCCTGGATCTGAAAGAGGAGATCGACCTGAAAGCGGATATGGAGTTTGAAGCTTTTATCGTCGACATGCAACAGGCCATCGATGAAGCGTTGCGCAACCGTATGGAGATACAGGAAGACAACCTGGACATCGAACTGCAAGCCATCGAAGTGAAACGCGCCAAACGCGAACGGGAGTTCAAAGGAAATATCTCCGCCTATTACGACTTTACGGGATTGAGTACGCGGGGAGAAGGATCGGTAGGCCAGCTGGTCGGCTCTTCGTTCGATAATATGCGCGACCGCCCTTCCAACCGTGGTATCGCCCTGACCGTCTCTTACCCGCTGATGGACTGGGGACGTGCCAAGAACCAGGTACGCCGCGAACAAGTCCGCCTGAAACAGCGCGAACTGAACCTCGACAACACCAAAAGAACCATCGAACAGGAAATCCGCGAGATAGTACGCAGCGTGTATGAAGCCGAGAAGCGTTACCGTATCAACCGCCGCAACCAGGAAGTAGCCGTACAGAGTTACCGTATCAGCCAGATGCGTTTCGAAAACGGCGACATGACGAGCCAGGAACTTTCTATCGAGCAGGAGCGTCTTTCGCAGGTGCAACTGGCTTATATAGACAGTTATATCACCTACCGGTTGTCAGTAGCCGACCTGAACCGGAAGACGATGTATGACTTCGAACATAACCGCAGTTTCATGCCGGAAGACAAGGAACTAGCCGGAAAGTAGGCAACAACTAATTCTCGGATAGTGACTTATTAGTTCAAAATATATGAGAAAGTATACTTTTGAGCATGCATGAATTTAATTTTGAGCTAGCTCGAAATTGATTTTTAGCAAGCCCGAAATTAATTTTGAGCATGCTCAAAAGCAAAAGAATATAGAAGAAAAATACTAGTTACAGGGCGCTTTTGAGTTAGAAGTTCCCTATCGGAAAGATAAATATATATATAATGAATACGACAATGATTAAACAAATGATTCAAACACTGCCAGTATTGCTGGCTTTCCTGATGCTGTCGTTCGGCGTCCGGGCACAGGAAAATAGCGAAGCAGCCCTGTTGCTCGACCTGAAGAAGACGCGTGCCGATTATGAAGTGGCCAAACAGAAGTATCAGAACGACACGAAGTTGTACAATGAAAAAGCCATCTCTGCCAACGACTTCAACCGCTCGAAGAATGAGCTGCTGAGTAAGGAGGTAGACTATCAGAAGCTGATCCTTAAACTGATCTCGCAACAGAGTTACATCACCGTAGAACGTGCCGTGAAGTATCAGGATCAGCGGGGCGAGCGCAAGGTGAAGATCACGTTGAAGAGTGCCCTCGAAGGAAATGAGGAGTACCTGAACCAGTTTCAGGAACACTTCGACGTATTCACTCCCGAAATGCGTTCCGGTAAAATATATAATATATATGTATCGTTAGTAGATAACGAGTCGAAAACGATTATCGGCTCTCCCTACGAGTTCCGTGTCCCGTTTATCGAGTTGGGAAAGGTGGCGACTGCCGACTTCGAGCTGCTGAAGGATGCCGAGAACCTGACGGTGGCGCTGAATTACAACAACCGGAAAGATGAAAAGAATATCTATTTGAAGAAGGATGCCAGTGTGAACGTGATCGATATCTCGTCTATGCAGTTCAGCCAGGAAGCCGACCTGAGCAGCAAGGCGACCTACGACCTGACCCTCGAACGTTTCTCCACCTCGGATGATGTCTACCGCCTGGAGATCCTCGATCTGCCGCGCCAGATAAGCTACGACTTTACCGATGGCGAAAGTAAAGTGACTCAGATCAAATTTGCACAGGGGGTAAACATAAAGAAGTTATCTTTGCAAGTCTATCTGCCGGATCGCGACGATCAGCAGGTAGTGATCGACAAGCCGATCAAATTCCAGGTACAGACTGTCTCCGCCGCCAACGGTGAAAAGGCCGGAAGCGAAAACCTGGAGATCATCCCCCGTGGAAAGGGAAAGATCGAAGTGCGTGCAAACAACCTCTATCATGAAACGACTGTCGGAAAAGAAGTGGCTATGGACGTGACCGTCCGCAACGGAGGAACCCGCCGTCTGGATAACATCAAGCTGACAACGGAGAAACCGCTGGGTTGGGATACCCGTATCGAACCGGATGTGATCAGCAGTCTCGAACCGGAAAAGGAACTGACCGTGAAGGTAACCATCATCCCGCCGTCGGACGGAGGAGTAGGTGCCCAGGAAGTAAAGATCAAGACCGAAGCTATGGCCGATAACCGCAAGGTGGATACCGAAGACAAGACTGTCCGTATCCAGGTAAATGCTTCCACTTCCATCATCGGAACCATCTTCCTGATCTTGTTGCTCATCGGCTTTGTCGGCGGAATCGTTTGGTTCGGCATGAAGCTTAGCAAACGGTAAGCAATATACAATTACAGAATAATAACAAATAAAAATAAGAACATTATGCTACAAGCAATCGATTTGACAAAGAGATATGAAGACGGCAACCTGGCCCTCGATTCACTGAACCTGGAAATCAAACCGGGTGAAATATTCTTTTTACTGGGTGCCAACGGGGCGGGGAAGACCACTTCTATCAATATCTTCCTCAACTTTATCGAACCTACTTCCGGCCATGCCCTGATAGACGGTATCGACGTGATGGAAAACCCGTTGGAAACAAAGAACCACGTCGCTTTCGTTTCCGAGAATGTGATGTTGTACGGCAACTTCACCGCCCGTCAGAACCTCGACTTCTTCGCCCGTCTGGGAGGGAAGCCGAACCTGACAAAGACCGACTATTATAACGTCATGCGCCGTGTCGGCCTTCAGGAAGAAGCCTTCGAACGTAAACTGAAGACCTTCTCCAAAGGTATGCGACAGAAAGTAGGTCTGGCAATCGCCATCATCAAGGATGCCGACAATATCGTGATGGACGAACCGACCACCGGCCTCGACCCTAAGAGTGCAGCTGAATTGATGCAGATACTGATCAACCTGCGTAACGCCGGAAAGAGTATCCTGATGTGTACCCACGACTTGTTCCGTGCCAAAGCGGTAGCCGACCGCGTCGGTATCATGAAAGAAGGCCGTCTGGTGATGCTTCGCAGCCGTGAAGAATTCCTTCAGGATGACCTGGAACGTATCTATCTGGATTATATGCAGGAAGCTGTCATAGAGTAAGAGTACAAACGATATAATACATATATACTATGATTTGGTTAATAGCAAAGAAAGATTTCCTGCTGAACTTGTTGTCGGTCAGGTTTATTATAGGGTTTGTGCTGTGTCTGCTGGTGATACCGTTTACGGTGATCGTCAGTGTGGATAATTATCAGAACCAGGTGCGTGTCTATAAGATAGAGCAGGCACAGGCGGATAAGGAAATGAAAGAGAGCCGGGTATGGTCGGCTGTACGTCCGACCGTGGTTCAGGAGCCGGAGCCGCTGAGTATATTCAGTACAGGTATTATCAGCAATATCGGGAATAAGGTAAAAATACTCTTCTGGGAATATCCGCTATTTCCAGAAGGGCATACCCTTACCCGCGATAACCCGTTGCTGAATGCCTTCTTCTCCATAGACTTTTCTAAAGTGATCGCTATCCTGATCTCGTTGCTGGCACTCGTCTTTTCGTATGATGCCATCACCCGGGAGCGGGAAGACGGGACGATGAAACTGACTTTTACAGGACAGGTAAGCCGTATCTCTTTCCTGATTGGAAAGTTATTGGGGTTGTTGCTTACGTTGCTGCCTATCCTGCTGTTCTGTTACCTGCTGGCTTGCCTTATTATTGTGGTTAATCCGGAGGTTTCATTCTCTGCTTCCGACTGGGGCGGGTTATTACTGCTCTTGCTGACGTCGGTTATCTATATGATGGTATTTCTTTTGTTGGGAATGTTCATTTCCAGTAGGGTGACACATTCGTCTTCATCCATTATTATCAGCTTGCTGTGCTGGATATGGTTCCTGTTCCTGATGCCTAACATTGCGACTTACCTGGCACAGAGTATTTCAAAAGCCCCCTTGTATGATAACGTACAGGCCGCCATGCAGGATTATGACGAAACTTTTTATAAAGAACAGAGAGAAGAAGCACCGCGTATTGCTCAAAAGTACAATCTGGGGAGCTTGAACTATAATAATGCCAATGGTGATGAGAAAGGGTGGACTGAGTTAGCCGGTGGCTCACGGGATTTACCTATATTTCATCAGCAGTTGCAGATTTGGGCAACCCCTGTTATGCTGAACAATGCGGACAAGAAATGGGCTTTGCAACGGAATTATCTGGATGGTCTGTTGCGTCAGCAACAATTGCAACAGGTTATCGCCTGGCTGTCGCCTTCTGAACTGTTTGCCCAGACGACAGAAGCTTTGTGTCGTACTAATGCGGGTAGTTTTCTTAAATATATGGAGAGTGTGCGCAACTACCGCGAGAGCGTTATTACCTATTACAAGGATCAAAAGTTGTTTGAGTCTATAGCTTACTTTACTCCTCAGCCCCTGGAAGAGTTTCCGACACAGGCGGAACTGGACTCGGGGGATGAAACAGCCTGGAAGAGGTTTGACAGAGGGTATAGTGAATTTCCATATCCTGATACAAGTAGCCTTCCCCGTTATGTCCCCGGGCAGGCAACGCTTTCAGCTGCTTTAGGTGATGCGCTGGGTCGCTTATCGGCCTTACTGGGATTGGCGATCGTTTTGTTGATAGGAACAATCGTGTCGTTTATGAAATATGATGTCAGATAATAAATAATTACAGTTATGTTTACAACTTTATATATACGGGAATTGCAGAACTATCTGTATAGCCTGCGCTTCCAGGTTTCTTTTGTAATTGTTGTGTTAGTGTTTGCTTTGGGGAGCATTTCATTTGTTTCCTCTTTTAAGGATCTGCATAAGAACTATGCCCAGTATAGCAAAGCACAACAGGAAACAATAGGCAAACTTGCTGAGAATGTATCGAAGGTGGCGACGGTGCCGAATTATTTTGTCACTTCTCCACGCGAAAACAGTATAGTTGCCGATTGTAAGGAAAACTATTTGCCTAATCGCATCCGTTATAGTGCCTATAATGTGTTCAATTATTCGGTACGCCATGACAGTAACAATCCCTTGTTGAGCAGGGGAGACAGTTTGAGCTGGTCGTTTATTGTTTCCATGTTCCTGAGCTTTATTACTTTACTTTTTGCTTTTGATGCCATTTCGGGTGAGAAAGAGGAGAGGACGCTGGCTTTGGTCTTTTCAAATGCCGTACCCCGACGGACTTTCCTATGCAGCAAGCTGTTGAGCATCGTTACAGTGGTAGGACTCATGGAACTGATCGGTATTATGATCAGCCTGCTTATTCTGGCTGTTTCCGGCCAGGTGCAGTTGAACGGTAGCTTTATGATCGAGACGGGCGGATTTATATTGATCAGTCTTTTATTCATTACTACTTTTGCCGTCTTTGGTTTGTTGTCGTCGGTGGTAACACGTTATTCAAATATCAGCTTGCTTATTTCCCTTTGCTTCTGGTTGTTTGCCGCGGTTATCATTCCTAATACCTCTGTATTCTGGGCAAAGAAGTTGTTCAGCATACCGACATCGGAAGAAGTGGCTCAGAAACGCCACGAAGCATCTTATGATATTAACCGTAACGCACCGGCTGGAAGTTGGTCTTCCAATAGCAGGGATCCATTTTATCCCCGGCATGAGTTGCGTGCAAATATCCAGACTAATCTGATGAATAATGATAAGAAGTATAATGATGCCTATTACCTGCAACAATTCCGTCAGTTCGAGCAGACCCGTAATTTCACGTTACTTTCACCGATTGCGCAGTTCGATTATATGAATGAGGCGTTTTTGGGAGGTGGTTACCTGCGTTTCCAGAAGAACTGGAATGACTTGCATATTTTCCAGGAGAGGTTCTTGCAATGGTTCAAGGATATTGATGCGAAGGATGCCGACAGTCCGCATTGGTATAACCCTTATGAGGATTATTCCACCAGCAAAAAGCCTGTCGCTATCGATCAGATCCCGCAATACCAGGAACAGATCGCTTCTTTCGGTCAGCGTATCGAGTTTATCAGTGGCTACCTGATTGCGATGATCGTAACGATCGCCGTGCTGTTCATAGCTTGTTTTTATTTCTTTACAAGGTATGATGTGAGATAAATTGATTTAGATTGTCAAATAATTAGACGGCGGTGTCTAATTATTTGACATAACCTGTTTGATGTTGAAATAGTATGTGGTTGATAAATAGATGTATATGCTTTTGGCACGCCATTTGTATTATAGATGGCGCTGCCGGAATACGAATGAACAAAACTATAATAATGTGTGTTTTCAACAAGAAAAGGGAGCAACTCTTGGCGAATCGCTCCCTTTATAACCCATAAGGTTAACATAATTGATGAGGTTCTCTTTGGCGAGAGACCGAGCTCTTCTCCGTGCGTGAGCATAGGGAAGAGATTTCTTTTTTAAGCCTTAGCTCCCTTCATGGATAACTTTTCAAGGAAATATACGATGGCAAAGCCGAAGATCATTAATCCGACTGCTTCCCATACCAACTGATCGGGCAGGATATTTGCCTCTACCAGCGGTTTGATAACACCGTGACTGTCTGTATATGTTTCTATCGTTTCTTTCCACGGCCATACTTTATTCAGCGAACCCAGCATAAATCCGGCCAGTACGGCGATCGTCGTGTCGTGAAATCTGCGCAAGGCAAATGATAGGACGCGTGAAAAAGAGGTGATACCCAGTACCGCTCCACAAATGAAAACGAGCATCACCGGTATATTGAATGTCTTTACAGCTTCCATAATGTAGAAGTATTTACCCAGCAAAACAAGGATGAAACTACCCGAAATACCCGGCAGGATCATCGCACAGATAGCGATCGCCCCGCAAAGGAAGATAAAGAACAGGTTGGTGGGAGTCTCCGCCGGTGTGGCCACTGTGATGTAATAGGCGATGACCGCTCCGATGATAAAGCACAGGATCGATTTCCAGTTCCATTGCTTGATATCCTTCGATACGAACCAGGTAGAAGCCAGTACCAACCCGAAGAAGAAAGCCCAAACCAGGATAGGGTGTGTCACCAGCAACCAGGTAATAATCTTTGCCAGTGAGAAAATACTGATGCCGATACCGGCAACGATCGATAGCAGGAAATTGGCATTGATCGCTTTCCAGAAGGCGGCGATCTTACCGGTAAAAAGTAATTTCAGACTCGCTCCGTTAATACTTTTGATCGAATCGATCAGCTCTTCATAAATACCTACAATAAAGGCAATCGTACCACCAGATACACCGGGGACAACATCTGCCGCCCCCATTCCCATGCCTTTCAAAAGTAAGAGACCGTAGTCTTTTAGATTTCTGTTCATTTAATTGTTGTTGTCTTTATTATTGAGGAATTCTTTTGTAAGATCTTCCGGTGGAATGTGTTTACCCATCAATTGCTGTTCCACATCGCTGAAGTCTACCCCCGAGCTTTCCAGGTATTCGACCAGTTCCTGCGGAGAGGTCTGCGAGAAATGTTCTCCGAAATGTCTCATATCTCCCTTTGCCAGATAAGCCATCGCCATATGAAGATGTATATAAGGCATGTCGGGATTGACTTCCATCACCTTATGGTAGTATTTGAGCGCTTTCTCTATTTCTCCCTTCATATACAGGAACTGTCCGGCATGGAACAGGCTTTCGTAATCTTCCGGTTGATAATCACTTCCTTGATCCAGCACGTCGAACAACCGTTCGGTTGTCTCGATAGCAAGTTTATCTTCCCCGTTCTCAACGTAAGTCAATGCCAGTAAGGAGAGTATCCGGACATTACTCGGAAATAACTCTACAGCTTTTATGAGCGCTTTGGACGCTTCCCGGTCGCGGTCGGTTTCCGTGCAACAGCGGATATAATTAATGTATGCTGCCGGCTCATTGGCTGTGACCTTCTTTCCGATGATGTCTTTCAGCATCGCGTATGCTCCTTCATAATCTTCCAGTTTGATGTAGCATTCTGCCATTAACGGCTTGATACGTTCCGACATATCCGATTCGCTTTCTATCTCTTTATATACTTCGAGTGCCTTTTCATAATTTTCGTTCATGTAGAGGCAGTAAGCTTTCAGTATTTTCAGTTCGGGATCCGAATCGTCGCAGGTGAGGGCAAAGTCGAAAGCTTCGATTGCTTTATCGAATTCCGACTTGATGGAATACAGGCGTCCGAGCGAGAACCAATAGTCGTGCGAGTATGGATCTTTATCGATCAGTTCGTTGCATATGGCAATGGCACCGTCGATGTCGCCCTCCATTTCCAGATTGTAGCATAACTCATCTTTCAGGGTGAGATTGTCCGGGAATAAGGCAATGCCGCGTTTGATATAATCGTGCGCTTCCTTACCCATATCCATATCACTTAGAAGGGGAGCGATGTACTCGAATGCTAATTCCAGATAGTCACAATCCCGTGCAGCGATGTCTTCCGTAAATTCGACTACTTTATCATATTCGTCGAGCATGCAAAAACATTCCAATCGTAATAAGTCCAGGTCCTGGTTGTCGGTTTCGGCAATAGAATCGATCAAAGCGAGCGCACTGTCATAATCTTCATTATAGACATAAAAGAGGCACTGCCTGATTTGTAAATCCGTATTACCTGGATGAAGCTTTAGCCCTAAGGCTAAAACTTCATCGAAGTATTTATAATCATCCGATTCTTCAAAACTGTCCAACAAGTCGCTGAGTTCATCTGCGTCGAAATAGGGTTCTTTCCCTTTTTCGTGTGCATCCAGGTAACGTTGTAACAGGCGTGAAATATCATCTTCTTTCATATATCAGGTAAATTCTCTTTTATCTTGTTTATTACGCTTTATCCTTCATCTTGCTCCAGGTATCTTTCAGGGATACGGTGCGGTTGAAGATAAGCTTTTCCGGCGTCGAATCTTTGTCTACGTTGAAATAACCGATACGCTGGAATTGCAGGTAATCATACGGTTTGGCATCTGCCAGATATTTCTCTACGTAACAATTAGTCAGTATATTTAATGAGTCCGGGTTGATGATCTCTTTCATCGCATCCAGAACGGAACAGTCTTTTGCTTCGCGGATAGCGGCTAATTCGTCGCGTGGATTCTCTACTTTCCAGAGACGGTCGTATAAGCGGACTTCTGCGGGCAGACTGTGGGCACAACTCAACCAGTGCAGGGTTCCTTTTACCTTCCGGTTGCTATCGGGCATACCGCTCTTGGTATTCGGATCGTATTCGCAATATACTTCCACCACTTCGCCGGCATCGTTCTTTTTGCAGCCTGTACATTTCACGATATAGGCATTCTTCAGGCGGACTTCCTGTCCCGGAGTCATGCGGAAGAATTTCTTCGGTGCATCTTCCATGAAGTCTTCTCTTTCCATCCACAGCTCGCGGCTGAATTCGATCAGGTGGGTTCCTGCTGTTTCATCCTCCGGGTTGTTGATCGCTTCCATCTCTTCCACTTTTCCTTCCGGATAGTTGGTGATGATCAGTTTGATCGGATCGAGGACGGCCGATACACGTGTGGCACGGGCATTCAGGTCTTCACGAACGGCACTTTCCAACAAAGCGAATTCGTTGAGGGCATCGTATGTAGTATAACCGATCTTGTCTACAAATTTGCGGATAGACTCGGGGGAGTAACCACGGCGGCGGAAAGCACAGATTGTCGGCATACGGGGATCGTCCCAACCGTCTACCAGCTTCTCTTTTACCAGCGTGAGCAGGTTGCGTTTGCTCATCAGCGTATAGCTCAGGTTCAATTTATTGAACTCAGTCTGGCGGGGGCGGTTATCGTCCAGGTCTTTGCCTTCTTTCAGCCAGTCGATGAAGAGGTCGTACAATGGGCGGTGTACCACAAATTCCAGGGTACAAAGCGAGTGTGTAACTCCTTCGAAGTAGTCGCTCTGACCATGTGCGAAGTCGTACATCGGATACACTTTCCATTTATCGCCTGTGCGGTGATGGTGTGCTGAGGTAACCACGCGGTAGATGATCGGGTCGCGGAAGTGCATGTTGGAATTCGCCATATCGATTTTAGCACGCAATACCATCGCACCTTCTTCCACTTCGCCGTCGCTCATTTTTTTGAATAACTCCAGGTTCTCTTCGATAGGACGGTCGCGGTACGGACTGTTGATACCCGGTTGGGTAGGGGTTCCTTTCTGCTGGGCGATAACTTCCGAACTTTGTTCGTCGATATAGGCTTTCCCTTCCTTGATCAGACGGATGGCAAAGTCCCATAACTGCTGGAAATAGTCGGATGCATAATAGATGTTGTTCCAATGAAATCCGAGCCATTCTATATCTTCTTTTATTGCATCGACATACTCTACATCTTCTTTTACCGGATTGGTGTCGTCGAAACGAAGGTTACAAACTCCGTTGTAACGTTCTGCCATGCCGAAGTCCAGGCAAATGGCTTTGGCGTGTCCGATATGCAGGTAACCGTTGGGTTCGGGTGGGAAACGGGTTTGTACGCGTCCGCCGTTTTTACCTTCTGCCAGATCTTTCTCAACATTTGCTTCAATAAAATTCAGGCTCTTTTTGCCTTCTTCTTCGTTCGTTCTGATATCGCTCATATCTGTTCTGAATATGTTATTTCTTTTTAACGGAGCAAAGGTAGCGATTTCTTTATTTGCTACATAGCGATACAAGTTTTTTCCTGTATTTGAGGCTTAATTTTATCGAACAGAGCATAATACTTCCATAGCCATTATCTCATTTATAAGGCTGCGTGCGATGGTTATGCCGGCAAACCGGATTAATTTTTTAAAACAAGCTGATCAACAGGGCGATGTTCAATACGGTGACCATTGTTCCCAACAACAGCAACAGGATGGTGGTCGAACGGGAATTGACGTATTGCCCCATCACTTTCCTGCTTGAAGTAAGATATACCTGCGTAAAGACCGTGATCGGCAACTGTACGCTTAACAACATTTGAGAGAGGATCAACCCTTTGAAAGGATCGCCGATCAGAAAGATGATAAGCAGTGCCGGGACGAATGACAGGATAACCCCTAACTTGGAGTGTAAGTCCTTATGGTTATATGCCTCCCCGTAGAATCCGGCAAAGATGGAAGCACCGGCAATCCCCGATGTGATGGTTGATGAAATACCTGCCAGCAATAACGCGGCCGCAAATATGACCCCCGCATTATTCCCTACCAGAGGTACCAGTAACTGTTGTGCCTGATCCAGTTCTTCGACTGCGATTTTCTCTTTAAAGAAGGTGGCGGCAGCCAGGATGATCATGGCCGAGTTGATTGCCCAACCGATAACCATCGATAGGAGCGTATCATAAAATTCGTATTTCAATTGCTTCTTGATCACCGTCTCGTCTTCCAGATTCCATTCGCGGCTCTGGATCACTTCCGAGTGCAGGAACAGGTTGTGCGGCATCACTACGGCGCCGAGCACGCTCATAATGATCAGCATCGAGTTTGGCGGGAACGACGGTTTTACCCATCCCTGTATCGCTTGCCCCCAATGGACGTCTACCAGCGCCAGTTCATAAAGGAACGAGAGCCCGATGATGGAGACGAACATAATGATCCAACGTTCTATCTTGCTATAGGTGTTGCTGAGCAGCATGATCAGACAGGCAATCGTAATGATGACCGCCCCTATCTTGATCGGCATACCGAACAGCATACGAAGGGCAATGGCTCCACCCAGGATTTCCGCCAGAGAGGTGGATATACTGGCCAGCATGGCCGAACCGAGGATCGGGCGGCTGAGCATACGCGGCATGTATTTGTTGGTCGCTTCCGACAGGCAGAGCCCGGTAACGATACCGAGGTGAGCTACGTTGTGTTGGATAATGATCAGCATGATGGAAGAAAAAGTAACCACCCACAGCAGGGCATATCCGAATTCCGACCCGGCAGCCAGGTTGGTCGCCCAGTTTCCGGGATCGATGAAGCCGACGGTAACCAATAGTCCGGGGCCAATGTATTTAAGTAAGTCTAATCCCCCTGAGCGGGGTTTGTGATTGATTTTGAGTTTGTCTAGAAGTTTCATATTCTGTCTTATCTTTTTGTTTACTTTTCAATCGATACTCTATTCCGGTCGCAATCGAGTGTCGCTCTCGGTCGGGATAAGGTGCTCATTCCGGTCGGGATCGACTGTTCATCCGAAACCGCATCCGTTTCCTCTTACGGGAATGTCAGGATAAACGACGTTTTGCTGATAGCCGGATTGCTCTTCAGGGCAATGCTACCACCCGAAAGCCTCATGATCTGCCGTGAGATGGAAAGTCCGATACCACTTCCGCCTTCCTTGGTGGTGAAGAACGGGACAAAGATATGTTCCGCCTCTTCCGGTGGGATAACGGGGCCGTTGTTGCTGACCTCTATGACTACCGATTCATCCGGGTTGCAATAAGCTTTCAGTTCGATACGTCCGTCCGGTTGTTCGCTGCCTATGGCCTGCATTCCGTTTTTCAGCAGGTTCAGTACGACCTGGGTGATCAGGTTCTCGTCGGCATAAACGATCAGGTCGGCCGGTTCTATACTTATATTAATCGTTATATTGGGGTAATTGTTGTGATGGCGGGCCAGATTTATCATCCTTTCCGCGAATTTCTGTACATAGAACAGCGAAGGTTCGGGCGTCGGGATGTGCGTGAATTTGCGGTAAGACTCGACAAACGATATCAACGTCTTCCCCGTAGTACTGATCACTTCCAGTCCGTTACGTATTTCGCTGTCGGCATCTTCATGCAGGGAAAGCAGCGTGTCGCTCAGGGAAGTGATAGGGGTGACGGAGTTCATGATTTCGTGTGTCAGTACGCGGGTAAGGCGTATCCACGAGTCGATTTCCTTGTCATCCAGTTCGCTGTTGATATCGTTGATAGCCAGGATACGGACATGTTTGTCCTGCAGGGTCATTTCGGATACGCGGATCGACAGGTTCACGGTACCGCGTTCGTTGACAAACGAGATCTGGTGCTTGTCTCCCGGACGGATATCGGTGATTGTCTGTTGCAGTTTCTCGTCTATGCGGGCCAACTGCTTGACGTGGGTGAATACGGAAAGTCCCAGTAAGCGCAGGGCTTCGTTGTTAGTCTGGAAGATGTTTCCGATGTCGTCCAGGACGATGATCCCCGTGTTTACCGAGTTCATGATAAGCTCGTAGTACTTTTCTTTCTGTACGGCATCCGCTTTCGCCTGGAAAAGGATCTGGGTGATACGGTTCAATGACTCGCTCACCAGCTTGTCGTTCGATGAGCGCCCGCGGGTGGCATATTGGAAAGCATAGTCGCTGTTGTCTATCGCATCGAACATGAATGCTACCTTCTGGGCATTCCGCTTGAATAAATTACGCATCATCTGTATGGAATAGAGCCAGGCGATAGAAAGGAGGATGAACCATTCCCATTTATGGTTCATGGCCGTATAAGTTCCGGCAATTGTCAGTATTCCAAACAAGCCCAGACGGAAGGTGAGACTATGATAAATGCCTTTTAACATAACAAATGATGTGTCAATGTGCTGGTTGGCACATTATAATTCGTAACGTTTTATTTTATTGTACAGTGTCTGACGTGAAATACCCAGCTGGCTTGCAACAAGCGAAAGATTGCCGTTGTATTTATCCATGGCATTCTTGATCATGTTGTATTCCATTTCTTCCAGTGTAGTAACCTCTTTCATCGGAGCATCTTTCTTACGGGGAAAATCGAAGTCGGTACTTTCCAGCGTATCCCCATCTGTGATGATCACTGCCTTTTCGATGGTATGTTCCAACTCGCGGATATTGCCGAACCAGGGTTGTTGTTTCAGTTTCTCTTTGGCGTCGGCACTCAGGCGCATGGTCGACTTGCCGTAGATGTTGGTGTATTTGGCCAGGAATATCTCCGTTAGCGGGACAATATCCTCCGGTCGTTCGCGAAGAGACGGTATCTCCACATGGATGGTGTTGATACGGTACAAAAGGTCTTCGCGGAACTGGTCTTTCTGTACCATTTCCTGCAAATCGCGGTTGGTGGCACAGATCAGGCGGATATTGATAGGGATAGGTGTGTTGCTGCCTACGCGGACGATGCTGCGGCGTTGCAGGGCCGTCAATAATTTGGCTTGCAGATGATAGGAGAGGTTGCCGATCTCATCCAGGAACAGCGAACCGTTATTTGCCGCTTCGAATTTACCGGGACGGTCGGCACGTGCATCCGTAAAGGCTCCTTTCATATGGCCGAACAGCTCGCTTTCGAACAAGGTCTCGGTGATGGCTCCCATGTCGACCGGAACCATAGCCTCTTTTTTGCGGTTCGAGAGTATATGGATCTCCCTTGCCAACATCTCTTTACCCGTACCGTTCTCACCGGTGATGAGGATATTGGCATCCGTCTTGGCTACCTTCTCGATCAGGTTGCGGAGTTGTTGCATGGCATTGCTTTCTCCCCAGAACATACCGCTTTCTTTGGATATGACCTGCTTGTCGTTTTCGTGCGGGATACCTTTGCGGTTCGCCATCCGGATATCGTAAGCGGTCTTCAGAGTTTCCAGCAACTTGGCGTTATTCCAGGGTTTCACCACGAAATCGGTTGCTCCTTCCTTGATGCCCCTTACTGCCAGGTCGATATCGGCGTAAGCGGTGAACAGAACTACCTGGACGGACGGCTCTTCCTTTTTTATTTCAGAAAGCCAGAACAATCCTTCATTTCCGGTGTTGATCCCGGCACTGAAGTTCATATCCAGCAAAACCACATCTACATCTTCATTATGTAATGTCGTCTTTATCTTGTTGGGTGTGGAGATCGTTATCACTTTTTCAAAACAGGTTCCCAACAGCATCTGTACTGCGGTCAGAATCCCTTTGTTGTCGTCTACAACCAGTATGGTGCCTTGTTTAGCCATTGTAATAATAATGTATTTATGTGTGCAAAGATACAGGTTCGGTTTTACACTTCCTAACCTGTGTCTAATATTTAGACAGATAAAATAGGGAGGAAACGGTTTATCACCGTTTGTCTAATAATTATACACCACTGTCTAATTTTTTTACACTTCGGGAAATCCGGAGAATT
This sequence comes from Parabacteroides sp. HGS0025, assembly GCF_000969845.1. Taxonomy (NCBI): domain Bacteria; kingdom Pseudomonadati; phylum Bacteroidota; class Bacteroidia; order Bacteroidales; family Tannerellaceae; genus Parabacteroides; species Parabacteroides sp. HGS0025. The sequence goes on from NZ_KQ033902.1 coordinate 2,001,663, forward strand.
GTCAATCTGTTGATAAGTAATGTTTTATGTAGTTTGGCACGCTCTTTGCCTTTTCTATGGCAGAAAATAACACAAAAATGAAACAGATAATATTGACATCAGTTCTTTCGTTCAGCCTGGCAACAGTTGCTATGGCCCAGGAAAAGCTCTGGACAATGGATGAATGTATGCATTACGCCGTTGAGAATAGCCCTAAAGTGAAGAAACAAGCTTATACGAGCGACTCCTATAAAGCGGATCTTAATTCGGCGGTGGCATCCTTTTTCCCCTCTATGAGTGCAAGTGTAGGAGCGCAGTATAGTTACGGGCGTTCTATCAACCCGAAGGATAATACCTATAAGAATACGTCGACTTTTAATAACTCTTATGGTCTGAATGTTTCTATTCCTATTTTTAACGGGGGACAGTTAATCAATCAGTGGCGTATGGCAAAGGCTAACCGTCAATTGGGAATGAACGATATCCAGAAAGAAAAGGACGATTTGGCCATCAATACGATGGAGGCATTTATGAATGTGGTCTACTATCGGGGGACAGTAAAGCTGGCCGCCGAACAGTTGGAAGAAAACAGTCGTATCCTGTATAGAACCAAACGGCAGGAAGAATTGGGATTGAAGGGTAAAGCAGACGTAGCCCAGATCGAAGCCCAGGTTGCTGCCAATGACTATAACCTGACTCATCAGCAGAATTTATATGATGCCGCTGTGCTTACTTTGAAGCAGAATATGAATTTCCCTTCCGATATGGAGCTGGATGTCGATACTTTGTTGCTCGACCAGTCGTATGCCTCCATGATGGAATCTATCGATGAGATTTATGACTATGCTTCTGAAAATAACCCGACAGCCATGCAAGCTAAACTGCAACTGAAAGCATCCAAGATGCAGTATTTGGTATATAAAGGTCGTCTGCTGCCGAGTATTTCTTTTACAGCCGGTGTTTCGACTAACTATTTTGAGGATTTAAAAGCCGATAAAACAGCCAGTGATTATGAACCTGTTACTCCTTTCGGTAGCCAATTTAAGAATAACCGTGGCGAATACATAGCTTTCAACCTGAGCTTCCCGCTCTTCGACGGACTGAGTCGTCTGACCAACCTGCGCAAAGCACGCAATAATATGCGTATCGCCCAGGAACAGGAGACGGAAGTGCTTCGCCAGTTGCAGACAGCTATCGAACAGGCTGTTCTCGATCGTGAGGGCTATGCAAAGGAAACGATCCAGATGCAAAAGAAAGCAGAAGCCGATGAAATTGCTTACCAGGTTACTTTCCGTAAGTTTGAAGAAGGCCTGATGAGCCCGATCGACCTGCAAACCAGTGCCAATACATTATTATTGTCGAAAGCCGACCTGCTGCAACGGAAACTGATGTATCTGATGAAGTGTAAGCTCGTCGATTACTATAAAGGCAAACCTTTAATCGAAGGTGTAAACTAAGAACAAAGCACATAATTATACTGATAATAAAGAAATAAAAACATACAATCATGGATATTCAATTAGAAAAGAAAAGAGGCATTCAGAAGAAACATTTACCTTATGTAGCAGGTGGCGTTTTATTCCTTGTATTGGTAGGCTGGATCATCTTCGGCGATCATGCATCGACTCTGAAAGTAGATGCGCGCGGCATCAGCATCGGCAATGCGGTACGTGAACAGTTCAATGATTTCGTTCGTGTGGACGGACAGGTACAGCCAATCACCGTCGTGCAGTTAAGCCCGGAAGAAGGCGGTATCGTACAGGAGAAAGTAGTGGAAGAAGGAGCCCAGGTGAAGAAAGGCGATGTAATTGTACGTCTCTCCAACTCCAGCCTCGACCTTCAGATCCTGGATGCGGAAGCACAGTTGGCAGAAAAACAGAACTTCCTGCGTAATACCCAGGTAGCGATGGAACAGGACAAGTTAAGCAACCAACTGGAAAAAGCCCAGCTGGACGTGGATATGAACCGTGCCCGCCGTGCTTATCACCAACAGCAGAAATTGTATGAAGAAAGCCTGATCGCCAAGGAAGATTACCTGAAAGCGAAAGAAGACTATGAACTGGCGACAAAGAAATATGACCTCGTTGTGCAGCGTTTATATCAGGACTCGATTTCCCGTACCATCCAGATGGAAGAGATGGAAACCAGTTTGGCTAACATGCGCCGTAACATCCAGTTGGTTCATGAACGGAAGGAACACCTGAATGTCCGCTCACAGATTAACGGAGAACTGGGTCTACTCGATGTCGTGCTGGGACAGAACGTGACTGCCGGTATGAAGATCGGACAGATCAACGACCTTTCCGATTATAAGGTGGAGGCCATGATCGACGAACATTATATCGACCGTGTCAAGCCGGGATTGAGTGCCGCCTTCGACCGTCAGGGAACCAGTTTCGCACTGGCCGTACGCAAGGTGTATCCGGAAGTACGCGACGGAAAGTTCCGCACGGACTTTGTGTTTACCGGCGAACGTCCTGACAATATCCGCAGCGGACAGACTTATTATATCAATCTCGAACTGGGTCAGCCGACCGAAAGCATCATCATCCCGCGCGGAACCTTCTTCCAGAGCACAGGTGGTAGCTGGATCTTCGTACTCGATAAGGACGGTAAGAAAGCTTATCGCCGCAAGATCAAGATCGGCCGCCAGAACCCGCAGTATTATGAAGTGATCGAAGGTCTGGAAGCAGGCGAGAAGGTAATCGTATCGAGCTACGAAAGCTACAAGGATAATGAGGTGCTGGTATTGGAGTGATCAATGATGTGGCAATTATAGGAAAAGGTGAATATTTTTAGTGTCGTAGTATGTCCCGAAGGGACTAATTGTGAATAGCCCCCGGTGAAGCCGGGGGATTATGATACCCGCCGGATGGTGCGTCCCTGAAGGGGGCGAACAATACGATATGGTTGACCCCCTTCGGGGATCACCGGGTGGTGGTCAATGTGAACCCCCGGCTTCACCGGGGGCTATTCACAGTCAGCCCTTTCAGGGCAAAGACAACGATGCAGAAACATTCTAAACTGGCAATAACCGAATATAAAACACACTATTATAATGAAGAATTTATACATATCTTTCCGCACCCTGTTCAAAAAGGGCAGACATAATGATATTAAGATACTGTCGTTGGGCGTAGGCCTGGCAATGGGGTTGGTACTTATTGCCAAAGTATGTTTCGAGTTGTCGTACGATAATTTCTATCCCGAGTCTGACCGGGTTTTTGCTATCCAGGAGAACTTTAGCATCGGAGATAAGAGCCATGACGGCTTCCCCTGCGTCAGTGGCGGAGTAGCTCCCGGTATGAAAGCCGAGATCCCCGGTGTGGAGGCCGCTACCCGTTGTGATAGAATGGGCGAACTGGTCATGAAAACATCCGGCGATAAGAAATATAAGGCCACCTTCATTATGGCAGACTCCTGTTTCTACGACGTTCTGCCCCGCGAAATGCTGGCCGGCGATGCCCGGGAGACACTGTCGCGCCCCCTTTATGCCCTTGTTTCGGAAGAAATGGCCGGTAAAATAGACCCCGACGGAGCAGACGTGATCGGCAAAACCTTTGAGGTGGAGACTTTTCCCGGCGTCCAGATCACGGTCGGCGGTGTGTTTAAGGATGTTCCGAAGAATACCCATCTTTATTACGATATACTGGTCTCCCTTTCCTCCTTCAAGGCCATTGCCGGCTGGACGAAGGAAGACCAATGGCTGGGCGGCGACAGCTACAACGCCTACGTCCTCCTGCAACCCGGCCTGTCGGCAGACGATATGCTGCAACCTATGGCCGAAATGCTCGACCGTCACGTCGATTCGAAGAAACTGAAGGAGCAGGGCATGAGTTATAGCATCTTCCTGCGTCCGCTCGGCGAGCTTTATGCCAGCTCTCCGGCCACCAAGCGTATGGCCGTGATGCTGACAGCCATCGCTTTCGCCATCCTTTTTGCCGCCCTGATGAACTATGTGCTGCTGGTCATCTCCTCGATGGTGACCCGCTCGAAGGATGTGGCGATCCATAAATGCTACGGCGCGACGGGCTGGAACATCACCGACATGATCTTCTCGGAGACATTTCTCAACCTATTGATATCCGTTGTCTTCTCCACACTCCTCGTATTCGGTTTCCGCCGTATCGTGGAAGAACTGCTGGGCACCTCGCTGTCGTCGCTTTTCACGCCCGATACGCTGATGATCCTGTTGGGCGTCTGTGTGCTGGTGTTTCTGGTGGCCGGCCTGCTACCTTCCCAACTGTTCGCCAAGATTCCCGTTGCGTTGGTATTCCGTTCGTACACCAACTCCCGGCGGTCGTGGAAGAAAGCCTTGCTGTTTATCCAGTTCGTGGCGGTAGGTTTCCTCGTATGCCTGCTCATCGTCATTGGCGGGCAATATAGTTTCATGGTGAATGATAATCCCGGATACTCTTATGACCGGTTGGCTTATTGTAACCTGGAAGGCGTTTCCCAATCTTCACGCAAAGCGCTGATGGATGAAATCCGCAAGCAGGGGGAAGTGGAAGACGTTACGACCTGCTACGAATTGCCGGCCTTTTCCGGTTCGGGCGATATCGTCTACCGTCCCGGTACGGACGATGCCGTAGCCCATTTCCAGGATCTTTACGGCACCAATGCCAACTTCGTCTCGCTGCTGGAGATGAAGGTGATAGAGGGACAAGCCTTCGACGAATCCTATTCCGACTCTATGCAACTTGTCATGCTGAGCCGCCAGATGGCTACCGAACTGGCCAACGTATTCGAATGGAAAGACGGTGTGGTAGGCAAGAGGCTCGATATCGGCGGGCATGGCACGAACGATCCCTTCACCGTTGTCGGCGTTTACGACGACGTACGCATCGGACAGATCGGCCAGGAAGGCATGGTCAACTCCGCCATCTTTTTCAGTAAACGGGCCGAGCAGACCCTTGTTGTCAAATTCCGTGAAAGGAATGCGGAGAATCTGGCCCATATAAATAATGTAATAAAAGAATTCCTGCCCGACCGCGACATCAACCTCGTCGATTACCGTTTCAGCCTCGCGAAGCTCTACGATACCTCGCGTATTTTCCGCGACTCAGTGATGGCCGGAGGCATCATCACCCTGATCATCGCCCTGATCGGTCTGATCGGTTACATCAACGACGAGACGAACCGCCGCGGGAAAGAAATTGCCGTACGCAAAATCAACGGGGCCACCGAACGGGATATCCTCCGTCTGATCTCCTCGGATATTGTATGGATGGCACTGCCAGCTATTCTGATCGGTGCGGGTGCTTCGTGGTTTGCCGGCGAAAAGTGGTTGCAGCAGTTTTCGGAAAAGATCCCGATGAATGCCGGCCTGTTCCTGGCCGGCTCCGTGGTCGTGCTGGCGGTTATCCTCCTGACGGTGGTCTACCGTACCTGGATGGTGGCGAATGCCAATCCGGTGCTGAGCCTGAAATCGGAATAGGAAAAGGATGTATATATTACGAAATAAAATAAAAGCAATACAAATATGAAGAATTTCAACATGGCACTCCGTTCCCTTTTTAAGAAGGGGAGGAGTAACGGGATCAAGATCCTTGCGCTGGCCGTCGGACTGGCGATGGGACTAGTGTTGGTAGCGAAAGTCTGCTTCGAGCGTTCGTACGATAACTTCTATCCGGATAACGAACGGATTTATCTCGTGAAGTCAGACCTGAACAGAGACGGCAAAAAAGACTCCTGGGGACAGGTGAGCGGCGCCATCGCCCCCGGTATGAAAGCCGAGGTGCCCGGTGTGGAGTTTGCCACCCGCTACACCCGTATCGGCGAGAACAACGAACTGATCATGACTCCCGAAGAGCAATATTTAAGGGCTACGATCCTGTTGGCCGACACCAGCTTTTTCGACATCTTCCCCCGTCCCATACTGATAGGCAATCCGAAAGAAGCCCTGGCACGTCCCGGCTACGTGATGATCTCCCGTTCGCTGGCCGAGAAGATGGGCGGCGTGGGGGATGCGGTAGGCAAGACCTTCGTGCGCGACGCCAACCACGGCTCTCCCTTCATCATCGGCGGCGTGTTTGAGGATATCCCCGAAAATAGCCACCTGCGCTATGATGCCGTGGCTTCGCTGGCCGCCATGTCGGAACGAAGCACGACCAACTGGGTGGGGAACGACCGTTATATCGCTTACGTGAAGCTGCTCCCCGGCACCGATCCCAACGGACTGGCCCCCGCCATTCGCCGCATGCAGGAGCGCAACCAGGATATGGAAGGCCTGAAAAAAGCCGGGGTAGACCTCTCTTACTCCATCTTCCCGTTGCAAGACATCCACAATAACAGCAAAGATGTGAAGGACATGAATTACATGCTCCTTTTCATGGCTATCATCCTGATTTCAATCGCCGTATTGAATTATATCCTGGTGGTGATTTCCACCCTGATCGGCCGCGCCAAGGAGGTGGCCGTACATAAATGCTACGGTGCATCCGGAAAAAATATCTTCGGTATGATCCTCTCCGAATCGTTCCTGCACCTGCTGCTTTCGTTGTTGCTGGCTGCCTTCCTGATTGTCATTTTCAAAGGAAGGATAGAAGAATTATTGTCAGCCTCGCTATCAGCCCTCTTCACGTTGCCTACCCTGTCGATCCTGCTGGCCATCTGCGTGGTGGTATTTGCGGTGACGGGCCTTGTGCCGACCTGGCTTTTCATGCGTATCCCGGTGGCGTCGGCCTTCCGAAGTATGAAAGAATCGAAGCGTTACTGGAAACTCTGCCTGCTGTTCGTGCAGTTCGTTGCCACCGCCTATCTGGTGGCCCTGTTGATTACCATCAGCCGCCAGTACGACACGATGATTGCGAGCGATACGGGCTACGCCTACGAGAATCTGGTCTATTGCGATACGCGGGGTGCCGGCCAACAACAGCGCGAGCTTGCTATGGCCGAACTGCGCCGCTTGCCTCAGGTGGATCTGGTATCGTGCTGCACATCATTACCTATTTATAGTCCGTCCGGCAACAATATCAGCATTCCGGGTGATGACCGGGATTTGTTCAACATAGCCGACATGTATTTCGTAGGCGACTCCTATTTCGACCTGATGGAGATACCCGTTGTAGAAGGCGAGGCTTTCCGTCCCAATGAGGCCAATGCCGATAAAATCATGGTCAGCCGCCGTTTCACCGAACTGATGGAGAAAACGGCCGGTTGGACGGGAAGTGTCATTGGCAAAGGTGTTATCGTCAGTGAGCATAGCGACAGTTCGAGCGTATTTACCATCACCGGCGTGTTCGACGATTTCCGCATCGGTTCGTTGAAAGGCCCCGATATGCGTGCCTCCGTCTTTTTTTATGCCACTCCCGACTGCTACAATCCTCCGGTCAATATCCTGATAAAGATGAACACGCTGTCGTCAGAAACGCTTTCGGAAGTCAACCGCGTTTTGACGGAAGCCATACCCGGCCGAAGGGTCGAAGCCTCCGTTTTGAAAATGGATATAGTCAGCCAGTACCAGGACGACCGTGATTTCCGCGACGCGATCATGATCAGCGGCATCGTCACTCTGCTGATTGCCCTGATCGGCCTGCTGGGATATACGGCCGACGAGACAAACCGCCGCGGCCGCGAAATAGCCATCCGCAAGGTGAACGGGGCTACGGCCGAAAGTATCCTCCGTATGCTTTCGCGCGACGTCTCTTACATCGCCCTTCCTGCCCTGGCGATCGGTGCCGCCATCGCCTATATCAACGCCGAGGGCTGGCTGGAGAAATTCGCCGAACGCATCCATCTGAATCTCTTTATGTTTATCGGGGCGGCCTTGTTCGTCTACGTCATTATCATCGCTTGCGTGTTGATACGGGCATGGAATGTGGCGAATGAAAACCCGGTGGAGAGTATAAAGGCGGATTAGGGAAAACGTTGGAAATGCAATATGTAAAACTTCCGGTAACTTGAATCGCTTTCAGGATGCCGGAAGTTTTACTTTTTACGTTTCCAATCGCTTTTACACCGTCAGAAGTTTTACAGATTCCGTTTCCGATCGCTTTTACACCCCAGGAAGTTTTACGGATTCCATTTTCAATCGCTTTTATCTCCCCGGAAGTTTTACTTTCGGCATAATAAATCTCTTCCAACTGCTAAAAAAAGATGAAAAAAGTATCTCCGATTGATTCTTAATCCTTACATTGCATCCGTATTATACAAGCAATCATTTTAAAAATAAAATTATGGGGACATTAACTAAGATTCAGGAGTATTTCCTTGGCAATCTGAATAATTCGGAATATGCCAACCATCTGAATCGTTTCAGGGCTCTTTTCCGGAAAGAGGAGAGTGGGGAAGATGACCGCCCGGTAATTGAAAGCGCAGACTCGTTGGTAAGCTCCAGTGCGCTGGGGTTCAGCAATGAGATGGTGACGGCTTTCGATACCGACCTCGGCCTGTTGGATGACCTGGTAAATCTATCGCGTACCAGCGATGAAACTGCTCTGTTGGCCGAAGAAGACAAACGTCGCGACGACCTGATCGTATATTTTACTACCACTATCTCTCAAACCCGTAAAAGCCCGGTCGCTGCCCAGAAAAATGCGGCCATAAGCCTTTACAATCAGGTGAAACCTTATGTGGGTATCTACAAACTGGCCGACCAACAGGAAACACAGCAGATAAACGGCCTGCTGCTCGATATGGAAAAAGAACCGAATAAGACGAACGTCGCCACCCTCGGCCTCACCACCGTGCTGGACGAACTGAAGGCTTCGAACCAACGTTTCATCGAACTGACCGCCCAGCGTACCGAAGGCCGTGCCGTTGCAACAGTGGAGAATAGCAAGGCTGTCCGTCTGCGTCTCGATCCTCTTTATGACGATATGGCTTTATTGGCGACTGCTACAAATGTGATCAATCCTACGGCCGAAACCGCCGCCTTCATCACTTCCGTCAACGCCCTGATCGACGAAACCAAAGCCCGCTACAACCAGCGTATCGGTATCGCCAAGGCAAACAAAAACAAGAAACCGGAAGACGACCGCCCGGTGATCGAATAGAATTAATAAAAAAAGATCCCTGTCCTTTTCGGGCAGGGATCTTTTTTTATTATCTAATCTTCTTTCCTCTATTTTACAGTACGTATAGGCAATTTCAGTACTCCGTCGATGGCGGCTCCGGCTTTTGTCTGGTTTTTCTTCGGCCCGGGGATCAATGGGCTATAGGCCAATACATGGCGGATGCGGTCGTGCTGGTCTTGTGTGAACTGGTCGGAATAGCTGAAGGCGTAATCCATGATGTTACGGGACGTGAACTTCTGGCCGGTCGTGCAGTTTTCCCTTAAAGCGAGGGTAGGCAAGTCACGTACTCCCAAAGACAGTTGAATATCTACCCACTGGTCGTAATACACTTTATTGTATGTCGGCGTATCCTTGCAATAATCGGAATCGGTACATCCGTCATAGGTGCCGTTTTCATCTTCCGAAAAGACGTGGTGCACTCCTAAATAATGACCTAGCTCGTGAGCCACGGTCACGGTTACATCGGTCGTATTGTAGGTGGTAGAAGTCGATTGCTGGTCGATATAAAGGCTGTTGATGGAACAGCAATAGGGGAAATTGAGGTTCTTTAGTTCCAGGTAAGAATACTTGGTTTCATTGAGCCCTTCCAGAGAATTGTTGCCTGTGGTAGTGAATGGCAAATGAGAAATACCCAAAGTGACGGAATTTGTTTCCGGGTCCGATGCAAAGTTATAAATCATCACATTGATATACTGGTTAGGATCCCAAAGATATTTTACGTTTTTTCCGGTATTGTCGGACATAAATGCGTCGCAGTCGATAGGGTAGCTGTCCGGCCATTTGATATATTCCACTCCCGGAGAAGTTAATGTTTCCCCGTCGGGATTCGTAGTCGCCAGCGTAAAAGTCAGGTTCATACCGATACTATTGCTCCTGTCTTTGTACAGGTCGTTGACTGCGTTTAGTATTTCTGCCAAACGGTTTTGACTGACATATTGCAACGGATCGCCGGAGCTTTTGTACAACACGTGGAAGATGACGGGGAGTTCATAATGATATTCGTCTGCGCTTGTACTGCCGGCCTGCTGGTTGACAGTGATCGTCTTTTTTATTCCGGAGGAAGCTATGACGATTGAAGCGTCTCTTACGGTTGTATTTAAGTTGGCATCTACGACTATCTTGATCGGTTGATTGCTTGCCCCCTGGGCAGGTACGAGTTTGCACCAGGTCGAAGAAGTCTCCGCCGTCCAGGTATTACTGCTGCTGATCTCCACAGTCAACGTCGTTCCTTCGCTGCTGATATTCTCAAAAGATGACTCCGATAATTCCAATTTTAAGTTATCTTCGGTGTTGGAATCCTTACAACCGGCAAATAACAGCATCCATATGGATACTAACAGCAAATATTTGATATTCATAGATGAAATGTTTTTATATTTAAAACAATGTTGCAAACTTAGGTAAAAATATATGATTAATAAACGGGTTTAATAAAAGAATAGCATATTTATTCAATATAAAATGTTACGTTTCCGCTGTCCGGTTGTCTTTATAGTAGAATGGAACAAGAACAGTTTAAAATAGAAATAGTACCCCTGCGGCAAAAGCTGATCCGTTGCGCCGGCCGTTTGCTGGATGATCCGGAAGAGGTGGAGGATGTCGTGCAGGAGGTCTTTCTGAAACTCTGGTATATCCGGGGGGAACTCGACCGGTATGACAGCGTGGAGGCTGTGGCTCTGCAAACGACGAAGCATTTGTCGCTGAACCGGCTCAAATCGTTCCAGCTGCGGCAGAGGGAACAGCTCACCGAGTCTGTCGTCCCTGGTAACTGGTCGACCCCTTATACCGAACTGGAGCAGAAAGACAATGTCGACCAGGTGATGCGCATCATCGACCGCTTGCCCGGCCTTCAGCAGATTATCCTCCGCATGAAGCATGTCGACGGATACGAAGTGGAGGAGATCGCTTCCCTGACCGGCAGCACTCCCGAAGCCGTCCGTATGAATCTCTCACGTGCCAGAAGACGGGTGAAAGAATTATTTTTTAAAATGTAACAGCTATGCAGACAAACAAACAGAAACATATAGAAGATTTGTTGGAACGTTTCTTCGACGGACAGACCTCCAACGCGGAAGAGCAGGAATTGTATGCATTCTTCAATAGCCCCAGCGTCCCGGAAGCACTCCGGTCATACCAGTCCGTATTCGCCTATTTTGAGACAGGGATCAAAGAGGAATTCAGCGGACAGCCTGCCGAAGCCGGACGCATCTCCCTGAAATCCTCCGGCAAGTTCTGGTTATGGATTGGAACCGGTGTCGCCGTCTCCCTCTTGTTCTTTCTGGTCTATTCCCTGGGCTTCGACCGTCCGGCCTCCTTCAATCCCTACGAAGGAAGTTACATTGTACGCAACGGCGTACGTATTACCGACATGAAGGAGATCCTGCCGGAACTGGAATACAGCCTCCGCGAAGTAAAACTTCAGCAGGAAGAGGCCGAACAAATAGCCCGGCAGGTTAACCGGAAAGAAAAACTACTTCGTGACAGGGAAATAAATGCTACCAACCCTTACCTAAAAATACTGAAGGAAAACCCGAACAAGTATTTCCGGCAGGAGATGAAATGGATCTTATATAACGAATAAAAGGAACGAACAGTATCAATCATCAAAAGATAAACATTATGAAAGCGAAGAAGACTATTTTATTGTGTGTAATCCTCCTGGCAGGATGTATGACCGAAGGATTGAAGGCGCAGGAATCCCTGAACGCTCTTATGAAGAAGTGCGAGAACATGGATACGATCGATATGAACGTGATCTATAACAAGAACCGGGAGACGAAAAAGACGGAGAAGATCATCAAGACGGTTACTTTCTCAAACAACCAGAAACTGCTGGATGAATTTGTGGCAGCCTTTGATAAGGACAAGAATGCCGCCTACAAGATCATCGACGACAAGAAGAGCGGGAAGCTGTTGCCTTCATTCTACCGGTTTGGAAGCGGGAATACGGATATTTCCTATTCCTTGTCTGTCTCCAAGTCCGGCAAGGTGACGGTCAGCAAGATCGAGCGGTTCGATTATAATCCTAAAAAAGCCGGGAATTTCGAATTTGATACAGACTTCATAGACACCGGAGTGTTCGATATACAGAACACCAAATGATTAAAATGTAACTATATTGGAAAGTATCCGGCCTGGGAAGGTCGGATGCTTTTGTTTTGGCCTGCCTACTGTCTAATAAATTTACACCACTGTCTAATATTTTGACACATCGGCAAAATAGTAATTATTCTAGTTGTTTGTAAACTAATTAATTACCAACTTTGGCACACTATTTGCCCTTATATAGACAGAAGTATTAAAACAAATAGAATTGTATAATTTAATAACAAATAGCCATGATTAAAATTGAAGGATTAAGTAAACATTTCCGTACAGAAGAGGTAGAAACAATAGCATTGAACAATGTATCATTGGAAGTGAAGGATGGAGAATTTGTTGCCATCATGGGACCTTCCGGTTGCGGTAAATCAACATTATTAAATATTTTGGGCTTGTTGGATAACCCGACTTCGGGTGATTATTACCTGGCTGATAAGGAAGTGGGCCACCTGAAAGAGAAAGAACGTACACAGGTACGTAAAGGTAATATCGGTTTCGTATTCCAGAGCTTCAACTTGATCGACGAACTGAATGTTTACGAGAATGTGGAACTGCCTTTGACTTACCTGAAAGTAAAAGCTTCCGAACGCAAACAAATGGTGAACGATATCCTGAAACGTATGAACATCAGCCACCGTGCTGCTCACTTCCCACAACAGCTCTCCGGAGGTCAGCAGCAGCGTGTAGCCATTGCCCGTGCCGTCGTTTCCAACCCGAAGATCATCCTTGCCGATGAGCCGACCGGTAACCTGGACTCCAAGAACGGTGCCGAAGTTATGCAGTTGCTTACCGAACTAAACAAAGAGGGAACAACCATTATCATGGTAACCCACTCCAAACATGATGCCAGCTTTGCCCACCGTATCATCAACCTGTTCGACGGTAGCATCGTTTCATCGGTAAGCGAATTTATCTGATCAAAAGATTTTTCCAGACACATAAACATATAGCTAGATTTAAAAAGTCAAGAACAAACATGAACATATCCTACCTGTGAAGGCGGGATATGTTATCTTTCTCGCCACAAGTAAAGAATAATAAACTCGATTAAAAGATGAATAACCTGTTAAACATAAAATCATTTCTGAAATTCTTAAGCAGAAATAAAGCATACACAGCCATCGACGTATTCGGACTGTCGGTATCGTTGATGTTCGTTATCCTGATCGCCGTTTACACCTCTCAGGAATTGTCTGTCGATAAATTCCATACCGACGGCGATCGTATTTATGCACTGACCAGGGATGATGGATTCTCCACCGGACTACCTATTGCTTATTACCTGAAAGAACGTTACCCGGAGATCGAAAAGGTTTGCCCGGTGATCACCAGTAATATCGATCAGCAAATTATCACCTGGAATGAGAGAAAGCTGAGTGCAAAACCATTGCTTGTGGATTCCTGTTTCTTCCGTTTCTTTTCTTTCAAACTATTGAATGGAGATCCTGACAAGGTGCTCGAAAACAAAGGAAATGTTGTATTGTCGCGCACCTTTGCCAATAAACTGTTTGGCACAAACGACCCGGTGGGAGAAAGTATTGTAATCGGCGACTCGATCTCTTACCAGATCAGCGGTATCATGGAAGATATCAAAAACTCGACCTTGCCTTATGCCGATATCGTGTTCCGGGTGGAGCGGGCAACCGAATACAACTGGTCGATCCGTATGGACAACCCGATGAATGCCGGTTCGACCACCGCCTTCCTGATGGTGAACCGGGGAGCTGACCTGAACCAGAAGACGGATGATATACTCGCTTTCCTTAAAGAGAGATTCTGGATCTATAAACAGGGAATGCAGCATGAAGTCGGCCTTGTACCGCTTGAAGAAATATATTTCTCGGGTATAAACATGTCCGGTATGCTCAAGAGTGGCAATAAACGCTTCGTGATCGTATTGCTGTCGGTCGGCATCCTTATCCTGATCTTTGCCATTTTTAATTATATCAACCTGACGGTAGCCCAGGCCGGACAGCGTGCGAAAGAGATGGCTACCCGACGCTTGCTCGGCTCGTCGCGCAAGGAGTTATTTTTCCGGCTGATGGAAGAATCAACTCTGCTGACAATACTTTCTTTTGTTGTCGGATGGTTGCTTGCGAATGCAGTAGTGCCTTTTGTCAATAATCTCCTGCAACCGAATATGCCGATCGACTTGGGGACAACCTTCACGCCGGTTTGGTTTGTGTCTGCAATCGTACTGATTCTGTTGACCGGTATTATAGCCGGATTTCTACCGGCCATACTAATTTCTTCGGTAAAGCCGATCGATATTGTGCGTGGTACGTTCCGTCGGCAGACGAAGATGGTGTTCAGCAAAGTATTCATTACTTTCCAGAATGGGATCACAATTGCCATGATCGCAGCTTCCATTGTTATGATCCTGCAATCGCGTCATCTGATTAATGCTCCGCTTGGATATAATACGAAGCATATCCTGGAGATCAACAATAACTTTGGAAACAGATCCAACAGCGATGCGGCTATTGATGAGTTTGCCCGTCAGTCGTTCGTTAAACGTATCGGACTGACTAACGGGATGCCGTTGAGCGGATGTAACGGTATTTCGTCCAGTTACGAGGGTAAGTTTCAGCTCTTCCGTGAAATGCAAATGGATAGCATTGCATTCAACATATTAGGGCTTGAAGTCGTGCGTGATAACAAATTGGCGGATGAGGGAAGGTATTTGACTGAGCAGGCTATGCGTGAAATGGAATTGCCTTTGGATGCTCCAAGTTTCAAAATGGGGGACAATACCATACCGATAGCCGGTATCCTGCGTGATTTCCACATAGGAAATATCACCGATGAAACTTCTCCGACGATGGTCAGCGTTGTCGATCGGTCTAAGCTCGGCCCCTGGTCGATATTGGTAGAAGTGGAAGGGGATCCTTATACGGCTTACAATAAATTAGAAGAGATCTTTAAGAAGATATCCGGCGGATTCGATTTTAGTGCATCTTATCTGGACGAGCAGGTTCAGAAATCGTTTGAAACGGAAGTGCGTACCACCAAGATCGTTTCCATCTTTGCCTGTATTGCCATTCTGATCTCTATGTTGGGATTGCTGGCTATGTCTACTTATTTTATCCAGCAACGTTCGCAGGAGGTGGCTATCCGCAAGGTATTCGGTTCGGATAACCAAAGCATTTTATACCGTCTGGTCAGTTCGTTCCTGGTCTATGTCGGCATTGCTTTTGTCATTGCAACACCTATTATCTGGTATTTTATGAATCAATGGTTGTCCGATTATTCATACCGGATATCCCTGAACCCGCTGATCTTTGTTACAGCCGGAGTTTTCTGTCTGTTCATATCGTTCGTGACAGTCTTTTTCCAGAGCCATCAAGCGGCTAATAGCAATCCGGTGAATAGTATTGCCAACAAGTAATCTAGTTGAAGAGATACATAATATAAAAAGAAGAGCATGAATAACCTGTTGAATATAAAATCGTTTCTGAAATTCCTGAAAGGGAATAAGGCATACACGGCGATTGACGTGTTCGGACTGTCGGTATCGTTGATGTTCGTTATCCTGATCGCCGTTTACACCGTGCAGGAATTATCTGTCGATAAGTTCCATACCGACGGTGATCGTATTTATGTGCTGACCAGCGATATGGGTCCGGTTTCCGGTCTACCGATAGCTTATAACCTGAAGGAGCGTTATCCGGAGATCGAAAAGGTCTGTCCGGTCATTTCCACCGGAGTCGCCCCTCAAACTGTAAAAAGAAACGAGACAAAACTGACTGCAAAGGTCATAGCTACCGACTCATGCTTCTTCAATTTCTTCTCTTTCAAACTGCTGGAGGGGGATGCGAAGCGGGCATTGGAAGACAGAGGAAATGTGGTGCTCTCGCGTACCTTCGCCAACAAACTATTTGGTACCGAAAGCCCGGTAGGACAAAGTGTCGTGATCGGCGATTCAACATCTTACATGGTTGGCGGTGTTATGGAAGATATCAAAAACTCAACCATCCCTTATGCCGATCTGCTGATGCGTGCCGAACGTGCGAATGAGTTTAACGGCTCGATCAGTATGGAGCATTCCGGAAATGCCGGTGCAGCCGTTCCTTTCCTGATGATGAAACCGGGCGCCGACCTGACTCCGAAGATCGATGATATACTTAGTTATTTCAAGGAATCGTTCTGGCCTTATAAGCAGGGTATGTGGAAAGAAGTCGGTTTGATGCCTTTACATGATATGTATTTTAGTGGTTCGCAAGGGTTCGGAGCCGTTCAGTTCGGTAATAAACGTTTCGTTATCGTACTGTTGTCCGTTGGTATCCTGATTTTGATCTTTGCGATATTCAACTATATAAACCTGACAGTGGCACAGGCCGGTCAGCGGGCTAAAGAGATGGCAACCCGCCGTTTGTTGGGGTCATCCCGTAAAGAGCTGTTCCTGCGCTTGATGGAGGAGTCTACTTTACTGACTGTTCTCTCTTTCGGAATAGGCTGGCTGTTGGCGCTTGCGGCGGTTCCTTTTGTAAATAACCTGTTGCAGACCAAGGTTGACATGTGGGCGACCTTCACGCCGGTATGGATCATGGCTGCCATCGTGCTGATCTTACTGATCGGTTTCCTTTCCGGGTTACTGCCGGCTGTGTTGATCTCGTCGGTGAAGCCGATCGATATTGTGCGCGGTACGTTCCGCCGGCAGACGAAGATGGTATTCAGTAAAATCTTCATCACTTTCCAGAACGGGATCACGATTGCGATGATCGCCGCTTCTATTGTCATGATTCTGCAATCGCGTCACCTGATCAGTGCACCACTCGGATACAATACAAAGAATATCCTGGAGATAAAAAATCACTTTGCCAACAACTCCGACCGTAATGCCGCCATCGACGAGTTCGGTCGCCAGTCTTTCGTTAAACGGGTCGGTCTGGTTGCCGGTATGCCGCTTAGCGGAAGTAATAATCAGTCTGCCGATTATGAAGGTAAGTTCCTCGGCTTCCAGCAATTCATCATGGATAGTACGGCATTCAACATGTTAGGCTATAAGATTGTCCGTGACAACCAGTTAGCCGAAAATAGCTGGTATGTGACCCAGAAGGCGATGAAGGATATGGAACTACCGGAGGATGCTCCCAGTTTTCTATGGAACAAAGAAGCTACACCGATAGCCGGTATTGTAAGTGATTTTCAGCAAGGCAATATTACGGATGAGACCCGTCCGGCTATGGTTCGTATCAGTGCCCGGAAAGATGTATATCCCTGGAGTATCCTTGTGGAAGTGGAAGGAAATACGTACACCGCTTACGAAAAAATACGTGATATATATAAAACGGCTTCCGGCGGACTGGATTTCGACGGTACTTATCTGGATGAGCAGGTGCAGAGGTCGTTTGAGGCGGAGCTACGTACCACCAAGATCGTTTCCATCTTCGCCGGAATAGCCATTCTGATCTCTATGCTGGGATTGTTGGCCATGTCGACTTACTTTATCCAGCAACGTTCGCAGGAGGTAGCTATCCGCAAGGTGTTCGGTTCGGATAACCGGGCTATTCTGTTCCGTCTGATCGGCGCATTCCTGATGTATGTCGGCATCGCTTTCGTAATTGCGACACCGGCTATCTGGTACTTTATGAGTAAGTGGTTGTCCGACTACTCTTACCGGATCTCCTTGAACCCGTTGATCTTTGTCGCTGCCGGTGTTTTTTGCCTGTTGATCTCATTTGTCACAGTCTTTTTCCAGAGTCATAAAGCAGCCAATGCCAATCCGGTGAATAGTATAGCCAATAAATAATATCTTACCTTTGTGCGGTAGATAAATGTTTGTTATATGAAAAGACTAATTAAAGTAATATCGATCGTTCTTTTGTCGGTCGCAGGGCTATTATTGATCGGAGTGTTATCCGTTCTCTGTTACAGCAGTGGAAAACTGGATAAACTAACAGACAGTCATGGTAAGGTCATTGAAAATGCTATTGCGGAAAAAGGTTGGTTGGATATCGGCGGTATCAAGCAAGGGTATTTCCTGCGTGGAGAAAACCCGGATAATCCGATCCTACTATTTCTTCATGGAGGGCCTGGAAGTCCGGAGTTGCCACTTTGTATAGCAGACGAAAAAGACGAACGCCTGGAAAAATACTTTACCGTCTGTTACTGGGATCAGCGGGGAGCGGGTATGACTTTCAGCCCAGACACCGACCTGGCAGGGATGACTGTCGAACAATTCATAGAAGATACCCGCCAGGTGACCGAATATCTGTGTAAACGTTTCGGACAAGGTAAAATATATCTGATGGGGCATTCGTGGGGTTCGTATCTAGGGATAAAGACCATCGGGAAATATCCCGAATTATATAAAGCCTATTTTGGTATAGGGCAGGTGAGCGACCAGCTCCAGTCGGAACGTGCAGCATACGACTATATGCTGGATCAGGCACAGGAAAGAGGCGATAAGAGTGCTGTAAAATCACTAAGTAAATGGGATAAGAATGCTGCCGGTTTCCCTTCAAACGATTATCTGTTTACCACCCGTTCTCTCCTGATGAATGAATACGGAATCGGAATAAAACATGAGAATAGCTCTATGATTGCTGTCATGATGGATCTGTTATACTTTAAAGGTTATACTTTTGGTGAGAAAATAAATTATCTTCGCGGAACAATGTTTTCAACAAGGAATATGTTTGGAAATGTTCTCAACGATAATCTTTTTGAAAGCTCCATTTCCTTCGATATTCCGGTTTACATTATTCAGGGCAAGTACGACTACCAGGTATCATACCGGTTGGCCAAGGAATACAGTGAGCGGATATCCGCTCCGGAAAAAGGATTTTACACAATGGAAAACTCTGCACATTCACCCAATCTGGAAGAACCGGAAAGGTTTGTAGAGATCGTCCGTTCCTGTGTCCAATAAATAGACAATAGTGTCTAATAATTAGACAGGCAGACTTTAACTATGAAAATTTACTTTGTTGATATATAGTGTATTATTCTGTTTGGCATGTATTTTGATGTTTGTTGTGTAGAGTTAGATGAATAAATAACACTATAAGATATGAATAATGTACTGAATTTTAATTCGTTTCTCAAGTTCTTAAGTAAGAACAAGGCGTATACGGCGATCGATGTTTTCGGATTATCTATTTCGCTGATGTTTGTTATCCTGATCACTGTTTATACCGCGCAGGAACTAGCAACCGACAAATTCCATGAGAACAGGGATCGCATTTATGTGATAGGAAATGAAAGCGGCCCGGCCACTGCTCTTCCTATACCTTATCGTTTACAGGATCGTTATCCGGAGATAGAGAAAGTTTGTCCGGTCATTGCCGACTATTTCAATAACTGGCAGGTTTTTTACGGGGATAAGAAGCTGAAGGCATCTATGACCTGTGTCGACTCTACTTTCTTCGATTTCTTTTCCTTTAAACTATTGGAAGGCAATCGCCATCAGGCATTACAGGATAGTTACAACGCCGTTGTCTCCAAAACTTTTGCCAACAAAATGTTCGGACAGGATGATCCGATGGGGAAAAGCATCCGTATCAGCGACTCAACTTCCGTTATTGTTACAGGGGTGATAGAAGACATACGTAAGTCAGTCCTTCCGCCCAGTGATATACTGATCCGTATAGAACGTGTCGGAGAGTTTAATAGTGGGCTGACCAAGACCTCTTATAATAATGCCGGTGCCACTGCCGGTTTCCTGATGCTGCATGAAGGAGCCGACCTGCGGGGGAAAATAGACGACATTCATGAATTCTTTAAAGAATCTTTCTGGCCTTATCAAATAGATGTATGGAAAGAAATTACGATAACGCCGTTGAATGAACTTTATTTTGCCTCATTCCCATACTCAAGCTTACAACACGGAGACCGTAACTTCGTATTGGTACTGATGTCTGTCGGCATCCTGATCCTGATCTTTGCTATCTTCAATTACATCAACCTGACGGTTGCACAGGCCGGACAGCGGGCGAAGGAGATGGCTACACGCCGTTTACTGGGCTCCTCACGTGGAGAATTATTCCTGCGCCTGATGCTGGAATCGTTATTCCTCACCCTGATATCGTTTGGTCTGGGTCTATTGCTGGCTATGGCGGCAGTACCTTATGCCGATGGATTGCTGAATACACATTTATACCTGACAGATCTTTGTACTCCGGGGTGGATCGGAATTGCAGCAGGAGTGATCCTATTGATCGGTTTTCTTTCCGGATTATTACCGGCTCTGCTTATCTCTTCCTCGAAACCGATAGAGGTGGTACGCGGTACATTCCGCCGGCAAACAAAGATGGTATTCAGTAAATGCTTTATCACTTTTCAGAATATCATTACGATAGCCACACTCGCGGCAGCTTTGGTGATGGGGCTTCAGATTTCCCATATGATTAAGGCTCCATTAGGTTATAATACAAAGAATATCCTTGTGGCCGAGAACCAGTTCAATTCTGATAGCGAGCGTGCAGCTGCTGTAGACAAACTGCGCCAGTTGACATGTGTCAAATCGATTGGCTTCAGTAACGGAACTCCTTTCAGCGGAACCAACAACCTGACAGGTGTTTATGAAGGCAAATCTCTTAGTTTCCAGCAGATGGTTCTCGACAGTGCTTCCTTTAAGATGCTGGGGTTGGAGATTAAGCATGATAACCAGGTGGCTTCGACAAATAGTTGGAGTTGGTATCTGTCTGAACGGGCATTCCGGGATATGGATATACCGGAAGATGCCAAGGTTTTTAATCTCAAAGACAGTGAACCCTCACCAATTTTAGGTGTATTGAAAGATTTCCATCTGCGCCGTATCACAGACGAAAGTTCTCCTATCATGCTGCGTTTTAAAGACTTCAATGAGCCGAACAGCTGGCCCTGGCATGTTTTGATAGAAGTGGAAGGCAATCCTTATACTGCATATAATGAAGTACGTAAGATATTTGAAGATGTTACTAAGGTAGAGTTTGAAGGTAAATATCTGGATGACCAGATACAGGAATCGTTCGACTCGCAGATACGTTTGGTGAAGATCGTTTCGATATTTGCCGGTATTGCTATCCTGATCTCGCTGCTGGGATTGCTGGCTATGTCTACTTACTTTATTCAGCAACGTTCGCAGGAGGTAGCTGTCCGCAAAGTATTCGGATCGGATAATAAGGCGATATTGATGCGGTTGGTTGGTACATTTCTGAATTATGTGGCAATAGCCTTTGTCATCGCAACACCGATTATATGGTATATCATGAAGCAATGGCTGTCGGATTATTCATACAGGATCAGTCTGAATCCGCTTATCTTTATAGCGTCCGGTGCTTTCTGCCTGTTGATCTCATTTGTAGCCGTGTTCGTTCAGAGTTACTATGCAGCCAATGCCAATCCGGTGGATAGTATAGCTGGTAAATAACTTATGATAGCTGTTTTCGGAAAAAGTGCCTTCATGCCTTCATTTAATTGTTTATCCATTGATATGCAATAGGTGTAGATATGAAGGCACTTCCTTTTTGCCTTCATCCGATGAACCCGCAATTTTCAGATGAAGGCAAACTGAATACCGGGTTCATATGGTAACTATCATATTTTCAGTGAAATAATGGCTGAATGAAGGCATGAACCCAAAATTCCCAAAAACATTTTTCAGAATAAATATCCGATAGCTGCGGTGTAGGATAAAATTAGCTCCCGACCTGTTAGAAATGGGTCGGGAACTATTTTAAATGGGTGCCTACCCGTTGGCGAACCGGTGCCTACCCGTTCAGAAAAAGGCTTACGCTTTTCCCTATAAAGTAGTACGCTTTTCCCTATAGGGTAGGTGATGCCACCCTATAGAGTAAGCAACCTCACCCTATAGGGCTGAAGGTGCCGTACTATAGAGCTAGCGTGCTGTCTCAGTAGTCCTGGCGCATGTAAAAAAACTAGACAGGACTGTCTAATATTTTGACAGATGTTGAATTAAGTTTATTTGTATATGCTTGATAATTAATTATTTGTAGTTTTGGCATGCAATTTGAACGTTAGAAAGCATAGAAGATGAAATAACAAAAAACATTGTACTGATGAGAACGATATTGCGTAACTTTATTAACGTACTGCGCCGTTTCAAGATGGCGTCTTTTCTGAATATAGTAGGGCTGACTGTTGCTTTTACGGCTTTCCTGGTGATTATGATGCAAGTTAAATACGAGCAGACTTTCGACCGGTGCTATCCGACGGCTTCACGTATCTGCCGGGTAGATGTGAAACACGGAGAAAAAGACGTTTACGCTTCCATATTACCCCGCGCATTAGCCGATGCCGTATTTACCTCATCTCCCCATATCGAAGGCTCTGTATTGCTAAGACCTTCCGGTGGGGATGTGTATGTAACGGTAGGAGAGGAGAACAATCGGAAAGGTTTCAAAGAATCGGTCATCGCCTGTTATCCGGGATTTGTCGATGTGTTTCAACCTTCTATACAAGAAGGCGTTGCCACCTGCTTGGAAGATCCGGAGAAGGTGCTTATCCCCGAAAGCATGGCTAAACGAATGTTCGGTAAAGAATCGGCCCTGGGAAAAGTCATTTATTGTCAGGACTATATATGGTACATGGATCAGAAAAATTTTACTGTCGGCGGTGTCTATAAAGATTTTCCTGAAAACTCGCAGATGCCCAATGCCATTTATGCCCGGATGAAGGAGGATTGGGCGAAAAACGATTGGTATTCCCAGAACTTCACGGGTTACCTTTTGCTCGACTCACCCGCATCCCGTCAGGAGGTGGAAGACAATTTCAACAAAACCTTCGACTTTTCTAAATATGGCGACGGCGACCAGACGAAGATGCACCTGATCCCTATGACTGATATTTATTATATGCCCGGTCAATACGAAGACTTAACTAAAACCGGCAATCTCGGTACCATGCGCTTATTGGTATTGATTGCCATACTGATCATCATCATTGCCGGGATCAATTTTACGAACTTCAGTACCTCGCTGGCACCAATGCGAATCAAGAGCATCAATACGCAGAAGGTCTTAGGCAGTTCGACTGTCAGCCTGCGGACGAGTCTGGTAGTCGAGGCGATCGCTATCTGTCTGTTTTCCTGCCTGCTCTCTTTCCTGCTCACCTGGATGTTGCACAGGGCAGGCGTTCTTTCATTCGTTGAAGCAGATACGAACCTGTTTCACTATACTTCCCTGATATTTATGATGGCGGGGATAGCCATCCTGTTAGGAACGGTAGCCGGATTGTATCCGGCATGGTACATGACCTCTTTCCAACCGGCATTGGTCTTGAAAGGTAGTTTCGGACTATCCACTTCGGGACGGAAGTTACGTATGATCCTGATCGGTTTCCAGTATGTCGTCTCTATCGGTTTGATTATCGGTTCCATCTTCATACAGCTTCAGAATAACTATATGCGTTCTTTCAAACTCGGGTTTGATAAAGACCAGATCGCTATGATTCTCCTGAGCACCGATATGGCCGGACAGTCGGGCGAACTGTTGGAGAATCGCCTCAAAGAACATGTCGCCATCGAAAACGTAGGCTTTGCTAGCGACAAGGTTGGCGCCTCGAACAACTATTCGGCAAATAATTTCATTTGCAACGATAAAGAATTTAACTCGGAAATAGTATATGCCTCGTGGAACTTACTCGATGTATTGGGAATACCCATCATCAGTGGTCGCGATTTCACTCGCTCGGATGCACAGAACGATTCCACGTACACCTGTGTTTTCACCAGCAACGTACAAGAACTCGTACCCGATATGGAGCCCAATCACCTGCTGAAGAAGAGTTGGATGGGTATCGGGCATGTGGCCGGCTTTATCGAAGGCGTGAAAATCTCGTCGTTGCGCACATTTACCCGGCCACTGGTTTTCATCGTTACCAAGCGACAGGTAACCCCTGTCTGCTATATCCGCCTGGCGGCCGGAAGCAATGTGGAAGACGCTGTAGCCCATATCCAACAGGTTATTGCTGATATCGACCCGGCGTATCCGTTCACGATAGAGTTTTACGATACTGTATTCAATAACCTCTATCATAAGGAACAGTATTTGAAAAAGATGATAACTTTGTTCAGCCTGCTGGCTATCGTACTGTCGATCGTAGGCGTCTTTGGCTTGGTTGTCTTTGAAACACAATACCGCCGGAAAGAGATCGGAGTACGTAAAGTATTTGGGGCGACGGTAGGAGAGATCCTGAATATGTTCAATAAGTCTTATCTGCGTATTGTGGCGATCTGTTTCGTTATCGCTGTTCCTTTCGCTTATTATGGCGTACATAAATGGTTGGAGAGCTTCTCCGACAAGACACCGATCTATTGGTGGGTATTTGCACTGGCCTTTGTGATTGTGGCGGCTATTACCATGCTGACGGTCACGTTCCAGAACTGGAAAGCGGCTAATGAGAATCCGGTGAATAGTGTCAAGAGTGAATAATTAAACAATAATATATTATGAGTAATCTATTAAATTTAAAATCTTTCTTTAAGTTCCTGGCACGGAATAAAGGATATACTATCATCGACTTGTTCGGTCTGTCGGTATCATTAATGTTCGTTATCCTGATCGCCACTTATGTGACCAGCGAGCTGACGACCGATCGCTATCATGAAAACGTGGATCGTACCTATGTGCTGACTGATGGTGAATATATGGGGTCTGCCTATCAGATAGGTTATCGCCTGGAAGAACGTTATCCGGAGATTGAAAAAGTGTGTCATGTTATGACACGCGTTTTTGATAAAACGCCGCTTCAGAAAGGTGATATGAACCTGACGGCCAACCTGATGCTTGCCGATACTACTTTTTTCGACTTTTTCAGTTTTCCGCTGGTAAGAGGAGATAAGAACACTGTATTGGCAGCCAGAAACTCCGCCGTGATCTCCCAATCTTTTGCCAACCGTTATTTTGCCGATGAAGATCCGATGGGCAAAACGATCCGTATCAACGACAAATTATCGCTGACCGTCAACGGGATTATGAAAGATATCAGCAACTCCGTTATCCCCTATCAGGATATCCTTTTCCGGATCGAAAATGTTCACCTTCTGGCAGAGGATGAAGGCGTGTTCGGCAACTATAACAGTTATGGAGCCACCAACGTTTTCGTGATGCAACGGGCTGGTGCTGACATTACTGCGCGCTCGGCCGATATCCGCGAATATTTCGCAACCTTCCTCCGGTCATTTGAAGAAGACAAATCGAAGGGTATCCATTTTGTGCCTCTGAAGAAACTTTATTTCTGGGAACAAACCAGTCCCTGGGGTATGTACACTATCGAGCGCGGTAACTGGCAATTCGTTATGATCCTGATGTCCGTAGGCCTGCTCATCCTGATCTTCGCTATAATCAACTATGTCAACCTGACGGTAGCACAAACCGGTTTCCGTGCTAAAGAGATGGCTACCCGTCGTCTGCTTGGCTCATCGCGTAAGGAACTTTTCTCACGTTTGATCATGGAATCGACGCTGATGACGGCTGTTTCTTTCCTGTTCGGATTGCTGTTGGCTTTCGTATTCGCTCCGTATGCCGGTAATCTGTTGGATAGGAAGATCGATCTGCTTGGCATGTTCACTCCATTGAACAGTATGATCGTGATACTCCTGATCGCCCTCACCGGCTTTATCTCTGGATTGTTGCCGGCCATTGTGATCTCCAATGCCAAGCCTATCGAAGTAGTACGCGGTACGTTCCGTAAGCAGACGAAGATGGTGTTTAGCAAGTTTTTCATCGTCTTTCAGAATACTATTACCATCTGCCTGATTGCCGCTTCGCTTACCATGTTTTTGCAGGTGAGATATATGATTAAGGCTCCTCTCGGCTATAATACGACCAACATTATCGACATAAACGGTATGGAGCTGCCCGACGAGCAGACCTGTTTCACGCTTATGAACGAACTGAAACAACTGGCCAGCGTCGATCGTGTCGGAGCCGGACTGGGAACCCCTTTCAATATGGGAATGAATTACACTGCCCGTTACGCGGACGGTAAGAAAATCAGCTTCCAGATGCTCCGTTGCGACAAGTCGTATGCCGGTATCCTCGGCTTTGAATTCCTGCGCGATAACCATGTGGCCAATTCGTCTCGCTATTATCTCACCGAGAGTGCCATGCGTGCCTTGGAACTGTCCGACGATGCCAGTACCGTCGACCTTTCCCACTGGGGTACCCAGCCCCTGGCGGGTATTGTACGTGACTTCCAGCTGCGTAATATCCTGCAACAAAACAGCCCGATGTTCATCATTCTGAAAGATAACCCGAAAGATCTTGAAGATAAGCCTTGGAACATTCTCGTTGAAGTGAGTGGTGATCCCTATGTTGCCCGCCAGAAAGTAGCCGACACTTTTAAACAGGTGACCGGCATGGACTTTACCGGTAAGTTTATGGATGAGCAGGTTGAAGAATCGTTTGCCGTTCAGGAAAGAACACTGACCATCGTAGTGATCTTCGCCTTCATCGCCATCCTGATCTCCTTGCTGGGATTGCTGGCCATGTCGA
Source organism: Parabacteroides sp. HGS0025 (assembly GCF_000969845.1). Taxonomy (NCBI): domain Bacteria; kingdom Pseudomonadati; phylum Bacteroidota; class Bacteroidia; order Bacteroidales; family Tannerellaceae; genus Parabacteroides; species Parabacteroides sp. HGS0025. The sequence goes on from NZ_KQ033902.1 coordinate 2,028,202, forward strand.
CCTATTTTATCCAGCAACGTTCTTCCGAGATAGCCGTACGTAAAGTTTTCGGTTCAACGGACATACAAGTTCTTGTCCGATTGGTTAAAGCATTCCTTACCTATGTGGCGATTGCCTTTATCATCGCCATACCGCTGATCTGGCATTTCATGAACGGTTGGCTGGTCGATTATTCATACCGAATCACGTTGTCTCCGTGGATATTTGTCGTATCCGGATTGTTCTGTCTGTTGGTTTCATTTGTAACCGTATTTATACAGAGCTATCAGGCGGCAACAACCAATCCGGTAGAGAATATAAAGGATAATTGATCCTTCCGGATTAACGGTATTGATTTGTAAAGAAACTAGACAGTCCTGTCCAATTATTGGACAGGACTTCTTTTTATGTACAGGTTTATATGGTTGGTGTTTAGTGTGTTATCCCTTTTGGCACGCATTTTGAATAGAATAAGGTATCTAATGAATAGTAGTAATATAAGGTGTGAGTAAAACCAAATTGTTGATGAACCATGAGTAATATTTTGAATTTTAAATCCTTCCTTAATTTCTTAGGGAGGAACAAGGCCTACACGGCTATCGACCTGTTCGGCTTATCCGTATCACTGATGTTTGTGATTCTGATTGCCAGTTATGTAGTCGGTGAACTGTCGACCGATCGCTATCACGAAAAAGCGGAACGTATTTATGAATTAAGTAACGGGAGGGATATAGGATCTGCTTTTGAGATTGGGTACCGTCTGGAAGAACGTTATCCGGAGATTGAAAAAGTATGCCATGTATTCTGTAACATCTTTGACCATCTTCCTATTCAGAACGGTGACCAGAACCTGACGGTAAACCTGATGCTTGCCGATACGACTTTTTTCGATTTCTTCAATTTCCCTTTGGTAAAAGGTAATTGGGAGCAGGCGTTGGCTGCTAAAAACTATGCCGTGATATCCGAGTCTTTTGCCAACAAATATTTTGGAAATGAGGATCCGATAGGGAAAACGATCCGTGTCAAAGAGGATCTGACCCTGGTTGTCAACGGAGTGATGAAGGATATACGGCATTCCGTTATCCCCGATAAAGATATTTTGGCACGGGTAGATAATCTGAAGGCAGTAGGATATGATATGTTCGATAATTATAACAGTGCCGGAGCTGTCAATGTGTTTGTCATGGAACGTGCCGGAGCCGATATATCTTCCCGGTCGGAAGAAATAAAGGACTGGTTTAAAACATTCTTTTGGATATATGAACGGGAGTTGTCGACTGTTGTAGAGTTTATCCCACTGAAGAAGCTGTATTTCTGGGAACCGGAAGGACAACTCGGGTCGGTTACGATAGAGAGGGGTGACTATAAATTTGTAGTTATTTTATTATCGGTCGGCCTGCTTATCCTGTTGTTTGCTATTATCAATTATATCAACCTGACAGTGGCACAAACAGGTTTCCGGGCAAAAGAGATGGCTACCAGGCGTTTACTGGGCTCTTCGCGGAAAGAGCTGTTTGCGCGCCTGATCATGGAATCTACCATGTTGACTACGATTTCTTTTCTGCTCGGTTTATTGCTGGCCTTTTTCTTTGCTCCCTTTGCCAGCGACCTGTTGCAGAAAAAGATAGATATTACCGAAATGGTTACTCCGCTGAATGGATTGATTGTCATTCTTCTGATCACCTTGACCGGATTTGTGGCCGGGCTATTACCGGCTATCGTGATTTCGAATGCAAAACCGATCGAAGTGGTGAGGGGAACTTTCCGTAAACAGACAAAGATGGTATTCAGCAAGTTCTTCATTATTTTTCAGAATGTGATAACGATCTGTCTGGTTGCTGCTTCGATTACTATGTTTTTGCAGATAAGATATCTGGTCAATGCCCCGTTAGGCTATAATTCGACCAATATCATCGATATTTACGGAGGGGAGCTGCCGGATCGCAAGACTGGTTACACCCTGGTGAACGAATTGGAACAGCTGGCCTGTGTAAACCGGGTCGGGGTGTCGGAAGGTACTCCTTTCAGTATGGGAATGAACTTTACCGGTGTTTACGACGGTAAGAATATCAGTTCGCAGGAGTTCCGTGGAGATAAGACCTTTTTCGATATGCTCGGTTTTGAAATCCTGCGGGATAATCAGGTGGCGGGAACTGTGCGCTACTATCTTTCCGAGGAGTTTATGAAGGTATTGGAATTACCGGAGGATGCCCGTTCTTACAAACACAGGAATTGGGAGGAAGTACCGCTGGCCGGTATCGTTAAAGATTTCCAGTTGAATAATATCCTGACAGCGAAACGTCCGACAGTCGTAATGATTTGTTCGAATAGGGATGATGTGAGACTGCGTAGTATCACTGTCGAAGTAAAAGGAGATCCGTTTGTGGCCCGTAAAGAGGTGGCGGCTGTTTATGGGAAGTTGACAGGTCTGGAGTTTTCGGGAATGTTTATCAATGAACAGGTTGAAAAATCGTTTACAGCCCAGAAAAGGACTTTAAAGATTGTAATGATCTTTGCCGTGATCGCTGTCCTTATCTCGTTGTTGGGGTTGTTGGCTATGTCGACTTATTTCATACAGCAACGTTCGTCCGAAATAGCCGTGCGTAAAGTATTCGGTTCAACAAACGCACAGGTTCTTATCCGGTTAGTAAAGGCTTTTCTGATGTATGTGGCAATCGCTTTCGTTATTGCTGTACCGCTCGTCTGGTACTTTATGAACGGATGGCTGGCAGACTATTCCTATCGTATCGAACTTTCACCGTGGATATATGCCACTGCCGGGTTGTTCTGTCTGATTATTTCTTTTATTACCGTATTAGTACAAAGCTATCAGGCGGCTATTTCCAATCCGGTAGAGAATATTAGGGATAATTAATATACTCTTTATGTCTAAATATTTTACACCAGTGTCTAATATTTAGACATATACTATAATTCTTTGAATATTCAATATTCTGATATTTAGTGTGTTGGCTGTTTTGGCACGCAATTTGAATCAATCTAAATAAAAAGTACATCTAATGAAAACAATTCTTCGTAACTTTATCAGTGTATTGCGCCGCTTCAAGATGGCGACAATTCTTAATATCCTGGGACTATCTGTTGCCTTTGCCGCTTTTATGGTGATCATGATGCAGGTAGACTATGATAAGAACTTCGACACATTCCATAAGAATGCCGATAATATCTATCGGGTAGAATTACAATGGGATAAATCATCGACACAGGTTGTCCTCTCGCGTCCGTTATGTAACGTTTTTACTGATTTCTCTCCGCATATTCTGGCCGGTGCAGTTACTATTCCTTTCTACAATGAAACCTTTTATGGGGTAGACCGGGGAGGATTTATAGATACCTATATGGAACCGACCATTGCTGTCGATCCTTCTTTCATGGATGTATTCGATTTCGAAATGCTGGAAGGCTCGGCCGAAACCCTGAACGAACCGGATAGAGTATTGATACCGGAAAGCCTGTCGCAGAAGATTTTCGGACAGGAATCGGCTATCGGTAAGCGGATCACTGCGAAAGAGAGTAAAGGACGGTTGGCCGGTTATTTTACAACAAAAGAAGGTGGTTATACGATTGGTGGTGTCTATAAGGATCTTCCCCGTAATAGTATCATCCGGAATGCAGTGTTTACGAAACTGGATGAAAAGCAGGATTTGCATGACTGGGGGAATTCCAGCTACAACTTTTATATCCGGCTCGACAATCCTGAATCGGCTAAAGAGCTGGTAAATGACTTTCTGGAATATTACAGGAAAGATGATCTGGGGAAGAATATGTCGTGGTACTCCGGTGAACCGAATTTCCGTCTCACTCGTATACAAGATGTACATTATACTACGGATGTACTTTTCGATATGACTCCTAAATCGAGCAGGCAGACCGTACTGGTTCTTATTGCTATTTCATTGATTATACTGATCATTGCAGGCATAAACTTTACCAACTTCAGTACAGCCCTGACTCCGATGCGTGTAAAGAGTATCAATACGCAAAAGGTATTGGGTAGCTCTGACGGAGTATTACGTTTCTCCCTCTTGATGGAAGCGGTTTGTATCAGTGTAGTAGCTTATTTGTTGGCTTTATGGTTCGTCTATATTGCTGCGAAAACTCCTGTTGCGGGGTTAGTCGATGCCGATATGTCTTTCGCTGCGCATCCGCTGTTGCTTACCGTAACAGGTCTGATCGCACTGCTGACCGGTTTATTGGCGGGGCTTTATCCTTCTTATTATATGACTTCTTTCTCACCGGCATTGGTGCTGAAAGGTAGTTTCGGTTTGTCCCCTCAGGGACGGGTATTGCGTAATGCGCTTATCAGCATACAATTCATCGCTTCTTTTGTGCTGATCATCGGATCCATGTTTATGTATCTGCAAAATAATTTCATGCAAAGCAGCCCGTTGGGATATGATAAGGATCAGTTGATCGTGACGAGTATTACTGCGCCTATACTGAAGAGCTCGGATGCTTTCGAGAGTCGTTTGAAGTCTTTTGCCGGCATTGAAGATGTGACCTATGGCGAGTTTATGTTATCGAGCCAGGATCAGTATATGGAGTGGGGGCGTGAGTTGAGAGGACAAACCATACAATTCCAGTGTATGCCGATAGACCCGTCGTTCCTGAAAGTAATGAATATCCATGTAAATGAAGGCCGGGATTTCCGGGAAGAAGATGCCTTAACGGTTAATGGTGCGTTTATCTTTAATGAGCGGGCGAAGAATCTCTATGAACTTGTGCTGGGCGATAAGATTCAGGATGCCGATGTGGTAGGTTTTATCCCGGATATAAAGTTTGCTTCCTTCCGTACGGAAGTGACTCCGATGGCTTTCTACGTACGGGGTACAGGATATAGTGGAGGTGCTGCATATGCTTATGTAAAAGTAAAGGCCGGTTCGGATATGCGTGCGGCGATGACTCACGTAAAAGAGGTATTGGGAGAGATACATCCGGATTACCCGTTTGATATTAAGTTCTTCGATCAGGTTTTGAATACGTTGTATGAAAAAGAAGAGAGCCTGAGTTCGTTGATCACTTTGTTCAGTATGATCGCTGTATTTATCTCGATCGTAGGAGTATTTGGCCTGGTGGTATTCGACAGCCAGTACCGGAAAAAGGAAATCGGTATACGCAAAGTGATGGGATCGACTACTTCCGAGATTCTGATAATGTTTAATAAGACGTATGTGTATATATTATGTATTTGTTTTGTTGTGGCTGCCCCGGTTGCTTTCTATTCAATAAATAAATGGTTGGAAAGTTTTGCTTATAAGACCCCGATTTACTGGTGGGTATTTGTCATAGCTTTTATCCTGGTTTCCATGATCACGATCATTACGGTTACTTTCCAGAACTGGCGGGCGGCAAGAGAGAATCCGGTATTCAGTATCAAGAATGAATAGTTTATATTGTTTTTTTGTAGAATTATTTTAGTACAGTTCCGGATTGCCGGATTGTTTAAAAAGCCCTTGGATATCCAAGGGCTTTTTATTATATATTACAGGTCTTAGATGGAGAACAATCAATGTATATCCGGTAGATAGTTTTAAAAAGGAATAACAATTATGCAACGTTGATTAAATTATTACGTATCTATTGATATAGATATTCTATAGACAATCTTAAATCGAAGTAATAATTTAATTGTATATGAAAACTATTTTAAGGAACTTCATCAGCGTGCTTCGCCGTTTCAAAATGGCGACATTGCTGAATATACTGGGGTTAAGTATTGCCTTTACCGCCTTTATGGTGATAATGATGCAGGTGAATTACGACTACACATTCGACTCTTGTCAGCCGCAGGCTGATGCGATCTTCCGGTTGGATAAGGAGTATGAAGGAGGGTTAGGGTCTGTGGTCAGTCGTCCTTTTGCGAGAGCTTTTACGGAATCGTCGCCACATGTGAAGGGGGGCATGATTATGACTTCGTGGAATTCAGAGGTGTTTTACTATGTGGAACATAACGGGGAAAGGCAAAATTACCAGGATGCGATAACGGGAGTTACATCCGGTGTTACCCGCGTATTCCATTTTGATATGGTGGAAGGGAATGAAACGGCTTTGGATCAACCGGAGACTGCTATCATTCCCGAGAGTATGGCGCGTCGTCTTTTCGGCAATGAATCGGCAATGGGTAAACGGCTGATGAGCGTGGAAACGGGGAATACCCTCTATACGATCAGCGGTGTTTTTAAGGACTTCCCCCGTAACTCTTCCATGCGAAATATAATTTACAGGCAGATATCCCCGAAAGAGAATTATGATGCCTATGGAAACAATAATTATCATTTCTTTTTCCGTCTGGATGATCCGGCCAACATAGAAGATGTAAAAGAGAACTTTAAGAAGAATTTCGATGCGACTCTTCAGTTCGGTAAAGATTTTACCTGGGAAAGCGGTGGACTAGACTTGCGCCTCACGCCACTTCCTGAATTACATTTTCTGACTAATACCTCTTACGATACAATGCCGAAAGCTAGCCGGCAGACGGTACGTGTTCTGTTTGCCATCGCTTTCATTATCCTGTTGATAGCCGGTATCAACTTCACTAATTTCAGTACGGCGCTTACCCCGATGCGTATAAAGAGTATCAACACGCAGAAGGTATTGGGTAGTCCGGATAACGTACTTCGTCTTAGTTTGCTGGCGGAAGCTGTCATTGTGAGTGTGGTGGCTTATCTGATATCGCTGGGAATGTTGTTTGTGGCAAGCAAATCTTTTATTGCTTCCCTGCTGGATGCGGATATGGCTTTTTCGGCACAATCGGAGATTATTGTTGCAACGGCTATTATCTCATTGGTTGTCGGAGTGTTAGCCGGAGGATATCCTGCTTATTACATCACTTCTTTTCCGCCGGCGTTGGTGTTGAAAGGAAGTTTTGGGTTGTCGTCCAAGGGACGGGTACTTCGCAGTACGCTGGTCAGCATCCAGTTTATCGCTTCCTTTATCCTTATTATCGGTGCCATGTTCATGTATTTACAGAACCACTATATGCAAAATACACCGCTGGGATATGATAAAGACGAGCTGATCATTATTGAATTGAATAGTAAAATAAATAAGAATCTGGGTGTGTTGGAGAGCGAGTTGAAGACATTCTCCGGGATTGAAGAGCTGGCTTGTTCCGAACAGGTACTTTCAAGTCATGACTATTATATGGGGTGGGGACGTGACTATAAAGACCGGGAAATCAGCTTCCAATGTATTCCTGTTACCCCTTCTTTCCTGCATGCAATGGGGATAAAGGTGACGGAAGGCCGTGATTTCCGACCTGAAGACGATCTGAAAGATACCGGATGCTATATCTTTAATGAGAAAGCCCGTCAGACATACGACCTGGAACTGGGTGATAAAATCAACGGAGATGAGATAATCGGTTTTATGCCGGATGTGAAGTTTGCTTCCTTCCGCAACGAAGTATCGCCCATGACTTTTTATGTCTGGGGAAAGTACCGTTGGGGAGATGAAGGAAACAAGTATTATAGTGCCGCTTATGTCAGGGTAAAAGCCGGTAGCGACTTGCGGGCTGCAATGAAACATGTGAAAACATCGTTAACAAAGATCGATCCGGTTTATCCCTTCAAGGTTTCTTTCTATGATGAGATATTGCAGCGGACATATGTGAAGGAGTTGAAGATCAGTAATCTGATTACCTTATTCAGTGTGATAGCCATCTTTATTTCTATTGTCGGTGTATTCGGATTGGTTGTGTTCGAGAGCGAGTACAGGAGGAGAGAGGTCGCTGTCCGTAAAGTTCTGGGATCTTCTACATCACAGATATTGGTCATGTTCAATAGAGGATATTTGTTTATTCTGGTAATCTGCTTCCTGCTGGCAGCTCCGGTAGGATTCTATGGCGTGTATCGCTGGTTGGAAAACTTTGCTTATCGCACGCCGATGTACTGGTGGGTATTCCTGGTTTCTTTTGTAATCGTGTCAGTTATTACTTTTATTACCGTTACTTTCCAGAACTGGCAGGTCGCCAATTCCAATCCGGTGGATAGTATGAAGGCGGAGTAAGCGAGGTTTTAATTTCCTTTGTGAATGTCTAATAATTTGACACGACTGTCTAATTATTAGACATTCATTTTTAAGTGGTGTAGCGAATGTTTTTGATTGCTAAAGAGTTATCGTTCTGGCATGAAATTTGATTGAATTAAGTAAAAAAATCAATATGAATACGATATTACGAAACTTTATCAGCATTTTCCGCCGCTTCCAGATGGCCATTTTATTGAATATTCTGGGGCTGAGCATTGCTTTCGCGGCATTTATGGTGATCATGATGCAGGTGAGTTATGATTATACGTTCGATTCCTGTCAGCCGGAATCTGAAGCAATTTACCGGATGGATATGCAATACCAGGGAGAACTGATAGCAGTTATGAGCCGTCCTCTGGCAAGGGCTTTTACAGAATCGTCGCCGCATATCAAGGCCGGAGCTCTTATGACATTATGGGATTCCGACAGGTTTTACAGTATCGAACGGAACGGTGAGATACAAAATTTTAAGGATCCGATTGCGACAGTGACACCCGACTTTACCCGTGTTTTCCATTTCGATATGGTGGAAGGCGATGAAACAGCGCTGGAACAACCGAGTTCAGTCATGATTCCTGAAAGTATAGCGCATCGCCTGTTCGGTAATGAATCGGCTATCGGTAAACAATTGATGAGTGGGACATCGGGAAAGGTAGTCGCTACCGTCAACGGTGTTTTTAAAGATTTTCCCCGTAATTCATCTGTCCGCAATATAATTTATATGCAGATGGATCCGAAAGAAAATTACGATGAGTGGGGCAACAGTAATTATTTTTTCTTTTTCCGCATGGATGATCCGGCAAATACGGAAGATGTGAAGGAAAACTTCAAAAAGAATTTTGATAAAACAAAAATGGCCGGTTCTGATCTTGACTGGGAAAGAGATAAAATCGACCTGCATATTACTCCGCTTACCCAATTACATTTCCTGACCAACGTTTCTTACGATTCGATGCCGAAAGCCAGTCGCCAGACGGTACAGGTGCTATTTGCCATCGCTTTCATAATACTGCTGATTGCCGGTATCAATTTTACAAACTTCAGTACGGCATTGACGCCGATGCGTATAAAGAGTATCAATACGCAGAAGGTGCTCGGTAGTTCAGACGGCCTGCTGCGGCTGAGTTTGCTGGGTGAGGCAGTCATTATCAGTTTTGTGGCATATTTGATTTCGCTGGTGGCGTTGCACCTGGCGGAAAATTCGTTTATTGCTTCTCTGGTAGATGCCGATATGTCTTTCGGGGTGCAATGGAAAATTATCGGTGTTACAGGAATCATAGCTTTGTTGGTCGGTGCGTTGGCAGGGGCTTATCCGGCCTGTTATATCACCTCTTTCCCACCGGCCCTGGTGTTGAAAGGAAGCTTCGGGCTGTCGCCTAAAGGACGTGCGTTGCGGAGTACGCTGGTTAGTATTCAGTTTATAGCATCCTTTATCCTGATTATCGGTTCGCTATTCATGTTCCTGCAAAACCATTATATGCAAAGTGCGCCGCTTGGATACGATAAGGACGAACTGATTGTTATCGAGCTGAACGGTAAGATCAATAAAAACCTGGATGTGTTGGAAAGTGAAATGAAAACATTTTCAGGGATAGATGCTATCACGTGTGCAGACCAGATCTTGGCGAGCCGGGACTATTATATGGGTTGGGGACGGGATTATAAGGACAGGAATATCGATTTCCAATGTATCCCGGTTTCCCCGAGTTTCTTGCATGTCATGGGAATAAAAGTAATTGAAGGTCGTGATTTCCGGCAGGAAGATGATTTGAAAGATAAAGGAACATATATCTTTAATGAAAAGGCACGCGAGATGTATGACCTGGTAGTGGGTGAGCTGGTAGAAGGGGAAGAGATTGCCGGAATTATTCCAAATATCAAGTTTGCTTCTTTCCGTAACGAAGTATCGCCAATGGCTTTTTATATCGGAGGAAAGTATTGGAAGGGAAATGACGGGGTCCGCTATTACAGTACAGCTTATGTAAAAGTAAAAGCCGGTAGCGACTTATGGGGTGCAATGGAGCATGTAAAAGCTTCGCTGAGCAAGATCGATCCTGTCTATCCGTTCAAAGTTTCTTTTTACGATGAGGTGTTGCAACATACGTACGACAAGGAGTTGAAGATAAGTAACCTGATAACCCTGTTCAGTCTGATCGCTATATTTATCTCTGTTGTCGGTGTTTTTGGCTTGGTCATTTTCGAAAGTGAGCACAAACGCAAGGAAGTGGCAGTACGGAAGGTATTAGGTTCTTCTACTTCAGAGATACTGTTTATGTTCAACAAAAGCTATCTTTTGATCCTGTTGATCTGTTTTGTTCTGGCGGCTCCGGTTGCTTTCTATGGCGTGTACTGTTGGTTGGAAAACTTTGCTTACCGTACGCCGATATATTGGTGGGTATTTCTGGTAGCCTTTGTTATTGTTTCGGCCATCACTTTTATAACCGTTACTTACCAGAACTGGCAGGTGGCCAATTCGAATCCGGTGGAAAGCATAAAGTCAGAATAAGAAGGCTTTATATATTTCATTATCAATGTCTAATAATTTGACATCAGTGTCTAATTATTAGACATTGTTGTTTACTGATCGATTGCGTAATTGTTTGATATGTTGCGTATTACTGTTTTGGCATGCAATTTGAATGTTTATAACAAAACATAAATGATAATGAAAACAATACTAAGAAACTTCTTGAGTGTGCTGCGTCGTTTCAAGATGGCTACCTTTTTGAATGTGGCCGGACTGGCAGTGGCTTTTGCTGCTTTTATCGTTATCCTGATACAGGTAAATTATGAACGTAGTTTCGACCGCTGTCATTCTACTTCTGAAAGGGTATTCAGAGTGGAATTAGGAACTCCCGGAACATTTGGCCTTATTATGCCTCGTGGATTTGTTGAGACTGTTATGAATTCGTCTCCGCATATCGAAGCCGGATCATTGATTTATCCATATAATCCGGCAATTTATTTCTCAGTTATAGAGAATGGGGAAAAGATCGGTTATCGTGAACCGGTATATACCAGTAATCCCGGAATTACTCGTGTCTTCGATTTTCCAATACTGGAAGGAGATATAGACTGTCTGAATGATCCTGATAAACTGATCTTGCCCGAAAGTACCGCACGTAAAATATTCGGTAATCAGCCGGCTGTAGGTAAGGTGTTGCATGCCGAAGAAGCCGTACAGACAAAAGATAACCGGGAGTATACAGTTGGTGCTGTCTACAAAGACTTTCCGGGCAATACCCAGGTGAGGAACCTGATTTATACGGCTATCGGGCCGACCTTCCAGCGGGATAATTTCGAAGCTAGTAATTTTGCTTGTTATGTATTGCTGGATGATGCCGGAGCTGCCCAAGATGTAATTGATAACTTCAATACTCATTTTGATTTTGGTAAGATAGGTAAAAAGGACGAGAAGCTCAAACTGACTCCATTGACTGATATTTACTATTTGAATGAAAGCCAGGATGGTATGATCTTCCGTAGCGGGAATAAGGAAGTGACTCTGTTGCTGTTCTTTATAGCATTATTGATCATTATTGTTGCTGCCATCAATTTTACTAATTTCAGTACGGCCCTGACGCCTCTTCGTATCAAAAGTATCAATACTCAGAAAGTATTGGGTAGTTCCGATACATTATTACGAAACGCTTTATTGGCTGAAGCTGCTATTGTCAGTCTTATAGCCTGGTTGATCAGTCTGGTGTTGGTTTGGATGCTTGGCGAGGCTACTGCTTTACCATTTGTGGAGGCTGATCTGAGCATTCAGAAGAATTTGCCTATTGTCCTGCTTACCGGACTTGTTGCATTGGTAACAGGTGTGGTTGCCGGATTATATCCTTCCTGGTATGTGACATCTTTCCCGCCTGCATTAGTGCTGAAAGGGAGTTTCGGACTCTCTCCTTCGGGTCGTAAACTGCGTACGGTTCTGATTAGCGTACAATTTATAGTCTCCATCCTGCTGATCATCGGAGCCAGCTTCGTCCGGTTGCAAAATGATTATATGCGTAGTTTCTCACTTGGTTTCGATAAAGACCAGATCGCTATCGTAGAGCTGAGTGGAGAACTTTACACTAAACACCATGAAACGTATGTAAATCGGTTGAAAGAGTTTCCCGGGATTGAAGATGTTGCTTTTGCGATGGAGAAAGTTGCTTCAAAGGATGGATATAATACCAATGGAGCAGTATTGAAACAAAAGGAATTCCACTTCTTTATGATTATGGCTTCATCAAATTTTCTTCGGGTGATGGGTATTCCGATTGAAGAGGGACGCGATTTTTCTTTGTCTGATGAATTATCGGAAGCTCCTGTTTATATATTTAACCATACGGCTAAATTAGCTGTAGATATGGAAACGGGAGATATTCTGGAATCCTGGATACCGGGACGAATCGTAGGGTTTACCGAAAACGTAAAGTTTACTTCACTTCGCAATGGAGAGAACAATATTGCTTTTGTGGTGGGGAAGATCCCTTACCCGATGCCTGTTTCTTATGTCCGCCTGAAAGCAGGAACCGATGCACATGCGGCTGTCAATCATATCCGTAAAACATTGGCAGACATTGATCCGGCTTATCCGTTTGATGTGCAGTTCTATGATACGGTATTCGATAATCTGTACCATAAGGAGGAAAATCTGCGTAGCCTGATAATGGTCTTCAGCATACTGGCGATTATCATATCACTTGTGGGGGTATTTGGTTTGGTAGTATTTGATACGCAGTATCGCCGGAAAGAAATCGGCGTACGTAAGGTGCATGGTGCGACTAACGGAGAAATATTGGAGATGCTCAACCGCTCCTATATTTATATTGTGCTGATTTGTTTCGCTTTAGCTGCACCGGCTGGCTACTATAGTATTAGAAAATGGTTAGAAAGTTTCGCATATAAAACACCGATGTACTGGTGGGTATTTCTGGTAGCTCTACTTGTTGTGCTGATCATTACGGTCGTGACAGTGACGTTCCAGAGTTGGCGGGCGGCGAATGCCAATCCGGTAGATAGTTTGAAATCGGAATAAGTATTCGTGTTCAACAGAACAGGTTTGTTATAAAACTTGTTTTGTTGTAAAACCTTATGAGATACGATACAAAAAAAGGATACTCCACAATAGGAGTATCCTTCTTCTTACTGATATATAATAATATAATGTCAGCTAATTAATTTCTGGGAAGTGCTTCTTTTACTACCATTGCACGGCCTGCATATTCTGCACCGTTCAATTCGTTGATAGCTTTCTGTGCTTCAGCATTGTCAGGCATTTCAACAAAAGCAAAACCTTTAGATCTTCTTGTGTCACGGTCGATAATTAATTTTACAGAATCAACTGTTCCGTACTCTTCCATAACTTCTTTCAAATCTGATTCCCTAACATTATAGCTAAGGTTTCCAACATACATGTTCATAAATATAAAAATAAAAAAATTAATAATAGCGGCAACAGATGTTCAATATGCTTTCAAACTTCTTGTTGTTCGCGATGCAAAGGAACGTAAACTATTTGGATAAAACACTATGGTTCTCCATTATTATTTAATAAATATATCTTTTTTGTGAAATAAGGCCATTAATTAATGGAATACAGGTGTTTTATCGCTTTTTACTTGTCTACAATAGATGCAACGGTAGCATCACCCGTTACATTTACGGCTGTGCGCAACATATCTAACGGACGGTCGATACCCAGAATCAAGGCCAGTCCTTCGGCAGGGATACCGACAGAGGTCAGCACCATCGTCAGGATCACATAACTTCCACCCGGAATGGCGGGAGTCCCGATAGAAGAGAGGATTGTCATTGCAACAATGATCAGTAACTGGGAGATACTAAGGTCTATTCCCAGTACCTGGGCTATGAACAGGATCGCAATGGACTGATAGCAGCTCGTCCCGTCCATATTGATCGTCGTCCCGACAGGCAGTACGAACGAACTGACTTCTTCGGAAACTTTCAGTTCGCGCTCTACGGTTTCGAGTGTGAGGGGGAGGGTTGCAGCACTGCTGCTGGTACTGAAAGCGAATAACTGAACCGGATACATTGCACGGATAAAATTCCTGACATGTATCCTGGTAAAGAAATGGATCAGTGACGGATAGAATATCAACACCAGTATAAACATACCGCCGACAACCGTCAAGGCATACACCGCCAGTGCGCTGAATATGCTTGTATCCCCTCCAAAGTCGGTAACCAGTCCGGCCATCAGGGCGGCCACTCCCCAGGGAGCGAATTTGATGATATAATCTACCATCCTCAATATTATATCGTTCAATCCGTCAAACAACTTTATGACCGGAGCTACCTTGTCCGGGGCAATGGTCAGAGCTGCGATACCGAAGAAGACGGCAAAGAAGATTACTTGCAGCATTTTCGAATTGTCGGCTGTGGCGCTGACTATATTATTAGGAATGATATCATAAAGAAAGGCAAGCGGCCCCTGGTTATGTGTCATCTCGGCGGCTTGCTTTTTTTCTTCGACAATCGTTTTATAGCTATCCTGCATATGGGCAACCTGTTCGCGGTTGACTAATTTTCCCGGTTGCACGATCAGTCCGAGGAAAAGGCCTAATACGACGGCGACGAAGGTAGTCCCGATATAAATCAGAATGGTTTTCCCCCCGAGACGGGAGAATTTTTTAATATCGTTAAGCCCCGTAACACCTTTAACCAGGGAAATAAATACCAACGGAATAGCTATCAGCTGCAACAGTCGGATGAATATCTGCCCCCAGGGGCGTATCCAATCCTGAACGAATTTTTCTCCGTTAGTGTAAACTGCAATAATGCCTATACCTATTCCTGCGAGCATTCCCAGAAGTATCTGTAGATATAGCGGGAATGTAAAAGTCTTCTTTTTAGCTGTTTTCGTTTTCACATTACAAAGAAAATAGTCTTTCCTCAAAAAAGCAAATCATTAACGTTATCCTATATTTGATAGGGGAAGTTCCGTTTTGTCTACTTTTCTTTTTTATTTGTTCCCTCTGTTCTTTTAATCGGTTCCCTTCTTATAAGCAAGGATTGGCCGGAACTTCGTAATATTGCAGTGGAATAAATTAAATGGAAAAAGAATGAATAACCTTAAACAATCCAGGAGTAGAATACCTGTCCTGAGTGCCCTGATCTTGTTACTTTTCGTTGTAACACTGAATGCCCAAACGGCTAAGCTGCACCAAGTGGCAACAAACGATTGCGGTGTAAACGGTAAACAGCCGTTTCTGGTAAAAGGGGATAATTACACGATGCCCAGCGGGATAGACGGAAGCGCAGCCGCAAAGACCTGTAATTTCGGTGGAACAGTTATCTATGCTTTCGACCGGATGGATATACAGGCCGATTATCAGCTGGAAGTAGTCTATCTGTCTGATAGCGAGCGTCAACAACGGATCATAGCCGATGGAAACGAAGTGCAGTCACCTGTTACCCTTGAAGCTGGGAAGGAACAACGCTATAAGATCGACCTGCCGAAGAAAGCATTTGCCTACGGCCAGCTGGTTCTGATATTTGAAGTGTTGAAAGGGCCGAACGCCCTCGTGTCGGAACTGAATCTTTACTCATCGAACCCCAGGAAGCCGATCCCGTTTGAAGGCGAACAAAAACAGGCACTGGTGAATACACAGACCTATAAGATCGATACGGAGGTAGATGCCGAAGAACATCTACCCGTATATGCAACCATTCCTTACAGCGTTCCGGGGGTGTACAATCCGGTACTTTCGCTGAATGGAACCTGGTTGTTTAATCCGTCTCCGAAAGCTGATTTTTATACCGGTAAAGCGACAGATGCAAACTGGAACCCGATTGTCGTTCCCGGACAGTGGTCGATGCAGGGATTTAAAGTTGATTCAGCCGGCTTTGGCGGTTATCAGACGACATTTACTTTACCCGCAGACTGGAAAGGGAAGCAAGTGAAACTACGTTTCGACGGCGTATCCAGCGAATGCGTAGTCTGGCTGAACGGGAAAGAGATAGGTTCTCACATGGGAGGTATGACTGCGTTCGAGCTGGATGCGACCGGTGCTTTGCAACAGGGCGAAAACAGATTAGCACTGAAGGTTCGTAGTGAATCGCTGGCCGATATGCTGGGTAGCCTGACGCAGTATGCCGCTCACCAGATAGGAGGGATAACCCGCAAGGTGACTTTGTTTGCCGTACCCGAAGTACATATTTCCGACTTGCGTATCGTGACCGATCTGGACGACCGGTATGAAGATGCAGACCTGAAAGTCTATCTGGCCGTTACGAATGCCGGAAAGAACACGGAAAAGAATGTCGCTGCACGTCTGTCGATTACCGGGCTGCCGGTGGTACTGGATCAGTCGATACCGCAACTGGCTCCGGGGGAAACCTGGACAGGGTGGCTGAACGGCAAGGTCGCTAATCCCCGGAAATGGGATAACGAACATCCGCATTTATATACGATGAAGGTTGAACTGGGCACTGCCGACGCAACTACGGAACAGATCGAAAAAAGTTTCGGCTTCCGTGAAGTGGAAGTAAAAGGCAACCAATTGCTGGTGAACGGAAAAGCCGTTAAGTTGAGAGGAGTCTGCCACCACGAAGCCCATCCGCTGACCGGACGTGTCTTGACTCCCGAACTGGAGCAGAAAGATGTGGAACTCTACCGGGCTGCAAACTGTAACTTTATCCGTACCTCGCATTATCCACCCTGTGAAGAACTGCTGGACTTTTGCGACGAATTGGGAATGTTTGTGGAAGTGGAAGCGCCGGTTTGCTGGATCGGCCACCATGCCAACGAAAACTGGAAGACGCTGAATTACCGAGATAGTAAATATTATCCCTATGTCCTTCAGTCGAATATGGAAACTATCCAGTTCTACCGCAACCATCCGTCTGTTATCTTCTGGTCGATGGCAAACGAGTCGTACTGGAACGAGGAATTTGCACAGGTGGAAGTCTATGTGAAGAAAGCCGACCCGACCCGTCCGCATACTTTCCACGATCAGGCATACGGCGGTTTTAATAACCAGGGAAGCACGGCTCCGATAGCCAATATCCATTACCCGGGGCCGAACGGTTACAAGGTAGCTGCCGAAAGCGAACGCCCGATGATTTACGGTGAATACTGCCACCTCAATGTCTACAACCGGAGCGAACTGGTAACAGATCCCGGCGTACGTAGCGACTGGGCGCTGGCCTTGTCCTCGACATGGGATAATATGTATAAGACAGCCGGCGTACTGGGCGGTTCCATCTGGTCGGGTATCGACGATATCTTCCAGTTGCCTGACGGGGATGCGGTGGGCTATGGCCCCTGGGGGCCGATCGACGGTTGGCGTCGTCCTAAACCGGAATATTATGATATGAAAAAGATATACAGCCCGATCCGTGTGTATACGGAAAAGCTGTCTCCTGCCCGTGAACTGACTGTCGATCTGGAAAACAGATATACTTATACCGACTTCAACGAGTTGCAGATCAGTTGGAAGTACGGTAACGAACAAGGCATCTCTTTCGTCTCCATCGAGCCTGGCCGAACCGGACAGATACGTATTCCGATCGCTGATCCGCAGCAGGCAAACGAACTTTATCTCTCGTTTACCGATCCGCGCGGTTTTATGGCGGACGAATATATCATTCCCGTTGGAAAACAGGTACAGAATGAGTTGCCGGAACTGTCCCCGGCTGCTACCCAACTAAAGAAAAGTAACGATAAATACCGTATCACCGGCAAGAACTTCACCTGTGAAGTAGATCGTACCACCGGACAAATCCTTTCCCTGAAACAAGGCAAAGAGGAAATCCTGAACGGTGGCCCGTGGCTGATGGCGCTTCCGTTGAATGGTGGCGGCTGCTATCCGAACCATAATGCAAACACCCCTTTGTTTAACGACATCTGTACGGAGTGGAAAGTGTCTGAAATAGAAGCAACGAAGGCCGGCGACGACGTAGTGATCTCCGTAAAAGGTAGTTATAAGGAGTTTGAGGGCGGCTATCAGTTACATATAAACGCAGGGGGGAAGCTCTCCGTCACGTATTCGTTCGATGCATTGGGCGATGTCAACCCCCGTCAATGGGGATTGGTATTCGAAGCTCCGGCCTCTTTCGATAAAACCTTCTGGCGTCGCGACGGCCTGTGGAGTGTATATCCTGAAGATCATATCAGCCGTCCGGTAGGAGAGGCCGACCTGTTCTATTCCGGCTTGCCTTCGCATATTGACCCGCGGGTAGAACCCACCTGGTCATGGAGCCTGGATTATAATGAATTGGGAAGCAACGATTTCCGTTCTACTCGCCGTAACATCTGGTATGCCGGACTTGTCGCCCCTTCCGGAAGTAAGGTAACAGTCGCATCCAACGGCCAACAGCACTGGCGTTCATGGCTGGAAAAAGACAGGATCCGTTTCCTGGTTGCCGATTTCGTAACAGCCGGTAATGAAATGTTCCTGAACAGCTATTATGCCCCGTTCAGAAAACCGCTGAAAGCGGGCGATACGATTGGCGGGACGATAACGCTTAAAGTGGAGTAGCCGGCGATCGAAAGATTATCCATCTTCAGCCTTTATTCGTCTATTTGTTATTCAGATCAAAAACTCTTATTTTGCATTCTAAATATCACAGAAGACAATACCATGAGAAAACTTACCTTATTATTTGCGGCGATAGGCTTTGTCATGACAGCCTATGGTCAATCGAACGTAACCTCAAAAGAATGGGGCAGTAATGAATGTGCCGGGATATGGAAACTCTCTGTGGGCACTCCGGAGAAGATCAATCTGTTGAGTGAACTCGATATAACTCCGAAAAAAGAAGCATTGGAGCAGATGCCGGAAAGTATCTTGCCCATTTCCCGTTCTGATGTAAAGACGGAACTGAGGGATGGTAAAACCTATATCAGCTTTCCGCTGGAAAAAGGGGAGAAGATATTCGGTCTGGGGCTCCATTTCAAAACCGTAGAACAACGCGGCCGCATCATGCGCCTGCACATGGATCATTATGGCGAAAACGATAACGGCCGCACGCATGCGCCGGTTCCTTTCTTTGTCTCTTCCCGCGGATATGGCGTGCTGATTAATTCCGCCCGTTATATAGATGTATGGGTGGGAACGGCAGTCCGGAAGGACAGCCCGAACGCTCCCGAAGAAAAAGACCGTAATGCCGATCCGTCCTGGCCTGCACAACCCTATTCAGATAATATAGAAATACTGGTTCCTGCCACAGGAGTCGAACTATTGCTTTTTGCCGGCCCGACGATGCTGGATGCCGTGCGTCGGTATAATTTGTATAACGGGGGAGGCACATTGCCTCCCCGTTGGGGATTGGGCTTCTGGCACCGCACGCCTACGTTGTTCTCCGACCGGGATGTGAAGGATGAAGTCGCCGAGTTTGAAAAGAGAGGTTTCCCGCTTTCCGTGATCGGACTCGAACCGGGATGGCACACGAAAGCCTATCCTTGTACCTACGAGTGGGATAAGAGCCGTTTCCCGGATGCCCCCGGCTTCGTAAAAGAGATGCTGGATAAAGGGATTGAGCTGAATCTGTGGATGAATCCTTATGTTTCCAAACATAGCGAAGTATATAACAAGATCAAACCATATACCGGATCGCATACCGTCTGGTCGGGTGAAGTGCCCGATTATTCCATGCCGGAAGTACAACGCATCATGACCGACCATTTCAGGAAACATCAGGTAGATATGGGAGTGAGCGGTTATAAAATGGATGAAAACGATGGCTACGACTCCTGGCTCTGGCCTGACGTGGCCACCTTCCCTTCCGGAATCCCGGCGGAACAGTTGCGCAACCTGTACGGTTCCCTGATGCAATATGCAACGACAAAGATGTACCGTGAGCAGAACAAACGTACCTACGGACAAGTCCGTGCCGCCAACGCCGGAACCAATTCCTATCCGTACGTGCTGTATAACGACTATTACGATCATAAGGGCTTTATTACCGCCCTGATAAACAGCTCCTTTATCGGTGTGCTGTGGACGCCTGAAGTCCGTTCTTCCAAGACGTCCGAAGAATGGTTGCGCCGCATGCAGACTGTCTGTTTTTCTCCTATCGCCCAGTTGAATGCGTGGGCAGACGGCACAAAGCCCTGGACATTCCCCGACGTAGAAAAGGAAATTAAAGAGATAGCCCTGCTTCGTATTCAATTGATCCCTTATTTATATTCAGCTTTTGCCGATTATGCTTTCTACGGGACACCGCCTGTACGTGCCATGAACCTGGAAAATGGTTATGCCGTCGAAGCGGAAACGGAACAGGGAAAGCTGGATGCAACGGAAAACCCCTACGCAATGGCCATACGCCGTGAAGTGAAAGACCAGTTCATGGTGGGCGAAAACATACTGGTTGCCCCTTTGTTTACCGGGCAGAAAGAACGCAAAGTCGTCCTTCCGCAAGGTAAATGGTATGATTTCTATACCGGAAAACTGGCGGGCGAAGGAGAAGTGATTACCGTTAAGCCGAACGACTCAAATATCCCCGTATACGTAAAAGACGGCGGTATCATCCCCTTATGGCCGGCTATGGCTAAGTTTACCGACCGGCAGTATCCGCTGGAAGTAAGACATTACGGAACGAAACCGGGTACTTTTTCCCTCTACGACGACGATGGCAGTTCGTATGATTATGAAAAAGGAGCCTTTACCCGTATCGATCTGAACGTTACGGTTGATAAGAAAGGCCGTAAGAAAGGAAAAGCGATCGTTCCGAAAGGAAAGAAAGTTTGGTCGTTCAGCGAATATAACTTCCGGTTTATGACCGAATAAGGCGGACACTATTCATACCACGACTGCATTCCTTTCATACCATAGTTGGTTTCCGTGCATACCACAGATGGATTTCTTTCATACCACAGCTGTGGTATGAATAAGGAATGCAGTGCAGGCTACTGGCACTGCCGGATAAAATCACTCCATGACAGCCCTGACTGACTATATCAGAAACATAAATATATATGAAACTTACTAAACTAGTATCTATCGCACTACTTCTTTTAAGTCTGGATATCCCGACGCAAGCCCAGCAAGTGGAATCTCTGAGCGGAACCTGGCAGTTCAGGCTCGATCCGGAAGATAAGGGATTGAAAGAAAACTGGCAGAGCGCCGCTTTCTCCGATCGTATCGCGCTGCCCGGAACAACGGATGAGGCCGGTTACGGAGAGAAGACTTCCGGTTCGGATTTCGGTATCCTGACACGGGCTTATAAATATTACGGCCCGGCATGGTATTCGAAGGAAATAGAAATTCCTTCCGAATGGAACGGGAAATACATCCGGATGGAACTGGAACGTGTCTTGTGGGAATCGCGTGTCTTTCTGGACGGAAAGGAGATATCCGTGCAGGATGCTTTGTCCACTCCGCACTGGCATGACCTGGGATATCTGACACCCGGCAAACATCAGCTGACCATCCGTATCAATAATGATATGATCTATAATATCGGGGATAAAGGACATGTCTATTCCGAATATACGCAAAGTATATGGAATGGGGCGGTCGGACGCATCCGTCTGGTGGCATCCGATCCGGTTCGCTTCTCCAATCCGCAGGTGTTTACCCGTACGACCAACGGCCCCTGCACCTTGCAGGTAAGGGATACGCTTATCAACGAGTCGTCCCGGAAAGTTCCCGCCCGCATCACCTGGCAACTGACCGACCGGGAAGACGGTGCCGTCGTTTATACCCGGACGACCGAGCAACTGTTGCAGAAAGGATTGAACATCCTGGACTTTGAAGCCACCATGCCGGAGAATATCCGTCTTTGGAATGATATCACTCCTAATCTGTACGTACTGAAAGTCACTTTGGAAGATAAGAAGAAACAGTTCGACAGCCGCGAAATTGAGTTCGGTTTCCGTGAGGTATCCCACTCTCGGTCGAAGATACTGATAAACGGCAAACCGGTCTTTCTGCGTGGCAACCTCGACTGCGTGCATTTCCCGCTGACGGGTTATCCGTCCTGCAAGGTGGAAGATTGGGAAAAGATATTCCGTATCTATAAAGACTATGGGTTGAACCATGTCCGTTTTCATTCCTGGTGCCCGCCCGAAGCCGCTTTCGTTGCTGCCGACCGTCTCGGTATTTATATCCAGGCCGAAACCATCTGGATCGACTGGTGGATGTCGTCCGAGCAGAAAGACAGGCCGGAAATGAATACCAAAGGATATCCGCAGGGATTGGGTAAGAATCCTTCGGCAGACCGGTATGTGCAACAGGAGTTGTCGCGTATGATCGATGCTTACGGCAATCATCCTTCTTTTGTGATGCAATGTATCGGAAACGAACTGGGTAACTCTGATTTCGAGGTGATGGAGTCGTGGATGAAACCGTTGAAGGAGAAGGATTCCCGCCGCCTGTATTCCGTATCGACCGCCCGTAAGATCATGCCGGTCGATCAGTATATGGCTACCCATTATATCGACGGACTGGGAAGTGCCCGCGGATTAAAAGGTGGAGCGTCTACCGCCTGGGATTTTGAAGAGGTTTACTCAAAGTCTGCTATCCCCGTTCTATCTCATGAGATCGGACAATGGCCTGTCTATCCCCGTTGGAGTGAGATAAAGAAATATAAGGGTGTACTGAAAGCGCGCAACTTCGAGGAGTTCCGCGAGCAGGCACGTAAGAATAAGATTGAAGAGCAGAACGAAGCATTTGTTGCGGCATCGGGCGCACTCAACCAGATCATGTATAAATATGAGATCGAATCGTTCCTGCGTACTCCTTCCTGTGCCGGAATCCAGTTGCTTAGTATGCAGGATTATCAGGGACAGGGAGAAGCACTGGTCGGTTGGCTGGATGTCTTTTACGATAGCAAGGGTATCACTACGCCCGAACAGTTCCGTTGTCACCACGACAGTACGGTTCCGCTGCTGCGTTTCCCGAAATATGTCTGGACGAATGATGAACCGTTTACGGCTGATATTCAGCTGGCTCATTACGGTTTGGCTCTCCTGCATGACGGGCTTTACTGGAAGCTGAAAGACGAACAAGGTAATCTGATTGCTTCCGGTCGTACGGCATCCCGCACGTTTCCGGCCGGCAGTTCGGAGATAGCAGGTACGGTTTCCTGCGACCTGTCTGCTGTAACGGCTGCACAGAAACTGACTGTTGAGGTCGGCCTGCAGAACGAAGCTATCGCTAACACCTGGAATATCTGGGTGTTCCCGGCAAATGACAAAGTGGAAGCCGGAACGGTCTACGTCACCGACCGCATGGATACCGAGTGCCTGAAACGCCTGGAGAAAGGGGAGAAGGTGCTCTTGCAGGCTTCAGCCCTGGGCACGGAAGAAACCTGCGATAAGATCAGTTTCTATCCTTTATACTGGTCGCTGACCTTCTTCCCCGGACAGGGAAAGAATACGATCGGGATGATCGTCCGCGATAAACATCCGCTCTTTGCACAGTTCCCGACCGATTCGCATAGCGACTGGCAGTGGCAATCCATCTACAAAGATGCCCGTGCTTTCTATATCAACGACTATCCGGAGACTTACAAGCCGATTGCCCAGCCTATCGACGATTTCCACCGGAATAATAAGCTGGCATCTATCTTCGAACTGAAAGTAGGAAAAGGAAAATTGCTGGTCTGCGGTTTCGACCTGCGGGAAGAGACGAACCCGGCTGCCCGCCGATTGAAGGGTAGCATCCTGCATTATATGAATTCAAACGATTTCAATCCGGTTTACGAAAGGGATATCACCTCTTTGCAGAAGATGTTTACCTATGTGGAGCCGCTGAAGAGCACTGTCACCGGAGAGTTCGGCAACGCTTTGCTGTACATCGACTGCGGCACGACCGATAAGGTGGAGGCACGTAAAAAAACGACTTATAAGGTCACTCCGTCCTGGCAGAGTGAAGAACTGACGTTGACGATCGATTGTCCGTCGGGCATTATCGGTTCCCTGTATGTCTGCTTTGCCGACAAGGACAAGAAGGGACGCACCGGACATATCGTCTTTGAAGGACGTGCCTATGAACTGGGCAAGCAAAAGGAAGAGGAAACCTGGATTAAGTTGCATGTGATGCGCGAAGATTCAAACGACGGGCAGCTTGTCCTGAAAGCAAAAGTGAAGGAAGGTGCCGACCTGGTGATCTCCAAAGTCGCCTTGATGGAAGAATAAATAAGTACCGGATTATGCAAAATCAGGAGAATGTTTTGCATAATCCGGTATTCTGCCTAAATAGACTGACAAGTAATATATTAGGGAAGATTTATTCTCCTATATTTGTATTAGTTAGATGAACATATTATGATAAAAAACTTCGTATTCGTATTTAGTCTCCTGCTACTGGTAGCCTGTAGCGGAGGAGGGAAAAGTAACCTGCCTGTTACACCTTCCGAAAGTGATTTGCAATTCCCCGACCTGGCAACCACCTGGGATGAAGGAATGCCCCTTGGTAACGCAACTGTCGGTGCACTGGTCTGGCAACGCGATTCGGCCTTGCGCCTGTCGCTGGATCGGACGGATCTCTGGGATCTTCGCCCGATGGATAGTATCTCTGGCCCTAACAACCGTTTCACGTGGGTCTGCGAACAAGTAAAGAAAAAGGATTATCTTCCCGTTCAGAAGAAATACGATCATCCGTATGATCAGCAGCCTGCACCGTCGAAGATACCGGGCGCTGCGCTCGAATTTTCCCTGGAAGAACTGGGATCGCCTTCCGATGTGCACCTTTACCTGAACAATGCCCTTTGTGAGGCAACATGGGATAACGGTGCAACACTGAAGACCTTTGTCCATGCCACAGAACCTGTCGGCTGGTTCGTTTTCGAAAATCTCCCGGCAGCTATAACTCCTACTTTGATCTCCCCGAAATATAATACCGGAGGAGCAGAGGCGGGAAACTCGGTGGAGGGACAGGATTTGCGCCGTCTGGGCTATAAACAAGGCACGATCGATAAGGAATCCAATCAGATCACCTATCATCAGGAAGGCTGGAATGGCTTCTCTTACGATGTAAATGTCCGCTGGCAGCAAAAAGGAAATACCCTTCGCGGTGTATGGAGCGTGACTTCTTCTCTGGAAACAGATAAAGCAACCGACAAGACGCAGGAAGCCATGACGCGTGGTGTCGACCGGGATTATCAGACGCACATGGATTTCTGGAAGAATTACTGGGCGCAATCGTCCGTCACCCTTCCTGATCCGGTTTTGCAGAAGCAATACGATAATGAAATGTATAAATACGGTTCGGCTACCCGCGAAAATTCCTATCCCATCTCTTTGCAGGCCGTATGGACAGCCGATAACGGCAAACTTCCCCCCTGGAAAGGCGATTACCACCACGATCTCAATACGCAGCTCAGTTATTGGCCGACTTATACCGGTAACCACCTGACCGAAGGTATGGGTTATCTGAATACACTGTGGAACCAGCGTGATGTATATAAGGAATATACGAAAGAATATTTCGGGAAAGACGGAATGAATATACCGGGTGTTTGTACCCTGCTGGGTGTCCCGATGGGAGGATGGATACAATATTCTATGTCACAGACAGTCAGTGCCTGGCTGGCGCAACATTTCTACCTGCACTGGAAATATTCGGCCGACCGTGAATTCCTGAAAGACCGTGCCTATCCGTTCCTGAAGGATGTGGCAATCTTCCTCGAACAAATATCCGTAGTCGATGCCGGTGGAGTACGCAAACTGGCGATGAGTTCAAGCCCCGAGATTTTCGATAACTCCATCAATGCCTGGTTTAAGGATATGACGAACTACGATCTGGCCTTGATGCACTTTGCCTTCAGTGCGGCATCCGAACTGGCGGCCGAGATGAATCTCCCGGAAGAATCGGCACATTGGAAGGAAATCGGCAGCCAGCTTCCCGACTATGACCTGGATAAAGACGGTGCCCTGACCTTTGCCAAAGGTTTTCCGTACGATCAGTCCCACCGTCATTTCTCCCATGCGATGGCGATCCATCCGTTGGGTCTGCTGGATTGGAGCCAAGGTGAAAAGTCTCAGCAGATCATCCAGGCTACGCTGAAGAAATTGAAGGATTACGGCCCCGACTACTGGACAGGTTATTCCTATAGCTGGTTCGGAAATATGAAAGCCCGTGCCTTTGACGGCGAAGGGGCAGCGGAGGAACTGCGAACCTTTGCCGAATGTTTCTGCCTTCGTAATACGTTCCATGTGAATGGCGACCAGACGAAAAGCGGGAAGTCTAAATTCACTTATCGTCCGTTTACGCTGGAAGGTAACTTCGCTTTTGCTTCCGGTATCCAGGAGATGTTACTTCAAAGCCATACCGGTATCGTGCGTGTTTTTCCGGCTATCCCGGCCGGTTGGTCGGATGTCTCGTTCGATAATCTGCGGGCTATGGGGGCTTTCGTCATTTCTGCCGAAAAGAAAGCCGGCAAGATCGTGAAGCTCCGTGTCTATCCCGAGCAGGGCGGTACGTTGCGTATTGCTTTCCCGGCAGGCAGCAGTAAAGTCTCTGTCACCGGAAATGAAGGCGATGTAACGGAGGAAGCAGGCATTTATACGATTGAAACCCGGAAAGGACAATGGGTTGATATAAAAACGAAAGGTTAGTATCCTGCTATTCCTATTCAGGAAAGTTAGAAGGTGAATTAGAAGGCTTGTTTTTTATTTAGTATGCGATTTAGAACAAATATCTCTAATCATATTCTGAAAATTTCCCTTGGATATGTAATTTTATAGTTCTTATTTATGAGACATTGATAAGTGAGTACGGGAGCTTACTGCCTATACAGAACATATGCTGCTGATTCAGAATGAAGAAGATTTGTCTTTTTTCGAACGGGATTTTTTCGATAGGTATAAGCTCCCCCTCGTATGGTCATATTGTTGGGTAATCGGGCTTTCGCTCGTTTACTTAATGTATGAAGAATTAGTTAATTCTATATTTTAACGGTCCTATCCCTACGTTGCGTTTGAAATATTTTCCGAAAAAAGACATATTGTTGAAATTTAAAGATTTGGCAATGTCTTGTATTGCAAGATTTGTTGACTTTAGTTGTATTTGGGCTTTCATTATTACCATTGAAGTAATGGTTTCGATGCATGTTTTTCCGGTTGTCTGTTTTATGACCGTACTTAAATGAGCCTGTGTTATTCCTAACTGGTCGGCGTACCAGGCTACATTACGTTGTTCGGTATAGTGCAACAAGACCAATCGATGAAAATTTATACTTATCTGCTCGTTTCTGGAATAGCGAGTTGGATAGATTATTGTTGTATTGTATAAACTTTCAACACCAAACCATATTCCTTTAAACAGATAAATCAGTATTTTGTCATTTAGTTTGGTTATGGATGAATTATATGTTTTAGTGAGGAATAAAAAATAATCTTTCATGAATTGTTCCGATTGTCTTTTTAACTCAATGACTGGTGCTTTTTTGATTGTATTAAACAGGTGTATGTTATTTATATGATTTTTATTAATAAAGTCAGAAGAGAAAGCTAGGATATAAATTTGTATATCTTCTTTTATAGCTTGTATTTGTAAGACTGTTTCAGGTAAGATTGTTATAAAACTACCAGGTTTGATTAAATAGTGATTCAAATCTATAAATATCTCCGCTTCACCTTTGAGGCAAAGAATAAACATTTCCATTTTCAACCAGCATAATGACTTAATATGCGGGTTGAGTAACTTCATATTTTCAGGTGTCAAGTACCCCATGAACCAGTCTTCTGAAATGTTAATTTCAGGATTGTTATATACTTTCATAATTTGCTTTACGGCTTGTTTGGGTATCTCAAAGGTAAACATATTTTATATTTGTTACAGTTAAATAGTGATAAAATTATTATATATAGATAACAGGGTCTTGCAATCTTGTTGATTTTGAAGTTATTTTGTATCCCATAAAATACAAATTGTAAGATGAGATACAGAGAGTCGTATAGGGAGTTTTTTTTATATTTAAAGTTGAGATTCAAAATTGCTAAATCACAAATATTATTAAAGAACAGGGTGTTGGTTTTGCCGTTTTTAGGGGTGTTGTTTTTGATAATCAATCACTCTGCTTGCACGAATGGAAAAGATGGATCAATGGCTCATGTGGGTAAACTTCGTCTGAATTTGGTGGCCGATACTACTTCTCGAGGAAAAGGAATAAATTCCGATTTGACAAAGGCTGTTTCAGATGAATTCGAACGTTTTTTGACTGTCGATGATTACCGGATTCATATTTTAGACGATCAGGATACGATAAGATCGTATGAGCGTTTTGGAATTATGCCGTCAGAAATAGAGTTGCCGGAAGGTGTTTACAGGTTGGTTGCTTCGAATGGCGATGATCTTCCCGCTGCTTTTGAAAATCCTTATTTTGAAGGAAACTCTTCTTTTGTGGTAAAAGAAAGTATGGATACTCCGTTGGAGGTCGTTTGTTCGTTGGGTAATGCGCGTGTGACGGCTGAATATACATCTGTGTTCCAGGAAGCTTATGAGGATTATTCAGTGTTGCTCAGTACTCCTTTTACATCCGAAGAATTTGAAATCACCAAAGATGAATCTCGTCCGGCTTATCTTCAGGTTGCGAAGGAGGGAACAGATATGACAGTCCGGATTCGGGTACAGAAAAGGGGAGAAGAGCAATCGAGTACATATCTTGTTCCCAATGCGATCAAACTGGAACGTCAGCAGAATGTCCATTTGATATTTAAGACGGATGGCGGTGCTTTCAACGGAATTGGACTGGATGTTGTGCTGGACGATGAGTTGACTAACAAGGATATTCCTATAGATATTCCTGATTTCATGTGGGAAGAATTTACCAAGCCTGATTTACATCCCGTTAACTTTCACTCGGGTGATAAGGTTGAGGTTCCCGTAGTGGATGGTACATCCGGTGATGGCATGACGGTCGGTTTTAAAATGCTTGCCGGTGTCGGTTCTTTGCAGATCAAATATTGGAGAGACGATTTGTATGAAGAAGAGGCCGAGATCATAGATCTTGCCACGGATGAAGGGGTTGCCAAAGCAATAGCTCAAAAGTTCTCCTGGCAATCCGGTGAAAAGCAGAATATTAATCTGAGAAACATAAAGAACGGACAGGTCTTCTTATGGGATGTCTTGAATAATCTGGAAGCACCAAAACCGGAAGAAAGTGTTTCGTTCTATTTGTATCATTTTTCCATTTTGGGGCATAATGCGAATGACAAACCGAAATATACGGATGAGGTCACTTTTGACGTAAAAGTATTTTTGCCCAAATAAGAAGATGTAAATGAAGAGTAATAGAATAATGAAAAAGCATATACTATCTATTTTAGGGTCGTTCGCTTTGTTTTGTATGGCAGGGTGTGGCGAAAATGAGGCAGACAACCTGCTTGTTTTCCCGGAAAATACGGGAGGTTTGAATATGATTGCCGGTATGTCTACGGAACAAGTGATACCGGTGATCACGCGGTCGGCCGATTTCAGCGATGTGTCGGTAGATGATTTTTATATAAAGATATTGGATGACAAAGGAGAAGTCGCCAAAGAGTTTGCCTCGTTGACAGCCATGCGCGACGAAGGGCTGCCTGTTATTTTGCCAACCGGCAACTACACGGCGTTCGCCTCTTCTTTTAAACCTGACGGGAAAGAGTATTCCAATGGTCCTTATTTCGAGGTGGAGGGCGGAAGCCATCCGTTTGTGATAGAGGAGAAGCGGACTACGCAGGTGACTTTGAAGTGTGTCTATAAAAGCTTGGGGGTAGAGTTGGTTTTGTCCGATCAGTTTCAGGGGTTGCTGGAAGAGGAGCCTGAAAATTATGACTATAAGGTGAATGTGTCGAACGGCACTGCCTCGTATGAGTTTTCGAAAGACGAAATGAAGCCGGTTTATTTTTTGAAAGGCTGTGAAGAACTGGTCGTGAAAGTGACCATGACTATGGGTGGTAAGGTATATCCGGAACGTGTTTGGCGGATCACGAATCAAGGGGATACGCCTAAGACAGGCGAGTATTATATCATCCGTTTGGATGCGGGCGACCAGCCGGAGACGGTATCTTTAAGAAGTGCATTAATGGAATAGGAGAATGAGTATGGTAAAACCGATTACATATTGGGCGTTGTGTTGCCTGTTGCTTTTCGTCTCATGCGAGATGAAAAAGGATTTGTTCAGACAGGGGCAAGGTAATGAAGAAGAGGGTGTGCCGGAAAATGTCGGCCTGCTGGATCTTCATGTAGTAGCGGAACGGGAAGCAGCCGTGCCTGGGACGAAAGGGGAGACGGAGAATGAGAATATATATTTGGCTACGGACGATTTCTGTGTCTCGATACTCGACAGCGTGGGGCAGGTGGTGAAGAGCTACGATTCGTATGCGGTATTGAAGGCGGATGGAGAATTGTTGTTGCCTGCCGGCAAATATACGATTCGGGCTTTTAGCGGCGACGATCCGGATGCCGGTTTCGATACTCCCTACTATGAAGGAGATACGACTTGCGTGGTTTCTGCCAAGGAAGTGGTGAAGATCGAAGCGAATTGTCGTTTATCGAACAAGAAAGTTCAGTTCGACCTTTCCGACCAGTTCTTCGACAGTTTTAGAAGTGATTATACGATCGTGGTGGACAACGGGACGGGGGTCTTAACGATCTCATCGGACGAGTTGCGTTCCGCCTATCTCCGAAATACCGGGACGTTACGCTTTACAATCTATACGACAACCTATAAAGGGGAATCCTATACCTATTCGTGCGACTTGTCGAAAGACGAACAGATCAAGGAACATAACAATTTGTATATCAAACTAGACGCTATTGACGCCCGACCGGATGAACCAGGTGAACCTTCAGATCCAGACAATCCCGACAACCCGGGACCGGATGAACCTTCGGAACCAGATGAACCGGAAGGACCGACAGATCCTGAAGAACCGGAATATCCTTCTTCCGCTCCGACCATCAAGGTGGATGTATCGTTGGTTGAAAAGAACTATATAATAGAGGTGCCTTCCGATTTCGTGGAGGTGGATAAGCCGGATGTGCCGGGGGGGAACGAGCCGGGAGAGGGAGATAAGTTACTTCCGTCTATCGTTGGACAAGGTTTCAATATTTCGGAAGCAATTGTGGTTCCTAAATCCAAGCCGGAAAGGACAGTAAAAGTAAATATCAATACCCCGGGAAAATTGGCCTCTTTGCAAGTCAGTATTTCTGAATCAATGTGGGAAGCCTTGGATATGGTAGGGATTGATCATAATTTTGATATGTGTAATCTGAGTGCGGATCTGGAAAAGAAATTGAGTGACTTGGAATTGGCAATTCCTACAAAAGGAGCAGTGAGCAATGTTTTCGATATTACAAGTTTTGTGCCTCTTATTGCAATTGTAGGAGAAGGTACATATTCTTTCTCAATTAAAGCTGTGGATGAAGCGGGTAAATCGGCTTCGGCAACATTAACAATAAAAATGGTTGATGAATGAAAGGAATAAAATATAAATCGGTATTATATAGTTTTTTGTCCTGTTTATTGATTGTCCTGTTTGCTTGTGAAGAAGACAAGAACAATCTGATACCGTCAGGGTATTTGTATCTGAATGTGGAAGGAGATGCTACTTTACATACCAAGGCGCAAACGGGAGTTACTTTCGAGTCACTTCGGGTAGATGTGTTGGATATGAATCGGGATACGGTCAATACATATAAAGATTATCTTTCGGACGTAAAAGACCAGCGGATGACGCTTCCCGTGGGGAAATATATTGTTTCCGTTAGTTCGAACCATACCGGTGAGGCAGGTTGGGAAACCCCTTTGTATCGAGGAGAAGAAGAGGTTGAAGTCAAACAAGGGGAGATCACCAGTGCGCAAGTGGTTTGTAAGATAACCAATACGAAAGTATCGGTATTGTATTCCGAGAATATGAAAGACTATTTTTCTCATTATGGTACTACTGTAAGCAACTCTTCCGGTTCTTTGACATTTACCCGTGATGAATATCGTTCCGGCTATTTTACACCGGAGGAACTGACCGTTTCATTGAAACTGGTGAATCGGGATGGTAACGAGTTTGTGATCCGGAAGATATATCCGGATATCAAACCTCAGTATCATTATAAGTTCAAATTTGATTTGGCTGATGAGGGAGAGGATAAAGAAGCTGGAGCAGACTTTGGAATAGAGATCGACTCTACTAATTATGAGGAGATACAATACAATATATTTATTAAAGAAGAAGAAAGTTTATTTGGAAAAGGTGTACCCAAATTAAAACTTACCGGATTTGGGGAGGAAGATGGAGAAAATAAATCGTTAAGTTGGAAGCCGTTGAAGAATGGGGAACAGCAACCATTGCCTGATCCGGCTCCACAATTGACATTGGATGTCCCAACCGGTATTCAAGAGGTAAAGATCGATGTAAATTCTGCTCGATTTAGTTCTACTGATTTGAATATTGATAAGTCTGTGGAGGGAGAACAGGTCGTTGAATTAAATGAATTGTTGAAGAATGCATATTCTTGGTCTGATTTAAAAGCACCGGAGACACATTCCTTTGCAATCAGGGTATTGGATAGTTTGAATCAAGAGGCGGCGATCGACTTTTCATTGATAATCGCTCCGGATTTACCAGCTGAAACTGATGATGCCAATGCATTTGCTACTTTTGCTTTTTTGAAAGGATCTTCGGATGAAAAAGAAAATGTAAGATTTAAATATTGGGAAAAAAGTGTAGGAGTAGGTTCTGCACAAGAGATTTCTGCTAATGCAAATGGTGATGGTTCGTTTGAACAAGTGATTAAGGACTTGAAACCGAATACTGAATATTGTTATCAAGCATTGGCTGGTGAGGATGTGGAAGGTAATGTTAAAGAGTTTATAACTGCTGATACACCAATTGTACCAAATTTGAATTTTGATAATTGGTATAAAGACGGAAAGAGCTGGTATGCTAACTTAGATTTGTCCGGAAATTATTTTTGGGATTCAGGGAACAAAGGTGCTAATACCCTAAGTGCAGTTAATCCGACATCTCCAGAAGAAATAGTTGTAATAAAAGGTAAGGCAGCACGTTTGGAAAGTAAGGAGGTGGCAGGTGTCTTTGCTGCTGGTAGTCTTTATACAGGAACATTTGGCAAGGTAGAGGGACTGAGTGGTGCATCTTTGAATTTTGGTCGTCCTTATACAGGCTGTCCAACAAAATTGACTGGTTATTATAAATATATTCCGAAAGAGATAAAAAAGGGTGAACATGGAGAACTAAAGCCAGGTTCAATGGACAAGTGTATTATTTATATTGTCTTATGTGATTGGACGGCTCCATTTACTGTTAATACGAAAACAGAAACATTTGTGGATTTATCAGCTCCGTATGTTTTGGCTTATGGAGAATTGAGTGATGCAGAAGCTAGTCTTACTATGGAGGAATATCAGAAATTTGAGATTGATATTAAGTATCGGGACATAAAGAAGAAACCGACTTATATCTTAATTGTCGCTTCTTCAAGTAAGTATGGTGATTATTTTACGGGTGGAGTTGGTAGTACGCTATACTTGGATGAGTTTGAATTAAGTTTTGATTATAACAATAAATCATTTGAATAAGTAGGAATATGAAATCTTCCTTTTCTTTAATCCTATTGTTTATATGTTGTTTTTCTTTGCCCGTCCAAGCAAAGAAAAACAAGTACGACCGTGGGATTGTCATGAAGACCTTTATCCCGAAAGGGCAATGGATGGTAGGTACAACGTTCTCATACTCCGAGCATGTGGACGATAATTTTGAATTTCTTTCCGTACTGAAAGATATAACGAGCGATGGATATACATTCAAGGTGACACCTTTGGTCAGCTATTTCATACGCGACAATATCAGTATCGGAGGACGCTTTGCTTATGGGCGTACCGTGACGAACCTGAATAACCTGTCTTTGGAGTTGGGGGATGATTTGAGTTTTGATGTCAGCGACTATAACAGTACTTCCAATACGTTTACTACTGCGGTCTTTTTACGTACCTACCTGAATTTGGGCGATAGCAAACGGTTCGGGTTGTTCAACGAGGCAAGGGTATCGTATGGCTATTCCGAAAGCAATGGAAATTCCGGAACGGGAGTCGACCTCTCCGGCTTATACCAGTTGAAACATAACCTGAATATCGGTGTAGCACCCGGTATCACGGTATTCGTCAATGATTTTGCAGCCGTGGAAGCTTCCGTCAGTGTGGCAGGCCTTAATTTTAACTGGTACGATCAGACGCGTGATCAGGTATATAAAGGCAAACGTACTTCCAGTTCGGCAAATTTCAAGATCAATCTGCTGTCCGTAGATCTCGGTATAGTCTTTTATTTGTAACTGATTTATGAAGAAAGTAAAGCTTTTCATACTATTTGGGGTTATTCTTGTTCTTTTGGCAGGATGTGTGAAGAACGATTTGCCTTATCCTACGATCGTGGGG
Source organism: Parabacteroides sp. HGS0025 (assembly GCF_000969845.1). Taxonomy (NCBI): domain Bacteria; kingdom Pseudomonadati; phylum Bacteroidota; class Bacteroidia; order Bacteroidales; family Tannerellaceae; genus Parabacteroides; species Parabacteroides sp. HGS0025. The sequence goes on from NZ_KQ033902.1 coordinate 2,062,558, forward strand.
GAAATCAATGAGTTTGCTTTGCAGGGGCAGACTCAGATGAAGATAGACAAGGCGGCTGCTGCGATTGCCGTCAAGGTTGCGGATAGTCTGGACTTGGCCAATCTTAAAATTGAGAAAATGATTGTGACAGATGGCATGACGGTGATCCCCGACGAAGAGGCGTGCCTTAACTTTGCGCATTTTCCAGATACCGGCTTTGTTCATGTGGACAGCTTGCCGCCTACGGCAGATACGCGAATGAATTTTAAGAAGCCTGTCTCTTTTATCCTTCGTCTTTATCAGGATTATTCGTGGAAAGTGACGGTAGAGCATGATATCCAACAACAGGTGACGGTGAAAAATCAGTTGGGTAGTGCGTTGATTGATAAGAATACGCACAATGTAATTGTATATGTAGACTCGCTTTTGCAACCTTCTTTGCGCAATATTGAGATTGAAACGTTGAGCCTGGGCGGTTCGACGGCAACGGTCATGCCCGATCTGAAGTCGGTTACCGACTTTACACGTCCCCGCACCTTCCTGTTTACCGCTTTCGGCGAGACGGAGGAGTGGACGGTCAGTGTGGCCTATCCGCCAGCGGGAATGTCTTTCACTTCAGTGTCGGCTTGGGCAAAGCATGCTTGTGTTATGGGAAATACACGGACGGGCATGGTTTCCGCTCGCTATCGGATGAAGCAGGAAGTGGAGACTAAGGCGGATACGAATGACCGCTGGGAAAATGTGCTTTCGAGCGAGATCGATATCGATGAAGCGGGCAACTTTACGTTGGAATTCACGCATCTCCAACCGGGCAAGGTCTATGAATATGAATTGACTGTCGATGGCGTCACGGAAGATGTGAAAACATTCGAGACGGAACCTATCCAATTGATCCCGAACCTTTCTTTGGACGATTGGTATAAAGACGGAAAAAGTTGGTATGCCAATCTGGATCTGGAACCGGAGAATTATTTTTGGGATTCTGGAAACAAAGGTTCCAATGCGGTAGGGGAAGCCAATCCGACTTCGCCGGAGACGAGCGATGTGGTTCGAGGCAAGGCGGCACGTCTGGAAAGTAAGACGGTGGCGGGTGTCTTCGCGGCTGGTAGTCTTTATACGGGAACATTCGGCAAGGTGGAGGGACTGAGCGGTGCTTCTTTGAATTTCGGTCGTCCTTATACGGGTCGTCCTTCGGCATTGAAAGGATATTATAAGTATAATTCTGGCGTGATCGACAAGACGAAAGCTCCTTATCTGGATTTGGCGGGGCGGCGTGATTCCTGCCATATTTATATGGCATTGTTTTCTGGATGGACGGCTCCTTTTCAGGTCAATACCAATACGGGAACGTTTGTCGATCTGACCTGGAACAATGAAAACCTTGTCGCTTTCGGGCAACTCATACAGGGTGAAACGGTAAAGGATTATATCCAGTTCCGTATCGACCTGGAATATTGCGACCAGACAACTAAACCGACATACATTCTCATCGTAGCCTCCGCCAGCAAATATGGCGATTTCTTTACGGGAAGCACGAGCAGCGTGTTGCTGTTGGATGAGTTGGAGTTGGTGTTTGAGTAATTGGCAATGGATAAATAATCTGCTTATCGAGTAAGCCCAAATCTACTCGATAAGTAGAGGGTATGTCTACTTGGTATGTAGTTTTTGCACTGCTTGCTGACAGGGTAAAGGTTTGTCTGACAGGTAGGATAGGAATTGATTGTAATTTAGATTAAAAATTAAATAAGCCTGAAAACAAGGAAGATGGTGGAAACAGTTTTCGGAGGAGGAGGAAATAAACAATGAAAAGACAAAATGTATTTGTTGTTTGGTTGGTATGGCTGATAGGAATGATGTCTCCGGTTGTGGGATATGCAGTAGAGGTTAGTAATGAAAGTGGATTAAAGAATGCTATTGCTAATGGTGGGTATATTAAGTTGACGGCCAATATAGATTTAGGAGGTACAATCACAATCTCAAAAGATGTTGAGTTAGACTTGAATGGAAAAACGATTAAATATGCTAAAACGTTCCAATCAATAACTGTATTTTCTATTAGTAATGGTTCTGTGACGATTGAAAATGGTACGATTCATTCGGAAACAGGAACAAAAGAAGCTGTAGGTATTGATCTTTTAGGAGGAAAACTGATTATTAAGTCTGGGGAAATTTATGCAAAGGCGACAACAGGACATGCGATTTCTGCAAGAGTAAAAGGAGGGACTTTATCAATGGAAGGAGGAGCATTACAATCTACTGCTACTACAGGTTATACTGAAACTTTAAAGATAGAAAATGGAACAATTTCTTTAAAATCAGGGACAATCAGTGGTAGTGATTGGACGAGTGGAAGTAAAGCAATTGTTTCCAATCTCTCTTTGGATAAAATACTGGTCCAAGGTTATGGTGCATATAAAGGAAATCTGTTACAATCAATGACTGACACAAATGTAAATGGCACTGTCGAAATCAAACCAATCACTTACAATTTTAATTGTGATCTGAACGGTGGAACAATCACGTCGGGTACACAGCCAAGTCCAACCTACACTGTTGAGTCTCCCGATATTACATTGCCGACTTTGTCTAAGCGACATTATGAATTTTTAGGGTGGCGTTATGACCTTTCCGATGTAGAACGAGTGGAACCAACTGTTACGATAAAGCAGGGAACATCATTCAGAGATAGAAGTTTTACGGCTCAATTCAAACCTGTCGACTATCCGATAGTTTATGAACGCAACGGCGGGCAAAAAGAATCAAATAATCCGGATACATATACTGTGGAGACAGTTTTTACTTTTGAAAGGCCCATAAAACCTTTCTATAAATTCGAAGGTTGGTTTGACAATGGGAATTTCAGTGGTTCTCAAATAACAGAATTGAATAAAGATTTTTACGGTAACCCTTTACGCCTTTACGCCAAATGGAGCCCGGAACCGTATGAGGTGGATTTTTATGATGGGGATACGAAATATCAGATATACGACAATTATACACGCGATATAGAGAAGGGTATACCGGTTTTGCCAAAGCCGGAGAAACAAGATCGTGTTTTTACAGGCTGGAAGCAAAAGGATGGAACATTGGTTGAATCTGTTTCTCCCGGAACTGAAAGTATGAATCTATATGCATCTTGGAAATTGATTGAATTTACAATTCAATATGATCCCCAAGGAGGGCAGATGGATCGACCGTCAATTCAGTACACATCAGACAAAATAGGTGGACTCACATGGCTTGCCGGAGAATCGGTATGGAAAGAAGGATATGCGTTTAAAGGTTGGTTCCCCAATACAGAATATAACGAAGATGAAAGAATTACAACCTTCCCGATAGATAAAAAGATGGGGACAACTTCTTCAACGGATGAATCAAAGGTGACAATCCGGCTGTATGCAAAATGGGAAGAGGCTAACTATGATATTTTGTTTTTACCAAGAGGTGGAAGTGCCGTACATAGTGAAGAGTATAGTTTGGAAAAAGGTGTAAAGGAATCTGAAATGCCTGAGACGGAAAGAAGAGGTTGGGAGTTTTTGGGTTGGTTCGATCAACCTGAAGGAGGAAACAAGTACACCTCAATTGCTCCACAATCAGGATCAGATAAGAAAAAGATAACTCTTTATGCACATTGGAAAGCTTATGATTATAAACTTGCTTATGTAACAAATGGTGGAACTCTTCCTGCTGATGCCAAAAAGACATACACCGTGGCAGAGGTTGTTACACTACCTGAGCCGAAGAAAGAACATTATGATTTTGTCGGATGGTTCACCGCGAATGAAGGGGGAACGAAATATATGGAGAATGTGTTTTATTACGAAACCGGTGATAAAACCCTTTATGCCCGATGGACACCGAAAATATATCATTTGTCGTTCGTAACGAATGGCGGTTCCGAAATCAAGGGTAGTTTCCCGTTTACGTATGGACAACCGATTGAAATAGATAAGCGTACTTATAAGACGAACTACGATTTTGAAGGTTGGTTTGTGGATGCCGGTTTTACTAAGCCGTATGATAAAAATACATCCGGAAGTATTGGCGGCGACCTCACCTTATACGCCAAATGGGGACCGAAGCACTTCAAGATCCATTACGATATGTTTCACGGGGAAGAATTGCCCGATGATACCTATACGACAGAAGAATCGAAACAGTTGCCGACGAATGCTATCCGTCCCGGATTTACATTTGCCGGTTGGTATGCCGACGATATGTTGACGGTGGGACCTGTAACGAAGATTGAAAAGGGTGAATCGGGCGACAAGACATTCTATGCCACCTGGAAACCTGGTTATATGGTTCGCTTTACCCAACCGGAAAACGGAAAGATCGAGGTAAAGCGGAGAGGAGACCTGTTGGTTTCGGGCGACAAGGTCGGGGAAGGCGTGGAAATCACGATTACGGCAACGCATACGGATGCGAAGTATGGCCTGAAAGCCTTGTCGATCGGTGGAAAGACATACACCACCAGCCCCCAGACCATCAAAATGCCTGCAAACGACTTGTATATCTCCGCCATCTTTGAAGATGCGCGTACGGCAGCTTCCGCGCCGGAGATCATCACCGACCCGGAAAACACCGACAATATGCTTACGGGAACAGTCGTGAAAGTAACTCTCAAAAAGACGGATGAAAACACGACACTCTATTATTCGATCAGTGACAGTCCGAAACGGCTTTATGAAGAACCTTTCGAGGTGAGCACCGATGCAAAGCAACTCATTACCCTGAAAGCATTTGCAGTCAAGGAGGGTTATAAAGACGGAGTGACCGTGCGGGATATGGGATTCGGTGTGAAGAAGCTACTGGTTACCTTCGATTTGCCGGCTGGCATTACCGCTATCAATCCGTTGGGAGGTGAGGTGGTTTCGGCAATCGCTTCCGGAGGTGCGTTCGAATTCTCTTTAGAAGTAGACAGGAACTATTTCCAGTCGTTGGATTCGATGACCGTATTAGCAAACGATTCCGTATTGACGGCAAACGCCAACGGCATTTATCGCGTGGAAGGCGCTTCCAAGGATGTGAAGATTACGGTGAAGGGATTGGAAAGCGTGACTTATACAGTTACTTTGGAACAAGCAGCGGAGGGAGGTCATATTCATTTTACGGAAGACGGTAGCGATGGTTCGCTTACGTTGCCTTGTTCTAAGCAGATTTCGGTAACGGCCGTGCCCGACCTGAACTATAAGTTCGGAGGTTGGAAGAACGGAAGCCAGGCCAATCCGGGCATTTTCACGATAACGAGCGATACGACATTGGAGGCTGTCTTTGTGCCGGATGCCAAATATTTCACGATTACCCTTCCTGTATTGGAAGGTGTGGCGGTCAAACCGTTGTCCGGTTATTCGACCGAAGTACTGCAAGGTGGTAAGTTCCATTTCTACCTGCGTTTTGCAGATGGATATCATGGGGAGAATCTGATCGTCAAGGCGAACGGAGTGGAGTTGACGGCGAATGAGGAAGGTGTGTATAGCCTGTATCGGATTGCCGGGAACTATTCCATCTCGCTGGAAGGAGTCGTGAAGGACAGTGTGAAATTGAAGTTGGCAGAGCATGTATCAGCCGTTGACATTGCGACGGCGACGGATGCGATGAAAGCCCGGCTCTATCCGGAGTCGATGATCTCCCTGTTGGCAACGGCTCCTGACGGACAGTATTTCTACAAATGGAATGACGGGAATAGTGATAACCCGCGTATCGTAACGGTTCGTGAGGCTTCCGGATTACTGCCATTGTTCCAGCCGAGATCTGGAAAAGGTGACTACGCCAAGATACAACTCCCGAACGTGGTCGGTGCAGGTGTCGGCGTGCAGGTGGATGTACATTCGGTTGAGGTAGGGGGCAAGATGCCGTTCAAAGTCGTGCTTCTGCCCGGATACAGTCAAAGCGAGGTGAAGGTCATCGCTAACGGCAAGTTATTGGAAGAGGGATTGTCCATGCGTGCCGCCAGTAAAAGTCATACTTTGGTCTATTCTCTTACCAATGTGGAAAAAGAGGTGAAAATTGAAATCGATGGTTTGAAACTTGATACTTACGAAGTGGAATGTTTAATGCCGGAGGGTGGGCGAGCATCGGTCAGTCCTTCCGGAAAGGTGAAATATGGTAGCCGGGTGACTTTCTTGGCTACTCCTGATCCGGGAAATATCTTTGTGAAGTGGGATGATGGGAATACCTTGAACCCGTATCCTTATGCGGTCAATGGGGATGTGAGTTTGCAGGCTGTGTTTATGCGGAGAGATATGGCCGTGGCAAATGAAAATATTCATTTGTCCGCAATACGAATGTATGTTTTGTCCGGCAGGTTGTATGTGGAAACTGCGGAAGATACTTTTTTAAGAGTTTGGGAGTTATCGGGACGGATGCTTTTAGAGAAAAGGATTCCGGAAGGATGTTCTTCACATGCTTTGCCGGAAGGTTGTTATTTGATTAAAGTAGGAAATACGGTAACCCAAAAAATAATTATTCGATAAATTTGAATTAAAGACATATGAGAGCAGTCAGAGTTGAATGATACAAACTCTGGCTGCTTTTTCCTTAAAAGGAAACTTTAATGTATTTTGTTGATGAAATCGGTAGTTGTATTGGTACAAATCTTATCTTTGTGTCGTTCTCGCCTGTTAATAAGGTGGTTAGTTCTTAATTTTAAAGATCGGATATTATGAAAAACTCTTTCTTGACAATGATTTGTTGCCTTATGCCGGCAATATTGATTACCTGTACGGACAAACAGTCTCCGGCAGACATCCCTTCTTCCACTATCTTTTATATGGATAAGCCTGCCGCTTCCTGGTATGAAGCGACTCCCGTCGGCAATGGACGTTTGGGAGGTATGATCTATGGAGGTGTGAAACAGGATACGATACGAACCAACGATGATACTTTCTGGAGCGGCGAACCGCGTGACCTGCAACGGCCGGGAGCTTACAAATGTCTTCCTGAAATACGCCGGCTGTTGCTGGAGGAAAAGAATCTGGAAGCCCAGAAAGTGATCGATGCCAATATGCTGGGGCCCTGGAATCAGAATTATATGCCGTTGGCCGACATCCTGCTCGAGTGGGACGGCGACGGAGACGTCTCGGCCTACAGAAGGGAGCTCGATCTGAACAGGGGAGTGGTTACGATCACCTATTCTCGGAACGGGGTAAACTATAAGCGTGAACTGTTCGCCTCTTTTCCCGACCAGGCCATCGTGATGAATGTCTCGGCAGATAAAAAGAAGGCAATAGCGTTCACAGCCGGCCTGGGAAGCCAGGTTAACCATCAGACGAAGACCGATGGTGACCAGGTAGTGATCAACGGGCAGGCTCCTTTCCATACCGACCCCAATTATACGGGAGTACATTCTCCCGTTTATATGGAGGGAAAAGGCATGCGCTTTGAGGGTCGTTTGCAGGTGAAGCAGTCGGATGGTGAAATGACGGCAGCCGGAGATCGGTTGCATGTGAAAGATGCCTCGTCAGCCACCTTGACTTTTGTGGCTGCGACCAGCTTTAACGGCTTTGATAAAGACCCTTATGCGAATGGCAGGGATGAGAAAGCCGCCTGCGAAAAGTATATTTCCCAATTGAAAACGAAAGAGTATGAAAGCCTGTACCAATCGCATGTGGCAGACTATTCCTCTCTTTTTGACCGTGTCAGTATCGATCTGGGGAAATCACCTGAAGCCTCTTTGCCGATCAACGAACGGATCGCCAATTACAAACCCGGTGACGATCCGGCTCTTACAGCCCTTTATTTCCAGTTCGGACGTTACCTGCTGATCTCGGCTTCCCGTCCCGGATCGCAACCATCGAACCTGCAGGGCATCTGGAATCAGGATATGCAACCTGCCTGGAGTGCCAACTGGACGATCAACTGCAACGCCGAGATCAACTACTGGCCGGCAGAGATCACGAACCTCTCCGAATGTCATGCCCCGATGTTCGACATGATACGGGAAGCATCGGTAGACGGAGCGAAAACGGCCGCAAACTTATACAACTCGCGTGGCTGGGTGGCACATCATAATCTGGATATCTGGCGTACGACCTGGATGGTGGGAGGAACCGGGCTATACTCTTTGTTCCAGGTGGGCGGAGCATGGCTTTGCCAGCATATCTGGGAACACTACCTTTTTACGCTCGATAAAGATTTTCTGAAGAAGAATTATGACCTGTTGAAGAATGCCTCTCTGTTTTATCTGGATAACCTTCAGACAGATAAAGACGGTTACCTAGTAACTATCCCTTCCGAATCGTTTGAAAACGGTTATGTGAAGCCGAATGGAGAAATCGGGTGGGCTTGTGTTGGCTCGGCTCAGGATATGCAGATCGTCCGCGCCCTGTTTGAGAATACGATGAATGCCGCAGAGATATTGGATGACGGGGCATTTAAGGAGGAGGTCGCGAAAGCGTATGCCAAGCTGGCTCCTATGAAGATCAGCCCGCGAACCGGTCAGCTACAGGAATGGAACGACGATTGGGAACCTGCTGATCCGGCCAGCGGACAGGTGGGGCATGGATGGGCTTTTGCCGTTGGCAACCAGATCACGTTGCGCGGCACTCCCGAACTGGCTCAGGCCTTCCGTAAGACCGTTGAGTACCGCCGTCCCGGCTATTCCTATAACAGCGGTAGCTGGACAGGCACTTTCCCGGCAATCTATTGGGCGCGTTTCGAAGAGCCCGACAGCGTGCAACGTGTGATTGACCGTCATTTCGATTTGGCGCTGCATCCCAACCTGACCAGTCTCTTCATGGGCTCCTGGCAAATTGACGGTAACTTGGGTATCACGACAGCTGTCACCGAAATGTTGCTGCAAAGCCATGCCGGCGAGATTAACCTGCTGCCTGCTTTACCGGCCAAATATCCAGACGGTTCCGTTACCGGCCTACGTGCCCGGGGTGGATATGAAGTCGATATTTTCTGGAAAGGAGGGAAATTGACTAAAGCAATGATCAAGGCCGACCGGACGAAAGGAGATGAAACGATCCCGGTGCGGTATGGCGACATCGTTAAATCAGTGAAATTAGCAAAAGGACATACCGTCGTATTGGATGGTTCTTTGGAATAAATAGGATGGAAGGATGTATGGGTCAGAAAGATCCATACATCTTTTTTTATTACATATTGTCAGCTGTACATTTTGACATTTGGGATTTTATCTGTACCTTGCCGTGATATTTTAATACCGGACACCGTTTGACTTAAACGAAAAATTAATATTATACAATAATTAAAACGATTATTTTATGAAAATCCTGAAAACACTATTCGGATGTTTAGCTGGCGCCGCTTTGACTATGAATGTAAGCGCCCAAGAAGTACAAGGATTCGTCCATCAACGTTCAACCGATTACGAATGGCCTGCAGATCAACAGGTTTTGAATAAGCTGGATAAATGGCAGGATCAGAAGTTCGGAGTTTTGTTTCACTGGGGACTTTATTCGGTTCCCGGAATTGTCGAGTCGTGGTCTATCTGCTCCGAAGACGTAGACTGGATCTCCCGCAAAAAAGATCTGACGTACGACGAATACAAGAAGTGGTACTGGGGATTGAAGGACTCCCTGAACCCGACACTATTTGATCCCGCTAAATGGGCGGACATCATGCAGGATGCCGGAATGAAATATATGATTTTTACTACCAAACATCACGATGGTTTCTGTATGTTCGATTCGAAATATACGGATTTCTCCATAGCGAACGGCCCCTTTGGCACTGATCCTCGGAAGGATGTAGCCCGCCATGTGTTCGATGCCTTCCGCCAGAAAGACTTTATGATCGGCTGTTATTTCTCCAAACCGGACTGGCATTGCGAATGGTTCTGGAATCCTTACTTTGCTACTCCTAACCGCCGTCAGAATTATAAGAAAGACCGCCATCCGGACTGGTGGAAGAATTATCAGGAATTTACTTACAACCAGATGGATGAGTTGATGACCGACTATGGTAAGTTCGATATCCTTTGGCTGGATGGCGGCTGGGTAACCGGCGATGATGTCAACTTGGATAAGTTATTGACAAAGGTGCGTACCTCTACCCAGCCCGGCCTGATCTCCGTAGACCGTACGATCCGAGGAAGAAATGAAAACTACCAGACTCCGGAACGCAGCATTCCCGAAACCCAGTTGAATAACCCCTGGGAGAGTTGCATCACGTTGAGTAACGACTGGGGATGGGTTCCTAATGCTCCTTACAAATCACCGACAAAGGTTATCAGTCTGCTGGCTGAGATCACGGCTAAAGGCGGTTGCCTGTTGTTAGGTGTGGGCCCAACTCCGCAGGGAACTATTGAAGAGGCTGTAACCGAACGCCTGCATGTGGTGGGCGAATGGTTGAGAGCCAACGGGAAAGCCATCTATAATACACGTATCACTCCGGTTTATAATGATGGAAATGTCTGGTTCACTGCTGATAAGGATGGCAAAACGATCTATGCCATATATGCATTGCCCGATGGCGAAAACCTTCCTGAAACGATCGAATGGACAGGAAATATCCCTACCGGCAAAATGAAAATGCTGAAAGGAAACAAAACGGTAAAATACATCGGCAAAGACGGTAAAGTAAAAGTCACCCTTCCGAAAGGATTGAAGAACGAACCGGTAGCTTTACAGTTCACATTAAAGAAATAAAGGTTCAATTCAGAATATATTTGAAACAAGCAGTTATTATATGAGTAAAACAACATCTTTAATTATCGGCCTTATCGCTTTTGCGGGACAGGCTATGGCTCAGCAACCGTTGTATAAACAGGCTACGGCTCCTGTTGAAGATAGAGTAAATGATCTGATAGGACGCATGACCGTTGAAGAAAAAGTCGGTCAGCTCTGTTGTCCGCTGGGTTGGGAAATGTACACCAAAACAAAGAATGGTGTAGTCGCTTCCGATCTTTACAAGGAACGGATGAAAGCGATGCCTATCGGTTCATTCTGGGCTGTCCTTCGCGCCGATCCCTGGACACAGAAAACGTTGGAAACAGGCCTGAATCCCGAATTATCGGCTAAAGCACTAAATGCCTTGCAGAAATATGCCGTGGAAGAAACCCGTCTCGGAATCCCCGTATTGTTTGCCGAGGAATGTCCGCATGGACATATGGCGATCGGTACCACCGTCTTCCCGACTTCCTTATCACAGGCAAGTACCTGGAATGCAGAGTTAATGTACCGTATGGGAGAGGCCATCGCTTTGGAAGCACGTTCGCAGGGGGCTAACATCGGTTACGGCCCGGTACTGGATATCGCCCGCGAACCCCGTTGGTCGCGTATGGAAGAAACATTCGGTGAAGATCCTGTGCTGACGACTCATCTAGGTGTAGCCTTTATGAAAGGGATGCAGGGAGACACTCAGAATGACGGTAAGCACCTTTTCTCTACATTAAAACATTTTGCCGCTTACGGTATTCCTGAAGCCGGACATAACGGTGCACGTGCCAATGTCGGTATGCGCCAGCTGTTTTCCGATTATCTGCCTCCTTTCAAGAAAGCTGTAGAAGAAGGAGTAGGAACGATTATGACATCCTATAATACGATCGACGGCGTTCCTTGTACATCCAACAAATATCTGTTGACCGATGTGCTTCGTGACCAGTGGGGCTTTAAAGGATTTGTCTATTCAGACCTTACCAGTATCGAAGGTATTGTCGGAGCAAGGGTGGCAAAAGATAATAAAGATGCCGCAGTTCAGGCATTGAAAGCCGGTCTCGACATGGATCTGGGAGGAAATGCGTATGGCAAGAACCTGAAGAAAGCATACGAAGAAGGCTTGATCACAATGGAAGATCTCGATAGGGCGGTGGCTAACGTGCTCCGTTTGAAGTTCCGCATGGGATTGTTCGAGAATCCGTACGTTTCTCCGGAGCAAGCCAAGCAGTTAGTACGATCGAAAGCGCATAAGGGACTGGCTCGCGAAGTAGCCCGTGAAGGAATTGTCCTGCTAAAGAACGACGGAGTATTACCTCTGAAGAAGAATATCGGAAGCATCGCTGTGATCGGCCCGAATGCGGATATGATGTATAACCAGTTGGGTGACTACACGGCTCCGCAGGAACGTGAAGAAATCGTTACGGTACTCGACGGTATACGAAAAGCTGTCTCTCCTACAACAAAAGTAAATTATGTGAAGGGTTGCGCCATCCGTGACGTAACGGCAAGTAATGTCCCGGCGGCTGTGGATGCAGCCCGTGCGGCAGATGCAGTAGTCCTGGTGGTAGGTGGTTCCAGTGCCCGTGATTTCAAGACTAAATATATAGGAACCGGTGCAGCCGATGTCTCTACCGATGGAAACCAGATCCTGTCGGATATGGATTGTGGCGAAGGATACGACCGTAGTACCTTACGTCTGCTGGGCGATCAGGAGAAGTTACTCGAAGCAGTGGCCGCCACAGGCAAACCGCTGGTAGTCGTTTATATCCAGGGACGTACGTTGAATATGAATCTGGCTTCGGAAAAAGCACAGGCCTTACTCACCGCCTGGTATCCTGGTGAACAGGGCGGTGCAGCCATTGCCGATGTCTTATTTGGCGATTATAATCCGGCCGGACGTATGCCTGTATCCGTTCCCCGCAGTGAAGGCCAGTTGCCTTTGTTCTATTCGCAAGGCAAACAACGTGCTTATGTGGAAGAAGAAGGAACGCCCCTTTACGCATTTGGCTATGGCCTGAGTTATACCCAATTCGATTACAGCGGGCTGGAAATACAGAAGGGCAATGGCAAAGACATCCTGCAAACAGTAAGCTGCACGGTTACTAATACCGGCGATCGTGACGGCGAAGAAGTAGTTCAGCTTTATATCTGCGACAAAGTAGCTTCCGTTTCCCAGGCTCCGATCCTCTTGAAGTCTTTCGAACGTGTAGCTTTGAAGAAAGGTGAAAGTAAGAAAATAACATTTACATTAGGCGAAGAGGAACTATCTCTTTATAATATGGAAATGAAACAGGTAGTAGAACCCGGCGACTTCAAAGTAATGGTTGGAGCCGCTTCGGATGATATCCGGCTGAAAGGGGAGTTTACATTATAAATTTAATTCCCGCTACCGCATACTGAACATTGTTTATTATTAATATTGTATGCGGTAGGGGATTAAGTTACTTCAGGATATACTCGATCGCCTTCTCCATCCACACATCCTGTCCGTTGCGTATCTCTTCATTTGTTGGACGGACTTCAATATCAATATGTATTCCTTTACGTTGACAAATACCCCAATTCGGGTAGTAGGCACCAAGTGCCGTATAGTTAAAACGAGTATTACCCGGAAGATAAAAGTGTCCCACATTACCGTCTGCACCGGCAGTAATACTTCCAATTATTGCACTTTGAGGAGCTTTGCGGTAAGCCATAGCGGAGAACTCACCGTGGCTTTGTGTTCCTTCATTCACAAGAATGGCTACTTTCCCTTTGAAATAATCCGGATTATCTATTCCAACCTTCGATTTGAAAGTAAGTTTATAGTTGCCTGGTGCAGCTTTTTCATTATATGAGAACCACATAAATTCCTGTGGAGTAGGATATAATAAAGGGGATAACGTTCCGAATGCCGACATCCCGGGATATTTTCTCATATCGAGAATAATCCCTTTAGCCTTTTTATTCTTTTGAATGATCTCAGTTATAAGGGGAGCATCCATAGAGGTCACATTGATATAAGCAATACCTTTAGCTTCCGGATTATAGTCTTCCGGATATTTCATCTCGCTTAATTCATGCGGTTTACGTCTCTTGTTCAGTCCGAAGTTCTTTAATTCCAGTTGTACCTCTTTTCCATTACGAATACAAGTAACATTCATTATATTTGTGTCGGTTCGCAAAAGCCAGGGGATAACATTCCTCACTAGCCCCGAATGATTTGAAGCAGGGATATAAGGCTTAAACCGTTCGATAAACTCTTCGACAGTTTCTCCGTTGACAGAGCGGATAATATCCCCTCTTTCCATTTCATAAGTTCGCGTATCTCTTACTACGATATCTCCGCTTTTTGATTCCATTAAAGTAACAGGGATATGGTAGCTATCGTTTTTTCTTTTCAGGATCGTTTTATCCAGATCGGAATAAGGTATATTGACAAAGCCATGAGAATCGTCGATACATGCAGCCAGTTCATTGATGGCAAGTTCGTAATCCGCTTTGCTGCCGGGTGTGACGAACTTAGGCAGAAATTCCTTTATCAGCGAATGCCAGGGCTTGTCGGTCATATCGACATAAGGGAAACAATACTCCATTGCATTCCAAAGCTTGAAGAGTGTAAGGATGCGGAATCCCTGATCTTGCCATGTAATGTTGGGATATCCTTTTTCCCGGTCGAAGGAACCTTGAGAGTATAACTGATAGGGAATAATATAATAGTTGAATTTCTGACTACGTTTGGCATCCCTAATCGTATTTAGTTTTGAGATCAGTTTATCGTCGAACATTTCCCGGTCATTGATCCAGCTCAGATCGATAATGCGTGAATATAGACCGGGGTCATCTATTGTATACGGCTGTACTTCGGTTATTTTTCCATACCGGTCGATCCATTCGCTTAGTAATCTGCTTCTTTGAATCTTGTCAGAAGCATTTGCTATTTGTGGTAATACCCTGAAAAGCTCGTAATCCCAGTTGTAATTTCCCCGGCATACTTCCGGATGATAATATTTGAGAAATCCCCACACCTTGCAGAGCACTTCCAGATTATCCAGCATTTGTGCAGAGGGTTTCGGCAGGACGATGGTTGAACCGATATAGAACCCATTGTCACTCTCTGCTTTAGGAACAAGACCGATCTGCGAGCCGATTGGCTTTTTATCTATTTCCGCCTGCCATCCGCTTATCCATAATTCAATATCTCCTGTAGTAAAGCCAAAGAAACAAATACCTGTTGTTGTGGATGACATTGCTGCTTTAACGGTAAAATCTTCCCACTCCGAGTCACCGGAGCGTTTCTCTAAATCAGTGCCGGTATTCTCCGGTTCGCTATCAATCTTAAGTTGTTGTATACCAAAATATATTGTGGTGCTATCCGCTTTTTTGTATCTGAACTTACCGGAAAATATGATAGAATCTCCTTCGATCATTTCCGTATTGAACCAATAGTAGATCTGATTTATTTTAGTTGTATCCTGTGGTGTATTTACCAGCCGGAGTGATTTCTGATCATTATATAAAACAGTCGAATCTATATTTGCTACCCCATTTGGCACGAACCATCCAGGCTTTTCTTGAAAAGAGATCAGATGGCCTTTTCTCACGGATGGATTATTATTGAACGACATGGATTGGTCAGGACTCATCTCTGAGTGTGTGCAGGCAAAGAGAGAAATCATTAGAAAGAAGAAGGGTAAATAAGTCTTATTCATGACAGAAGATTTATGGGTTGAATAGAGTCGCAATATACATAAATACCCAGGTAAAAGAGTCCTCTTTAAACATTATTATGGAAAACGGATTGTGTAATATATGCCATGATCATATAATCAGCTCGTTATTGTGGTCTTAACAGTATGTTCTCTTCCTCTGTTCCAAAATACGTACTTTTTTTAGAAAACAGTTCCGAATTTGTACTTTGTTTGTCAGGTAGTTATATCGACAACCGGTGAGATCTTGCCTTACTTTGCAAGTGTAAATCTTTATCAAATTTAAGTATTTAAAAGGGATAATTCTCACTAAAGTTTTATTATTATGGAAAACAAAAAAAGGTATTTCTTGAAACGAGGGGGATGTCTGGCGATTGCCACTATGCTAAGTGCCGGTTCTTTTCCCGGTTTTGCTAAAAGCGAAACTGATCTAGATCAGTTTAACTCGGTGACTACCGAGTTAAACAATGGAGTTAATCAAAAAACAAAAAAAGTAACAGGTACGGTTGTCGATGAGACAGGCCTTCCTGTTATTGGTGCCAATGTGGTACAGAAAGGAACCACAAATGGGGTTATAACGGATATAGACGGCCGTTTTTCAATAGATGTTCCGGATAATGCGATGCTGGAAGTTTCTTATATCGGTTACCTGGCACAATCTATCCCGGTAGGAAACAATTCATCTTTTCAGATAACTCTCCGGGAAGATTCACAGAAACTGGATGAGGTTGTAGTGGTAGGTTTCGGTACACAGAAGAAGGTGAACCTGACGGGAGCCGTCTCTACCGTTTCGTCGGATGTTTTTGAAGGCCGTTCTGTCTCGAATGCATCGCAAGCCTTGCAGGGAGCCATGCCGGGGTTGAACATTCAACAGACTCAGGGTTATCTGGATTCATCTCCTGCCATTAATATTCGTGGTGTCGGGACGATCGGTGAAGGTTCTTCGGGAAGTCCGTTGGTTCTGATCGATGGAATGGAAGGGGATATGAACCGTTTGAATCCGCAGGATATCGAAACGGTTTCCGTGTTGAAGGATGCTGCTGCTTCGTCTATTTATGGATCACGTGCACCGTTCGGAGTTATCCTGATCACAACCAAGAAAGGTAAAGCCGGTAAGATGTCTGTTAATTATAACAACTCTTTCCGTTGGAGTAAAGCCACTAACATGCCGCAGACCGTAGACTCTTACACCTTTGCCAATTATTTCAATGAAGCGGCAACCAATGCCGGAAAAGCCGGACACTTTTCTCCGGAACGTCTGCAAAAGATCAAGGATTTTATGGATGGCAAGATTAGCGGAGGTATTGATCCAGATCCCAACAATCCGTCCCGATGGTCTGACTTGTATGATAAAGGATATGGAAACACCGACTGGATCAATTTGATTTTTGATGACAGTGTATTCTCTCACGAGCATAACCTGAGTGTTTCCGGTGGTAGTGAAAAAGTTCAGATGTACGCATCTGTAAACTATCTGGGACAGGATGGTTATATGCGTTTAAATCCGGAAACCAACCAGCGTGTGGCTACTAACCTGAAAGTGACATCCAAATTGAATGATTATATCAGTATTAATTATAATATGCGATTTAATCAGATCGATTATGATAAACCCACTTATTTGACCGACGGTTTATTTTCAAACCTGTCCCGTCAAAGCTGGCCTACTTTGATCGCTTATGATCCGAATGGAAATTTATACGAATATGCTACCCATGCTTTACGATTGAGGGATGGCGGACGAACTACAAAGAAAACGTATGAGACAACTCAACAGGTGAATATCGTTGTGGAACCGATCAAAGGATGGAAAATTATAGGCGATGTAAATTATCAGTTATATAATGAACGGGTGCATGCAGATACTCAAAAAGTCTATAATTACGATGTTAACGGCGAACCTTACCAATCTACGCTGGGTGGTGCCAATTCAAGCGTGTCAGAAAGTTATAAAGGGACTAAGTATTTGAATATAAATGCATATACCGAATATATGAAAGAGCTGAAGGGACACAACTTCAAAGCGATGGTCGGTATGCAGTCCGAACAACTCTGGCAGGATGTAACGAGTGCCGGGCGTCTGGGTATTATTGTTCCCGGTACGAATGTGATAGATGCAACTTCCGGTAACGACTCGGATGGAAAATCAGTTCCTCCCACCGTTAGCGGTGCGTATGATAAATGGTCGACTGCCGGTTTCTTCGGACGTTTGAATTATGATTACAAAGGCCGTTATCTGATAGAAGGAAATTTGCGTTATGACGGAACATCGCGTTACCGTTCGGATCAACGCTGGCGCTGGTTCCCTTCTGTCTCTTTAGGGTGGAATATGGCAAATGAAGAATTCTTTAGCTCCTTGTCGGAATACATATCGACCTTTAAATGGAGAGGATCATACGGATTATTGGGAAACCAGAATACAAAGGTTTGGTATCCTACTTATCTGACAATGCCCGTGAGTTCATCCAACAGTGCATGGCTGATTAATGGAAATCAGCAGAACACCTCTTCGGCTCCCGGCCTGATCAGTATGACGATGGGATGGGAGACGGTTAAAACGACCAATATCGGTTTCGATGCAAATGCTTTGAACAACCGGTTGGGATTAAGCCTTGAATGGTTTACGAGAAAGACCGAAGATATGATAGGCCCGGCTCCTGAAATGCCAGTGATCCTGGGTACGGCAGTTCCTAAAACGAATAATACAAGTCTGCGTACAAATGGTTGGGAACTGAATGTATCATGGCGCGACCGTTTGAAGAATGGATTAGGATATAGAGTAGCCTTTAACCTGTCGGATGCACGGACTGAAATCCTGGAATACCCTAACCATACAGGAACTGTTACCGGTTATTATTCCGGTAAAGACATGGGAGAGATCTGGGGCTTTGAGACTATTGGTATAGCTAAGACGCAGGAAGAAATGGATGCTCATCTGGCTACTTTGCCTAATGGCGGACAGAATACGATGGGTAACAACTGGGCTGCCGGTGATATTATGTATCGTGACCTGAATGGCGACGGAAAGATCGACTGGGGTAATTCTACTTATGATGACCTGGGAGATATGAAGGTTATAGGTAATGATACACCCCGGTATATGTTCGGTTTGAATCTGGGTATGGATTATAAAGGCTTTGATGTAAGTGTGTTCTTCCAGGGTGTGATGAAAAGGGATTATTTCTCAGGTAGTTCAGACTTTTGGGGAGCCAGTTCTTTATGGTCTTCTACTTTCTATGAACAGCACATGGACTATTTCAGGGCTGATGCCAGCCATCCGCTGGGTATGAATCTGAATGGATATTACCCGAGACCTCTGTTCGATTCAAGCAAGAACAAACATGCACAAACACGTTATCTGATGAATGCAGCTTATATCCGTTTGAAAAATCTCAGCATAGGATATACACTTCCACAAGCATTGGTCAACAAATGGAAACTGCAGAATCTCCGGGTGTATGTGACCGGCGAAAACCTATGGACCGGAACCAGTTTAACAGACCTGTTCGATCCGGAAACATTGTCAACAGATCCTGCAGGTATGATAAAATACCCCTTGTCGGCTGTTTATTCATTTGGATTAAGTATAACTTATTAATAAAGGAGGATTTACAATCATGAAATATCAAGGAATAAAATATATAATCGGTGCTTTTTTCCTGGGCTGTGCCTTAACAGGATGTAACGATAACCTGGAAATTACACCTCCTTCATCAATCATTCCCGAAGATTATCTGACGGAAGAGTCTCAACTGGATTCGTATATAATTAACAGATATACCGCTTTGCCTAATGCCGGCGGGGGAGTCGGACTGGATAACGGTACGGATAACGAAGCCGGAATGAGTTTTTCATCCAGTTATACGGATGGTGACTGGAAAGTGGGAGAGACTGCCGGTGAATGGAACTTTGAAGAGATCTATCAATTGAACTATTTTCTCGACAGGGTATTACCCATGCATCAGAACGGGGAAATATCCGGTGGGAAGGAAAATATAGATCACTATATCGGAGAAGCTTATTTCCTTAGGGCAGTAGCTTATTATAATAAATTGGTATCGCTAGGGGATTTCCCGATCGTACGCCATACGTTTGTAGACGACAGGGAGCAATTGACGGAAGCATCCAAACGTATGCCGCGGAATGAAGTTGCCCGCTTCATTATCTCCGATCTGGATTCGGCCGCCATATTGATGAAACCGACAGCTCCCGACGGACGTAAAAATCGTTTGTATAAGGATATAGCCTATCTGATGAAATCGAGGGTAGCCTTGTTTGAAGGTACCTGGCTGAAATATTTTAAAGGAACGGCTTTTGTTCCGAATGGAGAAGGATGGCCGGGAGCGACCAAAGAATACAATAAAGGTTACCAGTTCCCGTCGGGCAGTATTGATAATGAAATCAAATGGTTCCTGGAACAGGCGGTGGAAGCGTCGGATATCGTAGCCTCCAAATATCAGTTAACGACCAACTCCGGTGTGTTGATGCAGGGAGCGGGCGACACGAATCCGTATGTCGAAATGTTTAGTGCAATGGATATGTCCGGATATAACGAGGTTTTGCTTTGGAGAGATTTTGATAAAGGGAAAAACATCGTAAATAACCGGGCGGTAGATGCCGGAACGACCTGTACGGCTATCGGGTTGACCAGAGGGATGGTTCAAAGTTATCTGATGAATGACGGCTTACCTTATTATGCATCTTCACTTTACAAGGGAGATAATTCGTCCCAGAATATTGTTGAAGACCGGGACGATCGTATTCGTCTGTTCCTGAAACAACCGGGCATGATCAATATCTGGTTGAATGTAGGACAGGGAACGCATGGAGTACCTGTGGAGCCCGCTTTACCGGATATTATAAATGGAGTAGGACAGCTGAGGAATAACACCGGTTATGTGTCACGTAAATACTGGTACTGGGATCACCTTTATTGTAATAACTGGCAGGGTGAAACAGGCGTACACATTTTCCGGGCGGCAGAAGCATACCTGAACTATATCGAAGCCTATTACGAATGTTATGGAAATCTGAATAGCAAGGCCGATCAATACTGGAAGGCATTACGCCGTCGCGCCCATGTTGATGAAGATTACACAAAGACAATACAGGCAACCAATATGCAGAAAGAAGCCGAGCTCGACTGGGCTGCCTATTCTGCCGGTAATATCTTGGGGGATGCAACCTTATTCAATATCCGCAGGGAGAGACGTAATGAGTTTTTGAGTGAAGGTTTCCGCAGCCCTGATTTGAAACGCTGGCGTTCGATGGATCAGTTGATGGCGAAAAAGTATCATATCGAAGGGTTTAAGCTATGGAATACCGATCTTCCCGAAAAGTATGCCGCAGCCGGTTATAATCTGATTTATGATCAGGATCCGAGTTCCAACGTTTCGTCTCCTTCAGCCAGTAACTATTTGCGTCCGTATGAGATTTTAAAGACGAATCGTGCATATGAAGGATATGGCTGGCACATGGCACATTACCTGAATCCGATTGCCATGCAGCATTTCATGATTACTTCAACGGAAGACAGGGAGGCTTATTCCGATTCTCCGATCTATCAGAACCCGTATTGGCCGGTAAAAGCAAATTATCCGGCAGAAAAATAAAAATAGGAGTCTTTAAGGTATTGAAGGTACGACTGGCTTTATTATCCAGTTCCTGAATTTGATCTATTTCGGATTGATTAGTTCCGAAATAGATCATTTTCTGTTTGGAATAGTCTTTGTGAATAACAGGTATATAGCTAGTTTTGTACAGGTGATTATGACCAATTGGCTTTACCACATGGA
This sequence comes from Parabacteroides sp. HGS0025, assembly GCF_000969845.1. NCBI lineage: Bacteria > Pseudomonadati > Bacteroidota > Bacteroidia > Bacteroidales > Tannerellaceae > Parabacteroides > Parabacteroides sp. HGS0025. The sequence goes on from NZ_KQ033902.1 coordinate 2,083,648, forward strand.
GATAATAGTAATTTAAGAATGAAATAAATATGAATTTGAAACGACTCTTTCAACTCTTTGCTTGGATATTCCTGGTTCTTCCGGTTTATGCAACCGGTTTTAATGTGCCACGCCTTTCCCCTTTGCCCGTCAAAGTGGAGAACAGGAAAGTCCCTCTTGCCGGTAAATGGCAGTTCAACCCTTCTCCCGAAAAGGATTTCTGGAAGAAAGGAAGTGTAAGCAACTGGAAAAACATTGAAGTTCCCGGTGAATGGGTAATGCAGGGCTTTGAAGTTGAAAAAGGCAAGGCCGCCGGATATTACCGCACTTTCACTGTCCCGTCCTCTTGGGATGGACAGCGGGTTAAACTGCGTTGTAACGGAATATACAGCGATAGCCGGATTTATATCAACGGAAAAGAGGCCGGTTCTCATCTAGGCGGGTTTACGGCTTTTGAGTTGGATGTAACGGATTTGGTACAGACAGGAAAAGAGAATCGGATCGCTGTCTCAGTGATTTCGGAAAGTCTTGCCGACTCTACTTCCAGTGCTTCCCAATATGCCGTTCATCCCCTCGGTGGTATTTCGAGAGATATTTATCTGTATGCCTTGCCGGATGTGAACCTGGGAATGTTCCATGCTAGCACATTATTTGATTCCACTTATACGGATGCTACCCTGAAAACCGAAATAGAAGTCGTTAATGAATCGATAGCAGAAGCCGGTCAGCTAACTGTGCAATTTGTATTGAAAGACGCGACCGGAAAGGAAATCCCTTTGAAGAAAAGTTCGCAGGCAGTCCGTAAATTGTCTGCCGGTGCGACAGAGAAGATGGAAGTGTCTTTTGATATCGCCGATCCTCATAAATGGGATTCGGAACATCCTTATCTGTACACTTTAACCTGCCGGTTGAAAGAGAAACAAAAGGTCTTACATGAAACCGAGCGCCGTATCGGTTTCCGTCAGATTGAGGTACGCGGTAATCAGATGTTTGTAAATAATATGCCGGTCAAACTTCGTGGAGTTTGCCGCCATGAAGTCATGCCGTTGCGCGGACGTTCTGTGAACAACGATATGTGGCGGAAGGATGTGGAACTGTTCCGTCGTGGAAATGTGAATTATATCCGTACTTCTCACTATCCGCCGGATGAAGCATTGCTGGATGCCTGCGACGAGTTGGGAATGTTAGTGGAACTCGAAGCACCGTTTTGCTGGGCGCATAACACGAAAGTACCGGAAGATATGCATTATCCCGTACTGGTCAACCAGCATATCGAAATGGTGAATCTGAACCGTAGCCATCCATCTATTATTATGTGGTCGATGGGAAATGAGTCAAATCTGTTTACCGAATATTTTAAGAAAGCCTCTGAGGTCGTTCAGCAAATAGACCCGACGCGTCCCCGTATCTTCAGCCAGTGGGGGCCGGATGCCGATAATGGAGAACTGGAAGTAACCAACCACCATTACCCCGGGCCTAAAGGGCCGGATATGTACCGCAACAGCAAACGTCCGGTAACGTTCGACGAGTTCTGCCACCTGAATGCCTATAACCGCCTGGAGTTGGCGGCCGATCCGGGGCTTCGTAATATGTGGGGCGTTTTACTGGATCGTATGTGGACGGATATGTATCGTAGCAAAGGTGTCCTGGGCGGTGCAATCTGGGCAGGTATCGACGATACTTTCTTCCTGCCTGGAGAGAAAGCGGTAGGTTATGGAACCTGGGGGCCGATCGATGGCTGGCGTCGTGAGAAGCCGGAGTACTGGGGGATGAAGAAAGCCTTTAGTCCGGTCAAGATCGAACAGAAAGGGAATATGTCGGCCGATGGTATTGTAAGGTTCCAAGTAGAGAACCGCCATAACTTCAGCAATTTGTCCGAGTGCTCTATCTCATGGAGTGCCGGGGGGAAGAATGGAACGGTTTCCGTCGATGTGGCTCCGCGGTCGGAAGGGGAGTTTGAAATACAGTTACCGGAATCTCTGCGTGAATCGAAACAGATGACTCTGACGGTTAACGGTGTACGTGGTTTCATGATCGATGAATATCGTTTCGATCTGTTGCCGGTAAGGGCAGATGAAAAGAAAGACTTAAAAACAGGTCGCCTTACTTGTGAAGAAACAGCCGGTTCGATTCTGGTTCGCTCCCTGGGTGGTGATTTTACCGTAGATAAAAGAAATGGCCTGCTGTCTGCCAAACGGGAAGGAAAAGAATGTATGCAGCCTTCGCCTTCTTTGATGGTTCTTCCTTTGAATCCGCATGGTGAGGGAATACAGATGACTGGAAAAGATCAGAACTTTACGCCATTCAACCCCGTTTGTAAGAACTGGGTGGCACATGCTGTTGCCTGCACATCTGGCGATGATCAGGTCACGATACGTGTAAAAGGTTCCTATAAAGAAGCGGAAGGTATGCTGGAATATTGTTTCCATAATACAGGAGAGGTTACTGTCACATACGATTTTACGATCCTTCAGGAAGTCTCTCCCAGACAGACCGGTCTGGTATTTACGCTACCGGCTTCCTATACGGATCTGGACTGGGAACGCAAAGGTTACTGGAGTGTTTATCCGGAAGATCATATCGGCGCTTTGAAGGGATCGGCAAAAGCATTCAATGATAAGTTGCCCGTATCGGGTGTTGCCGGGCCGTCAAAACAACCGGTTGTTTCCTGGTCGATGGATCAGACGGCGGCAGGAGCTAATATTTTCCGTTCAACAAAGGAGAATATTTATTCAGCCAGCTTAAGTAATGCTTCCGGAGATAAACTGTCGGTTGTCTCCGACGGCACACAACATGTGCGTGCCTGGTTGGAGGGCGATGTTATCCGCTTTCTGGTAGCCGGTTATAACAACGCCGGTAATGAAAACTTCCTGATCTCCCATGCCGAAAAAGATTATAGACCGCTGCGGAGAGGGGATAAGGTAGAAGGAAAAATAAGGATTTCTTTTTGATCTGTCAGGAAGAATACAACCTGTTTTAAAGGTCCGGTCTTTTGAAATGTTAAGACAGGACTTTTAATTACAAAATAAGGGACTTTTGAATTCAAAAGTCCCTTATTTTTTTGGAGATAGTTATGTCCTGTTTTATTAGGACTCAACTATTACTGAATTACCTTGTTGTTCTTCGTTTTTTGCCAATAGGTTGTCAAGATCGTCTATCTGGTGGTCGAAATAAACAGCCAGAGCATTAATCTCCCGTCCGCTTTGTGACAGATAAGTGATACAATCAATCAATTGTGCAGTCAACTGGACCATTTTTCGTTTGTTTATATTTATGTCCGGTTGTTGCATGTAGAGGGTAAGACTACGAAACAGGATGGGAATAAAGCGATCCCACGGAAGTTCAAGGCTTGTTGCCAGACTTTTCATACATTTCAACTGGTGACGGAGATACTCGAGGTCCAGCTCATTACTTTTGTTGTTGAATGCTTCCCGTATACGGCGAGCTTCTTCTTTAAAAAAGACTTCATTGGAGACTTCTTTCGGGAGTGTCAATGTGTTTTCTGCTTCATTCATGGTAGTATTTTCTTTAAAGTACAGGAGGAAAAAAACGGTTCCGCCTTTCCCGTTACTCAACACATCCAAGATGCTGGAGGCACATTAATGCTCTCCACGGGGGTACGGAACCGCCTATGGGGAAAAGTTGCAGACAAAAAAATGCCTGCAACTAACCAGAAGCAGGTTTTCCCGCATCTTGGATATATGTTGAGTACTGCAAATATAACGCTTTTATAGAAAACACAAGGAATAATGTGAAAAATAATCAAAGAAACAACGTCGTATTTGTAATGTGTTTTATATCTTTACAATTGATTTAAAGGATGCATATTTTCACAAAAAAATGCCGAAGGCTTTATATTTTATTTTTAAGTTATTTATTATATATAATATAAGGAATCGCGTTTGTTACATCGGGGAATAATATAGCAAATTTCAATAGCTGGTATAAAAGTCTTATTGATTGGTTATTAGATGTGAGTAGGAAATTGCATCGTTTACATCGGAAGTTACATCGTAATGTTTGTTAATAAAATGTGATGCTATGGATGAGTTCCGCTCTGTCAATGAGAAGCAGGCAATCGATTTAATGGGATTGCCTTACGTAAAAATTCCACGTTATACACTGGATTTACTAAAGAGCCCGGCTACCCGCCAGTTGGGACAACTTCATTTGTTGTTATTCGATATTTGTTTTTTTGCTGATGGTTATGCCAGTTTGAATGGGCGGAAAGTTCCGTGTAAGAGGGGAGAGTACGTTGGAACACAACAGCAATTAGCTGATCTGTCAGGTATCAATATCGGTTCGGTCAATCGTTTAATCCGAAAACTGGAAGCCATGAACCTGATCTCTGTGACCAAAATACAAGGAGGAAGTTTAATAAAAGTACATGGATATACAAGCCTGATTGCTGCTCCGGAAATAAAAGGGTCTTCCCAAAAGAAAAAAGGACAGCAGGAGGTCAATTTCGATTTCTTTGGAGACGCGAGAAAATTATATGGCGGGATAGAACCGATAAATTAATATTACCATGTTGAGGAATCAAATTAAGTGTCTGATGGCATGCTCGCTACTCCTTTTGCCTTGTATCATACAGGCGTAGGATGATGTGACGAATGCTTTCGATGACCTGAAAAGACAGGGAACAGTCAATGAGCAGGACTCGGAAATGCGTCGTACAGCTCCGTCGGATGCCGTGAATAAGTTGATACAGGAAAACCCGGCCAGCGGTTATTTTTGTTTTACGGAAGACCGGATGCATGATATCCGTATGACGGATGCGATACCTCTACGCTGGGTGGAACGTCCGGCCGCATTGCGTACGACATTTACCGGAGAATGTCTTCCCGGTGAATTTTATACCTGGCAGGTAGGACTCTTTGCTCCGTATGAAGTATTATCGGATGTATCCGTCTCTTTTTCCGATTGGAAGAATGAGAAAGGGAATAAGATTCCGGCTTCGGCTTTCCGTTGTTTCAATCTCGGAGGAATCGATACGAACGGAAAACCGTTTAAAAAGAAGATCGATGTACCCAAAGGCAATGTACAGGCATTATGGATAGGAGGGGATATGCCGGTAACAGCTTCCGGTACTTATAAAGGTACTGTCACAGTGAAGGCTGCCAATGCAAAACCGGTGGAGATCGCCTGCGAACTGACCGTAAAAGGAGAACCTGCCGTTAATCACGGGGACGACGAAGGATGGCGGAAGACTCGTTTACGCTGGCTCGATTCTTCTATCGGTAATGCGGATGAACCTACATATCCCTATATCCCGGTCAAACAGCAAAAGCAGGCTGTCTCCTGGCTGGGAGGAACGATGGAGTTGTCGAAGAACGGTCTGCCCCAATCTATTGCTACCCGTTACGACCAGAGCAACCAATTGGCTGACGTGGCTAACAATCCCGTGTTGTCCGGAGCCATGCGGTTCGTAATAGAAACGGAGAAGGGAGAAGAAATACTGAAACCCGGATCTTTCCGGATCACGGAAAAGAACAAGGCTTCAGTAAGCTGGTCGGTCGCTAGCAAGAGCCGCCACTTTGAAGTCCTATGTACAGGCAAACTGGGTTTCGATGGCCTGGCAGATTATAAGATAGAAGTACGGTCGCTGGGAGAAGTGGCGGTGAAGGATATCCGTCTGGAAGTACCTTATACATCCTACGCTGCTGAATATATGATGGGGTTGGGGTATAAAGGCGGTTTCCGCTCGGACTCTGTGATCAACTGGCGATGGAACGTCGACAAACATCAGGATAAAATTTGGATGGGAAATATAAATGCCGGTCTGAACTTCTGCTTCAAAGATGAAAATTACAACCGTCCATTGGTGAATATCTACTATGCTTTAGGCAAGTTGAATCTCCCTGTTTCATGGGGAAACGCCAATAAAGGCGGTATCGACATCCTGCCGGAGAAAGAGGGAACTGTCCTGCTGAAAGCCTATAGCGGCGAACGCAGGATGCAGCGAGGGGAGACTTTGCACTATAATTTCAATATGCTGGTCACCCCCGTAAAACCGCTCGACCTGAAAGGGTTGGCTGAAAACCGTTTCTATCATTCCAACAGCGATGTAAGTGCCGATTATATACCTGCCGCATTGAAGGCAGGAGCCAATATGATCAATGTACATCATAAGAAAGATATTTACCCGTTCATTAACTATCCGTATTATGATGAAGCTGTTCCCGATCTGAAACGTTTTATTTCAGACGCACACAGCAAAAACCTGGATGTGAGACTGTATTATACGACCCGCGAACTGACGGTGAAAATACCCGAACTATGGGCCCTGCGTAGCTTGGGTAGCGAAGTGATCCATGATGGCCCCGGGAAAGACGTCCGTACCCTGATCCACCGGAACGGCCCGCATGAATGGCTGAACAAGAACCTGACGACTCATTTCATCCCGGCCTGGTATAACGCTTTCCAAGAAGGTAAATACGCCGGGGATATGGATATCTCGGTCATCACGACTCCCGATTCGCGTTGGAACAATTACTATCTGGAAGGGTTGGACTGGATGATAAAGAACCTGGGACTGGATGGTGTCTATATCGACGACAGCGCCTTGGATCATCAGACCCTGCAACGTGCCCGCCGTATTATGGATGCCGATGGCAAACGCCGCCTGATAGATATCCATTCCTGGAATCACATGAACGAATGGGCCGGTTATGCCAACTCCCTGCATCTGTATCTGGAGTTGCTGCCTTATGTAGACCGTACCTGGATCGGTGAAGGTTTCTCTGCAAACAATACGCTAGACTTCTGGTTGGTGGAAATGTCAGGTATTCCTTTCGGCCTGATGAGTGAAACGCTGGATGCCCGTAATACCTACCGGGGAATGATGTACGGTATGCTTCCCCGCCTTCCGTGGAGCGGTAACCCGGTTCTGCTATGGGGGCTGTGGGACTCCTTTGGAATGAAAGATGCGGTGATGAGAGGCTACTGGGATGAACGTTGCCCGGTAAAGACCGACAATCCCAATATCCCGGCCACTGTTTATATTCATGGGGATAAAGCGCTAGTCGTACTGGCAAACTGGACTGATCTGCCGCAGACGGCTAACATAACCCTCGACGAGCAACTGTTGGGATTCAAGCCGGTGTCATATACACTACCCGAAATAAGGAATATGCAATGGGAGGGTAAGTTGCCCGCTCTGAAACAATGTGAACTAATGGGACGTGGCGGAATGATCATTCTATTGGAGAAATAAGAAACCCGAACGAACCCAGTTCCGTTTTGTATAAGTTAAAGGGCCGAATGATACCATATCGGCCCTTCTTTTTTTGCTGAAGTGTAAAATCCGGCTCTCTCTTTTCTCTATCTTTGTTTCCTATAATGGAAAAGGAAAGCACTATGAATAACACAACAGAGCAGTCCCTTTGGGGACTTTTGGAAGGGATAACGGATAACCTGAAACATAAACGTCTGGCGGATGTCTTTCGTTTTGTGTCCTTTCAGCCGTTCGAGACCTTCGGTCCGCACCAGCATCTGCGTATAGAGATTAATTATGTCAAGAAAGGGAATTGCATCCTTCACCTCGAAAACGAAAGTATCAGTTTCAATGAGAACGAAATGATGATCATCTGTTCAAACGTAGAGCATACCTTCGAAGCAGGCTCGGAAGGCACCACGCTCATGCAGCTGGAATTCCTGCCGGAGATATTCTCCCGCTTCAATCCCCATGCGCAGGACGAGACGGGCGAACTGACTCCTGTAACGATCTTCTCGGAGGAGAACCGCCTGATTAAAATCGTCAACAATGTCCGTATCATGCGAGCCGTCCAGCGTATCGTCAACGAGATGAACCTGAAAAGCAAATACTATCAATATCTGGTTGTGATGTACTATGCGGAACTGCTTATTCTGATCTATCGTTATATGGATGAGTCCTACCTGCCGATATGTACAAATGAGTCGCTGAAAAAGGCAATTTCCTATATCCGTATGAACTACCAGTCGGACGTGACCATCAGCGACGTGGCCGGACAGACCGGTATAGGGGAGCGCTACCTGCGCAAACTGTTTGCCCAACATCTCAACCTGTCCCCGCTGGATTATCTGAACCAGATACGGATCAATAAAGCGATCGAGTTGCTGCGCAATACGGAAATGTCGATCAAGGAAGTCTGCTTCACCTGCGGCTTTAAATCGCCGCAATATTTCTCACGTGTCTTTAAACAGCAGATGGGGATCACTCCGAGGGAGGTTACGAAATAGATTTCCGTTTTGTACACATATTCCCGCTAAAAGAGCCTACCTGCATACGTTGCAATTGAAGTTACCTATGCCGCTTTTGTACATACCCGTTAACTTTGCAATCAGTAATACAGTATTAAACAGACATTGAAAAAACGATAGTAGAATGAAAGAATGGAAAGATGATAAAGCATTGTTCTCTTTGATAAAGGAGGAGCTTTATACGGCAGTTATTGGTGACATCATGGATAAGATGGGGTATACCCGTCAGTTTCTTCCCCCACAGATCCGTCCGCTTCGCGACGACATGCTGGTTGCCGGACGGGCAATGACCGTTCTGGAAGCCGATGTGCTGGATCATGGAAAGGAATGCGGCCAGAATCCGTTGTTGAAACGCTCTTTCGGGCTGATGCTGGAAGCGTTGGACGACCTGAAGGAAAATGAAGTCTACGTCTGTTCCGGTTCGTCCCCGGCCTATGCCCTGTGGGGCGAGTTGATGAGTGCCCGTGCCATGCAGTGCAAGGCGGCAGGTGCGGTAGTGAATGGTTATTCCCGCGATACGAAAGGGATCCTGGCACTCGACTTCCCCTGTTTCTCTTACGGGCCGTATGCACAGGATCAGGCGCCCCGTGGAAAGGTGATCGATTACCGCGTCCCCATTGAAATGGACGGCGTACGTATTAACGACGGCGATATTCTGGTAGGAGATATAGACGGTGTATGCGTCGTACCGCGCAGCATCGAAGAGGAAGTGTTTACCCGTGCACTGGAAAAGGCTCGTGGCGAACGTATGGTATTGAAGAAAATTCAGGAAGGAATGAAAGCCCGCGACGCTTTCGATCAATTCGGTATAATGTAATAAACAAAGACAGACATGAAGATCACAGATGTTAAAGTATGGTTGGTACAAGGTATCAAATACAACTGGACGCTACTTAAAATATATACGGACGAAGGTTATACCGGAGTCGGCGAAGCTACCAACTGGCCAGGAAGCCCGATCGTCTTCGAAGCAGCCAAACACGTCGGACAGCGCATTATCGGTCTCGACCCGATGAAGACAGACTTTATCTGGACGAAGCTCTACCGCGACCTGAACTGGATCGGCCCGTATGGTGCCAGCCTTTGTGCGATCAGCGGGATCGATATGGCCTTGCTGGATCTGAAAGCAAAGGTACTGGGCGTTCCCTGTTACGAATTACTGGGGGGAGCCTACCGGAAAGATATATTACTGTATGCCAACTACTGGTTTACCGGCGGCGGACACAACGCAAAGGATTACACCGAGCAGGCACTGAAAGTAAAAGAAGCCGGCTTTACCGGCCTGAAGTTCGATCCGTTCGCACACACAAACTATTTCTATGGTGAAGACCTGGCATCCAACCTGACCCTGACGGCCGCACAGCAAGACCTCGCTTTCGATGTATCGAAGGCCGTCCGCGATGCCGTAGGCCCGGAGTTCGATATCATGATCGAGACACACGCCATGCTGAACTACCGCGTAGCCGTGAAGATGGCCGAACGCCTGGCTAAACTCGATATCACCTGGTACGAGGAACCCGCCGGCCCGGAAAGTTCGCAGACCCTGAGGGCTATGCGCGAACGTATCCCTTCGGATGTGGCTATCTGTGTCGGCGAACGTCATTACACCCGTTTCGGTATCCGTTCGATCCTGGAGAAACATGTCTGCGACGTGATCATGCCCGACATCACCCGTTGCGGCGGCCCGTCGGAAATGAAGCGCATGGCTTCGATGGCGGAAGCCTACAACGTATTGATCGCCCCGCACAATCCCAACGGCCCGTTGTCTACGCTGGCCTCTTCGCATGTGTGTGCCGCCATCCCTAACTTCTTCCGTCAGGAGTTCATGTATAATGATGTGCCCTGGCGCGATACGGTGATCGACCATCCGATTGCAGGGATGGTGTACGACGGTCATCTGCACCTGTCCGACCGTCCCGGCTTGGGAGTAGACCTGGTGGAAGAAGAGATGGAAAAACACCCGGGTATCACTTCCGACGCTCCCGATAACTTCTATATTTAAGCGTATGAGTTTTACGATAGACTATAAAGATAAAGTAGTGCTCGTTACCGGCGTATCGTCCGGTATCGGGCTCGGTACGGCCTGCCAGTTTGCCCGGGCAGGTGCCCATGTGGCCGGATGTTCGCGTAAGGCTTCCGGAGATAAGGAGGCGGTTGCTTTCCGTAAGGCCGTTGAGGACGCGGGAGTGCAGGCATTCTATAAACAAACGGATGTGACCCGTCCGGAGGAGTTGGAAGAGTTGGTAGAAGGGACGATCCGCACGTTCGGACGCCTGGACATCCTTGTCTCCAGTGCCGGGGTCAACGTCTTTGAAGGAGCTGAAGGATGCACGGAAGAACGCTGGCAGTACAACCTCGACCTGAACCTGGCGGCACACTGGCGACTGGCGAAACTCTGCAAGCCTTACCTGGAACAGAGTGGGGCGGGGGTGATCCTGCTGATGACATCCAACCATGCTTTCGGAACGATCCCCGGCTGCTTCCCGTATAGCGTAACGAAAACGGCCATCACCGGGCTGGTGCGTAACCTGGCGATCGAGTGGGGGCCTGCCATCCGCACGGTCGGCGTAGCTCCCGGCTTCATCGATACGGCCGGCAATGATACCTGGTTCGACTCCTTCCCCGACGCGGAAAAGGAACGTCAGCGAACCATCGACCTGCATCCCGTCAAACGGATCGGAACCGTGGAGGAAGTCGGTGCCCTATGCGTCTACCTGGCTTCTCCAATGGCTAATTTTATCAGCGGCACAACGATCCTGATGGACGGCGGACGTTCAGCTTTGATGCAGGATGAATAGTCAATCTTTTTTACCATGAACACAATAGACTTACTCATATTCATCGCCTACTGCGCCCTGATCCTTTTCGTCGGCCTTTTCGTTTCGAGGAAGAAGAAAGGGGAGGAGCGCGATGCGGGCGATTACTTCCTGGCAGGTCGCGGACTGGCCTGGTGGGCGATCGGTGCTTCGATCATCGCCTCTAATATCTCGGCGGAGCAGTTCGTCGGCATGTCGGGTTCCGGCTATGCGATCGGGTTGGCGATGGCTACCTACGAATGGATTGCGGCACTCGGACTGATCATCGTGGCTAAATACTTCATCCCGATCTTTCTGGAGAAGAAGATATTCACCATGCCGCAGTTTCTGGAAGAACGCTTCGACAAGCGGGTAAAGACCGTGATGGCCGTCTTCTGGCTAGCCGTCTTTATCTTTATCAACCTCACTTCCATCCTTTACCTCGGTGCATTGACCATCGAGAAGGTGATGGGCGTCCCCATGATCTGGGGAATAGCCGGACTGGCAGCCTTTGCCGCTATCTACTCCATCTACGGGGGACTGAAGGCGGTGGCGCTTACCGACGTGATCCAGGTCGTTTTCCTTGTTGGCGGCGGATTGATAACGACCTATATCGCCCTCGACCTGCTGGGTGCCGGCGAAGGTATCTGGCAAGGCATCACGAACCTGTATGCACAGACCGAAGATAAGTTCCACCTGATCCTCGACAAGTCGCACCCGAGTTATAAAGACCTGCCCGGTATCTCCGTCATTCTCGGGGGATTATGGGTCGCTAACCTTTATTACTGGGGATGCAACCAGTATATTATCCAACGTGCCCTGGCCGCTAAATCGGTGGGAGAGGCGCAGAACGGTATGCTGTTCGCCGGATTTATCAAACTACTGGTTCCGTTGCTGGTGGTTATCCCCGGCATCGCTGCCTTTGCACTGGATGCACCGTTGGAGAAGTCGGACGAAGCCTACCCGTGGCTACTCAGCAACCTGCTTCCGGTAGGGGTGAAAGGGATTGCTTTCGCCGCCCTGACAGCAGCTATCGTCAGTTCGCTGGCTTCCATGATGAACAGTATCTCCACGATCTTTACGATGGATATCTACAAGTCGTACTTCCGGAAGGAAGCCGGACAACAGGAACTGGTGAAGACCGGCCGTTGGGCCAGTTTCCTGTCGCTGCTGGTTGCCGTATCGATCGCGCCGATGCTTTCGGGGCTCGACCAGGCGTTTCAGTATATCCAGGAGTTCACCGGCTTTATCAGTCCCGGAGCGTTGTCGATCTTCCTGGCCGGGTTCTTCTATAAGCGGGCGACGGCGAACGGGGCACTGGCTGCGGCTCTCGGCTCTTTTGTCTTCTCCACGGGGATGAAGTTCCTCTGTCCCGGTCTGCCGTGGATGGATCGTATGATGATCGTTTTCTTCCTCTGCTGCGGATTGATCGTCCTGCTGGGCAGCCGTAAGCCGGTGGAGAATGCATATACCACGCATTCGCCCGGGCTGTTCCGCACGAGCCGCATGTTTAATATCCTGTCCTTCGTCGTGATAGCGATACTGATAGCGTTCTATTGGTTCTGGTGGTAATAATAATAAAACAACACAATATGAAAAAGACATTCTTACTTCTCGGCACCTGCCTTCTTATGGGGCAGGGCCTGTTTGCCACCGGATTATCGCCGGAGTCTGCTTTCCTGATTCCCTCAGAGGTGGCGGGTGTGGACAATCCGGCGCTGCTCCTGAGCGGCACCTGGCAATTCCGTTATGCCCCGAAAGACAAGTGGAACAACGTGCAGGTACCCGGCGAACTCGCCATGCAAGGCTACGCCATCCAGCACGACACCCCTTATCTCTACCGCAAATCCTTTACCCTTCCGGCCGATTATAAAGGCAAGCGGACGATACTCCGCTTCGACGGCGTGTACAGCCATGCCCGCCTGTCGGTGAACGGTACCTTTATCCGCGAACATCACGGTGGTTTCACCCGTTGGGAAACAGACATCACCGACAACGTCCGTCCCGGAAAGAAGAACGAGATACAACTGGAAGTGACCGACCGTATCGACGACATCTCCTATGCTTCCGGTTACGGTCACCACCCGATCGGCGGTATTTTACGCGACGTCACGATTTTTGCCCTGCCCGCAAACTGTCTCTATGACTTTGCGGCGGAGACGCACCTCGATACCCTCTACCGTGATGCTGTGCTGAAGGTTTCTTACCGGGGCGAAACAACCGGAAACGCGGAAGTAGCCTACACCCTGACCGACCCTTCCGGCCGCAATATCCCTCTTGCCCAAAGCATCTTCCCGTTGAAGAAGAATGAGAACTGCAACGAACTCCCGGTACGCAACCCGCTGAAATGGGATGCCGAACACCCCAACCTCTACACCCTCACCGTCGCGATCCGTGAGGAAAACAAGGAGACCACCCGCTTCAGCAAACGCATCGGTTTCCGTGACGTGAAGATCGTAAAAGACCGTATGCTCGTCAACGGCCAGCCCGTCAAACTGCGCGGAGCCTGCCGCCACGATATCCACCCGATGTTGGGACGTACCACGACAGCCGAGCTCGACAGTCTCGACGTGATCCGCTTCAAGCAGTCGAACATGAACTTCGTGCGCACCTCGCATTATCCCCCGTCGGAAGCGTTCCTCAACTATTGCGACCGCTTCGGTATCTACGTGGAAAGCGAGACAGCCGTCTGCTTCGTCGACACCTACCGTCAGAAGAACTATGCTCCCGGACGGACGCAGGACAGCGCCGAGTTTGCTCCCCGCTATCTATCCCAATGCCGCGAGATGGTGAAATCGTTCCGTTCCCACCCGTCCATCCTGTTCTGGTCGATCGGCAACGAAAGTATCTACGGGAAGAACTTCCAGGCCTGCTGGGACTGGGTGAAGGCTGCCGACACGACACGCCCCGTCATCTTCAGTTACCCCGGTTCGGTGAAAGACAGGAAGCCGGTCTACGACATCCTCAGTATGCATTACCAGGACGTGAACGGTGATGTGAACCAGTTCGGAATGTCCACCCGCAACTACCAGGGACACGGCATCCCCGCCCTCTTCGACGAATGGGCACACCCGGCTTGCTACACCTATAAGACATTGCAGGACGACCCGAATATCCGTGAGTTCTGGGGTATCTCCCTCGAAAAGATGTGGAGCGGACTGTTCGATGCTCCCGGCGGTCTGGGCGGTGCGATCTGGGGATATATCGACGAAACATTCATGCTCCCCGAACCGAAGAAGGGCACTGCTTTCTGGAAAGAATTCGCCCGTACGGCCAAGCCCGAGGACTATCAGGGCAACTGTGTCGGTTACGGCGAGTGGGGTATCGTAGACGTATGGCGCCGGGAGAAACCGGAGTTCTGGTCGACCAAGAAAGCCTATTCCCCCGTCCGCCTGCTGACGGAACAGGTAGGTAGTTTCACCCCCGGCGAGCGTCTGATCCTTCCGGTCTACAACCGTTTCGACCATACGAACCTCAGCGAGATAAAGGTGCGCTACACTTACAACGGCACCGAAAAAGAAGCCGCCGCCCCAGCCGTCCAGCCGCATCAGAAAGGCCTTTTGGTCATTCCTTCGGAAGACTGGTCAGCAGGTAGCGAACTGCTGGTGAGCTTCCTCGATGCCGACGGCGGGCTGATCGACGCTTCCCTCGTCACGCTCGGAAAGCAGACCGTTGCCCTTCCGCAGCCCACCCGCAAAGGTGCGCTTCAGGTAGAAGAGACACCCGACCGTATCCTCGTCAAAGGCAACGGCTTCGAGATCCCCTTCTGCAAGGAAACCGGCTTGATCTGCAACGCCACAGCCGGCGGAAAGATCATCATCGAAAAAGGCCCTTTCCTTAACCTCGACATCAATCTGAATCATCTCACCGGAGCCGAAGTACGCAAGAGCGCCACCAAGTTCCTGACCTCGGATGCCGACTGGAAGAAACAAAGCATCACTTACGAGAAACGGGGTGCTGACGTCCTCGTCCTGCTCTCCGGCAACTACCGCGACGTCCGCACCGACATCCGCCTGCTGATCTCGCCGGAAGGAAAGATGCAGATCGACTACTTGACTGACGGACAGCCCAACGGCTTCCTCCGCGAGACAGGCCTGTCGTTCTACCTGCCCGAAACGCTCGACCGCCTCACCTGGAAACGCCGTGGCCACTGGAGCTATTACCCCGCCGGAGAATTTGCCGGCAACGAGGGCAGCACTTCCCTTTACAACCCGAACAAGGTAGCTTACGGTGCCCGTCCCGACCAACCCTGGTACGACGACACCCACAACTACTATTACTGGGCCGACGCCGGAGCCAACTGCGACCGTCCGCTTACCCAAAAGGCCAAAGGAATGAAAGAGAACATCTACTTCTACACCCTTTCGCCCGCTGCGGGAGACGGCCTGTCGGTCATCTCGCCCGACGCATCCGTTGCCTGCCGCTCCAGTAAGCGTGCCGACGGCCAGCTGCTCCTCTACGTCAACAACCGCTGGGATTACCCCGAAATCGCCTGGGGCAACTATTGCAAAACCCTGGAAGCCAATCCCTGCTATGGCAGGATAGAGATTGTATTTTGATAAAAAAGGGATGCGGTTTGTGCCGCATCCCCTTTTCATTCACTCCTTAATCGTAATCCTTCCCGACCAATCTCCGACAGCAACCCGCTGCATCGGTTTCGGGTTGGTTGTACATTGCGACATCACCCGCAACTTATATTCTCCCGGTGGCAGATTAACAGAGTATAATGGTGGTTAGATAGTGCTAACAGGTAAGCTCATATAGTATCAACGCTCCTGTATCAGAGGTAAAAGAGGTATATTGTATAATATACAGCCTAAATAGGGCTGAATCGTAAGATAGTATAACATTTTCGAAACAAATGCACCTTTTCATTCCTTCGCAATAGGGTATCTTTGCACCAAAACAACAGAACAAGTGATATGAAGAAAAAACATCTGCTATTTACCCTTTTGTGCAGCGGCTTTATCGCCTGTACGGGGCCTACACCGACGCAACAGTTAGCGAAGGATATTCAAAACGATAATACCCTGCATATAGTCGACAGTATGGCGCGTGCCACGATCCGCAGCGGTTTCAATGCCGGGAGCGGTTACTCCCAGATCTGGGCGCGCGATATGAATACCTTTATTGAAGTGGCCTGCGAGGAAAGCAATCCGGCGGAGTTGCGCCATGCGATCGTCCTGTTCTTTGCCCTTCAGCAGCCTAATGACGAAATGATCGACGGGTATGTGCTGAAGGAAGATTTCACCTGGGGGGACGATCATCCGTACTATTCGGAAACGGCTCCCGATCATGTAGCCTTTAAGAATACGGTGGAGACAGACCAGGAGTCGTCGCTGATCCAGATCGTAGGAAAGTATATCCGCAAGACGGGCGACCGTTCCATCCTCGACGAAGAAGTGGCAGGCCGCACGGTCTACCAGCGGATGGTCGGAATGATCGATTACCTGATGAAAGAACGCTATAATGAACAATACGGCCTGCTTTACGGTGCCATGACGGCTGACTGGGGTGACGTGCAGCCCAATGATCCCTTCGGCTGCGACATGAACGAGTTGTCCGACCCGGCCATCGACGTGTACGACAATGCCATGTTTATCATCGCCCTCAATTATATGGACGAGATGACGGCTGATGAAGCCGATAAGATCCGTTGGAAAGAACTTCGCCAGCATATCGCCGACAATGTGCGCAAGCATCTCTGGGATACGCAGCGTCAGAAGTTCATCCCTCATATTTATATTGAGAACTCGCCGATCCCCGAAGGGTTCAACGAACTGGACGTGCATTATCATGGGGGAACGGCTATCGCTATCGAAGCCGGATTGCTGTCGGCCGAAGAGATCGCTACGGTCAATGCGCAGATGGTCGAGAATGTCCGCCTGTCGGGCATGCCGAGTATCGGGCTGACGCTTTATCCTACCTACCCTGACGGCTTTTTCCACGGGGGGATGGCGAAATCGTACCTGTATCAGAACGGCGGCGACTGGACTTGGTTCGGAGGCCGTATGATCCAGCAACTGATTGCCAACGGCATGGTGAAGGAAGCGTACGAGGAAGTGCGTCCGATGATCGACCGTGTGATCAAGAACGACGGTTTCTACGAGTGGTACGGCATGGGAGGTGTTCCCAGCGGTTCAGGCCATTTCAAAGGGTCGGCAGGCGTACTGGCGAAAGCAATCGAGATGTTTAACGAATGGGCGGAAGAGAATAAATAAACGAAGATAATGAGAAAGAGTAATTACGATAAAACCCCCTCGACAGTTGTTGGGGGCAGGCTCTGGAAAGGCTGGGAGTCTGTTTTGGATAAGTTGAAGGAAGCCTGCAACGGCTCTGAGTTGGCGCATAGAGTTGTTGTTGTCGAATGCTATCAGGGTGTGCATCCGGAAGAGCTAGCTAAGCACCTGGCGGCATTGCAACCTTTATTGATCATTCATTCGGAGATGTTCTTCAAAGGCGTAGAAGAGATCGAAGCGATGACGTATCCTTATCTGACGGACGACCGCCTTTTCGGTCGCCGCGCCGCTTTCCATTACACGGACTTTCTGGATGAGAGCCGGATGGAGGTGTGTCGCGAAAAGATAAAAGCAGCAGACGGATTGGTTATCGTCTGGGGCCCCGGTGCCGCTTGTCTGGTGCCCGAACCCGATGTGCTGGTCTATGCCGATATGACGCGCTGGGAGATACAGCAGCGTTTCCGTCGTCAGGAGATTAATGGTCTGGGCGTGAAGAACCGGGAAGAAGCGCCTTCGTTGCATTACAAGCGCGGTTACTTTATCGACTGGAACGTATGCGACGACTTGAAGAAACAGCTGTTGCCGAAGGTGGACTTCTGGCTGGACACGCATATCCCCGAAATGCCGAAGATGATTACCGGCGAGACGATGCGCGACGGACTGGTCAAGACGGCTCACCGTCCCTTCCGTGTAGTGCCTTTCTTCGATCCGGCTCCCTGGGGTGGCCAGTGGATGAAGGAGGTATGCGACCTCGACAAGGAACAGGATAACTTCGGATGGTGCTTCGATTGCGTCCCCGAAGAAAACAGCCTGTATCTGAAGGTGGAAGGGGAGTTGTTCGAGATGGCTTCCAACAACCTGGTGTTCTACCAGACCCGCAACCTGCTGGGTGCTCCGGTGGAGGCGCGCTTCGGGCAGGACTTCCCGATCCGTTTCGACTTTCTCGATACGATGGGAGGGGGCAACCTGAGTTTGCAGGTGCATCCCACTACGCAGTATATCCGTGATACGTTCGGTATCTATTATACGCAGGACGAAAGCTACTACCTGCTCGATGCGGGTGAAGGGGCTACTGTCTACCTGGGCTTGAAAGACGGGGTAGATCCCGATGAAATGATTGCCGCCCTGAATGAAGCGCAGGAGTCGGGCACTACTTTCGATACCGAGAAATATGTAAACAAATGGCCTGCCAAGAAGCACGACCATTACCTGATACCGGCGGGTACGATCCATTGTTCGGGTTCGGAAGCGATGGTGTTGGAGATCAGTGCCACACCGAGTATCTTTACCTTCAAACTCTGGGACTGGGATCGCCTGGGACTGGACGGCAAGCCGCGCCCTATCAATATCGCCCACGGTTCACATGTCATCCAGTGGGAACGGCAGACGGATTTCGTACGCGACCAGCTGGTCAACCATTTCGAGCCGCGTGCCGAAGGGGAGGACTGGCGTGAGGAACGCACCGGCCTGCATGAGAACGAGTTTATCGAGACACGCCGCCACTGGTTCTCCGGAAAGGTGCCGCACAATACGGGCGGGGGTGTCAACGTTCTGAATGTGGTGGAAGGGGATGAGCTGATCGTCGAGAGTCCGACGGATGCCTTCGAACCGTTCATCGTGCATTATGCCGAAACATTCATCGTCCCTGCCGTGGTAGGCGATTACACGATCCGCCCCTACGGTATCTCCGAAGGCAAGACCTGCGGTACGATCAAAGCGTATGTACGGACGAAAGGATAATAACTGAACATAAAATATATACCATGTATACCAACGATAACCGAATAGTAATGACCCTTGATGCCGGAGGAACCAACCTGGTCTTCTCTGCCATCCGGGGCGGCAGGGAGATAGTGACACCTATCACCTTGCCTTCCTGTGCCTGCCACCTGGATCAATGCCTGGGACAACTCCTGACCGGCTTCACCCATGTCAGCGAACAATTGCCGGAAGCCCCGGTAGCCATCAGCTTCGCTTTCCCCGGGCCGGCCGATTACCCCGCCGGGATCATCGGCGACCTTCCGAACTTTCCTTCTTTCCGTGGAGGAGTGGCCCTGGGCCCGTACCTGGAGGAGAAGTTTGGCATTCCTGTCTTCATCAATAATGATGGAGACTTGTTTGCTTATGGCGAAGCCTTGACCGGAGCCTTGCCGGAGATTAACCGCCGCCTGGAAGAAGCCGGAAGTATCAAACGCTACAAGAACCTGCTCGGTGTGACGCTGGGCACAGGCTTCGGAGCGGGTGTCGTGCTGAACGGCAATCTGCTGGAAGGCGACAATGCGGCGGGAGGTGATATCTGGTGCTTCCGCAATAAGAAATACCAATCTTATATCGTGGAAGAAAGCGTCAGTATCCGCGCCGTGCAACATATCTACGGATTGCTGTCGGGCGATGCTCCTCCCTTCACTCCCAAAGATATTTATGATATAGCCGAAGGAACTCGTCCGGGTAACCAAGAGGCTGCCCGTTCCGCCTTTGCCGAATTGGGCGAAATGGCCGGTGATGCCCTGGCGCAAGCGATTACGCTGATCGACGGTCTGATCGTTATAGGCGGTGGCCTGACAGGTGCTGCGAAGTATTTCATGCCGTCCCTTCTGAAGGAGATGAACAGCGAAACGGGGATGATGAACGGTAGCCGCTTCAGTCGCCTGCAAAGTAAGGCTTTCAATCTGGATGACGCGGCGGAGTTCGAACAGTTCGCCAAAGGAGCGGCGGTGAGGATTGCTGTGCCCGGTTCCGACCGTACCGTCAATTACGACCCGTTCAAACGGATCGGTGTGATTATCAGCAAACAGGGGGCAAGCCGTTCGGTGGCTCTGGGCGCTTATGTGTATGCATTAAATCATCTATAAACAAATACGCCATGAATAAACACAATCTATTCATCCCGGTTCTCGGTCTGCTGACCGGCTTACTGGCTGTCAGCTGTTCGCCGGTGAAAGAGGAAGCAGTACAAGAGGACTTATCCCAATATGTAGAACCCCGTATCGGAACGGCGCACTGCCGCTGGTTCCATTTCACCCCGGGCGCCCATCCTTTCGGTATGGCAAAGCCCGCCCCGGCGACTAATGCCCACGTGGGAAACAACTCCGGCTGGGAAGCAACCGGCTATGATTATCGCGATACTTCTATCGAAGGTTTCCCCTGCCTGCATGAGTTTCAGGTGGGCGGTATCGTCCTGATGCCGACGGTAGGGGCATTGAAAACGATCCCCGGTGCTGTGGACGACTCGACGGGTAGCGGTTACCGTTCCCGTTTCGATCATTCGGAAGAGATTGCCACTGCCGGTTATTATTCGGTGAATCTGCAAGACTATAATATCCGTGCGGAACTGACATCCACCCCGCGTGTGGCTTTTCAGCGTTATACGTTCCCTGCATCCGAAGAGAGCCGTATCCTGTTCGATATCGGTAACCGGCAGGGTGAAAGCGGTGCCGTAAAGGACGCTTCCGTCACGTTGAATGAGGACGGGACGGTTGAAGGCTGGGTGATTACGTTGCCGGAATATGTAAAGAAATACCAGGCGGGTGCTACGGTGCCGTTGTATTTCTCCGCCCAGTTGGATAAACAACCTACCGGATGCGGAACCTTCATCGGTGAAAAGGTGCAGGCGGATGCCAGACAGGTTACCGGCGTCGGTTCGGGATTGTATCTCACCTATAAGACTACGGAAGGGGAAAGCATCACGGCCAAAGTCGGCCTGTCGTATACTTCTGTGGAGAATGCCCGTCTGAATCGCGATACGGAAGCGCGCACGCTCACCTTCGACCAGGCGAAAGAGGCGGCTCACCGGCAATGGGAAGACTACCTCGGACGTATCCGGGTGGAGACTCCGGTCAAGGAAGATAAGGTGAAATTCTATACCGGCCTGTATCATGCCCTGTTGGGACGCGGACTGGCCAGCGATGTGAACGGTGCTTATCCTTGCAATGACGGTAGCATCGGGCAGATCCCGGTGGAAAACGGAAAGCCGGTACATAATTTCTATAACACCGACGGTATCTGGGGCGGACAATGGAACCTGGCACAGGTGTGGGCGTTGATCGCTCCCGAGTATTATGCCGATTATATCAGCAGCCATCTGTTGGTGTATAAGGATGCCGGTTGGTTGGGCGACGGTATTGCTAATAGCCGGTATGTCTCCGGGGTAGGAACCAATCTGCTGGGGGCTGTTTTTGCCGGTGCTTACCAGTGCGGTATCCGTAATTATGATGTCGATCTGGCTTATGAAGCTGCCCGTAAGAATGAACTGGATGGTGAGAACCGTCCGTTGGGTGCCGGTAAGGTGGATACGGATAAGTTCCTCGAATATGGTTATGTTCCCCATCTGGATAAAGGGGACGGCCCGGATGAAGCGTTCATGTTCTCGGCTTCGCATACGTTGGAATACTCGTACAGTGCCTGGGCGGTTGCTCAATGGGCTAAGAAATTGGGTAAGACGGATGATTACGATAAACTGATGTGGTTGTCGAAAGGGTGGGAGCGTATCTACGATCCTTCTACCAACTTCGTACGCCCCAAAAAGGCGGACGGGCAGTTCCTCGCAGACTTCAACCCGATGCAGGTGTGGCGCGGATTCCAGGAAGGCAACGCGTGGCAGTACACCTTCTATGTGCCGCATGATGCGGAAGGGTTGGTCGGTAAAGTCGGTGCGGATGTATTCAATCAGCGTCTCGACAGTATCTTTACCGTTTCCCAGAAGCTGATATTCAGTGGGGGTACGGAAGTAGGCGCTTTTGCCGGGTTGCAGACGTTGTATAATCATGGCAATCAGCCTTGCCTGCATATCTCCTGGTTGTTCAATGAAGCGGGACGTCCTTCGCTGACGCAGAAATGGGTACGTGCCATCCTCGATGAGTTCTATGGTACGGACGGTATTCACGGATATGGTTACGGACAGGATGAAGATCAGGGACAGTTGGGTGCCTGGTATGCGATCGCTTCCCTGGGATTGTTCGACGTGAAGGGACTGACAGACCCGGAACCTTCGTTCGCTTTGGGTAGCCCTGTGTTTGACAAGATCACGATCCGGTTGAATAACAGCTATTATAAAGGTAAGGAATTCGTTATCGAAGCGAAGAATAACAGCAAGGATAACGTCTATGTTCAGCAATACCGCCTGGATGGTAAACCCTATTCTTCCACCCGCATTCCTTTCGAAACGATTACTGCCGGTGGCCGTCTGGAACTGGATATGGGGAATCAGCCGGTGGATAATTATTAAACCGATTATATCATGGACAACAAACAAAATCAAAAGGCCATTTACCCTATCCTCTTCGGGTTCTTCGTGATGGGCTTTGCTGATGTCGTAGGCATTGCAACAAACTATGTGAAGGTCGATTTCGGCCTTTCCGACACGCTGGCAAACCTGCTCCCGATGATCGTATTCCTCTGGTTTGCCCTGTTCTCTATCCCTACGGGGATCCTGATGGGGAAAGCCGGACGGCGCAATACGGTTGTGATAGCCCTCGCCATTACGGTGCTGGCTATGCTGCTGCCTTTGTTCTTCTATGACTTTGCCAGCATACTGGTCGCTTTTGCCTTGTTGGGTATAGGCAATACGATCCTGCAAGTCTCACTGAATCCGATGGTGGCGAATGTGGTCAGTCCCGACCGTATCACCAGCGTGTTGACACTGGGGCAATTCATCAAGGCGATCTCCTCGTTCCTGGGGCCGATCATTGCCGGAGCCGCCTCTTCTTTCTGGGGCGACTGGAAACTGATCTTTGCCGTTTACGCAGCAACGACCCTGATCTCCACGATCTGGCTGATCTCTACCATCCCCGGAAAAGAACACCTGGAAGCAGCCAAAGCAACCTTTGGAACTACACTATCCCTTTTTAAAGATAAATACATCGTTTCCCTTTTTCTGGGAATCCTTTTCATTGTCGGCATCGATGTGGGCTTGAATACTTCTATCCCGAAGCTGCTTATGGAGCGCACCGATATGGCGCTCACCGAAGCGGGCTTGGGTACGAGCCTGTACTTTGCCGCCCGTACGATCGGTTCTTTTGCCGGAGCTTTCCTGCTGGCGAAACTCTCCGGTGCCCGTTTCCTGAAATATAGCATGTTCGTAGCGATAGCGGCATTTGTGTTGCTGTTGCTGGTTCCGGGTACGTGGAGCATGTTTGCTATGATCGTTATCGTGGGGTTGGCCTGTGCCAATGTCTTTTCGATCATCTTCTCATACGCCCTTCAGCATAAGCCGGAGCGGGCGAATGAAATATCCGCCCTGATGATCATGGGAGTGTCGGGTGGTGCCCTGATCACTCCCATGATGGGAATTATTTCAGATGGGTTCGGACAGGTGGCCGGGTTGTCTGTCCTGCTGCTCTGTATGCTTTATATTTGTCTTATATCCTTTAGATTAACTAAATAAGAACGCTTATGAAAACACCGAAAGTATTCTTTCTGATAGGCATAGCGCTGTTTGCCTTGTCTTTCGCCGTTTGGGGCGCAACCGCTCCTCCGGGTATCGACACGCATGTCTATCCGGCTTTGTATAAATCGAAACAGGGACTGGTACAAAAAGTACGCGTCTCTCTTACTCATACCGGAGAACCGGAGAATGTAACGCTCACGCTTGCCGGACAAACGCAGAAAGGGAAGCTGAAAGAGGGAGCGAACCAGTTTTTCTTTGAAGTACCGGAAGTCCAGTCCATGCAACGCCTGCCGCTCGTCCTGACAAAAGGGAAGGAGAAGCAATCGACGGAGGTGGAAGTGAAACCTGTCCGTCACTGGCAGATGAATATGGTGCAGCATACGCATACCGATATCGGCTACACCCGTTCGCAAACGGAGATCCTGGCCGAGCATCTTCGCTATATCGACTATGCACTCGACTACTGCGATGCGACCGACGATTACCCTGATTTCGCCAAGTTCCGTTGGACTTGCGAGATCGCCTGGGCGGTCAGCGAATATCTGAAATGTCGCCCTGCCGAGCAGATCGCCCGCCTGAAAAAGCGCGTGAGTGAAGGCCGTATCGAACTGGCCGCCATGTATCTGAACTTCGACGAACTACCTGACGAGCAGACGCTGGCCGCTTCCCTTTATCCGCTGAAGCAATTCCGTGAAGCCGGGTTGAAAGCCGAAGTCGCCATGCAGAATGACGTGAATGGTATCGGCTGGTGTTTCAGCGAGTACTTTGCGGATGCAGGTGTGAAATATGTCAATATGGGAACACACGGCCACCGCGCCTTGATCTGTTTCGATATTCCTACGGTGTTCTGGTGGCAGTCGCCTTCGGGAAAGAAGGTGCTGACCTATCGTGCCGAGCATTATAACCAGGGCAACTTTTTCGGTGTCCATACCGATAACTTCGAGCAGTTCGAAGAACGCGTGCTCAATTATCTGGGTGAAATGGAAGCGAAGAACTATCCGTATGATATCGTTGCCGCCCAGCATTCCGGTTATTTCACGGATAACTCGCCCCCTTCCACCAAAAGCTGCGAGATGCTGATGAGATGGAACGAGAAATACGAATGGCCTAAACTGCGCACGGCTGTTTCCAGCGAATTTATCAAAGAGGTGGAAAACAACTATGCCGATAAGATCCAGACTATCCGTGGCGCATGGCCCGACTGGTGGACGGACGGTTTCGGTTCCGGAGCCCGCGAAGCTGCCATCTCCCGCATTACCCATTCGGATATTATCGCCAACCAAGCCGGTTTGTCGTTTGCCGATATGCTGGGAGCCAAACTTCCGGATGATATCGACAATCAGATCAGCGGCATCAACAAAGCCCTGCTCTTTTATGACGAACATACGTTCGGTTTCAGTGAGAGCGTACGCAACCCGTATGGCCTGGAAACCTGGGAGCAACGTTCCCTGAAACAATCGTATGCCTGGGAAGCTTACCGTCATTCGGGTTTGCTGGGAGAGGTGACGATGGGATTACTGCAATCGTTCGTGCCTAAAGCCGAATACCCGTCTGTGGCCGTTTTCAATACGTTGAACTGGACATACAGCGGTCTGGCTAAAGTATACATCGATCATCAGATATTGCCCCGCGAGAAAGCCTTTGAAATAACGGATGCAGCAGGAAATATAATTCCAGCTCAACCGGCGGAGAGCCGTTCCGATGGAACATACTGGTCTTTGTTTGTGAAAGATGTCCCGGCCTTGGGATATGCACAGTATTATATAAAGGTAAAAGACGAGCCCCGCCCGGAGACAGTCGCTTCTTCCTCACTGGAAAAGGCGCATGTCGAGAATGCCTGGTATGCTATCGACTTCAATCCGCGTAAAGGTACGATCAGCAAGCTGTTCGACAAAGAGTTGAATAAGGAGCTGACTACTCCGAAAGCCGAATGGGAGATGGGTGAGTTTATTTATGAGATCATCGACAGCCGCCACCCGATGGAACAATACCGTGAACCGCAATTCCTGCGCCGCCGTCCCGAACGGATTCGTTTCGAGCGTTACGAAAAAGGAGCTATCTGGGATACTTACCGTTTCCGTGGCGAGACTGTTGCCGGACGCGAACCGAACAACCTGATGGTCGAGTTCCGTGTATTCAACGTAGCCAAGAAGATTGATATAGTGTACCGTTTGCGTAAGAAAGCCGTTATCGATCCCGAAGCCATCTATATCTCGTTCCCGTTTGAGGTGAACCAGGGTAAGATCATGCTGGACGTGCCCGGCGGTACGATCGAAGCGGGTGTCGACCAGATCCCCGGATCATCGAACGACTGGTATACCGTGCAGAACTTTGCAACGGCACGCAACAGTGAGTCGCAGGTCGTTATGGGAAGTCCGGAGATACCTTTGATGCAGTTCGGAGCCATCAATACGGGACGCTATAAAGCCGGAGCTGTTCCGCAGTCCACCAACATGTATTCCTGGCCGATGAATAACTATTGGGTAACCAATTTCAACGCCGACCAGATGGGTGAATTGCAATGGAGCTATTTTATCAATTCAAGCAAAGACAACTCGGTAGGTTATGCCACCCGCTTTGCCTGGGAAAATCGTATTCCGTTCCTGACCCGCGTGTTGCCGGCCGGAGCAAAAGGAAGTAAGGTTATCACTCCTGCATCCGTATTCAATATCGTTCCCGATAATGTTTTGTTGGTAAACATGAAACCGGTGGAAGGAGAAAAAGCCGTTATGCTTCAGTTGCGTGAAATAGCAGGTAAGCCGGCTAAATTTGCCGTAACTTCGGATAAGGTGAACTTTACCGGAGTAACCGTATGCGATGTAGTGGGAGAGCCAGTGAAAGGTAATCCGGAAGCAACGTTTGCTCCCTGGGAGAACAAGTTTATAAAGCTATCCTGGTAAGCGTTTACTTAGCCCTATACAGCAGTTGTGTCATACTTGTGGCACAACTGTGCCACTATAGCTGCACATTTGTGCCATAGGCATTGCACAGATATTAGCCTTAAGTCAGTAATCTGCTGCTACTGCTAAAAACATCATTTATCGAAACGAGAGTGTTAACCACTGTTTCGATAAATGATGTTTTTTAATAAAATAGTCTCAATATGTGTGTATCTTTTATATCTTTGCTGCACCTGTTTCATATAAATGACAGAAGTAATCATATAATTCAATAGAATAAAAGATGCCGTTAAACAACACAAATATTTCATCCAAAGATATACGGAGTAATTTCGATAAGATTTATGTGACGTACTATTTCCGTATGTATCGCTTTGCTAAGGAGTATGTTTTGTTTGATGAAGACGCTGAAAATATTGTACAGGATGTATTTCTGTTGTTATGGGAAAAACGGGATGTGCTGGATATCCAGGTGAGTTTGATGTCTTACCTGTTTAGTCTGGTGAAAAATAAATGTTTGGATCATATCAGACACCGATTGGTAGTAGAAGAATATCAACAGGAATTTAAGGCCAAACTATCTTCCCTCGAAGCCTTGAATTATACGTTAACCTCTGAAGAGGATATTGAACGTGTATTGATGGAGGCTATCAATAAATTGCCTGAACGCTGTCGGGAAATATTTCTAAAAAGCCGTATTGAAGGAAAGAAAAACCGAGAAATAGCTGAAGAACTAAATATCTCTGCCAGTACAGTGGAGAACCAAATGACCATTGCTTTGAAGAAACTCCGATTGGAATTAAAAGACTATCTGCCATTATTACTTTTTCTTATTACTGTTAAATAATATTTATTTCTTAAGAGGCTTTGGGGGAAAATAAATTCTTAAACGCTCTCCCTTATAAAAGCTGAAAAATGTATATTTTAATTACTAAATATTTCAATAAAGAGATAACGACAGAAGAAAAAGCAGAGCTATTCTCTTTGATGCAAACAGATAAGGAGTTGCATAAAGAGTTTGTGTCTATGCAGAATCTATCTGCTCTGTCGGCCTCATTGCCTGCTGAAGGCGATGAGATGAAAGCTGTCGGCAAACTTCTGCAATTTAAACAAGCTCATAAGAATGAGAAAAAGAAGTTTGTTCATCTCACCCGACATTTTGTGGGTTATGCTGCGGCTATTTGTCTGGCAGTTCTTTCAACTTGGACAATAATGAATTATCAACGCGATAATGCAATCGAAGAACAGCTTGCTTTTGAAGAATTCTCGACTCCTCCTGGCCAGCGTGCCCAGGTAAAATTGCATGATGGAACGGTTGTATGGTTGAATGCCCGTTCGCGGTTGCGTTATCCTAACCGATTTTCCGGTGCGGAACGAAAGGTGGAATTGGACGGAGAAGCTTTCTTTGAAGTTTTCCGTAATGAAGAAGCCCCGTTTGTCGTTTCTACGGAAAAACTGGATATAAAAGTACTGGGAACCAAGTTTAATGTTTTTGCCTATAAAGGAAAGAATGAATTTACAACTGCTTTGATTGAAGGTTCGGTGAAATTATATCAATCGGACAATGAATCGGTGGCCATGTACATGAGTCCGAATGATTATGCGGAACTGAAAGATGGAAGGTTGGTAAAAAGTAAGATCAGCAGTACTGACTTTTTATTATGGAAAGAAGGTATTTATGCTTTCGATGATATTCCTTTCGGTGAGATAATCAAAAAGCTGGAACTCTATTATGATATCACAATAGAAATAAGGAATAAGAAGCTGAATAATTACAAGTTTAGCGGTAAGTTTCGTCAAAGAGACGGTATAGAAAGCGTCCTGAAAACTTTACAGAAAATCTATAATTTCTCATACGTTAAGGATGAGGAGTTGAATACGATTACAATACGCTGAAGCAAAGAGAAAGAGTAAAATATATGTGTAACCTTTAAATCAGTAATAGCCTATGACGAATTGAGCTTTTTATATAAAAAGCGGTCGATGGATGTTCCCGCATCCATCGACCGCTGCTAACACTAAATAAATTAAGTATTAACAAGTAAACGAAGCAAAGTTATGAAAAAAGAACCGAAATTTCTAAGCATTATGAGAATTTCAGCCTTCCTCCTTTTCCTTTGCGTATTCTCTTCTTTTGCGGCAAAAACGAGTTCGCAAAATGCAAAAGTGAATATCAATGGAAGTAATTTAACGATCGGCAACTTGATCGATCAAATTGAAAAACAAACGGACTATCTGTTTGTATATAGTAAAAATGAAGTGAATATAAATGAGGCCATTTCTGTGAAAACCGGTAAAAAAGCGGTTTCGCAGTACCTGAAAGAAGTATTTGACGGTTCAAATGTCAGATACGCTTTTGAAAATGACTATATTATATTGACGAAGAATGCGATGCTTCCTGTCGTACAACAGGGTAAAAAAGTATCTGGTGTGGTTACGGATCAGTCTGGTGAACCGATTATTGGTGCAAATGTGATGGTGAAGGGTTCGACTAACGGAACTGTTACCGATATCGATGGTAACTATTCTTTGGATGTGACGACTGGTTCGACTCTGTCGATTTCTTACATAGGTTATCTGACAAAAGAGTTGCCTCTGGGAAATCAGTCTGTGATTAATGTTATATTGACTGAAGACACCCAGGCTTTGGATGAAGTGGTTGTAGTGGGATATGGTACTCAAAAGAAAGTAACTTTGACGGGAGCTGTTTCTGCTATTAAAAGTGATGATATCATTACTACCAAGAACGAAAATGCACAAAATATGCTGACGGGTAAGGTTCCCGGGGTACGTGTCGTTCAGAAATCTTCCGAACCGGGTTCTTTCAATAATACATTTGATATCCGTGGTATGGGGAATCCGTTGATCATCATTGATGGTGTGCCCCGTGATAATATGTCTCGCCTGGACGCAAATGATATCGAATCTTTGTCGGTTCTGAAAGATGCTTCTGCCGCTATCTATGGTGTACGTGCAGCAAACGGTGTTGTGCTGATTACAACAAAGAAAGGTAAAGAAGGATCTCTGGAACTGGAATATTCCGGAAATGTAGGCTGGCAGAATCCTACCGGCTCACCCAAAAGTGCTAGTGCTGCCGACTGGATGGTGTTGAAGAATGAAAAGGCTATGCATAATCTGGAAGGCGGTGTTCGTCCATATACGCAGGAACAAATTGATGCATACCGTAATGGCGACATGCAGGGGACAGATTGGTGGGATGCCTGTATGCGTACATTAGCACCTCAGACCCAGCATACGTTGAATGCTACAGGTGGTAATGAAAAGATAAACTTCTATATCAGTACAGGTTATTTGTACCAGGAATCATTCCTGAAAAGCAAGAGTTTGGATTACGACCGTTTCAATGTCCGTTCCAATATTACCAGTAAACTGACTGACCGCTTGACTGTCTCTCTGAATATGAGCGGTATTATGGATGAGAAAAACCAACCTTATCAGAATTCGGATTGGATTATCCGTGCTTTCCAGCGTGCTCCGGCTACGCAGCCGATCTACGCTAACAATAATCCGGAATATCTGATGAATGGATGGATTGAAGGTGATAACCCTGTGGCTATGATGGATGCAGACCAGGTCGGTTATAAAAAGTATAATAATAAATGGTTCCAGACTTCGGCAGATGCAACCTATGATGTCCCTTACATCGACGGACTGAAAGCGAAAGTGATGTTTAGTTATGATTATCAAATAGCAGACAACAGCCTTTATGAAAAGAGCTACAATCAGTATACCTATGATGAAGCTTCTGATACTTATATGGTTAATCCGCGTGTTGGAACAAGTAAGTTCCGTCGCGAGCATTATACGAAAGAGGCATTGCTTTATCAGGTAGCATTAAACTATAATCGTACTTTTGATGAAAAGCATAATGTTAGCGGTCTGGTTCTGTTGGAAGGAAGTAAGAGGAATGGCGACAACTTCTTTGCACAAAGAGAATTGTCACTTGCTTTAGACCAACTCTTTGCGGGTAACAGTGAAAACCAGGAAGCAAATATGAGTACAGGTTATGATGTCGATGATCCGGCAAGACGCGATTTATATAAAGAAGCTAACCTGGGTTTGGTAGGTAAGTTCGGATATGATTATATGTCTAAATACTTGGCCGAGTTTAGTTTTCGTTATGACGGTTCTTCCAAATTCGGAACAGGCGGACAATGGGGATTTTTCCCTTCTGCATCTGTCGGATGGCGTATTTCTGAAGAAAACTTCTGGAAAGAATCCAAACTCTCATTCGTCAGCAATGCAAAACTACGTGCTTCCTATGGTAAGATGGGAGACGATCGTGCTTCCAACTATCAGTTTGTAAACGGCTATCTATATCCGGGTAATGGCTTTGACGGTCAGAATTCAAGTGGTACTGTTTTTGATGGAACTTTTGTTTCCGGTGCTCAGAATAAAGGTATTACCAATCCGTATATTACATGGTATATTTCCAAAACATTGAACTTGGGTATTGATCTGGAAGCCTGGAACGGTCTGTTGGGTATCTCTGCTGATTACTTTACCCGTGACAGAACAGGCTTGCTTGCAACAAGAAACCTGAGTCTTCCCGGTGTTGTAGGCGCTGATCTGCCTCAGGAAAACTTGAATGGTGACTTTACACAGGGTGTAGAATTAGAACTTAGTCATAGAAACAGAGTAGGTGAAGTTGGTTACAATCTAAAAGGTATTTTCTCCTTCACACGTACAAAAACGACTTACCAGGAACGTGGTCGTGCCGGAAACTCGTATGAAAACTGGAGAAACAACGGAAACGATCGTTATAATGATATCAAATGGGGTAGAGGCGATGGCGGACGTTACGGTTCATACGATCAGATCCTGAATAGCCCGATTTATGCGGATAAGAATGTGCTGCCGGGTGATTATATTTATCTGGATTGGGATGGTGACGGACAGATCACTGACCATGACGTACATCCGATCGGATACAGCGGTCGTCCGATGATCAACTTCAGTTTGAATGTTGGTGCCGATTATAAAGGCTTCGATCTTAACCTGTTGTTCCAGGGAGCCGGTATGAGTTATGTAAGATATATTGAACAATTGCGTGAACCGATGTGGGGTAACGACCTGTCTAATGCACTGGATTATTTCATGGATAGATGGCATCCTGCCGATCCTACCGCAAACCCCTATGATCCTTCTACTTCATGGATATCCGGTAAGTATGGTTACACCGGATCGATTGCAGACGAGAATTCCCGTTTCAATTTCCACAATGCAAGTTATCTTCGTTTGAAGAGTGCGGAAATCGGTTATACAATGCCGCAAAGATGGATATCTAAAGTAGGTATTAAAAATCTCCGCCTATATGTGAATGCTTATAATTTGTTCACTATAAAAGGTGTAGAGATTGACCCGGAACATCCGGAAGATAGTTATGGCAATATGTATCCTCTGAACAGAACGTTCTCGGTAGGTGCAAATGTTAAATTTTAATCTATTCTAAAGTTATGAAAGTATCAAAATATATATTATTACTGGCGTTAGCTTGTGGTATGCCTTCATGTATGGATTTGGATATACCGCCTTTGAATATAGTTCAGAATGACGATATTTTTGCTTCGGAAAATGGGGTGAAGAGTTATTTGTCGAGATTATATAGTAATTCATTTATTGAAGACTTCCGCTATTCTCATACACGTGGATTTAATAATTCCTATGCTTTCCAGTCTACTTTCGGTATGACAGGTGAGGCTTTAAACCGTGATATTGGTGGAGCAGCTACCGAATCGAACCAGATATGGAACGATGCATACAAGCTGATCCGTGAGATTAATTATTTTCTGGAAACATTACCTAAATATGCTTCTAATTTCTCCCAGGATCAAGTAGATACATGGACGGGAGAGGCTTATTTCATGCGTGCTCTTACTTATCATGCATTGGCGAAACGTTATGGCGGTGTCCCTATTGTGAATAGAGTACTTAACTATCCGGATGAATCGGTTGAGGATATGAAGATTCAGCGTTCTTCAGAAGAAGCTGTTTATGATCAGATGGAAAAAGACTTCGACGAGGCTTATAGGTTATTACCGGAAAGCAATCAGAAAGGTCGTGCAAATAAGTATGTGGCTGCCGGTTTTAAGTCAAGAGCAATGTTGTTTGCCGGTTCCATCGCAAAGTACAATGAGGTCGATAAGAGAGACAATACTGATAATAGCATTCGCGTTTGCGGTGTCCCCAAAGAAAAAGCCAAAGAGTATTTTAAGAAGAGTTATGAAGCTGCTTTATTATTAAAAGGTAAATATTCTTTGTATAAAGATGGTTGGAAAGCTGACGACAAGGAAGCACAGTATCAGAACTATGTGGACATGTTCTTTGCAGAGAATAGCAGTGAGAATATTTTTATTCGTCAATACAGCTATCCTGAATCTGTACATGGGTATGATGCTTATAATATCCCGCGTCAGTTCCGTACAAATGGTTGGACAGCTTCGACAAGCCCTACATTAAGTTTTGTTGAAATGTTCGGAGGTTATCCTAAGAATGAGAAAGGCCAGATCGATGTATTGAATGCAGATGGAACTTATAAGCTGTTTGATAATACGATGGATCTTTTTGCAGAGGCTGAACCTCGTTTAAGGGCAATCGTTATCTTGCCGGGAGATGATTTGAAAGGCGAACAGGTTGAACTTTGGCGTGGTATTTATACCGGTGATGTAACAAATGGCATTCCCCGTTTACAAAAAGATGACGATCCTGCCGAGAAATATGAGAATGATACAAACTGCAAAAACCTATTCGTTAGTTCCCAGAGTGCGGATAACCAGACAGTTCATGTTTTGCCGAATGGTGAAAAGATGAATGCCAGTGGTAGAAGCGGAAGTTTCTTTAACTCGGGTGAAGGTGCTATTGCCGGTTTTGTAGTTCGTAAATGGATCAATCCGGATATGCCGGCCGAACTGGTGATGGAAAGACGTTCGGATCAGTCTTGGCTGGAACTGCGTTATGCAGAAATACTATTGAACCGTGCAGAAGCTGCTTACGAACTATATGAAGAAGGTGAAAGCGGTGTAGATTATCTGAAGGATGCCTACGAGTGTATCAATGAAGTTCGTGAACGGGCTGGTGCAACATTACTGACCAATAAGAATGAATTGACTAAAGAGGCAGTCCGCATAGAAAGACGTAAAGAACTCAGCTTCGAAAATAAAGTTTGGTGGGATATGAGGCGTTGGAGAACTGCTCATAAAGAACAAAACTCTACGCGTTACAGATCATTGTTTGCATTCTATGCTGAAAAAGCAAATAAATGGTTCTTTGATGCCAGACCGGACGATCAGAACAAACGCTTTACTTTCGACGAAAGATGGTATTACAACGAAGTGCCTAACGACGAAGTTACCAAGAGCGGTCTTACGCAGAATCCAGGTTATTAATTTAATATAGAGAAATAAGATGAAAAAGATAGTATATTATTTTTCAATGGCTCTGTTACTCCTGACGAGCAATGCATGTACTAAATTTGATAATTACGAAGAACCTAAAGAAACTATTAAAGGTGTTGTAATTGATAAGAATACACAGAAACCTGTACAGACGGAAGTCGGTGAAGGCGGTGTTCGCATTAAACTGATGGAGTACAGCTGGAGTGAAAGTCCTACACCTTACTACTTCGGTGGTATGCAGGAGGGTGATTTTAAGAATGAAAAGATCTTTGCCGGTGAATATGGTATTACTGTTATGGGAGCTTTCGTTCCGGTTCCTGAGGAAATACATCAGGTAAAAGGAACGTTGGATCTGAAGTTCGAGGTAGAGCCGTTCCTGAATGTTGATTGGGTAGGCGAACCTGTGATCAATGCAGATAAAACCGTAACAGTAAAGGCCACGATCAAACGGGGAACAACTAATCCGGAGTATCAGCAGAAAGTTTCGGATGTCCGTTTCTTCGTTGTTGCCGGAGCTCCTTATGTAGGTGAAAATAATAAAGACGACCGTTATTCTGTCTATATTGACGGTGATAATGCCAGTGCAATGTTAGGGACAACAGTAACACTGACAACCAAGACAGCTTTGCAGTCTGGCTTTACCTATCATTTCAGAGTCGGTGCCCGTATGGATAAGGAGATAGAAGGTAGCAGACGCTACAATTATACGGAAATGATAACCATTCAAATCCCATAAATAGACTAATGTAATTTTTTTAGGGCACCTTATCTGAATAATTCATACATTTAGGGTGCCCTTTTTATATCGAACAGTAAATTTTAAATCATGAAGACAAATGTAGAAAAACTAGTATTGAGTTGTATGGCCTTTTCCCTGTTAACCACCTCCTGCCTGACCGGGCAAAAGGGGACAGAAACAACTCCTGCCGAGCGACGGGAAAAAACCGCCTTTCAAACCGGACAACCCTGGAAACCGACTACCGATGTGCGGGCTGATGTTTCCATCGTTTATGGAGTGGGGGGGAACCCTTCCGAGAAACGTTCGGGATTAACTTTCGAACAACGCGTACAAAGCTGGCGTGATAAAGGCTACACTACCCATTTTATGACGGGCATTGCCTGGGGAGAATATCAGGATTATTTTACCGGCCAATGGGATGGCAAATGGCATCTGGATGAAGGACAGGTAACGATGAAAGGAGATACGATCTGGCATGGTCACATGGTTCCCTATATTGTCCCTTCGAAGAATTTCATCAAGTATATGCAGGAACAGCATATAAAGAGAGTGATAGATGCCGGTATCGATGCCATTTATTTGGAAGAACCGGAGTTCTGGGCCCGTGGCGGTTATAGTGATGCCTTTAAACGGGAGTGGAAAGAATATTACGGTTTCGACTGGCGTCCGCAGCATGAGTCGGCAGAGAATACCTACCTTTCCAATAAACTGAAATACCATCTGTATTACCGTGCATTGAACGAATGTTTTACCTATGCCAAGGAATACGGTAAAAGTAAAGGAATGGATGTCCGTTGTTATGTTCCCACCCATTCGCTGGTGAACTATTCGCAATGGCAGATCGTCAGCCCCGAAGCAAGCCTGGCCTCTCTGCCTTGTGTGGACGGGTATATCGCCCAGGTGTGGACAGGTACGTCGCGCGAACCGAACTATTTCAACGGAGTAGCGAAAGAACGTGTCTTTGAAACGGCTTTCCTTGAATATGGCTGTATGGAATCGATGACGGCTCCGACAGGCCGTAAGGTTTTTTTCCTGACCGACCCGATTGAGGACTGGCCTCGCGACTGGGCTGACTATAAGAAGAACTACCAGGCAACCTTCACCGCGAAGTTGTTGTATCCCAACAATAACAACTACGAAGTAATGCCCTGGCCGGATCGCATTTACGAAGGCCTGTACCGTACAAGTGCCAACAGCGAAGAAAAAGCACGCATCCCCCGTTTCTATTCCACACAGATGCAGGTGATGATCAATTCGCTGAATAATATGCCATTGTCCGACAATAAGGTTTCCGGTTCTTCCGGTATAAGCGTATTAATGGCCAACTCGTTGATGTTCCAGCGTGCCCCCCAGCCGGTTGCCGGTTATGATGACCCGCAGTTGTCTAACTTTTACGGACAGGCGTTGCCATTCCTGAAACGAGGGGTTCCCGTACATCTGCTGCATCTGGAAAATGTCTCTTATCCGGAAACCTGGAAGAACACGAAAGTATTGCTGATGACCTATTCCAATATGAAACCGTTGGAGAAGGAAACACATCAATATATTGCCGAATGGGTTAAGAACGGTGGCGTATTGGTTTACAGCACCCGCGATACCGATCCCTTCCAGTCGGTACAGGAGTGGTGGAACCAGGATACGGAAAAGTATAAAACACCCTCACAACACTTGTTCAGCCTGATGGGGATAGATAAAGATGCCAAAGAAGGTGAATATACTTACGGGAAAGGAACAGTCTGTATCATCCGCCAGGATCCGAAAGAATTTGTCTTGAAAGCGAATGCCGATAAAGAATATGTTGCTACGGTACAGCGCTTATTTGAAGAAAAAGCGAAAGCAGGAAATCTTCAGTATAAGAACTGCTTCTATCTGGAAAGAGGCTTTTATGACCTGGTAGCCGTGCTGGATGAAGGCATGATCAGCAATGAACCATATACCGTGAAAGGGAAGTTGATCGACCTCTTCGATCCCGAACTACCGGTACTAAACGAAAAGACCGTTCAACCGGGCGAACAGGCTTTCCTTGTCAATATCGGCCGTGTGCCGGATCAGGACAAGCCGCAGGTACTTTGTGGAGCAGCTCGTGTGTATGAAGAAAAAGCCGGTAAAAAGGCCTATTCCTTTATTGCCAAAAGCCCGGTTAATACCACCAATGTGATGCGCGTGTTATTGCCGGAGAAACCGGAAAAAGTCTCTGTGTCAGATACAAACGGCCAGGCTCTCGCTGGAGCGGTATCGGAATGGGACGAAGCAAGTAAAACCTGTTTGCTTAAGTTCGAGAACGATCCGGCAGGTATCTCTGTTTCCTTTGTTTGGTAACCATGCCAGCTACATACTGCCTGACTACCGTCTACATACGTACGTGGCCATCTCCTACATACGTAAGTGGTTGGCATACATATACGTATGTGACGATCTTCTTTCTGAATAAGTGATAACGCCTTTTCTCCCCGCATGGGGAGGAAAGGCGTTATCACTTATTCAGAAGTAGTCGCCTGCAATTAATTTAAATTGTGTACTTCTGCTATAAAAATCTGGTTATCTTTGTACTGATAATAATCAATGAGTATAATTAGTTATTCAACCAAATAAAAACTAAATCATGAAAAGAAAAAGTGTATGGGTTTTCGCTTTGGCCGCTATGCTGGCCTGTGTCGGGAAACCTGCTATGGCCGCTTCCGGGAATGAAGCATTCGATCCGGTAGAGTATGCAATGCCCCTGATGGGAACTCAATCTTCTTTTGAGTTGTCAACAGGAAATACATATCCTGCCATCGCCCGTCCGTGGGGTATGAACTTCTGGACTCCCCAGACGGGAAAGATGGGAGACGGATGGCAGTATGTATATACTGCGAATAAGATCAGAGGGTTCAAGCAAACCCACCAGCCCAGCCCGTGGATCAACGATTACGGACAGTTTGCCATCATGCCGGTAGTAGGTGCTCCTGAGTTCGACCAGGACAAGCGTGCCAGCTGGTTCTCGCATAAGAGCGAAGTGGTAAAACCTTATTACTATAAAGCATACCTGGCCGACCACGATGTGATCACAGAGTTGACTCCGACCGACCGTGCCGCCCTGTTCCGTTTCACTTTCCCCGAAAACGACCATTCTTACATCGTAGTCGATGCACTCGATAATGGCTCATATATTAAGGTGATACCGGAAGAAAACAAGATCATCGGTTATTCTACAAAGAATAGCGGAGGTGTTCCTGAAAACTTCAAGAACTATTTCATCATAGAATTTGACAAACCTTTCACTTACGAAGCTACTTTTGCCGATAACTCTTTGAAAGAAGGGGCAAAGGAACAGACCGACAAGCATGTGGGAGCCGTAATCGGTTTCAAGACAAAGAAAGGCGAGATCGTCCATGCCAAAGTAGCCTCTTCCTTTATCAGCTTCGACCAGGCTGCCGTAAATATGAAGGAACTGGGTAACGATTCTTTCGAAACACTGGTGACAAAAGGCAAACAAGCCTGGAACGACGTGTTGGGTAAGATCGAGGTGGAAGGAGGTACGCTGGATCAGTATCGTACGTTCTATTCCTGTATGTACCGCGCCCTGCTTTTCCCGCGTAAATTCTATGAAATCGACGCAGCAGGCAATGTAGTTCATTACAGCCCGTACAACGGCGAAGTACTGCCCGGTTATATGTTTACCGATACTGGTTTCTGGGATACTTTCCGTGCCCTGTTCCCGTTCCTGAACCTGATGTTCCCGTCTATGAACAAGGAAATGCAGGAAGGATTGATCAATACATATAAAGAAAGCGGCTTCTTCCCCGAATGGGCAAGTCCGGGCCACCGTGGTTGCATGGTAGGTAACAACTCGGCTTCCGTTCTGGTAGATGCCTATATGAAAGGAGTGAAAGTGGACGATCTGGAAACCATGTATAAAGGCCTGATCCACGGAACAGAAAACGTACATCCTACCGTTTCGTCTACCGGCCGTTTGGGACACGAATACTACAACAAGTTGGGTTATGTACCTTACGATGTGAAGATACATGAAAATGCAGCCCGTACGCTCGAATATGCTTACAACGACTGGTGTATCTACCAGATCGCAAAAGAGCTGGGACGTCCGAAGAAAGAGCTCGAACTGTATGCCAAACGTGCCATGAACTATAAGAACCTCTACGATAAAGAATCCAAATTGATGCGTGGAAAGAATGCCGACGGTACGTTCCAGTCACCGTTCTCTCCGCTGAAATGGGGGGATGCCTTTACGGAAGGTAACAGCTGGCATTATACCTGGTCTGTGTTCCATGATCCGCAGGGATTGATCGACCTGATGGGCGGTAAGGACTCTTTCGTTATGATGCTCGACTCTGTATTTGCCGTTCCGCCATTGTTCGACGACAGCTACTACGGACAGGTGATCCACGAAATCCGCGAAATGCAGATCATGAACATGGGTAACTATGCACACGGTAACCAGCCGATCCAGCATATGATCTACATGTACAACTATGCCGGAGAACCTTGGAAAGCGCAGTACTGGGTACGCGATGTAATGAATAAAATGTACACTCCGACCCCCGACGGCTATTGCGGTGACGAGGACAACGGCCAGACTTCAGCCTGGTATGTATTCTCAGCCCTCGGTTTCTATCCGGTAGCTCCGGGAACGACACAGTATGTGCTGGGTGCTCCGCTGTTCAAGAAAGCGACCTTGCATTTCGAAAACGGAAAGAACCTGGTGATCAATGCCCCTGAAAACAGCGACAAGAATATCTATATCGAGTCGATGTCGTTCAATGGCGTGAACTACACCAAGAACTATCTCGACCATAACGAACTGCTGAAAGGCGGCGTGCTCGATATCAAGATGGGTGACAAGCCTAACCTCAGCAGAGGCGTTAATCCGGAAGATCTTCCTTATTCCTTCTCTGTCAACGACGAGAACTTTAAGAAACTGGTTCCGGCCGCTAAGTCAAAAAAGAAATAAACATACAGGTATATGAACGTTAACAAGAAAATAAAAACAGGTGTAGCCCTGCTGGCTTCCGCTTTTCTGCTGGCTTCCTGTACAGCCGGGGGAGGTACTTCCCCGCAGAAAAGCCCGGTAGACTATGTGAATCCCTACATGGGAAATATCAGTCACCTGCTGGTGCCTACCTATCCGACGATACATTTACCTAACAGCATGCTCCGTGTTTATCCGGAGCGTGCCGACTTTACGGGTGACATGTTGAGCGGGTTGCCTATCATCGTGACCAGCCACCGCGGAAGCTCCGCCTTCAACCTGAGCCCGTATCAGGGGGAAGAAGCCGGACTGAAGCCGGTTATCAACTACAGCTACGATCATGAGAAGATCCATCCGTACCGTTACCAGGTATATCTGGACGACAACAATATCGATGTAGACTATGCCCCCTCTCACCAGAGTGCGGTTTATAGTATCACTTTTGAAGGACAAGGCCCGGCGTATCTGGTATTCAACAGCCGCAACGGACAGCTGAAGAGTGATGGCAAGAACATCAGCGGTTACCAGTTCGTAGACCGTAAGACAAAAGTCTACTTGTATGCCGAAACCGACAAAGCTCCGCAGCAATGCGGCGTGTTGGCAGACAACACCGTGAAGTACGGTGAAACTTCTGTGGAAGGAAAAGATGCCGCTCTGGTGATGGCTTACGGTAGCGATGTGAAGCAACTCGGCGTCCGTTACGGTATCTCCTTCATCAGTGAAGAACAGGCGAAGAAGAACCTGGAACGCGAGATAGCAGCCTACGATGTCGATGTCGTTGCCAAGATCGCCCGTAACGACTGGAACGATGCCCTCGGCAAGATACAGACACAAGGGGGAACCGACGACGATAAGACCGTATTCTATACTTCCCTGTACCGTTGCTACGAACGTCCGGTTAACCTGAGTGAAGACGGCCGCTATTACAGCGCCTTCGACGGAAAGATACACGAAGACGGTGGCCGTCCGTTCTATACCGACGACTGGATCTGGGACACGTATCGTGCCACTCATCCGCTGCGCATCCTGATCGACAATGAGGAAGAAAGCAATATCATCCACTCCTTCCTGCTGATGGCCGAACAGATGGGTACGAACTGGATGCCGACCTTCCCCGAAGTGACCGGCGACTCCCGCCGTATGAACTC
Organism: Parabacteroides sp. HGS0025; assembly: GCF_000969845.1. Classification (NCBI taxonomy): domain Bacteria; kingdom Pseudomonadati; phylum Bacteroidota; class Bacteroidia; order Bacteroidales; family Tannerellaceae; genus Parabacteroides; species Parabacteroides sp. HGS0025. The sequence continues at coordinate 2,124,461 of NZ_KQ033902.1, forward strand.
CAACCATGCCGTTGCTACCGTGATCGATGCCTGGAAGAAAGGCGTACGCGGCTTCGACCTGGAAAAAGCTTATATCGCATCGAAGAAAGGTATCGAAGAGAAAACATTGATCCCCTGGTCGGCTAAACCTGCCGGATGGTTGGATGATTTCTACAAGGAACACGGTTATATCCCGGCTTTGAAACCCGGCGAAAAGGAAACAGTGGAAAATGTCTCTATCTGGGAAAAACGCCAGCCGGTAGCCGTAACATTGGGTACGGCTTACGACCAATGGTGCCTTTCACAGATCGCAGCCGAACTGGGTAAGGAAGACGAAGCCAAACATTACCTGCGTGAGTCGTACAACTACCGCAACCTGTTCAACCCCGACACCCGCTTCTTCCATCCGAAGGATAAAGACGGCAAGTTCATCGAACCGATGGATTACCGCTACGACGGTGGCCTGGGTGCACGCGACTATTACGACGAGAACAACGGATATATCTACCGTTGGGACGTACAGCATAACATCGGCGACCTGATCTCTATGATCGGTGGTGATAAAGTCTTTACGTCTGCTCTCGATTCTATGTTCAATGAGCCGTTGGGAATGTCCAAGTGGCAATTCTATTCCTTCCTGCCCGACCATACAGGTAATGTAGGTATGTTCTCTATGGCCAATGAGCCGAGCTTGCATATCCCGTACCTATATAATTATGCCGGTCAGCCCTGGAAAACGCAGAAACGTATCCGTACGCTGTTGAACCAATGGTTCCGTAACGACCTGATGGGTGTGCCGGGTGATGAAGACGGTGGCGGTATGTCTGCTTTCGTAGTATTCAGTCAGATGGGATTTTATCCGGTGACTCCCGGTTCGCCTACATATAATATAGGTAGCCCGGTATTTACCGATGTGAAGATCGACCTGGGCAATGGCAATACCTTCGAGGTGAAAGCGAACAATGCTTCTGAAGAGAACAAATACGTACAGTCTGCCCGTTTGAACGGCAAAGTCCTGAACCAACCCTGGTTCCAGCATAGCGATATCGCCCAGGGCGGTTTGCTTGAACTTGAAATGGGCCCGAGAGCCAATAAAGCATGGGGGGTAGGAACGCCTCCTCCTTCTGCCGCTCCGATGCCGCAATGATCAGAGCTATAATAACAAGAAAGCCGGTTGAGAAATCAACCGGCTTTCTTATTTTATGAAACAGGGGATCAGGATGTCATATCCTAATAAGCCCCGTTATAATTTAAAGGTAAAGTAAACCAGAAAGTGGAACCTTTGCCTTCTACGGAGTCCACCCCGATAGACCCACCCAGATATTCAATGATCGTTTTACTGATAGTCAGTCCTAAGCCCGTGCCTTGATGGAAGTCGTTGATCTTGATGAAACGTTCGAATACGCGCTCCCTGTTGCTTTCGGAAATACCGATCCCGGTGTCCTGCACACAGACTTTCACTCTATCTTTCTTTATTTCGTAAAAGATAGTGATGCTTCCCTTGTCCGTAAATTTGATCGCATTATTGACAAAGTTGGCAATCACCTGCGTGACCCGCTGGGGATCTGTCCTGAGAGTGACGGTCGGCTGGCTCCTGTCGAAAATCAGTTTTACTTCCGGCTTTACTTTCAGCGTGCCTCCCAGGTAAACCTCCATACATAGTTCCCTGATATTGACCTCCTCTATATTATATTTCAACATGCCCGATTCAATCTTTGAGAAGTCGAGGATGTCGCCGATAAGATTAAGAAGCAAATCATTGTTCTTATGGATGATATCGAGATAAACCTGTTTGTCTTCGGGATCGTCCGTCTCGGCCACCAGATCCGAGAAACCGACGATCGCATTCAGCGGCGTACGTATTTCATGGCTCATATTAGCCAGGAAAGCCGACTTCAGCTTGTCCGCTTCCTTCACCTTCAGCAGCTCCAGCTCTTTCTCGCGCTGGTCGGTGATGTTGGAAGTATAGCTTATTATCTTGCTGGGTTTTCCATCTTCAAAATATTTGTAGGCACGCACATTGGAGTTGAGCCAGTACACCTTATCGTCGAATATCCTGCGGTACACAGCCGTGTACTTGTCGATTTCCCCATTGATAAGCCGTTTGAATTTCTTTTCATAAACAATCGGATAGTCGTCCGGATGCAATGTCTCCATAAAGTCGTTTATGGAACCGAATCTGTCCTCTTTCAGGTAATTAAGGAAAGAAGTGTCCTGTATCTTATCGTTCAGGCTGAAGTCGGTAGTCAGCTTATCGATGGCTACATCGTATTCCCATATAACTGACTCGCCGGTATCGACTGCGGCCTTTAACTTGGCAAGGCTGTATTGTATCTCCTCTGTCTTATGGTAGTTTTCGGTGTCATCGAAGACGATAAAGATGAAACCCATGATAACGTTTTGGGGATCTTTCAGGACAACCCCTTTCACCCGCAGGTGTTTGACCTGTTCGGTTACCGTCGACGTGTAAAACTCAGTCTCCGTAACTTTACTGAAATTGTAATCCAGCAGGAAAGACACATCTTCCCCTTTTTTCAGTTTTTCGTTTACCCAGTCGGGGATGTTCGGATTCTCAAAGGTGTTAATTCCGAGCACCTGGTCGTGTGTCGTCCCGAATATCTGCAGGTCGGCATTGTTGATATCCAGCAGATAGCCGTTTTCGTCGTAAAGTTCTACTCCCCACGGCAATTTGTCGAAGATGATCTGGAACTTGGCTTCACTCTTCAACACCTGTTTCATCGAGTGCTCCATCATCCCGTGAGCCATTTCGCGTTCGATGGCGATCGAGATGATATCTGTCAGTATCCGCAGGTTTTCTATATCCAGGGCAGTCCACGTCCTTTTCTGCCTTACACAGTCAAGGCCGATAAAACTATTTGTCGCCCCCTCGTGGAAAATAGGTATGGCCAGTAGGGAGACTATATTTTGCACCCGCAATATATTTTGTTCGGCAACAGCTTCTGCCGGCATATAGTCAATATCATTGATAATGATATCCGTACCTTCCCTGATTGTTTTTATCCACCAGGGAAAGTCTTCCTGAGGCATTTCCGTCAGAATATCTTCACGCATGGAGATAATACCTTGGCAGGTCACTTCATGCGTGAAGTTAAATGTCGGTTTATTCTCTTCAAAATTCCCGATATATACCCTGTCGACATCGAAGAACTTCAGGATAACCAAGAGGGACTGGTCTATAAGATGCTTCTGTCCCGGTCTCATCAGTAAAGCCAGAACATCCGAAAAAGTTTTCCGTAGTGCAATGGCATTCGTCAGCATACGGTTTTTATATGTCTTTTCTACATTGACGGAGGAGTCTTCGGCCTTCAACATTTCTATTTCACGGATCAGATCTTCTCTCGAATAATTAGCATATACGCTACCCATATCGGTATATGAAGTTTATTGTTTGTTGTATGGGAACAAAAGTACATATAAAATTTGATTTTCAAAGATGTTCTAAGCTTTCCTTCGAATAATGATTGTCTTGTTTAAATTTTAGGTAATTCCCAGGGAGCCCGATAATAGGCCTTTGATAGCGCAGTCGCTTCATTATCACCGACAAACAGGCTGTTGGCGTCGTCCCAGCGCACTTCGCGTTGCAGGCGGCATGAAATATTTGCCAGGTGAGACATTTTGGCTACACGAGCGCCGATGGCTATATCCGCGTTGGGTAATTCGCGGCTCTTGATGCAACTCAGGAAATTGCCGACATGGTTGTACAACCCTTTGCCTTCGCCTTTTTTGAAAGGTATGGCTTCCATGCGCGCCTCTTTCCCGACCATGACGGGAAGGACTTCCCATCCTGCACGGGTAAGTACCAGCGTACCGTTTTCACCGAAGAAGGCCAGTCCTTCTTTCTTGTCGAACGGGCCGTGGTTGATACCGCAGGCATGATCCCAGATAATATTGAAATCCTTATAGGCGTAGGTAGCCATCAGGGTATCGGGTGTCTCCATAGCATCGTCGGGATAAGCGAACTTGCCACCACCGGAGAATACGCGGCTCGGCAGGTCGGCATTCATTCCTTCCAATGCATAATCCAGCAGGTGCACGCCCCAGTCGGACATCAACCCGCCGGCATAATCCCAGAAGAAACGGAAATTATAATGGAAACGGTAGGTGTTGAACGGACGTTTCGGTGCCGGACCCAGCCACATATCATAATCCACTCCGGCAGGAACCGGGCTGTCGGGTATGATGGGTAGGGTAGGTTTGCTGTCCTGGTAAGCCCAGACTTTTACCGTACGGATACGGCCGATATTGCCTGCTTTCAGGTAGTTGGCGGCTTCGTCCCAGTGCGGGTCGCTGCGTTGCCATTGGCCTACCTGTACGATACGGTTGTATTTGCGGGCGGCTTTCTCCATCAGGTCACACTCTTCGATGGTGTTGGAAAGCGGTTTTTCCACATATACATCTTTCCCTGCCTGGCAGGCATATATGGTAGGAAGGCAGTGCCAGTGGTCGGGGGTACCGATGATCACGGCGTCGATATCTTTGTTGTCGATTACTTTGCGCCAGTCTTTATACAGGTGCTTCACCTTCTTTCCGGTGCTTTTCTCCACATCGGCAGCCCGTTTGTTCAGCCACTCGTCGTCTATGTCGCAGAGGGCGACACATTCCACTTCCGGGTATTTCAGGAAATTACTCAGGTTGGAGAAACCCATCGAACGGCATCCGATCAGGGCTACTTTTACTTTGTTGCTAGGGGCAGTTTGTCCGTAGACCGTTTCATAAGCATGGCCGAATAACGGCGATAAACCAAGTCCGGCAGCAGATAATGCGGACTTTTGTAAAAAATTTCTTCTATTCATGGTATTTAAATTATGTGTTCGCGAACAGCTTTGCAATAATACGAAAAATAGTTCTATATTTGTGCCCTGAATTAAAAAAATTACCAATGATAACCACTCAAGATACTAACTGGTATGTTTTATATACGGCTCCGCGTGCAGAAAAGCAGGTAAAAGAGCGAATCGATATGTTGGGAGTAGAATGCTGGCTACCTTTGCACCGTACTCCACGTGTATGGTCAGACCGTGTGAAGATCGTTGAAATACCTTTGTTCAGTTCGTATGTGTTCGTCAGGTGTACAGATACCGTTTTGCGCGACTTGCTAAAGGTGTATGGCGTTATCCGGATTGTCTTTTACAACCAGAAGCCGGCTATTGTCCGCCAGGTGGAGGTGGATGCCATCAAAGAGTTTTTGGAGCAGGCTGCCGAGCATGAGCTTTGTGCAGGTGAAGAGGTTGAAATCCTTACCGGTGCTATGCGGCATGTATCAGGAAAGATCAAGAAGATAAAGAAGAACCACCTCATGCTTTATCTGGAACAGTTGGGCGCAACGGTTTGCGTGAAGCTGACGGATGTGGCTAGGGTGAATAGGTTGAAGTGATAAGGATTTACTTCAGCCTTTCAACTAAGCTTTCGGGAGCGCGGCGTGTATCCCAAATATCAACGATATTAATTATATTGTTTTGTTTGTCGATAAAGTAAATGAGTTTATAATGACTGTGTTCTACAATACTGCGAAATCCTTGCGGATATTTCTCTAATAAAATTTCATGTTTCCCCATCAAAGGGTTTTGAGCCAAAAGTGTATCGTAATGCTTGATTTGCTGATAAACATTGCTTGCTGTCCTTTTTCCAAATGTAATAAGGCAATATTCCACAAGGTCGTCAAGCTCTTTTTCTGCGTCAGGAGACCAAATTACTTGCATAGCCAGGGGTATTTTTGTTCCATCTTATGAAATACTTCGCTGCTGGGAATACCTTTTCCGGCATCTAATTCCGTAATAGAATGGTCGATGCGTGCATGGAGTTCTTCCAACGTATATGGAGTAAGTTCTTCTTCCTTTTCATGAAAATCCAGAATATCTGTCAACCGGCTTTTGACCTTATCCAAAATATCTTTGCTTGTAATAGAGAGGATTGCTTTCGCTAATTCTATCTTATCTGCATCCAGTCTCATATTTGTATCCATTTTATTTTGCTTTTTAAGGTTTATACTAGTCCTATCTATTTGATCAATAGTATTACAAAGATAGAAATTGTTTTCAATTATTCTTGTATTTGTATTGTATCAAACTTCATATTACTTTTTTAGCTGTACTTTAAGAACAAGGCAAAGCCCCATAAAATACTCACATTGTAATTACCTTGTAGCTACCAGATTGTTTTATTGATTTGTATTTGAATGGACTAAAGAGTTATTTAGTAATATAAAAGCCGCAAAAGATTAAATTTCTTTTGCGGCTTTTTGTTTATTGTTTATTTCACCTGTACCTTAAACCGTTCCTTTCCAATCAGAACGATGTAATTGCCTTGGGGGAGCCAGAGTGTTTTGTTGCCGGATAGGTTGGTGAGCTTTTTCAGCAAAGTGCCGTTGAAGGTGTAGATGAAGACCGTTTCGGGCTGCGGGGTTTGGAGGTGGAGGTAGGAGTCTTTTGTCCAAACCTTTGGGCTGTTTGCATCTATCTTTTCGTTGGCTACGGGGTCGGGGTTCTTTATGATGCCGTCGATGCTGATGGCGATCGGCTGGCGTACATATTTGATGATGTATGCGCCGTCGCTTGAACGTGGGGTGATTGTTTCGCTCCGGTCGGTCGTGACGATGGGGGAGGATTGGCTGTATGCTTCATCCAGTGTGAGGTAGAAACGGAAGCTGCTCCAGGCTTCTACTTCGTATTCTCCGGCAACAGGGTCGGTTGTTGCACCTTCTATTTGCGGGAGGGTGACGATATGGTATACTGTCGGGGTCGGATCGGGATCGGGCTTTGGAGTAGGATCGGGATCAGGGTCGGGGGTAGGTTCCGGTTTTTTAGTGATGGTTACTGCGATATCTATATTGGATGAAACTGTCAGCACGTCACCTGATGTGAAAGGTGTACTGTTGACGAGTAACTCGTTTACCTGATAGCCTTCCGACGCTTCGGCCGTAATAGTCAATTTTGTACCGCCTAATACTTTATCTCCTGATGATATGGGAGTATTATTTTCCTGATTAACTGTCAGGGTTCCGTTTTCGGGCGTATCGAATGTGATGGTGAAACTTTGCAGAGTATGTAAAGGTATGTTCGGCTGATTAGCGACCATTTCGCTGTAATTTCCGTCATCGTTGATCTTTTTTAGTTTAGGGAGTTGGGTATTGTCTGTTAAGTCCCAGGCATCGGCAGGATTGAAAGGTATAGTAAGATAATTCCAATCGGAACCATTTGTCTCAGTTTGAGCATCCCATTCTCCCGGTATTTCGGGGTGAGCCATATTACCTGTAGTCGTTGTCGACCCGTCATTATTACCGATGATACGGCCGGTAGTAGTTGTATAGTTTGCGATACCTGCGAGATTAAGAGCCAAACAGTTTTTTACAGAGTTTTGATTCATTCCGACAATACCGCCAACATACCCTTCCGAGCCACTTTTGGTTTGGGCATTGATAGCGATAGCTTCTACCTTACCTGTGGCGAAACAATTCAGAACTTCTTTTTCGTTGACTCCTGCAATTCCGCCTACATTACTCGTTTCTCCGGAAGAAGTAATATCTCCTGTTGAATAACAATCCTGAATATAATGTGTATTGTATCCTGCAATACCACCAATGGAGTTATTATTCCCATAAGAAATAATATTAGCGGTAGAAAAACTGTTTTGAATAGTATTAGAGCATTGCCCTGCAATTCCACCACCATAACAGGCTGCTCCTTTAGTTGTAATAATACCTGATGCTACACAATTACTTATAGGCCCATACATAATAATACCTGCAATACCTGCAGCGTATGCTTCTGTGGCAGGTATATTTGTGATAGCTGAAACTTCGGCTGATGTTTCGCAATTCTGAATTGACGCTTGACTGTATCCTACGATACCTCCAGCTATACATATATTGTCTTTTAGATCTGTTTCTAGGGGTTGATCCGTTACTAATTCTACAGAAATTGTTCCGGATGTAGTACAGTTAGTAATAGGAGGTGTTCTCATGCCGTGAGAACCCGCAATACCTCCGACTTTAGCATAATAACTATTATTGCTCAGTACTTTATTTACTTTATATGCTAAATTTATATTACAGGAAGATTTACAATTCTCAATTGTATAGGTTGGATTTGAATGTAAAGGTTTTGAATTATCCGAGACAATTCCGCCAATACCCATAGTTCCTTCCAATGTTACATTTATATCCCCTTCTGTGATGCAGTCTTTTATTACACCCCTGCTTGATGTTGTAATACCCCCAACTGCTCCTTGAATTACTTTGGCAGTTATTTTTGCATGACAGTTTATGATAGTACCCTCTGTTTGTGTGGAAGCATTATTCGTTCCGGCTATTCCACCAATCCAACCGGTTTTTATTCCTCCAAACTCAGTAAGCTCGAGATTGTAATCGAACTCCCCGTCAAAACTACAGTCTTTAATGATTGCTTGTGTGTCGTCTTCTGATGCATTTTTACCAGTTATACCTCCTACATACACTGCGGACTCTCCTTTATAGTTGATTGCCCCTTCTGCGTGACAATTTTCAATTGTAGAGGAAAAGCTTGCACCGGCTATGCATCCGGCATAAATGTTTTTATCGGGTGTATAGGTACTACTCCTTTTTTCGATAAAGCAGTTTATTAACTTGATATTCTTTATTGTTGTATGATCTATTTGTCCGAAGAGCCCTGCAGAGCCATCGGAGACAATCTTTATATTCGATATTGTATTATTGTTTCCTTCAAAAGCACCTTTGAAAGGTCTGGTATATCTGGTATCTTTTCCTTTTTCTCCTATCGGTATCCAGAGATGCCCTGCCAAATCCAGATCAGCCGTAAGATTGATCGTTACTCCTTCAAATCCTTTTTTGTTGCCATCTCCTGTATCTGTATCGTCATTAACCATTTTGGCTACCCAGGCTAATTCTTCAGTGGAAGATATGTTGATTTCTGTTGAAGCGGTACTCCACCCGCTTGGTGCTTCAGCCAGGTCTTCCCACGTTTGCGTTGGGCTATCTTGTGCCGATACTCCTTTGGATAGGGAGCAGAGGATAATCGTTATTAACAGGCGAATTGAGATAAGGTGTAAAGACTTTTTCATCATCATTTATTTTTAGTTTGAGGATTATTTAATTCATCGAGTAACTGTTTTCCCGGTTTCAACTTTACGGAGAAACGTTCGGGAATGACATGAGGGGCACCCGTTTTGGGGTTGCGCGCCGGGCGTTCGGATTGATGCCATCTTGAAATGACGGCAAAACCGTATAAGTGGATTTCGTCACCACAGCGTAACTGATCGGTGATGATTTCCATTAATGCCTGAAGCATCTTTTGAGAGGTTGACTTCGTTTGCCCTGTCTTTAGAGCTAAGTCGTTGATTAATTGTTGTTTATTCATAAGCATGACTAGAAAAAACGTTCCTTTAAATTAGTCATTTTTTGAGGGGGTATGTGCGAAATTCAGTTTGTGTAAAAAAGTGAAGAAGAAAATCGTGAAAAGTGTTGATATATAAAGAAAAACATGAAAATCAAAGTTTGTCTAAGATTGCTTTGGTTATTAAAAATTAACCTGTAACTTTGTGGACGATTTAAAGGAACGTTTAAATTAGTCATTTATTTTGAGGCTAAAAATCGTCTATTAGCTTTGATTTTTAAACTTACCGGGTATTAATAATTAAAATACTTAAGTCTTTATTTGAAAATACTTGCGGTTTCTCACAAAAACGGGTAAGTTTTTTCGTTGAAAAGTACCCGTTTTTTGTGCAAAGTATGCCACTTCTGCCAAGTCTGCCAGTAGGTACATTTTTATTGGTTACCCGCTTCCGGCTGCTTCTTTTTGATATACTTACCCGCTGATAATTTGAATATTAGCTCTTTGTCGAGCCAGATCTTCAAACGTCGTGCCGACGTGCGCGGAGCTATCCCGTGCGACGTAGCGCGGAGAGTCATATCGGCAGTGCGGAATTCGTCGGGCAGCTCGTTGAAGATCTGCTCGTAGATATTCGGGTTCGTAGCCGGAGGACATTCACCCTCTTTCTTCAAGCGCGTACTCAGGCTTAGGATATGTTCGTGGAAAACGAGTATGAACTCCATCGCATTGTTGAAGTCGATGTCTGAAATAAGCATATTCTCCTGTGTGCATTGTTGCTCTACTTTGCGTAGGGCGGTGAGTGTCATACAGATACGGAAGTGAGCATGTCCGAGGCGGTTCACGATACCCTGGCGTTCGTTGTCGCCATACAGCTGCGCTTTTTCCGTGAGACGGCGGAAACGGGCATTCATGCGGTCGCGCTGCTGCTTGGTGTAATGTACGAACGTAGCGTTCTGATCCAGGAAAAGGCCGGCACGGAGTATGCGTTGCCCGAGATCGGGGTAGTATTTTCCGGTGGACTGCTTATCGTCTTCGTCGGTCAGGTTTTTCCATTCCACCGGCTTGTCAATGGTGTAGGCCAGGAAGCGGCTGAACAACCCGTCGTCGGCGGAAGGGATGAATTTGAAGAACTGTCCGAACGTACCGGAGAGTAACAACCCCATCAGGGGCTTTTCGCAGTACTGGTATTTATTGGCCACCGAGTCGCGTCCGATCTCTTCCTGGTGGGCGATCTTGTTGAGCATATTGGTATACTTACCGTAATCCTGGCTGTTGGCATCGGTCAGGACACCGATCTCCGACTCGTGCATCAGCCCCGGATAATGGAGGTTGCCGGCGAGCACCTCGGTCAGTTTGGCCTGGGTGATGCTGCCGGGGATGTTCAGGTTTATCTGGCGCACCACGGTGGGAGGATCGATGGTGAGGGGAGTACCTTTGCGCTTGGCTTGTGCCACGGCTATGAGGTAGTTTTGATCCTTTTTTTCGTACTCTTTCACCCGTTTGTTCGATTGGTTGTAGATATAATTTTGCCAGACGCTGATGGCGGGGCGCATGGTGTTGAGTATTCCTTTGCCGGAGCCCGCCTGTGCCACGACATAGAGATAGAGGGGAGGAGCCGTGTAACGCCCGTGGTATTGCCCGTACACGTTGGGGGTTACTGTAGATAACATGGTCAGTGCACCGACCAGTGCCATGTCGAATTCCTCGCCTGTGATGCCGGGACGTATCATGTCGCGCAGAAGGGCGGGGAGGAACTCGAAGACAACCTTGTCGAAGCGGGGAAGGTGGCTGGTAAAGTCTTCGTTAGTAATGTTATCCGTTTCTTCCGCCGGGAGCGTATCGTTTTTTGCGTATCTATTGGCAGAGTTGGCAGAAGTGGCATACTTTTCGGGGAAGACGAACGGTTTTTCGCACCGGTTCGCTCCGTGTTCGGCCTGTGCACGGGTGTAGACGGAGGCGATGGTTTTTGTAATTTCCTTTGCATCGAAATCGGGCTCCGCATAGCGGCGCAGGCATTCGCTTTCCACGATCCGTTGGTCGAACCCGGCACGGTTCAGGCAAAATGCAAGACTAACCAATAACCCGTGGCGTTGCCCTTTCACCCAACTGTTCCCCATATCCACCCGGTCGAGATACCTATCGAGCCGTTCCGCTTCCGTTGTCTGATTAGTAGTTGGACAACAATCACTTTTCCTCTCCAAAGTAAACCCTTCTGCGCCGGGATTGAAATAACATTCCGCATCCCAGCAAACCAGGCTTGTCCGCACCAGATCCGTACATCCCCGGTCTACCTCTTCTCCCAGCGTTGTTTCCACCATATCCTGTAGCGCACGGCAGACAGCGGCATGTTGTTCCGCCCCGTTCGTCACCTGGAAAATCAGGTGCACGCCGCATCCCCGTGTACTGACATACGCCAGTGCGAGCCAGGGGAACGCCTTGCACCGTTCCAGATAGTCGGTAGCCGGCGCCTTCATCCCGTCCACGTCCACCAGCACATAGCCGGTGTAGGGGCCGGCCTGTTCCGTTTTCCGTTCTTCCGGGAAAAGGGCGGCGACTACGAAGGCGGGGAGCTGCATCTTCATCCGGCGGGCTTCCTTATGCCGACCTTCGGCCGTGAGCCGTCTGATCTCTTTGGTGATGAACATGAGCTTACCGCTCTTGATCAGCTCATAAATCTGTATGAGCGTCATTCTCTTTTCTTCCCTGATACTGTAAACGTTGCTGTACCATGAGAAATGTTGTTCTTTATTTTCCATACTGTTGTAAATTGTCGGTTACACATTGTTTGTTGTCAGGGTTCTCCCAGGTGGCCGACGATGCACATGGCCTGCCGGGGGGTGAGTAGTTTTTGTCCCGGTTTCCAGTCCAGGGCGATCAGTTTCTCTTTCAGGTTCCCCGAGAGCCTGATCCATCTTGTAAGCCGTTCGCTCGCCACCTTGGGCGTCGATTCGGGGAAATAACAGAGGGCCAGTTCGTAAAAAGCCCATACACGGGAGTAATTCGTCTTTTCTTCCATGATCGTTTTTGTATTGATTTAGTACTCGTAAGGTAAGGAAAAAGAATGAGATAAACAAATATATACGCTATGAAAATCAGGTTTTATAACTCTTTTCACCCGTGAATACCGGACGCTGCCGGACTTCACCGGATTATGTCCGCCGCGGGGGCTTGGCGTGTCGTATATTTGTAATGTAATCAAGAACGAGGCCTCTTCTTTAACCGGATTACGTTATACGAAACACTAACCCTTAAATTTAAAATTATGTCAGTAAGGTACAAACTGGTCAAGCGTAAAGACCTGTCGAAAGATGCTCCCGAGGGGGCACAGAAGATTTATGCATCAGTCAATAACAACGGGACATTGGCCTACAAGCAGATGTGCCAGGCTATCGCCGCTTATTCCACGGCTTCGCCGGGGGATGTGCACCTGGTGATAGATGGTTTGCTGTTTGTCCTGAAAGATTCCCTGCTTCGCGGCGAGATCGTGCAGATGGGGGATTTCGGACGTTTCCAGGTGAATGTCGGTAGTTCGGGGGCGGCTACGGCGGAAGAGTTCAAGGCCTCCATGATCCGCAAACCGCGCATCGTGTTTCGTCCGAGCGTGGAGTTGAAGGATATTCTGAACAAGGTGAGCTTCGAGCGCATCGCCACCGAAGCCGGCCCTTCTGCCGACGGCGGTGGTGGCGGAGGTGAAGACGACCGCCCTGTAATCGAGTAGTAAACTTTTAATACTGAATGCTATGACGGCACAACAAATTTCTTTTGTAAAAGACTCCCTGCAGGCGGCTGTGTCTGCGGGGGCTGCTTTCAACATGAACCCGATGGCTATCCTTTCGCAGGCGGCTTTCGAGAGTGGCTGGGGTACCAGCGACTTGTCGAGAAAGTATAACAACTTCTTCGGCCTGACTGCCTATGGTGCCGGTAATGCGTATTGGCACGGCGGAAAAACGACCGTGAAGGCGACCGGTTATTCGATGGATTTCCGCCGGTACGACACGCGCGAAAACTCTTTCCTCGACTTCGCCCGCCTGATCCGCGACGGGTATCGTTCCGCCTGGTCGGTCAGCAACGACATGCCGGCCTACGCCAAAGAGATCGCTTACAGCCCTTACATCAGCGAACTCAATGGCGACGACCGCGAAACCTACCGCCGCAGCCTCGTCAGCATCGAACGGACGATCCGGGCGATTGTGGTAATGATTTAGGAACTCTAAACTTTTATATCCCATGACAAAACTCAAAAAAATTCTTCAGTTCATTCTTGCTTTGCTTAACTTTTTGTTTCACTTTAAACCTGTGCCCGATGATGAAACACCCGACATTGCCGAGTTTTATCCGCGTCCTGTGCCGCCTGCTTCGGCGAGGGCTGATCCTTTGTTTGAAACTATCCCTTAGGATACGTATCAGATAGCGATGTATTCCCGCTGCTTGCGGCTGTCCCCCTACGGACGGCTGCGGGCAGCGGGTTTTGTCGTTTAGGGCGGGAGGGAAGGGGGGATGATTTGGAAATCGTGGTACTTTATGCTACCTTTGGCGGGTTATTTTTCAATATAAATATATTATGAACGCATTCCTTTCTGATTTATTTACCCGGAAAAAGCCTTTGTGGCCGGGCATGACCGATGTCCATTCTCATGTGCTGCCGGGGGTAGATGATGGGTTTTCGTTGGAGGAGGAAAGCCTGGGGATGCTCTCGTTCCTGGGTACATGCGGGGTGAAACGTCTTTTTCTGACACCCCATATCATGGCGGATCTCGCCAAGAACCGGAGGGAGTTCCTTCAGGAAAGGTTCGACCTCTTCCGCAGTAAATGCACGGACATACCTGTCGAGCTCCGCCTGGCTGCCGAATACATGCTGGACGAATGCTTTTACGACCGCATAAAGGAGGGTTTGCTTTCCTATGATGGACAGCATGTATTGGTGGAAGTCTCTTTCCTGCAAGCGCCCGGCGATCTGTTTGAAAAACTCTATGATATGCAACTGAACGGGTTTATCCCTGTTATGGCTCACCCGGAGCGTTTCGGTTTCTGGAATGTGGACGAGTTGCTGAAGCTGAAGGAACATGGCTGCAAGTTCCAGTTGAACATATTCTCCCTGGCCGGTTTCTATGGGCCGTTGCCTAATAAGACTGCCGCTACCTTACTGAAAAGGGGCTGTTACGACTTTGTCGGAACCGATATCCATTCACTCAATTACCGTAGCTTCTACAGCTCCCTCAAGCTGAAAAAAGACCAGTTTGAGGCGGTAGAAAGGCTGATGCGGGGGAATGAAACGCTGTGGGGCTGATTACAGGGTACTGTAAATGTACTCCATGTCCACATGCTGGCGTACCAGATCCGCCAGTTCCTCGTATTGTTCTTCCTTAAAGGCGGCATAGTCGAACGGGGTGGCATCGGCCTCTTTGTTAAAGCCTTCCGCCAGATTATCCAACACGACCGGGTTATCCAGGATACCGTGCATATAGCTGCCCCAGCAACGGTTATCGAGGTAATATCCATCCATCCGTCCGTCTTCCAGGCGGGCTACGGGGCTTTCCGGAACATTGCCGAGCAGGATGGTGCGTCCCATGTGTATTTCATATCCGCGACAGGTGGAGCCGTTGCCCGGCAGGAAGGTGAAAGTACTTTGTTTCGTAATCTTCTCCTGCTCGATCACGGTGCATTGCGGAAGCAAACCCAGACCCGGAACAGCCGGCAGGTTCCCTTCGATGCCTTCGGGATCTTCCAGGCGTGCGCCCATCATCTGGTAACCGCCGCAGATACCGATCACCTTTTTCCCTTTCTTATACGCCCGGACGATCGCATCGGCAATGCCGTTGGCACGGATGCTTTGCAGGTCTGACAGGGTGTTTTTCGAACCGGGCAAGAGGATGATGTCTGCTTTTTCCACCTCGTCGGTATTGCTTGTGTAGTACGGGTTGAAACGCGGATCCATATCCAGCACGTCGAAGTCGGTGAAGTTGGACATGCGTTTCAGCAGGACGATGGCCACGTTGATCTTGCCGTCTTGCCAGGTGTTCGTTTTCATATCCAGGGCAACCGAGTCTTCTTCTTCTATCTTGATGTCGCGGAACCAGGGGATAACGCCGACTACGGGTATGCCTGTCAGCTCTTTCAGGATGGTACGTCCTTCTTCAAACAGTGAAGCGTCTCCACGGAATTTATTGATGATGATCCCTTTCATCTGTGCCCGTTCCTCGGGTTTGAGCAAGGCGATAGTGCCGTAGACGGAACCGAATACGCCGCCCCGGTCGATGTCTGCCACCAGGTAGGTGGAGGCATCCGCCTGTATGGCCATGCGCATGTTGGTGATGTCGCGGTCGCGGAGGTTGAGTTCGGAGATACTTCCGGCTCCTTCCAGTACGATCGGGTTGTAACGCGATTCGAGCCGGCGGAAGGAAGCGATTGCCTCTTTGAACAATTCTTCTTTCTGGTTCTGAATACCGAAATAGTCTTTTGCCGACATGTTGCCGACAGGCTTCCCGTTCAGCACCACCTGCGAGCTTTTATCGTTGGTCGGTTTCAGTAAAACGGGATTCATATCCGTATGCGGTGCAATACCGCAAGCTTCGGCCTGTACCACCTGGGCACGCCCCATCTCGCCCCCTTCGGGCGTGGAGTAGGAGTTGAGCGACATATTCTGCGCCTTGAAAGGGGCAGGCCGGTATCCGTCTTGCTTGAAGATACGGCAAAAAGCAGCGTTGATCACACTTTTCCCTGCATCGGAACAAGTGCCAACGAACATAATCGGTTTCAGGTGTTGTTTCATCATGGCTGCAAAACTAATGAAAAAGCAGGAGTTTTATTACATTATTTCTTATATTTGCATTCCTTACATTCTAATTTCTAAATTCGATACAATGGAAAAACAAAAACAAACTCAACGGCTTCAGTCGCTCGATGCACTGCGGGGATTCGACATGTTCTTTATCATGGGAGGCGGTTCCCTCTTTATCGCACTGGCGACTTTAATTCCTACTCCTTTCTTTCAATCAGTGGCTGACCAGATGCACCATGCACAGTGGGGCGCGGGATTTACGGTAGAAGATATTATTTTCCCTCTGTTCCTGTTCATTGCGGGGATATCCTTGCCTTTCTCCCTGGCGAAACAACGGGAACATGGGATGTCGGAAGCGGCGATCTATAAAAAGATCATCCGCAGGGGAATTACACTCGTTGTCCTGGGTTGTGTTTATAACGGACTGCTGAATTTCGATTTCGAGACGCAACGTTATGCCAGTGTGCTGGCGCGTATCGGTCTGGCCTGGATGTTCGGGGCTTTGATCTTTGTCAATACACGAACGATCACGCGGATATGGATCGTAGCTGCTATCCTGGTCGGCTACTGGTTGCTGCTGGCCTTTGTACCGGCACCCGACGGGAACGGGGCGGAGGTGTTTACCCGCGAGGGATGCTTTGCCTGCTACATCGACCGCTTGTTATTGCCGGGGCGTTTGCACGGTGGCAACTACGATCCCGAAGGCCTGCTGTCTACCCTGCCGGCTATCGGAACGGCCTTATTAGGGATGTTCACCGGAGAGTTTATCAAATTGCAGAAGGAAGGGCTGACGGAAACGAAGAAGGTGCTTTATCTGCTGTGCGGGGGAGCTGCGTTGCTGGTGACCGGCCTGTTGTGGGGATTGTTTTTCCCGATCAATAAATATCTGTGGACAAGCTCTTTTGTTTGTACTGTCGGCGGTATCTCCATGTTGTTGTTTGCCTTATTCTATTATATAGTAGACGTGAAGGGGATACGGCGCTGGACACTTTTCTTTACCGTAATCGGAATGAACTCGATCACGATTTATCTGGCTCAGGTATTCGTAGACTTTACCTTTACCGCTAATGCGATCTTCGGCGGCCTGACCAGCCTGATGCCGGAATCAGCCCAACCGCTATTCGGAGCGATAGCCTATATCGCCATTTGCTGGGGCTTCCTTTATTTCCTGTATCGTCAACGTATTTTCTTGAAAGTCTAAAATAATTATCAAATGGAAAAAACTACTTTTAAGCGACTGGAGTCGCTTGATGCACTTCGCGGATTCGATCTTTTTTATCTGGTGGCTCTGGGGCCGTTGGCACATTCACTGGCCCGTGCGGCTGACGTGGAATGGTTGCATAGTTGTATGTGGGCGTTTAATCATGAAGCCTGGGTGGGTTTTTCTCCCTGGGATTTGATTATGCCGTTGTTCTTGTTTATGTCGGGGGCCTCTATGCCGTTTGCCTTGTCCCGCTATAAGGGCGTTTCGGATAAGAAAGCGTTGTTCCGCCGGTTGGGTAAACGTATTCTGTTGTTGTGGATTTTCGGTATGATGTGCCAAGGGAACCTGCTGGGGCTCGATCCGAACCGTATCTATTTATATTCTAATACCTTGCAGGCTATTGCGGCGGGGTACCTGATCACTGCCGTACTTTTCCTCTATACGAGCCGTCGCACACAGATAGGGGTAGCCATCATCTTATTGCTTGTTTACTGGGCGGTCATGCAGTTTATTACCGTCGGCAACTACGGGGGAGGTAACTATACGCCTGAAGGAAACCTGGCGGAATGGATAGACCGTACCGTGCTGGGACGTTTCCGGGATGGAGCGAAAGTGGTGGACGGCGAAGTGGTTTTCTCTCCCGGATATTATTACACCTGGATATTGAGCAGCCTGAACTTCGGCGTTACGGTGCTGACTGGACTGTTTGCCGGATATATTGCCAAGGATAAGACGAACGACGTATATAAACTGAAATGGTATTTCGGAGCCGGAGCAGCGATGGTGGCAGCCGGATGGTTGTGGGGATTGCAGATGCCGGTCATTAAAACGATATGGACAAGTTCTATGGTACTGGTCAGCAGCGGTTACTGTTTCCTGTTGATGGGATTGTTCTATTACCTGATCGATTATAAGGGATATAATAAAAATATCACCTGGCTGAAAGTGTACGGAATGAATTCTATCGTGGCCTATATGCTGGCTAATGTGATTAATTTCAGCTGTTTGGGCGAGTCCTTGTTTTATGGGCTTCAGCAATATATGGGGAATTATTATTCCTTTTTGATCAGCTTGTCAAACATATTGGTTATTTATGTAATTTTGTGGTGGCTTTATAAACGTAATATATTTCTTAAAGTATAAAAACACACAAAACAAGGAAAACAGAAAATGGAATCAATCAAACAGATATACCGGATCGGTCATGGCCCGTCGAGTAGCCACACGATGGGGCCGATACGTGCTTCACGTATGTTTTTGGAACGCAACCAGCAGGCTGCACGTTTCAATGTAACGTTGTATGGTAGCCTGGCTGCTACCGGAAAGGGTCACATGACGGATGCCGGAATCCTGGAAGTGCTGCAACCCGTGGCTCCGACGAATATAACTTGGGAACCTAAAACATTCCTGCCGTTCCATCCGAACGGGATGCTGTTTGAGTCATTCAACGATAAAGGCGAGAAGCTGGAGGCGTGGACGGTTTACAGTATCGGCGGCGGTACGCTTGCCAACGAAACGTTCAATGAGCTGAAGACGGCCAAAGTGTACGAAATGAGTACCATCAAGGACATACAAGCCTGGTGCGAAAAGACCGGCCACTCTTATTGGGAATATGTGGAGCAGTGCGAAGGCCCGCAGATATGGGATTATCTGGCTGAAGTATGGGAAGTGATGCAACAGGCTGTACTTAACGGCCTGGAAGCGGAAGGTATCTTACCGGGTGGCCTGGGAATACGTCGTAAGGCATCCGATTACCTGATCCGTGCCAAAGGTTACGGCAGCAGCATCAAAAGCCGGGGGATGGTATATGCTTTCGCGTTGGCTGTATCCGAAGAGAATGCCAGCGGGGGGAAGATCGTAACGGCTCCGACCTGCGGTTCCTGCGGTGTATTACCTGCCGTTCTGTATCACCTGAAAGATACCCGCGACTTCCGCGATTCACGCATCCTGCGTGCATTAGCTACTGCCGGGTTGTTCGGGAATGTGGTACGTACCAACGCTTCTGTTTCCGGAGCGGAGGTAGGTTGCCAGGGTGAAGTAGGGGTAGCCTGTGCGATGGCGGCAGCCGCTGCCAGCCAGTTGTTCGGTGGGACGCCTGCCCAGATCGAGTATGCTGCCGAAATGGGGTTGGAGCATCACCTGGGGCTGACTTGCGACCCGGTTTGCGGACTGGTTCAGATCCCTTGTATCGAACGTAATGCATTTGCCGCCGCACGTGCACTGGATGCAAATACCTTCTCGAACTTCTCGGATGGCAAACACCGTGTGAGCTTCGACCAGGTAGTGGAAGTGATGCGCCAGACAGGTAACGACCTGCCCAGCCTGTATAAGGAAACTTCCGAAGGCGGACTGGCCAAGAAGTACGGTGATTAAGACTATTATAGTAAACCTATTATTTATATGAATAAAAGTTGTGTTATAGCTGTTTGTACCGCCGCCCTGATGTCGGCTTGCGGACAACCGAAACAGCAGTCTGTAGAGGTGGCGAAAAGTGGTAACCCTGTGTTTGAAGGATGGTATGCCGATCCCGAAGGTATTATCTATGATGATACGTATTGGATCTATCCTACCTGGAGTGACCTGTACGAGAATCAGACCTTCTTCGACTGTTTCTCTTCTAAAGACCTTGTAAACTGGACGAAGCATTCGTCTATCCTGGATACGTCCGAAGTGAAGTGGGCGAAACGGGCTATGTGGGCGCCGTCTGTGATCAGCAAGGATGGCAAATATTATTTCTTCTTCGGTGCGAACGATGTGCATGAAGGCGAAGTGGGCGGTATCGGTGTCGCTGTCGGCGACCGTCCGGAAGGCCCGTACAAAGATTTGCTGGGTAAGCCGTTGATCAACGAGATCGTGAACGGGGCACAGCCTATCGACCAGTTCGTCTTTAAGGATGGCGACCGTTACTATATGTATTATGGTGGCTGGGGGCATTGCAACGTCGTGCAGCTGAACGACGACTTTACCGGGCTGGTGCCGTTTGAAGATGGAACCATCTATAAGGAAATAACGCCGGAGAAGTATGTGGAAGGCCCGTTCATGTTCAAGAAGAACGGTAAATACTATTTCATGTGGAGCGAAGGAGGTTGGGGAGGCCCTGACTATTGTGTCGCTTATGCGATTGCCGACTCGCCTTTCGGGCCGTTCGAGCGGATTGCCACGATCCTCGAACAGGATCCGGAGGTAGCGACCAGTGCCGGCCATCACTCCATTATGCATGTGCCCAACTCGGAAGATTATTACATCGTTTACCACCGCCGTCCGCTGGGCGATACGGGGCGCGATCACCGGGCAACGTGTATCGACCGGATGACTTTCGATAAGGATGGATACATCAATCCGGTTAAGATGACCTTCGAAGGAGTAGCCGAAAGAAAGATAAAATAGGCCGACTCTATTGTATAAAAGATATTAAAAGAAGGATGCAGTAGTTGCATCCTTCTTTTTTTATACTACTTTTGACACATCTGTCAAACAATAATGTCAAACATATTTGACAGACAGTTGTGACAAATGAAGTAAAAACAAGATATACAATGAGTACAGAAGAAGTTATCACGATGGAGAACCGTATCCTCGAAGCGGCAAAGCAGGTCTTTGTCAGGAAAGGATATGAGGCGACGAAGATGGGCGACGTAGCAGCCGAAGCGGGTATCGGCCGTACTGCCTTGCATTATTATTACCGTACGAAAGAAATGTTGTTCGATGCGATCTTCGATCAGCTGATAGGCGCTTTGCTTCCCAACCTGGGAGCGATTATAGACGAGAATACTTCTTTTCTGGAGAAGTTGCCGAAGATCATCGATCAATATGTAAAGACATTGCAGCGGAACCCTTTATTTCCCATATTTGTTATTAATGAATTAGAGCGGGCACCCGAACATATTTACCATTCCATACTGAAAAATCCTTCCCGGATCGAACCGATTATCCGTATGCGCAGGCAGATGGAGAAAGAAATGGAGCAAGGTTTGCTAAAGAAACTTCCGGTATACTATGTGGCAACGACTTTGATAAGCCTGCTGGTTTTCCCCATGTTGGTGCGCAACCCGTTCACTGCAATTTTTATGGGTGGGGATGCAGAGAAATACGAAGACTTTTTGCAGGAACGTATCCCGTTCGTTACCGATATCATGATCCGGTTGCTGACACCGGACGATCATATACAGCATAAATAAATACCCCTATGAAACGGATTTGTGTAATCTTATTCTTATGTCTCCCCCTGTTGTCAGGAATAGTGCAAGGGCAGGAGACAATTACGTTGGCACAGTGCTATGAGTGGGCGCATGCCAATTATCCGCAGATACGCCAATATGGCCTGATCGGACAGACGGAACAATATAATCTGTCGAACGCCGCGAAAGGTTGGCTTCCCCAGTTGACGGTGAATGCAAAGGCAACCTACCAGAGTGAAGTCACCAAGCTGCCTTTCGATACGGAAAAGCTGTCGGCCGTTTTGCCGGGACTGGAAATCCCGACACTGAGTAAAGACCAGTATCAGGTGGTGGCCGAAGTGAACCAGAACATCTGGGATGGCGGTACTATCCACACCACCCGTCAGCTGACCAAGGCACAGGCCATAGCAGACCGGGAACAACTGGAAAGCGATCTCTATGCCCTGAACGACCGGGTGAACCAGCTTTATTTCGGTTGCCTGCTCCAGGAAGAACTGATCCGTCAGAACGGTCTGCTCCAGAAGGAACTGCAAAACAATATCGACCGTATAACGGCCATGATGGAGAACGGCGTAGCCAACCAGTCCGACCGCGAAAGTATGGAGGTCGAATTGCTGAATGCCCGCCAGAAAGAGATCGAACTGAAAGCATCGCGGGTCGCTTTCAGCCGTATGTTGAGCGCGCTGATCGGGAAACCTTACGATAAAGACCGCATACTGGAGGTTCCTGCCGTGCCGGGAAATCCGCTGTCGGCAGAGATAAACCGTCCCGAATTGAAGGCGTTGGATGCTAAAAGCCATTTGCTGGATATCCAGAACAAGCAGATCACCAGCGGGCTGATGCCGCGTATCGGTGCGTTCGTGCAGGGGGGCTATGGCCGTCCGGGGCTGAATATGCTGGAAGATAGTTTTAATCCCTATTATGTGGCAGGCGTGCGCCTTTCCTGGAATATGGGCAAGCTCTATACCTTAAAGAACGACCGCCGTAAGGTATCGACCAATATGCAGCAGATAGAAGTACAGCGCGAAACCTTCCTGTTCAACACCTCATTGCAACTGATGCAACAGAATACGGAGATACAGAAGATAGCCGACCTGATGAAAGCGGATGATGAAATAATCCGCCTGCGTACCAGCATCAAGAACGCGGCCGAGGTGAAGCTGGCAAACGGTGTTATCTCCGTCACCGACCTGATCCGCGAGATCAACTCGGAAGACCTGGCCAAACAGGCGGCTGCCGCCCATCGCATCCAGCACCTGAATGCTGTTTATAATTATATGTACACGACAAACAACGAATAATCAGAATTAATAATGAAAGAGAATATGAAACGAATAGCTTCTTTAGCCATCCTGACGACCGGATTATGCTGCCTGGCCGCTTGCAATAGGGGAGACGACAATTTTGATGCTACCGGTACCTTTGAAGCGACCGAAATACTGGTTTCGTCCGAAGCGAACGGAAAGATTATGGAACTGAACATGGAGGAGGGCGACCGCCTGGATGCCGGTGCCCTGCTGGGCTATGTAGACAGTACCCAGTTGTACCTGAAAAAGATGCAGCTGGCAGCCGGCCTGCGTTCCGTAGATGTCCGTAAACCGGATATCCGCAAACAGATCGCCGCCCTCGAACAACAGATCGCCACCGCCCGTACCGAGCAGCAGCGTATGGAGAACCTCGTCAAAGCGAAAGCGGGCAACCAGAAGCAGGTAGACGATATCGTAAACAATATCAAATACCTGCAAAAACAACTGGATGCACAATACTCCACCCTCAATAAAACAACCGGAGGAGCCGATGCGGAAGCCGAAGGAATACTATACCAGATCATGCAGCTGGACGACCAGTTGCAGAAAAGCCGGATCGTCAACCCCCAGGCAGGAACAGTCCTGGTGAAGTATGCCGAACCGGGTGAAGTGACAGCAGCCGGCAAGCCCCTGTATAAAATAGCCGATACCGACCTGCTCTACTTGCGTGCCTACATAACAGCCGATCAGCTGTCGACCTTGAAGCAGGGGCAGTCCGTCCGTGTCTTTGCCGACTACGGTACCGACGACCGTCGCGAATATCCCGGTACGATCACCTGGATATCCGATAAGTCCGAGTTCACCCCTAAAGGCATCCAAACCAAGGATGAACGCGCCAATCTGGTATATGCCATCAAGATCGCCGTGAAGAATGACGGTTATCTGAAGATCGGGCAATATGGGGAAACGGTGTTCAATTGATAATTAATAATGTATGTTGATAATGAATAACGAAGTACGGGTTGAAGGAGTATTCAAGAATTACGGTGAGGTGGAGGCCTTGCAGGATATTTCTTTGGATATACATTCGGGAGAATTGTTCGGCCTGATCGGGCCGGATGGGGCAGGTAAGACCTCTTTGTTCCGTATACTGACCACCTTGTTGCTGGCCGACAAGGGGAAAGCGACGGTTTGCGGTCTCGATGTGGTACGCGATTATAAGAAGATCCGTACGATGGTCGGGTATATGCCGGGCCGTTTCTCGTTGTACCAGGATCTGACCGTCGAGGAAAACCTGAATTTCTTCGCTACCGTATTCAATACGACCGTAGAAGAAAACTACGAGCTGGTACGGGATATCTATGTGCAGATCGAGCCGTTCAAGAAACGGAAAGCGGGAAAGCTGTCGGGAGGTATGAAGCAGAAACTGGCGTTAAGCTGTGCCCTGATCCATCGTCCGGAAGTACTCTTTCTGGATGAACCGACCACCGGTGTCGATCCCGTTTCGCGCGTGGAGTTCTGGGATATGCTCGACCGCCTGAAGAAACAGGGGATAACCATCCTTGTCTCCACTCCTTATATGGATGAGGCTTCCCGTTGCGACCGCATCGCTTTGATGCGTTCCGGCCGGTGCCTGTCCGTCGATACGCCGGTAGGCATCCGTTCTTCCTTCGGCAGGCAGCTGTGGATTGTCCGGTCGGCATCCATGTATAAGCTGCTGGTCGACCTCCGTGCTTTCCCCGGGACTCATTCCTGCTATGCCTTCGGCGATGCGCATCATCTGACATTGAAGGAAGATGGCCGGGAAATGAATGCCCTGCTGCAATTCCTGAAGGAGAAAGGCTATACCGACGTTGTCATCGAACCGGCCGAACCGAGTGTGGAAGATTGCTTTATGGCCTTGTAAAAACGATAGGGTAAAATATTGTATCATATATTGTGATACTAGAGTAGTATAATATATGAGAATGCAGTATCACAATATATGATATTTTTGTCAACAATATATATAATGAACGTAATAGAAACAAACAACCTGACGAAGCGCTTCGGAACCTTTACGGCGGTAGACCATATCAGTTTCGAAGTGGGAGAGGGGGAGATCTTCGGTTTCCTCGGTGCCAACGGTGCCGGAAAGACGACAGCCATGCGCATGCTTTGCGGGCTCTCCAACCCGACTTCCGGAGAAGCCCGAGTCGCCGGTTTTGATGTATATAAGGAAACCGAGCAGATCAAACGGCATATCGGTTATATGAGCCAGAAGTTTTCCCTTTACGGCGACCTGAAAGTCTGGGAGAATATCCGCTTGTACGGCGGTATCTACGGCCTACCGGAGAAAAAGCTTGCCGACAAGACGGACGAACTGCTCGATGTCCTGAACCTGGAAGCCGAACGGAATACCCTTGTCGATGCCCTGCCTTTGGGCTGGAAGCAGAAACTGGCTTTCTCCGTCGCCATCATCCACGAGCCCCGTATCGTGTTCCTAGATGAACCGACCGGGGGTGTCGACCCGGTTACCCGCCGTCAATTCTGGGAACTGATCTATAAGGCGGCCGAACGGAATATCACCGTCTTTGTCACCACCCATTATATGGATGAGGCCGAATATTGCAACCGTGTCTCCATCATGGTAGACGGAAAGATCGAAGCTCTCGACAGTCCGGCCGCCCTGAAAACCTCTTTCAAAGCCGATAATATGAACGAAGTTTTTCATGCCCTGGCAAGGAAAGCACAACGAGGAGAATAGTATGAAACAGTTTCTATCTTTTATACGCAAAGAATTCTATCATATTTTCCGTGACACACGGACAATGTTGATCCTGCTAGTGATGCCGATCGTCCTGATCATCCTGTTTGGTTACGCCATTACGACCGAGATCAAATGCGTCTCTATCGCCGTATTCGACCAAAGCCGCGACGAGGTAACGGGCAAGATCATCGAACATCTGAGTTCCAGCGAATACTTCGAACTGTATAAGATGATCGACAGCAACGAAGAAGCACAGGCGTTTTTCAAACAGGGAAAAGTGAAACTGGTCGTTGTCTTTCCGCCCCGGTACGCTTCGACGCCGGATGCCTCCGTCCAGTTGCTGGCCGACGCCACCGACCCGAACGAAGCGACGCAGCTTACGGCCTATGCCACCTCGATCATCTCTTCTGCCCGGGCGGAGATACAAGGGCAGTTATCGTCGGCGAATACAGAACTCAGGCAGGCCGGTATCACCCCGGTGGTTCACCTCCTGTATAATCCGACCATGAAAGGCGCCTACAACTTCGTTCCCGGAGTGATGGGGCTGATCCTGATCCTGATCTGTGCCCTGATGACATCCGTCGGTATCGTAAAGGAAAAGGAGATGGGGACAATGGAAATATTACTGGTTTCTCCGATGAAACCTATTTATATCATCCTGGCCAAGGCCGCCCCTTACCTGCTGCTCAGCATTGTGAATGTGGCAACCATCCTTTGCCTGTCCTATTTCCTGCTGAAAGTCCCGATAGCGGGCAGTCTGACCCTCCTGGTGTCGGTCTCCATCCTTTACGCCCTGGTGTCGCTCTGTCTCGGACTGCTGATCTCCACGATAGCCGATACCCAGCAGGCGGCCATGCTGATCAGCGCGATGGTGCTGATGCTTCCGGTGATCCTGCTTAGCGGCATGGTGTTCCCGATAGAGAATATGCCGGATATCCTGCAATGGCTTTCCAATATCGTACCGGCCAAATGGTATATTATTGCCGTGAAGGATGTGATGATAAAAGGACTTGGCGCCGGTTCGATCCTGAAAGAGATCGGTATCCTGTCGTTGATGGCCGTCTTGCTGGTTGTACTGAGTGTGAAGCGTTTTAAAACCCGTTTATGATAGAAAAGCGATGAGAACATTACGATATTTATTGGAAAAGGAATTCAAACAGATCAAACGTGACCGGTTCTTGCCCCGAATCATCTTTCTGGTTCCGTTGATGCAGCTGATCATCCTGCCTTTTGCGGCGAACTTCGAGATGCGTAACATCAACCTGGGGGTGATAGATAACGACCATTCCGTCGTTTCCACCCAGCTGACGGAGAAAATACTTTCGTCCGGCTATTTCCGTCTGACGAACGTGTCTGCCAGTTACGACCAGGCTATAACCTCTATCGAGAGTAATGAGTCGGATCTGCTGCTTGAAATACCCGTCAACTTTGAAAAGGATCTGGGGCGTGAAGGGCAGGCGGATGTATTGATCGCTTCCAATGCCGTGAACGGCACAAAAGGGGGGATGGGCAGCTCTTATCTGTCGCAGATCATCCAGGACTTTAACCGGGAGAAGGGTTTTACTTCCGGCTCAGTGTTTAGCGGGGTACGTCATACGAACCTCTTCAATCCGCATCTGAATTATAAAAACTATATGGTGCCCGGTATCATGGTCTTTCTGCTGACCATCATCGGGGGCTTCCTCTCCGCACTGAACATTGTCAGTGAAAAGGAAAAGGGAACGATCGAGCAGATCAACGTAACACCGGTTCCTAAAACCTTGTTCCTGCTATCAAAACTGATACCTTTCTGGATTATCGGCTTTATCCTGCTGACAATCGGCGCTATCGTGGCTTGGATCGTGTATGGCCTTGTCCCGATCGGAAATATGGGGATCATTTATTTGTTTGCGGCTGTCTACCTGATTGCTTTTACGGGCTTTGGGCTGGCTATTTCTTCCATATCGTCTACGCAGCAGCAGGCTATGTTTACCGCTTTCTTCTTCCTGATCATCTTTGCGCAGCTGAGTGGTCTTTTTACTCCGATCAGCAGTATGCCCGAATGGGCGCAGGATATGACCTTGCTCAATCCTGTCCGTTATTTTGTAGAGGTGATGCGTATGGTGTATCTGAAAGGAAGTACGTTTGCTGATTTAAGCGGACACTTTATTATTGTTTGTCTGTTTGCACTACTCTTTAATGTGATGGCGGTGGTTAGCTACAGGAAGAAATAAAAGTTGGATATTTTGTGATTCAGGAACTCATTAATACTCCTTGATGAAGTTCAGAAGGGAGAACAGAAGTTGTCTGAAGGGAATGTTCTACAGCATACTTAACTAATTTTTACATGGAATTTCCTCTTTATTAACGTTACTCTTTTATATTTGATTCAAATCTGAAACAATATTTCAAATATGGAAAGCGTTATTCCAAATATGGAAAAAGGAGAAGAAAATTATAAGGTGCCTAATCTGGAAAAAGGGATTGCGGTGCTTGAATATCTTTCGCTCCACCCACAGGGTGAGACGCTGCAGGATATTAAGAGTAAGCTGGATATCTCCCAGACTACTGCTTACCGTATTTTGAATACATTGGTTCGTTTGGATTATCTTAACTATAATGAAGATACGAAACGCTATAAGTTATCGCGCAAATTGCTAACTTTGGGCTTCAGATCGTTGAATGAACACAATTTATTGGAGACAGTTTTACCCCGTTTACGTGATCTGCGCGATAGAGTGGGGGAGACTGCATGTTTTGGTGTACTAGGAAATGAGAAGGGTATTTTTATAGAACAGGCGCAGGGACATCATACGTTCCGCTTTGTCTTGTCGCCGGGAAAACCCTTCGAACTGCATTGCTCAGCACCGGGAAAAGCTATCATGGCTTATCTACCGAATACGGTTCGCGACCGTTATTTGTCGTATATGACTTTCGCACGGTATAATTCCCGGACAATAACTACACGTGAGGCTTATCTGGAAGAACTGGAAAGAGTTCGTAAAGTAGGCTATGCTATGGATAATGAAGAAGAACTGAATGGAGTGATTTGTGTAGGTGCTCCTATTTTTAACTATACGGGTTATCCTTGCGGAGCTATCTGGATATCCGGTCCTAAAGACAGATTGACAAAAGAAATATTTCGTTCGACGGTCGATAATATTAAGGAGGTAGTGCAGTCTATCTCCGCTGAATTAGGATATAGTAAGAACACAAAAAAATAACATACCATGAACACACGGAAATACATGTTAAAAAGCTCATTGATGGCTTGCTTTGTCAGCTGCTGCATCTCTTTTGCATCTGCTGACAATCCGCCATTTTTCACCACTGACATCAAGCTGAATGACAAGGGTGAAATGCTTCTGACAGAGAAAGGTCTGAAGCGGGTGGATATTTTCTCTGCTGATGGCAAACAACTTTTACGCTCTTACCCGATGGATGAAACGCCTACCGGTATTCTTCTTGACGGTGATAAGGCATATGTAACTACTTTTGAGAACACTGGGAAATTACAGATACTGTTGTTGGAGTCGGGTAGGATAGAGGCTGCCATTCCAACCGGTTCGGGTGCTTGCCATCCGATGTTTGGCCCTGACAAGAAAACGATTTATGTATGCAACCAGTTTGATGATAGCGTATCGGAGATCGATCCGGTCAATCATAGAGTACTGCGTACGGTAAAAGTGCTTCGCGAACCAAAGTCGGCTGTATTCAGCAAAGACGGCAAATATCTGTATGTAACGAATTTCCTTCCGGCACAACGGGCGGATCTGGATTACGTGGCAGCTTGTGTCTCTGTTATCGAAATGGACGGCTTTACCAAAGTAAAGGATATTAAGCTGGCCAACGGTAGTAATGCGTTGCGCGGTATCTGTATCACACCCGACGGTAAATATATTTATGTATCCCATAACCTCGGACGTTTTGCCGTACCGACTTCACAGTTGCAACAGGGTTGGATGAACACCAGCGCTTTCAGCGTGATCGATACGGAGAAGCAGGAATTTGTCGGTGCAGTGGTTGTCGACGAGCCGGAAAGAGGGGCTGCCGGTATCTGGAGTA
This sequence comes from Parabacteroides sp. HGS0025, assembly GCF_000969845.1. Classification (NCBI taxonomy): domain Bacteria; kingdom Pseudomonadati; phylum Bacteroidota; class Bacteroidia; order Bacteroidales; family Tannerellaceae; genus Parabacteroides; species Parabacteroides sp. HGS0025. The sequence goes on from NZ_KQ033902.1 coordinate 2,153,984, forward strand.
TCGACTGTAATGATGATGCTATTTTTATCTCGCATTCCGGTACGCATGAGATCAGTGTGATCGATCATCCGGCATTACGCGAAAAGTTTGAGAACTATCCCAATAAGTCAATGTTGGACTATGACCTGAACTTCCTGTATGGGATTCGTGAACGTATTCCCCTGCAAGGTAACGGCCCCCGTTCGATGGTGCTGACGGCAGACAAGCTGATCCTTCCGACTTATTTCGCAGACGTACTGAATGTGGTGGATATCAATACCCGTGAGGTAACGGCTACCGAGTTGAATCCGGGACGTACGGAGTCTGATATTAATAAAGGAGAAAAATACTTCAACGATGCTTCCCACTGTTTCCAGAACTGGCAGAGTTGTAACGGTTGCCATCCGGGAGAAGCCCGTACGGATGGTATGAACTGGGACTTGATGAACGACGGTGTGGGTAACTCCAAGAACTGTAAGAGCTTGCTGTTTAGCCATGTTACACCACCCAATATGATTTCCGGTATCCGTGCATCGGCTGAAGTGGCTGTACGTGCGGGTTATAACTTCATCCAGTTCTTTGATATTTCCGAACATGATGCTAAATGCGTGGACGACTATCTGATGTCGCTACGTCCCGTTCCCAGTCCTTATCTGGTGAATGGCGAACTGTCGGACAAAGCGAAAGAAGGACGTAAGGTTTTTGAAAAGTTGGGTTGTGGCGATTGCCACAGCGGCCCTTATTATACGGATATGAAAATGCACCGTATCGGCGAGGATATCGAATTTGAAAAGGGATGGGATACTCCGACTTTGAGGGAAGTATGGCGTACGGCCCCTTATCTTTTCGACGGACGTGCCGCAACAATGCAGGAAGTGTTCGAAGTGCATAAGCATGGTATCGATAAGAAAGTTTCCAAGAAAGATATTGAAGCCTTGACAGAATATGTTAACTCACTCTAAAAGGAGGAATCGATGAATTATTGCGATAAGATAGAATACAATATTTACACTACTGAAAAAGCGGAATTTGGAGAGATGGTCGATAAGCTGCTAGCCCAGCTTCCGCAGAACGAACAAATATTCAGGCTTGCCTTTTTTGGCATGCCAAGTAGCAATGAACAGTATGTTTCGCGCCGCATCTTGCTGCGTGAAAAGGTACGTAAGTATTACGGCAATCATGAGCCGGTATTGAGCTATGTGTCTCAACCGCCATTGAACGGAGGACTGATCCTTGAAGCCCATACTTACACTCCCGACGAAGGAGATCATATTACGTATAAACATATCGGGACATTCCCGTATGTTGTACTGGAAAATGGCAGCGGCCGTTTCCTGTTTGCCGGTGGTTTCCACGGCGACGTAATAAATTTCGGTATTGAAGTACAGTCGAAAGAGGTGTTCCAGCTGATATCGGATCTGATGAGAAGGGAAGGTTTCCCAATCAACAGTATTATCCGCCAGTGGAATTATATCGAAGAGATCACCAAGTTCGACGGCGACGACCAGCATTACCAGATATTTAATAACTCCCGTAGCGAGTATTATGGTAAAACGAGCTGGGAAAACGGTTATCCTGCTGCGACAGGTATCGGTGCCAACCTGGGGGGAGTACTGGTCGATCTGGATGCGGCGGTGTTCTCAAACCCGGATTGTTTTGCTACTCCTATCGATAATAAGTTGCAGGTTGCTGCACATGCTTATTCGGAAGGGGTGCTGGAAGCGGCTAACAGCAAAAAGACGACTCCGAAGTTCGAGCGTGCCAAGAGCATGACGTTCGGCAACCGTGAGTTGATCTATATCTCCGGGACGGCAGCTATTCGTGGCGAAGAGAGCCTGATCGGAGTGGGGCTGGAGCGTCAGCTTCATATCACTATGGAGAATATAGCCGAGCTGATCGGTGAGGCTAAGTTGAAAATGCTCCGGGTGTATCTGAAAGACAAGTCATTCTACAAGGATGCGGAAAGGCTGTTGAATGAGTATAAGTTGAATATCCCCATCTCCTATATGTGGGCGGATGTTTGTCGGGATGAATTATTGATAGAGATTGAGGGGATTGCAGTGTTATAATGACCTCTGCCGGATCATGTTGACCGTTTGGCGAAAGAAAGCAAATATTACTAACATAAATTAAAAGCGAAATGAAAAAAGGATTAAGTATTAAAACAATGGCTGTGGGGCTTTTATTAAGCTCTATGGTAGCATGTACTGGTAACAAAACAAGTGACGCTACTTGTTGCAACGGAGAGGGCGGATGCACTGAACAATGCAAATGCGATAAAAATTCTAATTGTAAAACTAATAAAGAAATGACTTATTCAAAAAAGTACACAAACGCCGATTTCTATAAAGACGGCAAGTTCGATCAGGAAGTAGCTATGAAGGCTATGAAAGACATGTTTGAGTTCTATGATGTTCCATTCACTGAACTGATGGCTAAAGATATGTGGGTTACCGACTTCGGTTTGGGTGACTTCGAAAACGTAGGTATGGGTGGTATCTTCTGGACTAACAATCAGGAATACGGATACTTCGCTCACGCTATCTATCTGCTTCCGGGACAGATGATCCCTGAACACGCTCACGTGAAAACTAAATTCCCGGCTAAACATGAAACATGGATGGTTGAAAAGGGATGGGCTTACAACTTCTCTGAAATAGGAGACGAAACTCCTAATGCTCCGGCAATTCCTGCTACTCACGGTCCGATCAAGAGTAAGAACTTTACTGTTCAGAAGGTTGGTGAAGTATTACCGTTGAAGAAAATCGAATCATTCCATTTCCTTATGGCTGGTCCGGAAGGTGCTATCGTTGACGAATGGGCATGCTATCACGATAATGACGGTCTGCGTTTCACTAACTCTAAGGCTGCTCTGTAATCCAATTGTAGTTGTTAACACCTTATATTAATAGATACATGAATAAATATTTTTTATTAGTATCACTCTTCTTATCTTCCTCTCTTTTTGCTTCGGCTGCTCCGAAGCAAAAAAAGGCGGATACCTGGATTGATGCCTCCATCAAGGCCAAGACGGAACTGCGTAATGAGCTTCAGAAGGCAGGTATGCCTATCATTTCTACCTTTAAGAAGCATAAGGAAAAGGCAGAACCGTTCGTGGTTGATTTGAAAGGCGTGGATAAGCTGGTGCTTATCACTGCCGGTGGCCCGGATGGTTCTGATTACGACCAGGCTGTTTGGGGTAATGCCCGTTTGATTGCAGCCGACGGTTCTTCCGTATGGTTGGATGAAGTTCCTTTCGAATATGGTGTAGCCGGTTGGGCTAAACCGAAAATGAATGTGAATGCCTATGACCATGAGATCTTTATTGCAGGAAAAGAATACAAACATGGTGTATTCTGTCATGCAAACGGAACATTGGTTTATCCGGTAAAAGGTAAATATGTACGTTTTGAAGCTGAAGTAGGTATCGATGATACTTCTTCCGGCGGTAGCGTATATTTCCAGGCTTTGAATGTCGTTCCTAAATTTGTAGGTGACGAGTTGATCGCTAAATATCCGGGACAGATCGGTATGTTGGGCGCTATGATGGACGGCCTGGATACCTGGTTGATCACTCCTGATGCTTCTGTAGAGAAACAAGCAGTAGAGTCTTTGATCACCAAGCTGAAAGACGGTTCTTATTATAAGAGCATTATCCAGCAGATCGCTTCTGAAAAGGATGTGAATACACAGATCCGTAAATATCTGGAACTGTTTGAAAAGATTCAGGATGTTTATGCTGTTCAGAACGACCTTGAATGGTTGAATGTGGAAGCTGTTAAGTTGGCTTTTGCAGACATGAAAAAGCAGAAAGGTTTCGATGCAGCTAAATATGAAACACTACTGAACGAGTTGGTACAACTTGAACAGAAAGGTTTCAGCGGTATTTATAAAGGAGACGAGCAGGCTTTGGCTAATGCCCGTAAGGCTTTGGATAACAAAAAGGCTATCCTGTTGGGTAACCCGCTGTTGGATGCAGACAAGATCGTTGCTGTTCGTTATAAATTAGGTTCAAGAGCTCGTCAGGCTATGGCTCCGGATCTGGGTACGCAGGCTAATAACTGGAGTAACCAGGAATCGGCTCGTCGTAGCGGATTTAATGCTGAGATCGTCGAACTGAGCAACCTGCGTGGTGACATGCAGATGAAGAGTATCTTCCGTCCTAAAGTAGAAGATGCTTCTATCGCCGACCTGAGAATGCACTGGGATGCAGACCGCGTGATGTTTACTACCCTGATGGGAGATAAAGACAGACGTTGGAATGTATACGAAGTGAAATTGGATGGAACAGGTTACAAACCGCTGGTTGAGAACGAAGAGCCGGATCTGGAATTCTATGATGGTACTTACCTTCCTGACGGACGCGTTATTGCCAACTCTAACATCGGTTACCAGGGTGTACCTTGCGTTAGTGGTGATGACCCTGTAGGAAACATGGTTCTTTATACTCCCGAGAATAAAAATCTGCGTCGTTTGACATTTGACCAGGATGCTAACTGGAACCCGGTTGTAATGAACAACGGACGTGTAATGTACACTCGTTGGGAATATACCGACCTGACTCACTACTATTCTCGTATCGTAATGCATATGAACCCGGATGGAACAGAAAACAAAGCCCTTTATGGTAGCGGTGCTATGTTCCCGAACAGTACATTCGATATTCAGCCGTTGCCCGGACAGGGGTCTGCTTTCGTAGGCGTTATCTCCGGTCACCACGGTGTAGCCCGTTCAGGACGTCTGATCGTTTTCGATCCGTCTAAGGGACGTAAGAGTGTAGCCGGTATGGTACAGGAAATTCCTCACCGTAACCGTCCTATCCAGGAGCTGATCAAAGACGAATTGGTGAACGGTGTATGGCCGCAGTTCGTTAAACCGATAGCTTTGAGCGATAAATACTTCCTGGTTGCAGCGAAATTGGATCCGCAGTCATTGTGGGGACTTTATCTGGTGGACGTTTATGATAACGTTACTTGTTTGATGCAGGCAGAAGGTGAAGGTTATATCAGCCCGATCCTGGTGAAGGAAACAAAAACTCCTCCGTCAATTCCTGATCGTGTTAAGTTAGACCAGAAGGAAGCTACTGTATTTATCCAGGATATCTATGAAGGCGAAGGCCTGCGTGGTATTCCTCGTGGAACAGTGAAAGAACTTCGTCTGCATGCTTACGAATATGCTTATGTGAAGACTCGTTCAGACCACAACTGGCATGGTATCCAGAGTGGTTGGGATATCAAACGTTTGTTGGGTACTGTTCCTGTTGAAGAAGACGGTTCGGTTATCTTCAAAGTTCCGGCTAATACTCCGATCTCTATCCAGCCGATCGACAAGGATGGCGTAGCTGTTCAGTGGATGCGTAGCTGGTTTACAGGTCAGCCGGGTGAAGTTGTATCTTGTATCGGTTGTCATGAAGACCAGAACCAGATACCTATTCCTAAGCGTGTGATCGCTTCACAGAAAGCGGCTACTCCGTTGAAGGCTCCTGAAGGTGGTGTTCGTTCATTCACTTTCGACCTGGAAGTTCAGCCGATCCTGGATCGCGCTTGTATCGCTTGTCACAATGGCGAAGGCAAAGCATTCGACCTGCGTGGCGGTAAGAAAGACAAACTGGGTTATGGTACATCTTATCTGAACATTCATCCGTACGTACACCGTCAGGGTGGTGAAGGTGATATGGTTGTTCTTCAGCCGTACGAATATCATCCGAACACCAGCGAACTGGTTCGTATCCTGAAGAAGGGTCACCACAATGTGAAACTGACTGACGCAGAATGGTTGAAACTGTACAACTGGATCGACTATAACGCTCCTGATAAAGGTTACTTCGATGCAAACGTTTTGGGTAAGGAAATCATCCCGTATCAGGGATTCGACCAGATCCAGCGTCGTAAAGAACTGACTGACAAATATGCTAACGGCATGGGTGTAGACTGGAAGAAAGAAATCGCAGACTATGCTTCTTATCTGAAAGCTCAAGGCCCGATCACTCCGGTAATGCCTGAAAAAGCTGCTCCTGTAAAGGAAAAGACTGTGAAGGCTAAAGGTTGGCCGTTCGATAAGGCTGCTATCAAAGATATGCTTGCTAAGGAACAGAGCAACCGCAAAGAGGTTGAGATCGCTCCGGGTGTGAAGATCAACTTCGTTCGTATCCCTGCAGGTGAATTCGTAATGGGTAGCTACCAGGGCGAATCGGATGCTTATCCTACTGCTAAAGTGAAGATCGGTAAAGCATTCTGGATGGGTGAAATGGAAGTAACGAACCAACAGTTCAATGTTATCTATCCGGATCACGACAGCCGTTTCGTTGACCAGTTGTGGAAAGACCACGTGGTACAGGGTTATCCGGCTAACGAACCAAATCAACCGGTTATCCGTGTAAACTATAACGATGCTATGGATTATTGCAAGCAACTGAGCGAAAAGACAGGCTTGAACATTACGCTTCCGACAGAAGCACAATGGGAATGGGCTTGCCGCGCAGGTAGCGATGGTGATTTCTGGTATGGTAATATGAATACAGACTTTGGTAAATACGAAAACTTGGCTGACAAGACTACTTTGCTGTTCGCAGTAAGTGGTGTAGACCCGAAACCGATGTCTCCTAATTCTTACTGGTACAAGTATTATACTTATCTGCCGAAAGAAGAAGGTGTAGACGATGGTCAGTTGATCCAGACAGGCGAAAAGGTTTACGAAGCTAACCCATTCGGTTTGTACAACATGCATGGTAATGTTTCAGAATGGACTCGTTCAGATTATGTTCCTTATCCTTATAATGAAAAGGCTAAAGTAACTTCCGACCACAAGGTGGTTCGTGGTGGTTCATATATCGAACGTCCGAAGTTCTCTACTTCTTATGCACGTAAAGCGTACTATCCGTACCAGCGTGTATTTAATGTTGGTTTCCGTGTTATAATCGAAGACTAATCAGCAAGATATGTCCTAGACATAGATAAAATCTATTAAGTGGCCCTGGCGTGGCCGGGGTCACTTAATTGAAAATTCTTATCTTTGGCGACATAACTTAATAAAACAACAAATGAAAGCAACTCTCGAAAGAATACTATCTTCCTTTGTAACGACGATCGTCTTGTTACTCATTTACGGTTTTGGTCTGGCTGTCGCCACTTTTATAGAAAAGTATCATGGAACAGCAGCTGCCAAAGCAATGATTTATTATTCCCCGTTATTCTTCCTGTTGCAATTCCTCTTAGTGGTTAATTTTATAGCCGTTCTTATCAAATACCAGTATATCAAACAGCGCAGATGGGGATTGCTGGTTGTTCATACTGCCTTTATTGTGATCCTTCTGGGCGCCCTCACATCCTTCCAGTTCGGCGAAGAAGGCATCCTTCACCTTCGCGAAGGCGAAGCAACCGATCAGATAGCAGTCCGCTCGGGCGATCTGACCACTTTCCATACCTTACCTTTTACTGTGGAACTCGAGAAATTTACTTTAACCCGTTATCCCGGTTCATCAAGTCCGTCTGCCTATGAAAGCGAAGTGCTGGTTCATGTAGACGGTAGCACACGCCGTGAACGGATATTTATGAATAATGTATTAGATGTAAAAGGGTATCGTTTCTTCCAGGCTTCTTATGATCCGGACGAACATGGAACCATCCTTTCCGTCAACCGTGATGTGGCCGGACGGAATATAACGTATACCGGTTATCTTATGTTGGTAATCGGATTGATCATTTCCCTGATAGGGAAGAACACCCGCTTTATGAAATTAAGCCGTCGTCTGAAAGAACTGCGTTCGGCTGCAAAATCTGTGGCAATGGTACTGGTGCTGCTGGCTGTATCGGCATCGATACAGGCGAAAGAAGACAAGTCGCCTATGCTGGATGCCGTACAGAAATATATGGTTACTCCGGAACATGCTGCCAAGTTCGGTTCTCTACCCGTACAGTCGCGAAGTGGCCGTATGATGCCTGTCAATACTTTCTCTTCCGAAATCCTTCGTAAACTGCATAAGGCGGATAAGATCGGCAAGATGAACTCCGATCAGTTCCTGCTGAGCATGCTGGCGATGCCGGATATGTGGATGCGCGTTCCTTTTATCGCTCTATCTAACCAGGAGTTGGCAAATTACTACGATCTGACCGACGGCGAATGTGCTTATCTGCAGGTATTCGACAACAACGGAAATTATAAATTGCAGGAGAAACTGGAAGAGGCTTACAACAAGATGCCGGCCGAACGCAGTCGTTTCGATAAAGACCTGCTCAAACTGGACGAACAGATCAATATCTTCCATCAGTTGATCAACCATCAGATGCTGAACCTTTTCCCGAAGGAAGACGATCCCAATCATAAATGGTATGCGCCGGGGGACGACTTGTCGGCATTCACCGGCAAAGACTCTTTGTTCGTATCCCGTATCCTTGACTGGTACCTGGCCGAAGTACAGGATGCCCTGCAAAACGGCGACTGGTCGAAATCGGATGAAGTGATCGATATGATCGGCACTTACCAGCAGGCAAAGAACAAGACATTGGATATTTCACCGAAGAAGATACAGGCGGAACTGAAGTATAATAAAATGGATATCTTCCGCTATTGCAAGATCGGTTATCTGATCCTGGGCGGATTGATGCTGGTACTTTCGTTTGCCATGTTGTTCAAACAGCAGAAATGGATGACGGCAAGTCTCTGGATATTGGGTATTGCTGTGCTGACCGTGTTCTTTTACCATATGTATGGGATGGGGATGCGTTGGTATATTGCCGGATATGCACCGTGGAGCAACTCGTATGAGACAATGGTGTATGTAGCCTGGGCAACCGTGCTGGCTGGTTTGTTGTTCGTACGTCGCAGTACGGTTACATTCGCTTTGGCCACTTTGTTCGGGGGTATTATCCTGTTCGTTTCGGGGTTGAACTGGATGGATCCGGAAATCAACCCGCTGGTTCCCGTACTGAAATCTCCGTGGCTGATGTTCCATGTGGCTGTGATCGTTGCTGCTTACGGTTTCTTCGGTATCAGCTGCCTGATCGGTTTGACTAACCTGGTGATGACAAGTATTGCCGGAAAGAAAAATACAGCTTTGCTGAAAACCCGCGTAAAAGAGCTGACTATCGTAAACGAGATGTCGCTGTTGGTCGGACTGGCCTTGATGACGGTCGGAACGTTCCTCGGTGCTGTCTGGGCGAACGAGTCGTGGGGACGTTACTGGGGATGGGATCCGAAAGAAACCTGGGCGCTGATCACGATGGTGGTTTATGCGGTCGTAACCCATCTTCACCTGGTGAAACGCTGGTATAGCGACTGGTTGTTTAATCTTTGTTCGGTAGTGGCATTCGCTTCCGTATTGATGACCTTCTTCGGAGTGAACTATTTCCTGAGCGGTATGCATTCGTACGGACAGAACGATAATGTACACGGTATCTTTACTTATTTGTATATGGCCGGTGCTGTTGTCATCGTCCTGGCTATATTGTCGAGGATCGGATATAACAAAACAAAGGATAAAGAATAAAGTAGAATTAATTAAATAGTAGTTTAACATTAAATTTTAGTGATCATGAGAACATTTAATCATGTAGGTATCATTACCAACGAAAACCAAGAAGGTGCTATGTTCAACGAAGGTTTGAACGTATGGTTAACCGATTACAGCAAAAGCCCTAACAAGATCGAATTCCTGAAATTTGACGATCCTGCTGCGAGCTGCTTGCCTGATCTGGTTAAATCAAATGGTCATATCGCTTATACTGTTCCTTCACTGGACGAGGCGCTGAAGGATGCTAAAGTTATCTTTGGCCCGGCTGTTTGCGACGAACATCTTACTATTGCTTTCATCGAAGAAGAAGGCATTGCTATCGAGTTAATGGAAATCAAATAATTTATAAACCTAAACAAAAACAAGGAGGAAAATACCATGGCAGAAATTAAGACTAAATTTATAAATGATCCCGAACAAGTAACTCCGGAGTTGCTGGAAGGTTATGTATTGGCTTACCCTGAACAGGTAAAGCTGGCTGCTGAAAACATCGTTGTTCGTGCCAATCCGAAAAGCGAAGACAAAGTAGCTATCGTAACATTAGGCGGTTCCGGTCACGAACCTGCATTGAGCGGTTTCGTTGGCGACGGTATGCTGGATTGCTCTGTAGTAGGGGATATCTTTGCTGCTCCGGGTGCACAACGTTTGTTCCAGGCTTTGCAGTTGATGAAGCGTGAAGCCGGTATCCTGTTGGTTGTATTGAACCACTCAGGTGACGTGATGAGCGCAAACATGGCTTGCCAGCTGGCAGAACGTGTAGGTATTAAAGTAAAACAGATCCTGACTCACGATGACATCAGTGCTGGTATCGGTGCTCCGACTAACGACCGTCGCGGTCTGGCTGGTTGCGTACCTTTGTTCAAGATCCTGGGTGCTGCTGCCGACGAAGGCAAGTCTATCGACGAACTGATCGAGATCGGCGAACGTTACAATGCAAAAGCTGCAACTCTGGCTGTTGCTATGCGTTCTTGTACGCATCCGCAGAACAATGCTACGATCACCGACCTTCCTGACGGTATCATGGAAATCGGTATGGGACAGCATGGTGAAGGTGGTGGCGGTCAGAAACCGTTGGTATCTGCCGATGCTACTGCTGCTGAAATGGTCGACCTGTTGTGCCAGCAGTTACAGCCGAAAGCCGGTGATAAGATGATGTTGATCATCAACGGCGTAGGTGCAACTACCCACATGGAATTGAATATTATCTTCCGCAAAGCTTACAAAGAACTGGAAGCTCGTGGCATGGAAGTTGTATTCGGCCGTATCCAGGAAATCCTGACTGTACAGGAACAAGCCGGTTTCCAGATGATCATGGGTATTCTGGACGCAGATCATATCGATTATTTAAAGAACAAGAGTGCAAACGCACCGTATTGGACAACTATTGGTAAATAAACAAATAACATGAAACAATTGACTATTGAGGGTTTCAGAGGTATGCTGACTAACGCCTTAAAGCATATCAAAGCCCGTGAAGACGAATTCTCTAAACTGGATGCGGTAATCGGTGACGGTGATCACGGACAAGCTATCGTAACCGCTTTCTCTGTTGTTGTTAAGGCTTCGGAAAAAGGAACGGAATTCAAATCTATGCTGAATGATATGGGATTTGGCGTGATGCTGGAAACAAGCGGATCGACAAGTACCCTGTTAGGTGCATTTTTCTTGGGTATGAGCGATAACGCTGCCGGAACCGAACTGGATGCGGCTGCTGTTAAGAAGATGTTCGCCGGAGGTCTTGCAAACGTGCAGAAACAGACACAGGCTAAGAAGGGTGATAAAACCATGATGGACGCCCTGATCCCGGCAATCGAAGCAATCGAGGCTTCTACATCCGACGATATCAAGGAAGTAATGACAGCAGGTGCTGAAGCTGCCCTTCAGGGAGCTGAACAGACCGTAAACATGAAAGCGAACTTCGGACGTGCCCGTAACTACGGCGAACGCTCGATCGGTTATGCCGATAGCGGTGCTACTTCATGGAGCTGTATGCTGGCTGCTTTTGCAGAAGCATTGTAATCGAGTAATTAACTTTTTAATATAGAAAATAGAAAAAATGGCAGATTTAGATGATTTGAGAGAAGGCAGTAACTTTGGTTTAGGTGTTAGCTCCGCGCAGCAAAGCTTCCATGTGAAGGGTGCTGAAAACCTTTCCTGGGGTATGAAAGATCGTTTATCACGTATCTTCAACCCGAAAACAGGCAAAGCGGTTATGCTGGCTTTTGACCACGGTTTCATTATGGGCCCGACTTCCGGTCTGGAACGTATCGACCTGAATATCGTACCGCTGATCGAATATGCAGACTGTATCATGTGTACACGCGGTATTCTTCAGTCTTCAATCCCGACAACAACAAACAAACCGATCTGTTTGCGTTCGGATGCAGGTACATCTATCCTGACTGAACTGAACGATAACGTAGTGATCGATATCGAAGATGCTATCCGTATGAACGTTTCAGCTATGGCTGTGATGTTGGCTATCGGTGACGAAGCGCACGAAGCTAAAACGATCGCCAACCTGTTTGCTGCGGTAGACAAAGGTGCACGTTATGGTATTCCTGTGATGGGTGTGACAGCTGTCGGCAAACAGATGGCACGCGACGCCCGTTACTTCGGTCTGGCTTCACGTATCTGTGCTGAAAACGGTGCAAACATCGTGAAGACTTACTATTGCGACGGTTTCGAAAAGGTAGTTGCTGCCTGCCCGGTTCCTGTTGTAATTGCAGGCGGTAAGAAGTTACCCGAACTGGAAGCATTGGATCTGTGTTACAAAGCGATCAACGACGGTGCTGCCGGTGTCGATATGGGACGTAACGTATTCCAGTCTGAAAATCCGGTTGCTATGATCCAGGCTGTTCACGCAGTGGTTCATCAGAATCTGACTCCTCAGCAGGGATTTGAACTGTTCCAGGATTTATCTAAATAATCAAACGATACACTTCGAAGGGGCGGGGCTCTGCTCTGCCCCTCGTTGTATCTGAACATAACATAATACATATTGAATTACCATGAAAAAAATATTCACATTACTGTGCTCTGCTCTTTTCCTTTTTGCAGCAACATCTTGCCAGCAAAAGGCTCAGAAGTTATTACTGGCCGGTTCGGGTTGGAATAAGATCGTCATTATCGACAAGGATACGAAGCAAATCGAATGGGAACATCCCATACAGAAAGGTTGGGAGTGTAACTCGGCTGTGGCAACCCCGGACGGTAACATCTTGTTTGCCTATAAGAAGGGGGCTAAACTGATCACCCGCGATCAAAAGGAATTATGGAATATCCCGGCACCGGATACTTGCGAAATGCAGACTGCACGTATATTGCCTGATGGTAACTACCTGCTGGCCTGGTGCGGACATCCGGCTAAAATCATGGAAGTAAGCCCAAAGGGTGAAATCCTTTCGGAAACGGAATATGAAACAGGTATCGAGAACCCGCACGCTCAGTTCCGTCAGGTGAACAAGAACAAGGCTGGCAACTACCTGATGCCTCTTTTCGCTACTTCTGAAGTACGCGAAATCTCTCCGGCCGGCGAACTGGTTCGGACAACTAAGTTGGAAGGTACCCCGTACGGTACGGTATTGCTGAACAACGGCAACTACATGGTTGCTTGTGGCGACGGACATTCCTTGATGGAAGTAAACCTGGACAAAGGCGAAGTGATCCGTAAAATCGGAGAAAAGGACATCGAAGGTGTTTCTTTATTCTTTGTTGCCCAGTTGTTGCCAACTTCAAATAATGGCTTGTATATCTGTAACTGGCAGGGACACGATCCCAGTGCAAAGGAATCGAACAATCCGCAGTTGATGGAAATAGACGGTAACAATAAAGTTATCTGGAGTCTGAATGACAACGATACATTCGGTATGATCTCTTCAGTTTGCCCAATCGACTGAAAAACTTCAGCAATCACCGTCCCCGTCGGGGTACAGCGTCTAAAAACTTCAGTAAGTACTGTCCCTGCGGGGGATGCTACTAAAAAACTTCAGTAAGTGCTGCCCCCGCGGGGGACGATGCTAAAAAAGTTCAGTAAGTACTGTCCCCGCAGGGGACGGTGCTTAAATTTTTTAGTAACGATTGTCCCCGCCGACTATTTATTTACTGTATCTTTGCTAAACGTTAAACCTAATAACAAAATTCAATATCATGAAATTGCAACCCATCGACATTTTCATTATTGCACTTTATCTGGTGGCAATGATCGTCATCGGCCTTGTGCTGAAGAAAAAGGCGTCGAAAAACATGGACTCCTACTTTTTAGGAGGAAAAACATTACCTTTTTATATGTTAGGCTTGTCTAACGCATCCGGCCAGTTCGATATCTCTGGTACCATGTGGATGGTTACGCTAGCCTTTATTTATGGAATTAAAAGTGCCTGGATCCCCTGGCTGTGGCCCGTATTCAACCAGATCTTCCTGATGGTCTACCTGTCGGTCTGGCTGCGGAGGTCGAATGTACTGACCGGGGCGGAATGGATTCAGACACGTTTCGGAAAGAACAAAGGAGCTAATTTATCCCATACCATCGTCGTGATCTACGCGTTGATCGGTGTGCTGGGTTTCCTGAGCTACGGCTTTATCGGCGTAGGTAAATTCATGGAGATCTTCTTCCCCTGGGATTTTGTTTCCCAGTACGTACCGTTCAATATTCCGGCCGAATATGTGCCGCATGCGTATGGTATATTCTTTACGGCTATTGCCACGATTTATGTGATGCTGGGTGGTATGCTGAGTATCGTGTGGACGGATGTGGTTCAGTTTGCCATTATGACTGTGGCCGGTGTAACGATTGCCGTTATCGCTATGATGAAGGTGAGCCCGGAAACGATCGCAGCCATTGTACCTGCCGGTTGGGATAGCCTGGTTCCCGGATGGAACCTCGATCTGAAATGGACTGACATCTTCAGCGACGTAAATACCAAGATAATGAACGACCAGTTCGGCCTGTTCGGGATCTTTATTATGATGATGCTTTTCAAAGGAGTGTTCAACAGTATGGCGGGGCCTGCCCCCAACTACGATATGCAGAAGATCCTTTCCTGCCGTAACGGTAAGGAAGCAGCCTTGATGAGCGGTTCTGTCCCTGTCATCCTGCTTATCCCGCGTTACCTGATGATTATGGGATTTACGATCCTGGCGCTGGCCTTCTTCAAAGACCTGGACTTGACGACAAAGACCGGGGCGATCGACTTCGAGCTGATCCTGCCGAATGCCATTAACCAGTTTGTGCCCGTTGGAGTATGCGGATTGCTGCTTGCCGGATTGCTTGCTGCCTTTATGTCTACTTTTGCCTCTACGGCTAATGCGGCACCTGCTTATATTGTAAATGATATCTATAAAAAATATATCAATCCGAATGCCAGCAACAAGACTATGATTCGTGCCAGTTACATCGTGACCGTAGGAGTAGTGGTGGTCAGCGTCGTGATCGGTTTCTTTGTGGAGAGCGTGAACTCGGTGCTGCAATGGATCACTTCAGCCCTGTATGGTGGTTATATCGCGGCCAACCTGCTGAAATGGCATTGGTGGCGTTTCAACGGTAACGGTTATTTCTGGGGAATGATTTCCGGTATTCTGGCGGCTATGGTTTGCCCGTTCATCTTCGATAACTATACGATGGTAGACGGTCACTTTGTGGAAAGAGTGGGAGAGTTTGCCAATAATGCGCCGATGCTGCCATTATTCTACTTCCCGGTGTTGCTTGTTGTTTCACTGATCGGTTGTCTGGTCGGCACCTATGCTTCTCCGGCTGTTGAAGATGAAACATTGGAACGTTTCTACATCACCGTCCGTCCGTGGGGATTCTGGAAGCCGGTTTACAACAAGGTTGTTGCCAAATATCCGCAGGTGAAGGCGAATAAGAATTTCAAACGCGATATGTTCAACGTGGCTGTCGGTATCATCTGGCAGATGTGTCTGACCATTATTCCGATGTATATCGTTATCCGTGAAGGTATGCCGCTGGTTACAAGCATTCTGATCCTTGCCATCACTACATTGGTTCTGAAAAAGAACTGGTACGACAAGATGAGCAAAGACGAAGTGGAGTATAATGAGTTGATGAAAGAGTTGAAATTGGACGAAAAGAAGTAATTTTGCATTGTCAATTATATAACAAATCAATAAGAAATGGATAAACTGAAAATTATAGGCGAGCCGCTGCCTGATATGCCTTGGGAAGATCGCCCGGCTGATTGTAAGGATGTGATCTGGAGATTTTCGCAGAATCCCGTTATTCCCCGCGATATCCTTCCTACTTCCAACAGTGTATTTAATAGTGCTGTCGTTCCGTTCAAGGGTGGTTATGCCGGTGTGTTCCGTTGCGACGATACTAACCGCCGCATGCGTCTGCATGTCGGTTTCAGTGCGGATGCTATCCACTGGAATATCTCGGAAACGAAGCTCGAATTCGAGTGCGACGACAAAGAGATCGGTGAGTTTGTTTATGCTTACGACCCGCGCGTTTGCTTTATCGAAGACCGTTATTATGTTACCTGGTGTAACGGCTATCACGGCCCGACGATCGGAGTGGCCTATACATTCGATTTCGAAACATTCCACCAGTTGGAAAATGCTTATCTGCCTTTCAACCGTAACGGTGTGATGTTCCCTCGTAAGATCAACGGCAACTTTGCCATGTTGAGCCGTCCGAGCGACAACGGTCATACTCCGTTCGGCGATATCTTCTACAGCGAATCGCCGGATATGTGTTTCTGGGGCAAGCATCGCCATGTAATGTCTCCGGCTGCATTCGAAGACAGTGCCTGGCAGTGTATGAAGATCGGTGCAGGCCCTATCCCTATCGAGACGTCGGAAGGTTGGTTGCTGATCTATCATGGTGTATTGCGTTCCTGCAATGGCTATGTATATAGCTTCGGTTCTGCGCTGTTGGATCTGGACGAACCCTGGAAGGTGAAATTCCGTTCAGGCCCGTACCTGTTGTCTCCGCAGAAGGATTACGAATGTATGGGGGATGTTCCTAATGTCGTATTCCCGTGTGCCGCTTTGCATGATCCGGAATCAGACCGTATCGCAATCTATTATGGTTGTGCGGATACTGTTACCGGCCTTGCCTTCGGCCGCATCAGCGAAATCATTGAATTTACAAAGAAGACTTCTATCGTGTAATTCACTTTAGTGTTTTTGAAAATAACTGTCACTACTATCACGGGTTGTATTTTTGCTTTGAAAATCAATCCTTGAGGTAGTGACAGTTCTTGTTTTTAACTATCACTGATCTATCACCCTACTATCACTCTTTGTTTAAAAAGTTGCTCAGACCACTACTTCTTTTTAATAAGTATACTACTAAAAATCAAATAGATAGTAGTAAATGTTGCTTGACACCCGGGTCTCGACGCCACCGACACCCGGGTGTGCGCATCGTTGAGATGGGGGTGTAAAATGGGCTGAAACGGGTATCCTGACAATAAGAAGCAAGTATATCTGTGTAAAAAGTCTATATCTTTCGGGAAAAAGAACAGGGGGGAATGACAAAAGTGTCGGTATATTTAAAACAAAAAACCTCAGAAAATAAATTCCTGAGGTTCTCTGTGGGCAGTGATGGATTCGAACCACCGAAGTCGAAAGACAGCTGAGTTACAGTCAGCCCCATTTGGCCACTCTGGTAACTGCCCAATGCAAAACTTTCGTTTTATAGGATCGATCTCTATCTTTCCTTTGAGCCTCTTGTCGGATTCGAACCAACGACCCCGAGATTACAAATCACGTGCTCTGGCCAACTGAGCTAAAGAGGCATTCAGTATTTCTGTTTTGCGAGTGCAAAGGTAGTGAATATTTTAAACCATGCAATAGGTAAGCGTGTTTTTTTCTGTGTTTTTTCTCTGCTTCCTCTTCAATAGCAAGCTATGTCTCTGATTGCTAATGATAAAGAATGTATAATTTTTTATTTAAAATAGTAAGAGTGAAAATAAATTCTTATTTTGGCAATTGAAAACATATTTACTTAATCTATAAATCTACTTCCATGAGTATTAACAGAAGACAATTTCTAAGAAGATCGCTGGCCGGAAGTGCCGCTGTCGTTGTAGGTAAAGAGCTGGGAGCTGCTACTCCGGCCGCAGTAGGAACATTGCCGCTTCAGGCGGAAGATGCCAGTCCGCCTTCGAAAGGGAAATCTGTATTAGGATTGCGATGCAAACCTTTAAAAACTGTCCGCATCGGCGTTGTCGGTCTCGGACGTGGTGCGGGAGCAGTGAAACGTCTGGCGCAAATCGATGGCACGGAGATTGTTGCCATCTGCGACCTGAACCCTAAGCGGGTGGAAAACAGCCAGAAAACCCTGAAGAACAGTAACCGGAAAGAAGCCGTTGCTTACACCGGCGAAGAAGATTGGAAAAAGATCTGCCAACGCGATGATATCGACCTGATCTACAATGCCACCCCCTGGGAACTGCATGTCCCTATCGCCCTTTACGCTATGGATCATGGTAAACATGTCGCTATTGAAGTTCCTGCCGCCCTCACCGTAAAAGACTGTTGGGCGCTGGTGGACAAAGCCGAGGAAACCCAGCTTCACTGCATGATGCTCGAAAACTGCTGTTACGACTTCTTTGAACTGGCTACCCTGAATATGGCCCGTCAGGGCTTGCTGGGCGACGTGATCCATGCCGAAGGTGCCTATATACACGACCTGAGAGGCGAGAAGTTTAAAGGCTATTATAAACACTGGCGGCTTGAATACAGTAAATACCACACCGGAAACCCGTATCCGACTCACGGACTGGGGCCTGTCGCCCAGATAATGGGTATCAACCAGGGTGACCGGATGGATTATCTCTCTTCCGTCTCCACCAACCAATACGGCCTGTCACTCTGGGCCAAAGAAAACTTGGAGAATGACGAACGTATCACGCATTCGGAACGTTATATGCTGGGGGATATGAATACAACGATCATCCACACCGTGAACGGCAAGTCTATCATGATCCAGCACGACACCACTTCGCCGCGCCCTTATTCGCGTATCCATCTGGTGCAGGGCACGAAAGGGATGGCCGTTAAGTACCCTAACCAAAAAGTGGCTGTGCAGCCCGATACACATTCGTACCTGAAAGAGGGGGATCATAAGGATGTGATGGCGCAGTACGAACATCCGTTAAGTAAATATATCGGTGAGCGGGCCAAGAAAGTAGGCGGTCATGGCGGTATGGACTTTATCATGGACTGGCGCCTGATCTATTGCCTTCAAAACGGTTACCCGCTCGATCAGAGCGTTTACGATGCTGCTGCCTGGTCATGTATCGTGGAGTTAAGCGAACGCTCTGTGCTGAATAAGAGTTGTTCGGTGGCTATCCCCGACTTTACCCGGGGTGCCTGGCGCGACTATAAGCCCTGGCCTGTGATCGATATGCAGGGTGTATTACACGGATAACAAACTCATCAACATAAAAACTCCTGAAAGTGAGCCTGCTTACACAGGCCTGTACTTTCAGGAGTTTACATTGAACGCGTATGTTTACTTTTCTTCTTTCTTCAAAAGCACTTCTTCGATGGCCTTTTTGAAATCAGCCTTGCTCATGGCTCCTCTTGCCATCTGCGGTTGTTCACCCATCGGACAGAACAGAAGGGAAGGTATGCTCCGGATACCGAAAGAGGCGGCCAGTTCTTCTTCCTTCTCCGTATCTACCTTGTAGATATCGATCTTTCCGGCATATTCGTCGGCCAGCTCTTCCAGGATAGGGGCGATCATTTTGCAAGGGCCGCACCAGGTAGCGAAGAAGTCTACGATACAAGGTTTATCACCTTCGTACACCCATTTGTCGGGGCTTGCTTCGTAGTTGGCTACTTTACTTAGAAATTCCTGCTTTGTTAACTCATTAATTTTCATAATTATAACTCCTCGTTATTTAGTTATTATTCTTGCTTCTATTTACATAACAAAGTTACAACCCTTTATTCCTGTAACAATTGGCTGTTTTTCCTTAATAATTGACATTATTACTTCGGATAACAGGATGTAAATAAAAAGCCGTTCGGAGAAACTTGCTCCGGACGGCCTTATCTGGTTTTACTTTACACTACTATTAATATTAATATCTTTTGCCAACGGCATCCCAATCAACGATCTTCCATAAGGCAGCCAGATGATCGGGACGGCGATTCTGATAATCCAGGTAATAAGCATGTTCCCATACGTCGAATCCCAGAATTGGAGTCAGCCCCTTGGCAACAGGGTTGCTACCGTTAGCTTCTTTGGTAATTGAAAGTTTGCCGTCTTTATCTTTTGCCAGCCAAACCCATCCGGAACCGAACAAACCTGCACCTGCTGTGTTGAATTCCTTTTGGAAGTTTTCAAACGAACCCCAGGTCTTGTCGATAGCTTCTGCTAATTTGCCTGATGGTTTGCCGCCTCCCTTGGGTGAGAACTGTGTGAAATACAAATTGTGATTAAGTATCTGTCCGGCGTTATTAAAGATAGCACCGTCTGATTCTGCTACGATCTGTTCGAGAGGAGCATTTTCAAACTTGGTTCCCGGGATCAGGTTATTCAGGTTGTTTACATAAGCCTGAAGGTGTTTTCCGTGATGGAACTCAATAGTTTCTTTACTTATAACCGGTTCCAGCGCATTGGCTGCATAGGGTAATTGGATTAATTCGAATTTCATAATTTCTTCTTTTTTATTTGTTGTTTGACTATAATTACTGTTATTTGTGATCAACAATAATAAACTAAGACATAATGTAAGCATAACCAATATGTTTTATGTTGTTTCTACTAATCTAACATTGGCGGTTCGTTATTTGTTCATGCCGGGAGGGGGGATTTGCTATAACTTTTTTTGATTAAACGATAGATAAAATTTATCCGGCTTAACTTTCACCCTCAAAGAGAGCGATTTATCAGCTTGTTTCGGTCGGACCTGTAATAAAATGAATAATAATATGTAAAAAGCTGTTTTTTTATCATTTGTAAAGAAAATAATCCCGAAGAAGTTTCTATTTTTGTGCCCGCAATATTATTAATAAGTAAAACATATTTGTAGATGGTAAAGAAAGTTGGGAATTTAATTCCAAACACCTTTTTTATTACAAAGGGTAGTGGTGACTCGGATCTGGAAAAACATGCAGGTTCTTATCACATGGCCCTTTATGATGCTGGTATTTCAGACTTTAACATTATGACGTATTCGTCTGTTATACCCGCCACTGCACATCTTGCTACCATGGATGAAATAGATCTTCCTCCATTTGGTACGGAACTGAAGACCATTATGGCCGTGTCTCACGGGTATCAGGATGAGTTTGTATCTGCCGGTGTGGTTTACGCCTGGATGTACAAGGACGAAAACTTCGATGAGAAGGTGGGAGCCCTGGTATGTGAGGTCAGCGGCCGTTATCGTATCGAAGAGTTGGAGTCACGTTTGATCCGTGTAATCAACGATCTTCATCAGAAAACGTACGGTAAGTATTATCTAGGTGAGCTTAACTTTATAACAGAAGGTATTACCATCGAGAAGAGATACGGTACAGCTTTGGCTGCCCTGTGTTTTGTAGACTTCTTAATGCCTGTAATCGAAGAATAAAGATAAACGAGATACCTGATTATTAGTAGGGGAAACAGAGGTAAGGCTTAGTCTTTATCTCTGTTTTTTGCTTCCAGCCGGAAAACTCGCTGTAAGTTTGTTATATTTGTATCGGACTTATGCTATAAAATTTTCTTTATTTAAGAAACAATCCGTTTAAAGCTGTTGTTGTATGAAAAAGATTATTAATCCCTGGGAGGGACTGGAAGGCTATATGTGTTTCGGGTGTGCGCCTGAAAACCCGCAAGGTCTTCACATGGAGTTTTACGAAGAAGATGATGACATTGTTGCTTTCTGGGAGCCTGAAAGTCATTATCAGGGATGGTTGGATACATTGCACGGGGGAATCCAGACGACTATGATGGATGAACTGGCCGGTTGGGTAGTATTGAGGAAATTGCAAACGTCGGGGGTAACATCCCGCCTGGATGCACGCTTCCTGAAAAGCATCTCGACCCGCGAACCACGCTTGATGGTGCGGGGGCGCATCAAAGAGCAGAAACGGAATGCTATATTTATTGAAACGGAGATATACAATTCGCAGAACGAACTTTGTTCGCGTGCGGATATCGTATATTTTGTTGTCACTAAAGAACAGGCAACGGAGAAGTTTCATTTTGCAGGCTGCAAGACCGAAGATGAAAAATAGATCAGTAGACAAAAAGAATAAAGTAAACGATTAACAAATGAAATTTTTAGGAGCTCATGTAAGTGCGTCGGGTGGGATAGAAAATGCACCGCTGAACGCGCATGCTATTGGGGCGAAAGCTTTCGCCCTTTTTACCCGAAACCAGCGTCAATGGAAATCTTCCCCGTTGACAAAGAAAAGTATATCCTTGTTTAAGGAACGTTGTGAGGAGTTCGGTTATGAAGCGAAGCATATCCTTCCGCACGACAGTTACCTGATCAATCTGGGACATCCCGACCCGGAAGGGTTGCAAAAGTCGCGTGATGCTTTTCTGGATGAGATGCAACGTTGCGAACAGTTGGAACTGGATCGCCTGAACTTCCATCCGGGAAGCCATCTGAACGAACTGTCTGTCGACGATTGTCTGGCGCGTATTGCCGAGTCGATCAACTGGACACTCGACCAGACGGCCGGTGTTTGTGCCGTCATAGAGAACACGGCCGGACAGGGTACGAACCTGGGATATACGTTTGAACAGATCGCTGCCATTATCGACAAGGTTGAAGATAAATCGAGGGTAGGGGTTTGCATCGATACGGCCCATACGCTGGCTGCGGGATACGACATCAAAACAGAACAAGGGTTTACAGATACTTTCCGTCATTTCGACGAGGTGATCGGTTTCTCTTATCTGCGCGGAATGCATATCAACGACTCGAAAAAAGACCTGGCGACTCGTGTGGACAGGCACGACAGCATAGGGAAAGGAGTGATGGGCATCACAACCTTTAAGATGCTCATGCAAGACCCTCGTTTCGACGACATACCACTGATCCTGGAAACCCCTGATGAGTCGATCTGGGCGGAGGAGATCAGTTATTTATACACTTTATAGAAGAGAATTACAGGGAGAAGGGGCACTTTTGTAAGTCTCCTCTTTTTCCATATACTAATAAGTCCCTTCGGTAAGAAGGTAGACACAAATACATTACAGCTATGTTTATATTAATGCCAATTATATTTGTTGTGGGTATCCTGGTGATTGCGCTTGAAGATAAGATCAAGATCAATAAGGCAGCGACAGCCCTTTTTATGGCAATTTCTTTGTGGATGATCCTGATGTTTGACGCCTATAATATTTTTGTTGAACGTGCTAATCCTTTATTTGCCGAGTTTCTGGCGCAGAACCCGGAGATGGCTAACCTGCCGGCGAAAGATCAGTTTATTAATTTTATAACCAACCGTTCTATTGTCTACCATCTGGGTAATGTTGCTGAAACATTGTTCTTTGTGATGTGTTCCATGCTGATCGTCGATATTGTAGATAAACATGGTGGATTCAGGGCTGTTACGGGATATATCCGGACTGCCAATAAACGCAAATTGTTATGGTATATCAGTATAGCTACTTTCTTCTTTTCTGCCTTACTGGACAACCTGGCGGCGGCTATCGTGATTATGGCCGTACTCCGTAAACTGGTTCCCGACCGGACAGACCGTTTGAAGTATGCCTGTATGGTCATTATTGCGGCCAATGCCGGCGGCTCCTGGTCGCCTATCGGTGATGTGACGACGATCCTGCTTTGGGTAGGTAAGAATATTACGGCGATGCATCAGATATCGCATGTATTCATTTCCGCCCTGGTCAATATGCTGGTTCCGCTTACTATCGCTCATTTCTGGTTGTTCAAGAAAGACTCGCAGCTGCGTGTAATGAGTGAAGAGGAAATGGCGGACGAGTTTGTTCCCGAAATATCGAACCGGGCACGGCGTACTATCTTTGTGATCGGTGTGCTATCACTGGCATTAGTCCCTGTCTTCCAGATGGTGACGGATTTACCTCCCTTCCTGGGCGTATTGCTGGGATTGGTTATCCTGTGGATCTATACCGATATCATGTATAGCCGTTTGCATGTGCATGAGTCGGAGAAACTGCGTATTTCCCGGTTATTGCCTAATATAGACTTAGCCACTATCTTTTTCTTCCTGGGTATCCTGATGGCTGTTGGAGCTCTGGAAACATCCGGGCAGCTGGGGTTGATGTCCGCTTATCTCGATAAGCATGTACATGATCCGTATCTGATCAGTTTTGTTATCGGTGTACTGTCATCTTGTGTGGACAACGTGGCTTTGGTTGCGGCTACGATGGGTATGTACCCTGTTGTGCAGCAGGCGGCCGATCTGGCTCCTTATGCACAGTATTTTGTGGCTGACGGCGGCTTCTGGACTTTCCTGGCCTATTGTGCCGTAACGGGTGGTAGCATCCTGATTATCGGGTCGGCAACCGGTGTAACGGTGATGGGACTGGAGAAGATAGATTTTATGTACTATACAAAGCGATTTTCAATTCTGGCATTGATTGGTTATATTTGCGGTGCGGCAGTATATATGCTATTATTCGCTTAAACTTATTTATATGAAAAGAAAATGGATTATTGCGGCGGCCTGCGCTGTTTTGCTTTCCGGAATGGAAGCTATGGCTTGTACAGGTTTGCTGGTAGGAAAGAAAGCATCGGTCGACGGATCGGTCATGATCAGTTATGCAGCAGACTCGCATACTTTGTATGGGGAGCTTTACCGTTGGCCGGCGGCAACCTGGCCGAAAGGGGCTATGCTGGAAGTAAGGGAATGGGATACAAATAAACCGCTCGGACAAATCCCGCAGGTGGAACAGACGTATTCGGTGGTAGGTAATATGAACGAACATCAGGTAGCGATCACGGAAAGCACGTGGGGCGGTCGTCCCGAGCTGGTGGATACAACTGGTATCATCGATTACGGTAGCCTGATCTACATAGCCCTTCAGCGTTCCAAGTCTGCCCGTGAGGCGATTAAGGTGATGACAGACCTGGTGAAGGATCACGGTTATTACAGCAGTGGCGAAACTTTCTCTATCGCTGATAAGAATGAAGCCTGGGTGATGGAACTGATCGGAAAAGGAACAGGTAATAAAGGGGCGGTATGGGTAGCGATCCGTGTTCCCGACGATTGTATCTCGGCACATGCCAACCAGTCGCGCATACAGCAGATTCCGTTCGACGATAAGGAGAACTGCCTGTATTCGCCGGACGTAGTTTCTTTTGCCCGTGAAAAAGGTTATTTCACAGGAAAAGATAAGGACTTCAGCTTCCAGAAAGCGTATTGTCCTTACGATTTCAGCGGCCTGAGAGGATGTGAAGCCCGTGTATGGTCTTTCTTCCGTAAATATGATAACACAATGGATAAATATACCGACTTTATTAAAGGGGATCCTTCTAAAGAGCCGATGCCTTTGTACGTGAAGCCTAACCGTTTGTTGTCCGTTCAGGATGTGCAGAACGGCATGCGCGACCATTACGAAGGCACTGATCTGGATATGACGAATGATGCCGGAGCCGGTTCATACAAGGTGCCGTATCGCTGGCGTCCGATGACGTTTAAGGTGGATGGGGAAACCTATACGAACGAACGTGCCATTGCAACACAGCAGACCGGTTTTGTGATCGTTCCGCAGATGCGTAACTGGTTGCCGGATGCTGTCGGTGGAATTCTTTGGTTCGGTGTGGATGATGCCGATATGGCTGTCTTCACTCCGTTGTATTGTTCTATCACGGAGTCGCCGGAGTGTTACCGGGTAGGAAACGGAGACATCATGAACTTCTCATGGACTTCCGCTTTCTGGATCCACAACTGGGTAGCCAACCAGGCTTATTCAAAGTACAGCTTTATGATCAAGGATATCCGTCCGGTTCAGCAGGAACTGGAAAACAGTTATAAGGAAGCAATTCCGGCTATCGACAAGGCTGCATCGGAGCTGTATGCCAAGAACCCGGCAGAGGCTGTAAAGTTCCTTACCTGGTTCAGTACAACGACTGCCGATCAGGCAACCGCTCGTTGGAAGAAATTAGGTGAGTACCTGTTAGTAAAATATATGGACGGTAATGTTAAGAAAGAAGAAAATGGCCAGTTTAAGCAGAACGGTTACGGATTGTCCGAATATCCTGATTTCCCTGGCTATGACGAGGATTATTACCGTAGTATCGTAAAAAGCGCAGGTGACAGACTTAAAGTAAAATAATTATATTTGCGCATAATGTTGAACTAAATTAATGAGAGTATGAAGAAATTAATTGTTATGTGTATGCTGGCAATTATCAGCATGAGTGCATTCGCACAAACCCAGCAGGGACAATCGTCTTTCGGTTTCAATATCGGTTATGGGTTTAATGATAATGGGAATGCACTGTTGGGAGTTGATTATCGTTATAATTTTACCGATGAGGTTCGTTTCGCTCCTTCTCTGACGTATTTTGTCAAGGACAATGGACTGAGTGCATGGGCTATCGATATGAATGTCCATTATGTATTTAAGTTGAGTGAAATGTTCGGTTTCTATCCGTTGGCAGGTCTTGACCTTTCCTTCTGGAAATTTGGTGCCGGTGGTTGGAGTCATAATATGACTCGCTTTGGAGCCAATATCGGTTTAGGTGGTGAAGTATATGCGACAGACCAGATCACTGTAGGCCTGGAATTCAAATATAATATCATTAAGGATTTCGATCAGCCGATCTTAGGTGTTCGTGTCGGATACAATTTCTGATAGACGAATCATTATCTTATAAACAAATAAAGAATGCCCCTTTACCATTTGGTATTGCGGGCATTCTTCTTTTTTAGGTATAACTGGTTCGGACTCAGACCGGCTATTGGGAGAGATACATACAATTTCTATGCTGTCTCATTTTTATATTGAAATGGTTCACAGTCTTTTCTCCAACCTAATGATTGGCAACAACATTTCTCTTATATTTGTTGTTTATATTTCATCAAAAATGATAGTTATGGTAATACAACAAGAGAAAGAAAAAAAGAAGAAGTATGTTTATGGAGATGTTTTGAGTTATATGGATTACCTTGAAAGGGAGAAATATAACTCCGGAAAAAAAGGAACAGCAAGTCTGTATAAGGCAACCCGTAATCAGCTGGAACATTTTCTGAATAAACGTGACTTCAATATGAAACGTATAAACAGTCGTTTGGTACAGGAGTTTGTGGGACATCTGCAATCATTGTCCTTAAGTCAGAATTCAGTTAGTAACTATACGAGTATTTTTCGTGCAGCTTATAATGCGGCAGTATCGGAAAAGTTGGTTACACCGGAAGAAAATCCGTTTCAGAAAGTTTATTTGCGTCCTATACAGACTTATAAGCGTTCGGTAGGGGCTAAGGTGATTAAAGAGATTACTCGTATGGATTTGAAAAGTAAAAAGAACCTGAGATTTGCACGTGACTTGTTTCTGTTCAGCTTTATGGCTTGCGGAATCGCTTTTGTCGATCTGGCCCATCTTACCCGTGCCAATATTCGCGGGAACCAACTTGTGTACTATCGTGTGAAGACAAAAAGGGAGATTCGTATAACAATTACTTCGGGGATGCGCCGTTTGTTGGATAAATATGCTGATCCTGAATCGGAGTTATTGTTTCCTATTCTTAAATCGCCGGATACATCTTATGAGAGTTATAAGGTAGCATTGCGTACTTATAACCGTCGCCTGGCAGTTATCGGGAATATGCTGTCTGTTCCTGTAAAATTAACGTCATATGTCGCACGCCATTCGTGGGCTATGCGTGCAAAAGAAAACTCTGTTTCAGTGGCAATAATCGGACAAATCTTAGGGCATACATCTGAAAAAACAACTCAATTTTATTTGGAAAGCTTAGACCAAGCGATCATTGATCGGGCAAATCTAAAAATTATAAACTTTGTGGAGCAATGGATAAGTTAAAAATGCTGTAGATATTGACGCTTATTTACGGAATAAGGGTCATTGCAAATCATTACCATAAATAGGTAGAATAAAAACCACACCCCTCGTATCCCAATTCAAACAAATGTCTTAATACTTTTATACACTGCAAAGGTAAATAAAATAAATTGATAAAACTTTTGCCAGGGGACTCCTTGTCCTTTAAAAAAGATTAAAATTAAAATAATATAGCAGATTTTTCACGAAAAAATAGGGTTTAATTGCTTAAATACTAATGTGTTGTATATTGTGATGCCTACTGCTACGAATCGGTTAACCGATCTTAGCAGGACAATTTGATTATCAAAATAAATCTATTGACATTTATTTAAAGGATCATGATTTCAATAATATTATTTTACTAAATAAACACTTCATTTTCGCTTCATAATACCTTCCCCTTTTTTCTTTCCTCAAATGATTTATTTGAAAGCTGAATAAGGTGGTCATAAAAGAGCTTATTTGTGACTTTTTATTTGCAATCTGGTTGAAATGTCTAAATAAAGTGTTGATATATAGTCGTTTAAAATCAATGACCCTTATTCCGTAAATAAGGGTCAAAATATTTGTGTGGTCACCCGGTGGGATGGGACTGACCACCTTCGTTATGTAAAAACTAAATCATGGAAAGATGGTAACAGGTTTATTATCAATGATGTTTTCTATTATACAACGGGATTCAACGATAGCAGAATTTGTCATTTTACTTTGTTTTATTATGTCTTTTATCTGCTCTGTATTTATGCTTCCGAGGATAATGATCATCTCTAAGCGAAAACGTTTATACGATGATCTGAATGCCCGGAAATGTCATTCGGCTGCGATCTCCCGTTTGGGGGGATTGGTGTTTATACCGTCAGTGCTGATCGCATTTTCTTTTTCTACGGCATTCTTTTTCTTTATCAGTTTCCCTTTAAATTCGACATTAGCGGGCAATGCGCTGCAGGAATTGTTGTTTTTGCTGACCGGTAGTCTGTTTCTATATCTGGTGGGTGTAAAGGATGATCTTATAGGAGTTCGTTACCGTAAGAAATTCATCGCTCAATTCTTTGTCGCAGCTCTGTTTCCGATGGCTGGCCTTTATATAAATAATTTATATGGGTTATTTGGCGTGTATGAAATTCCTGTCTTGATAGGAATCCCTTTTACAATCGTATTGGTTGTATTTGTAACGAATGCTATTAACCTGATCGACGGAATAGACGGATTGGCTGGCGGTATGGCTTTGGTTGCTTTTATCACTTTCGGTATATTGTATATTTTAAAAGGGGAATGGATTTATTCTATGTTGGCATTTGCCTTCGTTGGCTGCTTGTTACCATTTCTTTATTACAATGTCTTTGGATCGGCCTTTCGCGGCAGTAAATTATTTATGGGAGATTCGGGTTCTTTGTCTCTGGGGTATATGTTATCTTTTTTTGCCGTGAAATATGTTATGTATATTTCCGGAGAAGGAATGGATGGGTATTGCCTGATCATTCCATTCTCCCTTTTATTCGTGCCGGTTTTCGATGCCTTGCGGGTGATGGTGGTTCGTGCTTTTCAGAGCCATCCGTTGTTTCTTGCCGATCGTAACCATATTCATCATAAATGTTTGGATGCAGGCTTAAGCCATTTACAGGCAACTTGTCTGTTGATAGGTTATGCTATAGTTATGCTGATTGTAAATATTGGATTGTTCCGCATATTTAATCTGAATATATTGTTTATTCTCAATATGCTGGTGGCTATTTGTATAAATTATCTTCTGGATATCAGGATACGATATATCAGGAAAGTGCATGATTTCGATTTCAGCGGTGTTTCTGTTCCCGAAATCAAAGAGTAAATAAGGTGATTACAATACTGATTTTATATACGGAATTGATGCCTTATAACATAGCAGTTATAAAAGTATTGGTGGAAAAGGGCTGTCGTGTGCATATCGTATCACAGGACAGAGAGAGGGAAACACCTTATGTCCCCCCTTTATTGGATGGCGTAACTTACTATAAACGTTCTACATTTCAGGATAGGAATCATTTATACGGGTTAGTAGAGGCGTTGAGACCGGATCTGGTGTGGACAGCCGGGTGGATCGATCCACTGTATAACGAAATATGTGGAATGATCCGTCGGCAATTGCGTATCCCTGTTGTAGCAGGTAGCGACACACAATGGCGTGGAGGAAAACAATGGTTGAATGTTTTAACATCCCGTTTCCGGCAACGCTGTTGGTTCAGCCATCTGTTCGTTGCTGGAGAGTGGCAGGTAGAATATGCACGGAAACTGGGTTTCAGGCAGGATAGGATATTGATGCATAATCTTTCAGCAGATATTGATTTATTCAGCCGGATAGATATCGATTGCCGGGAAAAGGACTATCCTAAAAGGTTGTTGTACGTTGGCCGTTTTTCTCCGGAGAAAGGACTTCGTTATTTGTTGAGGGCCTGGAATGCAATCCCGGATCGCAAAGGTTGGCGATTGACATTGGTTGGAAATGGTTCGGAGAAAGAACGATTGTCTGGTTATTCGGATGTAGAGATTCTGGATTTTATGGAACAGAAGGATTTACAGAAAGTAATGGAAAATTCCGGGGCATTTATTTTGCCTTCTATATTTGAACAATGGGCATTGGTTTTGCATGAAGCTGCTTGTGCCGGTTTGCCGATACTGGCATCCAACCGTTGTGGAGCGATAGCCTCGTTTGTGGAGGAAGGAAAAAACGGATATCTGTTTATTCCTGCCAATATCTGTTCTATTCGTCATTCGATAGAAAAATTCATAGCTTGTACGGAATCAGATTGGTTGTTAATGGGTAAGAATAGCCGGCAGTTATCTTTACTGATAACTCCGGAAAGAGTGGCTGAAACCCTGTTGACAGTCTTGTAATCAGTATGGATATAATATTATTTTGGATACTTTTTATAGCTTCTTTATCTAAAGTGATTCCCTTGTTTCCTTCTTTTCCGGAAGTTATTTACTACGGGAGTTTTTTAATTAGTTTTATCTGGTTTATTTTCAGAGGAGGAATAAGAATATCCTGGAAATATCTTTTTTTTATTTCTGCTGTTCTTTTTTCAGTCTGGTTAAATGATATTCCAGCTTTATTCAGGGTCTGGTTCCGAGTGATTGCTTTTTTCAGTCTGGTTTTTATAATCGGCCCGTTTTTTATAAACGATTATCTGGTTCGTTTGCGCAGGCTTTTATTTATACGTTCGTTACTTATTCTTCGTTGGGTAGTTTTGCTTTCTTTTTTGTTGAAATTTATAGCACCTGATATAGTAATGGGAAAATCTGGATTTACAGGGCTGACTAACCATTCGATGTTGTTATCTCCTTTGGCGGGGATTTGTATGCTTTATGGCATTTACCGGTTTTATTTGTCGGAAACAAAGCCAGAACGGTATAAAGAAATGATATATACCGGTGTCTCTTTTCTGGTATTGATACTGGCGGGTTCCCGTGGTGCTTTGGCTGCCACATTAGCTGGTGTCGCTTTCTTTTATGTGCGTCTGTATAAATACCGCGTAGGACAGTTAGCCAAAATAGTATTATTTTTCTCTTTACTGGTATTATCGACTTCCTCACTCTGGTGGTCTTATACCGAAAGAATAAGGGAAAAAATGGATTCGAGTGAAAATACCGGTAGTCTAACGTCTAGTCGTGACGGGCTATGGGAGGATCGGATAAAAGAATTTAAAGCTTTTCCGATTTTTGGTGTAGGGTTTGCCAGTTATAATCTTAATTATATACAGAGCGAACATTCCATAAACCTGCAAAGTGGAACTGTAGAACCAGGTAGCAGCTGGCTTTTTCTGCTATCGTCGCTTGGGTTATACGGTTTTTTGTCATTTTTATTACCAATAATCTATTTAATATGTATGCTTTATAAGGATTCCGGGACTGGTCTGAACGGAGGGCTGGTCGGTTCTATCATGACGCTGTTTAGCGTTCATATGCTGGTTGAAGGATTTGTCATAGCTTCCGGATCCTATCTCTGTTTTCTTTTATGGCTTTCCTTATCGGAGGGCGAACAAATTCTACAAAATAGTAATAACAAGTTTTTATAAGTATGATTCCAATAATACCGTCGATCATATCCCGGTTGTATTTATTATTGCCTCGCCAGTACCGTTTGCGTATCTGGATGACAGGTTTGACTATTTTTATAATGTCTGTTTTCGATCTGATAGGAATAGGGGTGTTGGTACCCGTATTACTTCTGGTTCTGAATGAAGATGCAGTAACAGAGAACCGGTATATGTCCGGGTTGTTTAATTGGTGTGGCTTCGAGGATTTTTTTTCTTTTATGATCTTTATTTGTGTGGTTATTTTGTTGTTTTCAATCGGTCGTATTGTGATTTGTGCCTGGCTTCAATATAAACAGAATAAGCGGTTATTCACCATTTCCAGTTATTTGTCCTTACGCTTATATCGTTATTATTATTCAAAGGGTTTTCTTTATATCAAACAGAATAACAGTCACCAGTTGATTAACCGGGTCAATGGGGTTTCCCAGAATTTGATCCAGGGATATCTGGTACCTTATACCCAGTTGATTTGTGAGTGTGCAGTGATGATTTCCATTCTGATAGGTCTGATGCTGTTCAATATATATGTATTCTTGTTAGTACTGGTGACTTTTGTTCCGATCACATTAATATATTACCGTTTTTCCCGTGCCCGCATGATGCGCTACGGAACTATGTTGTTTCAGTTGATCCCTTTGAAGAATAAAATATTGCAACAAACTTTTGTCGGGTATACCGATATGGAGATGAGTAATTCTTTTCCTGAAAGTGTGAACGGTTTTGACGAGTTGATGGAAAGGCAGAATCATATCAATGTACGGACGCTGCTGCTTAGCGGATCGATACAGAAGGCACTGGAAATAGCGATCGTCTGTTCACTGGTTGTACTTATCTTGGCAACACAGTTGTTTAAGTTACCCTCTTTAGGATTGATAATAGGCTTGTTTGCTATTGCCGTTTACCGTGTTCTTCCTGGTCTTGTGCGTAGTACCAGTTTTATTTTTCAGATGAAATCGAATTCGTATTCCGGCGAATTGTTGCTGGATCTGGATGCTGAACAAACAGAATCGGAAGAATTGGAGCAGAAACCGATAGACTTTGAACAAGCTATTTCAATTCGTTCCCTTGTTTTTTCATACGACAAAAAAATCCAGGTGCTGAATAATATTTCATTGGACATTCATAAAGGAGATATAATCGGTTTCCGTGGTGAGTCGGGATCAGGGAAGTCGACCTTATTTCATTTGTTACTGGGGTTTATTCAACCCGATTCGGGAGGGATTTATATTGATGATGTATTGTTATCGCCGGACAGGCTGTCTGCCTGGCGAAGTAAGATCGGGTATGTCTCACAACAGTTATTTATGGTAGAAGGAACTTTACTGGATAATATCATAATGAGCTCGGAGAAAGAGAAGGTCGACAGAACACGGATTGATCGGATAATCCGTCAGGCTTGTCTGGATAGTTTCATCAGAACATTGCCCCAGGGAGTAGATACTCCGGTTGGTGAGGCTGGTTGTCTGCTTTCCGGAGGACAGAGACAACGTCTGGGTATTGCTCGTGCTTTATATAAACAGGCGGAGATCCTGATGTTCGACGAAGCTACTTCTTCTTTGGATGAAGCTACCGAACAATCTATCAACGAGGCTATTGTTCGCTTGTTGGAGGAATGTCCGGGAATGACATTGCTGGTTATTTCACATCGTCCGGAATCACTGGCAGTGTGTAGTAAGATAATAGATATTAATGATTTGAATGATAAATAATACGGTATATCCGCCATCTGTTGATTGTTTGTTTTTAGAGTCAAAACAGGAAAGATCTGGTGGTTTAGAAATATAAAATTATGATTTATTCCTATTTAAAAGGAAGGCTGGGTAATATCCTGTTTGAAATTGCAGCAGGTGCCTCCTTGGCTAAAAGAAGGAATGTTCCGTTTAAAGCATTGACGTGTTCTCCGGATATCTTTGGGGAACCTGATAATTGTTCCATCTCGGAATATGTGGAACAATTTCGAAAATCAATATTACGTAATATTGATTTTTCGAATGAGTATCCAGAAAATCAGAAAGTATATCAAGAGCAGACTTTTCCCTATCGACCTCTTCCTGAAGAAAGTGATATTGTATTGCACGGGTATTTTCAATCGGAAAGATATTTTGAAGAAGATGTTGTCCGGAATTTGTTCCGTATAGATACGGAAACACTGTCCTATATAAGAAAGAAATATAGTCATATACTTGAGAGGACTCCGGTATCCATACTAGTGCGCCGTGGTGATTATTTGAAATTACAATTCAAACATCCGGTCTGTCAGATGAGCTATTATAAAAAAGCAATGGCAACTTTTGATTCCGGTTCTGTTTTCCTTATTATCAGTGATGATATTACATGGTGTAAAAAGCATTTCAGAGGGGAAAACTTCTTTTTTGTAGACGATGAACCTCCGATTGTAGATTTATATCTTCAATCTTTATGTACACACAATATAATTAGTAATTCTTCCTTTGGCTGGTGGGGTGCGTGGCTTAATCCGAATCCGGAGAAAAAGATCGTTTGTCCTACTCCGTGGTTTGCACCTTCCGGTGTGAAAAGAGACACCAGAGATTTATGTCCTGCAATATGGAAGAAAGAACCGATAGCAGGAACGATTGAGTTGTATTGCAGGAGTTATTACTCATTGGCTATAATAAATGCAAAGATATTATTGCATAAGATAGCGACAGGTATAAGGAAATCTTTCTCATTATAATGCAAATGCCAAGTAACTTTTAATTTGATAATAGATATGAAGAAATATGATTTACTGAGAAGAATCTTGATCACCCGTAATGTCAGAAAACAAGTTCCGATTTACATGGCACGTGAAAATGTTCTTCATTGTTTGCATTTAGGATGTGGCGCAAATCAGATACCAGGTTGGTTAAATACGGATATTCTGGTACCGGTAAGAGGTGAAAAGATCTATTTGGATGCAACAAAGCCTTACCCTTTTGCAGATAAGAGTTTCGACTATATTTTTTCCGAACATATGTTCGAGCATCTTTCATTGAAAGATGCTACAGGTATGCTGTTGGAATGTAGAAGGGTGTTGAAGGAAAACGGTGTCCTAAGAATAACCTTACCCGATATGGGCTTTTTATTGGATATGTATTTTCATCCGGAGAAGTACCGGGAATATTTGAAATGGTGTACAAAGAAATTTTTACCGGAAGTGGAAGAGTTATTTCCAGGGAAATATCCGGAAGTATTTGTCATCAATAACTTTTATCGGGACTGGGGACATCAGATGATTTATGACTATAAAACGTTGGAAATACTGTTACGGAAATGCGGCTATAAGAAAATAAAAAGATGTGAAGTAGGAGAGAGCGAACATGTAACTCTTCGGGGCATAGAAAAACATGATGAAGTGAACTTTCCGGGACTTACTAGGCTTGAATCAATGGTAGTCGAAGCTTCTTATTAAATACTTAAATAGGGAATATGAAAAAATGACACAGAAATTATTATCAAAAATAACTTTTCTCAGGAGAAGAGGTGGTTATTATTGGAATTTTATTTTGACCTACAAGGTATGGACTTATTTAAAATCCCGAGGAAAAATACAACTATTAAAAAAATCGGACTTAAGAATCAATAATAATGGAAATCTATCTATTGAGGGACGATTATATAGTACTCCCGTTTTAAAAAAGCCATGTGTAATTATGGTAGAGGGAGGTAATCTTATTATAAAAAAGAAACTTTTATTGATTGACAATATAACACTTTGGGTTCATCCCGGTGCTAATTTAATAATAGATGATTGTGTTATAAATAATGATACTTATATAGAATGTGAATCGAGTATTACGATCGGAAATGATGTAGGAATCGGCCGTAATGTGACCATCCGTGATTCGGACGGTCATGATCATGGAGATGCGTCGGGCGATAGGGAAAGATGTCTACCGGTAGTGATCGGCAATTCAGTCTGGATCGGTTCTTATGCAATAATACAAAGAGGAGTACATATTGGTGATGGTGCTATTGTTGCAGCGGGAGCTGTCGTTACCAAGGACGTACCGTCGAAATGTCTGGTAGGTGGTGTACCTGCCAGGGTTTTGAAAGAGAATGTTTATTGGAGGTGGTGATATGAATATTGTATATGTAATAAACTCCATGAGTAAGTCTTGTGGAGGACCGGCCTGTACAACGTTGCTAACAGTACAGGGTATGAAAACCCTGGGATGGGAAGTTAAGATATTAACGAACCGGATACAACCGGGAGAAATGCCAGTTTCGGAAGAACCGTTTATTCATTATTTGGAACTTCCAGCCTATTATAACAGTCGTTTTGGTTATTCGCCAGCTTGGAGTAAAGTGTTGAAAAAGACTTCTGGGGCAGATATTTATCATATTCAGGGGATATGGCAGTATCAAGGTTATATTACTGCCCGGTTTGCTATTGAAAATCACTTTCCTTATGTGGTAACATTACATGGAGCATTACATCCGGAAGCATTGTCTTATTCTTCTTTAATAAAAAAAACGGCTTTTTCTCTTTTCCAACGCAAGCAGCTACAGAAGGCATCCTGTGTTCATGTTACTTGTGAAGAGGAAATGAAACATTATCGTTCACTGGGATTTACTAATCCGGTGGCAATAGTACCTAATCCGATAGATTGCAGTGAACCGGTCGATCCTTTTTTTAAAGATAAGATAAAAAGAGTCGGCTATTTGGGACGTATTCAACCTTATAAACGGGTAGACCGTCTGATCGAAATATGGAAAAAACTGCATGAACCCGGAGAGTTGGTGATAATGGGTGATGGAGATCCGAGATATGTTTCGGGGATACGGAGGATAGTGCAGGAGGCGGGATTGGATAAAGTCCGCTTTACTGGTTGGGTAAGCGGGATGGAAAAACAACGTTTACTGGCTTCGTTAACCTGTCTGGTTGTACCCAGTGATTTTGAGAACTTCGGAATGATCATTCCGGAAGCATTACTTCAAAATGTACCCGTTATCGGATCGACAGCAACACCGTGGGAGGATTTAAATACCTATCAGTGTGGCTGGTGGGTGAATAATGATCTGGAAACATTAACGGATGTACTTCGGGAAGTTTTGTCATTAGATAGAAGACTTTTATATGAAATGGGTGAGCGGGGACGCAGGTTAGTCCTTGAAAAATATGCAGTAAACGTAGTGTCAGAGCAGATGGGACAACTGTATGGTTGGTTGACAGGTAACTCAGAGAAACCGGATTTTGTATTTGAATAAAAAATAGAATAGTAGAAAGTGGGATTTTATTTCTTAAAGCAATCTGATAAATCTTCTTTGCGTGACAAAATGAAGAAGATAAGAAGCATGCCTGTAGCAGATTTGATTGATATTGGTTTTGATCGTCTTAGACGTATTGTAAATCTGGATTTGTATAGATATTATAAATGGAAAGGCAGAGTATATGTGCATCGTAAAGTCAGTTTTAAAGTTTCTCCCAATACACTTTCGTTGGGGGAAACGGGAAAACTGAATATTTTTCCATGGGGGAAGGATACAGTCCGTTTGACTCAATTCGTATTATACAGGCATTCCCGGTGTATTGTACATGACTATTTATACTGCAATTCCGGAATTAGTATTGTCGTAGCAGCGAATGGACGGCTGGAAATAAAAGAAGCTATTATGAATAACAATGCTCGTATTTATTGTACGACCCATATCGAGATAGGTGAGGAGGTACTTATAGGGGATAATGTAAGTATTCGGGATACGGATAATCACCAGATATTTTATGAAGGCCACGAACAGGAGGTAAGCAGTCCGGTCATAATAGAGGATCATGTATGGATTGGGATCAATAGCACCATACTTAAAGGTGTCAGGATTGGAAAAGGTGCCATTATAGCAGCAGGGGCTGTGGTCACCAAAGATATTCCTGCTGGCTGCCTGGCCGGAGGAGTTCCTGCGAAAGTACTCAAACAGAATGTTTCATGGAAATTTTGAAAGAAAAATATAAACTAAACTCAAATATTGTATGAATAAAACTGAATTAGCAAAGGAGATCGCATCCCGTATGTCTACTACTGTTTCTGAAACATTGCAGTTTCTGAACACGATGAACGAAGTGGTAAGTGAAACAATTTCGCAGAATGAATCTGTGATGTTACAAAACTTCGGGCAATATATGCCCTGGAAGCAAGTGGCACGTCCGGGACGTAATCCGCGTACAGGAGAAGATTGTATGATCAGCAAGCGGATAAGTGTGAAGTTCAAACCGGGTAAAGGATTGATAAAGAAATTGAATCCGCAATAATTATCGAATATAAGTATGAAAAGATATAATATCCTTTTAGGAGTGTTTTTTATTGCTTACCTACTGTCCGCCTGTGGCTCGGTGAAAGATATCACCTATTTGCAGGGAGATGGTTTACTGAAAAAAACTGCCATTGCGGATACATTCGACCTAAAGATACAGAAGGATGATTTACTGGATATTGTGGTAAGTTGTATTGAACCTGAATTACTCCGGCCTTTTGTTCAGCAATATGGAGGAGGTAATTATAGTAGCGGAAATTATGGTGGAGGTTATGATGGAAACTATAATGGAAATGTCGGATACAACCGCGGATACCTGGTGGAAGTGGATGGAACGATTAATTATCCGTTGCTGGGGAAGATAAAGGTTGCCGGCTTGACCCGCCGGGAAGTGGTCGATCTCATTGAAGGGAGATTGAAAAAGGAAGGTTATATAGAAGATCCTATTGTAACAGTCCGTTTTCTGAATTTCCGTATATCTGTTTTAGGAGAAGTAGCTCGTCCCGGTACTTATAATATCTCATCCGAACGGATCACGCTGCTCGAAGCACTGAGCATGGCGGGTGACCTGACAATCTATGGAAAACGCGACCGGGTGGCCGTAATACGTGAAATAGACGGAGAACGTATTATCCTGTACCATGATCTACGATCGATCGATGTCTTCCAGTCACCTAATTATTATCTGAAACAAAATGACATGATTTATGTAGAGCCAAACCGTGTCAAGGCGGAAGCCAGTAAACAAAATCAATTTACAAATGTCGGAACTTGGATGTCTATTCTCTCTTTCCTGTTTTCGATGAGCGTACTGATCTTTAAATAAAAAAACATGAAAGAACAAATACCTTATACCGAGAAGTTGAATTTAAACGGAGAGTTTAATATCCGCACGATTATAGATGTTCTTTTTTCAAAATGGTATTGGTTTGTTATCTCTGTGTTGCTTTGTCTGATAGTGGCTTATGTGTATTTGCAAACAGTTCCTACAGTCTATAAACGGCAGGCAATCGTTATGCTGAAGAAACAATCCAATACGGAAGAAGCATTTATAGAAAAACAACTCTTTAACCAGAATTATGATGTAAACAATGAGATGCAGGTTTTTAAATCCCGTTCATTGATGATGGAAGTCGTACGCCGTTTGTCGCTTGACCGGGAATACTCGTTAAAACAAGGTCTAAGAAAGAAAATACTCTATAATGACTCACCTGTCCAGGTGGAATTCCCGGATTCAACTTTGTCATTACCCGTTACTTTTACGGTTATTCCCATATCGTCGACGACCTATCAGATGACTGATTTTCCGGATGACGAGGATCGGATAACAGAGGAACATTTTGGTCAGGAAGTACAAACATCGGTAGGAAAGATAGTTGTAAACCTATCTCCCCTATTGGGAAAAGTCTATTTCGGTATACCTATACAGATTTCCTGTATTACGGAAGAAGCGGCTATCGCATCCTGCTTGTCGAGATTGGAAGTGGAACTGGCGGAGAGGGAGGCGACACTTATGGCTCTGAAATACCAGGACACGAATCCGGAACGTGCGGATGCTATTCTGAATACTTTGATTGATGTATACAATGATGAAGCTATCCGTGATAAAAATCTGATCATTCAGAATACGGGTGTTTTTATCGATGAGCGTCTGGCTATTATCAATGATGAACTGGGTGGAGTGGATAGTGATATCGAGAACTTTAAAAAAAGGAATCAACTGGTCGATCTCACTTCGGAGGCTGGGCTTTTTGTTAGCGACCGTAGCCGGTATGAACAGGAAGAAATAGAGTTGGGAGGCCAGAAGGAGTTAGTAAGGCTGATCCGCGAATATCTTCGGGATCCGATAAAAGAATGGCAGTTACTTCCGGTAAATAGCGGCATTATGGATACGGGCGTAGAAGAGTTGATTGCTGAATATAATGCTATCCTGTTGGTCAGAAATAAGCTGAAAGAGAAGGGAAATCGCAGTCCGGTTGTCAAAGAAAAAGAAGCTGACCTGAAGGCTTTGCGCGTGACCATTCTGAAAGTGCTGGATAACCTTCAGCATGCTATGTCACGGAAATTGTCGGACGTACGCAGCCGGCTTGCCAAAGTAGATGGACGGATTGCAACCGTTCCGACACAGGAGAAATATGTCTTAACGGTGGAAAGACAACAAAAGATTAAAGAGGAACTTTATCTCTATCTATTGAATAAGCGGGAAGAAAATGCGTTGAGCATAGCTACGACTAATAGTAATGTCCGTGTTATCGACTGGGCTTACGGAATTGGTGTTGCCGGAACGAACAAGATAGTGGTTCTGCTGGGAGCGTTTTTAATAGGCCTGATTATACCGGGATTAGTCTTTTATTTGCAACCGATGCTGGACGTAACCGTACGGGGGCGTAAAGATATCACAGACAACCTCACCATTCCATTCCTGGGAGAGATTCCCTACCGTCACAGGAAAAAACAAGGGGTAGATACAGCTAAGCATGGTCATGACGGTACATCCGAAGCTTTCCGTATCGTTCGTACGAATATTGATTTTATGTTGGATAAGGACAAAGGAGCACAGGTTATCATGTTAACTTCCTCTAATCCAGGTGCTGGCAAATCGTTCATCTCTTTAAATCTAGCTATTTCCCTGTCACAGACAGGAAAACGAGTGATCCTACTGGAAATGGATATACGTAAAGGTTCAAAGAGGGAACCGGGTGAAAGTATTTTACCGGGTATTACGAATTATCTGGCCGGCAGGGTTAATGAATTCAAGCAGTTGATCCGCCCTTATAAAAACAACAGCGATTTTGATGTAATTACTTCCGGACCTATTCCGCCCAATCCTTCCGAACTGTTGCTGACTTCGCGCCTGGATCAGTTGGTAGCCGGCTTGAGGGAACAGTATGATTATATTCTGGTTGATACAGTTCCTTACGGGCTGGTAGCTGATGCCCAGATAATCAGCCGTATTGCAGACTTGTGTATTTATGTGATCCGTGAGGGAGTGATGGATCGTAGACAATTGCCTGAAATAGAGAACTTATATACAAGTGAAAAATTACCAGGTATGTCGGTTTTATTGAATGGTGTATGTAACAAACATGCCGGATATGGGTATGGTTACGGATACTACGGCTATGGCTATTATGGATATGGTTATGCATCTGATTCTAATTCAAAATAAATAATAATAATAAACTAACTAATTTGATTATGAAAGCTCTATCTTGCTTTATGCTTCTTTTTTGTTTGAACGTAGTTTCTGTATTTGCTCAGGTGGAGCAGGAATCTTCCGGAAATACGAATCCGGATATACAGGTTTCGCAAACCGGGGATAACAGTAGTTATTGGACAGTCTCTTTGTCTGGAGGTGCAACTTTGTATCAGGGAGAATGGGATGGTGACATGAAGAAAGCTGATTTTATAACTCCTTATGGCAAACTCTCTGTTGCCCGTTGGTTTTCATCAGTGTGGGGACTTCGTATGCAATTGGACGGAGGTGTGTTTAAAAACGGTGCAGTGAAAGTAAAAGAAGTCGATTCCGATGGCAAGTTTTATTTTGCGGATGGCTATGTGGAATTTATTACCAATGTAATGAACTGGGGAGCCGAAAAGAACTCGAATCGTCCGGTGTCTGTTTTTTTGTATACAGGGGTAGGAGGTGCCTGGACACCTTCCCGGAATGAATTCTCTGCAAAATTTTCTCCTGCTATGATTTTGGGAGGACAGGTGAATTTTCGTCTGACAGACTTTTGGAGTGTTGCTTTGGAAATGGATGGTACGATCGTGAGAGATAAGTTCAATAGCCATACCGGTGGCCGTAAACTGGAAGGATATATGGGGGTTACTGCTGGTCTGGTCTATCGTTTTTCTCAAAAGTGATCGAATGAAGATAAAGACGTATGTGATAAATATGAAAGAGTCTGTCGTTCGCAGAAATGCCTTGTTGTCTGAAGTTACCAAGTATCCGTGTATGGATGTGGAAATAGTGGAAGCAGTTAACGGCAGAAGAATGTCTTCAGAAGATGTAAAAAAGAACTTTGACGTTTTAAAATTCACTTATCGGTACCGGCGAACTCCCAAGCGTGGTGAGATTGGTTGCGTGCACAGTCATCGGGAATGTTACAAAAGACTATTGGCGTCGGATGAAGAGTTCGCTTTGGTACTGGAAGATGATGTAGTTTTTTTTTATCCGGAAAGAGTGGATAGCCTGATAAAAGAGATGGCTGGAAAAATGAAAAGTGCACAACCTCATATCATCTCTTTTACTACACATGCTATTTATTACACCAAAAGTGTCCATCTGGTCGATAACTTCTCTTTTTACAGGCTTTGGGATGCTTATGGTGCATGTGCTTATCTGATCAACAAGAAGGCTGCGGAGCGATTATTGAAAGCATCGCGTCCTTCTATTGTTGCCGATGATTTTACATATA
Organism: Parabacteroides sp. HGS0025; assembly: GCF_000969845.1. NCBI lineage: Bacteria > Pseudomonadati > Bacteroidota > Bacteroidia > Bacteroidales > Tannerellaceae > Parabacteroides > Parabacteroides sp. HGS0025. The sequence goes on from NZ_KQ033902.1 coordinate 2,196,177, forward strand.
TGAAAAGGATAGGCATACTGGCTGAAGGGATCTATCCTACGTTTATTTCCGGAGGCTCCAGCATCGATAAGCCATCTGAAATACAGGATGATTGTACGGATTATGTCCGTTTATCGGATTTACCGTTTCGGTATCAGTTAAAACATTGTTGGACACGATTTTATTGTGAACTATTGCTGTCTGCAAAGGTCTTGTCTTTCAGGAATTACTTCAAAGACCGTAACTGATCCGCATTTATGGTATTACCATTTTTATGTCAAAAATAAATATCAATTCAAATGAATAAATTATATCTGATTTTACTGGTTGCAACTTTTCTTTTTGTTACTAACTTATTTGCAGAATCAACAGACAATAAAGGCAATGACCAACCGATCTTTACTGTTGCCATACTCTCGGACCTTCATAACCAGCAGGATCTTATCAGTGGAAGTATTGAGAATGTCCGTCTGCGGGGAACAGTTATCAATACGATAGAAAGGATTAAGAAAGAAGAGAATATAGATTTGCTTGTTATGAACGGTGACTATACCAGCGATGTCTCGATACCGAAAAGTAATTGGGAAAGAGTCCGCGAATTGATGCATGAAGCCTCTTTAGAAGCTTTTCAGGACGATGCAAAGAATAAACCGGTACTTTATATTAACGGGAACCATGATTATGAAGTAGGGAAAGATGTCTGGCAGGGAGAAGGCTCCGCCAACTATAATGCGGGTGACTTCTACACTTTCCCGATGAAAACGAATGTAGGTGAACTCGACGAAAAAGATTGTTTTTATGAGAAGACATTGGATGGTAAATATGATTTGCTGGCAGCCTTCCATTATGTCATTAATGGTTTTGATTTTGTATGTTTAAATACAGGGAAATTTTTGTACCAGAGTGCTATAAATTATCAGTATTCCATTGAATCCGTAACCTGGTGTAAGAATAAACTGGAAGAGATATGTAAAGACGATCCTGATAAGACGATATTCTTTATGGCTCATTTCCCTTTTGCCGATTCCAAAAGCATTCATGTTCATGGAAATAAAGGATTGAATCCTGTCGAATCGACTGTTTTACTGAAATCGACCCTCACTAAATATAGGAATCTGATTTATATTTACGGGCATGATCATGGGGGAGACAATGCATACATACGGACGGAAACAGCTCAACGGGTTACCCAATATGATTCGAACGGAAACTGGTATGTGGAAACAGACCAGAATGAATCAGGAACCCTGTTTTGTATTAAAGATTTATGCAATAAATATTTAGGTTATGGTGATTCGAATATTAATTTGTTGGAGAATGAAAATATATGTACCGTTTCCTCTGTAAATAACGGGATGTTCAATATAAAGATTAATGACGGGATTACCCCTCATCTTTATTTCAGTACAGGATCTAAGATGTTTTCTGTAAATCGTGAGGCAAAAGACCTGTTTTTATATGAAATTGTTTCAACGGATGGAGGAGAATCGAAAGCTACTCAAGTATCTTCTGTAGAGGATGGCAAACAATACCTGATCGTCTTTAAGGATAATGAAGAGTACCATGCACTGACAAATGAGAAGAACGGGAAAAGTGGTGCTGATCGCCGTTTGAAATCGGTCGTTGTATCGGTGAGCGGAACAGATGCTACTTATTTTGACTCTAACCTTGGTGATGATTATTCTGCTATATGGACGATTGCTGGAAAAGAGCGTGGAACTAAAAGCTTTTGCTCCTCATTTGCCGGGTCGATGCGTTATTATGGCAGCACTATCGATGAATATGCCAGTATTAGAAATTCCCGGCTTATTCAGACCCTGATCGTATATGTATATAAGGATCGTGTTGTTTTACAGATGAAGAATTATGGTGAAACAGGTCTGTTAAACGGAATTACAATTGCTGAAACACCTGCTCCGTTTATCAGTGAACGGCTTGTTAGTAATACGGGAGTTGATTATAAGTTTGCTGTTGCATCCGAAAATGAACAGGAAGGAACAGTAAAAAGTAGTCATGAAACCGGAAGTCAGAAAGAGAACACGAAGATAACCGTAACGGCTAAAGCCCTGGATGGATTTGTATTTGAAAAATGGATAAATGAAAAGGGAGATTTGCTTTCAACGGAAAACCCATATGCGTTTAGCTTAACAAGGGATACGGCTATTTATGCCAGATTTAAGAAAGTCGAAATTCCCCAACCTGTTCATTATGATTTTATTCTTATTCCCCCTACTGAAATAGTTGGTTCGGTAAGTAGTAAACCAGATCCGGGACGTTTGGAAGAACGAACCACAATCACTGTAACCGCAACTCCCAAAAGTGGATTTGTTTTTGATAAGTGGGTTAATGGAAACAATATAACCCTTTCAACTCAAAATCCGTATAGGTTCAGTTTGACCGGCGATATGATTGTCTATGCTGAATTTAAAGAGAATCAGAATCCCGGGCCTGTTTATTACGATTTTGTAATTATTCCCCCTACCGAGACAGTCGGTACTGTAAGTAGTCATCCCGGACCGGGACATTGGGCAGAACGAACTAGGATCACTGTAACAGCAACCCCTCAAGAAGGATTTGTTTTTGAGAAATGGACAAATGGATTAAATGAAACCCTCTCGATTCAAAATCCGTATTCATTTATTCTGGATGAAACGAATGCACTTATTTATGCTAACTTTAAAAGTGCGGAAATAGATACGGGCGTTGAGGATATCCATACAGGATCTCCTATTGTTTCCGTCAGGGATCATATGTTGTATGTGGACAATATTTGTGCCGGATCGAAGATTGTCGTAATGGATATGGCCGGACGTATTTTAAGTACGAATGAATCGAAAGACGACTATATCCGTATGCCCTTGTCGGAAAAACAAATATATATCGTAAAAGTCACTTATCTGAAAACCGATTGGATCTTTAAAGTAATCGGATAAAACCGGAGTGCATCATTTATGAAGTTTATGAAGAACCCCTTCTTCTTTTTTAAGAAGAGAGGGGAAGGGGCTGATGTCCCTTTGAATAATAGCAAACGAGTGACGATTGTAAATAAATATGGTGCACGACATCCTTCGGCAACAGGCTATCCGATAAGGAAACTGGCAGATTACTTGTTTGCGGAAGGAATTGAAGTAACTGTTGTTTCTATTCACGTCGACTATAATGGGAAAATGCCTGCCGATGAAGATATTTTACCTTATCGTACGATTGAGCTCAAGGGATTGTATAAAGGTAGAAATAATCTGATCCGTTTAGCTGTTAACCTGATAGACGGTTGCCGGTTGATGTTGCGTTCCATGTTTTTACCGCGTCATGATCTGAAGATTGTAATGACTGATCCCTCTTTGTTGAATGCTTGGGCGGTTCTACTACGTCCTTTTTATCGTAGTCGCTTAGTCTTTTGGACGATGGATCTGTATCCGGAGGCTTTTGTTTCCGCAGGTTTAGTCTCTAAGGATAATTGGGGGTACCGTTTGCTGTTTACGTTTGTTTATAGTCGTGTTCCCGATTTCCTGATAGCATTGGGAGAGCAGCAATATCGCTATTTATGTAAGCAATATAGATGCGATTTTATACCTCATATTATTCTTCCCTGCGGAGTTTATGAAAACGAACCGTCGGTTATTCCTTCCTGGCGTATCGACAATGAAGATAAGATCATTTTTTGTTATGCCGGTAATATGGGGGAAGCACATAACGCCGCTTTTCTGCTGGAGTTGATCGATCAGTTAGAGCCTGAAAAACATATTATGTTGCTTCGGTTGTATGGTTGTAAAGCGAGGTCTATATTAGATCGTGTCCGTAATTATCCCGTTGTCCGCATCTTGGATTATCTGCCACAGGACGAAGTGCAATATGTCGATGTGAATGTAGCCTCTTTACTTTCAGCCTGGAGCCATATCTGTGTCCCTTCGAAAGTCGTAAGTGCCATCTGTGCCGGTACCCCTGTCTTATATAATGCCCATCAGGAATCGGATGGAGCCTGTATGTTCCCTGATGCCGTCTGGTTGGTTTCAGACTGGGAGAATATCTCAGTCGTAGTTACGCAGTTTCTGGATCAGATATCACCGGAAACAATAAATATGAAGAAAGAAATGGCCCGGAAGTATGCCAGAGAACTGGTAGGCATGGAAAAGCAGAGTTTATTAAGATTTCTGGACGTATTAAAATAACAATCTCCTACAGCTGTATGAAACCGGAATATAGTAACGACATAAAAGTCGACCTGTCGAAATATCGGAATAAATTGAGCCTGAAGAATAAACTGGGCCGTGCAGCCTGGAATGTGGTTCGTATCATAGCCTTCCGGCCATTCGGTTTGTTTTTATTCGATTCCTGGCGGTTATTCCTTCTACGTTGTTTCGGGGCAAAATTACATCCTACGGCAAAAGTCTATTCCTCTGTAAAGATTTGGGCACCGTGGAATCTGGAGATGGAAGCTTATTCTTGTCTGGGGCCGGAGGTGGATTGCTATAATCCGGCATCGGTAAAAATAGGCAGGCATTCTACCGTTTCTCAAAAGAGTTATTTATGTGCTTCTTCACATGACATAACCCATAGCGCTTCTCCACTGATCATTGCCCCGATCATAATAGAAGATCAGGTTTGGATAGCGGCAGATTCATTTGTCGGTATGGGGGTGACGATCGGTCAGGGTGCGGTAGTTGGTGCACGTGCCAGTGTATTCAAGGCTATAGCCCCGTGGACGGTAGTAGGAGGAAATCCGGCAAGAGTATTGAAAAAACGAATAATTGAAACTGATTAAGTTTTTAAGATGGTGAATATCTTATTCTATAATACATATCCGATAGATCCTGAGCATGGAGGAACTGAACGTGTTACAGACCTTGTGGCTCATTATTTAAAATCGATTGGATATACTATTTATTATTTAGTGAGAGTTGATATGGGAAAGTCCCTGGAAAATGCAGATATCCGTACCTTCTTTTTGCCGGATTCTGCCCGTGGGGATTCTCCTGAAAATATATCTTTTTTAGATCAGTTACTGGAAAAACTGCAAATAGATATATTGATAAATCAGGATGTCTGGAACGATGATGTGTATTTGTGTAACCATAAGGTACTAACGACAGAAACAAAGATCGTTTCCACCATTCATACTTCTATAGACTCCGGATTCCGCAACTTTAACGAGTTATGTAAATTAGAATATTCATGGAGCAGTCCGGTGCTTAGTACCAGGTCGTTGCTGCGCCGTATTCGATTGCCTTATTTTAAGAAACGCATCTATAGGCTGAAAAAGAAGAAGATGAATTTTATGTATCGGTATACGGATACTGTCGTTGTTTTGTCTCCCCAATATATTGATGAATTTGAAGAACTGATCGGAATATCCTCTTCAAGTAAAATAGTAGCTATACCGAATCCTCTTACCTTTTCAAATATAGAGGTAAGAACGATGGATCAGAAGGAAGACTGTATCTTATTTGTCGGGCGCCTTTCTTATCCGGAAAAAAGGGTTGATCGCCTGTTATATATCTGGCATAAAATACAGAACAGGCTTCCGGGCTGGAAATTGGAGTTAGTTGGAGATGGAAAGGAAAGGAGGGATCTGGAAATTCTGGCTGAAAAACTTGGACTGAATAATGTCTTTTTTCATGGTTATCAGTCTCCGTTAGCGTATTATGCCAAAGCAAAGATCGTATCATTGGTGTCTAATTTTGAAGGGTTTAATATGTTTATTCTAGAAGGGATGCAGAATGGTTGCGTCCCTATTTCTTTTTCTAGTTTTGCTGCAGTTACAGATGCAATAACAGATGGGGTAAATGGTTACCTGATAGAGCCGTTTGATCTGGATGCATACGCGGATAAATTATATGAACTGGCTTCAAATCCATCTCTTTTGAGTAAAATGCAGTCTAACGCAGTCCGGGCTGTCGAACAATATAGTATTGAAAAAATAGGACCTAAATGGCTTGGTTTGTTCCAGTCGTTATTAAATAAATAGAATCTCTTTCGTATGAATATAAAAGTATCCATAATTATTCCGGTATATAATGTCGATCCTTATCTGGAAACCTGTTTATCATCCTGTATCAACCAGACTTTCCGGGATATAGAAATTATAGTAGTAAATGATGGTTCCACCGATACCTCTTCCCGGATCATAGCCAAATATGCAGCCGTTGACGAGCGTATAGTAGTGGTAAGTAAAAAGAACGAAGGATTGATCTATGCCCGTAAATCCGGACTGGATATAGCCAGGGGAGAATATGTCTATCATCTGGATGGTGACGATTATATCGAGAGCGATGCCATAGAAATATTATATCGAGAGATCATAAAAAATGATTCCGACTGTGTGATAGCCGGTTTTAACCGGATATTCGGTGATGACAAACAGGAATATTATTGGGATAAACGGATGAACGGTTTGTCGGGGCAGGAGCTGTTGACATTTATGATCGGCATGGGATTATGGCCTATCTGGGGAAAACTGATACGGAAATCATTATTCGATGAAATAGTGTACAGAAAGATTTTTATAGGGGAAGACCTCTATTTGAATATGCAGATAATATTGAAGGTGAAGGAGCTCGTGGTACTTGATATCTGTTTGTATAACTATGTCTGGAACGGAAATTCCGTAACAAGGAAAGTAGATGAAAAGACGTTAGGTTTATCGATGGAAATGCTTGAGTCTGTGTGGTCTCTTCTGGATATTTATCCTTATGAGTCACGAATAAAAAAGCAGATTTGTTATTTGTTTATTTCCCCTCTAGTGGAAGCAATAAAGGGTAACAGAACGGAAGTAATCAGTATATTGAAAAAATATTATTGGAGTAAGAAGGAAATCAGAACCGATTTATGGAAAGATGAAAGAACTTTTTATTTCATGTGCGGAGGTTATATACATGCTCCCCGGATGATAAGCTTTGGGGCCAGGCTTGGGTCTAAGGTAAAAGCTATATTGAGAGGGCTTAAAAATGGCTGATCAAATATATATATGTGTTACGCCTTTTTTTCCGACACCGGACTCTTTCAGAGGGCCTTATATTTATGATCAGGTGAAGGCGATCCGGCGGACAGGTAAATATGATGTAATGGTTTTCAAACCGACAACATTGAACGATAAACGGGACAGTTATGAATATGAAGGAATAACAGTTCATTTATTTCCGTCTGTTCAGATGCCTTCTTTCTTCTTTAATGGCCTGAGTAACGGGTTTAATTGCAGCATGTTTCTGAAATGTATTGCCCGGTTGGAACTGGATATAAGCCGGATAGCTGTAGTACATGGACATACCTCTTCGTTTGCCGCTTATGGGATCTCATTGAAAAGACTGAATCCCCGCATCCGGACATTGGTACAACACCATGACCGCGATCCTTTTACGATACGGAACGGACGCCTGGCAAAGATGAAGCCGAATCTCTATTATCGGGCTAAAACAAATATCGCATTGTTCAACCGGGTGGATTGCCATGTCTCTATAAGTCGTGTGGTTGAAGATAATTTATTGTCATTTCCACGTCCCGGTAAATATGAGAGTTATCCTTCTTATCTGGAGACACTCGAAAAGGCAAAACACTTGCCTTCGATTTCTCCGAAACACTCATTGGTGCTATATAACGGAGTGGATCCGACAAAATTTTATCCCATAGAAGGGAGGAGGGATAAGACAATATTTAAAATAGGCTGTATCGGAAATTTTCATCATCTGAAAAGTCAGATCACATTGGTGAAAGCAGTAGAGCTCTTATTTCAGAAAGGTTACAGACAACTCCGGGTCTCTTTTATCGGGACAGGCCCATTGTTCGACGAATGCCGGGCATATGTGGCCGGACATAGTCTTTCCGGTTATATCCGGTTTGAAAAGGAGGTGCATCATAGAGAGTTGCTGACTTATTATAATTCATTGGATTTATTTGTATTACCAACCTTTTATGAAGGATTTGGCTGTGTTTTTACAGAAGCTTATGCCTGTGGCATACCTTTTATGCTTTGCGAACATCAGGGAGCCTCTGAATATATAGCCGATGCGGAAAAGGACAAATGGCTTTTCCCAAAAGAGGATTATGAACGCTTGTCTTTTCTGATAGAGCAATACATGCAACATCGGTATGTACAGAAACTAAAATATCCGTATGATATAAATGTGCTGGTTTCCAGTTTTTTGGATCAGTTGGATTCTGTAACCCATACGTAAGAAAAGGATAAAGAATGAATAAGCCGGATATTTCTGTTATTATACTTACCTATAATGAAGAAATTCATATTCGCCGTTGTCTGGAAAATATAAGGGAACTGGCAAAGGATATCTTCATAATAGATTCTTATTCAACTGACCGCACGCTGGAGATAGCGCAGGAATATGGCGCCGTGATATTACAGAATAAATGGGAGAACAATCATGCCAAGCAACTGAATTGGGCATTGGAGCATGCTCCGGTTCGTACGGATTGGGTTCTCCGGCTAGATGCCGATGAATATTTGCTGCCGGAATTGATCGATGAATTATTAGAAAAAGTATCTTTTTTACCGGCAGATGTATCCGGTATCGTTTTTAAACGGAGACATTATTTTCTGGGGAAATGGATGAAGCGGGGTATTTATCCCGTGCATTTACTTCGCATGTTCCGTTATGGTAAAGCCGTTTGTGAACAAAGGCTGATGGACGAACATATTCAGTTACTGGAAGGAAGGCTTGTGAATTTTGACTATGATTTTGTCGATCACAATCTGAATAATCTTTCCTGGTTCTGTAATAAACATGTGAATTATGCTGTCCGTGAAGCAGCTGAATTGCTGGATACGGAACTGAACTTGTGGCATGAATTACAGCCAGAAGAAGAGAAACAACTCGTAGCCCAGGCTATGCATAAAAGAAAAATAAAGGATCGTTATGTACGTATGCCTCTTTTTTGGCGTGCCTTTCTTTATTTCTGTTACCGGTATTTCATAAAGGGTGGATGGCTGGATGGAAAGGAAGGTTTTTTGTGGCATTTCCTGCAAGGCTGGTGGTACAGAACCTTGGTCGATGCTAAAGTTTTTGAGATCAAACAGGCTTGCGGTACAAACCGGGAGATGATTAGAAAATATCTGGGAGATACCTATAATTGTAGATATTGATTAACTTCCTCCTCAGGAAACGAAATCTCCTAAGGAGGAAGTTGAAATAACTTTATGGAACGGAAGGGCTTATCTTGTCTCCTTCAACGCATCTTCCAAGCTGATGCCTAAAGCATCGGCAACACCTTTACCATAAGCCGGATCGGCCTTGTAACAGTTGCGTACGTGACGTTGCTGGATGAACAATTCGGCTCCACCGATCTGACGGGCGGTGTTCTCGAACAATACCTGCTGTTCGTCGGCCGGCATCAGACGGAACAAAGCTCCCGGCTGGCTGTAATAATCGTCGTCGTATTCGCGTTCGTTATAGTTGTAGATATCACCGTTGGCTTTCAAAGGCGGTTCTTTCTTTTCGGGAGAGTCCTGCCATTCGCCGTAGCTGTTGGGTTCGTATCCTTTTGCAGCACCGTAGTTGCCGTCTACACGCATGGCGCCGTCGCGGTGATAAGCATGGAAAGGACAGCGGGGTTTGTTTACCGGTATCTGTTCGGAGTTAACGCCCAGGCGGTAACGTTGTGCATCCCCATAGGAGAACAGGCGACCCTGAAGCATTTTATCAGGAGAGAAGCCGATACCTTCTATCGTATTGATCGGGTTGAAGGCTGCCTGCTCTACATCTGCGAAATAGTTTTCCGGGTTACGGTTCAGTTCGAGAATACCCACGTCGTGAAGCGGGAAGTCGCCGTGCGGCCATACTTTGGTCAGGTCGAACGGATTGATACGGTAGTTCTCCGCCTGTTCTTCCGTCATCAGCTGGATCTGGAATTTCCATTTCGGGAAATCACCTTTTTCGATGCTTTCAAACAAGTCGCGCTGATGCGATTCGCGGTCTTTTGCTATGATCGCTTCCGCTTCCTGGTCTGTCAGGTTCTTGATTCCCTGCAAGGTACGCAGATGGAATTTCACCCAGATACGTTCGTTGTTGGCATTGATAAAGCTGTAGGTATGACTACCGAAGCCGTGCATGTGACGATAAGAAGCAGGGATACCACGGGAGCTCATTGTAATAGTTACCTGATGCAATGCTTCCGGCAGTAATGTCCAGAAATCCCAGTTATTGTTTGCACTGCGCATGTTTGTTTTCGGATCTCTTTTGACGGCATGGTTAAGGTCGGGGAATTTCAGCGGATCACGCAGGAAGAATACCGGCGTATTGTTTCCTACCAAATCCCAGTTACCTTCTTCTGTGTAAAACTTCATGGCAAAGCCACGGATATCACGTTCGGCATCAGCTGCTCCACGTTCGCCCGCTACTGTAGAGAAGCGGACAAAGCAATCTGTCTTCTTACCGATTTCACTGAAGATCACTGCTTTTGTGTACTTTGTGATGTCGTGTGTAACGGTAAAAGTACCGAATGCACCGGAACCTTTGGCATGCATACGTCTTTCGGGGATCACTTCGCGGTCGAAGTGGGCTAGTTTCTCAAGAAACCAGGGATCTTGTAACAATACTTGTCCGCGGGGACCAACCGTCTGAATGTTCTGATTGTCTGCAACGGGACGGCCATTTGCAGCTGTTAGCTTTTTGTTTTCCATAAATAATAATTTTTATCTGTATACAGTCGACAACATTTTACCCTTCAATACTTATGTAACCGGATTTATACAGCATTTGTTTTTAATTTATTCAACAAATGTAAAATGTTTTTAAGCAGTTGTCAAATAGGTAATTTTGATGTGGCAATAGGTGGGGTTTATGATCCGGAAGAAATGAATAACGGTTGCTCTGATCAGTTCAGGCAACCGTTATTTTTTTGAATACAATATATCCTGATCTTTTGTCAGGGTTTTGTTACGTTTTTATTGGGAGAAGCCTTATCCAGCCATTTTTCCTGTATGGTTTGCATCCATTCATAGAAGCTGGGGATAAAGATTGTCGCAAAGATCGTATTGACAGCCATACCGAATACAACGGCGGCACCGAGTGATACGCGGCTGGCTGCTCCGGCTCCTGTTGCAAACAGCAAAGGCATAACACCGAGCACGAAGGCAAACGAAGTCATCAGGATCGGACGCAGGCGGACATGCCCGGCTTCAAGGGCTGCTTCACGGATCGGATTGCCGGCCGCACGGTAGTCGCGGGCAAACTCGACGATCAGGATACCGTTCTTTGCAGACAGGGCGATCAGCAGGATGATACCGATCTGCGTATAGACACTGACCGGTACGCCCATCACAAAGCAACCGAAGATAGCCCCCAGCAGGGCGATCGGCAATCCCATGATGGCTGCCAGTGGGCTCGTCCAGCTCTCGTATTGTGCGGAGAGAACCAGGAAAGCTACCAGCAGGGCCATTCCGAATATCAGCATCGTTGTCGAGCCCTCTTTGGTTTCCTGGTACGCAACGGAAGTCCATTCGTATCCGAAATTATCCCCCAACTGTTCCTGTATCAGTTCTTCCATCGCCTTGATGGCTTCTCCTGAACTGTATTCCGGATTGGCGATACAGGTGATAGAGGCGGATGAATACATATTATAAAGGTTGATCTGGTCGAGTCCCAATTGTTGTTCGGCCTGGGTAAAGGCGGAGAAAGGAACCATTTTGCCGGAAGTGTTCTCCAGACTCAACCGCATCACATCGTCGATTACCTTCTGTGCCTGGTCGCTCGCTTCTATCTTGACTTGGTAGATACGGCCGAATTCCACGAAGTCGTTCACGTAAGCCGCCCCCATGTAATAGCTGAGGGTTGAAAAGACGTCGCTCAGTTGCAATCCCAGTAGCTGCACTTTGTCGCGGTCGATATTCAGCTTGTACTGCGGAACGTTGGCCTGGTACATACTCGACAGGCTAAGTAGTTGAGGTTTGCTGTGGTAATGTTCCAGTAAGGTCTGGATAGCCTGTTGCATTTCGGTAGGGCCGAGGTTCTTCCGGTCTTCCAGCTGAAGTTGTAACCCGCCGGAAGCACCCAGGCCGGGGATGGCCGGGGGAACCAATGCGAACACCTGCGCTTCCTGTATACCGTAGGCTTCCCGGTTGAAACGGGTCACTACATCTTCTGCCGTGTGTCCTTTGCCTTTCCTTTCTTTCCAGTTCTTCAGCACGACAAAATAGGTGGCTGCATTCGACAGTTCGCCGCCGCCCATCACCGAGAAACCGTTTATACCCATATAGGTTTTCACTTCCGGATAACCATCCAGTATCCGGTTGATCTTCTCACTGACTGCTTCCGTACGAGGCAGGCTGGCGGCCGGTGGCAATTGGGTGGAGACAATGAAATAACCATCGTCTTCTTCCGGAATGAAAGTGGAAGGCCAGCGCATGAACAGGATGGCCGCAGCTCCGGAAACGATCAGAAAGACAATCAACGTGACCCACTGATGCTTTAACATGCGGTCGACGATATCGTCATAGACTTTCTGCGTCTTATCATATACTTTATTGAATACCTTGAAGACGACGAACTTCGGATCATTAGTCGTCCGGAGAAACAGGGCACAGAGTGCCGGTGTCAGCGTCAGCGAGTTGATACCGCTCAATACGGTTGCCGCTGCTATTGTCAGGGCGAACTGTTTGTAAAGCTGTCCGGAGATACCGCCTATAAAGGTAGTCGGGATGAATACGGCCAGCAGAACCAGTACGACGCCGATCACCGGCCCGACCAATTCGCCCATCGCCTTTGTCACCGCTTCGCGTGCCGTATATTTCCCCGTATCCATATACCGCGACGAGTTCTCGACGACTATGATCGCATCGTCTACCACAATGGCAATCGCCAGGATCAGTCCGAATAAAGTCAATGTGTTGACGGAGAAACCCAATGCCCCCATAACAGCCAGTGTCCCTATCAGGGATACGGGAATACTGAGACAGGGGATAATGACCGCCCGGAAGTTCTGAAGGAAAAGGAAGATCACCAGCACGACCAAGGCCGTCGTTTCAAGGAAGGTTACCAGCACCTCGTCGATAGAAGCATTGATCACCTCCGTGGTATCGAGCGTGACGCCGTATTCAACGCCGTCGGGCAGGGTAGAGGCTATCTCCTCCATCTTATTACGTACCGCTTTCGATACTTCCAGCGAGTTGGAACCCGGCAGCTGATAGATTGCGATAGCCGCCGCTTGCTGCCCTTTCAGCCGGGAAGTCACATTATAGGAAGAACTACCCAGTTCGATGCGTGCCACATCTTTCAGGCGGAGTATTTTCCCTCCGCTTTCCGTACGGAGAATGATATTTCCGAACTCCTCCGGTGTTGTCAGACGACCTTTGACCGTCAGAGTATATTGATACGGATTATCCGCTTTGGCGATCGGCTGGCCGACATACCCGGCAGAGACCTGCCTGTTTTGGGTGGAGATGGCCTGGAGAACCGCGTCGGGCGTCAGGTTACGGATACGCATCACTTCCGGATCGAGCCAGACGCGCATACTGTAATTACCGGCTCCCATGACGTTGACCGATCCTACGCCCGGCAAGCGTGCTAGCTGGTCGGTCAGGTTCAGGCTGGCATAGTTACTTAGGTAAAGCCCGTCGTAGAGCGAGTCTTTCGACGTTAGCGAAAGTAGCATGACGATGTTGGACGATTGTTTTTTAGTCGTGATCCCCTGTACGATCACGGCTTCGGGCAGACTGCTTTGTGCAATACTGACACGGTTCTGTACCATGACAGTCGCCATGTCGATATCCGTTCCTACGGCAAAGGTGATTGTCAGCGAATAAACGCCGGAGCTGGACGAGTTGGAGCTCATATAAAGCATCCCGTCCACACCGTTTACCTGTTGCTCGATCGGCAAACCGACGGTTTGTGAAACCGTCTGCGCATCAGCCCCCGGATAAACAGCCGACACTTGTACGGTAGGCGGCGTGATATCCGGATATTGGGCGATGGGCAATATATTGAGTGTGACCAATCCCGCCACCACGATGATCAGGGCAAGGACGGTAGCGAAGATCGGCCTGTTAATGAAGAATTTTACCATAACGTTCTTATTTTATAGGCTTAATAGTCATTCCGTCGCGCACTTTCAATAAGGCGGTGGTGACGTAACGTTCGTTGGGAGCGAGCCCGCTGACGATCTGGCGAAGGGTATCGCCGACCAACTGTCCGGGTTCGATATGACGGTACCGTACGATGTTGGAATCGTTGACGATATACAGGAACTTACCCAGCTGGTCGGTTCCGATGGAAGCGTCGCGCACCAGGATAGCATCTTTCTTTTCGCTGTACGGAAGGGTGATGGTGACGTATAGCCCGCTTTTCAGTTCTCCGTGCGGGTTATCCAGGTTGGCGCGTACATTCAGCGTCCCGGTGGAGAGGTCGACGTTAGGGGAAAAATAATCCAGCCGGCCTGTATAGTTCTGCCGTCCGCTTTCTCCCAGATGTACGGAGACGGTCTCCGGCAGTTTCACGGTTGAGTCGTTTTGAGCGGCTGTGATCATCATCTTCATGAACTGGTTGTCTTCGATGTTGAAGTTGGCGTACATTAAATCATCCTTATATAAGGTAGCCAGCGTGACGGGTTGCACACTTCCGTTGATGTAATTGCCGATGTCGTAGCTGGCACGAGTTATTTTCCCGTCGAACGGGGCGCGGATGTAACAGTAGCTCAGGTTGGTTCGGGCCGTGTTCAGTTCGGCCTCGGCATTTCGTACGGAAGCTTCCATTTCGCTGGTGGTCGATTGAGCCTGTAAGACCTGTATCTGGCTGACAGCTCCGCTTTTGGCGGCTTCTTTCATCCGTTCGTAATTGCTGCGGGCATAATCCAGTTGTGCCTGGGCTGTTTTGAGTGCAGCTTCGGCTTGCGTTACATTATCCTTATAAGTATCCGGTTCGATTACGAAGATGAGGTCGCCTTTCCTGACTTTGCTGCCTGCTTTGAGGTGCGAAGTCTGAAGATAGCCGTTTACACGGGCAACGAGGTTGACCATCAGTTCCGAACTTAGATAGCCCGGATAATCTTTCGTCAATGTGATATCTTTTACCTCCGGCGTTGCTACGCTGATGGAAGGCGCAGGCGTTTCGGCCGGCTGCTTTTTCCCTTTACACGAGGCCAGCAGAAGGGTGGCCAGGGCGATCAGGGCGAATTTAATTGTTGTATTCATATTGTCATTTTTTAGTTTAATAGGTTATGCTGTGCCACTACGGGTGCACAACTGTGCCATAGTAGTCGCACTTTTGTGCACTCGTAGTGGCACATTTGTGCAGTAGGCAGTGCACAGTTTGTCACTCCTCACTCCAGCCGCCACCGAGTGCCTGATACAGCTTGATCAGATAAAGCAAAGAACTTCCTTTGGCTTGCGTAAGCTGATTTTCGTACGATAGCAAGGAGCGTTGTGCATCCAGTACGTTCTGGAACGGTGTCAGTCCCTGTTTATAAAGGTCGAGCGAGAGGTCGAGGGTTTGCTGTCCCTGGTTGACCACTTCGCGAAGGGCGACGATCTGTTTGATCGAGTTCTTGTAAGCGCTCATCGCATTGTCCACTTCCTGTACCGAGGTCAGGACGGTCTGGTTGAACTGGCGGACTGTTTCGTCCAGTTGCGCTTTGGCGAGCCGGGTGGCCTGCGCCAGTTTACCGCCCTGAAAGAAGTTCCAGGAGATAGCCGGGGCGATCTCGTACGTCAGGCTGTTGTGATTGGCTATCTTGTCGATGTCGTGGGAAGCAAACCCGATCGAACCTTTGACAAAGACCTGCGGCCACCAATCGGATTTGGAAGCACCCAGGCTGGCCGCCTGTGCGTTTACCTGGCGTTCGGCGGAACGGATATCCGGACGACGGAGCAGCAGGTTGGCGGGAATGCCGATCCCCACCGTTTCGATATAATCCGGTAGCGGGCGGGGTGCATCCATCAGGTATTTCACATCCTGGGGATATAATCCCATCAAGATAGCCAGCGAGTTGGTGTATTGGATAATGCCGGCTTCCAATGAGGGTAACGAAGCTTTGGTACTGTAGTAAACCGATTGCGCCTGTGCCACATCCAGCTTGGAGACGAGTCCGGTTTCATACCGTTTCTTCGTGATCTCTACAACGGCTTGTTGCGAAAGGCAGTTTTGCGTCACCACCTGCATTTCCTGTTGCATCTCCCGCAGGTTGATATAAGCGGTAGCCACTTGTGCGCACAGGGAAACCATGACGGCGTTGTATTCTTCTTTCGAGGCTGCAAAGTTTTCCTTCTGTGCCTTCACCCGGTTGCGTATACTGCCGAACACGTCTATTTCCCAGCTCATGGAGAGGGCGGCGTCGGCGTATTGCGTCGTTGTTTGTGGCAGGCTGCTGGTGTTGCCGCTCGTCTGTTGGCGGTTCCATCCGGCCGAGAGTCCGAAGGTAGGCGCGTAGCTGCCTTGTTCGCTGCGCAGGTTGGCTTTCGCCATCGCGATACGATCGGCAGCCATCTGCACAGAATAGTTCTGCTTCACGGCTACATCGATCAGGGAGTCCAGTACCGGATCGTTAAAGTTTCTCCACCAGTTATCTTCAACGGGGAGAGTCTGTTGGAAATTGCTGTCGGTTTCCTGCCACGCTTCCGGCAATGCGTGATCGAGGTACTTATGCTCCGTCTGTCCAAATAGCGTCAGTGGAAAGAGCAGGCAGAGCATAGTATAACACCATGTACTTATGTGCATAATTTACTTGTTTAGATTTAGCCATTAAAGAACAGTCGGAAAGGTGAATTGTTCTCCATTTAAAGATTTATCTTTGCGAATTAAGAAAAACAATAATAAGGAAATATGGCTAAAAATAAGAAAGAGGAATATAAGGAACAAAACCTGCTGTTCCTGGAAGAAACGGCCTCACAGGAAGGAGTTTCAAAGCTGCCGTGTGGCGTATTATATAAGGTATTGGAGCGGGGAACGGGTACTGTTTCGCCCCAACTGAGCAGTGTTGTCACTGTCCATTACCGCGGTACGTTGATCAATGGACGCGAATTCGATAACTCCTGGAAACGCAGCTGCCCCGAGGCTTTCCGCCTGAACCAGGTGATAGAAGGCTGGCAACAAGCGCTTCAGCAAATGCATGTAGGGGATAAATGGATCGTATATATTCCGTATACCCTGGGATATGGCAACCGTCCGTCGGGGCCTATCCCGGCATTCTCGACACTGGTCTTTGAGGTGGAGTTATTGGGGATTGCTTAGTTGGTGCAAAATAAAAAGAAAGCCGGAACAATGATCTTTGCTTATCATGTTCCGGCTTTCTTTATTATTGTTTAAGGGGAAATTATTCTCCCTTGTCGATCTGTTCCTGTACGATGGCATCTACAACGGCAACGGTTGTCAGGTTGACAATGTCGCGGGTAGAGCTTTCCACGTCGGTGAAGTGGATCGGTTTGTTCAATCCCATTTGGATCGGGCCGATCGTTTCGGTGATGCCCAGGTTGTCCAGTAATTTGTAGGCACTGTTAGCCGAGCTTAAGTTGGGGAATACCAGTACGTTGACATCTTTTCCTTTCAGTTTGTTGAATGGATACATGTCATCACGCAGCTTCTTGTCGAGTGCGAAGTTTACCTGCATTTCTCCGTCGATCACGATCTCCGGATGGTTCTTGTGCAGATAATCGATCGCATCGTGTACTTTCAGCGGACTGCCTTGCTTATCGGAACCGAAGTTTGAGTAAGACAACATCGCTATCACCGGATCATGTGCGAAGAACTTCACGGCATCGTGTGTAAGACGGGCGATGTCGATCAACACTTCCGTAGATGGATGACGGTTGATCAGCGTATCGGAAATGAAGAAAGTACCTTTCTTGCAACTCATAATGTTCATCGCACCGAAATGCTTGTATGTCGGACGGATACCGATAATTTCTTCCGCCAGCTTCGTTACTTCCGAGTAACGGCTGTAAACACCTGTCACAAACGCATCTGCATCGCCTGTTGCCACCATCATCATACCGAAGGCGTTGCGGCCTACCATCTTTTCGCGTGCTTCCGAGAAAGTGACCCCTTCGCGTGCCCTCTTTTCGGAAAGGATGCGGGCATAACGGTCGCGACGTTCTTCTTCACGGTCGTGACGCAGGTTGACGATCTCGATACCTTCGAGGCTCAGGTTTTCTTCTGCGGCGAGTTTCTCCAGACGTTCTTCGTTACCCAGCAGGATCGGGTAGCAGATACCTTCGGCTTTCGCTTCAACGGCAGCTTTCAGCATGTTCACATGGTTGGCTTCGGCAAATACCACCCGTTTCGGATTGGCCTTTGCCATGTCGGTGAAGGAGCGGAGCAGCTTATTGTCGTAGCCCATCATTTCACGCAGATGGTTGGCATAACCGTCCCAGTCGGTGATCGTCTTGCGGGAAACACCCGACTCGATCGCAGCTTTGGCCACTGCCACAGATACACGTGTCAGCAAACGTGGGTCGAGGGCTTTCGGCAGGATATAATCGCGTCCGAAAGTAGTGCGTTTCAACTTGTATGCGGCATTGACCACATCGGGCACCGGCTCTTTGGCCAGTTCGGCGATGGCATGTACGGCAGCCAGCTTCATTTCTTCATTGATGGCCTTGGCATGTGTATCCAATGCACCGCGGAAGATATAGGGGAAACCTAATACGTTATTGATCTGGTTCGGATAATCCGAGCGTCCGGTCGCAAAGATGATGTCCTCGCGGGAAGCCATTGCATTCGCAAAAGAGATTTCCGGGTTCGGGTTTGCCAGGGCGAAAACGATCGGGTTCTCGTTCATGGTGCGAACCATTTCCTGTGTCAGCACGTCGGCAACGGATAATCCCAGGAATACATCTGTTCCGACAACAGCTTCTTCCAGTGTCTTTATATCTCTTGTTGTAGCGAATTCTTTCTTCGACTCGTTCAGGTCGGTACGGCTGGTGGAGATCACTCCCTTACTGTCGCACATGATAATGTTTTCCTTGCGGGCTCCCAGCATCACATATAACTTGGTACAGGAGATGGAAGCGGCACCGGCGCCGTTCACAACGATTTTTACCTCTTCGATTTTCTTGCCGGCTATTTCAAGCGCATTGATCAGACCTGCTGCGGAGATGATAGCTGTACCGTGCTGGTCGTCATGCATGACCGGGATATCGAGTTCAGCCTTCAGGCGTTGTTCGATCTCGAAACATTCCGGTGCTTTGATATCTTCCAGGTTGATACCGCCGAAGGTAGGCGCGATCGCTTTTACCGTTTCGATAAATTTCTCCGGGTTCTTCTGGTCTACTTCAATGTCGAACACATCGATTCCTGCGAATATCTTAAACAACAGGCCTTTTCCTTCCATAACCGGTTTACCGGCCAACGCTCCGATATTACCAAGACCCAGAACAGCCGTACCATTGGAGATAACGGCGACCAGATTGCCTTTCGATGTATATTTATAGGCATCAAGCGGATTCTTTTCTATTTCAAGGCAAGGCTCAGCAACTCCGGGAGAGTAAGCCAGCGATAAATCTGTTTGAGTACTATAAGGTTTAGTTGGTATTACTTCAATTTTTCCGGGCTTGCCTTCGGAGTGATACCGAAGTGCTTCCTCTTTTGTTATCTTTGCCATAGACTTATATGTTAGTAGATTTTTGTATGTGTTTTAAAATCGCCTACAAAAGTAACAAATTATTAGATATATGATGCCGACTGCTTACAAATAGTTGGTGTTAAATTGGGTTTCCTGCTGTTGGACTGCAAACTTTTTGCTAATACTCCGCTTTGTAAATATCAAACTTTTACAGTTCTGCTATCAATCGTCTTAATTCTTGATCAGAGATAGTTGATTGTTCTGATTTGTCATAAATGGTAAGTAACGTAATCCGTTTATCTTCCACACTTGCTATTGCAGTATAGGTGATAACTCGTGCTCCACCGCTTTTGCCTTTACCTTTAGCTGTTATGCTCATCCGTACTTTACGCAATCCATTACCTAAATCGATACCTATATCCGGATTCTCTTTTAGTTCTTCTTCCAGTTTCTTTAAATCTGAAATCAGTGTACGATGTTTTTTAGCTAGCAGTTTTGCCTTTCTGATAAAAACCTTACTAGGTACAATGGTTATATTCATGCTTAATCCTCCAATTCGGCGTAAAGATCCTCCATTGTGCTCATACTAACTTTATTTTTTTCTGCATCTTTCACTTCCTGAAGAGCCTCTCTTAATTCGCTTTTCAACTTACTTTTGGCTTCTTCCGCCTGCGATTGTTTTCGTATTTTGCCTAATACTCGCTTCACTTCGTCCAGTACGTGCCAATTATCGGTGGTCAGTATTTCGCGTGCCAGTTCGGCTTTGTAGGCTTCGAGTTCCATTGTTGTCATGCTGTTCTCCTTTCTTCTTTAGAATTCCGAAAGCAAAGGTAATAAAAATATTGGAACGTGGGGGATGCGGAGTAGCGAAAGAGCTAAGCAGCAAATTCAACTATTCACCATATTCTTCTCATAAAACTCCAATGCACAAAGATGGTTTGCTACCGTATCGATTCCGGTTTGTCCGGCTTGCCAGCTGTAGACCGAGTCGATAAAGCGATCGGTGAGGCGGATCGCTTCGGTCATATTCAGTTCGGCCATCCAGTGTTTGAGGTCATCCAGTTTCTGGAGAGTGACCGGTTGGATATTGCGCAATCCGGAAAAGGCGATGTCGGAAAGCAGGAGTTCCAGTTCGGAAAGTAGGTCTTTTAGTATCATCGTATGCAGCTTTGATGGATTAGAAATAGAAATTATCGACTCCGGAAGCGGTAATCAGGCTGACGGGGATCAAGGTGTCCGGCCGTTTCAGGCAGACCATATACCGTTGCTTTACTTCGGCATACCGTCCGCCCAGCTGTTCGAGTTTGCGGATGGCGTTCCGGTTGAGTTCGCTGTATGCCAGGGAACCTTTGGCTTCAACCTGTTCATTTATCGCGGTAAAGTAAAGTTTCTGTTCGGACGGATCGAAATAGACTTCCGACAGATGGGTGAACGGAACCAAAGCCAATTGCTCCGGTTGTTTCTTACGGAAATAATCGTACCGTTCTTCCGGTCGCAGGGTCGGATCCGACAATTCGGGGATCGCGAGTAATGCGTCCAGTCCGCTGATCGTTACTTTATTTTCTATCTCGCACTGTGTCTGGGTAGAGGAGGAGAGACGCTGCTGCCTGTTGAGTTTGAAGTTACGCAGAACCAATGTTGAAGAGGATAAACGCGCCAGTGAAGCACTGTTATTCCAGAAACTCTGCATTTCCAGTTGCCTGTTCAGGTTTTCGGGCGTGACTAAAGACTGTGTATGTTCGTAATAGTCGGCCATACTGGATGTCAACGTGCAGATGCTCTGTTTTTCGTGATAAAAGAAGTAGGCCGTAATACCGAAATAGCCCGAACGGGTTTGCCACGGGTAGGCCCCCAGGCCGGTGAAATGGCCGACCGGAGTCGTATAGTAATCCGACCGGGTTCCTTCGATCAGCCGGCTGAGCATCTCATTGTTTTGCGTGTTCCGTAAGATCAGCGTGATCGTGTTGTGCAACCGCGATAAGGTGGCAAAGGTGGTCAAAGGCTGGAAACCGACGTGTTTGACCAGCATGTTCTCTATGTCGGACGACAGCGAGCGGAACAATCGTGCCAGGTTACCGATCCCGCATGTCTCCAGCCGGATGGAATACTGGATAGCTGTTTCCGCTTCATTCTCCCCGCAGCTGATCAGGCCTTTCTCCAATATCCCGATGATGAAACGGGAAGCTCCCTTCAATACGTTCAGCGTATCTTCCGTCAGTAAAGACAGCTCCGGTTGGCTACCGTCAGTGTCGGAAGATAATGTCCCCTGCAAGCTCAGGTACGACAGGATAGCGATCAGTTTATGTTTGCACAGGCCGCTTTCGCCGCATTTGCAGACGGCACGGTTCAGGCTGTCCTCTTTGGGGAAGTAGACGGTGATGCTTTCGGTGTTGATCGTCGCTTCGAGTATATCGCCTTCTGTGAAATCGGCCGTCCAGCCGTCCTGGATAAGACGCAAGGTGTCTTCAAACAACTTCTTGCCGGCTTGTTTGCGGAGTTGTGCCAGGTCGACGTTCTTCAACTCTTTCCAGGCTTCGGACGACGGTGGTTCCGGTGTCGTATCGGGTGAGACATCCTCACTGCCGGCAGGTGCGGTCTCGCTTTCGGACGATGCGCAACCGGCAGCAACGAGTATGCCCATCAGGATATGCTTACATACCGTTTTGGAAGGACAGCTGCATGTGCTTTGGGCGACATTCGGATCGAGGCTGACGGTTATTTCGTCCAACCGGATCTGCAACCGGCCGTCAGTAACGGTTAACTCGACCTGTCCGGTCGTTTCCAGATCTTTCAGGGCACGTTTATATAATCCTTTGTTTGCCAGCGTCACCAGAAAGGCTTCGTTGGCAAAGGGGATGAACTGTCCGGCGGATGCGTGGCATCCGTTTCCGTTTATGATATAATCTTTCCTATCCATTCGGCTAATTCTTCAGGGGTTATGGCGGCTACATCGGCACCCATGCCGGCAATGCTGCGGGCAGCACGGACATCATAACAGGGAGTGCCGGAGTAGTCGAGGGCAGGCAATACGAACAGTCGGCTTCCCGCTTCAATAATGTCGCGGCAGGAGCGGAACATATAACTGTAATTGTTCCCGTCGTACAGGTCGCTGACCAGCACAACAATTGTTTTCTGGGGGGCGGTTATCAGTCTCTTGCCATATTCCAACGCCTTGTGAATATCGGTTCCTCCTCCCAGCTGTACTTTCATCAGGATGCCGACCGGGTCGTCGAGATGCTCGCTCAGGTCGACTACCGATGTATCGAATATCGCCAGCTTGACCGAGAGGAACGGCATTTTGGCAAAGATGGATGCCATAACCGCCGTATAGATCACCGAGTCGAGCATACTACCGCTTTCGTCTACCAGGATTACGATGTGCCAGGGATTGTAGCGGCGTACGTTCTGATTGAAATACAGGCGGTCGGGGATGATCGTGCCATGTTCCGGGCTGTAATTCTTCAGGTTCTTTTCTATGGTTTGCTTAAAGTCGAAGTTCCTGAATATCTTGTAAGAGGAATTGGTGTGCGGCAGTTTCTTTCCGTAGAAGGCTTTCCGTACGTTTATCTCCAGTTTCTTTTGTATCTCTTTGATTACTTCCTCGACGATCGAGTAAGCCAGTTTCCGGACATGCTCCGGCATCATATTGCGGAAGGTCAGGATATTCTTCAGTAAACCGATATTCGGTTCCAGTTGGCTCAGGACAGACTCGTCGGTCAGGAGTTGGGTCAGGTTGTATTTATCCAGTGCCTGCTTCTGCATGATCTCGACTGTCTTTTTAGGGAACAGTTTCTTTACTTTCTTCAGCCATCCCGGGACGGTCAGCATGGAACCGCCACGTCCGGCCCGGTTCGGGAAATCGTTGCGTATTCCCTGCTCATCGGTGTATTCCCGGTTGTAGAGGAAATAAAGCGTGTTGTCCAACTCTCCGCTTTCCGGATCGAGGGGAAGGCTGTTTTCGGCGAAGTCGCCCAGGATGAGCCGCCAGCGGTTTACTATTTCGGGGTTGTCCATTATACGATCCTCCATGTTTTAAGTGCTTCGGCCGCCAGCGTATCGAGACGCATGGCTTCAGCAATTTCCTGTTGCGAGACAGTGATACTTCCCGTCAACCGGGCTTCCGATACCTGGTGATACTCCGCCACCTGTTGTCCCAGGCGGCTGATCTCCGCCGGAAGAAATCCGGTAAAGGCATATCGCAGGTTCGGCAGGATGGTCAGGAAAGTTTCTTGGTCGGCATTGGCTATGACCCGGTCTATCACTTCCAGGATACGCGGGTCGGCGAACAATACGTCGCGGGCAATCAGGAACAGTCCGCAGATAAAAGAAGCAGCCTGTTCCGGATGGGTGATGCTGCTTTCCAGGTAAGCGGCTATCTGTTGGCAGAACGCTGTCTGTTCCGTCCGCCCTTCCTTATACTGAATGGCAAGGCATAGCCCGAACAGGCGGCTGTTGCTGAAACTGTCGTTTAACACCTTCTCTACGGCAGACAGGAAAGCTTCGGTGTCGAACCACTGTTTCTCATCCATCGCAAAACTGTAAAGGTTGCGCATCTGTTCGCAAATCTCCTGTTCTTCCTCCTCCGTCGTGCTTTTCAGGAGCGGGATCAATACGACAGCCCCTTTAAAAGCGAGCCGTGCCAGTTCGGGGATAACCGGGTGGATCTCTCCATCCATCAGTTGTTGCATGTTGGCGAGATACAGTAGGCTGTTGATCAGTTTGCAAAGGCTGGTGAAATTACCTTCGCTCTCCACCACCAGCCGGGTATGGTCTTCGTACTGGAGATAAAAGCCTTCTATCCCCATCACTTGTACGGATAGCAACAGCTTGCCCAATTCTTCGGCCGTCATACTGTCTTTGAAGTTCTTTTCGATCAGCGAATTACACACCTGCGACAAGGTCGCCCCGTAGACAGACAGGTCGATAAGGCGTGTTTCAACGCCTGTGCCGTAACGGCATATCCACTGCTCGCGTACCAGGTTCTTATTCTTCTGGTTCACATAATCGGGGCCCGACTGAAGGGCGGCGAAGCCTGTTTCCAGAAACTCCATCTGATGAAGGAAACGGCTTTTCCGGTAATGAGCCGGGTTCTTGATAATGTCGAGCGTCACTTCCTGCCGTTCGATCGTCGATGTTTTCAGCCGGTGAAGCGAACATAAGGCACGGAACTCCCGTACCACCGGCGGGATGCAGTCGTTATCCGCAATCTTTCCGGCACCCATACCGGAGAGGAGACGGTAAAGGAAATCGATCTCGAATGTCGAGGTGGCATTCAGGTCGCCTTTCACGAAACAGCTTCGCACGCCATCCAGCAGTTCGTATACGCCGGCGCTCTGCTTTCCCCGCAACACCGCCAGCGAACGAGCCATGTTCAGGGCATTGATCTCGTCGGGCAATGAGATTATCTGCGTTTTGCGGGCATAACGGGCTGTCTTTATGATGTATTCGAGAACGGTCGAGCCGAACGGGTCTTTCTTTTGTTTCTCCGTCTTTTCCCATACTTCCTGGTAGAAAGCCGGGAAAGGCATACCGGCGGCATACCCGCTTTTACTGTCGGCTTCCTTAAATGTATAAGGCATCAGGTAGGAAGCGATATGTTCGGGGTTGATTGTTTTAAGCGATAATTTCTTATCCGATTGCATTGCTTCCATTAATCCGGCAATGTGGAAAGCTCCGGCTACTACCAATATCTTTTTATGTAGGGGAAGCGCTTTCCGTATCTCATCCGCCATATAGGTTTCCCGCTGGCGGTCTTCTTTCAGGGAGGTTTCATTGTCGGGAGTTGCCAGCCGCATGAAGTAACCGAGGTGGAACAGGTTGCGGACGAAAGCGTCTGTCTCTGTTGTTCCGGCATTCAGCTCGAAGCGGCTTTCCCAGAACTCCGCGAAGCTGCGGCATCCGGCTTTACGGGCAATCATGGCCGTATAGGTGTTTACCTCGTATTCCTTGTTTTCATTGTAGTAGAACTGTGTCTGCGGTTCTTCCTCGACCTTGTTGGTCAGGCGCAGCGCATACGGCAGGTCGATAAAACGAACCGGTGTGTTGCAGCGTGCCCCTTCCCGGATAGCCACCAGCTCCGGCGAATACGACAGGAAAGGGTAATAGGCACGGTACTTTTCTTTCTCCTCGCTCACTTTCCCCTCTTTATCGTCGTAGCTGTAATAGATACAGAAAGGCGGAACCGACTGTTCGTCGGCAATGTAAGGAAGTAACTTTGCCGAGTCAGACGGCCCTTCGATCAGGATCAGGTCGGGACAGTATTCCCCGATCGTACGTTGCAGGTACAACGCACAGGCAGGGGAGTGGTGACGTACCGGAAAGTACACCACCTGTCCGTCGGTATTGAAGCTGGCCCGGAAGAGGCGGTCTATTTTAGCCAGGTCCGGTTGTCGTAATATTCCTTCCATCTTCCTCCTTGTCTTTCGGCTTTTAGCCGGACTACGCCGTTGAAGTAATCTTTCAGTTTGGGTAAGTCGTCTTTGTTTTCTTTCATCACGGCACCCAGCAGGTTTTGTACCAGTGAACGCATGCTCACCGTACCGTCTCCGTAATAATAGGCATCCAAGGCCGACTGGTAATAAACGGATACTGCTTCGGCGGTGCTCATCACACCCGATACTTTCTGTATCTTGGCTTTCTCGAAAGAAGTCCCGTTGCGTAATTCGTTGAAGGTGGAAGCCAGTATATCGACAACCTCTTCCTGTACAGGCATCTCCAGTCCGTTGGCGGCAAACATCCCTTCGCACTGGTCGGTGATGATACGGCTTTCGAGTGCCACACTGCGTATCGGTTCGACCGTTTCAAAGTTAAAACGGCGTTTCAGGGCGCTACTCATTTCGTTGATCCCTTTGTCGCGGGTGTTGGCGGTCGCTATCACATTAAAGCCGGAAGAGGCGAAAAGTAAACCTTCTTCCCCCAGTTCGGGGATATTCAGTACCCGGTCGCTCATGATACTGATCAGGCTGTCCTGTATCTCGAGCGGGCAACGGGTGATCTCTTCAAAGCGTGTGATGAGCCCCCGCTTCATCCCGATATAAACGGGAGAGGGGACAAGTGCTTCTTTTACCGGGCCTTTAGCCAGCAGAAGGGCGTAGTTCCAGGAATATTTGATATTGTCTTCGCTGGTGCCTGCCGTACCTTGTACCGTATTGGTACTGATGCCGCAGATCGCAGCCGACAGGAGTTCGCTCAACATGGTCTTTGCCGTACCCGGTTCGCCTACCAGCATTAATCCCCGGTTGCCGGCCAGGGTGATGATGGAACGTTCTACCAGGGCATCGTCGCCAAAGAACTTCGGAGTGATTTTGATCATCCGTCCGTCCAGCTCTATCGGTTCGCTTTGGCCGAGGATAAAGGCACGGACGGCACGGGGAGAGAGCTGCCAGTTGGCTGGCTTGGCTCCCGTATCTTGTTTGCGGAGTGCGGCAAGCTCGTCGGCATACCGCATCTCCATCAACGGTTTCTGTATTTTGTTATCCATATATTAATGTATAGGCTTGTATTTGTTTTCTGTTTAGACGGATGTTATTCCAGGTTAAAGGCCGTGATCAGTAAATCCAGGATATAGCTGATGAACCGTTCCGGGACAGAAGATATCGGCAACCGTTCCGTCTTGGGCAATTGTACGGTACTGGAGTCTTCCCCTTCTTCCAGCGGAGAGAAATACAACTCCTGCAGGAAGCAGTTGCTTTCTTCCAGTGTATAAGAAAGCTGTACCAGAACGTTCATAGACCTGTCGATGATATAAATGGTCTGGCTGTCTGTCCAGTAATTAATATCGGGGTTTGTCGTATCATATATATTACTGATAGAAACATTCCGGCCGGAATAATGGGTGATGGCATCTTCCTGCATTTGAATACTGTCTATGCGGCGTATGGGCGTACTCAGTTGAGGAATGAAAGGAACGATCTCGTAATCGTCCAGTTGCTGTTTCCATTTAGCCAATACTTCGTCGGTCAGTTCCATAGGATGTACCAGCGAGATAACGGCTTCTTCGGGAAGCGTAAATACCTCATCGTTTGCCGTTGTGAAGGAACCGTCTTCCAGGTAACGGAACGACTCCTGCAACTGCCCGTCCTTATATACTCCCCAGATAAGACCGGGCGACAGGTAGCGCATGAACGGATTATCGATAAAGGTAGCTATCCAAGCCTCTTTCGTCCAGGTGCGTCCGTTCCTCAAAGCCATCTCCATCCGTTTCCTCTGGACACGGGTTTGCCGTTTCACTATTTTCTTCATGTCGGCCATTTCCTCGCGGGCCGCTTCCGCTTTCTCCCGGTTATCACCTTTGGACTTAGAGGGGGCGGGAAGCGATTTGCTTATTTTCTTCGTTTCACTTTCTACAACTGACAGGCTGAAGTCCGGCAGCAATGTCACGTGGAAGGTACGGGTATCATAGTCCACAACCTTTTCCGACTGCCGGTTAAAGCCGAAAGACGGAATGGACTGGTCGGCCAGTTCTTCGGTGGACAGTCCTCTTTCCGTGGCAATTTGTTTGAATGCTTTCCAGGCTTCGCGTCTGTACATCGTATTGGTTCCTAGTACCATCCAATAGTTGAGCAGTTGGAGGGCGGCAGGAGTGGCCTTTATTCCGAGAACACTCAACGTATATCCTGCAAGGAGTTTACGGTTGGCATTCACCCATGATTTCAGTATAGTATGAAGCTGGTGGATCTGATGTTCCGATGCGTATATGCAATAGGGCATCAGGATCGCTCTTTTATTTGCTTCCGCACCATCGGACAGCCAGAACTGGAGAAGCGTTTCCAGGGCGGCCTGCCACTCTTTCTCTTCCAAATGAGCGGCAATCGCGTCGCAGGCGTAGAGACGTATCGGTTGAATGGCCGTCATGTATTCACTGAGAATGAACCGGATCACATGGCGTGGTACGTATTCGTCGGCGTTTGTCTCGTTGGCCCAGTGGATCATTGTGTAAGGCCTAGGTGGCACCCAGGCTATCTGCTGGGTACGGTACAGCTCGATATGCTTGCTCGAATAATCGAGGGCTGCTTTCTTGTCTTTAATTTTGATCCTTTTGGCCGAGGGACGTGTGTCATCCCAGTAACTGAACATCTGCCGTGCCCAGTTCTGCGTATCTTCGTCCAGTTCCGGAAGCAGTTTCTCCAATATCTTACGGGTTTTCTTTTCCTTGTCGAGTATGATCTTTTCGATCACCCTGCGTATCCACTTGGATTCTTCCTTCAGCAGTCCCAGCAATTGCTTATAGTCATCGAAGCCGCAATCGAAAAACAGCTTATTCAGCCAGAACAGTTTCTTTTTAAGCGGTATGTCGCTGTACAGGTAATCATACGCCGCCTGTTTGTTTTCGCTGATCAGTTCGTTGATCGGTACTGCCTCTATCGATTTAAGTAGTTGCCAGTCGGATGCGGTATGTGCTTCGCAATAGGTGTCGAACAATGCTGTTAATTCCGGTTGTTGCTTCATCATATATATTATTCTTCTTTCAATACTTCAAAAATACCCAGCACGCTGCAAAGGAAGCGGGCGGGAACACTTTCAGGGGAGAGGATCACGTTACTTTTCGGCTCGTCGTCGGTCGTTTGATCTTCTCCCATACAATACAGAACGACATCACCCAGCGTTACGTCATCGTTGTACTCCTGTCCCATATACATATATTCGAAGTTGAGCTGGGCGGCCATGTTCAGGTACTTGTCCACCAGGTGGAAACAAGTGTAGCTGCCGGCATCCCATACTTCCCCGCGAACCATGTTATGTTTCTTCGCCATACCGCTGATCTTTCCCGATTTGATGATCGAGCCGTTGTAACGGGTTATCTTGTTGCCGTTTGTATCTTTTTCTTCTAAAACAATTATAGGGGCGGTTAGTTGCGGGATCGGTTGTACAATTTCGTAATCGTCGAGTTGTTCTTTCCATCCCGAAAGGACATCTTCCGGCAGTTCGATAGGGTGGACGAGGGTGATACTGGCCTGTTCGGGCAAGGTATATTCTTCCTCATCTACGGTGTTGAACGTGCCGTCTTCCATATAACGGAACGTGCCGGTTAGCTTGTCGCCATCGTACACGCCCCATATCAGTCCGGTTGCAAAACGGTGCATGATCGGGTTCTCTACAAAGAGCTTGTTCCATGACGTTACCGTCCAGCGGCGTCCGTTCATCAAAACCTTTTCCAGCCGGTTGGTTTGCGACTGCACGGTCGCTTTGATCTGTTTCTTTAGTTCGGAGAACTCTTTCTTGGCGGCTGTCGCTTTCACCTCGTCGTCGTTGGCTCCGGGGGAGGGCATCGACTTGATCGTTTTCTGTTTCTCGTTGTCGAAGATGGAAAGCGAGAAGTCCGGCATCAGGGTAACCGTGAAGTTACGCGGGCCATAGTCGAGCACTTTTTCTCCTGCCTGGTTGAAACCCAGGGTGGGGACGATCTTATCCGACAGCTCGTCTTCCGGTATTTCCAGGGCTTTGGCGGCGAAGGTAAAGGCGGCCTTCGCTGCGTTCTTTACCTGGTTGTTGGGGAATTTGACGG
The DNA here is from genome assembly GCF_000969845.1 of Parabacteroides sp. HGS0025. Classification (NCBI taxonomy): domain Bacteria; kingdom Pseudomonadati; phylum Bacteroidota; class Bacteroidia; order Bacteroidales; family Tannerellaceae; genus Parabacteroides; species Parabacteroides sp. HGS0025. Next base: position 2,226,154 of record NZ_KQ033902.1, read on the forward strand.
AGATACCGTCTATCATCACCAGCGCCACACTTCCTCCGTTCATCGCGATCGCGTTGACAACGAAAGCGGCAATGGCTCCGCGAGAAGCTTCCGCCCAGTCTTTCAACTGCGTTTTCAGCCGGAGTATCTGTGTGTCGGAACCGTAAATACAATACGGTACCATAATCATTTTCTTCTTGGCTTCTGCTCCGTTCTCTTTCCAGAAGAGATAAATGTTTTCCATCATTTGCTGGAAGTCGGGAGCATGCAACTGCTCTACAATCTTATCGCAGGCCTTTACCTTGTAAGGCTCTTCGAGGCAGAGGTACTCGGAAAGGATATAACGGATGACTACGACAGGCGCTTTCTCCGTCATATCGGCGAAGCGGACGTCGAGAAGCATATCTTCCGGTATCCAGGCAATGTACTTCTCATTGTCTTTATCGTAATTATCGTTACAGAACTCTACCACCGTTTCTTTGGTGAAGGTAAAGTCGGCACCGAACTTCCGTTCGTTGTCCCAGCGTTTGATGATCCGTTTGGCGGCCGACAATGCGTCGCCTTTCATCTTAGGCCGTTCCGCTTCCAGTAACGGGCGGATGGTTTCTTCGTTGAGGCTGATCAGTTCTTCGGCTGTCTTGCGGAGTATCTTCGACTTATTGGAGAGTAGTCCGAGCAACGGGCTGACGTCGCTCATCTTGCAGGTACCGTAGATCATGTCGAGCCAGTTCTGTGTCTCTTCGATCGAGAGTTCGCCGCTGCTAAGGAGTGCCAGTGCGAGCGGCTGGTTGTTGGTGATATCTTCTTGCTCCAGAATACCTTGCATCCGGTTGGGATTATAGGCATAGGTTTTAAATACCAGGCTATAGGTGAACTGGCTGGCAGTATCCAGTAACAACCGGATACTCTTTTTGGGAGAATAGCCTAACCATTTTTTACGTGTCTCAAAGAAGAAATAGGTTATATATCTCGGATTATTGATTGTATTGCTTGTGCGAACCTGAGTAAGTAAGATATCGATAAACCGTTTGGACAGTTCCGACCATTCGTACAACAGCGCCAAAGCCCCGGTCAGTAAGACCGGTTTGTTTCTTCCATATCCCCAAACGAAGTCTTCACAATTCTTCAAGCGGTTCTCCCAAGTTGCTTGCGGGGTGGATTCATTCATTGCTGCCGAGATTAGGTTATCGGTATTACCTAGTGGATTTCCCAGGAGATTCAGCATGCAACGAGCCTGTAGTTCTTTGCTTGCTGCCAGCTCTTCCGTTCCCTCGCCATTCTCCAAAAGGATTGCCAGCAGATAAAGGCTGTTTGCCGCTTGCTGGATCGTTTTCGTTGCAGCCAGCATCCGGTAGACTTCCATGAACAGCTCTTTGTTCTCTTTGTACAGTGCGTGAAACATGGAAGGTGCGTCTAGATCGTTATCTTCGGTCAGGATCAGTTGATAATAAACAGCCAGTGGCGCCCCGATCGATTGCAGGAATGCCAGCATCTTATGCGGATTGAGATGGAAGAACAGTGCCCGGGCCGATATCGGATCTTTAAGCAATTGAAGCAGACGTTCTTTCAGTTCGGGGGAGAACTTATAGCTGAAATACAGGATATATATGAAGCTCGGGCCGGAATACCTGTTCGTTAAAACGGTCAGTACCGGCAGATAGCGGGCATATTTCTCCGCATCCTGTTCCAGCAACAGGATAGCCAGGTATAAAGCCAGATAGAACTCGTGCGTGTTGTTCCGCTGTTCTTCCAGTTCTTTTAGTTTGTCGGAGAGAAGCAGGTCGGCAAAAGCTTCCGAGTCGGCCGGACAATATTTCAGTAATATCTGTGCTATCTCGTACAACTCGGGGCCTTGTGCTTTGTGACGGCTTACCGACTCTTTGATCAGGTTCCTGAAATCGTGGCCGTAACCGATGCGCAGGCAGATCTCCAATTCATCTTTCATTCCCCATTTATGGATAGGGCCGTCGCGACGTATCTTCGAGATAATGACCAGCATGCGGCGTGCCAGTTCCGCATTTTCCCCGTTTAATTCATGTAGAAGCCAACCGTCATAATCGGCATATATCTTCGGGCCCGACATGACCACCTCGGGAGCTTGGTCGATCTTCTCATCCAGATATTCATATACTTTTGGGGTGAAGGTGCATTTATAGTATCCTTGCTCATAGATCCTAGTCCACTGTTCGAACATTTGTTCTTTTGTCATGGTGTCTTTCTAAAGTTTGCTTTGATTTAACGTAAAAGCAAAAGTATGAAAATTATTTGTAACTTTGCGCGTTCTCAAAGGAATATGGGTGTGAGAGAAAAGATGGTTAAATATTTAAAGTGGCTGCTACCGGTGATCTTCATCGCGTATTATAGCAGTATTACTCTATTTATCCATGTGCACATCGAACACGGCACGACGATTGTCCATTCCCACCCTTTCGGAGCTAAGTCGGGCGGTGCTTGCCACCATCATGCTTCTTTATCCGAAATTCAACTGTTCCATATACTGACCTCTATCAGTGTGGAAGATGGTGCAGTTCATGCTTACCAACTTGATTTCCAGGCAAAACAAATCGCAGAAATAGTAGAGATCCCGGTCTATCCGGATTATCTGGTTCCCGTCAGAGGGAAGCTTTCTCTTCGTGCCCCGCCTGTCTTCTGATAAAAATATCCGTTATTTCTAATCGTAAGGGTGCTTGCTGCTAATGCAAACGTCCCGTACTTTTAATTTTTCGACCTGGGTGACAAACGTTTTTGACCCAGGTGGTAAACGTTTTCGACCTAGGTAGTAAACCTTTTTGACCTGGGTCAAAAATATAAAACGTCCGGTGCTTTCAATTAGAAGGTGCCTGGCTTTGGATTAGTATACTATATATTTATCAGAACAAATCGCAATGAATAAGATTATTACACTTATACTTTGCCTGTGCTGTGCCGTTACGTCAGCATGGGCGGATGATGCCCCCAATTTGAACCCTTCGGATGCCAATATCGTAGGACATATACTGGATAAGAAAACCGGTGAGCATCTTTCTTTTATCAACGTATTCCTGAAAGGGACAACGATCGGTACGTCTACCGATGTTACCGGCCATTATTATCTGAAGAACCTGCCGGAAGGGAAGTTTACCCTGGTGATGAAGACACTGGGATTTAAGACAATAGAAAAGCCGGTTACGCTGAAGAAAGGGAAAACCCTGGAAGTGAACTTCGATGCAGAGGAAGACCTGGTGGCACTGGACGGTGTCGTGGTGTCGGCCAACCGTAACGAGACGACCCGCCGGTTGGCTCCTTCGTTGGTGAATGTGCTCGATTCGAAGACGTTTGAAACGACGCATGCTACTTCTCTGGCCGACGGTCTGAACTTCCAGCCCGGTGTACGTGTGGAGAACAATTGCCAGAACTGTGGTTTTCAGCAGGTGCGTATCAATGGTCTGGAAGGCCCTTATACGCAGATACTGGTAGACAGCCGTCCTATCTTCAGTGCCCTGACGGGTGTGTACGGACTGGAACAGATTCCGGCCAATATGATCGAGCGTGTAGAAATTATGCGCGGGGGAGGATCGGCCTTGTTCGGCTCTTCCGCAATTGCCGGGACGATCAATATTATCACCAAAGAGCCGTTGCGTAACTCGGCACAGATCGCTCATTCATTGACAATGGTCGGCGGCGAACGGGCGGATAACAATACGACTGTCAATGCTTCACTGGTGACGGACGACCATAAGGCCGGTATTTATATGTTCGGCCAGAACCGTTATCGTGGTGCTTACGACCATGATGGCGACGGGTACACGGAACTCGGCAAGCTGAATGCCCGCACGCTCGGTTTCCGTTCTTATCTGAAAACAAGTACTTACTCCAAGTTGACTTTCGAGTATCACAATATCAATGAGTACCGTCGTGGTGGCGACCTGTTGGACTTGCCGCCCCACGAAGCGAATATTGCCGAGCAGACCGAACATAATATCAACGGTGGCGGATTGAAGTTCGACCTGTTTTCGAAAGATTACAAACACCGTCTGAATGTCTATACTTCGGCGCAGCATACCAAAAGAAACAGTTATTACGGTGCCGGAAAGAACCCGAATGCCTATGGCAGTACGACGGATATGACTTTCGTTGGCGGTGCACAGTATTCGTATGAATGGGAGAAGTGTCTGTTTATGCCTGCCGAATTTACCGGGGGAGCCGAATATAATTATGATGATTTGCAGGATAAGATGTTGGGTTATCACCGTACGATCGAGCAGACGGTGCATATCGGTAGCGTCTTTCTGCAGAACGAATGGAAGAATGAGAAATGGAGTTTCCTGGTAGGTGCGCGTATGGATAAGCATAACCTGATCGATCATGCGATATTCAGTCCGCGTGCCAATGTACGTTTTAACCCGACCAGCGATATCAATCTGCGTATGTCTTATTCCAGCGGTTTCCGTGCTCCTCAGGCATTTGATGAGGATTTGCATATCACGGCTGTGGGGGGCGATGTGGCGATCATCAGCATTTCTCCTGACCTGAAGGAAGAAAATTCGCAGAGTATCAGTGCTTCGGCTGACTTTTACCGTCGCTTCGGCCCGGTGCAGACTAACTTTCTGATCGAAGGTTTCTATACCGACCTGCGTAATGTGTTCATCCTGGAAGAGATAGGGCGCGATGATGATAACAACCTGTTGATGGAACGTCGTAACGGAAAAGGTGCCCGCGTGATGGGTATCAACCTGGAAGCAAAGGCGGTTTATTCGTGGATGCAGCTACAGGCAGGTGCGACGATCCAGCGCAGTCGTTATAAAGAACCGGAAACATGGAGTGAGAATGAAAATATAGCTCCTCAGAAAAAGATGTTCCGTTCGCCGGATGTGTACGGTTACTTCACATCTTCCTTCACTCCGGTGAAACGCTTTACCGCCTCTTTGACGGGTACTTATACCGGAAGCATGCTGGTTCAGCACTTGGCCGGTTATATTCCCGAAGACAAGGAAGAAAAGACAAAGGACTTCTTTGACCTGAACGTGAAGCTGGCATACGATTTCCCTCTTTACAAGTCTGTTACTTTGCAGGTGAATGCCGGTGTGCAGAACATCTTCAACTCGTATCAGAAGGACTTTGATAAAGGGCCGGAGCGTGATGCCGGTTATATTTACGGCCCGGGTATTCCGCGCAGTTATTTCATAGGCTGTAAGATCAGTTATTAAGTTGGTTGGCAGATAAAAGAAAAGGCCGATGGAAGTTGTTTTACTTCTGTCGGCCTTTCTTGTTATTTTAATCGTTTGCTAAACTCTTTCGGATCCTGACTGTTGGACCAAATGTCAGCAATATGGATAGTCTCTTTTTCTACATAGTAAATGATTTTATGGTTCTTATGTTCCACGAAGGAACGATAATTTCTTTTACATGTTTCGGTTTTCAGTTCAATAGGCTGTCCCATATTGGGATTTAATGCCAGCAAGTCGGTAGCCTCTAAAATACCATTTATGAATTTGTCGGCTGCTCTGACACCCATTTCTTTTTTATACCAGGCATAAGTTACACGAGCTTTCTTTCTTGCTGTACGTTTCCATTTAATGATTAAAGGTTTCTCCATGAAGCAGCGGCTTTTCGCATTTCTTCCTGTGTATAATAAACCGGATCGGTCTCTGCCACCATTAATCTTTCTATTTTCTCCTCGTCAGTAAATGGGCGCATAGCATTTTCAATCTCTTCGTCAGTGACGATGTCGATGTCATCCACTTTACTGGCACGTGAAATTTTGTATCTGTTGGATGCGATACGTTTAATGTACTTTTTTACCTTCTCGAGACTCTCTGTGTCAAGGTTAACGATTTCGTTGAACAGTTCCAGGCGTTCACCCTGTAATTCCATTGCTTTCATATCTTTACTCCTTTCGGTTTTGATGAAGTACAAATGTATTTATTTTTTCGGAAAGAAGCTATAAAATAGCATTTTTATTCAGGAGGCTTAGGTCGCACGGCAACTATACTTGGTGAAGCGCAACCTTACGGAGCGGCAGAATGTCCGCTCCGGCATAATTGTGGCGATTCCGTGCAACCTGATACCATGTCGCTCCCGGATCGTTCTATCCTTTTAAACTTTTATTTATATCTTCAATATAACCGAGAATCTCTTCGCGTCCTTCCTTTTTCTCGGAGGAGGAGATTAGGATAGGAGGCAGTTCTTCCCAGCTCTCCAGTAACTTGTCCTGATAGGCTTTCAGGTTTTCTTTCAGACGTCCTTTGCTTATCTTGTCTATCTTGGTAAAGATGATTGAGAAGGGTACGCCATTCTCTCCCAACCACTCCATAAATTCGAGGTCGATCTTTTGTGCCTCGTGGCGACAGTCAAGCAGCACGAAAAGGTTGGTCAACTGTTCGCGTTCCAGAATATAATCTTCGATGATCCGCTGAATGTTTTCCCGTCCTTCTTTTCCCCGTTGGGCGAAACCGTAACCGGGAAGGTCGACCAGAAACCAGTTGTTGTTGATCATGAAATGATTGATAAGTAACGTTTTGCCCGGCTTTTGTGAAGTCATGGCCAACCCTTTCTTTCCGGTCAGCATATTGATAAGGGAGGATTTGCCGACATTACTTCGCCCGATAAAGGCATACTCCGGAAAGTTTCCTGCGGGGCACTTCTTTACGTCAGTGTTACTGATAACAAATTCTGCACTTTTAATTTCCATCTTAGTTAATCTTTTATTGATTTATATTTTATCGAGGCAGCCCATAGTCCGAAGAAGGTGATGGCACCGTTTACCATCAGCATTTCGTAACCGAAAGCATAGCCTGTATATTGTTTCACCAGATAATCCGTAGCAAAACAGATCAATGGTGAGAGTATGCATATATAAGGAACATATTTGTCGCGTGGATGTTTCTTTGTGAACAATCCAAAGACAAATAATCCGAGCAAAGGGCCGTACGTATAAGACGCAATCATGTAAATCGCATCGATCACGCTGCGGCTGTTTACGGCCTTAAAGATAAGGATTATTATCGCAAACAGGATCGAAATAAGGAAATGAGTCATCAGGCGGGTACGTTTGGCCTTCCGGGCTTCTTCTTTCTCCACTCCCAGAATATCAACACAGAAGGAAGTGGTAAGCGCCGTCAATGCCGAGTCTGCGCTGCTGAAGGCTGCCGCAATGATACCGATCGTAAAGAAGATCAGGATTGAATGTCCCAGTATACCAGAAGTACAGAACATCGGCAGGATATCGTCATTCAGCGCAGGCAATGCAATATTCTTTTGTGCCGCCAGCGATAGTAACAGAACGCCCAGCGAAAGAAACAGGAAGTTGACCGGCGTAAAGGCAAAGCCGTAGGTGTACATATTCTTTTGCGCATCCTTCAGGCTTTTGCAGGACAGGTTCTTCTGCATCATATCCTGATCGAGTCCGGTCATTACGATAGTGATGAAGATACCGCTGAAAAACTGTTTGACGAAATGCTGTGTACTATGCCAGTCGTCGAACTCAAAGATACGGAAGTGCGGGCTGTCTGCAAGAGTCTGTATCATGCTGCCCATATCCAGTTCCATACTGTCTTTTACCTTCCAGATGATAACGACCAGCATGGCAACCAGGCAAAGCGCCTGAAGCGTATCCGTCCAGATAATCGTTTTGATGCCGCTGCGGTACGTATACAGCCAGACAAGGAAAATACTGATAACAACAGTTACCCAGAAAGGTATATTCCAGGTACTGAATACATAATGTTGCAGGATCAGTACCACCAGATAAAGTCGTGCGGCCGCTCCCACGATCTTGGACAGAAGGAAGAAAAAGGCTCCTGTTTTATAACTTCGCCGCCCGATACGGTCACCCAGGTAGGAATAGATAGAGGTCAGTTCCAGCTTATAATAGAGCGGTAGAAGGACTTTGGCGATCAGTATGTATCCGAAGAAGAAACCTAAGACCGTTTGCATATAGGTCATATCGATACTGCGCACCATTCCCGGAACGGATACGAAGGTCACCCCTGAAAGTGATGTCCCGATCATTCCGATAGAGACAATATACCACGGTGACTTACGGTTACCCAGAAAGAAAGCGTCATTGCTGCTGCTTTTTCTTCCCGTGATCCATGCAATGAGCAGCAGGATACCAAAATAAATTGCAATGATGGAAAGGATTATATAGCTATTCATTCACCGATACTTATTAAGTAGAGCAAGGGAGCGGACTCCCTGTCAAATGTTCGGTTACAAAGATAAGGATAAAAACTGAAAAATAATTTAATCGGCATAATTCCCCCTTTCGTGGGGAAAATACACCCGTTAATCTATTTTGTTTGTCACCTTCCGGCTTTGTTTGTTCCTTTGTAACCGTTAGAGCTCGTGAGAGTCAAGACAAACCAGCTACGACTTGTAGCTGATAAGATAGGTAAACACAAGAAAAAGGCTGCTATCGTGAGATTAGCAGCCTTTTTAGTTGATGGTTATCAAGTGATTCAATATCTTTTCTCTATCTGTGTCCCCCGGAAATAATGTGCCAGTATCTTTGTGTAAGGATATCCTTTTGCACCCATTACCGCAGCTCCGATCTGGCAAAGCCCTACGCCATGTCCCCAACCGGCACCTGTAAGAACGAAACGTTGGGGGATATTGACACGGATATCTTCTCTGTCTACTACGAAGGCCGAACTGTAAAGATGTGTCTCCGACAATGTACGCCGTATTTCCAGTTCCTTGCCGATCGTGTACACCCGCCGTGTCCCTACGATCTGTAACTTTTCGATACGGCCGGAAGTTCCCCTTTCGAGCGGGACAAGATCCAGTATCTCGCCGAAGTCGATACCGCTTTTACGGTGGATCATCTCGGCCAACTCCTGTTGCGTATATGATACTGTCCAGCGATAGAAATGCATTGTCTCCTGATCATAGTTGTTCAGTACCTGCAATAATATCCTGTTGTCGGTCGTGTTACAAAAGGCTTTGGGAGAGTTGCGTATCCACATTTCAGCTTCCGTCGGATCGGTCAGGTCGGGATAAGAAGTCTCTTTGCTGTCGCGTACAGCAGTCAGATAAGCGTGGGGCACAGGCTCCCAGCAATGTTCGAACTGCTCGGTTACGCCTCCGCAACATTTGGAGAAGCGGGCATCGCAAATCGATTCGCCGTCTGTCAGTACTTCACCGCGCGTTTCCTCGATCGCTTCCTGTACAATCGGTGTCGAAGCACGGGTGATACCCTGATAGCGCTGGCAATGATCATCGGCACAGACATCGAACATCGTATGATCTTCGCGGTCGTACCAGCGGATCAGCTGATCTTGTTCGCGGTGGCAGCTCTGGTATTTCTCCGGAGCACCGCCTAAACGGTATGTCTTCTCTATCTGTGCCAGCAACCAACTGCGTGAAATCACGGCATGTGCTTTCAGTAGCTCTTTCGAGGCTCTGGCACTCATCTCCGACGAGATCACGCTAATCAGGTATTCTTCCACATCGATACTGTTGATAACAACAATGCCTTCGTTTCCCGCCACCAGGTTAAGTGAGCCTTTAAAACGCTGATCTTCCTGCCGTTGCCAATGGAAATCAATTCCGATCGTAACGGCCTTCAGGTCGAATGAGGAGGCAGGCGAAGCCGGTTCAAAGAAAAGTTCTTTGTACAGCTTGCCGTTGTACACAATATTTCCGTTTACGAACAACGCCCGTTGTTCACCGGTCAGGAAGGTACTGCTCTCCGTGTGGATATACTCTCCGTTGAACACGAAAGAGACAGCCTTCTGCGTCATAATCCCAACATTAACTAGCGGTGCATCCATTATTTATTTTATTCTTTTTTCGCTTTCATTGAACTTATTGCCAGGTAAGCCATCAATGCTATATACATTACAACAGCCAGCGGCTCGGCAAAGTTCCCTTCCAGCCATTTCTCATTGACAAGGTTCACGCCACCGAAACGTAGGGCAGCGCTGATAACGCCCATCAGGGCTCCTCCAGCAATAAAACCGGAAGCAAGCAGAGTCCCTTTTTCCAGGCGGGCTGTGTTGAGTGCCTGATCTTTACTGCGGCTTCCGACATACCAGCTGATAGCTCCGCCGATCAGCAGCGGTGTGTTCAGTTCCATCGGGATGAACATACCCAGTGCGAAAGCCAATGCCGGGATCTTACAGAAGTTCAGGACGATAGCCAGCACGGCTCCGATACCGTACAGCACCCAGGGTGCTCCCGAGCCACTCATCAGTGGCTCGATAACTGCTGCCATAGCGTTTGCCTGCGGTGCAGCCAGTTGTCCGGTGGTAAAACCGTACGTCTGGTTCAGGATCAGGATCACACCGCCAACAGTAGCAGCGGATACCAGCGTTCCGAGGAATTTCCATGTTTGTTGCTTGGCCGGTGTGCTTCCCAGCCAGTAACCGATCTTCAGGTCGGTGATGAAACCGCCTGCCATAGACAATGCCGTGCAGACAACACCTCCGATAATCAGTGCCGATACCATACCGGCTGTTCCCTTCAGCCCGGCTGCAACCAGGATGATGGACGACAGAATCAGCGTCATCAATGTCATACCCGACACCGGATTTGTCCCTACGATAGCAATGGCATTCGCCGCAACTGTCGTAAACAGGAACGCGATGATTCCAACGATCAGCAGGCCGATCAGTGCATAATACCAGTTGTCGAGCACACCGAAATGGAAGAACAGGTAAGTCACGATCAGTGTTGCGAAGATACCGATCGTAATGATCTTCATCGATAAGTCTTTCTGCGTACGTACCGCTTCGGTATCAACCTCCGTATTTTTACCTTTCAGCTCTTTGGCTGCCAGACCTACCGCGCCACGGATTATTCCCCATGATTTGATAATACCGATCACACCGGCTGTAGCAATACCTCCGATACCGATATGACGGGCGTAAGTAGTAAATATCTGTTCCGCGCTCATGCTGCCTACGGTGGCTGTGATCGCGTCATTTCCCAAAGTCAGTACATCCGGCCCGAAGAAGGCGGACATCAACGGGATGATGACCAGCCAGACAAGGAATGATCCGGCACAGATGATCATCGAGTATTTCAGTCCGATGATATAACCGAGTCCCAGCACGGCAGCTCCGGTGTTTACTTTCAGCACGACTTTCGCCTTGTCGGCCAGCATTTCACCGACCCCTACGATACGGGTGCTTATCGTTTCGCTCCACCATCCGAAGGTGGCAATAATAAAATCGTACAGACCTCCGATCAGACCGGCCAGGATAAGCGGTTTAGCCTGGCTGCCGCCTTTCTCTCCGGAAACCAGTACCTGTGTAGTAGCCGTTGCTTCCGGGAACGGATATTTACCGTGCATGTCCGAAACAAAGTATTTCCGGAACGGGATCAACAGCAGTATGCCGAGGATACCGCCCAGCAACGAACTCATAAACACTTCAAAGAAGTTGATCGTGATCTCCGGATATTTATCCTGCAGGATATAAAGGGCGGGAAGCGTAAAGATAGCTCCGGCCACGATCACACCGCTACAAGCTCCGATAGACTGGATAATCACATTTTCCCCCAGCGCGTTCTTTCGTTTGAAACCGCTCGACAGCCCGACGGCGATAATGGCGATAGGGATGGCGGCTTCAAATACCTGTCCGACCTTCAATCCCAGATAGGCTGCTGCCGCACTGAATATCACGGCCATAACCAGCCCCCAGAAAACAGACCACGGGGTCACTTCCTTGTATTGCTTGCCTGGCGACATGATAGGGTTATACACTTCTCCTTCCTTGAGTTCTCTGTAGGCATTTTCGGGTAGTCCGCTTACCTTTTCTTCATCTTCCTTCTTCACGGTGATTACTTATTTAGTTAGATTTAATCCGTTGTTAGTACTTACAAGATTACAAAGCTAGGTTATTTCTTTTAATGCACAAAAGAAATTTACTTCTGATAAATTTCTTTCGTTGCGATAGGGGTTTTGAATTTATTCGTGTCTTATCGATATAATCATAAAATAAAAGAGAATGAAAAAATTAGTACTTTGTATTTGTTTATTACCAGTTATTAGTTTTGCCCAGCAAACATCGGGGCATTTTTTGAAAGTGTTTAACCGGACAACACAAACCGTTTCATCGTTAAGGATGGCGAATACAGCCTTGGATTCGACATATACTTATCAGGGGAGTGATAATAAGTTGACGGATATCGCCTATTATACTTATGATGAATCCGGTAGAAAAATAAAGATGGAAACGAAGTCTGTTTATAGTTCTGACGGTGACCTGAGTCTTTCTTCGAAAACAGAATATATTTATCCTGAAAACATTGGAAATACTTCTTATGAAACGGAAGAAAGAGCCTATTCTTATGTAGACGGGGAGTGGATGCCGGTTTATAAAACTTTCAATACTTATAATGCTTCTGCTACCCAAACGGCAATGAGAAGTTACCGAAATGAAAACGGCGAATGGGTGAAAGACTGGGTTTGGGAGACTGCTGAGTCTGACGATAAAGGAAATCCTCTGATAGTGATGGATACTACTTTCCATGCGGATGGAAGTCTCGAAATTTATAAAATGGATGCAGTTTATAGTGATGGCGGTCTTGTTTTAGGCGGAACTAATTACGACTGGAGTGAAGAAATGAAGGATTGGATCCCTTCACAAAAGGCACAACTAACCTATGACGATCAGGGTAATGTAATCAGTCAATATACTGAATTTATAGAAGATGGTGAGTGGGTCTTTGGTTTTGAATATACATATCTATATGATGAGCATCGGAATATGATACGTGAAACGGATAAGGAAAACGATGGCTTTACTCTCTATATTCGGTTCCAGAATTTCTATTCCGACAATACGATTACACATAATGAAACTATACGAGTTAATCGTGATTATAAGATTGCAGTGAATTCTTCTTCTCGCACCCTGGAATTTGATTTAGGAGATATTGAGGAAGGAAAGGTAAGCATTATAAATGCATCCGGTGCTATTGTCCGTCGGGAAACAGTTCGCAACAGTCAGCATAGTATTCCCCTAAACACTCTTGCTTCCGGTTTTTATATTATTCATGTTTATACCTCTCAGGGAGAACAGTCCCGTCGGGTAATTATTCGATAATATAGAATTCTGTCTACAGAGGATAATGGAAGATTTGTATCATAATATATGAGAACTGATTCTTATATATTATGATACTATCTTCTCATAATATATGATACTGATCGCTTCTCTGCTGAAGTTTTCAGTTCTTTCTTATTCTTTTTCTTGTCTCTTATGCAAGCTTCTCAGTTCGAAAGAAAGCATTACACGGAAGATACCGATGATCAGCAGCGCATAGGCTATCATATAGACAAGAGTGAATACACCCAGTCCCGGTTGCCAGATGATAGCGATACTACAAATGATCGCCAGGATACCGAAAGCCATATACCAACCCCAGTTTCCGGTGCCGAACCGTTTCAGATCCATCGCATAACCTGTTGAAGAGAAGCCTCTGAACATTAACCAGAAGGCCAGAATGAAAGGCAGAACAGTCATACTCAGACCCGGACTGGCCATCAGATAGATACCAAGTATCAGGTCGATAATACCTCCTGCCAGATACCAGCCCCAGCTGGATATATGCTTACGGTTTGATACGGCAAACAGGATCTCTAAGGTACCGCTTACGAACATGGCTATACTAAACAGCATACTTAAAGCAATATAACTTGCCAGCGGTGTGAACATCAGGCATATTGCAATCAGGATATATAATAATCCCAGCAGAAGAGAAACCCACCAGTTTTGTACGGCGGAACTAATTTTTTCGTTAAATGCATTCATATTGAGTAACTTTTAAAAATTAAAGAATTTCTTCTGTAACAAAGCGTGGGAAAGAAAGGTTTTAAGGTAAAGACAAACCGGAATATTTTATATACATTTGTCGTCTGTTTAATAAATTATACACAAGTTAAAGTCTGCTCTTATGAAAGGTATTGTACTGGCAGGAGGCTCGGGTACCCGCTTGTATCCGATCACCAAAGGTGTCTCCAAACAATTGTTGCCGATTTATGATAAACCGATGATCTATTATCCTATATCTGTTCTTATGCTGGCAGGTATAAGGGAGATATTGATCATCTCTACTCCACAGGATCTGCCCGGGTTCCGTCGGTTGTTGGGAGACGGTTCGGATTATGGTGTGCGTTTTGAGTATGCCGAACAACCTTCGCCCGATGGGCTGGCACAAGCCTTTATTATAGGGGAGGAATTTATTGGTAATGACTCGGCTTGCCTGGTGCTGGGCGACAATATCTTTTACGGACAAAGCTTTACAGCTATGTTAAAAGAGGCCGTTAACAATGTGGAGAAAGAACAAAAAGCAACCGTGTTCGGTTATTACGTCACCGATCCGGAACGCTACGGGGTTGCCGAATTCGATAAAGACGGAAACGTGTTGAGCATCGAAGAAAAGCCGAAAGCTCCGAAGTCGAACTATGCTGTGGTTGGGCTCTATTTCTATCCGAATAAAGTGGTTGAAGTGGCAAAACAAATTAAGCCGTCAGCCCGTGGAGAACTGGAGATCACAACAGTCAATCAGGAATTCCTGAACGACGGGGAGCTGAAAGTACAGTTACTGGGCCGTGGCTTTGCCTGGCTCGATACAGGTACGCACGATTCGCTTTCGGAAGCGTCGACCTTTGTCGAAGTGATTGAGAAACGTCAGGGACTGAAAGTGGCCTGTCTCGAAGAGATCGCTTTCCGGAAAGGGTGGATCGATGCCGACAAGTTGAAAGAACTTGCCACTCCGATGATTAAGAATCAATATGGTCAGTATTTATTGAAACTGATAAAGGAATGAATAAAGACAGTAAAATATTTGTAGCCGGTCATCGTGGTCTGGTCGGTTCTGCCATTCTGAAGAACTTGCAACAGAAAGGTTATACGAACTTTGTTCTGCGGACGCATACAGAACTCGACCTGACTGACCAGCTCGCTGTAAACGAATTTTTTGCATCAGAGAAACCGGAGTATGTATTCTTGTCTGCTGCCCATGTGGGAGGAATTATGGCGAACAGCGTGTATCGTGCGGATTTTATTTATATCAATCTGATGATACAAAATAATGTGATCCATGCTTCTTATATTAATAATGTAAAGAAGTTGCTGTTCCTGGGAAGCACTTGTATCTATCCTCGTGAAGCTCCGCAACCCATGCCGGAAGACTGTCTGCTGACTTCTCCGCTGGAATATACGAATGAGCCGTATGCCATTGCAAAGATTGCCGGAATAAAAATGTGCGAAAGCTACAACCTGCAATATGGAACGAACTATATTGCTGTGATGCCGACAAATCTTTATGGCCCGAACGATAACTTCAACCTGGAAACTTCCCATGTGCTTCCGGCTATGATCCGTAAGATTCACCTGGCGAAGTGTCTGCACAGGAAAGATTGGGATGTGTTGCGTAAAGATCTGAATACACGTCCGGTAGAAGGCGTATCCGGAGAAGCTTCCGAAGAAGCTATTCTGGCAATTCTTGAGAAATACGGAATTTACCCCGGTAAAGTGGAGCTCTGGGGAACCGGAAAGCCGCTTCGTGAGTTCCTTTGGAGTGAAGAAATGGCGGACGCTTCCGTTTATATTATGGAACATATCGATTTCTCGGATGTCCGTCCCGAAGGAATAGAAGTTCGTAACACGCATATTAATATAGGTACGGGAAAGGAATTGTCTATAAAAGAAGTGGCTACCCTGATCCGTGAAAAGATCGGTTTTGAAGGTGAGCTTACCTTCAACTCATCCAAGCCCGACGGTACTTTGCGTAAACTAACCGATGTAAGTAAACTTCATGCCCTGGGCTGGCATCATCAGATTGAGATTGCCGAAGGTGTGGAGCTTTTGTATAACTGGTATTTGAACAAACAATAATAAACTTAGTATAATGAGTAAAGTAGCTTTAATTACAGGCATAACAGGACAGGATGGAGCCTATCTGGCTGAATATCTTGTGAAGAAAGGATATATAGTGCATGGCATCAAACGTCGTTCGTCTATGTTCAACACAGACCGTATCGACCATCTCTATCAGGATCCTCATATAGAGAACAGAAACCTGATACTGCATTATGGCGATCTGACCGACAGCTTGAACCTGACCCGTATCATCGGTGAAGTACAACCCGATGAAATATATAACCTGGCTGCTATGAGCCATGTGAAAGTTAGTTTTGATACTCCCGAGTATACAGCGAATGCTGACGGTTTGGGTGTTTTGCGCATCCTTGAAGCTGTCCGTTTACTGAACCTGACGACTAAAACCCGTATTTATCAGGCTTCGACATCTGAGCTATACGGTTTGGTGCAGGAGGTTCCTCAAAAGGAAACAACTCCTTTTTATCCGAGAAGCCCGTATGCCGTAGCAAAACTTTATGGCTACTGGATAACCGTAAACTATCGCGAAGCTTATAATATGCACGCATCCAATGGTATCTTGTTCAACCATGAATCGCCGTTGCGTGGTGAAACGTTTGTTACACGTAAAGTAACCCGTGCGGTGTCACGTATTGCACTGGGGATGCAGAAAAAAGTTTATCTGGGAAATCTGTCTTCTAAACGTGACTGGGGGCATGCAAAGGATTATGTTCGTGCTATGCATGCCATTCTCCAACAGGATGAACCTTCTGATTATGTAATTGCTACCGGAATAACCACGACTATTCGTGATTTCGTGAGCAAGGCATTTAAGGAAATAGGGGTAGAAGTTATTTTCAAAGGAGAAAATGTTAATGAGGTTGCTTTATTAAACTATATTGACGAAAAAATGTTTATAGAGAAAGTAGGTGAGTCTTACCTCGAAAGTTTCAAGGAACGAATAGGGGAGGAAGTTGTCGGAGTTGATCCACAGTACTTTCGTCCGACAGAGGTTGATTTGCTTATCGGGGATGCTACGAAGGCTCGTACCCGGTTAGGTTGGGAGCCGAAATACAGCCTTGATGCTCTTATTCAGGATATGATGCAGAACGATGTGAAGCTTATGAAAAAAGAGTCTTATCTCCGGGAAGGCGGGTACAAAATTCTGAATTATTTTGAATAAATTAAGAACAAAACATAGATTTAGTTTGTTTTATTTGAAAAAAGAGTTAATTTTGCTCTAAATTTGAGCGTTATTTGAGGTAATTGATTGTTTAATTAAAATGTTGATGAATATGAAGACTAAAGTATTACTTTTGGCTTTGTTGTCAGGTTTCGTTTTCTCTGTGTCTGCACAGGAATTTAAACCACAAGTTGGTTTTAGTACTGAAAAAGGTTATAAGACAAATTTCAAGAAAAACAAAGCTGGCGACAATTGGTTTATTTCTGTTGCTGGTGGTGCAAGTATGTTATTAGGTGACCAGAATAATAAAGCGGATTTTGGTAACCGTTTGAATTTTGCTCCTCAGTTCTCGTTTGGTAAATGGTTTAATCCGTATCTGGCTTTCCGTGCTCAGTTGAACGGTGGTATTTTACACGGATTTTATCAGGATGGTAATGCTACTAAGATGCAGCACAACAAATATGCAGCTGCTCACGTAGATTTGTTATGGGATGTGACTAACTTCTGGGGTGTTTATAATGAAAAGAGAGTTTTCCGTTTGATTCCTTGGGTTGGTTTTGGTTATGCACAGCGTTTCAAAACTACAGAATCTGCTGAGTTTGCAAGAACAGAATCTCCTACATTGAATGCCGGTATCCTTACTGCTTTCCGTTTGAGCAACCGTGTTGATTTGAACGTGGAAGTTCAGGGTTCATTGCTGAACGAACAGTTTAACCGTATTTCTATGTATCACCTGTCTGACGGTATCGTTCAGTTAAGTGCAGGTTTGACATTCAAATTGGGTAAAACTAATTTCGAAGTATTGGAACCGATGGATTATGCTTTGTTGAACGATTTGAACAATCAGATCAACTCTTTGCGTGCTGCTAACGATGAGCTGAGCAAACGTCCGGAATCTTGTCCTGAATGTGAAGAAGTAGTGACAAATGTTGTAAACAACTATGTTGACAATGTAGTTTACTTCCGTCTTAACAGTTCTAAGATCGATAAGAACCAGCAGATCAATATCTATAATACTGCTGAATTCATGAAGGGTAACAATACTCCGATCAAGGTTATCGGTTATGCTGATAAGAATACAGGAAATTCGAAATATAACATGGGTCTTTCTGAAAAACGTGCTAAAGCCGTTGCTAAAGAATTGATCGAGAAATACGGTATCAACTCTAACCAGATCACTATCGAATGGAGAGGTTCTGACGAGCAGCCGTATAGCGAAAACAACTGGAACCGTGTTGTAATCATGTCTGCAAATAATTAATTATTTTTTAATTATATCTGAAAAAGGCTGCACATTATGTTGTGCGGCCTTTTTTTTGCACATATTTATGCTTACTTTTGTGGAATTTTAGAACACAATTATGGAATTCGACAAAAAACATGGTTACCTTATCCAATGGTGTATAGGGATGGGAGATTTACTTGTGATAAATCTGCTGTTCTTTGCTGTCTATAATGGGTTAGGGGAGTTTTATACGAAAATGATTTCCTCGAGTTTAAGGGAGGTCGTTCTTTTATTGAATTTTTGTTACTTCTTTTCTCTCTATTTTATACCGATGCAATTGCATGTGGCCGTTATCTTTATAGATAAGATTGTTCAGCGTGCGTTTGCTCTTGTCTCTATAATGGTCTTTTTATTTGCAACCTGCCTTATATTTCTCAATATAGGCGATGTGTTGGCTACATTCTTGCTGGTTTATTATGTCGTGACGGTTGTCATTTTTTCTCTTTGGCGTGTTTTAGTTCGAGTAACTTTAAAGATGTATCGGAGAAAGGGACATAACTTTAAGAAGATTATCATAGTGGGGGCTGGAAAGAATGGTATGGAGTTGTATCGGGTTATGAAAGATGATCTTTCGTACGGCTTTAGTGTTATGGGCTTTTTTGATGATAATTTATCTTTGAAAAGTGTATTGCCGAATTATTTGGGTATGACGCATGATGTGGAGAGTTATGTACAGGCAAATGATATAGACGAAATTTATTGTACTTTGCCTGGAACACAGGATGAGAAAATATTGCGGATAATGAATTTTGCCGAAAAGCACATGATCCGTTTCTATATTGTCCCTGAATTTTACCGAAATATCAAGAAGAGTCTTGTGATGGAGATAATGGAGTCTATTCCATTATTAGCAATTCGTCGTGAACCGTTGCAGGCTGCTTATAACCGGGCATTGAAGCGATCCTTCGATATTGTTTTCTCTCTGGGGGTTTTATTGACGATCTATCCGATATTATATGTTATTATCGGTACTTTGATAAAAGTGACATCTCCCGGGCCGATCTTTTTTAAACAAAAACGTACAGGTCTGTATGGGCAGGAGTTCGAATGTTATAAATTCCGTACAATGCGGGTGAATGCAGATGCCGATAAATTGCAGGCTGCAAAAGATGATCCCCGTAAAACCCGCATCGGAGACTTTCTTCGTCGCACGAACCTGGATGAGTTTCCCCAGTTTATTAATGTGTTAAAAGGAGAAATGTCGGTTGTGGGACCGCGTCCTCATATGTTGAAACATACTGAACAATATTCTGCTCTTATAGATAAATATATGGTGCGCCATCTGGTGAAACCGGGGGTTACAGGTTGGGCGCAGGTTACCGGTTACCGGGGAGAAACAAAGACATTGGAACAGATGGAAGGCCGTGTGAAAAGAGATGTGTGGTACATCGAGAACTGGTCATTTTTCCTGGATCTGAAGATCATAGTGGTGACAGTTCTGAATATGTCAAAAGGAGAAAAGAATGCCTATTAAACTCATAAATTGCACACTTTTTGTGTATTTGTGTAATACAAATGCATATTTGTGCTATCTTTGCAGCCGATGGGAAGGATACTAGCAATTGATTATGGCCGGAAGCGTACCGGAATTGCTGTTACGGATACTTTGCAGATGATAGCAAATGGTCTGACAACAGTACCAAGCGGTGAACTTGTGGCCTGGTTATCCGGTTATGTATCTAAAGAACCGGTTGATCTGTTTGTTGTCGGTCAGCCTAAACAGATGAATAATGAACCCTCCGAAAATATGAAATATGTAGAGGCTTTTGTTACACATCTGAAACGGACTATTCCGGATATTCCGGTTGAATATTACGATGAGCGCTTTACCTCTGTTCTGGCACATAAGGCAATGCTTGACGGTGGTTTAAAGAAAAAGAAAAGACAGGATAAAGGTCTGGTAGACGAAATCAGTGCTGTTATTATCCTGCAATCATATTTAGAAAATAAAAAATATCAGTTTTAATTTATGATTTTACCAGTATACTTATATGGTCAGCCCGTATTAAGAAAAGAGGCTGAAGATGTTCCTAAAGATTATCCCGATTTAAAGCAATTAGTGGTTAACATGTTTGACACCATGTATAATGCCGATGGAGTAGGATTAGCTGCTCCCCAGGTTGGATTGTCGCTCCGTCTGCTGGTTATTGACGCAGATGTGATGGGAGACGATTTTCCTGAATGCAAAGGATTCAAGCGTGCTATGATTAATCCGGATATTGTGGAACGAAGTGAAGAGGAGATTTCTATGGAAGAAGGTTGTCTCAGCCTTCCGGGAGTGCATGAGAAGGTATCCCGTGCCAAAAAGATCCGGGTGAAATATTGGGATGAAGATCTGGTCGAACATGATGAAGTGGTGGACGGTTTTGCCGCTCGTGTGGTACAGCATGAGTGTGAACACTTGGAAGGTCATGTATTCATCGATAATGTATCTCCTATCCGCCGCCAGTTGAATAAAGGAAAACTCAATAGTATTATTAAAGGGACTGCTCGTTGTTCATACAGAGCAAAAGCTGTCGGTAAATAATAAAACTCTATTAAATAATCAGTATGACAGATTTAAGTAAAAACATTCAGGCCCTCAGGGAAAAGAAAGCCGTCGTAGAGATGGGTGGAGGCGAAGCTGCAATCGAAAAACAGGTTGCTATGGGTAAACTTACTGCCCGTGAACGTATCCTTTCTTTGTTGGACAAGAACTCTTTTCATGAGTACGATTTGTTTGTTAAGCACGATGGTCGCGATTTCGGAATGGACAAGAAGGACTTTCCGGGCGATGGTGTAGTAACTGGTACAGGTACAATTTTCGGAGCTCCGGTTTGTATTTATGCACAGGACTTCACGGTTGCTGGTGGTTCATTAGGTTTGCAACATGCCCGTAAGATCACGAAGATCATGGATCATGCTCTGAAAATGAAATGTCCGATTATCGGTATTAACGACTCGGGTGGTGCTCGTATTCAGGAAGGTGTTGGTGCTTTGGCCGGATATGGCGAAATATTTTATAGAAATACAATTGCATCAGGTGTTATCCCTCAGATCTCTTTGATTCTGGGGCCATGTGCCGGTGGAGCTGTTTATTCTCCTGCATTGACAGACTTTGTGTTCGTGGTAGAAAATATCTCTAAGATGTTTATTACCGGGCCGAATGTAATCAAGACTGTGTTGGGTGAGGATATTTCTATGGAAGATCTGGGTGGTGCTCGTGTTCATGCAGAAACAACAGGTAATGCTCATTTCTATGCATTGAGCGAACAGGAATGTTTCGAGCAGGTAAAACGCCTGGTTAGCTTTATTCCCTGGAACAATACAGACCACGCAAAACCGGTAGAAGCGAAAGAACCGTCAGTTATGCTTAATATCGAACAGGTTGTTCCTGCCGATCCGAAGCAGCCGTATGATGTTCGCGATGTTATTAAATGTATTGTTGATGATTCAGACTTCTTGGAAGTACAGGAGCTATGGGCTGCAAATATCGTAGTTGGTTTTGGTCGTATGGGTGGCGAAACTGTCGGTTTTGTTGCTAACCAGCCGATGGTACTGGCAGGTGTATTGGATTGCGACAGTGCTGATAAAGCCGCTCGTTTTATCCGCTTCTGCGACTCATTCAATATTCCTATTATTACACTGGAAGATATGCCGGGTTATCTGCCGGGCGTAGACCAGGAGCATGCCGGTGTGATCCGTCATGGTGCAAAAGTATTGTATGCTTATTCTGAAGCTACTGTTCCTAAGATCACCGTTATTCTGCGCAAAGCATATGGTGGTGGTTATATCGCAATGAACTCACGTCACCTGGGCGCAGACTTTATGTTCGCATGGCCGAGTGCAGAGATCGCTGTAATGGGGCCGGAAGGTGCTGCCAACATTATATTCCGTAAGGAAATCATGGAAGCGGAAGACCAGAATGCAATGCGTCAGGAAAAAGTAAAAGAGTATATTGAGAAGTTCGCTAATCCTTATGTGGCTGCTTCAAAAGGATTTATCGATTCTGTTATCGAGCCGAAAGAAACACGTTCGTTGTTACTTCACGCGCTGAAGCTTTCTGTTTTGAAAGAGGAATACAGACCGGCTAAAAAGCACGGAATACCTCCGTTCTAATTGAATCCGTAAATATACTTTTTGAAAATATGGAAAATAAAGAAAATGAATATGTAGACTTTGTAGTTACCGCCCGTAAATACAAAACGCTGCTGACTGAGAAATATAAAAACCGTAAGATGTGGCATAAGCCCTTCGTCGGTGACGTAATTTCTACTCTTCCGGGAACCATCGTGAAGATCTATGTGGAAAAGGGACAGACGGTGGAAGCCGGACAGTTACTCCTTATCCATCAGGCGATGAAAATGTACAATCGTATCGTTGCTCCGGTGACCGGAGTGATCACCGAATTGGATGTAAAAGAGGGAGATAAGATTACAAAAGATCATTTGATGGTAAAAATAGAGTCTAAGTAAGATAATTTACTTATTTTTGCCTCACTCAAGTTGATATTTAGAATAGATGAAGAAGGCAATACTCTTTTTTATATTACAAATATGTTCACTTTCGCTAGTGGCACAGATCAATACGGATCGTGTACTGGCCATAGGACGTAATGCTCTGTATTTTGAAGACTATGTTCTGTCAATACAGTATTTTAATCAGGTAATTAAAGCGAAGCCCTGGTTGGCGGAACCGTATTTTTACCGTGCAGTAGCAAAAGTGAACTTAGACGATTACAAGGGTGCCGAGGAAGACTGTACATTATGTCTTCAGCGGAACCCTTTTTTAGTGCAGGCTTATTACGCCCGCGGAATTGCTCGTCAGAGCCAGGAAAAATATGCAGAGGCTATTAATGACTATGATAAAGGTCTTGAGTTTAAGCCTGAAGACCGGCAGATGCTTGTCAATAAAGCTGTAGCTAATATTCAGCGGAAAGATTACGACGAAGCAGAAAAGACATTTGATGTGCTGATGAAAGCGCATCCTAAATATTCCATGAACTATCTGACCCGCGGAGCCATGTACAGCGAGAAAGGAGATACCGTTAAAGCGCTTGCCGATTACAACATGGCGATTGAGATGGATCCGTATTATGCTCCGGCTTATGGAAACCGTGCTATTTTGCTTTATCAGACGAATGACCTGAAAGATGCGTTGGCCGATTTGAATGAAGCAATTAAATTGAATACCCGTGAAGGTGGTTATTATATCAATCGAGGTTTAGTCCGTTATCAGATGAATGACCTTCGTGGAGCTATGGCTGACTATGACCAGGTCATCAGTATGGATAAAAATAATCTGATTGCCCGCTTTAACCGTGGACTGCTCCGTTATCAGGTGGGAGATAATAACCGGGCTATTGAAGATTTCGATGTAGTGATCCAACTGGAACCGGATAACTATATGGCTTATTACAACCGCGCTTTACTCCGCTTTGAAACCGGTGACTATCGTGGTGCGGTAAGTGATTACGATGTGGTGTTGGGACAATATCCGAATTTTACCCCCGGATATTACAGCCGTTCGGAAGCCAAACGTAAGATGAACGATGTTGTGGGTGCTGACCGTGACTACTGGGCTGCTATCGAGATGGAAAACAATGCCAAGAAAGACCGTCAAGCCGGTGGGCAGACAGGAACAGCAACTGCTGCAAATAATAATGATGAAAATACACGTGAAAAATCGGATAAGAACATTAGTAAGTTTAATCGTCTGGTGGTGTATGATAAGGATGAAGAGCGAAGGAATAAATATCAGAGTGATGTTCGTGGACGTGTGCAAGATCGTAATGTGCGTGTAGACCTGGAACCTCAGTTTGTATTGACCTATTACGAAAAGATTGACCCGATCAAAAAAATAGTCTATTACGATAAGATGATCGAGGAGTTCAATGCCCGTATGGTTTTATCGCGTAAACTTCGTATCACGAATGAAGAAGCGGCTCTTACTGAAGATCAGATTGCCGTGCATTTTGAATCGATCAATGATTTCTCAGCTAAGATAGAAACACGTTCAAGCAATGCCGATGCTTATTTCGGTCGGGCTGTCGATTATATGCTGGTACAGGACTTTACTGAAGCTATTAAGGATTTCAATAAGGTAGTTGAACTTGATCCGACTTATACGATGGCTTATTTCAACCGGGCAGTGGTGCGCTATAAACAGTTGGTGTATGATATGTCGCAAGCCTCGAGTACGGATGATCTGTCGGCATCTATGGGAAGCATGAATTTTAATATCGGTAAAAACCAAAGTTTGTCGAGGACACCTTCTGATCCTGCATCAGCTAACGTAAAAGAAAATAAAAGAGCTTACGAGCATGAAATGATAACACGCGATTATGATATGGTTATCCGTTTGAATCCGGGTTTTGTTTATGCTTATTTCAATCGTGGAAACCTGCGTTGCGTTCAACGTGACTTCAGAGCTGCTATACAGGACTATAATGAAGCGATCAAACGTGATCCCGATTTTGCAGAAGCATACTTCAACCGGGGATTGGCACGTTTGTCTTTAGGTGATGCCAATCAGGGGATAGCCGACCTGAGTAAGGCGGGCGAACTGGGTATCATTAATGCTTATAGTATCATCAAGCGCATGACAAGCAACTAATTTATATTGCTCAATTAAGTTCAAAACAGACATGCTTTGCCAACAAAACATGTCTGTTTTGGGTTTAAAGCATATATCTTTTGGCGCAAAAGGATTATTTTACGAAAAAGAATGCTAAATTTGCATCCTAATTAAAAAGAATTATAGAGAACAGATTATGATAAAGATTACATTTCCGGATAATTCCGTAAGAGAATATGCTGAAGGAACTACTGCTATGCAGATCGCAGAAAGCATAAGTTCTCGTTTGGCTCAGGAAGTTTTGGCCGCAAGTGTGAATGGGGAAACCTGGGACTTATCTCGTCCTATTACTAAAGATTCAACAGTTAACTTGCTTAAGTGGGATGATGAAGAAGGTAAGCATGCTTTCTGGCACTCGAGTGCTCACTTAATGGCTGAAGCATTGCAGGAACTGTATCCGGGCATTAAGTTCGGTATCGGTCCGGCTATTGAAAATGGATTCTACTATGATGTGGATCCGGGTGAAGCTACAATCAAAGAAGGTGATTTTGCTGCTATTGAGGCAAAAATGCTGGAACTGGTTGCCAGAAAAGAAGAAATCAAACGTCAGGACATTACCAAGGCAGATGCCATGAAAATGTTCGGGGACAGAGGTGAAGAATATAAGACCGAGTTGATCGGCGAATTGGAAGACGGTACAATTACTACCTATACGCAAGGTGCTTTCACAGACTTGTGTCGCGGTCCGCACTTGCCTAACACTTCTTATTTGAAGGCTGTTAAGATTTTGAGCGTAGCCGGTGCTTACTGGCGTGGCGACGAAAAGCGTAAACAGTTGGTTCGTTTGTATGGTATAACCTTCCCGAAAAAGAAAATGCTGGATGAATATCTGGCGTTATTGGAAGAAGCTAAAAAACGTGACCACCGTAAGATCGGTAAAGAACTTGAATTGTTTACATTTTCTACTGCTGTAGGTGCGGGTTTGCCTTTGTGGTTGCCTCGCGGTACTCAGTTGCGCCTGAAACTGGAAGACTTCCTGAAACGTATTCAGAAGAAATATGGTTACCAGCAGGTAATGACTCCGCATATCGGGGCTAAACAGTTGTATGTGACTTCTGGCCATTATGCAAAATACGGTAAAGATTCATTCCAGCCGATTCATACTCCGCAAGAAGGTGAAGAATTCTTGTTGAAACCGATGAACTGTCCTCACCATTGTGAGATTTTCAAATCATTCCCGCGTTCATACAAAGACCTGCCTCTTCGTTTTGCAGAGTTCGGTACTGTATATCGTTATGAACAGAGTGGTGAGTTGCATGGTCTGACAAGAGTACGTGGTTTTACCCAGGATGATGCTCACTTGTTCTGCCGTCCGGATCAGCTGAAAGATGAGTTCCTGAAAGTAATGGATATTATCTTTATCATTTTCAAGGCGCTCGACTTTGAAAACTTCGAAGCTCAGATTTCCTTGCGTGATAAAGTGAACAGAGATAAATATATCGGTTCGGAAGACAACTGGGAAAAAGCGGAAACAGCCATTATCGAAGCCTGTCAGGAAAAAGGCCTGAAGGCAAAGATCGAATATGGTGAAGCTGCTTTCTACGGTCCGAAACTGGACTTTATGGTGAAGGATGCGATCGGTCGTCGCTGGCAGTTAGGTACTATTCAGGTAGACTATAACCTGCCGGAACGTTTCGAACTGGAATATACAGGTGAAGACAATAAAAAACATCGTCCGGTAATGATACACCGTGCACCATTCGGTTCAATGGAACGTTTTGTTGCTGTACTGATTGAGCATACCGGTGGTAAATTCCCGTTGTGGCTGACTCCGGATCAGGTATGTATCATGCCTATCAGTGAGAAGTTCAACGACTATGCATGGGATATCGCCCGTCAGTTGGAAGAGCAGGATATCCGTGTATTGGTAGATGACAGAAACGAGAAAATTGGTCGTAAGATTCGTGATAACGAATTGAAACGTATTCCTTATATGCTCATTGTTGGAGAGAAAGAAGCAGAAAATAATGAAGTTTCTGTAAGAAAACAGGGCGAAGGTGATAAAGGTTCGATGAAAATTACTACCTTTGCAGCGCTTTTAAACGATGAAGTAGAGGAAATGATGAATCGTTGGCAAAAAAGTAAACAATAAATAACTAATAACGAGGAGAATAAATCTTTTTGAATGAAGAATGACAATCTGAAAGAACAGTACAGAATCAACGAACGTATTCGTGTTCGTGAAGTTCGTTTAGTAGGTGACAATGTAGAACCGGGAGTATACCCGATCTCTCAGGCATTAAAAATTGCCGAAGATCTGGCACTTGACCTGGTAGAAATTTCACCCAATGCTGCGCCCCCCGTTTGTAGAGTAACCGATTACCAGAAATTCCTCTATCAGCAAAAGAAAAGACAGAAAGAGCAAAAAGCGAAGTCAGTTAAGGTTGTAGTGAAGGAGATTCGTTTCGGACCTCAGACTGACGATCATGATTATAACTTTAAGTTGAAACATGCCAAAGGATTTCTGGAAGAAGGAGCAAAGGTTAAAGCGTATGTGTTCTTTAAAGGACGTTCCATTCTTTTCAAAGAGCAGGGAGAAGTTTTGTTACTTCGTTTTGCCAATGATCTGGAAGAGTATGGTAAAGTAGAGCAATTACCTGTGTTGGAAGGGAAACGTATGATCATCATGCTGACACCTAAAAAAGCAGGAGCTTCGGCAGCTGCTCCGAAACCGGCAAATGCAGCAGGACCTGCAAAACCTGTGGTGAAGAAAGTTATAACTCTGAAGCCTAAGACTGAGTCTGAGGCTAACGAAAATGAAGAATAAGAAAAACCGCCCGTTAGAGGGTGTCAAGTTTAATAATTAAAACAAAATTGGAAAATGCCTAAGATGAAGACTAATTCCGGTGCCAAAAAGAGGTTCGCCCTTACCGGAACAGGAAAAATCAAAAGAAAACACGCTTTTAAAAGTCACATTTTGACTAAGAAGACTAAAAAAGCTAAGAGAAACCTTACTCACACTGGCCTTGTTGCCACTGTTGATGTAAACAGTGTTAAGCTAATGCTTGGCATGAAGTAATCTTCTTAAATTAAGCGAGTTTTACAAAGATTTTTATTAACCGAATGTATTTAGCAAGTAAGATCATCAAATAATTAAGATGGCGCTAACATTCAAAACAGATTAGAATTATGCCTAGATCAGTAAATCATGTTGCTTCAAGAGCAAAAAGAAAACGGATTTTAAAACTTACCAGAGGTTATTATGGTGCACGTAAGAATGTGTGGACCGTAGCAAAGAATACCTGGGAAAAAGGTTTGACTTATGCTTTCCGTGACCGTCGTAACAAGAAACGTAACTTCCGCGCATTGTGGATCCAGCGTATCAACGCTGCTGCACGTCTGGAAGGTATGTCTTACTCTCGTTTGATGGGAGCTTTACACGCTGCAGGTATTGAAATCAACCGTAAAGTGTTGGCCGACCTGGCTGTAAACCATCCGGAAGCTTTCAAAGCAATCGTTGCTAAAGTAAAGTAATTGATATATCATAATGTCAATAGGAGAAGAGTCCTCATTAGAGGGCTCTTTTTTTGTTTACTTTTTACAATTCATACGTTCTGAAACAGTGAGAGTTTACTTTTTTATTCAATATTTAAAGGCAAATACTCTGCATTTTGTTTGGATAATTCAAAGCCTTTACATATCTTTGTAATAAGAAAAATGAGTTAGCCGCACTTGTTCGATTGGGAAACTCATCAGTTTATTTTAATTCCGAGACAAAGCTCTTGTCGCTAATGGCGGGCCGCACCCTTCGGGGCATGCATCGCACAGCGGATTACAAAGGTGGCAAAGCACTCAAATCCTGTCATACGGAGTTTGTTCATATCTACGGTGCGGCTTTCTTCTCATATAAAGGGAAAATCTCTTACGGGATTTTCCCTTTTTCTTTGTATATTTACCGCACCAAGAATAAATACACAAAAACTGATTATTATGTTGTTGCCAAAACAATCGCGCATGACGATAACGGGTGTCGCCGTAGCGTGTTCTTTATTTCTTGTTGCCTGTTCTCCGAAAGAGACTGTGCAACTGAATATAATTCCGCTACCCGCACAGGTTAGTGCATCCGGAGGCTTTTTTAAAGCTGACAGTGCAGTCGTCTTTTCTGCGGAAAAACCAGCAAATGTCCACTTTACCGTGGATGAGTCGATAGGTGGAAATCCGGAAGGATATCAGCTTATAGTTAATGAAAAAGGGATCGACCTGAAAGCGGCTACCGAAGCAGGCTTGTTCTATGGGGAACAGACACTCCGGCAGTTATTTTCTCCCCTGGGCTTCCCTTATGTGGCTATACAGGACGAGCCTCGTTTCAAATACCGGGGAATGCATCTGGATGTGTCGCGCCATTTCTTCCCAAAAGAAGAGGTATTCAAGCTGTTGGATGTAATGTCTTTTTACAAATTGAATAATCTTCACCTTCATCTTACTGATGCCGGTGGTTGGCGTATCCAGATGGATAAATATCCAAAGTTGACAACAGAAGCTGCTTTTCGTACGGAATCCGACTGGAGGAAATGGTGGGATGGAAAAGACCGTCAATATTTACCAGAGGGAACTCCGGGTGCTTATGGCGGTTATTATACGAAAGACGATATCCGTGCCATCGTAGCTTATGCTGCATCTAAACATATTAATGTAATACCGGAAATAGAATTTCCCGGACACTCGGAGGAGGTATTATTCACTTATCCGGAATTGAGTTGCTCTGGTGTTCCTTATAAGAATGGGGATTTCTGTATCGGTAATCCTAAGTCATTTACTTTTATGGAAGATGTATTGGATGAAGTGATCGAGTTGTTCCCTTCAGAATATATCCATATCGGTGGTGACGAAGCCGGTAAAGGTGCCTGGAAAACCTGTCCGAAATGCCAGACTTTGATGAAAAAGAACGGCATGAAGAGTGTAGACGAACTTCAGAGCTATATGATCCATAAAGCGGAAGACTACCTGATCTCTAAAAACCGCAAACTGATCGGTTGGGATGAGATACTTGAAGGCGGTTTGGCTCCTGAAGCAACCGTTATGTCCTGGCGTGGTGAAAGTGGCGGGATCAAGTCTGCCCGTATGGGACATGATGTTATTATGACGCCGGGCAATTATATGTATTTCGATTTTTATCAGGCGGATCCTAAAACTCAGCCGTATGCCATTGGCGGATATACTCCGATCAAGAAAGTATATAGCTATAACCCGATTCCGGTAGATTCGCTTACTGCTGAGGAAAGTAAACATATCATGGGAGTTCAGGCCAATACCTGGACAGAATATATCCCGGATGAAAAACATCTGGAATATATGATGTACCCTCGTGCTCTGGCGCTTGCCGAGATTGCCTGGTCGCCGCAGGAAAAGCGTGAATGGGATGACTTTAAACCGCGCATGAATGCCCATATCGCTAAATTGCAGCAAATGGGTATTAATACATTTACCCTTTCCGACGAACTTGAAGTAACGATGAAGGTCGATACCGTCAATAAGCAGATCGAAGTCTTCCTGGATGCTGAAAAGTACCCGGCTGAAATTCGTTATACAACAGACGGAACAGTTCCGACTGCCTCTTCTTCCCTTTATGATGGCATGATCATGGTAAAGGATTCTGCTTATATCAAAGCGGCAATCTTTAAAAACGGAGAATTACAGGGTACACCGACTGAGAAGAAAGTCGATTATCACCGTGCAATCAACAAACCTATACATTATAATAGTAAGTTGTATCCGGGTTATATGGCCGGCGGAATGAATGCTCTGCTCGACGGATACCGTGGCGGACTTACATATTTGGATGGTCGTTGGCAAGGTTATCTGAATGATCTGGATTGCGTGATCGATATGGAAGAGGTGACTGATATCCACAAAGTCTCTGCCCGTTTCATGCAACTGATCGGCCCGGGAGTGTATCAACCGGCCAGTGTGGAGTTGTTAACCTCTGAAGATGGAACTAACTTCACTTCGCAAGGTCTTATTCCGACTACTATTTCTAATAAAGATCCGGAACTTTCTTTTCAGGAATATACCTTCTGTGGTGACTGGAAAGCCCGTTATGTTCGTCTGAGGGCAGATGAAGCCAACAAGGGATTTATCTTTGTCGATGAAATTGTCGTATGGTAACTAAATAGTATATATTTAAATTATTAACTAAATAAATCAAGAATGAAGAAGCAAGTAATGAGCCTCCTGCTGTGTGGTAGCCTGATGGCGGCAGCACAACAGCCGGTAGATTATGTAAACCCTTTTATCGGGACGAGCAATTACGGGACGACGAATCCCGGCGCCATCTGTCCGCAGGGTATGATGAGTGTCACTCCATTCAATGTGATGGGATCGGAGAGTAACCGTTTCGATAAAGACAGCCAATGGTGGTCGACCCCTTATTCCTCTGACAACGATTTCTTTACAGGGTTTGCCCATGTAAACCTGAGTGGAGTAGGCTGTCCTGAACTGGGAAGCCTCCTTTTAATGCCTACAGCCGGCGAATTGAATGTGGACTACAAGCAATACGGTAGTAAGTACAAAGATGAAACCGCCCATCCGGGATATTATAGCAACGTCCTGACCAAATACAATATTAAAGCTGAAGCAACAGCCAGTATGCGTACAGGATTGAGCCGTTTTACTTTCCCGAAAGGGCAGGGTAATATACTGCTTAATCTGGGTGAAGGACTAACAAACGAAACCGGAGCAACTGTCCGTATGGTCAGCGATACGGAGATTGAAGGAAGCAAGTTGCTGGGAACATTCTGTTATAATCCCCAGGCCGTTTTCCCGATCTATTTCGTTATGAAGGTAAGCAAAGCTCCCAAACAGATAGGATACTGGAAGAAGCAACGTGAAATGAAGGGAGTAGAAGCCGAATGGGATATCTATTCCGGTAAATATAAACTCTATACCAAATACAACCGTGAAATGAGCGGTGATGATATCGGGGTATGGCTTACCTATGATACAGAGGAAAATGAAGTCATCGAAGTAAAGATGGGCGTCTCTTTTGTCAGCATAGAAAATGCTCGTTTGAACATGAACACCGAGCAGCCCGATTTCAACTTCGACAAGGTTAAAGCTGCTGCAAGCACGATGTGGAACAACGACCTGTCGCGCGTTAAAGTTGAAGGAGGTTCAAAAGATGATAAGACGATCTTCTATACAGCGCTCTATCACCTGCTGATCCATCCGAATATCATCCAGGATGTAAACGGCGAATACCCGATGATGGAAAGTTTGAAAGTCGGTCATACGACTGGCAATCGCTACACAGTTTTCTCCTTGTGGGATACGTATCGTAATGTAAGCACGTTGATGACGTTGCTTTTCCCCGAACGTCAGTTGGATATTATCCGTACGATGGTCGACATGTATAAGGAAAGCGGCTGGTTGCCTAAATGGGAACTCTACGGACGCGAAACCCTGACGATGGAAGGCGATCCTTCCATACCTTATATAGTAGATGCCTGGATGCGCGGCCTGCGTGACTTCGATGTTGAAACAGCTTACGAAGCGATGCGTAAAGGGGCTACTACTCCCGGTGAGTTCAACCTGCTTCGTCCGGACAATAACGATTATATGAGTAAAGGATATGTTCCTCTGCGCGAACAGTATGATAATTCCGTTTCTCATGCACTGGAATATTATATTGCCGACTGGAACCTTTCTCAGTTTGCCAAAGCATTGGGAAAGAAAGAGGATGCCAAGTTGTTCCACGATCGTTCAATGGGCTATAAACATTATTATAGTAAAGAGTTCGGTACCCTTCGTCCGATCCTGCCTGACGGAACATTCTATTCACCTTTCAATCCGAAACAAGGTGAAAACTTTGAACCTAACCCCGGTTTCCATGAAGGAAGTGCCTGGAACTATACATTCTATGTGCCTCACGATATCCCCGGGCTGGTTAAGCTGATGGGCGGTCAGAAGAAATTTGTCGATAAACTGCAAATGGTATTCGATGAAGGTCATTACGATATGGCTAACGAACCGGATATTGCCTACCCTTACCTGTTCAGTTACTTTAAAGGTGAAGCATGGCGTACACAGAAAACAGTCCGCGAACTGTTAAGCAAGTATTACCATAACGCTCCGAACGGCCTTCCCGGAAATGATGATACCGGCACAATGTCTACCTGGGCTGTATTCTCTATGATGGGATTCTATCCAGCTTGCCCGGGTGATATGGATTACGTACTTACTTCACCGACCTTCAACAAGGTCACTATCGATCTGAACAAAAAGTTCTATCCGAAAGGTGAGTTGGTGATCGAGTCTATGCACCAGACTCCGGAAGATATCTATATAAAAGAAGTAACTGCCGGAGGAAAGAAGTTGAAAGGCTATACCATTTCTCAAGAAGAACTGGTGAATGCCGGAACACTCAAGTTTATTTTAGAAGATACGCATAAATAAACAGAGAGAGATAAGTAAAGCAAAAGCCCTGGGAAGAAACAAACTTCTCAGGGCTTTTTTTATTCATAAGCAGAAGTAGATGTCTGGTTTCAGAATGTAAATCTTCTAAAATTTTAAAATACTGCAAAATAATAATGACTAGAAAAAACGATCGTTTTTTCTAGTCATTATTATGTGCGCAAAGGTATTAAATATTTATTGAAATACAATCGGACTGAAATTTTTTATTTAGCTATTTATTAAATACATAAGTTCAATTATTCAATATTACGCAATAATCAAGGATTAACTAAAATTATAAAAACAGGGTGACTAGAAAAAACGATCGTTTTTTTTAGTCACCCTGTTTTACAGCAAACACTAGTATATCAAGCCATTATGCGTAGTTGGTCAATTGGGACTGACGAACATCTGTGTGTAATGGTGTTAAACTTAATCCGATGAATGCCAGGTATTTAATTGAATTGTTTTCTCATGTTAAATTCTTAAATCGATGGATAATCCTTTCTGTTGATCTATTTTTATCAATTCTCTCCACTTCTACGTCTCTAACCTTCCTGTGGTTTATATTAGGAACGGAGACTTCCAATCGCAATCTTTTCAATATATTATTCCTATCATTATCTTATAGTTTGATAAGTTTTTACTTCTGTCAGACTTATAAAGGTGTGATCAGACATTCTGCTTTTACAGAAACCGGAAGATTTGCTATCTCGTCTTTGATAAAAGTCTCATTATTATTTTTATCATTTCATCTCTTTTCCGATACCTATTCTTTGCATGAGCTAGTATTAGGAGCTGTTATCGATTTATTTCTGACATTCTCTATACTTACTATATCGCGTGCTCTCTTAATAGTATCGTATACGATCATAATAAATAGTATTTCTTCCAGCCAGGGGAAATTATTGATCTACCAGGGGAAGAATCTCACCTCCTTATTATTTGATTCTTCTTTATGTGATAAGCAAATGTTTCAGATGGAGGGGTTTCTCCGTTTTGGGGAGCGCCAATCATTGCGTATAGGTAAGTATAAGGTTTTTTCAATAAAGAATCAAATTGAGTTTAATCGTTTAGTGAATCAGAAAAACATTCGGGCTATTCTGTTCACAGACTATGCAATTGTAAAAGAGGAGAGTGAGCGTCTGGTTCGCTATTGCGAAAAGAAAAAAGTCCGGATGCTGATGCTTCCTTCTATCGATGAACTGAAAAAAGGTAAAATAAACCTATGTAATTTACCGGAAGTACGTATTGAAGATCTCTTAGGCCGTGAAGAAATCCATATTAATATGGATGAAATTGCAGCATCTTTAAAAGGAAAAGTGGTATTGGTTACCGGTGCTGCTGGTTCGATAGGGAGTGAGCTTTGTCGTCAACTCTGTACATTCGGTTTGAAACAGTTGATCTTGTTTGATAGTGCTGAAACTCCCATGCATAATATACGTTTGGAATTGGAAGAGAAGTTCCCCGGGATTGAATGCATCCCTATTATGGGAGACATTCGGATGGTTGATCGTGTAGAGTCCGTTTTCAAGCGTTTCTGTCCCCAATATGTATTTCATGCAGCTGCTTATAAGCACGTACCTCTAATGGAGGAAAACCCCTGTGAAGCAGTTCATACGAATGTGCATGGTACTCGTAATGTAGCGGATATGGCAGTTAAGTATGATGTGGAGAAATTTATAATGATATCTACTGATAAAGCTGTTAATCCTACAAATGTGATGGGGGCTTCCAAGCGTCTGGCAGAAATCTATGTACAGAGTTTGAGTATCGCCATAAGCAAGGGCTTGCATCCCGGGAAAACTCGTTTTATCACGACTCGATTTGGGAATGTTTTGGGTAGTAATGGTTCTGTTATACCTCGTTTCCGTGAGCAATTAGTGAAAGGAGGCCCTTTAACGGTTACTCATCCGGATATCATTCGTTACTTTATGACAATCCCGGAAGCCTGTCGTTTGGTACTTGAGGCTGCTTTTATGGGAAAGGGCAGTGAGATATTTGTTTTCGATATGGGAACACCTGTTAAGATCGCTGATTTGGCTCGCCGTATGATTGAACTGGCTGGTCTTACTCCCGGTGAAGATATCGAAATAAAATATACCGGTCTTCGTCCCGGTGAGAAACTGTATGAAGAGCTTTTGGCGACAAAAGAAAATACACTCCCTACGAATAACGCCAAGATATATTGTGCCCAGGTAAGAGAATATGATTATAATGCTATTTGTACACTCTTGAGTCCTTTAATCGCTTTTGCAATAAAAGTAGATAAAATGGAAACAGTTAGATATATGAAAGGGATTGTACCGGAATTTAAGAGTAAGAATTCGGAGTATGAGGTGTTGGATAAAGAATAAATTTCTTTTTTTGATATAAAATAGTTTAGATGGTCGGTGATGCGAAAGCGATTAAAGGAATAGAAAAAGCAACTTTACAAACTTCCTCTGGTAATGTGGTTTTTGAAGAAAAACCCAAACCGCGGCGATTACAGGTGCATTTTTCGAGGTACATTATGTGAATACGTTCGATATACCATCATCGAAGAAAAATGCGCAATCGCAGTTGACACAACAGCTGGATACTCTATTATATCAAAGGCAGAAAGAGGTTTACTCCTTTACGGATTATCGTTTGTCGATGACCAATCCGGATCTGGATAATGTCAGCCAATCCCATATAGACGATTTATTCAGTATAATCAATAGTTTGTTTTCAACGACAGGGAAAACAATTCGGATCAATGAGCGGAATGAAATAGTCTTTGATAAAAAGACAGTGGCATTAACCATCGAACAGCTCTCTTCCGGGGAAAAGCAGATGTTGATCCTTCTGTTTACTGTTTTTTGATGAAACAAAGATCTCCCGTCCTTTTATTAGATGAACCGGAGATATTTTTGCACATGGTTTAGCAGGATAAACTGATTGAGAATTTGCTAGCTATCAATCCTAATTGTCAAATTTTCCTGACAACACATTCTCCCAATATCTTTGCAGATGGATGGGGAGATAAGTTGATATTTATGGGAAATATAATGCAAGAAAAATGACTCAGGAAGAATCTGAATTTTATGAATTAGAAGTGAAATGCTATAAGGCATTGTTGGCGGTAAATGGACATTTCTCTTCTACGAGAATGGTTCCATAGGCCTTGATGTACTTATGGACTTCCTTGATGATGCGGAGTTGAAAAGTATCATATCTGACGGATAAGGTAAAACGCATCAATGTATAGCAACCATAACATGATATTTGGAAAGGAATAATAAATTAATCTATTTTATGATGAAAATTGCAGTAGCAGGAACAGGTTATGGTGGTCTTAGTATAGCCACACTTTTGGCGCAACATCATCAGGTACAGCAGTGGGTGTAATTCCTGAAAAGGTGGAAAAAAGGTAGAGGTTTTGCCTGCATATATTTGCGCATTGGAAAGATGACTATAGAAAATAAGCGAATAATTTATGAATAGACGAGTGTTAATCATAGGTGATACATATTATTTAAAAGGTGTGAAAGTCAATATGGATAATTATAGAGAAATGCAGTGCAATTAGGATAATTTTTATTGATTCGTTGGAATGATAACAAGAAATAATCAGAACAATATAAATTAAAGCAATTATGGCTTACAGACATTTACAATTTCCCGAGAACTCCATATTTTTAGTAACTGGTGCTGCCGGTTTTATTGGCAGTAACCTTTGTGAGGCAATCCTTGAAATGGGCTATCGTGTGCGTGCCCTTGATGATCTCTCTACTGGTAAGCAGAAGAATATCGATATGTTCCTTGATAATCCTCGCTACGAGTTTGTCAAGGGCGACATCAAGGATATCGACACTTGTATGAAAGCTTGTGAGGGGGTGGCTTACGTGCTCAATCAAGCAGCATGGGGGTCTGTACCTCGTTCTATTGAAATGCCACTCTTCTACTCGCTTAACAATATCCAGGGCACACTCAACATGCTTGAAGCAGCTCGCCAAAAGGGTGTGAAGAAGTTCGTTTACGCTTCTTCTTCTTCTGTTTATGGTGATGAGCCTAATCTTCCTAAGAAAGAAGGCATTGAAGGCAATCTTCTAAGTCCGTATGCGGTCTCAAAGCGATGTGATGAGGAGTGGGCAAAGCAGTATACAAAGCATTATGGCCTTGATACATACGGGATGCGTTACTTCAATGTCTTTGGTCGTCGCCAGGATCCTGATGGAGTGTATGCAGCAGTCATTCCCAAGTTCATCAAACTTCTTATCAATGGTCAGAAGTGTCGCATCAATGGTGATGGTAAGCAGTCTCGTGATTTCACTTACATCGAAAACGTCATTGAGGCTAACCTTAAAGCGTGCCTTGCACCTTCTTCTGCCGCTGGACAGGCATTTAACATAGCATACGGTGGTCGAGAGTTCCTTATTGATATTTACTATGGTCTCATCAAGGCTCTTGGTATTGATATGGAGCCTGAGTTCGCTCCTGATCGTGCCGGTGATATTAAGCATTCGAATGCAGACATTTCTAAGGCAAAGGAACTTCTTGGTTACGATCCAGACTGGAGCTTTAAAAGAGGTATTGAGGCTGCTATCGAGTGGTACAAGAATAATCTGTAATCAATAAATAATAATGAAAGAGACAAAAATATGTGTGATTGGCCTCGGATACGTAGGTCTTCCACTTGCTCGTTTGTTTTCCACCAAGTACAAGACCGTAGGTTTCGATATGAACGCTAAGCGTTGCGAGGCTCTTATGGCGGGGCATGATGCTACCCTTGAAGTAAGTGACGAACTTCTTCAGGACGCAATTAATAACCACGGTTTTGTATGTACTGCTGACATTGAGCAAATTTGCGACTGCAACTTTTACGTTGTTGCTGTTCCTACTCCTGTTGACGAGAACAACAATCCTGATCTTCTCCCTCTCTATAGCGCATCTACCACCGTGGGGAAGGTCATTAGCATGGGCGATGTGGTCGTTTATGAATCGACCGTTTACCCTGGTGTAACTGAGGACGAATGTATTCATGTTGTCGAGAAGGTCAGCGGCATGAAGTTCAACGTTGATTTCTTCGCAGGCTACTCTCCTGAACGTATCAATCCAGGTGACAAGCTCCACACTGTAGAGAAGATTAAGAAAGTTACCTCTGGTTCTACTCCTGAGATTGGTCAGTATGTTAACGAAGTTTATTCTTCTGTTATTACTGCAGGAACTCACCTTGCACCTACCATAAAGGTGGCTGAGGCTGCAAAGGTAATCGAGAACAGCCAGCGTGACATAAACATCGCTTTTGTTAATGAGCTTTCTCACATCTTTACTAAGATGGGCATCGATACACTCGATGTTCTTGAGGCTGCTGGTACCAAGTGGAATTTTCTTCCTTTCCGGCCAGGTCTTGTAGGTGGTCATTGCATAGGTGTTGATCCTTACTATCTTGCCCAATGTGCTCAGCGCCATGGTCACAATCCTGAGATTATCCTCGCCGGCCGTCGCATGAATGATGGCATGGGGGAGTACGTAGCCACCGAGACTGTCAAGCATATGCTCAAGAAGGGCATTCAGGTGCTTAACTCTCAGGTCATCATCCTCGGCTTCACCTTCAAGGAAAATTGTCCTGACGTACGCAATACCAAGGTCATCGACATCTATCGTGTGCTCAAGGAATACAATGTCAATGTAACAGTTTACGATCCATGGGCTAATCCTGTCGTTGCAAAGCACGAGTATGGTATCGATGTCATCAACAAGCTCCCTCTGTTGAAATTCGATGCTGCCATTGCAGCCGTAGCTCACAAGGAGTTTGCCGGGATGGATGTACCTGCATTCCTCAAGGAGAAGCATGTGATCTTCGATGTGAAGTGTACTCTTGACCGCGGCATCATTGATGCGCGTCTTTAATTAATAGGATTTTGGTAGAACAAGTGATTTGTATGGTTCAATACAATTAGTCAAAACTAATATATAATAATACAAATAAAAAAAACAAGATTATTTTCTGCTTTGCTGATACATAATAATTTAATATAATGTCTTTAATGGTTATTTTATGCAAGAGACTAAAACATTAAAAAAAAAACTTCTTTATGAAGTATCTTATATAAGACCATTTGTTATATTTCTTTTGGTCTTTATACATTCGTTTTCTCATATCAAATATATAGAAATAGATTCTCATAATGTAGAATTGTTATCGGTGTATCAATGGATGATAGATTTTATTAGGGGATTCCGTATTGAGACTATTGCCTTTGTGGCTGGATATGTATTTTCATATCAAACTAATGACTTGAATAAACGCTCTAGTTTCTGGTCGTTTGTAAAGAAAAAAAATTTACGACTGATTGTTCCTATGCTTTTCTTTAGTCCTATCTATTATTTCATATTCATATATAAAGCAGAAACTTTTAGTTTTGATACATTTATAATTGAAGTGCTATCTGGATCTGGTCATTTATGGTTTTTGCCAATGCTGTTTTGGTGCTTTTTATTTATATGGATAATCGATTACTATAAATTGGTATCAGCTTGGATGTTTCTGATTTTGGCAATATTAACTTTGATACCAGTTTTTGATTTACCATTAGGTTTTAGTAGATTACCTCAGTTCTTATTCTATGTTTATTCTGGATATTGTTTATGGATTAACAAACAAAGATTATTGAACTGCACCCAAAGCAATGGCGTAATTGTTATATTAGTTATAGGATATATAGCGTTAGTGTTTTTAGAAAATCTTTTCATAACTGGTTGGAATCTGTATTTAGATTTTATATGGAGACATTCTATTATATTAGTAAAAGCATGTATCGGTATTTTGGCATTGTATTCTATAGTATATAGATATACGAACCGACAGGGTTTTCAACCAAGTGAAATGGTGATAGCTGCAAGTGGAATTTGTTATGGGGTTTATGTTTTTCATCAATTCATTTTGAAATTCCTATATACTTATACTAATATCTATGTCATATTTGGAGATGTTCTTACTCCGTGGGTAGGATTTACTATTACATTATTCTTATCAATAGTACTAACAAAAATAGTTTTAAAAACTAATTTTGGGCGTTTTTTTATAGGATAAGTGGTTTATGAGAAATCAAAAAACAAATAACTTTAATCAAGCATTGTGGCTTAGTGTCAGCTACGTCTGTAGTATGGCAGTTGGCATTGTCAGTTCTGTTATTCTTTCCAGATACTTTGACAAGGTAGAGTATGGGACATACAAGCAGATTATGTATGTGTATTATATCTTGTTTACTGTATTTCAAGCTGGACTACCTGCTGTATTCACCTACTTCCTTCCAAAATATGGTGAAGGCGAGGGAAAGTATATTGTTAAGAAAATCAATGGTCTGTTATTCACTTTAGGAGTATTATGTTCTTTGGTCTTATTTATTGCCTCGGGTTTGTTAGCAGATCTATTGAAAAATCAGGAATTAGCAATAGGTCTTAAGATATTCTCTTTGTTCCCGCTTTTCACCTTGCCCACGCTTGGCGTAGAAGGCATCTATACAGTGCATAAGAATACGAAGTTTATTGCATTCTATAATATTGTTACACGCTTATTGATGTTGGCTTGTATCATCATTCCAGTGGTATTCATAAAAAATGACTATAGGTATGCACTTGTAGGATGGGGTATTGCTTCATTTGTAGCATTTGTTATAGCTATTATAGCAAAGAATCGTGCCTATAAAGAGGTTGATGAGATAGAACTTCCCAACATGTATCGGGAAGTTTTGAATTATACGCTTCCGATTATGGGTTCGGCATTGATTTTTATGGTGTTCAATTCGGCAACACAATTGTTTATCAGTCGTTACTACGGAACGGTTGCCTTTGCAGAATATTCTAACGGCTATATGGCACTACCTTTTGTAACAATCTTTGTTGCTCCTGTGAGAATGTTGCTTACACCTATGTTTGCAAAAGCAAGTTCTTCTGGCGATTATAGTACTCCTCTCACATCGCTTTATAATTCTACAAAGCAGTTATTTGTATTACTGATGCCTCTCATCGTATTTTCGTTCCTATATGCACGTGAAATCATGCAATTTTTATACGGTGGCGGGTATGTAAACTCTTTTATCTATTTCCGAATAGTGCTTATGTTTAACTTTGTGGAAATGTTCCCATTCTCCATTTTACTTACTGCTATTGGAAAAAGTAAACTTTGCTTTAAATTTGACATAATTTGCACTATATTGCTTTGGATGGTGAATATTTTATTAGTTACTTCTGACATTGGAAACCCATATTTGATAACGGCGGTATTTGTTTTCTTGAATGCCTGCACGAAATATTTCCTTCCTGGTATATTCTTGTACAAGAAGGGAAATATTAGAGTTGTCAATGCAGATATCATGGTATATATGTTCAAGGTGCTGATTCATACAAGTATTTCTGCCTTGGTAATTTATTATGCACTTAATAGGATAGGTTGGCTTACGAATCTATTTATTGTTCTATGTTTAGCATTATCTCTATATTACCTGCTGCTTATTATAACTTCGAGATTGGTTAAGATTAATTACCTTCAAGTATTGTTAAAATTCAAATGATAATTCATTATGACAATAAATGATAAAGTTCGTTGGGCTTTCATTACAGCCTTATTCCCTTTTTGTGGTCTTGTTTCGTCCATAAAAGCGAATAGGACTTATGTATTCCCCGGGGTCTTTGCTATATTCTTTTTTTTCATTGGTACCCAAATAATAGCTAATGAAAGCAACGATTTTGGACGATATATGATGAATTTTTCTTTGTTATCAATGCAGTCTGGATTCTCTTTCGAATATTATTTCATTTCTTTGAATGAAAGTAGTCAGATTGATTTCTATTTACCGTTTATGACATGGTTTGTTTCCAGATTTACATCGAATACACAGGTCTTTGCTGGAATATTGGCGATGTTATATGGTATTTGTCTTTCCTTTAATTTTAAATATATTACAAAATACTGCAATAGTTCAACTCTTTTTATTGTTCTTTTTTTTGTTCTTGTTTTGCTTCCTAAAGCCTCTTACACACACCGTTGGTGGATGGCGATGCAAGTGTTCCTTTTAGGAGCTTTACCATATATTTTAGAGGGGAAATATAAATTTTTGCTTTTTTCGATAGCTTCTATTTTTATCCATTTCTCTTTTTTGTATCTGTTAGTCATTCTGTTGGTATATAAGTTTTTACCTAAGTATTCTCTAATATCATACGTTCTCATATTCATAGTTGCAAATCTACTTGAAAGTTTGGATATTGGAGCTATAACCGGAGTTATAGAGCAGTACTTGCCAGATTCGTTTAATAGTCGAAATGAATCATATATCAATGCAGAGTTTCAGGATCATAATTGGTTCAGCCAATCTGGTCGTGTTACTTGGAAATTTTTAAATATAGGATTGGTTTTGTATATTTTTTTTCAATTAAGAGATTATTTAAAGTATCGGCCTGAATATAAAAGTCTGTTGGTATGTACTCTATTAATAGGCACATTTTCGGCAATTGCTAATCTGACAGAATGG
Organism: Parabacteroides sp. HGS0025; assembly: GCF_000969845.1. Classification (NCBI taxonomy): domain Bacteria; kingdom Pseudomonadati; phylum Bacteroidota; class Bacteroidia; order Bacteroidales; family Tannerellaceae; genus Parabacteroides; species Parabacteroides sp. HGS0025. The sequence goes on from NZ_KQ033902.1 coordinate 2,268,913, forward strand.
GGATGGAGATATTTGGATGTGACTAATTTTATGTTCTGTTCATTATACATTCTTATCCTAGCCGATTCTAAGGTGTTCGGTCTCAAATTCGATAACGTCATTCGCATTGCTTCACCATTCTTTGTGTATATTATTTTGTTTCAGCTACGAGGAGTATTAGGAATCATCGGTATAAATGCTCTTTGTGTAGGAAATGTATTAACAACGTGGTTTATAGAAGATTCTTGTCCAGTGTTATCGTTAATTAAATAAGTCAATTATTCTTATATGAGTAAGATTGTAAAATTATACAGAACAAATTATTCCCGAGCGGTTCATAGTTTGATGATGCTGATGAATCATCGTACAAATCGGCATATTGTTGTCTTTGAATCCGATGATTGGGGAAGTATTAGAATGCCATCTTTGGACGTTTTAGATCGGCTGATAAAGAGAGGGGTTCCTGCCACTCCTATTGGTTTAGCATACGATCGTGTGGATACATTGGCTTCTAATGATGATTTGGAACTACTGATGGAAGTGTTGTCATCAGTTCAAGACTCACAAGGAAATCCTGCTATTATCACATTAAATTGTGTTACTGCCAACCCTTATTTTGAAGCAATTCGGGCAAACGGATTTCAGATGTATTGTTATGAGCCATTTACAGAAACGTTAAAAAGGTATCCGCATCATGACAAAGCTTTTGGTTTGTGGAAAGAAGGTATAGCTCATAAAGTTTTTCAGCCTCAATTCCATGGCCGTGAGCATCTGAATGTTTCATATTGGATGAGATTCTTGCAATCTGGCAATAAGGATATGATGGCTTGCTTTGACGAAGGTACATTTTCTTTAGGAACTTTCGATAATAATTCAATCAGCCATGTATTGGAAGCGTTTGATATGAGGTTACCTCAAGACCGAACAGTAATAACCCAATCCATAAAAGAAGGCTTATCGATGTTTGAGCAAATTTTTGGATTCAAATCCGACACCATGATTGCTCCTTGTTATACTTGGGATTCTTTTGTGGAAGATATAGCTGCAGAAAATGGAGTAATCGGTATCCAAGGTGGTTATATACAGAAACATTCCTATCTTGAAAAATCAAAGGGAAACCGCATTACAGGACATTATTGGGGCGAAAAAAACAAGAACGGACAGATCTATACTGTAAGGAATTGCAATTTTGAGCCTTCCCAAGGTAAGAACTTAGGTTTAGACTGCTGTTTGGCAGGTATCTCAAAAGCTTTCAGCATGATGTTACCAGCTGTCATCTCTTGCCATCGACTTAATTTTGTTGGAGAGTTAGACGCTTCAAATAGGGACCAGAATTTGCGTGATTTCAAGAGACTGCTTAAGACGATAGTTACAAAATATCCCGATGTGGAGTTTATGTCGAGTGATGAATTTGTGAAAAACTATAAATAAAACAAGAATATGAGTACATTAAATCGTATTTTCAGACATATTAGGTGGTATTATACTCATCTATGGTCTGATGAAAAGTACGTAAAAGATAAGTTTGAACATCGTTTAGGCTATACGTTGAATTTACAGAATCCTAAAACATTTAATGAAAAACTTCAATGGCTTAAACTATATGCTCATAGATCAGAATATGTAACTATGGCTGACAAGTTTCTCGTTAAGGAATATGTTTCACGGATTATAGGTGAAGAGTATGTTGTTCCCTATCTGGGAGTATGGGGTAATGCCAGAGATATTGATTTTGATAAGTTGCCGAATTCATTCGTGTTGAAGTGCAACCATAATTCGGGTGGAAATGTTGTGTGTAAAGATAAGTCAAAACTCAATATCAAAAAATCTGTTCGATTCTTGAATAAGTGTCTTAAGCGAGGTTATTTCTACCAAGGTCGCGATAAACAATATCGCGATATTCAAAGAAAAATTCTGGCAGAAGTGTTTCTGGATGACCATCGAGAGGGAGAACTTCAAGATTACAAATTTTGGTGTTTCGATGGTAATCCCATATATATGTATATGACAAATAAGGGAACTCAAATATTTGAGAATTTTTATGATATGGAATTCAATCCGGTGGCAATTAACCATGGATTCCCTCGTTTTAAGCCAGAATATGCTAAGCCAAAGGAGTTTGAACTGATGAGAGAATTAGCAGAAAAACTATCAAAGGGTATTCCTTTTGTCCGAGTAGATTTTTATGATATTGACGGACATGTTTATTTTGGAGAATACACGTTCTTCGATTGGGGGGGATTCCAACCATTCTCAACCTATGAGCAGGATTTAGAGCTTGGAAAATTGATAAAACTTAATATACATAATGATAAAATGGGATGATAGACCTGTAATTGGTGATAATGTCATCCTCTTTGTGGGCTGCAAACTTTATGGTGACATCTCTATTGGCAACCATGTGATAGTAGCTTCCAATAGTGTTGTCTGCAAGGATGTAGACCATTGTCCTGGTTATTGGACAGAAGATATGCAATGGCATGAGGGTAATAATTTTGATTTTGTGGATGGTAGAAGAGATAGTCAATTCTGTATCCCATATAGAAAACAAATAATCAGAAACAATGAGTAAATCAATAAAAATATGTTTGGCAATACCATCACTTGCTTCTGGAGGTATGGAACGAGTAATGACAGAACTTGTTTGGAATTTTTCGAAAAGGAAAAATGTGGAGTTGTATTTATTGCTTTTTGGGAAAAATAGAGAAATTTTTTATGATATACCGACAAATGTATTTGTTCATAAACCAAATTTTACGTTTAACGATAATTTGCGTAAATGGAATACTATAAAAACGATGTATTTTATTCGGAGAGAAATTGAAATAATACATCCCAATACGATTCTAAGTTTTGGTGAATCTTGGAATAATTTAATTCTTTTAAGTTTGTTATTTACGAAGTATCCCATATTTGTTTCGGATCGGTGTCAACCAGATAAATCGCTAGGAAAAATACAGGATATGCTTCGTAGATGCTTGTATCCAAGAGCAAAAGGTATTATTGTTCAGACTCAAAAAGCGAAAGAAATATACAAAACTCTGTTTAAACATAATAATATAATAGTTATAGGTAATCCTATTCGAAATATAGAGCAAAATCAAATTAATAAAGAGAATATAGTTGTATCTGTAGGAAGACTTATTAGAAGTAAAAATTTTGATCAATTGATTGATATCTTTACTAAGATAGATTGTAAAGATTGGAAGCTTATAATTATAGGAGGAGATGCTTTAAAGCAACATAATAGTATTGTTTTACAGCAACAAATTGACCGATTGAAGATGAATGATAGAATCGTTCTTGCAGGTACTCAGAAAGATGTAGAATCTTATTTATTGAAGAGTAAAATATTTGCTTTTACCTCGAGTAGTGAAGGTTTTCCTAATGTTGTAGGTGAAGCTATGGCTGCTGGGTTACCTGTTGTTTCTTATGATTGTGTAGCAGGTCCGAGTGACTTGATTTTAGATAATAGAAACGGATATTTGATCCCATTATTTGATAAAGATGCTTTTCGATATAAGCTTGAATATCTCATGAAAAACCCTGGAATTGCAGCAGAAATGGGCGCAAGAGCTCAACAAGATATTAAACGTTTTTCTACTAGTTCTATCGGGGATAAATTTTATAATGCAATATTATAGTAATGAAAAAGGAACTTTTTCAAATAAATGTATCACTTAATAAAGGATCTACTGGTCGAATTGCAGAACAGATAGGATTGTTAGCGAAATCTAATGGTTTTGACGTATATTATGCTCATGGTGCGAGATATATTGGTAAGTCAGTTCATCATACAATTAAATTGGGAAATCGATGGAACGAGTATATTCATGCGGGAATATTTGGCAAATTTCTTGGTTTTGATGGAGGAGGGGCTATTTGTTCAACAGAAAGTTTAGTGAATATAATAGATTCTATCCAGCCAGATATAATTCATCTTCATAATATCCATGGTTATTATTTGAATTTTAGGATTCTATTTGAGTATTTGAATAAAAAACAAATACCTATAATATGGACATTGCATGATTGTTGGCCTTTCACAGGAGGGTGTACATTTTTAAATCATTCACAATGTAAAAAATGGAAGATAAAATGTGAAAAGTGTCCATTAAGAAAGTTTATAGATAATAGTATACAAATATATTCTCTTAAAAAAAGATTATTTTCAAACTACCCCAATTTAACCTTGATACCAGTATCAAATTGGTTAGAAGAATTAGTACATGAATCATTTATGAAGGATGTACCTACTCATGTTATTCATAATGGTACAGATTTAGATATCTTTAAGCCGATTGATAAATGTACAGAATTGATAAATCAATATTCGCTTACTGGTAAGCGAATAATTATTGGTGTTGCTGCTCCATGGAGTGCTCGTAAAGGTCTTAATGATTTTTTACAAATTAGTGCAAATCTGTCTGATGAATATATTATTGTTTTAATTGGTTTGAATGAAAAACAAATAGCAAAGTTGCCCCCTAATATTATTGGTATAAAACGTACCGAGAATACATATCAGTTAGCAAAATGGTACAGTCTGGCAGATGTTTTTGTTAATCCTACTTATTCAGATAATTTCCCAACAACTAATATAGAGGCTTTAGCTTGTGGAACTCCAGTAATTACTTATCGAACAGGAGGAAGTCCTGAAGCTATAGATGATAAAACAGGGATTGTTGTAGAGCGTGGGGATATTAAGATGTTGCAAGAGGCTATAGAAACAATTTGTACTAGTAATATTGATTATAGTGTAAATTGTCGTCAGAGGGCTGAAAAGTATTTTAATAAGGATGATAGATTCAGAGAATATATAGATTTATTCAATCAGTTATTGAGACAATGAACATTCTTTTTTTAACTATTGCCGATATTAAAGAAATAGAAACAAGTTCTCTGTATAAAGATTTGCTTCGAAAATTTGTAAAAGAAGGTCACAACATGTATGTAGTTAGTCCTGCTGAACGCCGTACACATGAAAAGACTCATGTATTAGAGTCTATGGATGCCAAAATATTAAAAGTTAGTACTTTAAATATAACACGAACAAATGTTCTAGAAAAGGGAGTTGCGACTATTTTAATTGAAAGTCAATATTATAAGGCAGTTAATCATTATTGGGGGAATATAAAATTCGACTTAATTCTTTATTCTACGCCTCCGATAACTTTTAATAAATTAATCAATAAAATAAAGGAAAAATATGGTGCCAAATCATACCTTCTGTTGAAAGATATATTTCCACAGAATGCAGTTGACATGGGTATGTTAAAAAAAGATAGTATTATGTTTAACTTCTTTAGAAAGAAAGAAAAGAAATTATATGCTTTATCTGATTATATCGGTTGTATGTCACCAGCCAACCTTCGTTTCGTCAAGGTGCATAATCCAGAGATTCCTGATAATAAACTGGAGATTTGTCCGAACAGTATTGACATCAAGGCTAATACAATTCATCCTGACAAAAAAGCCATACGTAGAGAATTTGGTATTCCTGAGGACGCGATGGTTTTCGTCTATGGTGGAAATTTGGGCAAACCGCAAGGCATCGACTTCTTATTGGACGTACTGAAGACCAATGTCGACAAACTGGATCGCTATTTCTTGATTGTAGGAAAGGGTACGGAATACAACAAAATCAGTGAGTGGGTTACTTCTTTGGGTGTTAAGAATGTGAAACTCCTACCTTTCGTTCCTAAGGAGAAATACAATTATCTGATTAGTTCTGGTGATGTAGGTTTAGTGTTTTTAGACCGAAGGTTTACCATTCCAAATTTCCCGACTCGTGTGATGGGGTATCTGCTACACAGAATGCCCGTTTTGTCAGCTACCGATCCGGTAACTGATGTTGGAACTTTGGTAGAGGAGAACGGCTGTGGTTTTTGGGTAGAGAGTGGTGACTTGGCGAAGTTCAACGACTGTATTGAATGGTTTGTAGTCAATCAGGACCAGCTCGGACAGATGGGCGAGAAGGCTTATAGTTATCTTCTTGAAAACTATGAGGTTTCTGTAACCTATAATGCCATTATGAGACATTTTGAATGCAAAAATTAGAAATAAATTTTAAATATCCATTATTATGGCAACGTTAAAGCGAAAACTCATCTCGAACGTGCGCAATATTCTGAATGGGCAATGTGTAAAAGATAGGATAGTGATCATTGATAGTGATGATTGGGGTAGCAATCGCATTGCTTCAAAAGCTTCATTTGACTCTTTAGTTAAAGTAGGATTACTATCATCTAACACATGTGTTTACGATAAATGTGATACCATTGCAAGAAAAGATGATTTATCTTCTTTGTATGAAGTATTATTACGCTATAGAGGTAAAGATGGACAGCCTGCAGTCATTTCTGCATTTTTCACTCCTGCAAATCCTGATTTTAAGAGAATAAAGGAGAATGACTTTCAAAAATACTATTATGAAACATTCTTGGATATATTGGATAAAACGGGAGAAAAAGAGAAAGTTTATTGTCTTTGGAAGCAGGGAATTAATGAAAAAGTTATACACCCAGAGTATCATGGCCGAGAGCATGTTACAGTACCTTTATGGATGAAGTGTTTGCAGACTGGGAATAAACGGATTAGGGAGGCTTTTGACAACGAGTTTTGTTCAATTCCTTTTGAGGGAGTGTCTGGTGTTGCTAAAGGTTTTCGTCCGACATTATTTTTTGAGAATAATGAACAAAAAGAGTGGCTAAAACAATCCTTGGCAGAGGGAATTGATATTTTGAAAACGATATTTGGAATAGCTCCTATTACTTTTGCACCATCAAATGGTGTTTCGCATCCTGATTTTGACCAAATACTTTACCAAAAAGGTGTTATTGGAATACATAATCCGCATAGATTCGTTCCTGATGGTTTTGGTGGAGGAAGTAAAGCCTCTTGTAAATCTCCGAATACTTTGGGACAGACTTACTATACAAGGAATTGTGTGTTTGAACCTGTTCAGGTTTCTTTTGATGCGGTTGATTTTTGTATGGCACAAATTCAAGGTGCATTTAATTGGCATAAAGCTGCCATTATTTCATCCCATAGAGTAAACTATATGGGCGGGATAGATCACCAAAATAGAGACAAAGGTTTAAGAGAGTTAAATCGTCTACTCTCATCTATTATAAAAAAATGGCCGGATGTGTGTTTTATGACTACTGACGACTACATCAAATTAATCAGAGAAAAGAAATGAGAGATATTCCGAAAATACTTTTCCTTGGCGATATGATGCCGGGTGAGAATGTGTATCACATAGGCAGAGGTATCCGCACAAAATATGGGCATGACTATTCGCATTTCATTCCTGAACATATAAAAGGACAGCTCTTAAATGATATTGATGTGGTTGTTTACAACTTTGAGTATTCTTTAGTGCCTAATGATTTTGATTTCAATGATTTTGAAGCATCTATATATGTGTCCACTTTAGAAAGTCTGAAAATCATTCCAGATCATGTAATAAGGGTAGTTAATATAGCAAACAATCATTTTTGGGAAAAAGGAGCAAGCCGGACTAAATATACTATTAATGCTTTAAAGGAACATGGTTTTTTTGTTGCAGGAGAGAATGGAAAGCCCACTATAGTTGAAATCAAAGGACAGCGATTGTTGTTTTGGGGTGCTTCGTTGATAGACTGGGATGTCCCTGTATTTACTGCAACGTACAATGACTTGCTCGATAAGATTGAACTGCCCAAAGAAAAAGGTTGTGATGATGTTTGGGTTATGTCAATTCATTGGGGAACGGAATTTATCACCTATCCAAATCGAAATCAAGTGGAATTGGCGCACCAGCTTGTAGATAGGGGGGGGGATATAATACACGGTCATCATCCTCATGTTTTTCAACCAATTGAAAGATACAATAATGGATTGGTGATGTATAGTATGGGAAATTTTGTTTTTGATGAGAATTTCTCTATTGAAACTCAGAAATCATATTGTGTGAAAATAGCTATAGATGCAGGATTACCATGTGAGTGTCTCTTGATTAAAAACAGAAATTATCAACCTGTTAGCATTCGCCCTTTGTCAGAGCAGTCTTTAGCATTTATTGATGGAGTATATTGGAGTGAAAGAAAGAAAAAACTGGTATCAAAAACCTACAATATTTGCCGAAAAATAGAATTTCTATTTCATATCTGGGAAAATAACTTTTATATATACAAATCAATGAAAAATAGAAAGAAACAGTTATGAAGAATTTGGCTTATTTTTTCTATTACTTAAAAATTACAAATTGGGTGAGATTGAAGTCACATCTGCAGTTTGTATGCAAGTTGAACAATATCAGCAAAATGCGTGTCCTTAAAGATATGATATACTGTACTCTCAAATATGGTACTGCATTCCATGAGTACTTTTATTATGGATTTTGGCAGAAGACTCCACAACAACGATCTGAATACGCGTCTATGGGATTCATGTACGAGTATCAGAAGAAAATGAATCCTCCATCAAAGCGTGAAGTTCTGGCAGACAAAAATAAGTTTGATGTAGCTTATCAGGAGTTTGTGGGTAGAGGATTACTTAATCCAGAAACAGCTTCTATAGCAGATATTGAGAAATTCATTGAAGGTAAACAGAAGATTGTTTTGAAACGCTCTACAGGTGGTGGTGGTAAGAACGTAAAAATACTTACTGGAACGAAAATAAACGCAAAAAACATCCAATTACAGGCTATTGCAGAACGCTTTGATATTCTGGAAGAATTTGTGATTCAACATGAGGATCTTCAGAATCTGTCTCCAAACAGTTTGAATACAGTCCGTTTTATTACACAGTTGAAAATGGATGGTTCTGTTGATATCATAGGCGCAAGTTTGAGAATGGGCATCTACAAGAATACCGATAACCTATCTTCTGGCGGCATAACCTGTAAGGTCAATGTTGAGAAAGGTGTAATTGAATCAAAGGGCTATTCTTTCGATATTACACAGCCATTGTGTGATGTTCACCCAGTATCTGGCATAAAACTGATTGGTTTCCAAATCCCTTATTGGAAAGAAGTGAAGGAGATGTGTAAGAGGGCTGCAGCAAAATATCCAGACAACAGATGCATAGGATGGGATGTCGCTATTAAACAGGACGGACCTCTGCTTATTGAGGGTAATCATGACTGGGGTGCCCGCGTTTGGCAGATGCCTGCAGGCAAGGGTATGAAGACTCTTTTGGAAAAGTATGTATAAATAAAATGTAAATTGTAAGTGTATGAAAACTATTTTGGTGACAGGTATTGGTGGTCTGACCCCACGTTCAATCACCACCATTATTCGTGAGAACCATCCCGATTACAAAATTATCGGTTGTGACATCGAGAAGAAGGCCATAGGCTTCTTCATGAAGGATTTGGTAGATGAGTATTACATCTGCCCTCGTTGCAACACTCCTGAGTACTTCCCATGGATTGAGAAGCTAGTGAAGGAGAAGAACATTGATTATGCTTTCGTACAGCCAGAGAGTGAGATCGTGGAATGGGGTGAGTACTACGAGAAACATGGTAAGTTTCCTTGTCCTACTTTCATGGGTTGTAAGTTGCTTTCACTTTCGCTGAAGGATAAGGCTATCATGGCTGAAGCTTTGGAAGGTACAGAGTTCATCCCTAAGACCATCAAGGTGACTCAAGATAATCCTAAATTCGAAGAGGTGGAGAAGGAGATCGGTTTCCCTTGCTGGATTCGTGCTACAAATGGTACCGGTGGTCTTGGATCTCTGAAACTCAACGATCTGAACAGTTACAAGAGCTGGCTCTTTATTAATAATTTCATTCCAGAGTTTACCGTGAGCGAATTCCTCTCCGGTCGTCACTTGGCCAACGAGATGCTCTACTATAATGGTGAGTATGTGAAAGGGGCTGCTCTGGAGTGTGCAGAGTATGTGATGGCAAGTACTGCTCCTTCGCGTGTGACGGGTAACACTCACTTCGGTCGTTTCCTCAATGAGGATCGCATCAACGAATTTTGTGACCGTTGTATCAAGTATCTGGAAAAGAAACTTGGCGTTACTGCTCATGGCATTCTTTCATTTGACTTGAAGGAGGATAGTGAGGGTAATATGAAAGTGACCGAGGTGAACATTCGCCACATGGCTTATGCAGGTGTGATGGCTCACGTTGGTTTCGACCTGATTGAGGACACCATCAAGATTATGGAAGATGGTAACTGCGACCGTGTAGAGCGTGCACCATATTACCACTATGACAAACCTTACATTTTCTTGCGTGATGTGGACGTAGAGCCTATCATTCTGGAGAGTGAGGAGATTTTTGATGATCCAAAACATCAGTTCTAATGTATAGCATATTTAAGAGAGCATTCGATTTCACATTCTCTCTCATCGTATTGTTGTGCTTGAGCCCTTTCCTTTTGGTGATTACTATCTGGTTACACATTGCCAATAAGGGAGCAGGAGCTTTCTTTTTGCAGCCAAGACCCGGTAAAGATGAGAAGATATTTAATGTCATCAAGTACAAGTCAATGACTGATGAGCGTGATGAGAATGGAAATCTGTTACCTGATACAAAGCGTCTTACTAAGGTAGGATGCTTTGTAAGAGCAACATCGATTGATGAGTTGCCTCAATTTATTAATGTACTGAAGGGCGATATGGCATTGATTGGTCCTCGTCCACTATTGGTGGAATATCTGCCATATTATACAGAACGGGAGGCAAAACGTCATTCTGTCCGTCCGGGAATTACAGGTTATACACAGGTACATGGTCGCAATAACCTACCTTGGGATGAGCGTTTGGAAATGGATGTATATTATGTAGAGCATCTGTCGTTCAGGACCGATTTCATGGTGTTCTGGCGGACTATTGTTAATGTGCTTTCGCGTAAGGATGTACAGGTGATTACGGGTGATCAGAGAACCAGCAAGCTGAGTCAGCAAAGGATACCTCAAAGAGACATTAAAATATGATGGATATCAATCAAGTGTTAAGTTCTATAGAGCAGGTTAAAAATTTGAATGAGCATCAAGTGGTTTATGTGGGTAAACCGTCTGTTGCATTTTTCAAGGAGTATATTCTTGTTCATGACAATGATTTCTACGAGCCCTTAAATGGTAGGATTGATGTGGATGCTTTTGTAGAGAAGGTTCATAGTCTTTCTACTACTTTCGTATTGGTAGTGAATGGTGAACTGGCAGGTCTGATTGCCTCCTATTTCTATGATCTCCCAAGTGAGAAAGGATTCATTACTCTGACTCATACCAAACGAGAGTTCAGAGGGTTGCATCTATCAACTATATTGCTTCAGGCTGTACAAGACTATGCACGTTCTATCTGTTTCAAGTACATAGACTTGATGGTGTATAAGGATAATGCGCCGGCATTTAACCTCTACAAGAAATATGGATTTGAGGTTTTGGAGGATAACAATGGGCGATGTCTGATGAGATGGACGGCTTAAACAGAATATATAAAATACGGTTAATGAAAATCCTAATTAACACAATATCCACTAAGAAGATTACTGGTGGTGCGTTTCAAATTGCACAAAACTTCTTGTTGATCAGCTATTGTTGGGGTACAATCTTTTTGGTTAAATAGCATCGGTTAGACACGGAGGATTTAAACTGCGCCGTATAAACATTTATAGGCGTGCATGTCTTCTGCTGTCTGAATCTGGCTAAAGGCAAAATCTTCAAAGTTGATATATATATATACGAAAAGTTTTAATCATACTTAAAACTTTTCTTGGGAAGTCGGAATGTTTTAATCATAAATAAAACAATTATCTATCATAACAATGAACAAACGAATTTACCTTTGTCTCGCCCACATGAGCGGCAAAGAACAGGCTTTTATAAAAGAAGCCTTCGATACCAACTGGGTGGTCCCTTTAGGTCCTAATGTAAACGCTTTTGAAAAAGATCTGGAAACATTTATAGGGGAGAATAAACAAGTCGTTGCCCTCTCCGCGGGTACGGCAGCCGTCCATCTTGCATTGTTGGCTTGTGGTGTCGGTCCTGGCGATGAAGTGATCGTACAGAGCTTTACTTTCTGTGCCTCTTCGCATCCGGTAACTTACTTGGGTGCTACTCCGGTCTTTGTGGATTCGGAGGCGGATACTTGGAATATGGACCCGGAGTTGTTGGAAGAGGCTATTAAAGATCGGATCGCCAAGACAGGTAAGAAGCCGAAGGCGATTGTTCCCGTTTATCTGTATGGTATGCCTGCCAAGATTGAGGAGATTATGGCGATTGCCAATAAGTATGATATTCCGGTTATCGAGGATGCAGCCGAAGGATTGGGCAGCCGGTATGATGGACAGGTTTGTGGTACGTTCGGACGGTACGGGGTACTTTCTTTCAATGGGAATAAGATGATTACGACTTCCGGAGGCGGTGCATTAATCTGTCCGGATGAAGAGGCAAAAAGGAAAATTATGTTCTATGCTACCCAGGCTCGCGAGTCATATCCTTATTACCAGCATGAAGAGATCGGTTATAATTACCGTATGTCGAATATCTGTGCCGGTATCGGACGCGGGCAGATGACAGTGTTGGAAGAGCATATCGCCCACCATCAGCACACTTGCCGTCTTTACAAGGAGTTACTTGCCGGAGTAGAAGGAGTCGTACTACATGAAAATCCATCTTCCCGGTTCGATAGCAACTATTGGCTGAATACAATCCTGCTTGATCCGGATTTACATGTGAAAGGTGAAGAACATGCGTTTGATGTGGTTGTTCAGGGAGCTGTAGGTGGTGCAGCCGGAGTGACACACGAAGCTTCTTCTTTGCACACAGATTGTGAGCCGAACAAGAATGTAGAGGCGATGCGTATGGCCCTGGATGCTGTCGGTATCGAATCTCGTCCGCTATGGAAACCGATGCATTTGCAACCAGTATATAAGAATAACCCTTGTTATGTGAATGACGTGAGTGAATCGTTGTTCAAACAAGGACTTTGCTTACCGAGTGGTCCTTGTGTAACAGATGAAGATGTGGCTTATATCGTACAGGAAATTAAGAAGTCTATTCTGTAATGAATTTATTAGAATTTTAATAGAATATATGTATGTCAGTATTTAAAGACAAAACCCTCCTAATCACCGGCGGTACCGGTTCTTTCGGTAATGCCGTTCTTCGGCGTTTCTTGGATTCCGATATCAAGGAGATCCGAATCTTTAGCCGAGATGAAAAAAAGCAAGACGATATGCGTCACGCTTTGCAAAATCCTAAAGTGAAATTCTATATCGGGAATGTGCGTAACAAAAACTCTGTGGATGTGGCGATGCGTGGTGTAGACTATGTGTTTTCGGCAGCGGCATTGAAACAGGTGCCCAGTTGCGAGTTCTTTCCGATGGAAGCAACACTGACGAATGTGGGAGGAACAGAAAATGTATTGCTTTCTGCAATCGAACATGGAGTGAAAAATGTAGTGGTACTTTCGACAGATAAGGCCGCTTATCCGATCAATGCAATGGGTATCTCCAAGGCTTTGATGGAAAAGGTGGCGATTGCTAAAGGACGTGAGTTAGGCGAAGGAGCGCAGACAACAATCTGCTGTACCCGCTACGGGAATGTGATGGCAAGCCGTGGTTCGGTGATTCCTCTTTGGGTAGAACAGATAGAACAAGAAAAGCCGATCACTATTACCGATCCGGAAATGACCCGCTTTATGATGACTCTGGATGACGCGGTCGATTTGGTGATCTATGCCTTTACACATGGTCATAACGGTGACCTGTTTGTTCAGAAAGCTCCGGCTGCTACTTTGTCTGTCCTGGCGCAGGCCTTAAAAGAGACATACGCACAGATCGATCCGAAGTATCTGGATACGGAAGTGAAAGTAATCGGTACGCGTCACGGAGAGAAACTGTATGAAACACTGGTAACACGTGAAGAGATGGCGAAAGCGATCGATATGGGAGAGTATTACCGTATTCCTTGCGATACACGCGATTTGAATTATGATAAGTTCTTTACTGAAGGAAGCGAATGTCTCTCTAAGATTGAAGACTATCACAGCCATAACACCACACGTCTGGATGTGGAAGGCATGAAAAAACTATTACTCCGCTTACGTTTTATTCAGGAAGATCTTGGACTGATAGAACGGGCAAAACCAAGAGAAATCAGAAGCGAATAAATCAATTTTAATGTAATGAATATATTAGTTACTGGCGCCAAAGGATTCGTTGGTCGGAACCTTGTTTCCCAACTCCATAATATCCAATCAGGGAAAGCCCTGAATTATCCTGTTTCGGGAACTGATCTAAAGGTTTTCGAATATGATATAGACAGTGATCCGGCTGAGTTGGAGGTCTACTGCAAGAATGCCGATTTCGTCTTTAACCTGGCGGGTGTGAACCGTCCGAAAGATCAGGCGGAATTTATGAAGGGTAACTTCGGCTTTGCATCTACTTTACTGGATACATTGAAAAAGTATAACAATACTTGCCCGGTGATGATCTCGTCGTCTACGCAGGCAGCTTTGGATAATCCGTATGGCGAATCGAAAAGGGCAGGAGAGAACTTATTCTTCGAGTATGCAAAGGAAACCGGAGCGAAAGTTCTGGTTTATCGTTTCCCGAATGTGTTCGGAAAATGGTGCAGGCCGAACTATAACAGTGCTGTCGCTACTTTCTGTAACAATATAGCCAATGATCTGCCTATCCGGGTGAATGATTCGAGTGTGGTTATGAACCTGGTGTATGTGGATGATGTGGTGGATGAACTGATTGCTGCTTTGTCAGGTGGGGAACATCACGAGGGAGACTTTTGTGCGGTTCCTGTCGTTCATACGATCACATTGGGAAGTATTGTCGATTTACTTTATTCTTTTAAAGAAATACCGGATAATTTAGAGGTGCCTGATTTAGGTGATCCTTTCACAAAGAAGTTATATTCGACCTATCTGTCTTATCTGCCGAAAGAGAAATTCTGCTATCCGGTACAGATGAAAACAGATGATCGAGGTAGTTTTACAGAAATTATCCGTACGCCTGACCGGGGACAGTTTTCAGTCAATATCTCCAAACCGGGTGTAACCAAAGGCCAACACTGGCATCATACCAAGAATGAAAAATTTGTGGTCGTAAGCGGTCATGGCTTGATCCGGCTTCGTAAGATCGGAACGGATGAAGTAATCGATTTTGAGGTCAGCGGGGAAAAGATAGAGGTCGTAGAAATGATTCCCGGTTATACGCATAATATCATTAATCTTTCCGATACGGAAGAGCTGGTGACTTTTATGTGGGCCAACGAACCTTTCGACCCGAATAGACCGGATACTTATTTTGAGGAGGTGTAAAAGATAGAATTATGAATAAACTGAAATTAATGACCATCATCGGTACTCGTCCGGAAATCATCCGGTTGGCAGCCGTTATTAAACGATGCGATCAGTACTTCGATCAAATCTTAGTCCATACCGGACAGAATTACGATTATACACTGAACCAGGTTTTCTTTGATGATTTGGGACTTCGTGTCCCTGACTATTATCTGGATGCCGTAGGGGCGGATCTGGGGGAAACGATCGGGAATATCATTGCCAAATCGTATAAACTGATGGTGGAGGTAAAGCCTGATGCCGTGCTGGTGTTGGGAGATACGAACTCCTGCCTTTCGGTAATCGGTGCAAAGCGTTTGCATATTCCTATCTTTCATATGGAGGCGGGTAACCGTTGTTTCGACGAATGTCTGCCGGAAGAAACCAACCGCCGTATCGTGGATGTGACAGCCGATGTCAATATGTGTTATTCGGAACATGCACGCCGGTATCTGAATGCTGCCGGTACGCCGAGAGAACGTACCTATGTAGTCGGTTCGCCGATGGCAGAGGTATTACATAATAACCTGGAACAAATCAAAGCAAGTGATGTACTGGTACGTCTGGGATTGAAGAAAGGAAAGTATATATTATTGTCTGCCCATAGGGAAGAGAATATCGATACGGAAGTAAACTTTTTCAACCTAATGAATGCGGTAAATGCGATGGCAGAGAAATACGATATGCCCATTCTTTATTCCTGCCATCCCCGTTCGAAGAAGTTTATTGAGCAGCGTGGTTTCCGGTTCGATCCGCGTGTGATACAGCATGAACCGTTAGGATTCCATGATTACAATCATCTTCAGATGAATGCCTTTGCTGTCGTGTCCGATTCGGGTACGCTGCCTGAGGAAAGCAGTTTCTTCCTGTCTGTCGGCAATCCGATTCCGGCGGTATGTATCCGCACCAGTACGGAACGTCCGGAAGCATTGGATAAGGGAAATTTCATCTTAGCTGGTATTACGACAGAACAGGTATTACAAGCAGTGGATGTAGCTGTCGAGATGAATAAAGACGGTGCTTTAGGAATCCCTGTTCCTAATTATACGGATGAGAATGTATCGGTGAAGGTAGTCAAGCTGATACAGAGTTATACAGGGGTGGTAAATAAGATGGTTTGGAGAAAATAATTTGTTGAAGTAGGAGGGAGTGTATCACCAATTACACCTGTGACACACCCCCAGTCTTTCCCGAGAGAGGAACTGTTACCCTATAAACCACTTATAAAGACACCCGGCCCCGCCCATCAGCATCAAGCTGTATCCGGACATTCCGAGCCAGTCGGCTTCCCGGTTTTTCCGGCTTCCCCAGTCTCCCTGGGCGAGAGCGAGAGTATCGCCCCGATACAGGTCAGGGTCACTTCCGTTTCCCTCATCAGGAGGGAGAGGAGGCTCAGGAGGAGCAGGCAGAGGATGAGGACAGGGGCAGTCACCGGCTGCCGGCTTTCGCTTGCGGGGAAAGATGATCCGGGCAAGCTGGGTGAGGAAGTTGAGAATTGTTTCAAGGACATTCATGATAATAATTTATTAATTAGGTAATAACCGTTCTATCGACTTGCAAATCGATACCAGCATACGCTGATAAGCGGCACGGTTGTCGCCATTCACTTCGCTGATGTATTTGCTGTACGCGATCTCCTTGGCGTAAGCTGAAGGACAGAAGGTGAGCGTGGCAGCCACGGGATAGGCCGAGTGGATCAGACGGGCGAAATCGAGAAAACTATCTTCGGCTGTGAGATACCGGCGGAACCAAAGAGCCGGTCGGCCTCCTGTGGCAGACAAGTCTGTCCGCCCACCATCCCAGAAAGGATTAGGACGGCCGTAGGCGGTGATACCGAAAAAGTTATTATACTCCTTGGCCAGCGAGCTTTCGCCCCAACCCGTTTCAATAGCCGATTGAGCCAGGATGATGATCGGATTCATTCCGAACCGCTCTCCCGCCTTTTGGGCGAGAGGCAGGTACTGTTTGATGTAATTCTGCTTTGTCATGATATTATTCGATTACCGGACGGTCGTCTTCACCTTCCGAGGGGATGGTAACTGAACCAGGAATGGCCCATTTTTCAAAACTGGCATCGCGAACAAGGTTCATTAACATCGTTCCCGGATAGAAAACGATATGAGCACGGTTGAACAAAGAGGTCTTAAACTCTTCTTCAGTAGCAGCCCCTTTACTACCGGCTACCATACGGAAGCTGCCGAAATCGCCCAAATGGATCGATTCGCCATCGGCAAGGGATTCATTCATGACGGTGATAAAACCGTCTAAAACCAGTAGAATATCACCGCGGCTGGCTGTACTGTATTTGCTGATACGAGCGCAGATACGGTTGAGATCTACTTTTTTGGTAATACTGGTCTGGGCAAAGTAGAGCTCGGTTCCTTCGGCAGCCCCCTTGCTCATGTCCTTACGTTTTACAAGTCTGTACTTTAATGGCATAGTTTGGAATTTAAAAATTAATAATTGAAAATTGTTGGTTATCGATAACATTACAAAGGTACGGTGGCCTGAAAACCCACAGACAGATAGGTGCAGTAAGAGTGGGATAGGAGCAGATAACGACAGTTAATTAATTGGCTTCAGAACACGGGTGTTTCAACGTTAAAACATATATGTTTTAAACGCGAAACATGTATGTTTTGCATATAAAGGGTATATCATTTCACAATCTTGCAGGCTATATGGATGCCTAATTGGAGAATGAATATGATTAATAATATAAACAAGCAAATTGTACAAAGAATAATCGTTTTTTTAAAAAGACCGTTCGTGAAATAACGGGGAAATATTTGTCGTATCCTTCCCTGGAAGAATCGATTGAAAGAGTGAAGAATAACAGCCATTATATTTTATTACTGGCTTTGTTGTTAGGGGATCCGGAGATAAGAAAAAGGAAAACATGGAACGCTTTGGCTAAATCGTTTTTTACTAATTACAGGGAGAAGATATTGCAGTATTGCGGATATGATATCGGGCCGGCTAATCTGGAGCGAATCCGGATAGTGGAGCCGAAATTGTTTATCGAGTATATGTCGGGAATGTTTCGATATGGTATGTTTGAAGAGTGTTCGTATGAAGAATTAGCCGGATTTATCAATCTGGTGTTCAATACAGGCTACGAGCAGACCTATATTTGCAACCTGCTGAAAGCGGCTCATGAGGATTATCAGCATATCCATGATGGAATCAAAATGGAGATAAAGCTGGAACCTGCCAGGAGAGAAGGAATTTTAAGTAATTAACAAGCTGATATATCGCTTGTTAGATTGTGAAATATACGCGAAAAACAGTTTTTTATATACGAAACCTACTGTCTATCTTTGTTTTAGTCGTTGATATACGGTCTTATTTTCCGAAAAAATGGAAAAATCTTGTATTTATAAATTTCTTATAAAAAGAAATACTTCTTACTATATTAAAGAGGAACCGTTTCCGGTCGAATAGAAAGCAAATAGAGTGTAGGGAAGAAGCGAGATAACTCAATGATTTCTGCAAATAGAAATCGTATAACAACGTAAATACTAACAGATATTAATATTTACGGTTATGAACAAAGATCTTCAAAACAGTAGCCAGGTAACAGATTTCCTGGGAAAAGCGTTTATCAAAATGCCGCGCAAGTTATTAAACCAGTCTTTGCATCCGGAGAAAAAAAAGTGTCAGTTGGCCCGTATATATATGGCACTGATCACATTGAGTTTTTTTCGTGATGGAATAGTGATGCTGGGAAAAAACAAACATGTTTGCCGTAGGGGAGAATATGTGGGTACTTATTTGGAACTGGCCCGTTTCACGGCTATCAGTCTCGGTTCGGTAGGTTATTACCTGAAGATACTTGAAATGGAAAAACTGATCGTGTTGAACGCAGTAAAGGGAGGTACCCGTATCGGGATTTGCAATTATGATCTTTTCTCCGGGCACGAACCGGAAATGAACGGTGGGCAGGATGCTTCGGCCGGAGAAGCCGGACGCAGGATGGCCGACGTTGAACGTACAATGGGAGGTCGAAACATGCAGGATATGAATCCGGAGGAAAGGGGGTATGCCTGATGGATGCGGATAAAACGAATAATACGGAAATGGCAGGTATGACCACCTTCGAACTGGAAAGTACGCTGGTTTGTTGCCTGATGACCTCATTGGATGCTCCGATGCAGGTTTCCACGATGTTACGTAAGGAGATGTTTTCGGATAAATCGCTGGGATTTGTCTTCGGTGTGATCATGGATTTGTACGATCATGGTGTGCAGCCGGATATGGTGACGGTCGAAACCGGAATGCGCCGGCTGGATGAAGTCCGCTGGAAGGAACTGAACGGATTGTCGTTTCTGCTTCCGGCTATGCTGAATGTGCGCAATGCGGAGAATGTAATACGTTATGCCGAAGAGGTTAAGCGGCAATATAAATTACGCTGTCTGATGCAGTTGTTCGTGACGTTGAATTTTAGTTCCGGGAAATTCGATGCCGATCCCGACAAGCTGATTGCGGAAGCGGAACAGTCGTTGCAGGAGCTTCGGCGCGACACTGTCGGGGGAAAAGTGATGCGTACGGTAGGAGAATTGGCGGAGGAAGCTTTACAATGGCATAATAGGCGTGCCGAGGCATCGGAGGATGTGACCCGTTTATTGACCGGGATAGAGGAGCTTGACTATGTAACGGGTGGTTTGCACAGGGGCGAAATCCTCATTCTGGGTGGTCGTCCGAGTGACGGGAAGACTGCAGTGGCACTACATATAGCCGTCAATGCAGCGAAGGAAGGGAAACATGTCTGTTTGTTCAGCCTCGAAATGTCGGATTTGCAGATGCTGAACCGTATCCTGGCCGGTATGACGGATGTGGATCCGGATCATTTGCGGATCAGCGGACTGACCGATAAGGAACTGGAGCAATTGAAAGAAGCAAGCCGCAAACTGGAACATCTTCCTCTTTATATGGATTATACGCCTTGTAACACCGTCAGCGATATACGTGCCAAAGTGATGCTGAAAAGCAAACAAGGGGAGTGTGATCTGGTGGTAATCGATTATTTGCACCTGTTGTCGTCTGTCCGCCAGAAGAATGAAACGCAGGACCAGGTTGTGGGGCGTAATGTGGTAGCCCTGAAACAGCTGGCCTTGGAGGCCAATTGTCCGGTACTGCTTGTTTCGCAGATGAACCGGGCCTGTGATACACGTGCCGACAGGGCACATATCCCGGTGATGAGCGACCTGAGGGATTCGGGTACGATCGAGCAGGTGGCGGATTGTGTCGTATTTGTTTACCGTCCCGAGAAGCATGGCATTACGAAAGATGAGCGGACGGGTGAAAGCCTGGTAGGAGTAGGCAAACTCTATATTGTGAAGAACAGAAACGGGGCGACCGGCATTGCACGGTTCCGTTATAATCCTTCGTATACAAAAATCACGGACTATCGTAATACTGCAACATCATGACACATCAGGAAATAAACAATATAAAACAGTCGGCTCCGCAGATCGAAGAGGTCATCGGACGGTATGTGCAGCTGACACGGAAAGGCAAAAGCCTGCTGGGGCTTTGTCCGTTCCATGAAGATCACCATCCTTCTTTGTCCGTTAATCCGGAGAAGCAATATTTTACCTGTTTTGCATGCGGGGAGAAAGGGGATGTGATCCATTTTTTACAGAAGATAGAAAGGGTGTCGTTTGGGGAAGCGGTGAAGAAATTAAAAATTGAAAATGGAAAATTGAAAATTAAATCTGAAGTCAAACCCGAAGTCAAATTGACAAAGCGGGTATGTGAAACAGAGAAACAAAACCTTCTGTTTTTTGCGTCTCTTCTTCCTGCGGCTTCCAGAGACTCGGATCTGACTCCGACCTGGCTTGATTTTGGGGTAGGAACTTCACCGGCTATGGTTGTCGGGGAATGGAAAGCGATGCGTAACCGGCTGGTATTCCCGATACGGGATGAAGAAGGTATACTGGTAGGATTTGGGGCGCGTCGATTGACGGAGACCCCAGGCTCTCCTAAATATATCAATTCGCCGACCAGTGAACTTTATCGTAAGAATGAGATCCTTTACGGATTGCATATCGCCCGTAAGGTGATCAGGGAAAAACAATATGCCATACTGGTAGAAGGCTACAAAGACGTGCTGGCGATGCATGCAGCGGGATTCAGGAATACAGTGGCGCTTTGCGGTACAGCTTTATGCGACGGTCATATTGCGTTGCTGAAGAAATATACATCACGGGTGCTGGTGATGCTGGATGCAGATACTGCCGGAAGAAAAGCTTCGGAAAAGGCCGTTCATCTTCTTAGGATGCAGGGCATACGGGCTTACGGGGTAGAATTACCGGAGGGAGAGGATCCCGACTCGTTGTTCCGGCTTTGGGGAAAAGACCGGTTTACCGGTTATCTCCGGAAAAAGCTTGTACAGGACTCGCCTTCGGAAGAGGCTTTGTTATTGGAACGTATCCGGACAGGGATACAGACGTTGTCCGGCATTACGGATACAACGGATAGGATGCAGGCACTTCGTCGCCTGAATATCGGGATTGCTCACCTGGCCGGTCTGTCGCGGAGGCAGAAACGTCCGGCCACTATGGACTGGAGGTGGGTATGAAACGGGAAGATGAAAAAGGCAAGATAAAGTCTGTGGAAGAAGAAGAGGAAAGAAAGTGGAAGAACCGCAGTTTTACCTGGATGGAACTAGGCGTGTTGTATAGTCCGACACTGACTCCCGCAGCTGCTTCCCGCCGGTTGAAAGCCTGGGTGATGGCGAATGGCGGTTTGATCCGTTGCTTGACAAAGACAGGCTGGAACCGTACGCAACGTATTCTGACACCACGTCAGGTAGGGTGTATTGTGGAGGTGCTGGGAGAACCTTAAAAGAATGTGTCGATAATGAATATATCAATCTGGTTTAAAAAATTGTTTCTCTCTGCCTGTTTGCTGCTGATGGCAACCGATCTTCACGCTCAATATTCATTGGGAGTGACGGGGTTGTTGACAATCCCGACAGCAGACATGCAGGCAGACGGAACTTTTATGGGAGGGGCTAATTTTCTGCCTGAAGCAATGATGCCTTCCAACTGGGAGTATAATACCGGGAATTATTTTGTGAATATAACTTTCCTGCCGTTCCTGGAAGTGGCCTATCGTTGCACTTTGCTTCATGGGGAGTTCGAGAAGGGGAGTAAATGGAATCAGGATCGTTCCGTATCATTGCGTTTTCGTCCATTGAAAGAGGGGAAATGGTGGCCGGCCATCGTGGTAGGATCGAATGACGCGTTTACTACCGGCGAACTGAATATGTTTAAGAGTGCTGCAGGCAACCGCTTTTTCTCATCTGTATATATTGTCGGGACAAAGCATCTGTTATTGGGCGGCCATGACCTGGGCTTTTCCCTGGGAGGGAATATCCCGTTTCGTAAAGATAGTTACCGGAAAGGTATTTTCGGTGGAGTGGGTTATAGTCCGGCTTTTTTGAGGTCTGTTACACTGATGGCCGAATATAATGCGGAAGCCGTTAGTATAGGGGCTGCCGCACAGCTTTTCAATCATTTCTCCTTACATGCTTTTTGTTACGATTTCAAAGCTGTCTCTGCGGGGATAAGATACGAATTTAAATGGTGAAAATATATCATATACTTTGTTTACTCCTTCTGGGCAATCTGTTCTGTTGGAAAGGGAATGCGACGGTGGAGGATAGGCTTGTCAGTCTCGGTATGGAGAATGTAAAGGTTGTGGCACAGGCTGACGGGGTTTGTATCGCTTATGAGGACAATGTGTACCGGGGTACTTATCGCGGATTGTTTGACGTGATCCGGACTTTGCTGAATGATCCGGATGTCGAAGGAGATATACGATTGGTTGTATTGGAAGACCGGATACCTCAGATTACGGTATCGTTAGGCCGGGAAGCCTTGGTCGCTTACCGGCAGGAAGAGGTATCGCTGGCAGCCGTGATGAAGGGGCTGGCGATCAGTTACGATACGGATGAGGTGATGAAGATTTTGAAAGGGGCAAAAGCGGTGAACTGCTCGGCCGGAAAGGTCGATCTGGTATTATACCCGCAGGTCAAACTGCAAAACTCCTGGTTGGATAAGATATACGGAACGGTGTTGAATATTGCTCCGGCTGTGGAGGTAGGGCTTTGGAAAGGAGCTTCTTTCACCGGACAGGTCATTTTCCCGGTGTGGAATAACCTGGTGGGAGAGATGGATTATATCCGTGCCGGGATGCTGGTGTTGCGTCAGGAGATCCGTTTGCCGAAGAATATATTTGCCGCATTGAGTGTGGGTAATTTTAACCAGAACCGGATCGGTGTGGACCTGGATCTTTTGTATCGAGCCAATTCGGATCGCTGGGCTTTCGGGTTGACCGGAGGACTAACCGGTTCGTCTACATTCTACGGCGGCAAATGGGAGGTGACACAATGGAAAAGGGTCAGCGGAACTGCTTTGATCCGTTATAACGAACCCTACTATAATCTGCAATTCGACTTGTCGGCCCACCGCTATATCTATGGCGATTATGGGGTACGTGGGGATTGTAGCCGCCATTTCGGGGAGGTTACAGTTGGTTTGTTTGCCATGTATTCCGGTGGGGAGGCGAACGGCGGTTTCCATTTTGCTATTCCCCTGCCACGCAAAAAACGCAGTAAACATAAGGCTGTGCGGGTACGTTTGCCGGAGTATTTCGACTGGCAGTATGAAGCACAGTCCGGCCCCTGGTATACTTCACGGAAGCTGGGACGCTCTTACAAAACACGTCCGGATGAAAACAGGAGCCGGGGGTATTACAATCCTGATTTTATTAAAGATAACCTGGTCGGTCTGGCTGAACGGTTTAAATAGTATCAAAATAATTATAAACAAAAAAGAAGACGAAATGAAAACGAACAAGTATTTGGTTGTCAGCATGGCTATGTCTCTTGCTGTGACAATTGGTGTAGGATTTAGTTCCTGTAAGAAAGATGAACCGACTCCTGTCATTGTGGAAAATCCGCTGGATGCGGAGGTCTATTATATTGCCGGGAAAGTGATATCGGAGAACAACGCTCTCGAGGGTGTAAAAGTCAGTGCTTCGAGCGTTGAAGCAACAACGGCTGCAGATGGTACGTTCCAGTTGGAAATGAAATCGAAAGATGATTGTATCGTTACTTTCGAAAAGAGTGGCTATGTGACAGTGACGGCGGAAGTCGGTTTCCCGGCGGATGCTAAAAAACAAAGTATCGTATTACTGTCACAGGAGCTGGAAACAAAAAATCCGCCGGTGACAATTTCCTCCGATGTAGAACAGACGGTGATAGAAGTAAAGCGGAAGATGATCGAGTTGACCTTTCCGGCAGGTGCGGTTAAATCGGCAACAGATATAACGGTAACTGCTTATAAAGAGGGTGCTAAAAAGACTCAGGCAGGTACGGTACGTGCCAGTCTTTCTACTGTAAACTGTGAACCCGACGGCCAGTCGTTTGAGAAACCGATTGAATTGCGGATGAAAAATCCGACAGGCAAAGGTGTCTATTTTGCCGATGTAAAACATTATGTGGAAAAGAATGGCGTGTGGAGTGAGACAGGAGCAGCAGATTATAACGGTAACGGATATTATGTGACTTCCATCGATGGCTTTTCAAATCACTCGTTCGGCGTGCCTTGCTCGTCACAGAAAGGAACTTCCAAGACTGAAAATCTGAAATCGATTGTGATTGATAACCTGGGAAAAATGGATTCGCAGGAACAGTCGATCGACGTAACATCACATTTGGGATGGAAAATAGACGGAACGACAAGCGATTTATTAAAGAAGCAATTGGCCGGTTTGAGCGATAGCGATATTACTGCTTTATCCGGTGCAGTCGAACTGACTCTGGCATCGTTGGTAGGGGGAGCTCCGAGTGTCGGCGAAATGACATTGAAGCGCGATGCCAGAATAAGCGGCGACATGAAAACGACTGTTTCCATTGTCGAACGGACAACGACAACCGTATTTAGTTTTCCGGTCGTATTCGGAGGGCAGACTGTCGCTTTGACTATTCCGGTTGTTAAATACGATGGGGTAGACCTGGTTATAACAACTGAAAAGGGGGCAAGTCATGGAACACATTCCGGTGGCTCTGGTGAATAAATAATCCGAAACAGAAGAGTATGAAGGTGAAATATGTAGCTTATCTGGTAGTCTGCATGGCGGTGTTTTTGTCCGCCTGCACGTCTACCAAGAAAATTATCTATCTGCAGGATGTCGTCCCCTTAAAACAGCAGGAGATCGAGCAGAAATATGAAGTGATTATCCATAGCGACGACCTGCTGGCCATTATGGTGAACAGCCGTGATCCGGAACTGGCATTGCCATTCAATATGCCGATGATAACTTATCAGTTGGGGTCTGCCAGTACTGGTCAGCAACGTGTATTAGGATATCTGGTGGATACGAACGGTAATATCGATTTCCCGATTCTGGGACAGATCCATGCGGAAGGATTGACACGTATGCAATTGACGGAGTTGATCAAGAACAAATTGATTGAAGGCGACCTAATCAAAGATCCGATCGTGACGGTGCAGTTCCTGAACTTTAAAATATCCGTGATGGGGGAAGTAAGCCGTCCGGGTAGCTTTACTATTTCCGGCGATCGTATCACCTTGTTGGAGGCATTGAGCATGGCGGGCGACCTGACCATCTACGGACGTCGCGACCGGGTAGGGGTGATCCGTGAAAACGACGGAAAGCGTACGATCCTTTTCCATGACCTGCGCTCGGCAGATATATTTAACTCTCCTTGCTATTATTTGCAGCAAAACGATATTGTGTATGTGGAACCGAACAAGGCGAAGGCAGGCCAGAGCAGCATTAACCAGAATAACTCCATCGGTGTCTGGGTGTCTGTTATTTCATTGCTGACGACAATCGCGGTATTAATATTTAAATAATCGGAGAACCTAATGAATTCTGAACAAGAAACTACTTATTTGAGAGGGGAAGAAAACGAACTGAATCTGAAAGATCTTTTCCATATTGTCCTGGCTAACTGGTACTGGTTCCTTTTATCCGTTCTGATTTGTTGCGGAGCGGCCTTCCTGTATCTGAAATGGGCGCCGAAAGTGTATACGCGTACGGCTTCGGTTCTGATAAAAGATAATACGAAGGGAGGCGGCCTGAGTGAATCGGCTGCTTTTGAAGAATTGAACATGTTCAATGTCAAAAGTAATGTGGACAACGAAGTGTTGGTGTTCAAGTCGAAGCGATTGATGAGTATCGTGGCCGAACGCTTGAACCTGGATATCGGTTATACGGTGAAAGAGGGGTTGCGTACGGTCGAACTCTATACCCAGTCACCTATTGCCGTGCAGTTTCCGGAAGCGGAGGCGACACAGGCTTTTTCGTTGAATGTGACTCCTTTGACGGAGACGGAAGTGATGTTGTCGGATTTTTCAACGGACGAGACAAAAATGTTGAAGGTGGTGTTGAACGATACGGTGATTACATCTATCGGAAAGCTGGTGGTTACTCCGACCTTGTATTATTCGGATAAATATTTCGGCAAGCCGGTGGCTGTTGTGAAAAAGAACAGGGTGGATGTTGCTTTGGGTTACAGTAATACCCTTCAGGTGGCATTAGCCAGTAAAACGGCAGCGATCATTAACCTGACCTTGCAGGATGTTTCTATTCCACGGGCAGAGGATGTATTGAATATGTTGATCGCTGTCTATAATGAAGATGCGATAAACGATAAGAACCAGGTGACGGTGAATACTTCCGATTTTATCAATGACCGTCTGATCATTATTGAAAAAGAATTGGGAAGCGTTGATGCCGATATCGAGACCTATAAACGGGAAAACCAGTTGACCGACATCAGTTCCGAAACAGGGATGTATCTGCAGGAGAGCAGCCAATACAGCCAGGAAGGGCTCGGTTTGGAGAACCAGCTGACTTTGGCTAAATATATCCGCGATTACCTGATAGACCCGCATAAAAGCTCGGATCTGATACCAGCTAATACCGGTATTGCAGATGTGAATATCGAAGGCCAGATTAGCGAATATAACAACCTGCTACTGAAGCGTGACAAACTGATCAGTAACAGTAGTAATAAGAATCCGGTAGTAATGGATTTGAACAATTCGTTGGGAGCAATGAAGCAGACTATTATCCGGGCCATCGATAACCTGATTGTCGGACTGAATATCAAAATAAAGAATATCAAGGAACGGGAGGCACAGACCAGCCGTCGTATTTCGGCTGTACCGACGCAACAGAAATATGTGTTGTCGGTTGAGCGCCAGCAGAAAATCAAGGAAGAATTGTACCTCTACTTATTGAATAAAAGGGAAGAAAATGCTTTGTCGCAGGCAATTACCGAAAGTAATGCCCGTGTCATCGACGCGGCCCAGGGGAGCAGAAACCCGATAGCGCCGAAGTCGATGATGATTTTACTGGCGGCTGTGGTGCTTGGATTGTCTATCCCGTCGGGGATTATTTGGTTGCAAGTGGTTATGAACACGACTGTGCGTACGCGCAAGGATGTAGAAGATGCCGTATCGATCCCGTTCCTGGGAGAGATACCTTTACGTGACAGGAAGAATAAGGATGAGATAGTGGTGCGTGAAAACGGACGCGACAGTATTTCGGAAGCATTCCGTATTGTACGTACGAATATGGATTTCATGCGTGTGAAAGCGAAAGACATGAAAGTGGTGATGTTCACTTCTTTCAATCCGAATGCCGGTAAGACATTTGTGTCGATGAACCTGGCCATGAGCTTTGCCTTGACCAGTAAGAAGGTGATACTGGTCGACCTCGATATTCGTAAGGGTACCCTTAGCAGCCATGTTAGTAGCGCTACTAACATGGGGATAACTAATTATTTATCCGGGAAAGTGGATAATATCGATTCTATCATTGGAAAAGGAGAACTAGCGGAAAACCTGGATATCATTCATACCGGGCCTGTACCTCCTAATCCGTCCGAACTATTGTTGAGTACTCGTTTGGATACTTTGATTGAAGAGTTGAAGAAACGGTATGATTATATTATTCTGGATAACGTGCCAGCCGGTTTGGTCGCAGATGCGGCAATTATTAATCGTGTAGCTGACCTGACCATTTATATCCTGCGTGCCGGATTGATGGATCGCCGGCAACTTCCTGAGTTGGAAAAGCTGTATAAACAGGATAAATTCAAGAATATGAGTCTGATCTTGAACGGTGTACGCTATAATCATTCAAGTTATGGTTATGGCTACGGATATGGGTACGGCTATGGCTATGGATACGGGAATGAAAAGAAGAAATAAATATTGAATTTGTTATGTTAACTTGGATTGTACCAAAGAGAAACATTCTTTATACCACATTGCTCGAGGGGATGACGGATGTGCATGCGCATCTGCTTCCCAATGTGGACGGGGGATCGGAGTCTTTAATGGATTCGATAACAGCATTGGAGAGAATGAGGGAGGTCGGTGTGAAACGGATCTTCCTTACTCCCCATATTGCGGAGGAATGTACGAATAATTCATTAGAGCTTTTACAGGCAAAATATTCCATTTTGAAAGAGTGTTGTCCTGTGGATATTGAATTATATCTGGCTGCTGAATATATGCTGGATAATTGTTTTGATGCCCGTAAGAGGGGTAAAGTATTGACTTTTCCCGGTAAGCAGATATTGGTGGAAACTTCCCGTTTGTCGGCACCTGAGAAATTCCTGACATTTTTATTCGATCTTATGCTGGAGGGATATAAACCTGTTATCGCTCACCCGGAATTATATCAGTATATGACGCAGGAAGACTACTATTTTCTGAAAGACAAGGGATATAAATTTCAGTTGAATTTGTTCTCGTTGGCCGGCCTGTATGGGAAACAAGCCCGGTCGGTTGCCCGGATGTTGTTGGATAAAGGATATTACGATTATGTAGGTTCGGATTTTCATCGGTTAGTCGATTATGAAAAAGGCCTGGAAAAGCTCTATTTGTCAGGAAGTCAAATGCAACAAATTAACAAACTATTTGATAATAACGATTTGCTTTGGAACAGTGGATCGTTGGCGGAATAAAAATTTTAAAACTGTAAAGATATGATGAACAAAAGAGAGTTGATATACTCTATTGCTGAAAAGACAGGGTATACGCAAAGTGCTGTACGGAATGTTTTGAATACCTTCATTGACACGGTATTTGAAGAAGTTAGATCTGAAAACAAGGTGAGGATAGGTGGCCTTGGAGTTTTTTCTCCTATACTTCAGAAACCGCGTCCTGTCAGGAATCCACAAACAATGGAACCTCTGATGCTTGCACCCAGAAGCACCATGAAATTTCGTGCAGCGGATGACCTGGTCAGAAAATTGAATAAAGAGGAAGAATAGCTACTTTAAGCTTTCATCCGGTTGAATATTTAACTCTGTATTTTCCAATATTATTTCAATTAAAGTCGGAAAATACAGAGTTTTTTTATGCTGAATTCATAAAGATTCGATATGATGACTAAAATAAACGAACGTTTTTTCTAGTCATTTATTTGGTGCAAATATATTTTATATTAAATGAAAAACAAAGCGTTTTTTATCTTTTTATTTCATTGAATTACAGGAGAATATATGTGATTTTTCGAAAAGTTGCAATAATCATATTATATTGAATTATCGTCTCGGAATAATGACTAGAAAAAACGTTCGTTTATTTTAGTCATTATTTTTTTGTTAAAATGTGAGTGATATTATCTGATATAGTATTAATATTTTTTTGTGATATCTAATATGCGATATAAAAGTAATTATATGGTTGTTTTTGGTGTTATTATGATAATCTGTCGTAAGATGTTTATTAGGCTT
The DNA here is from genome assembly GCF_000969845.1 of Parabacteroides sp. HGS0025. NCBI lineage: Bacteria > Pseudomonadati > Bacteroidota > Bacteroidia > Bacteroidales > Tannerellaceae > Parabacteroides > Parabacteroides sp. HGS0025. The sequence continues at coordinate 2,298,983 of NZ_KQ033902.1, forward strand.
TATAGTCCTAAGAGCATGATTTTTATAACAATGATTATCAGTTGTTTATCTGAATTGAATTCTCAGAATATAGCAGTGAAAACAAACATGCTTTATGATTTGACGTCGTCTTTGAATATTGGAGGTGAAATAAAATGCAAAGAAGCCTACTCATTCAGTTCTATTATCAGTTACAACCCGTGGACTTTTGCTGATAACAAGAAGATGAAACATCTGCTTATACAACCGGAATTCAGAAGATGGTTCGGGGAAGTTTTTCAGGGAAGTTTTGTAGGTATACAGGCTCATTATGCGCGTTTTAATTGGGGAGGAATACTATCCGATTATCGTTTTCAGGGAAATCTGGTTGGTGCCGGAGTTTCTTACGGATACCAATGGATGATAAGCCCGTTATGGAATCTGGAAGCTAGCATTGCTTTGGGGTATGCTTATCTGAGTTATGATAAATACAGGCAGGAAAAAGGAACGCCCCGCATAGAAAAGGCGCATACCAATTATGTGGGACCGACACAAATAGGCATATCTCTAATTTACTTTATACAATAAAAAAACGATAAATATGAAAATTAATCCGCTCGTGTTGTTGGGCTTATTTTTTATTAGCAACTCCTTATATGCAAAGGATATTGATGTGGAGATAAAATCGCAATCATGTTTTGTGAAAGGTGATTCGTTGGTGGTATCGGTAAAATGTATTGTCAATACCCATGATTTCACATCAGACGAATCGCTTACCATTATTCCGATGGTAAAAGAGAACAGGCAGGAAAAAGAACTTGCTCCGGTCTTGCTGAACGGTAAAAAAAGACATCGCATATATGAACGGAACCGTGTATTGAATAAACGAAAAGGTATTGAAGGGGAGAAATATTTTCTTGTCAGGGAGCTGTCGGGAGAATATCCTTGTGAAGTGGTCTATCATACGTCTGTGGCTTCCGAAAATTGGATGCGTATGCCGGAACTGTATTTGAAGGTAAACAAGCTGGCTTCTTCCGGGGAAATTGTTCAGGAAACGGTCGGTCTGAAGGAACCGGGAAGGTCATCGGAGGTAAAGAGAGTTACTGCAACCAATGATGTTACACCTTCGCCGAAGGCTTCGGATGTATCCGGTTTAAAGGCTTCATACATTTCTCCTGAAAGCGATGCGACCGATGTCCGGAATCAGAAAGAATTGAATTTTAACCTGGAAGAAGCCAGGGTCGTGGCGGAAATAAATCCCCAGATGCTTTCTTTACGCGAATTGTATATGGTGGCGTTGAGTTATAAAAATGAACCGGGGAAATTTTATCAGATAATAGAAACGAGTGTAAAGATTTACCCGGCTCATCCGGTAGCCAATCTGAATGCGGCAGCGGCAGCTATCGAGCAGGGCAACTGGCAGGCAGCCGGGGAGTATCTGCGGATGGCACCCCATGAAACCCTGGCTTATAAAAATTGCAAAGGGGTGTACGAATTGATGACCGGGAATCTGTATGAAGGCATTCGCCTGCTGAAAGCGGCAAAAGCGGAAGGGTCGGAAGAGGCCGGTATGAATTTGGCTGCATTTTTTGAGAATAATAAACGTCATTAAATGTATAATTATTAACTAAAAGCATTTATCACATGAAAAACAACTTTTTTGCAAAATCAGCATGGCTGTTATGCCTGGTACTGGGTTTGTCCGGCTGCATTAACGATGCGGATGTATTTCCGGAAGATAATTCCGGCTTTGTAGACGGGGGAGAAGGAAATGTCCGGTTTGCTTTTGTCGTTCCTAACAGTTCTTCGAGCAAAGCCGGCAGTGCGGAAACTTCGGGTATTTATGAGACCGGTACTGCCAATGAGTATAATGTAAAGTCGCTTGCCGTTTATCTGTTTAATTCGGATACGAAGGCTTTATATAAAAAGATCTCGCTGGAGAATATAACGCGTACGGCAGGGCCGCAGATTCCGGAAAATGCTCCTTCCGGAAACCAGAGTGAACATATTGTAAAGTACACGGCCAACAGGGTCTTGATAGATCCGGGGACGTATGATATTTTTACGGTTGCCAATGGGGATGTGACAGGTTCTTTCAATACAGAGAACGAGTTTATCAACCTGGTGGACAAATCTACTTATAAAGACGGCTTCGGGGTTTTAACCGAGGATGGAACTTTATTGATGACAGGGCGTGCCGACAATAGCGGTTTGTATGAGGGTAGTACGGATTTGAATTTGAAAGTGACTGTCCGTGAAGTTTTGCCGTCGGAAGATCCTACTATTATAACTATAAATCTGGAACGGGCTATGGCTAAGGTATTGGTCGGACAGTCGAAAGAGAAATACGATCTGACGACCGGCGATGGCGATAAATATGTTTCCATCAGCCTGTCCGGGTTCCAGTATATCAACTTAAGCCGTTGGTTTTACACTTTCCGTCATACGGCAGTTCTGAGTACAAACCGGGAACCTTCTTCCTATACTATAACAAATGGGAATTTTGGAGAAATAAATCCCACTAACGGTTATGTGATCGATCCTTATTTTTTCTCAAAGACGATAGACAGGGCTGAAGGTTTTGATAATCCGGATGGGTATTATGCTTATCCTTTAAAGACGATTGCCGAAAACTGGCAGTCTGTACCGGTTAACTCGTTTCATGGCTTTTATTGTCTTGAAAACTGTATGTTTAAAACGGCTCAGTTGAACGCTTATTCGACCGGAGTCCGGTTTAAAGCCAGCTTTACACCTACAACTCTTTGGGGAGAGAATAAGGAAATAACCGATGCGAGACCTGATGTTATTTATTATGCGAACTATAAATTTTATACTGGTATCCAGGCAATGAAAGATGCGGGTCTCAAATTAGATGGCATTACAGAAGGATCGACTGATGAAGAGTTAGCGAAGGTTTTTGTAAAACGTTACCGGAAAGATCCGGAAGTGTCGAGCTATTATTGCTATTATAATTACTGGATCAGACATCTGGATAATAATAAGGAGAATGAGATGGGAGTAATGGAGTTTGCCATTGTACGCAATAATATTTATCGTTTACTGGTGACTAATATTTCAGGACTTGGCTCAGGCACTCCGGAGGTAGACCCCGAAAAGCCGGATGAATATGAAGCTTATCTAAAAATGGATTTTAATGTGTTACCCTGGATTGTCCGGAACCAGGGAGGAGATGGCGGCGCAACCCTTAAATAAGTATATATTGTTTTCAGGAGACATCTATTGTTTCCGTACAAACAAACCTGTAGCCCCGGTTTATTCCGGGGCTATTTTTATTAATGTATATCAGAACCACCTGATCTTCCTGAAAATAAAGAACGCTAAAGCCGATAAGGTAATGGAGATAAGTACTATAAAGATAAACCCGTGCGGCATCTCTTCAATATTATTAATCACATTCATACCATAAAAGCTGGCGATTAGCGTAGGTACCATCAGGATGATCGAAATGGATGTCATGCGTTTCATGATCGTATTCACATTGTTCGATATGATCGAGGCGAAAGCATCCATCGTACCGGTAAGGATATCGCTGTAAATATTTACCGTGAGGTGCGCCTGCTTCAGCTCCGTCTCCACATCTTCCAATAGTTCCGCATCCATATACATCGGCTCCTGGAAGATACTTTGCAGTTTGGAAAGCATCACTTCGTTTCCACGGATCGACGTATTGAAGTAAACCATACTTTTCTCCAGCTTCATCAACCGTAGCAAGTCCTCGTTACGGATACTTTTCTCCAGGGCTTTTTCAGCACGTGCCACTTCGTTGTTGATCTGTTTCAGGTACTTCAGGAACCAGACAGCCGACGAATGGATCAATCGCAGGATCAGATCGTATTTATGACGTACAACAAGCTCTTTCCGTCGGCTGTAACGGATAAAATCGGGCAAAAGCTCTGTCTTGTGGTAACATACGGATATGATGACCTCATTGTTGGTAATGATACCGATCGGAACGGTAGTGAAGGGAATACCACTTTCCGTGCTCTGTACCGGGATACGGAGAATGGTCAGCAGCCAGTTACCTTCATATTCGATACGCGGCCGTTCGTCGGTATCGGCAATGTCGCTCAGGAATGATTCAGGTACGTGAAATTGATTTAAAAGATACTGGATATCTTCCGGGGTAGGGCATTCTACATTTACCCAGCAGTTAGGAAGCCAATTGGTTTTTTCCACAAAACCGGCTTCACAATAAAGAAATGATCTCATTATTGCCTCCTTTCGTTTACTTACACGGGCAGAGGAAATATGAAATCCCTGCCTCGCTAATTTTTACTTGTTCTTGTTTCTCGCGGAATACTGTCGTCCATAATTTGTTAATTACTTTTTACGGGTGCAAAGGTAGAAAAAAGGGGCGAATACCAAATAAAAATTGTAATTTTGATCCCCGATAAACATACAGAAATGGCAGAAGGAACTAGAAATAATAGTGGAAGAGGAAAGAAAAAGCCTGATATGGTGCCCGATATGGGGCGCTTGCAGCCACAGGCACGTGAGTTGGAAGAGGCCGTTTTAGGTGCCTTGATGCTTGAAAAAGATTCTTATTCTGTTGTCAGTGAGTTGTTGAAACCGGAATGTTTTTACGAGAAATCGCATGAGATGATCTATGCGGCAATAGTAGACCTGGCTGTCAGCCAGCGACCGGTGGACATGCTTACCGTAACGGAGCAGCTAAGGAAACGTGGCGAACTCGATCTGGTGGGCGGCCCGTTCTATATCTCGCAGCTGACCAGTAAAGTGGCCAGTAGTGCGCATATCGAATACCATGCCCGTATCATAGCGCAGAAATACCTGGCGAGAGAGTTGATCTCCTTTACCGCCATGATCCAGGGAAAGGCGTTCGACGAGACGATCGACGTGGAAGACCTGATGCAGGAAGCCGAAGGAAAATTGTTTGAGATCTCCCAGCGTAATGTAAAGAAAGACGTAACCCAGATCAACCCGGTCATCAAGGATGCGATGGAGTTGTTGCAGAAGGCGGCAAACCAGAAGGAAGGTTTGAGCGGTACACGTACCGGATTCGATGCGTTGGATAAGATCACTTCCGGTTGGCAGAACTCCGACCTGATTATTATCGCTGCCCGTCCTGCGATGGGTAAAACGGCATTCGTGCTTTCTATGGCGAAGAATATGGCGGTTAATCATAACGTCCCTGTAGCCCTGTTCTCTCTTGAAATGAGTAACGTTCAGTTGGTAAACCGTCTGATCGTGAACGTATGTGAGATTCCGGGTGAGAAGATCAAGAGCGGACGCCTGGAAAGTTACGAGTGGGAACAGCTCGACTTCAAGATCAAGGAACTGTATGACGCCCCGATCTTTGTGGACGATACGCCCAGTCTCTCGGTTTTTGAGTTGCGTACCAAAGCACGTCGTCTGGTACGTGAGCATGGGGTAAGATGTATCATCATCGACTACCTTCAGTTGATGAATGCGAGCGGTATGACTTTCGGCAGCCGTGAACAGGAGGTAAGTACCATTTCCCGTTCGTTGAAAGGGTTAGCGAAGGAGTTGAATATCCCGATCATCGCCCTGTCGCAGTTGAACCGTGGTGTGGAAAGCCGTCAGGGAGCCGAAGGAAAGCGTCCGCAGTTGGCCGACCTTCGTGAATCAGGAGCGATCGAGCAGGATGCGGATATGGTTTGCTTTATCCACCGTCCTGAATATTATAAGATTACGGAAGATGAACGTGGTAACTCGCTGGTCGGACTGGCGGAGATCATCATCGCCAAGCATCGTAACGGTGCGACAGGGGATGTGCGTCTGCGATTCAAGGGCGATTATGCGAAGTTCATGAATATAGATGAAGATGTGGCAGTGCGCGAGTTCTCATCGAATATGAACAGCGAAGATCCGTTGCCCCCGATACCGCCGGCCGGAGCAGACTTCCTGAACCAGGGTAGTAGTAGCGAGGTTCCGTTTTAATTAATCGAATATTAGGTCATGTGCGGCCTGTTCCCGAATCTGTGAGGGGGACAGGCCGCATTGTTGTTTGGTGAACTTAGTCAGATGGGCCTGCGAAGAGAAATTCCAATCGAGTGAGATCGCCAGGAAAGATTTGTTCGTGCTTCGGATATCTTCCAGTACCCCCTCTGTTTTACGTTGTAGCATCCATTGATAAGCAGGTTCATTAAAATGTTTTTTGAATTTACGGTTGAATGCCGAGAGGCTGATGTGAGCCAGACGTGCAAATTCTTCCACATTTGCCACCGACCGATAGTTGGATAGAATGAAGTGGTTGAAATCCGTATCCCGGCTAAGGATCGGATGGAAAAAGGCGGCCAGTTGTTCTTTTGTGTAATAAGCCCTGAATAATATAAAAAGTTCTTGCAATTTTAGCTCCTGCAGATGTTTACAGCCGATTCCGTCTTCTATATAACTATTGAGTAAATTTAAAAAAATCTGGATTTCTTCTTGGAATTTCAATGTGTTGTGACTGTAAGCTATTCTCTTTTTGTATTTAGACAAAGATTCAAAATGAATACGGTTGCATAATCTGATATCATCGCTGAACCGGCAGGTGAGTATGTGGCTTGCTTTTCTTGCTTCGATGGAATAATGGCTACCTACGGGTATCAATGCAATATTATCTTTTTGTAGTATCTGCTTGTGGACAGCGTCATTACTGAACATAATTTCTCCTTCCAGAATAAAAAGGAGGATAGATCTGGAATTGTCAAGTTCCATACATTTTTCTTCGGGATGAAGATGGAAAACCTGGAAGGTACGTTGTGCTGGTAACCGGAAATTGTTGCAGGAAACATGTTCATGTTTATAAAGTATCCCCATAATGTGTCTTAGTTTTATGTAATTATCAGAATTCGACAAAAGTATGTATCGATTTTTGTTTGTTTGGTGCTATAATTGTCTTTTTTAATGACTGACTGACGTATTATGCGGAGACAAAACGGGCTTTATCGTTGTTTTGTCTCCTTATTCGTATGTATTGTTGTTGTTGTGTTGAAATAGGATACTCATATTTCTTGTTTGTTATGATTTACGGTTATTCATTGTTTCCTAATACAACTTCTTCGATCATCCAAGCCCATAGATTAGCCATGATTCGCGAATAGTCGTTAGTCAGATCACCGGCATTGTTGTCGATCCGTGAATTTCTTTTTACGGCATTTCCCGAGCCTATTTCAAAAATCTGTGAATCGCCCACATAAACGATTCGCTTCTTTTTGTCTATTCCCAGTATCATCCGTCCATCTCCTTCCGGATAGGGACTGTAGGATGGGAGTGAGCCGGAGCCGTCGTCTTTGACCACATTCTTGAAACGGATGAGTGGGATGATGTTAGAGGAATGGACATCCAAACGTCCCCAGATGCCATCGCTTATCCAGTAGCCACAGTCTATGATCCCTGTAGCCAGTGATTCTGTAAAAGGACCTGTCCGGAAGAAATAGTCATTGTTAGCAGTAGGATCGAATGAGGCAATCAGTGCTGAACGTAAAGGGCCTGTATCACCGATTGATTCGTTGTTTGCTCCGTTGTACCAATAAGGGGTTACATCTTCCCGCAGTAATTTCAGTAACTGGTAATTAGTTGTATAGGCTGTTTCAGGCCGTCCGCTACCGCTACTGTCGTTAATGCCGGGGGCTTTCCAGTCGGTACCTATGACAAGTACTCTGTTTTTTCTTGCCCCGAGCCAGTCCAGGATGCGGCGTGCGGAAGCGGAATCAGGCCGGCTGTCGTAGCCCAGTACTAAAATATCTTGTTGTACCAACTTGCTATAAGGCAAATTAGTCTCATTGATAGTGATAGGGATCTGGGAATATTCTATTCCTCCGAGCTGGATCGTTTTTCCGACACCAAAATGGTTGTCGAGTATCGCTTTCATAGGTCTCGATGAAGCATAATCGATACCTCCGATACCGTTGGTACTCAATATATGGATGATTTCGTCTCTGCTGCTGTTTGCCGATTGGGTGATTGTTATCATTATCTTCCAACGGTTTACATGTATCATAATATATTCGGAATAGTCGGAGTAACTATTGTTCGGCTGCTTGGCACGACATTGAATCACTCTCCGGATATTGTTATCGCTATCTGTTTCCTGGGTCAGGGAGACTTCAAAACGGGCGCTCGACAAAGAGGAAGACAATTCGTTATTGTCAATGGGGTTACCGTCTGTATCTACCCATTGCATGAGCTCGCCTGTCAGGTCTGTATCGATATAAATGACACCTTTGGAGTTCATCCGGTATTGTAATTTAAGATGACGGGTTGAAACGCCATAGTGATGTTCCCCGTCGAAATACATGTCGGTCGTATGTTCATCCCATGATTCGACGGTGGCAATGATACCGGAAGATGCGTTTACAGCCGCTTCTTCGGGTGTGTCCCAGCCGGCAGTTGAAACTTTCTGTATAAGAAACATATATCGGTGATTCCGCAGGATTTGTCCGAACGGATGGCCGGAAGGTTTAAAGTCGATCCGGTAATAAACGGTTCGGGCCGGATAGATGCCGTCATCATAAATACCACCGGCAATAAGACAGGTCGCATCGCTTATTTGTTTATCTGTTGCCGGGGCCGGGGCTTCCGGAAGATATATCTGTTCGATTGAAGTTGCTCCTGATGTTGTCTCCTGCTGTGGCACGGGAAAATCTACGGGATAGAAGGTCGCCTGTTCGGGTAGGGAAGGTATATCGACTTTCGGTCCTCCGTTGCTGTTGACGATAGTACTTCCCGGAATAAGTTGTATTTTGTTATAAGGACGGAACACCTGTACGTTTTGTAAACGGAAATGTCCTGTGGCATCATTATTATATATATCGGCTCTGGCAACGGAGCGCAACATTCTAATTTGTATGTCATCATTTACTTTACCGGCTTCCAGCTTTGGGAGCGAGTATTCTCCATACATGGGCAGACTACCGGTGATCGGTTGTGGGTAGCCGTCGCTATTCCCCAACTGATATACCAGTTTTTCTTTTATTTGGGTTTCTGTATCACCGGCTTCCGGATATTTCTCTGCTATGGTTTGACTGGCATTGGTAATTAGTATCAGCTTGATTGGGTTGTCCGACGATTTGAGCATAGCGGTGAATGTGGTCGTATGGTTGTTGGGATAGCTTATATTCGCTCCCTCCGCGCTGTAAAGGAACTGGTATTCGGATTCGGCGGCCGGCTTTGAAAGAACCAGTATGTGTACTTCCTCTATATGTTCCTCCAGGTTCATATTACGTGTATCCGGTTTTTGGGTGTCAGGCGTGTTAATTGTCAGCCGGACAGGCATCCGGTTTTCTACCTGCTTGCCGTTCTCATCACCGATAAACGATTCGTCGGAACAGGATAAGGTTGATAGACTGTATACCAGCAGAAGTAGTAGCCAGCCAGTTATCCGGTTTAATATTTGATATCTTTTATTCATATTATTACCATTCGACCCATTGTTCTGTTTTATCCCAGGGACTTATTTTGACACGGACGTTGATCTCTTGACACAAGTCGATCAGCAGGTTTGTAGTCTGGCCGGCAGGAAGAACAATGTGGTTTCCGTTTAAATCAGAATTTATACTCGCTATTAATATATCTTCTCTATTCTCTGTACCGGGTCTTTTTTTGTAAAGACTGATGGTTGCATAGTCCTCCTTATTGCCGTTGGTATGGGTCAGACTGAAAGAGGAGAGAGAGACAAAATCGTTGTTTTCGAGCGTGATGCCATTTTGCTTGATCGTTGTTGCATGCGGGATTGGTGTTCCCTTGAGGTCATATCCGTTATTGTTGAGATCGATCGAAAAATAATAATCCGCAGCATTATACAGAGCCGGAAGTCCCCGGACGGTTATGTACATCCGGGCATTTTTCCTGGAAATTATTATCTCTTCATTTCTTACCTTTGATCCGGTGATCTTCGTAATACCAAAAAAGAGATCGCCACTGGATGTCTCAGGTGGATATCCTTCCAGGTTTCCCCAGACGGATATCCAATGATGACCAATTATTTTCGGGGTAATCAAAACCGGAATTTTTTGCCGGATATGATTGGAGTCGACATTGACCGTGTACCGGAGTTGTTCATTTGCATCAAAGATGAATAACCCGGCATGACCGACTTCTCCGGAGGTTGTAATATCTTCTCCGGTAAGTATGTCCACTACCTTTATTGTGACAAAATATTCTTCTTCACATTCCTGTAAATCTTCACGGATACAGCTCGTTTGCAATAAGATCAACAAAAACGGAACGATAGCTCTGATCGTTGGTCTTACCATTCCAGATCTTGTACCAGCGGACCTTCCCAACCTTCGGGCGTGACTGTTACTTCTATAGCAGCAGGATCTCCAGGAGTATCCGGGTCAGTTGTTCCACTTCCTAATTTCTTCAGTGTAACATTGAGGATATAGCGGGTATTCCGTTTAATGAGCGTTCCGTCGGCAGTACCGGAAACGATGCTGTTAATGCGGAATGGGAAATGGGTAATATTACCTTTGTATGTTCCGGTAATGGTCAGCAAAGTTTCGGCTCCCACTTCGTCGTTCGGGAAAACATAAAAGAAGTTGTCGAACACTTTAGGCGACCCGTTCGGCTGATCGGTGGAGATCGCATCCAGTAAATAGTTATCGGGATTGGGAACGGAACTTTCCGTACCACTTAAGCCTCCATAAAACGGGGCATTCGATACAATTGTCACAGGACCTATATTCGCATTTGATTTAGCTTTCTGAATACTGACCTGAGTCAGAACAAACGCTTCCGTATGGCCCGCTTCCGGAGTGATTGTAACGGAGCCTAATTCTATTTTAGCAACTACACGTTTGATACTTACGGTTACCGGAACAGGACTTCCGCTGGTCAATGTCAGTTCTGATGATTCGCCGCTCATGACAAGGCCTGTTATTGCACGGTTTGCCGGATTTTGTAATCCGAGATCGAATGCCGCAGTTCCAAAATCGTCGTAATTGTCGATGGCTGGGAATCCGGCGGGAAGATTGGCTACAACCACTACACGTTTTGTACCTGCTGTATTCAATCCGTCTATCTGGGTTGATCCGGCTACGCCATTACTAACAATTCCGTCTACTTCTTTTTCAAGTACACCGCTGTTATAACTGAAAACATAAACCTTGTAATTTACGATCTTGCGTTCGTCGGTTTCTGTGTCAGAAGTGCTACCTGTTGCTTTAGAAGATAGGTTCTCTCCTTTTAGTGTAATTGTGATAGATGCTTCCTCTCCATTACCTAATTCATTCATTTCATTTTTGCTACAAGCGCCCAATAAGGCCAATGCAAGCATTACAGTGATTAATTTACTCGTTGTTCTCATTTTTTTATTGATTGAAATATATGTTATCTTTTGGTTTTGATTGCGCAAATCTACGATGAAACAAAACTTCGATTCTTATATAAAAATGGCGTTCGCTTATATATTTCGATCAATATATAGTAAAATAGTATTTATTTGGATGGAGAACGAAAGAATAGAACATATTATGAAAGAAATGTGAATTGCATTGTATGCTTGAAAATCCGAACTTTGTACCCTGTCGTTGCTGAATAAATTATAAATAGAAGATGAACAAAGAGCAGATGGCTCGAAAACTATCTGAAAAAATGGATATCAGTCTGGTGGAGAGCCGTACTTATATAAACACGATATTGGATATTATGGTCGAAGGGTTGGAAACAGAAGAGTATGTTTCCATTTATGGCTTTGGAAGAATTTTTCTTCACCCCCAATCGTCGCGTTTAGCCCGGAATCCCAGGACGGGAGAGGGGGTTATGCTTATTCCCCGAAATACTGTCCGTCTGAAGCCAAGCAGAGATCTTCTGGACAAACTGAATAAGACCGAATAATTGACTTAGTTCATACAGAACTCTACCTTTTGCGGTTTCAAAGTTATAAAATAATCTGATATGAACTAATTGCAGGCTTTATTTTATAAAGTATCCCCAAAATATTCTTCCTTTTCCCATTTTCCCTGTTTTATGATCAAATTATAAGCCGGTAGCATTTCAAGGACAAAAAATCCTTATGGCTTGTACCTATATTCTTTTATACTTCTCCAATTTTTCGCGATCTATTATTTTCCGACAAGAAATTCGTGTTGAATAACAACACAAATTTCTTGTCTATCTTATTGAACCATAGTTCTGTATGAACTAAGTATAAATTGTATTGTAAGTCTTAAGTGTCTATAAACCAGTCGTTACATGTAGTCCTTGTATTACAAATCGACCTGTGCGATTAGTCATTTGGGATAAATAATCAGCGAAAAATCGATAAAAAAGCTACCGTAATTCTACTGAAAAGCAAAAAATAGGATAAAAGATCGGACAAGATAATAAATGAAAAATAATAAATCCGGATACAATGGAAATGATCAATCAATTTAGAACGCTTTTTACTGTTCTGTTTCATAATAAACAGAAGCAGGAAAAGGAAAATGAACAAGGAGAGACTGCTATGGCAACGCTCAAGCTGGAAAATGAAGAGTTGAAGCGCACCATTGATACGCTGACTATCAAGAATCGTGAGATACAGCAGCTCATGGTGAACAAAATAAAAGAAACAGATAGCTGGGGATTGGAACACGAAGCCAAATACAATGAAGCGATCAGAAGGGCTGAAGAACTGGAAAAGCTTCACAATTCCTTTTTTGTTGAAGCCGTGCACGAAATGCGTACGCCTCTCTCGTTGATATTGGGCTACCTGGGACAGTTGGTTCTCAATCGCGAACTCGACGGGCTTGTTTCCACCCAGGTATTGTCGGCCTATCGTAATACGCTGGCTTTGCAGGATATGATGTATCAATTGCAGGATATACGCCACGGCGACGATGTGGCTAACCATATGCGCATAGCCCGCTACGATCTGGTGGATATTACCAAACAGATATGCGACCTGTTTGTCGATTGGATTGCTATGAACAATATCGATTTTAAGATCAATACCCAGGTGCAGGCTTTATGGGTATGGGTAGACCGTCGGAAAATAGAGTATGCGTTGCGTACGTTACTATCCAATTCGTTGAAAAATACATTTATGTATGGCAAGATCACGATCAATATAGCGGTTGTTAAGGTAGACGGTAAATCTTATTGTTCGTTGAGCATACAGGATGACGGACTCGATGCGCAGGACAGTGCCCGTATCGGTTTGAAACAGATCACTGATATGGCCGAAACAGTTCGTGCGAAGTTTATACAGGAGACAATGGAAGGCCAGGCTGGAACCCGTTGTACGATCCTGATCCCGTTGGGGAAAAGTTCTTTGATGGAATTGCCGGTCGAATTTGTGGAACCCGACAGCAGCCTGGTCAATCTCAACGAATTTCAGAAAGAAGAGATTGCCGGTTTCGTACAACTTATTCCGCAGAAGAAAGAAACCGGTAAAAAACTGTTGGTGATCGATGATAGCGACCAGATACGTTGGTTCCTCAAACTGGCTTTGGGGAAAGAATACCGGATACTGGAAGCCTGTAATGGGGAGGAAGGGGTGATGATGGCAAAAAAAGAATGTCCCGACGGTATTCTGTGCGATGTCATGATGCCTGTAAAAGACGGGTTTACCGCTTGCCGGGAGATAAAGACAAATCCGGGTACCAGCCAGACGGTGGTTATCATGTTGACGGCTAAAGTGGAAAACGAAGATGTGATAGCCGGCATTGAAGCCGGTGCGGATGATTATATCACTAAGCCTTTCGACCTGGAAGTGTTGCGCAGTAAACTGATCAGTCAGCTAAAACGCCGCGAACAAATGCGGGCATTCTATACGCAATCGGTTCCTGATACAGAAGGATTTTCTGTTGAAGTACCTGCTCCGCTCAACGAGATAGAAATCGCAGGAAATGCATTTATGAATAAGATCGTGCAGACCATTGAAGAGCATCTGGAAGATCCTTGCTTCGATGCAAAATTCCTGGCGGATGAAATGAGTATGAGTATCCCGACACTTTACCGCAAGGTAAAAGCTTTCTCCAATTGCAGTATTCTGGAATTGACGCGAAGTGTCCGTATCAAGCGGGCGGCTCAACTGATCCTGCAGCAGAAATATACTATTACGGAGGTTTGCGAAATGGTCGGATTTAATGATATGGCGACCTTCCGCAAACGATTTATCGAGCAATATGGTGTAAATCCTTCTCAATATGGGCAGCCGGTAAGGGTATAAAGCATGGTATTCTTTAAAATAAATGTAAATAAACGTAGGAATTTTTATCATTTAAAAATTACCGCGTATGGGTGATAAATATACCGCCAGCTTATCAAAATATGGCTGTCTACATTTGCACTGTCAACAAGAAACAACAAAGTAATCTTAATCTTCAAGACAGTCGATATTTAAGTATAGGGTAGTAAAATGATTTATCACATTTAAAACATATAAGTTATGAAATTACAGAATTTAATTTACGCAACTATGGTTGCATGCGCATTCAGCGCTTGTTCAAACGATGATGATCCGAATATCCCGGATCCGGCTTTGGAAATGGATGCTACACTAACGGTGGCATTTAGTTCGGTAGGAAATAATGGCTCAACTTTAAAGAGCTTGACAAAAGCAGATGATAACCAATATAATACTATTGGTAAAATTGGTATTGCTGTGTTTAATGCAGGTGCAATGTCACCGAGTATGGCAGAAGGTGCATTGATTGGTTATGCAGAGCAGGATAATTCAGCTGGTGCAGATACAACGGCGTGTGTTTCTGTTAAATCAGGAGTAGTGAAAGTACTGGTTGTGGCTAATCCTACTGCAGATATGTTTAAGTCATATAATACTTATGCCGGTTATTTGACAGCAATATCAGATGCTTCTATTGATGAAAATAATTTATTAATGTCTAGTAACGCTTATGATATCACTGTTGCGAAAGGTAGAAATACTATTGCAACTAATGCTTCTACTGTATTTGGAGAAGATAATAAAGGAACTGTTGCTGCAACTGAAAATATTAAAGTTTATCGTAATGTAGCAAGGGTAGAGGTTCCGAAAATCATAGTTAATCCTCGTTCAGGATTTGGTAAGGAAGGTCAGTATGCTAAGTTTACATTAAAGTCTATTTATGTATCGAATGTTCGTTCCAGTGTTTCAGTCTTTGGAAAAGCGGATAATTTCTGGTGCCCGGTTGTTAATACAGGAGCAGATTTGATTACAGGTAATACAATTTATGGCAATCAGGGTATTTATTCAAAGTATATAAAATTGTTCTCATCTGAGAATGTGATAGACTATTCTGGTACAACTGCTGAGAAAACATTTCCGGATGCTCGGATATTTGTTTATGATAATTCATCAACATCTACAATCGTTTCACCTAAAGATAATGCAACACTCCTTGTTATTAGAGGTGACTATGAGTATAGGGCTGTTGAAGGTGGCGAAATAATAAAATCAGAAGATGCATATTGGACGACTGTTATCAACAATACTGACCCTGTGTCAGGTGATGCCGGTTTCCCTTCACATTGTGGAGTATTGCGTAACGTAAAATATCTTTTGAATGTAACAATAACAGGCCCTGGTAGTGGCTCTGAAGATCCGGAAAGTAATGCAGCCAGCTTAACTTCTAAGATCGAAGTAGTTCCTTGGGGACAGGTAGTTCTTAACCCCGATATCGACTAACAATCAATTAGCTCATACATCCAATTTGGATCACACCGATCAATCCGGGGGATAATTCCCCGGATTGATTTATTCTTATTCTTAAAAACTTTCCGGTTTGCCGATATATAAAACTATTAATATATGAACAATAGGGTTTTATTTTACAACGTTTTCTTGTTTCTCGCTTTGCTATCCTGCTCCCACGACGGAGGACAGGAAATAGACGAGACCGGGGAAGCTGCACTCTCATTACGCATCACGATCCCGCAGATCGGTTCAAAAGCCAACGACTCCGCGATTGATAGACTTTATGTAGCCATTTTCGGTACTTCGGGCGAGAATGCAGACAAATTGATCGTCGCCCGCGAAGTCAGACAAACAGACACAATTGAAGATATCACCCCGCTCAAAGCCGGGACTATCCGTATGCTTCTCGTTGCCAACGCACCTGAAGGAACTTTCGACGGTTTAACCTCACTGGATCAATTTCTGACCCTCACCCAAAAACTTGAAAACGAAAATACAACCCCGACAATGAGCTCGGGCGTACATTCCTATGTTTTGAAACCCGGTAAGAACACGATCGGATTGCAAAAACAAGGAGCGAACCTGATCACGGCTTCTCCGGTAACTGTCTACCGTACGGTTGCCCGTGTTTATCTGAACAAACTATTCCTGCGTCCCTTAGAGCAATACGCTGATGGGGCAAGTTTTAAACTTGAATCCGTCTTTATGACCAACGTAAAGAATTATTCCCATTATATCAGTGAGAGCGACTGGGGTGCTGTTGAAGTAACCAATCATTCCCTTCCCGATTTATTCCTGGCTGGCGAAAATGCCGACCTCGAAAATGTCTATAAAGACAATGCACCGAAATTATCCGCCGACCTGCGTACTGCCTATAATTATGATTTCCGGAGTGTGACGGAAGAAACAGGCCTTATCGCAAACTGTGCAGATAATGCTTATTTCGTTTACGAAAATATGAAGGAAACAACCTGGCACACGCTCCTGATCATTCGCGGAACCTACCGCTATAAAGATAAAAGCGGGAATATACAGGAAATAAAGAATATCGATTACCCGATTGTAGTAAACAGGCAGCACGACGATATCACGAATGTTACGGAACACCTGTATGTTCGACGTAATGTCATCTACTCGATCGATGCTATTATTAAAGGGCCCAAGAGCTCTGATACTACGCTTACAAGCATGGTGGAGGTGCAAGCCTGGGGCGAAATCGTTGAAAACCCGTCGATTGATTAATCCAGATAAAACAAATCCGATATGAAACGAAATAAAATATACATCCTGTTGTTGTCCGGTTTGCTGATGGCTTCCTGCTCAAAGGAGGAACAACCGTCGCCGACTCCGGGCGGTGAAGATGCTTTAGTCACTGTCTCTGTGGCAGTCGATGGCGTTGCCAAAACGAAAGCGGAATCCGAAACACAGCCAGGTGACGAAAAAGAGAACGCAATTAAAAACCTGACTGTGGTTTTTATCGATGCAGCCAAAAATGAAGTGATAGGACATACTTACAAGGAAATGACTGGTAGCGAAAGTGAGAAAAAAGTTACTGTTGCCCTGAAAACCGGAATATATAAAATGTTGGTGATGGCCAACACCAAAGAGGTGAACTCATTCATTCCGAAAGATTATTATGACTTGATAGCTTCGTTGCCTGAACAGGGAGGGGAGAATGGTTTTGTAATGAGCAACATTGCCCAGGATGTAGAGATAAAGGCTATTGAAGGTGATAAAAAAAATGTGAATGAAATAAGTGAAAAAGTGAAACGGGTAGTCGGCCGTGTGGATCTGAGTAAATTGGATGTCAATTGGGAAAATACAGATACAAACAAAGACCTGCAAGGGATAGACGGTCTGGAATTCCGTTTAACCCAGGTGTTTCTGGCTAATGTCCGTCCCAAATCTTATTTGTTCGATATGACAGGTTGGGATTTCATGAATGATGCAGAAAAACATGCTTTGGAAAATAAGGAGGATGGTTATTTGTGCGGTATTGATAAGACAGGTGGTGATATTGTTACCGGAAATATACCCGATAAAAATCTTTTGTATGAATGCAAGGATGTTACAATCAATTCAACAACGAGTAAGATTGACCTTGCCCATTTTTATGCCATGACCAACTCTGATACAAAAGAGAGTGGGAGTGCTCCTGTCATCCTTTATATTAAAGGCGATTTGTACGACAGCAAAAATAACAAACCCGTCCTCACGAACCGTTACTACCGCATCAAACTTGCCAAAGGCGTTCAGCGTAACACCATTTACAAGATTGAAGTGACTATCGAGGGAAAAGGATCGCCCGAACCCGGAGATAACAAGGATAATGTCAAGATGTCTGTCACTATCAGTGTGGAAACATGGGAAGGTGTGACACTCGACACAATAACAATTGATGAAGAAATCGAAATATAATATGAAACAGATCAATCACCCTTGTCGATGGCTGTTGGCAGCCGTTTGTACCGCAGCTTTGACGCTGACCGGTTGCATTCAGGAAAATCTTGCAGCCTGTTATAAGTTGACCCTGAAAGCCGAAAATGCAAAAGGCGAAGATGTCACGGGATTAGCCCTGACCGACGCCTCCCTCTATGTTTTCGATGAAGACTATTCCTATCTGGAAACGGTTCGCCTGACGCAAAATCAGATACGCAACCGCGAAGAGATCAGACTTATATATCCCGAAGATCGTAACCTACATGTGGTAGCCTGGGGAAATCTTTCGGGAGAAAACCAAACTGTTACGGAAAGCAAGCTGATTGAAGAGTTGACAGTCATGCTTAAAAGCCGTGACGGTTTGGCTCAGAAACCCGACGATCTTTTCTATGGCAACCGTCTGGTGCTGACGAAAGCCGGCGGGGGAATTTACGAGGACGATACGATCGTTGTTCGCCCTAAACTCTCGCAAGTCAATATCGTTACGGAGAATATCAGATACGCATTGGAAAAGAACTTCCCCTCAACGACCCACGAAGATATCGATTGCGATTATTATGTGAACCGTACCCTGAGCGGTTTCGACTACCAGGGGCAGTTGACCGGGGATAGCGTCTATTACTCGCCTGATGCCGGTTGGGATGAAAACAAAGAATATTTCGCCCCCAACTACCGGATGTGCTCAGGCGATAACTTGGGCGTGGAGCTGACGGCCGAAGACCGTACGCTGGCTGTTGCTACTCACGATGATGACGGAAAGCCGCTGAAAGCTCCCGAAGCCGGTGTGCTCTACGTCGTGCTTCGTTTCGCCGAAAACGGCTCCCTGCTTTCCGTCCGGCAAGCAATCCGTCCCTGGGGAACGGTGGACGACCATATCGAATTTTAAGTCAATCAACAATTAAACCGGTTTAGAAAGATGATCTTACATAAATTTATATTATTCATATCTGTTGCCATGCTGTTGGTATCCTGTTCAAAAGACGACGAGCCAGTAACGCCTTCGATTGAACAGGCCAATCTTTCCGTCGGGCTGCAATTGCGCAGCCAGTCGGAAAGTAAGGCATCAGGCGACGACCCGAACGCATTGCCCGGCGAAAGCGATATACACAACCTGACAGCCTATGTATTCAACAGCGATGGCTCCGAACGGATCGGCTACGGGCGTGTGGAAAATCCCAAATCAGACATGCTGACCGTTACCGATATAGAAACACGGCCGGAACGTATCATGCTTGTCGTGCTGGCCAACCTTCCCGAAAGTGTAGCCGGTTCGATCGGTTCTTATGCCGGGTTGCAGTCGAGCCTGGCCGATCTCGCATCGCAGTCGCAGGAGTCGCTGACCTTCAGCACGCAGGTGATCCGTACCGAGCAGGCGCTTGTAAAAGGGGAGGACAACCTGATCGGCTTTACGGCAGGGGAGAACATCGACAATATTTCCACCCCGCTGCTGCTCACCCGCATTGCCGCCCGTGTGGAAATGAATACCATCCAGACCCGCTTCGCCGGCTCTTCGCTGAAGGGATGTACGGTGCGGATCGACCATATCGCCTTGGCGAACGTTAAAAGTAAATCCTTATTCTTCAGTGAAGGGGACTGGGGCAAAGTGGAAGCCCCTGCCGGACAAGCTGCGCTGATATACGGTGCAGGCGTTTCGGAAGCAGCTTCCCTTTTTGCTCCCGGTTCCCATCCGTCCGATTACCTCGGAAGCGATTTCAACCTGACAGTAAACGACAATACCCCTCGCTTGACACCTGTTTTCGAAACCTATGCCTTTGAAAACAGCTCGTCGGATGCCGCCCCGACCTTGCTGGTCGTAAAGGCGACCCTGGTGGAATCGAACCAGACCCGTATCTTCACTTCGCCGATCAACCGCAACGGTGTGCTGAACGGCTACGATCATAATTACGTGAAACGGAATTATATCTACCGTCTCCACGTCACTTTCACGGAAACCAGTTTCGACGACGATGCTTCGCTCGACGTTCGTGTCGAAGTGGCTGGATGGGGATATGTACATCAGACTGAAGAAATAAAATAAAAGAATAATAATATGAAACCAATCTATATCGCCCCCTTTCTGCTGGCCCTGTGTTTGCTGGCTTCCTGTTCTTCCGGCGACGACGAACCCGAAGTGATCGTTCCGCAGGATGCAACGCTGACGTTGTCGGTCGCTCCCGGCTCGGTACTGACAAAAAGCTCGCCCCGTGCAACGAATGCGGTTGAAACGCTAGCGGGTGAAGCAAAGATCAATAATATCTGTGCCGCCTTGTTCAAGGAGGATGGTAGCCTGCTGACTTCGTCTTATGTGGATTACGCGGCAGGAGCGGGGGGAAGCAAAACTCCCGATACTATCCGGATCAGTGCCAAAAGCATTACAAATTATACGTATGTAATCCTTGTCAATGTAGGAAATAAGAGCTTTTCAACGCTCGAGAAATTGAAGGAGGAAACTTTTGCCTTGAAAGATATTAAGGTTGACAACCAACCTATGTGCAGCCAGTTCAAGAATATTACTCTTGATCCGGGAGCCAATTATATCGGTTCTGAAGATGTTTTTAAAGACGCTCCGGAAGGAGCTAAATTCCATAGTACTTCACCGGTCAGTGTCTACCGTACCGCCAGCCGTATCGACTTTGAGAAGATCGGCGTGACCTGGAGTGATGAGAATGCCACCGACCTGAAAAAAGCCAATGCCCGTTTCCTTCTGAAGCGGGTTTATGCCACTCAGGTAAAAAGCCATACTTATCTGACAGATCGTAGTACTGGTGATCAGTCGGTCGAAGTGAAAAACGGAACTGACGGGCTTTCCTATCTGGATGGTAAGGAGTCTGGCTCCGCCAGCTATCTGGAAACTCTGAATTTATTTAATCCGTCAGAAGATGCTGAGTCAGTTATCATTTCTAGCGGAAATTCCATTGAATCGGAAGAGATAAATGGCGGGAACCCTTGGCGCTGCTACGTAACGGAAAATACGGAAAGCGGACTCACCTTGCCTACCACGCTGATCCTGAAAGGAGATATATTGCCTGAAACGGGTGAAGATCCGATCCTGAAAGACCGTTATTTCTTTGTCCGCCTGAAAGATATGAAAGATACCCAAGAGAAGCCGCTCCCCGGTATAATCCGCAATTATGTGATCCGCATCAGCGCCACGATCACCGGAAAAGGCTCCGGTGACGAGACCTACCGCGAAAACGCCTCTGCAATCGTAACCGTCACTCCCGACGACTGGTCTGTCGAAGAAACCCAGCATGAAGGAGTAAACTGATAACCCCCTTGAAGCTCTGCACAACGTCCGCGCTGTCCCGCCGGAGGTCTTGCAGAGCTTCAAAGCGTCCGCGCCGCCGGATTGGAGGTCTTGCAGCACGTCAGAACCCCCAAACCGGCAGCGCGGACGTTTTGAAGCACGTTTTTTTGTTCAGCGGGACAGCGCGGAGCTTCTGAAGCTCTGCAAGAAGAATATTCACCTAAAAAATTTTATAACATGGAAATCAACAAAATTAGCGTAGTCCGTATGAATAACGGAGCGCATTTCCTCTACAACACCGACTTTTATGCCCGTATCGATGCCGAGACGGCAGTAAAAGAAAAGATCACGGAAGCATTGGCTCGTTATAAACAGGCAATCGACCTCGAAGATGAAGCCCTGAAAGTTTCGCAAAAAAGCCTGAATACGGATAAGATCGCCGAGTTCGACAGTAAACGTGACTCCCTTTTTATTGCTATAAAAAACATAGTGAAGGCACAACTGGCCGTTTCCGATACAGCCGTTCACGATGCGGCCATTAAAGTTTCGCAATTGATCAAGGATTATAACATAAAAACCAAAGACCAGTTAGATAAGGAAACCGGTCTGATGCTCAACTTGATCAACGACCTGGAAAACAAGTATGCCGCCGAGGTCGAAAAATTGGGCTTGGGAATGTTTCTCACTCAACTGAAAGAATCGAACTTCGCTGTCCGTAATTACACTGACAGCCGTAACAAGGAATTGCTGGAACAACCGGCCTATAAACTGGCTGAAGCCCGTAAGATTACCGATGCTGCTTATCAGGAAGTAGTCAAACTGATTAATGCGCATGCCGCAGTGGAAGGCGATTCCCTTTATAAAAATCTGATCACTTTGCAAAATCAGGAGATAGTACACTATAAACAGCAGGTTTTAAAACAATCCGTTACTTCTCCGTCGGATGCCCCGTTGATCCCCGACACTCCAACTGACCCCGAGACTCCGGGTGGTGGTAGCGGTGGCGGTGAAGATGATCGTCCGGTAATTGAATAATGACGTGTTGTATTTTTGAGAAGAAAGGGGGAGCGCCGTCATTCTGTCGGTCGTTTCCCCTTTTGGTTTGAAATAAATGCCTCTTCAATGTGGGTATTCATTAAAAAAGCGGATATTCTCACGTTGTATGGTATTTTTCTCAATTTTCATGAGAATATTTTTTCATCAGATTTTTAAGTGATTTTTTTCGTTGAACAGCTGTTTTTTGTAAGGTGTATTTATCGTTTTCATAGGGTGTTTATATCAAAATCAAGGCTTTAAAAAATACCCCGCTTGGGTGTAATATTTGCCTATCGTCCGCTATCCGGGCTTGCCGTACATTTGCATCGTAAACGTAAGGGTAAAATTTTAATAGTAAAAAAACATTCATTCCTATGAACGCAAAAAATATCATCTTAGCAATCTTAATGGTTCTGTCATTCGCAGCATGTTCTTCTGAAATAGAAGGTATCGACGACAATATGACAAACACAAACGTAAATAACGGAACAACTTCTATATCTGTACGCATGATGACGGAAGGGGTAGGAACGAAAGCTGAAGCCAATTCATTGACATCAGAAGATACTGCAATTAATAATTATATTATAGCAGTCTTCGAACACGTATCAAAAGAACGCATCGGTTATGTAAGAGGTAAAAATACTGCGACTGGTGGTGCTGTTACGGGTTTGACCCTGAATGTTGACACTAAAGAAGGTCTTGTAGACATTTTCGTAATCGCAAATCTTGATGAAACGGATGAAGTAAAGTTCGATGCTATTTACACTTCTGCAGACTTTAAGGCACAAACTTTTGACAGTTTGAATGACCTGGTAAAAGTAGGTTCGGCAATTAAACTGAAAATATCCGGCAGTGAAGTCTCTGTACCTGTTGAATTATCTCAACTTACTGCTCGCGTTCAGGTAAACGTGGCAGAAACAGCAAGCGTAAATGGCAATGAACCGGGTGAAGGAGATGTAACAGCACGCATCAATGCTATTAGCTATAAAGCAAAAATACAAAGCACTTCCTCATTTGAACCGGAAGCCGGAGCCGGAGAAACGCCGGACGATGTAATAGGGCTTGACGTTAATAACTTCCATTTCTATACATACAAACTGAATGATCCTTCTCTGGTATTGAACGTTAAGATCGTTATTTCTACAGCTGGAAAAGAAGATGTAACTATTGAAAGAACAATATCGGTTCCTTTCCAAAAAGACGGTTCTCCGTTATCTGTTTTGGAAAATGGAAAATCTTATCAGCTTACTATTGAAACAGCTCTATCGGTAAGTGTTAATTGTGATCCGACATTTACTTATAAGTTGCATGAAATTGAAACGATCGAACAAGACGAAATAACATTCAATTAATCTTGTATTTGCTATACATCCACAATTGATAAATAAAAAATAAAATATTATGATACATTCTGGCAAAAACATATTCAGCTTATTGGCAAGTCTTTTCATACTTGTCTCTTGTTCGGATGAAACTCTTGTCGGCCCGGGAAAAGGTATTGAAGTCGAAGAAGGGATACCCGTAACAGCCACGGTTTCATTCGGAACTTCTGAAGCCATGAAGATCGATACAAGAGCTACGGATTTTAATGACGATAAAGATCCGGTCTATACGTTGGCAATCCTGATCTTTAAAAAAGCGGCAGACGGTACGAAAAATATTGTCGGCACACCTCATTTGTTTACATCTGATGAGATCAAAGATAAGACTGTAACATTTAATACTCTTTCCGGTAAAAGGTATGTGTACGCTGTTGCAAATTATAAAAGTTCGATATTCAATAATCTGGAAGATGAATTGAAAAGTGTCAAGAATTTGGATGATTTGAAAAATTTATCGGTCAAATTGCAGGAGAACAATATATCAGTACTCGATAATCAATTTTTAATGAGTGGCTGTTTTGTCAGTGAGAATGCTGCGGATGAGGATGAAGGATACTGTGTTGTTAAAGATGGCTCTCTACTTAGCTCTGCAGGTGGAAGTGGATATATCGACTTAAAAAGAATAATGTCTTCCATTAGATTTGAAGTTTATTCTAATACTGGTGCAGATTTTGTTGCCGATAGTTGGCAAGTAGTAAATGTCCCTCAATACGCAAAGGTAGTGGAGCAGGATAACGATTATCCGGGCAATAGTAGTGATTATGAATCTTCCAAAGAAAGTTCGGTTTTTACGACTAAAGAAGGAAAAGTCGGTTTCTCTTTTTTGATGATGGAAAACAGGAAAACGTCTGTTAATACGATTTCTTCCTATGATGAACGTGAAAAACAGGAATCCATCCCTTGTCGCTTCGTTAATGCTCCAACCAATTCCACCTATGTGATCCTGAAAGGAACTTATATCGGACAGACGAATGAAGCAATAGGTACAGATGAATCTTCAGAAAAGTATGTAAAAGCTTTTACAACCTATTACATACATTTGGGAGATTGGACAGACAAAGGTTATGGGAAGGAATTTAATAATTTCAGTATTTCCCGTAATTACCGTTATGTCTATAAGGTTAATGTGATAGGTGTAGATAAGTTGATAGTCGAAGTAGAAAAGGAAGGTGAAGATAAGCAAGTTTGGGGAGGAGACGGTGATATGTTTGTCTCTTCAAATAATGTCCGAACTTTCGATGCACATTATGAAACGACTGTCATTTCTTTTTCAAGAAAGGAAATAGGTGATTTAATATCGAAATATGGTGCAAAATTTAGTGAAGGAGAAGATTATACAGTTGCACGCAACAAATTCAAAGATAATTTCCTAATATATGCATCAACTCCGAAAAACGGTTTCGCAACAGATGGTACAAATGATATCGACTGGGTAACTTACAAAAGGAATACAAATGGATATGAAGGTTTCATGAAGTATAAGGACGATATTTCTGATGAACCTCTGGATTCGGAGGGCTTTAAAGAAGATTTGTTTGATGCTTATTATTATCAATATAACTCTCAGAAAGATCCTTTTGACGGGGATGGAGAGTCCGCACTAATTCGCTACACCTGTTTTATCGATGAATATTACTATGATGATTTGAATCTTAGCCAATTTGTAAATCAGCAACCTCGTACAATCCAAATATGTACTTATTTCAATCGGAATAGTGATCCATCAAGTACAAGTACTATTAATATGGCATCATATACATTCTCCCAAAAGTCGATATGTACAGTATACGATTTAGGATATTTGGATAAAGGAACAAATGGTTGGGGAATTGAGTGGACACAGGAAAGTGAGAATTTGAGAGCTTTTGTCTTTGATATGCAAAACAGCATCAATCTGGATTATGAAAATATTACGACTTATGGTAAAGGTGAGAACGAACCTGGAAAAAATTCTTATGATCAAGGACGTAAAAATATAACAGAACTTCTGAATAAAAAAAATAATTGGAATTGGGAATCATATATCGAGTTTAAAAGTAATAGTCTAACTGCCCAATTTGAATATGCAGATTATGCTTGTCTGTCCAGAAACCGTGACTTAAATGGCAATGGTGTTATTGATGAAAATGAATTACGTTGGTATCTTCCGGCAATTAAACAATATATAGGCTTAGCTGTGGGTGATAATGTTTTACCTAAAGATGCTCGGTTGTACAATGAGGGGGCTGAAGGGGCTGATGCAGATTATACTTATTTAAGTAGCTCGTTTTATGATTTTCAACCTCAAGTACTGAAATCTTCTGAAGTAGCTTCTTTGGAATTTGGAAAAAATATCGTCTATCCTTATCGTTGTGTTCGTAATTTGGTTGATGTAGCTACATATACAGTTGAGCTCGTTACTAAATCTAACAATGATCATTATGGTGATAATACATGTAGATATTATTCGTTCGAGAAGCTGAATGATGGGGCTAAACGTGATAATATTAGTGGTTCGCTAACTTTTGGACATAATTATTTTGATGAAGAAAATCGCTTGCCGAATTCTTTTGAAGTTGGAGAGTGGGGGGATGATAATATCAATGCTTCTCAAGCAAGTTTGAAGAATCCTTGTAAAAAGGCGGAAGAGGGTTGGCGTCTTCCTAACCAGAGAGAATTATTGATCATTGCTTTTAATAGGGCTAACGATACTGGAGTTGATATCCAAAATAATTATTTTAGTTGTACAATGGCTCCTGGCAAAAAACTTTATTGCGGGTATAATTATTTTCTACAAAGTATGACTTTATGGGATGGTAATACTACGACTGTAATAGATCCAAACGCTTATCCGCGGGAAAAAACGATAAAGTATCGTTGCGTCAGAGATGTAAAACAAACAAATTAACATGAACCGATCAGATTTAATAAAAAGAGTAGCCGGCCGACTCTTGTTGGAAGAGGAGGAAGCTGCAATATATATCAGAGTGTGGGAAGAAGAGGTGGAGAAAGCTCTGTTGAAGGACGGCGAAGTCGGTTTGATGGGATTTGGCTCATTCACTTTATGGAAGCAGACGGCAAGACCGGCGAGGAATCCCCGCGAGAATACCGTCTGTATGATCGCTCCCCGCAACAGCGTGAAATTCAAACCGGGCAAATTCCTGCTGGAACATCTGAACCCGCAGAAAGAAGAACCCGACAAAAATGTATAACAACTAAATTTCGTGTTATGAAACAAGCACTCAACGTAGAATCGATCTTATTGAATGAAGTAGATAACGAGAAGTACGTTTACCTTTATCTCGAAGGAGATAACTGGTGTGCTTACGAACGTTCGGCTTATTATCTGGCAAAGGAATTTCCGGTTGTTCTCAACAAGGAAATAGTGCATGATGGTTACGAAGTCATTCTGATGAAGGCTTCTTTCAACATCGATAAAATGCGGCTTCCCCTGTTCCGCTCCGCAGTCCTGAAAAGAGTAGGGGACGATCAGGTTCTTTTCCAGATCCCCGGCCGCATCGACGGTTTTGTGGAGTGGAAAGCGGAACAACTCGACGGGATGCCGGCCTAATTGCCGGCCGGCTCTTCCTTCGGGATCGTGGATGCATTCCCGTTCCTGAACGCCGTATAATGCGGCGACATGATTTCTACTCCGGCTTTGTCGAAATAATCTTGTATGTTCTGGTGCAAATCCGAATAGATGGCCGTCATCTTATCCGCATCCCGGATATAAGCGTTGATCTGGTAGACAGGATAGAAGTCCTCTAAAGACGTTTCGAGGACAAAGGGAGCCGGTTCGGGCATCACACCGGGCGTTGCCAGCGCCGCATCTGTCAGAAGCTGGTGTACTTTCCGCCAGGGCGCATCATACCCGATCGTCACTTCGGAGTGGATGATCAGCCCGTAAGTTCGTGCCGACGAACTGTAATTGACTGTCTGTGACGACATGATAAATGAGTTCGGTATCGTCACGATCTCGTTCTTTATCGTGCGGAGGCGGGTGACGAAGGCCGTCTTTTCAATCACATTCCCCACCGTATCGTTCAGTTTGATCCTGTCGCCTTGCTTGAAGGCACGCATATAAGTGATCACGAATCCGGCAATGATATTCCCGATCACCGTGCTCGACCCCAACGAAACGATCAGACCGACAAAGACTGACACTCCCTGGAACACGCCCGAATTGGCGCCCGGCAAATAAGGATAGATCATGGCAATCATGAACGCGTACAGCAGGAAACGGATAATATGATAGGTCGGCATCGCCCAGTCCGTATAAAATCCATTAATATTCAATCTTCCCGCATCTATTTCCGTGGCCAGGTAGCGGATGCCCCTGATCACATACTTTATAACCAGGCAGATCACGATAATCGTAAAAAGGTTGGGGATGTAATCCAGTATTCCTACCAGGATGCTTTTCACCGGGTTCCAGATGTAATAGGCAATCTTGTAGGCAAGTTCTTTGGTTTGCGGGAAGATCGAGAAGAGGATCGGTATGGTCAGCACCAATAGGATGAACAACAGCAGGTAGCGCAGGATGCTTGCCAGAAAGACCAGCAGCTTTACTTGTTTTTGCGTGTCCAGTATCTCGTAGTTCTGGATCGAGATCGGCTTCAGTTTGGTGTCTTTCAGTAACTCGATCCGTGCTTTCGCCTTTTTATACAGCCACGAAGAGAGGCGAAACAGCAGGTATTGTCCCAACAGCACCAGCACGAAATAAAGGAGTGTTTTCCGGTTTCCCACCAATTTTCGTGAAGCTTGTCTGTTTTTAGTTTGACAACCGTCTCTCGGTGCAATGAGTCCAGTTTCTGGATCTGGCCTGCTTTTAATTTGAATGTGCCGTCTGCTTTCTGTGTGGCGGACGAATCCGTATGGGTCAGGGTTGTATCTGCCTGGAAAATATCCTTGATGACATTCTGCAATTGGGCATTTGCGGTTGTATGCAGAAGCGATAAGAGTAGGAAAAAGCATAAAGCTCTGTACTGTTTCATTTTGGCGTTCGTATTTATTGTTGATTTACATACAACAATATAGAATACGAAACGTTGAAAGGGTGGATAAAAATTCTATCCACCCTTTCCTATGATCCTTTTGTTCCGTCCGCTGTTACCAGGGAGTGATCGTTACGTTACGGAACTCCACTTCTTTACCTTCGCTCTGCAGGCCGATGTAACCTTCTTTTTGCTTGTTCCATCCGGTATTCTGATAAACGCCGTTGATATAAACGTTGATCTTTCCGTCTTTCACGTAGATATTGGCTTCATTCCATTCTCCGGCCGGTTTTTCGCTGCTTGGCGCATTCTTCTTGACAACCGGAAAACCGGGACGGGGTTCGCCCGGCTTGCCCTGATACTGTGCCAGGTCGGAACCGCCCAACAGGACAAAGTCACCTGCACTGCCCAACATCAGGTTACACTCGATTCCGTTCGGGAACGGATTTTTCGGTTCGGCAATCAGCAGGAAGATACCGCTGTTCGCATTCTGGTCGCCGTTCGGCCAACGCCATTCCACGTGCAATTTATAATTGTCGTATTTCTCTTTCGTGTACATATAACCGAAAGGCTGTCCGGTGATCTTGATCACGCCGTCGCTTACGGAATAAACCTGTTCGGGCGGGACTGAATTTTTATCGACAACGAAATTCCAGTTTGAAAGATCTTTTCCGTTGAACAACTTGGTTGTCTTTTGTGCGTTCGCATCACTTCCGAAACACAAAAAGGCGGCAGCAACCGCTGCCATGCAAAGCATTCTTTTTTTCATGGTACTAAATGAATTATATGTGATTAATCAACAATAAGTTTGCGGTAACGAACGCGCTTCGGTTCGGTGTCGCCACCCTGTTTGCGCTTGTATTCTTCGTATTCGGAATAAGTTCCCTCATAGAATACCACATTCGAATCGCCTTCGAACGACAGGATATGCGTACAGATACGGTCGAGGAACCAGCGGTCGTGCGAAACGACAACGGCACATCCGGCGAAGTTCTCCAGACCTTCTTCCAGGGCACGCAGCGTGTTCACGTCGATATCGTTGGTCGGCTCATCCAGCAGCAAAACGTTGGCTTCGGCCTTCAGCGTGATGGCCAGGTGCAGGCGGTTGCGTTCTCCACCGGACAATACGCCGCAAAGCTTCTCCTGGTCGGCTCCAGCAAAGTTGAACCGTGACAGGTAAGCGCGCGAGTTGATCTCTTTGCCGCCTACACGGATAAATTCCTGGCCGCCAGAAACGACCTGGAAAACCGTTTTCTTCGGGTCGATATCCTTGTGTGTCTGGTCTGCATAGCCGACTTTCACTGTTTCGCCTACTTCAAATGTCCCCTTGTCGATGCTTTCCATTCCCATGATCATCTTGAAGAGCGTCGTTTTACCGGCACCGTTCGGGCCGATCACACCAACGATACCGTTAGGAGGGAGCATGAAGTTAAGGTCGTCGAACAGCAGCTTTTCGCCAAAGGCTTTGGCCACATGCTGTGCCTCGATCACCTTGTTACCCAGACGAGGGCCGTTCGGGATAAAGATTTCCAGCTTGGCTTCGCGCTCTTTCTGGTCTTCGTTCAGTAAGGCTTCGTATGAGTTCAAACGGGCTTTACCCTTAGCCTGACGGGCTTTGGGAGCCATGTTGATCCATTCCAGCTCGCGTTCGAGTGTCTTACGGCGTTTGCTGACCTGCTTTTCTTCCATCGCCATCTTCTTAGTCTTCTGATCCAGCCAGGAAGAGTAATTGCCTTTCCAGGGAATACCTTCGCCGCGGTCGAGTTCAAGAATCCATCCGGCCACATGGTCGAGGAAGTAACGGTCGTGCGTGATACATATTACCGTACCCGCATATTGCTGCAAATGCTGTTCCAACCAGTCGATCGATTCGGCATCCAAGTGGTTGGTCGGCTCATCGAGCAGCAACACATCCGGTTGCTGAAGCAGCAGGCGGCATAGGGCCACGCGGCGGCGTTCACCACCGGAAAGCGTATCCACGACCTGGTCTTCGGGCGGACAGCGCAGGGCATCCATCGCCCGTTCCAGGCGGCTGTCGAGGTTCCATGCGTCGGTTGCGTCGATCTTGTCCTGGAGTTCAGCCTGGCGTGCGATCAGCGCATCCATTTTATCCGGATCATCCAGTACTTCGGGGTCGCCGAATTTTTCGTTCACTTCTTCATATTCCTTTAATGTGTCTACGATATCCTGCACACCTTCCTGTACGATCTCTTTTACCGTCTTGCCGGCTTCCAGTTTCGGGTCTTGTTCCAGATAACCCACCGAGTAGCCGGGCGAAAATACAACTTCTCCCTGATATTCTTTTTCAATACCGGCAATGATTTTCAGCAACGTAGATTTACCGGAGCCGTTGAGGCCGATAATCCCGATCTTAGCTCCATAGAAGAAGGACAGATAAATATTTTTCAACACTTGTTTCTGAGGGGGGAAAGTCTTGCTCACACCCACCATCGAGAAAATAATTTTCTTGTCGTCTGCCATATTTTTAAGTATGTATATTATGATTTTTTTTCCAGGACAAACATACATAAATATCTTTAGATTTTAAAATAATTATCCTGCTTCCCCTTGATTCATCTCATTCTTCCTCTTTATTATGCAGATGATTGGGGCGATAACGAACAGGTGGAAGTGTTACTACAGAAAGTATACGGAAAATATACTGTTTCGTTATATGCAGTAAGCCAGCAAGTTCTGTCTCCTATGTGAAAAAATCTGCAAAAAAAATCATTGGAATATTTGCATAATATAAATCAACCCCTTATCTTTGCACCCGCATTACAGAAGTAACGCACCGGATGATTCGCTAGCTCAGCAGGTAGAGCACATCCCTTTTAAGGATGGGGTCCTGGGTTCGAACCCCAGGCGGATCACTGAAACAAGATGAAAAATAAAGTAAATCCCTGATAGTCAATCACTATCGGGGATTTCTTTTTCCCCTCAGTCCACCATTTTAGGCAGATTACAGCAAGAAATACAGGTGAAATAGGTGGACTTTGTTTAGGTCCGATTTTAGTCCACCGAATTGAACTTTACTCTTTGATTCACTGCGTTTTGCGTAACAGGATTTCAGGCTTGAAATAGTATTTTTGAACCATTAAAATTTAAACTTAAAAGTATGGACAGAAACTATTTTTCAATCCTCTTTTTCATCAAGAAGAGTAAGTTATTAAAGAATGGCGAGGCACCGATTTGCCTACGCATCACAATCAATGGCCAACGTGCGGAAGTTCAAATCAAACGCAGTGTCGAGGTTTCCCTGTGGAATAGTAATAAGGAATGTGCGATTGGGAAGGAACGGAAGCATCAGGAACTCAACCACTATCTTGAAACGGTTCGGACAAAAGTACTACGTATCCACAGAGAATTGGAGCAAGACGGCAAACCCATTACCGCCGAAATACTGAAACGCCATTTCTATGGTGAAGGTGAATCTCCAAAAATGTTGCTGGAAGTTTTCAGGGAACATAATAAGAAATACCGTGAGCTTTTGGATAAAGATGTGGTATTGGGTACGGTTTTACGGTATGAGAGAACGGTCCGCTATCTTAAAGAATTCATGAAAGAGAAATATCGTTTCTCTGATATTCCATTGAAGAATATTAATCAGGAGTTTGTGAAAGAGTTCGAGCATTTTATCAAGACGGAGAAAGACTGCGCCCAGAATGCGACAGTCAAGTATCTGAAGAATCTGAAAAAGATAATCCGGAATGCTCTCGTGAACAAGTGGATGGATGATGACCCGTTTGTTGAAATCCGTTTCCACCAGACTGCCAGTAACCGTGAGTTTTTGACGGAAGAAGAATTAAATAAACTGATTGAAAAAGAATTCACAATTCCAAGAATGGAAATAGTCCGTGATATTTTCGTCTTTTGTAGCCTGACCGGACTCGCTTTCACGGATGTGCAACATCTGAAACCGGAGCATATCTTCCGCGACATGGACGGTAGTTATTGGATTCGCAAAACAAGGGAAAAGACAGATAATATGTGCAATATACCTTTACTCGATCTTCCGGTGAAGCTAATTCAGAAATATCAAAACCATCCTGAATGTGTTCGCAAAGGAGTCGTAATACCTGTCCCCTGCAATCAACGGTGTAACAGTTATCTCAAGGAAATAGCCGATGTATGCGGAATTCAGAAGACGCTGAGTACACACATTGCGCGCCATACATTTGCTTGTTTGGCCATTGCAAACAAAGTATCTATGGAGTCGATCGCCAAAATGTTGGGACATACTGATATTAGGACCACAAAAATTTATGCCCGTATATTGGACCGGACGGTTTCTGATGAAATGCAGATACTCAGAGGCAAATTTGCGATATAGACAGCATTAAAAAAGGATTTTATCAATTGTGATAAAATCCTTTTTTAATAATAGACTACTTGTACGACGGATAATAATTATCCTCAAGCAGTTTCAATACATCACTTTCTTTATATAAAACTTTTCCGCCTACCATATAATAGGAAAGAATCCCATTAGTGCGATAATCCTGTAAAGTCCTGCGGCTTATCTTTAAGACCTCAGCCAACTGCTTGTCGGTCATGAACCGTTCGCCATTCAAAAAAGGTCTACAATTTCCGGCCATACTTTCTATATTGGTTAGCAGGAATTCCATTGTTTGAAAGAAAGCAATTACCTGCGGAGTTCTTTCTGTAATAACATCTTCCATTTTTAATTCTATTGATAAGTTACTTTTTTAATTTCTTCAAGCGGTTGTTCTGAACATAAAGCAATAAACGCTCAACATCTTCCGTTTTGTAATACATCTTGTGATTGATTTGTGAATAGGGCAATTTTCCGGTATCGCGAAACATTTGCAAGGTGCGCAAAGAGATATTTAGCCGCAAGCATACATCCTGATTATCGAGTCA
This sequence comes from Parabacteroides sp. HGS0025, assembly GCF_000969845.1. Classification (NCBI taxonomy): domain Bacteria; kingdom Pseudomonadati; phylum Bacteroidota; class Bacteroidia; order Bacteroidales; family Tannerellaceae; genus Parabacteroides; species Parabacteroides sp. HGS0025. Next base: position 2,332,511 of record NZ_KQ033902.1, read on the forward strand.
TGATTCTATACCTTTCATATTACTTTTTCCACAAACTGCATTCGCCTTATTTACAAACGCATCAAACCGATCCATCATTTTTTTAAACAGTCGGGCTTCCATGTAAATCATTTCCATGTGTCTTATTCTCCTTTCTTCTCTTATAATCGTAATCCTTTTGGAGTTTTTATGGTCTTTTCGACGACGATCTTATCACCTTGATTTTCTTGTCGAATATCCGAAAAATGTACTTTCAGCAGATTTACGGCCAATAGCTTCGCCTGTTCCTGTAGCTCGTCCGTCGAATCATAGACTTTCTTCCCTGCAAGTTTTTCTTCTATATCTTCAAAGTTCTCACTAAAACTAAATTCATTAGGATATTCATGAAACATTCCACCTTGCGGATAACCTTTATCCTTTATATATAATAAGACTGCCAGATCATAATTATCAGCACGACTTGACAGGTTTAATCCTGTGTCGTAGCCGGTTAGTTCATGGTAATTCTTTCATGTAGGAGCTAGATTATACGTTTCGGTATCGGTGATATTTCTCAAAGCTGATTTCTCTATGTAAGCATTTTGAGGAATCTCTTCGGGAGTAAAAGCCACGCCAAATTTATTCCCACAGAGATTTATCTTACCTTCCATTAGCGACGGCCAACTACGCAGTTCGTAGATTGTAAGCGTATCACCTTTAAAATCCGAGTTAAAGAAAGGCTCCTCAATGTTCCTTTGCAGATAATTGTTGGATTGGTGCTGCCCAAACAAATCCCTTCCAAAAAGCAATATGCCTTTCTCTGTCTCAATTCCCGTGTAATACTTGTTGCCTTGCCGAAGATCTTCCAGCATTTCGGTGATGTAAGGCGAGTTTATAATCTCTTGCCACGTGGTAGGCGTGAGTATGCGAGTATGGTGTTCGTCCTTTGATAGCGGGTCTGTGTCATTCCATAGACAATAAACCACTTCCGAGATTCGCAGGTTTCGATGGGGCATGACTCCCTGCTCATCCATCGCTTTCTCCAACCGCTGCAAATAATCCTCATTTTTACCTTCGGACAGAGGTGGAACGAACACAAGATCGGGCACATTGTACTGAACTATTCATTCGGTAGGTATTTCTTTTCGATGCAATGCCTTCTCCACATCTTCAAGCATGAAGTCCATCAGCCCCTCGTTACCTTTGCCTTTGGTACTGATATGCACAGGATTTCCGTTTTTGTCGGCTGTCACGTAGACACTTCCGCTGTTCTTGTTTTTTTCTTTTTCCATCTTGGTACTTGATTATAGTTTGATACTTTGTTCCTTTTTCTTAAATGGGCCAGTCTTTGCCACTGCCTGATATTCTGCCTTATCCGGTCGTGAGTTAAGTACAGATACCACTTGCTCCTGTTCTCCCGTCAGTGGTAATCGTTCCGATAGTCTATTCATCAGTCGGTTAAAGTTCCGTAAAGTGGATGTCATTTCCTGACGAACGGTACAGATGCCGTATTTCAATAAGTCAGGCGATGCCTTTTGATAATCCTTCAGACTGAAGCGGAAAACTGCATCCAACGGAGCCACTTCGTAGATGCGGAGTTCTTCAGACTGAACTTTCTTTTTGAAAAAATTGGCTGTTCGCTCTTGCATGAACTTATTTAATGCTTTATCCCCCGCCTGGTCTTTACTAAATAACCATACGGTCTTTCCGAATTCCACTGCTGTACAGGTGGGAAAAGCAGCCAGCCCGTTCCGAATGACATGACCGTCCATACCGAAGCGGTATGCCAACCGATTATAATCTTCATTTTCAGTCAGAGCCGAATGCGCAGCGCTTACTGAGAGAGGCGCAATTCCTCTTTCACAGCAAAAAGCGGCATCACGCAAGCGCACTATTCCCGAAGGATGTATTTTTTCCTGTTTCAGTACCGGACACAATCGTTGTAAATAATCGGCATTATCTGTCGCCCTAATCTCAGGTATTTTGCTTTTGTCACGAAAGTCGAAACGAAACATTCAGTGATCGGGAATAAATTCGCGGTCTACCACATGAAACTGTACATTGTTTTCGATATAGCGTTCAAAACCAGTCTCTCCCTGCCCTCTCAGACTTAAATAGACGGGCTTGTAAAAAGCATCCAGCGTCATATACAGACTACCGCTTTCCGCATGATTCATTTTATTTTCATTCATCATCCTTATAGAATTAATTGTTTCTTCTCTTTTTTAGCCGTGATAGACGGGACATGCTTTACCTGACTCCGTTCCTGTCTCTTATCTATTTCACCGTCCAGTGTACTGAATTCCAAATCTTGCTTCTGATTGCGTTCGATGGTGGACACAACTTTTCTTCCGCTAAGGCTGAACTCCCCGCCATGCAAATGAAACTCGGATTGCAAGATATCAGCTGCCATCACTTTCGCTTCTTTTTGCAGGGCTGTATAACCGAAATCATGGGCCGATAAGGGTGCGTTTTGCCATGCTTTTATGCTATCACCTAACTTCTCAGCCAACTCCCTAAATTCATATTGATAACTGAAAGGATGGAATTTATCCGCTACCACATGACCTGCATATCCGTTTTCCGATATATATAATAAAAAAGCCACATCATAGTTCCGGGGTGAGATACCAAGCGAGAATTCCTTCGTCAAACGGTCGAAGTTGTGAAAATCAGGTCTGATATCGAACTTGTCCTTACACACGGCTCCTTCCAGAACTTCCGGACCAACAAATTTATCAGGAGTAAAACTGACAACGGAACGCCTTAATTGCGTGTCTTCACTCCGCAGATCGGCTTTTGATAGTTTATCTATGCAATTATCCACCAACTCAGCCATCCTTTTGGTTGGCAAATCTATCTCATAGATTCGTAGTGTTTCTTGTATTTTTGTAAGATTGAAAAAGCTGTCCGCAAGGCTTTGCAAATAACTACCTTGTGCCTTTTTTCCTTTCGGAGTATTCGAAAAGAGTAACACACCAGCTTCAGTAGCAATGGCAAATACCCGATTATCGTGTTTCGACGCGTCGGGGTTGTCGAATAAACCAAAGACATCCTTTGGTTTACTCCGTTTCAAAAGGGATAAGATTCTTTTTAGGATTGACATAAGCCATTATTTAATGAATATCAATCGCAAAGAAAAGCATTCGCCAACCGAACTACAAGACAGGCGACATGTAAGTCTGTCTTTGGCGTTAGTTGGCGAATCCACCTATTATGCCAATCGTTCTTCCAACATGCGGTTGTAGCTGTTACGCAACGAGTCGATGAAAGGAGTTGTGTCCGTGCAACGGTCAAATACCTTTCCACGCTTTGTGTAGAGGGCATTGACCTTAAGATGAAAAGCTTCCTCAAAAACTTTAATCACATCCACAACTGTAACTTTTTTTCCTCCCGTTGAACCAATTGTTCCTGCTGCCATCAATGCTGCTACCAATTCTATCAAATCACTATCTGTACCATTCCATGTCAGTGCAACAGTTCTTTTTCTATTTCCACCTTCCGGTTGATGCTTTATCTGGATTACGGATGACAATTTATTCTCCATATAGAAGTCTTTAATTATCTGAATTTCTGCATCCAGCACTGCGAGTGATTTATTGATATATACATCATAGAGTATATGTCTCCCTTCAGTCATGGCATCACAAGCTTTTTTCAGGAAAGTCAATTCAATTTTCGTATAGTTGAGCCTGCGCAAGTGTCCAATACGGTCGTCATCTGCAATTTCTGCAAGCAGAGATACGAATTCTTCATAAGCAATAGACAGTTCACCGGGAGCAAGTTCCTTCTGATTCTGATAGGAGGTAAACATTGCAATCAAAGTAGTCTCAATCAATATTCTCATGGGCTTTCATTTTTTAGTTTTACAAACTTTTTATTCTCAGCCTGCTGACATATAAATAAAGAGACAATAGTTGTGCCGTTAAATTTCAAATAGTAATATGACTATTTATCAGTATATTGCAGTTTTTACAAATAGTATATGTCTTGATGGAACATGTCCATCAAGACACTTTGTGTCCGGTATTTGAACTCTTTTTATTCTATATGATATTTCTTCATTCTTGCATAGAGTGTACTCCGTGCAATTCCCAAAAGTTTGGCAGCCTTACGCTTGTTATTACCAGTGACTACAAGCATTTTGACAATTGCTTCCCGCATCATGCGTCCATTATCCAAAGGTTTGGATTCAGTTGGCTTGTCATCCATTTGTATAATAAGTTCTCCGGACGTAATCCATTCGCTTTTAGCCAACAAAACCGCACGGCGAATCACGCCACGTAATTCACGAAGATTTCCTGTCCAGGCATATTTTTTAAATATCTGTTGTACTTCACAATCAAAGCCCTTAATATCTTTTTCAAACTCTTTATTGGCCAACCTTAAAAAGAATTCAGCTAATGGTAATATATCTTCTGGACATTCAGCTAACGAGGGTATATAAATCGGGAATTCGTTTAGTCGATGAAAGAAATCCTCCCTAAACCGCCCTTCTGCTATAGCTTTTTCTAAATTCTCATTGGTGGCGGCCAACAAACGGATATCTGCTTTAACTTCTTCTTTACCTCCCACAGGTCTGTATTTTTTCTCCTGCAAAAATCGAAGCATGAGCCTTTGTACATCCAATCCCAAATTGCCAATCTCATCCAAGAATAATGTTCCGTGATTGGCAGCAGCCAATAATCCGGTTTTGTTTTCAGTTGCCCCGGTAAAAGCTCCTTTTACATATCCAAACAATTCCGATGCTGCTAATTCTTTAGGTAACGTACCACAATCTACAGCTATAAAAGGGGCATTTGACCTTTTGCTCATGGCATATATCTGTCGGGCTGCATATTCTTTTCCTGTTCCTGATTCACCACGCAATAATATTGTCAGCGATTCTACCGGAGCCGCAACCCGTATATATTCTTGTGTCTTTAATGCCAGCGGACTTTTCCCATAATAGTAGACAAACGGACTTTTCGAAGTTTTTTCGCTTTCAATAAAGAGATCATCTATAATATTCAATACTTTTTCAGATTGTATTGGCTTGATTAAATAATTATCCACTCCTCTCTTTATGGCATCTACTGCCTTTTCTATATTTCCAAATCCAGTCATAATAAGGAATGGTATTCTATAGCCATTTGCACGCATCCAGCTAAATAACTCCATGCAATTTCCTCCTGGTAGGTTAAAATCCGATAATATCAGATCTATCTTTTGGCCCAGCACAAATTCCTTCGCAGCACTAATTGACAAGACATATCGAGCATTCATCCCGTTTTTTATCAACCAGTTGGTTATTATGCGAGCGTACGTTCTTTCATCTTCCACGACCAATACCGTTTTCATGATAATTTTTCATGCAATTCATCCGTTGCTTGCCATTAATTGCTATAAATCTTTTATTCCAGTTCAGAGGCAACAATGCCGATTGTCCGCAATGCGTCAATTATATTCTCAGCAGTAATTCCTTGACTTTCTATCCGCAAAACCTTTTCCCAATCTTCAAAATCCACATTCCATTTGTGAATACAGGACTTATGAACAAACAGTACTCCTATCCGCTCAATATCTTTCTCCGTTCTGACAGAGGTTCTGAATATTAAAATTTCATCACTCATCCTATTGCTATAACCTTGATTTTTTTTTCGTAATTGCATGGAAGTATTGGATACCACATACAACATAATCGCAAATAATACTTTTTTGATTTTTGTAGTTTAATTATTGTTGATTTCTTTTGTCTGCTATGCAGAAAAAAGAAACAAAGATAAGAGGTGAATTTGTAGATATTTTGAATTTAAGAGAGACTAATCGTACCATATTTTTTTTTATGGGATGAGTTCTGTAATTCATTTGCCTTGTATTTTAAAAAGAAACGGCTACCACACTTCCTACCGTAAGTACTTGCAAAAGCCTTGTCTTTAGAGGAATGGGAGATTTCATCAAGTTGTAGTCGAAAAAAAACTTTATTCCTAAGTTTTGCTTTGCCCGAAAGGTAAGCGAGCAGCCTGTTCCCATACTAATACTTCCTTTCTTGCCAATAGTGATAGTAGTAAATGTGCATTCGGGGAGATAGGTGTAGCCTGCCAACAATTTACTACCAACCATCCATCGGGAAGAGAAAGGATAGGAAAAATAAGCGCCTGCATAGCCGGAAATCATATCCAACGATTCATTTTGCGCTTCATTATTGAGAATAACAGGCATATTGGCTATGGTGAGCCGTCCACCTATTCCGATATACGGATTGAAGAAATAAGCGCCCTCAATTCCCGCATTACTACCCGTTGAAAGAGCGATCCCGGAATTATCTATCAACCGATGACGCCCCGGCAGAGTATTAAATCCCAGATAGATGCCCAGAAAAGAAGGTTTGCTGAACCTGTCGAAAGTTGTCTCAGTGGAAAAACGACGAATACCTTTCTCTTTAAATATCAAGTCGGCAAGGTAATAGCCCAATTCAGTAGAAAGTATTCCTATGCCAGCGCCTACCATCACATCACTAAGCCAATGTTTGTTGTTCATCATCCGGCTCAATCCGGTGGCAGTTGCCACTGAATAAGCCCCAATACTGTACCATGGACTTCGTCCGCCATATTCTTTGCTCAACATGGTGGCAGTCATAAAGGCGGTAGCCGTATGCCCGGACGGAAAGGAATGGTTATTAGAGCCATCGGGACGCATCACTTTGGAAGTTGTCTTCAACGAATTAACCGCCGCAGCCATGAGAACCACCGAAAAAGCGTCCGAGGCAAGCATTCTTCCCCACGAGCTACGCCCTTCTACACCTCCCGCTTTCATTCCGAGCATAACGGCAGCTGGAAGGTATTGCAGATAATCATCGTACCGCTTTCTGAATACAGGCAAGTATTCATTCCGCAGGCTACGAAAATGCTTATCTTTATTCTTAACCAGCAACCCTCCGGCAATAAGCGGCACACCGATATAAGTCATCTGGTAAATTCTTGATCCTGTTGCTTTATCCACTGTCTGCCGAAAAGAATTTGACTTTGTTAATGATACGCCAGAGTGTATAAGTTGTATAGGCGGAATACTATCTGATGCTTGCAGCATGTCGGATATACCGCATAAAAGAAGCAGGATAAACAACCTCATGCTCTCAACATTTGTACGATAAAACGATGCAGTCCTTCCTTGTATTCATACCTTATGGTCCATCCATGAGAATCGCAAATCGCTTTCACGATAGCCAACCCCAAACCGTTACCTTTTACCTTTTCGGAAGTGCGGTTGAAGCGACGGAACAACAGTTCTGTATTTAATTCGCCTTCCGATGAAGTGTTGGAAACGGTAAGGCAATCTGAACGAAGGGAAACGAATATTTCCCCATCCGGTGTGTTATGACGCACGGCATTCACAACCAGGTTATTAATCAGACTCTCAACCAATGTCCGGTTCGCACGAGTAAAAACAGGTGTTTCCGGAATCTGTTTATGCACCGTTATCCCACCGGTCAGTTTATCCAGTAGAGGCAGTATCTCGTTTAGTATCTGCGCGAGGTCTATTACTTTGGTTTGCAGATATTGTCGGTTCTCTATCTTGACAAGCAGCAGCAGGCTCTTATTCAGGCGGGAAAGTCGCCGGGACGAATCATATATATTCTGCACGATGTGCGCCTGCTCCTCGGTTAATTCTCCCAATTGCATCAATGAATCCAGTTGGCTCTGAATCACTGCCAGCGGAGTTTGCAATTCATGCGAGGCATTCTCGGTGAACTCTTTTTGCATCTGGTAAGTGTGAAGACTGTTTTTCATCAGCTGGGTAAGCGTCACGTTCAGACGGGTAAATTCTTTCACGTCATTGGGGGTGAATTCGGGTATCTCACCCCCTTCCAGTGAAAAGCGTTCCAAGCGGGCCAGTGTGTCTTCAAACGGAATCCACAAGCGTCTCGTTATGAAACGAACCATCAGTATCAGCGAGACAGCTAGCACGCAGAAGATAAATATGAACTGCATCATGATACCGAACATCACGTGATGCTCCGCCAAACTATGGTTCATGTAATAGTGCTTCGTCAGAAAGTAAAAGACGGGGAGGAAGAGCACCAACAGGGCAACCACACAATACGTAAATTGCGTAAGACTTTTACGCATCAGGCATTTCATTCGTTCCATTTGTAACCTATTCCATAAAGATTTTTAATACAGTTCTTACAACCGGCATGAGCAAGTTTTGCTTTCAGATTTTTGATATGCGCATAAATAAAATCCTGATTGTCGAGCATATCCGCCATATCACCACTCAGGTGTTCGGCAAGGGCGCTTTTGGTAATCACCTGGTTACGATTGCTGATAAAGAAGAGCAGTAGCTCGTATTCGGATTTGGTAAGCACGATGGATTGTCCGTTCACTTTCACTTCCTTACTTAAAAGATCAATGGTAATGGATTGACTGGTTAGCAGGTTATTGCCCGAAAAATGTCGTCCACGGATAACAGAGTACACTCTGACACTGAGTTCTGACAGATGGAAAGGCTTGGGCAGATAATCGTCCGCCCCGATTTTGATACCATTGATCTTATCGTCCAGCGAATCTTTGGCAGAGACGATGACAACACCCGTCGGATTCGTTTTCTGTTTGATAACTTGCAGGATATCCAGTCCGTTACCACCCGGTAGCATCAGGTCGAGCAGAATGCAATCATAGTCATAGAGCGTCACTTTCTCTATGGCATCATCAAACGTATATGCCTGTTCGCACCGGTAATCCTCTTTAGAGAGGTAGTTGGCTATATTTTGAGACAAGGTGCGTTCGTCTTCGATAATTAATAGTTTCATAAAGATGTAATTAATCAATTGAATGAAATTTATTTCGTATCCAGCCCGGTAACAGGCTGATTCCGGCAAATAGATAGAGATAAAAGGTTATTATCCGCCAGCAACAAGTGATGAGAAAAACGACTCCTGCCGTGCCCACCAAGTCGTTGTAACAGGTGGAGAACAGATATTCGCTCACTCCACTTCCCCCTGGTGTGGGGCTGATTGTCATCACAATCCACAAGATAAACTGCCTAGCAAAAACGAGTGGCTGTTCACCCAAAGGGATAAACGGCAGGAACAACGCGCAAACCACCAGAAAACGCGACGACCAGGCAGCCAATGTAGCAATCCCGGCTTTCATCCAAAAAAGGAGTGACCAGTCAGCCATTTGTCTCGAACTGAGCTGCAAATTCTTGGTAAACTCTTCCGCTTTACTTGTCCAACGGTTCAATAATGGCATGCGGAACAACCGGTAAATAATTCCACCTATTACTTGGGGACGCTTGAAAAGAGCCGCATAAAGTACAATAGTCCAGGCTATGATCAACAGATAAATAATTGCAAATGTAATATGCAATCCCGTAATTCCTACGGATGTACCGAATAATTTTTCTTCGGGGAAGATTAAAAAAAGCAAAGGACAAACAACTACCAGACAAAGCTCATCCAGAAACAAAGTAGACATCATTACTGCGGTTCCTTTACCTGCCGGAACGCCTTCCGCTTTCAAAAACAAAACGATCAACCCCGAACCGCCTACCGCTGAAGGGGTAATTGCGGAAGTAAATTCACACAATAAATTTGTGTGAAAAGCCTGTCGCCAGGATAGTTTGTCCTGTCCACACATCAACCGGAACCGCCACATCATACTCAAATCTCTCATCACTATAAAGTGAAAAGCCAGTATAATACATGCTCCTTCCACCCATGTAAACCGGAATTGCCCCCATGCTTCCGAATAAAACTCCTGATAGAATAATATACCCGTCACGGCAATGCCTATCAGCAAAGGAATCATGAGCCGAAAAACGCGGAGCGATCCCCGTTGTTTCTTAGTCATCATATCGACTGCCATATTTTCTATTTCCATTGGTGATAGCGATGTATGATGTGCGTATATCTGTCGAGTACTTCATCCATGATGTCGCTCCATGAGCGGGAGATGGATTGTGAAGCGGCAAGTCCCACCTGCCGGATTTGCTCCGGGTGATCCGTCAGATTACGGATAAGTAAGGCAAAATCATGCGTATTATCAGCCGAAAGGAACCCATTCTCTCCATGCCGGACAATCTCCGCAGAGGTGGAGCCTTGCAACAGAACGGAAGGTGTTTGCATCGCGGCCGCTTCACGTATCACAAGCGGAGCATTGTCATAGAAAGAGGGAAACAGGAAAAGATCCGCTGCCGCATAATAACTTTTCAAACGGTTACGGTCCGTAATGGAACCGATAAAAACAATACGGGAAGCGAGTCCAAGCTTCTCTACCAGTTGTTTTATTTCCTTTTCAGCATATCCCGTGCCGATAAAAAACATGCGGAACGGTATATCCCTTAGTGTGGATAGCGCATTGAGCAGAAACGCAATATTCTTCTCCCAGATATGCTGCCCGACAAAGAGGAAAGTAAATTCATTAGCACGTAGTCCTAACCGGCGTCTGGCAAGCAGGCGAAATTGCTCCGGAGATTCTTCCACACGGAAATCACTTCCATTATCAACTACTTCGACCGGCCCCTTATAACCGTATTCACGCAGTGTATCCTCCACGGCAGGCTGAGGTATCCAGACTTCATCGGCCATCTCGTAAAATCGGACAATGCGACGGATCATGTAATCTACCATGGATTGGTTGGGAATAATCCGTTCGAAATCGTCCCGAAACTTGGAATGGAAAGTGGCAACGAGTGGAATGTTTTGCCTTTGGGCGATCCGCTTGGCAAGTGTACCGGAAGAAAACGGGCAATGCGCATGAAGCAGTCCGAAAGGAGTTTGAGCCATTCGGCGGTTAAAAGGCCAGTCCACTTGCGGAATCCCGATACGATAAGGCTTCCTCATCGGAATGGGTAAAGAAGAGTAACGGTAAACAGGATAGGGTTGACTATCCTGACAACGTGGTGATTTAGTAGTAACAACGCATACATTTCCAGTTTTCCGGTGGAGCCAGTGGGCATAGTTCATCACAGCGACCGAAACTCCATCCATAATAGGTGGAAAACAATCATTAAAAATACCGATCAGAGACGGGGCATTTGTTTCTTGTCGTAGATTATCAAGTTTGTTCATATATCAATTATTAGTGTTCTATAAACGATCAGAATGAGAATCGAAGTGCTACCCGGAAACCACTTTTTTGAATACCCGGATCATTCAGGTAGGTCAGCCTTCGATAATAATCGATGCGTAGTATCTTGAAGATATTGTCCAGTCCGATACTGGCTTCCATATAGGGCGTTTTACCAAGCGGTCTTGTCCCTTCGGGAAGCATAAACAGTCCTGGAGTAAGCGCCGGATTATTCTTGTCAGTCAATCCACCATAGATCATATTAAAGGAAACGACTTCCCTGAACCGGAGCCAGTTAATGATAGGAATACGGTTCAATATCCATCCTTTCAAGTAATAAGTGGCATTAAACGACACGTATTGGTCTGCCACAAACTCCAACGCGTTCATCAAATGAAATGATTCCGGCTGGATGGTGATGGACTGGTTGGCATTCGGTAATATTAATAATGGGAAAGGAACTTTACTCCATACTTTTCCAGCCTTCGCCTGTACATCCAGTCTGCCGAACGAAGATAGCCAGATATGCTTTTCAGCACTGACCTCGGTATGGTGGTAATTATAGTCTCCACCCAGGACTCCCTTTATTCCTATTTGGTGGGATAGTTTGAATACCGGGGCGTCTTTGGAGAGATTGAAGGACGAACCTTTTCCCGCACGACCGTTGTAAAGGCGTTCTCCCTGAGCGAAACGGAGTTGCGTCCCTATTTCGGCAGTCGTAAAATCTTTTAAAAGATGCAGATTACCAGCCGCATCCCGCTCCATATACCGGAGCGTTCCGGCAGCTTCACTATTCTGGTAAAGCATCCACGATTTCCAAGTAAGCCCGTTTAACCACTCCTTTTCATATTGCAGCACGCTTTTACGGATATACTGCATTTTGGTTATCGGTTCACCTACCTTCCAAGCAAGAAACAAGTTATCTTTGCTCGTAAAAAGAAAGTCCTGTCCGGGTGTATAGAGATCGTACTCATACATAAATGACAGGTTATTGAGCGGGCTTTCTCCTTCAAAATAGAGTTTCTTATTAAAGCTATGAGTCAGTTTGAGATTGTATTTTGGTTTCCGATCTTTGAAACCGTATGCCAGATAACCACTGGCGAACCAATACGGGTTGAGATTGGCGGTCGTCATTCCTCCCGCACGCAGGCGCAGTCCTTCTATACGGTTTGCACTAATGGTGTTATACATGGGGCCGAAATCGAACTTTGTCTTTTTCTTATCACCATCCGTCGGAATGTATCCGGTAATCAGTATCTCCGCGGTCTTTTTAATGGCATGAAAGACGGGTATCTTTCGCAGTCTCGCCAACAAATCTCCCACTGCGTCCTCTTTCTCTTTCAAGGGTATGGGACGATTGTGTTGCCAGAATGTATCCGGTTGCTCAACAGCCTCCGGACTGACATGGACGGTTCCCAACAATCCGAAAACGGAATCGGCTTTCTGTACCTGGAAATCGTATTTGTCATAATTCCGCAGATGATGAGCATGTAGTTTCTGTACGCCTTTCACTATGTAAAAATTAATAAAGGTATTCTCCTTGCTGACTATCCAGGTGCTATCAGGCATTTGCTTAAATTCTTGTTCTATACGCAGTTGGTCCACCCAATTCAGATTGATATCGGTAGGAGTATTCAGCAGTACCTTTTTTATGGAATAACGGCCATCTTGTGTGATGTAGAGATGTCCGGTAAAACCATAGCTCTGGCGGTTCACGGGCACAAAAGCCAAGTCGATGCAGGGATCGCCGGCCACATCGAGCGTGTCCATTATATAATACTGGTAGTAGTTCACGGCTTGTGTAGAAGATAGCGGACTGACGAAACGATTTAGTAAAATAGGGATGTTATTATCGAATATATTGACCGTTTTGAATATTTCTTCCAGATTGGAAGTAATCCCTACACCGTCATCCACCCCGTAGTCAATACCTTGCATACGTTTGGCCTTTACGAGCGTCTTTGCCACTTTGGGACTTTTCCGGTAATATACATCCGACAGTTTCTCACGAACGGAGACGGTCAGGATCGGTTTCCCGTTGAACGCCGAGGTATCCACATAATTCTGGATAAATTTGAACTTGCGGAGCAATTTGTTCTTATCCAGATTGGGTTTGAAGTCATCCAGCGATAAGACCAACTTCTCATAAACCTCGGCTTGATATTTGTCTTTAGACTCAATACGATTTTCATTCTTATGCTCGATTACTTTTTTGATTAATTCCACTGCCGGATTATCTTTACGACGGTATTTTTCCCTCTTTGGTTTCACCACGACTTCAGATAGTTGGAACACGGCAGGTTGGAGCAGCAATTCCAGTCCTTCATTCTTTTGTCCTGCTTTTAAAGAGATTGTTTTTGGATTATATTCCAGAGAAGATGCGGAGAGTTTCAAATGTTTTCCTTTATGTTGTAGAGTGAATCTTCCGTTTTCATCGGTTAGCATCCCTATTGTAGTACCTTCAAAATACACGGAAACAAAAGGCAAAGGTTCACCGGAAATGGAATCTTTTACCATACCCGACACCGAGGTTACGTTTTGAGCATGTACCGTAGAAAAAGCAGACGCGGCTGTATGAAACAGGGACAGAAGCATAAAATATCTGATTGTTATCTTCATATCTTCTTTACTGATGTTTCTGATTCAATTAATTCGCAAACCTGTTGATATTCACCGATAAGCTCCTTCATCATCTCTTTGACTGTAACGATACGCTCGACTCTGAAAGCATTTGAACCGGCAAAAGCAAATCCTTTTTCAAAGTTTCCTTTATAAGCATGATACAAAGCGAGTGCAATGCAATAAGGGCTCGTTTTACTGTCGCAAGTCCTGATGCAATGAAACGGACAGCATCCGGGATGTTCCGTACCGTCCTCCACTCTCTGTAAAAAAGGAGTGCGAATAGCCCGCCCAGGCATTCCTACCGGACTTTTAATAATCTTAATATCTTGTTGCCGGGAACTGACATACAATCTTTTAAAAGCATCGGCTGCATCACATTCGGTGGTTGCAACAAAGCGGGTTCCCATCTGAATGCCGGAAGCTCCCAGTTCCAACATGCGGTACATGTCTTTTCCCGTATAGATACCTCCGGCTGCTATGACGGGAATGTTTTTGTGATACATTTCCTCAAAAGCAGAAATTTCAGCTATCACTAAAGGCAATTGGGCTTCCAGTGAAAAAGTCGCATCTTCCAACTGAGACTCTTTATATCCCAGATGGCCACCTGCTTTCGGGCCTTCAAGCACTATCGCATCAGGAAGATACTGATAGGTAGTTATCCATTTCTGACAAATCAATTTCGCGGCCCGGGCAGAAGATACGATAGGAACTAATTTAGTGGAACAATCCTCCGTAAGAAAAGAGGGTAAGTCTAACGGGAGTCCGGCTCCACAGAATATAATATCCACTTTTTCTGCTATACTGGTTTTTACCAGTTCTACGAAGTTGGTAAGTGCCACCATGATATTCACGCCGATGATACCGTCCGACTTTTCCCGTGCCTTGTGTATCTCTTCTGTCAGGCCACGGTTTCCGGCTTCCACAAAACTATCGGAAGCCTTGGCATATAAAAGACTAAGTCCGGTAGCGGAAATAACTCCGATGCCACCTTCGTTGGCTACTGCCGCAGCCAAGCCCGATAAAGAGACACCGACTCCCATTCCTCCCTGAATAATAGGAAGGCGGGGCATTAAATTACCTATTTGCAATGTTCTCATTGAGTGTTTTTTTATTCTTTTTGTCCTTTATGTAGAAATCTGGGGGCGAAAGTAGAGAGGGATTTTGTAGACAATTTGAATTTTACAAAGGGGAGAGAGCATGCAGAATTCTTTTATTATATGATAACATACATTTGAAGAAAATGACTACTTATTAATATGGATAGATTTCAACTTGAAATAGCATTCTGGAACATTATTATCTTCTAATTAATCCAGTCGGCACAGCCAGCCCCGAATCTTGCCGTATTTCAGTTCTCTTTTTCCCCATATAACGATTTCCTCATTTTTATCACCCTGTCAATGACTTCACCTTGCCGTAGTTCAGGGTGCGAAGCTACGTCCAGGGCCCCTAAAAATCTGCAAGCCCGCTTCGCGCCCTACGGGTTTTGGCGAAAATTTTTCAATCCGTCCAGCAGGGCGGTTGAAAATTTTTCACCAAAAGCCTTGCATATTTTCTCCCCGTCCGTATCTGCCCCCTGAAACGAGCAAGGTGAAGCCACCGACAAGGCATAAAAAAAAAGTCAATGTTATGAAAAAGAGAACTGAAATACAGCAAGATTTGAAACGAGGCTTCGGCTCCGCTCCAACTGGCATAAAAAAATGGGTGAAGTGGCTGGCGGTCGGCTTCGTGGTGTATGTGGCGATGCGTTTTGTGTGTGCCTTTGTGGGTGGTTTGTTGCCCATGTTGGGAGTTTTGGCGGTGGTGGTCTTCCTCATCCGTGCCGTGTGGCGCATCCTTTCCGTTTTCGTTTCCCTTTGCGTGCTTGCTCTTTTGCTCATTCTTTTTTGCGTGATACTCTGACTGATTATTAATCCCTTTAAAATTCAATCATTATGACTAAAGTACATTTATTAGGAGCTAATAGAAGCTATGACAGAGACATTCAGACTGTTTCAGTCAATCAGATTGTTGTGTTGGAAGGCTACGCAGGTGGCAGTTATGTAGTCTATGACGTCACCCGTAACCAACGTGGATTTACCTATCATCTTGTACATACAAGAAACTACGACTTCAACACATCCGACCTTATCCGCCCTTTATCTGAAAAGTTCGGAATAGGTATCTATTACGACAGTGAGAACCCGACGTTTTTAGATCCGTTGGAAACGGCTGCTTTACTCACTAAGGCGAAAAAGAAGAAAGCCGAAGAGGAACGGAAAGCGAAGGAAGAACGGGATGAACACGAACGTATCTCGAAAATCGGTGCGGCACGGTTGCACCCCCTTATTCCATCAGATGCAAAAGCCGTTATTATCGGAGAATTACGGGTAAGTGAATGCGACAGTTATACCGATTACTATGACTATCGGACAGAACGAACCGTCATTTTAGGTTTCTCCAAACATACACGCAACCTCTTTGCAGAGATGCGCAAATGTGCTGCCAATTTTGAGGGAACGTCCCATTTAGCGGAATATAACGCAGACTTCGAACACCGTGAGAATTACAGCATGGGGGACGGCATGTATTTAGGCAGGAACAAGTACAGTGGTTGGACGATTAATAAAGAGTCGATTTACAGCCTTGAAAAGTTCCTTGAACGGTTTGCATACACCGCAGGGGATGAAGCAAATATTTGTTTGAAAACACCGCAAACCCAAACAGACACGGCAGAACAGCCGACAGCATCCGCAGACCTTTCAGCCCTCAATCTTGAAATTGTGGAATACAGCGAAAAGGCGATAGCCGTATTCGGTGATACCAAGCCGATAAAGGACGTTTTGAAAGGCTTAAACGGTCTGTTCCGTGCGAACCTTACCTACAACGGTGAAAGGCGTGCAGGGTGGATATATAGCAAGAAGCAGGAAACAAAAGTAAGGAAAGCACTTGCAATGTGCATTCGTGTATGACAGTATTAACAGCAGGGCGGAGCAAAATCCGCCCCACTTATCAGACAATCAGATTATCATATTTTAAAACTTATCATTATGAAGACGAACAAAAAAGTACATAAGAACAACGTACAGAAATCAGAGAAAAAGACAGCAGTAAAGGTAACCGCTTTGGCAATCATCCCAAAGCCGATAATATTACTTTCACCGCAGAACGTGCCCACGGCTACCGAAGTGACGGAAACACCCGAAGCTGCAACAGCCGTACCCGAAACGGCAACCGTTCCCACCGTTACGGAAGAAGCACCGCAGCAAGCCACGTTCAAAACACCGCTTGCAACGGCCACAGCCGAAACTGACCTTGATATTACCACCGTGCATCCGAGCGCAGACAACCACCGCAAGACGTTCAATGACGCATCTTTGCAGGAACTTGCGGAAAGTATTCGGGAGGTTGGCGTTTTGCAGGCTATCGCAGTACGCCCACACACGGCAAGAGGTTACGAAATCATTTACGGAGAACGCCGTTACCGTGCTTCACTGCTTGCAGGAGCAAAGACGATAAAGACAACTATCTATAATAATATAACAGATGATGAAGCGGAAGATATGTCACTGAGTGAAAATTTGCAGCGTGAGGAAGTACACCCCACCGAAGAAGCGAAAGCTTTCAAACGCTTGCTTGAAAAGGGCAGGTATGATATGTATTCACTTGTCAGCCGTTTCGGACGAAGCGAGAAATATATCTATACCCGTCTGAAACTGAACGAACTGTATCAGCCTATCGGTGAACTGTTGGACAATGAAACAATCACTATCAGCGTAGCCGAAGAGATAAGCACCTATGAACCCAATATCCAAAAGGACGTTTACGAGAAACACCTCAAAGAGAACAGCAGGGATAATTGGGCAGGTTATACGCTGAAACTGTTCAAGAAGTATTTTGAAGAATACTATACCACCGACCTTGAACAATACAAGTTCGACAAGACGGAATGTAAGGCGTGTGTACACAACGCAGCCAATTACAACCTTTTTGCCGAGCATAACGGGTGCGGACATTGTACCAACCGCAAGTGTTTGGATACCAAAAATGCCGCATTTGTAACAAAGGAAACGGAGAAACTGTTGAAATCCGATCCGAAGTTAGTGATAGCCCGACCCTATTACGGTGGCATGAACGAAACGGCACTTCAGAAACTCGACAAGAAAGGGCACGAGATAAAAGAATTGAATTATACCGTTTCGGCACAAAGTTTTCCGAAAGCCCCCGAAGCACCGAGACAAGAACAGTTTTCCAAACCGAAGGAGTACGAACAAGCCGTACAGACCTTTGAACAGAAAAACGAGGAATACGCCCGAAAGGTGGAAGAATTGAACCGAAAGAAGGAGGAAGGCAGGATAAAGACCTATGTAAAGGTGGGACAGACAGAACCCGAACTTTGCTATGTAGAAATAAACAAGAAGGAAACCGCCCCCGTCACCGTCGAGACATTGCAGGAAAGGGACAAACGTTTCAAACAACTTTCCGTTGAAAAGATTGTAGCCGATACAAAGAAAGTAGTCCGTGAAAACGACTACCCCGAAAGCCCTTTTACACAGTACGAGGACGGGATGCTGTATTTCATCATGCTGACCAAGCTGCAAAGAAAGCATTATCCGCTTTGCGGTATCAAAGACCAGCCTATCCAATTGGATGAAAAACAGCGGATGAAAATTGTAGCTAAGCTGACCGATGCACAAAAAACAGTTATCAAACGGGACTTCATCAACTATTTTCTTTGCGAGGACGCTTACGGGGATAACAGCGCATCCAAACTATTACGGGACTTCGCAAACATGCACTTCCCCGACCAGTACGGACTCGCCAAAGCCACCCACGAGGAAGAATATCAGAAACGGCATGAACGTTTGGACGAAAGGATAAAGGAGATGAAGAAAGCGGAAAAGGCGGCAACCCCAAAAGACGAAAAGCAAAATGTTTCCCCTGCATTACCCAATGATGACAAGGCAGCTTAAATTTACATAATTGAAAGGTGAAGCATTTCACCTTTCAATTATTTCACCCGATTTAGAATTAACACTATAAGATTATAACATGATGAAGAAAGAAGAAATCATTGATACCATCAAACAATTTGCGTGTTCTTTGGCAGAAAAGGAGCTTGTAGATAAATACGGGAAATTACCCGAACAACTGATGACTAAAGGAGGGACATATCGTTCAAAATATCAAGATGAATTTGATAAGCTATACGATAGGTATGAATATAGGCTTATCCGTTTATCGGGAAAGAATGCAGATGAATTGTTCGTATGCGAATAACTATGTTATGTGCCGGAAACAATCATCCGGCACATATTTTCCCCGCCCCCGAAAGAGCAGAGGGCAGGGCCGGGCGACCCCACCTACACCGCCACCGTAATTATCATTTAAAAACATCAATCAATGAAATATATCAGAATTTCCCCGAATGTGGAGTATTCCACCGATATGGATTTTTTCCTTGAACATCAAATCCTCTGTATGGTAAGCAAAGAAGGCACGAAATTTTGCAGCCTGATAGAGAACCGTTTGTTTATGCGTTCCGACAACCGCCATATCAGTGAACGGATGAAACTGAACATCATGTGTGAAATCCATAAGGACATCTGCCGTCTTTGTTATGGTGGCGAACCCGTGGACTGACCTGCCACACCCCACACCTGCAAATTCCATCCGAAAAAAGTCGGGCAATCCCTATGCGGTTGCCCGGCTTTTTTCCATTTTTGCGCAGTGAATATAATAAAAATGTGGGAAGTAATTGATAATAAATAGAATAAAACCCTTTTTGACCTAACGTAGCCCTTAATAGGTTACAAATTAGTTATATACAGAATGTTTTGGACTTCTGCGGTTTGCATAATATCAAATGACTCTTCGAATACAAAAGTACGACTATTTTTGAATTTGGCAAACGATGTTCCAAGATATTTTTCCGCCCTTTTTTTCTTTAATATCCAACCCTAAAAGCGGTATAAAGCCCTCTTTTCGTCTGAAAACCGTTACCTCTAAGTTCCAGCAACCATTTTTCGACTACAGCACAACCTAAAGAAACATCCCGCCAGCCAAGCAAGTGCAAGCACTACATCGACAGACGGGATACTTCTTTTATACGGCTGTGCAAAGCGGTAGCTTTTATGATTGTCTACCTACCCGTTACCCTACGGAGTAAAATTCAAATCTTGACAGAGCTTTATTTTTAGTAAAATCAATTATTACTATGGATATATATAGTTCAGGCTAATCCGATTAATTTCTTATATTAATCAAGGCCATATTATTTCATATCTCTTTTCAATCTGCTTATTTCCGATATTGCGTTAAATATACGTGGAAATATTATGCTATTATAACAAAGGGCAAATAAGGCTCTCCGACAGGTATCCTTGGTTTATCAATCTGAGGATTTTGCTGTCCACCACTTAAAGCGATAACTAATGGTATTGCTTTATTGTGGCATTCGGGAAAACTTAATATCTTATATTTTTTTGTTAAATCTATTTTTTTAGTAATATCTTTAGCAGAATCTGTTGCTGACTTTAGTAAGCTTGATGTATAATATCCACCACGTGAACTGCTGTCCCCCGCTGTTTCATCAATATTGCACGACATTGCACAAATAAGTTGTTTGGAGCAATTCTGAATCCATTCGTTATAGTACCTTTTACATTCTTCTGGATTAGGAATTTTGCCGCCAGAATCAAATATTTGAGTTGCGCTAAATGCCTTTTGTAGTGATTCCAAAAGAGGTTCTTTCACTTTTTCTCGGCAATTATCTTCAATGATGATTCGTTTATTATAGTTTTTTCTCAAATCAAGTGAATTGATAGTTTCTTCTTTATCGTTTAGACACAAAATATTAGATTCTCTTGTTGTGGAATAGTATCCGTGACCGCAAAAAATAATAATTGAAAATTCTATATCATTTTTTTGAAGCATGTCTAATTCAAAATCAACCAACCATTTACTCGGTTTATCCATTACTTTAATTTCACTATCCGAAAAAAAACCTCCGTAGGCAGATTTGAAAAAGGACTTATAATTATCTCTGTCTTTATATACTCCCTCGCAATAATATTGGTCACCTACTACACCAGGATTCGTGATGATTAAAATTTTTCTTTTCATGATTCTTCTGTATTTAAAGTATTATCGAGTTTTCCTATAATTGAGGGCACAAACCTCTCACTTGCTCCTGCAATCATACCACCTAAAACCATTGCTAGATAAGTTGATTCTACTTTAGAAAAAACCGGAAGAATTAGTTCTGACTTTATACATAGGGCAACCACAAGAGCTGAAATCATACCGACAACTATTTTACATACACCTTCAAGATAATGCAGTTTTTTTGAAGCATTATAATCAGGTACAAACTTTCCCAATCGTAAAATAACAGAAAGAAATGCACCAATGGATCCAAAAAGAAATGATATAGATATATAAAATGGTGTAATACCTATAAGACTAATAAAGAAATCCCTTAATAACCATAGGAGTAATATAATAATCAGCGATACTCCGGCCGTCATACCACTGCTTTGTATAAACATTACACGTGATTCCTCTATATTTCTGTTGGAGATAAACTGTTCGGCATGATTCAGCATTTCTTTGGCATTATCGTAGTCGCCATCGAAAGCACGGACAAGGGCTTCTCCTAGTTGTCTTTTATAGTTTATCTTAATTAGTTCACTCAAATTATCAAGGTATATACATTCCAACCTGTCAACATCGTTTTTTATTTTATTAAATTCAATTCTTTCTGTCTCAGAAATACTTTCATCAAATTCATCAGTTGTCTTCCAATCAAGATCAAGATCATTATCCAAAAAAACAATATATTTATTTGAGTTTGATGTGATCAGATACTTTACTGGCATATTCGGCCATTCAATTTCATAATCTTGCTTTTCCATACTGATTTTTTTATTGAATATAATAAAAATGGGAAGTAATTGATAATAAACGTGACCTATCCTAACCATTAGGAGGTTACGAATTAGCAATATACAGAATGTTTTGAACTTCTGCGGTCTGCATAATTTCAAATGACTCTTCACGTACAAAAGTACGATTAAAATTGAAATTAGCAAACGATGTTCAGAGATAATTTATTCGTTTTCCTTTTCCTCTTTTTCCCAACCCGTTCAGCGGTATAAAAGCCCGTATTTTCGTCTGAAAACCGTTATCTCCACAAGTTCCAATAACCATTTTCAGCCTACGGCACAGCCTAAAGAAATATCCCGTCTGCAAGCAGGTGCGAGCACCACATTGACAGACGGGAAACTTCTTTTATACGGCTGTGCAAGCTGTAGCTTTTATGATTATCCACCCATCCCTTTATACAACGGAGTTTTTAGTGAACAAAATTATTCATTGTAGAGCTGTAAGAAGATATGTAAAACGCAGCCAATCAGCGCAATCAAATCGGATAAACCTCTTTTTTTCGTGGGATATTTCACCGTTTCAAAAAATACCTGCATTTGCAAGCGGAAATACCCTTCTTTCCTTGTTTCTCAGCATATTATCTATCATCCACCTCATCGGAATGAAAGTAACGGGATAGTAACGGAAGTCCGGTTTTATTTGGCTTTTTCGCGGTTTCCGTTGGCTTCGCTTTCCATTCCCCTTTTTGTCTTAAACCTTTTATTTACAACTATCTTGCACCGTTCTGCTCTACCTTTCAAATTTTCTGCTTATCTTTGCTATAGATAAACCGATTTAATTGTTCAAACTTCATATGACAATATGCTTTTCTCACTTTATCGGTAATTGTAGAACTATTGCACTCTATTGGAGAAGACATAGGTTCAACACCTCCTTTGCCATCATTTTCATAAAATATATTTCTATATAGTTGATAATTGAAATGTTCTTCATTTTTATTGTAATTATACATTTCATAAATGATGGCTTTTTTTTCAGAATCAGGTATTTGATAATTTATTTCTGCTACAACTTCTTCTTTTCCGGGAATTTCTTTTCCTCCAATTTGTAGTGCGATTGGCAGTGATACTCTATCGAATATATTTTTTAGTTCCGTTGGGAAATTTAATATTGGACTGGTCTTATATTTGTGAACTTCTTTTTCTATAAAATCATACATTTCAGTCAAATTGTTGCTTTTGCATTTTGACATATCAATGCCATACTGGTTGATAATAATGCCCAATTCTTTCGGGCGGAAATCCCGAACATTAATTTCTGGAATCTCCTGCTTAAGAATTGTTTGATAAAACACTTTATGAACACTTTTCCCTTTGTAGTCAGTATTCAGCAATACATAGTATTGAAAGGTACTAAATAAATCAATATAGCAATACAACAAATTTCTCTCGCCTATTTTTTGATTAAATAGAATAAGAGTATGAGTCGGGTATAATTTTTCAATTTGGGGTCTATTAATTTCCAAAATGGTATCAAGTGTTCCTATACAAACAAATGGAAGACAACAATTATCATATTTAAGTTTGCCTATTTGCATAGTATTATTTATTTCAAGGACTTGTGGCATGTCTTTTCTTTTTATGCCACAATGTGCAGCGAAATCGACCGCTATTTTCACAAATCCTTTTTTGAATTTATCATTAAAATTCACGACCCCTTCTGTGAATAAATATGCTAAGATACCTTCATTGTGAATGTCTGTAATTGTTTCAAAATCAAACGAACTGGGATTTAGTCCCTCTTCTTTCATTTTTTTTCGAACAATTGGCTCGTATTGCATGGCTCTTTTCTCATTTGCAAATATTTTTACTATCTTTTCTACTTTATCTATTTTATGGAATGGCTCAACAGGAGATACTTTACCTTCTCTAATTTGAACATCTATTTTGTTTTCAAATTTTTCATCTTTATAAAGATGCCCTTTCAATGTTACAGCGTTTTTTTCACCATGATCTTTTGTAATAAGTTTCTTTTTCAATTGTCCGATAAAAGGGGCAAATAATGCTACAAATTGGCTATCTATGTCATCTCCAAGTCTATTACCACACTTTTTGCACAATATAGAATCCGATTTAAGTCTGCCATAGAGGGCATTTTGAATTATATGCTCCTCATGAAGAAAACAAGGTTTTTCTTTAAACAAGTCTTTATGAGATAAATAATACTCTTCTCTTACCATCCTTTTTCCGCATAAATAGCAAATAGGATAATTCTTCTTTTGTATAGCTCTCCTACGTTTTTTTAATGATTTTCGAGGTCTATATTTTCCAAAAGACTTATTGAAAATTTTTCCTCTTCTTGTTTTTATGTCACCTTTTCCCATGTTGTGTAGCTTCTATTCTAAAGCAATATTTTATCTATTTATTATTTTATTCTCTGGAATATCAGCAGACAAATCCTTTTCCGCACTGTATAAATATCGTCGGAGTTTCTTTTATCATGCTTGTCGCTTTTTCCGCCAGCCATTTCCTGAACATACGGGTAAAAGCGTTGTCCCATTCGTAGGCAAGTGGAATAATCACCTCTATGCCGTACACCTCTCTCGTCCAGCCGATTTTATCTTCGTGTCCTTCCACCGGGATAGTCTTATAAATCGCATACTTATCAAAAATACCCCTCTTAATCAATCTCTGAACCGCCCGATCCACTTGTGCAGGACTGACCTCGAACAACTCGCCGAGTTCCGTTGAGGCCATTAACACGTTACTTCCGGTTGCGAACATTCTTCCGTTTTCAAATTTTATGATGTCCCGTTCCATACTTGTACACTTAATAAATTTCACACTTCGTTCTACTTGATTCTCTGTTTATCCTTCCAGCCCTGCCGTATCTCATACGGCTTTCATAACGGCAAATTCCTTGATGTCTCCCAGACGGTCAGCAAGGTTTTCCATGTCACGGTTCAATTTTTCTTTTGTGATTTTCGCATAGACTTGTGTCGTCTTAATGCTCTTGTGTCCCAAAATCGAACTTACCGTTTCAATGGGTACGCCGTTCGTCATGCACACCTCTGTTGCCATTGTGTGGCGGCTCACATGCCATGTCAGGTGTTTGGTTATTCCGCACCGCTTCGCTATCGGGTGTTTGATATTATACAAACACACCTGATAACCCGGAACGGGGAACACCCTGCCATCCGTCGCAAGGTCACGATATTTGTTAATCAGTCTGCGCGGAATATCCAGCAACCGGATATTGGAAACTACGTTTGTCTTTTGGCGTGGAATATTAATCCAAAGGTGATCGTCGAAATACGTCCGTAGGTTCTCTTCCGAAAGATTATACAAATCCGCAAAAGCCAAGCCCGTAAATGTACAAAATAAAAACAAATCCCTGATTAATTCCTGCTTTGCATTTTTCATCGGAGTATCTAAAAGGCGTGCTATTTCCTCTTTATTAAGAAAAGTACGTGTCGTTTCCTCCTTTTCAATCTCATATTTGCGGAAAGGGTCACGAGTGAGCCATTCATTATCAAGAACCACATTTATCATCGTGCGCAGGGGAGCGGTATGAATCCATACCGTATTATTGCAGCAATGCCTATCCGTGCGCAGATACATATCAAAATCCTTGATAAAAGCCAGCGTCAGTTCTTTCAGCGCAATATCTTTCAGATTATACCGTTGGTAAAGGAAATCTTTCAGGTGCTTATACACCGTCTGATATTTCTGATACGTCTTGATAGACTTCATATCTTCATCACACAGCTTCTTATAATCTTTTAGATACTGCTCGTACACCGTCATTAACGTACGGAAACGATGTTCCAGTCCGAGAAACGCATTCTTCACTTTCTCCGCTGTGACAAAATTGTCACGGTCCATTATCTCCTGATAATGCTGATTGATTTTCACCCGCATCTTGTCGAGCATGCGGTTTGTTTCCAGCGCCACTGTGCTGCATCCTGTTGCCCGTCCTGCTTTCGTATCCCACAAATCCGGGTGGATATTCAGTTTACAACTGAACTGCGTCTGTGTACCGTCCACTGTGATACGTCCCATGATAGGCACTGTACCGTCTTTCTTCACTGCTAATCTTTTCAGATAAAAGATTGTCGAAAATGTACTCTTCATAACTCTACTTTTTTTAGGTTCAAAATTACGTTATGAAGAATCATTCATTGATATGCAAACCGGAGCGGAGCAAAGCAGACAAATCGCTTTTCATATTTTTTTCGGTCGCTTTTTCCAAATCCCCTTCCTTAAAACCTTCTCTTCTCTCCAAAACTGCTTATCCTTAATACCTTACGTCCATCACCCATATCTATCTCATAACCTTTCGGTTAAAAATACACAGGTTACTATTAGGTTACGCAGCTCCGGTTCAACTTGGCTTTATTTTGGTTTTCGTTGGCTTCGCTCTTCAACCCCAAATTCCCTAAACCTCTTGTCTATCAATTCTATCGCTCCGTATTTCCCATTTCCACTTTTTATTTCTACCTTTGCAGCGCTGAATTTTAAAAAGATAGTTATAAGACTAAAAAAGTTGAATGACAATATAGTATAATAGCTTTTAGCTGTTTATTCCTGAACACGAAACGACCAATTTTAAAGCAGGAGGGTAAACGGGCGAAGTCCTTGTCGTATATATATGGCACGGGCTTAACTCGTCTCCTGCGAGGCGCTTGGTCGTGCCTGTGTTCAGACTTGTTAAGTACTGTGCTTTTTTTCGGTACATAGCAGGAAGTTACGGACAAGGTATCCACCAAAAAATCATAGCAAGATGTACAACAAGAGCGTTGCCATTACCGGCAGTACCATTGAAAAGACAACAAAATACGACCAATTCAGGGAAGATAAAATCCGTATGGAACTCTACCGGATCATTCTTTCATTTTACAATGAAGGTTACCGCACATTCACCTGCAATCTACATTCCTATATCGGATTATTAGGTGCGGACACGATAGTCATGCTGCGTGAAGCGGACAAATGCCCGGATATAATCCTTTCGACAATCATACCGGGAACAGCTTTTCCGGCAGATACCGACAAAGTGTATCGTGCCTTGTATGACGACCTGATGAAGCAGGCGGACAATAAAGAAATGCTTCCGGAAAAAGAGGTTTTCAGCAACACCCTTACCGGTAGCCATATCGTCTGTTATTATGACGACTTTTCCGAAGAAATCGGGCAGGTGCGTGCATCCGGTATTCCCTATACCAATATCCGTAAAATGATATAGGCACACATACCTTATTGCATGTTACAGCAGTTTCTCCAGCCGTTCAATCCGTTTTTCGGTTGACGGATGCGTACTCATGATATATTCGGTAAACGAAGGCCGCCCGCCGCCCGTTTCCGTCACCGCCAACCGACGCAGGAACGAGAGCAGACCTTCCCCGCAACCATAACGCACGGCATACGTGTCACAGCGATATTCAGCGTATTTGTTGATATTCACGTCGGCTATCCGGCTGATGCCGTAAATCGTATGATGCAGCAGTTTATAAAGACTCCACCACAGCTTTGCTATCCCCACCACAGCGAACCGGACAGCCGGAATCACGGCAATCACAAGGTTTCCGATTATTCCGAAAACCAGTGCAGGAATAAGGAACAGTCCGTACAGACAACGGTAGCCCAGCGACTGCATCGAGAATAAAAGCACTTGATAAACGAAATCATAATGCGAGATATGCCCCACTTCGTGGCAGATTATCCCTTTGAGTTCCTCATCCGTAGCCACCCGTAGTATGCCGTCCGTCAGACCGATGGTATTGAAACCGAAAGTCACGGCGTTCGTGCGTGCGTCCTTGTTTCGGTAGACATTCAGTTTCCTTTCCATCCCCATTTCTGCGAGCAGGAGTTCCCCCCGTGCCCGCTCGTCACCGCTGAGCGGTTTGTACCCTTCCTTTATCCGCATCATCCATACATTCAGCGGTGAAAGACTGTACAGGATATAAAGCAGTACAAGATAGAAAGGCATCGAATAGACCAGATGATGCGCAAAGGAGTATTCGGCAAACAGTCCCGGCAGGAAGGAAGGGGCCACCCATTCCACAATAAGAAGAAGCAGGACATAAAAAGCCGATATAAGGATAATGTTTACCACTGTCACGTAACAGAGCAAAAGCAGCTTGAATAAAATGCGGAATATACGGAGTGCTGTTTTCATGTGCTTATAAATTTAAAACGGTTGGTAAATATAAAAAGTTAATTTGAATCACCGGGTGGATAAATCAATCAAATTACTGCCATACAGTCAAATTTATGGAATGAAAAACGGCGGGATGCCCCACCGTTCTTACTTATAGGTATTGGTAACGGCTATTCTTCCGTCGTACCGCTTTCCGTGTCAAATGTTACTGCCATTTCCCTTTCCTGCCCGAAATTGTCCCGGACAAAGAATTTCAGTTCCGAGCGTTTGGCACTTGTCGAACGGTAAAAGAGAGTGAATACCTGCTTCACCGGATTTTCCGTATCCAGTCCCGGTACCTCTGCCAGCGGCCTCACTTCCCGGTTCACAAGTTTTATGCCTTCACTGTCGGACACTTCTCCCTTGCCTTCCATCTGAATGTAACCTATTTCATACTCTGCCTTTTCATAGTCCCCTTCACGGTCAAGATAAAAGCGTATCTCCACCGTTTCACCCGTCGCGATCTGCTTTTGCAGATACCATGACGAGAGGCTGAAATCATAATCCTGCCGGATGTCTATTTCATCGTTACAAGAACTGAAGGCCAGCGCCGCAAGCAGTGCGCCTATACATATATATAATACATTTTTCATTTTCTGTTTCTCCTTTCTCTTTTGGTTAGTTGATGATAAAGCGGACGCCCAAACCTACCTGCGTATGGAAGTTCCCCGCATCCGTTCCGAACAGCGCCCTTTCCTTGACTTGCAGCAGGAAGATGATCCGGTCTGTCAGATAGACATCGAAAGCCGCAGTCAGTCCTCCGCCATAAATAAAACTGTCCCCGTTTGTCACTGCCGCCCCGTCAGGAAGCAGGGAGGTTCTCCAGTTGACCGTCTCGAAGCCGCCCAGAGCGGAAAGTCCGATACGGAAACAGACATTCCGGCCCTTATCCGACAATACGGGAATAAAATAGCCGAGTTCCCCCGTGAACTGCGCTTTGGGTATTGCCTTATTTTCGTAGGTGTACTCTTTTATCTGATAATCCAGACCATACAGCCAGTAGGTACGGTTACGGTTGGTATGTGTAAAGGCCAGCGAGGTGAAGTAGTGGCGTTCGCCGCCACTCTTCCATGAAAGGAAATGATTCACCCCGCCCGAGGTGAACTGTATGCCTGTCTGTCCCGGCAGGTCACGCTGTGCGTATGCTTCGCCCGCAAAGAGCGACAATACGGCAACTGTCAGTATAAATAGTATTCTTTGCATATACATTTTATATATAGGTTATTATTTCAGATGCAGTTCACTGATTGGTTTTGCCGCCACAAGGTCTGTGTTCTCTATGCGGAACGATTGGTGACGGGCACCGCCCTTTTCGTAAACCTCCACCACGAGCAGTTTGTCATCCGGCAGGGTGAGCTTGGGCAGCACGAATATACCCCGCACCGTGGCTTTCCCATCCACCGTTACCAGGCGGTTGTATGTCCTTACAGGTTCTATGAAGTTCTCCTGCATGGCCGTGCGCTTGGCTACTTTCTTGTCCACCACTTTGAAACGGATATAGTCAATGTCGAACGATATATCCGAACTGTTGCGCAGGGAAGTATGCAGGTACAGCAGGTCATTGTTGATATAAAGCCCTTTGAGCAATGTCTGTATGCCGTACTTCTTGCAACCGATATGCCTGATGTCCCTTTTGTTCTTCTTATACAGCGTGTACATGATACGGTTCACCACCAGCGGTGTCTCCCCGCCGAGTTCTTTCAGCTTCACGAACATGCGGTCGCCCGCAATCCCGCCTTCGGGATTGTCCCGGAGCCAGTCTTCCATCTCAATGGAAAGCCAGGCCGGTTTGTCCTTATAAACCACATTAAAAGAATAGAAACAACCGTCGGCAGTGATGACGGAGAAGTTCGTTTCCCCTTCAAAACCTTTCACCGCCGCCTTGATGCGTACTACATTTTCTGCTCCCGTGGCCTTGTCCGCTATGATGTCGAACGAACCCAAATCCACATATTTCACTTCGGAAGGGAAAAGGATATGTACGGTTTTCTGAAAAGTCACCTCAATCTTATGCGGTGAGATAATCTGGTTGGTGGGGAAAATCTTTGTTTCCACCGGTTCCTGCGCCTTTACCGACAATACGGTTAAAAGCATGACTAATGATAAAATAATTCTTGTCTTCATCTGATTACTGCTTTTTGGATATTAATAAAAGTTGATAATTTGCCTTTACAGCCACCTTCACCTCACGCATCTTTGTGGCCAGATATTGTGATCCGCCGCTAAGCACGCCCCTTGTCACGTCCATGACGAGTTGTTGCGAGGCACTGCGTGCGAACGAGATGCTTGTTCCGAAACTGCCCCCGATATTGGCGGCGGCTTCCTTCATGGCGGTACGTTCTGCAGTATTCGGAACGAAAAGCCCGGCCTGCCCGTCCATATCGTAAGCCGTTAGTTCCACCGGCAGGATATTGCCGCCACTCTCTATGGAGTTTACTGTGACTGCCATCCGTTGCCCTTCGATACGCACCGTACCATATAGCGGAGTATTGGCAGGTACAAGCACACCGCCCACTTGCAGCGGTTCCAACAACCGGAACTTCAGTCATGCTCCGGTGGTCACTGTCTGGTCTTCAGCCACGCAGACACGTATCGTATTGGCTCCGGCAAGCTGTCCGCCACCCACGGCAGTGGCAAAACCGTAATTGCGGGGTATCGTGTCGGGTACCGGAGGTACGGCCAGTGACGAAACCACATTCTCCGTGGCACGTCCGGCAGCTATGGCCGCAGGATTGCCGGAGGAACCGCCCGTAACGCCCGCAGGCTGTATGTTTTTCACCTGTCCGCCCGTCTGTCCGGGGAAATAGCGTGCCGCCATCTCATACGACTTTTCCATCAGTTCCAGCGGGTCTTGTCCTTTCCGTTCACGTTCCAGCTTTTCGTTAAGCTCCTTTACCTGCCGTTCCAGTTCGTCCACCCTCGAATTCTCCTTCGGTACCTGATAGAACGAGGTGATCTGCCTTGAAATCTGCCGCTGTTTTTCTTTGGACTCCCGGATAGCATCCGCTTTCGATGCATCTTCTTCCGGTTTCAGCCTGTCCGTTGTGTCCGGTGTCAGATAGCCACCTGCCATGTCCTGCAAGGTTCTCACTTTTTCTTGCCTGCGTTTCTTCATCTCTTCCAGTTCGTAAGCCTTCTGTTTGTCGGCCATTGTCTCCGGTGCGATAGCGTCGGGTATCGTTGTATTGATGCCTGCCGTCCCTTCCACCGTTTCTGGCGTGTCCGGCTTGAAGATAAACCAGATGAACCCGGCGCAAAGCAGGGAGAGGAATGTCACTACGCCATAGAATTTCAGCTTATCGGCAACCTTGCGGTTTAACTTCTTCTCCTTTTCGGATGCAGGTTCCGCTTTCTGCGTTTCTTTATTCTTTTCTTCTTTCTTATCGGATTGTGTCATTGGATACATTGTTTTTTAATGGTTGGATACTGTCCGTTTGGGGAAGCGCAATCCTTTGGAGATGCTGTACCTCAATCGGAAATTTGTCTGTCCCGCAGAAACCGCCCACGATGTAGGCAAGGTCGATGGCGGCGAAGAGTCCGAGCAGGTAAAGGATGATAATCCTTTGCTGCCGGTAGCTCAACCGTTGCCACCGTCTGCGGAGTTTTGCTATATGTCGGTCTTTCTCCGTTCTGAACGAGTGGAAGACCTTTTTTATACCGTTATCTTTCATACTGTCCGATGTCCCTGTTTTCGATGATGGTAAAACTCTCTATCAGAAAGCCCTGCGGATTGTTGTCGCTCCGGGTTACATTCCTCAGACGGCAGGTGGTGACAAGCGACCTTTCGGTAACGCTGCTCGAACGGATGATGTGCTGCCGGCTATAGGTCTTCATCTCGTATGGATAACTGTTGAAGTTCCCCTGTATGCTGTCCACCGTCAGCGTCTGCGAGATGTTTCCCGCTATCATCCGGTTGAAGTAGCCTTTCTCCTGCAAGTTCCGGTAGTAACCGATGGCACTTTCATCCGAAAGGTAAAGGGCACGCTGCACATTGCTTTCAATGGCGCTCTTATCCGGTGATAGGGTGAAAAACAGTTCATGGAAACGTCTGATATGTTCCCTCGCTTCCACGGGACGGTTCTGCTGCACGTCCTGCGAAAGTGCCAGCATCAGCGACTTTCCGCTGTCCAGTACATAGATTTTCTGCCGCTGCGCCTCGGCAAACTCGTATGCCTTTCAGGTGGCGAAGATCGTTACCAGTGCGCATACTCCCAGGAATACCATTCCGAACAGCCGTAGCTGTCGGAATGATGTCTCGATGTTTTTTAATGATTTGAACTCCATGTCTTTTTTCTGTTTTTTAAAGTGATATGTTTAGAACATTTTCTTGATGCGTCCGGCTACCGATCCGCCGACTGCGCCGCCGACTGCCGCCGCACCGTTTCCGGCCATTTTCCCGGCACCGCCCACCTTCTGCCCGTAAGCTCCCGCACCGCCTGCCTGGATAATCCACGAGGACACCGTGGGAACGCAGAAATAACCGATGATACCTATAATCATAAAGATGCAATAAACGCTGTTCGAAGCATCCGGTATAAATGTCGGGTCCTGCATCTGCTTGATGTCCTGCTGCAACATCAGAATCTGTATGCGCGAGAGGATAGCACCGAACAGATCACCCACGGGCAGCCATAAGTAAATACAGATATAGCGTGACAGCCAGGTAGTGAGCGTACTCTGGAATCCGTCATAAACGGCCAGCGCAAAGGAGATTGGCCCCAGTATGGAAAGGACAATCAGAAAGAAAGTCCTCAGCGTGTCTATCAGTAGCGAGGCTGCCTGAAAGAACAGTTCCAACAGTTCGCGGAACCATTGCCGCACCTTTTCCCCCATGTCATACACCGCCTTCTGCCCGTACATGTTTATCATCGTGTCCATGTCCCCCAGCGACCAGCCAAGCTCGTCTATCTTCTTGTCAAATTCCTCATCACTCACAAGGAAAGCCTTTGCCGGGTCACGGAGCATCGCTTCCCGTTCCAGTTCGTCCTTCTCTTCCTGATACTTCTTCATGTCGAAAGTCTGCTGTTCCACCAGTGAGGAAGTGGCACTGCATACGGGGGAAAGAATCCCGTTGATTGTCCCCAGCACCATAGTAGGAAAGAACATGATGCAAAGGCCCAGCACAAATGGTCTGAAAAGTGGGAACACATCTATCTCTTCCGCCCTTGAAAGGGACTGCCATACCCGGTAGGCCACGTAGAACAGGGCACCGATACCGGCCACTCCCTTCGCCACACTGGCCATATCCTCGCACAGCGGCATCATTTCATCGTAAAGCGAACGCAACAACTCATGCAGGTTCGTCCAATCTATTGATAGTAATACCATAATCTATCTGTTTTTTTAAGGATGAATGATTACCAGTAACGCTGTTCATGTGTCCCGTACAAGGCGAGTACCCGTCGGGAATCCCCCTTCTTCTTGCTGCGCAGGTACGATATGCCGATATTCTTGCGAGTATAGTACCATGTCAGGTTCTTGTATTCCAGCACTTCGCCGTATATCCGGTTGATGATGTCCAGTCGTTCCTTGTCGGTCATCGAGAGTCCGGTAGCCGTGGTCACTTCCTTCAAGTCCAGTAGCAGGTTGCTGCTTTCTTCAAGCAACCGGTTATACCCGAAAGCAATGGCCGAGAGTTCTTCCACGGTAAAATTCGGGTCGCCCATCATCGTATTGAAATTGGTCACGTAAATATCGCTGATGTCACCTACCAGAAGGATAGTCTGTTGTACCTTGCGTGCCCCTTTTACGAGATCGTGTACGGATTTCAAAGCGTCGTAGTAGGCCTTTCCCTGCTGGTAAATCTTTACAGTCTCCTGAAAGTTACTTCACATGTTCTGTGCCGTTGTGGAAGTCTGTACAATTTCATTGGCCGAGTTTACAATGCCTTGAGCAAGGTTCGTAGGGTCTATCACTGCCCATTGTGCTTTGCTTGTTACCGAAAGGGACAGCATTGCCATGAATAAAATTATCATTCTCTTTTTCATGCGTCTATCTCCTTTTTTTGGTAAGTAAATACCGGCTGTCGTCATCACGGGCAAACAGCCCGTAACAACCGAACAGCAATACCTCGCTTCCGCTGAAATACCCGATACATCCGGCATCCTTGTTCCCGTGCAGGAAAAGGTCGTCCCCTTTACGGAGCGGGATATTGATTTCGGTATAACTCATTTCTCCGGCGAACAGCGTGGCTTTATAACCCTTGAATCCGTCCGTCACGTGGTTGGATTTACGGATTGTCAGCGTGGAGCCGCCTTCCTTGTTCATTCAGTGACCGCAGATGCGGTCGTGTTCCAGTTCCTTCTTCATTTCCCCGATCAGGTTCAGCAGATCCAGATTGGTCAGGGTCGCATCTCCGAGTGCTTCCCTGCATTGGCTTAATAAATCTTTCTTACTCATTGTCTTCTATAGATTAATATGGTTACTTGTTTTCCTGCCGCTTGCTTTCGGCAAGTTGTTTGATAGCCAGCTCGATGTTTCCGCCCAGCTTTTCCGTAAGGCGGATAAGTTCCAGTTTCTCAGTCTCTTCAGTTGTGTAGCACAGATACTCCTCGCCCGAAACTTCTGTCGCATATACCGCACTCTGCGTGCCGCCAAGCCCTATCCAGACCTCTTTATAAAGTCGGTTCGCTGCATTGGCAAGATTGATAGAAAGTATCTGGCTGCGTTCCTTGTCCGTCAGGCCGAGCAAGTTCTGTATCTGGTCGAATTTGTTCTGATACTTCCGCTGGTCAAGCAATATTTTGCAGTCGCTGTTGTTGATAATCGTCTCTTTCACAACGGGGGAAGAGATTATATCATCCACTTCCTGCGTCACTACAACCGCCTCTCCGTAAAACTTTCTGACTGTTTTAAAAAGATAACGGATGTAGTTTGCCATACCTTCCTTGGCGATTGCCTTTCATGCTTCCTCAATCAGTATCATCTTGCGGATACCTTGTAAACGCCTCATTTTATTGATAAACGTCTCCATGATAATGATGGTGACAACCGGAAAGAGGATTGGATTATCTTTCACAACATCCAACTCAAATACAATAAACCGTTTGTTCAGTAAATCCAGTTCCTTGTCCGAGTTCAGCAGATACCCGTATTCACCGTTCTTATAATAAGGTTCCAGCACGTTCAGAAAACCGTCCACATCAAAGTCCTTCTCCCGCACATTCTTGTCTGCCAGCACCTTCCGGTAGTCTTTCCTTACAAAATCATAGAACGAGTTGAAATTCGGCTTTATCTTCCGGTTCTTCTTTATCTTCTCGATATACAGGCTGACTGCGTTCGATAGCGCCACCTCTTCCGAGCGGCGGGGCGGTTCGTCCTCTCTTTTCCAAAGGGTGAGTATCAGTGTCTTGATACTGTCCCGCTTCTCGATGTCATACCGGTAATCCTCCGTGAAAAACGGATTGAAAGAAATCGGATCATTTTCCTTGTATGTAAAATAAATCCCGTCATCCCCTCCGGTCTTCTGATGTATCAGGTCACAGAGTCCCTTGTATGAATTTCCGGTGTCCACCAGCAGGATATGCGTTCCTTGTTCCCAGTACTGTCTCACAAGGTGGTTGGTAAAGAAACTCTTTCCGCTGCCTGACGGGCCAAGTATGAACTTGTTTCTGTTGGTCACCACCCCTTTTTTCATAGGTAAATCCGATATGTCGAGGAAGACGGGTTTTCCCGTCAGCCTGTCCACCATGCGGATGCCGAAAGGGGAAAGCGAGTTCCGGTAACAGGTTTCGGCCGTGAAGAAGCAGAGCGCCTGCCCGGTAAACGTGTAAAACGTCTCTTCGGCCGGAAAGTCCGCTTCATTTCCCGGTATGCCCGCCCAATAGAGAGCCGGAAGGTCGGTCGTGTTATGGTGCGGGGTACATTCCATCAATGCCAGTGCGCTTCCCACATCGTTCTTCACCCTGCGGAGTTCGTTCCCGTTTTCCGCCCATGCGATGATGTTGCAATGGCAGCGCACCGACTGCAATCCATTGGTATGCGCTTCATTCAGGTATTCGTCCAGCCACTCCTTGTTGATCTGGTTGCTGCGGCTGTACCGGGAAAGCGACTGCATGTTCTTCGCCATCTTCTCGAAACGGGAAAGGTTTTCGTTACTGTCGTCTATGAATATCCACTGATTGTAGATATGGTCGCAGGGCAGCATCACGCCCACGGGGGCGGCATAGCTCAAACGGCAGTCCGAGCGGTCTGTCGAGAGGCGTTCGTACCGTCCATCCGTCCTCACTTTTCCCGGCAGATAGTCGAGGTCGGAGAGCGTGTGCAGGCAGAGCCGCTTATCTCCGATACGCATCCCGTCCGGATTCAATTGCATGTCCTGCAACATGGTAGTTCCGTCTGCCGAGAGCGTAAGATACCGTTCGATAATGCCCGGTTCGTTTTTCGTTCCCGTAATCTCTTCCGTGGTCAGCCGTTCCAGCCTGACAAGCCCGCTGTCATTGACGATACTTTCAAACTGTCCCACCGCTTCCATGAATCGCTCCACCGTTGCCTTGTCCCTGATTTCCTTCGGCACCAGAAAACCACGACAGAGCGTGTTCCAGTTGCTTTGCTGCCGGGAGCGCTCTTTGGTGGTCTTGGTGAGGAACAGGTAGCAGGTGTGGTGCAGGTAGGGACGTTCGTTGAAGTGGCGTTCAAAACTGCGGGAGAGAAAGCTGAGTTCGTCCCGGCGGATGTCCGGCTCGTATTTCTCCGTGATGAAAATATCCTGTTTGTGCAGGATTGAATAGTTCGGCAACACCTTGATTGCCTTCGCTCATGTGGCGTGCATAGCCTCATATTCTGCGGATGATACCGAAAACACTTCCGGCAGTGTGACCCGAAAAGCGACCGTGATGTCGGCGTCCTTGCTGACGATGCAGCCGTGTTCCACCGCCATGATGGGAAACTTGCTTTCCAGTGTGGATGCTTTTAATATACTTCTCATAATTTACGATTGTTGTTTGTTGATCAGACGTGTGATACGTTTTCGTGAGAGGATTCTCCGGGGATGCTGCCGGGCCGCGAACAGCTTCATCAGCCCGTGGCTGCCGTATTTACGGTTCAGCGTAAAGGTCAGCCATACCAGTACCGTAGCCGCCGATACCCCGAAACCGATGCAGATTCACTGTCCGACGCCCGCCATATACATGATGACGAACATCACAAATACGGCAAGCAGGCCGGCGGCGAAAATAAACAGGTATTGTGCCCGAAGCCCCTTGAACTCAACTTCACGGCCCACCCCTTTATTTATTTCAAAATCAGCCATAAGTTATTGTCTTTTTTATGTTTTTAGAGGAAGAACGACCTCAAAATGGTGGCGGCGACTATCAGAAAGATACAGGCTCCGAACCACGAACTGGCAGTTTTACTCGTGTCGGGGTCGCCCGAACTGAACTTCTGATATACCTTGATTCCGCCAACGAGGCCGATTACAGCACCGATTGCATAAATCAGTTTTGTGCCGGGATCAAAATATCCGGTCACGAGTTGTGTCGCTTCGGTGATACCTGCCTGCCCGTTTCCTTGTGCCATTGCCGCACTTGCCGCCGCAACAGCGGCCAGCATCATAATCAATCTTTTCTTTTTCATTTGTTTCCGTGATTTTTTAGGTGATTAAAAAAGCCACGGACTGCCCCCTTTCACTATCCCCATAGGCAGCCCGCAGCCGCTTATGGTTTATTGATTCAGGGGGGAAGTTCCGGCCGGAAATCAGCCGGAGTCATAATATGCCATTTGCATTGTTACATGATTTGGTGGTGAAACATTCTTGTCAATTCTCTCTTGAAAGCGGGATGCGAATCATCCCGAATCGTAATAGCCGTTTGTTCTCATTGTCTTTACTGTCCTTATCGGTTTATTTCAGATATTCCCCGCACTTGAATCCCTTGCGGGGTATATAGTCTTCAAAGGAAGAGGATTTGAACAGCCACATCCGGTTCGCCCATCGGGCAAGGTCACGCTCGTACTGCGTAGGTGTCCGTTCATTTCCATAATCCCGGAAAGGAATAACAAAGGGGGTGATTCCCAATTCCCTAAGTACGTTCAACTGGAACAAGTCCTGCTCAACAGTCGAATTGAATCCTATCAGTACGTAGCAGGTTATCTTGTAGGGTTTCACGTATTTTACCATCTCTTTCAGGCGTTCCGTCAAATCAAGCTGCGGCAAGTCCCATGCAATATGGATGTTCTGCTTCATCTTCAGCCTGTTCAGATGCCAAGCCTGTTCCTCGTCCATAATCCTCACGTCCACACCGTGCAGTTTCACGGGTTGCCCCTTTTTCATCAGATAATCCACCGCCGACCTTCACTGCGGGTTGGCAAAAAAATTATTGTCCAGCACCTCAATCCATTTCCCTTTCGGGTTCAGTTCCACCGGCTCTACGGCCTGAATGTATCCTTCCTTCTCACGGACGAGGCAGAAAGGGCATTTGCGGATGCAGCCTCTTGAAAAGAACTGAAGTGAAAAAGGGTATCCGGGGTAAATGGAATAGTCCATCATCCGGCTGTTTTCCACAGCTTCGGGAAGCCTGCCCGGAATATCATATCCGGTTCCGCCCTTTATCACTTCCCTTGCATCCAGTAGCCGGTAATCATAGTCAGGTGTGAAGGTGAACACCTTGCTTGCCAGCACCTTGTCATAACGCCTCGCCGGTTCCGCTCATTCTACTTGACAACCTTTTGCCTTGTTGTAAGCCGAAAGGCGCATCAGTGCAAAATTGGGGAAGTTATGTCCGTCCACATCTACCAGTCCTATATTCATACGGATAAAATTTAATGGTGAATAGTTCTTGTTACCTTACCGGGTGAATGCCATGAACGGCCTGTCATCCCGAATCATAATAGCCTTTTGTCATTGCCACTGTCGTTTTATGGATAAGTTAATGGAATGATTGTCTCTCTGGGAGTTAATACGTTTCCCGTCATAAAGAGGAAACCGTCGTTTGTCAACTTGAATCGAAATACGTCATAAACATGGATGATACGTTTTGTTGTTGGTTTTCTACCGAATCTCTCTCTTTAAAGTGATACGGGCTGTCAACCCGTATCAAAATAACCTCTTGTCATTGTTACCTCCTTTTTTAATTGGTTAGTCACTGTCCGGAGCAGCCTCACTCATTTGTTCGGCTTCATCCAGAAATTTGCTGATACGGCTGTCGCTGCCATTTATACTTTCCAGTATCGAGCGTTCAATCTGCGTATCCTTGATTTGGTGGATCGCCTTTAAAAGGGACAACCGTTTATCTGTCGGAATATCCTTGCCATTGCAGAGGTCGATAATCAGGTCAATCTCTTCCGGTCCGATACCGGCTGCACCACCCGAATAATCTTCACGGGCACAGTTCAAATCTTCCAGTTCCTCATTCAACTCGTCGGTATCCACTTCGTCACCGTTTCCTCTCTGTCCGTCATCGCCTTCACGATTGCCGGAACTCTCATCCAGAGAAGCCCGCCACTCTTCCACACGCTTGTCCCGGAACAAATCCGGGATGCGCTCCGGCGGCACTTGTGCAACCTTTGGTGGTGTCGTTTCCCCGTTTCTGCCAGCAAAAGTAGAGGCATTTTCCTTACCTGCAATAGCCCCGGAACCGGTGGCGTTCATTGGCGGTTGCTGGCGTATCCCGTAGCTTTTTGTAACGACAAGACTGTCCGTTTCAGGCCGTTTTTGGGGCAGCTTTTCCATGTTCTTGCCTTTTGTCTTTTCCTTAACTTCATCCTTTTCTTTGCCCTTCATTTCCACTTTTACAGTTGGGTGGTTCCTTTCCTCAGCTTCCGGTACTGCCACTGCCGGAACTTCTTTCTTTTCCGTTTTTCCTTTCGTACGCCTGCGTCCTTTCTTCGGTTCTTCTTTTGCCGGGTCGAACCATCCGGCAATGCTCCGCAGACCTTTTGCCATCCGGCGGCGCATCTTCCCGAAACATATCTCGCCGAGTTCGCCCCTGAACAGGAACTTGTCCATGAACAGATAAGCGAACAGCAGCCAGAACAGAACTATTCCGGCTTCATAGTAACCTGATTGTATATCCATAACCTAAAATATTTTGTTATAACTCTTTTGGAGATAGGTCTTCACCTCATCCGCATGTTTTTCGAAATGCTCTTTCAATACATTATCTATATAGTTGCCTACCGTCAACTGCCGTTTACCGGCAATCCCTACAATAACGGATATTTTCTGGTGCAGTTCCTTGTCTATATATACCCCCTGTCTGCCTTCGCATTTATAAGGTGTGAGGAACTTGCGGATAAAGTCGGCCAATGCGGTGCGAACCGTTTTCGGTGACGGTTTTTCCGTTCCCGCTTCCGGATAGCCGGTATCATCCGCACTGGAAACATCCCTAACTGCTTCCTTCACGCCATTATCCGCTCTTTCCTTCACACCGTTATTCCCTGTTTCGTTCACACTGTTATCCTCTTTCTCCTTTTCATCGGATAAGGCGTTTTCTTTTTTACTGCTGTTTCCTCCGATAACGGAAGGAAGCGGAGATAAGGCAGGTTCCGAAGGAACACCCGCCATCAGACTGCGCAGATACGCTTCGTCTACCAGATTCTGTCCGCTTGTTTTCTTTGCCATGACTATTCGTTTTTAAGTATTTCCATGACTTCATTCATGAACGTATCAAAGCCGCACTCTCTGGTGAATGCCGCATCGGGAGCGAACAGCGTACTCCGGTAAACGGAGCCGCCCATAGAAGACAAGTCTTTAGTGAAGTTACTGCGCACGGGAATACGTGTTTGGAGGCAGTCCAGTCCTAACAGGGAGAACCCCTGCTGGTAGATGTTATACAATGTAGTGCGTTCTCTTCGATCCACCATGTTCCAGAACAGACACAGCCTTTTCAGAGAAGACAAGCCGGTCTTTATCAGCCGGTCATTGATGGTGGTAGCAAAGTTCAATGTGCTTTCCAATACAAGACGGTCTGCCTTTATCGGCACGAACAGATAATCGAGCGCACTGATTGCGGCGATAACTCCGTCGCTACCCATTGTTCCGGGCAGGTCAAACAGCACCATGTCATAATGCGTATCCGTTTTGTCTTCAAATGCACTTCAGTCCGCCATGCAGTCTGCCGGGTTACTGCCGATAACCGGATAAGCCCTCTTGTCCAGCCGTTCCGACTGTTCAACAAGCAGACTCTGATAAACGGGAACAGTCTTTACCACTTCCATATCCCGTTTTTTCTGTTTGATGATTGAGTGCTGCGGATAGTCACAATCCACCACAGCTACATTCAGTCCTTTCACATAATGCAGTCACGATGCCGCATAAATGGTGAATGTTGATTTACCCACGCCCCCTTTCTGGGTAGCGAACGAAACGAATAATGTTTTCTTTCTCTTTTCCATTGTTACCTAATTTAAGTGAATAATTTGATTTATTGATAGTTTAGCGGATAGATGCCTATCCACTTATCCGTTCATTCATTTCATTATCAGTTTAGCTTTATAGCTATGTAGCTACTTAGCTATGGAACTATTTGTCTATTTAGCTATATACTTACCTAGCTATCCAATTATATAGTTATTTATCTATTCAGCTATGTAGCCACATAGCTATCCGGCTGTTTATCTAAGTGTTTAGTTAATAGTCTATTTACCTGTCCATTTATCCGAATATCCACTTGCTTGTCTATACATCTTTATATATGTATAGCTGTATAAGCGGATAGATAACCTTATGAACGCTTATCTGAAAACTTATTTAATCAAATGGCTATTCAGACAAAAAGCTATTCGGATAGAAAACCGTCCGCATAGTTATCCTGATAACCATCTTTTTATCTATCCAGATAAGTGGCTAAATAACTATCCGACTGCAAATAAACCTCAAAAAGAGCATCCGTAATGTACCTGTGGTTTCAAAGTCATTTGTTGGCGGCTGTTGGCGTGATGCCTGATAATAACCATACCGAAAAAACTATCTACCTTTGTCGCCGGGAGAGCGCAGCCCGTTCTCGAAAAGAGAACGTAAAACAAACCCTTCAGACCTTTAATCCGGCCCAGCCGGATTTTAATATGCGTCAGCATATAGCGAGGTGTACTTTCAGCGGTTGAAAATATTTCCACCCGCTGAAAGTCTCGCCCCGAAAGTTCTTTCGGGGGTGTCAGTTCTCCTAAGTCGAACTTCCTAAATTATTCATGTTATGAAAGATGAAACAAGAATCCGTGGCGCCGCAGGGCGCAAGGTGCTGGCAGACCCGCGCACGCACCGCTATTACCTCTGTCTCAATGACGGAGAGAACGAAAAGTTTATCTCCATGTTCGAGCAATCGGGCATGAAAAACAAAGCCGAATTTATCTTTGCCCGTATCTTCGGTTGAGAGTTCAAGGTAGTGAAGATTGATAAAGAAGCGCAGGAATATTACGCCCAGCTCACCGCTTTCTATCAACAGTTCCGAAGAATAGGAAACAACTACAACCAATGTGTAAAGACCATCCATACCATTTACGGGGAGAAGAAATCGCTTGCGTTTCTCTACAAACTTGCCGAAGAAACCCGTAAACTGGAAGAAGTATGCAGGCAGGTTATCGAACTGACAAAGCGGTACGAAAAGGAGTATCTCACTAAAAAGGAATAACGTCATGGTGCCGAATATCACATCGGGCTGTTCATTCTATGGAGTGATTGCCTATAATAAGATAAAAGTGGACGACGGTACGGCAAAGGTATTGTGACACCCGAAAATTGCGGCTGATACTTCGGGCAATGTACCGATTGAAAACTGCGTGCAGGCTTTTGAGCCTTACATTGCACTCAATTCACACGTCAAGAAACCTGTTATCCATATTTCATTGAATCCTTCTCCGAAAGACATTCTTTCGGAAGAGCAAATGACCGTACTGGCGCAGGAGTTTATGGAAAAGTTCGGTTACGAGAACCAACCTTATATAGTCTGGCTGCACGAAGACATAAACCGCAAACACATGCACATTGTATCAGTACGCATTGATGAAACCGGAGAAAAGATAGACCATAATCGGGAGGCTATCCGGGCACAGAACATCTGTCGTGAAATGGAAGTGAAGTACGGGCTTCATCCCACACTCGGAGAACACGGTGAGCGGGAACTGGTAAGTCTGCAAAAAGTGGACTATCCGAAAGGTGACGTGAAAGTACAGGTGAAGCATACCGCCCGTACCTTGCTGGAATGTTACAACTGTCATTCACTTGCCGAATACAATACTCTTCTGAATTTGTATAACGTCACTGTTTACGAAATCAGGGGAAGTGTGGACGGGAAGGAGTACCACGGCGTCATGTACGGAGCTTTGGATGATGACGGACAGCAGGTAGGAACACCTTTCAAATCCAGCAAGTTCGGTAAGGTGTTCGGTTATGAAGCATTGCAAAAGAAGTTTGCCGCTTCTGTCGGAAAGGTGAAGAAGGACAACCTCGC
This sequence comes from Parabacteroides sp. HGS0025, assembly GCF_000969845.1. Lineage (NCBI taxonomy): Bacteria > Pseudomonadati > Bacteroidota > Bacteroidia > Bacteroidales > Tannerellaceae > Parabacteroides > Parabacteroides sp. HGS0025. The sequence continues at coordinate 2,375,586 of NZ_KQ033902.1, forward strand.
AGAAAGGACAAAGCTGGAAATCATTAAAGCCATGCAGGACATCGGCACGAAAGAAGATTTTGCCCGCAGGTTGAAAGAGGCGGATATAGAAGTCGTTTACCGTATCAATCCCGAAGGACGTCTGTATGGTATCACCTTCATAGACCATACCTGCCGGACAGTGTTCAACGGCTCTCGTCTGGGCAAAGCCTTTTCAGCCAATGTGTTCAACGAATTGTTTAACAACTCGGATGCAGACCGTGAAAGACTGATACCACAACCGGAGCAGGAACCGTCCCGGCAGGAAAAGGAAACGAAAGCGGAAGAAAGGCAGGAAAGAACAGAATACCGGCAGCAGAAAAATCGAAGCCATCATCAGAGTGAATTATCAGAAAGTCTGATTGATACATCCGCACTCGGTGCCGTTGACATTTTCTCCATACTTATGGAAGACGACCATACACGCGAGTACATTGATCCGGCCTTCCGTTATGGACGCAAGAAAAAGAAGAAGCGCAGGCGCAGGTTATAGTATAATTAATGTATAGAACAAGAAGTTTAATTTTAATAGTTACAATTATGCAGAATGAAGATGATTTAAGAGGTCTTGCCAAAGTCACAGACTTTATGCGGGCCATCAGTTTTTTATTTTTGGCGATACACATCTATTGGTTTTGTTATGGCTGACTGCATGAAATGGGCTGAACGCTTGGCATAGTGGATAAAATACTATCCAATTTCCAGCGTACCACCGGACTATTTTCATCTTTGCTTTACACAAAACTGTTTTGTGTCCTTTTCCTCGGTTTGTCCTGCATGGGCAACAAGGGAGTGAAGAAGCATGAAATCACATGAAGGCAGATTATCATTGCGGCCATAGTGGGCACCATGCTCTTTTTCCTGAACTGGTGGTTATTATCTATCAATGCATCATCCGGTGTGTGTGCGGTACTTTATATTACAACACTGACCGGCGGTTTTTTCTGTCTGCTGGCATCCGGTTTATGGATAAGCCGCCTGTTGAAGAACAACCTGTTGGAAGACGTTTTCAACCGTGAGAATGAATCCTTCATGCAGGAAACAAAACTCATGGGAAACGAGTATTCCGTCAATCTGCCGACCAAGTTCTGGTATAAAGGCAAAGAATGGAAAGGCTGGATTAATGTAGTGAATCCGTTCCGGGCAAGCATGATTTTGGGTACACCGGGTAGCGGTAAGTCGTATGCCGTAGTCAATAATTATATAAAGCAGGCAATCGAGAAGTCCTATGCGCTTTATATATATGATTTTAAGTTTGATGACCTGTCGGTTATCGCTTATAACCATCTGATTAAGTATAGACACCGTTATAAGATACCACCTAAATTTTATGTAATCAATTTCGACAATCCAAGAAAAAGCCACCGCTGTAATCCGCTGGCTCCCGAACTGATGACGGATATTTCGGATGCGTATGAATCCAGTTATACCATCATGTTGAACCTGAATAAAAGTTGGGTGCAAAAACAGGGAGACTTCTTTGTAGAATCTCCGATTGTATTGTTTACGGCCATAATTTGGTTTCTGAAAATCTATGAAGGTGGCAAATTCTGTACGTTCCCACATGCTATCGAATTGCTTAATAAAAGGTATGAAGACGTCTTTACTATTCTGACAAGTTACCCTGATTTGGAGAACTATCTAAGTCCGTTTATTGACGCATGGAAAGGTGGAGCGAGTGAGCAGCTCCAGGGCCAGATAGCAAGTGCTAAAATCCCGTTATCCAGACTGATAAGTCCGCAACTCTATTGGGTAATGTCCGGCAGTGACTTTACACTGGATATTAATAATCCCAAAGAACCAAAAGTGTTATGTGTGGGCAACAATCCTGATAGAATTTCAATCTATGGGGCGGCATTGGGGCTCTATAACTCTCGTATCGTTAAGCTGATAAATAAGAAGAAACAACTGAAAAGTTGTGTGATTATTGACGAGTTACCAACCATCTTCTTTAAAGGTTTGGACAATCTGATTGCCACGGCACGAAGCTACAAAGTGGCGGTTGTGTTAGGTTTTCAGGATTTCAGCCAGTTAAAGCGCGATTACGGAGACAAGGAGGCCGCCGTTATCATGTCAACTGTGGGCAATGTTTTTAGCGGTCAAGTGGTGGGTGAAACAGCCAAAACATTGTCGGAAAGGTTTGGGAAAATCCTACAAAAAAGAGAGTCTATGAGCATTAACCGCAACGATACATCAACGTCAATCAATACCCAGTTAGACAGTCTGATACCTGCATCCAAAATCAGCACACTCTCGCAAGGGATGTTTGTCGGCGCAGTAGCAGACAACTTTGGAGAGACAATCGAACAGAAAATTTTCCATGCGCAGATAGTCGTGGACAATGAAGCTGTACAGAAAGAGACAGCGGCCTACCAGCCCATTCCCGAAATCAGTAGTTTTCTGAACGAAAACCGCAATGATACAATGGAGCAGCAGATACAAGCGAATTATCGGCAAATCAAACAGGATATTGTCGAACTGGTGGAGAACGAACTGATTCGTATTGAGAATGACCCGGAACTCAAACATCTGTTGGGAAATGACAAAGAGGAACCGGGCAAAGCCTAAAACAGTGTCATAACAATATGTTTTCTACGACACATTGCAGCAATCCCGAAAGCTGTGCAGGCTTCACTTCCGTAGATTACCCCAAAGAGCCGTTCTTAGGAAAGGACAAAAGTATGGGCAGGCACCCGGATAAGTCCAACCAGCCTGCCCACCCTTGTCTATTAGCTTCTTAAAAGAAAATATGTACAGATATACGGCACTTAGAAATAAATGCTGTATATCTGTACACATAAGACAAGATAATATAGAGGGATTTTCACAAAGAACCTTCATTCTTTTACTTATCTTTCATTATCTTCCTAACATACAACACCTTCCACCTTTCGCTTATTTCCAATTCATTTCTTTCAATATATCTGTTCCCTTTTCGAGTACATGGCATTATGATTGTCATCAATGCTGACTATCCCATTGGTTTCTAACATGACAATCGTGGTTTTAATAGAGGTGTAATAGACATTTTCCCGTCGTAAAAAATGTCCCATATCTGCTAAATTATATTCAGAAACAGGTTTAATTTAGTTTAAAAGTTTATCAGTTAGCAGTTTTCTCTCTATTTATTATGGGGAAAGCTATTTTGATGAAAATCACTTAGTGATATTATTCGAAGGGCCTACTTAAAACAAAAGGATTAGAAGAAAATTTCTAATCCTTTTTTGCTTTTTGAGATTCCTGATAAAGCTCATTTTGACTACAATCGACTTTATATGAATGATAATATTTTCAAAATGAATCAATTCATAAAATTACAATTCGAATCACTATTCAAAAGATGTCAAGTTATTGCATTTTTTCGTCCCTATATGCTCTCCTCTTTATCTGGCACTAATAGCGGCCTCAATCCAATTTTCAAGATTGTTAGCTATATCATTATATGCATCAAAAGAGTTAGGATTATAAGTCTTTACCACACTTGACAGTTTTGTTTTTCCATCAGTAAAATAAATGTTATCAAAAGGATTTGCACCTTGTCTACATTTTCCATTGCGAGGACATTTTAAATTATGAATATAAATACCTAAAACACCTTTTCCATCATTCCATGCTTTTCTTATTTCATAGTCAACCCAAGGTCTGCTAGCCGTTTCAGAACCAATAAGGACAACTAAGCAACTTTTATATTTCATATTATCATCAATCCAACGTTTTATAGCTGCATCTCCTCCTTTTTTTACTGTTTCCCATTCATTTGCAGAAACAGGTTTGTTTTCTTCCAGAGCACCAATATTACGAATTTGCTGTACACGGAAAACATCATTATCATAATGAAAACTGTAAAAAAATTGTCTTTTTGCCATATTTTTTATATTTTTTGTAAGATATTAATTGCTTTTATAACGTTTGTAATAATCATTTCTATCGAGGTAGTCGAATCACCGATTTTCTTAATTGCATTTTTTAGTTCAAAATTATTTGGATAATATTTATCTATATTAATCATTACATCATCCCATAAAGCTTTTGATATAAAACCAGTAACTCCAATTGGAATTGGGAAAACACCGTATTCCAAACAGATATTAAATTCTTCTTCCATTCCATTTGAATGAACGACTTCACCATTAGCATTAACTTTATTCCCAAACATAAAAATGGCAATGCCAGCTTTAGAAATCATGTCTTTTCTATAATCTGTCCAAATTTCAGGTATAGTTTTTGAACCAGATTGTATTTGTGGGAATGGTCTTAATATTAGTAAATCATCTAAATTACGATAATTAGAACTTAATTTGAACTCCAACGCTCCATTGATAACTACACTTCCAATCCCAAGCCCATACCCTGAGACTATTTTATATTCATTTTCCGCAAGTTTATAACTCAATTGATGAATTAATTCCTTAGCTTCATCGGGAGTATAAGGATCATAAATGTGAGCAGCTCCTGAAACGAAAATATTTCTTCTTTTTATCTTTTTTTCTATCTCTAACAGTATAGAAGTTATTTCATTATATTGCCTTATCATTACCGCATGTATCCCATACCTAAGAAGATCATCTATTTTCAGTTCTTGTTTAATCTTTGCATACAAGTAGTTTTCATTATTTTTCTCTTTTGTTAGGTTTGGATCATTAAAATCCTCAGCTAAGACTTCTTTAAAGAAACAGTAATGAGTTGGAGTATTATCTTTTAGTAAAACCTTTATCCTACTTAAAATATATTCTAAATTAGGGTCATCAAAGCTAAATCCTATAAATAGAAATGTTTTAGAAAGCAAGTCACCTCTCAATGAAGTAGAAAAAAATTCTCTTTTGTCATTGTAGGTTTCATAGTCATCTTTGATTAATACTGCATCGTCAGGCGAATTCTTATCACCATGCATCTTATAAACAATCGCATTCTTCTTTTTTATATTTCTTGAGAAATCTTCATTTCTTATTTTTATCTCAACTGTTTTACCTTCAGCTTCTAATGTTTTCTCTATTAACTGATCGTAGTTAGTAGTCCAAAAAGTGTCTATTCCTATTCTTGCCAATATTTCGTGATTAACGCTTCCCTTTTTTAAAGTAGTAAATTCGTTTACAATTTTATTATTTATTTTCCCCCTCTTGAATTTATTAAAATGGTATTGAGCAACTGAAACCAAATCAGACTCTTTATTAATATCCAGATTTATCTCCTCTGCCAAATCTTTTAAAAGATTTTTCCAATTAACAAAGCCTAATGGGGCTGACAAGCCTGCACCTGCAAAAATGGCAGCATCACCATTAATTATTTCTGTAGCAAATGCATTTATAAATGCTTTTTGTTTTGTTGAAAATTCCATAATATCATTTTTTTAACCAATCATCCAGCCAAGTACTATGCCCATCTGGATATATAACTTTAAATATATTGTCATAAAAAGAATAACTATCTTTATAGACAGGCTCTATACGAGGATAAATTTGCAAGTATTCATTCCCATTCCAGTCGTTCTTATTGTCAGACAAAGGCAATATACAAATTTTGTCGCTATTCAACTTATAAGTATCTCCTATACCAACCTCCCAATTACACCATCTTGATATAACGGCTGAATTGGTTGCTAACAACACAAATTTATCATTGGTGATAATTTTTGATTTAATTCTTGTAGCTGTAATACCATTCGTTTTCTCAGGCATTGTTTCATCAGCCCAATCGACATAAATACTAATACCCAAATTTTCAAAAAAGATTTTTGCCTGTTCCACAATTGCTTTGTCATAATGAGAATGCGAAAGAAAAAGACTTGTCAAAGCAGAAGCCTTTGAATAAAACCTACTTTCATTTAATACGGAACTTAAACCTTTATATCCAGCTTTTATTCTCGCTATTGATTCAAATTCTTGTTTTGTAAATATTGCCATACGATTTTTTTAGCTATAAAAACAAAAATTAAGCCATGTGGATATTTAGGACGTTGTGGCATAATAAATGTTATCAAACATGACATTCTTTCTTTATTTTTCAAAAAACAACGTTTTTGGCAGAAATTTTGCTCATATTGAGGAAGTAACTACCATTAGTACATGGAAATTGTAAATCAAATCGTATATTGTCGCAGAATATTCTATTATAAATTAGGTAAGAATAGCTAAACCGATGAAATGGTTAATATCCGATTTACTTAAGAATCCGAGTAAGGGATAAAAAGTTCCGATACGGATTGATATTCAAAAAAACGCTGAAATGTTAAAAAGAAAAAGCCTAAAGATAAGGCATTGCCAATCCAACTTAATAAGAAACGTAAGGAATTAGGCCTTTAAATTAACTGAACGTTGACAATCGAGTTGGAATTAACAATGAATTTGATAAAGAAATTATATTCAGTGAAAAGAATAGTAAAACCTGAAAGTCAATCCTTTTATAGCTACTACCTTCATTTTGTAGAACGAAAAGAAGAATTGAATCTTGAAACTATCCGAGTGTATATGACTGCTTACAATGTATTGAAAGAATTTCAAGAAGAATTTTCGCTTTTATATGTTTCTTTTACATAGAAGTTTAATAACCATATATAAGGAAAAGTGACAACTCACCAAGTAGCAGGATTCCATAGCATAAAAATATGCGAACTGTTATTGGGGATATGTAAAGCATGATATCCAAATCAAGAATCCCTACAATTGATTCAAAATTTTACAAACTAATACATAAGAGATATATCTTGCTTGAAATGTAGTCATTTCACAAATTCCCATATAATAATTCTTTATTTATAAATTTTGTTGGCGTAGATAATAAGTCATAACGTCATTTCCCGTCAATCTCCGCCAATCATTTCCATTAGTCTTAAAAACGTAATATCCTATCAATTAAACCTCTACATTCGCACCGACGGGCTAAAGTTTACCCGGTATTGATTAATTATTGTATCACTTAAATTATTGATTTTATGGCTAAAAAAAAGCAAGAACAACAAGAACAGAGTCAGGACGAGCATGTAATGGCCATCCTTGACAAGCGAACGAACAAAACCGCAGTCGTTTCCAAAATGAACGAGCAGGACGGCAGTCTCGAAATCGTGCCACCCGACAAAAAGAACAGCAGCAGTTTCCTCAAACTGGATCGTACCTCACCGCTGGAACTATTCTTCACCAATTTCAAGAACCAGTACGAAAATCCCACGAGTTTCAGTTTCTTCCTTGTACCTCTTGTCCTTTTGGAAAAGACACTGAATGCCGTAGTCCAAATCCGAAAAGGGGAAGCCCCCGGAGTAGAAGGTAAAAAACTGGTGGAGAACAGCGAACTCAACGATGAAGGACGTATCGCCAAACTTGCCCGCCGGTATAAGTTTGACGAACACCAGCTTCCGTGGAAAGAACTCGCCGCATTGGGAGTTGACAAACAACTATTGTTTGACAACCATTGCATGGGTGAGATGCTGAAAGGGAGGATTACCTCTATGGCTTTCCCCATCAGTAAGGAAGTGAACGGTGAAAAGAAGGATATGGGGGAAGCCTGTTTCCTCTGTGTCAAAGGGGAGGACGGCAAGGTGCAACTGAAAACTCTAAGCAGGCTTGACAAACCGCAGTATGACCTGCCTGCCTATAAAGGAGTATTCACGGACGAGGAAAAGCAGTCGCTTAAAGACACCGGAACTTTGGGGGCAATCAAGGAGATGAAGGATACCCATACGGGAACAGTTTGCAACTGTTATGTATCTTTCCATGAACCGAGCAACCGTATCATAACCATGCCGGTGGATGCCATCAAGATACCCGATTATATCTACGGGAAAAGGCTGGATGACAAACAGAAGCAAATCCTTGCGTCAGGAGGCCAGCTTCCCATCAATGACATACAGCGCAAAAACGATACGCTACTTTCCGGGGTTGCTTTCGTCGATCCGAGAATAATGGACATCGCATTCAAGCAGTCCGGTGAACAACTGAAGGTCAACGACACTATCATGGGTGCCAAAATCACGCCTGAGCAAAAGAAGATGCTCCAGAACCATGAAATGGTGTTCGTTGAGAATATGCGCTACAAAGGCAGGGTATTTTCCGATGATGTACGTTTCAGCAACAAGAGCAACCAACTGCTGATAGGACGTAACGCCCGTGAATACAAACCCACTATTGATAGTAAGAAAAATGACAAGAAAAAGGAGGTAAAACAGCAGGCACCCCGCCATGTGGCGTCTGTAAAGGCCCAGTCAAAAAAGAGTCTTTCGGTCATGTAACAGACAGATTATTCATGTTTTTAGCAGATATATACCCGGTTCTCTTTTATGGCAGCCGGGTATATGTTTAATATCCGATTAACATTTTAAAGCGATAACAAATGATTATACAAGATAAAAATACCGCAACCGGAGAATTGTCCTATTTTGAGACGACTCTCTTTCTTTATTTAAAGGAAAGCCATCCGCATATTGCCGGAGACAAAGAACTTGTCCGAATGCGGGCCGACGAGGCGGCAGGCAGCTACGAACGTGCCATACGTGACGGTTTATCCGTTACGCAGGCTTTGCAACTGGCCGAGTCCGTTCTCTATCAGGACTTGCGCTTTTCCAGATTCGATACGATTTTCGAGGTAGTGTCGGAGTGGTTTCCCGAAGTGCGGCCTGAAAGACGGACGGGGTTCTGCCTGAAAGTATTGTCACCCGCAGAAACTGTATTCAGCAAATATCCCATAGACGACCGGTTTGAATCATCCCCGTCCTATCATACACTTACCGTTGAACTTACAGGTTTCATACAATTTTATATAGAACAATATGGCATATAACAAACGACAACATTTGGCGGACAACATAGCCGCACTTGAATTGATATTCATGCGCACGGAGTTTTGTCTCACGGAAGAGGGACGCAAAGTATTGAACGGTTATTCGGGTTTCGGAGGATTGAAGTGCATCCTGAATCCGGCGGAAAAAGACACGGACATTGAAAGATGAACGACAGACAGGGAACTGTTTCCCCAAGTCCGACTGCTGCATGAACTTTTGCGTGAGTATTCCAAAGACGAAAAAGAATACAAGGTATACGTCCAAAGCCTTAAAAGCTCCGTTCTCACAGCCTTTTACACACCGGAACCGGTGGTAACGGCCATGCAGGAATCCTTGAAGGCACCGGGAATCCGTCCGGGACGTTTTCTTGACCCTTCTGCCGGAACGGGCATGTTTATCAGCGGCTTGAAGGATATTCCCGAAATCCATTGTTTCGAGAAAGACAAGCTCACGGGAAAAATCCTCTCATCCCTCTATCCGGAAAGCAGAGTGACCATAGACGGTTTCCAGTCCATACAGTCCTATTATAATAACTACTTCGATATGGTTTCATCCAATATCCCGTTTGGAAATACCAGAGTTTATGACCGGGATTTTGACCGGAGTGAAGACGTTGTGCGTAAATCCTCACTTGCTGCCGTACACAACTATTTCTTTCTCAAAGGTATGGACACATTACGCGAAGGCGGAATACTGGCCTATATCACGACTTCGGGCGTCATGGACTCGCCACAGAACCGTCCCGTCAGGGAATGGCTGGTGAACCATGCCAATCTTGTTTCAACCATACGTCTGCCGGACAACCTGTTTGTTGATGCGGGTACGGAAGTGAGCAGTGATTTGATCGTATTGCAGAAGAATACCCGGAAATCGGAACTGACCGAAAAGGAACGGAACTTTATTGAAACCCGCCTTATATCCGGCAGCATCAATATCAACAACAGCTATGCCGATTTAGACCATATCATCCATACTTCCGTATCTATGGGTAAAAACATGTACGGACAACCGGCCATGAATTTTATTCATGAAGGAGGTGTCGGCGCCATTTCCGAACATCTCAGGCAGTTATTGGCGCAAGATGTGGAGAACCATCTTGACCGGAAACTTTATGATGCCAATCTATCCCGCTCAAACAATTCCACCATCCTCAAAACGGAGTTTGAGACACTATTGGAAACTGTAGGAGAGACAGAACGGCAGGAGGTACAGGAAGAAAGCCCCGTACAACCCTATGAACCCATGCTCAACCTGTTTGCCGCCTATGCGGATGAAGAGCAAGCGGAGGTGCAAGTGGTAGAAAGCAGACCTTCACCAAGCCGGGCACCGTCGGCATCCCGAAAAAAGAAAGGGGATGAACCGGAAATGTTCAATCTCTTCTCCCAAGAGAACATGTACGATGAAGCCGCCACGCAGGAAGACATGACCGGGGAACGGGCGGCAGCGGAAGCAAAATGGCAGGAGCGCAGACAAAAATTCGAGGAAGAGCGGAAGAAAGAAATGGAACCACGACCGTTTACCGGAGAGACACGTCCCGAATACAAGAACGGTTCCATCGTGAAATCGGGTGAGCAATACGGATATTTAAGAGGGGTGGGTACTCCCGAAGTACAATTCCATCCGCTTAAACTGACAGTCACCCAACAATACCGGGCCGCCTACTATATCCCGCTTCGTGAAGCCTACCACAATCTCTACAATAAGGAAGCCGAAACGGAAACGGAACAGCCGGAACTACGGGAAGAACTGGTTAAGCGGTATGACAGTTTTTATCGCATGTTCAGGGAATTGAACGGAAAGGACAATGCCAAGTTCCTGCTGATGGATGCCGGAGGACGGGAAATACTTTCATTGGAACGTTCCGTTAACGGCAAGATACAGAAGGCGGATATATTTTCTGTTCCCGTATCGTTCAACGCCAATGAAGTGACACATGTGGATACACCGCAGGAAGCGCTTGCGGCATCTCTGAACAAGTTCGGGGAAGTCAATCTGGAATATATGGAAAATCTCAGTGAAACAGGCAGGCAGGAACTGCTCACACAACTAGACAGCCGTATCTTCTACAATCCCATGATGAAGAACCATGAAATCAAAGACCGTTTCATAGCGGGCAATGTGGTGGCCAAAGTCGAATGGATAGAGAACTACCTGAAAGACTATCCCGATGACGACGCAAGCAAGAAATCATTGGAAGCCTTGCAGAAAGCCATTCCGGAGCCGATCAGTTTCGAACTGCTTGATTTTAATCTGGGAGAAAGGTGGATACCCGTGTCCGTATATGAAGAGTTTACCGGATACCTTTTTGAGGCAAAAGCCCATATCCACTATACGGAATCCATCGACGAGTTCAGTGTGAGTTTTGAAGAAACGAACGCAAACATCACTGATAAATATTATGTGAAAGGAGAGAAAAGAAGCTACTACGGAAATGACCTGCTGAAGCATGCGCTGCACAACACGGTGCCCGACATAACCAAGAATGTGCAGGATGAAGAAGGCAATGATATAAAGGTGCGTGATGCCGAGGCCATCCAGCTTGCCGACGCCAAAATCAATGAAATACGGTCGGCTTTCACAGGCTGGCTGAACGAGCAGCTACCCGAATTTAAACAGCACCTTGCGGATATGTACAACCGCAAGTTCAATTGTTATGTACGTCCCGATTATGACGGTTCCCTGCAAAGTTTCCCGTTCCTTGACCTGAAAGGGCTGGACATACCGGACTTGTACGACAGCCAGAAAAATGCCGTATGGATGCTGAAGATGAACGGGGGTGGCATAATCGACCACGAGGTGGGTACGGGCAAGACCCTCATCATGTGCATAGCCGCCTTTGAGATGAAACGTCTCGGACTGGCGAACAAGCCGATGATTATCGGACTCAAAAGCAATGTGCATAACATAGCCGACACGTTCAAGAGAGCCTATCCGAACGCCAGAGTGCTGTATCCGGGCAAGGAGGACTTTACACCGGAGAAACGTGTCGGAATATTCCATGACATCAAGAACAATAACTGGGACTGTATCATCCTGACACACGACCAGTTCGGAAAAATACCCCAGTCTCCCGAAATACAGCAGGAAATATATACGCAGGAAATAGACAGCATCGAAGAGAATCTCACCATATTCGAGCAGCAGGGCAATGAAGTGAGCGGCTGGATAAAGAAGGGGCTGGAAAGAAGAAAAGAGAACCTTGAGACCAAACTTGAAAAGCTGGAACAGGATATAAAAGACCGGACGGATGACGTGACCGATTTCAGGCAAATGGGCATCGACCACCTCTTCGTTGACGAATCGCACAATTTCAAGAACCTGATGTTCAATACACGCCATGCAAGAGTTTCCGGTCTGGGCAACCCCGAAGGAAGCATGAAGGCCATGAACATGCTTTTCGCCATCCGTACCATACAGGAGCGCACAGGCAGGGATTTGGGGGCCACTTTCTTGTCCGGTACGACCATTTCCAACAGCCTGACGGAACTCTATCTCCTTTTCAAATATCTCCGTCCGAAGGAAATGGAACGGCAGGGGATTACCTGTTTTGACGGCTGGGCAGCCGTCTATGCGAAGAAAAGCACGGACTTTGAATTTTCCGTGACCAACCAGGTCGTGCAGAAAGAGCGTTTCCGCTATTTTATCAAAGTGCCGGAACTCGCCAATTTTTATGCGGAGATAACCGATTACAAAACGGCCGAAGACGTAGGGGTTGACAGGCCGGAACTCAACGAGCAACTCTATCACATACCGCCCACTCCCCAGCAGGAGATTTTCATTCAGAAACTGATAAAGTTCGCTGAAACCGGGAATGCAGCCTACATAGACAGGGAGCCTTTATCCAAGGCGGAAGAAAAGGCACAGATGCTGATCGCCACCAACTACTCGAACAAGATGTCGCTTGACATGCGGCTGATAGACCCTGAATACGGCGATAATCCGGGAAACAAGGCATCCCATTGCGCAGCCAAGATTGCGGAATATTACTATAAATATCTCGACCAGAAAGGCACACAGTTCATTTTTTCAGATTTGAGTACCTATAAACCCGACCAGTGGAACATATACAGTGAGATAAGGCGCAAACTCGTGGAAGACCATAATATCCCGGAAAAGCAGATAAAGTTTATTCAGGAAGCAAATAGCGACAACGCACGCAAGGAACTGTTCAGCGATATGAACTCCGGGCGCATCCGTTTCCTGTTCGGCTCCACCCAGAAATTGGGAACGGGAGTCAATGCGCAGCAACGCGCCGTGGCTATCCATCATTTAGACATACCCTGAAGGCCGTCCGACCTGGAACAGCGTAACGGACGGGCGGTAAGAAAGGGCAATGTCATTGCCAAGAAATATGCAGACAATAAAGTGGACTGTTACATCTATGCGGTGGAAAAGTCTCTGGACAGTTACAAGTTCAACCTGCTGCAAAACAAGCAGGTGTTCATCAACCAGCTTAAAAGCCGCAATCTGGCCGCCCGTACCATTGACGAAGGGGCGATAGACGAAAACGGCGGAGGCAATTTCAGTGAATACGTGGCCATTCTTTCAGGCAACGACGATTTGTTAGAAAAGGCAAAACTGGACAAGAAACTGGCAGTCCTTGAAAGCGAAAGGCAGGCGTATCACCGCAATAAAGGAAATGCGAAAGGAAAGCTGAATGAAAAAACCGCCGGAATAGAGAAGAACAACATTTTTATCGGACGCTTTACCAGAGATTGGAAATACCTCAATAAAGTGGCTCCGGTAAATGCGGAAACCGGGCTTCGTCCCAATCCTCTGAAACTGGACGGTGTGGATTCGGACAATATCGAGATACTCGGCAACCGGCTTGCCATAATCAATCAGAAGGCCCGGATGGAGGACGATTACATGAAAATCGGCACCCTGTTCGATTTTCGTATCCTTGTCCGTACCGAAAAGACTTGTGACGGAGACACGCAAGCCTTGCATAACAAGTTCATGGTCGAGGGACTGGACGGTATCAAATATACCTATCATAACGGTTACATAGCCAAAGACCCCAAACTGGCCGTAATGTATTTCATCAATGCGCTGGAACGTATTCCCGGCATGATTGAGAAACGGGAAAAGGAGAATGCAGAGTTGTCGAAAGATATTCCGGTCTTGCAGGAAATAGTGGCGGCCTCATGGCCCAAAGAGGGAGAAATCAAACAGTTGGGTGAAGAGCTTGCCACATTGAACCGGAAGATACAGCTTACCCTTAAACCGGTAGGACGGCATGAAAATGTAGAAGGTAAAGAACCGGAAGAACAAAGGCTTGTCAGTGGCAGTGACGTTATTCCGGATTTACCACGGCAGGCAAAACATGTACCGTCTATGGGAATCGTAGACCCAGCAAGGGAACAGAAAAAAATATCCTAATGTTTCCTGCAGCACATTTTATCCCAACTTTATAAAGTAAGTAATTGAAATTTTAAATTTTAATTACTTTAGCATTGTGATATTTTGTGCACTTTGGGAAGTATGTGACACTAAGGAATCAGTTATTATACAATATAGAACTCTGAAGTTGTAATTTCAATAGAATACTAGCAATAAAACAAATAAAATAAGGCTATATTATCTGATATTTTATTATTTTTGTAGACAAATAAATCAATATGGAATATCAAGCAAATGGAGACAACTTAAAGAATGCAAGAAATGAATTCGTAGAACTATTCTTAAGGAAAATCCTGTTCTTTTTTTAACATAAATAGTCATTTAAAATATAATATACTATGATTCTAACAGAAAACCAATTAAGGAGCCTTACCCCTACAGCTGATGTCCTTTCGGAAGCTCATCAGCAAGTTAGATATTTTTCTGTAGGCCAACGGGCATCTGTATTTCTTTCTCATAAACATGATGAGATTAGCTATCTTAAACGAGTGGCTTACATTTTAGAACGTTTACATACTAGTCTCTATGTTGACTGGCTTGATAGTTCTATGCCCAAAATAACTTCTGGAGACACAGGAGCTAAAATCAAGCAACGGATTAAAAAATATGATAAGTTCATTCTAGTTGCTTCTGATGGTGCAATTGATTCGAAATGGTGCAATTGGGAGTTGGGTTACGGAGATGCACAGAAATTCGAGACAGGGAAAATAGCATTATTTCCGATTGCTCAAAATGATGGGAGCTGGAAAGGTTCAGAATATATGCAGATATACCCGACGATTCAATATTTTGATGGAACAGAAAGCTATTCTAACAAAGAGCTAATACCTAAGGGTTACTACTATCGATACAAGGGAACGGATGGGAAATTTTATTTAAAAAACTTATATGATTGGCTTATATCATAAGCTGCATATTTTTATCTACAACTTACTATGTTCTATAAATATCAACTTATCCTTTTAGGAGATATTGAAAATGCTGTTTGTGATGCAATAAGAGTATGTTTTTTTGAAAAGATTCATGACATTGGATTGAAAGATGAGATGTTTGAAGTAATCTATGCTGATAGCTTTTCTGAAAAATATTTAAATAAACAGCCATCTTTCGTCTTTTATTTTGGAAAAACAGATCATCAAGATACAGATGCAGACATCTTAAAAATTCTCATAGATAATGGGGATGCGGTTTTTCCTATATATTTTGGTGAAAAATTCGAAAATGAGGTTCCAAAAGTTATTCATATAATGAATGGAAAACGATATATAGTTGACGATCACGAGAAATATATTAATTATGCGTTCGAATCAATGAAATTATTGAGAGAAAACCGGAAATTGTTCATCAGCTACCGCCGAACAGACTCTTCCGCAGTGGCCAATCAGCTCTTTGATGCTTTTGTTAAAAGCAATTATGATGTTTTTCTTGATACTTATTCCATCAATCCTGCAAAGAACTTTCAAGAAGAATTGCATCATAGAATGACAGATTGTGATGTACTCATTCAGCTATACACAAATGACTTTAAGAATAGTGAATGGTGTAATGAAGAGATTACATCAGCAAACCAGAAGCAGATCGGAGTTGTTGAATTGGTATGGCCTGACTGTAAACCCGATATCCATAATCTACTATGTGAACCTGTCCAACTTTCAGAGGAGTTGTTTATTAACAAGAATTTCCATAATGAAGATTGTCGCCTTACAGAAGAATCTATTATAAATATAATACATATAGTGGAATCTGTCAGAGCTAGAAATCTTGCAGCCAGACAAGATAATCTTGTAGGAGAGTTTGTTGAGGAAGCGCGTAAGCAAGAACGCCGTCTTATTCAAGAGTATCGATATCTCGTGGAGAATCTGGAAAATGGCAGAATACGATTGTTCATTCCTGCAATAGGAATACCACAATCATATGACTGCTTCGAGTCTCTTCGTTTCAGAGAGTTGCTTAATAACGAAAAGTTAGAACTATTCCTTATCTATGATGACTTATGCATTCGCAAGAGGTGGATAGAGCATCTGGAATGGCTGAATAAATCATTAGAGGTTAAAACTATAAAGAAAAAGGATTTTGAATCATGGCTCAGAAACAATTAAATATATTCCTGTCTGCAAGTATTCCTATTGAAGAAGGGAATGAGAAATATTTTAAAACAGCAGATGTTATAGCAATACGTGATTCAGTGTTAGCTCTAGCTAGCGTGGCTTTACCTAAGTATAAATTGATTTGGGGAGGGCATCCATCGATTACACCGCTTATTGCAAATATCCTGCAACATTCAGGTTTCGATATACAAAGTAGTGTAACTTTATACCAATCTATGTATTTTGAAAAATTCTTTCCTTTAGAAAATGAAAGTGTAGCACACATCATAAAAACAAAAGATTTAGGGGATAAAACTTCTAGTATAGAAGATATGAGAAAACATATGCTTGGTGATAATGAATTTTATGCTGGAATATTTATAGGAGGTATGAAAGGAGTAGAAGATGAATATAAAATGTTTACTCAACTGCATCCTAAAGCAAAGGTTTTTCCTATGGCTAGTACTGGAGCTGCAGCAAAAATCATTTATGATAAATATTTTGGTGGTCAAGAGCCACAATTACGTACCAATTTAGCTTATTCTTCTCTATTTAAAGATCTTCTTAATTTATAAACATCAATGGGGCATAAAATTTTTATATCATACAAATATGGTGATACTTCTGTAAAACGTCTTGATAGAACACCGTGGTACGAATCGACTAAAGTTCGTCATTATGTTGATGAGCTACAAGACAAACTAGAAGAGGGTGACCATATCAATAAGGGAGAGTTGGATGGTGAGGATTTGTCTAATTTTAAAGATTCCACAGTGGAATCAAAATTGAGAGACAAAATTTATGATAGTTCTGTTACTATTGTCCTCATCTCTCCTAACATGAAAGAAGCAAATAAAAACGAAGAAGACCAATGGATTCCATGGGAAGTGTCATATTCATTGCGGGAAACAACTCGTAATGACCGCACAAGCAGAAAAAATGGCATATTAGCCATTGTTCTCCCTGATATCAATGATGAATACGATTACATGCTCGAACAGAAGACGTGCTGCCAATCAGGATGTACACTATGGCACACTAATAAACTCTTTAAAGTTTTACGCATGAATATGTTCAATCAAAAGGAAAAGACTAGTTCTGTTTGTAGTCTAAGGGATAATGTCTATTACGGTTATGTAAGCTACATACATATGATTAGATGGGACAATTTTATCAGTAATATCAATTTTTGGATAAATGAGGTTAAAAAGATTCGAGACAACAAAGATGCCTACGATATCCATATTAACGTATAATAACGATGAAAAGACAAGTATTTTATAGTTTTCATTATAGTAACGATTGTTGGAGGACTCAGATTATTCGCAATATCGGAGCCATAGAAGGTAACACTCCTGTCAATGCAAGTGCTTGGGAGGAAGTAAAACGAAAAGGCTCTACAGCAATTGAAAATTGGATAGACAACAATATGAGATATCGTTCATGTGTCATTGTTCTAGTTGGATCAGAAACTGCAAGCCGCCCTTGGGTACAGTATGAGATAGAGTATGCATGGAAAACTGGAAAAGGTATTGTATGTATTGATATTCATTTCCTAAAGAATCAATATGGTGAAACTTGTTCTCAAGGTGAAAATCCATTATCGAAGTTCTGTATTGACAAAACGTATAATTTTATTGCTAAACGCGAAAATACAGTGGACAGCAATGAAATCAGGCTGTCAAATATTTGCAAATTCTATCACCCATCTGCGTCCAATACATATAATGATATTGCAAACAATATCGAGTCATTAGTAGAAGATGCTATAAACATCAGGAAACAGTATCCGTGACATTTTAGAAATGCAAATGTCCCCTATAACAAATGTATCTGGCAATCGTTGTTCTATACTTATAAAAACGGATATAAATTTATATAGTGGAAATTTCAGTTAAGATACAACTTTACTGGTCTAAGGGATACCGGTCGAGTGCTCAATATTCGACCGGTATTATAGTTATTTCTGCTTTTTCAATCCTACATATTCCAAAAGAGACTGTCCTTTCGGAGATTTCTTCCATTTCTTTTCAAGTCCCAGCATTGATGCATTTTCCAAAGGTAGCCAAAGCCTTATTCTTTTGTTCGACAGAAACAAAAATATAACGCATTGTAGTCCTTACGTCAGCATGTCCCGACAGTCGCTGTATTGCAACTATATCTAGTTCTTGTTCCAACCAATGACTGGCACGTGCATGTCGAAGACTATGACAGTGGAGATTAGAAGGTACGCACTTAGCTATTTCATGCGTTTTGACAGCATACATCTTTAGGCACTTATCGATAGCCTCTTGAAACATTTTTTCTTCTTTCCATCATAAAAAGAATAAAATAAAGAATTCTGAGAATCAGGATTTTTCCCATGAAGTACTTCGATACACATTACTGCCCCGGAAGCTACGCAGGCTCCATTTCCGCAGGTTACAGCAGAGAGCCGCTTTTCAGGAAAGGGCGAAGGCACGGCTGACACTCGGATAAATCCGACCTTGCCAGCCGTACCCTTGTCTGTCAACCGTAAACTACATCATTCCTCTTCCTCAAAGGAAAGGCTTTCTATCTGCTTGTTAATTACTTTCCAGTCAATCGAGTCTTTTAGGTTGATAATATCCACAATCGAATAATGCTTTGTCCCGTTCTCTTCTTCTGCAAAACGCAATCGACCGCTCAAACACTGTTTTTCAATCTCTGCAGGAGCAAGATTTATCAGTTCGCAGACTTCATCGGGGAGCATAGAAAGCGCCACTTCATTTTCCTGACAGATATGTTGCAGGACGGCCAGCATATTCAATGACTTCTTATAACTTCTCACGAGTGCAGCGAATGATCTGCTTTCAATTTTAATCATCTTCTTCATAACGCTTATTTTTTAGAGTGTTCTTCTTTTTCCAGTAACATGGCACAGAGTACGTCCGAACGGCGGTAATATATCTTCCCTTTGTCTCTGTGAAAGGGAAGTGTCCCGTCATTGCGTCGTCTTAAAAGCGTCCTATCCGACATCTTCGTGAGCAAGCGCACACCTTTTGAATCCAGTATCTCACTGTCAGGCAAGTTTTCGATATTGGGTGAAAGCAACTTCTCAATTCTATCTACTTTGGCAAGGATAGTACTTAACATATGGGTAACTCCAGCACCCAATACAGCTTTTCTGTTATTCATATAGACCTTGTTTTTATCGTTTATGGTGCAATATTACAGAGTTATTGTGAGCCCTTTGGTTACTCAACTGTTGAGCAACTGACAAAAAAGACAGAAACAGACAATATTATTTTATTTGATATAAGATGTTATAGAAATCATATTTCTCCATTATCTAATTATATTTCATATTAACTTTATTCAAAACGTGATTCAGATTATTGACCATAAGTATAAGCAATGGATTGCAAAAAAAGCAATTAATCACATAACAATTCAAAAAGCAGTCAAACATCTAAAATATTAGGTTAGCATTGATAATGAAATACTTATCAATTCAGTTGAAAATTCCAATAAAAGTAACTATCTTTGTATTATTATTGAAAGTCGCTGTGAAATCTACAGCAAAACGCAGAAAATAATCTGTGGTGAAATAGGTGGACTAAAAAAGGAAAACTTTATAAGCATCTACATATCAATAAGATATAATTTGGCGGTGAGTCCCAGGCGGATCACTGAAAACAAAAGAAAAATCAAGCAAATCCCTGATAATAAGACATTATCAGGGATTTCTTTTTTCTAGCAGGTAGCAGAAAATAGCCGTTTCAAGCATATTATCGGTGGATAAATCGTGAGACTAAAATTTAGTTCAAAAAAGTCCCACGAATTTGCATCTTTCTCGCTGATTCATAGTATTTTGCATAGACTTACTTTGGAAGAGAATACATAGTTTTGTAACTTTAAAAACGATGTAAAAATGGCTCGAAAATCATTTTCTGTATTGTTCTTTATCAAGAAAGGCAAATTATTAAAGAACGGAGAAGCACCCGTGTGCATGAGAATCACCGTAAATGGCTGTATGGCAGACATTTCTATCAAAAGAAGCTGTCCTGTAAATCTATGGAATCAGGCAAAAGAGAATTCAAAAGGCAAAGACCGTATGTCGGTGGAACTGAACCACTACTTGGAAATCACACGTTCACACATACACCAAATTTATAGAGAACTGGAAACTTCCGGCAAGGTTATCACTGTTGATCTTTTGAGAAAGTTGTTTTATGGTGTGGACGAAGATAGCAAAACACTATTGCAGGTATTCAGGGAGCATAACGAACAAAGCCGTAAGCTGATCGGTAAAGACTTTGTAAGCAAGACCGTTCAACGGTATGAAACCACTACCCGATATTTGGAGGAATTCATTAAGAAAGAATATCAGTTATCGGATATTGCCTTGAATAACTTAGAAGCGAATTTCATTTCTAAATTTGATGCTTTCTTGAAGATAGAAAAGGGCTGTGCGCAGAACTCCTCTATCACCCGATTAAAGAACTTGAAGAAAATTATCCGCATTGCTTTGGAAAACGACTGGATAAAGAAAGATCCGTTCGCTTACTATCGCTTTAAGTTGGAAGAAACTGATCCTGAATTCCTGACGATGGACGAGATTAAAATCATTCTCGCTAAAGAGTTCACAATTAAACGAGTAGAACAGGTACGTGACGTTTTTGTCTTTTGCACGTTTACTGGCTTGGCGTTCAGCGATGTGAAAGATTTATCACCCGAACACTTGGTAAAAGACAACAAAGGGGAACTTTGGATAAGGAAGAACCGCCAAAAGACCAAAATCATGTGTAACATTCCTGTGTTACCTGTGGCAGCTTCTATACTTGAAAAGTATAAAAATGTGGCAGAATGTACAGGAAAACTATTGCCAGTATTGAGCAATCAGCGCATGAACAGTTACTTGAAAGAGATTGCAGATGTATGCGGGTTACAGAAAAATCTGTGCACACATTCAGCCAGACATTCCTATGCCACTTCCGTATGCCTTGCAAATGGCGTAAGTATGGAAAATGTAGCCAAGATGTTAGGTCATGCAGATACCAGCGTGACGAAACACTACGCACGGGTACTAGATCAGAATATTCTAAAAGATATGCAGAAAGTAAATAACTGTTTATCGGAACTGGCTATATAATAAAGTTAGTAGTCAATATAGAAAATGATTGGGAAGAATGAATTTCATTTTCTCAATCATTTTCTTTTATCATAAATTTTCCAGAACTCAATGTGGAATATCGCTGAAGGTAAGTTATGTATTTAGCCTTCCTAATCCAAACTTTCGATTCAGATTAAAAATAGTCCTTTGATTTCACTATAATACTTTGGGATATTAAAGTTCACACATTATCTTTGTGTTATGAAGCTGAATATAGAGAAATAATAAATGAATATTGAATTTAATAAAGTAAGCGAATTTAATAGAGGAACAATATTTGAATTGCTGACAGATGCATATTCATTTGATTATAGATGTGCTCAACGTTGGAGTTCAGACTGGAAAGAATTTGATAATTTCTTTTTTGACAATTTGCAAATTGCAGACAAATATGGTTTTATCACAACATTAAATAATGAAGCAATAGGAATGATTTCATGGGATCCTAGGAATATTCCTGATTATATTGAAATTGGCCATAATTGTATTGTATCAAAATATAAAAATAATGGATATGGGAAAATACAACTCCAAGAAGCTTATAGAAGAATTGTTCTAAATGATGTAAATAGGATAATAGTAACAACAAATATTGGGTTGTTTCCTGCACAACAAATGTATGAAGGAGTCGGATTTAAAGCATATAACAGAAGGCCTAATGAACAGATTTCCGATTTCCCAGGTGACTATATTGATTACGTTATTATTATAAAGGACTAAAATATCAATATGCCAAATTGAACCAGATACGTTCAAAATGAAGATAAATAAAAGTCAAGGGCAATATATTAAAATTTTTCCAGAATATAATATAAAACATTGACAAAGGTAAGTTCCGTATTTAGCCCGTTCAAGTCTGAGCCTTCGGTTTGAATAAAAATCTTCCTCTCCATTTCATTCCGAGCGTATTTTTATCCAAAGACTTGCACAGACTAAATACTTCACTGGAAAAGTCAATGATTCAAATTAAATTCCGGAAAACAATGTTTTGGGCTTGTCAGGTTACTCTTTCCAACTTTCAAAGTAGTGCTTTTGGAGCAGTTTATCAATATCACTCTGACGGTAGATGATTTTACCTTTTATCTGGATAAAGGGGACTTGACCTGTATCTCGCCATTCTTGCAGGGTTCGCAAACTAACATTCAGTTTCTTGGAAACTTCATTGTTAGAAAGAAAACGCTCCCCGTTCAGGTGGGGCTTGTAATGCTTGACTATAGATTCAATACCGTTCAGCATCGAATCAAGCGAAGAAATAAACTCTTTAATTTGCGGGGTATCTTTATTTATTAGTTCCATGATTGAAAGATTGTTTTATTGAAATATTGATTTCAAGATTGCTATATGGCTGATTAGTTGCGCAGATAGTCACCAAGTGATGAAATGCTAAGTACATCTTTTGCCGGATCATAATCAATATAGAGCCGTTTGGATGCAGTGGCAATAAAATACAGGCTACCTCCTGCTGTATCTCATAAGTAGCGGGTGAAGCCTGTTTAGTAGTTTCTGATACATATATAATAGAAAGGAGATACTCTTTGTCGCTCCGATAGATGATAACCGTAGGATTCAGATTAATGCTTTCCCATGTGCCTACAATGGAAAACAGATTGAAGGACGGATAATCTTCTTTAGTTCTTTTCATAAGGCGTGGTTTGTTTGGGTGATTGATTTTGTGTTTCACTGTCCACAATAATTCTTTCAATATCGGAAGACTTATAATAAATCTTGCTGCCGATTTGAGAATAAGCCAGTCGTCCACTACTTCGGTAATATTGCAGCGTTCGTTTACTAAAACCTAACAACAGGCACACTTCCTGACTATCTAGCCAGTTTTCTACTTTCTGGGTATGAGTGCTGCACAAACTTTCTATTCGTTTGGCAAACTCAGTGAACCGTTCGCAGACATACGAAAAGGTTCTCTTTTCAATGGTTACTACTTCCATACTTTCAATTTTAAAAGGTTTATAAAACGTGTTGATCTAACTTTCATCGGCAAATGAAAGAAGAATCAGGAGCCGTTTTCAAAACTGTCCAAGGATGGCATAATAAAACCACTACTGTCTCTACGAGCTAGTTTCCCAAATAACACTTAAATCTTCATGAGAAATACCATGAGCACACTCCAAATTTTACTATATTGCAACAATTTATAAATGTAGTCAGTATGAAGTTCAAAGACCTTTCAATTACGTTCCATACAAATAAAGTAGAGGAATGCATAGATTTCTACACCGAATATTTTAAAGCTATGTCAGCTTTTGATTCATAGTGAGAGGTAGCCGATATATAAAGTTGATAAAGTAATAATCTAAGTTAGCACTCGTAATTTGAAATTGGAATACAACATAAGAAGCCTGTACACTCCAGTACAGCCAGCAGTAATAGGTACTAATGGCGAGGTCTCATATATTGAGTTGCCATCTGACGCACAACTACAAGACTTTATTTATTGTTATTGGAATCTAAAGACTATTAAGCCACTAGATGATATATACAATTATCGTGTAGTTGCTGATGGGTGTATTGATATCGTTTTTAATTGTACAAATTATGATGAAACATATATAATGGGGTACTGCAATTCTTTTGTGAAGATTGGCATTGATAAAGAATTCAATTATTTCGGAATACGGTTTCTTCCGGGTATATTTCCATTACTATTTAATATAGATGCGTCAGAATTAAGCAATCATTACGAATGTTTAAATACCGTGCAACCTCGTATATACAATGTAATTCAACAATCGAAAGATAGATGCTTATGCCTTCAGGATTTGTGCGATGAACTCAATATCTATTTTATTAAGCATATTAATAAAATAGATAAACCTTTTGATAATAGATTTTTCTGTGCATTAGAAACTATTTTAAAAAGCAAAGGATCGATTATTATTGAGAAAGATTTGAATGGTGGAATAAGTAGTCGTCATTTACAACGACTTTTTAATTTTTACATAGGAGATACAGCCAAGTCTTTTTGCCGAATTGTTCGTTTTCAGAATCTTTTAAAGATTGACCCTTCAGTTAAATTAATAAAATCCGAAAAATCATATTATGATTTTGGTTACTATGACCAAACTCATTTCATAAAAGAGTTTAAATTATTTTACGGTAAAACGCCCTCAAAGATCGCCGCTGAATAAAATGTCCGATTTTTCCTATTTTTGAAAAACTCTATGTTTTAACTTTGCGGCATGGAATTATATAGCATAAAGCAACTGTCAATACTTTATGTAATAACCAGTAAGGATGAAGTTAAAGATAAACGGTGATTAAAGAAATCGCTAAAAATATAAAAGCAACTATTGAAAACAACTTAATAACAAGATAATGAAATATTTAGATAAATATATTGTTGTGTGCAAATGGGTTGAGAGCTATGAAAATCCTATTATATTAAAGAAAGATGAAAAAGTTGTAGTCAATTTAGCTATAAAAGAAACTGATCCAGAATGGGTAAATTGGGTTTGGTGTATAGCGGGCAATGGAATGACAGGTTGGGTACCGATTAGATGTTTAAAGCGATCTATTGAATTATTGTAGAATAAGTATTGCCGAAATGATAAAATATTACCGAATTTGTAGAAAGAAGATTATATTACGTAGTCCATAGTAAAAATGAAATCAAAAATAGACAACAATTTAAGAAATGCGAAGAACATAGGTGCAACTATCGAGAAATACCTTAATGAAATTGGTATATTCACTTTAGCCGATCTTGCAGAAACAACCTCTGTCAAAGCTTTTATAAAGATACGTGAACAACATCCTGAAAAGACTATACCTGTGTGCTATTATCTCTATTCTTTAGAAGGAGCTCTATTAAACTTACACTGGAATGATATTCCATCAGAATTAAAAAAAGAACTAAAAGATAAAATTCAGGATTAACTATTAGAACAAATTTGATTAATGATTAGGCTATTAAAAGAATTAGCAGATTGATTCATTTTTACACTTATTAATATGACATATGAGATTACCTTTGCAAAAACAATAAGTACATTAAAATGATACGATTACAAAATATAAACCTAACTCCACCTGAGGATATACAGCAATTAGCAAATAATCACGCTATCGCTGTAAACTTACGGGACACCTTTCCATATCCTTATAAGATTGAAGATGCTACTACATTTCTTGATTTAGCTACAAATGGATCATTAGGAAACGTCTTCGGGATATATGAGAATAATACATTCGTTGGTTGTTGCAGCCTAATACCACAGTATGGCGTATATCGTATTAATGCAGAAATTGGATATTGGATTGGAGAACCTTATTGGGGCAAAGGATATGCCACCGAAGCGGTAAGGTTATTGATAAAATTTGCTTTTGAAGAACTTAACTTATTGAGGATTTATGCGAAAATTTACGAGTATAATATAGGCTCAATGAAAGTTTTGAAAAGGAAGCCATTATTAAGTCCTCGGTTATAAAAGAGGGACAAATAGTTGATGAACATTTATATAGTATTAGGAAAAAATGAAAAAAGATATAGGCGATCACATTATTAGTAAATTAGATTTGCAAGATATAGTTAAAGTGTTGTCCGATGAATTAAGCGGGTCGGAACTGAACACTGTTTTACTGGGCGTTTTTAACAAGCGTGTTCAACAGGAAACTCCCTCATCTTTACTAAGTAAATATGAGGGCAACAAGCTTGTTAAGCCCGCCTTATTAGAAGATGTTTTAGAATATAAAGAAAATGAATTACGGTGCTATAAATTAATGGCAGGTAGAGGATTTGAACCCATAGAACTTTCCCCGGTCGCTCAATTTGGGACAAGTAGTGTTATAGCAACAGTAGATCAAAAAAAAGTCCTTACTTCTTTAAGAAACACAGAAGTACAGGCAGACCCGACGAATGCAATAGCATTACATTACGCATCGTTAAAGAAAAAAGGAGAATTAGATAACAAAACCTATAATTACAGCAACATTTCACGGGTAATAAGGACACAGGTATTTAATAATCCTAATTTCACTCCTCATTTTACTGTTCTCGCCCTTATTTCATGCGGCAGAGATACTGGTAGCTTTAATTTTGAGAAAGAAGAACTATTAAAACATTTAACTACATCATATGAAATATGTAAAAGTTACGGTGTGGAGAAAATATATTATGAGATTATTCCATGCAAAGGTTATGACAGTCAAAGCCCACTAATAATGGAATCAATATCGTATGTCCGGGAAAAAAATAGTAATCTTGAGGTCTTGGTTATAGCACCGGAACATGATAATAACTATTATCATGGTTTCAGAATAAAGCAGCAAATAGTGATCGGCGGCAATACTATTGAAATTGCTGACGGTGGATTGCTTGATTGGACACAACAGCTATTAACCAACAAAAAAGAGCGAATGATGACATTCGGGCTTGGTATTCAGGTATTATATCACCTAACTAAATAAACATGGTAAAGAGTAAAGTCATATTTGAAGATGAAGAACAAGTAGAGATTAAATATCCTTGTTTTGAATTAAAGGATATTGTTGAGTATTATTTTGAAATATGTACTCCTAACAATTCTATAACTCCATTTTCACTTGTGGCTTTGCCCAATGCTAATATCTTAGTTTCAATTTATATCTCCGATAGTAGTCAGACATTCAAAGTACATCGTGAACATGGTATAATTGATACATCGGGTGATAAGATATCTGGTAGCTTAACAGAAACGATCACTGTAATACACGCTCCCGGAACCCATGAATTTTCAATAAAATTCAAGCCGGGAGTTTTGTACTCCTGTTTATCTAAAGATATTTCAACTTTGGTGGATAATCATTTGTCTCTGCAAAAGTATCTAAATCAAAAAGTAATAGACGAACTAAAATTGCAAAGCTCTTTTGCCGAGCGAGTTCAGTTTGTAGAGAATTGGCTTTTAAGTAATATGAAAATCTTTAGTTCTGATTTCAAACTCAACACTGTAATAAAAACAATTTACTATATCAATACTAACCGTAATTACAAATTGAACACAGTAAGTAAGGAAGTTGGTGTGTCAAATCCTACACTCAATAGATATTTCAAAGAAGTATTAGGTATATCACCCAAACAATGCTTTAAAGCTTTACGCTTTAAAACTGCATTGAAGAACTATCGTGCAAATGGTAGTTATGATTTATACGACGAATTGGGATATACCGACTTTTCCCATTTTGTAAAAGAAGCTAAAAATTTGGCAAACACAACTCCATCAGAACTATAAGAAAAAGAGAAAGTAATAAAGACTATAAAAACACATTAATAAAATATTATCTATGACAATGAATGAAAATATGAAACTTTGGAAATACAGTGGGACATTCCTTGTTATAACAGGAGTAATCCACACCGTATATGCACTATTACTTGGGAAAGAGGACTTTACGGACATGATAAAAGATGGATTAATAAACTCCACAGATGACAGTTACAGCCGTGCTTTCGCCCTTTGGTTTTTAGTATGTGGGATTATACTTATTCTTTGGGGGCTAACACTCCAATGCTATATCAAAAAAGAGCAGAAACCCGCACCTCTGATTTTGGGGTATTGTATTTTGGCGTTCGCTGTTGTTAGATGTATCATAGAGCCGATTTCCGGTTTTTGGCTGTTTTTGCCGCAAGCATTAGTTATAATTGCTGCAAATAGAAAAAGGAACTTATAATAGACAACATTATGAATATAATATCAGTAAGAGAACAACCTCAATACACCCAACAAATTATAGCGTATTTACAGCAGGTAAACTTCCCTACTTTATGATTAGCCATAAGACTTACTATCGAGCATCCGACATTCGGATATTTGTTCAAGAAAAGTTTAACCGCAGGCAGGTTCTTTACAAATAGAGCTTCTTGTCCCCGTGCTTGACACGGGGTCGCAAAAGGACAGGCCTTATCAATCAGTGGTTATACGGCCGTTTATTATGCGACCCCGTGTCAAGCACGGGAACAGGATACTTTTTTACAACCTATAAATTATTCTATTAACCCATGAAATTCAGCCTATTCTTTTTCATCATCCTGTTTTTTGCAAACTGTTCGACCCGCAAACAAACCAATTCATCCCGGCAACAAACCGATAGTTTACGGCAAACCAGCCGGTTATCTGTCCGGACAACTAAAATCCCTGAAAGCCGTGCCCGTTTAACGATCCCTGTCGGTAGGCTGAAGGAACTGCTTTCCGGTGCCGCTTTTGTGCAGAAAAGCGGGCAGGCAACCGCTGAAATCCGTTTCCTGCACGACACATTGTTTGTCTCCGCCACCTGCGACAGCCTGCAAGCCCTGGTTTATCAATACGAAGAAAAAAACGAACAACTGCATGCCCGGCAGGAAAACAGCCAAACCGAAAAATCCCAAAGTCCGCGTGCCTGTGTTGGGATCATTGTTTTACTTTTCCTTGTTTGTATTATCTTCGGATGGAGACACCATTCGTTATTCCACGATTAATTCCATTTGTATATCACCTCTTTCGTAAGCAGGGTGCAATTCTGCCAGTTCTTTAAAACCCAACTTCCTGTATAGATGAATGGCAGGCTTCAGAATTGTATTACTTTCCAGAAAAAGTCTTTTTGCTCCGAATTCTATCGCTTTGTTTATAACTGTTTCGCATAATATCACACCGATGCCTTTACCCTGCACTTTAGGACTGACTGCCAGTTTGGCCAGTTCGTAATCATAAAGCGGATCTTCCATTTTGTATAAAGCACATGTACCGACCGGTTCGCCTTTGTAAAGGGCGATAAAAATGTGACCACCTTTATCCAGAATGTATTCTTGCGGATGATCCAATGCCTTGTAATCGGCTTCTTCCATGTTCCAATGGGCCGTTATCCATTCTTCGTTAAGCGAACGGAAAGTAATCTGGTAGCACGGTTCGTATGCAACTATTTTTACATCTTTACTTTCTCTTACCCGTTTTTCTTCCTTTACCCGTTGCAGCAAGGATTTATCCGATAGGAGATTTTCCCATTCTTCAATTGCTTTCCATAAGTCATTCTTTGTTTGTCGGGTGATTTGTTCGATGGCGGCAGCAACATCCACACATTGTTCTGTAAACGAATCTGACATCTTTTTCCCTTTAGCAGATAATGCAACTACATTTCTTCTTCCGTCAGACTGGTCTTTGGTTTCTTTTACCAGTCCTTTGGCTACCATTTCTTTAATAATGTTACTTACCGAAGGGTGGGAGTGTCCGATCTCTTTTGCTATCGAGGTGATTGTTTTTGCTTCTCCTTGGGATAAAACGAAGAATACGGGAAACCATTTTGGTTTGAGGTCTACCCCGAACATTTCGTAGATCGAAGCTGCATCCATTGTTATTTTATCGGTTAACATACGTAGTCTGCTACCGATAGCCATCTTGCCTGTCTGATTAAAAAAGTCCATATATGTAGAATTTGTGTTATTAGATACGTAATTGATTACGCAAATATATGGGCTTTAAATAATACTGGCAAATATTTCGCGAAAAATATGTAACCAGTTACGTAAATATATTCAAATCCCTTTTATACCGTACGTTTCAGCCATTCATCCAATATCATCAATTGCTCTTGTGTATGGAAATAATGTTCTGATCCCTGTACAATCTCCAGTTGGCAAGCGAATAATTCTGTAAACTTAGATATAATATCTCTTTCACAGAGCTCATCCTTGCTGCCATACAGGATATGTGTCGGTATTTCCCAACGGGAAACAGGATGTTCCCTTACAAAGCAATAATAATCCCAATATAAATTTTGTCCGATGGGGGTGGAAATTGTCTGTTTGTTTTCCAACTCTTTTTCCGTGACGGAAAACCACATCATCATATTTTGGATAAGACGTTGCATGTCGACGATCGGGGAGAGGAACCAGGCTTTTTCTATCGGCTCGTTTGGATAGGCCAAAAGGCTGAAATAAGCACCCATGCTGTTGGCAAATAAACGGATATGTTTCCAGTTCATTTTAGTGTATTGCATGACGACCCTTAAATCTTCAACGCAGTACTGAACTTTGCAGGGTGTATCTTCATTTATCCTATCTCCATGCTCCGGCAGGTCAAAACTCAAAACTTGCCAGCCATTTGCCAACGCATTTTCAGCTACGATCCTGATCGGGACATCCGCTTTGTCCGACATATTCCCATGAATGGCAAGAATGACTTTTTCAGAGTTTTCACCCCACAAGATGGCTGGTATATTATTTATACTGAAGATTGTTTTTTGCATGATCGATGTTTTGTCTCTTTTTTCCAATACCAATGATTTTAGGGGTTCTACCTTTGTCGGCACATAATAAACAAACAAAGATATGGATAAAAAAGCATTAAGAGACAAAGTGGAAGCAGACTTGCAGGTTTTATGTTCGGAAATCGGTGAACGCCGTGTAGGAAGTGAAGAGAATCGGCAGGCCACGGCCTATGCAAAAAAAGTATTACAATTGTCGGGGTGGCAGGTTGAAGAGACTGAGCTCTCGGTGATAGACTGGAAAACGGAAGGGGCGTCACTGACCTGCGGGAAACAATCGTTCGATGTTTTTTCCTCCCATTATTCATTGGGATGTTCCGTAAAAGGAGAATTAATAGCGGTGGATACAGTCGGCAAATTGGAAAAAGCAGATATCAAAGATAAAATCGTACTGTTGTACGGAGAAATCGCTTCCCAACAGATCGCTCCTAAAAACTTTCCTTTCTGGAATCCGGAAGAACATCAACATCTGGTTTCGGTGTTGGAGAATGGCGCCCCTAAAGCGTTGATCAGTGCAACGGAACGTAATTCGGCAACGGCCGGCGGTGTGTATCCTTTCCCGTTGTTCGAGGATGGAGACTTCGATATTCCGTCAGTCTACATGAAAGATACCGAAGGTGAAAAGTTGTTGGCCTGCACAGGGCAAATGGTGGAACTCGTCTCAGGGGCGGTGCGAATCCCGGAGACTGCATTTAACGTGATTGCGCGAAAAGACAGCCGGACGAAAGACAGGATCATTATCACTGCCCATATTGATACAAAAATCGGAACCCCGGGAGCAATAGATAATGCGACAGGAGTTACGGCTGTTCTGCTGCTTGCGGAGTTGCTGAAAGATAGCGACACTCGATATCCGGTCGAATTGGTTCTTTTCAATGGGGAAGATTATTATGCCGCTCCCGGACAAGTCAATTATATTGAACAGAATATAGCTCATTTTGATGATATATTGTTGAACATTAATATTGATGGAGCCGGATATAAAGAAGGCTATTCTTGTTTCTCTGCATTCGGGCTTTCTGCAGATATGCAGCAGGCTATGGATGGGGTAATCCGGAATACTCCGGAGATTGTGGAAGGACTTCCCTGGTATCAGGGAGATCACAGCATTTTTCTGCAGAATGACCGTCCGGCGATTGCTGTAAGTTCCAACTGGTTTATTGAGCATATGGAGTGCCAGGACATCACACATACGGCAAAGGATAATCTCTGCATAGTCAACTGTGAACGAGTTGTAGAATGCGCTCTCGGTATTGCAGAACTGATAGGGAAATTATAAATGTTATTCAGTCGTTTATCGACTTTATTCCCTGTTTCATCCCCGGAATAGAGAGGTTGGTCTATTAACGCTTTACAGAAATATGGTAAAGTCTACCTTTATGCCGGAATAATATAATGAGTAAGAGTCAGATTAAAATTGTACAGATGAATAATTTATCAAAAATGAAACTAAGTGGTGTATTACCTGAGAATTCACAGAAAGTGAACAATATGGAAATACAGAACATTCACGGAGAGTTAATCAGACACATTGTAAAGATGAGTCACTCAGAAGATTATTCACATGTCTTTCGGGCACTGACTCTTGCTCTTGCTCGTAGTGATAAATAAAAAGTTTCTGGCTGATTGATTACACATGAATTTTTGCAAACGCCTGGTCTAAGTCTGCCAACAGATCTTCGATATGTTCCGTGCCGATCGACAGGCGGATTGTTCCCGGATAAATCTCCTGTTCGGCCAGTTCCTGTGCGTTGAGTTGCGAATGTGTGGTGCTGGCCGGATGGATAACCAGTGATTTCACGTCAGCAACATTTGCCAGCAGGGAGAAAATCTCCAGGCTGTCGATAAAACGGTGTGCCTCTTCTTGTCCTCCTTTTATTTCGAATGTAAAGATGGAACCTGCTCCGTTGGGGAAATACTGTTCGTAGAGCGCATGGTCGGGATGATCGGGCAATGCCGGATGGTTCACCTTCTTTACTTTCGGATGATTTTTCAGATAATTTACTACTTTCAGCGCATTTTCTACGTGGCGTTCCACACGCAGGGAGAGCGTTTCCAATCCTTGCAGCAGAATGAATGCATTGAACGGGCTGATGGTTGCTCCCGTATCACGCAGCAGGATGGCACGAATGCGGATCGCATATGCAGCCGGGCCGGCAGCATCGACAAAGCGTACGCCGTGGTAGCTGGGATCGGGCTCGGTTAGTTGAGGGAACTTGCCGGATGCCACCCAGTCGAATTTCCCGGAGTCGACGATTACACCACCCAGTGAAGAGCCATGTCCGCCGATAAACTTCGTGGCAGAATGTACAACAATATCTGCACCGTGCTCAATGGGGCGGATCAGATAAGGTGTGCCGAATGTATTGTCGACGATCAGCGGTATTTTATGGCGGTGGGCGATATCAGCAACTTTTTTAATGTCAATAATATTGGAATTGGGATTGCCCAGCGTCTCGATGAAAATGGCTTTTGTATTCTCTTGGATAGCCTTTTCAAAGTTAGATAAATCGGTGGGATCCACAAATGTTGCTGTTATGCCGTAAGCGGGCAGCGTATGTGCCAGCAGGTTGTAGCTTCCTCCGTAAATGGTTTTGGCGGCAACAATGTGGTCGCCTGCACGGGTGATGTTCTCAAATGCGTATGTGATAGCTGCGGCTCCTGAAGCAACAGCAAGTCCGGCTACGCCGCCTTCAAGCACAGCTACGCGCTGTTCAAAAACGCCCTGTGTGGAATTGGTCAGGCGCCCGTAAATATTTCCGGGATCCTGTAAGCTGAAGCGGGCTGCTGCATGTGCGGAGTTGTGGAACACGTATGAAGTAGTTTGGTAGATAGGAACTGCACGTGCATCTGTTGCCGGATCGGCTTGCTCTTGTCCTACGTGAAGTTGTAATGTCTCGAAATGCAAATTCTTTGTTGCCATAACTGTATATTTTTAATTGATTTGTTCTTGAATTATTTTCTTGCAAAATTATTGTATGCAGATATATCAAACAATATTTACTGTAAATATGGATAATAACACTATTTTTGTATCTTAATAAAGAAAATATAAACTGAGAGAATATTAAAAAAGCCTCTTGTAAAGAATTTTATTCTATGGATACTTTGGACAAAACAGATTTGCAGATTCTTCGTACGCTGCAAGAGAACGCCCGGCTGACGACAAAAGAGTTGGCTTCCCGCGTAAGTCTTTCGTCGACACCCGTGTTTGAGCGTCTCAAACGTCTTGAAAATGGGGGATATATAAAGAAGTATATTGCCGTATTGGATGCAGAGAAGCTGAACCAGGGATTTGTCGTATTTTGTAGTGTGAAGTTGAGTAAGCTGAATCGGGACATTGCAGCGGAGTTCACACGAATTATACAGGACATTCCCCAGGTGACCGAATGTTATAATATATCCGGACGTTATGATTATCTCTTAAAAATCCATGCGCCGAGTATGAAGTATTATCAGGAGTTCATTCTGAATGTGTTGGGAACGATCGATAGTCTGGGTTCTCTGGAAAGCACTTTCGTAATGGATGAAGTTAAGCATGATTATGGGATTCATATCTAAATATCGTGTGTTTGAGCAGGGAAGAAATACAAGAACAGGTAGGTATATAAAAAACGAAATGGCTAACTTTCACAAGTGGGCCATTTCTTAACCAAAACCTTAACTATGAAAAAATTTACGTTTTTCAATAGCAAATGTACAACTATTTTTTGAACTAGCACTATGAATACCTGTTTTTTTTGATAATTTGTTGTTATTTCTTGTTTTTCAGGGTAAAAGTAAACTGACCGGATGCTACTTACGACTCCTTTAAACATAAGAAAATGCTGTCAAAATATCCTATATTATCCATTATGGTTTCATAATCAGATATATAAATGCTATATTTGCCAAAACTCTATGCGTATGAAACCACTTTCAGGAATGAAATTATTTTATTCATTTTCCATATATATCATTGCCGCATTGCTTATGTGGCTTCAAACTCATTATACGATACCCTATTTAAGCGAAAAGACCGGTCTGGAACCGATCTTGTTTTGGTTTGTTATTGGTGCGCTCGGTATTTTCCTGCCTCTTATTCTTCTAGCAATGGCAATACTTAAATCGGAAAGGTATAAGCTGAACTCCCGAACGTGGTATAAAAGAATGCGGTTTGTCAGAATGACCGGGCCGGACTGGATGTGGAGTATTTTCGGGATACTGATTACCGGAATAGGGATGGTTGCAGTTATGGGTATAATTACCTTATTTGTAGACAAACTCGATTATACGCCTTCATTTATGGAGTTTGAACCGTTGAGTGCCGGGCGTTACTGGTTACTGGCTGTCTGGTTCGTCTTTTGGATATTTAATATAATGGGAGAAGAAATACTCTGGCGAGGTGTTATGCAGCCACGTCAGGAGTTGATCTTCGGTCGATATACATGGGTCGTTCAAGGGACAGGATGGAGCCTTTTTCATCTGGCCTTCGGTTGGCAGCTCTGGGTTATCTTATTACCTATGATGTTTATCCAGCCCTATATCGTCCAGAAAACACGAAACACCTGGACGGGCGTTATCATTCACGGAGTAATTAATGGCCCGAGCTTTATTGCGATAGCATTGGGAGCAATCGGATAAATAATTTCTACCTGTTTCATTGTTCCGGGATGCTTTTTATCATTTTAACTAATATAAGATTGGGATTGTTTTCATCAGCGTATTCTTCTATCTTTTTATATCCGACAGATTCATATAAGTTGATGTTTCTGGTGCTTTGTGAGCCCGTGAAGAGAATTAGCTCTTTTGCCGTAGTGATTTGAGCTTCCGCTTCCGTCAGCAGTTTACGTCCGATGCCTCTGTTTTGAAATTCGGGAGAGACGATCAACCTGCCGAGCCAGCAGGATGAGTTTTGTTCCCGTAGCTTTACCGAACCTACAATTTGACCTTGATACATTGCTTTCAGGAATAAATGATCCTGATAATCTTTCTCTATCTCATCAATGCTTTGTGTCAGTGGGGGAATTTGATAATCATCATAGAACTTAGCTTCTTCCAGAAAAGCCGATTTCTGAATGGCAAGAATAGCCGGCAGATCTTTATAATCGGCTTTTTGTATCGCTATATCACATTTATCTATATTCATGATCCTTTTCTTTACGATAGTACAATATTAGTCAAATTCTATCTATCTCTACTCTTTTTATCTCTTTTATCTTCTTATATACATATATAAATGCCGGAATTAAAAATAGATCGGCTGCAACCCAGGCTGTTGCATCGCCGAAACAGACTGCCAGGAAGCCGAAAGCCGGTACTGCATAAATACTGACCAGTGTACGGGCAATCATTTCCGAAACGCCCGAAAGCATAGCTAGATTGGTGAATCCTGCTCCCTGAATCGTATATCGCAGTATGCAAAGAGTACCAAGGATAGGAAAGAAGGAACATGATACATGCATGTATTGCACGGCTTTAGAAATAACCTCTGACTCAGTGGGATCGACGAATATCAATGTGAGCCGTTCTGACGTCAGCATCAGGACGATAAAGGCGAAGGCGGCATAAACGATCATCATCAGGCCACTGGCCTTGATTCCTTGCCAGATACGTTTGGGCTTTCCTGCACCATAGTTCTGTCCGGTGTAGGTTGCCATTGCGATACCCAGACTCTCGAAAGGACACATGAAAAATGACTTTATTCGAACTGCGGAAGCAAACGCTGCGACACTGGCCGACCCGAGTGCATTATTCGCACTTTGCAACATGATGCTGCCGATCGCTGTAATAGAAAACTGAAGCCCCATCGGAACGCCTATCCAAAGCAGATTGCCTGCCAACCGCGCGTTGAACTTCCGTTCGTCACGCGTTCCCTGCAAGATATCGAAGCGGCGGTACATATAGATAAAACAAAGGACAGCCGAAATACCTTGCGAAAGAAGTGTCGCAATCGCTGCTCCGGCAACTCCCCATTTGAAGATCAGGATACAAACCAGATCGAGGATCACATTGAGAATCGTTGAAAAGAGCAGGAACCAGAAGGGCGTCTTGCTATCGCCCAGGGCACGGATAATACTGGAAAGTAAGTTATAGAAGAAGGTACACGGCACACCGATAAAAGTCACCAACAGATAAAAATAAGCATCTGTAAAGATGTTCTCCGGTGTCTGCATGATCTTTAAAATATCTTTGCAGTAAATACACGTCACGACGGCAATGATTACCGACATGATAGCTGCCAGTTGTAAACTGATAGCCACATAACGTCGCATCGTATTGTAATCCCGCGCACCGAATTTTTGTGCCACCGGAATTCCGAAACCCGCACAACAGCCGTTACAGAATCCGATGATAAGGAAGATAACGGACGTACTTGCCCCAACTGCGGAGAAAGCGCCGATCCCTAAAAATTTACCAACGATAGCCGCATCGATTAAAGAGTAAGTTTGTTGAAGCAGATTTGCTAAAAGTACCGGCATGGCAAAACTGAAGATCAGCGGAAGTGCCCGTCCGGAAGTCATTTCTTTGGATGTTCCCATACTATTTCCCTAAACAATCGCTGCAAAGGTAGTATTTTGTAATGAAAAAGGACTGGTGTACACTTAAAATTATTTTCTTAAATTTATAAACTGTATTCTCAAAACATTTTGCTTTCTGCCATAGTTCTTTTATAAACAAAACATAAAAGAAAAAGTAAATATCAATATGGCAAAGAATGTAGCAGAACAATTAGTAGACACACTGGAAAAGGCAGGTGTCAAACGTATTTACGCTGTCACGGGTGACAGTTTGAATGAAGTAAACGAAGCTGTACGAAAAAATGGAAAGATCAAATGGATTCATGTCCGTCACGAAGAAACCGGTGCTTATGCCGCTGCGGCTGAAGCGCAATTGAATGGTGAACTGGCCTGTTGTGCCGGAAGTAGCGGCCCGGGGCATGTGCACCTGATCAATGGACTTTATGATGCTCAGCGCTCGGGGGCTCCTGTGCTTGCCATCGCATCCACATTGCCGACTCATGAGTTTGGAACGGAGTATTTTCAGGAAACCAATACAATCAAATTGTTTGAAGATTGCAGCCATTATAATCAGGTGGCGACCACGCCCGAACAATTCCCCCGTATGTTGCAGGGTGCCATACAAGCCGCTCTCTCATTTCGTGGAGTAGGCGTGATCGGCTTACCCGGCGACCTGACTTCGATGACAGCTAGCGAAGGAGAGTCTTCCCTGCTTCCGTTTCCGACCCGGCAACGTGTTTGCCCTTCCGCTGAAGAGATCGGTAAACTGGCTGACTTGCTGAACAAAGCGGAAAAGGTTACCCTCTTCTGTGGAATAGGAGCCAAAGACGCGCATAAGGAATTGGTAGAATTATCCCGGCTTCTGAATGCTCCTGTCGCTTATTCCTTTAAAAGCAAGATGGAAATACAATACGATAATCCGAACGAGGTAGGTATGACAGGCTTGCTGGGAATGCCTTCCGGTTACTATAGTATGCATGAAGCCGAAGTATTGCTTTTGCTCGGAACGGATTTCCCTTATGAAGCCTTTATGCCGCAAAACAATACGATCGTGCAGGTGGATATCAAAGCCAACCGTCTCGGACGTCGTGCCAAAATAAAAATGGGACTCTGCGGTGATGTGAAAGATACTTTGACGGAACTACTTCCCCTTATTCAGCAGAAGAAAAACGATTCCTTTCTCCGCGAACAACTGGCGCATTATGAAAAGGTGAAAGACAACTTGAGATCGGCAGCGAAAGTGAAGGGCAAAGAAGAAAAGATCCAACCGGAATATGTGATCTCCGTTATCAATGAACTGGCTTCGGACGATGCCATCTTTACCGTCGACACAGGGATGACCTGCGTATGGGGAGCACGTTATTTGCAGGCTACCGGAAAGCGCAAGATGTTGGGCTCCTTCAATCATGGCTCTATGGCGAATGCCATGCCTCAGGCTATCGGGGCGGCACTGGCTTATCCGGGACGTCAGGCGGTTGCCTTATGTGGCGACGGTGGGCTTTCCATGTCACTGGGCGACCTGGCGACGATCGTACAATATAAATTACCTATCAAACTGGTTGTGTTCAATAACCGTTCGCTCGGAATGGTCAAACTCGAAATGGAAGTAGCCGGATTACCCGACTGGCAAACTACGATGTTGAATCCTGATTTCGCACGGGTGGCTCTTTCGATGGGAATGGCAGGCTACAATGTATGCAATCCGGATGATGTGTTGCCGACATTAACAAAGGCTTTCGTTTCGGACGGCCCTGTCTTGGTCAATATTATGACTGATCCGAACGCGCTCGCTATGCCTCCGAAAATAGAGTTTACCCAGATGCTCGGGTTTGCACAGACAATGTACAAGCTCCTGATGCAGGGACGTTCCAAAGAAGTTATGGATACGATCGATACAAACCTGAAGCACTGGAAAGAGGTGTTTTAAATAAAAATAAATACCTTTGCTTTCAATATTAAAATTCTAATCTGATTTATGAAAGCAAAGGTGTTCTTTTTATCGCTTATAGCGTTTTTTGCCCTGTCTCTGCAGGCGGCAGTAGTCGATACTATCTATGTGCATAGTGATGCCATGAATAAAGATATTCAGACAATCGTTATTTCGCCGGGAAAAGGAAAAACGACAGCTCCTGTTATTTACTTATTGCATGGGCATGGAGGAAATGCGAAAACATGGATTTCCGTAAAACCCAATTTACCGGAGATTGCCGATCAGTATGGAATTATGTTCGTTTGTCCGGATGGCAAGAACAGTTGGTACTGGGATAGCCCGGTCAATCCGTCTTATCGCTATGAGACATTTGTATCGAAAGAGCTTATCGATTATATAGATGCCAGTTATCCGACTATTAAAGACCGCACAGGGCGTGCCATTACCGGATTGAGTATGGGCGGTCACGGCGCTATGTGGTTGTCGTTCCGCCATAAAGATATCTTCGGAGCGGCTGGGAGTACAAGCGGTGGGGTGGATATCCGCCCTTTCCCGAATAACTGGCATATGAGTGACTGGTTAGGAAAAGAAAGCGAAAACCAGGAAGTTTGGGATAACCATACGGCGATCAACCAGATCGACCGCCTGAAGAATGGTGACCTGGCACTCATCATCGATTGCGGATATAGTGATTTCTTTTTTGAAGTGAACAACGATTTCCACAAGAAACTGCTGAAGTATAAAATAGACCATGATTTCCTTGTTCGCCCCGGAGCGCATAATGGGGATTACTGGCGTAATTCAATAGATTATCAGATATTGTTCTTCAAGAATTATTTCGATAAACGCAAATGAAATAAAAAAGGCGATCCTTATAAAGGTCGCCTTTCCTGTTCTATATCTTTTGAAAGATCAGCTCAATCCTTCAACCAATCCGTTTACGATGTCAATCCGTTTAGCTTGCGGATCTTTGGGAAGTCCCGGCATACGCATGATCTCACCCATGATAACAACGATCATTTCCGCACCATTGTTGATAACAACGTCGCGCACCTTCAATTCAAAATCTTTGGCAACGCCGTACGCTTTCGGGTCGGAAGAGAATGAATACTGGGTTTTAGCAATGCAGATCGGATAGTGGGAGATACCCAGGCTTTCGATCTGTTTGATCTTTTTGTCGGCAAGAGTCGTGTAAGTAACCGATGCTGCGCCATAGATTTCTTCAGAAACCTTCTTGATCTTTTCGCGTACCGGATCAGTATCTTCGTAAACCATTTTCAGTGGAGCCGACGGTTTGTTTTCGATCGTATCGACAACCAGTTTAGCCAGTTCAACGCCACCTTCGCCACCTTCTGCAAATACACTGTTCATCGCAAAGCCGACGCCCAGTTCCTTACAATGTTCGGCAACCAGAGCGATCTCTTCGTCCGTATCGGTTGCATACCGGTTGAAAGTAACGATCACTTCCTGGCCGAAACGTTTCATATTGGCCACATGCTTGTCCAAGTTGGCAAAACCGTTGCGTAAGCCTTCGATATTCTGTTCCTTGATCAGTGCTTCAGGCACGCCGCCGTGCAGCTTCAAGCTCTGTGCAGTAGCAACGATAACTGTCAGTTTCGGAGTCAGTCCCGCTTTACGGCATTTGATGTCGAAGAACTTTTCTGCACCCAGATCGGCACCGAAACCGGCTTCCGTGATCACATAGTCACCATAGGTAAGCGCCATCTTGGTTGCGATTATAGAGTTACATCCATGTGCGATGTTGGCGAACGGGCCACCGTGAACGAAAGCAGGCGTATTCTCAGTTGTCTGCACCAGGTTGGGCAGCAAAGCATCTTTCAACAGTACGGTGATAGCTCCGGCAACTCCCAGGTCTTTTACCGTGAACGGCTGATCGTCGTAGGTGTAACCCAGTAAGATGTTACCGATACGGCGTTTCAAGTCTTCCAGGTCGGTCGCCAGACAAAGGATAGCCATCATTTCGGAAGCAGGAGTGATATCAAATCCTGTCTCAGTCGGTATGCCATTGGCAGAACCTCCCAAGCCCGATACGATGTTGCGCAGGCTGCGGTCGTTTACGTCGAGTACACGTTTCCATTTGATCTCTTTCAGTCCTTCACATGTATTGCGTGTCTGATAGATATAATTATCCAGCAGTGCAGTGATCATGTTGTGGGCAGAAGTAACGGCATGGAAATCGCCGGTGAAATGCAGGTTGATATTTTCCATCGGTAATACCTGGGCATAGCCACCTCCGGCAGCTCCACCTTTCATACCGAAGCACGGGCCGAGTGAAGGTTCGCGCAGCGCAGCCACCGCTTTTTTACCGATCTTGTTCAGACCGAGAGCCAGTCCGATAGAAACCGTTGTTTTTCCGATACCTGCTTTGGTCGGAGTGATGGCCGTTACCAGGATCAGGTTGTGTTCTTTTATTTTTTCTTCATCGATGAGGTGAAGAGGCACTTTGGCGATGTAACGACCATAGTTCTGAACTTCCTCGCGAGGAATGCCCAAACCTGTAGCAACTTCCTTTATTTTACGCAGGGAGACTTCTCTAGCAATTTCTATATCCGATTTCATGTGCTTATGTAAGTTTAAGAAGGAACAAAAGTATACTATTTTTAATTAAATAACAAAATGTCAGAATGAAAGGTTGTGGAACCCTATTATTCCCCCATGTTTTGTGTTATATTGATAAAAGTTACAAAAAAGAGCGCATGGAGGTATCTTTGTTAAGTAAACTGTGCGTTTTTCAATTTATTTGTAATCTTCAGTTGGCAAAATAATAGCATTTGGATAGAAGTTGTATTAAAGAACTTTAAAATACAGGTAAAGAGTTGTGGTACATGATAATTTGCCTAATTTTGCATCATGTCAATAACAAAATGAAACTAACAGCAAGTTTCTGGCAATAAAAAGAAAGTATATAACAATTTTAAAAACTTCGGTTTATGTAATTAAGGAGATTTGATTATGGCAACAATGAGATTTAGTTTTGCAGGAGTAGCATTGAGAGAGACAGAAACAAGTTCATGGATCAGGACAATCGCAGATTGTTTGGGAATCCATATGTTTTCGAAGATGAATCCTTCGGGAGATATGAATAATGTAGGTTGGGACACCACCAAGCAGAAGGAAATACAGGATCTTCATCATTATGCTATCCGCAACTTAATCCCCAAGGCCGGAGTTTATCAGATGAACTTGCTTGAATCGTTGGCACAGTCTGCTTCCATCTATTCACCGGAAGAGCTCGATTCTCTTTACAGTGGAACGAATAAAAAGATCGAAGAGATTAACAGCCATATATCGGGTGTGTTGGTTAGTGCACGTGAATTATGTAAGTCAGGACACCAGAACTGGGAGTCTGTCCAGTCACTTCGCTATCATATTAACCGCTTGAGCAGTATCATACAGCCTGTATGATCATTAGTGAGAAATAGGGAAACGATTTCTGTGTGATGATTTGCTTATCGGAAGTATAATATTCTTTATCCGTTCCAACGTTTTCAAAGTAGTGGAACTGGGCTTGCGGATGCCTGCGGATACATTCATATACAGCTTCTACGCATTGGGATAGTTTCATGATAACGATCACATATCCTGCGTTTATCTTTTCTGACAGTTCATCCGCAGAAGGTGTACCGGGGATTACGACTATTTCCTCTTCCTGTTTGACAATATGTAATCCGGCCAATGCGCCGGCTGCTATAAAGGCTGGTATTCCTGCGGTACGTTGTACGGCAATACCGGCCTTTGTAAATTTGTCGTAGATATATTGAATAGAAGAATAAAAGCCGGCATCTCCTTCGGCCACGATAACGATCCGTTGCCCGTTCCGGTAGCGGTCTGCGGCTTCGTTGTAAAGGGCATCGTAAACCTTCCAGGCTTCCGTGCGGTCTTTGCTCATGGGCAGCATGAAACAGTGGATGGCAGTCTCGTCGATTTCCAAGGCGCGAACAATATCTGCCGCACGCGATAGGGAAGTACCTTGTTTATTCCGGGTTGCCGGACAATAGATGATATCTGCCTGCTGAAGTTGCTTAAGTCCTTTAACGGTAATAAGTTCCGGCTCTCCGGGGCCTAATGAAACGAAACTGATCGGATGTGTCATTTGCTTTTGCTTTTATTCGGAGGGCAAAAGTGATGAAAATAACGGAAGTCTCCAAACAAATAACCGCACAATATTACGGATGAAGCGACATTCCCAAATAGATGCCTATGCAATAAGGAATTAGCCAGATACACCAGACAACTATGCTGAAACGGTTGAAATGTGCTTTCGCTTTGCGCGAACCCTTGAAGTAAGTCCACAGCGCCCATAAGGCATGGATAAACATCAGGACGATCGCTATTATTCCGGTGATAGTGTGCAGGTTATCCTGCAATCCGGTCATTTGTGCAATCTGTTCCATGAGTCCGGTTCCGACAGCATCGGCGAATAGTCCGGCAACAAAGAAGGCCACGTGCCAGGCTTTCAGCTTCTTCTGGATACGTTCGCCCCAGACACCGATTGTATAAAACACTAATGCCGATGAAATTACGCAGATAGCTGCGATTAAGAAATGAGTGTCGATCTGATTGAGTGCCATATTGCTGCCATTTTCTGTAAATAACAGTTCCGTATGCGAATGGTTCAGTTTTTCTTATTACTTTTGCGGTCGAAATAGGTTCTGTCAAACTCCTGTTCATGGAGACAGATTAAAAGGGAACCGGGTGTAAATCCCGGACAGTCCACGCTGCTGTGAAGCTTTATAAACATCCTGATAACACCTTTTGCCACTGATCCGGGAGAGATCGGGAAGGCTTTCAGGATGGAAGTAAGTCAGAAGACCTGCCATTTTTTGCATAACGATTGTCCTCGTGGGTTTGGACGGTTTGTGTCGGATAAAAACAAATAGAATATGAATAAGTATTTGGCAGGTTGCTGCCTGTTTGCGTTATTGGCTGCATCGTGCGCATCGAAAGGAAATCAGCAGGAGAAAGAGAATGCATCGTCGCAACAAACGATTACGGTGGATAGTAAGGTTCAGATCACACCTGAATATGCCGACGGTTTTCAGTTGACCTATGCCGACGGTTACATCCTGATGGATATACATGACCCTCAGAATGAAGAAAGCACTCATTTCCTGTATGCGTTGGTTCCCCGTGGGACGAAGCCGGAAGGTATTCCTACCGATTATATGGTGATTGAAACACCTGTACGTAGTGCCATTTGTATGACTTCCCTGCAACTATCCAATTTCATCAAGTTGGGAGCAGAAGATAAAGTGGTAGGCATCACCAGTACCCGCCATCTGTTTAATCAGACGATCAACGACCAGTTGAAGGAAGGAAAGACGGCAAAGATCGGGATCGAAGGCAACTTCGATAATGAGGTGATTATGAGTATCAATCCCGACCTGATCCTGATCTCACCCTTTAAGCGTGGCGGCTATGAGACAATGAAAGATATCGGTATCCCGCTGATCCCGCATCTG
This sequence comes from Parabacteroides sp. HGS0025, assembly GCF_000969845.1. Lineage (NCBI taxonomy): Bacteria > Pseudomonadati > Bacteroidota > Bacteroidia > Bacteroidales > Tannerellaceae > Parabacteroides > Parabacteroides sp. HGS0025. The sequence goes on from NZ_KQ033902.1 coordinate 2,420,133, forward strand.
GGATATAAGGAAATGACCCCGCTGGGACAGGCCGAGTGGATCAAATTTGTCGGTCTGTTACTCGGAATGGAACAGGAGGCCAATGATAAGTTCTCGGCTATCGAGCACCGCTATAATGAACTGAAGGAGCTGACTGCCGAAGGTAAGGTAACCCGGCGTCCCATCGTCTTTAGTGGTGAGATTCATGGCGGTAACTGGTATGCGGTAGGAGGGAAGAGCTTCCTGGCGCAACTATTCAAAGATGCCGGTGCCGACTATTTCCTGAAGGACGACGACCGTTCGGGAGGTGTCACCCTCGACTTTGAAACCGTTTATAACCAGGCTGACGAGGCCGACTACTGGCGTATCGTGAACAGCTATCCGGGAACATATGACTATAAAGCCCTGAAAGACCAGGATCCGCGTTATGCCGACTTCCGTGCTTTCAAGGAAAAAGGAGTGATCTATTGCAATATGCGGGAGAAACCTTTTTACGAAAGTATGCCGACCGAACCGGAAGTGGTGCTGGGCGACCTGCTGCATATCTTCCATCCGAACCTGCTGCCGGATCACACCCCTGTCTATTATGATCTACTTAAATAAATAGGGCCGATGAAGTATTCTAACACTGTCCTGATGCTTTTGGTCGTCGTTTCGATCGTTGTACTGCTGTTCCTTAATCTGGTGTTGGGTTCCGTATCCATCCCGTTCAACTCGGTCTGGAATATTATATGCGGCAATGGCGATGAACCGGTCACCTGGCAGAATATAATCAGGAAATCACGTTTCCCGCAAGCTTTGACAGCCTTGGTTGCCGGAGCCGGACTGGCTATCAGCGGGCTTCAGATGCAAACCGTCTTCCGCAACCCGTTGGCCGGGCCCTCTGTGCTGGGGATCAGTTCCGGTGCAAGTATGGGAGTGGCCTTTGTCGTTTTGCTGAGCGGAAGCCTGGGAGGTGTGGCGCTTAGCAAGCTCGGCTTTATGGGGGAGATCGCTTTGTCTGTTGCAGCGATAGTCGGTTCCTTGTCTGTCATGGCGCTGATCGTCTACGTTTCGCAGAAGGTAAAAGGGAATGTGACGTTGCTGATTATCGGTGTGATGATCGGCTACGTGGCAAATGCCGTGATCGGTGTATTGAAATTCTTTAGTGTGGAAGAAGATATACGGGCCTATGTTATCTGGGGGCTGGGAAGTTTCTCGCGCGTATCGGGTAATCAGATGATGCTTTTCGTGATTATTATGGCGATCCTGATCCCTCTCTCATTTTTATTGATAAAGACATTGAACCTGATGCTCCTCGGTGACGGCTATGCCCGCAACCTGGGACTGAATATCAAACGGGCACGCCTGCTCGTCATTACCTCTGCCGGTGTCCTGACCGCGATCGTTACCGCCTATTGCGGTCCGATCGTCTTTCTCGGATTGGCTGTGCCGCACCTCTGCCGGGCTGTTTTTCAGACATCCGACCACCGGGTGTTGATGCCCGGTGTCCTGTTTGTCGGTGCCGCCCTGGCGCTGGCCTGTAACCTGATCGCACGTATGCCGGGATTTGAAGGAGCCTTGCCCGTCAACTCGGTTACTGCCCTGGTCGGTGCTCCCGTTGTTGCATCCGTATTATTCCGCAAACGCAAAAACGAACTGAACGAATGAGTATGAAAGAGGCAACTATCCGGATAAACAACCTTTCTATCGGCTATCATTCCAAGAATGATACAAAGCTGGTAGCTAGCAATATAACCACTACGATATGCAGTGGAGAATTAACTTGCCTGTTGGGTACCAACGGGGTGGGAAAGTCTACTTTATTGCGTACGCTCTCCGCTTTTCAGCCCCGTTTGTCCGGCGAAATAGCACTACTGGGTCACGATATACAGGACTATAGTGATAAGGAACTTAGCACTATAGTGGGAGTGGTGCTGACAGATAAGTGTGACATCCGTAACATGTCTGTCCGGGAACTCATAGAGATGGGGCGTAGTCCGTACACCGGCTTTTGGGGACGCCTGGGAAAGGAAGACAAGCGGGTGGTGGAAGAGGCGATCGCCCTCGTCCGCATCGAAAACCTGGCTTCCCGAATGGTGCACACCCTCTCCGACGGGGAGCGGCAAAAGGTGATGATCGCGAAAGCCCTCGCACAGGAAACGCCTGTGATCTACCTGGACGAGCCGACTGCCTTCCTCGATTTCCCCAGCAAGGTAGAGATCATGCAACTCCTGCATCAGCTTACCCGCACCACCGATAAAACGATCTTCCTCTCTACACACGACCTCGAACTGGCTCTCCAGATCGCCGATAAGATCTGGCTGATGGATCGCGACAAAGGTATAAGTACCGGGACTCCGGAAGACTTGGCGCTGAGCGGGCACCTGAGCGGTTTCTTCTCCCGCAAGGGGATTATCTTCGATACCGAAACCGGCTTGTTCCGTATCAACAACCAGTATAAATCCGAAATACGCCTTGTCGGTGAGGGGCAGAAATATGCTATGGCACGGAAGGCTCTTCAACGGAACGGTATCCATGCGGATAGCGGGATCGAGTCGGCGCGTTGGATAGACGCCGGTGATCCGTCCTCTACTTCATTCGTTCTCCACGATTCTGACGGGCAGATCCGGCGTGCGGCAACCATCGAAGAGCTGTTGCTGCAATTGGAATCCTGAAAGATAATGTTAAACTGATTAAACTTTTTCCTGTTCGTTTGTTATATAGGAGTAATTTTAAAAACAAACGACATGAAAAAGTATTTCTTATACGCCATTCTGATTTCCGCCGCCGCATTTACCGCTTGCAGCAGTGACGACTCATCTGATATAGAAGCAGATGTCCCTTTCTATCAAAACCTGGGTGTCGCTTACGATATCACTAATAATACGACACGTGTCGGAGCGAATTTCAACAAGTACGACAGCGCAGGGGTAAACATTAAATTGAACGGCCCTGCCTCTATCCTGATTAACGGCAAGACCCCGAACTTTGCCAACGTCGGTGTTTACTTTTATACCTATTCATTCTCCGGACTGGATGATATGACTTTCGTCTTTACACGGGCAAAGGACAGCATTTTCACGAATGTAGCCACCCTGAAAGACGTGAAGCCGATTGCCATCCCGGAGTCTTTTACTTCAATCAACCGTAAAACTTCAACCACGCTGACCTGGGAGGGCGATCCTGTCGGGGACGATGAAATGGTGGAAGCTACCATTTCATACGATGGCGGAGTGACCACCCTCTACAACCGTGATAAAGGCAGCCAATCGATCAGTATCACGCTCGGTAACCAGGTGACCGCTTCCAAAGCCACCTTATCCCTCAGTCGTGCCAAGACTCATCCTTTGCAGGAAAGCAATGGAAATGCCGGCGGGCAACTGGATGTTTCTTATATACAGAGTAAGGAGGTACGCTTGGAGTAAAGGAAATCTAATACATACCTGATAGGATTATGTTTAGAAAATAATGATCCAATATGCCGAAGCTAGAAAAATGTGAACCCAAATGACAGGCTTTGTAGGGGCGGGGTTTGCCCGCCCTTTGCGACAATAATATAACAACCGGTGGAGAAGGGCGGGCAGACCCCGCCCCTACCAACGACACTACATTCAAAACTGCCAAAATATGAACTATCAATTACTATCCTATCGTTATTAAGATGATGATGGGCTTTAACCATAAAATGATCTTGGCTATGAAGAAAGAGTATTTAATTGCTACATTATTTCTATCTTTGTATCTGTACTTTTTAAACACGTGGATATATGGAAACAATGTATGCCAGAAAATACCCGATAGGGATACAGGATTTCGAGAAAATAAGAAATGAAGGTTATCTGTATATAGATAAGACCGAATTGATGTATCGATTGGTAAAAACCGGTAGCTACTATTTCTTGAGCCGTCCCCGTCGTTTTGGTAAAAGTCTCCTGATATCCACATTTGAAGCTTATTTTAAAGGTAAAAAAGAACTCTTCGAAGGATTAGCTGTCGAACAGTTGGAAAAAGATTGGCTGACTTATCCGGTGTTTCATCTCGACCTGAATGCCGCGAAATATGACCAGGTAAGCGATTTGGACGACATGCTGAACCGCAAGCTATCTGCCTGGGAAGAATTATATGGTTCCGATCCGGCAGAAAAAGGCCAGGCTTTGCGGTTTGCCGGTGTCATTGAACGGGCCAGCATGCAGGCGGGACGGCGTGTAGTCATTCTGATTGACGAATACGACAAACCTATGTTGCAAGCTATCGACAATGAGGAGCTGCAAAACGAATACCGCAATACCCTGAAAGCCTTTTACGGAGTGATGAAGAGTATGGACAGGTATATCCAGTTTGCTTTCCTCACAGGCGTGACCAAGTTTGGCAAAGTGAGCGTGTTCAGCGATTTAAATAATCTGGACGACCTTTCGATGAGAAGGCCATATGTAGCTATTTGTGGTATCAGCGAAGAGGAATTACATCGTGATTTCGATGGTGATATTCATACATTGGCTTCTGTGCTCGGTATAACATATGAAGAAACCTGTACAGAGTTGAAAATGAGTTTTGATGGTTATCACTTCGTTGAAAACTCTCCCGGAATCTACAACCCGTTCAGCTTGCTCAATACATTTAAATACCGGCAATTCGATAATTACTGGTTCGAAACCGGTACTCCAACCTATCTGGTAAAGTTATTGCAAAAATCAAATTACGACCTTTATCGGATGGCACATACAGAAACGGATGCCGATGTTTTGAACAGCATCGATGCCATTTCGAGAAATCCCATACCTGTAATCTATCAAAGCGGTTATCTGACGATCAAAGGGTACGACAAAACCTTCGGGCTCTATCGGTTGGGATTTCCCAATAAAGAGGTAGAAGAAGGGTTTATCAAATATCTTCTACCTTATTATACTCCGGTGAGCCAGGTCGATACTGCTTTCCAGATCAAGAAGTTTGCCCGGGAGGTTTATGACGGCGATTATGATGCTTTCTTCCGGCGACTGCAAAGCTTCTTTGCCGATACGCCTTATGAGTTGGTTCGTGACCTGGAATTGCATTACCAGAATGTGCTCTTTATCGTCTTTAAGCTGTTGGGTTTCTATGTAAAAGCGGAATACCATACCTCCGAAGGTCGTGTAGATCTGATTTTGCAGACCGACCGTTTTATCTATGTCATGGAGTTCAAACTCGACGGTACAGCAGAAGAGGCATTGCAACAAATCGAAGACAAGGGGTATGCTCTTCCGTTCGCTTCCGACCCGCGTACATTGTTCCGCATCGGTGTGAATTTCAGCGCAAAGACTCGCAACATTGAAAAGTGGTTGGTTATTTCCAAATAACTCCTTCTTCCGTTATCAATAAGATAGATAAATCACCTTTAGGCAGGAGTGGAGTACAATGTTCATGGCATCTTTTCAATAAGAGATTGAAGAATGCTTCTTGTTCTTCCACGGGGAACAGCTGCCATAACTCCCGGGCCAGCGTGATGCCGTCGATCTTTTGGATGGTTGCTTCGGGACAGTCGGATTGACGGGCCAATTCCTTCAGGAAGTCTTTATTCATCACTACCTTTTTACTGTGCGTATCGAGGAAACCTTCGGCCAGTTTAACCGCTTTCCCGATCATTATACCCATAACAACCTGCTGAAAGCCGAGCGATGAAGCTATCTTTAGTGTCTCGCCGATAAAGTTACCGTAATGTACGAATGCCTGTGGCGGGAGTTCGGGGTAACGGGCTTTCAGGTATCGCTCGCTTTTGGCACCGGAATTGATTACCAGCGTCGTGCAGCCGATGGCTTTGGCAACTTCCGTTTCCTTGCGGATAGAGGCGATAAAAGCATCCGTGGAGAAAGGGCGAACAATGCCGGATGTCCCGATAATGGAGATCCCACCGACGATACCCAGTTTCGGGTTGAATGTCCTGGCTGCAATTTCTTCTCCACCGGGCACGGAGATCGTAACGGTTAACCCGGCTGACTTCTCCTGCCGGAAATCCTGTAAGACGGCAGTCAGCTCTTCCGTTATCATTTTTCGGGGAGTGGCGTTGATAGCCGGGCCGCCTACTTCCAGACCCAATCCCGGAAGGGTAACGGTGCCGACCCCTTTTCCGGCAAGAAAGCGGATGCCTGACAGGGCAATATCCGTAGAGAAAGCAACTGTTGCAACGATCCGGCAGCCGTTCGTTACATCCGGGTCGTCCCCGGCATCTTTGACGACTGCGCAGGTGGCACTGTTATCGTTCCAGGCGGTATCGGCGATCGGCAATGTGATCACTTCACCCGAAGGCAAGGTAATGGGAGAGTCGGCTTGCTCTTTCCGCGTTAGCAAGGCTAGCAAGGCAGCCTTAGCAGCAGCAGTGGCACAGGCGCCGGTGGTATAGCCATGATGCAAGGGGAAAAATTCGGGTAGCAGCCGTTCAATCTGTTTGCGCAATCCGTCTTCCCCGTAAACGATATAGAATGTTTCGGGCAATGCCGGACGTTTTACAACGAACACTGGAATAGACCGACTGCGGGCGGCAGCCACTTTCTCGTTGAAATATCCCGACTGTCCGCTTTCTTTCGTGATGACGGCATCCGGCTGAAGCTGATCCATCAACTCCCCGGCATCCTCTTCATCGCGATAGAAACACAGTCGGTCGGGGGGAAAACCCTGCCGGGTAGCGATGGTGAGCGACTCTTCGCGTTCGAGGATGCGGAACCATGCCGGATGCTTTTCCCACCAGGGGCGGAACGGGGCGATGGTGTTTACTCCGGTCAGGGCAAGCAGGTTACGGATGCCGTGCTCGTTTAACTTGTCGATGGCATCGTGGTAATCGTCGCACCAGATCAGTTCGTTGTCGCGTGGAGGATAACGCCGCTCATAGCGGATAACCGGCAGTTGGAGGGAAGAAGCGACTTCCGCTACCGTTCGGTGCAGGGCGGAAGCAAAGGGATGTGCGGCATCGATCAGCAGGCGGATATTGTTTTCGCGGCAGCATGTTTCCATAGATGCAGCATCCATCCCACCGGTCAGGCGGATGCCGTGCGCACAGTCTATCTCCTGAAGCGACCCTTTTGTCGAATAGAAATAAGGGGCACTTCCTTCGTCGGCTATGCGGACGGCGGCACGTCCTTCCGTTGTTCCTCCCAGTATCAGTATCATTGTCCGGTTATTTGCGGAACAGATGTTTGAACTCGTCGGCATACAACCGGGAAAGGCCTTCACGGTTGTCGATAGCATCCCCTACAACCAGCAGCGTTGTCAGTGTAAGGTTGTTTTCTTTCACTATTTGAGCCAGGTCTTTCAATTCCCCGCGGTAGATACGCTCGTCTTTCCATGTCAGCTTGTAGCAGGCGGCTACCGGCGTAGTGGGGGCGTAGTGTTGCAGGAGTTCTTCCTGCACCTTGTCGGCTATGCCTGCACTCAGGTAGATGCACATGGTACTCTGGCTGGCGGCCAGTTTGTGCAACTGCTCTTTTTCGGGCATCGGCGTGCGGCCTTCGCCACGGGTAAGGATGATTGTCTGTACCTTTTCCGGGATGGTGAACTGCGAACGCAAGGCGGCTGCGGCGGCCTGGAAAGAGGATATTCCCGGGGTGATATGATAGCTCATATCGTACCGGTCGAAGAAATTCATCTGTTCCTGTATCGCTCCGTAGATACAGGGATCACCGGTATGCAGGCGGACAATGAACTTGCCCCTGTCGTAAAACTCTTTCATCAGGGCGAACTGCTCGTCGAGATTCATATCGGCCGAACTGCGCACGGTTGCTCCCTGCTTGGCGCAGTAAGTCAGCTCTTTCGGGACGAGGCTCCCGGCATAAAGGATCAGGTCTGCCTTCTCCAGCATCCGGCGGCCGCGGATGGAAACCAGTTCCGGATCGCCTGGCCCGGCTCCGACTATCTCGATATGTCCTTGCCGGCGTACGGATTTATCCATAGCCACGGCAAAAGTATATTCGTTGCCTTCGCCCAGGCTTCCCTTTTGTTTTTCCAATAGCAACCAACCGCCTCCGGCACTGTGAATGGCCGCGGCTTCGGAAACGCTGGCCGATGCCGTCGCCTCTTTTACACGGGGGGACGGGTTGGGAACCGGTATTTTGTTCAATATCTCCGCCGGATAGGTCTTGAACGGACAGTTCATAATGCCGTAAGCCAGCAGGGCAAGCATCGCTTCGTCCTTCTTGATGTCGATGGATGAAATATCGACGATCGACTCCGGGCAGATGTTGTTGTCGATCAGCGTTCCGATGATATGCTGGTGAAGTTCCACCGGATCGCCTTTTATATCTTTCCGGCAACCGATACCGATATGCAAGACTTTCGGGAAGTAGGAAACCATCATCACGTCGGCCTCGTAGATGAACGGCCCGACGGTGATAACCAATTCGAACTGATCGAGCGGTATATCCGAGAATTTATTGAATTGCTGCACATGGGCGGGGAGAGAGCTTTCCAGATAATCCGTACCCTTGTCGCGCACATTGAGCAGCAAAGCCGTCGGTTTCTTATTGACGAATGCGGCAATACAGGCATTCATCGCGTTCTCGTTGTCGGTCAGGTCGTCGGCCACGACAGACCAGCCGAACTTTTCGGCCAGCGTATCGAGCGCCCACAATCCCGTGTTGTCGCTTTGGGTCGTCACAATGGCGTTGCCACCCAGGAGTTGTGCCAGTTCGGTGCTGAGTTCGTTCGCCCCTCCGATATGTCCTGACAGGACAGGGATGATATATTTGCCCGTACTGTCGATGCAGACGACAGCCGGGTCGGTATGCTTGTCCATCACATAAGGTGCGATGCAGCGGACGCAGATCCCCATCGCCCCGATAAAGACGATGGCTTCCGCTTTCAGGAAAAGATCTCCCATAATGCTGTCGATCGACTCCATCAAGACTGTTTCTTCCTGCGATTCCTTGCTGTAGATAACAGCATCGGGAAACTGCTTTTTTATCCGTCGTGCCAGTGGCAGGCTGCTGGCCGATACCACCACAATGGCTAAAGTTCGCTTATTCATAGTTCTTTTATTTTGCTTCTTTAAAAGCCTTCAATATCACTATCGGGTTATAATCGCCGACAGTTATATGTAAAGGATCATCCAGTTTCAGTCCGGCATCCTGCACCGCATCGATAAACAGCTTCTCGCTCTCTTCGGATACGGAATTGAATACCAGTAGGCCGTCGGGAGCCAGATAACGGGCTACTTTGGCAACGATCTCCTTTAATTTCCCTCCGTGTCCCCCGATGAAAACAGCGTCGGGTGCAGGCAGGTCGGATACTTCTTCCTCCATGAAATCACCGATATGTACGTCGATGCCGGGAGCTCCCAGGCGGCAACTGTTCTCTTCCATCAGTCTCCAGCATTCCTTGCGTATCTCGAAGGCATGGATATGCAGGTGCGGATATTGCCGTTTGGCTTCGATGGATATGGAACCGGTACAGAAACCGATATCCCAGAAGTGGTTGCACATCGGCAACATCAGTGCACTCATATCGAGCACGCGGACAGGCGCTTTGGTGATCATCCGTTCCCTGCCGTCGAGAAGTTCGAACATCTTGTCGGGTATTCCCAGCGGCCGGTAGGTGGTATCGTTGTACATCCGTTGCAGGATAACGCAGTTCGGGCTTTCGATCGAATGCTCTTCCACTTCCGACAGGGCGAGCGAACGCGATACACGCTGCTTCTCCGGGTTGCCCAGATGTTCGCCGATATACATTTTATATTGTGTGAAGCCGTATTTCAGCAGGCGCATGGCAATGGCGGCCGGTGTATGTACATGATCGGTCAGTATGCCGATCTTCATCCTGTTCTCTATCAGTGCACGATCCAGTTCATGCCACGGCCGGCCGGTAAGGGGCACCATCAGCATATCTTCATAAGACATTTTCAATTCGTGCGAAAGCATCTGCAACGAATTGAATGAAGGCATTATCGTAACCTCCGCTTCCGGCATACGCTTCAAGATGGTTGATGCAAATCCGGAGAATAAAGGATCTCCCGAAGCGAACACGACGATCTTCCGGTGGTATTCGTATTCGTCGAAAACATCCGCTAAAGGCACTTTTATATCGATCCATACGGCATCGACAGGAAGGAACGGACGAAGAAGTTCATAGTGCCGTTTCCCTCCCGAAAAGTGGGTGTTACTGTTGATTATATCCAATATTTCCTTGTTCTTGCTTATATAGCACTGGTTATCGGGCATGCCGATAACGATAAATTGTGTTCTCATACGTCTCTTCCGGGTTTTAAATTAATAGCGTCGTTATAACAAAGTATAGAATTTACTAGTGTAGCTGCCAGGTTACTGCCGCCTTTCCGTCCTTCAACGATCAGTTTGGGGATCGAGGCGAACGGTTTTACCATATGTTTGGATTCCTGCACATGCACAAAGCCGACAGGGGCGGCAATGATGCCGGCCGGGGTTGCTTTCCCTTTCCGTATCAGGTCGCACAACTCCATCAGGGCGGTCGGCGCATTACCGAATACGTATAAGGCATCCGGATGTTCGCTTACGGCGACACGGATACCGGCCTGCGTGCGGGTAATCCCTTTATCGGCAGCCAGCGCCACGGCTTTTTCGTCGGACAGATAGCATTTCACCTCAATCCCCATGCGCTGCAAGGCTCCCTTGCGGATGCCGGATGCCGCCATCGTTACGTCGGTGATGATGGTACGTACTTTGCCGCTACTGAGCGACTCGTAAAGGGTTGCTACGGCATTGTCGTCTATACGCAGTACATTCTCCATGTCGAAGTCGGCTGTCGTATGGATCGCATGCAGCAACGCCCATTTCTTATCCAACGGAATATCTTTGTTCTTCAGTTCTTTTTCGATTGTCCGGAAACTGCGTATCATGATGTCCTGCCCGATACCTGTCTCTTTCTTCCCCATCTTTATCTCCCCATAATAACCGCGCGGAGTGATCATGTGATTCTCGAACCGGTACGTCTGTGAGTTGCCGATGATGATAACGGTAAACATATCCACTTGCTCCGGATCGAAATCTGCCAGCGTGGTGATCGTCACGGTTTCTTCTTCCCGTCCGGCCTGGCGGACAAAGCCGATAGGGGTTTGCGGATTGCGTTCCTGCCGGAATAATTCGATCAGGCGGTGGAGCTGCCAGTAGCGGCCTTCGCTTTTCGGATTGTAGATGGCCGTGATAAAGTCGGCCGAAGCGGCGGCCTTGATCCGTTTCTCTATCATTTCCCAGGGCGTCATCAGGTCGGAGAGGGAGATCACGCAGAAATCGTGTCCTACCGGGGCACCCAGCAGCGAGGCGGCTTTCTGAAAAGCGCTGATCCCCGGAAGTACTTCGATGGAAATATCGCTTCCCTTCTCGCGCTTCATCTCGTAGATCAGCGGCGCCATGCCATAGATACCGGAGTCGCCGGAGCTGATAACGGTTACCACATTGCCCTCGGTAGCGTAATTGTAAGCTTCTTCCGCACGAACCTTTTCGCGTTTCATCCCCGAGTCGATACAGATTGCATCGGGACGGATCGCAGATTCTACAAACTGAAAGTAATACTTATACCCGACAATGACATCCGACTGGCGGATGGCAGAGAGAACTGCCGGAGTAATATCTGATTCGCTACCGGGTCCGATCCCGGCTACGATTATTTTTCCTGTGCTCATCTTTTAGATTTTACAACAAAGATAATGTATTTAATTTGTTAGACGATGTATTTTCCGGCGTAAGAATTTTATACCCAGCCAAACTCCTGACAGGGAAACGAATGTGCCTCCGAGCATCAGTCCCCACATCACTATATTCCATAAGATTGGATGGTCTACCAGAATCTTGATGTTTAAACTATGCAAGGCCGGATACATCCAATGGTTCCAACGGGCGGGCGTATTCACATAACGATATTGCCCGTTACCGGGATTGATGTAATAGCAACTCTTGTCTATATCTTCAATGGTGACCTTCCAGACAGGCAGATCCAGTTTTCTTTTGCGTGAAATATAATAAGTATCGTATTCCTCCAAAAGCCTGATGTCCATTGCGCACTCTGTCCCGTGGACTTGTGTCAGCACGGAATGGATATCTTCGGTATCCAGTTTTAAAGGAGATACGGTGTGCTCCGAATTTGCGTTGACGACGATATCGTTTGCATCTGTCAGTATCGTGTAGAAAGGGATATCTCCGAAACAGCCCCATTCCAGTTGGCGGATCTGACCGGGATAAGCCTGTATGACGTCCCGGTAATCCAGCGGATAATCGAGTGGGGAAGGAGCCAGCTTACGGAGTTCCTGTGCCGGGTTTATATCCAGCTTGGCACGAAGCCCCCAGTCCTGCACACGTGCCAGTGACATCATTCCGCTGAAAGTGAACGTAAGGACGAACAAACCGAATACCGTTCCTATGATATGATGCCATTTATACCAGAACTTCTTATAGGGAGAAGCCAGTTTGCGCTTGCGTGCCAGCCGGAAATTGCGTACACCCAGATAAATACCGGCAATACACATGATACACCCGATGCCCGATAGCCAGACAACGACCTTTATCCATAGTTCGGCATCCTGACGTAAAGAGGTAAAATAAACCCAATGCGGGATTGCACCCAGCCATGCCCAGAGCCGGCTGTCTTTATCCGTGTATTGTAAAACTTCGCCCGACTTCGACGAAATATATAATTGGTGCCGTTCCTGATCGGCGAAATGGAACTTGTAAATAGGGAACTCCTTCTTTAGGTTACCGAAAGGGATCCATTGGTCGAGGGCATACAGGGTATCGACCTTTTCCACAGGGGCGGTGCACCAGAGCGAGGCCGTTTCCCGTATACGTTTTCCGTCGATGACCGGCAGCGTTTCCGTAGAGTCTGCGGGAATATCATAACTGTTTTTATCCGTGCGGATATGGAAAACGGTTTGTCCCAGATAGCTGTTGAGGGTGATATTCTTTATCGGTTCTCCTTTGGGTAGGCGATCTTTTATGGTTTGCAGGGAAGGAAGATCCGCTACCCGAAGATAATCCATCTTTGCCCGTTTGTCTGCCCGGTCGGCGCGTGGGAAGGTGTGATAGATCATTACCAGTCCCGACAGGAACCAAACGAGAAACAGGATACTGAGCAGCGAGCCCAGTATCCTGTGAATTGTTAACATGAGTTTGGTTATCCGTATCATAAGTTGTAAGATATCGCAACCTGGTAGTTGCGCGGCATGCTCGGTACGATCTGGTCGCCCAATGCCTGGTTGGTATATTCTTTACTGAACAGATTGTTGATGTTGACCGACAGGCGGATGCGATGGTTCAGTACGTAAGAGGCACCGAGGTCTGTGATCCAGTAGCTATCGAACCATTTGCTGTTGGCCGTATTCCGGTACACTTTATCCGTATAGCTTGTGCTAAGATTGAAACTGAGATTCTTCAGGATACCCTTCGGGATCGTGTAACTACCGTATGCATAGAAGGTGTTTTTGGAAACGTTGTTCTGGTAGTTCCCTTCCAGGCTGGTCGATTTCTCCAGTTGATCTTTGTTTGCTTCCGAATAGATGATCTCAGCCAGTTCCGGATCTTTAACCTCCTTCATTTCCCGGATGCGCGCATCGGTGTAACCATAGCCGAGAGTGAAGGCCAGTGAGCTGACCGGGGTAAAAGTTGCTTCCAGGTCGAAGCCTTTGGAGTCCATCACACCAAGTTGGCCGATGATCGACATTTTGGTTGCAACTCCGTTTATCTCCTGTTCCACGTTTGTTGCCAATGTCTGTGTCGCATTCGACTTACGGATGTAGAACATGCTGGCATTTGCTTCCAGCCATTTGTTCAATGTGTATTTTACACCGGCTTCTGCCTGGTAACCACTCTCCGGTTTGAATATTTCCTCGTTGTTTTTCGGATAGGAACGTAAGCCGTCACCATCGACATAGATCACGTTGTCCTGATAGAATGTACGGATCGGCTTGAAGAAGGTAGCGAATGAAGCATAGATGGAAATATTCGGACGAGGTAGGTAAACGGCTCCGAGGCGATAGGTGAACGCGGCATTATGCAAGCGGTTGTATATTGTGCGGTCTGCATCGTCATATTCCCGTTTTCCTGTCGGTGTCGGAGCATTGGCTTGCAAATAACGGAAGAAATCGCCGCGCAAGGCAACCAGGGCTTTCCAATGTTCGTTGATATCCAGCATATCCTGCACATAAATGCTATTGGAGTAATTATGCGATGGGATTGCTTTCGACATTTTACTGGTCATATATCCCATACTGTGCGGATCGTATACCGATACATGCGAGTAAAGCCCCGGGCCTTGTACATCGTTTCCCAGATCATAGCCGCTGTAGCTTACACGGTTCATCAGCGAGAAAGAATAACCGCCTATGAAATTGTGAGTGACTTCCCCTGTATTCAGCTTGCCGCTTAATTCCAGGCTGTTACTTACTGTTTTCGAGATATGCGAGAAGCGGAGCGGGTAAGACAGATATACGGTATCCAGGCAAATATATTTTTTCTTGCCGCTTTTCATATAATAATGATCGTAGATCGGATCTTCGCTTTCCAGATAATCCAGTGCTTCCGTACCGAAATAGTTGATGTCATCGTTGTAGTAAGCCAGTTTGTCGATCAGCTTGAAGCCGTTGTCGAAGGTGTGCGTGTATTGGGCAGTCACATTCCAGGCATGGTTCTTCATGAAGTCCGATTCGTTGTTGTAGCGGGCTTCACGGTTCAATCCCGGTAGTTGCTGTTGGGCGCTCAGATATTTCTGATTTGTTTTCGTATCGAAAATATCCCCCGGCATCAGGTCGGGCAAACCGATCTCCGTGCCGTAAAAGTCACGGTTGAAAGCACCGCGTACGTCCAGCACATCCTTAGCTGTCAGATCGGCGCTCAAAGCCAGGTAGCCGGAGAAACGTTTGTTCTGGTTATCGCGCCAGCCGTCCTGATCTGAGAAGTTCACGTTCGCATAATAGTTGACCGGCCCGATCAGGCGGCCGCCCATACCTACTGTGGCCTGCTTGTTATCGTAGCTACCGTAGCTGACACGTGCATTGACTGTCTGTTCCGCTTTCGGGGAAATACGGACAACGTTTAATATACCGCCGACGGCAGAGTGTCCGTAGAGAACCGAAGCCGGCCCTTTCAGTAACTCAATCGATTCGATGGCCGACAGGTCGGGGAAAGGGTAGGAGTTATTGATGGCCGAACGCTCGTCGCGCACTCCGTCTATCATCAATACGGAATGGTCGAAACCACGTACCGACAGTTGCTGGAATGCCCCGTAACTGGTTTGCATACGCACACCGGGCATAAAGCGCACAGCTTCCTGAATATCGCGGATACCCCGTAATTCCAGGCTGCTTCCGGATACTTTATTAACTGAAACAGGCAAATATTTCATCGGAACATTCAGCTTTGTTACCTGCGGAATGTTTCTTTTGGCCGTTTGTACGACAACTTCCTGGATGCTGAATGTGGTGTCCGAGAAATTGGTATATTCCTTTTTCTGTTGGGCCTGCATCGAATTGACGCAGAGGGCAGTCAACGGTAATAATGTCAAAACCTTTTTCATCTTTTCAATCCTTTTCAGTTGCGTAAGTTTTCTTTTTTTCCATGATGTCGATCATCTTATGCTTTGCAACAAAGCGGGCGTGTTCGATGAAGATATTTTGTATCTCGGGGTTCTGTCCGAGGCCTTCCATCAGGACGGAAACTTCGTAGCCATTGTCTTCCAGCTCTTTCTTCCAGTCGCCGGCAATGTCGTTGTTGGCATGGTCGCCCGCAACGAACATAAAAGGTATGAGCATAACCTTCTTCACACCGCTGGCTTTCAGTTTGGCAAGCGTGTTGTCGAATGACGGATAACCTTCGATCGTTCCGACGTGGAAGTTGGTATATCCTTTGTCTTTCAGCATATAATCGGTCATGGCATATTGGGCGGTGGAAGGAGTGTATGTTCCGTGACCGACCAGGACGGTAGCGCCTTCTTTGGCTCCTTTCTTTGCAATGGCGGCAATGACGGCTTCGTAATCTTCAGGCATGTAAAGCAGCGGATTGCCGATGCGTACGTCTTTGAATTCCTTTTCCAGGGAGGTTACATCTTTACGCAGCGATTCCATTTCCACCCCTTCGATGATGTTGGTCGACTGGATAAGGATGTGGGTGAAGCCTTCCGCTTTCAGTTGTTTCAGTGCTTCGGCCGGGTTTAGCTTTTCAATGCCGCGTGCTTTAAGGCGGCGCATAATGATCCGTGAAGTGTAGGCTTCCCGCACTTCCGTGCCTTCGAAGGCCTCACGTGCCTTCTCGTTGATGGCGTCGATAGTAAGCGCACGGGTTTCGTCGTAAGTGGTTCCGAAATGAACCATCAGGACAGCGGCTTTGTCGCCGGTTTGCATGGAGGCAAAGAAGTCGGATGACTTGAAGTTGCCTTCTTCATCGTGGGGAACGCCTGCATGTACCATAGAGATACTCATCAAACAGCCTACAAGAAGGGCTGCCAGCAGATTTTTCTTTTTCATTAAAAGAGATTTGTTTGTATGTTCATAATAGCCCTCCTGACCCCGGGAGAACGAATTAACTATATGCCTGGCAGGTTTCCTGACTTGCCCGGAAAGCGACCTTCCCGTCCTGATGCGGACAGTGGTGTGAGTATGCTTTCCTTTTATAATGGGCTTCACAGTAGCGGGCACTGTTCCGGATTCGCACCGGATTCCCTTTTATACGACAACCGGAAGTCGTCGTATCACCTAAGCGGGGGCAAAGATAGAAAATTATTTAAAAAGAACGGGATTTTATACTATCTTAATTGGTTCTCTCGGAACAACTATGTAATAGCTCCTGTTTCATTACCACAAATAAAAAACCGGACATAAAATGTCTGTTTAGTATTAACGCCAAACAATTTATATATGGAATGGTTTGTAGATTTACTCAAACACTATCCGGAGCTGGCCATTTTTCTCACACTGGCTTTCGGCTTCTGGATCGGGAAGTTTAAAATCGGGAAATTTTCGTTGGGTACCGTCACCAGTGTCCTGCTGGTCGGAGTTTTGATCGGACAGCTGCATATCGATATCGGGGCACCTATCAAATCAGTATTCTTTCTGCTGTTCCTCTTTGCCGTAGGCTACAGTGTAGGGCCCCAGTTCTTCCGTGGATTGAAGAAAGAAGGACTTCCGCAGGTGCTTTTTGCCGCACTGATGTGCCTGTTCTGCCTGTTCGTCCCTTTTCTGTTGGCTAAGCTGATGGGATACAATGCAGGGGAAGCAGCCGGGTTACTGGCCGGTTCGCAGACCATCTCCGCCGTATTGGGCGTGGCGGAAGATACGATCAATCAGGGCGGATTGAGTGCAGCGGATAAAACGTCGATGATAAACGTGATGCCTGTGGCTTATGCCGTTTCCTATATTTTCGGTACGGCCGGTTCCGCCTGGATCATGAGTGATATCGCCCCGCGTTTTCTGGGGGGATTAGCCTCCGTGAAGAAAGCCTGCAAAGAGCTGGAAGCTAAGATGGGAACTGACGACGAGAGCGATCAACCGGGCTTTATGCCGGCCGCCCGTCCGATCACCTTCCGTGCCTATAAGATCAGTAACGACTGGTTCGGTGCCGGTAAAACGGTACAGGAACTGGAAGATTACCTGGAAGCAGAGGGACGGCGTTTGTTTGTCGAACGTGTCCGTATCAATAATATCGTTTATGAGGTAAAACCCGATCTGATGCTTATGAAAGGGAATGAAGTCGTATTGAGCGGCCGTCGTGAGTTTGTGATCGGTGAGGAAAACTGGATCGGGGAAGAGGTGAACGATATCGAATTGCTGGACTTCCCGGCCGAGACATTGCCCGTCCTGATCTCGCGCAAGAAATTTGCCGGTATGACGGTTGCCCGTCTGCGTAAGGAGAAAGTGATGCATGGCGTCAGCATTAAAAGTATTAAACGGGCGGGCATCAGTATTCCCGTCCTCGCTGCGACAACCATCGATCCGGGGGATATGCTCGAACTGGTCGGTACCAAGATGGAAGTGAATGAAGCGGCAACCACTTTAGGATATGCCGATCGTCCGACCAATCAGACGGATATGGTCTTCGTAGGGTTGGGTATCTTCCTGGGGGGTGTGATCGGTTCGCTGGCACTTCATTTCGGAGATATACCTGTCAGCCTCAGTACCAGCGGCGGTGCCCTGATAGCCGGACTGGTGTTCGGGTGGCTTCGTTCCAAACATCCTACCTTCGGGCGTATTCCGGAACCATCGCTTTGGGTTCTGAATAACGTTGGGTTGAATATGTTCATTGCCGTTGTCGGCATTACTGCCGGGCCGAGTTTCGTAACCGGTTTTAAGGAAGTGGGCGTGAGCCTGTTCGTGATCGGTGCGCTGGCAACGACCCTGCCACTGATCGTAGGTGTCCTGATGGGGCGCTATCTCTTTAAGTTCCATCCGGCAATAACACTCGGCTGTACTTCCGGTGCACGGACAACGACCGCCGCCCTCGGAGCTGTGGAAGATGCCGTTGAAAGCCAGACGCCTGCCCTGGGATATACCGTTACATACGCAGTAGGTAATACCCTGCTGATCATCTGGGGAGTGGTCATCGTCTTGTTGATGAGCTGACGATCCTGATACTAATTACTTATACATTATATATAATATGGAAGAAAACAAGAAAATCGTAGTCACCCGTGAATACGAAAAGAAAATGTCGGAGATCAGTCCTTTCGAACTGAAGAACATCCTGATTGAACTGGCCGACGAGAGTGCCCGCAAAAGTACTCATATCATGTTGAATGCCGGACGGGGTAATCCTAACTGGATCGCCACCACGCCACGCGAAGCTTTCTTTCTGCTCGGCCAGTTCGGAATGGAAGAATGCCGCCGGGGAACGAAGCTGGAAGACGGGATGGTCGGCCTGGCCGGTATCCCTCAGAAACCGGGTATCGCCTACCGTTTCAGGGAGTTCCTCGACAAACATGAAGGAACACCCGGTTCCCAGCTTTTACGCGATACCTATAATTATATGGTGCACGAGAAAGGTGTCGATGAAAACGACCTGGTGCATGAATGGGCCGAGGGCGTGATCGGCGACCAGTATCCTGTTCCCGACCGCATACTGAAATATACGGAAGTGCTGGTCGAAGACTATCTGAAGCAGGCCTTATGCAACAATCTTCCGCCTGAAGGCAAGTTCGACCTGTTCGCCACCGAAGGAGGTACAGCCGGTATGTGCTATGTTTTCGACTCCCTGCAACAAAACTTCCTGCTGAACAAAGGGGATAAGATCGTCCTTTTCGCTCCGGTCTTCACTCCCTATATCGAAATACCCGAACAGATCCGTTACCAGTTTGACGTAACCGAGATCCATGCCCTGAAGATGACGGGCGACGGTTATCACACCTGGCAGTATCAGGAAAAAGACCTGGATGTGTTGAAAGACCCTTCCGTCAAAGCGGCCTTTATCGTTAATCCGAGCAATCCGCCTTCTTATGCGCTGACACAGGGATTAACGGAACGTATTGTCGACATCGTCACGAACGATAATCCAAACCTGATGATCATTACCGATGATGTCTATGCCACTTACGTTCCCGGCTTCCGTTCGCTGATGGCCGACTTGCCCGCCAATACTTTATGTGTTTATTCTTTCTCCAAATATTTCGGGGCGACAGGCTGGCGTCTGGCGGTGGTTTCATTGCACGAGGATAATATTTACGACCGGATGATTGCCGGCCTGCCGGATGACAAGAAAGCCCTGTTGACAAAACGGTACGGCAGCATCATGCTCGATCCGTCGAAGATGAAGTTCATCGACCGTATGGTGGCCGACAGCCGTCAGGTGGCACTTAACCATACTGCCGGACTATCCCTGCCGCAACAGACACAAATGGCCTTGTTTGCCGCTTTCTCCCTGCTGGATACCGAGAACCTGTATCAGTCGCGCATGGTCGAGATCATCCACGAACGCCTGCATACGCTTTGGGAAAGCACCGGGTTTACCTTGCTGGACGACCCGCTTCGTGCCGGTTATTACAGCGAGATCGATATGGAAGTATGGGCAAAGAAATTCTACGGCGACGATTTCGTGGAATACCTGAAAGCCAACTACGAACCGGTCGACGTGGTGTTCCGTCTGGCGCAGGAGACTTCGCTGGTTCTTCTCAACGGCGGCGGTTTCGATGCTCCCGAATGGTCTATCCGCGCGTCGCTGGCCAACCTGAAAGCGGAAGATTATGCACGGATTGGAGAGGGGATAGCCTCTATTCTTCATAGCTATGCCGATAAATGGAAAGAGTCGGAAAGAAATAAAAACAATAATTAAATAAACAGCAGTAATCGCTGAACAAAACGAGTTCGCCTTGCGTTCTATAAGTAGACGTAAGGCGAACTTTCTTTTATGATAGACATCCTCTATCCGTCCATAGAAATTATCGAATGAGAGATGTTTTAATAAAATATATATTTGTTAGGAATTAAATCAAATATGCTAACAGAGAGAAGTGTCTTATATATTACATTCCGTTCGATGACAGACCGGTATATTTGCATGAAAACATTCTGACAAACAACAACTAATAAGATTACGATATGGTGTACGACATTGAAATGCTGAGAAGCTTTTATTCCAGTTTCCCGAAAAGGGTAGATACTGCCCGCGAAAAGATTGGCCGCCCGATGACATTGGCCGAAAAGATCTTATATGCTCATTTATATGACGAAGATGCCCTGCGCCTGTTCCGGCGTGGAGACGATTATGTGAACTTCCGTCCCGACCGTGTAGCCATGCAGGATGCAACGGCACAGATGGCTTTGCTGCAATTTATGAATGCGGGTAAAGATAAATCCGCTGTTCCGGCAACCGTCCACTGCGATCACCTGATCCAGGCGAATATCGGTGCGAAAGCCGATATAGAAACGGCTACGAAAGGGAATAGCGAAGTCTACGATTTCCTGCATTCCGTGTCCGATAAGTTCGGTATCGGTTTCTGGAAACCGGGAGCCGGTATTATCCACCAGGTGGTTTTGGAAAACTATGCTTTCCCCGGCGGAATGATGGTCGGAACAGACTCCCACACACCGAATGCCGGTGGTCTGGGAATGGTAGCCATCGGAGTAGGCGGTGCCGATGCCGTCGATGTAATGACCGGCATGGAATGGGAACTGAAGATGCCGAAACTGATCGGTGTCAAGCTGACAGGCCGTCTCAGCGGCTGGGCTTCTCCGAAGGATGTGATCCTGAAGCTGGCCGGTATCCTGACGGTGAAAGGCGGAACGAATGCCATCATCGAATATTTCGGCGAGGGTGCTTCTTCTATCTCTGCCACCGGAAAGGCGACGATCTGTAACATGGGAGCCGAGGTAGGCGCAACCACTTCTTTATTCCCTTACGACCTGAATATGGCTACTTACCTGCGTGCTACCGGACGCGATACCATTGCCGCCTGGGCCGATGCTATCCAGGATTACCTGGAGGCCGATATGGAAGTGAGGGCACAGCCGGATGAGTATTACGACCGTGTGATCGTTATCAACCTCTCCGAATTGGAACCGCATATCAATGGACCGTTCACCCCGGATGCCGCAACTCCTATCTCCGAGTTTGCCGCCAAGGTAAAAGCCAACGGCTATCCCCGTAAGATGGAAGTAGGCCTGATCGGTTCGTGTACGAACTCATCCTACCAGGATCTGAGCCGTGCCGTATCCATCGCCCGCCAAGCTTTTGAAGACAAGATACCTGTCGCCGCCCCGCTGATCATCAATCCGGGATCGGAACAGATACGCTATACCGCCGAACGAGACGGCATCATCGGCGACTTTGAAAAAGTGGGCGCCACGATCATGGCTAACGCCTGCGGCCCGTGTATCGGCCAATGGAAACGCCATACCGACGACAACACGCGCAAGAACTCGATCGTGACTTCCTTCAACCGTAACTTCGCCAAGCGTGCGGACGGTAATCCGAATACCCACGCCTTTGTCGCTTCCCCGGAACTGACGCTGGCATTGACCATCGCCGGCGACCTGTGTTTCAATCCGCTGACCGATACGTTAAAGACTGCCGACGGCCGCGAAGTGAAGCTCCGTGAACCGCAGGGTACCGACTTCCCGCCTAATGGATTCGATGTAAAGGACAACGGCTATCTGGCTCCGACCGGAAAGAATGCGGATGTGAAGATCAACCCCGACTCCAACCGTTTGCAGGTATTGCATCCTTTCGCCCCGTGGGACGGAAACGATCTGTTGGATATGCCGCTACTGATCAAAACGGAAGGCAAATGTACGACAGACCATATTTCGATGGCCGGCCCGTGGCTTCGTTTCCGCGGTCATCTGGAAAATATCTCCGACAATATGCTGATGGGTGCGATCAATGCGTTCAACGGGAAAGCGAATGCTGTATTGAACCAGCTCAATAACGAGTATGAAGCCGTTTCTGCCGTAGCCAAACAATACAAGGCAAAAGGCATTTCTTCCATCGTGGTTGCCGAAGAAAATTATGGTGAAGGTTCTTCCCGCGAGCATGCCGCTATGGAACCCCGCTTCCTGAATGTAAAGGTGATCCTGGCCAAGAGTTTTGCCCGCATCCACGAAACGAACCTGAAGAAACAGGGAATGCTTGCCCTGACCTTCGCAGACAAGGACGATTATAATAAGATCCGTGAAAACGACCATATCTCGATCACCGGCCTGAAAGACTTTGCACCCGGCAAGCCGTTGACGGCAGTCCTTACGCATGCCGACGGCACACAGGAGTCGTTCCCCGTAAATCATACTTACAATGATTTGCAGATACAATGGTTTAAGGCCGGATCGGCATTGAATATGGCACATTAACAGGGACATTTAAAACAACTAATAAGCTAGTAACATGCATAAAATAACAAAACAAAACGACCATCTGATCGTTCCCGACAAGGTAACGATCCCTTTTATCGAGGGAGATGGCGTAGGGGCTGAGATTACTCCGGTCAGTCAGAAGATAGTGAATGCCGCTATCGAAAAAGCTTATGCCGGCAAACGTGCCATCGAATGGAAAGAAGTACTGGCCGGTGAGAAAGCATTTAACAAGACCGGAAACTGGCTCCCCGATGAAACGATGGATGCTTTCCGTGAATATATGGTCGGTATCAAAGGCCCGCTTACCACCCCGATCGGCGGTGGCATCCGTTCCCTGAACGTCGCTTTGCGGCAAACGCTCGACCTGTATGTCTGCCTGCGTCCCGTCCGCTGGTTCAAAGGCGTTGTTTCTCCGGTACGCGAACCGCAGAAGGTGGACATGTATATCTTCCGTGAGAATACCGAAGATATCTATGCCGGCATCGAATGGCAGCAGGGCACACCCGAAGCCCGTAAATTCCTGAAATTCCTGACCGAAGAAATGGGAGTGACCAAAGTGCGTTTCCCCGAAACTTCTTCATTCGGTGTAAAACCCGTTTCCGTGGAAGGAACCGAACGCCTGGTACGTGCCGCCATCGAGTTTGCCCTGACAAACAAACTGCCGAGCGTGACGCTGGTGCATAAAGGCAATATCATGAAGTTTACCGAAGGTGGCTTTAAGCTCTGGGGCTATGCGCTGGCAGAACGCGAATTCGGCGACAAGACATTCACCTGGCCGCAATACGAAAAGATCAAAAAGGAAAAAGGGGAAGCCGAAGCCGTTAAGTCGATGTTCGAAGCATCCGCTGCCGGAAAAGTCATCATCAAGGATGTCATTGCCGACGCTTTCCTGCAAAACACCCTGCTGATCCCGGAAGAATACTCCGTGATCGCCACGCTCAACCTGAACGGCGATTATATCTCCGACCAGTTGGCGGCTATGGTAGGCGGTATCGGAATAGCCCCGGGTGCCAATATCAATTACGACAGCGGTTATGCCATCTTCGAAGCGACACATGGCACGGCGCCCAACATTGCCGGAAAGAACGTCGTCAACCCGTCGTCGCTCTTGCTCTCGTCCGTGATGATGCTCGAATATATGGGATGGAATGAAGCGGCCGACCTGATCACTGCCGCTATGGAAAAAGCCTTCTCGAAAGGAGAAGCGACGAATGACCTGGCGCGTTTCATGCCGGAAGGAAAATCTCTTGGCACCAAGGAATTTGGTGATTGTATCATATCTTTATTGTAACCTCATAAAACAAATAGTCATGAAGAAAGAATATCTTATTTATAAGCTGTCGGATGCATCGAAGGATGCCTGTAAGATCGATAATGAACTGTTCCCGATGTATAACGTGAAGCGCGGTCTGCGTAATGAAGACGGCAGCGGTGTATTGGTCGGCCTGACCAAGATCGGTAACGTGGTGGGGTACGAACGCCTGCCGGATAACGGTGGTCTGAAAGCCATTCCAGGCAAACTGTTTTACAGAGGTTACGATGTGGAAGACCTGGCTCATGCTCTGATCAAGGAGAAACGTTTCGGGTTCGAGGAAGTGGCTTATCTGCTGCTTTCCGGCAAGTTGCCCGACAAGGAAGAACTGGCCTCTTTCAAAGGCCTGATCTGCGACAATATGCCGCTTGAACAGAAAACAAAGATGAATATCCTGGATCTCGAAGGACAGAATATCATGAATATCCTTGCCCGTAGTGTCTTGGAAATGTATACGTTCGACCCGAATCCGGACGATACTTCCCGCGACAACCTGATGCGTCAGTCTATCGAACTGATCTCCCGTTTCCCGACTATCATCGCCTATGCCTATAATATCTTCCGTCACAGCACACACGGACGTTCGCTGCATATCCGTCACCCGCACGAAAACCTTTCGCTGGCGGAAAACTTCCTGCACATGCTGAAGAAAGACTTCACGGAACTGGATGCCCGTACACTGGACTTGCTGCTTGTCCTGCAGGCCGAACACGGGGGTGGTAACAACTCTACCTTTACCGTTCGCGTGACCAGCTCGACCGGGACGGATACGTATTCTTCCATCGCTGCCGGTATCGGTTCGCTGAAAGGCCCGTTACACGGAGGTGCCAATATCCAGGTAGTCGATATGTTCAACCACCTGAAAGAGAATATTGGTGATTGGAAGAATGTAGACGAGATCGATACTTACTTTATGCGTATGCTGAATAAGGAGGCTTACAATAAGACAGGTCTGATCTATGGTATCGGCCATGCCGTTTACACGATCTCCGATCCGCGTGCGATCGTACTGAAAGAACTGGCTCGTGACCTGGCGAAGGAAAAGGGACGCGAAGAAGAATTTGCTTTCCTCGAACTGTTGGAAGAACGTGCTATCGAATGTTTCGCCAAGCATAAAGGAACGAAGAAACGTGTTTCTTCGAACGTAGACTTCTATTCCGGTTTCGTATATGAAATGATCGGCCTGCCGCAGGAAATCTATACACCGTTGTTTGCCATGGCTCGTATCGTCGGCTGGACTGCCCACCGTATCGAAGAACTTCATTTCGACGGCAAACGTATCATCCGTCCTGCCTACAAGAATGTGCTGGAAGAAACGACTTATGTTCCGATTGCGGAACGTTGACAAAGTAGGGGCGGTTCGTGAACCGCCCTTTACTATTTTAATAACTTAGCGACAACCCATAAGCCACACTGTTAAACGTATTCCCCGTACGTATTTTATCCTTTCCAAAGATACGGTAAAGGATCTCCCTTACCGGAATGACAAGGCTGCTACCGCCTGTGATAAAGACGGAGTCGATATTGTCGGCACTGTATTTCGCTGTTTCCAGTAATTTAAGGATATATCGTTCGATCTCGCTGGTATGCCGTTCGATGATCGTGGCAAACTCGGCAGGTGTGAATGGCTCGTGTATGCGGATCGTCTCTTTCTCAAAGTCGATCGTTGTCTCTTCTCCGCCCGACAGGTTTATCTTGGACTGTTCGATTCCTTTGAACAGTGAGAAAACATAGTTGTTGTCGATCAGCACCCTGACATTATCGATCTTGGGGTTATTGCCCGAAAGGTGATAATAGTTATCCATCGAACGGCGCAACTTACTTTCCTTCAGCATAAATGTCCTTTCCCAGTTTTTCAGTTCGCGGTAGAGGATGGAAGGCACTTCTATTTCCTTGTCGTACGACTGGTATTTCACGCCCCGTCCCAGGTGCGGGGTCACTTTATACCACATGATCTCCGAGTCGAACAAGTCACCGCCGATATAGACACCGCCGTGTGCGATGATATCGTCTTTCCGGTCTTCCTTCCTGACTTTATCGGGTGAGAGGTTCATGATCGTAAAGTCGGAAGTACCCCCACCGAGGTCGGCTACCAGGACATTCTCGCTGTGGTCGAGCCGTTGCTCGTAGGAGAGGGCGGCGGCAATCGGTTCCAGTTGCAGTTTGATGCTTCGGAAACCGGCGTTGCGGGCGGCAAGTGTCAGGCGGCTGACGGCCAGGTTTTCCTGTTTGGGATCTTCCGAGAAGATAGCCGGCCTTCCCAACACCACGTCGGTGATCTCCGTACCCGTAAAGGCTTCCGCTTTTTCTTTCAGGTGGCGGATGATGCAGGTAACGAGCTGATCCGGTGTCATCCGCTTGCCGAATATCCAGGTCGAAAGGAATTTGTCTTGCCGGAGCAGTGTCTTGACCGATTTCAGCAGGCGGCCGGTCATTTCTTCTTCTATATATTTGTCGTGGGCTTCTTTTCCCACATACCAGGTCATTTCGTTCGTGTCCGGGAAATAGAGGATCGAACTGGCGCTATAGGAGAATACTTCTTTTTGTGTCGATTTGTCCGTAAGGGATATAATGGAATTGGAGGTTCCGAAATCTAAACCGCATGTCAACTCGTTCATGTTCATCTTTGCCTTTTGTTTAATGAAAAATGGGGCGCAAAGATATAAAATGCGGATGTAGCAACCAAACATCCGGTAGTTTTTATTACTGTTACCGGATGTCTACGAAAAACCTCGTTTCGTATATTATTACAGCCGCTTCGTATACTAATCTGTTCTGCCATTGCCTGTTTGCCTAGTTTTGCATCAAGTTCAATTATAATTAAAGAAGCATGATATGAAAACAGGATGGTTGATGTTGATTTTTTTGTTGGTTTTTGTATTCCAGGAAGTAAACGCACAGGTCTGGCTGAAGGCTGAATATATCGGATCTTCCGGGTTTAGGGATGTCGATAATAAAAAGGTTGACGGAAAGGGCGATATGAAGGTGATACAGGGAGGTGTCAATATCCCCGTATCGATGAAGATGGATGAGAACAATCATCCGACGGCCTGGATGGTAGGCCTGGGCGCTTCCTATGCTTCGATGGATAATAAGAATTTGTCGGGATATGTGGATATCCCACAGATCTTTAATGCGCAGCTGGCTGTTTCGTATATTCGTCCGCTCAGTAAGAAGTGGTCGTTACTGGCTAGTGTGGGAGCGGGGATCTTTATGGATACCGGAAGCTTGTCTTATGCCCGTTGGAAGAATGTGATGGGTATAGGAATGGCTGCGGCTATCTGGCATCTGCGGGATAACCTCGATCTGGGGGTGGGGTTGGCGTTGAATACCAGCTTCGGTTATCCGATGGTCTTCCCGGCGCTTTTTGTGGACTGGCGGATCGAAGGACGTTATATGGTCAATGTCTCGATGATGGACGGGGTGGAGGTTTCGGGCGGTATCCAACTGCATAAGCTGTTTCGTTTGAAGCTGGTCGGCTCGATGAACGGAATGCTGGCCTTTGTTGAACGTGACGGCAAGGATAAGATATTTACGCAGCAGTATGTTATTACAGGGTTGCAACCGGAGCTTACGATCACGAAGTCGCTGTCTGTCCCTGTCACGATCGGCCTGTCTGCTTACCGAGCCGCCTTTTACGACGACCGTACGCTGAAGGCCATGTTCAAGGTGGAGGGAGATTATGACCCGCATTTCTCGCCTTCCTTCTATGCCAGCGTTGCCATTAAGTATGGTTTCTGAATAGGGATATTACTATCTTTGTTCTTTGGATAGTTCAAAACTGATAAACAATAAATGATGTCCCAACCGGAAGTTACATATAATAGTTTTCTGATCGATTTCCTGATCGCCCCCAAATACAGGGTTGGCAGACATGTGTTGCTTGTGCTGTTCTTTGTGTTTGTGTCATTCAATATGCCGTATATAATTTGCTCTGAGTATCTGGACAAGATAGATAACATGGTGTTGTATGCCGGCCTATTTTTACTGGTGGCTTATTTAACCGGGCTTTATCTGCATATGTATGTTTTATTGCCCAAACTACTGCTGAAGAATAAATATCAGCTATACATAGGATCTATATCGTTGCTTATTTTATTGATATTGGCAATTTCTTTCGGAGTGGATTATTGGATAAATAATTATTATGAACAGAAGCCGGGCCATTATTCTTTTTTCTATGAAAGCCGGATCATGGCAGTAGAAATTATAGGGAATTTCTTTCTGTTCGCTTTGCTGATAGCAGGAACTTCGCTTACTGTGTTATTGCGCCAGTGGCTGCAATTCAGCATGCGAAAGAACGAATTGGAAAAGGTAAATCTGAAAACAGAACTGGAACGTTTGAAAGATCAGATAAACCCGGAGTTCCTTTTCAGTATGCTGGATGAAGCCGGCGAGCAAACAGCCGGTAATCCGGAACAGGCATCAAAGGTCTTGATGAAGTTGAGCAAGCTATTGCGCTACCAGTTGTATGACGGGAATAGAGAGAAAGTGTTGCTGATCTCGGAGATCTCCTTTATTGAGAATTTCCTGATTTTGGCTCAGATGCGTTATATAAACCTGAGCTTTGCATTGACATGGGAAGGAAATGTCAACCGTAAACTGGTGCCTCCCTTATTGTTTATTCCCTTTGCTATTTGCTATGTAAAGTTATTGACGGAAAAGACAATGCAGATGGATCTTCAGATCTTCTTCCGGGTGGAAGAAGCAAGATTATTATTCTCCTGTATCTGTTTTTCTCCCGGAATATCGCTGGCGGATATTGAAAACAGCCGGGAACTGACAGATGTAAAACATCGTTTCGACCTGTTATTTGCCGGCAGTTATACTTTAACGATGGTGGGTGATGGCCCGCTTTATAAAACAAATCTGTATATTAAGTTATGATAAATGCCCCCGGTTTCCTGTTGCGTTTGTTGGTAGATCCTCGTTATAGGATTTACAGACATCTCCTGTTGTTTGTTTTCAGTATGATAACGATCGGCCTAAACTATTACATGGATCTGGTAGAACGAAAGAACTTGACAGAAGATTTTGCGCAAAGCGTCTTTTTGCTTGTTCCCATTTATTTGAGTGTCTTTGTGCTGACCCCTCGTTTTCTGCTGCGAAATAAGATTGGTACTTATATACTATCTGTTTATTTGTGTATAGGACTAAGCCTGCTCTTTTCGTTTCTGTTGCGTAACGAGTCGATCAGGCAAGAGTATCAAATTTATCAATTTTGGATGGGTTCCTTCCTGATCATTTCGTCTGTTATCCAGTTGAGTCTGATTATTGCCGGAGCATCTGCCGTGATTGTCTTCCAAGATTACATAAAGAACGGGCAGCGCATCGGCCAGTTGGAAAATGCCACCATACAATCCGAACTGGAACAGCTGAAGAACCAGATCAACCCGCATTTCCTTTTTAACATGCTGAATAACGCGAATGTGCTGATAAAAGAAAGTCCGGCAGAGGCCGTCCTTGTCCTTTCCAAACTGAAAGACCTGCTGAAGTATCAGCTGAAAGACAGTGTTTCGGAAAAAGTCCGCCTGAAAGACGATATCTCTTTTCTGAACGATTATCTGAATATGGAGAAGATACGGCGCGATAACTTCGATTTTATCGTATCGACAGAGGGGAATACGGAGGATGTCACCCTGCCACCTTTACTGTTCATCCCCTTTGTGGAGAATGCCGTAAAGCATAACAACGATAATAAGAAGTTCTCGTACGTACACCTTTATTTCAAAGTGGAGGAGAAGAGCCTCACCTTTATCTGTATCAACTCCAAACCGGCCGAACAGCGGGAACGGCGCACAGACGGAGGGATAGGACTTGCCAATATCCGCCGACGGCTCGAACTGTTGTACGATACCGATCATTCGCTGCAAATAGACGACACCGATATAACATATACGATCAATCTCCGTTTAAACATAAAATGAATAGTTGTATGAATTGCATAATTGTAGATGATGAACCACTGGGGCGCAAGGCCATCCAGCTATTGGTACAGGATACTCCGTTGTTATCCTTATGCGGAAGTTTCGGTGATGCCGTTTCGGCCGGAAAGTTCATGCAGGCCAGCCCGGTCGACCTTGTTTTTCTGGATATCAAGATGCCCGGCGTGAACGGCCTGGAGTTTGCCCGGATGATCCCTTCTGAAACACTGGTGATCTTTGTGACCGCCTATGCGGAATATGCCCTCGACAGTTACGAAGTGGATGCGATCGACTACCTGGTGAAACCGATCGAGATAGAACGCTTCAAACGTGCCGTTGTGAAAGCCAATGTCTATCACACCCTCTTAAAGACGGACAACAGCAAGAACCTCGTCGAGTCGGTCGCCGCCGACCATATCTTCGTGAAAGCCGAACGGCGTTATTTTAAGATACAGTTCAGGAATATCCTCTTTATCGAAGGATTGAAGGACTATGTGGTGATCCAGACGCCCGATCAGCGGATCGTGACGAAGATGAATCTGAAGTCTATCCATGAGATGCTTCCGAAGGATATCTTTCTCCGTACCAATAAGTCGTATATCGTTAATACCGATCATATTGACTCGTTCGACAATAACGACGTGTTTATCGGAAAATATGAGATATCGATAGGCAATAGTTATCGGGATGCCTTCTTCGATACGTTCTTTATGAAGAATAATCCGGCGGATTAGAACCAGTTGTTTCGAAAATCATGTATATTTGCCGCATGAAAGAGAGTGTACGGATACTTCGTTTTATCATCGTGGGAACGTTGAATGCCCTTATTACCGCCCTTGTTATATGGGTATTGATGGAAGGGCTGGACTGTAATTACCTCTGGTCGAATGTCGCAGGATACGTTGCAGCCCTTATCAATAACTTCTTTTGGAGCAAGTACTGGATATTCTCAGCCCGTAGCGGAAAATTCCAGCGCGAGATTCCTCTTTTCCTGATCGCTTTCGGTTGTGCCTACGGGCTTCAATTCTTTTCCCTCTTACTCATGGTAGAGTTATGCGATATGAACGAATATCTGGCCCAGTTCCTCGGCCTGTTCGTTTATGGTGCCGTCAATTTCAGCATGAATAAACGGCTTACCTTCTTTCGTAAGTAATATTTTGTGCACATGCAGTGGCACAATAATGCATCTATAGTGGCACAATAGTGCATATACTATGGCACAGTTGTGCAGATGCTTTGGCACAGGTTCTTTTAAGCCTGTGTCGTGTTCTTCCAGATACGTGTCATATAGAACGGCAGGTGTGTAAAGGCGAAGACAAACGAAATGATCAGCAATGTCTTGCTTTCGTTCCATCCCACTGTCTGCTGGTGCCATAATCCGGTGATCACACAGAGGACGGAAAGGGTGATACCTATCATATTGAGCGAAAGCTGTCCTTTGCGATGCTGTTGCATATATTCCAGTTTACTGTGTTTCACCCCGTAGCAGGCATATATATCCAATCCGATCAGCATCCACAGTACCAGGCGTATCCATGTGTCGGCCGGCAGGAAGAGCATCATGCACAGGCAGGTTACGATACCCAGGATGGGGACGAGCGGTACGAACGGGGTCTTAAAGGCACGCTGAACATCCGGCATTGTTTTTCTCACGACCAATACACCCGCACAAACCAGCGTAAAGGCGAATAGGGTTCCGATACTTGTCATTTCGCCGGCTACACGTGCCGGAACAAAAGCCGCAAGTGTCCCTACGAGCAACATAAAAAGCAGGTTGCTGCGTGCCGGTGTGCGGAACTTTTCGTTGATATGCGAGAAGAAAGGAGGAAGCAATCCGTCGCGGCTCATACTCAGGAATACGCGGCTTTGTCCGAGCAGGGTGACCATAATAACGGAGCAGTAACCGAACAGGATAGCCAGTACGATCGCTTTATTCAGCCAGGGATAATCCGGCTGGATGATACCTGCCGCATCCGTATTTCCCATGTGCGAGATGGCAACGGCCACCGGGGCGATCCCTTCCTGGCCGCCGAACTGCGTGTAATGTGCCACCCCTGTCATAACATGGGCAAAAAGCATATATAATACCGTGCATACCAGGAGTGAGACGAGGATACCGATCGGCATGTCGCGTTTCGGGTTCTTGGCTTCCTGTGCCGCAGTCGAAACCGCATCGAATCCGAGAAAAGCAAAGAAAACGATAGCTGCCCCGCGAAGTACGCCGGAGAAACCATACTCGCCCAATGTACCTGTATTGGCCGGGATATAGGGGACATAATTATCCGTATTGATATATTTCCAGCCCAGTGCCACGAAAACCAATACGACCGACACCTTCAGAAAGACGATGATCCCGTTAAAGATCGAACTCCCTTCCGTCCCCCGGATAAGGAAGAGGCTCATCAGGACAACGATCAGGAAAGCCGGCACGTTGACGATCCCGCCATCCCAGGGACAGGCGGTAAGCGTTTGCGGCAAATGGATCCCCAGCCCTTCGAGAAAGACGACAAGGTAGCGGCTCCAACTGATACTGACGGTCGTTGCAGCTACGGTATATTCGAGAACGAGATCCCAGCCGATGATCCATGCGATCAGTTCGCCCATCGTTGCATACGAATAGGTGTAGGCACTGCCGGCCACCGGGATCATCGAGGCAAATTCGGCATAACACAATCCGGCGAAACAGCAGCCCAGTGCGGCGATGGCAAACGACAAGGTGATAGCGGGGCCCGTATATCCGGCGGCGACGGTTCCCGTGATCGAGAATAATCCCGCCCCGATAATAACGCCGACACCCAGTGCCACCAAGCTCCACGGCCCTAATACCCGTTTTAGTGATTTACTTCCTGACTCATTCGCTTCTGCCTGTAAGGCTCCCAGAGGTTTCTTAATGAATAATCCCATTTTGTTTTATTAGTGTGCGTTTAATTGTGTATGGATAACCGTTCCCACACGTAGGAGGGGATCAGCTTCCAGAAAAATACAAGTGTAAAATAGCGCCAGTCGATAATGACACTGCGTTTTTTACGGCTCAAAGCCCTTACGATCCGTTGTGCTACCCGTTCGGGGCGCATCAGCAGCGGATACTTATCGTTTTTCAGCAAGTCTGTCTTAACAAAGCCGGGACGGATGTCGGTGAAATTGATCGGCAGTTTCTCCATCCGGGCTAGTTGAGCCAGTGCGTCTATATAAGTGTTCTGAAATCTTTTGGTAGCCGAATAAGCGGGGGCAGCCCCCAGTCCTTTGGTTCCGGCGATGGAACTGATAACGGCCAGGTGTCCTGCGCCTTGTTCCTTGAAATAGTGATAGGCCGCCGTCACCATACGGGTAAAGCCGATGGCATTGGTGTTGACTGTAGCCAGTTCGATGTCAGTGTTTAATGCCCGGTTTTGGCTGCCGATACCAGTACTGAGCAGAAACAGATCCATGCCGCCCAGTTTGTCGATCAGCAGATGAAACTTTTCTACCGCATCGACCTCGGTAACGTCGAGTTGTTGTATCTCTGTCTGTCCGGGATCTTGTTCCTTAAATGCTTCAAGCCGTTCGATACGGCGTCCGGCCACTCCGACCCGCCAGCCCAACTGACGGTATATTTTAGCAACCTCATACCCAATGCCGGACGTCGCCCCAATGATAACAATCCTTTTCACTATTTTCCGCTGTTTAATAAAGTATAGAGCCACAAATATAAGAATAATATGCCTATCTTTGTATGCATGCTTAAAAACAACGACGTATGGACAGAAAGAAATTACCGATAGGCATCAGCGATTATAAAGAACTGATCAGCGAAGGCTATTATTATGTAGATAAGACCGACTTTATCCGCCAGATAATAGAAAACGGAAGTAAAATCACCCTGCTTCCCCGTCCGCGTCGTTTTGGTAAGACGCTCAACCTTTCCACACTCCGTTATTTCTTTGAGAAGACCGAAGGGAATGTGTATCGCCCGCTGTTCAACGGGAAAAGTATCGAGCAATGGAAAGATTTCGATAAATATCAGGGAAAATATCCGGTGATACTGATCACGCTGAAAGATTGCAAAGCGGATACGTTCGAACAATTCCTGAGTATGTTAGGACAGGAATTGCAAAACGAATTCCTGCGTCATAAGTATTTGTTGGAAGATCCTCGTACTGAACCTGCATATATCCCGGCTTTTAAAGCTATCGTTGAACAACAGGCAACGGAAGTGCAGATACAAAACTCGTTGGCTATGTTGTCTACCATGCTGACTACATACTGGGGCACGCCCCCGCTTGTCTTGCTTGACGAATACGATAGCCCGATCCATGTCGCTTTCGACAAAGGCTACTACGACCGGATGATCGGTTTTATGCGCAACTTCATGAGTGCTGTATTCAAGGACAATACGGATATCTTCCGTGGTGTCATTACCGGCATCCTTCGGGTGAGCAAGGAGTCTATCTTCAGTGGACTGAATAATATTGCTGTATTTACATTGCTTGACCGGCCGATTTGCAGCGCTTTCGGTTTCACTCAGGAAGAAACGGACCGGTTTCTTGACGATTATTCTCAGGGAGAGCATAAAGAAGATGTAAAAACATGGTATGATGGTTACCTGTTTGGTGACGAAGTGATGTATAATCCTTGGTCAGTGCTTAATTATATAATGTATAATGGTGTGTTAGCTCCCTATTGGGTAAACACTGGTTCCGATGTTCTGTTGCGCCATCTGTTGGCCGACGGTCCTTCGCAGATACGCGATGGTGTAGAGGCATTGATACAAGGCTATCCTGTTCGCAGCGTAATAAATGATAAGCTGGCGTTCCCTGATTTGTTGGCTGAAACGGTCAATATCTGGTCATTCATGCTGTTCAGCGGGTACCTGAAAGCTTCCGATCCGGTTTTAACTTCGGAAGATTTGCTGGAATATACGCTGCAAGTGCCCAACCGGGAGGTAAGAACAGTATTCTTTACTATTATCCGTAGCTGGATCAATAAAGGCCCTGTGAAAAACGACCGTCTCGAACGGATGCTACAGGCTTTGCGTATCGGGGATATCGAATACTTCGAAGAGCTACTGAATGACTTCCTGATAAATTCACTTTCTTATTACGATACTTCCGGACGCGATCCGGAAAAGGTCTATCAGGCCTTTATGCTCGGCTTGCTTGCCGGTATGTCCGACTATGAGGTCAGCAGTAACCGAGAAGCCGGCTTTGGTCGTTATGATATCATGCTACGCCCCAAAAACGGACAAGGACAGGCTATCATAATGGAACTCAAACGGCTTCGTCCGAAGGAAACGGTCGAACAGGCACTTGCCTCGGCTCTCCAGCAGATTGAAAATAAACAATATGCCGCTACCCTTTGTGCTGCCGGTTTCGCCGACATCCTCAAAATGGCCATCACCTTCGATGGCAAACGGGTCTGGATAAAGACGGTTGACGAGTGACGCTGGTATGAAAATAATTGAACCGACCCTTCCTGTTTATATATTAATTACGTATATTTGCGAATTACCTGACATAAAAACACTTAATTATGAAAAATTCAGATCCGAAAGTCATGGCAGAGAATGAAAGAAAAGAGTTGCAGGACCGGTATATCCGTTTCGATTGGGCTATCAAGCGTTTGTTGCGCCAGAAGGCC
Source organism: Parabacteroides sp. HGS0025 (assembly GCF_000969845.1). Lineage (NCBI taxonomy): Bacteria > Pseudomonadati > Bacteroidota > Bacteroidia > Bacteroidales > Tannerellaceae > Parabacteroides > Parabacteroides sp. HGS0025. Next base: position 2,455,696 of record NZ_KQ033902.1, read on the forward strand.
AACTTCGATGTGCTAAATGGTTTCCTGACCGTTATGCTGCGTGAAGAGGTCAGTATCCTTGAAATCCTTGAAAGCGAAAGCAATCAGGAAAGTGCCGACGATAAGTTCAACCGGGTAGATATCAAAGCCCTGAACAGCAAAGGCGAAATTATCATCGTTGAAATCCAGAACACACGTGAGGTTCATTATCTCGAACGTATCCTCTACGGAGTGGCCAAAGCTATTACCGAGCATATCTCGCTGGGTGAAGGTTATCAGAAAGTGAAGAAAGTGTATTCCATCAGCATTCTTTATTTCGATCTGGGTGTGGGTACGGACTATTTCTACCACGGTCAGAACCATTTCACCGGTGTACATACCGGCGACAGTCTGCGTATCAACATGCGTGACCGCGACGCAGTCATCACCCGCCTGCCTGCCGAGATTTTCCCCGAATATATCCTGATCCGCGTAAACGAGTTCGATAAAGTAGCTTCGACACCTCTGGACGAATGGATCAAATACCTGAAAGACGGAACTATCCGTCCGGACACGACAACACCGGGTCTTCGTGAAGCCCGCGAGAAACTAAAGTATTACTCCATGTCCTCGCAGGAACGACATGCTTATGACGAGCACCTGAACGTAATCATGATCCAGAACGACGTCCTCAATACCGCCAAATGGGAGGGCCGGATCGAAGGCCTTGCCGAAGGAAAAGCAGAAGGCCTTGCTGAAGGAGAAGTCAGGGGAAAGGCGAAAGGTCTTGCCGAAGGAGAGGCCAAAGGAAAAGCGGAAGCCTTACGCCGGACGGCAATCAATATGAAAAGCATGGGTATAGAGACTGCCGACATTGCAAAATGTACCGGTCTGTCGGCCGGGGAGATAGAGTCGTTATAATCAAACATTCACAATACCGGAAGTAAGCCGTATTTCCAACTCGAACCGGCTTCTCCCTGTGCAGGAAATGAATATCCCCTGCGCAGCCAATTACAGTTAACCGCGCAGGTAGCGATAAACGCCTGTGCGGCTAACTTTTATCCGGGAGTAATTGTTGTAACTTTGCCCTTGTTTAAAATTGAGGGAAAAGTTATGAAACATAAGGATTTTTGCAAACAGATGCGCTTGCAGGAACAGGAGAAACGTTCTGCGGGCGATGAAAGTACGGCGGACCTGTACAGGGCTGTACGAAACCATTTTATGTTATTTACCGGTAAGAGCGAACTTTTGCTGAAGGATGTGACCCCGCAAATGGTACATGCCTTTCTGAAATGGCTGAAGAACAAAGGCTTAAAGGTGAATAGCATAAACAGTTATATCAGTAACCTGCGTGCCATGTATAACCGTGCTTGCCTGGGATGGAAAAGCCGGCCTCTTGAATCACCGTTTAGCGGTATTCGGTTGAAACGGGAGGAGACGGTAAAACGTGCCGTACCGACTGACGTGATCAAAAAATTGGCTTCGCTCGAACTGAAAGAGGAACCCGGGAAGCAACTCGCCGTCGATATGGCTCTGTTTTCTTTTCTGGCCTGCGGTATTCCTTTTGTCGATATTGCGCATCTTACCAAGGCGAACCTGGAGGAGGGCGGTAAAGTGTTGGCCTATTACAGGCAGAAAACAGGTGTCCTGATCCGGATGGAGGTTACTTTGGGGATGCAACAGCTGATAGATCGTTATAGCCGTCCGGACGCATACTATCTTTTTCCTATATTGTCGGAGGGTGCTACCCACGAACAGTATAAATCTTGTCTGGCAAAGGAAAATGAGTACTTGAAGCAAATCTGTATCGATCTGGAATTGTTGGATATACTGACTACGTATGTATTCCGTCATGCTTGGGCCTCGGAGGCTTATCATCGGGGAGTGCCGATCAGCATCATCAGTCAGGCACTTGGACATACCTCGGAAAAAACAACCCGTATTTATCTGGCAGCCTTTGATCTTGATAAGATGGCAGAAGCTACTCAAATTGTTACTGAAGAAATAGAAGCTATGATGAGGGCTTAGAATATACCCTTATTTATAAAATAAGGGATAAAGTATCGTTTCTATCTCAAATAGAGGTGTTTATAATCTCTTTAATTTATCATTTGAGATAAAGTACTGTGCAAACATAGATAGAATCCTACGAATAAACAAGGCTTCGAAAGTGTTTTATTAAAAAAAGCACACAGATTTAATATATTTTCACCTTTTCTTCTGTTTTATAGTCCTATTACCTAAATTTTAGGTGGTGCAGACATAAAGGGGGCTGGGAGTGCTATCTCTTTAATGTCCGTTAGAAAAAAACTGTTATCCTTTCTGTTAAATTTTTCCCTAAAAGAGTCTCAAAAAGATCCCAATCCTATATTTTTTACCATTGTTGAAGAGTAAAATCCTTCTCCTAAAAAGAGCTTTCTTATTGCTTTCCCCTTATTTTATAAATAAGGGTAGAAAAATAAAGAAAAACTGAATATCAAAAGCTAATAGGGAGATGTACAGGATGAAACAGCAAACACATAAAAAGAGAATGGAAACAATAAGAACCGCACTTTGCCTGTTCCTGCTTTTTATACTTTTCTTTCCGGGAGTAAAAGCCCAGACTACATCATATACGAAAGCAGAATCTTTTTTATTCTCCTTTAAAGAAAATAATGATATGTTCCTGGCTGATTTTGGTGATAACGCCTATCAACTGGAACGAATGGGACAGTATTTGCCTGCTTTCCGTAATCGCCTGTTGACCGGAGGTTGCCACTTACTGATCATATCGCATGTGAGCGCTTACGACTCGGAAGAAGATACAGTCATCAATGAAGCCTCGCTTCGTGCCAATCGGATCCGTGCCTATCTGAAAACCCGGTTGGATATTCCCGGTGATTGTGTAGCATTCTATATCGACCGTAGTGGAAGTTATCGGGATAGGGTACACGTTTATCTGGTGGAATCTCCGCTTCCCTGGTTTGCTAATACTGCGATCCGGTATAGTGAAAGCCGTTATCCGAAAGCCATCCGGGATGCATTGGAGAAATACGGAGCTATCCCCTATGCAGACCTGTTCCGGCGGGGAGAGGCGGGCGGTTACGATCGTGCGGTATACCGTATCGACGATCCGCTGTTCGATCCTTCTGAACTGGAGGATTACCGACTGGCTTCGATGGTGGATAAATCAGTCCGGACTCCTCTGTCTTCAACAGTTGTAACGACACATGAAAAAACGCGAGTTGTCAGGAAAGAAGTTCCGGTGAATAAAGTAACGGAGGATATACCGGCAAAAGCGGATGATCCAGTAGCGGTTACCAGCCGGCATCCGTCTCCTTCAATTCCGGGATCGCCTGTATATATGTCCGTCAAGACCAATTTGTTACCCTGGTTTACGGTATCTCCTTCTATTCAGTTGGGTACAGGAGATGTGAAACTGCAAACCGGCTCCTTTATGCCTAATCTGGAGGTGGAATGCTATTTTTCCGACCGTTGGTCGGTGGCTGTATCGGGAATGTATTCCGATTTCTCCTATAAGAATAAGACACGCGACCGCTGGTCGGTATCCGAATTTTCGGTCGAGCCCCGTGTGTGGCCGCTTACTCCCGGAAAATTTACTTGGCTGAACACCGGCTTGTTCGGTGAATATGGTGATTTCGATGTGCGGGGGAGCGATATAGATCCCGATGAAGAAGTGCTTTATGGCAGGACCGGCCGTTTCTGGACGTTAGGTGCTTCGATCGGTTGCCTGATTCCTTTAGGAAATGGTTTTTGTGCCGAGGCGAGTGTACGTACAGGTTACCGTTCGGTTTTCGACGGGAAGAAATACCGTTATGATAAAATAGACGATAAGAATTATATGGAGAGCCGTTTTTCGTCGACGGGCTTTATGGTCGGGCTGAAAGTCAGCCTGGTGTATCGTTTTCAGATCAGATAAGGAAAGGGTAGAAATATGAAAAAGCAGAAAAAGAGTGGAATAGTGGGTTGGATGGCATTTCTTGTATGTGTCTTTGCAATATCGTCTTGTACCTACCATGTCCCCGACGAAGACTGGGAGAAGAACGGGAAAGTACGTCTGCATCTGGATTGGCAGACCCGGAGCAGTTATCCGTCCGGTATGACGTACTATTTCTATAAAGACGGGACAGGGCATCCGGTAGTCCGCTTGGGAAGTGTTACGGGTTATGAAGGGACACTGCCGTCGGGACATTATAAAGTAGTGGTATGCAATACCGATTGTGATAATGTCCAACTGGAAATGAATAACGGTTACGAACAGGCTCTTGGCAAGGCCCGGCTGATTTCTTCTTTAAAATCCGCTTCCGTACATATTGCACGTCCCGGTAATTTATACGGTACGGGTTGTCAGTCGATCGATGTAGGAGGAGAAAAGACTGTTGTGGAAGAGCTGTATCCGGTCAGTCTGGTGAAGACACTGGAACTCAATATAAAGGTGACAGGAGGGGAAGATATCCGGTTGACGGGGTTATCCGGCCGGTTGACAGGCGTTTCGTCGCAGATACAAATTCCGACCGGAAAAGCATTGTTCGATACGCCGGCTTTTATGGCATTCGAGCCTGAATCAGCTAATCCGGGAGTATACACTTCTTCTCTTAATCTGTTCGGCCTGTCTGACGGAGGAGAGGAGGGCGATCCGGTCGAACTTTACCTGACGCTTACTCTGAAAGACGGAAAAGAGGTCACTTCGTTTACGGATATAACCGGGGAAGTGGGTAAGGCATTCGAGCAAAGCATATCGGCTCATGTCGTACTCGACCTGGAGATCGCGTATGATGAGATAAACGGTGCAACGATCACCCTGTCCGGCTGGAAAGAAGGAACCGGTGAGGCGGGGAACTGAGACAATACTTGATATATATTTAATGTATAGGGAAATGAAGATTAAAAACAGATATGGAGGAGGATGGTATCTGCCTGTATTTGTCCTTTTAGGAGCAATAATGGCGGCCTGTTCGGGTAGTGACGAAGATTTTACTGATCTGTTCGGGCAAAAGCTGGTGCTTCGTGCTTTTTCGGAGAAGCTATCGGGCGAGGTTTCTTTTGCCGACTCTGTATTTTTTGCCAAAGGCAATGAATCGGGAAAGTATACGGATATATGGAAAGCCCGGGTAAAAGAGGATGGGAGCACGAGCCTGGCGGAACCGAAATATTATCCTTCGGACAATAGTCGTATTTACCTGCGCGGCTTTGCTCCCGAAGGTCAGTTGTCTGGTGAGGGGCGGATCGTTTATTCGATCGATGGACGGCAGGACTTGCTGGTGACCGACGAACAAAACGGCTCCCTGACGGATATGTTCTGGCAGGAAGGAAAGTCGTTCCGGTTTACGCATCTGCTGAGCCAGCTACGTTTTCAGTTCCGGTGTGACGAGGCGGGAAAAGAGAAAGGGTGGAAACTTTTCGGCCTTGTGGCGGAAGGGGTACAATGCGATGCGGTATTGTCTCTGTCGGATAAAGGGTTGACTTTCTCCGGTGAACAAAAGGCGTTGATCGTCCTTGACCGGATGGCCGGCGGCGAGTGTCTGCCGCTGGATACCGATTGGGTAGACGTGTCGGAAATGGTCATGATACAGCCTGGTGTTGCGGTGGGCCTGACAGTAATACTGGAAGACCGTGCAGGCAATCTGACGCGGTTCGAGCGGTTGCCGGTATCGTTCCATGAAACGGATGGCTATCCGGCATCCGGCACTTCTTATCTCTTGTCGGTCGTGCTTCGTGCCGATGGTGCCTGTTCCCTGTCGGCACAGGTGTCGGAGTGGAAGAGAGGGAATAACGGAACGGGAGTTATCGATTGAAGATATAGTTATTTAATCAATTAATAAAAGAAAGTATGAAACAAGTATGGATGTATGCCGCTTTTCTGGCGGTAGTGATGTCGGGTTGCTCTTCTTCGGAAGAAGGAGATCTCCAAACATCAGAAATCAGGGTCGGGGCGACCGTAAGCGGAGCCATAACCAAGGCGCCGGTCGTTACGGGCGATACGTTTACGGCAGCTATCACAGCTTTTGAAGGAACCCAAGCTCCTGCATCATGGACTGCTGCATTTGCGTGGCAGAACAGTATCACATTGATTGCTGCCGAAACAGCGGCAGGAACATCGGTTCCTTTGAATGTATCGAAAGTGTATCCGACTACAGGAAATGTTTATATGGCGGCCTGGCATCCGGAGATCGCTTCCGTATCGGGGGTAGTGACTTTTCAGCAGACAGGAACGGAGGATGTGATGTATGGCGGTATCGTCAGCGGAAGCAAAAGTGTTCCTGCAGGAGCGTTCTCCTTTACTCATGCGCTGACGCAGTTGAATTTCCAGGTACAGGCTTCGGATGGTTATCTGACGGCAAACCCGGATAAGAAGATCACAAAAATAGAAGTTTTATCCGCTTCTTATCCAAAGACAATGACGATCGCAGACGGTATTGTAACGTATGCGACTGCAGCTGCATTGCCGGTTCCGGGTATTACATCTACCCAGCTTACCAAAGATGTGACGAAGGTCGGTGAACCTTTTATGATACAGGCATTGAACGGCGTAAAAGTGAAAGTGACTTATGAAGGTGGTACAACCAGTCCGGACATCAGCATTATGGATGCGTCTACCAAAGAAGGTTTGAATGCCCTGGCCGGAAATTCCCATCTAATCACTCTTTCCTTCCTGAAAACAGGTGAAATCGCCATCGAAGGAACAGCCACTGTAGCCCCGTGGCAGGTAGGTGCCTCCGGAAACGGAACGGTAACAGAGTAAAAAGAAGTGATTCACATCTGACAATAAATGAAACTGGTATTATTATTAAACGATAAATGAAATGAGAACGAACAAATTTTTAGTAATGAGTATGTTGGCGACGGTTTTCTTGTGCAGCTGTTCCAACGAAGAAGAACCCGCTGTGGGAGGTATCCCGGAAGCGATGCAGGTAAGTGCCGGTATCGGAGAGGCTACCCGTGCGGTGATCGATGCCGGTTATGGCAGTGACCTGGCCGTATCGTTTGCCCGTTTGGATAATCCGGTATCTAATACGGATTGGACAACGCCGGCTATCGATGCTACCCGCCTCGGCGGTGGCGGCAATACCTCCGTTACGTTTGCAACGGCGCAGACTTATATGCCTGCTAATGGTCAGTCGGTTCTGATCGGTTATTATCCGCAGGCTGCCCTGAGTGGAAAAAACAACCCGACAGTCTCTTACACTATTACGGGCGACGAGGACGTTATGGCAACAGAAGTGCAGACCGGGGCTGCTAACGCCAAGTTTACCCCGTTCACCTTTCAGCACCTGCTTACCCAGTTGCAATTCAAATGCTCCGGTTCGGCGGAAGCAGTTAAGAAATGGACGAAAGTTTCATCTATTACGGTAAAGAACGTATATAACACACTGTCGTTGTCGCTCGATAAAACAAGCGGCGCAACGCTAGCTACAACAGGTTCGGCCAACACCAGCCTGAGCGTGATCGGTTGTCCGGAAGAAGTATCGGCTCCCGATGCAGCCGACCCGCAGACCGGATATCTGATGGTCTATCCCGTAGCGGATATGGGTACGGAGTCTGCCGCTATCGCCCTGGAAGTAAAAGCGACTTATGACGGAACAGAAAAAACATTGCAGGTACCTATCAGCAATATCAGCGGAGGCGCACAGAAGGGACAGTCGCACCTGATCACCCTCAATTTCACGATCGACGGCGAGATCACCATCGAAGCAGGCATTGCCGAATGGCAGCCGGGCAACGGAGGCAGTTCAACGATCACTCCCGGAGCATAACCCTTTTTAGAATAGCAGGAGATGAAGAAAATAATAGTGATAGCCACCATCGCTTGCCTTCGGGCACTAACCGCCTGTTCGGACGGCAGCGATCCTACACCGCAGCCTGTCCCCGAAACGAAGGTATGCCTGGAAGGGGCGATCGGTGTGTCTACCCGTGCAGTGATCGGCTCCGGCTATAAAAAGGATCTGGCTGTGTGTTTTGCCCGGCAGGATGAAACCGGTTCCGGAGTGTATGGTACGTGGAGTGTATCCGGAGCCGTCCGGAGCGGCGGGGCGGGCAACCGTCCGGTCGTGTTCGATGAGACGCAGCTCTATCCGTCCGATGGAAGCAATATCCGTTTGCATGGCTATTATCCGGTAACCGGTGAACCGGATGCTGCGGCAGGTCGGATGACCTTTACAATAGACGGAATGACAGATGTGATGGCGACGGGACCTTTGTCGGGAAACAGCTTTGCTCCCCTGCGCACCTGTACGTTCCATCATTTGCTGACTCAACTCGGCCTGCTTTGTTACAGTGACAGGACAGACCGTTGGGGAGAGATCGCGGGGATAGAAGTAACAGGGGTACATACCCGGCAACAACTGGACTGGCAATCAGTATTGCCCGTGTTGTCCGATGCCTCTTCGGCGGAAGATATTAAGGCTGTCGCCGTGCAGGAGATAGCAGGCCTGGCGATTCCCGAGGTAGAGGAAGGTGGTGAGCTTCCCGAAGCGCAGGGGTATATCCTGCTTCCCGCTTCGCCGATCCCGCTGCAATTGGAGGTGACGACAACAAAAGACGGCAACGGCAATGCGGTGGAGACAGTCTCCCGGGTGTCCGTTTCCGTAGAGGGTGGTTTCCTGCCCGGCAAGCGGCATGTTGTCTCGCTGTTTTTCACCGACGGACGGAAGATACAGGCTACAACGGTCGGCGTAGAACAATGGACGGATCGGGATGCCGGCGAAATACCGATTTAAGTAATAGAATAAGTAATAACTAGTATTTATATTAAAACGAACGAAAATGAAAAAGACAATGACAATGGGCGCTATGGCAGTTGCCCTGCTGACAGCAGTCAGTTGCTCGAACGAGGAAACGGAAATTATTACCGGACCCGGCAACGACGACCAGGTAGCTTTGGGGATCACCCCGAATCTGAAAGTGGATGCCGGAACCAAAGCGGCTACCAAATCTGTCGTGAGCGGTGAGGCGATCGCTTACGATAAGAACAGTTTCTCAAGCGACGATAATGCTCCGGGGTTGGGTGTGTTGGTTACGAACAGCGGTGCTACCGGTTGGTACACGCCCGACGGAACAGAGTATACGGGCCATCATGTATGGTATCTGGGAGATGAAAAGGGAGCTAATTGGATCTCTGTCAAAACAAAAGCCGGCACTTTCGCCGATACGAAAGAAGTTCCTTATTATCTGAGTAAAACAGTCGGTAAAGTATATGCCTATTATCCTTATAGTGCAGATATTACGACCTCTCTTTCTTCTATCTCCTCGGAATCTGACCTGAAAATCCCGGTAACGGTGCTGGCTTCCGGTGAAATAGATGCTACGAAAAACAATGCGAAGAAGTATTGGAACGGCACTAGCTGGGGTACGACTGCCAAGGGGGATCTGGTGAACCTGTCGTTGGCAACTGAAAAGGATTACCTTTATTTTGCAGGAACAGAAGGACGTTATGTAAATAACGGACGTGCCGATGGACAAACACCGGTCACTCCGGATGCCGAACCGGATAATAAGAATACGGACAATCCCGGTTATAAGATCAATCTGGATATGCATCATGCCATGTCGATGGTCTCTTTCCGGGTGTACGACGGTGGTAACCTGAGTACTAATGACGTGAAATTTACTAAGTTCGAGATAAAGAACAATGCTACTTCCGGAGTAAATCCTTTCAAGGTGGGAAGTGGAACCATGTCTTTGGTGGACGGTGCGATTACTGGCCCGTCTACTACAACCGGAATGGCTCGTACGATAACGAACTATATCTTGATGAGACAGGTGGATCCGACAACGGGAACTGAAGGCGAACACGCTTTCAAATCGACAGGTACCAGTACCTCCTCTGTAAACGGTAAATCGGTATCCAAAACGGTCAGTGCCATTGTGTATCCTACAACTTTCGGCGATGGTGAGATCGACGTGGTGGTTACTCTGCAGGAAGGTGCTAACACTCCTGTCGAATATCCGGTAACCCTAACGGCCAATGAATGGGCTGCCAACAACAATTACATCTATACGCTTTCTGCAGGCCGTAATAAGCTGACGGTAATGGATGTTACCGTAGAAGCATGGGTAGATAACGAACAGGACGAAATCCCGCTGTAATCATTTCCATTAAAACAAAGCCCATGAAACAGAATCTATATACATTTCCGCTAGCGGTCTTCCTGTCTTTGTGTACTGCCTGTACACAGGCCGACATCGTTTTGCCGGTAGCCGGTGGCGATGGAGGAGACGGCGGGAAAGACAAAGGTGTCCCTCTGTCGGTAAAGAACCTGGGCTTGTCGGTGGAGATAGAAACGAGAAGCTTAGTGACCGGAGGTCCCGTGAGGAGTGACACCAATCCGAATCCGCTGACGCAGGTAGGACTTTGTGTCACGAAGCAGAGCAGCAGCGGTTCGGTGAGCGTTTATGCCAGCGGAAATAACACGCAGATGTTCACCTACAATTCCGCTACGCCTGCCTGGGAACTGGCAGAAGGCGAAGAGGCGCTCTACCTGTACTCTGAAAAGGGTACGGTATATGCTTATTCGCCTGCCGATAAAAGCGTCTCGCTCACCGGCACTCCCAAAGTGCCGGTGATGAGTAGCGTGAAAGTCTCGGAAAAGCAGAATTTCGTGTTCAATGACGGCAGTGGTGTGGTGAATGCTGCTACCGATGTACTGTGGAATACCGATCAGGATGATTATCTCTATTGCACGGCATCCGATCAGGTGGACCGCTGGCATCCGGAGGTTTCCTTAACCATGCGGCATGCGCTGACGAAGGTGAGTTTCCGTATTCTGGAAGCTGACGGGGGAACAGCATTCGATGGTTTCCATGTGGCTAAGGTGGTATTGAAAAGCAGTGACGGTTTTAAAAAGTCGACTTCTGCCAAGCTGAACCTGTCGACAGGGGAGTTGAGCGGTACGCTGACACCGGTAAGCCAGCTGACCTTTACTGCCGATGGCGATATGCGTGCTGTCGGAACCGGTGTGAACGAACCTGCGCAGGTACCGGTACAGGCCTTCGGGCTGGTGATCCCGGTGACGGGCGTATCCGTTACATTGGAACTGACACTCGACGACGGTCGTGTGTTCACCATGTCTCCGTCCGAAGGAAGTGCTGATCCCGGCACGTTCACGGCCGATTGGGTGAAAGGGAATAATTACATCTATAATATCCGTATGCTTCCGCAAGGAATCGTTATAGCGAATATGGAAGTAGCCGGCTGGAACGACGGTGGTTCGACCGACATTCCGGTAGAATAGGCTGCAACAAACAGGGCGGGCGGGGAGCGATACCCCTCCCGTTCACAAAGAAGAATGTGACAAGTAAAGATTAAAACGAACTGAGATGAAACGGAGTCGAATACAACTATATCTGTATGGGTTACTGGCCGGCAGTTTGCTGGTAGGGTGTACGGCAGGACCGGTGGAAGAGATCGTACCGGAGGAGGCACAGCTGGTGATGCTTAGCTTCGGCAAGCCTGACCTGGGAGTGCCTGCGGTACTGACCCGTGCCGATGAAACGGTGACGACACCGACGCCGTTACCTGTAGGAACAACCGTACGGATCGGCGCTTATTTCACAGGGAACGTCGGGGATAAGCAACAACCTGCTTCTTTTGCTACGGACGAGCCTTCGTTTGAAGCTACTTACAGGGTAGGTGAGGACGGTGCGTTGGTTCCCTGCCGGGTGGATAATGCCGGAAAGGTGGTGGAAGGAGAAGCCAAAGGCTTGCAGGTGAGAGGGGGCGTATACGATTTTTATGCGGTATCACCGGCGCGAAAGCTATTGAAGGGTGCCGATAATAATTATAAGATAACCGGTATCCCCCATAAGGAAGATGTGATGGATGCTTTTGCCCGCGGTGTTGCGGTTGCTAAAGAATCGCGTGTGGTGACACTCGGCACTTTCCGGCGAAAATGTGCGTTGGTGGTATTCAATGTGGCTCCTTCGCCTGACAACGCGCTGCCTTTCGAAACATTGTACGGCACAAAGCTGGAACTGAAAAAGATTTCTTCTTCGGGAGCTTCCCTGATAGCGGGTGAGGATACGGGAATACCGCCCACCGGCGGGAGTGAAGAGGAAGAGGCCCGGATCGTATTTGCAGCCGAAGAATTCGAACCGGTGGAGTCGGACCCTGATAAGATCGGCCTGAACAAGACAAAGGGTATCCTTATTCCGAAGAATAACCAGCCTTTCGAGGTGGAGATCGGTGTTCAACGCGATAATGAAGCGGCTACCTTGAAAGCGACGATCGACAAAAATATCTCGTTCGATGAAGGCAAACGGTATGTTTTTACGCTGGAAGTGAAGAATAACGAAAGCAGCCTTTTGATGAGGGTGCTCGACTGGAATGCGATCGTCTTCAGGGACGATAACGTGGGAGGTCCCGACACGCCTTATCCCGATCCGGATGTGAATGAGGGGATCGGCACTACGATAGTTGTTGCCAAATGGACTGAAATACCCTGGAGCGGAAACGGGGAAATTGGAGGAAATTAAAAAAACGAAATACAATGAAACGAGGAAGTGAAACAGGATGGAGGCCTTTGACGAGGATCGGGAGGTTGCGCATCGGCTTATTACTGGGATGGTTGTTTGTGTATCTGGTCTTATTGCTGACTGGTGGCTGTACGCAGACCGAAGTGGAAGAGGATGTGATCCCTCCCCATGCCCTGAAAGATGTGGAAGCAGGTTTTAACCTGAATGTATTGGCTAACCAGACCCCCGCGACACGTAGCATAACCTTTACGTCCGAGGGTACGATAGAGGCCGATACGTTGGTAGCGGCTGTCGGCGATACGGTTCGTACACGGGCTGCCGCTCCGTTGTCGGAGATACAGGAAAATAAGATCGCCAGTTTGTGGATCGGACAGTACGACGCTACGTCGGGTGCCCGGCTGTTTAGCCAGTATATCGCTTCGATGACCGATAATACGGTGAATGTGAAGTTGAAGCAGAGTCAGAGCGGAGCGAAAAGTCGTGTGTGGTTTGTTGCAAATGCCGGCGACCTGGGAGAAGTGTCCACCGAAAAGGCACTGAAGGAGCGAACATTGGCGTATAAATCCACTGGTGAGGGCTTGCCCGAAGATAACTTATGTAAGATGACAGGAACCTGGGAAGGGATTGTACAGGAAGGTGGTGTGAAAGAGGTTACTGTGAACTTGAAGCGCCTCCTGGCCAAGATTACGTTTACCTATTCGACCGGACTTGATTTTACATTTATCCCTACTTCGGTTATTCTGAGAAACGCTCCTACGTTATCGCAGGTGGAAGCGCCAACGGATCAATTGACGACAGGAGGGATCAGCTATAAAGACTACTCAGGTACGGTCAGCAGTACCGGCGCTACCATCTATTGGTATTTGCCTGAGAATATGGCAGGAACGGTCGGCGGTGAAAATGCTGTCGATTCGGAGAAGAAGAAGACGGGAAAGGGTGTTGTGAATGCTACCTGTATCGAACTGATGGGCAATGCCGTGCAGGGAGGTGTCACTTACAAGAATGTTATTTTCCGCTTTTATCCGGGTAGCGACATGAATAATTACGATATCATCCGCAATTCTCATTATACGATGACGGTCACATTGGTAGGTATAGATGCTTCCGACGAACGTATCACCGTCGGCGAAATACCTCCTATTGAGGTTGATCCGAGTGAAATGCCGGCAAATAAAGGCGGTGAAAAGGATATACAGATTACCGCCCGTCCAGGTCAGCCGTGGGAGTTCAATATGCCTGAGTGGTTATCCGCCGTACTGGATGGGAAAGATATCCCTACGGGTGCAACCATCACGCATCAGGGACCTGCTAATGTAGTATTTAAGGCTGTATCTGCTAATCCGAAAGCAGAAAAGCGATCTGTTTCGTTTAATATCGAAGTGAATGGAGTTAATCAGGAGATAACGATCACTCAAAGCGGTTCGACCCTGACAAAAGGAAATGCTGTTTCGTTAGCGGCAATTACCGGCTCTGAGGGTGCTTCTTCTTTTACGGCTACCGAGGGGTTACAGTGGCTTGCCGCTTTAAGCGACGGTGATGGTTGGCTGGACTGGTCAGGCACAAACCCCGGAACATTCGGTGATGAAGCGCCGGAGGAGGCGCAAGCGTTGAAAGTACGAGCAACTTCTGTAAACCCATCGGCACAGGTGCGTACCGGTAAAATAACGGTGAAAGCCGGTGCTTCGGTGGGGGATGCCACTTACACCGGATTGAAACAGGAGATAGCAGTAACTCAGGCGGGTTCCGAAGTAACAGGTTCGACATTGAATAATATAGTCGCTCAAGGTGCAACCGGTGATGCTTCGTTTACGGTTACAAAAGGTTTGGTCTGGGCTTCGAGTGTCACTTCGGGCAATTGGATAACTATCAATTCCGGCGGATCGGGCACGCCTACTACCGGATCTGCTCAGACAATCAATTATACGGCTACCGTTAACCCGTCTTCTTCTGGCCGGAGCGGTAAAATAACGGTTCGTGCAGGTGATACTTCTACCGGACCGACAGGCGATATTGTTCTGAACCAGCTGGGAGCAATATTGAAGGTGAGTGATGCCAAAACGGTGGCAGCTACCGCTTCTACTACTGATTATGTATCTACTTTTTCGGCTACGAAAGGTTTATCGTGGAACGTATCGGAAAATATGGATTGGTTGACTTTGACCGGCACAACTGAGGGTACAAATAACACTATCGGTACGAATCAGAATATAACGTATAGTACGGTTGTTAATCCGAATGCCTCTACCCGCCAGGGAACGATTACTGTAAAAGCTGGCAATGCTGTCGGTAGTACGGATGAAGGATTGACCAGAACGATAGCAGTGACTCAAAGTGCATCATCCTTAACAGCTTCTGTCAGTCCAACAACAGCATTAGTTGCAACAACAGGTGCCGGCGGTACTTATACAATGAATGGCACTAGCGGATTGTCATATTCCTTCACCGTCGGTTTTCCTTCGTGGTTGACAGTCACTAATGGTACTGCTTCTACCGGTGGCGGAACGACTAGTGGTTCTGATCAGCAGTTAACTTATAAAACGAGTTCTGTAAATCCGAATGGAACTGAACGGAAAGCGACAGTAACTGTGAAAGCCGGTAATATGACAAAAGATGTAGAAATCAAGCAAGCTGCTTCTAGTTTTAGCCGAACGAATCCGTCGGGCCAAATAGCAGCTGCCGCAAACAGTAAAGTAACGGGTTCGGTTACCGCGACAGACGGTTTGGCGTGGACAATAACACCGGCTACTAATAATAATATAACGGTGAGTCCTACCAGTGGTACCGGTAATGCAACGATCACTTTTACGGGTACTGCCAATACCGGTGCTGAGCGTACTGGATCATTTACTTTATCGGCAACCGGTGCCAGTCCTGCACGTACACTGGCATTAAGTGTTACGCAAGTGGCTGGCGAAACACCAGCTACAACAGGCAACCTTCAAGTATGTAAAACGGATGGAGGCACCATGAATTGGAGTAGTGCTAATTCATATTGTAGTAACCTTACAGCAGAAGGTAAAAGTGATTGGTATTTGCCATCGAAGGATCAGCTGCTAACTATGTATAACAATAAGAGTTCGTTACAGAACACCGCCGGCTTTACACCGTTTGCGAGCGATTACTACTGGAGTAGTACGGCCTACAGTAGTGGCTTACACTGGGTCGTGTACTTCAGCGATGGCTACAGCTACGACACCAACGACAGCAACAGTCGCTATGTTCGCTGTGTCCGGGATAAATAGTCAATTTATCAATTTAACAATTTGAAACCCAAAGACCGCCGTAAGGCGGTCGAAATTTGAAAATAAAAAGGAGGTATGCTTATGATATAAAAGAATAGTTTGGACTTCAGAATACCGTTAGTTACGGCATACGGTAGCGCCAAGATTCAGACGAATCCGGTTGTCCACAGGGCTTGCCTTGTTAGAATTACCCCGGGGAGCCCCGGCAGTAAGTTATAAGTGACAACTACGAACGTTTGTGAGCAATAACTACTGGAGTAGTACGGCCAACAGTAGTGGCAAACACTGGATCGTGAACTTCAACAATGGCAACAGCAACAACAACAACGACAACAACAATCTCTATGTTCGCTGTGTCCGGGACTGGTTTGAAATCTGTAAATCTGATTGTCAAGTAATTATTTAAGTAAAGGAGAAAAGATGTATAAGAAATAGTTTGGACTTCAGAATACCGTTAGTCACGGCATACGGTAGCGTCAAGATTCAGACGAATCCGGTTGTCCACAGGGCTTTGCCCTGTTAGAATTACCTCGGGGAGCCCCGGCAGTAAGTTATAGTGACAACTACGAACGTTTGCGAGCGATAACTACTGGAGTAGTACGGCCAACAGTAGTGGCAAACACTGGATCGTGAACTTCAACAATGGCAACAGCAACAACAACAACGACACCAACAATCGCTATGTTCGCTGTGTCCGGGACTGGTTTGAGTCTTTAAGCCTGATTGTTTGTAATTATTTAGTATAAGAAAAAGAGAATAGTATAAGAAAATAGTTTGGACTTCAGAATACCGTTAGTTACGGCATACGGTAGCGTCAAGATTCAGACGAATCCGGTTGTCCGCAGGGCTTGCCCTGTTAGAATTACCCCGGGGAGCCCCGGCAGTAAGTTATAAGTGGCAACTACGAACGTTTGCGAGCGATTGGTACTGGAGTAGTACGGCCAACAATAGCAACAACCACTGGATCGTGCGCTTCAGCGATGGCAACAGCAACAACAACAACGACAACAACAATCGCTATGTTCGCTGTGTCCGGGACTCGTTTATGAATCTAAAAATAATGAAGTAGGAAATGAAAATAGACTTTGAATCATTGGTGCAGGCATGGTACGACTGCCGTAAGACAAAACGGAGAACAACTGCTGCAATGGAATTTGAGATGGATGCAGAGCATAACCTCTATACATTATATAAAGAGATAGAGGAGGGCTGCTATAAGATTTCACGTTCGGAGGCATTTATTGTAACGGAACCTGTGAAGCGGGAGGTGTTTGCTGCTTCGTTCCGTGACCGGGTGGTGCATCATTATCTGGCAGCGCGTATCAACCCGTTGTTTGAGAAAGAATTTATTCTGGACAGTTATTCATGCCGTACCGGCAAGGGAACATTATTCGGTATAAATCGCTTAAAACGGTTTATCGCCCAGTGTTCGGCCAATTATACGAAAGATTGCTATGTCCTTCAGTGTGACATACGTGGCTTTTTTATGAATATAGACCGCCGATTGCTGGCGGATAAGTTGGATAGGTTTCTGCGTGCCAGATATGAAGGCGACGATTTGGAAACCGTTCTTTATCTGACCCGGCTGATCGCTTTGGATAACCCTGTATCGAGGGTACATATAAAAGGTTTCCGGTCTTTATGGAAAGGCCTGCCGAAAGATAAGAGTCTGTTTTCGATGAACGGCATGCCGTTGCCGAATGAGACGAAACCCCGGCAACTGGACTTGTTTGTCTGTAACCGGGAGTTGGGTTTGCCGATCGGTAACCTGACCAGCCAGTTATTTGCCAACTTTTACCTGAACGGTTTCGACCATTATTGTAAGAGCAAGCTGGGGCTGCGTTATTACGGACGGTATGTAGACGATTTTTTTGTCGTGCACAACGACAAGGAATATTTAAAGAGCCTGATCCCCTTATTTCAGCAGTATCTGCAGGAAGAACTGGGGTTGACCCTGCATCCGAACAAGATACGGCTGACCCATTATACGAACGGTATCCGTTTTGTCGGAGCTATCGTAAAGGGACGTGTTATCCTGACGGGGAAACGGGCTGTGAAAGGGATGCGTAAGGTGATAGGAGAATATAATTATAAGGTTTCCAAACACCCGTTGAGCGAAGATGAAGAGGAACATTTTCTACAAAGCCTGAATTCGTATTTAGGACTGATGAGACATCACAGTAGTATGAACCTGAGGAAGAAGGTCAGGGAATGGCTTTCGCCTGCACTGGATAAACTGTATTATGTCAGTCCCGAGAAAATAGTCCGGAAGGAGAAGGTGCGCCTGTTGCGCCACCAGACTGTCAGGAATATTTGCTCGACTATAATAAGAGCTCAGAAAAAGGCCGGGCTGGTTCCCGGAAATTACGACGATCTGTATCCGGTAATATATGCATCCAGATACAATTGTTATGAAATATTGAATCATGGCTTTACATACTGAAACTCCGCTTTATCTGCGGACGGTTGAACTGATAAAAATGATCTATGCCGTCTCGCACCATGCTCCCCGGGAGTATAAATACACCCTGATGCAGGATATCCGCAGGGACGCGATGAACCTGACCCGTTGTATCTACCGGGCGAATGTGTCGTTGGACAAGTCGCCCCACCTGATGCAACTGGTGGATGAGTTCGAATTCCTGAAACTGGAAATCCGCCTGTGTAATGATCTGCGTATCATCGATACGGGTAGTTATGCCAAGCTGGTTCTGTTGATGGAAGATATCGGACGGCAGATAACAGGGTGGCGGAAAAGTGTAATCAAATAAAAGAAATTATTTATGGACTTGAAACAGAAGCTGGCTTTGGAGACAGCCGGGAGTACTCATATATACTTGTATCGCGAGGGCCTTTTCTGGAAGGCGTATGAGCGTTCGGCAATTAAGTTTATACAGACCATTACCGTTTATCAGGTAAATACCCGTTTCTGTAAGGTAGTCAATATGGAAGTGATCTCTTTGGGTTTTCCGGATGCGGTTCTACCGAAGATACTTGAAAACCGGGAATACGAGCAACCGGATGAAAAGCGGCTGGTTATCCGTTCGGTATTGCTTGGCGACGAGGAGTTTGCCACGGAGAAAAGCCGGTATATATCCAAGATGATGCAGGCGTTGAAAAAGGAAGCATTGCAGGAAACCGTCCCTATCAGGAAAGAACCGGATGCCGGTGCGCAGGTGCTGGAACAGTTGCGTCTGTATGACATCGCGGGGGTGACCCCGATAGAGTGTATGATCTTCCTGTCGTCGTTGAAGAAACAATTGGAAAATAACATAACATTTAAAGACAACTGATTATGAACAAAACAGATTTAGTGAACGCATTAGCGGAGAAGATGGGTATTCCGCAGTATAAATCCCGCCAGTTCCTCAATGCTTTCCAGGATGTGCTGAAAGATTCGCTGGGGCAGGAAGCGA
This sequence comes from Parabacteroides sp. HGS0025, assembly GCF_000969845.1. Taxonomy (NCBI): domain Bacteria; kingdom Pseudomonadati; phylum Bacteroidota; class Bacteroidia; order Bacteroidales; family Tannerellaceae; genus Parabacteroides; species Parabacteroides sp. HGS0025. The sequence continues at coordinate 2,474,783 of NZ_KQ033902.1, forward strand.
TAGTGCTTCAGGGGTTCGGAACGTTTGAACCCTGGAAACAGACAGAGCGGCAGGGACGTAACCCGCGTACAGGTATTCCCTGTATGATTGAAGCCCGTACGAGCGTGAAGTTCAAACCCGGAAAGTTTTTATTGAAGGCCTTGAATACCCACGACAAATAACATATGAAGAAAATAGTAACAAAAGGGTTGGCCGGTTTATGTATACTGGCTGTCCTGCCTTCCTGTAAGACAACCCGGCAAGATACACAGTCGACGGGACGTATGGAAAGAGTCCAGTCGGCTGCAGTAGAGAAGGTGCCGCCTACAGCTGCCTTGGTGCGCCGTGCGGAGATCCCTTTATTGCAGATCGATGCCCTGGCCGTTTACAGCGGGATGATCAGTTATCTGACACCGGAAGCGGAAACCTGTCCGGCAGAACAATTGGGTACTGAAAAACTGACGGCCTATATCGGTTTTCCGGCAGGGAGTGTCAAACTCGACCTGAAGTATGGCAACAACCGGGCCGAACTGGAAAAGCTGAAAGAACGCTTGTCGCAGTTGCAGGGAGCGGAAAACAGGGTACGGGCCGTCCGCCTGACAGGCTTTGCTTCGCCCGACGGTAGCACGAGTGAGAATGAGCGGCTGGCGGGTAACCGGGCTGTCGGTTTTAAGAATTATCTGCAAAAGTTACCGGAGTTGTCCAGCGGAGTATCGGTCACGATCGACTGGGTAGGCGAAGACTGGGAAGGTTTGCGCGAGCTGGTTGCGAAGTCGGGACGTAGTTATAGTGCGGAGGTATTGGCTGTACTGGATAAATACACCGATGCCGACAATCGGCGGAAGCAGTTGAAGGCGCTCGGCAAGGGGGCTATATATAAGGATATAGAGAAAAGCTTCTTTTCCCGTTTGCGTCGGATGGAGCTGGACGTCACCTATGAGACGACGGTTAGGGTTCCTGCCGGGTTGCCCCGACTGGAGGAACTGGCTGAAAAGGTGGTTGCCGATCCGGATAAGCTGACGCTCGAGGAGCTTCTACAGGTGGCAGTGTTGTATCGTCCGGGTACGGAACAATACCGTGAAGTATACGAACTGGCTGCTTACCGTTTCCCTTCCAGCCGGGAAGCCGTGCTGAATGCGGGAGCAGCCTCGCTTGCTTTGGGCGACCGGGAAGCAGCCGCTTATTTCCTGCGGCAGGTGGCCGACGATCCGCGTTCGTGGAATAACCTGGGGGTATTGGCCCTGATGGAGAACGAGCCGTCGGAAGCGATCTCCTGGTTTCGCAAGGCGATGCCGCAAAACCCGCGCCTGTCGCGTCATAATATTCGCATAGCGCAGGGATATTAATGGCCTACGGGCTTTTGTGCCGGACCGGTAAGGGCAAACCATTCCCTGACTGGCCCGGCATTTTATGTATAAGATAATAAAAGAACTGCTGGGTGAGAAACCTTCCGGCAGAAAGTTCCGGAAAAAAACGGAACGGATGGCTCCCGAAGAGAGGGCCTTTTATGTAAAAGCGGTCTATGATGCCGCTTTTTGTGATTGGGTGGAAATGACTGACGAGTACAGAACGTTTGTCCTGATCTTTGTATGTAGCGATTGGGCCCGGTCGGCCGACTATCTGCGTACTCATACAGTATTGGGAAAACTGGCTTTCCCTTTGCGTGAACCTCTGATGTTACGCAGGTTACTAACGTTGCTGGAAACGTATGAGAAGGATTTCGACTTTAATTCCATGCATCTGGCCTTTATCTGTTTTCTGGCTTTTGGTTTTGATGGGAATTTGCAGTATTTCTCCTGTAAGCTCCGGAACGACAGGGCTGACAGGGATGATATCGAGGATTTGGAAAACATGCGTAAGTGGGCGGAAAAGCGTAAGTGATGATTAATTGATGTTAAATAGGGGAGGAATCGATCTATCGCCTTTCAGGTATCTTCGGATGGCTTGTGGGGCTTATGGGATCGTTTTCTTCCCTTTTTGACTGTTCGTTCCCCCGTATTCGGATAGAAGCGGTTTTCCCGGATTTATATCTTTGACATGTGTTCGATATCGTACTCCTTTATTAATTTATTAAACATTAGTATTATGGCAATCAAGTTCAAAATGGTTTCGCGCAAGAATCTGGGGGACGACCAGGCGGAACATCCGGTAAAGCAGTATGCACAGATGGTTTGCGGTGATCTGGTGACTTTCGAGGAACTGATCGAAGAGGTAACCGACGGCTCGGGAGTGAGTAGCGCCAGCGTGAAAGCGGTGCTGGATCGTGTGAATGTGGTATCGATACGTCATTTGCGCAACGGACGGCGTGTCAATCTGGGGGAGTTGGGTAATCTCCGTTTCTCTTTTGGTTCCGATGGAGTAACCGATGCGAAGGATTTCGATGTAAGTATGATCCGCGAACCGCGTGTTTGCTTCTTCCCCGGTAAGGCGTTGCGTATCGCCAAGAGCCGGACTAACTTCGAGAAGGTGACAGTTTCTGAAGGCAAGAATGAAGGTGAAGGCGGTGGCGAGGATGACAGACCGGTGATCGAGTAATCCGATGAAACGGCTGACAATTCAATTGATTATGGCAATCCTGCTCACATTGAGCGGGATTGTCCTTCTCTTCTGCGGGTTCTGGATCGATCCGCAGGGACTGATCGATAACAGTGTGCTGGTGGCTTTCGGCGAGATCAGTACGTTTGCAGGAGCTCTTTTCGGGGTGGATTATACATATAAACTAAAAATCAATGACAATGGAAAGTAAAAGTAAAAAGATCTGGTTGAGTGAGCATTTCACATTGGAAGAACTTACCTATAGTCGTACTGCGGTAGAGCATGCAATCGACAATACACCGTCTCCCGAAGCAAGGGTGTCGTTGCAACATCTGACCGGTTGTTTGCTGGAACCCTTGCGGCAGTTGTATAAGAAGCCGATCGCCGTTTTGAGCGGTTACCGGAACAAAGAGGTAAACCGTCTGGTGGGTGGCGTATCTACGAGCCAGCATCTGAAGGGGGAGGCAGCCGATTGTTATACTCCCGAAGGCCCGGCGAAGCTGTTGGAACTGTTGTTACAGTCGGGTTTGCCTTTCGACCAGGCGATCCTGTATAAGCGCAGGAAGTTCCTTCATCTCTCGTTAAAGACTTCAGGAAAGAATCGTATGCAGGTTATTCTCTGTATGTTATGTGTTATCTTTTTGCTGGCAGGATGCGGAGCACGCCGTACGGTGGCAGGTACCTGTCTGGAAGAACGCAGGGATTCGGTACAGGTAAGCCGTCGGGATAGTTTGATCCGTGTCGCGAACCTGGAGATCACCGACAGCCTTTCGTGGGAGTTGGAGCAGGTTGTATATTTGCCGCCGGACAGTTCCGGCGTGCAATACCTGCAAAGCGTCACCACCGCCAAAGCTTCCCGCATCTGTTCCTGGACGGATTCACTGCTTGCCGTTACAGACAGCCATACGGAATATGAACGTCTTGCTACAGAAAACCTCACGGCTCAACACACCGCCCGGTCTTCGTCCCGGAGCCCTTTCCTGCTACTCGCCGGATTAGCCCTATTATTGCTGTTTTGTCTGTGGATTGTGTGTAAACTAAGGAAGGAAAAATAAGGGTTGTTCTAAAGAAAATGTTATCTTTGTGTATTGCTACATAAAACGGATAATATGAATACAGAACTCCAAAAACTGCCGATCGGAATACAAAGCTTCGAGGATTTGCGAAGCAAGGGGTATGCTTACGTAGACAAGACGGCTTTGATCTATGAAATGGTGACGAGGGGCAAACCTTATTTTTTGAGCCGTCCACGACGTTTCGGAAAGAGTTTGCTGATTTCGACACTGGAAGCTTATTTTCAGGGAAAGAAAGAGTTGTTTAGAGGGTTGGCTATCGAACAGCTCGAAAAGGACTGGTTTGAATATCCGGTGCTACATTTGGATTTGAATGCGGAGAAGTTCGTATCTCCAGAATCTCTGTCTTTTATATTAATCAGACATCTGAATATTTGGGAGGATAGATGGGGCAGAGATGAGAGAGAAAAGACGTTGGCTGACCGGTTTCAGGGTTTGATCCGTCGTGCTTACGAAAAGACCGGAAAGCAAGTCGTTGTTCTTATCGACGAGTATGATAAACCTTTGTTACAGGCTTTGGGAGACGATGTTTTGTTAGAAACTTTTCAGAGTACATTGAAAGGTTTTTACGGTGTATTGAAAAGTGCCGATCCTTATCTGCAATTCGTCCTGCTTACCGGTGTGACCAAATTTGCTCATGTGAGCGTGTTCAGTGATTTGAATCAATTGAATGATATCAGTATGGCGCGTCAATATGCCACTCTTTGCGGTTTGACAAAGGGTGAATTGACTGCTAATTTTACGAATGAGATAGCCAGTCTGGGAGATGCGAATGATCTTACTTTTGAAGAAACGATCGATACATTGATAAAGAAATATGACGGTTATCATTTTCATCCGGTGGCCGAAGGGGTCTTTAATCCTTTCAGTGTATTGAACGTATTGGTAAAACAGGATTTTAGTAATTATTGGTTTCAGACTGGGACTCCAACCTTCCTTATTCAGTTATTGAAAAAAAGTAACTATGATTTGCGAAGGATCATCGAAGGGGTGGAGTTGCGTGCTTCAGCTTTTTCGGAGTACAGAGTGGAGGCTAATAACCCGATCCCGGTGATTTATCAGAGTGGTTACCTGACGATAAAGGATTATGACAGGGAGTTTCAAAATTATACACTGGCTTTTCCGAATGAAGAGGTGGAATATGGTTTTTTGAATTTTATAGTGCCTTTCTATACACCGGTATCGGATGATGAAAGCGGTTTTTATATAGAACAGTTTATACGTGAGCTTCGTGCCGGAGAAACGGATGCGTTTCTAACCCGGCTTAAGGCTTTTTTTGCAGATTTCCCTTATGAACTGAATGATCGTACGGAACGACATTATCAGGTCGTTTTCTATCTGGTGTTTAAGCTGATGGGACAATTTTGCGATGCGGAGGTTCGTAGTGCCAGAGGCCGAGCCGATGCGGTAGTAAAGACGAAGGATTACATCTATGTATTTGAATTCAAACTGGATGGTAGTGCAGAAGATGCCATCCGGCAGATCGATGAAAAAGGGTATTTGATCCCTTATATTGCAGATGGTCGTACCCTTATAAAAGTAGGTGCTTCTTTTAGTGCGGAGGAACGGAATATTGCAGAATGGATAACGAAAGATTAATCATATAAATTAGATATAGTATGGAAACTCCCAAATACAAGACAATTATCAGTGTGCTGAATGCTTCCAGTGAAGGTTTTGAAGAATATCTGAAAATGAGTGAGCGGATCAGCTTGTTTGTGGCAACGGATGGGGCTAGTGAACCGGAAGGGATGATGGAGGAAGAATATATTGCGCAGTTTGCGGTATTACAGGAAAAGCTTTATAAGGAAGCGCTGGAAAAGAAGAATAACCTTTCGTGCTGACACGGAAGGTTATTGATCCGATGCCTGGTGCCGGATCAATCCAGCATCAGGTTCATATAAGCTTCCCGTTGGGGGTATCCCATTACGATCCGTGTGAAAGTCTGGATATCCTGCTCCTTTAATAACTTTTCCGATACCGGAGCATCCTTGTGCGTAGACAACCAGTGGTGCATCAACCGTTCCGTGTCGATCACGCGGGCCATACCCATCGGGTGTGTACCGGGAACGACCGGAGGTGTTTTGTAAACGGCTTTGCTTACGTTGTTTTGCAGGGTCGCTTCCTGGAGCAGCAGGTTTGCCACCCGGTCGTCGTCGTAAAGAAACTCCTTTATATACAGCTGTTGGTTTGCTTCCGGTATGCCGGAGGTATGGTCGGGGGGAAGTACGAAAGCCATTCCGACAGGCTGTTCCTGTTCGTCCAGGGCGGTGAGTAGTTGTCCGCCGGACAGTTGCAGGTCGCGCAGGATCGTGATAAGGTCGTCTTTGGTATGGAGCACGCAACAGGGGCGTTGACGCATGTGTTTATCGAAAAACTTGTACAGCAGATCCATCGAAGGGACTTCGGGAGGAACCACAGTCAGTTTCGGAGCCCATACCGGTTCTTCGGGGCGGATATAGGTTTCCTCGGAATAGTCGAAAGCCTCGGTGTAACCTTGTTCCCGGTAATAATCGAACAACCAGGGATCGGCCGGGATCAGAGCCGTTACGGCCACCGACCGGTATTTCATTTCCTCGTATGCATTCTGGATAAGCTGCCGCATCAGGCCTTTTCCCCGCATCGAAGGGAGGGTACATGCCCCTGAGATATAAGCTACGGATATTTCTGTCCCGTAGTATGTCATAGTATAAGGCAGCATCTGCAAAGCAGATACCACCTGTCCGTCCTTTTCGATGACCAGGGTATTCTCTTCCTTGTATACCCGGTCGAAATAGAGGCGTATAAATTCTTCCGTATCATTGAACGAGAGACGCCACAGATCGATTACTTGTTGCTTGTTCATCTTGTTTATTGTTTTGCGTTTTCTTTATCGCGGCGTTTTTCTCCAATAGTATGACCGGGTTATAGGAAAGTTTCGCTTTGCGTAGTCCGGGGATACCCAGGTCTTCCTCCCGGTTGACGTAGGTGAACTGTTCCGGCAGGCGGGAAGCGAATTCCTGGTTGATGACGGTGTAGGCTCCTTCATAGTCGACATCGGCCTTTTCCACATGCACTCCGAAGGTATCATGGTTGATCGGTGCACCGAATGTAAAGGCTATCACTTTGCCGTCGACGAGCAGGGCTCCGCCAATCAGTCCGAGTTCGTTGAAGTGATTGAGGGCATAGGTCATAGAAATACGTTCGTAGTTCAGATCTTCCGCATCGTCTTCCGTCCGGTTGGCTTTGTACCAGGTACATTCCAGCTTCAGACACTGGGGGATCAGTTCCGGGGTAATGGGGGAATATTCGTACTCATATCTCTTTTTGAAGTTATTGATATGGTTGCGTTTCGACTGGTACTTCTTGCCTTTCAGCAAGGCCAGGTCTTCACGCAGATAGATATAGTCGAAATAATCCCGTTCAGGGATATAAAAGAACCCGCCGGGTAATGCTTTTTCAAGCATCTCCTTGGCATCGTGGGTTACTCCCAGCATACATAACGGATGGCCGTGCTCGCGTGAGTCGGCTTCCAGCAGTTCCAATGCGTGCCGCAGGTCGCCTTCTCCGGCCGGGGTCATGTAAACCATCCTGCTTTTGTCTTCTATCAGGAAACGGATCAGCAAGAATCCGTCGACAACGGCAAACTCCGTGTCGTACAGGAAACGCCAGCTACAAATATTGGCAAACGAATAATCGCAATTGCGATAATTGTGAGGATAGGTAAAGGAGGTAATTGTCTCCTTATCCTCTATAGTAATTGGTTTAAAAGGAATCTTCATCATTTTTCTTTTTGTCGTGCAAATATAAAACTAATTAAGATGCACGAATGTTTAAAAAGGAAATAATAAAGGCAGCACAAACACCATAATTATTCCCATGATGACCTGAAGAGGAAGACCCACTTTCACATAATCCATGAACGTATATTTACCGGCCGACATCACAAGTGCATTCGGCGGAGTGGAGAATGGAGAAGCAAAACACATACTGGCTCCGACTGTTACTGCCAGCAGGAACGGGTAGGGACTTACCCCTATGGCGATGGCCGACTGTAAGGCGATCGGGGCGACTAGTACGGCTGTGGCCGTGTTGCTGATAAACATAGTCAGCAAAGAGGTCGTGAAATAGATACCCGCCATCAGGATGAGCGGCCCGTAGTTACCCAGTCCGCCTACCAGTTTTTCGGAGATGAGCGAGGAGGCTCCGGTCTTTTCCAACGCGAGCGACATCGGCAGCATGGCCGCAATCAGCACGATACTTTCCCAGTTGATCGTTTTGTAGGCGTCTTCCACATTCCGGAAACATCCTGTCAGCACCATCAGTATGGCGGCTATCAGTACGGCGGCTACGGGCGGAATGGGGATAAAGTCGAATACCATAGCGGCGATCATCAGGACCATGATACCGGCGGCAACAGGTGCTTTGTAGTCGAGAGTAACCTTGGAAGCTTCTTCGACCGGCTGGCCGAGCACTACCCATTGCGACTGCTTCTTGCTCATACGGGCGATGTCGTCCCAGTTCCCTTGTATCAGAAGGATATCTCCGGCATGCATCTTCACATCCTTTACATCAGACAGGATATATTCGTTTTTGCGTTCTATCCCCAGTATGTTGACTGAATATTTGTCGCGGAAACCGGAGTCTTTGACCGCTCTGTTGATCAGCTTGGAGTCGGGCATCAGCAGGACTTCGGCGATACCGATCTCGCGTACACTGAGTTTTTCCGCATCACCCGTAAATTCGGATACCTGCGACTCGGTAAGATCCAAGTGGTTCTCTTTTACGAATTTGTCTATATTTTCGAAGTCGCCGAATACATATAATATATCTTCTTCCAGTATCTCTGTATCGGGCCCGGCTAGTTTCTGGTCGACCGTTTTCATAAAGCGTCCCTGTGAGGAAGACTTGCGCCGGATCTCGAGGATGGTCAGATTATACAGGCTGGTGATGTTGAGCTCCTGGAGTTTCCTGTTACGTACCAATGAGTCTTTATGCACCCGTACCCGGTATAGATTGTCGGAAAGGCTGTATTTGGCTGCCAGTTCCTGGGGAGAGCGGCCTGAGGATGCATCGGTCTTCTTATTTTCATCTTTCTTGGTCAGGAACCATTTGCTCAATGGGATCAGGATGATGATGCCGACTGTGATACATACGATGCCGATGGGGGTGAAAGAGAAGAAGGAAAGGTCGTTGTATCCTGCATTCGACAATGCTTCCTGTACCACCAGGTTAGGAGGCGTACCGATCAGCGTGGCCATACCCCCCATACTGCTCGCAAAAGCAAGAGGCATTAGAAAACGGCTGGGGTTGATATTGGCGTTCATCGCCATGCTGACAACGATCGGCAGCATCAGGGCTACGGTTCCGGTATTGCTGACAAAGGCACCGATAAAAGCGGTGACCAGCATGATCAGTATAAACAATTTGATCTCGCTGGTGCCTGCCAGTTGTAATATTTTACTACCGATCATCTTGGCCAGACCTGTCTTGAAGATAGCGCCGCCCACAACGAACAGTCCCACCATCATGATGACGACAGAATTGGAAAAACCGGAGAGCGCTTCCGCCGGAGTCAGGATGTTGAATACCATTAATAAGACCAGCGCACAAAGAGCAACGAGGTCTGAACGTACTTTCCCATTCACAAAGAATACGGCGGAAAGTGCGAGAATAATAAGAGTTGTTATCATAAAATGTTCTTAAGATGGTTTTAACTAAAGATAAAATCCCACTGTATAATAAACTAACAATGACGTTTGTATGTTTACCCGATACTTAATTTATACGCTAAAAATAGTAATTAAAAAATGAAAACAGAAAGAATATTACCTGTTGATCTTTACAATACGGTATCGACGCCTGAGCTAACGCTTGAAAGTTCGCTGAAGATCCTATATGTAAAAGATGGTGAAAATTACCAGTTGCTTCCGTTGGAGTCGGGGACACTGGCCGTGATCTGTACCGGAGGTGCTTTTAACTGCCATGCCTTGCATCAGGTATATGATGTAACGGCCGGACAACTCCTTCTTGTGGCCAGTGACGATGTGACTGAGGTGAAACCTTTCCAGTCGACCGGTTTTTCCGGAATAATCGTCTATGTCTCCGAAGAGTTGCTTATCAACCGGCAACGCCTTGTGTACCGTGATATCCCTTCCAACGAAATTGAAGAGACGAGAACCTACCTGCACCTGGTCGAGTCGCAGATCGAGCAGATGAAGGAGATGCGTGCCAAGGTGGTCGAGTCGTTGCTGCGGGCTTTGATCATAAACCTGCAGCAGGGAAAAGCAGTCGCCGAAGTGCCTAAAACAGAAAATTCGCTCTTTTTCCAACAATTTGCGACATTAATTAGCCGATATCACCATTCTCCTGCGTACTTTTACGCAGAAAAGTTAGGGATCAATTCGCAGGAGCTGAATATCCGGTGTAAACAAGGGGCCGGAATATCAGCAGCCGAATGGATCAGTGAGTTTGTATTGCTGGAAGCAAAAGACCTGTTGTCGAAGACCCGCCTGCGTCCTTCGCAGATAGCTACGATGCTGGGGTTTGCCAACCACGATACCTTCTCCCGCTGGTTCCGCAGGAATACGGGTGAGATCCCTACCGAATGGAGGTAATAATATATAATGTATAGGAATACCATGAATTTATCATTTGAAAACAGCAAGATCAAAGGGAAAGTAGTTTTAACGGATTCGCTGGATGCTAACCCGGCTTTATTGAAAGACAAAACATTGTATAAGTTTATATGGGTGGTTTCCGGTCAGCTCGAACTGGATGTCGACCATCAGGCGGTGGTACTGAATGCCGGGCAGCTGCTCACTTTATCGCACCTGCATCACCTGGAGTTCGTGCGGGTGGACGGATCGTATTTTGCCCTGATGTTCAACAGTAATTTCTATTGTATCTATGGCAATGACCATGAAGTTTCGTGCAACGGGTTGTTGTTCCACGGATCATCGCATGTGGTCGTATTCGACTTGTCGGATCAGGAACGGCGGAAGATTGAGACGCTGACAGGGATCATGCGTGAAGAATTCGAGAGCCGCGACCATCTGCAGGATGAAATGCTCCGTGTATTGCTGAAACGCTTTATTATATTATGTACGCGAGTGGCGGAGAACCGGCAGGGGGTAAGGAAAGAAAACGGGATGCAGTTTGAGACGATCCGCAAGTTCTATGTCCTGGTCGATACCCATTTCAAGGAGAAAAAGCAGGTGCAGGAGTATGCCGATATGCTCAACAAGTCGCCTAAGACACTCGCTAACTTACTGTCTACGTATCAACAGCCGTCTGCTATCCGTGTCATCCACAATCGTGTGCAGGCGGAAGCGGAGCGTTTGTTGCTTTACACTTCGAAAAGTTCCAAAGAGATCGCTTTGTTGTTGGGGTTTGAAGACCAGGCGACGTTCAGCCGCTTCTTCAAAAATGCAACAGGATTGAGTACTACCGAATACCGGAAGAAGAACAAAAATCAGGGAGAAGAGACCCAAATAGACAAATTGCCAACTCTATAGGGAAAATTATCATCGCCTTAACTCAACGTATTCTCTACTTTTGTACCGTTAGCTTTTACTTTCTAAGGAGAGGAGGTTAACAATTAATTGTCGGTTATTACAAAAAATTCCGAACAATTAGGTTAAAACGAATGTTCTGTTAATAACAAAGTCAAAAGAGGAGAAATGTAAGATGAAGAAGTATGATGCGATAATCATTGGTTTTGGGAAAGCCGGCAAGACACTTGCCGCAGAGTTGGGATCAAGGGGATGGAATGTGGCCATCATTGAACGTTCTGCCGGAATGTACGGCGGCACCTGTATCAATATAGGTTGTATCCCTACAAAGAAGCTGGTACACATGTCGAAAGTGATTTCGTACAGAAAACCATCGTCTTTTGAACAATATGCGGAAGAATACCGTAAAGCGATTGCTGAAAAGCGGGAGCTGACAGCCCTTTTGCGTAAAAAGAATTTCGATAATCTCGATTCGAAAGATACGGTTACGGTTTATACCGGTGTTGCCTCTTTCCGTTCTCCTCATCAGATAGAAGTAAAAGCGGGAGGCGAAGCCCTGCTGCTGGAAAGTGAAAAGATATTTATCAATACGGGTGCCACAACTATCCTTCCTTCCATCAAAGGGTTGGAGGGAAATCCTTTCGTATATACCAGCACCTCTATTATGGAACTGGACAAGTTACCACGCCGGCTCGTTATCGTAGGCGGCGGTTATATCGGCCTGGAGTTCGCTTCGATGTTTGCCGGTTTCGGTTCGGAAGTGACCATACTGGAAGGCGGGGACAAGTTCATTGCCCGTGAAGACCGGGATATCGCCGAAGCCGTAAAAGCCGTTCTCGAAAAGAAAGGAATCACCATCCATCTGAATGCCCAGGTTCAGTCTATTGAACACAACGGGGCGGAAGCTGTTATAATATATAAAGAGAATAAAGAAGGACTGGATAAGCAGATATCTGCCGAAGCCGTGCTGCTGGCCACCGGGCGTAAACCGAATACGGAAGGCTTGAATACAGAAGCAGCCGGAATACAACTCTCCAACCGGGGAGCCATCCTGGTAGACGAACATCTTCGTACGAACGTGCCCGGTATCTGGGCAATGGGCGATGTAACCGGCGGCCTTCAGTTCACTTATATTTCTCTGGATGACTATCGTGTGATAAAGGATGAACTGTTCGGAAAAGGAACACGTACGAAAGACGACCGCCTGGGTGTGGCTTATTCCGTATTTATCGACCCGCCGTTGTCGCGCATCGGTATGGGAGAGGAGGAAGCCCTTAACTCGGGAAGGAAAGTCAGTATTGCCCGTATTCCGGCTGCTGCATTTCCACGCACACGGACATTCGATCAGACAGACGGCCTGCTGAAAGCCATTGTAGATACGGAAACAGGAGAAATACTGGGGTGTACTTTGTTCTGTGCAGAGTCTACGGAAGTCATCAACCTCGTGTCGCTGGCGATACGGGCAGGAAAAGATTATACATTTTTGCGGGATAGTATTTATACTCACCCGTCGATGAGCGAATCGCTGAACGATTTGTTCGCATTGATAAAACAATAAAAACAAAATATAAAATAGAAAGAACATGAAAAAAGCAGATATCGGACTGATCGGGCTTGCCGTAATGGGCGAGAACCTGGCTCTGAATATGGAAAGCAAAGGTTTTACCGTTGCTGTATATAACCGCAACTTTCCCGGTGAGGAAGGTGTGGTGGATCGTTTTGTGAATGGCCGCGGTAAAGGGAAGAACTTCATCGCTACACATTCGATCGAAGAACTGACGGATGCCGTAAAGCGTCCGCGTATCATCATGATGATGATCAAAGCCGGTGCGCCGGTAGACGAGATGATCGAACAATTATTGCCCCACATGTCGCCGGGCGATGTAATCATCGACGGGGGTAACTCCGATTTCCACGATACGGAACGCCGTGTGAAGGAAGTGGAAGCAAAAGGCTTGTACTTCGTAGGTTCAGGTATCTCAGGCGGTGAAGAAGGCGCACTTCACGGGCCTTCCGTTATGCCGGGCGGTTCTCCCGAAGCATGGCCGATCGTAAAGGATATCCTGCAGGGTATCGCTGCGAAGCTGGACGACGGTACGCCTTGCTGCCAGTGGATCGGACGGGGAGGAGCCGGACATTTCGTGAAGATGGTTCATAACGGTATCGAGTACGGGGATATGCAATTGATCTCCGAAGCCTATTCGTTGCTGAAAAACCGTAAAGGATTGGACGACGATGAAATGTCGGTTGTCTTTGAAGAATGGAATAAAGGCGAACTGGACAGTTTCCTGATCGAGATTACGAAGAATATTCTCCGTTTCCGCGATGAAGACGGTAAGCCGTTGCTGGATAAGATACTCGATGTGGCCGGACAAAAGGGAACCGGAAAGTGGAGCGCGATTGCCGCTATGGACGAAAGCGACCCGCTGACGCTGGTTACCGAAGCTGTTTATGCCCGTCTGTTGTCAGCCCTTTATGCCGAACGTGAGAAAGCAGCCGGCCTGTATCCCGAACCGGTCGAACTGGGAGAGAACCTGTTCGTGGAGGAGATACGCCAGGCGTTGTATGCTTCCAAACTGATTTCGTATGCCCAGGGATTCTCCCTGATACGCCGTGCATCCGAACATTACGGCTGGGAGCTGGATTACGGAACGATCGCCCAGATATGGCGTAAAGGATGTATTATCCGCTCCGTCTTCCTTCAGAAGATAACGGAAGCCTACCGCAAGAACCCGAAGCTGGAAAACCTGCTGTTCGACGACTTCTTCCGCACCAAGATACAAAATGCTTTACCCTCCTGGCGCAAGACTGTTTCGGAAGGTGCCCTGAGCGGTGTCGCCTTACCGGCCATGAGCTCTGCCCTGAGTTATTTCGACGGACTGCGTACCCTGCATTCGGCAGCCAATCTGATCCAGGCACAGCGTGATTACTTCGGAGCCCATACCTATGAAAGGACAGACCGCGAACGTGGCATCTTCTTCCATACCAACTGGACGGGCGAAGGCGGTAACACGGTATCCGGAACTTATAATGTTTAACAAGTGGAGGACGTGAGGATGAACAGACCAAATGATCAGCTACTTGTTATTTTCGGGGCATCGGGCGACCTGACAGGGCGCAAGTTGCTTCCGGCACTTTTTGAATTGTATGTCAGCAAGATGTTACCCGAACATTTTGCCATTCTGGGTGCTGCGCGCACCGCGTTTACGGATGAAGAGTTCCGTGCCGAACAACGTAAACATATACTGGAAGCACGGGGAAATAAGGAAACAAACAGTGAAGATCTGGATAACTTCTTCCGGATACTTTTCTACCTGGCATTCGATTCAACCAACACCGCGGAATATGTAAAACTGAAAGACCGTATCCGTCTTTTGCAACAGCAGGAAAATCTTCCCGACAAGGTGATCTATTATCTTGCGACTCCGCCGTTGATGTACGAGTTGATCCCGAAGTATCTTCAGGAGAACGGTATGAATGTGGCTGCGTCGGAAGACGGATGGCGCCGGGTAATCGTGGAGAAGCCTTTCGGTACGAGCCTGGATACGGCGCAGAACCTGAATCAGCATCTGTGCCGTATCTTCGATGAGAAAGAGATTTACCGTATCGACCATTATCTGGGAAAGGAGACGGTGCAGAACATCCTGGTACTCCGTTTCTCGAACGGCATATTCGAACCTCTCTGGAACCGCAACTATGTCGACTCGATCGAGATCAGTGCCTCAGAGACGCTGGGTGTGGAGAATCGCGGCAAGTATTACGACGGTGCCGGCGCTTTGCGCGACATGATACAGAATCACCTGATGCAGTTGATGGCTTTTGCTGCGATGGAGTCGCCTTCCGTGTTCGATCCGGAACCGATCCGTGACGAGATCGTGAAGGTGTTCCGCTCGATCCGTCCTTATACGATCCGCGAAATGAACGAGTGGGTGGTACGGGGACAGTACGACGGTTATCGCGAGGAGAAGAATGTGGCTCCCGACTCGAATACGGAGACTTACGTAGGTATGAAGTTCTTTATCGATAACTGGAGGTGGAGCGGCGTACCGTTCTACTTCTTCACCGGGAAGAAACTGCCGGAGAAGTCGTCGGAGATCGTTATCCATTTTAAATCGACCCCGCACCAGTTGTTTGCCGGACAGTGTTCGGGAAGCTCCTGTAATAAGCTGGTGATCCGTATCCAACCGGACGAAAGCATCACCTTGCGTTTCGGGCTGAAGATGCCGGGAGCCGGATTTACGGTGAAGCAGGTCGGAATGGAGTTCCGTTACGACTCGCTTTCAAAGACTCATTTGCCGGATGCCTACGAACGGTTGCTGCTGGATGCCATGCTGGGCGATTCGACCCTGTATGCCCGTAGCGACGCTTTGGAAGCCAGCTGGCGTTTTATCGATCCGATCCTGCATCATTGGAAAGAAGAAGGATCGAAGCGGCTGTACTTCTATGAACCCGGACAGAACGGGCCGATAGAGAGAATGAACCTGGGCGCCGATTCGATGGGAGCTCCCTGCGATTCGTGCGGCTAAAAAATGAAGCGTATGAAAATAGAGAATTATAAAGACAACAAAGAAGCTCTCCGGGCATTGACCAGTCAGTTGATGACTTATATGGCCCGGAAGGAAGACCAAAAGCCGTTCAACCTCGCCCTTTCCGGCGGGGAAACGGCTAAGAAGATGTTCGCCCTTTGGGTGGATGAATACAGAGATAAGATCGATTGGGATAGTCTGCGTTTCTTCTGGGTAGACGAACGTTGTGTGGCCCCGACCGATCCGGATAGTAATTTCGGACATGCGAACAAATTGCTGTTCGAACCTCTGCAGATACCCCAGGATCATATCCATCGTATTCACGGTGAGGTGGAGCCAGGTACGGAGGCCATGCGTTATTCGCGTATTGTAAAGGAATATCTGCCCCGCCACGGCCAGTTCCCTTATTTCGATTGTATCATTCTGGGAATAGGAGGGGATTCGCATACGGCCTCTATCTTTCCCGATAATCTTCCGTTGCTGACGGACAGCCGCAATTATGCCGTTTCGCAGCATCCGGAAACCGGGCAGTTCCGTATCACGATGACCGGCCCGATCATACTGAACGGTTCTCCGCTGCTTGTACCGGTATTAGGTGCGGGTAAGGGGCCGGCAATCGAGGAGTTGAAACAGGGCTATTCGGCAGTGAATGCCACGCCGGCGGCCTATATTTTATCTCATGCGGTAGACTCGATCGTTTATACGACGCTCTAGTCTTCCCGTTGACGGCATCCGTCACCCCCCGTTGACGATGGTCATCACCTCCCGTTGACGGTAATCGTCACCCCTCGTTGACGGCCCCCGTCAATTACGGGGAATAATTCCCGGCTGGGGACAACAATTTCCTTGCCAGCTTTGTTAAACTAAAGTATTAACTAATTAAAATCAATGGTTATGACAAAGATAATGAAAACATTGTGGGACGAAAGTTCCGAGCTGACAGATGAAGGAATGTCTGTCGACAATTCTATAACCGGGAATACGTATACAGCCGACGATATCAAGGACGTAACAGAAACTATCGAAGGCGGTAACCAGGAAGCCGACGACTTCAACGAAAAAGACGATGTCGTATAAGATTTAATTCCGGAAGAGATCACGAATAAGAGCCTGTATTCTTTTACCAAACGCATGTACCCCTTTTTTACACACGCATGTACCCCTTTTCAGGAAGACTATAGCTCTGATCTTTTCCGGATTATTTTTCCCCTTTCCGTTTAAATGCTGATAGGTACACTTCACCTCCCATTCCGTCAGCTTCAGTATTTTATTATATGTAATCACTTTCCGTCTGGCTAGCTTTGTAATATTATTTTAAATTACAAAGTGATGTTTAAAGCAATTGTACATTTTTCGATCCACAAAAAGTTGTTCGTCGGGCTTACGACGCTGTTTCTGCTGATCGGTGGAATTTATGCAATGTTGACGCTTCCTATCGATGCCGTACCGGACATAACCAACAACCAGGTACAGATCGTGACTGTTTCGCCGACCCTTGCCCCGCAGGAAGTAGAACAACTGATTACTTTTCCCATAGAAATTGCCATGAGCAATATAATGAATGTAGAAGAGATACGCTCCGTATCCCGTTTCGGGCTGTCGCTCGTAACGGTCGTATTCAAGGAGAGCGTACCTACATTGGATGCCCGGCAGTTGATCAACGAACAGATACAAACCGTGTCCGGTGAAATCCCGCCAGAGCTGGGAACGCCGGAGCTGATGCCTATAACCACCGGGCTGGGGGAGATCTACCAATATGTATTGAAAGTGGCTCCGGGTTATGAAGATAAATACGATGCGATGGAGTTGCGTACTATCCAGGACTGGATCGTTAAACGGCAGCTTTCCGGTATTCCGGGGATTGTAGAGATCAATAGTTTCGGCGGTTATCTGAAGCAGTATGAAGTGGCGGTCGACCCTGACGCTTTGTATTCGTTGAATATTACTATCAGTGATGTGTATGCCGCCCTCAACAGCAACAACCAGAACACAGGCGGCAGCTATATCGAAAAGGTGAACCGGGCCTATTATATCCGTTCCGAAGGGATGATCAGCGATACAAAAGATATCGAACGTATCGTGATAACCAACCGGGGAGGCATCCCTATCCATATCAGTGATGTCGGGACAGTCCGTTTCGGAGCGCCGAAGCGTTTTGGTGCCATGACGAAAGACGGTGAGGGCGAATGTGTGGGCGGTATCGCCATGATGCTGAAAGGCGCCAATGCCAACCTGGTGACGAAAGAGTTGGAAGCGCGTGTCGATAAGGTACAGAAGATGCTTCCCGAAGGTGTCAGCGTAGAGCCTTACCTGAACCGCTCGGAGTTGGTGAACCGCAATATCTCGACGGTTGTACGGAACCTGATAGAGGGTGCCCTGATCGTCTTCTTCGTCTTGATTATCTTTCTGGGAAATATTCGCGCCGGGCTGATCGTGGCTTCCGTTATTCCGCTGGCGATGCTGTTCGGTTTTATCATGATGCGTATATTCGGCGTGTCGGCCAACCTGATGAGCTTGGGGGCTATCGACTTCGGTATCGTTGTGGACGGCTCGATTGTGATCGTGGAAGGGATCCTGGCACATATTTATACCCGGCGGCTTGCCGGACGGACACTGTCGAAAGTCGAGATGGACAAGGAAGTGGAAGCCGGGGCAAGCGGTGTGGTGCGAAGTGCCACGTTTGCGGTGCTGATCATCCTGATCGTCTTTTTCCCGATCCTTACGTTGACCGGCATCGAAGGAAAATACTTTACACCGATGGCAAAGACCCTTGTCTTTTGTATTATCGGCGCGTTGATCCTTTCGCTCACCTATGTGCCGATGATGGCTTCTTTATTCCTGAAACGGACTATTTCATCCAAACCTACTTTTGCCGATCGTTTCTTTGAGAAACTGAACCGGGTATATAAAAGCAGCCTGCGTTTCTGCCTGCATCATATCTGGGCGACGATCGGTTCTGCCTTTGCTTTGCTGGCGGCTTCCTTGTTGTTGTTTACCCGTTTGGGTGCCGAGTTTATCCCGACCCTGGATGAAGGGGACTTTGCCATGCAGATGACGCTTCCGGCGGGAAGTTCGCTGACCCGCAGCATCGAATTGTCCGGCGAGGCACAAAAGACATTGATGGATCAGTTCCCCGAGATTAAACACGTGGTTGCCAAGATAGGAACGGCGGAAGTGCCTACCGATCCGATGGCAGTGGAAGATGCCGATATAATGATCATCATGAAGCCTTTCAAGGAATGGACTTCCGCGTCGAGCCGTGCCGAGATGGTGGAGAAGATGAAGGCGGCTCTTGAACCGATCGAGGGTGCCGAGTTTAATTTCAGCCAGCCGATCCAGTTGCGTTTCAACGAACTGATGACGGGTGCCAAAGCGGATATAGCCATCAAACTGTATGGTGAAGACATGGAAGAACTCTATGCGAAAGCGAAAGAAGCGTCCGCCTTTGTTGAGAAAGTATCCGGGGCGGCCGACGTGATCGTGGAACAGGCAATGGGACTTCCGCAGCTGGTGGTTAAATACGATCGCGCCAAGATTGCCCGCTACGGGATGAATATAGAGGAACTGAATACGATTGTCCGCACGGCTTATGCCGGTGAAGCTGCCGGCGTGATTTTTGAGAATGAACGCCGCTTCGATCTGGTGCTCCGTCTCGATAAGGATAAAGTGTCTGACCTGAATCTGGATAAACTGTTTATCCGTACGGCGGAAGGCATCCAGATCCCGGTGAGCGAAGTGGCGAACATCGAACTGGTGAACGGGCCGCTCCAGATTAACCGGGATGCCACCAAACGCCGTATTGTGATCGGGGTGAATGTGCGCGATGCGGATATTCAGCAGGTCGTTTCCGACATTCAGGATACATTGGATAAGAATATCAAGCTGAAGCCCGGCTATTATTTTGAATACGGCGGCCAGTTCGAGAACCTGCAGAATGCCATTAATACCTTGCTGATCGTTATTCCGGTGGCTTTGGCACTGATCCTTTTGTTGTTGTTCTTTGCTTTCAAGAGCGTGACTTATACGCTGGTGGTCTTTTCAACCGTCCCCTTGTCGCTTATCGGCGGTATCGCGGCGCTTTGGCTGCGCGGTTTGCCTTTCAGCATTTCGGCCGGGGTGGGATTTATTGCCTTGTTCGGCGTGGCGGTACTGAATGGTATCCTGATGATCAATCACTTTAATGACCTGCGTAAACGAAATAAATATTATATGTGTACGAACCGTATTATAGCTAAAGGCTGTCCGCACCTGTTGCGTCCGGTCTTTTTGACGGGGCTGGTCGCTTCCTTGGGATTTGTGCCGATGGCGATTGCCCGGTCGGCCGGAGCTGAAGTGCAGCGTCCGCTGGCGACGGTGGTGATTGGGGGACTGATTGTTTCTACCGTCCTTACCTTATTGATTATCCCGGTCTTTTACCGGCTGGTAAATTCATTCCCGTTCTTATGGAAGAAGATCTGGAAAGGGAGAGGAGTAAAGGCGTTGCCGATGATCCTGGGGCTTGCTCTTCTGGCTTCCCCGGCTTGGGCTCAGAATGATGTAACTGGTCGGGCAGCTATGGTTTCGCTAGATGAAGCGTTGTCTGTCGCCCTGCAGAATCACCCGCGTCTGAAAACGGCATCTGCTGCCATCGACCGTTCACGTACTGCCCGTGGCGAATCGTGGGAGTTGGCTCCGACATCGGTCAGCTATTCATGGGGACAGATCAATGGCGAGACGCGTAACGATAATCAGATCGAAGTGACCCAGTCGCTGGGTTCTTTGCTCACTCCGTTCTATAAGAATACGCTTGTCGGCAAACAGATCGCAACCGGCGAATACTATCGGGATATGGTGAAAAAGGAAATCATCGCCGAAGTGAAGCGTGCCTGGGCTTATTATCAATATGCAGCCAATCTCCGTTCCCTTTACCGCGAACAGAACGAGCTGGCTGCGCGTCTGCAACAAGCCGGTCAACTCCGTTACGAACAGGGCGATATCACCTTGCTGGAACGGAATATGGCAACCACGCTCGCCGCAGATCTGCGTACCCGCCTGATGCAGTCGGAAGAAGAGTTGCAGCTGGCTGCACGCCGGTTTACTTGGGCTTGTTATGCCGACCGGCCGATCGTCCCCGCTGACAGTACGCTGGCTTTGTTCCCAGCAGAAACCGGAACTGCTGTGCTGTCGGATGCGCATGTCGGATATTTCCAAAGTACGGCAGACGAAAAGAAAGCGATGCTCAACGTGGAGCGCAGCCGTTTCTTTCCGGAGCTGTCGGTCGGTTATATCCGCCAGAAAATAGCGCCGCTTAGCGGACTGAACTCCTGGATGGTCGGCGTTTCGTTTCCGATCCTGTTCTTCCCGCAGCAAAGTCGTACGCGGCAGGCACGGATAGATGCTTATATCGCCCGTACGGAAGCGGAAGCAAGTACGCGCCAGCTAAGCAATAAGGTTGACGAACTGCAGGCAATGCTTCGCCAGCAAGGTGAAAGTATCCGCTATTACACGACGGGAGCTTTGCCGGAAGCCGATGCTTTGTTAAAGAGTGCGCAGATACAATTCCGCGAGAGTGAAACGGATATTATGCAGTTTGTGCAGAGCCTGAACAGTGCGCGGGAGATAAAAAGAGGATATATTGAATCTGTTTACAATTACAATATCTCCGCGCTGGAACTGGAATTGTATACGCGATAGAAATATTCCGCCCGACAATGCTTCCGGAAGATTATCGGCGTTGTCCGGCCTGGCGACAGTGCTTACGGAAAATTATTGGCGTTGTCCAGCCTGGCGACAGTGCTTACGGAAAATTATCAGCGCTGTCCAGCCCGAGGACAGTACTTACAGAAAATTATTGGCGCTGTCCAACCCGGGGACAGTGCTTACAGAGAATTATTGGCATTGTCCCCGGAAATACCGAATAAAAAGAATTTATAATAAAAACGATACGATGAAAAGAATATTTATTCCCATTGCTGCCCTGTTGTTGGCAGCCTGTAGCGCGACTACGGAAAAAGAACAACCACAAGAGATTTCAAAGCCGGAGGTCGAACCGGTAGTTGCTGCAGCCGACTCGCTTCAGGTGGATGCCGTCACCTCTGCAACCGCTATGCCGAATCATTCTTCCTTTAATGGGAAAATGATCGTTCCCCCTCAGCGTCATGCCACTGTTACGCTGACAATGGGAGGAACCGTACATGCAACATCTCTGCTGCCGGGTGACTATGTGCGGAAAGGTACTGTCCTGGCAACGTTGGAGAACCCTGATTTTATCACTCTCCAGCAAAATTATCTCGAAGCGCATGCACAAGCGGAATATCTGGAAGCCGAATTCCATCGGCAGGAGCGTTTAAGTTCGCAGGAAGCTGCTTCCCAGAAACGTTTTCAGCAGAGTAAGGCAGATTATCTGTCGATGAAAAGCCGCCTGGAAGCCGCTGCCGCCCAGTTGACGATCCTCGGTGTCGATCCCGCTGATCTGTTGAAAAGCGGTATCCGTCCTTATCTCGAAGTGAAATCTCCGCTGAATGGATATGTGGCCGGAATGACAATCAATCTGGGTAAATATCTCAATGCCGGCGAACCGGTCTGTGATGTGATCGACAAAGGGGAAACCCTGCTCTGCCTGACCGCTTACGAAAAAGACCTGGATGACCTGACCCCCGGAAGCCGCATCCAGTTCCGCGTAAACGGTATGGGTAAACAAACCTTTGATGCCACCCTGCTCTCCATCGGACAGGAAGTGGACGCCGTCAACCGCTCTCTTGAAATATATGCACGGGTAAAAGGAAATAACGAACGTTTTCGTCCTGGCATGTATGTTACGGCACGCGTAGAAAAGAAATAAGTATCTTTGTGGCATGAAGCTAAATGTAGATAAATATAAACTGGCAGTGATCGTCATTTCCGTAGTGGTGGCGTTCCTGACTCATTTCCCGGAAATGATCTCCCTGTTCGATCATTCCGGGCAGGATAACCTGTTTCCGGGGATGCGGCTGGCCGATGTTGCCAACGAGGTTTTTTTCACGTTCATTTCCCTGCTGATCCTGTTTACGCTCAACACTTTGTTGTTCGGGTTTAACCGGGCGACGGCACGTATCACCTGGCTGAAGATGATGCTGTCTTTTATCATGACCTGGGTAATGAGTAACTTGTTGGGACAGGGGTTTGTCTTCCTGCATCATCATTTCGATATCCCGGCCATCGATGCGATGGTGCATCATTATCTGCATCCATTGCGTGACTTTATCATCACCTGTATTGTGACAGGCAGTTGTTATATGATCCATCTGATCCGCAAAAGCCAGCAGGTGTTGATCGAGAACCAGCAGTTGCGGACGGAGAACCTGGTCAATCAATACGAAGCCCTGAAGAACCAACTGAATCCCCACATGCTTTTCAATTCGCTGAATACGCTGCGTTCGCTGATCCGCGAAACACCCGATAAAGCCCAGGATTATCTGCAGGAACTATCCCGTGTGCTTCGTTATACCTTGCAGGAGAACGAATGCCAGAGTGTTACTTTGCAGGAAGAGATGGAGTTTGTCGATGCGTACCTGTTTCTGTTGAAGATGCGTTATGAAGATAATCTGTCGTTCGATATCCGGATTGAGGAAGGGGCTATGCTTTGTCAGCTCCCGCCTATGTCGGTTCAGTTGCTGGTTGAAAATGCCGTCAAGCATAATGAGATCAGTAACCGCCATCCGCTGACCATCCGGATCTGTTCGGAGGGGAAACACTTAACGGTCGGTAATCCGATCCAGCGTAAACTGACGGCCAGCAGCGGCATGCGGATCGGTTTGTCGAACCTGGCAAAACGCTACCGCCTGCTATTTAAAGAGGAGATCGA
Organism: Parabacteroides sp. HGS0025; assembly: GCF_000969845.1. NCBI lineage: Bacteria > Pseudomonadati > Bacteroidota > Bacteroidia > Bacteroidales > Tannerellaceae > Parabacteroides > Parabacteroides sp. HGS0025. Next base: position 2,498,211 of record NZ_KQ033902.1, read on the forward strand.
AGTGCGTGAAGATAATAATACATTTACTGTAACCATTCCATTGATATGAATGCATTAATCATTGAAGACGAGAAAGCGGCCGTTCGCAATCTGAAGGCGCTCCTGTGTGATGAGGCTCCCGACATAGAGATCATAGCCGTGCTGGATAGTATTACTGAAAGTGTCGAATGGTTTCGTGCCAATCCGATGCCGGAATTGATCTTCCTGGATATTCATCTGGCCGACGGTTCTTCTTTTGAAATATTCGAGCATGTCGATATCACCTGTCCGATCATCTTTACGACCGCTTATGATGAATATGCCCTGCGTGCTTTCAAGGTGAACAGCATCGATTATCTGTTAAAGCCTATCGGGCAAAGCGATATCCGTAAAGCGATCGGTAAATTGAGACAACTGAAAGCCGAGTTGCCGGTGAAAGAACCGGATTACAGCAGCCTTATCAATGTACTGAAGCGGCAGGAGAGTTACAAAACCCATTTCCTTGTTCCGGTCAAAGGGGATAAACTACTTCCTTTGTCTGTCGATATGATCCTGTTTTTTTATATCCATGAAGGAAATGTAAAGGCAGTTGTGACGGACGGGAAAGAATATACTTTTACACAAACACTGGATGAATTGTCGGATTGCCTGAATCCGAATCTGTTCTTTCGCGTAAACCGTCAATATCTAATCTCCCGAAAGGCAGTTCTGGATATCGACCTTTGGTTTAACGGACGTTTGTCGGTCAATCTGAAGGTGCCTGTCGCGGAGAAGATATTGGTCAGTAAAGTTCGTGTTTCCGAATTTAAGGAATGGTTCACAGGATCTACTACAACTTCTTTTTAAGCGTAAAGAAGAAAGTAACTCCTTTTCCCGGGCTGCTCTTGGCAGATATCTGGCCTTTGTGGAAATTAACGCCGTTCTTTACGATCGACAATCCCAGGCCGGTTCCGCCTACCTTGCGGCTTCGTCCCTTATCTACACGGTAGAAACGTTCGAAGATGCGGTTGATGTGCTCTTCCGAAATACCCGTTCCGTTATCTGCGAAGCTGAAATAATAGAATTTAGGATCTTCCTTGTAACAGTTGATCGTGATCTTGCACCCTTCTCCCGCATAAGCAATCGCATTGTCATACAGGTTGCGGAAGATGGAATACAACAAAGAGTAATTACCATGAATAGTCGGATCACCCGGCAGGATGATTTCGGATGTGATCTGCTTTTCTTCCATTTCTTTCGAGCATTCCTTTTGTATCTCACTGATCAGCCTGGAGATATTCGTGTCGGCCAGATCGAACAGTTCGGAAGCCTCATCCAACCGGTTCAATACGGAGATATCGCGTAGAAGACCCGTCAGGCGGGTACTTTGCGAGTAGCAACGTTCGAGGAAGAACTGACGCTTGTCTTCTGCCAACTCCGGATTGCTGATGATCGTTTCAAGATATCCCTGTATACTGCTGACTGGGGTTTTCAGCTCGTGTGCTACGTTTTGCGTCAGCTGGCGTTTCATACGGCTTTCTTCTTCCTGGCGGGAAATATCGTTGATCGATATCTCGTAACTGTTATCCAGGAACAGGATACATTCGATCAGGAAAATCTTTCCGTTCTTATCGACAGTCGCCGACTCGCGCAATACTTTCCGCTTCCGGTTCGTATTGGGGATATTCTTATTCAAAAATGCTTTGATCGGTTCCAGTTCCTGGATGTCGACCACCTCTTCCGCCTGGCGGATCTGGCTGTCGGAAACCACGTTGAAGAACTGGATAAAGAGAATATTGGAAAGGATCTCTTTCCCTTCTGCGGTAAACATGGCAAACCCTTCTTTGGCATACTGGAAGTGCTTGATCAGTTTCTCACGTTCCATCGAAAGTTCATCTTTTGCTTTTTGCTGGCGATGGTATAAAGTGATGATATTCCTCGATATATCGCCCAGCTCATCGTTGGGGAACATGTAATCCGTTTCCGGTATCCTGTCCTTCTCTATATTCAGGGCAAAATCCCGTAGTTTGGATATCGTTCGCCCGATGCTGAAAGTGAAACGGGAGAGGACGAAGAAGAAGATCAGGGTCATCAGCACCATGAAATAAATAAAGTCCTTGTCGGTCGACAGGGCACTTTGTACATACGGATCGTAAGGTAGTGCCGAACGATAGATGTAACCGCCGATATTGCTGGCCGAATAAAAATATCTTCTACCTGTCGAGCCGGATGTGCGGATGGCAAAACCGTCATTATATAAACGGGCTTTGCGTACCTCGCTGCGGTCGTTATGGTTGTTGAACTCTTCGGTTCCGCTGTTATCGAAAAGCACTTTCCCTTCCGGATTGATGATCGTCACACGTAAATCCTTCTGCGGAATATCTTCAATGAACTGCTTTACGGTTTTGTCAATATCGGTGCCTTGCTGTTGTGTACGTCGGAATAGCTGGTAATTATAGTTACTTAATACATTATTCAACTTCTCCTGTGAGAATTCGCGCTCCCGCTGATACTGAAACAACAGAAAGCAGACCGTAAATCCCAGAAACATCACAAAAACAGACCAGAACAACCGTTGGCTGAACGGTATTCTGCTCTTCATATTCTCTCTCTTTACCATAATTCAAATGACGGGTATTAGCATTCAAAACAATAACCGAAGCCGAGGCGGGTGACAATGTTTTTTCCGTAAGGGCCGATCTTTTTCCGAAGGCGGGTGATATTCACGTCAATGGTGCGATCCAGTACATATACTTCATCTTTCCAGATGCGCGACAGGATTTCTTCACGTGAAAATACATTCCCTTTGTTTTCCAGCAATAGTTTTAATATCTCAAACTCTTTTTTGGTCAACGGAATTTCTTTCCCGTCGACAGAAGCCTTGATACGTTTTATATCCAGTGCCAGTGTCTCGTATTCTAGAAGTTCGTTTACGGTAGCTTTCTCTTTTTCTGTAGTTCTGCGTAACACGGCCTTAACACGTGCGACAACCTGCCGGATGGAAAACGGTTTTGAAATATAATCGTCTGCACCCAGATTGAAGCCGGTCAGCATATCGTTTTCCGTATCTTTGGCTGTCAGGAAGATGATAGGCGTGTTAGCCGTGCTTTCGTCTTTCCTTAAAATGCTGGCCATTTTGAATCCGGAGATTTCTCCCATCATCACATCGAGTAAAAGTAACTGATATACGGATAGGTCTTTCTTAAGTGCTTCTTCCGCGCTGAAAGCGGTATCTACTTCATATCCTTCTATTTCCAGATTGAATTTGAGGATCTCGCACAAGTCCTCTTCGTCGTCCACAACAAGAATTCGGGGCATGTCCATAGTCTTTTTTATTTATATTGAAATGAAAAACTCATTTCATTGTTTACAAAATTAATTATTTTCCTGCAAAGGAACGCCATTGTTGTTTCGGATGGATGAAATAGATGTTACATTTGTGTTAAGATAAAGGTTCGGTTCAATAATAATTTACTAGAAACGACAACCTGCGTTGCCGTTTCTAGCTTTTTAAAACGGATCTATTACTTTTTACCGTTCATCGCTTCTAGTAAGAACTTTCCCGGTTTGAACTTCACGGTTGTTCTTGGCTTGATCATAACAGGCTCACCTGTTTTGGGATTACGAGCCAAGCGACTAGTTTGAGGTCTGGGTATTAATGTTCCAAACCCAATAAGAACGACTTCTTCGTTGTTGGACATTTTTTCAGTCACGATCTCCATGTAAGCATCTAATACTTTAGCTGCTTTTTGCTTTTTCAATCCGGCTCTTTCAGCCAGTTCTGCAATCAGTTCTGCTTTGTTCATAGGTGATTTTTTAATAATTAATAATGTTGCATCAATCAAAACTTTGCAAAGATAATAAAAAGACTGTCTTAGTGAACAGTCCTATAAAACAAAAAGTCTACTTTCACAAGTAGACTTTTTAATTCTTATAATGACCAATACCTTTACCTAAAACGAGAGGTCTTAACCTCAAATATTACTTTGTCACAAATATAAATATAGTTTTTGATAAATGCAAACGTTATCGCTCTTTTTTCAAGACGTATGTGAAAGTAGAAGTGACTTGTATCAACTGAAACTGGGAAAAATGCAACCAAAATGTAATCGAACAGTAAAAAGGTTGTCATTTTGCTCCGGTTATATCATAAATTAGAATGTTTTTCCATTAAATATTCGCTGCTTTTCGATGAAAAATGTTATATTTGTGGACAAGTGTAAAAGTCTGAGCTTCTTCATCTGTTATTTGCGATTCGGGAAATGAACTATCCTTAATATAATGTAATCCCTTTGAATAAGCGATCTGAGACTTGAATTATTCCAATCTATTAAAAAGCAGTGATGTTTATGATTAAAAGAAAAGAACTAACGTACGACAATTCTTATTTACTAAAAGTATTTAACAGAGACTTTCCTCATTTGGTAGCAATGGCGGAAGAGAGCAGGAACATAAAATTGTTCAGAGAGGCTCTACGATCGTTTGTGTCTTCCAGGATAGCTGTCAATGAAGGAGGTGGTAATATGGGAAATGCCGTCGCGAAACGTATTTTACTTTTAATAGAATATGACGGTTCCCCGATCGATGAACTATCGACGGGACAGGAGCTGTCGATACAAACGATAACCTATCTATGGCAATTACTGGCAGGTAAACTTACGGATGAGGTTTCTTCTGATCTGTTTATCGATCTTTACCATCAGTTCAAGTTGTTGGAGCATCCGGAAACGATTGAAACAGACCGTTCGCTGGTGAAACGACAAATGAACCGTTGGCCGACTGGTTTGGATGAAGAGGTCATCGCTATTCGTGAAGCCAATAAAGAACGTATTATAAAACGGCTGATCCGGAAGATAGAACGCCGTACGGCCCCTTCTTCCCGTTACCAGTTTACCCCCGAAATGAGTTATGAGGAAAAGTATAATCAGGTTCGGGAATGGTGGGATACGGCACGTTTCCATTTGTCGATGGCTATAAAAAGCCCGACTGAGCTGAACTATTTTCTGGGTGAATCCCTTTCGGAAGAAATGATGCATTTGTTGCTACGTGCCAAAAAGAAAGGAATGCCATTCTTCGTTACTCCTTATTATTTGTCTTTGCTGAATCCGGGGACAGAAGGATTTGACGACGAAACTGTCCGTTCCTATATACTTTACTCGAATGAGCTGGTAGATACCTATGGCAGTATCAAAGCCTGGGAAAAAGAGGACATCGTGGAAGCCGGCAAACCGAATGCCGCCGGATGGCTGTTGCCTGAAGGACATAATATCCATCGCCGTTACCCGGAAGTAGCCATTCTGATACCCGACTCGATGGGACGCGCCTGTGGCGGTCTCTGTGCTTCCTGCCAGCGCATGTATGACTTCCAGAGCGAACGGCTGAACTTCGATTTTGAAGCGTTGAAGCCGAAAGAAACCTGGGATAAGAAACTTCGCCGGTTGATGCATTATTTCGAAGAAGATGCCCAGTTGCGGGATATCCTGATCACCGGAGGGGATGCTTTGATGAGCCAGAATGCGACCTTACGTAAAATATTGGAAGCAGTCTATAAGATGGCTGTCCGCAAGCGTAAAGCCAACGAGGATCGCCCGGAAGGTGAAAAGCTGGCTGAATTGCAGCGGGTTCGTTTGGGATCGCGTCTGCTGGCTTACCTGCCTTTGCGTATTACCGACGAACTGGTGGCAATCCTGAAAGAGTTTAAGGATAAGGCATCGGCAGTCGGTGTATCACAGTTTATTATTCAGACACATTTTCAGTCTCCATTAGAAGTAACACCGGAGGCTAAGCGGGCTATCCGGGCGATATTGGATGCCGGATGGGTCATAACAAATCAGCTGGTGTATACGGTTGCTGCTTCCCGTCGCGGACATACGGCTAAACTGCGGCAGACACTTAACTCTGTCGGGGTGATTTGCTATTATACATTCTCTGTCAAAGGATTTAACGAGAACTATGCCGTGTTCACACCCAACAGCCGTTCACTTCAGGAACAATATGAAGAAAAGATCTTCGGGAGAGTACCTGAAAATAAGCTGGCAGAATTAGATGATATCGTAACCAATAAACGTCCTTTAGGAAAGAAGCTTGTCAATTTCCTGAAAGAGAATCATCTGCTGTTTGCAGCGACAGACCGTAGCGTGTTGAATCTGCCGGCCATAGGTAAGAGTATGACTTTTAAAACGGTGGGACTCACCTTGGAAGGAAAACGTATCCTTAAGTTCGATCATGATACAGGACGCCGTCACAGCCCGATCATTAATAAAATGGGAGAGGTTTTTATTGTCGAAAATAAATCGGTGGCAGCCTATCTCCGGCAGTTGGAAGAAATGGGAGAGGATGTAAAGGAATATCGAAGTATCTGGAATTATTGTGAAGGGGTAACCGAACCGCGTTTCAGCCTGTACGAATATCCCGGTTATCCGTTTGCCATCACAGAAAAGATGACAAATCTTGAACTTGAAAACGAGTAAAAGTGTATCTTTGTTCCTGCTAAACCAATAATAAGATGATACAAAACGAAAGAGAGATACGACACGAACACGTGTTAACAGCTGTACGTCAGATGATGACCGCTGCCCGGACAGCTCCAAAAGGGAAAGGTATTGACATTATAGAAATGGCTATGGTGACCGGCGAAGATATCCATCAGCTGTCTGAAGAGATGCTGAAAGTGGCTGCGGAAACCGGATTAAAGTTTTTCCTGCGTGATGCGGACAATATACTGAGTGCAGAAGCCGTAGTCATATTGGGTACTGGCCAGCAGGTACAAGGATTGAATTGCGCACATTGCGGGTTTGATACCTGCGTAGAGAAACCGGCAACGGTTCCATGCACCATTAATTCGGTGGATCTGGGGATTGCCATCGGCTCTGCCTGCGCTACCGCTTCCGATCTGCGTCTGGATACCCGCGTCATGTTCAGTGCCGGGCTGGCTGCCCAGCGTCTGGGATGGTTGGGAGAAGAGAGCAAATGTGTAATGGCTATCCCTGTCAGTGCCTCTTCTAAAAACCCGTTCTTCGATCGTAAACCGAAAGAACAACCCGTAAAGTAATTAGCAGGATTTTGGATAAATAACATGATGACTCTATGATAAAGTTTGCAAACAAACTTGAACTTCGTTATTCTTTTAACGATAAGTCCGGCTATATGGACGCTATGATCAAACACCGTTGTGAAAAGGAGATACTTTCCATGATCCGTGTGTTGGCTGATATGTTGGATGTGAAGATGACTGCCCATTGCGAACCTGTTCTACAGGAAGGCGGATACAGGGTTGTATGGCCGATAGGCGGTGAAAGTTCCCGTGCTATCTCCGTGGTATTGAATATATTGATGCAGGTTCTGACGCGTCCGACCCTGTCGGTTGGAGGACAACCCATTGCCGACCGGACAAACGCCGATGAGGAGAATATGCAGAAGGAAATAGCGCTGCTGAAGCGTTCTCTCAAGTTGAAACAGGTCGGTGCACTCATCCCGCGCGAGCTGATCGAGCTTTTATCTTCATGGCCGAAGTTCAGCAAATGCAAGTCCAATTTTTATGAAGCGCTGAAAGGTTATCCCAAGGTGACAAAGATAAACGTGCGCGAATTGAACGAGAACAACCGCAGCCGCTCCGGTTCGTTGGAAGTGAAACGTGAACAGTTTGATTACTTTATCCTGCGTTCGGACGACCTGCCTACGATCAAAGATAACAAAGCGACGATCGAAATCATTTCACCTGTGTTGAAAGATAGCCGTTACCGTTGGAAAGGTATTTATAACAAGGGAGGCGAAACGATCGACTTCTATATGTGCGACGAAGATTTTAAAAAGCAGATGTTCGACGAAAAGATATCCTTCACCAGCGGCATGTGCATCGACTGCGTATTGGAAATTGCACGTAAGCTAAGCGAATTGGGCGAAACGATCAACGTCAGCTATACGGTGACTACGGTGATCCGTACCCGCTTCGACAAACTTGAAATCGTTACTCCCCAGGGCAAGCGCCACTTGCGCAAGCTGGAAGCGGAGAAGAAACAACTTACACTCGACTTATTTGGCTAACTTTTCCTATCTTTACGCCAAATCTTAAAGATGTATGGCTAAGACAAAAACAGTATATGTCTGCTCCAATTGCGGAGCAGACTCTCCTAAATGGGTGGGCAAATGTCCTAATTGCGGCGAATGGAACACGTATGTGGAAGAGATCGTTGCTACCAAAGAACCTTCGGCAAAACATATTATCCCCGGAATAACCGATAACGAAAAAGTGCGTCCGGTCTTATTGCGCGACATCACTTCCGAAGAAGAATCTCGTATCGATCTGAAAGATGAGGAGCTGAACCGTGTCCTCGGTGGCGGTCTGGTGAAAGGTTCGCTGGTGCTGATTGGTGGTGAACCGGGTATCGGTAAGTCTACGCTGGTGCTGCAAACCGTCCTGGGGTTGAACGGGCTAAAGACGTTGTACGTATCCGGTGAAGAAAGCAGCCGCCAGCTCAAACTGCGTGCCGACCGTCTGGCTCACGAAAATCCCGACTGTTTCATCCTTTGTGAAACAAACCTCGAACAAATCTTCGTGCAAGCTCGAAACGTACAGCCGGATCTGATGATTATCGACTCTATCCAGACAATTTATACGGAGATCGTGGAGTCGTCACCCGGTAGCGTCTCACAGGTACGTGAGTGTAGCGCAGCTATCCTGAAATATGCCAAGGAGAGCGGTGTGCCTGTTTTGCTGATCGGCCATATTAATAAGGAAGGAAGCATTGCCGGGCCTAAGGTATTGGAGCATATTGTCGACACGGTGCTTCAGTTTGAAGGCGACCAACATTATATGTACCGCATTCTGCGCAGTATCAAAAACCGTTTCGGCAGTACGGCGGAACTCGGTATCTACGAAATGCGGCAGAACGGTTTACGCGAGGTCAGCAATCCCTCTGAATTATTGCTTACCCAAAATCACGAAGGACTGAGCGGTGTGACTATTGCTGCTGCGATCGAAGGTATCCGTCCTTTCCTGATCGAAACGCAGGCATTGGTAAGCTCGGCCGTTTATGGTACGCCGCAACGCAGCGCAACGGGGTTTGATCTCCGGCGAATGAATATGTTGCTGGCTGTCCTTGAGAAACGGGCCGGGTTTAAACTGATACAAAAAGATGTGTTCCTCAATATTGCCGGAGGTTTGAAAGTAAACGATCCGGCCATCGACCTGGCTGTTATCAGTGCCGTGCTTTCGTCGAGTCTCGATATCAGTATCGAACAGGGAGTATGTATGTGTGGCGAAGTCGGCCTGTCGGGCGAGATACGTCCGGTCAACCGTATTGAGCAGCGTATCCTTGAAGCGGAGAAGCTGGGCTTTTCACGTATAATCATTCCTCATAACAACCTGAAAGGTTTCGATGTCGCTAAATGCAAAATACAGATTATACAGGTAAAGAAAGTAGAGGAAGCTTTCCGGCACCTGTTCGGATAACCTCTTTTCCCCATTAACAAGCAAATAAATAATGATACAAGAATTACAACTCCGTATCCTGCCGGAAGAAGCAGTCAATGAGCAATCTCTGAAACAGGTCGTTGCGCGCGAAACCGGCGCTTCTCTGAAAGATATACAAGCAGTACGGCTATTGAAGCGTTCTATCGATGCGCGCCAGCGTACGATTTATGTAAACGTTAAGCTACGTGCATTTATCAATGAACAACCGGAAGAAGCGGAATTCCAGTCGGTGGAATATAAAGATGTATCCGGCGGCAAACAAGTGGTTGTGGTCGGTACCGGCCCCGGAGGACTTTTTGCTGCCCTGCGCCTGATCGAACTGGGGTTGCGTCCTGTCATCGTCGAACGTGGAAAGAATGTGCGCGACCGGAAGAAAGATATCGCACTGATCAGCCGTGAGCATGTAGTGAACAGTGAATCGAACTACAGTTTCGGGGAAGGTGGTGCCGGTGCCTATTCGGATGGCAAATTATATACCCGCAGCAAGAAACGCGGTTCGGTCGATAAGATACTGAATGTCTTTTGCCAGCATGGTGCCAGTACCTCTATCCTGGCAGATGCCCATCCGCATATCGGGACGGATAAACTACCGCGTGTAATAGAAAATATCCGTGAACAAATTATCCGCTGTGGAGGCGAAGTGCATTTCGAGACCCGTATGGATGCCTTGATCCTGAAGGATAATGAAGTGATCGGTATAGAAACCAATACGGGAAAGGCATTCTACGGCCCGGTTATCCTGGCTACAGGCCATTCGGCTCGCGATGTCTATCAATATCTTTATCAGCAGCAGATACCTATCGAAGCAAAAGGTATTGCCGTGGGAGTCCGTCTGGAACATCCCCAGGAGTTGATCGACCAGATACAATACCATCGTAAGGAGGGCAGGGGAAAATATCTTCCGGCAGCCGAATATAGTTTTGTTACGCAGGCAAACGGGAGAGGCGTATATTCTTTCTGTATGTGCCCGGGCGGGTTTGTCGTTCCCGCTGCGAGTGGCCCGAAGCAAGTTGTTGTCAACGGGATGTCTCCTTCCAATCGGGGTTCGCGTTGGTCGAATTCAGGGATGGTGGTAGAGATCCGTCCTGAAGATTATCCCGAATTGATGAAACATGAAGAAATGAAAGTCCCGGCCGACTCCCCTTTAGCCCTGATGGCTTTCCAGGAGCGGCTGGAAGAAGTATGCTGGTTGAACGGTGGCATGAAACAAACGGCACCGGCCCAGCGCATGAATGATTTCGTAACGAAGAAAAACTCGTTCGATCTGCCGGAATCTTCTTATACACCGGGACTGCTGGCTTCTCCGCTTCATTTCTGGATGCCGGAATTTGTAACCAGCCGTTTGCGGGATGGCTTCCGTTATTTTGGAAAAGTATCGAAAGGGTTCCTTACCAATGACGCTCTGATGATAGGAGTGGAGACACGTACCTCTTCACCGGTTCGTATTCTTCGCGACCGTGACAGTTACCAGCATGTAACGATCAAAGGGCTTTTCCCCTGTGGCGAAGGTGCCGGTTATGCCGGTGGCATTGTGTCGGCAGCAATCGACGGAGAACGCTGTGCGGAAGGGGCGGCTCTTGTCGCTGACTCGACGTCCTCTTGTCGCTGACTTGACGTCCTCTTGTCAGCGACAAGAGGCGCGGAGCTTTTCAATCTCATTCATCAGATTAACCCTTTCCAACGAGAAAGTAGTATCGTGTGCTTGTAGGTATTCCAGCAACTCTTTAGCCCGTACGAGCATATCGGGTTGGTTTTTCGGTTGCTGATAACTATCTTCAATCAAAGTCTTGATGGCGATCTCAAGACGCAAGACACCGCTTTTCTCTTCATTGTCGAGGAAACGGAGGATATCGTCGGGAGCCGTTGTCATCAGGAAATCCGGAGTCAGTTTCAAGTTCTCGTAAACGGTCTGTATCAGTTCCGGATTTTTCCCGGCTGCATTGTTATTACGGTTGAAGATCACCTGGGCGATCATTTTGCCCAGTTCTTCTATCTGTACCATGATCAAATCTCTTTTTAGCATAATGGATGGGGGTTATTCTACGGTTACACTTATAATTCTTATATCTTTTTTAGGACGGTCGTACTGGTCTTTAGGCTGATTGGCAATCGTATCCAATACATCGAAACCTTCCGTTACCTCGCCGAAGATCGTATAAATACCATCCAGGTGATGACAGCCTCCGATTGTTGTATAGGCTTTCCGCTGTTCGTCGGTAAAGAGCAGATGGCCGGGCGTTGCCTGTATCATCGAGTCTATCTTTATATTGATGGCTTTGATACGTTTGCTGTATTCCCGTTTGTTCGTCTGTTTCTGCATTTTCAGTTCTACGGCTACAGGACGGTAAAATTTATCGAGCGCTTTTTTACGAATATCTTGGTTAGCGATCAATTCCAATGTGTCCAACTCGCCGTTGCGGTACACTTTTCCCTGTACGATAAAGAACTGCGACATATCCGATTTCTTCTGCGGGTTTACATCGTCATTCTGCCGGGGAGCGGCCAGGGCCCCTCGCTTATGGAAATATTTATCGTTCATCTCCGGCATGATCTCGGCAGACGAATCACCGAAACCGCAACGAGCTCCCGGAGGTGCTGTTTTAGAATCGGGGGCACCGCCCTGTATCATAAACTCTTTGATAACGCGGGTGAACAGCGTGCCGTTAAACTCACCTTGCCGTGCCCGGTTGACGAATGCGCGGACATGATTAGGCACGTCATCATATAGTTGCGCCTTCATAGTTCCGACGTTTGTCTGGATAGTGACTGTTTTTCCAGCGTTTTGCGCCTGAGCAGTTCCCAGGCTGGCTAACAATACCAAAATCAGGTAATATATCTTATTCATGCTCCAGTTTTTATTTGTCGGGTAAAGATAGCATTTATGTTGTTAAACACAAACTAAATGGTTACCTTTGGCGACTTTATTAAATAGTGACAAGGTTTTTTAATATTAGAATATGAATTGGATCAATGATTTATTATGGGGAGAAGGCATCGGCCACTCCATCCTGTTGCTGTCGTTTGTGATAGCGGCCGGAATTCAATTGGGTAAAATTAAGGTGTTTGGCGTGTCGTTAGGCATCACACTGGTTTTGTTTGTGGGGATCATTCTCGGACATTTCGGTTTTACGATCAACCACAATGTGATTCACTTTTTTAAAGAGTTCGGTCTTATTCTGTTCGTGTACTCTGTGGGTATGCAGGTAGGGCCGGGGTTCTTCTCCTCATTCAAGAAAGGAGGAGTGACACTTAACTTGTTGGCTTGCGGGATTGTGTTCCTGGGAGTGCTCACAGCTATTATCCTGCATTACACGACCGGTATCCCAATGCCGACTATGGTGGGGATTTTGTCGGGAGCAGTAACGAATACTCCGGGTCTGGGTGCAGCGCAGCAGGCTTATTCCGACATGTATGGTGCAGCGGATAATACAATTGCCCTGGGATATGCTGTCGCTTATCCGTTGGGTGTGATCGGTATTATTCTTTCAATCATGTTTATCCGTTATGCGTTCCGCGTAAACTTCGATAAAGAGAGCGAACAGTTGAATAATGAGGATTCTTCCCATGCCAACGAAGCGAAACCTATTTCGCTGGTGGTAAAGAACCCGGCTATATTCGGGAAAACGGTAGGGGAGTTGTCCGGTTTACTGGAACACCGCGATTTCGTTATATCCCGTATCTGGCACGACAGTGACAAGCAGATTGAGATAGCCTCTGCCAATGTGGTATTGCACGAGAACGATAAGGTTTTTGTAATTACCACCGAGCAGGATGCTGAAACGATTAAGACATTTGTCGGAGAGGTGATCGATATGGAACGCAAACAATGGATCCGTATGGAAAGCCAGTTCATCAACCGCCGTATCCTGGTTACGAAACCGGAACTGAACGGTAAACGTCTCGGACAGTTGAAACTGCGCCAGTTATACGGTATCAATATCACCCGTATCACCCGTGCCGGCGTGGATCTGGTAGCCACCCCGCATCTGACACTTCAGGTGGGCGACCGTGTAAATGTGGTAGGTACTGAAACGGCCGTTACAAATGTAGAAAAGGTACTGGGTAACTCTATGAAGCGCCTGAACGAACCGAACCTGATTACGATCTTTATCGGTATCGCACTGGGTATCGTGCTGGGTAGCATACCTATTACTTTCCCGGGTATTCCGCAACCTGTGAAACTGGGATTGGCCGGTGGCCCGTTGATCGTGGCTATCCTGATCAGCCGTTTCGGTTATAAATATAAGTTGGTCACTTATACGACTCAGAGCGCAAACCTGATGTTGCGTGAGATCGGTATAACCCTTTTCCTTGCCTGTGTCGGTATCAGTGCCGGGGATGGTTTTGTAGATACGATCGTGAATAACGGTGGCTTTGCCTGGATCGGCTATGGTTTTATCATCACAACTGTTCCGTTGCTGATTATCGGTTGCATCGGTCGTTATTTTTGTAAAGTGAACTATTTTACGCTGATGGGGCTTATTGCAGGTAGCACGACCGACCCGCCCGCTTTGGCCTACTCGAACGCGACAGCCGGTAACGATGCCCCTTCCGTAGGATACGCAACCGTTTATCCGCTGACCATGTTCCTGCGCGTGCTTACGGCACAGTTGCTGATCTTGTTCTTTGCGTAAAGACAATCCGTATATATATGTATTAAAAGGTACTCATCGTGGGTACCTTTTTTGTATATATATGGAATATTTCTCTACCTTTGCTAGCGTATCACTAAAATTAAAACGAGTTATGGAAGTAAAATATCCTATCGGCATACAGAACTTTGAGAAACTTCGTAAAGAGGGCTTCATCTATGTCGATAAAACAGAGCTGATTTATCGATTGGTAACCACTGGTAGTTATTACTTCCTGAGCCGTCCCCGCCGTTTCGGAAAAAGCCTGCTTATCTCCACGCTCGAGGCTTATTTTCAAGGAAAGAAAGAGTTGTTTGAAGACTTAGCGATCGAGAAGCTGGAGAAAGACTGGATACAATATCCTGTGTTGCACATGGATCTCAATGCTGAGAAGTTCGATTCGCAGGAAAGACTCGAACAAATACTGGATCGTCATTTATTTTTATGGGAAGACTCTTGGGGGACAGACGCTCGGGAGAATACTTTCTCAGCCCGTTTTACTGGAGTAATTCGCCGTGCCTTCCAACAGACCGGGCGGCCTGTCGTTATCTTGATTGATGAATACGACAAGCCGATGTTGCAAGCCCTCGATAATGATGAACTGCAGAAGGAGTTTCGTGATACGTTGAAAGCCTTCTACGGCGTGATGAAAAGCATGGACGGCTATATCAAATTTGCTTTCCTGACCGGAGTTACTAAGTTCGGTAAGGTCAGCGTGTTCAGCGACTTAAATAACCTGAACGATATCTCGATGTGGGAACCGTATATTTCCCTCTGTGGTATCAATGAAGAAGAACTGCATGCCTATTTTGAAGAAGATATCCATGTGCTTGCTGCCGCAGGGCAAATGGGTTATGAGGAGACTTGTGCCGAGTTGAAGGAATGTTACGATGGTTATCATTTCGTAGAGAACAGTCCCGGTATCTATAATCCTTTCAGCCTGCTTAACACCTTTTCCAAACGTAAATTTGGTAGTTATTGGTTTGAAACCGGTACCCCCACCTATCTGGTAGACCTGCTGAAACGTTCGCATTACAACCTTTATAATATGGCACATACAGAGACAGACTCGGATGTGCTGAACAGTATCGATTCCACTTCTACCAACCCGATCCCTGTAATCTATCAAAGCGGTTACCTCACGATCAAAGGGTACGACCGCCGTTTCGGCATCTATCGCCTGGGCTTTCCCAACCGGGAAGTAGAAGAAGGTTTTATGAAGTTTCTGCTCCCTTTTTATGCCGATACCGACAAGGTGGAGGTGCCGTTCCATATTGTAAAATTCGTTCAGGAAGTGGAAAGTGGCGATTACAATGCTTTCTTTCGCCGCCTGCAAAGTCTCTTTGCCGATACTCCTTACGAGCTGGTGCGTGATCTGGAGCTTCATTATCAGAATGTCCTGTTCATTGTCTGCAAACTGATCGGCTTCTATGTGAAAGCCGAATACCATACATCGGAAGGCCGTATCGACCTGGTGCTGCAGACAGATCGTTTTATCTATGTCATGGAATTTAAGCTGGACGGAACAACCGATAATGCTTTACAGCAAATTGAAGAAAAGGACTACGCTTTACCTTTCGCTTCCGATCCCCGTAAACTTTTTAAGATCGGAGTGAATTTCAGTACAAAGACACGTAATATTGCGGATTGGAAAGTTATATAAAAAGGTGAACTGACGAATCACCTTAATAAAATCTATATACGTATAATAAATACCATAGTTCTACTTGAACTCTGTTATTATTAAGCCCCAAAGCTAGCCATTATTTTGGTTTAAGCAAAAAGATAAGGGGTAAATGTCGTTTATCATTGGAAATATATGGCTTAGATGCTATTTTGTGCCTGTTTTAGAGTGAGTTCAAGTAGGACTAAATCACTCACTAGTATGACTAAGTATGCATTGATAAACAGACATCTAAAACCGGCCTTTAATTTGCCGTATTCCTTAAAACACATCTTTTCCCGGTTGTTTTCTACTGACAATCTACCCGTTGGTACACTATTTCCTCACTTTTCGGGCAGCCTATGGCTACTTTGCCTGCTATTGAGCGGGGTATTTTCGCCTCTGCATGCGCAGTCGGGCAACTTTGAAGGAGGGGTTACGGAAGAAGGTGGAAGTACCCTGACGGAGTATAGCCTGATAATAGAAACCAACGGCCTGACATCCGGTAAGAAGGTAACGATTACTGTGGCAGGAGATGATATAACAGGAAGTGCTTCTTCCTATACCATTAAACCCGGTACAGGCGTGACGGTTACGCTCTCTGATCCTCTGCCGGAAGGTGTTACGCTGATCTCCCTGTTGGGAACTTCTACCAGCGGTAACTGGTTTCTCAACCCGTTGGAGAGTTTGCCGAAAACATTTTCTTTTACAATGCCCGCTACCGACATAACGCTTCATTTCGACTTTAAAGTAGAAGATCAGCCCGTCCCTGATCCCGGCCCATCTCCAACGCCGGAGCCCGATCCCGAACCGACCATCTACCACACCGTCACCCTTCCCGAAGTGGAAGGTGCCGTGACCGACCCTGTCGCCGGAGAGTATCTCGTGGCAGACTTTTCGTCATTCAGTTTCTACCTGACGCTGAAAGAAGGTTATACGCAATCCGTTCCGGTGGTCGGCACCGACCTGGGTGAGACACTTACCCCTAACAGCCTGGGAAGATATCGTATCTTTCCTGTACGCAGCGACATAAAAGTTTCGATCGACGGTATCCGTCCCGACCTTCCGCCGGTGGCCAACGAACGTGTCGACGCACCCGACGATATCTGCATCCACACTGTGCAAGGACAGCTTCAGATAGAAAGTAATTCTACTTCTTCCCTATACATATATAATATAGGTGGTTCATTGCTGAAAACATTTCCGCTGACAGTGGGTGGGCAAACCTTTACACTGCCCCGCGGCACTTATCTTCTTCGTATTGGCGGCAACGGCTACAAAGTAATCCTCTAAAACAAACAAAATATGAATAACCGAATCATACAAATAGGCGCCCTGGCAGTATGGCTCTTTGCCGGAGGATGCAGTAATGAAAGCTGCCTTGTATCGGAGCCGACTGTCAGGGGTGAAATCACTATTCAGACCCGTGCGGACGAAGTGGGGGAGTATCGCCTGCTGGCATTCAATGCCGGTAATGGTATCTGTGCACTTAACCAAATTATTAAGGCCGACGGGGCGGCAACAACCTTATCGCTGGCCGGTGGTAATTACAAATTTGTCACTCTCACCGGAGCCAGTCAGTTTGATTTGCCGGAGGCCGGAACGACCGACGGTCTTTCTTTGTCGGGTGCCATCACTTTGAAAACGGATCAATCTCTAAAATCATGCAAAATCAGCAAAGTAGAAGAGATATCGATTCCGGCAGCCTCTGTCTATGCTGCTGAGTTGGTACCGGCTACCTGCCTGGTAACTCTGACGATGGTTAATGAAGCTATGTTACCATCAGGTCAGACTTTTGCCTGTATCCTAAAAAATATGTATAACGGTATTTGTCCGGACGGTTCGACTCCAGGGACAACTCTGTCAGCTGGATATAAACTGTCTACCGAAAAAGAAACTATCTGTTTTCCGACAAACGGAAATGCTGTCCTGACCTGTCAGATAGGGACGGGAGCAGTACAGGAACTTGTACTGAACAAAACATTTATTGCAGGAATGTCCTATACCGTGACCCTGACCTATAAGGGGAGCTTTGCTCTGAAAGACCTAGAAATCAAGGAGTGGGGTGGTGTGGGTAACGAACATGATGGAGACGCAGAAATTCCCTGACAACTCCATGCGTATGTGGGTGGTCGATACATACGTATGTAAGGGGGCGCTACATACGTATGCGGGAGGGTGTTACATACGTATGTAGCAGATGCCTGCATACGTATGCAGCCGACGCTTACTTACTATGCAACTCTCGTCCGCCCGGTGAGTAGTCCCCTCGCACATACGCAGGCAGCAGCCTCTCCCATACGGAGGTAGCAACCGACAACTAACGTATGCAGCCATACAACAGAGATAGCGACAACGATATATAAACACTTTAAATGAATAATCCATGAAGTACAAATTAGTACCGAGGGCAAACCCGCAGAAGCGCGACGACCCTCCCAAACTTTTTGCCCAGCCGGTGTACGACGGTGCCGTGAATACGAATTTCATCGGCCGCCAGATAGCCGGCCGTTCATCACTAACGATAGGTGATATCATGAATGTGTTAAGTAATTTCTTTGATGAAATCCCCACCTACCTGCTCCTGGGGCAGACGGTGAAACTCGACGGACTGGGAACCTTCCGCCTTTCCTTCACCAGCGACGGTGCCGACACGGAAGATACCTTTAAAGTAGGTTCGATAAAAAATGCCCGTATCCTGTTCACGCCCGACCCTGCGTTCCGCAAACGCATCGTCGACGAGATCCGGTATACCATCCAGCACAGAGACGACAACCAGCAGAGTGGCGGTAGTGGCAGTGGTGGTAGTGGCGGCGAAGACGACCGTCCGGTTATCGAATAAACCCTATTCTCTGATCCGGCTCTTCCTTTTGTCGCTTGGGAGGGCTGCTTCGGAGAAACAATCCCGTTCCCGTGCCCGACACGGGATCGTAGAAGCACACAAACAAAACATAATGATATGAACATCAAAACAACTCATTTAGCCTTCGTGCTATTCGTCCTCCTCTCGTCCTCCTGCAGCACGGAGATAAGCACAAAGGATAATGCACTTCCTGATGGGAAATACCCTCTTACCTTTACTTCGTCGGTAGAAGCAATGGTAGAAACGCGCGCAAATACAACTGATGGCGGATGGACTGCCGACGATCGAATTGCCGTCAGGGTAGAAGGAGAAGACGAAGTAAAAGAATACAGTTATGGTAATGACGCAACCTTTACCGTTGTGTCCGGTGATCCTTTTTATTGGACAAGTTCGGAGGAAACGAAGTCCGTCAGTGCATGGTATTGCGGTACAGGCTATAGCGGTTCACTACCGGAAACTTGGTCGGTACAGTCCGACCAAAGTAACAACGGCTACCAGCAAAGCGATTTTCTCTATGCTCCGGCACAGGAGATAATGTTTAGTGACGTTTCCAAGTCCCTGGCATTTTACCACCAGACCGCCCGTGTGGTGATAAACATCAAAAAGGCTGACGCTGCTACAAATGCCGATCAGATCAACAGTGTTGTTATCGGTTATACTGACAATCTTGCGCTTTCGGGTACATACACCGCCCCAGTGGGTACAGGCGTTACCGTTGGCACTTGGGCACCCGCTACCAATGGTTCCGGCATGGGCACCATCACCCCGAAGGAAATCACCGCTTCCGGCAGTGATATTCTGAAAACCTATACCGCCCTCGTTATTCCGCAGAATATGCAGAACAAGGAATTCTTTGTCATAACGTTGAGCGATAGCAAGGTTTATTATTATACTCCTACTGGCAGCAACGAAGCCAAGCTCGAAAGCGGCCAGGTCTATACCTACAACGTAACGGTGAAAAGCGAAAAGATCGATGTCGTAACCGTAGATGACAGTAGTGGTAGTTGGGACGGAGGAGGAGGCTCGGAGGATATAACTAGTACCCCTATCCCCTAATGATAAAACTATCCTCGTAGGGGTACTCTGTCCCTACAAGGTAGATTATATTGATTTAATTCATTTCAAACAACAACTTATTCAAACCATCATACAAAATGAAACGAAACATATTACTCAACACCTCCTTTTTCTTGCTGTTGGCTTTTGGTCTGTTCCTCCCTTCCTGTTCGGAAGAATTTCCGGGGAATGATCCGGTCTCTGCCGGTCAAACTATCCGCATCTGTGTCGATGATAGCGGTTACAGCCCTGCACCTCCGCAAACGCGTGCATCAGAAGAAAATCTTAAAACCGTCTTTACTGCCGGTGATAAGATCGGAGTCTTTGCCGTACAAGATGGCGAGATAAAAGTAGATGTGAAAAATATCTGCCTGACCGCTTCTACTGACAACGGCAGTTTGGTTTGGCAGTCCGACGATGGTTTAAGTATGTATCCGGATGCAACCTACTATGCTTACTATCCTTGGCAGGACAACTTGACTGGCGAGCTTGTCCCCACTGCTGGTAATGCCGACGATTTCTTTGCCAACGTCATAACCGCTTGGTCTCCGGCTGACGATCAAAGCGATTACACTAACTACACCGCGCAGGATCTGATGATAGCCCAAGGCTCCCTCTCCAACAAAAAACTAACCTTCTCTATGGCACATCAGATGTCATTGGTGGTGATAGAATTGCCAAAGGCGAATTTAAAGCTCTCTAACGATGAAAGTTATACATGGATATCCGATATACCTGACATGAGGTTTGAATTTAACCCCTGCCGTATGAGCGACGGTACTTATCGCTACTTGGTAAAGCCTTCTGCATCCGACGGACTTTCCGGTAGTTATATCAATGGTAGCAACGCCGAAGTCACATGGACGGTTACTCCTTCTGTCTCTGGTGGTAAGTATAAAACCTATAAAGTAGATGGAGGAAGCAGTACGATAATAGATAAACCTTATACCCTGCAAGCCGGTGACTTTTTCATGAAGGACGGCTCTTTAGTGGGTAAGGATGTTTCTTTGACCGCCGACCAGAAAGCCGCCTGTATCGGCATTGTTTTTTGGGTGGGCGATCCAACAAAAGACAAGCATACTACTGCTGTTACCGGTACTAACGACCGCTGGGGTACAACATTATCTGCCTTCGGAGACCCCGCCTTAAAGAGCGAGTATCCCGAATGCACGCATGGTTTGGTGGTTGCCTTGAAGGATGCCGGTAGGGTGAGATGGCAGGAGACTCCTGCAAGCGTCAGCAATTGGATGACTAATTCTATCGGTTACGAGAAGATTGTATCTAGCGCAGATCCTACCGCTCCTGTCAACAAAATCCGGGGGTATAATAATACGAAAGCCATCGAGGCATATAACGCAGAGTGCAGTGAGTTCAATAAAGTTCTTCCCATATCGTGCATAGCTACCTACGCTACCGAAGTGCCTGCCCCTGGCAGTAGTAGCGGTTGGTATTTCCCGTCTGCCAAAGAACTAAGTCTTCTTTGGCAAGACATCAATAGTATTTATTATAATGACCCCGGTAAGATAAATAAGCAGGAGGATGTGGAGATTATGGTTAATAGTTCATTAAATAAGCTTGGAGCACCATTTACGACAGCTTTCAACGGCATCTATTGGTCGAGTACGGAGTATAGCAGTAACGGCTACATGTGGTACACGGACTTCTCCGAAGGCAAGGTGCGGAACATGACGGGTAACTATGCCTATGGTGTCCGTCCCATTCTTGCTTTCTGATCTTATTTATCTCTCTATCAATAAATATTCGCCATACTCACCAGCGGCTCATACAGCTTCTCGATGTCCTGTGCATCTATTTCGAGCGTAAGCTGGTCGCCGGGCAGGATCGTCTGGCCGCTTGGGGGGAAGTTTTTACGGTCGCGGTGGATGTTGATGATCAGGCAGTTGTTCGGTAGATGCAGGGTGTCGATCGCTTTGCCGTCGAAGTAGGAGCCGGCCATCACTTCGACATCGAGCTGCAGTCGTTTCTCCTCCTGGAAGAGCGGCTTTTTTATCATCTCCTCGTAAAACATTACATTGAATGGCTTTATCTCCAATAGTTCGGTGAAGTAGTAAGTCAATCCCCCGACAACGATCGAAGGGTAGAACACTTCAAAATGCCCCGTAATCTCCGTGATCAGGATGATCGCCGTGATAGGGGTACGGACAACAGCCACCAGGAAAGCAGCCATCCCGATCAGCATCACATAACTGATATTTTCGGGAGCGATGACCCCATGCTGCACTAACAGGAGTGCGCATATCTTTCCCAACAACCCACCCGTAACGAGTGTCGGAATGAAACTCCCACCGGGTAATCCCGAAGAGAAGGAATAAACGGTGAATACCACATGTAAGAGCATCATCCCGGTAATCCACAGGATGCTTTGCGTGCCTCCCAGCGCCTGCTCCATAAGAAATTGTTCTCCGCCACCGGTCAGGTCGGTCAATGTCAGTGAAATAATGTAGGCCATGACCAACAGTCCCAGTAGTTTGATATATTCCGGCTGCTTTATGGCAGGATAGATCCTTTTAACATAGAGCATCAATAGCGAATAGAACTTCCCGAAGATGGAGACGACAATGGCAAACAACAGGAACAATTTGATCTGTAAAGAGAAGGTCAGGTCAGGAGCTACCGCCTGTATCTCATGGTAAGGATTGATCGGAAAGATCATATTGGCAATCGCACCGGCTACTACTCCGGCCAGTATCGTGGTAATAGCCGTCTTGGGAGCATCAAAACGTTCGATCGACTCGATCACCAGTGTCGTGGCAGCCAGCGGGGCGGCAAAAGCAGCCGCCAGTCCTGCACCGGCACCCGCTGCCAACAGTTGTTTGCGTTCGCCGCTCAGGATATGACCCCATTTGCTGACCAGGTCGCCTATGTAGGAACCCATTTGTACGGATGGCCCTTCCCGTCCCATCGAAAGGCCGCTGCTCAGCGTCAATACTCCGCCGACAAACTTTGCCAGCAATTGCCGGAGTGAGTGTTTATATACGATCCTGCCGTTGATAGCCCCGCGTGTTTGCGAGATACCACCGCCACCAATGAACGGCCAGCGTTTTACCAGTCGCGAGACAAATATAAGTACCGCCCAAAGCGTGAAGAAAGCGACTACATGGAGATACCAGGGAGGAGACGACTCGAAGAAGTCTTTCCGGTAATTATAGAATAACTGCAACAGGAAATGATACGGTACTGCCACCAGACCGGTGAGCAGTCCCACGATGAGACTCACGAAATAGAGCCTGGCATCTACTAGTTTCAGCTTTAATATCCTCCAGTTTACCTTCATAAGCTCGATAAAAACAAGCCCGGCGTAGCTTTGGTTCTGGTCTCCAACCAAATAATTGTCAATTGTCAATGGGCAACTGTCAATTTTTATTACATTTGCCGGTACAAATCTTTAAACCATATTAATACCATGAGACATTTATTTTTAGGAAAACTATTTGTTGTGTTGGTTTCCATGTTGTGTGTGTGTTCGGTATCGGCCAGGAAACCCATCAGGACTTTATTGATAACAGGGCAGAATAACCATAACTGGCAGGTTAGCCATGTGGTGCTGAAGCAAATACTCGAAAACTCCGGTCGTTTCTCTGTCGATTTCGCGGTTTCTCCTTCCCAGGGAAAAGATATGTCGGGCTTTGTGCTCGATTTTACCCCTTACGAATTGGTGGTACTCGATTATAATGGCGACTCCTGGCCGGAAGAAACAAATAAACGTTTCCTCGATTACGTGCAGGGTGGCGGTGGAGTAGTGGTCTACCACGCAGCCGACAACGCTTTCTCCCAGTGGCCGGAATTTAATAAGATCTGTGCTTTGGGTGGTTGGGAAAACCGTAATGAAAACGCAGGCCCGTATGTATACTGGCAGGATGGCAAACTGGTCAAGGATAGTTCTGCCGGCCCCGGAGGTTCGCATGGCAATCAGCATGAGTATGTTCTGAACGGACGCGATAAGGTACACCCGATCGTAAAAGGATTACCTTTGAAATGGCGCCACACTAAGGATGAATTGTACGACCGTATGCGTGGGCCTGGTAATATCGGTGCTCTCCTTTATACCGCTTATTCGGAGAAGGAAACAGGCGGCTCAGGCCGTGAAGAACCGCTGATCTTTACAGTGGATTACGGTAATGCCCGTATTTTCCACACGATGCTGGGACATGCCGGTGAAACAGCCGAGAATAATACAGCCATGCAATGTACAGGTTTTCAGGTCTTATTACTGCGTGGTGCCGAGTGGGCTGCTACCGGAAAAGTCACCCAGAAAGTCCCGAAAGATTTCCCGACCGAGAGCCAATGCTCTTACCGGAAAGATTATAAGGAACAGAAATAAATCAATAATATAAAGTTGTTTCTTTTACGGAAAAGCCCCTCGAAGTCAAACAACTTCGAGGGGCTTTTCACTTATATATAGTTCATTATAGGGTTATTCGCTTCTCAATGTATCAGCCGGAGCAATCCGTGAGGACAGGTAGGCGGGATACCAGGCGCCGAGCAGGATGACCAAAGCCATGAATAAATAGGTCAGCAGTAGGCCGAAGAAGATTCGTAAGAATGTAATATCCATGATGTTTGTTCCGATAAACTCCATTTTTGCCAGGTTGACACAGATGATAACAGCGGGGATGGCTACCAGGCTTAGCAACAGCCAGCCTTCACCGATCATCATCATCAATATCTGCTTGCGGGTAGCACCAACGGCCAGCCGTAAGCCGATTTCCGGTTTGCGGTATTCGTTGCGGAACCAGAAAGTACCGATAATGCCGAGGAAGATGTTGAAGATAAGGAATACCATGAAAGCTACCCGGTAACGGATGGCGTCTGTCACGCCATTCGTAAGATATAGTTTATTCCGTAAATCAGTGTATGGGACTACTCTGGATAGTAAAAAATTACCAATGTTGAGCTGTTCCCTCATATCATGCTCGAATT
The DNA here is from genome assembly GCF_000969845.1 of Parabacteroides sp. HGS0025. Lineage (NCBI taxonomy): Bacteria > Pseudomonadati > Bacteroidota > Bacteroidia > Bacteroidales > Tannerellaceae > Parabacteroides > Parabacteroides sp. HGS0025. Next base: position 2,522,795 of record NZ_KQ033902.1, read on the forward strand.
TCTCTATAAATTCCTTTTTATTGAGTCCCGGTTTTACCCGCATGCTGATCCCTAAGGCTCCTACCAACTGTCGTTCGTTCCATTCGATGAAGTAGGATGTAGGTAGCAGAAAATAAGCGGCCCTTTCTTCTCGGCTGTAGTCATCGCGTTTTAATGCTCCGCAAACACCGCCTACATGGACGGAGGAATTGTCGCCGATATAGATTGACTTTCCTTTGGCATCCTTACCGGGGAAAAGAGCTTCTGCCAGTTTGCGTGAAATGATAATGCTTTTCTCTGTCAAAGCATTTTTTAGAGATGACGGATCTCCACCGCCAAGTGGCTCGACTTTGAATACATCGAAATAAGAAGGAGTTACCGGCAGGTATTGGTACTGTACTTTCTCTATGCTGTCTTTTCCCATCTGATTATCCATGTAGCTGGGGTTATAAGGGCTGCTGTCGAGTGTCAGGCATACATCTTCAACCTGAGGATATTTACGGATGCGTTCTATGATGGAAAGATACTGGCTACCAGCCTCCTCGACATTTTCATAGCGAATATAATGAGGGCTACTCTGCGGTACGGTTGCAAGACGTACCTGATATGTATCTTTTATATTGTATGCACTATCGATGGAATCTGCATATCTGATCGTTGTAAAGTAATCCATGATATACCACAGGAGGATGAATACCAGGAATAATTCGGCTGCAATCCAGACGTTCTGCCGGCGTTGCTTCCATATAAGTTTAAAAAGGTGTTGTACCATGGCTCTTTTATTTATCGTTTATAGCATCTACAATAGGTCGTTTGAGTGCACGCCAGGCAGGGACAAGGGCGGACATCAGGTTCAACACCAGGCAAAGGGCCAGGGTGTATCCGAATATTTCAGGATTAATCATCATCCCGGGCGAAAGATCGATAGAGGCGGTCAATGAACTGCCGTCCCAGTCGTAATTACCGAGCAACCAGCTTTTCATGGAATAGATTATTCCGTAAGAAATCATTAATCCGATCAGCCCGCCCAATAGGGTGAGGAATAGATTCTCATATAATATCTGCATAAGTAACGTCTTGTTTTGAGCACCGAAAGCTTTACGGATACCCAGTTCTTCCATGCGCTTTTTCATGCGTGAGGCAGTCATCCCTGTCAGGTTTATGGACGGAACCAATAATAATAATGTTATGACCAATGTGATCTGCAGGTATATCTTCGTGTAATCAGGGCTGTTAAAGGAATCATCCCGAAGCCAGGCACGTAGGGCCGTATCGGGTTGTCCGCTTAATACAAAGTTATATTGCGGATTCCCGGCACTGTAACGTCGGCAGTTTTCTTCGGCTTCCTCCCGGATCGCATCGAAGTCGCCCGGATCCTTAGCCAGGATACAGAGAAGCATACGGCCTAAGAGGAAATCGCACCATTTGCTTCCCTGTATCTGTAAGGGACGGGTAGTGAATGGTATCCACATTTCTGCATAGCAGTATTGGGTTATGGAAGGGACATCTTTAACGACACCGGCTACCTGGTATTCTTCAAAGTTCAGTAGAAATGTTTTTCCTATGGCATCGGAGGTGTTGAACAACCGGCGTGCCAGCGATTCGCATACCACCGCTTTGTTTATTCCGGAAGTGAACTCTTCTTCCGTATAGGATTTACCCGAGATGAAACTGAATTGGAACACTTTCCAGAAAGTGGCATCGGTTCCCATAACAAGCCCGTTGTAGACGTCATTGCTTCCCTGCACCTGGATAAATTCGGTTTGTTCCCCGACTGGGAGGATTGCAGTGACGGCTTCCGGTGTTTGCAACGGATAGAAGCATTCTTTGATGGTTGGGTAGGATAGACGGCTGCTGCCGTTGCCCTGGCCTTCTACTTTGTTCAATATTTTCCCGTGCTGGATAAACATCATTCGGTTGCGGTTGCTTTCCGGTGCGATATTCCCCGTACGGAAGTAATATAGAATAGCCAGTACCATAACCATTGTAATGGCCAGGCCGGTACCGGTTATATAAACGATGCTGAAGAATTTGTTTTGCCGCAGCATCTGCATTGCCTGCCTGAAATAGACTTTATACATAAAAGACTTTGTTATTACTGTTTGGTACCGATAATAACAAAGTCTGTGCCATAAAGCTAATGTGTTGAGCTACAACGTTTGCTATCCGGTTATTGCTGTTCGTTATCGGACACTGTGTTCGTTTTTGTGAGACTTAACGTTCCGTCTTCCAATGAAAAACGGTCGTCGTGTTCAGCCAGGAACCGGACAACTGTTATGACCTTGTCGGCCGGGAACGATAACTCTTCCGATAGCTTCTTAACTTCCCGCGAACCGGTTTCTTCCAGCGTTTCAAGCAGCGTATCCCGTATGGCGTTGAACGTATGGTTGTTCAGTCCCGAATCGTTCTTTGCCAGGCAGATATCGCAGCAACCGCAATCGGAAATTCCCTTTTCACCGAAGTAAGAGATCAGCATACGGCTCCGGCATACCCGGTCTTCGTTGATGTACTCTATCACCCGGTTCATCCGGTTTTCGAACCGTTCCTTCCGCTCTTCATAGGCTGAACGGGGGATGGAGAGGTATTTCAGCTCTTCCCTTGTACGGGTGTAAATGATGAGCGGTGTCTTTTTATGCGGGATATAATTGACGATCCGGTATTTCGACAGTCCGATCAATACGTCATATATTTCCTGCTGGCTCAGTCCGGTACGGGTAGAGATCAGTCCTTCATTAATATATACGTAATCGGAAAACAGCCCGGTATAGGAGCGGAGGATGCACTGGATCACCTCGTCCGTCTTTTTGTCCTGGTGCAGGTACTTGTAAAGTTCGTCGCGGGTGGCGCTGAACACCAGACGCGAGGCATTATCCTGTTCTTCCGTATATTCTATATAGCCTGCCAGTTCCAGTATCTTCAGGGCATGGTGGGCTTGCAGATGCGAGAACTTGTAGGCCGAGCAGAAATCGATCAGGGAGAAATCGTGCACCGTATCGAGTCCGTAGCCCATTGCGATCTGGTAATAATTGCCCAATGCATCGTATACCCGGCTGATAAATTCCCTGTCCGGGTATTCATCGGCCAGCCGTTTTTTCAGCTTGGCGGTATCCGTATTCGAACATAAGGCGACGGCATAAGCGCGTTGCTCATCACGTCCGGCGCGTCCGGCTTCCTGATAATATTCTTCCAGCGAGCCGGGCATATCCAGATGGACGACCAGGCGTACGTCCGGTTTGTCGATCCCCATACCGAAAGCGTTGGTAGATACGATCACGCGGCATTCGTTATTCTTCCAGCGGCTCTGGCGAAGGGTCTTTTCATCGCGATTGAGCCCGGCATGGAAGAAGTCGGCCGATATTCCGGCTTCACGCAGGATCGTTGCCACCTCTTTAGTCCGTTTTCTGTTGCGCACATAGACGATGACGGTTCCGGGGACTTTCCCCAGAATGTAGACCAGCGAGTTTATCTTATCCTCCGTGCGGCGTACGATATAGGACAGGTTCTTTCGGGCGAAGCTTTTCCGGAAAACATTCTTTTCTTTGAAGTGCAGTCGTTCCTGTATGTCGTTGACCACTTCGGGAGTTGCCGTAGCCGTAAGCGCCAGCACAGGCACACCGGGAAGTTGTTCCCTGACGTCGGCTATCTTCATGTAGGAGGGACGGAAGTCGTACCCCCATTGCGAGATACAGTGGCTTTCGTCGATAACCAGGAGACAGACGTTCATGGCCTGCAATTTGCTCAGGAATATATCTGTGGCTAAGCGTTCGGGGGAGACATACAGGAACTTGTAATCACCGAAGATGCAATTTTCCAGCTGGCCGATGATCTCCTGGCGGGTCATTCCCGAATAGACAGCCGTCGCCTTGATACCCAGACGGCGGAGATTGTCCACCTGGTCTTTCATCAGGGCGATCAGTGGGGTTACGACAATACATATCCCTTCCATGACCAATGCCGGCACCTGGAAGGTAATCGACTTACCTCCACCGGTCGGCATGAGTCCCAGTGTATCTTTTCCCTCACAAACAGAGTGAATAATGTCCTCTTGCAGAGGACGAAAAGCAGGGTATCCCCAGTACTTCTCTAATATCTTATGGTAGACGTCCACCGGCTTCCTTCATATGTCATCGACCTTTATGTCTTTAACCATGAGTTGCAAGGTCGTGTTTCCGTTATACGTATTTTCTTCGATGGTGTAGCAGATATTGAAGGGGCTCATCCCTTTGATATGCTTGCTATGTTCGTGCATTCCGAAAGCAATACCGTGGATCGGCGTGTTCGACTTGTCGTCTATCAGTTCCAATTTGATATGTTCCAGTTCCTTGCCAACCAACTTGCTTGTGCCGTAGTCTTTGACATTCAGCGAACAGAATACCGGCTTTTGGTTGTCCGGGCCGAAAGGATTCATCCTTTTAAGCTCGTTCATGAATTTGGAATTGATATCTTTCAGGTCGAGGATGGCATCGATGTCGATCTGCGGAGTCATCTGTTCCGGGATGATCTCTTCGGCTGCCAGTTTGAGGAAGCGGTCTGTGAAGGCTTCCAGGTTTTCTTCTTTCAGGGAAAGGCCGGCGGCATAGGTATGTCCACCGAAGTTTTCCAGCAGGTCGCGACAGCTTTCTATCGCCTTATAGATGTCGAAACCGGTAACCGAGCGGGCAGAACCTGTGATCAGTTCGGACGACTTGGTCAGTACGACTGCCGGGCGGTAATATTTCTCTGTCAGACGCGAAGCAACGATGCCGATCACGCCTTTATGCCAACCCCGGTTGAAGACAACGATCGCTTTCCGGTCTTCCATATTGGCGAATTCATCGATGATCGCGTTGGCTTCGTCCGTTATTTTCTTGTCCAGTTCACGGCGTTCGTCGTTGTACTGGTTGATATTTTCACTTTTCTCGCGAGCCGATTCCACATCTTTGGCCAGCAACAGGTCTACCGCCTCTTTTCCGTTCATCATTCGTCCGGAAGCATTGATACGGGGGCCTATTTTGAATACGATGTCGCTGATGGTGATGTCTTTCCCGGTCAGTCCGCAGATGTCTATGATCCCTTTCAGTCCCAAGCTGGGGTTGCTGTTCAGTTGCTTAAGCCCGTAATAGGCCAGGATGCGGTTCTCTCCCGTGATAGGCACGATATCGGAAGCGATACTGACGGCTGTCAGCTCCAGCAACTTTTCCAGTTCGGAGAAAGGAAAATTGTTGCTTTTGGCAAACGCCTGCATGAATTTGAAACCGACACCGCAACCCGACAGATGTTCGTACGGATAGATCGAGTCCACCCGTTTAGCATCCAGTACAGCCACAGCATCCGGAAGCGTATCGTCCGGCATGTGGTGGTCGCAAATAATAAAGTCGATACCTTTCTCTTTTGCGTACTCGATCTTTTCGATCGCTTTGATACCGCAGTCGAGTGAAATTATTAACGTTACGCCGTTTTCATGCGCATAGTTAATCCCCTTATAAGAAATACCGTACCCTTCGTCATACCGATCCGGTATGTAATAATCGAGGGTTGAAGAATAAGGCCTCAGATACTTGAACACAAGTGAGACGGCTGTCGTTCCGTCCACATCGTAATCACCGTACACCAGAATCTTTTCTTTATTCCCAAGCGCTTTGTTCAACCGTTTTACCGCTTTATCCATGTCCGGCATCAGGAATGGATCATGCAGGTCGCCCAGATTGGGTTTAAAGAACTTTCTAGCCTCTTCTGCCGTGGTAATCCCTCTCTGAACAAGCAGGAGACAGATAATGGGACTGAAACCGATTTCAGCCGCCAACGCATCTCTCTTACGTAATTCTTCTTCTGTCGGGGTTTGAAAATTCCATTTGTTAATCATTATATATTGTTTTTTCTTTTTTGTCTTTTGTATAGTCCTACGAGGTTTCGTTTGTTTCACTATGATGAAACACTTGTTTCTTCTAAGTGAAACAGTTGTTTCACTACTATGAAACTGAAATAAATCTTGCTGTTTTGTTCATGTTCTCCCTGAACATGCCCCCGTTTCCTATTCAACCTGTAAAATTAGGAATTTAAAATGGATAATAGCAATAGCCCGGGTAAAATAGTTTTTTTGTTATTATTTTTTTATAAGTACACGAATGATTTGTACATTTGTCACAATATTATAAAAAACAATGACGGAAGATATTAAAAAGGCCTGCGAAGTAATGCAGGAGGGTGGTATAATACTCTATCCCACAGATACAATCTGGGGCATAGGCTGCGATGCAACGAATGAGGAAGCGGTGCAACGCGTATATGAATTGAAGAGAAGGGCAGACAATAAGGCGATGCTGGTTCTGATGGATAGCACTGCTAAATTGCAGATGTATGTATCGGATATACCCGATATCGCCTGGGATCTGATCGAGGTGGCCGATAAACCGCTTACGATTATTTATTCCAATGCAAAAAGTCTGGCTAAGAACCTGCTGGCCGACGATGGAAGCGTGGGTATCCGTATTACGAATGAAGAGTTTTCACGTAAGTTGTGTGAACGTTTCCGTAAGCCGTTGGTATCGACTTCCGCCAACGTGAGCGGTGAATTATCACCGGCAAACTTCACGGAAGTATCGGATGTAATCAAGAATGGAGTAGATTATATTGTTGGCTATCGCCAGGATGATATGAGCAAGGCACAACCATCAAATATTATTAAGCTTGGTGCCGGAGGTCTTATTCAGGTTATCAGATAAGAATGAAGAAAAGCAGACAGGCAGGAAAATACATATTATCAGACTTTATATCTGCAGCCGTAGCATGGTTCTTGTTTAACCTGCTGCGCTATAAGGAGGTGGCTATTTATGAGGGGGCTAGCTCTTTCAGTAATTATCTGGCTTATCTGCAGGTGTTGAAAGGGCAGTTGTTGATTCCTTTCTTCTGGTTGATTCTGTACTATTTTTCGGGTTACTATAATAAACCGTTCGGCAAGTCGAGACTTACCGAGCTGTTTTCTACTTTCGTGACCTCCTTGATCGGGGTTGTCCTAATCTTTTTTATCGTGGTACTGAATGACCTGCCCCGTTCGTTCCATATTTATTATGAGTTCTTTTTTGTCTTATTCGGTTTACAGTTCTTTTTGACTTATATTCCGCGACTGTCGATCACACAGGCGGGACTGCGGAAGATAAAGAGCAGGGAATGGGCTATGAATATCCTGATAATCGGGGCAGGAAAGAAAGCGTGCCATATCGCGAAGGATCTTTACCGGATGGGATATAATATTTCCGGATTTGTGCCGGAAGACGACACGACACCGGTAGAAGTGGATAAAAAAGAACTGGCAGGTGTTTTGGAGAACTTGCCGGCAATTGTAACCGAAAGACGGATCGATGAATTGGTGCTTGCTGCAGAAACGAGTGATAACAAAAAGCTGTTGAACATACTTTATTCGCTTTATCATTATAAGCTGCCGATCAAGGTGCTGGCTGATAAGTTGAGTATGTTGTCGCAGGTAAAGATAAAGACGATCCGCGGTATTCCGCTGGTAAATGTAACGGATAATAACTTTTCTGCGGTAGAAAAGAATATCAAACTGTTTATGGATAGAGTTATATCTATCCTGGTGCTTGTACTTTTATCGCCGATGTATCTGTATATTGCCTGGCGGGTGAAGAGAGATTCTCCCGGGCCGGTCTTTTTCCGTCAGGAACGGATCGGATATATGGGAAAACCGTTTATGATCTATAAGTTCCGTACGATGTATGTAGGGGCAGAGGATAACGGGCCGTTACTATCGTCGGAGAATGACGAACGTATTACTCCGTTCGGGCATGTTATGCGGAAATACCGGCTGGATGAGTTTCCCCAGTTCTGGAATGTACTGAAAGGAGATATGTCGGTGGTTGGGCCGCGACCGGAACGGAAGTTTTTTATTGATCAGATAGTGAAGGTGGCACCTTACTATTACTTGCTGCATAATGTGCGACCCGGTATCACTTCCCTGGGAATGGTGAAATACGGGTATGCCGGTGATGTGGATAAGATGATCGAACGTATGAAATATGATATTTTATATTACGAAAATATGTCGTTGCTGCTGGATATAACAATATTGATTTACACAGTAAGGACAGTGTTTACAGGAAAAGGAATTTAAAATGGCAAAAGAAGGACTATTCTATCGGTTTCTGTTGTGGCGGGATAAGCATATAAAAGAGAAACATTTTATTTTGGTGATCAGCTTTCTGGTCGGTATTTGTACGGCGGCTTCCGCTATTATTCTGAAGCAACTGATTCATTTTATCCAGCATCTCCTTACCGGAAATTTTGATGCCAGCGGGGTGAACTACCTGTATCTGCTTTATCCGGTGATCGGTATCTTGCTGGCGGGATTATTCGTTAAATATATTGTTCGCGACGATATCAGTCACGGGGTGACAAAGATCCTTTATGCTATTTCGCAGCGTAAGAGCCGTATCAAACCTCATAACACATGGACTTCCATTGTTGCCAGTTCGGTGACTATCGGGTTCGGTGGATCGGTAGGAGCCGAGGCTCCGATTGTATTGACGGGAGCGGCTATCGGCTCCAATCTGGGACGCTTGTTCCGCATGGAGCAGAAAACCCTGATGCTGCTGGTGGGCTGCGGAGCGGCAGGTGCAATTGCCGGTATCTTCAAGGCTCCTATTGCGGGGTTGGTCTTTGTGATCGAGGTGTTATTGCTCGACCTGACGATGACTTCGGTGTTGCCTTTGCTGATTTCATCGGTGACGGCGGCGACTGTTTCCTATATTTTTACGGGAACGGAAGCTATGTTTAAATTCTCGCAGACCGAGGTCTTTGAGATCGAACGTATTCCGTATGTACTGTTGCTGGGTGTTTTCTGCGGTTTGGTTTCACTGTATTTTACCCGGGTGATGAACAGGGTGGAAGGGATGTACCGCAAGTTGGGTGTCTATTGGAAGAAGTTCCTGTTGGGAGGTGTGATGCTGAGTATCCTGATCTTCCTTTTCCCCCCGCTGTATGGCGAAGGTTACGACACGATCGGCTCCTTGCTGAACGGGCAGTTCTCGCATATTATGGATAAAAGTTTGTTCTATGACCTGAACGATAATTACTGGGGAATTGTTGTATTCCTGTTCCTGATCCTGCTGACAAAGGTGTTTGCATCGAGTGCGACCAATGCGGGTGGTGGTTGTGGTGGTATCTTTGCACCGAGCTTGTATCTGGGTTGTATATCCGGGTTCCTCTTTGCCCATACTTCCAACTATTTCCCGTTCACGATGTATATTTCGGAGAAGAACTTTGCTCTGTTGGGTATGGCGGGTATTATGTCGGGGGTGATGCATGCGCCGCTTACAGGCGTGTTCCTGATCGCGGAACTGACCGGTGGATACGACCTTTTTCTTCCGTTGATGATCGTTTCCATCAGTTCGTACCTGACCATTCTGATGTTTGAACCTCATAGTATCTATTCTATGCGTTTGGCACAGAAAGGGGAGCTGCTTACCCACCATAAAGACCGTGCCGTTCTGACTTTGCTGAATACGGATAGTGTGATCGAGAAAGATTTCCAGACCGTTTCACCGGAAATGTCATTGGGTGATATGGTAAAGGTGATCGCAAAGAGCGGACGAAATGCATTCCCGGTTATCGATGAAAAGGGGATATTGCTGGGAATTGTGCAATTGGACAATATCCGCAACATTATGTTCCGTCCGGAGTTATATAACAGATTCCATGTATCCAAATTCATGGTGTCGGCTCCGGCCAAGATACAGATCGGAACCCCGATGGAACAGATCATGGGGATATTTGACGATACGAAGGCCTGGAATCTTCCCGTAGTGGATGAAGAAGGACGTTATGTCGGATTTATGTCGAAATCGAAGATATTTAATTCATACCGCGAAGTATTGGTAGAAAACTTTTCAGGAGATTAAAAGATGGATAAAAAAGAATTACGTATTGTATATATGGGCACTCCCGACTTTGCCGTGGAGAGCCTGCGTGCCCTGGTCGAAGGGGGATATAATGTAGTAGGAGTGATCACGATACCGGATAAACCGGTAGGACGTCATGGCAGCGTTTTGCAACCGAGTCCTGTAAAGGAATATGCTTTGTCGCAGAATCTCCCGGTATTGCAGCCGGAGAAGCTGAAGGATGAAGCGTTTATTACGGAATTACGTGCCTTGAATGCCGACCTGCAGATTGTGGTTGCTTTCCGTATGTTGCCGGAAGTTGTGTGGGATATGCCGCGCTTCGGAACGTTCAACCTGCATGCTTCGTTGTTGCCGCAATATCGTGGTGCAGCCCCGATCAATTGGGCGGTTATCAACGGTGATACTGAAACCGGAGTTACAACGTTTTTCCTTACGCATGAGATCGATACCGGAAAAATCATCCGCCAGAAACATCTTTCGATCGCGGATACGGATAATGTAGGAGTGGTGCATGATGCTTTGATGACGATAGGTGCAGGACTTGTTACCGAAACAGTCGATCTTTTGCTGGCAGGTAAAGTAGATGCCATTCCGCAGGAAGAATTCTTCAAGGATGCCGCCGAGCTTCGTCCGGCTCCGAAGATATTTAAAGATACTTGCCGTATCAACTGGGAGCAGCCTTTAAAGAAAATCTACGATTTTATTCGTGGTTTATCTCCGTATCCTGCTGCCTGGACGGATCTGGTAGCTCCCGATGGAAGCCGCCTGGCACTGAAGGTTTATGAAACAGAGAAGCATCCGGCTTCTCATAACCATGCAACGGGCACTATCCTGACAGATGCGAAGAGCTATATCGATGTAGCCGTCAAAGATGGATATATCCGCCTTTTATCCCTTCAGTTGGCGGGAAAGAAACGGATGGGCGTAAAAGATTTCCTGAACGGTAACAAACAAATCGGGGATTTCACTGTAGAATAAGAATGGGAGAGACCAGACGTATCATTTATATCATACTGGGGTCTTTCTTCCTGATATTGGGGGCAGTGGGCATATTTGTCCCATTGCTTCCGACTACTCCTTTCTGGCTGTTGACCTGCTGGTTTTATCTTCGCAGTTCGGAAAAGTTGTACAACCGGGCGATGAGCAACCGTTATTTCGGTACTTACATCAGAAACTTTCTGGTAGATAAGGCCATTCCTTTACGCTCGAAGATCATTTCTGTTTCGATCATGTGGCTCTCTGCCATCCTGACCTCTCTTTATTTGATTGAATATCTCTGGGTAAAGATATTGTTGATACTTATCAGTGCCGGGGTAACCTGGCATATCCTTTCTTTTCCTACCAAGAAGAAGTGACCCCTCAAAATAATAGTTCTTTTCTTTTTTTCCTGTATTCACCGGGGGTAATGCCGTAATGGTTTTTGAAGACACGCGAGAAATAGGCATCGTCATAGAATCCCAATTGATAGGCTATTTCCTTTATACTGTATTCATTATTCAGGAGAAGGGGAAGTGCTGTATTCATCCGCAGCAATGAAATGTAATTGGCCGGGGTGGTCTTTAATGCTTTGGTGAATATCCGGTGGAAATAGTTCGGTGAAATGTTACAGCAATCAGCCAGCTCCTTCAGCCGGACAGGTTCGGTAAAATGTTCCTTGATATATAGAATTGCCGGTTCGATCATGCGGATCGAGTAAATTTCCTGTGGCGATGTCCAGGGATATTTTTCCAACAGGGAAACGATCATGGACTGGATACCCGCCTGCATACGCAATGACTCGAGGAAATAGTCTTTGTAGGAAGCCGGCTCGCCGGAGACCAATACTTCTATATTCGCCAGCGAGTTACTAACGAGATCCATTATCCCGGTAAAATTGACGACTAACGGCATCGATAACAGGCTGTGATGTATGACCAGGTCTTTCGGGATGAAATGAAGCCAGTTGGTAGAAAAAGAGTGTCGGCATTGCTGGGCTACCAGCTTGCTTCCGTTAATAAAATACAGGTTTCCGCTTTCCAGTAAATATTCCTCGTTTTCATCGGAGAGAAAGAGCTTTCCTTCCGTGATCTGGTATATCTTGAAGCAGTTGTCTATATCCGAGTGTTTCTTATTCCAGGAATTGTTGCCTGTGTAAGTTCCTCCCGTAAGAATGTCGATCGTATGGCTTAAATGAATCATATTGCTGTTGTCTGGAATAAGATTGTACAATAATAGCCAAAAATTATACAATCCGTATGTGAAAAGGAATATTTATTTTTGCTGATACTAAATTCTAAATGTGATATCATGAAAACAATAGCAGGAAATTTGTTCGTTTGGTGTGCGATTATATTATGTGTATTTTCCGGTTGCGGTCAGAAAAAGGCTACTCCTGATCCGGTCAGGGCGAAGGAAGTGGCTGATCTTCGTTTCGGAATGTTTATCTGCTGGTCGTACAGCACATTCTCCGGTAAGGAATGGACGGGTGAACCGCACGATGTCTCCTTCTTCCGGGCTACTTCCTGTAACACCGATCAATGGGCCAGAACGGCTAAAGAAGCGAGAATGAATTATATCTTGTTCCTGACAAAGCACCATGACGGTTTTTGCCTGTGGGATACCCAAACAACCGACCTGAAAGTGACTAATGCCCCGCTTAAGATCGATGTTTTGAAACAGTTGCGTGCTTCATGCGATAAATATGGTATAAAGCTGGCTCTGTACTTTTCGGAAGGGGATTGGAATTGGGAAGGTGCCGAACGCGGACAAAGCCAGAAAGGCGGAAGTAATCCGGACATGAAAAAAGCCCAGCTGAAAGAATTACTGACCCAATACGGCCCGGTGGAATTTATCTGGTTCGATCATGCCGTAGGCGATGGGGGGCTTTCGCATGAAGAAACAACGGCATGGGTACATCAGTTTCAGCCCGATTGTTTTGCCGGTTATAATCATGGGGCACCATCCGGTCGTTTGAGCCTGCGTGAACGGGGATGTGCAGGACCTCTTGGTGGCGACAACTTAACCTGGGTGGAAGATGCCGGAAAGAATGAAAAGGCTTATGACGGTTATCTCGTGGCTGAATTTACTTATCCGTTGCTGCCACCCCACGAAGGTGGTGCAGACTGGTTCTATTCTCTGCCGCAACATGACTCGTTGGTTTTTCCGGCAGAAAAAATCTATAAGGATTATAAGGAGGCTGTTGAATATGGAAATATCTTTTCATTGAATATCGGCCCGGATTATAACGGGAATATTCGTGAGATAGACTGTAAAGTGCTCCGGGAAGTGGGGCGCATGATAAAAGAGAATAAATAGAAAATTCATGATCTATATGAAAAAACTGGATAACTTGTTACTGGGAGTTGCCTTTTGTTTCCTGATAGCTTGCAGCAACAAGCAAAAAGAGATATATGTCAACTCTTGTGCCTTCCTGGAAGGGGCAAGTGTAGAAGAGAAGATCCGCTTATCGGCTCGTGTTGTTCCCTCTGCCCGGCAGCTGGAATGGCAGCAAATGGAGTTTACCGGCTTTATTTGTTATGGTGTAAATACTTTTACCGACGTGGAATGGGGTACCGGAAAAGAAGATCCGGCAATATTTAACCCGACAGAACTGGATGCCGGGCAATGGGTACGTACAGCCAAAGAGGCCGGTATGAAAATGATCTTGCTTACCTGTAAACACCATGACGGATTTTGCCTGTGGCCATCGGCCTATACGGATTTTTCAGTTGCCGCGACTCCTTGGAAAGAGGGTAAAGGTGATTTGGTGCGTGACGTTGCGGAAGCTTGTAAGGAGCAGGGAGTGAAGTTTGCTGTTTATCTGTCTCCGTGGGATCAGAATCATCCGGACTACGGAACTGAGCGGTATAATGATTTCTTTGTTGATCAGCTGACGGAACTTCTAACGCAGTATGGCCCTGTGGCTGAAGTCTGGTTTGATGGTGCCTGTGGCGAGGGGCCGAACGGTAAAAAGCAGGTATATGATTTTAAACGTTACTATGATGTGATCCGTCGTCTGCAACCTCAGGCTGTTATTGCTGTTATGGGGCCAGATGTCAGATGGGTGGGAACAGAGAGTGGTTACGGTCGCGATACGGAATGGAGTACGTTACCTGCTACGGCTACCAGTCTGTCGGATATAGCCGAGTCGTCCCAGCAGGAAGCGGGAAGCGGTACATTCCTGCCGGTAGGAAATATGATGGAGGATGATCTGGGTAGCCGTAAGTTGCTGGCTGATGCCAAAGGTGTGATCTGGTATCCGTCTGAAGTGGATGTCTCTATCCGTCCGGGCTGGTATTATCATGCTTCCGAAGATACATTGGTTAAGTCTCCCCAGAAACTGATTGATATTTATTATAGCTCGATCGGAAAGAATTCGTTATTACTATTGAACCTGCCTCCCGACAAACGGGGATTGATCCACGAGAATGACGTATCCAGTCTGATGAACATGCAGCGGATACTGCGAAAGACTTTTGAAAAGAATCTGATTGCCGGAGCCGGAGTGTCTTCCGGTAATATCAACCGGCTGGTCGATGGGCGGTTGGATACTTACTGGCAGGGTTCTCCCGGTAAGAACGTACTGGAGATATCCTTTGACGGGGATCAGGTCTTCGATCGGCTTCTTTTGCAAGAAAATATAACCGAAGGACAACGGATAGAACAGTTTGTTCTGGAATGCCTGGTTGGAGATAGTTGGATACCGGTAACGGAAGGGACGACAATAGGATATAAGCGGATTCTCAGGTTTGATCCGGTGCGTTGCAGTAAGGCACGTATCGTTGTCAGTGAATCGAGGGATGTCCCCCAGATATCAGAAATAGGTTTTTATAAGGCATCCGGCGAAGAAGCAATGACGGAATAATCTCTTTCACAAGAATAAGGTCTTACAGATATTTCTCTGCAAGACCTTATTTTATTTAACAATTGAATGAATTATCGGCAGATGATATATCTTTCTCAAATTCACTCTTTAGTTGGTCGACCCACTTCCTGATTCGTTCATCTGTCTTATCGGGTTGGTTTTCGATATCCAGTGCCAATCCCATGAACATTCCTTTTTTCAATGCCTGAGATTGGTTGAAGTTATATCCTTCAGCAGATGTATACCCTATCAGGATTGCTCCCCGCTTAACAAATGCTTCTGCCAGATAACCGATCGCATCGACGAAATTATCCGGATATTTCACCTGATCTCCTAATCCGAAAACGGCCACTTTCTTTCCTTTCAGGTCGGCTGATGTTATTACCGGCATTATTTCATCCCAATAAGTCGGTAATTCACCGTCAAACCAGGTTGACGAACCGGCAATGATGTGGTCGTATGCCTCGAAATCTGCTTCTCCTGAATTCTCAACCGGGATAATATCGACCTGGACATCATGGAATGCTTCTTTTAGTTTTTGGGCGACTGCTGCTGTCTTTGCTGTAGACGAACCATAAAATAATCCTATCTTTTTCATATCTCGTTATAATTAATAATCCAACAATTCTTTGGCTGCCTTATAAATTTTCTTTTCATCCGGAAGGATCGCCTTTTCAAGTACCGGATGGAAGCCTACCGGCGTAAATATCGAACCGACCCGCTGTATAGGGGCATCCAGATACCGGAATAACTCCGATCCGATTATACTGGCTATTTCTGCTCCGAAGCCGGAGAACACTTTGTCTTCATGTACAATCAGAACCTTACTTGTCTTTTTTACAGATTCGAATATCGTATCCTTATCCAGCGGGATCAACGAACGGATGTCGATCACTTCCACATTCCGGTCGTGTTCTTTCTGTAGACGTTCCGCAACATTCAGACAGAGATGTGTCGTGTTACCATAGGTGATGATACTCATGTCTTCTCCCGGCCGACGGATGCGTGCTTTACCGAAAGGGACCTCGAAGTCATCGGGTACAACAGTAGCCGCTTCTGTGGCATTATAAAGAGCTTTGGGTTCCAGGAATAATGTGAAACCTTTGGAACGCATACTGGTGCGAAGCAAGCCGGCTGCATCATCGGCAAACGAAGGATAGACGATACGTGCTCCCGGCAAGGTGGTCAACGCACCTTCTATAGTTTGGGAATGATACAAACCTCCGCCGATGTAGCCACCGGAGGCTAGTCGCAGGGTGATATTCGGAGTAAACTGTCCGTAACTTCTCCAGTATTCATGCGTACATTCCACATATTGTTCGACGGCAGGCCAGAAGTAATCGGCAAATTCCGCTCCTTCAATTACGACATGTATTTTCGGGTCAAACCGGCACATCCCATTCGCTGATCCGACGATATAATCTTCTGCAATCGGAGCATTGAACACGCGTGCGTCTCCAAATTCCTGTTGCATGCCTTTCGATATATTGAATACACCGCCTTTGTCTTTGTTGGCAATATCCTGCCCCCAGATGAAAGTGTCCGGGTTGTGCCGGAATTCGGCTTTCAGGGTTTTATTGATGGCGGTAGCCAATGTTTCCTTTTCACCGGCTTCGTTTTGTACTCCGTCTATATATTTCTTTGGAATATAAGGTTCCGGTAATACGAAATCGGTGACGGTGGCAGGATCCGGATCAGGGGCGGCCAGTGCTTTCCGGTTGGCTGCACTCAGGTCTTTTTTAGCCTTTTCTTCGATCTCCTTCAGTTCTTCTTCGGTGAAACGTTTATAACGGAGAAGCATACGGCGGAACTTCTGCAAAGGATCGGCGGCCTTTACATAGTTTAATTCGTTCTCATCTCTGTACAAGGTATGTTTATCCGAGTTGGAGTGGGAGCCGATACGGACACAGTTCGCCTGTACGATCACCGGAATCCGGTTGAGCGCATACTCTTTAGCTTCCGTCATGGCATTCATCGAGTCGAACACGTCTTTACCGTTGCAATGAATAATCTTCAAGTTCTTAAAACCGGAGAAGTTATCGGCTACTTTGCGATTGGCCGTTTGGTCTTCTTTCGGTACGGATATTCCGTATCCGTTATCCTGAATGACGAATATGACCGGTAGCCTTTCCGTACTAGCTCCGTTAATCGCTTCGTATACGAACCCTTCGGATGTGGCCGACTCACCGTGGGAGGTAATGGCTACTCCTTTGTGCTTGTAATAAACCATTGCCCTGCCTACACCGGCGGCATGCAGGTCGTGGGTTCCTGTGGCGGAAGATATGTTTTCGATATTCCATTCCATTTTTGAGAAATGGTTCGACATATGGCGTCCGGCACTTGTCAGGTCGGTTGCTTTTGAGATTCCGTTCAGTATAAGCTCTTCGGGAGTCATGCCGGCTGATAATACCGTCAGCATATCCCGGTAGTAGGGGAACAGGAAATCTTCTCCTTTTTTGAATACCTGTCCGATCGCCAGCTGAATGCCGTCATGTCCTGCATAAGGAGCATAAAACGACCAGCCCAGCGATTGTAACAGGTAAGAAGGGGCCTTTTCATCGAGAGCCCGTCCTAATGTCATCAGATAAAACCATTTTTTCAGGGTTTCCTTGTCTGTATTCTTTATATCGTACTTTTTCATTTTTGAGCATATTAATTATTGATTCCAGTTTTCCAGATAATCGGCGATACGGCGCAGGAATGTTCCGCCCAATGTTCCGTTGATGATCCGATGGTCGTATGACAACGAGAGGTACATCTTATGGCGGATACCGATCGTGTCGCCTTCCGGTGTTTCGATCACGGCTGGTTTTTTCTCAATGTAGCCGACTCCCAGGATAGCAACCTGGGGCTGGTTGATAATCGGTGTACCGAACAGGTTTTTGAACGTGCCGAAATTAGTGATTGTAAAGGTACCTCCCTGTATATCGTCCGGAGCCAGTTTGTTATCACGAGCTTTATTTGCCAGTGTATCTATGGCAACAGCCAGGCCGTTCAGGTTTAGCTTGTCGGCATCATGAACAACCGGGACGATCAGATTCCCATCATTTAATGAAACGGCAATACCTACGTTAATATGTTTTTTCAGGATCATCTGGTAACCTTCTACCGACGCGTTTACCTGTGGAAAATCGGCCAAAGCTTTGGCTGTCGCTTCCGTAATGGCCGGCATATAAGTTAGGCTGATGCCCTCGCGTTTTTGGAAAGCCTCTTTATTACGGGTACGCCATTGTACCAGTTTGGTGACATCTACTTCCACTACTGTAGTAACATGTGGGGAAACCTTTTTGGATAACACCATGTGGTCTGCGATAATACGACGTACACGATCCATTTCGATGATCTTGTCTTCGCCGGTTGCTGATGACGGGGTGGAAGCGACAGAAGGAGCAGCTGCCGGGGTTGCTTTGGCCTGTACGGCCGGTTGGGCTTGCTGTTTTGTCATAGTGCCTTTCTTTCCGGAAAGATAATCTTTCATATCTTTCTTGCTCAGGCGTCCCATATAACCGGTTCCCGGGATATGATCCATTTCCTCCTTGCTCAGATTAGCTTCCTGTGCCATTTGGAGAACGACAGGCGAATACCATCTTTCCTCTTCTTTAGCGGCCTGTGCTTTGGGGATAACCGTAGAAGAGGATACGGTACTTGCGCTTGTTGTACTGTTTGCTTCTTCCTGGAGTGTAGTACTATTGTCCGGGATCTCTTCTTCAGATCCTTCCAGTTGGATGATGGCGACAGTCGTACCTACAGTAACCGTATCGCCTTCATTAAATAATATCTTAAATACTTTGCCGGCAACGGGAGAAGGGATCTCCGCGCTTACTTTTGCCGTGCTTACTTCGAAAAGCACATCATCCTCATTTACCTGATCACCAATTTTAACAGACCAGGAGATAATGGTTCCTTCTGTAACGCTTTCGCCCAACTTGGGCATTTTTATTTCAAATGTAGCCATAGTTAATTAATCTTTTTGCTTTTGTTCTTTCGCCGGATAAGGTCTGTCGACCTCTATGCGTTTTGTTTTACTCTATCGTTAAATTAGAACAAAGGTCAGACAAGGAAAGTTCTATTTTACAGAGGGTAAGTGTTGTAAATCCAGTTTTTGTCGGCATATTTGTTATTCCTTAACAACCGGATATTCTCCAGATCATCCTGGTTGAATTCGTAATAACGATTATTCTCGTTGTTGTTGAAGAAATAATCCATCAGCAAGCTTTTAAATGCATCGATAGTGGTTGGCTGCGGAAGTAAACCGGACAGGTTAGTGACCGGGCTTTTAACCGATTTGACGAAATAAGGATGTGGAATAGCCTTGTCGGAAGAAGGGATGCCTGACGGTTGGAGGGATCGGTTTAGTACATCCAGGTCTGTCGAAAATAACAGGGTGGCATGATGCATCATCCTGCGTTTGTGGATGGCCTGGGCACTGCCGGATATTTTCAATCCGTCAATGGTTAAGCCTTGTCGTTCATCTGCCCGTACATGGACTCCGACAGTTTCGAGAAAACGGATTATATTTTCAGTGAACCGGATGGAGTCGATCTGGCTGCTGTTCTCAATGAAGGTAAGGTTCAGGTTTCCCATATCGTGGTATACCGCACCTCCTCCGGAGAAACGGCGGGCGACTCTGATCTGTTTTTTCTTTATATATTCAAGATCCGTTTCCACCCATATATTTTGATGTTTCCCAATAACGACAGCCGGTTCATTCTGCCACAGCATAAAAATATCTTCTGAAAAGTTTTTTAAAAGATATTCTTCCGCAGCAAGATTGAACCAGGCGTCTGTATGGATGTTGTAAATGCAAAGCATTACATGTATAAACTTTCATGTATAACTTCTCCGACTGTCGGGTGGGGGAAGATATTCTTTTTGAATTGTTCGGTCGTATAACCGTTTTCCACAGCTATACCGGCGGCAATAATGATTTCGGATGCCGGATTTCCAAGCAGGTGGCAACCGATGATGCGATCGTCTGTATCGGTAATCAGTTTGCATAATCCCGTACCGGTTTCGTTCTCGGCCATAAAGCGACCTGAATAAGTCATTGGGATTTTCACTACATTATACGTGATGCCTTCTGCTTTCAATTCTTCTTCTGTTTTTCCTACACCAGCTACTTCCGGGTTGGTATAAACGACGGCAGGGATAGCTTTATAGCTCATCCGGTCTTCACGTCCCAACAAATGGTTAATAGCCACTTCCGCTTCCCTGTAAGCTGTATGGGCCAGCATGGAGAAACCGGTGATATCGCCACAGGCATATACATTCGGATGTGAGGTTTGCATGTATTCGTTCACTTTCACACCGTTGCGGAGAAGTTCGACCGACAGCGTTTCAAATCCCAGGTTACGGATGTTGGCTTTACGGCCTACACTGACCAGTATTTTATCTGCTTCAATCTTTTCTGTCTTACCGTCTTTTTCCACGATCACACTGTCCTGTGTAACCTCGATCACTTTTGTTTCAAGGAAGAACTCAACACCTCTCTTGGAATATTCTGCCCGTAGCATGGCTGAAGCTTCCTTATCCATAGCCCCGAGTATCTCCGGCATCATTTCGATCACCTTCACTTTGACGCCCATACTATTAAAGAAAGAAGCAAATTCGATACCGATAACTCCACCGCCGATAATAGCGATCGACCGGGGAAGCTCTTTCATATCCAGTGCCTCTTTGGAAGTCCAGTAATCTACCTCCGATAATCCTTTAATAGGCGGGATAACCGTTTCCGAACCGGTACACAGCAGGATATTTTTAACAGCAAACACTTCCTCGCCACACTGGATCAGGATATATCCGTCTTCTTCTCCCCGGATCAAAGCTTCTCCCTGCACGATTGTCACACCGTTACCGTTGAGTTTGGCCTTGACACCGAGTGTCAGTTTCTTTACAGTCTTATTTTTTCGTGTAATGATTTTACCCAGATCGAAGCCCGGAGCAGCATCCGCCTGTATTCCGTATTTGGACGCACTTTTTATGCTATCCAGTATTTTGGCTGAATATAATAACGTCTTGGTGGGGATACACCCCTCATTCAGGCAGACTCCTCCAATGGCATTTTTCTCAAAGAGAATGGTTTTTAACCCATTTTCGGCCGCCCGTTCACCGGCAGTGTAACCCGCCGGCCCTCCACCGATAATGGCTATATCGTATTTCATAATGGATGAACTTTAATTATTTGAAAATCAAAACGCGCTCTTTGAGTGGTCTGAACTCTTTCTCGCCCGGTTCTTTGGTCGGTGTACCGAACGGCATTTGTGCAATTAATTTCCAGTTCGGGTTGATGTTCCATTCTGCTTGTACCCTTTCATCGATTAATGGATTGTAATGTTGCAGGGAAGCTCCGAAACCGGCATCTTCCAGCATCGTCCATATAGTAAACTGATGCATTCCGGATGTTTGTTGCGACCAAATGGGGAAGTTATCTTTATAGCTGGGAAATGCTTTCTGCAAATTCTCCACCACTTCCATATCTTCATAGAACAGGATTGTGCCATACCCGCAATCGAAACTGGTATTTATCTTGGAAAGAGTTTTCTCGAACGCATCAGCCGGGACGATCACACGCAGGGCTTCTTTTGTTATATCCCAGAACTTCTTGTGATTTTCGCCCAAAAGGAGAACGACCCTTGTCGATTGTGAATTGAATGCAGAAGGAACGTTCGTCACGGCAAAGTCGATAATCTCTTTAATTTCATTGTCCGAAATAGGAGAGCTGTTAGTGATGTTATAATAGGTTCTCCTGTGCTTAACTGCTTCTTTAAAATTTTTAGCCATAATTTCTGTAAGTATTTATGTTTATTATCATTAGTAAAACCAATAATGTAATACTTTTGTTGCACGGATGTATATATATAAGTATAGGTGAAATTTATTGGAGAAAAATATGGTATAATAAAAAATATTTTTTACCTTTGCGCCCTGTAAAGAGAGAAACTCTATTAGAATCTTCGTTCTGATCATGATGCTAGTTCGGAAAGGGAAGACAGATAGCAGGAGTTGTAATTAATTTATTGCGTTAATAAAAAAAGAAGATAGCAATGTCTAAAATTTGTCAAATTACCGGAAAGAAAGCAATGGTTGGCAACAACGTTTCTCACTCTAAGAGAAGAACGAAACGTAAGTTTGATGTTAACCTGTTTACTAAAAAGTTCTACTGGGTAGAACAGGATTGTTGGGTTAGCCTGAATATTTCAGCCGCAGGCTTGCGTACTATCAATAAGCTGGGCTTAGATGCAGCAATTAAAAAGGCAGCTGAAAAAGGTTATTTAAACGCTTAATTTGGAGGAAAGAAAGAAATGGCAAAGAAAGCAAAAGGTAACAGAGTTCAGGTAATCATGGAATGTACTGAACACAAAGAAAGTGGTATGCCGGGTACATCCAGATACATCACTACAAAGAATAGAAAAAATACAACTCAGAGATTGGAACTGATGAAATACAATCCGATCCTGAAGAAGATGACTTTACACAAAGAAATTAAGTAATAGGAGATTTTAAACGATGGCAAAAAAAGCAGTTGCAACATTTAAGAAAGGTGACGGTCGTACTTACTCAAAAGTAATTAAGATGGTTAAGTCTCCGAAAACTGGTGCTTACATCTTCCAGGAAGAAATGGTTCCTAACGAAATGGTAAAAGATTATTTCGCGAAATAATTTTTAACTACATAAAATACGAAAAGAGGTTCTCCCGCAGTGGAGAGCCTCTTTTTTTGTTCTTTTCTTTAAGGATAAAAGAACACATATAATAATGCTCCAAATCAAATATTTTTTTACTTTTGTATGGGCGTTTACGACGCATCGCAAATAATATGTACAATAATAAAATTAATAATATAAACAATTAAGAACCATGAGATTTGATGTATCCAGCACTGCGCTGTTATCCCGTTTGCAGTCTATCAGCAAAGTTATTGCGTCTAAGAACTCTTTACCGATCCTCGACAGCTTTCTATTCGACCTGGATGGTAATAAACTGACTATAACAGCTTCGGATGCTGAAACACGTCTGGTTACTTCTGTTGAGGTGATGAATTCAAAAGGTGCCGGACTTTTCGCTGTTTCTGCTAAGATACTGCTCGATCCTTTGAAAGAATTGCCGGAGCAACCGCTTACTTTCGACATCAACGACGAGAACCTGGAGATTTTTATCCATTTCCAGAACGGTAAATATAACTTCATCGGACAGAAAGGGGATACTTATCCGCAGCAGAAGCCGCTGAATGATAATGCAATCGCTATTGTCGTTGAGTCGCAGATGTTGTTGAATGGCATCAGCCGCTCTTTGTTTGCGACAGCCGACGACGAACTTCGTCCGGTCATGAACGGTGTTTATTTCGACATCCATACAGACGACCTGACTTTTGTTGCTTCAGACGGGCATAAACTGGTTCGTTTGCGTAACCTGTCGGTGAAATCGCCCGAAAGAGCTTCTTTTATCCTACCGAAGAAACCGGCTAACCTGTTGAAGAATGTCTTGGCTAAGGGTTCGGAAATGGTAAGTATCAAGTTCGATGACAATAACGCTTATGTGAATTGCACGAACTTCGAAATGGTTTGCCGTCTGATCGAAGGACGTTACCCGAACTATAACAGTGTAATTCCGCAGGAAAACCCGTTCAAGGTAACGATCGACCGTGTATCGTTCCTGAATGCCCTGAAACGTGTATCCGTATTCTCTAACCCGGCAAGCAGCCTGGTTAAATTACAGTTGAAGGAAAGCGAAATGGTTGTTTCCGCTCAGGACATCGACTTCTCTACCTCTGCGGAAGAAAAGATCGTATGCCAGTTCGACGGAACAGAGCTGAATATCGGTTTCAAGGCTACTTACCTGATTGAAATATTGAGTAACATTAATTCGGAAGAAGTAATTCTGGAATTAGCAGACCCCTCACGTGCCGGCCTGATCGTTCCTGCTGAAAACGAAGAGAACGAAGACTTGCTGATGCTGCTTATGCCGATGATGTTGAATGACTAACAAATAAAAAATGCAATTAAACTTAAAAAACCCGATAGTCTTCTTCGACCTGGAGACTACGGGTATAAATATAGTAAAAGACCGTATCGTTGAAATTTCTTTTGTAAAGGTTCACCCTAACGGCAAAGAAGAGACGAAAACGAGAAGGATCAATCCGGAAATGCCCATTCCACCGGAGTCTACCGCTATTCACGGCATTACGGACGAAGATGTAAAAGATTGCCCTACTTTTAAAGAAATAGCCAAATCGCTGGCCGCACAGATCGAAGGTTGCGACCTGGCCGGATACAACTCCAACCGTTTCGATATTCCTTTGCTGGCTGAAGAATTTCTTCGGGCAGGTGTGGATATCGACCTGAATAAACGTAAGTTCGTGGATGTACAGACTATCTTCCACAAGATGGAGCAGCGTACATTGTCGGCTGCCTATAAGTTCTACTGTGATAAAAGCCTGGAAAATGCCCACACGGCAGAGGCCGATACAATGGCGACTTATGAGATCCTGAAGGCACAGTTGGATCGTTATTCTGATTTGCAGAACGATATCGACTTCCTTTCCAAATATTCCAGCTTCACGAGCAATGTGGACTTTGCAGGCCGTATGGTTTATAATGAGGATGGAAAAGAGGTGATCAATTTCGGTAAATACAAAGGAAAGCTGGTGGAAGAAGTATTGAAAACAGATCCCGGCTATTATTCCTGGATCATGAACGGTGATTTCCCGCTGAACACCAAAAAGATCCTTACAGAAATCAAATTGAGAGGTTTTAATTCGAAATAACAGCAATGAATAACTTTGAGTTTGCTAATCCCGTGAAAGTTGTTTTTGGGAAAGGTACGATTGCACGTTTATCCGCTTTGATCCCCGCCGGAAGCAAGGTGCTGATGGTGTACGGAGGCGGAAGCATTAAAAAGAACGGTATCTATGGTCAGGTGACGGATGCGTTGAAAGGCTTTGAGGTCACGGAATTTCCGGGTATCGAAGCTAACCCGCATTATGAAACTTGTATGAAAGCGGTAGAGATCGTCAAAGAGAAAAATATTGACTTTCTGCTGGCTGTGGGCGGTGGTTCGGTGATTGATGCCACCAAGTTTATTGCAGCCGCTTATTATTACGAAGGAGAACCCTGGGATATTCTTTCAAAAGGTGGAGTGATAAAACAGGCATTGCCATTGGGTGCTGTCTTGACTTTATCGGCTACCGGTTCCGAAATGAACGAACGTTCTGTTATCTCACGTGTCGAGACTCGCGAGAAACTGAATTTTGCCAGTCCGTTAGTCTTTCCTCAGTTCGCTATCCTTGATCCGGAAGTAACTTATTC
Organism: Parabacteroides sp. HGS0025; assembly: GCF_000969845.1. Taxonomy (NCBI): domain Bacteria; kingdom Pseudomonadati; phylum Bacteroidota; class Bacteroidia; order Bacteroidales; family Tannerellaceae; genus Parabacteroides; species Parabacteroides sp. HGS0025. The sequence continues at coordinate 2,547,809 of NZ_KQ033902.1, forward strand.
ATTACCTGCCCGGCAGGTGGCAAACGGCGTTGTAGACTCATTTATCCATGTCGTTGAGCAATATCTGACTTATCCGGTCAATGCAAAGGTACAGGATGCTTTCTCTGAAGGTCTGATGAAAGTGATCTATGAAGAGGGTATCAAAGTACTGGATCATCCGAATGATTACGATATCCGTGCCAACCTGATGTGGGCTGCTACCAATGCGCTGAACGTATGGATCGGGCAGGGTGTACCGCAGGATTGGTCGTCCCACCGGATGGGATATGCTTTGACTGCTCAGTTCGGTCTCGATCATGCACAGACGCTGGCTATCCTGTTGCCGGGAGTTATGACTTATATGTTCAAGGAAAAACAGGTGAAGCTGGCTCGTATGGGTGAAGTTGTTTTCAATATCACCGAAGGAACGGAAGAAGAACGTGCCCGTAAAACGATTGTGGCCTGTGAAGAGTTTTTCCGCCGGATGGGACTGAAAACCCGTTTGAGCGAATGTGGTATTAAAGAAAGTGATCTGGATGCACTTGCCGCCCCGGTAGATAAGCAGGGCTGGCATTTGGGTGAACACCATAATATTGACAGCAAGGTGACACGCGACATCCTGATGCTGCGTTTATAAAAGAAAAGATGCTGAAAGGTAAACATATCATATTAGGAATTACAGGAAGTATAGCTGCTTACAAGGCTGCTTATATTATCCGTTCCCTGGTGAAGAAAGGAGCCGAAGTGCAGGTTGTTATTACTCCTGCCGGGAAAGAATTTATCACGCCGATAACACTTTCTGCTTTAAGTAGTAAGCCAGTTATCAGTGAGTTTTTCTCTAACCGCGACGGTTCATGGAACAGTCATGTCGATCTGGGATTATGGGCGGATGCCATGTTGGTGGCTCCGGCTACGGCTTCGACGATCGGCAAGATGGCAAACGGTATTGCAGATAATATGTTGATCACGACCTATCTGTCATGTAAAGCTCCGGTATTCGTAGCTCCGGCTATGGATTTGGATATGTTCGCTCATCCTTCCACACAGCAGAACCTGGATCGTCTCCGTTCGTTCGGAAACCATATCATCGAACCGGCCGAAGGCGAACTGGCCAGTCATCTGGTTGGTAAGGGAAGGATGGAGGAACCGGACAAGATTATCACTGTCTTGGAGGAGTTTTTCGCTTCTCAAACCGTCCTTGAAAAAAAAAAGATTGTAATAACAGCCGGCCCGACGTACGAAAAGATTGATCCCGTACGTTTTATAGGTAACTATTCTTCCGGGAAGATGGGATTTGCATTGGCAGAAGCTTGTGCAGCACAGGGAGCGGAGGTCACGTTGATAGCTGGTCCGGTATCGTTGGCAACCGTTCATCCGAATATACGCCGGATCGATGTGGAGTCGGCTGACGAGATGTATGAAGCGGCTATGGCTGCCTATCCGCAGGCCGATGCCGGTATCTTATGTGCTGCGGTGGCCGATTACCGTCCGGAGGTACAGGCTGACGAAAAGATCAAACGGGAAAGTAAAGGAGATATCACGCTTCATCTGGTTCCGAACAAGGATATTGCCGCCTCTTTAGGAGCAATCAAACGGGAGGGACAGGTTTTAGTGGGTTTTGCATTGGAGACGAACAATGAAGCCACGAATGCCGAGAGTAAGCTGAAGCGGAAAAACCTCGATTTCATCGTTCTGAATTCACTTCGTGATGCAGGTGCCGGTTTCCGTTGCGATACCAATAAGATATCCATCATCGACAATAAGGGAGAATCGACCAGCTATCCGCTGAAAAGTAAACAGGGGGTGGCGACTGATATCGTAAACAAGTTGGCAACATTATTGAAATGAAAATGATTAAAAGACTGTTATTCCTGTTCCTGCTGGGGACTATACCTTTTACCGGTAAAGCGCAAGAGTTGAATGCCCAGGTCAAAATCAACAGAGATAAGATCCAGGGTACCATGACGGTGTTTGAAACACTGGAAAAAGCCTTGACCGAGTTCATCAACAACCGTAAATGGACGGATGCTACCTTCGCTGTAAACGAACGGATTGACTGTACTTTTAATATCATTATCAACGAAAAGCCTTCCGACAATAGTTTTAAGGCTGAAATACAGGTTCAGGCACGTCGTCCGGTCTATAATTCAAGTTATACGACTACACTGCTGAACTTTCGTGATACTCAGCTCGATTTCGATTATACGGAGTATGACCCGTTTGAATATACGGAAAACTCCCTGACAAGTAACCTGACGGCTACACTCGTCTTCTATATTTATACTATTCTGGGGCTCGACTTCGATAGCTTTGCACCTAAAGGAGGAAATCCTTTCTTTCAGCAGGCGCAGCAGATCGTAACCCTGGCGCAGGCACAGGTATCATGGAATGGCTGGAAGGCTTTCGATAGCGACCGTAACCGTCATGCACTGGCTACAGCCCTGACGGATAATACTTCCGATACTTTTCGTGATATGTGGTACAACTATCACCGCAAAGGTCTCGATGAAATGGCGGCTAATTCCGATCGCGCTCGTACGACAATCATATCTTTGTTGCCGGTCATGGAAGAGATAAAGAAAACCCGGCCGAACTCTGTCCTGTTGCAGATGTTTGCCGATGCCAAGTTGGACGAAGTAGTCTCCATCTATTCCAAAGCGACAACAACGGAGAAACAGGAAGGGTATAAGATGCTTTCCAACCTCTATCCGGCGATGACTACCCGTTTGGAGGCACTTAAAAAATAAAATTGAACTATGCTGAAGTCTTTATTTATACAGAACTTTGTCTTAATAGATAGTCTGGATATTCAGTTTGATAACGGCTTTTCGGTGATCACCGGTGAAACGGGAGCCGGAAAGTCTATTATTTTAGGGGCATTATCTTTGGTGCTCGGTCAGCGTGCGGATGGAAAGAGTATAAAGAATGGCTCCGATAAATGTGTGATCGAAGCGACCTTCGATGTCTCCAAATATCAGCTGGAAGAATTTTTCCATACGAATGACCTGGAGTATGACCCCGAGATCTGTATCCTTCGCCGGGAATTATTCGCCTCGGGTAAATCGCGTGCTTTTGTAAATGATTCGCCTGTATCCCTGAATGTCATGAAAGAGCTCGGAGGCCGTCTGATCGATATCCATTCACAGCATCAGAACCTGTTACTGGGCGATAACCGCTTCCAGTTGAAAGTGATCGATGTAATGGCGGAAAATGAAATCCTGCTGATCCTGTACCGTAAAGAATACCAGCGCTACCAGTCGCTGAAGAGAGAACTCCGGGTTATAACGGAAAAGGCCGACCAGAACCGCCAGGAAGAAGATTATATCCGTTTCCAACTCGAACAACTGACCGAAGGCCGTTTGGTCGTCGGAGAGCAGGAAGAATTGGAGCAGGAATTGGAAACATTGTCGCATGCCGAAGATATCAAAGGTTCGTTATATAAGATAACCGAGTTGCTGAACGGTGAAGAGCAGGGCAGTGTCCGCCTTATCAAGGAAGCGCTTTCTACGGCCGACTCGCTGGAACGCTATTACCCCAGGGCAAAGGAAATTGCAGAACGTCTGCGTTCCGCCTATATCGACCTGAATGATCTGGCTTCCGAAACCGATGTGTTGAAAGAAGATGTGGAGTTCAGCCCCGAACGCCTGGATTGGGTGAACGAACGTTTGAACACCCTTTATACCTTGGAGCAGAAACATCGTGTTTCGACTGTTGAAGAGTTGATCGCCATACAGGATAAATATACGGAGCAGCTTCGTGATATCGACTCGTTCGATGAACAGATCGATGCCATAAAGGCTCAGTTGGAGATATCCCATCAGGAACTGCTTCAGCAGGCTGCCGTATTGAGTGAGCAACGTAAGATCGCTTCCCGTGCGATCGCTTTCCAACTGGTGGAAATGGTTATTCCGCTGGGAATGCCCAATGTTCGTTTTGCTGTCGATTTTGTTGCCCGTCCCGAACCGGAAAGCGATGGAATGGACGATATCCGTTTTCTTTTCTCCGCCAATAAGAGCGGAGAGTTGCAACCGGTGGCACAAACGGCATCCGGTGGTGAAATATCCCGCCTGATGTTATGCATAAAAGCAATGATTGCCGGATTTACTGCTCTTCCTGCAATTATTTTTGATGAAGTAGACACAGGTGTTTCCGGAGATATTGCCGATAAAATGGGGGATATTATGCAGGATCTGGGTGCAAAGATGCAGGTGATCACCATTACACACCTGCCACAGATTGCCGCAAAGGGCAAAGATCATTTCTTTGTCTATAAGGAAGATACAACAGAACGTACGATTACCCGTATCAAGAAACTGAGCAAGGAAGAGCGTATAAAAGAAGTAGCCCGTATGTTGAGCGGTGCTTCTTTGACAGGAGCCTCTATCGCCAATGCGAAAGAGTTGTTGAAGGTGAAACGCTGATTTCACCGTTAAACCATTTCATCCGGGATCGGTCATAGTAGTAATTACTAACTAAAAACTAAAAGTCATGAAACGGATTTACCTATTATGTATGTTGATGTTATTGTGTAGTTTGCCGGGACAAGCTCAGTTTTGGATCAGTTTTGGTTGGAATGAACCACATTGCCAGAGTTGTCTTTGGATGGAACAGGCAATGCGTTTGAATGGCCGACAAGCTGCCGATTATCATAATATCGTTCATAAATATGGCCAGAAGATAGAGAAAGAGGCCCGTAAACATTACCGTTACTGGGATCAGTCGGCCAAGAAGATATTTAATCTGCGTATGGAACGCGACCGTAAGTTGCAACGTGTTCTTTCTCCTTCACAGTTCCGCCTGTATGTGCGCTTCGTCCGCGAACGTCCGCAGCGTATCCACGATTATCAGGGATGGTATAATAATCCTAATTATCCCGATTACCGCCCGTCGCATGTTTGCTGGCGTTACGAAGATCATTACTGGTATAATGAATGGGTATACAGTAATGGACGATGGAATGGACGTTTTGATGACGGTAAATGGTATCCGGGTAAATACGATAGCCCTGGTCATCGGAACCACCGCCCTGATAGATATGATCGTCCGTCCCGTCCTGATCACAACCAGCATTATGACAGACCGTCTCGTCCGCATAATGACCGGTATAGCAAGGATAAGAAGTCTGATAACAGAAGGGATCGTGACAAAGGCCGGGATAATAAAGACCGGAAAGAAAAAGATAAAAAAGACAAGAAAGAAAATAAACGTCAGGAAAGTAAACGTTCTGAAGTGTATCGCAGAAGCTGAAATCCGGTAACTGAACTTTCATGAACATGAGTTTGTTCCAATAATAAAGAATAAACTCATGTTCACACATTTTCTGAATCTTTTGGCAACGGTAATCAGTGTTGTAAGTCTGCTGATCGTTACTTACGGTGCATTGGTTGCTTTTATCGCTTTCATCACGAATGAACTGAAGCGGTTTACCGGACAGTATTCGCAGGTCAATATCCGTAGGCTGCGGGCTGAATTAGGTACTTATTTGTTATTGGGATTGGAGTTGTTGATTGCTTCCGATATCCTTAAGACCGTCCTGGAACCCAGTTTGGATGAACTGGCTATCCTTGGCGGTATTGTTGTTTTAAGGACTGTCTTGTCGGTCTTTTTGAATAAGGAGATCAAGGAATTAGACAGTGAAAAGAACGCTTCATAGTCCACCGGAATTAGGATATATCGTTAAAAATCGTACTTTTGCATTGCAGTAAAAGTAGACGGATGTTCAGAGTCAATAAGCAGATATTATTATTTATAGCCGGTTGTGTTTGGATCATAGCCGGAGCTAATATTCTGCGTATCGGAATTCTTACCTGGATGCATGAAGCCCATTATTCAGTATTGAAAGTAGGAGAAGCAGTTATCGTATTTGTGTTGTTTCTTAATTTTGTATTTCTACGTTTATTCAGGAAACATAGCCGGCGTATTGCCCAAAAGGGAGAAAAGAATTGCCCTTTCTCTTTCTTTGATGCTAAAGGTTGGATTGTAATGATTTTTATGATCACTTTAGGCGTAGGAATCCGTCATTCCCGTATATTGCCCGATTCTTTTATTTCCGTTTTTTATACCGGTCTTTCTTCCGCTCTCATCATAACCGGTATATTATTTCTTATTCAAAGCGTGAAGGAAGGTCGAAACAGTAAATAATGTTTGTATATTTGTATCCGCATTTTAAAGAAAGAATACAGTTAATATATATTTGATGAAAGAGAACGAAATGGTATTCGGCATACGTGCCGTGATTGAGGCTATCCAGGCCGATAAGGAAATAGATAAAATTCTTGTAAAGCGTGAGCTGCAGGGCGACCTTTCCCGTGAACTGTTTGAAGTACTGAAAGGGCGTGAAATACCTGTTCAACGGGTTCCGGCAGAGCGTCTGGATCGCTTGACCCGGAAGAACCATCAAGGCGTGATTGCATTTATTCCGGCGGTAAGCTATCAGCGTCTGGAAGATATCATACCGTTCGTTTATGAGCAGGGGAAAAACCCTTTCATCGTACTTTTGGACGGAATTACCGATGTCCGTAATTTCGGAGCGATAGCCCGTACCTGCGAATGTGCGGGAGTCGACGCTATTGTCATTCCGGCAAAGGGAAGCGTTACCGTCAATGCCGATGCCATCAAGACATCTGCCGGTGCATTGCATGTATTACCTGTTTGTAAGGAGAAAAGTATCTCGGATGCAATCCGTTTCCTTCAGGCAAGCGGAGTGAAAGTATATGCTGCAAGTGAAAAAGCGTACGAAAACTATACAGCTATCAAATATGAAGGCCCGGTAGCCATCGTGATGGGAGCGGAAGATACGGGTGTTTCGATGGACAACCTGCGTATCTGCGACAGTATGGTGAAGATCCCGCAGTTCGGTACGATCGGTTCGCTGAATGTATCGGTAGCAAGTTCTATTTTGGTTTACGAGGTGGTACGCCAGCGTATGAATGAAGAACAAAACAACTAATAGATAAAACACAATGAAAAAAGTTATTGCAACAACAAATGCACCTGCCGCGATAGGCCCTTACAGCCAGGCAGTACAAGTAGGAAATATGCTGTTCGCTTCCGGACAGCTGGGTATCGATCCGGTTACAGGTAACTTCGTGGAAGGGGCTGTGAAGGAACAGACCGCTCAGGCTTTTAAGAATGTCAAGGCTATCTTGACAGAAGCCGGATACAGCATCGACGATGTGGTGAAAACAACAGTATTCCTTGCTGATATGGGTGATTTCGTAGCCATGAACGAGGTATATGCTTCACAGTTTGAAGGCACTTTCCCGGCTCGTTCGGCTGTAGCTGTAAAAACGTTACCGAAGAATGGTCTGGTAGAGATCGAAGTGATTGCTGTAAAGGCTTGATAATCATAGTTGAAAAAATAAGGGACTTTTGGATTCAAAAGTCCCTTATTTTGTTCTTAAAAGTCTAGTCTTAACATTTCAAAAGACCCTTATTTTATTTAGGGTACTACCTTCCGAACAATTTGTTAAGTAAATCTTTCTTTCCCATCTTCTGTAATGCCTGGGTTATTTGCCGGCGAAATTCCGGTTTATACCAGAAGAAGAACTGTCGTTGTGCCAGTTTCTGCTCTTTGGTACGTGCGGTATAAACTTTCTCCAGCGTATAAGGATGATAACCGGTATAGTACATTTCGGTAGCCAGTGTCATCGGCGTAGGAGTGAAGTCCTGTACCTGTTCCAGTTGGAAATGCAGTTTCTTTGTTTCGATTGCCAGCTTGGCCATATCCTCTTCCGTACAGCCCGGGTGACTGGAAATAAAATAAGGGATTAACTGCTGGTTTAGCCCTTGTTGTTTATTGACGCGGTCGAATATCTTCTTGAATTGTCCGAATTGTTCGAAAGAAGGCTTGCGCATCATCTTCAGTACATTGTCTTCCGTATGCTCGGGTGCTACCTTCAGGCGTCCCGATACATGCCGGGCGATCAGTTCTTCCGTATAGCTTTGTGCTGACTTATTCACGATTTCATCGTCGTAACGGTGCAAAAGAAGGTCGTAACGGATACCGCTGCCGATGAATGAGCGTTTGATGCCCGGCAGACGGTCTACCGCTTTGTAAATATCCAGCAACGGCGTATGATCCGCATTCAGGTTCTTACATATCACCGGTGAGATACAAGACGGCTTTTTACATTTGGCACAGATACTCTGATCCTTGCCCTTCATCCGGTACATATTGGCTGAGGGGCCTCCCAGGTCGCTCAGGTTTCCTTTGAAGTCGGGCATTTCCGTGATTGCTTTTACCTCTTTCAGTATAGACTCTTTACTCCGGGAAGCGATGAACTTTCCCTGATGTGCTGAGATCGTACAGAATGCACAGCCACCGAAACATCCCCGGTGCATGTTGACGGAGAACTTGATCATTTCGAATGCCGGTATCGTTTTTCCTTTATATTTCGGATGCGGCAAACGGGTATAGGGCAGATCGAACGATGCATCTACTTCGGCTTCCGTCATGGGCGGGAAAGGTGGGTTGACCACAATGGTCTGCTTTCCTGCCTGTTGAAGAATACGGGAAGCATTATACTTATTCGATTCCTCTTCAATATGCCGGAAGTTTTTAGCTTGTTTCAGTTTGTCACGCAAGCACTCTTCATGTGAGAAAAGTACGATGTCATCGGGATTTTTCTCTTCTTTATCCGTCAGATAAGCTGTCTGGCGGATATCTCTCAGCTGATCGAACGCTTCTCCTTTCTGCAGGCGGGTGACCAGTTCTCTGATAGGTAATTCGCCCATTCCATAGATCAGCAGATCAGCCGGGCTGTCTATCAGAATACCCGGACGAAGTTTATCCTGCCAGTAGTCGTAATGAGTCAGCCTGCGTAAAGAAGCCTCGATTCCACCGAGCACGACCGGTACATCGGGATAGAGTTCCTTTAGTATTTTGGTATAGACAATGCTAGGGTAATCCGGCCGCATACCTGCCCGGCGATCCGGTGTGTATGCATCGTCGCTGCGCAACCGTTTGTTGGCGGTATAATGATTGATCATCGAATCCATCGCACCCGGAGAGACTCCGAAGAAGAGACGGGGTACTCCCAGCTTTTTAAAATCACGATAATCCCCGCGCCAATCCGGTTGCGGAACGATCGCCACACGGAGCCCCATTGCTTCGAGCGTACGTCCGATAACGGCAGCACCAAACGAAGGATGATCCACATAGGCATCCCCGCTAAAAAGAATAACGTCTATATAATCCCATCCCCGTGCATCAACTTCTTTCTTGGTTGTAGGCAACCAGGCTTCAGGTCTGAATGTTTTCATGGTGCAAAGGTAGTATATATTTCCCGATTTTGTATCCGATAGCTCCCAATACCAATAACAGGATGATCAGTGAACTGTAGGATTCAATATAAGCTGCTTTTACATACATGTCCGGATAAAATTCGAAAACGATCTCATGTTGTCCGGCTGGGATTCGCATAGCACGTAAAATCCAGTTTACACGGAAATGAGGGGCGGAGACACCATCAATATAAGCTTTCCATCCCGGTTGATAATAGATTTCAGAGAAAACAGCTAACTGCTCACTGGAAGTTGAAGAATGATAAATCAACCGGTTGGGGCGGTATGAAGTCAGTTTAATAGTCGCAGTAGGATCATATCGAGGGGTAAATCCCTGAAGTTCTGTTTCAAAACGTTTGTCTACCACGGCTTCTTGTTTCGGCTCCAGAGTTTGCAGGATGCTCATTTCTTCATCCGCATTCGCTGATATTTTGTAAGAAGGTACAAACCAGGCATTCCCATAAGCATAAGGATTTAGTAACGGTGGCTGATCGGGATTGTATATTATATATTTTGTGTTCAGCATATTGAGTGAAGGTATATGGAGAAAGGCTTCGTGAATATCTTCCATGCTCTGTGCCTGTTTGAATGAGGTACCGAGTAAATAGATTTCTTTCCATAACCGATGGTCAATCAGTTCCTGATATCTTCCGAGTTTTGCTGCATGATATCCTCCGATCGAATGATGAAAATAGGATGTATTGGTTTCCTTGAAAGGATCGTTGTTCGGGTTTAAGACACGAAAAGAGGTTGTATCTTCCAGTATCGATTTATCTGCTATGGAGATCTTATACGTTTCGTGTGGTTTTTCCCGGATAAATTTGGATTCATTTATATATCTCCTGTCTACATTCCACAGATCAATACCGGTTAGGACAGTTATTCCTATAGCTGCATACAGGGCTGTTCTCTTTTTATTTTTTGCTTTCCAATACCAGAAAATGAGAGCGGCTCCCAGTAAAATAAAGATCAGGGAACGAAGTGCATCCGTCGAAGCCATTGAAGCCCTGTCGATACGTAATGCGTTGATAAACCAATCAGGTAGGTTCTGGTTGTAATCGATCTCCGAACTGAATTCGAGGATAGCTGATGGCGTTAACCAGATAAATATGCATATACCTCCTGTTACTGACAGGGCAGTAATAAAGCCTTTTTTGAAAGTATTCTTGTCTACTCGTTGTTCAAATAGCATTTTAAGTCCCCATACGGCGATTATAGGACAAACCAATTCGGGGATGACGAGTGCCATTTCTACTGCCCGGAATTTATTATATAAAGGTAGATAATGAAAAATAAAATCATTGAACCAGGCCAAATTACGTCCAAGAGCCAATAATGTGATAAACATGGCTCCGGCAAACAGCCACCATTTGTAGGAGCTTTTTACGGCAAACATCCCGAATATGAACAGGAAGCAAATGACGGCTCCAAAATAGACCGGGCCGGAAGTAGAAGGTTTGTCTCCCCAATAGACCCATGCCTGCAATTCATCGATGGGTTTTCCCGTCATGCGGCGATATTCATGTATTACTTGAGAGTCATTGTCTAATCTCCCTATTGACGGGCCACCGTAAGCATTCGGTATTAATAAGGTCAACAGCTCTTTTTTGCCATAACTCCATTGGAATGCATAATCTCTGTCCAGGCCATCGGATTTCTTTTCTCCGGTAGTCTTTGGCGTAGTTAGTTCGCTTCCGCCACGGGTTGAATGTTGTCCTAAATCCCAGTCTGCATATAACTTCTTTGTGTTGGGTAGGATCGCAAGGATTACGCATATAGCCATGATGGCAGTCGTTTTTCCACAGTCCCGGTATTGTTTGTTTTTTATAATCTGCACGACGTATCCGCCATAGATGAAAAGGCAGAGCAGGAACAGGTAATAGGTGATCTGAATATGTCCGTTATTGATTGAAAAGGCGATCCCTAACAGAAACAGTACGGCACCCCATAAATAATTGCGTTTGAACAGTAATGCCATGCCGGCCAATGTCAGAGGCATATAGGCGATCACATAGGCTTTGGTGATATGCCCGGCTTCGATAATAATAATATTGTATGAAGCGAATGCAAATGCGATCGAGCCGGCAATGGCCAGCCACCAGCTCATTCCCATTGCATACATTAGAATATAGAAGCAGATCAGTCCGGTAAATACCATGCTGGCCGTACCATAATCGATCGATTTAAGAGGTCTTTCCAGCCAGGTAAAACCGGGTAGCTTAGGTGCGGCATCTCCATATCCGCTAATATAGGGCATCCCGCTGAACATGGCATCAGACCATACACTAAATTCACCCTTTGCGGCTGTTTCTTCGTAAGGAGCCATCTGACTGTTCCCCATACCCGTTGCTTTCTCATTATCCATTTGCCGCAAGGTTTTCCCGTCCAGTACGGAAGGTGAAAAGAATACGATAACCAGAACGGCGAACAAAGTCACTGATGCTATATGTTTGCCCCATTGTCTAACTGTGCTTTGTATTTGTGCAGTCATAATCTTATTTTTATTATAATTTTATTTCCGGCAAAAATATAAAGACATATCTTTTCCTGACAGGCCATTAACGGGAATGCCTGATGGTGTGGCGGTAATAAGCTTGTATATAGCTTCTTATCTTGTGGCCTATTAACAAGGTTAGTATTTGAGAACGGTACGAAACCGGGATATTCCGGATAGTTTTCAGACTTTCATCAGATAAGAATGAAAAGCTTCGGCATTGTCGAACTTCATTTTCTTAACCAGTTGAGTACGTTTTACCCGGATGGAATTTTGGGTATATCCCAGTAAAACCGCCTGTTCATCACTGCGGAATCCTGCTCGTACAAAACAGCATAGTTGTAAATCTTTGTTTGACAGATCGGGGTATATTCTTTTTATTTTATCTACAAATCCATCATACAGGTCATTGATGACCGGATAAATATTTTCCCAGTCCATCATATTCTTTCCAAATACTTTTTGAAACTGGATCATAAATTCTTTGGTATTGTTCGAGCTGACAACATTCATTTGTGCAACTTTTCGGGCAATATCCAGTTTATCCATCAGAAAATTCCGTAACTGCTCATTTTTTTCATCCCGTTCAGATAAGACCTGGTTGTACTCTTGCAATTGTATTGCCTGTTTGGACAACATTTCCCGGAAAGTAGTAAGTGTCTGTCCGGCTTCCTGCAACTCGTCTTTTTTTCGTTTGATATAGTTTGTTACAAACCATCCGGTGCGTACCGCCAGTAATAGAATAAAAATAACAAGGATGATCAGTTTAAGCCGGTGTTCCGTAATCCGGTTATATATCTTTTCCATCTGCTCTTTTTCGTGCAACTCCCGGATATACGGAATGGAGTTATTCATAGCAGTTTTATAAATTTGATCCTGAAGCTGGTTGATCATCTTTGTTTCCTGTAAAGAGGATTCGGGATCATCTTTTGCCTCATAAATCTTTGACATCAGAGTATGATAGAGTAGTTTTGATTCAGGCTGATCCCAGTATTTCCTGTCAGGCATTCCTTTTGCGTATTTAGCCGCCCCTTCAATATCTCCTTCTTGTAATAAGCAGTTGGATAGAACCCAATTATTCCATAATGCCTGTTCATCTGTTTTATCTTTTTCCATCGATATCTCTGCCTGTTCCCTGGCTTTGGCATACTGCTCCAAATCAAGGAACATGCAAGCCATCCTTCGGTTTATCCGGGCCATAAGACCATCGTCTCCGGTGTTATTCGTGTAATCCAAGACTTGCTGGTAATAATATAACGCGCTGTCTTGTTCTGCTTCTTCGGCAAACATTGCACCGATATATTCGAGCGTAAGTATTTCCTTTACTTTGTTTTTGCTTTTTGAATAATAATCCTGTGATATTTTAAAGCTTTCCAATGCCTTGTTATAGTTACGGTTTCTGTTATAGGCATTGCCGATGTTATAATAAATGGATCCCAACAGATCATTGTTTTTAGTTCCTTCTGCGAAATCTTTGGCGATCAGTAGATATTTCATTGCCTTTTCGTTATCGTTTCGGGCAAAATGTACACGTGCTGTATATAGATTGGCTTTAGCTGCATTCAGGGAGTCTCTGGCTTGCGAATAATAAGTGGCGGAGATATGGATCAGGCTGTCGTCTTTTATATTGGCTCCTGTTTTCTCATGTGCCTGAATTTTTAACAGCCAATATTTTGCATATTCATTTTTAGATAACTTTTCCGGATGCTCTATGGACTGTATGAACGATAATGCAGAATCAGGATATTCGGCCAACGACTGTTCTGCTTGTTGAAATATCTGAGTATTCTTATTTTGATATCGGTTACAAGAGCAAAGAGCGGTGAATACCATTAACATTGATACAATAGTAATCCTTATATAATAATATCCGTTTATCATATAAATTTCATTTTTGTTATTGCTTCTTTCATTGAACTGTGATGCAAAGATATGGATAAAGGTATAACTTTTGTTTATAGCGGATAGTATTTAATGATTGGCACATGAAGAATCAATCCCTTATCTTTGCAATCGAAAAAAACAGCATTGCATTGCAAACATTATCAGCTAGATAAGTGTTCTTTCAGAAAACATAATTATTTTAAAAACAATACAGTATGAAAGCATTAACAGACGAAAAGCTCACCATCGTAGGCGCAGCAGGTATGATCGGTTCTAACATGGCACAAACAGCATTAATGATGGGTCTGACTTCTAATATTTGTCTTTACGATCCTTTTGCTCCGGCCTTGGAAGGAGTTGCCGAAGAGATGTTCCAATCAGGATTTGAATATGCAAATATCACCTTTACTTCTGATATCAGCGAAGCATTAAGAGGTGCAAAATATGTGGTTTCATCCGGTGGTGCAGCTCGTAAAGCCGGCATGACTCGTGAAGATTTGCTGAAAGGCAATGCAGAGATCGCAGCTCAGTTCGGTAAAGATCTTCGTACTTATTGCCCGGATGTTAAGCATGTGGTAGTAATTTTTAACCCGGCTGATATTACAGGATTGATTACGTTGCTGTACTCCGGATTGAAACCTTCTCAGGTAAGTACACTGGCTGCCTTGGATAGCACTCGTTTGCAAACTGCTTTAGCTCAACATTTCGGTATCCGCCAGAACCTGGTGAAAGGTTGCCGTACTTATGGTGGTCACGGTGAACAGATGGCTGTTTTCGCTTCTACTGCAACTGTAGATGGTAAACCGTTGCTGGATCTGATCGGTACACCGGAACTGACCGACGAACAATGGGCTGACCTGAAAGTTAAAGTGATACAGGGTGGAAAACGTATTATCGAATTGCGTGGCCGTTCTTCTTTCCAGAGTCCGTCTTATCTGTCTATTGAAATGATCCGTGCCGCTATGGGTGGCGAAGCTTTCCGCTGGCCTGCCGGAACATACGTACATACAGGTAAATTCGACCATATCATGATGGCTATGGAAACAGAAATTACAAAAGACGGTATCTTCTATAAAGAAGTGGAAGGTACAGCCAAAGAAAATGCCGAACTGGAAGAAAGCTACGTACACCTGTCAAAACTGCGTGACGAAGTGATCAGCATGGGTATTATCCCGGAAATCCATTTGTGGCACACAATCAACCCGCACATGAAATAAGAAGTTTCTTATATGTTATATACGAAGAAGGGAGTGACCGGTTATCGGCACTCCCTTTCTTTCGTTTTATCTTTATTGATTGCGTATACCGCTGACTATATAAAGTTCGTCGGTATCTTCTATTTCCTGTATATGAAAAAACGGTTCCATCAGGGCGGCAACTTCCCGCGCCGGGGGAAGGCCGAATGAAATCCGGTTGGCTTGTTTGTTATGATGGCCGTTGATCGATTCCCGTCCTTCACTGTGGCAGATCACGAGTTCGCCACCGGGAATAAGCAAGCTCGCCAAATGGGCGATCAGTTTATCCGGTTGCTCGAAATGGGGGAATACACTATAGGCTATGATAAAGTCGAACTGTTCATTTTTCAGATCCATTACATCCAGGCAACGGAAATCGACAATGGGTGTTGCATATTTGTTATGAGCCATTTCAATCATCCGGGGAGAAATATCTATTCCGGTAATATGGGCGGGAGAGTAGGTCAGGAGATATTTTTCCAATACTCCTGTTCCGCATCCGACATCCAATATACGCAGTCCCTTGTGTAAAGTCGTCTGTTCAAGAATATGGTTGATCTTTTCCGGCGCATGATAGCATAGTTCATCCCAGCGATCAGCCAATGCATCAAAGAAGTCGGCTATGACATTCATGGTAATTGTCCCTCCCAGACAAAGCAATCGGAAAATTGTTCCTTCAGGTGAGTCGGGTTTTCAAACAGTCCGAATACGGAAGAACCGGATCCTGACATGGAAGCATAAACCGCTCCTGCCTGGTAAAGAGACTCTTTTATCTGACCGATAACCGGATGTTTGGTAAAGACGCTCTTCTCAAAATCGTTTATCATTAAGTTTCTCCATTTAGTAACCGGTTTGCGGATGATCTCTTTTAAAGAAATTTCCGGAGCTTTCGGTGAAACCAACGAATAGGCTTCAGGGGTGGAAACGGCTACATCCGGCTTTATCAGGCAGAAATGATACCCTTTCAGTGAGAGGTCGACAGGTTCGAACTGGTTACCTGTTCCGCTGGCAAATACTGGTGTGTTACGGATAAAGAAAGGACAGTCTGCTCCGATGGATGCGGCTATTCTCTCCAGCTCATCCGCATGGATATTCAGCTGGCAGAAATCATTCAGTAATTTCAGCATAAAAGCTGCATCGGCCGATCCGCCACCCAATCCGGCACCGAAAGGGATTGCTTTAAGCAAATGGATCTCGAGCGGAGGTATTTTATATTGTGTTTTTAGCAGGTTCAATGCTTTTATCACGAGGTTTTTTTCCATCGGAGCATCTACCTGAATCCCTGTCTGGGTGAAAGATAATTCTTCTGCACTCACAATTTCGAGTGCATCTTTCACCGGTATAGGATAAAATACGGTTTCTATATTATGATAACCATCCGGTCGTTTATTAACGACGTTGAGTCCCAGGTTTATTTTGGCATTAGGAAAACAAATCATATATGGATCCTTTAAATTTTATATATTGTAGACAAACGTATATAAAATAATCCTTATAAACAAATTGTTATTTGTCCCTGTTTTTCTTTAACATATATGATAATAAAAAAAAGCGACTACCCAAAGAGTGGTAGTCGCCTTTTATGTGGAGTTGGAAAATGGATTACGAATTTTGGAAATCCTTTAGTTGTTTCTGTAGCTCCTGACGGGCAAAGAAAATACGGCTCTTTACAGTTCCCAGGGGGACATTCAGTTTATCAGCGATCTCATTATATTTATAACCGCTTAAAAACATGGAGAAAGGAACTTTCAGATCGTCGTTCAATCCGTTGATCGCTTTTGTGATTTCCTGGATCTGATATGCCTTATCCGGTGAATCAAATCCTGAATCATTGACAATATCCAGATTGTATAAGTCTGCACTTGAGTCGACGACTGTCTGTACACGTACAATCTTGTGATAGTTGTTAATGAAAATATTACGCATGACAGTCAAAACCCATCCCTTGAAATTAACATTGTCGACGAATTTATCCTGATTATCTAAAACTTTAAGTGTAGTATCCTGTAACAAATCCTGGGCATCGTCCCGGTTTGCTGTGAGCATAAGTGCAAAATTCATCATATTTTCTTGCAAGCCCAATAATTTTTGTTGAAATTGTATCCCATTCATGTTGCTAACTTTTTGAATGTTTAATGATCGGTTAAGTGCTTTATATCTTCATAAAGTACATTACAAAAATATGTAATTTAAATGAATGAAACTAATCATTTTTGGAATATTAATACTTGGCGTTGTTAATTGATATTTATAGGCTAAAAGAGCTTTGTGTTGAACAGAATATACAAGTTTTGGACTTGTATAAGTTCATTATTTACAAGTAGGCCTGTCAGATTTTTCAACAAGATGTTCTTTTGTCTGTAATACGGCAAATTCGTATTTTTAAGGCTACTCTTATTACTAAAAAAGCTGATTTACGGGAATATTGATTATCTTCGCCTCCGGAATTCTCAAATTATTAATACCAATTGGAAAACTAAAAAGAAAATGAAACGTATCGTTTTTTTAGACTATGTACGCGTGTTTGCCTGCTTCCTCGTTATGGTGGTTCACGCCAGTGAAAATTTTTATGGTGCTCCCGGGTCTACAGATATGGCGGGGCCGCAATCCTTCTTAGCCAATGAGGCAGATCGGCTATGGGTGTCTGTGTATGACGGTTTTTCACGTATGGCAGTTCCCCTGTTTATGATTGTCTCCGCCTTTCTTCTGGCACCGATGAAGGAGGGACAGACTATGTGGCAGTTTTACCGGCAGCGTTGTATCCGTATCCTGCCGCCATTTTTTATCTTCATGATCCTTTACAGCACACTGCCCATGTTGTGGGGGCAGATAGATGGAGAAACTTCAATAAAGGACTTATCGCGAATATTGCTGAATTTCCCTACGTTGGCCGGGCACTTATGGTTTATGTATCCTCTGATCAGTCTTTACCTCTTTATACCTATTATATCACCCTGGCTGAGTAAAGCCACGGCAAAAGAAGAACGCTTCTTTATCGGGTTGTTCCTGTTAACGACCTGTATGCCGTATCTCAACCGCTGGTGTGGTGAAGTGTGGGGGCAATGTTTCTGGAATGAATATCATATGTTGTGGTACTTCTCCGGTTATCTGGGATATCTTGTGATGGCACATTACATACGTGTTCATCTTACCTGGGATCGCTCCAAACGTCTTGCCATAGGATTCGTCCTGATGGTCGTAGGAGCTGCACTGACCATCTATTCGTTCTATATCCAGGCTATACCCGGAGAACTTCATACTACTCCCGTAATAGAAATAGGATGGGCTTTCTGTACGATCAACTGTGTGCTTCTTACCGCGGGCACATTCCTTATGTTCACATGTATAGACCGTCCGAAGGCTCCGAAGCTGATAACAGAAATGTCGAAACTTAGCTATGGTATGTACCTTATGCATATATTCTGGCTCGGATTATGGGTAACAGTGTTCAAGCAAACTTTGGCATTGCCAACTGTTGCCGCCATACCCAGCATTGCTGTGAGTACCTTTGTCAGTTGTTATGTAACGACAAAGATTCTATCGTTTCTACCCGGTAGTAAATGGATCATCGGAGATTAAAATAATGTAAGTGTTTTAGTATAAAAAAGCCCCGGCATTCTACTTGGAGAAAATGCCGGGGCTCTTTATATGTTAACCTCGATCCATTAAGGTTCTGCAATCGTTTCTTCTGCAAGGATACGTGCCTTGTCGGCATCGCCCTGGATATTGGGTTGTTCCAGACCGTAATGCTTGATGCCATCTTCACGTTTCAGCAGTAAAGCGATGACCAGTGCCAGCACACCGAAGCAGGTAAAGATAGCCATCGGAAGCGTATAGTCGTAAGCCGGCTTGCCTGTGCCGTTGTCGATCTTACAATAGTTATCCAATACCCAGCCAATCAACAGGGGAACCATGCTTAAGCCGATGTTCTGTACCCAGAAGATCAGGGCGTAGGCTGTACCTAGTTGCTTTTCAGGGATTACTTTCGGAACAGATGGCCACATGGCGGACGGAACCAATGAGAAAGCGATACCCAGCACAACCATTACGATAGTAGCAAACCACCATTCGTTGAGGATAGGCAGCGTAAACAACAGGTGGACACCGATCAGCATCAATGCTCCATAGATCATGATAGTTGCCCCTTTTCCTTTACGGTCGTACAGATTACCGAAGAATGGTGTCAACAGGATCGTACCGAAGGGGAGAATAGCAGGGATATTTCCGGCCAAGTCAGGATCTACACCATATTTGTTGACCATCAGGTCGGTTGCATATTTCAGGAAAGGGAATACGGCTGAATAAAACAATACGCACAACAAGGCAATCAACCAGAACCCCTTGTTTGTAACGATCAATCCGATATCTTTCAGGCGGAATGGCTCTTCCTCTTCTGCCTGTTCGATGGCACTCATCGACGTATCGAGCTTGCGATCCATCACACAGAACACCAGAAAGGCGATCAGACCGATACAAAGCATACAAAGACACAACAGGATGGGAGCGGAGATGCTTCCGAAGAATTTAGCGGCCGGAACGGTGATAGATAAGGCCAGAGCCGTACCCAGACGGGCTGTAGCCATTTCCAGACCCATCGCCAATGCCATTTCTTTTCCCTTGAACCATCTTACAATGATCTTGGAAACGGTGATACCGGCTGTTTCCACACCCACACCGAAGATGGCATATCCAATGGCTGCAACCATCACCTGTGCTTTCCATCCGAAGATTTCGCCATCCATCGTGAAAAAGTCGGAGATAGCATAATATTTAAGAGAACAACCGATAATCATCAATATACAAGCACCGACCCCGGTAAAGCGGACACCCATCTTATCGAGTATGATACCGCCAATGATCAGCATGAAAAGGAATACGTTGAACCAACCGTAGGCACTGGTGAAGAAACCGTATTCGGTACTGTTCCAGGAAAGCTGTTCTTCCAGCATCGGTTTGAGCGGTGCCATCACGTCGGTGAGGAAATATCCGCAAAGCATAGTAAATGCGACGAGCGCGAGTACGCTCCATCGGGCGACCTTCGAGTCGCTCAGTTTTTGATGAATTTGTTCAATCATGATATTTGTTTTAATTAAGTTATATTATTTGTCTTCTTTCATGAATAGCGGAAGGGCATCGGCTACGACGAAAGTACTTCCACCGATAAAGATCGCATCGTCTTCATTAAGCATTTCCAGAGCCCATTTAACGGCCGAGGGTACGTTGTCGCGGACAATACCTGTCAGTCCGTGTGCTTTCCCGATCGCGGCCAGTTCGGCTGCCGGCATAGCCCGTTCGACGGAAGCTTGTGTGAATATATAAAATGCACCTTCTTTGGGCATCAGGCTTACTACTCCGTTCACATCCTTATCATTTACCATGCCGACGATCATTATCATGCGGAGTGTCGTCCGTCTCAGGTTTTCCAGGTTGAATTGCAGGTATTGCCAACCACCGGGGTTATGTCCGGTATCGCAAACCACTTTCGGTTTATCCTGTAATACTTGCCAGCGTCCCATCAATCCGGTCAGCTCCACTACATGTTCGAACCCTTCGCGTACGGCTTCCCTGGGAATGTCCACTCCCAGTTCATCGAGCAGGCTAAGAGCTCCCAGTACAGTCTGAGCGTTTCTGAACTGAACCGCACCACCTAGCTGGCCGAACAATTGTCCGTATTCGGCAGTGTCCAGATACCATTCTCCCGTATCCATCAGATATGATTTCTCATGATTGATCAATTCTTCTTCGGATGCCAGATAGATCATTGTCTGATTTCGTTCGGCTGCTTCTGCAAATACATCGAGAACGCCCTGGTTGTCGATCTCACCTATCAACGCCGGTATTCCCGGTTTGATGATTCCCGCCTTTTCAAAGGCGATCTTCTCTACCGTGTCTCCCAGGAACTGGGTATGGTCGAGACTGATATTTGTAATGATACTCAGGATAGGAGTGATGATGTTCGTACTGTCTAACCGTCCGCCCATACCTGTTTCGATAATGGCAAAGTCGACCTTTTCGGAACGGAAGTAATCGAATGCCATAGTGGAAGTCAGTTCAAAGAAGGAGGGGCGGAGTGGTTCGAATGTGGTACGGTGGCGCTCTACGAAATCTATTACATATTCTTTGGAAATCATTTTGCCGTTGACACGGATGCGTTCGCGGAAGTCGATCAAGTGAGGAGAAGTAAAAAGCCCGACTTTATATCCTGCCTGCCGGAGGATAGCTGCCAGTAAATGGCAGACGGAACCTTTCCCGTTAGTCCCTGCTACATGGATCGTCCGATAAGCTTTATGCGGATTACCCAGATAATTATCAAGTGCGATACTGGTACCAAGTCCGGGTTTGTAAGCGGATGCGCCGCTGTGCTGAAATACCGGAGTGCTTGTATATAAATAATGGAGCGTTTCTTCGTAAGTCATGTTCTTCGTTTTTATAATTGGCAAAAGTAGTTAATTTTATTTATACCTTTGTGCCCGTTTGTATAAAATATAGAGTATAAAAAGATGAATAAACAACGTGTAGCTTATACTCCGATCGGTGGGGTATGTTCTAAAATGATAATTGTGGAAGCTGAAGATAACGTTATATCGAATGTGCAAATCGTAGGCGGTTGCCAGGGCAATACACAGGGATTGTCCAGGTTATTGGTCGGTATGGAAATACAAGACGCTATCCAACGGCTCGAAGGTATCGACTGCCGCGAACGGGGAACATCCTGCCCGGATCAGCTGGCCCAGGCATTGAAGAAATTATAAAGTGTCTTTGACCAGTCTGAATCCATTGTTGAAGTGTTTGCTTCCCGGATAAATGTAGTAGTGGCAGGTAGGACGGCAGGAAGCCCGTTCGTTGAACCAGGTGCCGCCGCGTACGACGGCATACTCCCTGTCTTCTTTGGTAAACCTGTCGGAACACCATTCCCAGACGTTGCCGCTCATATCGTGAATTCCCAGTTCGTTCGGCTTTTTCGTTCCGACCGGATGGGGTTTGCCTTCGGAGTTGCCGGCATACCATCCCAGGCTGTCGAGTTCCATTCCTCCGCTGTACAGATGGTCGCGTTTGCCGTACAAGCCGCCACGGGCTGCATATTCCCATTCCTCTTCGGTAGGCAGGCGTCCGCCCGCCCATTTACAGTATGCATTGGCTCCGTACCAGGTGATGTAAATGGCCGGATAGGCTTCGTAACCCGGTACGGGTTTGCCCTGCCGTATTCCCCAGTTGCATTCATAATATAAAGGTTGTCCGGCATCAGGCCCTTCTTTTATCACAGCACTTTTGTAGGTATCGAGGAATGCGGCGAACTGGAAGTTGGTGATCTCGTATTTGCTGATAGAGAAGCTTTTCACCGTTACTTCGTGAGGCGGGTTATTATCTTCCTTATAGGTCGATCCCATTTTGAAGGTACTGCCTTTTACTGCGATCATTTCCGGATTGATATTGGTCGACAACCATTTCCGGAATTCGATATCCCTGATCCGTTTGCGGGCTTCTTCGCGGTCTTCTTCCCTGACGTCGCTTTCGATGAATTTATTGAGGTAAGAGATGGATATGTCGTAGGCTTCAGCCCCTTTTATCGGGAGGAGACGTTCGTACATGGTGGCCAGTGCGATATAGCCGTCGGTGCGTTCCGGGTCGAGCCGCACTCCCTGCTCGTATAATTTGTATGCTTCTTCGGTGTACTTGTTTGTTTCGATCGGGCCGCCTGTCAGCGAGAGCAGATCGTCCGCCTGTCTTATACAGTTGTCCGCATAAGGGTTGATCTGGTTACTGATCATACGGGCAAACTTCGTCTTTTTCATTTCCACCGGGATCAAGCGGTAGAACTGGCGGAGCGAATCGGGCGACAGTTTCTTCATAATGCGGGTCAAGAGGAATTGTCCGGCATATTTATCCATATTGCTTTCAATGAAGTCAATGCGGATGGAATCGCGTTCCTGTTGGGCGGCATGTAATTCGATATCGACTTCCAGCTCCTGGCTTCCCCGTACCGGCCTGGGGCTTCCACCGCCGAAGGATAGCTTGAGTGTCTTTTTCTTTTTGTCGTCATCCTTTTTCTTGCCGGTGGCACCCAAGTCGTGCAAAAACATGGAGACGGTGCTGAGGCTGTCTATTTTTATATTCAGGTCGTGGGTGTTTTCCAGATAGACGGCATATCCCATGTGGGTGGCGGCTCCTTTGAAATGTAATCCGTTCGGGAAGTCGGATAAGTCGCCTTTGATGAACAAGGTGTCCCGGTCGATAAGCAGGTCGCAATAATAGAATTCGTCGTCTATCGTAGTGCATAACCATAAATGTTGAGGAATATCGGGCAGGGTTCCTTTCATGGTGAATTCTCCTTTCTCGATACGCATCGAGTTAATGATCCGTTGGTTCTCGTATTGTTTGAGAAAAAAGACAGAGCCTTCTTTTACGCCTGTTATGTGTGCTTGTATTACATACCGGTCGTTTGCTGTTAGCCATGAGGTACAGCAGAGAAGTAACAAGCTTATCAGTATTTTCATATTCATTAGCGTATTCTATGGTTCATTTATAGTTATTCCTTACTTATGCCACTGCCTTGGCACAATTGTGCATTGCCTATGGCACTTTCAGTCAATAATAAGTTTGTAACCGATTCCCCGTACATTCAGTATCTTTATACTGGGATCGTCCGATAGTTTATGGCGCAGCTTTGTAATGAAAACATGAAGGCTGCGGGCATTAAAGAAAGAGTCGTCGCCCCAAAGGTCGAGCAGGACATCTTTCATCGGCAATACATGATCCTTGTTTTCGCAAAGACGTTTGAGTATTTCCGACTCGCGGTTGCTTAACAGTTGCTTTTCTCCACAGTATTGCAGGGTTTGCGTGATGGAGTCGAATGTGTATTGTCCGAGGTTGAAGGTCGACTTTTCTTCTTTACGGACGGTGATCTTATTCAGCAGGGCTTTGATACGGATGATCAGCTCGGCCATGCCGAAGGGCTTTTTGAGGTAATCGTTGCCGCCCAGTTCGAAGCCTTCGACCACATCATTCGCTGCTGAACGGGCCGAAAGGAAAAGGACAGGGATCTGGCTGTCGGTCTTGCGGATATGACGTATCAGGGTGAAACCGTCTATCTTCGGCATCATGATATCTGTTACAATGATATCCGGTTTTACTTCTTTGTAAAGAGCCAGGCCTTCTTCGCCGTCGGCAGCCAACACGATGTCGAACTCTTCACCATCCAATGTATCTTTGATGATCATTGCAAGGGTCGGTTCGTCTTCTACCAGTAATACTTTTATCTTTGCCATATTCTTCTCTTTTTCAGTTTTTAAAATGGAGGGTAAATGTGGTTCCTTTGCCCGGTTGGCTTTTTACGGATACCGATCCTCCGTGTTTGGCCATCATGTCCTTTACGTAATAAAGTCCCAGGCCGAATCCTTTTACATTATGCAGGTTACCGCTGGGTACCCGGTAGAACTTATCGAATATATGTGGCAGGCTGGCTTCACTGATACCGATTCCGTTGTCGGTAACGGAGATACGGATCCCGTTTGCCTGTGTCTCTGCCTGTATGGAGATATCACAAGGTTTATCTCCCGAATATTTCACGGCATTATCGATCAGGTTTCCCAACATATTATAGAAATGCGTACGGTCTGCAAATACTGCAATGTTGTCCGGGATATTTACGGTGAAGTTGACAGGCTTACCGGCCTTCAACTTGTGTTGTTCAATGAGCGGAGGAATGATATCCGTGATAGGAATCGATTCCTGTTTCAGACGGAATGTATTACGATTCTCTACCGAAAGCGTAAGGATCTGTTCGACCAGGCCGCTTAGCTGGGTCAGTTGTTCACGGATAATTCCGAGGTATTTCTTTTGTTTCTCGTTGGCGTTGTTGTCGTAATTGAGTAATACGTCGTTGGCCGCGTAAGCAACGGATATCGGCGTTTTCAGTTCGTGTGTCATATTGTTGGTGAAGTCCGTTTTCAATTCTTCTACGGTCTTTTGCCGGAGAATAGTATGGATCAGATAGATGAAAGCTATCAGGATCAGGATCACGAGCAGGAGGGAGGAGATGAGTATTCCGGATATCTGCTTGAATACTAACTGGGAAGGCGTCTTTAATGTTAATCGGTAATATTGCTCCGATTGTGTAGAGATCGGATAGTTGAATAGGGAGGCTTTATCCCAGTTCTCTGTCGCAATAACAGAGTCGGTGGACTGGATGCTCATTACTACCTCCGGCAAGCTGTCAACCAATTGTACGACTTCCAGCTTGTGAGGTACAAAAATATCATGCTGTTTGAGTTCTATGGAAAGGAGGCTGTCGTATTTATTATAGTTGACTGGCATGAGTGAATCTATTTTCATGTGGAGGGCTTGTTGTATTTGCCCTTCCAGGTCGGTAAGCAAACTAAGATATTCATTCAGCGATTTAGATATATCCTTATTTTTGAATGGATTCTTATCCGTATGGACGGCAAAAGTATCCATCATTCCTGCTTTTTCAGTTTCTTCATCCTCTTCTTTTGAAAAGGTAAAACTTTGACTTATCTCTCCATGGGTTTCTCCTTGGGTCAATTCGTCGATGCGGATAAATATTTCCTTATAATCAGCCATACGCATAGCTTCCTCTATGTTGCCATTGATTTGCATCCAGGTCGAGTCATACAATCCTTTCAGCCAGTATCCCTGCGAGAACAATAGTGCCGCCAGTGATATACTGATCAATGCGGCTATAATCTTGAAGCTTAATTTTGTTTTCATGTCTAAAACCTCTTCTTTCAGACAAAAGTAATGGATATGTTCGGGAGTTTCGGGGTTATGATAAGACTAAATAACACTTCCCGGATGAGTAGAAAGCCAATTCATAATAAGCCCTATAATTATGGCAATGGTGAAACTGGCAAGTGTCCCGATCAGAACATACTCAGTGGTTTTGATTTCTTTACTTTTATTCAATTCTCCAAATCGAAAAATAGATTTGGCAGCTAAAAGAAATCCTATTGCTTCAATTTTTCCAATCAATATAAAAGTTATAATCAATATTCGTTCGAGATAGCCAATCCATTGACCTGCATTTTGAAGACTTTCAGATACGTTACCTTTCTCTCTCCATCGCTTGGTGAACAGTCCGAGGAATATAGATGCAGGTTTTAGTATAAGCAGATAACCGATCAGATATATCCAACATTTGTCACATTTCATAATGTTTTGAAGTATATCTCCGACAGCTGCATATTGTTTGGTTATTACCACCCATAACGTACAAAGTACCAGGATGTGTAAGACCTGATCTATGATAAATGAATATAGTTTCTCTTTCTGAGTGATTTTCCATAAGTCGATGGCGAAATGTGTTATGAAAATAACAGGAATGATGAACCAACAATTCCATAGTCCTGCAACAATATAAGTAACCAAGGCTTGTGTCAGGCTGTGGATGATATGATATTGGTATTTACCTTCCCGTTTTTTTCTAACAATTTTATTTGTTTGTAAAATGAAATCTACAATCAAATGGGAGAATAATAGTTTTAGTAAAAGATTCAGGTCTGTTAATTCCATAATTATTATTGTATTAAGGTTGTTGTCAATTGTTCATAGCGATTCAGGTAAAGTTCTATTAAGTTTACTTTTCCCCCAATTAATAGTTTGCTGATTGCTTGTGATGATTTTCGTAAATCATCGGCAATCTCTTTTTGCGTTTTGCCGGTTGATAGAAACAAAAATATTGCCTGAGCCTGTGTGATCGTCCAATTCGAAACAATATCGTCGACCAAAGCGGTACTGACTATAAATTCTTCATTGAAGTTTTCCCAGGGAGTTCTGATTGCCATCTTTTTTGAACGGCCTAATTTATCAAATTCCCAACCGGAGTTACGGAAAGCTTCTCCATCGGATTCGATTACACTTTGTTCTTTTTCAAAGTCGATTGTTCCCAGACCTAATGCAACCCGCGCATCCCAGCGGAAAGCGGTGGGTGACTTAGCCTGCAATCCGGCTCGTATCAACAGAGTAATCCTTAATGCTTGTATGGGGTTGTCCACTAGTATTTGAAAGCTGTCGCCGCGATAGATATCCAGACGGATCTCTCCCCATTTTCGGGTGTATTGTACAATACCCTGAATAGTATCCAACAATAGATTTCTGTCTGCTGGATTTATGTGAGTAGACTGAATGATATCTCCTGTAATTACTCCTTTTATTTTCATATATTTATGGAAAGGTTTTTATCCGGAAGCAAATATACTGATATTTATTAAAAGAACAACCTGTTTGGGTTGATTTAATAAAAACAACCTGTTTGGGTTGATTTGAGGAAAACAACCGAAATGGGTTGATTCTTGTTGAAACGATGAATTTAGATATAGCAGGTACACTTCCCGGATAGCAAAAGATATATGTTCTGTCATCAAAGCATATATCTTTTGTTGTCAAAGCATATATGTTTTGCTATAAAAAGTCCATTTTATTTTATAGCTTTGCGCCTTATTTCCTATAAGATAGCCAGATGTCGATATTAAGATACCTTTTCATATTATCAGCCTGTTCGCTGATCACTTCTGATTTACATGCCCAGTTTCTGGATTATGGAACAGATCCTGCCCGTTTCAAATGGAATGTGGCGAAACTGCCGCACTACAATCTGATCTATCCTCAGGGAAATGATTCGATGGCTTATCGATATGCTTTGTATCTGGAGAATGTTTACCCGCATGTCAAAAAGACGATAGGGGAACCGATGAAGAAAAAGTTTCCGGTCATTCTTCATCCGGCCAGCATGTCGTCCAACGGATTGGTATCGTGGGCACCGCGACGAATGGAACTGATTACGACACCCTCGTCGAAACTGGATGCGCAGAGCTGGGATAAACACCTGGTACTGCATGAGTCGCGCCATGTAATTCAGATGGGAAAACTGATGCATGGTATTTTCAGGCCTTTATACTATATAATAGGTGAACAAGCTGCGGGAGTGGCTGCTTTCTTTATGCCATCCTGGTTTCTGGAAGGGGATGCAGTAAGTACGGAAACCGCCATGTCGAATGCCGGCCGCGGACGATTGCCGGAATTCAATATGACGTATCGGGCACAAATGCTCGGGGATGGAGAATTATTTTCGCTCGATAAATTATTATTGGGTTCCTATAAAGATTATACAGGGGATTATTATGCGCTGGGGTATGACATGACTTCTTATGCCAGGTATCGTTATGGCAGCGATATATGGGATAAAACGACAAGCCGCTACATTTCCGTCCCGTTTCTTTTCTCTGCCGCTTTCAAACACCATGCGGATGTCAGTATAAATGAACATTACAAAGAGACGTTCGATTATCTTAAAAATGAATGGGAGAAGCAGGACACAGGTGTAGTTGTTCCTTCTTATTCTTCTCCTAAAGTAAAAAAATATACATCATACCGATATCCCCAGCTACTGAACGACTCTACGATCATAGCCGTCAAATCGAGTCTGGACGATTTGAATAATCTTGTCCTGCTGACGGACGGGAAGGAAAAACGTTTGACTTATATCGGCCGGATCAATAGCCGTTTGCATATCCGTAACGGGCATGTGTACTGGACGGAGATCGTTCCGGGAATTCGTTGGACACATGAAAACTATTCGGTGCTGAAGCGGTATGATCCGGAGGAAAAACGCATTACAACACTTACTCCCCGCCAACGTTATCTGGCTCCTGCAATCGATGAGCAGGAAAAGAGGGCGGCTGTTTCCCGTTTTGCCATCGATGGTAAAAATCAGTTGGTGCTGGTCGACCTGGAAACCGGGAAAGAACAGATCGGGTTTGATGTTCCGGAGAACGCTTTTATTAAGGAATTGACATTTGCCGGGAATGATGCGGTGGTTGCCGTAGCCGTTAATGATGGCGGAATAAGTCTTTTGCAGTTGGATTTACTGACCGGTAATTGGAATGAGATATTAAATACGACGGCCAATATAACTTCACCGATCTGGTACAAGGGACGTTTATTCTTTGAATCCGGCGCTTCGGGTACCAATAATATCTATACGCTAAATTTACCGGATACTGTTGCTTACCGGCTGACCTCTTCCCGGTTCGGTGCTTTCGACCCGGCCTTTTCTTCACAAGGAGACAGACTTTATTTTTCCGATTATCAGGCTAAAGGATACCGGGTGGCTTCCCTGCCGACAGATAGTTTGTTGGAACAGGTTACGGATCTGGGAGAACCATATCGTTTCCCGTTAGCTGAAACATTGGCGGCCCAGGAGCAGTTTAATCTGGATGTTGCCCCGTTGGACTCGGTTGCATTCAATCCTGTTCCATACCGGAAAGGATTGCATACCTTTAAAATACATAGCTGGGCTCCTTTCTATTACGATGTGGCGGAAGCGATGAGCAGTGGAGCCGATGATTTAGCTACGATTGTCAAACCGGGTGTCATGGTCTTATCGCAGAATTCGCTGAACACGGCTATTATGCAAGCCGGCTGGTATTACAAAAAAGGATATCATCATGGTAGGATGGCCTTTACTTATAAGGGATGGTTCCCGGTGATTGACCTGGCTGTGGATTATGGGGAGAAAGCGTTCGATATGAGTTGGGAGAAGAATGAGGAAGGAAAAGAAATTTCCCAGTTACGCTATACCGACCGAAACTTGTTGAAAGCGGATGTACGTGTTTATTTGCCTTTCAACCTGACGAGGAATCATTATGTACGGGGTATTCAGCCGTCTCTGACTTATTATTTTACGAATGATAAGTATCAGCAGTACGATAGCAGGAAGTATCGCAATTTCCAGTATATTTTACCGGAAGTACGATTTTATAATTACAGGCAGCTTGCCCAACGTGATATTTTGCCACGCTGGGGGTATCAGGTTCGCCTGCAATATCTGAACTCACCGTTCAATGGCGAAAACTACGGGGATTTGTATGCGGCTCGCCTGACAACCTACTGGCCGGGAATTATCCGTAACCATAGTTTGATGCTTCGTGCCGGTTATCAGTATCAGAATCTGAATGGAAAAGCACTATATCTTCCCAAGCGTCTGCTGGATGAAACAAGAGGGTATGATTATTTGTATCAGACCCATCAGCAGTGGGCGTTCAAGGCCGATTATGCTTTTTCAATCATTTCCCCGGATCTCAGCATCGGTCAGTTCGCTTATATCCGTCGCCTGAGAGCCAATCTTTTTTACGATCTGACCCGCAACCAAGCTCGTGAACAGGGTGGGTGGACAACACAAAGTTCATGTGGAACAGACCTGATCTTTGACTGGAATGTTCTTCGTATGACGTTCCCGCTTACCACCGGAGTGCGTTTGATACAACCGATCGATTATGGCAAGTTCCAGGCGGAAATGCTGTTTTCAATTACTTTCTAACTGATCCTTTGCGGATAGCTTCTTACAAAGCATCCAGTTGCCGGTAGGTAGTCGTGATAATGGATTCAGCCTGTTTGTAGGATGCTTTTATTTTTTCCGTATCCGGAAACTGTTTGTCGTTAGTAGAAGATATTGTTTCAAATAACCGGAAGATCTGAGTTTCCGCATCCTGCAATTGTTGGATATAGCCGGTGTTTTCATCATTCCATAGAAGTTGCCAATGGAGATATTTCTGTCCGTTACCGCGGTGTATGGAGTAAACCTTGTCTTTCAGGCGGGAGGCATAATAGCAGAGCGGGGCAGTCTGTAAAGCGGCATCGTACTGTATGAAGGAAGGCTGGTCTTTCCCCATTTTTACCCATAACGGCAAAGCGATAGAGGTCGGCGGATATCCTAGCATAGTCCACATAACCGTATGTTCCGGCGACATGCCCGGTTTTACTCCCTGTATTACGATAGAAGCCGTACTTTCTGAACGGGGAATGAAATCCTGTTCTACGAACCAACCGGAATGTTTGTTCGGGCTTTCATCCGGATTTTTCAGGTCTATATCCAGTAAACTATTATAGAATGAGCGTGAGGCTTCCTGAAAGATGCGTTCCGGTGTAAATCCTTTCTTTTCCATTTGTTTGAATATTTTCCGTGCACTATCGTAACGGATATACCCCAAACCTTCATCTCTACGGCCTTCGAAAGAAAAGTTCGTATAGACGAGGTAACCGTCAGGAGCTAAACCGGTATCGTTGACATCTTTTTTATAGTAACGTTCGTTGTTCGTTTCGTAATATGCCGCACCACCATACGCATCGATCACTCCGAAGTTGGCTTCCACCCGTAAAGGACGCTGTAAAGTATCAAGCAGATGTTCGAAGTCCTGTAGGGTCTTACATGTTTTCAGTGCCTGCCGCATCAACAGTCCTTCGTGATCCATCTCTTTTACATCATCATCCTTTAGATTGAACGAAGCTGTATTCATAATGGAGAAGCCGGCTTCGTTGCTGCCTGTCCAGACGGCTCCGTTCGGATCGTCACTGTTTACCAGTCCCAGGAAACGGTAACCGCCTTCATCGATATAGGCGATATGGTTGTAAGGAGCTTCGGTGTCCCGATGTTTCCACATCAAAGGACGTCCGTCGGGTGTCGCTTTCCCTGAGATAATAACAGAGGTACAAGCTTGTTGCTGCTGGAGTGAAAAGCAAAAACAGAGAATTGCCGCAAAGATGAGCTTTTTCATGACGTATAAGTATTATGTATTTAGTAGCAAACATATACACAATAATTCATATAGACAAACAGAATGCAGATAATTTGTTTCAGGAAGTCTTGCTATTCATAATTTATCCTGAACAGATATATTTTTAGGTGCAAGATATTTAAGAGTATCTTGCACCCACTTTGAGTTCATTCAATTTCATCTTTCTGTATATAAACCGTTTGGGTCGGGAAGGCAAATTCGAGGCCGGCTTTATTGAAGGAAGACAGTATTTCCATGTTCATATTGGAAGTTACACCTAATATGTCTCCCTGCTTTTCAATAAAATAAATATACATAATAACCAATGCCGAATCCGCATAATTTGTGAAAACAGCAGTTGTATCCGAAGGGTTGGAAGATACGTTTTCGACTCTTCCGGGAATGGCTTTCAATATATCCAATGCCTCTTTCATTTTTTCAGGTGTCGTGTCGTATGTCAGTCCGAGATTTAAAACTACGCGGCGCATCGGTTCGGAAGATATATTGATGATGTTGGCATCGGTGATCTTATAATTCGGAAAAGTGATGATACGTTTGTCATAGTCCATAATCTTCGTACTTCGGGCACCCACATCGATCACAGTCCCTTCGAAATTGTCTACACGGATCGTATCACCTATGTTGAACGGCTTGTCTGTAAAAATAGTGAAAGCGCCGAAAATATTTTTCACCGTATCCTGTGCTGCCAGGGCGAATGCAATACCACCGATACCCAACGTACCTAACAGAGCACTGATATTCACCCCGATATTACTCAATGCCATCACAATACCGATGATCCAGACGAGAACAAGTGCTGTTCGTTTGATGATCGGCATCATTTTGTGGGTCTGTCCGGTCGATTCTTTTCCCAGATAGATCTCAAGCAGGCCACCAATCAGGCGGGCAAAGACCCAGGTGATATCCAGAACGATCAGGATCCGGTAAGCATTGTCGATCGCCTTCACGAAATTGTCCGGATAAACCAGCCGGTGGATCGCGATCCAGATTCCCAACAGCATAACGGCAAACTTTATGGGTGATTCGAGGGAGTAATAAATAACATTATCCAGATGGTTTGGCGTACGGGTGATGAAAGGCTTAAGCACTTTCCTGCTGAACAACGAGATCAGCTTGACAACTACAACAGCTCCTACAATAATAAGGATGGAGATACCCCAGCTTTCCAGCGTATTCCCCCATAATTCATATTCTAACATATTCTTGTTTTGTTTTTAGTTTAACATCTTAACCATCTCTTATTTATTTCTTTATCCAGACCGCAATATTGCGGGCAGCAACAGAAAACTCTCCGTTACCTTCTTCATCCAGCGTAACTTCTTCCGGGATGCTTCCGGTTATTTCATGCCATACTTCACCCTGATGCTCTTTCCCTAGGTTCATTGTTTTACTACCGGCTTCATCGTTCGACATTAGGAATACCAGGCCGGAGCCGGGATGTTCTTCATCGCCTGTGCGGATAAAACCAACGGTCGACGGATGGTCGAAATAGTCGATCTGATCGCCGTAGGCGTATTTACGTCTTGCATCCAACAGGATGTCGATGATTCGGGTATGAGGGGATTTCTCGCCTTTAATACCGTAGTAGTCACCGTAGAACAGGCATGGATAGCCGTCTTTCATCAGGAAGATCAGTCCGTAAGCTAACGGTTTGAACCAATCCTCGATCTGTGATTCCAGAGAACTTCCGTGTTGCGAATCATGGTTATCTACGAAAGTGACGGCTAATTCACAATGATGTTCGACCAAAGTATTTTTGAGAATATTCTGCAGGTCGTAATCTTTTCCTTCCTGTGATGCCTGAAACATATTATAATGTAGGGGCACATCGAACAAGTTGACTTTATGACCGACAGCTTCCACATAGTTGTCCAGCGTTTCCATATCCCCGTTCCAGTATTCGCCGACAGCGTAGAAGTCATTGCCTTTCTCGCCTCGTACGGCATCGAGGAACTGGGCGATAAATTGATCTTTCATATGTTTGATAGCATCCAGACGCATACCGTCGAGGTTCAGTTCGTTGGAGACCCATTTTCCCCATCGGTTCAATTCGGCGATCACTTCCGGATGGTCGAGGTCGAGGTCGTTGCACAGCAGGAAATCGTAATTACCATTCTCGCCGTCTACTCCGTCGCTCCATGCTTTCCCTTCACCCTGAATCTGGAAGATGCCGCTACGCTTCTGTGCATCGTCGAAGCCTGTACCGGAGAAATGATACCAATGCCATTTGAAATCGGAATATTTATCTTTACGACCATGAAAACTGTAACCGGTCCACCCCTGTATCTCGAACGGTTCGCCCAATGCTTTGTTCCTTTGGTTTGGGTCGACTTCCACAACCATGAACTTTTCGGTGAAGTCGCCGCCTGCTTTATGGTTCAATACCACATCGAGGTAGACTGAAATATGATTTTTATGCAGTTCGTCGATCATTTCTTTCAGTTCGTCTTTCGTGCCGTATTTTGTTCGTACGGTCCCTTTCTGTTCAAATTCCCCCAAATCGTATAAGTCATAGGTAGCATAGCCTTCATCCTGTTGTTCGTCTGCTTTGTATGCCGGTGGAATCCATACAGCTGTCACACCAATATCATGCAAGTGCGAAGCCTCTTCCTTTAATTGTTTCCACAGTTTCCCGTCATTGGGGAGATTCCATTCAAAATACTGCATCATTACACCATTTTCCATAATCTTACTTTTTTTATTTGTTTTGTAATTTAATTGATTTGATAAAATTCTATGAATCGTTTATTGCCGATAGAGTATAAGAGCCGATGAAGCTGCGATCTTTACACTTCCTCCCGGTAAACGATCCTTGCCCTCCGGGTCGATCTGTCCGTTGCGGCAAACAACATTCCATTCGCCTTCGGGAATGCCGATCTCTGCTTCATGGCGATTGCCATTGTAAGCGACAAGGATTTCTTTCCATTCATCGTTATTGGCATATTCGCCCAGCGTATAGGCTATTACTCCCGAATCACCGGTGTCCATAAAACGAAGCCATTGTTGCAGACCTTCGACTGTGGGAATGCGGAAAGCCGGGTGTGCCTTACGGAGTGTGATCAACCCTCTGATAAAGTCGAATACCTCCCGGTTTTTAGCTTTTAACGACCAGTCGATCCGGTTGATGGAATCGGGTGATTTATAACTGTTCGGTTCCCCTTGTTTATCCTGCATGATCTCTTCACCGCTGCGGATGAAAGGGATTCCCTGTGCTGTCAGCAACACGGTATGCACTAGTTTGTCGATCGGGATGAGTTCATCCGCCGCATGGTCGCCTTGAACGGATAATTTCAGCTTGTCGACCAGCGTATAACCGTCGTGGCAGGAGACGAAATTGATCATTTGCGAAGGAGCACCTGCATAAGGAGCATTGCAATAGAGCAATCCGTCATAGTCGATTTGCGGATGATCGGTTCCACCGACGATACCATACTTGACCGGTTCGAAATGACCGTTGATATTTCCGGAAGCATAACCGGGCTCCTGTTCGTCGAAGGTACTGCCTTTCAACCCGTCACGAAATTCATCGTTGAATACGCCGATACCTTCCATCTGCCCGACATTTTCTTTTACTGCCCGTTGTTCGAAGGGGAGGGGCGAGTCGGCTGCTACCCAGCCTTCGCCGTATACGAAGATGGTCGGATCGATCTCCAGGAGTTCACTTCTCAAGCGGTTCATCGTCTCGATATCATGTATGCCCATCAGGTCGAAACGGAAGCCGTCGATATGATATTCCCTGGCCCAGAATTTGACCGATTCGATGATATAATGCCTCACCATTTCGCGTTCCGAGGCCGTCTCGTTTCCGCAACCGGAAGCGTTGGAATAAGAACCGTCGGCGTTTTGCCGGTAAAAATATCCAGGGACAGTCAGGTCGAAATTCGAATGGTCGGTCGATGCCGTGTGGTTATAGACCACATCGAGTACAATGCGGAAACCGTTTTGATGTAGGCTTTTCACCATCTCTTTAAATTCGCGGATACGGACGACCGGATTAGCCGGATCTGTAGAATAACTTCCGTCGGGAACATTGTAATTCTTAGGGTCATATCCCCAGTTGTAATGATTCTCGTCCAGTCTTGTTTCATCTACAGTGGCAAAATCGAACGAAGGCAGGATATGGATATGAGTTACACCGAGCTCTTTCAAATGATCCAAACCGGTAGCTTCTCCTTCGGGAGTCTTTGTCCCTGTCTCCGTCAGAGCCAGAAACTTCCCTTTATTCTCTATTCCTGAATCAGGCGCAATACTGAAATCCCGGTGATGCAACTCGTAAAGAATAATGTCGGAATACATTTTCAGTTCTGGTGACCGGTCCGATTCCCAACCTTCCGGATTCGTTTCATTCCAATCGATCACAGCGGCCCGGTTCCCATTGATACCGACGGCTTTTGCCCAGATACCGGGTGTTTCGTTCAACCATTTTCCGTTTTTCTCTATCTGAAAGGTGTAGAAAGAACCTTTCAGGTCACGGTCGATATGGATTCGCCAGGTTCCATAGCCAGCTTTTTCCATTTCTACCTGTTCTTCCGGGCCGCCTCCCTCACCGGACGCATACAGGTTCAGCCGGACACGGTCTGCAGACGGTGCCCATAAAGTGAAAACAGATTGTTCGGGTGTATAAACCAGTTCCAGGTCACTCCCATAATAAGACGGATACTTGTCATACGAATCCAATCGTTCCGTAGACGGATGATCTGTTAAAGTCTCCATATATATAAATTTAATATTAATACTGCCTAAACTATACTGTTTTAGCTGAATAGAATCTACTTATTCCCTCGACTTTTTAAAAACAATTGAAAGATTAAAATGTCCGGTTCGAAAAGGAGTATTTATGAAAATAAAAAGATTTATTAAGGTAATTTTAGTTGGGCTTAGTCCCGAATTATACCTTACAGTCTGCTTTTTACTAGTACTATATTATGTTCAGTCAAATAACGATAATCTTGAAGCATCTGATTATCGGGTTTGTTGCAGATGTATTGACAGCTATATACAATTTTAGACTAATAAAGGTATATATGTTTCTACTTTCGAAAAAGTCGTTAATTAACATGGCTCTTTCCGAACCATATTTTTACAGATCCTGTTTTTTCTCGTGTATGGTGATAAGTAGAGTTTTTGTCAGGCCTGACGCTTCTACTCGGTGATTTATTTAATTATTTTATTTACATCCTAAATTTTATATTATGAATTTTATTTGGTATATTATTATTGGGATCGTTTCCGGATTTCTTGCCGGAAAGATCATGAATGGTGGAGGTTTCGGGCTCCTCATTAATTTGTTGGTGGGAATCATCGGTGGCGTATTAGGAGGTTGGGTATTCGGCCTGTTAGGTATTGCAACTGCCGGTATTCTGGGCAGTCTTATTACTTCTGTTATAGGGGCTGTCTTACTGCTGTGGATCGTTTCTTTCTTCAGGAAACCTCACAAAGCAGATATTTAATTTATCGTTCTAGTATTAATCGTTTTAAACTTATCAGATTTATGGAAACTAATCATTCAAAATTTTGGATGGGCCTGGGTTTGGGCTCGATTATCGGTGCAGTTGTCTATCATTTCTCTTGCTCTTCAAGAGGCAAACAACTGAAAGAAAAAGTACGTCATGCCTTTCATAAGGCCGGTGATAACGCCGAAGAATTAGTGGATGAAGCAAAAGACAAAGCATTGCAAACCGGAACAAAAGTAGCGGATAAGGTAGCCGACGGTACTTTTAATCTTGCGGAAAAAGCCGATGAGGTGAAGAATAAAGTACATGCTTTTGCAGATAATGCGAAGAAATGATAATGTGTAATTTAAAATATTGAGTTATGTTTTATCATGTAAAAGATTTGCAATATAACGCCAGAGTATCTGCCCCCGATCCACGTTTTGCACGTTTGTTATTAGAGCAGTTCGGCGGGTCGAATGGTGAGTTGAAAGCCGCTATGCAGTATTTTGTACAGGCATTCAGTTGCCGTAATCCTTTCCCGGAAAAGTACGATATGCTGATGGATATTGCGACTGAAGAGTTGGGTCATTTGGAGATTGTAGGTGCAACCATCCAGATGTTGCTGGGACCGGTCAACGGTGAGATGAAAGATGTGGTCGAGAATATGGAAATTAATAAGATGATGAATGGTAGAGCAGCAAAAGAAGATTTTATTCACCAGGCTTATACAAATCCTCATTTCCTGGTTTTGGCCCCCGGTAGCCCGGCGCTGACCGACAGTAACGGGAATCCCTGGAGTGCCACTTACGTCACAGCCAATGCCGAACCGACGGTCGATTTACGGTCGAATCTGGCAGCTGAGTCTCGTGCAAAGATCATGTATGAATATCTTATTCCGTTTACGGATGATCCGTATGTGAAGGAAACTCTCGATTTCCTGATGACCCGTGAAGTTGCCCATTATCAGCAATTCGAAGCAGCTTTGGATTCTATTAAACCCAATTTCCCGCCGGGTATTTTTCAGACTAACCCGAAATATAGCAATCTGTATTTCGATATGTCGAAGGAGGAAGAAGCACGCGGACCGTGGAATGAAGGAAGTAGTACCCAGTTGAAAGAGGAGTGGCAATATATCGATAAGCCCCAGGAATATGTTACTTCCACCGACGGGTTGACTAATGTAACTCCTAAAGGAACCGACCGGACTGAAGAGATGGTAAAAGAGAAGGATGAGAAACTTGCCAAGGAACGGAAGAAAATGATTCTTTCCAAAACTCCGGCAAAGGATATGCAGTGGAGCCATTATCAGCCTGACGGAAACATGAAGAAGAATTCTAAAACGAATAAACATTCCAACTAGGAAGTCTGAACATGTTTAGAATCCGATTACCCTGGATTTCATCTATCGGTTGTCATAAGGTAGCTGGCGGTATGTACCAGGGTGATCTTTTATAGGAATAAGTTTTTTAATTAAATTGAATGATCATGAAAAAGTTTATAGGTTTAGTTGTCTTATTGACAATCTCATTAAGTTCATTTGCGCAAAAGGGAGATTTCTCATTATTGGGAAATTTCGGTTATCAAACCGATTTCAAACGTGTTATGATCGGAGCCCAGGGGCGCTATAACCTGACGAACCATGTACGTCTGGCCCCCGACCTGATGTTTTTCTTTCCGAAGAATAAGGTGACAGGGTTCGATATCGATGTGAACGCTCATTATGTCTTCAACTTGCATGAAGATAACTTGTCGCTTTATCCGTTAGCCGGTTTTAATCTACAGAATAATTTCCAGGGCAAACAAACCATCAAGGGGGATGATGGTAAAGAAACTACGCTCGATTCACATAGTTCTACCAATTTCGGGTTTAACCTGGGTGCCGGCCTTACCTATAATTTAGATAAACGCAACTTTCTGAATGTCGAGTATAAATATGTATTCGGCAAAGATAACAACTCCGTTATCGCATTTGGTTGGGGATACCGTTTCTAGTAAGAAGACAACTATCGTTTTAAACAAATAGAAAAAGTTATGAATAAAATAATTATATCTATGGCGCTTTTAGGCGTCATGCAGATTTCTTATGCTCAGGAAAAAGAAGGCTGTATGTTGAATAATCGTATATCTCTAAACCGTAACCTACTCTGAAAAAGGGAGTACCTCGATTAATCAGAGACCTCTTGCAAATTAAGCACTTTTTTAGGGGTACTCACTTGAATTTGATCTGTTATGGGGATCACACAAAAAGGGGGAAGAAATTAAGTTTTCTTCCCCCTTTACTTTGGTAATCCGACGAGATCAGTCGAGTTTTTCTTTTATATCCTTTTTGGTTTTGTCGTAACCCTCCTTGATATTCTTTTTCGCCTCTTGTGCATTTTCTTTGACATCTTCTTTGGTGTCGTTCCAAGCATCTTTCACTTTGTCAGCCCCTTTGTCGATCTTGTCCGCTGCTTTGTCCATCGCATGGTCGACCGATTCTTTGGCATTTTCTACTTTGTGATTTACTTTATCCTGGGTTGTCTTGTTACCGCAGGACGCTAATAGCAGGACGACTGTGCCTGCTATTGCTGCTAAAACTAACTTTCTCATTTGTTTAATTGGTATTTAATTAATACTAGTTTTTATAAAACAGAACAGATAAGTGGAAAGTTCTGTTTAAGGTCTGAATATTAACTG
Organism: Parabacteroides sp. HGS0025; assembly: GCF_000969845.1. NCBI lineage: Bacteria > Pseudomonadati > Bacteroidota > Bacteroidia > Bacteroidales > Tannerellaceae > Parabacteroides > Parabacteroides sp. HGS0025. Next base: position 2,587,386 of record NZ_KQ033902.1, read on the forward strand.
TTATAAATGTTTTTCGTTCAACAATTCCTCTCTTTTTTCTGCATTGGCTCTGATCATCTTCTTTATAAATCCGGTTAGTTTTATAGCACTGACTTCATAAAAGCCTATGCGTATAAATATAGCTTTGATTCCGTTTTTCTCATACAGTTTGTCAAAGCGCCAAAACCACGTGGGACGGACGGTGGCCGGTTTATAATCCCTGTCTATCAGAAGACGTATAAAATATTGTCCCCTGTAATAGAATTCATCTGCTCTGAGGATTGCGTCCCATTCGATTTCTTCACGTATATCGGACATTTCCGTGATACCGTTTTCTGTCAGAATAATGTAAGGTTTTCTGTCGAAGTAAGTGCCGATACCGAAAATCAGACATAGAACGGACAAGATAATAAAACTCCATCCCACCACATAATAATCGGGATGGTGAAGGAAAAGTTTACCGGCAATTGCCAGTAGCAAACTAACTAAAATAAATAGAATGGCCTTACTTCTGGATTTATATATAACTACCTTGTTATCTATACAGGTTTCTGAATCCAATAGTTTCACGGACGACTGTTTTGTGAATGTTTCCATACATATATACATTTAATATTAATACAGGTTGAATAAAAAAAATCAATTGCCAAATAGATTCGACTGGGTGTATAAATTAAACATTACTAATTCTTTATAGGTTCTGATTTTATTCGGATTGCTAGCAATAATTAACGAAATGACGATAATTTTTTAGAGAGTTTCGATTATCGTTATTCGCAAAATAGAAAATTGTCATTTTGATAATTATCCCTTACATTCCCGGCTCTATTTGGAAACGGGAATGTAGGGGATATTTTTTTGTGTTTCTGCAGGAGTTAAGGTTTGACGTAAAGATATTTGTAGAAGATAAAATGTACATTTAAGTAGGTAATAATAAAATCATCGCAATGATTTTAGAGCTAGTGGCAGAAATAAGACAAAACCTGTTACAATCTGTCATCTGAAAACGATCTGTGCGGAAAGAGCTTCCAGCCTTATGAAAGGTCTATTATCCCCTTTTTATGAGGTAATCTCGAAGAATATTTCCTGATATTCTGTAATGTTAAAAAAATCATTGTAATGACTGGTCCGGTTCATTGTGATGAGTGCATGAAGTCATTGTGATGACTTGGTCGGAGCATTACAATGATAGGGAAGAATCATTGTGATGAATTTGGATAAGGGGCGTAATGAAGGTCGAAAATGAGGGTGAAAATGGAACTTTTCTTTCTGAAACATACTTTTTTAGAGACAGTGCCGTTAGCGAAAATAGCGAAAACCGAACAATCTGCAAGCCGGGAATGTTTATCTTTATCTTTTTGATTAATAACGATAAAGAAGGAAAAAGTTATGAGAAATAAAGATTTTTGCATACTGATGCTTGAGCAGGAAAAGCAGAAGCGCAGTAACGGGGATGAAAGTACGGCCGACCTGTATCGTGCCAGCCGTAATCATTTTGCCGCATTCGTTCGTGAGAGAGGAAAGAGCAGATTGCTGGGAGATGTGACGCAGGATGTTGTGCAGGAGTTTATTCGGTATCTGAAAGGAAAGAAACTGCGCGTGAATTCGGTGAATAGTTATATTAGTAACTTGCGGGCGATGTACAACCGTGCCTGCCGGGGGTGGAAAGGACGGCCTGAGGAACGGCCGTTCGAGGGGATGCAGTTGCAACGGGAGGAGACTGTTAAACGGGCAGTCCCGGTGGAAGTGATCAAGCAGATGGCTGCACTCGATCTGAAAGAGGAGCCGGAGAAAAAGCTGGCAGTGGATATGGCCTTGTTTTCTTTTTTTGCCTGCGGTATGCCTTTTGCGGATATCGTTCGTCTGAGTGGGGAGAACTTGGTTGAAGAAGGAAAAGTGTTGTCGTATCGCCGGCAAAAAACAGGTGCACTGATCGAGATGGAAGTTTCGGAGCCTATGCAGTTACTGATTAATCGTTACAGGCGGCCGGATTCCAAATATCTTTTTCCTGTGTTACAGGAGGGAGCTACGCATGAACAGTATAAACAATGTCTGGCACTGGAAAATCAATATCTGGCAGATGTGCAGGTCCTATTGGGTTTATCTGCAAAGTTGACGACCTATGTTTTCCGCCATAGCTGGGCATCTGCGGCTTATCATCTGGGGATACCGATTGCTATCATCAGCCAAGCCCTGGGGCATTCTTCCGAAAAAATGACTCGCATTTACTTGTCTGCATTTGATGCAGGTAAGGTAGGAGAAGCAAATAAAAGGGTTTCTGAAGGTGTGAAGGAACTGATGGCTGCATAAATTATCCTTATTTATATAATAAGGTAATTTCCTCTCTTTTTGTTTCATATCCAAGCCTTTACAACTTGTGGATTTCGCAAAAGAGTTTGAATGCTCTGCAAACATAGGAAGAATCTTATGGAAAAACAAAGCTTTTGGGTAAAATCCTAAAAAAAACATATAGAATTTGTATTAATTAACCTAGTTTCCTGCTTGTGACCTTTAAATCATAATTTTCAAAGAATAAGACATAAGGCGGGTGAAGACTGCTGTCTTATTAATATCCGTTTGAAAAAAACTGTTATCATTTTTACATGTTTTTACTCCACAAAATATTGAAATAAGACATCAATCCAAAATATCCCAGGGGCAAAACTCATTAAATCCCCCTTAAAACCGAGGTGCTTTTTATCCTTTCCCCTTATTATATAAATAAGGTGTTTTTTATAGGTTGATCTGATAATCAGAAGCTAGTATTGATATAATATGTATAGGATAAAAATACCATATTGCCACTTCCCATTGAAAGGAATTTTTTTGTTGCTGGTTTACTGTTTGCTAAAAACAGGTGTGACTGCGCAGACAACGACTTATCATAAGGCGGAGTCCTTTTTATTTTCTTTTAAAGAGAACAGCGATATGTTCTTGGCAGATTATGGCGATAATGCCTACCAGCTGGAGCGGATGGGACGACTCCTGGATGCCTCCCGTAACCGTCTGCAGAAAGGTAACTCCCACCTTTTAATCATTTCGCATGTGGATGCCTATAGTGGTGAAGAAGAGCAGGTGATCAACGAAGCTTCCCTTCGTGCGAACCGTATCCGTTCCTACCTGAAAACCCGTTTCGATATCCCTCATGAATGTGTTGCTTTTTATATTGACCGTAGCGGTAGTTATCGTGACCGGGTGCATGTGTATGAGGTGTATAAACCGCTTCCGTGGTTTGCCAATACCTCGATCCATTACAGTGAGAGTCGTTATCCGGTTGCGATAAAAGCGGCGATCGACCGATATGGTGCCGTACCTTATGTCGACCTGTACCGTCGTGGAGAGACAGGCGGCTACGATCGTGAAGTGTACCGTATAGACGATCCGCTTTTCGACCGGACGGAACTGGAAGATTACCGGCTGGCATCGGTGGTAGATACTTTGAGAAAGAGGAGAGGTGAACCGGAACTTCCGGCTGTCAATCTGGCAACGACCGTTACAACAAAGGAAACGGTACGGGTAGTTACAAAGCATGAAGAGAGAGCCGGGAAGATTGTTGATCCGGGGAAAACAATTCCGGTCGAGCACAGCCCTGTATATCTGGCCATTGAAACAAATCTTCTTCCCTGGTTTAGCGTAGTTCCTTCAATCCGTCTGGGAACGGGTGAGACGAAAATAGAAACAGGCGCATTCATGCCTAATCTGGAAGTGGAGTGCAGCTTTGCCGGTCGTTGGTCACTGGTTTTGTCGGGCATGTATTCCGACTTTGCCTATAAAGACAAGACGCGCGATAGCTGGTCTGTCTCTGAAATATCCCTTGAATCAAGAGTCTGGCTGTCCCCTTCGGGAAGGTTTACCGGCCTGCATACCGGGGTGTTTGCCGAGTATGGTGACTTCGATGTACGTGGCAACGCGATCGATAGGTCTGAGGATATACTTTACGGCCGGACGGGCTGTTTCTGGTCGGCAGGCCTGTCGATGGGGTATCGTTTCTCCCTGGCCGGAGGTTTGGGGATGGGGCTGAGTGTACGTGCCGGTTACCGTTCGGTCTTCGACGGGAAGAAATACCGTTATGACGCGCCGGATGACCGGAATTATTTGGAAACCCGTTTTGCCTCGACGGGATTTATGTTGGGACTTCGGATCAGTTTGTCGTACTGTTTTCAAATCAGATAGGAAGATGGAAAGGAATAAAAGAAATAAGAAATATCGTATAAAGCAACTGGTGGGTTGGATGATATATGCCGTATGGATTGTGGCGGTCTTGTCTTGCGCATACCGTATGACGGACGAGGATTGGGAGAAGAACGGAAAAGTACGTTTACTGCTTCGTCGCCCTGACAGTGGTTGCCCGGAGAATATGACGTGGTATTTCTATCCGGAAGGTTCGGATAGTCCGATTATCCGTACGGGGGACGTTTCGGGGTATGAAGGTACATTGCCTTCGGGTTGTTACCGGGTAGCTGTCTGTAACAGGGGGTGTACGGGTGTCACGCTTGAAATGGAGAAGGGTTATAAGGAAGCCTGCGGAAGAGCGCAGCGGCTTTCTTCCTTAAAATCTTCATCGGTGCAGATAGCCTGTCCGGGTAATCTGTACGGGGCAGGTTTAGACCTGATCGAGGTGGGCGGCAGAGAAGTTGTGGCAAAGGAATTGTTTGCGGTAAAACTTGTCCGTACATTAGAAATGAATATAAAAGTCACAGGAGGGGAAAAGGGAGATGTCGTTCCGGCGGTCTTGTCGGGAAGGTTGACCGGTGTTTCGTCACGGGTTCATATACCTTCGGGCAAGCCGCTGTTCGATACGCGGGCCTTTATGACGTTCGAGCCGGAAGAGACCGGACCTGGCATTTATACATCTACCTTGAACCTGTTTGGATTGTCTTCGGGTGAGGAAAGCGGTGAAATGGTCGACCTGATCCTAACGATGACACTGGCAGACGGAAAGGAAATCACTTCATCCACGGATATCACCGAGGAGGTGAAAGAGGCATTCACCGTCGGAGTTACGACACATGTGATACTAGACCTGGTTGTCCGCTATGATGAAATGTCCGGTTTGACGATCATGCTGAAGGAGTGGAAACCGGGCAGCGGCGGTTCGGGTGTGGTTACTCCCTGAAACGAAATGAAAACAATAGTAATGATAAAACACTGGTATAATATGGAAAGATGGAAATTATTTATTATGAGTCTGTCGGTGGCTATTCTGGTAGGAGGTTGCACCGACATGGAAGAGCCGGTGACGGATGGAGCGGCTGAAGCAATAGAGGTGAATGCCGGAATAGCTGAGGCTACCCGTGCGGTGATCGGCGGTGGTTATACGAATGACCTGGAAGTATCGTTTGCCCGTTTGGATAACCCCGGTGCAACGGGTGCTGCGTGGACCTCTATCGACGCAGTCCGTACAGGTGGTACGGGTAATACGGCGCTGACTTTTGAGCCGGAACAAACCTATCTGGCGGAAGAGGGAGAGTCTGTCCTGATTGGTTATTATCCCCGCAAGGAACCGAGCGGAACCGTCAACCCCGCCAGCGTCACTTACACTATAACGGGCGACGAGGACATCATGGCGACAGGTGTGCAGACCGGTTCGTTGGTCGATAAGTTCGAGGCTTTTACTTTCAGCCACCTGCTAACCCAGTTGCAGTTCAAGTGCGTGGGTTCAGCCGGTGCGATCAGCAAATGGACGGCGGTCGCTTCCATTAAAGTAAAAAATGTAGCCACGGGATTGAAACTGTCGCTGGATAAAACAAGCGGAGCTAAACTAACGGCCACGGGTACGGCCGACCAGACACTGACAGTTAAGAACTGTCCTTCTATGATCTCTGCTTTAGATGCCGAAACTCCGCCAACCGGTTATCTGCTGCTTTACCCGACGGCCAATATGGGAACGGAGAGTCTGCCTGTCTCTCTGGAAGTGAAAGGAACATATGATGGGAATGCGAAAACCCTGAATGTCACAGTCTCGAATATCGGTGAAGGAGTGAAAGCAGGCTATTCGCATCTGATCACACTCACCTTTACGGAGGACGGTAAAATAGCGGTAGAATCCGGTATCGCCCCGTGGCAGCCGGGTAATGGCGGCAGTACAATAGTAACCCCCGGAGAGTAATTTTCAGAGATGAATAACCTTAAAGTCATAGTATTAGCATCAGTCGCTATCCTTCCGGGCCTCGCCGCCTGTTCAGACAGCGATCCTGTTCCGGAGTTGCTCCCCGAAACGGCGGTTTGCCTGGAAGGTTCGATCGGAGCGTCGACGCGCGGGATAATCGGCTCGGGCTATGAACAGGATCTGAAGGTTAGCTTTGCCCGTCAGGATGAATCGGCGGTTTCAATGGGTGCATACAGTGGGTGGGCTGTACACGAGGCTGTGCGTCAGGGTGGAAGGGGGAACCGTCCGATTGTATTTGCCCAGTCGCAGTCGTACCCGGCGGATGGCCGTCATATCCGCCTGCACGGTTATTATCCGGCGGAGGGGGAGCCGACAACCGATGCAGGAACGGACAAAGTAATCTTCCGCATAGACGGAACGACGGATATCATGGCAACGGGAATCCTCGAGGGAAACGGCTATGTTCCGGTGACGACCTGTACGTTCCGTCATTTGCTGACTCAGGTCCGCTTGGTCTGTTACAGTGACCGAGCCGATGCATGGGGAACGATACAAACGATCGAAGCAGCAGATGTACATACCCGTCAGGAACTGGATTTGTCAGCGGAACCGCCCCGTCTGGCGGATATATCTGTGGCGGAAGATATAAAGAATCTCCCGGTGCAGGATATTGCCGGTCTGCTAATCCCGCAGGTAGCGTCCGACGGATCGCCTCCCGAGGCACAAGGCTATCTCCTTCTTCCGGCATTCCCGGAGGACGGGACGGCGGATCATCCGCTTCATCTTCGGATCACGACAACGAAAGACGGCAATGGCAACCTGAAAGAAACCCTCTCGAACGTCTTTGTCCGTATAGAGGGCGGTTTTGAAATCGGCAAAAGCCATATCGTCTCACTCTTTTTTATCGGAGCAAGCAACATACAAACCACGCATGTCAGTGTGGAAGCGTGGATGGAGGATGAACAAGGGGAGATGCCGATATGATAAAATACGAATAAATAAACAGGAAATAAAACTTTTAAAACGAATGAAAATGAAAACGATCACGACAAAGTGGGCCATGTTGATAGCCCTTGTGACAGCGGTGAGCTGTTCGGAAACAGAGACAGGAATAGAGCCAGAACCGGGTGGCGGTGACGGCCAGGTGGCACTGGGTATCAACCCCAATCTGAAGGTGGATGCCGGAATGAAATCGACAACGAAATCGGTGGTGAGCGGCAGTACGATTACCTATACGGATTATAACACGGCTCCCGGTCTGGGAGTAGTGGTGACCAACTCGGATGCAACCGGCTGGTATTCTCCCGATGCATCGAGCTCGGGCTATACGGGTCATCATGTATGGTATATAGGAGATGCTAAAGGGGCTAACTGGATTTCGATCGAAAGCAAAGGTAGCGGTTATGACCCCAAAAATGAAAAACCTTACTATCTGACGGAAATGGTAGGAAAGGTGTATGCCTATTATCCGTTTGATGAAAATGCACTAAGTAGCCTATTAAATATTTCGGGTGAAGGCAGTCTTAAAATCCCGGTAAGCGTATTGGCTAGCGGTAGTATAGATGCTGCGACAAATAATGCGAATAAAATCTGGAGTAGTAGTAATAACTCATGGGGTACGAATAGCGCGGCAAACAAGGCGATAAACCTGTCTGATGTGGGCGAAAAAGATTACCTGTATTTTGCGGCTGAAGGAGGCGGCCGTTATGTCAATAACGGTCGTGCCAAAAATCAGACACCTTTTGATCCGGAGCAAGGTCCGAAAAATACCGATGCCAATAATCCCGGTTATCTGATCAACCTGGATATGAAGCATGCGATGGCGATGGTTTCCTTCCGCGTGTACGACGGCGGTAATCTGAGTAGTAATGATGTGAAATTTACAAAGTTCGTGATAAAGAATCATGATGGGAGTTCCAATAATTACATCAAGACCGGAAATGGCAAGATGTTGCTGTCAGACGGAACAATAAGCGAAAACACGACAACCGGTACCCTGACCCGTAGTATCACAAACTACATCTTGATGAAACAGATCAAAGAAGGAGAACAAAGTGATAAAGCCTTTATCGAGAATAAATCGACCGTCAACGGACAGTTGGTATCCAAAAAGGTCAGTACCATGGTTTATCCGGTCACCAGTTTCGGAGAAGACGAAATAGATGTGGTCATCACTCTTCAGGAAGGTGTAAATACGGCAGTTGAATATACTGTCACCCTGCCGGCTCATGAATGGATTGCAGGCACTAACTGCATCTATACCTTCTCTGCCGGCCGTAATAAACTGACGGTGATGGATGTAACGGTGGAAGATTGGGTGGAAGACGAACAACCGGATATTTCATTGTAATTCATTAATTAAAAAGACAAATCCCATGAAACCATTCTTATACCGTTTAGTACCTGTGTTTTTGTTCCTGTGTGCTGCCTGCACAGAGGCGGATATCGTTTCGCCGGGGCCTGGTGGTGGCGAAGCGGAAGAGGGTGTTCCTTTTCGTGTGAAGAACCTGGGCATGTGGATAGAGGTGGAATCGAGAAGCATCGTCACGGGCGGTCCGGGAGAGGGGGATAGAAATCCGAACCCGTTGACTGCTGTAGGGGTATGTGTCACGAAAGAGAGCGGCAGCGGTACGGTAAGTTTGTACAACAGCAGTATCCGTAGCCAGCAATTTGTCTGGAATGCGGTTGCGGGCATCCCTTTGTGGGAACCTGCGGAAGGGGAGGAATCGCTCCTACTGTATACGGAAAAAGGAACGGTCTACGGCTATGTGCCTGCCGAAAAGAGTGTTTCACTCACGGGCACTCCGAAAGCTCCTTTGATGAGTGGGGTAAAGGTGTTGGATAAACAGAAATTCTACTTCAATGACGGTAGTACTCTTGTGAATGCCGTCACCGATGTGCAGTGGGAAATCGACCAGGAGGATTACCTGTATTGCACGGCCGTGGCGCAGGTAGACCGTTGGCATCCGGAAGTATCGCTCGAGATGCAGCATGCGCTCTCGAAGGTGAGCTTCCGGGTACTGGAAGAGGGCTCGGCTTTTGCCGGTTGCTATGTTGAAAAGGTGGTGCTCAAAAGTAATGGGGAGTTAAAAAAATGCACGTCCGCCAAGCTGAACCTGGCAACGGGTGAGGTGGAAGGGACGCTGACAGCCATCGACCAACTGGTCTTTAGCGCCGGAGGCGATACGCGTGCAGTAGGCGGGGAGTCGGGAGAGACGACGACGAACGTCCCGGTGCAGGCCTTCGGGTTGGTGATCCCGGTCAGTGGCGTGAATGTGACATTGGAACTGACGTTCGACGACGGCCGTACTTTTACGATGAAACCGTCCGGAACGGGTGAAGGCCCCGGCACCTTTACAGCCGACTGGAAAAAGGGATACAACTATACCTACAACCTCCGCATGCAGCCGCAGGGCATAGAGTTGGCAGAAGTGAAAGTGGCGGCCTGGAACGACGGCGGGGCGTATGACGTACCGATGGAGTGAGTCTTGTCACTTATTGAAACAAAGAATTAGAACACAAAGGAAATCGAAATGAAACGGGATCGAATACAGTTATATCTGATTGTTCTGCTGGTCGGTGGTTTGCTGGCCGGATGCACGGCAGGGACTGTGGAAGATGTCGTGCGGGAAGAGAGCCGTCTGGTGGAACTTCGTTTCAGTAAACCGGACCTGGGAACCCCGATCCTTCTGAGCCGTGCGGGGGAGGAGGCTGCCGTTCCTGCGGCATCTGCAACCCCGCTGCCCGAAGGGGCTACGGTACGCATCTACGGTTACCTGCGCGGTGAGGAGGGGACGGCAACAGCCGAGGTTTCTTTCTCTACTGCGCAACCATCGTTTGAAGCGATCTATGTGGTGGAAAAGGACGGTTCTTTGTCGCCTTGTCTGGTGGATGATGCGGGAGTGCGTCAGCCGGGAGATGCCGCCGATCCGGTGGTGCGTGGAGGCGTTTACGATTTCTATGTCGTCTCACCGGCGCGTCGGCTGGTAAAAGATGCGGAAGGGAGGTATGTGGTGACGGCAATCCCGCATAAGGAGGATGTGATGACCTCTTTTGCCCGTGGGGTGACCGTTTCGCGTTCTTCGCGTGTGGTCACGCTGGAAACTTTCCGCAGGCAATGCGCCCTTTTGGTGTTCAATGTCGCCCCTTCACCGAAGAATGCGCTTCCATTCGATGAGCTATACGGAACCAGGCTGGAACTGAGTCATATCTCCGTATCCGGTGCGAGTTTGATAGCGGGGGAGGATACGGGAATCTTTCCGACGGGTGGAGAGAATAAAGCGGAGGCGACCGTAGTGTTTGAAAGCTGGGAATTTTTCGCAGTGGAAGCGGGTTCCGATCCGGATGGTATGGGCTTGAATAAAACGACGGGCATCGTCCTACCCAAAAACGAGCGTCCTTTCGGAGTGGAAATCAATGTACAAAGGAATCATGAAACAGCCTCCCTGAAAGCGACCATAGATAAATCGATCACTTTCGATGCGGGTAAGCGGTATGTATTCACCCTGGAAGTAAAGAATGACGAGAGCTGTCTGAATCTGAAAATAATAGCCTGGAATGCCATTTCCTTTTCCGACGGCGAGGTAGGTGCTCCCCCCGGCGGTTCTTATCCCGACCCGGATATCCAGGAGGGGATCGGAACGACGATCACGGTGGCGAAATGGACAAAAATAGAGTGGAGCGATGCGGATGTCGGAGGAGGATAATAATTGAAACAATTAAAACGAAAAGTAATGAAACGAATCAGTAAAACCGGATTGTGGGTGTGGTTGCTGCTGGCGGTGAGTTGTACGCGGACGGAGGTGGAGGAAAAAGATTTGCCGCCTCATCCGGCGAAAGAGGTGGAAGCCGTTTTTAACCTGAACGTGCTGGCTAACCGCTCCCTGCAAACACGCAGCATCACTTTTACCCCGGAAGGAACGTTCGAAATCGACTCGGTTGCGCCCGGTATGACGGATTCGGTCGCAACCAAATCGCCAACCGCCTTGACAGAAGGGGATGAGAGTATGATCTCCCAACTATGGGTCGGGCAGTATGATGCATCAGGTAATCGGGTATTCAGCCATTACATTTCGCCTATGGTCGGAATGACGGTGAACCTGAAACTGAAAGAGAGTGGAGGAGCCACGCACCATGTCTGGTTTGTTGCCAATTGCGACGATTTGGGTGAGATCGCTACGGAAACGGCATTGAAAGAGCATGTATTTACGTATGCTTCGACCGCAGAAGGATTACCAGAGAATCGTTTGTGCGGTATGACGGGAATGTGGTCGGGTGTGATCCGGGATAACGGTGTGGAGAGCATAGGTGTCGATATGATCCGGACGGTGGCAAAGATTTCGTTTAGCTATTTGATCGGTGGAGACGGTTTTAGTTTCAAGCCTTCCTCAGTAAAGTTGAAATCAGTGCCGGATAAAATGCGCATGGAAGAAATGACAACTCAATTAACCGATGTAATGTATGGGGAATATACCGGAGAAGCTGATGCCAACGGTGCGACGATGCACTGGTATCTTCCTGAAAACAGGGCAGGGGAAGTAACCGGTGAAAATGCCTCCACGTCGGAAAAGGAGAAAACAGGCTGGGGAGTAAGCAATGCCACTTGCATAGAACTGACGGGAATGGCTGTACAGGGCGGTGTCACTTACGAAAACGTCACCTTCCGTTTCTTTCCGGGCAGTAAGGATATGAATGATTACAATATCAAACGCAACCATTATTATACTATAAGTGTGACGTTGAAGGGAATAGACGTCACCGACCAACGCATCACGGTGGGGACAATCCCGCCGATCGATACCGGTGGCTTGCAACCGATGCCTGCGGGTAAAGGCGGCACGACCGAGTTGCAGATCACTGCCCGCCCGGGAGAGCAGTGGAGCATCAAACTGCCGGATTGGTTGTCGGCACTGATCGATAACACAATCCAGGCTGGATATGGAGCCAGGATAGATCATCAGGGTCCTGCAAAGATTGTTTTCAAGGCAGAAACAGCCAATCCGACAGCCGAGCCGCGATCATTTCCTTTTAAGATGGACGTAACCGGTAAGGAACAAAATATCGAGATCGTACAGGAAGGATCGACATTGGAGGTGGGTAACGCCATTTCGTTGGATGCTGCTTCCGGTTCGGAAGGTCAATCTTCATTTACTGTCACAAAAGGGTTGAACTGGCGCGCTGTTTTATCCGACGGTTGGCTGAGTTGGGCTTCAGGCAATCCGGCAACCAGCGGTGTTGAAGCCACAGGGGAAACCCAAAGTTTAATAGTCAAAGCATCTTCCAGTAACCCGTATGCAGCAGTACGCACGGGCTGCATAACGGTAGAAGGAGGTCAATCGGTCGGCAGTTCAACATATAACGATCTGAAAAAAGAAATATCCGTATCCCAGGCTGCTTCCACGGTCACTTGTCCCACCCAACCGATAGAGGTAAGTGCGGAGGGAGCGACCGATGCATCTTTACAGTTTACAGCAACTCCTTATTTACCGTGGAAAATAGCAGTGTCGGAAGCTGATAACTGGCTTGGTCTGACTGGTCAAACGACGGGTCAGACGACGACAAATCCTCAAAATGTTGTTTTTAATGTTCCTGTCAATCCCAATTCCAAGGAACGTACGGGTACAATAACAGTCCGTGTGGGAGATGAATCCAAAGGGCCGACGGGTAATATAACCGTGAACCAGAAAGCCTCTTCATTAGTGGTTGAAGAAATTTCCACATCCTTGGAGCCGACAGCGGAGGCTTCGGGTTCTGTCGCTTTTACGGCAACGAAAGGCCTTTCCTACACTGTTACTTATCCGAATTGGCTGACTTTTACCGGTGAAACAGCTGGTTCGGTAACTGGAACAAAACAAACCTTTGAATATAAAACTAATAGCGTGAATAAAAATAAGGAAATACGAGAGGGGCAGATATCAGTAGTAGCCGGAAACATGGCAAAGAAGACGTCGGTATTACAGAATGCTTCGACGTTTAAGGTGGAACCGCGAACGATTGAATTACCAAATACTGCCTCTTCCGCTGAAGCGACAATCATAGGAACATTAGGCTTATCATGGGAATTAACGAGAGCAAAAACGGGAGATGAAGCTATAACTACTGTGGCAACTAGCGGAGAATTAACAAGTACTTCCCACACCGTAACATTTAGTGCCCTGGCAAACGAAGGCGGAGAACGTTCAGCGGATTTTATCATTGCTGTAACAGGGGGGAATCATTCAGATACGGTGACGGTTAAACAAGCCAGTGGGTTGAATACGATAACGATAGATCAGGCGGTTGCAGATTCATATAAAAAATATTACGATAATTATAATGCAGGTGTGAGAGCACCTCCTTTTTATTATGATGGAGGTAATTATGATGTGAATGGTTCCTATGGAGGGGACTACAAAGGTAATTCTGATACTTATCAGGTAGATGCTTCTTATACTATAGAGGTTGAAGCAACACAGAGTAAAAGTCTTAATATGTACACTGCTGCTGCAATAAAAGTTTGTACAGATAAGGGAGAGGGTTGGCGTATTCCGACAATGATTGAGTTATATGCAATATGGGATATATGCAGGGGAAGTAACTTTGATGCAACTGACGATGAAGCAGCGACATATACATTTGGGGATGGAATGGGAGTTAGAAATGCACAAAATGTGGTGGTTCCTTATTGGAGTAGTTCGGTTGGAAAGCCTTATTTTAGTGTACGTTCGGTAATCTATTTTCAAACAGGTAAATTTAATACCAGTGGTACAACTGGAGATAAAAATCTATATCCTGTTCGTTGCGTTCGTGAAAAATAGAAGACTTTAAGTTAATCCATAAAAATAGATGTAATTATGAACAAAGCAGATTTTATCAGCAAACTGGCTGTGGAGATGAATATTTCGCAGCAGCAGTCACGTGAATTTATGAAAGCCTTTCAGGTAGTGTTAACAGAAGCAATGAAACAGGATAATCCTGTTATGCTTCAAGGTTTCGGAACTTTTACTCCGTGGTCTCAAAAAGAGCGTATCGGCCGTAATCCCCATACTGGTATCTCTTGTGCAATACCGGCACGTACGAGTGTCAAGTTCAAACCCGGAAAGTTTTTACTTAGGGATTTGAATTCATCCAAATAGAAAGCAGGTGGAGACACAGATGTTTTTAGCTATTATGTGTCTCCACTTGCTTCTGTTTTTTCAATTCCCCTCAATTATTATTAACGCCTATTGGATATATCATGAAGAGACAAAATAAATTAGAGGCTTTATTCCCCAACGGGAAAGTGCCTGATGCGAAGGATTTTAACCGTAGCCTTGACAAAATGTCGAAGGAAGGCCGTAACCGTTTACGTGAAAAGATTTACAAATTAGCATTTACCGTATGGTCTACTCTACCTAAAAAACATCAGGAATTTATTGAAGAGATCATCGTCCATGATCGTCAATCCTATGTTGACTTTATGCAACAAAGAACAGTCATGGCCTGTCTGCGTTGTCCCCTTCGTTTTCCTGTCTTGTTTATCCGTATGCTGCATTTGACAGAAGTCGTTGAACGGACTGCGCAAACCTCTATAAATCATATTGCAATGTCTGTTCTGATCTGTTTTCAGATTTGCGGAAAGATCGGTACGCTGGCCGGGCATATCGGCAAAGGAGAGATTGCCTATGAAGAGGTGCTGGTGTTGGCTGGGAAGATGACTATAGTTGACTTTTGCGGAGGGTGAAGAGCTATTGAAAAATAAATAATAATACAATCGTATATGCTGGCGGCTTACGATCTGTAATTTGGGTTAGATAATCAGTGATTTATATACTTTTATATTGGATACTATTCTGTAATTTTGTGTCATAACAATAAAAATAAGAATTACATATGACAGTAATGAAGGTTAAAGGTATGATTATGGTAGTGATCATGATGTTATGTATCCCCATAAATGCACAGACGCAAAGTGATAAGACATTGGTCGCTTATTTTTCGGCAACAGGAACAACGGAGAAAGCAGCAAAGTTGATTGTAGAAGTTACAGGTGGAACGCTCTACGAGATACAACCTGAAAAAGAATACGTCACTGCTGATTTGGATTGGCATGATAAATCTTCACGTAGCAGTGTGGAGATGTCAGATGCTAAATCACGTCCTGCATTAAAATCTAAACCGGAAAATCTTGCAGATTACGATACCATTTATATAGGTTTCCCTATTTGGTGGAATTCAACTCCGAGAATCATCAATACTTTTATTGAAAGCGGTGATTTTGCAGGCAAAGTGATTATTCCGTTTGCAACATCGGGGAGCAGCAGTATTTCTAATGCGGAAAAAGAGTTGCAGGAAACCTATCCTGATATGAAATGGCAAAAGGGCCGCCTTTTGAATGGTGCGACGAAGGAAGATATTAAGAAATGGACTAAAAAATAAATTATTATGAGAAAGAATTTTGGGGCAAAGCCCTTTACTTATTCGCAGCCGGTGTTTATTATCGCTGCTTATGATGAAAACGGTACTCCCAACGCTATGAATGCGGCTTGGGGTGGTATCAGCGAGATGCATGAAATTAGTATTTGTATTAGTGAGGGACATAAAACGACAGCCAATATACTGAAGCGTAAGGCTTTTACCGTGAGTATGGCAGAGGTCGGACAGGTGATAGCCTGTGATTATGTGGGTATTGTTTCCGGTAATAAGGTTTCGGATAAATTTGCTCGTGCAGGTTTCCATGCGACTCGTTCGGAGTTTGTGGATGCACCGTTGATCGACGAATTATCCGTTGTGCTGGAATGTAAATTGAAGGATTATAATCCTGAAACCTGTATTTTGCGTGGTGAGATAATAAACGTAAGTGTAGACGAACGTGTTCTCGACGAAAACGGAAAAGTAGATGTATCCAAAGTGTCTCCTATTATATTCGACCCGTTCAATAACGATTACCTGGAAGTGGGTAAAAAGGTTGGCAATGCCTTTTCGGATGGTAAGAGATTGAAATAAGGAGTAGCATTATATATGAAAGAAATAAGAATAGACTGCGCACACCAGAGTGAGGCGGAACTTGCTTTGGCAAAAGAACAGGCACAATTGGTATTCCGCCTGAACCATACTATGCCGATGACGGACGAATATGATGAGCTGCTTCATCGTCTTTTCCCGAATATGGGGGAAGGCAGTCGTGTGAATACTCCGCTTACTGTCGTTCGTCCCCATGAGGTGAAGATTGGCCGCCATGTCGTTATAATGAATGGTTGCCTGATGATGTCTGCCGGTGGTATTACGATTGATGATGATGCTCAGATAGCCGCCAACGTACAACTGATATCGAATAATCATGATCTTGACAATCGCTCGATTATTACTTGTAAGCCGATACATATTTGTAGAAGGGCATGGATAGGAGCAGGGGCTACGATCCTTCCGGGAGTTATAATCGGTGAGAATAGTGTTGTAGGAGCGGGTAGTGTTGTGACCAGCGATGTAGAACCGAACACGATTGTGGCAGGTAATCCCGCCAGAGTAATTCGGAAGATTTAGATTTTCCGATTATTGGTTATGGAAAAATATAAGAATAAAAACGGAAGGGATTGATTTCTCTTCCGTTTTTATTTTTGTGAGCTCTCGTTTGTTGCTTGTGGAGATTCAGACAATATTCCTCTTTATATATGTTTGTGTTCTGGGACAATGCACAAGGCATTTCAAACAGGTACTACATCCATGTATGTTAACGATTTCATCTCTTGAAACCGATCTACTCCAAACTTTACCTTTAAGAACTTTTCTCTCGCAGATATTGACGCAGGTAATGCAATTACCGCATTTGGGAGATAGAGGTTCATGCAATTCTGTTTCCAGTGGAGCATCAGTTAAAACGGTACCGAGACATTGTGCAGCGCCATATTCAGGAGTAATTAGCAGATTGTTTTTCCCAATCCATCCTAATCCGCCAAGTAGTGCAACGGTTTTATGGGGCAATACTGATTCTTTTGTTTCATAATCGAATACGCCGTCGGCTAATAATCCCGTATCGGATTGCGAAATGGCTTTATAGCCCTTCCCGGTGATGAACTTGGCCAATTCGTCTGCTATTTCTCCGGCTTTATGTTCGGTTTGCGAATATTCATCATCGTCGAAATTGTAATTATCCGCTATTCGTGCTTGTACGTAGTCGGGAATATTAAATACCATTTTAGCATATTCTGCGGTTAGCGGGAGCGCAAAAACAATGGCGGTCGGGAGTTGCCTGTTTTGCTTTTCGTCTAAATGCGATATATTGACAAAGCGTATCAGTGTTGCTCCTTGATTTTTTAATTTGTTTTCTATCTCTTGGTTTAAGTATTGCATGTCTCTTTTTTTGTAATAGGGATATAAATATCTGTTATAAGCTCCGAAGCCGGAGTTTTTTCGGGAGTGTTGATGTAAGTCTCAAAGGTGAATTGTTCCCGCAGGGTATAATCGCTTGTCGGCAACCAGTCAAGGTAAATATGGCGGTATACCTTATTTAATTCATGATAAAACCCTTTGAAACGAAAGATTGCATATTCTCCCGTATGAATTTCATAAACGCCAAAGCCTTTCGGAGCTTCAAATGATTGCGGCAATGTTACCCCAATCATAAAACGGTTTTGTTCTTCTGGCGTGATATACGGATAATCGAGAGTCAAACTCACGTATTTACATCCTTTTGAAGATAATTCATATTTTTCGGAAAATTGTAGCAACTGCTTCCACAAAACAGAGAAACTATGGATGACATTATTTGTTCTTTCCAATTTTAAGTATGCGATTCGAATACCTGGTACTTTTTCAATACTTGGCTCAATTCGTATAGGATTCTTCCTTTCGGGATTGACCTTTGAATGCTTTTTACGAAATTCCGGAATGGAACAATTAAAATAACTCTTGAATGCCCTCGAAAATGTATGTTTGTTCTGATAATTGATTTGACCGAGAAGTTCCGGGACACTTACGTCAGTTGTTATTAGCTTAAATGCAATGTACTCTAATCTCAGTCGTTGAATGTACATTCCAATATTTTCGCCACAAACTGCCTTGAAAAGCCTGCGAAAATAATATTTGGAGATACCTGCAACATGAGATAGTTTGTCGGAATCAAGGTCATCAAACAAATGGCGGTTGATATACTCCTGAACTCTTATAATCAAATCATATTGCACATGAGCCGTATTGATCTTTTGTTTCCACCTTTTGATATTTGGAAGTCGTTTTGACATTTCCGCTCTCAACTCTTCCGACGTGAGATTAACTCCTGTCTCTTTATAATATTCTTCGGGGAAAAGCCCCCAAAGATAAATGAGATAATCCATTGAGAAATCATAGAGTTTAACCCCGTTATGCAAACAATAGTCGCAATATTCCACATTTTGGTTTGCCTCAAGATTTGTATAATCTATATCTAAAGGTATTCCACACGTCTGGCAATATTTTGTTTCAGCATTGATTTTCATAAATATCTTATTATTCAGGTACAAAGTTAACCAATAGATTGTACTAAAGGTTACCATAAATAGCCTTCTTTTAAAAGAAAACAGGGAATACCTTAATAATTATAGATTAGTCTGTTACCTGTGTTATTATCTGATTTTTCTTTGTTGGGATAGTGGGCGATAAGACTAAATAACACTTCATAAGCCAACGATAACATAGTTTCTTGACATAACCTCTTTTCTTTGCAGTATAGGAACTGATAAAGCAAACGGATATGAAAAGAATACTTTACTATGTGATACTTATCCTGATTGGTGGTAACGGGATGATGATGGCTCAGAATGGTTTGATTCATGGGAGAGTGACGGATATGGAGAATAATCCGGTTGACGGCGTAGCCGTTGTTCTCCAGACATTGGATTCGGTTTATGTGGATGCGGTGGTAACGGACAGTCTGGGTAGTTTTAACCTGGACCATGCGGGGGAACAGACATGCCGGCTTTTATTTCAACATCTATTATATGAACCATTTCAGTTGGAGATATCCGGGGAAGATGCCGGAACTGTCCGGCTGACTTCTAAAAACTATGAGCTGGATGGCGTGGTTGTTAAGGCGGAGCGTCCGCAGGTGAAAGTAGAGAACGGGGCTTTGAAATATGATGTTCCCCAATTGATGAAAGATAAATCGGTCAGTAATGCTTTTGAAGTTGTAAAACAATTGCCGGGTATTATCGGCGGCTCGGATGAGATACAGTTACTGGGAGTCGGTTCCCCGCAAATCATTCTGAACGGGCAGTTGACAACTATGTCGGTAGACCAGCTGATAACCATGCTGAAAAGTATCCCTTCTTCACGGGTGAAAAATGTAGAAGTGATGTACAACGCTCCCGCTAAATATAATATCAGAGGCGCAGTAATCAATGTGATTCTGGACAAGGGGGCAACTGACGGCACAGCCTTACAGGGAGAAGTTGGTGTCGATTATCTCCAAAAGCATTATGCTTCGGGCAAGGCACATGCCAATTTGTTGTATTCGACTCCTGACCTGACCATAGACTTTCTGGTGAATGGTAATAAAGGACGTTATTTTGAGGGGGAAGATATTATGGCAAGGCATACCTTGGAAACAGGAGTGACGGAAATCCATCAATTCGGACGAGGAAACGGTTATATAAACAGCGGAGATATCCGATTGGGGCTGGACTATAAATTCAAAAATGAAGATAAGTTGTCGGCAGCCTATTCCTTAGGAGGCAATAGGGTGAAAAAGAACCGGACAGCCAATACCTCCTTTTCTATACCTGAAAACTCTGTCCCGGAAGAAGAGCGTTTCAGTCGGACTACCGGAGAAGATGAGATTACTCTGCACAATATCCGCTTACAATATGACGGTCATAGCGGTGTTACAGCCGGAATGGATTTTACCAACTACCATTCGCCTTCTTTCCAGAATTTCCTGGAAAATCGTGGAGAGGAAACGCTGACTGATATGCAGAACAATTCCAAACAGGATATTTCACAATGGGCGTTATTTGCCAACCATACACACACTTTTGCCACCGGGTGGACACTGAATTACGGTGTCCACGGTGGTTACACTTCCTCAAAGACCTATATCGATTATTTGTATAATAAAGGGAATGGTTACGAACCGGACCCGGATTTACTGGAAAACAATTTGCAGAAAGAATATACAGCCAATGTCTTTGCCGAAGTATCCAAAAATTTCGGAGAACATTTCTCGGCAACAGCTTCTTTGAAAGGAGAATATTTTAAATCGGACTATACTTCCAATGGCAAGAAATCGACACTTTGGAATGATTGGACCTTCTTCCCGAATGCCTCGTTGAGTTATCTGTTTACACCGCAGCATATTTTGCAGCTGAACGTGAACAGCAATAAGACATATCCGTCTTATTGGGAGATTACACCGCAGGCTACCCCTCTAAACTCTTATTCCGTAGTAATGGGTAATCCGGCTTTGAAGCCTTACCGTTCCTATCAGGGGCAGTTGCTTTATATCCTGAAGCAAAAATATACTTTCATGGTTTTTGCCCAGTATGAACCGGATTATTTTGCCCAGTTGCCTTATCAGAGTTCAACGGAACTGAAGAATGTGTTCCGTTACGAGAATATGGATTATAACCTGGTTGCAGGAGTAGGATCTGTTATCCCGTTCCGCATCGGTGAATTCATGAACAGCCAGTTTACGGCACAGGGCATCCGGATGCAACAGAAGCTGGACCATTTTAATGATATTTCTTTTGATAATAGTAAATACCTAGGGCAGTTCTTCCTGAATAATACATTTACTTTGTCAAAGTCACGTCCGAATCTGAAACTGGATTTGAACGGTTATTATATCACCGGAGCCGTGCAGGGAATCTACGATTTGGGTTCTGTCTATAATGTTTCAGCCGGTTTGAAATGGCAGTTTGCCAATGACAAGGCAACGGTTCTTCTGAAATGTGACAATATTTTCCGGAGCAATCTTCCTAATAAAATCGAAATTAATCAGGCAAACCAATACAGCCGCCTGACTAAGATTGACGATACTCGTTGCCTGACTGTTTCCTTCATCTGGAAATTCGGGGGGTATAAGAGCAAAGAGCATGATAAGGTGGATACTTCCCGGTTTGGAAAATAATATCGGTAGTCCTGTTCATTCTAAAATCTCATGTGTCCGGCCTGTCATTTTGATAGCCGGATACATGAGAATCTGCTTTATAGACCTGCTGTGGGTATCAATTTGGTATATTGAAATTTTGTTTTTATCTTTGCGCCCGAATTGGACAAAGCATTTGAATATGAATAAAATTTATACAATAAATGATATAAAGAAACAGAATGCCCTCGTGACGTGTGGTATTCCTGTTGTGCATGTCCATTGGTTCAGTGGTTTTATCTAAATAATATTTCCTTTCTTCTCCGGCATCAGCTTTCCGGAGTTTTTATAACCATTCATTTTTATTAATAACGTATCGCGGGAGAATCCTTATTCGTCCGTGTTAAATTGATTATACATATGTTTATAGTTTTATGCCTGTTATGCATAGGGACAGGTGCGGGCTATCTGTTCCGTCGTGCTCATAGTTTAAGGAAATTGGAAAATACAATCTCTTATACCATATTCGCCATGTTATTTGTTTTCGGCATTACTATCGGGGCAAACAAAACCTTAGTGGATAATATTGGTGATTTTGGTTTGCAGGCGGCGTTGCTGGCTGGTTGCGGTGTACTGGGAAGCCTGTTGGCCTCTTATATTGCATATAAATTTTTATCAGAGAAAGGAGACGGTGATGAAAAGTAATCTGATTGTTATATGTTGCTTTTTTGCAGGGATACTTTGTGGAATGTTCGGGGGGGAGGAACTGGCTGCCTATTGTACAAAATTACCGACATGGTTATTGTATGCGCTTATTATCCAGGTCGGATTGAATATAGGTTCTAACGGAGAGATGGGAGCCATGCTGCGGAGCGTACGGTTGTCCAGTCTTTTACTGCCATTGTTTACGATATTAGGCACATTGCTTTTCTCAGCGATAGCAAGTGTGCTGCTGAAGACCTGGAATGTATATGATTGTATGGCGGTTGGAAGTGGATTTGCTTACTATTCTTTATCGTCGTTGCTGATTGTACAGTTCAAGGAGGCTTCTGCCGGAATAGAGATTGCCACACAGTTGGGAACTATTGCTTTACTGGCTAATATTATCCGGGAGATGATGGCTTTATTCGGTGCGCCGGTTTATGCCTCTTTATTCGGGAAGTTTGCTCCGGTATCTGTTGCCGGCATCAACTCGATGGATGTCTGTCTGCCCGTTATCAGCAGGTATTCGGGAAAAGGGATTGTCCCCATTGCTATTATTCATGGAATCATCCTGGAGATTAGCGTTCCGCTATTGATATCGTTGTTTTGTAAGTTATGATTTTGATTTTGGGATATAATTTATAGCTTTGTGGTCAAACAAGCTTAATCCTTTAAAATTATGCGAATAAACAGCTTAGTGGCCTCTCTCTTTCTGCTCATTATTATCGGTGGGTTCTCATGTAAAAATAAGAATACTGGAAATGTTTCAGAGGGAGAGGAAAAGTCCGGATTGGCGGTCTCTGTTCCCGATTTCAATGCAGATAGTGCTTATTCCTATATTGTCGAACAAATTGCTTTCGGACCACGTGTACCGAATACGGAGGCACATCGTCATTGCAGTGATTATCTGATTGCAGGTCTGAAACGTTTTGGGGCAGCGGTGCAGGTACAGGAAGCAATACTTACAGCTTATAACGGTGATCGTTTGAATGCACGTAATATTATCGGGTCATATAATCCGGATAATCCCCGGCGAATTCTGCTTTTTGCGCATTGGGATACGCGTCCCTATGCCGACCATGACCCAAATCCTGACAAATGGCGTGTTCCCATTGACGGTGCGGATGATGGGGCCAGTGGAGTAGGTGTCCTGCTGGAAATATGTCGTCAGTTAGGCGGTCAGAATCCGAATATCGGTATCGATGTTATATTTTTCGATGCAGAAGATTATGGTACTCCCCGTTTTATAACTGAAAACAGTCCGGAAGAGAGTTGGTGTCTTGGTTCACAGTATTGGTCTGCCAATCCCCATGTGACTAATTATCGGGCGGATTATGGGATATTACTTGATATGGTGGGGAGTCGTAATGCAATCTTCTTCAAGGAAGCTACTTCCATGGAATATGCTTCTCAGGTTGTGGAGAAGGTTTGGGAGGCTGCGCGCAATCTCGGCTATGGCAAGTTCTTCTTTAATGAACCGGGAGGCGGTGTGCTTGACGACCATACCTTTGTTATCAGAGGACGAAATATACCCTGTATCGATATTATAAACTATGACCCGGAAAGTTCACACCGCTTTGGTACTTACTGGCATACACATGATGATAATCTGGATAACATAGACCAGACGACCTTGAAAGCTGTTGGTCAAACTGTTCTGGAAGTGATTTATAAAGAGGTGGAAAATGATATTTAAGGAAATACAGATTTGAAAAATAAAAAGCATAGGCCGAAATCAATAACCGGCCTACGCTTTTTGTTCTATCTCGGAACGATCTCGAACGGAACCCTGACAAATACACCATGTTTCATCAAATTCATCAGATTCGGATACATTCGTTCCTTAAAGGAATCCCAGCTCCGGTGTTCCATCTGTGTCCATCCGGCTTCAGCCAAAGCAAGGCCACGTGGATAGGTCATATAAGTCACACGGTTAATATCCTGCATCGCTTCTCCCCATAATGTGCCGGTGATGCCTGAAATATGCGCCTGTTGTGCGGTAGGAAGTCCGTATCCGGGGTCGAAGCGGTAACTGGTTTCCAGCGTGGTGACAGGCATTCCCCAGTTCTTAAACTCTGGAAGGTCGCCTTTTAGTTGCGGATAGTCCAGATAAGTATATTCACCCGGAGCCATGATTAACGGATTACCATGTTTTGCAGTTAGTTCGATACATCTGGGAGTTAATCCGGCACGCCAGGTGATCAGTGTGGCGTCTTTAGGATAATCGAACAGGTATTCATTGGCCGGCATACGGACATTATCCAGCTCGCACCATAACATCGGTTCTTTTCCGTATTTGCGGACAGAGGCCAGTATTTTATCGAAGAAATAATTCATTAACTGCGATTCTTTGGTGTAACCCAGTTGTTTCATTAAATCCTGGCAGTGAGTGCATTTGGTCCAGTTCTTTTCGATAACAGCTTCGTCTCCTCCTAAATGGATTTTGGAGGAAGGGAATATATCGGCTATTTCTTTGATGATATCGTCATAAACGGTATACACTTTGTCATTATTGGCACAAAGCATCAGATCGACTGTTTGCCCCATTATTTTCTGAATCGTATCGGTGTGTGTACATCCCAGTTCCGGATAAGTAGCCAAAACTGCCACCGTGTGACCGGGGATATCCAGTTCGGGAATGATTTCAACGTTTCTGTCGGCTGCGTATTTGATGAGGTCTTTCAGTTGTTCTTGTGTATAGAAACCATTGTCGGGCCCGTTGGAGCCGGTTTTCGGATTGCGGAATGCCCCGATCTCTGTTAGTTTGGGGTGTTTTTTGATTTCAACACGCCATCCCTGATCGTCAGTCAGATGTAACTGCAAAACATTGTATTTGTATTTTGCCATCTGGTTGATATAGAATTTTACATCTTCTACAGGAAGAAAGTGGCGGGCAGGGTCAAGCATCAATGCCCGGTAACCATAGCGGGGTTCGTCGTCGATACGGATAGGAGCGATTTGATTGTTCGCTGTGTTACATACATCTCCCAGCAATATCTGATCCAGTGTTTTCAGTCCGTAGAAGAGGGCGGCGTGGCTGCTTCCTTTGATCGATAGTTTCTTTTCTGAAATATCCAGCATGTAGTGTTCTTTCCCTTTTATTGAAGGGTCGAGCTCTATCTCGATAACAGAATTACCGGATGTGGAAGGAGCACCGATATCGGCAACCTGTCCGGTTCGTTCGCCCAGAATACGCTGTAGTTCAAATAAACAAAATGCTTGTTTGGGCAGATTGGTTTTAACGGTTGTCCGGGGAGTAAGGACGAAATTCTTTTTACCTGTCATCTGTTCGATTCGATTAGGCAGAGGCAATAAAGCCGAAGTATTGCTCTGTCCGAAAGAAAGTGTCGCCGCTAATAGCAGTAATGACGTAATTTTGAGTTTCTTAGTATTAAAAATCATACATCTTAGGTTATTTTGTTATTAAAAAATCAGATCTTCGGTACAAAGATACATAACGAGATTAATTATCCCGGCATCTTATGAACTTTTCGTTACCAATGAATACGATGCAAAGATAGGCAAGCTTATTTTATAAAAGAACTCAATGGCTCCCAACGGGACTCAATGGGCACATACAGGCACTTTTTTCTTTTATTCAAAAAAACAATTGTTTTCAGTTACAAATACAACTGTTTTTGAATGCAAATACAATTGTTTTTGTGTTTGAATACAATTGTTTTTTCAGAGCCGGAAGGTTGCAAAAAAATAAAATCCTTTTTATTTATTCTTATATATAATGTAGGGAATTGACAGCCTTCAGGCAGGATGTGGTGTAAGGTGTTGAATATGAGTGTGTAAGACGTGACAGCCTTCAGGCATTTTGTTTAACTCCTGATTTTTAACCGATTATGAAATTCGCACAAAACTAGAATAAATTGGTCCGGCGCATTTATTTTCCGTTTTAAACCAAACAAGTTCCAAAAATGTTTTTAACTTAGAAGCGATAATCTTTAAATCGAAAGATCATGGGAGCAAAGAAGAATTTTGTATTGGATACCAACGTTATTTTGCATGACTACAAGTGTATCGAAAATTTTCAGGAGAATGATATCTATCTTCCTATCGTCGTGTTGGAAGAGTTGGATAAATTTAAAAAGGGGAGCGACCAGATTAATTATAATGCCCGTGAATTTGTGCGCGAGCTGGATCTGATGACCAGTAACGATCTCTTTTTGAAAGGTGCCTCGTTGGGACCGGGTTTGGGAACATTACATGTCGTAACAGGTGACAAATACCAGGAAAAGATAGCTTTGTCTTTCCCGGATAGGACGCCTGACCACCGTATCTTATCCTGCACGCTTTCCGTTGCGGAAAAGACGCCTAAGATGCAGACTATCCTGGTTACGAAGGATGTCAACCTGCGTATGAAAGCCCGTGCATTGGGTATTCAGGTGGAAGACTACATCACGGATAAGGTAATCAATGTCGATATCTTTGAACGTGCTCAGGATACCTATGAAAATATAGATCCTGATCTGATCGATAAGATCTATTCAACCCCTGACGGACTGGATGCGGATTTGTTTGAATTCAAATCTAAACTCGAACCGAACGAATGCTTTATATTGAAGAGTATACGGGCTTCTGTTTTAGCTCGTTATAATCCGTTTACAGGAAAGATAAAGAAGGTGGAAAAGAGTTCTAATTATGGTATTCAACCCCGTAATGCGGAACAAAGTTTTGCTTTTGAAATTTTGAATGATCCGGACGTGAAACTGGTTGGACTGACGGGTAAAGCCGGGACAGGTAAGACCTTGCTGGCACTGGCTGCCGCACTTAAACAAGCCGGACTTTATAAGCAAATCCTGCTGGCACGTCCGATTGTGGCGTTGGCAAATAAGGATATCGGATTCCTGCCGGGAGACGAAAAACAGAAAGTCGCTCCTTATATGCAGCCTCTGTTCGATAATCTGAATGTGATAAAGAACCAGTTCGCTCCCGGAAGCCAGGATGTCCGTAAAATAGATGATTTACAAAAGAATAATCAGTTGGTCATCGAGGCGTTGGCCTTTATTCGCGGACGTAGTTTGTCGGAAACTTTCTGTATCATTGATGAAGCCCAGAATCTGACTCCGCATGAGATCAAGACGATCATCACCCGTGCCGGAGAAGGAACAAAGATGGTATTTACAGGTGATATACAGCAGATCGACTCGCCGTATCTGGATGCCCAGAGTAATGGTCTGGCCTATATGGTCGACAAGATGAAAGGGCAGGAGTTGTTTGCCCATATCAACCTGATCAAGGGTGAACGTAGCCAGTTGTCTGAGTTGGCTTCGGATCTGTTATAAGAGTATTATAAAATAAAGAATATCCGTGTATGTGAGAATGCTCAGTACACGGATATTTATTTTCTATGAGGATTTCTTTTATTTGCTCATCGACTTATAGGCGCCAATCAGTTTTTTGATAGTGACCACATCCGATACCTCCTGCTGCTCACTTTCCGGTTTGTAATAGTTTTCCAGAAAACCGTCGGCGCCTGACCATACAGTCTCGATAATACCCTGGAAACGGTTGCTCATTTGAGATCCGGATTGCTGGCGGAAACGTTTCATATCATCCAATTGTTTGAGGGCAACTTCCGGTTTTCGCCAGGGACAAGTGGCGACGTCAAATCCTTTCATTGCAAAATAGACAGCCGTTTGTTCCGGACGTTCGTAATGCCAGTCGCAAATGAAAACTTCTTTCGGGATAAGGTCGATGGCACGATACGTATTGTTCATACTAGCTTCCCAGGCTCCGATACCGGTTGTTTTGCCATCTATCAGGCGATCGCCCCATATCATTAACCGTTTTCCCTGTTGAGCTAAGTGATTTTGTATTTTGGTTACCTCTCCGGCATATAATTCTGCTTTATCGCGTCCGCTGCAACGAGGACATTTATCATCTCCGATATAGAATACTTCATCCATACCGGCATGAAACAGATCGGTTTCAAATGCGTCCGTCAGTTCGTCGACCAAAGCGAATACAACTTTATGCACATCGGGGTGAAGAGGGCAGTAACTTTTGCAGTATAAACCGTCCGGGTTAGGCCATCCGGTATAGTTTTTCGTATCTACATGCGGTGTTTCATCAAATTCCGGATATTCGCGGAGCAGGGCATAAGTTGTTTCTGCCCATGACTGATGACCGAGCAGGTTTATCTGCGGTGCTATCCGTATGTTATGTTTCCGGCAGGTGGCAACGATTCGTTTTACATCCTGAAGGGTAAGCGGATTAGGATCACGCAGTTCCGGATGAGACTCGTAAGCATAATTCCAGTCAACCCGGAGAATGAGCAGGTTGAAATGTCCGGGAGCGAGTTCTTCTTCGATAAACTTCAGGAAAACATCCATTTTTTGCACAGACGGGGCTGCTATTGCCAATCCTCTGACAGGAAGGATACTGTCCAGCCTGTTTACATTTGTTTGTGCAAAAATGCCGTTAGTTGTTATACAAATCAAAAGGCATGCGATCGTGATGAAGTGTTTCATGGAATTCAAGTATTAAATTGTAATGTAAATATGATTTGTAACTAATTATAATTTAGCATATTCCAAAGATAACTATTTTGAATTTAACACACAATTATTCCCCTTGAAAAAAGATAGGACTTTTGATTTTAAAAGTCCCTTATTTTAAAGTTAAAGGTCCTGTCTTAACATTTGTAAAGTCCTATGCTTTTTTTCAGGAAGTTATTTTTTCATTTTCCAATGCTTTTGAAGTGTAAAAACATAACAGATAAGGATGAAAATTTATCTTTTTTTACCTACTTTTGTCTGTTAATCATTAACGCATGCGCATCGGTCGCATTCTATTCACTAGTATACAAAAAGATAATTCCATGAAACCTACCAGGAACCGTATATTCTGCCCACAATGTAAACGCCCCAAAATGTTGTTTGAGAGCCAGAAGAAGGCTGACAACTTTATTGAGTTTAACAAATCTGAAATTGAAGAAAACAATCGTTATGCCCCATGCCGGAGTTATTATTGCCCGTTTTGTGCAGGATGGCATGTGACGCATCACCAGAACTTTGACGAATCGAGAATAGAAGATATCGATACAGTTATTGAAAATTATAAGAACTGTAGTGCTGTGAAACTAATTTTGCCCACTACAGAACAGAATGTGGAAGATATACTTGACGAAGTAAAAAAAGTGATGAAAGAAGGTGATTATGAGGCGTGTGGCAGGTTGCTTCGTTGTGTGAAAAATCTGATTGAAACATTCAAGAATAAAGGAAAACCTACCAATAGGCAGATCAATATTATAGAACGGTATGTAAGATACGACATGAAGGTGAATGTTCATTTGGGAATATTTGATGTTGAAGACGATGATTTAGTTATCAGTAGGGCTAACAGACTGATCGATGAACTTCATAGAACATTGAAAACGAATGAGACGAAGGATATTGAAAATACTTTGGCTTTATGTCAGAAGGTATATGATGATCATATTGGTGAACCTGAACGGATTAAACATCTGGGAGATGAGCTGCGTATCGTTCATACTATATTGGCTTGCCGGAAAGGTGTGGAAGCCGTAATGGAGTTAAAGGAAATAGATACCCGGGTGCTGATCAGATTTTTACAAGATAAATTTAAGGAATTGGAACTCAACTATACTTATCAGGAATATTCGTACTGTGCGATGACGGTGCAGGCATTGTTTAAATTATATCAATTGATAGCGGACAGTAAAAAATATCCTGATAAAATAGAGAGTATCCGTATGGAACTGTACCAATGGGTTGAAAAATTACATCAGACTTTAAAGCAATAAGATGATTATTCGTAAAGCATATGAAAGTTTACTCACTAAGTAAGTTCCGATCTACTTATCGAGTAAGCCTCTGTCTACTTAGTAAGTAACCCTAGGGTCTACTTATCGAGTAGGTTGGAGGCTACTTATTAAGTAGGTTCTTCTTTAGTTTGTCACTTCCATCCGCATAATATAATCATTCATATAATAACCGTTCCCAATGTGAAAATCGCGTGTCGCATGTTCATGGAATCCCATGTGTTTATAGAAACCGACAGCCGGGTTCTCGCGGTTCACATTCAGTTCGACGGTAAACGGTCCCGGGTGGATCGTCTTCAGGTAAGCAACTCCCTGTTCGATGATAAAACGTCCGATGCCAGAACCATGTAAAGAAGGAAGCGAATAGATTTTTTGGAACTCATACAAATCTTTCTCAACTGTTTCGATAGACAGGTATCCGGAAGGTTCTCCGTCCTTGTAAATGATAAAGAACTCATGATGAAGTTTATCCATTTGATTAAGAATACTTTCCGGGGCATACATCATCTCAAACATATAGTCGAGTTGCTCACGGGAGAGGATAGAACCATAGGTCGGCTCCCATATTTTGGAAGCCAAGTTTCTGATTAACAGACAATCATCTGTAGTAGCTTTTCTAATTGAGAACATATAATGCGATTTTTAGACCAACAAAATTAAAAATTAATTTATAGTGTTTCATTTTTTAGATTGATTTTACATTTATTTCAATGATTATTCACGAAAAAGAATAACTTTGTGGGCGTTTAATATCTGGGAAAATACAATTTAATAAATTATATAGAAATGGATACAAAGATTCAGGAACTGACCGACAAGATCTACAAAGAAGGTGTAGAGAAAGGGAACGAAGAAGCCGGACGGATCATTGCCGATGCAAATGCTCAGAAACAAGCGATTGTTAGCGAAGCGGAAGCAGAAGCAAAACGTATTGTTGCAGCGGCACAGAAACAAGCTGCCGAGCTGAAAAAGAATACAGAAGCCGAATTGAAGCTGTTCGCAACCCAGGCCGTAGAAGCGCTGAAGAGCGAAGTTGTGAACCTCATAACCGGAAAGATTACTTCCTCGAATGTAAAAGCGATCGTTTCTGACACCGCTTTCATGCAGAAAGTTATTCTGGAAATGGCTAAAGAATGGGCTAAGAAAGAAGCGATCACGATCCAGACTGCCGATGCGGACGCATTAACCAAATATTTCGAGGCAAATGCCAAATCATTGCTGGACGGCGGCGTGAAGATCGAGAAAGTAAGCGGAAAGAATGCCGGCTTTACTATTGTTCCTGCCGACGGTTCCTATAAAGTAAGCTTCGGGGAAGACGAATTTGTTGCATTCTTCAAAGAATTCCTGCGTCCCGGACTGGTAGAAATGTTGTTCTGATATGAGTAAATACTACTGTCTGATAGCCGGACTCCCAAATATATCATTGGATGATAGCAAGCTGACCTATTCCGTTTCTGAATTCAGGAAGGAACTGGACGGCATTCTTACGTCCCGTGATAAGAAGCTGGTAGACTTGTTTTTCCTCAAATTTGACAATAAGAACCTGCTGGCTTTCTCCAAATATCCGGACTATGACCCGGACGAGAAGGGATGTATTACATACGACGAGTACAAAAGTCTGTTTGATGCTCTGAAAGATGGTGAGAAACCGCCTAAGAATAAACAGATACCCCCTTACTTCATCGAGTTCTTTAAACTATACCTGGATAGTCAGCAAAAAGAGGAAAAGCAAACGATCTCCTGGGAAGACCGTCTGGCAGCCCTTTATTACGACTATGCGATGAAATGCAGCAACGGTTTTATCCGCAGCTGGTTTGAACTGAACCTCAATATCAATAACATGCTGACCGCTATTACCTGCCGTAAGTATGGATTTGATAAATCAGAATATATAGTGGGAAACAACGAGGTAGCCGAAGCTATCCGTACTTCCAATGCCCGTGATTTTGGCTTGGGAGATACGGTGGACTATCTGCCCGACCTGCAACGCATTGCCGAAGAGCCGGATCTGATGGCTCGTGAAAAGAAAGTGGATTTGCTGAAATGGAAATGGCTGGACGATAATACGTTCTTCAAGACTTTCGATATAGAAAGTGTGTTCGCCTACTTGCTGAAGCTGGAAATGATCGAACGCTGGGTTACACTGGATAAGGTGACGGGCGAAAAGACCTTCCGCGAAATAGTAGGAGCAATGAAGCACGGTAGTGAGAATGCGTTGGAAGAATTTAAAAGAAACAATAATAAATAATTATGGCTACGAAAGGAATTGTAAAAGGAATCGTATCCAACCTGGTAACCGTAGAGGTGGATGGGCCGGTTTCTCAAAATGAAATCTGTTACATTTCCGTAGGAGGCGTGAAGCTGATGGCGGAGGTTATTAAAGTAATAGGTAAGGATGCCTTTGTTCAGGTATTTGAAAGTACACGTGGGATGCGTGTAGGTGACGAAGCCGAGTTTGAAGGGCACATGCTTGAAGTAACATTGGGGCCGGGTATGCTGTCGCGTAACTACGACGGTTTGCAGAATGACCT
This sequence comes from Parabacteroides sp. HGS0025, assembly GCF_000969845.1. NCBI lineage: Bacteria > Pseudomonadati > Bacteroidota > Bacteroidia > Bacteroidales > Tannerellaceae > Parabacteroides > Parabacteroides sp. HGS0025. Next base: position 2,619,518 of record NZ_KQ033902.1, read on the forward strand.
GGATAAAATGGACGGCGTGTTCCTGAAACGTGGTGAATATACATTTGCACTGGATAACGATAAACTGTGGGACTACAAACCGCTGGCAAAAGTGGGTGATCAGGTGGCCGCAGGTGACTGGTTGGGCGAAGTGGATGAAAACTTCCAGCCGCACAAGATCATGGTGCCTTTCACGTTTAAAGGAACTTATACCGTAAAGAGCCTGGCGGAAGCCGGACAATATACCATCAATCAGACGATCGCCGTTCTGACTGACGAAGAAGGTAAGGATATTGATGTGAATATGATACAGCGTTGGCCTGTGAAAAGGGCTGTTACCTGTTACAAAGAAAAACCGCGTCCTTACAAACTGTTGGAAACAGGTGTTCGTACGATCGATACGGTAAACCCGATCGTAGAAGGCGGTACGGGATTTATCCCCGGTCCGTTCGGTACGGGTAAGACCGTGCTTCAGCACGCTATCTCCAAACAGGCCGAAGCCGATATCGTTATTATCGCTGCCTGCGGTGAACGTGCGAATGAGGTTGTGGAAATCTTCACCGAGTTCCCCGAACTGATCGACCCGCATACAGGACGTAAGCTGATGGAACGTACCATCATTATCGCTAATACTTCAAACATGCCTGTGGCTGCCCGTGAAGCATCTGTATATACCGCCATGACACTGGCTGAATATTATCGTAGCATGGGATTGAAAGTGTTGCTGATGGCCGACTCCACTTCCCGTTGGGCACAGGCGTTGCGTGAGATGTCCAACCGTCTGGAAGAACTTCCCGGACCGGATGCGTTCCCGATGGACTTGTCTGCTATCGTGGCAAACTTCTATGCCCGTGCAGGTTTCGTTGAATTGAACAATGGAAAGACAGGTTCGGTAACCTTTATCGGTACGGTATCCCCGGCCGGTGGTAACCTGAAGGAACCGGTAACAGAAAATACGAAGAAGGTAGCCCGCTGTTTCTACGCATTGGAGCAGGAACGTGCCGACCGTAAACGTTATCCGGCTGTGAACCCGATCGACAGTTATTCGAAATATCTGGAATATCCCGAATTCCAGGAATATATCGCCAAACATATCTCTCCGGAATGGATCGACAAGGTAAACGAGATCAAGACCCGTATGTTGCGTGGTAAGGAAATCGCCGAACAGATCAACATCCTGGGTGATGACGGTGTACCGGTGGAATACCATGTTACTTTCTGGAAGTCAGAATTGATCGACTTCGTGATCCTGCAACAGGACGCTTTCGACGCGATCGATGCCGTGACACCGCTGGCTCGTCAGGAGTTTATGCTGGATAAGGTGGTGAAGATCTGTCATGCGGAATTCCGTTTCGACACCTTCCTTGAAGTAATGGAATATTTCAAACAGATGATCAACGTCTTCAAGCAGATGAACTATTCCGAATACGAAAGCGACCAGTTTAAGAAGTTCAACGATCAACTTGACGCCCTGCTCGCAGAGCGCATGGAAAAATAACAGAACGTATGGCAACAAAAGCATTTCAAAAAATATATACGAAGATTACCCAGATCACGAAAGCTACCTGTTCGCTGAAAGCAACGGGAGTTGGGTATGACGAGCTGGCTTCCGTAGACGGCAAGCTGGCACAGGTGGTGAAGATCATCGGCGACGAAGTTACGTTGCAGGTGTTCTCCGGTACGGAAGGTATCCGTACGAATGCCGAAGTAGTATTCATGGGCAAGGCGCCTACGCTGAAAGTAGGTGACCAGTTGGCCGGACGTTTCTTCAATGCGTATGGTGATCCGATCGACGGTGGCCCTATCCCTGAAGGAACGGAAGTGGAGATCGGCGGTCCGTCGGTAAACCCGGTACGTCGTAAACAGCCGTCTGAACTGATCGCTACGGGTATCGCTGGTATTGACCTGAACAACACGTTGGTAACCGGTCAGAAGATCCCGTTCTTCGCCGACCCTGACCAGCCTTTCAATCAGGTAATGGCAATGGTAGCCCTGCGTGCCCAATCGGATAAGATCATCCTCGGTGGTATGGGTATGACCAACGATGACTACCTGTTCTTTAAAAATACATTTAGCAACGCCGGTGCACTCGACCGTATCGTGAGCTTTATCAATACAACCGAAGACCCGTCCGTGGAACGTATCCTTATTCCGGATATGGCACTTTGTGCGGCTGAATACTTCGCTGTACAGAAGAACGAAAAGGTATTGGTACTGTTGACCGACATGACCAACTATGCGGATGCTCTGGCAATCGTATCGAACCGTATGGATCAGATTCCTTCGAAGGACTCTATGCCGGGTTCGTTGTATTCCGATTTGGCAAAGATCTACGAAAAAGCAGTACAGTTCCCTGCCGGTGGTTCTATCACCATTATTGCGGTAACAACCCTGTCGGGTGGCGATATTACGCACGCTGTGCCTGATAATACCGGTTATATCACCGAAGGTCAGTTATACCTGCGCCGCGATAGTGATGTCGGTAAGGTTATCGTTGACCCGTTCCGAAGCTTGTCACGTTTGAAACAGCTGGTAACAGGAAAGAAGACACGCGAAGATCACCCGCAGGTGATGAACGCCGCCGTCCGTCTGTATGCCGATGCTGCCAACGCAAAGACAAAGATGGAGAACGGTTTCGACCTGACAGACTACGACAACCGTACGCTTTCATTTGCAAAGGATTATTCAGAAAAGCTGCTGGCTATCGACGTAAACCTCGACACGACCGAAATGCTCGACGTGGCATGGGGCTTGTTCGGCGAATACTTCAAGCCGGCTGAAGTGAATATCAAGCAAGAGTTGGTAGACAAATACTGGAAGAAATAATTATGGCAATAAAGTTTCAATATAATAAAACCTCTCTTCAGCAACTGGAAAAGCAACTGAAGATGCGCGAGCGTTCCCTGCCTACGATCAAGAGCAAGGAAAGTGCGTTGCGTATCGAAGTGAAGCGTACCAAGGATGAAGTGACGAAATTGGAACTTCAGCTGGAACAGGAGATACAAAGCTACGAGAACATGGTGGCTTTATGGAACGAGTTTTCTCCCGAACTGATCGCAGTGAAGGATGTAACGCTTTCCACAAAGAAGATTGCCGGTGTAATCGTTCCCGTCCTCGATGATATTGTCTTCGAGATCGGACATTACAGTCTCTTTAATTCCCCTGCCTGGTTTACCGATGGTGTCGAGCTGCTGAAGAAGTTGGCACGTACCGGGATAGAAGCCGAGTTTTCGGGAATGAAGCTGGAGTTGTTGGAGCATGCCAGGAAAAAGACTACTCAGAAAGTGAACCTTTTTGAGAAGGTACAGATCCCCGGCTATAAAGATGCGATCCGGAAAGTGAAACGGTTTATGGAGGACGAAGAGAGCCTCTCCAAGTCGTCACAGAAGATCATGCGGGCTAACCAGGAAAAGCGTAAAGCGAAAGAAGAACATAAAGAGGAGGCTGGCGTATGATAGTAAAGATGAGCAAATATGCCTTTATGGTATATCATAGGGAATATGATACGTTTCTGGCACAACTGCGCGAACTGGGTGTTGTGCACGTGAAGGAAAACAAGTCTATTCTCGATAATGCGGAACTTCAGGATATTCTGGCTATACGGAAGCGTGTCAATCTGTTAATGCGTTTCTTTAAGAACCTAAATAGTCAGTCGAAAGATGTTCTGTTGGCACCTGCCCGTGAACTGGACAAGAAAGCCGGAATGAAGCTGGTACAGAAAATAGAAGGATTGCAGGATAAGAAAGTGCAGCTCCAGTCTGTTAAGGCATCTCTTGAAAAGGATATTGCCTATATGGAGATCTGGGGTGATTTCAGTTGGGCTAACTTCAATCGTTTGAAGAAGGCTGGATATGATATCACGTTCTGGACTTGTCCGACCGCTAAGTATGAACCGAAATGGGGAGACGAGTATAATGCTGTGTTGATCAATAACTTCCAGTCGGTAACTTATTTTGTTACAATAACAAAGGAAGGTACACATATCGATATAGATGCGGAGCGTCCGAAGATGCCGGACAGAGGTTTGCAGAAACTGAATGCGCGTCTCGATCTGTTGCTGCAGGAAATGAAAGCGTTGGATGCTGAAATGAAAAAACTGGCGGCAACTGATTATAATACCCTCGACCTGTTCGATAAGAACCTGCAAAATGAGTTCAACCTGTCGAATGTATTGGTGCAGACAGACCGTCAGGCAGGGGAAAAGCTGATGTTGCTGGAAGGCTGGGTTCCGACCGAGAAAGCCCGGGCAATGGAAGAAGCGCTGGAAAAGGATAATTATTTCTACCAGGCGCAGGAGATAGAAGAAGGCGACAAGGTGCCTATCCTGTTGAAGAACGGAAAGTTTGCCAAGCTATACGAACCGATCACCCGGATGTTCTCTTTGCCTAACTACGGCGAGTTCGACCCGACACCATTCTTTGCCCCGTTCTTTATGCTGTTCTTCGGACTTTGTTTCGGTGACGGCGGATACGGGTTACTGGTAATGATAGCCTGTACGATCCTGAAACGGAAAGTCAATCCGGACTTCAAGCCGTTCCTGAGTCTGTTCCAGTATCTCGGATTGGCGGCGCTGATCGTCGGTACGTGTACAGGTTCGTTCTTCGGTATCGCTTTGGTCGACATACCTGCTTTTGCTTCGGTAAAAGACTACTTTGTATCGAGCGACAACCTGATGACGTTCTCTATCATAATCGGATTGGTGCAGATCCTCTTCGGAAAGACGATCGCTGCGCTGAAGATCATGTCGCAGAAAGGAAAGAAATATGGTATTGCACCGTTGGCATGGGTATTTATTATCCTGGCGTTGTGTCTTGTATTCGGCTTGCCGATGCTGGATGTACAACTGCCCGAAATGGTGAAAAATGTATTCCTTGTAATCGCCGGGCTTGGATTGCTGGTTGCTTTCCTTTACAATACGCCGGGCAAGAATATCTTCCTGAACTTCGGTACAGGTCTGTGGAATACTTACAATATGGCTTCCGGACTGTTGGGTGATACTTTGTCTTATATCCGTCTGTTCGCGATCGGTTTGACCGGTGCAATCCTGGGTGGCGTGTTCAACTCGCTGGCTGTGGATATGACAGAAGGAATGAACATCGTATTGCGTGTGATTTGTATGTTGCTGATCCTTTTGGTCGGCCATGCGATCAACATCGGTCTGTGTACCATCAGTTCGCTGGTTCACCCGCTTCGTCTGATCTTCGTAGAGTATTATAAGAATGCAGAGTTTGAAGGCGGCGGTAAGGCGTACGAACCTTTTAAGAAAGCATAAACAAAACGTGATTTAAAATAATAACAAAAGAATAATTAAACAAACAAATTTCATTATGGAACCAATTTTATTAGCTTATCTAGGTATTGCGTTGATGACAGGTTTAACCTTTATCGGCAGTAGTTATGGTGTAACAATCTGCGGTAACGCAGTAGTAGGAGCAATGAAGAAGAACCCGGATGCACTGGGTACTTACATCGCATTAAGTGCGTTGCCTTCTTCACAGGGTTTGTACGGATTCGTAGGTTATTTCATGATGCAGAAATTCCTGGTTGCAGACATCACGATGTTGAATGCAACAGCCGTATTCGGTGCCGGTCTGGTATTAGGATTTGCAGGTTTGCTTTCTTCTATCCGCCAGGCAGAAGTCTGTGCGAATGGTATCGCTGGCGTTGGTGCCGGTCATAACGTTTTCGGTGCAACAATGGTAATGGCCGTATTCCCCGAATTGTATGCAATCCTCGCTTTGCTGGTTGTCATCCTGATCGGTGGTACTCTTCCGGTATAATAGTAAGTAGTTAACAATATCTTAATCCCCTGCTTTATCAGCCGATAGAGCAGGGGATTTTTTATTCTTTCATTTGAGAAACAAAATATTTATATACTTTTGTATGAAAGCAAGCAATATAACATAATTTATAGAACATGAAAAAACATCTACTCTTATTGGCGTCAGGACTTCTTCTTTGTTTTGGTGCAAGTGCGCAAACAAATTCAGCGTCAGATCCGCTGCCGGGCTATACACAAGCTCAACGCTTTGCCGGGGACAAATTACCGACTATGCTGTTCTCTACTTCGGTGGATCCGCATTGGTTTAAGGCCGGCAACTGCTTCTGGTATGAATACAAGACCGGTAACGGAAATGTCTGGTATGTAGTTAATCCTTCAGCTAAATCAAAACGTCCTTTGTTCGATCAGGATAAGCTGGCAGCTGAACTGACGGAAATCGTAAAAGATCCTTATATCGCCCAACAATTGCCGATCCAGAAGTTGGAAGCGGGTGAGGACGGGCGTACTTTTACTTTCCAGGTGACTTCCTCGCAGGATGCAAAGAAAGACACTACGGATAAGGATAACAAAACAAAAAAGGAGGTCTTTTACTTCTCCTACGATTACCCGACACGTAAATTGACTCATTTGGCAGATAAAAAGAAGGATACGGAATATCCCGACTGGGCTTCCATCTCCCCGGATGGCAAAACCGTTGTCTATGCCAAAGACCTGAACCTGTACCGTATGTCGCGCGAAGATTACGAAAAACTAAAGAAAGACGATAAAGACAGTACAGTGACCGAAATACAGCTGACTACAACCGGTGTAAAAGACTTCGGTTTCGGCCAGCCGTACAGTATTCTGAATACAGATACATTATGCAACGGTAAGAGAAAGAGTCCCGGCTACCTGCTATGGTCGCCCGACTCCCGCCATTTCGCCGTTTCAATCTCCGATAGTCGCGAAGTAAAAGACTTGTGGGTGATCAATGCGATGGCAACTCCTCGTCCTACACTGGAAACTTATAAATATCAGATGCCGGGCGAGAAGGAAGCACCGATCAGCCACCTGTATCTGTTCGATATGAGCAACGACTCGTACAAGGAGATCGATACCTGGGCTTTTAAAGACCAGACTATCCGTATGGCTTATCAGCCCCGCCTGCAGAAACAGCGCGATATGAAAGAACTGCCGAGTATCTGGCTGGGCGACAATAACCGTTTCTTCGTGACCCGTTCCAGCCGCGACCTGCACCGGATCGACATCTGTACTTATACTATCGGTGAAGATTCTATCCGCCCGATCATCGAAGAACGTATGAATACTTATATCGAAGTCCGTCCGCTGGCCGCCGTTAACAATGGCAAAGAGCTGATCCATTGGAGCGAACGCGACGGTTGGGCGCACCTCTATCTCTATGATGATAAAGGCAATCTGAAGAACCGTATCACTTCCGGCCCCTGGCATGTAGACCAGATCGTGAAGGTGGACGAAGCCAAACGCGTTGTTTATTTCCTTGCCAACGGAAGAGAAAAAGACGAAAACCCTTATTACGAACATCTTTATCGCGCCAACCTCGACGGTAGCGGCCTGCAAATGGTTTCTACCGGTGATTACTTCCACGATGTCCGGATAGATGATGATGCCCAGTTTATTGTCCACAACTACTCCCGTATCAACACCGTACCGAAAACAGACTTGCTGGACAATACCGGCCGGAAGGTGATGGAACTGGAGGAAAGCGACTTCTCACAACTGTTTGCTGCCGGTTATCAGTTCCCGGAACCGTTTAAGGTAAAAGCACAGGATGGGGTGACCGATCTGTATGGCGTGATGTATAAACCGTTCGATTTCGACTCGACGAAAGTATATCCTATTATCGATTACGTTTATCCCGGCCCGCAGGTAGAAGCAACCCGTTATCCGTTTACTCGCATGAGTGTCCGCACTGACCGTCTGGCTCAGGCTGGTTTTATTGTAGTATCGGTCGGTAACCGTGGTGGTCATCCGAGCCGTTCGAAATGGTATCATAACTTCGGATACGGTAATCTGCGTGATTACGGACTGGCTGACCAGAAAGCGGCTATTATCCAGCTGGCTGATAAATATAAGTTCATCGATATCCATCGTGTCGGTATTCACGGACATTCGGGCGGCGGCTTTATGTCGACGGCGGCTATTATGCAATATCCTGATTTCTTCAAGGTGGCTGTATCCTGTGCCGGAAACCATGACAACAAGATTTATAACCGTTGGTGGAGTGAAACGCATCATGGTGTAAAAGAAGTGGTATCGGAAAAAGGCGATACGACCTTTACATATAGCATCAAGAGCAACCCCGAACTGGCCAAACAGCTGAAAGGCCATCTGTTGCTGGTTCACGGTGATATCGACAACAACGTCCATCCGGGTAACACGATGCGTGTGGTAGACGGCCTGATCCGTGCTAACAAACGTTTCGATATGCTGCTGTTACCACAGCAACGCCACGGCTTCGGTGATATGGACGAATACTTCTACTGGCGTATGGTCGATTATTTCTCAGAACATCTGCTGGGAAAATCGGATAAGTCGGTGGATATACCACAACGGTAATTTTACAAAGGATGGTCTGATTAGACTATGTTTTGTTTGGGTAAATATTTAAGAGGGTTCCGCATCTGATGTGGAACCCTCTTGTTACATAAATAGACATTCGTTATTTAACTCCTCACGGATGAAATAACAGAAAAGGGTTAAGGTGTATTGGTGTTAAAAATCAAATCTAGTTTAATTTTTGAGCGTACATCTTGGAGAAAATGATTCTCAATATCTTATTGAGGATTCAAATATAAAAATTATTTGAAACTGTAGGTATTTAGCAGCAAGAATGGAACATAAATAGAGAAAAATGAGATATAAAAAGATGAATATAAAGAATAACGAGACCTTTTAGTTTATTAACTAATTAGTTTAGTTCAGAAACTAAAAGTTTTAGTTACTTTGTTGCAAACAATCGGAATTATGAAACGACTAACTGCAAAAGAAGAAGAGATCATGGGGTATTTCTGGGAGAAAGGCCCTTTGTTTGTTAAGCAATTGCTGGAATATTATGAGGAGCCCAAGCCTCATTTCAATACGCTTTCTACTATTGTCCGCGGGCTGGAAGATAAAGGTTTTCTGGCACATAATACATTTGGTAATACTTATCAGTATTATGCCGCTGTCACCGAAGAGGAATATAGCAGTGGTACATTGAAGAATGTCATTGCCAAGTATTTTAATAACTCCTATCTTGGTGTCGTATCTTCCCTGATCAAAGAGGAGGAGATCTCCGTGAATGAACTCCGGCAGTTGCTTGACGAAGTGGAACAAGCTAATAAAAAGTAGAATTATGGGAGATTTCTTTGTTTATATCCTTAAATCGTCTGTATGCCTGGCTACCTTTTACTTGTTCTACAGACTGTTGTTAAGCCGCGAAACGTTTCACCGCTTTAACCGTATTGCCCTTTTAAGTGTGATTATCCTGTCTGTCGTTATACCTTTTATACGTATTATGACAGAAGAACCTGTTGCCTTGCAACGTCCGATGCAGAACCTGGAATATCTTCTGCAAATGGCACAGATGCAAACGGAAGTAGAAGTACAGACAGGAGACTCTTTCTGGCTGCCGTTGCTGTTTGTCGTTTATCTGGTCGGTTGCCTTTTCTTCTTCGGACGTTTTCTTTATTCTACCTTATGGATATACCGGACGATAAGGAAAGGAGAGAAGCAACTGCTCCCGGACGGGAAAAAGCTAGTCGTAACGGCCGAAAATATCAGTCCGTTTAGTTGGATGGGGCATATTGTCATTTCACGGAAAGATATGGAGGAAGGCGGGGAGGAGATACTGACGCATGAGATGGCACATATCCGTGCCCGTCATTCCATCGATATGCTGGTTTGCAGTATCTGTGTCGTTCTTCAATGGTTTAATCCGGCTGTCTGGTTGTTGAAGCAGGAATTGCAGAACATCCATGAATACGAAGCGGACGAGAATGTTATCAGTAACGGTGTCGAAGCGAAGAAATATCAGTTATTATTAATAAAAAAAGCTGTTGGTTCACAGCGCTTCACTTCTATGGCCAACAGCTTTAATCACAGTAAACTAAAAAAACGAATTACTATGATGTTAAAACAAAAATCAAGTCCGTGGGCACGGTTGAAGTACCTGTATGTACTTCCATTGACTGCTGTTGCAGTAGTCGCTTTTGCCCGTCCCGAAATCTCCCGTGAACTGGAAAAGATTTCAAGTGCCAAAATTAGCGAAATTGTTCCGGTTAAGGAAGTTGTCGAGCCTAAAAAAGTTGAACCGGCAGTTGTCCGCGAGGAAAAAGTGTCTCCACCGAAACCGGCAGTAGAGAAAGTGGCTGTAGTAATCCCTAAGGTCTCCAAAGTAGCAGATAGTGTCCGGGAGGTAAAGGAGCCTGTAGAAAAGGTTTCTTTGGGAGATTTGCAGGATGCCATGCAGAAGCAGTTGGATGATTTCTCCCACTCGTCGGAAGAGAGAATGAGAAAAGGCAAGCAACGGGTGGAAACTTCCCAGTATTTGATTCTTATCGATAACGAAACCGCCACCTACGACGAGTTAGACCGCATCTCACCCGAAAATATCGAAAGCTTCGGTGTCATTAAGAAAGAGAACAGCTTGGAGGTATTGAAGAAGCATAACGCTGAAAATAAGAAAGGAATTATTTCCGTAGTAACAAAAGAAGGGATAGCATCCGGCAAAGTGAAAAAGGATGAAGTGCGCGTGGTAGGCTTTGGCTCGATGAGTGATCCCGGCAATCCTTTGAACATAAAGGTGATGAAGAGGGATTCCGTAAGTGTCTCAGTTAAAGAAGAACCCTTGGTTTTTATAGATGGTATAAAAGCGGCTGATGATGCAATGTCAAGACTCGACCCGAATACGATCGAGTCGATAAGTGTATTGAAAGATGCAACATCGGTTAAGCTATACGGAGACGAGGGTAGGAGCGGCGTAATCCTGATTACGACCAAGTATGCATCATCAAAGAAAATAAAATGATGAAGACCTGTTTATATCAGGCCGCAATTGCCGCCTGCCTTTTTCTAACAGCGTGTAATGATAGTAAAACAGCGGATGGAGAAGTAACCGTAATCCCTGTAGGAGTCGCTCTTGACACTCCTTCCGGATTGAAGGCTTCCGACTGTTTTAAACAAGTATCTTATGTGGCGTTGGAAACGAATGACAGTTGTCTGGTAGGAACAGCTCCTCGCGTACAGCTCATTAAAGATAAGATATTGATTTCAACTAATCAAGAGCAATGCTTGATGTTCGATAAGACCGGCAAGTTTATAAAGCAAGTCGGACATGTAGGGAATGACCCTGAAGGATACAGCAGTGTATATTGTTGGGGAAATAATGAAACGGGAGATATCTATTTTTGGGGGTGGAACAATGAATTAGTCTGTTATGACCAGGAAGGATTGTTTAAAGAAAAAATTAAGATCCCATTTGAAGCAGAGGGGTATGCGGCTGCATCCTACAACTATCTAACCGATGAAATATTTGTTGGTCATAAAGAAGGAATTTTGGGAGCGAACGGAAGTGCACTTCTCTTCTTTAAGAATAATGAACCAATAACATCGTTTCAGACAATTGCTGCCGATGATAAACCGTTTGATCCATCCAATATAGCTTCTATATCGGTTATTAAAAATGAGGAAGGAATTAAACTGTTCGGTCCGACAGCGTACTCTGGGGTAGTTATCGTTAATTATAAAGAACCGGAAACCGGAAGTATTTCCTTCCCTGATAATACGAGCCTATGGCGTCAGAATGAGAATCTCTACTTCAAGGAAGCCTACAATGATACGATCTATCAGGTGAAAGATACTACCATTGTTCCTTCAAGCATCATTGATTTAGGAAAGTACCATTGGGAGTATTCCGACCGCTATATGAAGAATAAGGACAATGCCGCATTGATAACACAGATATTGGAAAGCAAAGACCGGATGATCATTCGTTTTATTACGAAGCTGTTTCATGGAGCTGTTTTGCATGATGCTGTTGTTACCAAATCGACCGGAGAAGTTAAGGTCGGTTTATATGCTGACGGAATGAAAGATGACCTTACAAGTTTCATGCCTTTACGGCCGATGACCGTTTCTTCTGCCGGAGAATATATAGGTTTACTTCCGGCCGGAGAAGTGGCAGAATGGTTTGACGAACATGAGGATGATCAAGATATCCCGCAACAGGTAAAAGAATTGAAGCGAATAGGAGAAGAGGATAATCCGATAGTTGTAATAATGAAATAAATAAAAGAGCCGTAAGTATTGACACTTGCGGCTCTTTTTATTGTTTGCTTAAATGATCTATTCCCTGACGATCTGATGAATTTGTACCGGAGTCTTGCCTACCGGAGTGATTGTCAGTGTTTGTATGTCTTCAAATGAGATCTTATTCAGTTTTACGTAACCGACATATCCGCAGTACAGCATATTGTCTTCTCCGTCTTTATTGATACCGGAGATAGAAACCATACTCTCATTGTTGCCGGACAAGAAGAATTCGATATACTTGTCTACACCGTCGCACTTTACTTCTACCTTTTCACCCGGTTTCAGTGTTTTATAAGTACTCAGATTGAGGTCGTACATCATCAGGGCTTCATTTATTTCCGGAGCTTCTTTGGTCTTAACGGAGAAAGAAGCCACCTTCAGTTCCATTTGTTTGCCGGAGTTATTACGCATCCGGACGAAATGAGCATTCAAAGGAATTGTAGTGACAGTGAATTTTGTCCGGTCTGCAGGTATATCGGAAAGAGGAGTCCATGTTTTGCCGTCTGCCGACCATTCGAATACGCGTCCTTCCACATTGCTCTGAGGTAGATTGAACGTGAAAGACTCGGCATCTCTCTGTATTTCCCATCCCAGGCCGAGATACTGGTCAGGTTCGACCTTTACCACTTCAAGCATGGGAACGTATGCGATCAGATTCTCGTCTTCCGACCAGGGCTGGTTTTTCAGTTGGTCGATATTGGTGATGACGGAAGCGGTACTGACCCTGATCTCGTTAGACGGCATATCGGCTGTAGAAAGCAGGTTGCGGCTTGTCTGTCTGTATAACCCTTCGATAAGCGGCATAAGAACTCTTGTACCGACCTTTACACCTTTCTGGTACGGGTTCTGATTGAAAGTACGGTTGATGAGCTTCATGCTGTCCATTACGGCCGACACTTCCAGGAAACGTTGCCAGGTATTCTGACGATCTTTTTCATACCAGGCATGAGCCATGCGCAAGGCATTTGTTCCGCATCTACCCAACAGTTCGAACTGCATAAGCCAGGGGTTGATCTCTTCGATCAGCCGCTTGTTGTCTCCCTGGTTATAGATCAGTTCAGGGGCTGCTTGTATTTGTGCGAACAGGGCACCCAGCTGGTTGCCATCTCTTTCGCCGAAAGAGCCGTTGCGATAGCTGGTAAGGAAACGGTTCGCTTGCTTTTCGTAACGAGCTGATTCTTCCCGCCGGTATAAATGGCCATTAGGTCCCGGATCACTGTTATTCTCGCAGAAGGTTTTAAAGGCAATAGCAGCTCTGGGCATCAGGTATTCGCAGGCCTTTTCCCAGGCAAACTGCGGATCATAGCTATGGATGTTCCAGCTATACATGGCAACACCGAATAAGGCTACTTTCGATGCTTCCGCCCGTTCCATCGGGTTGGCAACAAAACCTGACATGGCATTGGATGCCTGGGTATCCAGGCCGTAAGAAGGTCCCATCAACAGATGGTCGCGGCAATAATCGCTCACTGGGAAGTTCCACCAGATATAGGCGGGGCGTTGGATGCGTTTGTTTACCCATTCAAGACCTTCGAGTGTGATATCGTCTACTACACGGTTACCTGTCCACATGATTTGTACGGCCTGATCCAACTGTTCTCCCAGAATATCGAGATAATCTGTTTTGGCCCATGAACGGTTATATTCTGTGGGGCACATAATGAGCGGTTGGATATCGTTTTTCTTTTCAATGAATTCCTTTTGGATGAAGTTCATCAGTCCTGCCTGCTTGGCGGCGTTTGTTCCTTCACCGGAAATGTCGTCGAAGAATACGGCAAAGGCACGTACGCCCAGGTCGTACATCTGTCCGAACTTGGTGATTACGTTGTTGCTGTCGGTTACATTCCATTTGATATCCTGTCCCGGGTGGATGGCCCAAACGAAGTCGACTTTGTTACGGGCAGCTTCGGCTGTCAGTTCTTTGATCTGGTTAGCCTGGTCGGCGGGATACGGTTCGCGCCAGTTGGCACTGTGGAAAGGATCGTCTTTCGGGCCATAGATATAGGTGTTCATTTTAAACTGTCCGTAGAAACGCAATTGGTCGATACGGTCGGCATGGCTCCAGGGAGTACCGTAAAAACCTTCCACTGTACCTCGGTGAAGAACATCCGGATAATCGGTGACGGTGCAAAGGGGGAGTGTCCGTTTCCCTTCATCATTGTAGCTGATCAGTTGCTTCAGTGTCTGGGCGGCATAAAACAAGGAGCGGCCATCTACGATCTCAATGGTGATTTTCTTTTTAGAGATATCGAGGATGTAAGCTCCTGAACGTCCCATTTCGGGTGTTTTTGCTTTCAGCATCTTTATCTCCAGCGGAGAAGATTTGCCGGATTGGGCAAAAGGCAGTGTTTCTTTCAGCAACTTGACGGCATCTGCATCCGGATTGCTGATTCCCTGTAACGTATATCCCCCGACCGGTTTATATTGCTGGTTGGATATTACAATATGTTGCGGCTGCGGGTATAAGTCCGGATACTGGCTCTGGGCATTGCTAATCCCCGGTAGGCAACATAGTAACAGGGAAATGAGTAGATTAGATAGTTTTTGCATAGATCAACGGTTTTATAAATTAATTATGAGGGTAAAGTTATTAACATTCAGTAAATAAACAAGGATGGAACGACATATTTATCAGGCTGATGGCAGGATAGTAATTGTATGCTTCTAGCACTATTGTGTAAATAATACCAGCACTACTGTGTCGATACTATTAACACTGTAGTGCTGGTACTGTTAAGACTATAGTCCTGGTTGCGGATATCTACCGAGAGTATATTCGATAAGTTAAACTATCTCTATTTAGTTGATAGACAATAACAGAGTACGGTTCGATGTGTTTCCCCACTCGGTAAGCAGGCTGCGCAGGTTGGTGAACTGTGCAGGCTTATATAACTGATTGTTCAGTTGCAGGCTGCGTTCCACTTCTGCGGTGTTGCCGTTTTGTTTGACGGAGATAACTACTTTACCGGCTGCGTTCTCTATTGTCTTTACGGCGTCCGGTGTAGAAAGTTTCATTCCTTCCGGTAGTTGAACGGTATATGTATAATGCTCGTTCGCTTTGCATGGCAACAGCAGATTGTCTTTGCGGCTGCTGTTCATCTGGCAGTAATAGCTGTGAGCCAGACTGACGGGAGCGTCTGGCAGCGATACCATTACATAGCCATTGTTGGTTTCCAGGTTCTGCGATACCTTATAAGAGATCGTTGTGCCGTTCTGCGTTTTGGCTTCGGTGGCCTCTTTGTCTCCACCAGCAAAAGTCGACAGGTAAGAACCGTAATAAGGTAGGTAAGCATTACCGATCGTAGCGCTCACTTGTGCATCTGCTTTTTCCGGAGAAACAGAAAGCGTTACCTTATAATCGATGTCACCTGACGGTGTATTGACTGCTACCGGAGTTCCGGCATTTGTCAGGCTTATTACCGGAGTAATACCATTCCAGACGGCCATTTTGTTGGATGCAGGAGACATGACATATTGTTTTCCGTCTGCATTGGCAACAACCACCAATCCGCTTACGGCATTCAGTCCGCAACTGGCCGGATCGGCTTTTACACGATAGATGGCGGCTGCTTCCGCTTTGATACCGGCTGCATTCAACAGGCCGTTCAACAGGTTTGCTTTTTCGGCTTCCGTTCCGTAGGCAGAATAGATCACATCACTGGATGAACGTATCTTGTATCCGGCGTCCGGTAATGAAAGTTTGCTATATCCCAAGTTCTCATTTACATGTTTCAGGATAGCCTGTACTTTTTCCGTATCATTCTTTTTACTTTCCGTGATGTTTTCGGCAATAGCTGTCAACTGTACATCAGAGGCGGGAGTGAATTGTGCATATAAGGCTTTCAGGGCATCGCCATTAGAAGCATAAGTAGAAGCTGTCAGGAAAGGAACATCGCCATTGGCAGCCGATACGAACGGGTCGCGGGAAGAAGCCGGGAGGTTACGTAGGTTCCAGGTAACTGTTTTCATGCCGTTGGCTGTGGAGACAGCTGGTTTGGTGCTGTTATTCTGCAACGTGTAGAATAAAGGCTTGCTTTCCGGAGCCGACAGGCTGATGGTATATTCCTTTACCGGAGAACTTTGCAACAGTTCGTCGTAGATATCCAGTTCCGGCAGATAACCCGGTTTGGAAGTAAGCGTATAATCCAGATAGATGGTGGCACCCAGCTCCAGACCGGTGTGGACAACGACCATTTCTTTCAGGTTATTATAAGCCGGAGCATCGGCTGCTGCACGGGGAAGAACTTCCACAAAAGCGTTATCGGGAGTCTTTACGATATTCCCGTCTTTCTGTTTAGTGTAAGAAGAGTTGATCTTCAGTACCTGGTATTCCGGGTTATAAACGATAAAGCTCTCACCGTATGTACCGTTCATAGCAGTATGGGTGAAGAGTGTAAGTTCCATGCTGTAACGAAACTCCTGACTTCCGTCTGCATTCAATGTATATGCTTTCGACAGCTTCTTGTATTCGGCTTCCGATGCAGCGAATACAGATGCCGTAAGCGCCAGCAGGCAAAGAAGCAGTGTAAATTTATTTATTATATTAGTCATTGTCTTTTACTTTTTAATAATTAGATAATCGCCGAAACTTTTATGAGCATTGACTGCCGAACGGAAGCCATCCCAATCGCCGGCTTCGTATACACGTTTCTTCAGTGCCAGTTTCTGGCTGATCGTTATCTTATCGCCTTCCTGACGCAATGAGCCTTCAAAGTCGGCTGCATCACTCTGTTTGCTGTCTTGTTTGGCTTCATTAAGCAGTGTATAACCTTTGGGAAGCTGGATCGTTTCGTCCAGTTCTACAAGACGTGAACAGGCATCTTTAAAACCGTACTGACGTTCTGCCAGGTCGGTATTGATACGCAGATAGCTCTTTACCTGGTTATACAGGTTGTTCATGACCATAGGTTTGAATACAAGCTCTTCTTTTCCGGGGATAGCATATTCCGGTATCTCGTAGCGGAATGTGATCTTGATAGGGGCTGCCTGGTAGTCTTTCGGATCTTTACCGTAATCGACACTGATCAGGCGTGCTTTCGGAGAGACGTTCAGCAACTGGCTTTCGAGCATGTTCTTCCATTGCGACTGCCAGCCACGGGTAAACATACCGCGGATATTACTGTCCGACTGTCCTTCGGCTGTAATGGTGAATTGTCCGGTCAGCGTACCTTTGGCATCCAGTTTATTGTTGGCTTTGATACGTACATAATGGTTTTCCGGAGCGGAAACCGGAGTCAGGCAAAGGTCTGAACCTTCGGGAACGCCCGGCAGATAGTTTTGTTGTTGTTCGGCGCTGCTCCATAACTCCCGGCAGAAAGGAACCCAGGTCGGGTCGAGCGGCATATAAGTACCACTGGATAGCTTAACGACAGCTACGCAATGGTTGAAATGGTCGGCAGGAATACTTTCCACGCGGCTGCCTGCCATTGTCATAGCCGGATAGGCTTCGAAACCTGCCATGCGGAGGAAAGAGATCAGTGTTCCGGCAATGTCTTTACATACACCGCAACGGTCGGTATAGTTCATTTTCGTATTATGAAGCGTGTAGCCTTCGCCTTTCCCCATCGAGATACCGGAGTAGCGGATATTGTCGGCTACCCAATGGGTGAGGACGGCAATCTTTTCCATCTCCGTTTTCTTTCCTTTGATCAGTTCGTCTACCTTTTTCTGTGCTTCGGGTAGTGGAGCAAAGCTTCCGTAATCTTCGTTAACCTTGTTGAACCATAATGATTTATCCTGCCATTTAGGTGTGGACGACATCATCAGTTTAGGTGCGGCATCGAACAGGTCTACCATATTCGGTTCACGTTTTGCCGGCATTACGTCGTTGGTGGAGAAGGTATAGGCTTTCCGGCCATCTTCGTAGCGCATGGAGGAAGCACAGTCGCCCTGATAGAACTGGAACTGCATCTCTTTCTCCATTGGAATGGATACCTTATATACTTTGCGAACGGTCGGTTCCGTTACCCAGAAAGGCACGATATCATAGAACTGTCCACGCATAGGAGGGATGAAACGTGATTCGTCGTCGCCACCATCCGCCAGCAGGGCATAAGTAAAACCTTTCTTGTCAATCTCGTATTCGATAATATCTCCGGGATTCAGTTGCCCTATTTCGAGCATGATCTGGCGGGCTCCCCAATAGATGGCACGGGCAGGAGCTGCATAATCGCAAGCCTGGGTGACATCCAGATTGATCACATCGCCGTTAGCACGGTAAACGGTGGCTCTCTTGAACCGGGCGAAAGCTGTCAGCGGGTCATAGTCGTATTTGATGATACGGTTGCTGACTGCTCCCCGGGGAGTCTGGATCTTAATTGTCTTGCAGACAGAAAATGAGCCGGAACCGGTCGGTTGTACGGTTACAGATGTACTGTCCAGCAGATTTACGCAATCGTATCCGGCATAGACTTCCGGCTTCTGAAGCGTCGGATCCGGTGCAAACCGGCAACTTTCTCCACTCTGTCCGTAAGCGGACGAGAGGGTTAGAAATGATAATACGGTAAGTGTAAAATACCTCATAAGTATAGTGTTTTTAAATGATAATCAGATTAGCTTTGCCGCCAATAAACGACAGGCTTTCCGGTCTGTTTTACCACTGCCGGTGAGTGGGATGGCGTCTACTTGCCGGATGTATTTAGGCTGTTGGTATTTAGGCAGGAGAGAGGCTATCTTATCCGAAAGCCTTTCCGGGTCTGTCGTCTTTTCCACCAGTAGCACGATAGCTTCTCCTAATCCGGGATGTGGAACGGCCGTTATCGCAAAGGTAACAGAAATAATTGAACGTAGTATTTCTTCTACGCATTCAATTTGAACTTTTATACCACCGGTGTTGATGATATTATCTTTTCTTCCCAGGATGGTGAATGTACCGTCCGGGTGTATTTGCGCTATGTCGTTTGTTACCAGGGCCTCATCGCAAACCAACGGTGCTTGGATGACCAGTGTTTCTTCCGGTGATAAAGAGAGCTTTACGGATGAGAAAGGCGTGTAAGCCGGTGACGCATCCGAGCCGTTCAATTTACGCAGGGCGATGTGAGACAGTGTTTCTGTCATGCCATAAGTGGAATAGATCTCATTCGGTAGTTGTCGTATCTCGTCTTCCAGTTCTTTATTGATAGCTCCACCGCCTATGATCAGTATTTCTGTCCGGCAAAGACGCTCTTTCTCTTCTGCCACCCGGAGAGTATTATACACCTGCAAAGGGATCATGGCCGCAAAGCGGAGCGGTACCGTCACATCTGCCAACGGATGTCCCGAAGGTGTCCGCAGGATAAGATTCAGTCCGGCAACCAATGCCCGTACAACGACCATCTTACCTGCGATATACTGTAAAGGCATACACAGCAACGCATTGTCTCCTTTTCGTAAACGAAGGAATGAACAGGTCAGTAGGGCACTTTGCATCATCTGTTCCTTACGGACGGTAAACTCTTTCGGGGTTCCGGTTGAGCCGGAAGTGTGTACGGTAATATAAGGCGATTCGCTAAACCAGTCTGCCAGGAAATGATATAAATCCCGAAGTATCTCCGGTGTATCGGTGGGGAGTTCGGCTATCAAATCCTGAATATTTCCAGTCGTACAAACCGTTCCATCCTCTAGCTGCAATTGCTGTTTACTTCGATCTGTTGTGAAATGTAACACACCACCTGCCCCCTCTCGAGAGGGGAATGAGTAACTCTTCGGATCGTACCAAAGACAATCTTTTCGTATACTAAGCGGCATTTCTACATTATCTGTAAACAAAGCCCCTGTGCCAAGCCCTTGCGGTAGTGGATTATTAAATGTTGCGCACCATTGTGCAATAGCGTTTAGTCCGATATTCGACTCTAAGGCCGAAGTGATCCACCAACCGATCTTTTGTCTTTCAGCTTCATCGATCCATTCCTGTCCGCCACTTATGCCACCATGCAAGGAAGGTTTCAGTATAATATATTGCGGACGGATGGCAGATAGAAGCTCTTTCTTACCCTGTAAGGTATTACATCCGATCAATTCTTCATCTAAAGCAATCGATAACGGTGTTTCAGCCGTAAGTCGTGCCATTTCTTCCCATTGCCCGGCACGGATAGGCTGTTCGATGGAATGCAGGTCTAATTCGGCCAGCCGGTACAGTTTATCTAATGCGTCAGTAGGAGAAAAAGCTCCGTTTGCATCTACGCGGAGTTCGATTTCTTTGGCGGAGAAATGTGCACGGATATGTTTCAATAAAGCTAATTCTTCCTCAAAGTTAATCGCCCCGATCTTTAATTTGATACAGCGGAATCCTGATTGCATTTTGGCTTCGATCTGCTCCAGCATCTTTTTATACTCGCCCATCCAGATCAGGCCGTTAATAGGAATACCGGCTTCACCTCGTGAGAAAGGAGTATCCCATAAAGCGTAGTTACCTGCATGGAAATGCCTGAAAGCTGTTTCCAAGCCGAACTGGATGGAAGGATAAGGACGAAGAAGTTCGGTATCTGGCTTGCCTTTACTCTTGGTCTGGCGACAAATCTCTGCCAACAAACGTTCATAGTCCGGCACATCATCGCAACTTAGTTTGGGTAAGGGGGCACACTCGCCAATACCATATCGTTCGGGTGCTTCATCGGAAGTCAGAACCAGATACCAGCTATTCCGTGTGGTATAGGTTCCGCGGGAGGTTCCGGCAGGTTGTTTGAAATGTAATACTTTCGGTATGATTTGTATATGATAAGACATAGTAGTTGACTGTCACACTGATTACGGGAATTTAGGATAATCTTCAAACCGTGGGCGGCGTTTTTCGAGGAATGCTTTACCGCCTTCCTGTGCTTCGTCTGTCATGTAATAAAGCATTGTTGCGTCGCCTGCCAGTTCCTGGATACCTGCCTGGCCATCCAGTTCGGCATTCAATCCGGCTTTGATCATACGCAGGGCAAGCGGACTGTGCATCATCATGGTTTCAGACCATTCCACGTATTCGTCTTCCAGCTTATCTAAAGGAACCACTTTATTAACCAGTCCCATATCGAGTGCTTCCTGCGCATTGTATTTGCGGCAAAGGAACCATATCTCACGTGCTTTCTTCTGACCGACGATACGAGCCAGGTAAGAGGAACCGAAGCCGGCGTCGAAGCTACCCACGCGGGGGCCGGTCTGTCCGAAGATCGCATTCTCGGAAGCAATTGTCAGGTCGCAAACCACATGCAGCACATGGCCGCCGCCGATAGCAAACCCGTTCACGGCTGCAATGACCGGTTTCGGCATCGACCGGATCTGCTTTTGTACATCCAGTACATTCAAGCGTGCAACGCCGTCTTTACCGATATAACCGCCATGTCCTTTCACATTCATATCGCCGCCTGCACAGAAGGCTGTATCGCCAGCTCCTGTCAATACGATTACGCAGATATCCGGCCGTTCGCGGCAGATATAAAGAGCATCGCTCATTTCTGTTGTAGTGGTAGGAGTGAAGGCGTTGCGATAACGTTCGCGATTAATCGTGATGCGGGCAATTCCTTTATAAAAATCGAATAGAATATCTTCATATTCCTTTATAGTTGTCCATTCTCTTGTAGTTGACATATTATTTTTGCTTTAATTGATGATAATACTCTTTCAATAGACGAACATCTTCGTCTTTATCTGTGAAAACTTCCATCAGTACCGGTTGGTTGATGGGGTTGGGATCCGTAAATATCTTCATTGACTCTTCAAGTTCTTTCCCGTCGTGTACACCCTGATAAAGGAAACCGCGTTCGGTAGCCCAGCCTTGTGCCGATGTTTTATGCGTGGCGGTGACAAAACGGTGCGTCTTTCCCGACATAGACAAACCGGGCAAAGCCTGGAAGATCTCACCACCACCATTGTTCAGCAGCAGGATACGCAGATTACAACCGTAATTGCTGTTCCAGATCGCATTCATGTCATAGAAGAAACTAAGGTCGCCTATGGCTACGAAATTCAGCTTATCGGATGCTACGGCATAACCGATAGCCGTGGAGAGAGAACCTTCAATCCCGCTGGTTCCCCGGTTACAGCACACTTCTACCTCTTCCGGCAAAGTGAACAACTGCGCATAACGAACAGTCGAGCTATTGGCCAGATGTAAGGCAGACGGAGTTGGCAACGATTTTATCAGTGCACCGATAGCCGCCATTTCCGAATAAGCGAACTCCGGTTCGGGTAAATTCCTGGTATTGTTTTCCCATACGCGTGGAAACTCGGTTGTTTTATTCTCCAGCAGATAAGCGATCTTTTCGAGGAACTCGAACGGATCCATCTCGATAACGGTTGTTATTGAGCCGTACAGGTCGGCCACTTCGCCATCCGCCGATACATGCCAATGCTCTTTAGGCGGGTTTTCGCGGAGGAATTTCTTCAGGCGCTTGGAAACGATATGTCCCCCATAGGTGATGACCAGTTCGGGAGCCATCTTGTCGAGCGTCTCTTTTGGTAATGCATAAATTGCCGCATCGAAGTTCTTTACAGGGATACCGGGGATCGTTTTGTTTCCCGTATGTTCGGTCAGCCATGCGAAATGTTTGTAGAGTAGTTTGGATATCTTCTTTTCAAACAGATAGATCAGGCTCATTTGTCCGATCACCATCATCCGTTTATTATAGCCGTTCAGCCGTTCGATCAGTGTATTGTATTCCCGGTCGTATATATTCAGTCCCTGATAACGGGTAATGACGCGTACCTTCGGCAATTCGGGTGTCGTGAACTGGAATAGCGGCTCGGAGATCGGGACATTGATATGTACCGGGCCTTTTCCGTGATGGTTGAGTTCCAGCAACGCCTCATTGACCAGGCGGTTGCAGTACCACTCGTCTTCATCCGTATGTATCTCCGGCAGGTTGACCGATTTCTTTACCAGTGAACCGAATACACCCGGTTGCGGTAAGGTCTGGCCATCCATTTGTCCGATCCAGGCTCCTGGTCGGTCGGCAGATATCACGATAAGGGGGACATGCTGGTAATAGGCTTCAGCTACGGCCGGATGGATGTTCAGCAGGGCTGTACCTGAGGTGCAACAGACGGCCGCCGGTTTTCCCCCGTGCAGAGCCAGTCCCATTGCAAAGAAGCCGGCACTCCGTTCGTCGGTCACCGAATAGCAGGTGAAGAACGGATGATTAGCCAACGTGTGTACGATAGGCGAATTGCGACTTCCCGGACATAATACGATTTTATTGATATTATGCTCCTTGAGCAGAGCTACTAATTGGAGAATGTTTTTTTTATCGGTGTACATATTCTGTTCTTCCTTAGGTTGACTTGCAAAAGTAGATATAATTTTTCAATTGACGGAGAATCGGGTCGGATATGATCAACATGTAGAATAGTTCTACATATCTGTGTGGAAATTCTACATACCGTTTTATTTTTCTTAGTTTTCCTTGAATGATTAATGCATTTATTCACCGCTATTTAGATTTAATTTACTCCTCGGACGCTTTTAGGGTACAATTATTGGCATATAAAGTACAAACTGGTATTAGTATTTAATAATAATTGATTAATGAAAAAATTTAGATTTGTATTGTTTGTACTGGCGTGTCTGTGCAGTATACATATGCAGGCACAGCAATTGGAAATAAAAGGTATAGTAACGTCATCGGATGATAAACTACCTCTTATTGGTGCTACCGTTTCTGTAAAAGGAGTAGCGGAGCGGGGAGTGGTGACGGATATAGACGGTCGTTTCGTACTGGATGTAGAAGCATCCGATAAGATCCTTGTTGTATCTTATGTAGGAATGAAAACAGCCGAGGTAAAAGTACCTAAGAATGGTGTTTTGAATGTGGTGCTAACCCCTGAATCACAGAATTTGGAGGAAGTGGTGGTCACCGGATATGGAAACTTCTCGAAATCATCTTTTACCGGCTCTGCCAATACCCTGCGGGCCGATATGTTGAAAAACGTACCTGTACTTTCTGTAGAGCAGAAGTTGCAAGGCATGACTACGGGAGTGAATATAACATCCGGTTCCGGTCAACCGGGAGCTAACCAGAGTATTCGTATCCGTGGTATGGGTTCTTTCAATGCTTCCAACGAACCATTATTTGTCATTGATGGCGTACCTGTCACATCCGGTAGTATGGGTGCCGGTACGGGTGCCGATGCCGCTTATATGAATAACGCCAAAACGAATGTGATGAGCACGCTTAATCCTGCCGATATCGAAAATATTACGGTGATAAAGGATGCTGCTGCCGCTTCTCTTTATGGTTCGCGTGCTGCTAATGGCGTGATTTTGATCACAACGAAAAAAGGTACCGTGGGGCGTACAAGAGTCACTTTGAGTGCCAGTGGCGGTTTCTCTGATGCGGCTGTCAACTTCCGCCCTACATTAAATGGAGATCAGCGCCGTGAGATGATTTATGAAGGTCTGTATAACTCGGCTATAGACAAGGGCATGGAGTCTCCTGACGAATATGCCAAAGCCAATATCGACATGTATGCGGGGATACCCGAACTGGGATATACCGACTGGCGGAAAGAATTGCTTCGTACGGCTCATAATCAAAATTATGAGGTATCGGCTTCCGGGGGTAACGAGCGTACTACTTTTTATTCTTCTCTTGGTTTCAACCGTCAGGAGGGATTGGTCGAAAACTCCAGTCTGGATCGTTATTCGGCCCGTCTGAATGTGACGCAGAAAGTAGGTAGCCGTGCAGAAATAGGAGGTAATATGATGTTTACCCAGATGAGTCAGGAAATGAATGAAGAGCGTGGCTCCAATATCAATCCTTTTCTCTGTGTCGCTGTATCTGCCACACCTTCCATGCCGGTACGCGACGCTTCAGGCAATTATGTGGGCTCTTATCCCGGAACTAATGTGAATCCGCTTCGCGATATCCGTACCGACTATAACCGTAGTCGTATGACGCGTATGTTCTCTACCGGATATGCGTCTGTTGATATTATTAAAGGACTGAAACTCAAAGAAACATTGAGCTATGATTACACGGTGCAGAAAGATTCCCGTTATCTGAACCCTCTTAGCGGAGCAGGGCCAAAGAGCGGAAGTGATGCCCAGACTTCAAAAGGATTTACCGAATATGGTAAGTTTCTTTCATCTACCTCTATCAACTTTGTCCGTACCTTTGCCACCAAACATCACCTCGATGTACTGGCTGCCTATGAATTGGAGAGTTATCAGAGTGATAAGGCAATGGGAGAAAAAGCTAAATTACCTTCGGATGTGTTGCTCGAACCGGATAATGCAGCCGTGCTGAAAAGCTTTGCTTCTTCTACCCAGGCATACAGGATGATCTCCTATCTTTCGCGTTTGAACTATGATTATGACGACCGTTATTATATTGCAGGCAGTTATCGCCGCGATGGCAGCTCCCGTCTGGCTCCGGAAAGTCGATGGGGAGATTTCTGGTCTGTCTCCGGTATGTGGCATCTGAGTAATGAGTCTTTTATGCATGCAGTGAAACCGGTGTTGAACGATGTGAAGATACGTGCCTCTTATGGCGTTAATGGTAATCAGCCGGGAGCTCTTTACGGATATATGGGGCTGTACAGTTACGGACAGAACTATATGGGAGCAGCAGGTTCGTATGAGTCTGCCCAGGCCAATCCCGGGTTGAAGTGGGAAAAGAACTACAATCTGAATCTTGGTATCGACCTGGCTTTCATCAACCGTATTTTTGTGACGCTCGAATACTATAATCGCGATACCAAAGACCTGCTTTACAACCGTCCTATCAGTGCTACTACCGGTTTCCTGAACTATCTGGCGAATATCGGTCAGCTCAACAACAAAGGTGTGGAGTTAGAATTGAGAACGATCAACTTTGCTAGTCCTGACTTTAACTGGACATCCGTGCTGAACCTAACCCACAATCGCAATAAGATCGTAACGTTGGATGGCGATATGAAGCAATCAATCGAGGGCTCCTGGTTTATCCATAAAGTAGGCCTTCCTTACAACAGCTTCTACGTGAAAGAGTTTGCCGGAGTAGATACGCAGACCGGAAAAGCTCTCTACTATCTCAATACACAGGACGAGCAAGGCAATTATAATAAAGAAAAGACTGACGATGCATCTAAAGCACAAGCCATTCCGTATAAGTCTGCCGATCCGAAGATTGCAGGAGGTTTTACCAACATACTTTCTTATAAATGGTTTGACCTGGGACTTACGTTCACCTACTCATTGGGGGGCTATTCTTTTGATAAGGCAGGCACTCTGATAGAGACAGACGGTAGTAAGGAAAAATCATACAACCTGCCCGTATATGCCCTCGACCGTTGGCAGAAACCGGGAGATATAACCGATGTGCCTCGCTTCGTACTGGAACAGGGAGCCGGCCCGCAAAACTCATCCCGTTATATCCACAGTACCGATCATATCCGTCTCAAAAACCTGACATTGGGCTTTACACTGCCGGGGCAGTGGACACAAAAGGCGTTGATAGAAAATGCACGTATTTATTTCTCCGGTACCAATCTGCTCACGTGGGCCAAATGGAACCAATATGATCCGGAAGTTCCGGTTAATGGTGAAGTGTTCTGTGAAGCACCCGCTATGCGTACCTTCAATTTTGGGGTTGAGATAACTTTCTGATTTATTTATTATAAACTATTCGAATATGAAACATACATTTATATATTTGTTTGCCGCCACATCGCTTCTTTGTACTTCCTGCTCCGGCGATTGGTTGAACCTGGATCCGTCTACTTCGGTAACTACTTCGCAGGCTATCCGCACGCTCGAAGAGGCCCAGATCGCTTTGAACGGTATCTATCGTATTGCCGCTTCACATAGTTACTATGGAGATAATTATCTCTACTATGCCGACTGCCGTGGCGAAGATGTACAGGCACGTATCAGTAAGGGGCCCGGCAAACGCGTGTCACCCTATTATGAGTTCAATGTCACGGCGGATGATGCCCTGAACATCACCCGTGTATGGAACCAGCCTTATAACGTGATCCACCAGGCAAACAGTCTACTGGAAAGGATCGAATCGGGTGAGGTAACTACGGATAATACCGCAGCACTCGACTGTATCAAAGCTGAGGCGCTTGCTTTGCGTGGGCTCGCCCTGTTCGATCTTACCCGTCTGTTCGGTATGCCTTATACTTTGGATAACGGTGCTTCTTTGGGTGTGGCTATCGAAATTAAAACAACATTACCCACTCATCAGCCTGCCCGCAATACGGTGGCCGAATGCTACGGCCAGGCGATAGATGATATGACAGAAGCACTGAACCTTTCCGCCCTCTCTACCGATAAGAAAGACGGCTTTCTCAATGTCTGGAGTGTGAAAGCATTGCTGTCGCGTATTTATCTTTATATGAATAATAATGAAAAAGCACTCGCACTGGCTAAGGAAGTAATAAATAACGGAGGGTTGTATAAACTATTCACACACGAAGAATATCCCACTGTATGGGGAAAAGATTTTAATTCAGAGTCGCTCTTTGAGTTTTATTATACCCTTTCCGAACCGGATGGTGGAACAGGCGGTGAGGGAGCTCCGATGGTGTATGCCGATAATGTGAAGGACTGGAATAATCTTGTGCTCACGAAGGCATTCCTCGATCTGCTGGGAGAAGATCCGGACGATGTGCGTCATGTGCTGAATCGTCTACCGCAGAAACCGGAAGAAGATATATTACCCGAAGGTTCTACTGGTCATCCTAAGTATCTGAACAAGTATCCGGGTAAAACGGGCGAAAATCCACAGGATAATGATATCTGTGTCGTTCGTCTCTCCGAAGTCTACCTGAATGCTGCTGAGGCAGCCTTTAAATTGGGTGGAGCAGAGAATCTGGCCTTCTCCCTGGAGTGCCTTAATGCTATCGTGAGCCGTGCCAATCCTGCGAAATCGGTACAGGCATCTGAACTGAGCCTGGAGCGTATTCTGAAAGAACGCCGTAAGGAATTGGTAGGAGAGGGGCATGCCTTTTTCGATGCCATGAGGAATGGTTTGCCGGTGACTCGTACCGGCGGATGGCATTTGCCTTCCGTTGCCGGAGCAGCAGTCATTACTCCATCTGATCTGAGGGTCGCGTTACCTATTCCCCAAACGGAGATCGATGCTAATCCGAATATGGTGCAGAATCCGCGTTGATCTAAAACTAATTGTGGGACGTATCGGCTACTTCAATAGCTGATACATCCCACGATCAATATTTGGACTATCACAAATTTTGTTTTACAACAATGCCCGCATCGTCTGTAATTTATCTTCCGTTTCCTGCCATTCGTCACTCAACTCTGAAGAAGAAAGCAAGCCACCACCGGCATACAGTATCAGCGTCTTGGCATTGATGTTCATGCAACGCAGGTTTACGTACAGATCTGTTCTGCCTTCCGGATTCAACCAACCGATAAAGCCGGAATAATAACGGCGATCATATCCTTCGTTGTCCAGGATAAAACGATGGGCTTCTTCTTTAGGAAGTCCGCATACGGCTGGAGTAGGATGTAATAGATTAAGCAGATTCCCCAGTTTATTACTTTCTCCGAGACGGAACCGGAAATCGCTTTTCAGATGACATAAAGCCCCGGCGCGTGCCGGATAAGGGCCTTCCATTGCTGAGTCGATACCTAATGAACTGAGTTGATCGTGTATGTAATTGGATACTAATAACTGTTCCCTTTTATTCTTATTGCTCCAATGTACAGGTAATTCGCCATTTTGCAGTGGCTGTGTACCGGCCAGGGCAACGGTGTGCCATTCCCCTTTTTCTCCGGAGAGGATGATTTCAGGTGTGCTTCCCAGCCATGTACCTGTATGCGGTGTGTGGCAGAGATATACATAGGAACGGATATATTGCTTGCAGGCTTTGTAGAAAGCCTTTGCAGGAGAAAAGCCATCTTCCCGGTCGAGTGTCAGACTGCGTGAAAGAACCAGTTTGTCCAGCGTTTTCTCCTGCAAAGGTTTTATGAAAGTATCGAAGCAATGGATATAGTTGTCTTTTGTCTTTCGTTCGGATGCGTTTTCAGTTTCATTCGGATGAAATTCCAAATCCATTGGGATGAATTCCTTTTTACTGCTATCGGGCAACTCGGAATAATCCGGCCTGATCAGTACGATCGGACATTCCCGGCCTGCCCTGAAGGGGGCAATAACAAACCCCTGCTGTTCGTTCAGATCCTCTATATTATAAAACAGACGAGCAGAACCGGAGGCTTGCATCACGAACCGGGGAGTTTCTTCCCCCGGTATACGATAGATAGCAAAACTGCGGCCCTGCCTGATCAGTGAGTCAATTGCCTTGTATTTACTTGTTTCTTCTGAAATCATTTCTTCTTTAATATGCTATTCACAACACGTATGGATGAAACCAATTTGTCGGTAGAGGTAAACACATCTACATTCCATACATGCGAAGAGCGTCCTTTATGGATGATCGTTCCGACGGCACGCACCGTATCGCCTTCATGCGCCGACGACATGTGATTGCCGCTAACCTGCATTCCTACGACGATCTCGTCCGGTTTGGCCAGTATCATGGAACCGAGTCCGGCAACCGTCTCTGCCAATGCCAGGGTTGCACCGCCGTGCAAGATTCCGAAAGGCTGGCGGGTACGTTCGTCTACCGGCATGGTCGCTTCCACACGGTCTTCTGAAGCATAGGTATACTGAATGCCTAAATTACCCATCAACGCATGTTTGGCACGCATGTTCAACTGATCCAGCGGAACTTCCGTCGGTTTGATAGCGGCAAGGATCGCAGTCTCGATAGCAACGGCAACCCCGTCCATATCGTTCGTCAGGGTTGTAAAGTCCGCACAAACCTTTACCGAGTCGCGTGCATTGCCCATCGCAACACTGGTTCCGGCCAGTTGCAGCATAGGAACGTCGGCGATACCGTCACCGATGGCAACCACCTCTTCGGTCGTGATCTTCAGTTTCTCCATTAGAACAGCCAGCGTATTGCCTTTGTTGATGAACTGGGGAACTACTTCGAGGAAGAAGTCTTCCGTGCGATACACATCCAGTACACCGTTGAGCCGTTTCTTCCAATGGTTTTCCAATCCGACCAGTTCTGCTTCATCATCGCTGGCCAATACGCATTTGCACGGGCTGAAGTCGACAGCTTCCGGGAAGTTATCGACACCGATCACCCGCATATTGTTCAATGCGGCTTCTTCCTGCACATGCCGGCTCTCCGGTTTGTCTGTCAGAATAAAGTCTTTATGGTAAGTGAAGATGGCAAAGTTGTTCTTCTTCGCTTTTTTATCCAGGTAAGCCAGCATTTCCGGGTTGATACGTTTCTCGAAAAACAATTCTCCGGTTTGAACGTTGATGATCTGTCCCCCGTTATACGAGAGGATGAAACCGCCGTAATGATCCAATTCCAAAGCTTTAGCCAGCGGCATGACCCCATTGGTCGGTCGGCCGGATGCCAATACAATATGCACTCCCATTTGCTGAACTTTCAGTAGGGCAGCAAGGGTACGGGCAGTTATCTCTTTTTCGCTGTTGAGTAATGTCCCGTCTACGTCTAAAACCAATAATTTGTACTTCATGGGCTTGCTGTTTTTGTTTAGAACACAAATATACACATTTAACGCTTACGCTTTCATCAAATCTTCGATGAAATGTGCTACTCCGTCCTCATCATTTGTATAAGTCGTTACCTCGTCGGCATTGGCTTTTACCGGAGGCTGGGCGTTTGCCATAGCTACACCCAGACCGGCAAACTGTATCATTGTGAGGTCATTAAAGCCGTCTCCTATGGCTATTACTTCTTCCTGTTTTATGTATACGCGTTCCAGCAGGCGCTGCAAGGATGCTGCCTTGTCTATTCCTTTGGGTACGACTTCCAGATAAAAAGCTTCCGACCGATAGACGTTGATA
This sequence comes from Parabacteroides sp. HGS0025, assembly GCF_000969845.1. Classification (NCBI taxonomy): domain Bacteria; kingdom Pseudomonadati; phylum Bacteroidota; class Bacteroidia; order Bacteroidales; family Tannerellaceae; genus Parabacteroides; species Parabacteroides sp. HGS0025. The sequence goes on from NZ_KQ033902.1 coordinate 2,650,388, forward strand.
CGGCTCCCCATTTCCTGACGCAGTTTCTCTTCCAGCGGAACCAAATCTTCCGGTTCGCCTACGATCAGGCATTTGTCGGCGGGAAGTTGCAGGTCGCGGAGGAAATTATCCGTTTCCTTTATCTTCATCTTAGTGAGGAACGACTCGTATTTGACATATTTGTCTTCCGCATTCTCGGTCAGTATATATTTCCCGTTGTAAGAAAGGATTGTCAGCCCGGCTTCCTGCGAACGTTGATACAACAGTGGCATCATATCCGGTGGCAAGGCCTGTTCGTAGAATACTTTGCCTGTCTTAACTTCGATCACTTTCCCGCCATTGAAGGAAAGGATAAATCCCCCGAACCGTTCCATTTCCAACGTCTTTGTCAGAGGAACGATACCATACGTGGGACGTCCGGATGCCAGGACGAGATGAAGACCCTGTTCCTGTGCTTTGATCAGGATTTCCCGCGTATAAGGGGTGATCTCTTTTTTGCTGTTTGTCAGCGTTCCGTCCAGGTCGAGAACCAGTAACTTATATTTCATATATTGTTATTTATTTGAATGACATGCCCGTGGGCTGTGATGTATTTATATAATTCTCTGTAAAAAGCATGTTTTGTCAATGTAGAAGCATCGCCCAGAATGATCAGTTTCATACGGGCACGGGTGATGGCTACATTCATGCGACGCAGGTCATTCAGAAATCCGATGTTGCCCTGGTCGTTGGCACGCACGAGACTGATCATGATAACATCACGTTCCTGTCCCTGAAAACCGTCTACGGTATGGACGGTAATAAGTTTACGGAACGGCTTAAAGAATGCGTTGCGTTTGATCAGTCCGCGGATATATTGAACCTGCGATTTATAAGGCGAGATCAGTCCGAAGTCGATGCTTTCGTCCAGCACCCGCTCTTTGGTGATCTTTTCGATATAGCTTTGCAACTGTTCTACCAATAGAACTGCTTCCTGCTTATTGATGCGGCTCATACTTTCGGACAACCGGTCTTCTTCAAAGTCGCAGTCGGCCGTGTCGAACCAGACAACAGGAGTGTCGTATGCCAGGATACCGCGCTGGCTTACTTCCGGCGCAGCCTTCAGCTCGTCCTGATAAAACCAATGGGACGAAAAGCGCATGATATCTTCATGCATCCGGTATTGTATTTTTAGCAATGAAACCGTTTCCGGTTTGTTGGCAGCCACTTTCTGCATCAACGTACGATCCAGGCCGCCGCGTGCTGCCTCTATACATTTAATAGTAGGAGGGAGCTGGTGATGGTCGCCGGCCAGGATGACCCGGTCTGCTTTGCCGATCGCGATCCAGCAGGCCGCTTCGAGTGCCTGTGCCGCTTCGTCGATAAAAAGAGTCGTGAATGTATGGTTTGTCAGCACCCGGTTGGCAGAACCTACCAATGTGCAGGCTATTACTCGGGCTTCGCTGAACAGGTCGGTGTCTATCTGTACTTCCAGTTCGGTAGCCCGGAAACGTAGGCGGGAAAGACGGTTGCGTGCCGTTTCCTTTTCGCTATGGCTCTTCTTGCGGAAAGACGATTGTATCTCGCGGATCGCTTTACGGATACCCCAGAGTTCGGAGTAGTCGGGATGCGACTCGAAACGTCGTTCGTAGGTGAAGGAAAGCATTTTGTCGTTCACCCGTGTCGGGTTGCCGATGCGGAGAACGTTGATCCCCCGGTCTACCAGCTTTTCGGAGATCCAGTCGACGGCTGTATTACTTTGTGCACAGACCATCACCTGGTTTTCCCGGTGTAATGTTTCATAGATCGCTTCCACCAATGTGGTCGTTTTACCCGTTCCGGGAGGGCCATGCACGATGGAAACCTCTTTTGCCGCCAGCACGTGGTTGACAGCCTCTTCCTGGGTAACGTTCAGCCAGGGAAAACGAACGGGAAACAACTTCCTTTCACTGACAGGCGTTTTCCCCAGTAATACATCCCGCAAATGGGCTAACCGGTTATTTTTCGCTTTCATTACACCCGACAGTGCACTGAACATCGTTTTATAGCTTGTTTCATCAAAATAGAGCTGAACGCCCAGCTCACTGCTCACACCTTGCAGATCGAACAAGGCCGAAGGTGTTGGAAGAACGACAACCATCCGGTCGTCCTGTACATAGCTGATGATACCGGAGAAATTCAGATAACGCGGACTGCCTGTTCCATTGGTTGTAAAGAAACAAACCGGACGGCCATATTCAAAATTATGCTCTATCTCCTTGTCGTCTCTGCGTTCAATTTCAATGACGAGTTGGTTGAGTGAATTGTAATAACTTTTTCCCGGGACAACAGGATACCAGCAAAGTCCCTGTTGTATTTTCCGATGGATGCCCACCCGTTCGGACTGCTGCCTGTAGGTCTCTTTCTCATATTCATACTCCATTTGAAGGAGATCATATTGGCGTTGCAGATCTGCAGATGGAGTCTGGATTTGATTTGTCATTAATTCTTTGTTTAACTGGCCGCAAACTTACATAAAAAAAAGGAATTGAATGGGGGTTTTTCTCCTTTCCGTTGTCATAAAGGCAAACATGAGGATTTTATTCGTTGATTGTGTAGAATAGAAAGATAGGTGATATTATGAAAAAGGTAATTATATCCTTAATGATCGTTTTATTGATCCTGCCGGGTTGCGGATCGATAAGGAATATGAGTAACGAAGACCGGACTGGTTTTGGGGCACAGGTCGGATCATTTGTCGGCTGGCTGTTCGGCGGATTGATCGGGGAGGCTATTAATGATGAAAGAGGTGGTGAAATAGGAGCATTCATCGGAACGGCTGTCGGAGGTGTCGCCGGTGCTTCGATCGCTGCCACTGCGAATGATGAAGTGATAGTCGAAAGGAGAATCCCGGGCAAATATAATACTTCCTCGAACGTCTTGTTACCCGACCTGCATATAGAAGATATTCTTTTGGAAGAGGACAGCATCACCTGCAACCGGAAGATCGATGCCGGAGAAACTTGCCGTATCTCGTTTGTGATAGTTAATAACAGCTTTCAGGACGCTTTGGATGTGATACCTGTCGTAAAAATAAAGGAAGGGGAACATCTGGAATTATCCAATCCGGTGAAAATACCCCGTATCTCACGTGAGGAATGTATCAATTATGAAGTCACGGTATATGCTTCCCCGGAATTACAAACTGGCCAGGCTGTTTTTAGTGTGCGCCTGGAAGAAGGACGCGGTAATGGTACGGAAGAGGAAATATTTACGGCGGAAACTGTAGGTAATAGCGATAAATAGCATATAATTTTTGATTTTCGGCTCTTAATTATCGATTAATAAGTTACCTTTGCCGGACGATATTAAAGGAAAAAACTCTATATTTTATGGATAAATTAACTCAAACGCAAATCATTAAATTAATACATCAGGAAGTAATTCCGGCAATCGGTTGTACGGAACCGGTGGCGGTTGCTTTAGCCGCAGCAAAAGCAGCGGAAGTTTTGGGATGCCGACCTGAGAAAATAGAAGTATTACTTAGTGCCAATATACTGAAGAATGCAATGGGAGTGGGAATTCCCGGCACAGGTATGGTTGGACTGCCTATCGCCATTGCTCTCGGAACCCTGATCGGAAAATCGGCTTACGGGCTGGAAGTGCTTCGCGATATAACCCCTGAAGCGTTGCAAGCCGGTAAGGCCATAATTGAAGATAAGCTTATCCATATCGCTTTAAAGGAGAATGTAGACAAACTATATATCGAAATAATCTGTACAGCCGGAGAGGAAACATCTCGGGTAATTATCTGCCATGAGCATACACATATAATATATGTAGAGAAAAACGGCGAAGTATTGACCGACGAACGAAAGGAGTTGCATTGTGACGCCATCTGTCCGGAGGATGAACTGAAGCTCTCTTTCTCGACAGTTTACGAGTTTGCCATGGAAATGCCGGTAGACGAAATCCGCTTTATCCTTGAAACGGCCGATTTGAACAAGAAAGCTGCACAAGCTTCCATACAGGGACATTACGGGCACACCGTAAGTAAAACCGTATCGGGCGAGTACGGCAAGAAATATATGGGCGAGTCTGCCTATACCCACATGCTGGCTATGACCGCTGCCGCCTGCGATGCCCGTATGGATGGTGCGATGATCCCCGTAATGAGTAATTCCGGTAGCGGAAACCAGGGAATTGCCGCTACGCTTCCGGTTCTTTCGTTTGCCGAAGATATTGAATGTACGGAGGAACAATTGATCCGTGCCCTGATGCTCAGCCACCTGATGGTTATCTATATCAAACAGAGCCTGGGACGTCTTTCGGCTTTGTGCGGATGCGTTGTTGCTGCCACAGGTTCGAGTTGTGGCATAACTTACCTGATGGGAGGGAACAAGACACAGATATCTTATGCAATCAAGAATATGATCGGCAATATCACCGGCATGATCTGCGACGGTGCGAAACCTAGTTGTGCCCTGAAAGTATCGAGCGGTGTTTCTACTGCGATGATCTCGGCATTGATGGCAATGGAAAATAAGGTAGTCACTCCGGTGGAAGGCATTATCGATGAAGACGTGGACAAGTCGATCGCCAACCTGACGGCTATCGGCTCCGTAGGTATGGAGGCAACGGATAAACTAGTGCTGGATATTATGACAGGGAAATCCTGTTAGAAGGATTGTTCTCGTTGATTATAAAAAAGGCAGAGGTGAATAATCTCTGCCTTTTTGTTGAATTTATGGTACTATTTCATTTAGACTGACTTGTTGGAATACCATGTCGGCCTGACTGCTTTCGTATAGAATACCGATCGTATTTTCATCTACTGATGTGATACAGGAATATCCACGGCTATTGTATTCGTCCAGTAATATTTTCTTTTCTTCCGGCCAGGTATTACCATCATCATAACTTACTTTTAAAGTGATGTGATTACGTTCGGAGTAGGATTCCGGATTTACGAAAAGGAGTATGGATTTTTCTTTGCTATCCTGATGATAGATATGTTTATGGATACTGGCCATACACGTCGGTTCGATAAGTGCTTTCCGGGATGTAGGATGTTCCGTCCAGGTTTGTCCCAGATCAGAAGTGACGCAGATACGCCGGCCGTTTTCTTCTCTGTTGCCCCGGTTACGGTTGTCACGCATATTCAGCATAATGCTTCCGTCGGATAGTTCTACTGCCATGCATTCCGTTGTGTTATGGAATGCTGGACTGCTTGTTTTCCATGTTTTCCCATTGTCTTTACTCCAGGTGATGTTAGAGAATGATTGTCCTTCTTTGTCACGTCCCTGAGTGGGAAAGATAAGAGTTCCGTCTTTCAACGTGATGCCATGTCCGGGAGCGGGAGCAAAAAGCCACCATTCTTTTTGTTTGGCTTGTGCTGTGATGTTAATCGGTTCGCTCCATGTCAGGCCATCATCTGTGCTTTTGCTGATCAGGAACTGGCTGGTTTCTTTAACGCCAAAGCCTGGTTGAGAGCCTTTACCGCGCCATTGGTGCATCCAACGGGTACTGTCTTTAGTCATTCCGGGTATCCATTTGCCGGTTTCATTATCCAATACACCGTACATCCAGAGACCGGCTACGTATATATCTCCTGTTTCTTCATCTACGAGGATATTGGCATCGCTTACTCCGTTGTATTTTTCGGGAAGGCCGCCCCATTCTTTCATATCCAGAACGACTTGTATGGGTTGCCAGGTCTGTCCACCGTCTGTACTACGATTCAGGCAGATATCTATATCTCCTTGCAAATCCCGTGAGTTTTCGTAGCGGGCATCGTAAATCGCCAGTAAGGTCCCTTTTCGGGAAGTAGCCAAACCTGGAATGCGGGATGTATGTACACCATCCTGCATATGCTGACGAACGGCAACGCCGGCACGTAGTCCGTGAGATATTGTTTCAGGTATTTTTATTTTACCTTCGCTTGTTTGCAACTCGGAGCAATAGGCATTAAATCGATGGCCGAGGTCGATTTTTTCTTTTAATTTGAAGGAAAGCCAGAGGGTGAGCGTATCTGTTTCTACATGAATCTCAGTGTTAATAGTAACAGTTTCCGATACTGCAATAGGGAGTATTGCAGGTTTATCTTTATCAAGAGTACCTTTAGGGTCGGCATAATAAAGCCCGATACTTTCAATATCGTTGATATTAGTTGTTCCCTGCAAAGCAAACGCGATCGATTGTAATGTATAATCGATCGGCTGATCTCGTATCAATTCAATCTTTAATACCGGATTTGCATCCTTCATGGTGAGGACGGGCAGAACGGGTTGTTTTATCGTAACGGATATCTTGTCGGTATATTTTGTACAGGAGATCGACAAGATGGATAGAAGCGTAAATAATAGTGTTTTATTCATGGAGTCTTACTGATTTGGAGTGTTCTTATAATCTTCAAGCACTTATTTATTTTATTTTGTTTCAGTATAGTGAAACAAGTGTTTCATTAGGGTGGAACAAATGTTTCTCCCATGTGAAACAAAAGTTTCATTGCATGAAACAGATTGAAACTTTTGCTCGTTGTTTTATCTGGACTAGTTTATAAAATCTATCTTTCGGGCTTTCGGATCAGAGTTTCTTCAGAGTCTCGAAAGAGATACAAGTGAAGCCTATCTTTTCGTATGCATTGTCGGTACCATATTCGTATAGTAGCCCGATGTTTCCGTCTGGTAGATTCACTAAATCGGAATAGGCCGAGGGGCCGGAATAGACAGGGAAAGCATATGGCCATGTTTTACCGTTATTCTCGCTCAGTTTGATTGTCATTTTCTCCCTTTTATCCGTGGATGCAGGATTCGAGAACAGGATGTTGTTGCTTATTTTGCCGTTCTTCATGTAGTTCAACGTGCTTCCCTGGCAAATGGGCTCTATCAGTTCCGGCAGATATTGCATTTCGGAAACGGTTTCTCCACCGTCTTCACTGATAACGTAGCTGCGCGATTTGCTTTCTTCTCGGTTGTAGTTCCGCATATTCAACATAAGGTTTCCATTTTCAAGTTCGACTACACTACTCTCATTTCCACCGTGTTTGCTGACTATCCCGCCCAGTTTCCAGGTTTCACCCTTGTCGTCGGAATAGATAAGCTGGGAATGATATGTTTTAGTACCGGCTACCATGTGATTGGCTGATACGACTAACCGTCCTTTATACTTTTTGTTTTGCAGTTGAATACCATGACAGGGACCGGTTGCATACCAGGTCCAGTCCGGATGCTTTACGGAAGAACTGATTTCTTTGGGAGCAGACCAGCTTATCCCGTCGTTGTCCGAAGAGAGTACATATATGCGGCGGCTATCTTTGCTTTTCCCATCAATGATCTCTTTTTCGTGGTCTTCTCCCAGATTCCAGCAGGTTACCAGAATAATGCGTCCGGTTTCCTGATCTACAATAGGAGCGGGGTTTCCACATACATTGTCTCCGTCGTCCCATACAGTAATTGCTTTGCTCCAGGTCTTACCGCCATCCTCCGAACGTTTTACTACCAGATCGATATTACCGGTATCCGAGCAGCTGTTCCTTCGAGCTTCGGCAAAGGCCAGCAAAGTACCAGCTTTGGATCGGACAATAGCCGGGATGCGGAAACAGGCATAGCCGTCTTGTCCTTTTTGAAACACATCGGTTGTCGGGTTTTCCTGGGCTTGTAGTGAAATACTGAGTAGCATCAGCAGAATAGAGCAAGTTGCTATCATTTTCTTCATAACTTAAATTGATTTGAGATTATTTATTAAAAAATTCGGTAATGATATGGTAGTCTGTAACCAGTTCAAAGAGATTTGCGGACTTATAACTCTGGCAGAGAAATGTTCCTCTGCCAGTATGTATTAACGTGCATATAAGTTATTTTATTTGTCGTAGCCCGGTGTCTGCGTGATATTCGGATTCTTGTTGATAGATGTCTGAGCTACCGGCCATAATAATACGTTCTGTTCATTGTCGCGACCTACCAGATAAGGAGCTTTCTTAAATACGACACCCAGACGGATAAAGTCCCACCAAAGTTTACCTTCGGCAGCAAATTCCTTCATACGTTCTGTGACGATCGCTTCGTTCAGATCGGACGCAGAGATGGATGCAGGATAGAAGTTTTCTTTGCCATAAGCCCGTTCGGCAATCCTGTTCAGGGAAGCGACAGCTCCGGATATATCGTTTTTAGCCATTTTGATCTCCGCATCAAACAGAATTGCATCAGCATAGCGGTATACAATGATGTCGGAATCGAAGATACGTGTCCCGTTTGTCCATGTCCCGGCAAATTTATTGATCCATTGGAAAGTGGCATTCTTCGGCTCATCAAAATAGGTTTCAAAACTTAGGATCGTCCGTTGATCGTCTTTATTTTCTGAAAGTAATGCCTTATAGTCTTCCGTGTAGAAACACCATTGCTGATGACTTCCCACTTTTACAGGGTTCTCTATAGCTTCGGCCGACACATATTGGGAAGGCACCAGATAGTCACCCGGGTAACCGCCTGTATATTCGTCCTGAATATAACTCCATGCAAATATAATTTCATTGCCTAGTTCGTTATAGAAGATATTTCCGTAATCTTCTTCCAAGGAATAATCAGAATTACCCAATACAGCCTGAACTGCTGTATTCGCGTTATTCAATGCAGATTCACCAGCACTTCTAACCTTATACATCCACAAATTGTAATCGGCTTTCAGCATATTGATCGATCCTGGTGATGCCAGATTCCGGTCTTTAACGGAAGCAGGTATAAGAGTCAGTGCATTGTCGATGTCTTCGCCTACTTGTCTGAATACATCATCTGCCGGTTGACGTGTCGGGAATAAACCTTCCTGTTGGTCCGATTCGAAACCTTCCAGTAAAACCGGAGCATCGCCCCATACACGTCCGATCCAGTAATAACAGAACGCTCTTACATAATAGGCATTTGCCAATATCTTATTCTTTGTCTCTTCACTGTTGAAGGCAATATCGGGAGTATATTTCAGAATAAGGTTAGCATTATTGATCGTAGTGTACAAATCTTTCCAGTTTGCATATCCGTGGCTGGTAGGAATCTGGTTTTGATAAACCTGATCGCGAGCTGTCTGACTGGTTAAACCGTCTCCCCATAATCCTGTTCTATATTCGCCCCAGTAAATGTAACCGGTATTAAAGGCTGCTCTGAATTTATTGAACATACCGTACATGGCAGAAGTAGCATCTCCTTCGTCTTGCCACATGGAGTTGGCAGAAACTTCGCTTTTCTGAATGATGTCCAGGTCACCGTGGCATGAAGCGAACAGGGTTCCTGCCAGTAATATTGATATTATTGTCTTAATTTTCATAATACTATTGTTTTATAGCTTAAAAGATTCTTTTGTTTTAGAATGTCACTTTAACTCCGATCGAATATTTACGAATAGGAGGGTAGTTATAGTAATCTTTATTATAAGTGGTAGAGGCTCCTACTTCGGGAGAAACACCCTTTACTGCTGTAAAATAATGCAGATTATTACCTGCCAGCGTGAAAGCAAGATTCTGAATACCCAGTTTAACCAATTTATTGGTCGGTACATTATATTGCAGACTGATCTCGCGGATACACAAATAATCACCTTTATAATTAAATATGTTAGAAGTACGGCTGAAGTTTGCGTTACCGTCATCCGGGTCGTTGGCAGTGAAACGTGCGTATTTTGTGTTATCCCCTGGTTGTGTCCAACATTGTTTCACTTCATCGATCAAAGTGTAGTTATTGGCAAATGTATTCATGAAATAACGCATTTCGGAATTGTTATTGATGGAATGTCCCAAAGCCCAATCCAGGAAGATATTCAGAGTGAAATTCTTATAAGTGAAATTGTTGTTCAATCCACCTGTGGAATGTGGCACAGTGTAACCCAGTAAGAACTGGTCCTGGCTGTCGATATAATCTTTTCCGTCGCGTGTCTGGCTACCTTCGCGATTCTTCCATTCGTAGTCGCCGACTTCTTTACGTCCTGCTATATTCTTACCATCCGAATGACGGTAACCTTTGGCGGAACTGTCATACATTGCATTATCCGCCTGTTGTTGAGTTTCAAGGATATGATCGACAACGTAGCCATAATAACTATACAGAGATTCTCCTTCTGCGGTTCCGCCAAAGGCCGTTCCGTCGGCTAAGGTAATACCTCCGATACGGTTTTTATCGCGGCCGTTATCTGGTAGTTTCAGTACTTTGTTTTTTACAAAACTCCAGGTAAACTTGGATGTCCATGTGAAATCTTTCGTTTCAATGTTGGTTGAACCTATTTCAATATCGAAACCGTAAAATTTAACTTTGCCGATATTTGTTTGTACGTTTTCAAATCCGGACGTGTTAGGTAGTTCTTTACTAAATAGCAGATTGTCGGTTCTTTTGTCGAAATAATCGGCATTGATGTTTAAACGGTTATTAAACATAGATAAATCGAAACCGGCATCCAGCTGTGTCGAAACCTCCCAAGTTAATCCCAGGTTAGGCATAGTAGAAGGGACGATACCTGCTACACCGTCGTATTTGGCATCTGTAGAGTATTTGCCATAAGCATCATACAGTCCGATCGTATTGTTCCCTGTCTGACCGTAGCTGATACGCCATTTCAGGTTATCGATAGCTTTAGCGTTTTGCATAAAACTTTCGTCCGACATCACCCAGCCTACAGATGCGCCGGGGAAGAAACCCCATTGATTGCCACTTGCAAAACGTGAGGATGCATCTTCCCGGAATGTTGCCGAGAATAAATATTTTTTCTGGAAATCATAGGATAAACGTCCAAAGTAGCCGATTGTAACGTCGTCTGTAAAGTCACTCTTGGCATCTTTTTTATTAGGGCCTGCTGTTAATGTCGGTACTTTATCGGAGCTTGCACCTGTGACAGTCGCTTCCATTGTTTGGTTTTTATCTTTCTGATACGAATAACCAGCCATGATGGAGAAAGAATGGTCTTTGATTGTTTTGCTATATGTACCGTATGCTTCCAGTTTGTTTCTCTCTAGTTCGCCGAATTTTGCTGTAGTTGTACGTAAACCGCTGAATTCGTTTGCTTTCTCGAAACTGTCACTTCTCCAATGGTGGTTATAGGTAGACAATTGAACGTCGGCTCTTAATCCGTCGATAATGCGATAAGTCAGTTTACCGAAAGCGGACAAACGTTTTTCCTCCTTACTCTGGTCGTTGTAATATTGGTACCATAGCGGGTTGGGAGAAGTCGCGTTATAACCTTTGGTCGGCGTACCGTCTTCATTATATTTTTTCTGTGTGGGTGGCGTTGCCAGACCTCTGGATATCACATTCATCTGGTTTGGATATTCGGATGAGTTTGTTTTGGAATAGTCGAAACCTGCAGCAAGAGATAATTTACTGTTGATTTTTACATCCAGATTATTACGCATGCTAAGACGGGAATAATCGGTAGCCAAGGCCACACCGCCATCATCCGTATAACCGACACTTGCACTGTATCTGACTGCATCGCTTCCGCCGTCAATACCTACATAATAATTCTGCCATAAAGCATTTTTATAGATTTCATCCTGAAAGTTATTATCCTGAAAGATCAGTGTCTTGCTTGGATCAAGTGGGTCAGGCATCGATTTATATCCTGCCGGAACACTTTCCCCATCTCTCAGGTAACGTGTAGAATAAATGGAAGATGCCGTATTACCGGAACTGGCAGAATAGCCATCCATCGAATTATATCTTGAATTCGGACCGACAGCCACTGCAGGGCGGACGATGTTCAGGTAATCTTCGGCACTCATGAAATCATATAATGTTTCAGCCTGTTGCAGAGCTACATTTGCTTCGAATGTAATCCGGGGAGCCTGGTTGGCTGACCCTTTTTTCGTCGTGATCAGGATAACACCGTTTGAGGCTCTTGATCCGTAAATGGCAGTGGATGCTGCGTCTTTCAGTACTTCGATAGACTCGATATCATTGGGGTTAATACCGGAAAAAGCGCGTTCGACACCATCGACAAGGATCAGCGGATCGTTGCTTTTGTTGATAGAGGAACCTCCTCGGATACGGATGGTTGCATCGGCACCCGGAGTATTGTTGTTGGAATACAACCTGGCTCCGGCAATTTTGCCTTTCAAACCTTCGCCGATCGTATTTACCGGCACATTCTTTAATGCATCTCCGCTGACTTTAGTAATAGCAGATGTGATGGTTCTTCTCGATTGTGTGCCGTAACCGACAACGACAACTTCATCCAGACCAACCGTAGATGCATTTAAAGTGATATTTAAAATAGATTCGTTTCCTACTTTCACTTCTTTCGTCGTATATCCTATAAAAGAGAAAATAAGTGTAGTTCCTTTAGGTACACTGATATTGAATTTGCCATCCAGATCTGTGATCGTACCGGATGTGGCACCTTTAACAGCCACGGAAACGCCGGGCATCGTTAGTCCTTCATTATCTATTACAACACCTGAAATATTTACTTCCTGAGCGGAAACCGAGATAAAAGGGAATAATAAAAGGATCAATAGTAGACATAAATAATTAATTTTATTCATCTTTGTACTGGTTTTAAAATAGTGTTATTTTAAGATCGACACCGGGGAATAGGCAACCGACCAAAGTTTTTATTCCCCGTGTCTTTTTTATTTTGGTAAAAAGCCGATTTTATACAAATCGTTTTTCAGCATATCGTATTCTTCATCGCTTACAGGCGAAAGGGGTAATCTGCATTGTCCGCATTCTATTCCTATCAGATTCATAATTGCTTTTCCTCCTCTTACACCTCCTCCGTATTTAATGATTATTTTTACTATTTCAATTGATTTCATCTGAAGTTCCCTGGCTTTTTGCATATCGCCTTCTTCCATTGCTTTCAGGATGCCGTGATACACATCCGGAAGATAATTATAGGTGCTGCCAACGCCGGCAACTGCGCCAAATGCAAGTCCGGATATCAGAATTTCATCGTATCCGTGAAGTACTTCAAACTCACTATTATTTAATGCCAGGCATTCTCCCATCTCCATTAGATTGTTATGGGTGAATTTGGTTCCGGCAAGATTGGGCATTACTTTTTTACCTTCTTCCAGAAATGCGGCAACAGATAGAGACACCCCGGTCATTGACGGCATATTATAATAGTAGAAAGGTAATTCTTTTGCAGATTTTGCTATCGGAGCAAAAAATGCAATTAACTCTTTCACGCTTCCAGGTTTAAAGAAACACGGGGCCATCGATGCGATGGCATCTGCACCTGCTTCAGTTGCATGACGGGCCAATTCCATAGCTTCAAACTGTGAGTTGCTTCCAACATGCGCAATTACTTTGAAACGGTGGTTCGCTGATTTAATCCATTGTTCCAGGATATTTTTGCGTTCTTCTGTTGTGAGTGATAGGGATTCTCCTGTTGTTCCGCACACGAATACTCCTGTCATACCTGATTCAGCCATCAGGTCGGCATACTTGTCGATTGCGAAAAGGTTTACTTTTCCATGAGCATCCATAGGAGTAAAGGATGCTGCAATCAATCCTTTCAGACGTTGATAATTCTTCATGTCATTATTTTTTAGAAAATATTTTGTAAATAGTCAGATGATCGATATTCTTTTTATGACTTGGTATAACCAGGCTTGCTATATATCCGATAACGAAACAAGAGATAAACCCTGTTGTTGTATATAAGAGTAGATGAACGTATTGGAAATGAATCATAATAAGTTGAATGAATATGCTACCGATTATTCCGCATAAAGCCCCGGTTGCATTAGCTCTTCTGGTGATCATTCCCAGTAAGAAAAGTCCTCCTAAGCTACCCAGGATTATTCCTAGTATTTTATTGAATTCATCCCATAATGACTTTATTTCCCAGGTTGCCATTGTATAAGCAAAAGCAATACCGGCTATACCTAATAATAATGTGGAAATTTTAGCTGCATGCAGACTGTTTTTCGAATCATCAGTAACTATTTTACTATGGATATCGACAATATATGCTGTGGCGGCTGAATTCATACTACTACTAAGTGTCGACATGGCAGCAGCGAAAATACCGGATATTAACAGGCCTGTTATCCCTTGTGGCAATTCAGAATAAATATACCAGGGTAGGATGGCATCACCATCTGTAATAGTTAGACTCAACTCTGCCGGGCTATGCTTATAATAAACGTAAAGAACTGTTCCGACAAAGAAAAACAACAAGGTTGCAGGAATAGTAAGAAAAGCATTTGTCAGGACACTTTTCTTGGCTTGCTTTTCTGTTTCTGTTGTCATATATCGTTGCACCATAGTTTGATCGGTTCCGTAAGTCGTTAGATTAGTAAAGAAGGTTGCGATCAGTACAGTCCATAAAGTAGATTGCTTTAAATCGAAGTTTAAACTACCCAGATCAAATTTATTATCGAAAGCAGCTTCCCGGATGACACCGGAAAAACCATCCGGAATATTAGCGACTGCGATTATAACAACAAGAATTGCACCTCCCAGTAAAACGACAACTTGTAAAGCATCTGTCCATACCACAGCTTCAATACCTCCCATCATTGTATATATCAGGCTTAAAATCCCCATCAAGCCGATACAAAGAAATATGTCGAAACCTGTTACAACGTTCAATGCAATTGCAGGCAAAAATAAGACAATCCCCATTCTTCCAATCTGGAACAGAATAAAAGCCAAACTGCAAATGACACGGATTAACGAGTTAAATCGTTGTTCTAGATATTCGTAAGCCGTTGTTACATTCAGTTTCCGATAAAATGGAATGAATAAATACAGGATAATAGGAACAACCATTAATATACCTGCATTGACTAACATATAGCTCCAATCAGACGAGTAGGACTTTGCCGGAATAGACATAAAAGTGATCGCACTAAGGCTTGTGCCGAAAATACTTAATCCCACAGCCCACCAAGGTAAACGGCCACCCCCTTTGAAATAATCGTCCGTGTTCTTTTGTTTTTTCGAGAAATAGTAACCTATCCAGGCCAATGATGCAAAGTATAGAATAATGACGATAGTGTTCACAACACCCAGTCCTTTTTCAAAAGGTATAATTTCTCCTTGTAGTATTTGAGGTGTACGGATACCAGGTTTTATCTCTCCGCTTGTGAGATAAAACGAATTATCTTTACGGGCAATGTTCGTTGTAACGGGAATAGAGTAGGGCGCTGTCTCTTTTTCAATGAACGTATTCGTAATAGTATGGTATAGACGGACAGTGTTATCAAATCCGGGATGTTTATCGGAACCAGATATTAATCGTGGTACACCGCCTAAGAAAAGAATATGATTTGCTCCTGTTGCTATCGCTGTTCCGGCCATTACCGGGAATTGCTGATCTAATTTTTTCCAGATATTTAGTCGTGGATTATAGGCAAATCCATCCGTTAATACCTCAACGGATCCATCGGCTTTATAGTTACGTCCGCTGAAAAGATAGAAACATTTGTCAAAGCCATCGCTTTGAGCAGCACTAACGGCATATCCGCGGGGGGCTCCCGGCCAGGTAGGAAGTGTTTTCCATCCTTTTTTGCTGTTTGCCAGGTCAAGCATAAAGAAATGTCCGGTTGCTTCCTGCACATCCATTCTTTCCTGACCACCGGCAATGTAAATTTTATTATCCAACAGAACGCCGGTTGAGTTTGCTAGCGGGACTGGTAAAGAAGGCCAGTCTGTATCTATTTTTACTTTTCCATCTTTTAATTGAAGTAAGAAAACATCACTGTAACATTGTGCAGAATCGCATCCTCCGATACATAAAATGCCGGAAGGCAATTCAATAGAATTTCCATATGCTAATGTTCTAGGTAAACATTCCTTTATAATATTCCATTTAGTATCCGGATCCTGTACATTAATATAATATAATGTATTCCACCAGGTTTTATGACCACCATTCCAAGGGGTGGTATCTGGAAAATTAGCGCCACCGCCTACAAGCAGGTTGCTGCCGATAAATCCGGAGAATGCTCCCGCAATACCAATGTTTGCCTTTCCGTTAATTTCAGGCAAAGCCAATGTGTTGCTCCATTCTATTTTTTCCATATCCGGATATTCGGATGAAGCACATCTGGTGTTTGCCTTTGCCTGGAAAACTGTAAAAAGGCAAACCAAGAAAAGTATTTTTGTTTTAAATGTATTAGACATGGTATGACAATTTGTAGATCGGTTTTTATGTTTTACTATTCATAAATCTTTTGTAAACTTCAAAATGTAGTTCGATTGCTTTGCGGTAACCCGTTTCATCTTTTTTCTTTAGGTATTCAAGCAAATCTGCGTGGGTAACTATCTGGCCTTTTTCTTTCATCTCGATATTGATGGGTTCGAGCAAATCTTTGAATTTGTTTTTAACAAACACCATGACAGGATGAATTATTTCCTGAAATTCAGAAATTGTTTTATTACCGGTTATTTCATACAGTTTTGCATGGAACCTGAATTCACTTACCGGAGCATATTCGTTGTTCTCAAAAACAATACCCATTTTTACTATCTCCTCTAATTCTGCAATATCTTCAGGAGTTATATTTCGAAACAAGTCGCTACACATCCCTATTTCAAGGGCGATTCTGAAACCGAGAATATCGAACAAAGCTTCTTCGCTTAATATACGTGGATCGACTACCCGTTTCATTCCACCCAAAATGGAAGGTTCCCGCAAAATCATTCCTCTACGGGTACGGCTTTCTATCATGCCCATCATTTTCAAACGGCTTAATGCTTCGCGTAAAACACTGCGGGCAACGCCAAGGGCTGCGGCCAGTTCCAGTTCATTGGGGATTGGATCTCCTGTGCGCAAATCTTTTTCCTTGAGATAGTTGAGTAGTTTATCTTCGACCTGGTCTACTAATGTAAAGGTCTGACTATGTAATTTTAAAGAATCCATAAGTATATATTAGATTTATAATTCGTATTAATCCTATTTGTCTGACAAATAAAAGAAAAAGATTTTATATCACAATAATAAAAAGAGAGAAATTTGTATATTTTAACTTGCAAGACACAAATCAATAGTTTGGAATAAAACTTTTATTCCTGCTGGATATAAATTTTATCAATCTCCTCATCAATAAATTCAATCGGTTTTCATAACTATTACGTTCCTGCAAATGTTTATATTGTAAGAACATTAAAAGATGATGTGTTCTTTACTGTGTAATTTATCATACAGTTTAAGATATATGTTACTCTTATTTTTGCGAGATACATGATTTAGCAAGCAATTTTAAGTTCATCAATCAATAAAAACCGACAATCGCCATGAAAGAGAAAATTGATCAATTGGCTGCTCTAAACCATCAGGCAGAGCTGGGAGGCGGTGAAGACCGTATCGCGAAACAACATGCAGCGGGTAAACTTACAGCCCGTGAGCGTATCGAACTTCTACTGGAAAAGGGAAGCTTCGTGGAAGTAGACAAGTTTGTAACCCATCGATGCACGGAGTTCGGGCTGGAAAAACAACGTCCGCTGGGCGATGGGGTCGTAACCGGATACGGACTGATCGGAAAACGTACCGTATTTGTTTTTGCACAGGACTTTACTGTATTTGGCGGTGCTCTTTCGGAAACGTATGCCCGGAAGATCTGCAAGATCATGGATATGGCCATGCAGTTGGGGGCACCTGTGATCGGGTTGAACGACTCAGGTGGTGCACGTATCCAGGAAGGCGTACGGTCGTTGGCCGGTTATGCGGAAATATTCTTGCGTAATTCGATGGCTTCCGGTGTGATCCCGCAGATCAGTGCGATCATGGGGCCGTGTGCAGGTGGAGCGGTTTATTCGCCGGCCTTGACTGATTTTATCTTTATGGTAAAAGACTCCAGTTATATGTTTATCACCGGGCCGGAAGTGGTAAAGAGTGTAACGCAGGAAGAAGTGACGATGCAGGAGTTGGGCGGCTCGGAAGTTCATAGCAGCCGTTCGGGAGTAGCTCATTTCACGGGAGATAACGATATGGATTGTATCCTGAAGATACGCGAACTGATGTCGTTCCTGCCGAGCAACAACATGGAGGAACCTCCGTTCATCCCGACAACCGACAGTGCCAACCGCATCGACGAACAACTCAACAAACTGATCCCCACCAATCCGAACCAACCGTATGACATGAAGGAACTGATTGAATCGGTAGCAGACGATCACAACTTTTTCGAAGTACAGGAAGAATATGCCAAAAATATCGTGATCGGTTATATCCGCCTGAATGGTAAAACGATCGGGGTGGTTGCCAATCAGCCCTCTGTCATGGCCGGGACACTCGATATCAATTCATCGGTGAAGGCCGCACGCTTTGTCCGTTTCTGCGATGCATTCAATATACCGCTGCTCACGCTGGTAGATGTTCCGGGATTCCTTCCGGGCGTTAATCAGGAATATGAAGGTATTATCCGTCATGGAGCCAAACTGCTTTATGCTTATTGTGAGGCGACTGTCCCGAAAGTAACGGTTATTACCCGCAAGGCTTATGGTGGTGCCTACGATGTAATGAGCTCCAAACATATACGCGGAGATATCAACTTCGCTTATCCGACTGCCGAGATCGCTGTAATGGGTCCCGATGGTGCCGTAAATATCCTTTTCCGCAAGGAACTGAAGAAAGCGGAAGATGTGGAAAAGAAACGTAAGGAACTTCAGGACGATTATCGCGAGAAGTTCGCTAATCCGTACCGCGCTGCCGAACTGGGTTATGTAGACGAAATCATTGAACCCTCCGGTACCCGTGCCCGCCTGATCCGCAGTTTCGAACTCCTTGCCAACAAACGGCAGTCGAACCCGCCGAAGAAACATTCCAATTTACCACTTTAATACGCGAACGATTATGATAAAGAAAGTATTAGTAGCCAACCGCGGCGAAATTGCGATGCGAATCTTTCGTACCTGCCGCGTAATGAATATACCTACCGTTGCGATCTACACGCATGTAGACCGGGGAGCCTTGCACGTTCGATATGCAGAAGAAGCTTATTGTATTTCAGAAAATGAAACGGATACTTCCTATCTGAAACCGGATGTAATCCTGCAGATAGCCAAAAAGACCGGTGCCGCCATCCATCCGGGATACGGTTTCCTGTCGGAGAATGCCGACTTCGCCCGCCGTTGCGAGGAAGAAGGGGTAATCTTTATCGGCCCGAGTGCCGACGTTATCGCCCGCATGGGAATAAAGACGGAAGCCCGCAAGATTATGAAAGCGGCCGGAGTACCTGTTGTGCCCGGTACGGAAGAACCTGTGTCGGATATTGCCGAGATACGCAAAGTGGCGAAGGAAGTCGGTTATCCGATCATGCTGAAAGCCCTGGCCGGTGGCGGTGGTAAAGGTATGCGCCTCGTTCGTGAGGAAGCGGGACTGGAAGAAGCCTTCCGCCTGTCGCGTTCCGAAGCCGGCAACTCGTTCGGGAACGATGCGATTTATATCGAAAAATATATCGAGAACCCGCACCATATCGAAGTGCAGGTATTAGGAGATAAATACGGAAACGTGATCCACCTCTACGAACGCGAATGTTCCATCCAGCGTCGTAACCAGAAGGTGATCGAAGAATCCCCGTCGCCCTTTGTGAAGGAGGAGACACGTAAGAAGATGCTTGCCGTAGCCGTGGAAGCCTGTAAGAAGATCGGTTATTACAGTGCCGGAACATTGGAGTTTATGATGGATAAAGACCAGAACTTCTACTTCCTGGAAATGAATACCCGCCTGCAGGTGGAACATCCGGTGACGGAAGAGGTTACGGGTGTCGACCTCGTTCGCGATATGATCCTGGTAGCTGCCGGCAATCCGTTGCCCTACAAACAGGAAGATGTAGAGTTCAGGGGAGCCGCCATCGAATGCCGTATCTATGCGGAAGACCCGGAAAATAACTTTATGCCTTCGCCGGGTATTATCAAGGTGCGTGAAGCCCCCGAAGGACGTAACGTCCGTCTGGATAGTGCCGCCTATGCCGGGTTCGAAGTATCCCTGCATTACGACCCGATGATCGCCAAACTATGTACCTGGGGACGCAACCGTGAGTCGGCCATTTCCAATATGGCACGTGCCCTGCGTGAATACAAGATACTGGGAATAAAGACGACGATCCCGTTCCATCAGCGTGTATTGCACAACGAAACATTCCTGAAAGGGAATTACGACACGACCTTTATCGACACCAAGTTCGACAAGGAAGACCTGAAGCGTCGCCAGAACAATGATCCGCTGGTTGCTGTCATAGCAGCCGCCCTCAAACATTTCGAACAGGAGAAAGAGGCTTCCGCCCGTATGACGACTGTTCCGCTGGTAGGCGAATCTTTATGGAAATATTACGGTAAACTGCAGATGACTGCCAATAACTATTAAAAGGAGGATCTGATTATGTCAAAAGCATTAGCAACCTATTTTGCAACAGTAAACGATATGCCGGACACTGAATTCAAGGTGGAAATACTCGAAGACGGCCCGGTAAAGAAAGTCTCCGTGAACGGTAAGATATACAATGTCGATTATAATGTGGGAGGGGATAGTATCTATTCCATCATTCTTAATCATAAATCGCACGGTGTCCAGATATCCAATATCTCAGACGACGTGTATGAGGTCAAGAACAAAGGCGATTATTTCCAGGTGCAGGTAATCGACGAACTGAAGAAGATGCGTTTGTCGCGTATCCAGTCTGTAGCAGTAGGCCGTCAGGTTATCACGGCACAGATGCCGGGCGTGATCCTGAAAGTGAACGTGAAAGCAGGCGACGAAGTGAAAGCCGGTACGCCGCTTTGTGTCCTGGTAGCCATGAAGATGGAGAATGAGATCCGCAGCCCGATCGATGGTGTGGTGAAAGAAGTGTTTATCACGGATGGCGATAAAGTTTCCGTAAACGACAAGATGATGGTCGTTGAGTGATTTTATTCAACAAATACTAAACAGGTATTGTTATTATATAAAGCTTACATATATAAACCAATAGTGTTATGGAAAATAGAACAAACGAACAGCCTTTGGCAGAATTAAAGGCAGTAGCAAAAGGCCCTCTGTTAGTAAAAGGCCCGGTAAAACTGATTACCCCCGAAGGAAAAGAAATGATCATGGAAAAGACGGCGCTTTGTCGTTGCGGCCATTCAAAGAACCAGCCGTTCTGCGATGGGTCACACATGAAATTGTAGCAGGTTTAAATGATGTCTGAACCGATTGAGAGGTAGGCGTAAATTACATTACGTCTACCTCTGGTTATGTTTGGAGGTTGTTCTATTGCCATAATATTGGTCAATATTTATAGAGAATTGGTTCATCAATTGTTAAGCCTTTGAATTTTTTGCTTGCGTAATGAAATAATAACTATATTCGCGACGTTAATTTGTATAGTATTAATCTTAATTATAGAGATTTTGTTTATTAAAAAAGAGAATTATGAAGAAGAATTTTTTGTATTTGTTTACCGTGTTATGTACGTTGAGCTTTTTCACGGCTTGTAGTGACGACGATGATCCAAAGGATCCGACTGTCTTGGACGTGAACACTGCTTATAGTGGTGATAAATTGGATTTAAAGTATAGCGATGTTCAGCTTTTAGGTAAAGAAGTTGCTTTTGATACAAAGGATGGCAAGACGGCTACTATTACGATGAAAGGTAATTCTAGTTTAGGAGAACTTTTGGGACAACTTATGAAGTCTACAGCGGCAACCCCAGCTATGGCTCCGGGCGTTATTCCAGGTGAAATAACGACAACGATATCTAATGTGCCTTTGATACTTTCTGGTGAAACATATACTTTCGAAGGCGAATATACCGGAACATCCGGCGTAAAAGCCACTTATTCCGGTGCAGTTCAGAAAGACAAACTGACAATGTCGGTAAAGGCAACTCTGCCGACTAATGAACTGGTGGGAAACTGGGGGCTGGCAACTCAGCCGCTGAATCTCGTCTGGACAGCCGGTGATGCGATGATCGATTTGAGTTCTATGGGTATCCCCGGAATAACAACTCCGCTTCCCGTATCTGTTGTTATGCCTATGCTTGGAAGCATTGTATTAGCTCCGAAGTTGCAAGGTGTAATTGAAAGTATCAGCTACGGCGCTGATGGTAACATTGTTGCCAGCTATAAGAAAAAAGGCGATAGCAACTGGAGTACTTCTCCACTTAACCTGGCACAATATTACATCAAAGACAGTAAATTATATGTACAGTTGAACATCGATCAGATCATGGCGACCGTACAGGCAAACAAGAACAAGTCGAAAGCCGACATGGATATTTCAGCGATTATTGCACTTATACAACCGCTTATGTCTTATTTGTCAGAAGGTGTTCCTTTGAGTTATACCGTTGCTAATGGAACGGCGCAGGTTACTCTCGGATATGATGTGTTGGGTAAAATTTTACCACTGTTGACCGATGAATCTATTGCAGGAATGATTGCAGGTGTGTTGCCTGCAGAATATCTGCCAATCATGTCTCAGTTGCCCGCTATTCTGGAAAAGACAGAAAATGTAAGTGCAACATTGATTTTGACAAAGAAATAATCCTATAATCGGATAAATAAAAAGGCCTTATGTGCACGAAGCATATAAGGCCTTTTTTCTGTTCCCGTTTATTCGATTACCGGTCGATCATCCTCGCCGCCGCCCCCTTCTTCGGGTGGAATAAGAGGTTTATCATCGGGATCTACTTTTGCTTTCGAACCGATTCCGCGACGCGACAACGTTTCTGAGAATTGTACAATCTCCGCATTGATAGCATCGATCACAGCACCGATCGCAGCCATTTTTGCAGCATCCTTTTCAATCACTTCGCTTACCATATAAATGGCATTGATTGCCTCAAACAACTTACGGGCAGCGTCGTCCACCTGTGGACGGACCTGTAAGAGGGTTTCAGTCACCGTACGTACACGTTTTTCGTCGGCACGGCGTGAATAAAGTTCTGCAAATTCGTCGTTGGCCGTTTTCAGTGAAGCTACGACTTCGGTCAATCCCAAAGTTTGTACATAAGAAGAATATTCGTCCGACTGCAATTTCTTCACAAAATCCGACACCATTGCCGTATTTTCTGCATCGGGCTTTGAAGCAGCTGTGCTATAAGGCTTCATAGCGAAAGCAAGCTTGTCGCCGGCCGCAACTTCAGCCGGTATCAGACTCAGTTGTTTGCTTTGGATAGTAAGTTTGACCAGGCGGAAAAGCCGGTCTCGTACGGCATCTTTATCAGACAGTTCTTTCGTGTCGGCAAATGCTTTGTTTTGCAAATAGATAGAATCTTCTTTTTCAAATAGTGACGCATAGCTGTCGCGCAATTCGGTTAGTTTATACTCTGTTGCAAAACTGGTAGAAACAGCTTTTAATAAGGCCTCTTGTAAATTGTAGTGCTCGGCGTTACGGGCGCTTTTCAGGTACAGAATTTCAGGAATTTTTTTCATACTAACATTATTTATGGATGAACTTAAAAAAAACTTATTAAAAAAAGATCTCCCGGATAATTTCCAATGTTTTCCGACTGTCGGAAAGCTTCGAAAATATCCGCAGTATCTTACTTTCCGCAGAAATTATCAAAAAAGACAAAAAAACGTTTTCCGAAAGCCGGAAAGTATAAAAAAGACGTTTTTTTTCGTTTCCGACAGTCGGAAAGCTTGAAAATACGTTTTTTGCCATTTTCTTCATGCAGAAAACCGCTGCGGAGATTTTTTTGCCGTTTCAAACGAGCGGGAAACCGCCAAAAGATGTTTTTCATGTTTTCCACTCGTCGGAAGCTCTAAAAGTAGGCAAATAAAACCAGAAAACAACCAAAAACAAATAAAAATGCTTTCTCGAAAATAATCCTTACCTTCGCCATGTGTTTTTGAAAATTTTTTATTACAAATTAAAAAGGTATTAGTTTACTAACAAATTTATGAAGACAAAATTACTGTATGTATTCAGCATGCTGTGCATGCTCAGCCTATTCGTGGCTTGTAGTGATGACGATAAGGTGGAACCTATCGGAACCGGATTTGATGGAGTATATAAAGGTACTCTGGATGTAGATTTGGACGGAACCAAAGTCGGTGAAAATCTCCCTCAGAAAGTGTATGTAACCAAAGTCGGTGAAAATGCGATCAAGATGGAACTGAAGAACTTTAGCTTCGGTACTATGGCTCTGGGCGACATTTCTGTCGATAAATGCAATGCAGAAATGCAGGGCGAAAACGCTTGTAAGTTTGATGGCGGGCAGAAACTGACTTTACCTATTGTAGGCGAATGCGATGTCGTAATGAACGGTACTATCGTTAGCGACAAGCTTGAAATGGTGATCGATGTAAAAGCCACCCAGTCGGGCGCAGCTATCACTGTAAAGGTGGATTTCAGCGGTACGAAGCTGGCGGCAGACCAGAGCTCGGAAGCGAAGATTACGGCGTTTACGTTCGATTCTGACCTGGTGGTAACTCAGCCGGTTATTGATGGTACGAATATTTCATTTGTTGTAGCAGATACAATCACAAATGAAGAATTGGCAGTGCTGGTTCCGACAATCACAGTTTCCGACAAAGCTACAATTACTCCTGCCAGTGGTGTTGCACAGGATTTTACAAAACCAGTGGTTTATACTGTGACATCTGAAGATGGAATTGTTGCTACTAAATATACTGTGACTGCTGAACTGAGTGGAACATATGACTTTGAAACATGGGTTCCCGGTGTGGAAGGACAAAAACCGGAAATGACATTCTATGAAGTAGCCGGAGGATGGTCTTCCAGTAATACTGGTGCACAGTTGCTGAAAGCAATGTCTTTTACAGATCGTTATGTTGTTACTGAAACAGATGATGCTCACAGTGGAAAGTCGGCAGCTCGTATTGAGACTGTTTATTCAAAGGGGGCAAATTTCTTTGGAATGCTTGTCCCTACCGTTACGACAGGAACTTTATTCCAGGGTAAGTTTATAACAGATCCTAAAAACACTTTAAACAGTACGAAGTTTGGTATTCCGTATAGTAAGAAGCCTGTTACACTCAAAGGTTTTTATAAATATACTCCAGGCGAAGAGTTCTATCGTTGCGAATCTCCTGCTACTTGTGACAAAGCTGTTGTAGATCCGGGTAGTGTTGACCAGTGCGCTATCAACGCTGTTCTATATGAAGTAAATAGTTTCGAGGATGACTCTGAATATCTGACAGGAATGAATGTGAAGACATCAGATAAAATCGTTGCAATAGCTAGTCTCCCTGACGGAACGGCCAAAGCGAACTGGACTTCATTTGAAATTCCGTTCACTTATGTTCAGGAATATGATGCTGCTAAGAAATATCGTTTTGCTATCATGTGCTCATCCAGTAGTGACGGTGATAACTTCAACGGTGCTCCGGGTAGTACGTTGATTGTGGATGATATTGAGGTTATAGTTGAATAGTATATTAGGACTTATTTGACTCATTGAAAAAATCAGTAATGGGAATTAACAAAAAAACATTACTGATTTTTTGTTATGTGTTGTTTTATGATTATATATTGGTTTGATTAATAGATGAGCAATGTTATGTGTATCAGCGTGGTAGAACTTGTCACTTTTTTGTCACTTTATAAATGGTATTAATATGATTTAATCAGTTAGTTTTGTGAATCGATTCGATCCAATTAGTTTAGGATGAAGTACAAGTCCTAAATATCACAAACTAACAAAAAAATTAATGTTATGATTAAGACCTATTTATCTGCAATCACTCTATTAATATTTTGTTTCTTTTCATGTAATAATGAGAATGAATCTCAAAATATGAATAATAGTAAAGAGTTCCAAGAAATAATACTTCAAGAGCGAGACCCTAATATCCCTCTTGTTTTGTCAGAGGGACCTAGTAATAAAACTTCTCAACTAAAGGCAACAATTCCATTTGATGAATACTTAGGTAGATCCTATAAAGATAAAGTTCTTCCTATAGGTGATGGAGAGAATATACATTATCCTGTTGTTGACATTAAGAGACTATCTAAAGATCATTCAAACTATGTCTCGAATATAAGGATCGGAAAGGGAGAGGCTACAAGCTTTTCATATACCGGATTTGACAGATATGTGTCAAATTCTCGAACATCAAAAAAAATAAAAACAGGTTTTTCTTTTAGTCTAGGATTATTTTCTATAGGCGCTAAAAGGTCTGTAGAGGAAATATTTACATCTTCATTAGTTCAAGAAAAAAACAGAATCTTTGGTGAATTGAATGTGGAGATAAAAGATTCACATTACTCGTTACAAACAAATTCAAATATCTACAATATACTTGCTAAAGATTATTTAACCACAGAATTTCGTTCGGATCTATATAATCTAACTCCAAGCGAACTATTTAATAATTATGGAGGATTTGTTTTGACTGACTTTATTACAGGAGGACGGTGTACCGGTTTATATACCGGTTTATATAATAGCAATGAATCTGTAGAAACCAAGGAACGAAATATGAATACTGATATAAATGCCTCTTATGGATTTAAAATAGGTGAAGATAGTTCGAAAGTTTCTGGTGAATTGGGAATAGGAAAAGGGTTTTCAAATGGAACATCGAGTTCAAATAAAGTAACTTCTATGGAAACATCTGTTAAAACAAAAGGGGGAATGCTTGGTTTCTCTAATTTTACAGTTCCCAAAAGTCTAAACGATATCAGTATTGACTTAAGTAAGTGGCTTACGTCGTTAAATGATAAAAGTACTCATAGTATTATTGATATTGGAGAAGAAGGATTAGTTCCATTATCGGCTTTTATTATGGAAAAAAATTTAAAAAATCGGTTTAATAAAATTTATGGAGAAGGGATAAATGTTAATGAATCATTTAAAGAACCATTTATTTGTATAATCCCATATGGTACTAGTGAAATAGCTGCTATAATACCAGTTCTTATTACTCGATATGGTGATGCTGTAACACTTATTGATAAATATCCAGAGTGCTATTCTTCTGAAGAAATAGCTGCTACCATAAATAGAATTAAAGAAGAAAAAGCTAAAATATTTAGTGGAATAAAAATCAAACTTTTTCCAAATGAGAGTGGTGATATATCTATGTATACCTCATATTCGTATGGTTTTGTAGAGAATAAAATGAAAAAATATGTAGATGCTAAAAATAATATGACATATTTATTGTATGAAGGTTCTAATCCATATTATAATGAAAACCCAAAAAATAAATATGCATTGTCAATATCTGCTGATTATTTACTTAATACTTATTGCATAAGAAAATTTGTAGATTCTCTTCCTTCAGTACAGATAAGTCGAGAAGAATTATTTGAGTATTTTATAGTTGCTCTTTAATTCCCTAAAAAAGAAACTGAACTAATAATTATTAGTTCAGTTTCTTTTACCTCGGCGCCTTCCTATACAAATAAATCGCGATAAACGTATAAAGAATATTCGGGATCCAGGCGGCCACCATCGGGCTTACGTAGCCGTTGATGGCGAAGGTCGATGTTACGGTCGTAAATAAAATGTATGAGAAACTCAGTCCCAGGCCGATACCGATATTCAATCCCATCCCTCCCTTGATCTTACGTGACGATAGCGACGCTCCGATAGAAGTAAGGATAAACGCTGCCATGATCGACGCAAAACGTTTGTGATATTCGATCTGGAAAGTCTGGATATTACCTATACCACGCGTTTTCTGACGTTCGATATAGGTAGCCAGCTCCGGCGAAGTCATCGTCTCGCAGTCGGTGGCGGAGATAAGGAAGTCGGAGGGGATAATCGTCAGCGTCGTATCTTTACGGGAACCTTCCGATATATGTTCGCGCAGTCCGTCGAAATCACGGATCATGTAGTCGATAACCGTCCATTGATACAGCGAGTCGTATTTGATGGAATTAGCAGTCAGTCTGGATACCAACTTCTTACCTTCGAAATGTTCCAGGGAGAAACGGTAGCCCATGTTCGGACGCGAATCGTAACGGTTGAAATAAGCGATCACACCCGGCTCCACTTCGATCTGGATATTACGTGCAGACTCCACCTTCTTGTTTCGGATATACTTATTCTGGAAGTCGATACGGGTAATATTGGCCGGAGGAATAATGTACGCACTCAATATGAAACTGGCAATCGCAATGATCCCCGCCGAAATAGCATACGGCAACATCAACCGCCGGAAACTCATTCCGCTGGCAAGCATCGCAATGATCTCCGAGTTGTCAGCCAGCTTGGAGGTAAAGAAAATAACCGCAATGAACGTGAACAGCGGACTGAACAAGTTGGCAAAATACGGAATAAAGTTCATGTAATAGTCCAGGATGATTGCCTGCAAAGGCACATCCGGCTTCAGGAACTTATCGATCTTTTCGTTTATGTCGAAAACAACCGAGATAGAGATAATCAGGATGATCGCGAAAACATACGTTCCGAGAAATTGCTTGATGATATACCAGTCTACCCGTTTTAATTTGAATTTCATGAAATGTTTTTTTAGTCAACTTTTAAAGTCTGTTGCCAAGTTGCCCGACCATCATGCCCTTCCATGTCGCAAAGTCGCCGGCAATGATATGCTTGCGGGCTTCCTTTACCAACCACAGATAAAAAGCCAGGTTATGGACGGAAGCGATCTGCAGGCCCAGCATCTCGTTTGCTTTGATCAGGTGATGCAGGTATGCTTTGCTGTAAAGCGTATCCACGTATGAGTTGGCGGCAGGGTCGATGGGAGAGAAGTCGTCTTCCCATTTCTTGTTGCGCAGGTTGATCGTGCCGTATTGGGTAAAGATCTGTCCGTTGCGCCCGTTGCGGGTCGGCATGATACAGTCGAACATATCCACACCGCGCTCGATGGCTTCCAGCAGGTTGATCGGCGTTCCGACCCCCATCAGGTAACGGGGCTTGTCTTTCGGCAATATATCGTTTACCACCTCGATCATTTCGTACATTTTTTCGGTCGGCTCGCCTACTGCCAGTCCGCCGATAGCATTACCGTCCGCTCCCTTCTCTGCAATGTTCTCTGCCGCACGACGGCGCAGATCCGGGTACACACAACCCTGAACGATCGGGAAGAGGCATTGCTGATAGCCATATTTCGGATCGGTCGAATTGAAACGGGCGAAACAACGATCAAGCCAACGCTCCGTCAGTCCCAGCGACTTCTTGGCATAGTCGTAGTCGGCATCCCCCGGGCAACATTCGTCGAATGCCATGATAATATCGGCTCCGATGATGCGCTGGATATCCATTACTTTCTCAGGAGTGAAAAGATGCTTCGAACCGTCGATATGCGAACGGAATTCGGCACCTTCCTCATGCAGCTTGCGATTGTCGGATAGTGAGAAAACCTGGAAACCTCCGCTGTCGGTCAGGATGGGGCGATCCCAGGTATTGAACTTATGCAGTCCGCCTGCCTTTTCAAGTATTTCAAGCCCCGGACGGAGATAAAGATGATAGGTGTTACCCAGGATGATCTGGGCCTTGATATCCTCTTTCAACTCGGTCATGTGGACGCCTTTCACTGTGCCTTGTGTTCCGACAGGCATAAAAATGGGCGTCTCAATTACCCCGTGATCGGTAGTAATTAAGCCCGCCCTTGCATTTGTTTTAGTATCGTTGTGTTGTAATTCGAATTTCATTCTGCAAAATTTGCAGCAAAGGTAGTATTTTTCCGTTAGAATCCGAAGTCATCTACTTCTACGTTTTTAACTTCCTCTTCCTCCGGTAAAACAATGTGCTGGTGAACCGTATTCGCCTTCACGATAATGGCACGCATCGGACGTACCGGACAGATAGACTCGCATCCGCCGCAACCTACACATAGATCGGGATTTACCTGCGGAATGGTCAGTGTTCCTTCGTACGGCACCATGTGTACCGCCTGTGTCGGACAATGTTCGGAGCAGGCACCGCAATCGGTTCCTTCCGTCTTCACGATGCAACGGTTGATAAAGAAAGTGGCGATACCTACCTGCAACGATTTCTTTTCTTCTACCGAGATCGGCTGGAGAGCATGCGCCGGACAAACTTCCGAGCAGATGGTACATTCGTAATTACAATAACTGCTGATATAAGCCATACGCGGCTTCAACAGATAATCGAAACCATATTCCAACCCCGCAGGACGCAATACCTGGCTCGGACATTTCACGACGCAGATATGGCATCCGGTACATTTATCTTTGAATCGTTCCAGGTTGAGTGATCCCGGGGGAGTGATGGGTGGCCATTTCTTACGGTTTTTCTTCCCATGCTGATGTCCTTTCCCTTCTCCGTCACAATGGCCGACTCCTTCAGCGATAGCCGAAACGATCGGCACGGTGGCGGCAACAGTTGCTCCGGTAGCCAGAAAAGTACGGCGGCTATTTACGGCCGGTTCTTGTTCCGTGGCCATCATCATTTTTTCTTTAGCCGGTTTTTCCTCTTTGCGGAATCCCGGTTTGAAACGATACTGCAATCCGCCCTTCTTGCAAGACGAAATACAGTTGAAGCAATCCACACAACGCGAAGTATCGACCGTCAGTTTTTCGGCATCGATCGCTTCCGCCTTACAGGTATGTTCGCAGTTTCCGCAATGCGTACAAGCATCTTTATCGAAAGATATACGGAAGAATGAATAACGTGATACGAGACTGAGCAATGCCCCGACCGGACAAAGCGTATTACAAAACAATCGTCCGCGGAAAACGACCATCACTATAAAAACCACTAGCGCAATAACGGCAGACACCAATCCGGCTATACTGACGGTGCTGATCGTCACATGAAACAGTGAATAGTTGTCCATCTTCATCAGCCAATCGGCCAGCACATTATTGCCCCACATAACAGCCGGACGGAACAGGTTTGTCGCAATTCGTCCGAAGTTACTGTACGGGTCTAACAGCAAACATAAACCGGAAAATCCCAATACTGCAGTTATCCCGGTGGCAGCCAGCAACACATATCGTAACCAGTTCGCCGCTTTGTGATACTTAAAGCGCCGTATCCCTTTTTTCTTCTTTTTCCCGATACAGAACAGGCGGTTGATGATATCCTGCAAGACTCCTGCCGGACAGATCACCGAGCAATATATGCGCCCGAACAATAAGGTCAGCACGAGCAGTACGGCAACAATACCGAACATTCCACCCAGAATGGCCGGTATCAATTGTATATGCAACAGCCTGTGTATATCGACCGGCATCTTGTTCGTGAAGTCCAGAAAGAAAAGAAGTATAGGTATAAAAAACAGGGCTGCGAGAAGTACCCGCAGTCCTTTTAAATAATTAAATCGCTTCATTTATATTTTAATACGTTTGATATTGATCTTTTTCAAATCCGTTGATCCCAGTTTGAGCTCTTCACCTTTACCGATATGGCTTACAGCTTCCATATCCAGCTTCTTCACCTGGTTGAATAAAGCCAGGGCAGCCGTGTCGATGGCGACGATATTCGGGGAAACTATCATCGATTTCAATGTGGCAACGTCGGCAGCACTTTTACCCTGCGGCCCGTTCTGGTGCATCATACGATACGCATCCACGATGTTCAGCACCGGTTTCTTCTGCCAGGTACAGATGTCGGCAATGCATTGTTGCAGGTCGTTCTGGTGGAAGAAACGACGATCCCATACGATACCCATATAATTCTTCATGGCGCAAGACAGTTTGGCTCCGCCGTGGTTCTTCAGGATGGGGACATTGATCCAGGCATCCGCTTCGATCAGGGCTTCGTGTATCTTGGCTGATTTCACTTTCACACCGCCGGGAATTGCTACTTCCTTGAAATACTTTTCGTCGTTGGCCGGCATGATGATACCTCCGGCTTCCTTTACCGCTGCGGCGATACCACTGCTTTCGTAGCATTTCTGCCAGTTGTCGCAGGTATGGTCGAAGACGGTCACTTTTTCAGCTCCGGCTTCCAGGCATTTCTTCACCAGGGCTTTGATCAGTCCCGGATTGGTATTTCCTGCCAGTTCAGGCGTTCGATCCCATCCGATATTCGGTTTGATAACCACTTTTTGCCCTTTCTTGATGTATTTTCCAATTCCTCCCAGGGTTTCTAAAGCTTTGTCTAACATGGCTTCGGGCTCGCCACCCATTACGGCGACCATTTCCGGTGCCTGTTCAACAGCCATTGTATTTGTGGATAAAGCAGCTTGTAGCCCTGTAAAGTCTATGGATAGAGCAGCGCCAGCTACTACACTGGTCTTTAGGAAATCACGACGTTTCATCTTGTTGTAATTGGTTATTAGAATTGTTTATAGATGTAACAAAGGTAGTAATTCTCTGAATTATAGTCTATCTTTGTATACAAAAAATATTAATAGTATGGAATTATATGCTTATATATCACTGCAATGCTTCGTAGAAGGGTGTGACAGACACTCTTCAGAGCAGCAACTAACCTTAACGGCTGGTAATTTATTTTACACAATTCCCAGGCACGACTTTTATTATGGCCTTTCCCTTTTGCGTAATGCGATCGGCATATACGAAACTCAAAAACATATACCTCTTTCCCAAAGCAAGCAGCGTGTTTACTTTTTCCGGCAGGGTAAATGGAAGCTGGTCGGGCCTGAAATGGATATTTACATGTTATCCCTTTATGAGAATGAAGCCTATATTCCGGAGTGGTTGCCTCATATCCATGAACCTTATTTAAAGCTGGCGTTCGATTATGAGACATTAGCCGAGCATTGCCTGCTTGAGAATATGTTCCTGGTTCGATGCAAATATGATGAAAAACAAATTACGCAGACATTCACCGACCAGATGGAACGCGAATATGATAAGTTTTTCTTTGATGAAGAACATACCGGATTTACAGCCGACTCCCGTTTCTTCTCCCTTATGTGTAACGCCTGTCTCGAAGTGAAGGAACCTCGTTTAGCAGCAGAAAAGGAATGGCGGCTTGCCGTCCTGCGTAACTCTTCCGATGTTGATTACCGGTATGCCGACGGACGGTTGGAACCGACGGTTCCCTTGTCGCTGCCTCTCGCTTCCATCCGTAAGGTGACACTCTTTGACCGTGGCGATGACAATGAATTAAATTTGAGTGCCCTTGCCGATTTTATGCAATGTCTCGGCTTACCACCGGAACGTTACCTGGATGGGATGATAGAATAAAAAGTATAAAATACTTCTATTAAATAGTCTTTCTTACATTTAAATCCGGATTGAAAACTATTTTTTCTTCGTAAGTTTCGATATATTTGCTAATCAACGTGCGGCAAATTAGTCGTGTAAATAAATGTTCGATGTAAATTTATGGAAACATTACAAAAGAAGAAAGCTAAAAAGAAAACTCCCGGATACCTGTTGAGTTATATGGAGTATCTGGAAAGAGCTAAGTATGAATCGGGTAAGAAGGGGACAGCTGGGTTATATAAGGCAACCCGCCATCAGCTGGCAATGTTCCTGGAAAAAAAAAATCTGAGTATAAAGAAGGTGAATGCCCGGTTGGTTCAGGATTTCATTGCCCGTCTGCAATCCTTATCCTTGAGTCGTAATTCAGTCAGCAACTACACCAGTACTTTTCGTGCAGCCTATAACGCTGCTGTTGCCGACAACCTGGTGAAGCCGGAGGAACATCCCTTCCGCAAGTTGCATATAAAGCCGGTATCCACCTATAAACGTTCCGTAGGGACACAGGTGATCAAAGAGATTACCCGTATGGATCTGAAGGGTAATAATCGCCTGACGTTTGCCCGTGATCTCTTTTTATTCAGTTTTATGGCATGTGGAATGGCTTTTATCGATTTGGCACATCTGACACAAGCCAATATACGGGGAAATGAAATAGTCTATTACCGTATTAAGACAAAGACTGAAATCAGGGTAACGATCACTCAAGGTATGCGTTATTTATTGGATAAGTATAAAAGGGAGGATTCGACACTGCTTTTTCCGGTTCTGGAAGACGAATCTGCTTCGTATGAAAAGTATAAAGTAGCATTACGCACTTATAACCGTCGTCTGTCGGCAATCGGTGATAGGCTTTCTACTCCGGTTAAATTAACGTCTTATGTGGCACGTCATTCCTGGGCAATGTGTGCTAAAAATCATGCTCTTTCAGCCTCAGCAATAGGACAGGCACTGGGACATACATCAGAAAAAACTACAAATTATTACTTGAAGAAATTGGATCAAACGATCATTTCACGAGCTAATTTGAAAATCATTGGCTTTGTGGAAAAGTTGGTTTCGGGATCCGAATTTAGAATTTGACGCTTAATTATAGAATAAGGGTCATTGCCAATAATTTAGTAGAAAAATAATGTAATATTTATACCCTATACTACCAAATGGCTTGAAAATCTTAAACGCTGCAAATGTAAAAAAATTAAATGGATAAATCTTTAGCCAAAAGAATTTTTGTCTATTAAAAAAGACTAAATTTATAATAATCTAGCTGTATTTCACGAAAATGTGATACTAAACATGCTATAAATGAAACCATTATAAAATTCAAGCTCTGCTGCCGTAAATTCATTAACTGAACTTAGCAGAAACACAAAACAGTCATAAATGAATTTATTGACGTTTATTTAAAGATGCGGGGTCTTTGTAATATTATTTTACTAAATAAACACTATCAGCTATATTCCCGGATTTTTACTCATTTACTTTTCAGATATAGATCATTCTGGAATATTATTCATATGCATTAATAACCGAAATATTCTCTTCCCTTTCTTATATGCGCTTGATCTTATTCGTTTTATCCGATTGATATATAGTGATTTAAACCCAATGACCCTTATTCTATAAATAAGGGTCAAAATATAAAGCACTAGTATGTCACCCATAGGAATGGGACTGACGATCTTTGTTATATCAACCCTCAAACAATAAACACATGTTAACAGCTTCATTATTAGCTATTATGGGTATTATTTACGGCGAGCCATTGAAAAGTAAATTCTCCATATTTCTTTGTCTGGTTCTGTCATTTATTTTCTCGTTTGTTTTTCTGCCACAGATAATGAAGATTTCCAAACGTAAACAGTTGTATGATGTTCCCAATGGCCGGAAAAGTCATAAAGAGAAAGTCCCTCGCTTGGGAGGTATTGCATTTTTCCCTTCTATTGTCCTGTCGATGTCATTAGTAGTCGGCTACCGCTACCTGATAGGTTTTCCTTTAAATGAACAATTGACAGGAAATATACTTCTTGAATTTTTATTCTTAGCAGCAGGTTGCCTTTTTTTATTTATGATGGGAATAGAGGACGACTTGATAGGTGTTCGTTACCGTAAAAAGTTTATTACCCAGTTTCTGGTTGCTTCCCTGCTTCCTATATCAGGTTTTTATCTGAATAACTTATACGGTTTGTTGGGTTTGTATGAACTACCAGTGTATGTGGGCGTTCCACTGACAATCTTGTTGATTGTATTTATAACGAATGCGGTTAATCTGATAGACGGTATAGATGGATTGGCTGCAGGAGGGAGTACTTTTTCATTTGTTGTAATCGGTTGGATGTTTTTTCAAAAAGATTTATGGTTATATTCGATGTTGGCTTTTTCAGCTGCCGGTTGTCTGCTTCCTTTCCTTTACTTTAATATATGGGGGCACAGAGACCGTAAGATATTTATGGGGGATGCCGGCTCTTTATCGTTGGGGTTTTTGTTATCTTTTTTAATAATAAAGTTTCCCCTATATATCTCAGAAACAGATCCTGATGTAAAGAACCTGGTCATCCCCTTTACCTTACTATTTATTCCGATGTTTGATGCTCTTCGGGTCATGTTGGTACGTGCGATGCACCATCGTCCGTTATTTCTGGCCGACCGGAATCACCTGCACCATAAATGCCTGGCTACCGGCATGACACATCTTCAGGCTACCGGATTGGTTTTGATCTTTACAATAGGTTTATTGATCCTGAATTATTGGTTGGTGGATATCTGTAATATAAATCTTCTTCTGGTGATCGATTTATTATTGGGGGGTGCACTAAGTAAATCTTTAAATGAATGGGCAGTTCATCATCAGAAGTAATGTAGGTTTACCGGCAGTTAAAAAAATAAATTCAAAATAAGATTAAGGAAATGTATGCGATACTAGTCCTATATACAGAAGTAATGCCTTACAATGTAATCATTTTTAGAACATTGGTTGAAAAAGGATGCAGAGTACATGTTGTTTTATGGGATAATAATAAGTTGACACCTTATTATCCCCCGATGGAAAAAGGGATAACTTACTACAACCGTTCTTCTTTCTGGAGTGCGGATCATCTCTATACATTTGTAAAAAAAATAGGTCCGGATTTGGTTTGGACGGCTGGTTGGATGGATTCGGGGTATAATGAAGTTTGCAGTTATATCCGCCGCGATATGCAAATTCCGGTTATAGCCGGTAGTGATACCCAATGGAGAGGTGGGGCACAGTGGTGGAATGTGTTAACTGCTCGTTTCCGTCATCGGTGTTGGTTCAGCCATCTGTTTGTATCAGGCGAACCGCAGGTAGTTTATGCCCGTAAGTTAGGTTTCCGTTCAGAACAGATCCTGATGCATAATTTGTCGGCTGATGTCGATTTATTTCATAAGACTGATTTGATAGTCCGAAAAGAAAAATATCCGCGACGTTTATTGTATATCGGGAGATTTTCAAAGCAGAAAGGTCTGACTTATTTATTGAAAGCCTGGTGTTCCATACCGGATCGGAAAGGATGGACATTAACATTGATCGGTAATGGGCCGGAATGTGTAAGACAAGAAGATTTTCCAGATGTTGAAATTAAGGATTTTATGTCGCAGGAAGATTTACTACATGAATTCCTGCAATCCGGTGCATTTATCTTGCCGTCGATCTTTGAACCCTGGGCTTTGGTTATTCACGAAGCTGCTTGCTGCAGTTTACCGATCCTGGCCTCCGATTGTTGCGGTGCTGTCAGTTGTTTCGTAAAAGACGGAGAAAATGGTTATTTGTTCAAGCCTGGAAATAAAAACTCTATTCGTCGGGTCATTGAACATTTTATTCATTTGCCGGAATCTCAATGGTTGCAAATGGGGAAAAAAAGTAGGGAATTATCAGATTTAGTAACCCCGTCCCAAGTAGTGGATATTATCTTAAAATTATTGAAATGACTCGGGTTTCTATTGATTTTTGTGCCCGTATGGCATTACCCTACATCCTTTTTCTTTCGCTTACAAGGGTCATTCCTTATTTGCCCAGTATACCGGATGTTATTTATTACAGTAGTTTTTTGGGCGTTATTATCTGGTTTGTCTTACGGAGCGGTGCTACGATCTTATATACTTTTTTACCTTTTTTGTCTGTCATCTTCTTATCTGTATGGGTAAATGATATACCTGCTTATTATAAGATATGGTATAGGGTATTTGCTTATTTAGCTATCATTTTAACAGTAGGACCTTTTGTTATAAATCCTGTAATACTGGCTTGGAGACGATTGCTATTTGTATATACGTTATTGTCTATTCGCTGGGTCGTTATTATATCTTTTGGGGCCTGGTGTATCGGTTGGGAAAAGGTCAATGGTATCAGTGGTTTTGAAGGAATTACCAATCACTCTATGTTAATGGGGCCATTAGGAGGTATATCATTGATATACAGTTTATATCGGTTTTATGTATCTGATAAGGCAACGAGCCGTTATAAAGAAATAGGAATCGCTCTAATCTCTTTTGCAATTATGTTACTTGCAGGATCCCGGTCGGCTATAGTCAGTAGCATTTTAGGGATAATTTTTTTACTTAGCCGTATTTATCGTCATCGAGTAATATCATTATTACAGATTTTTTTTTCCATTCTTGTATTATTAGCCGTTACATCTTCAATTTGGTGGCCGCTAACGAAAAGGTTTCGTGATAAAATGGAAAGTAGTGTAAAGAGTGGTAGTATAACCAGTACGCGGGATAACTCCTGGGATGATCGTTTGATTGAATTTAAAGCTTTTCCTGTTTTTGGTGTGGGATTTGCCACTATAAATACAGAGTACGCCAAATCGAGTATTGTGAATACAAAGACAGGTCTGATCGAACCAGGAAGTGCCTGGTTGTTTTTTCTATCATCCATGGGATTAGTCGGTTTTCTCTCTTTTTTCATTCCTTATATTCGGTTCATATATATTTCTTATAAAAAGGAAGTGATCGGGATGAACGGATATCTTTTAGGAGCGTTGTTATTTATGTTTTTCTTTCATCTTTTCTTTGAAGCTCATTTAACTGCGGGAGGCGCCTATTTTTGTTTTTTTCCGTGGTTGTTATTATCAGAATGTAATAGGGTATTAAATATAAATAATAATAAGTGATATATGGTACGATTGATACCTTTGGAGATAGTGCGTTTGTACAACTTATTACCGCATTCATACAGATTGCGTTTATGGGGCGTTGGCATGTCCGTCTTTCTCATGTCTGTTTTGGATTTGTTAGGTACAGGTGTTTTATTGCCTGTTTTATTATTGGTGTTGAACGAAAAGACATTGCTGGAAAATCATTATTTGGCTTTATTCTATAATTGGGCTGGGTTCGAAAACTCCAGTTCTTTTGTATTCTTCGTTTGTGGGTTGGTTTTGCTTTTTTCAATCTTTCGTGTAGGTTTATCGACCTGGTTGCAGTATAGGCAGAATCAACGGTTATTTTCGATATCTTCCTACTTATCCATCCGGTTATACCGGTGCTATTATGCCAAAGGGTATTTGTTTATCAAACAGAATAACAGCCATAAATTAATTAACCAGGTTAACAGTGTTGCAACTAACGTGATTCAGGGCTATTTTGTTCCTTTTACGCAGCTAACGTGTGAGATATTAGTTACAATTTCTATACTGGTTGGATTGATTACTTTCAATGTGTATGTATTTTTATTGGTCGTGTTGACGTTTGTCCCGATCACGTTAGTTTATTACCACTATTCCCGTTCTCGGATAAAACTATATGGAGAAAAACTTTATTTGTTGGCACCTCAAAAAGGGAAATTGCTGCAACAGACTTTTATCGGATTTACGGACATGGAAATGAGTAACACTTTTTCGGAAAGTATCGCGCGGTTTTCCGGTTTATTAAATGAGCAAAACTTTATACAGGTACGTAATTTATTATTGAATAATTCCTTGCAGAAGGTTTTAGAAGTTGCAATTATCTGCTCTCTAGTTGTTTTGATCATAGCTACGCAATTGTTTGAGTTCCCGACTCTGGGAATGATTGTCGGAGTGTTTGCCATTGCTGTTTACCGGGTGTTGCCGGGTATTATACGAAGTACCGGATATCTGTTCAATATAAGAGGAAATACATTTGCATTCAATGTATTGTCTGATCTTGAATCGGATCTGGCTTATAACGGAACAACAGAGCAAAATCCGATTGAATTCCGGCATTCTATCGATATCCGCGATCTCAGTTTCTCGTATGGTAAGGAAAAACAAGTATTCAATCAATACTCTTTGGTGATCAATAAAGGAGATTTTATTGGGTTCCGGGGCGAATCCGGTTGTGGAAAGTCTACTTTATTTCATCTGATACTGGGATTCCTGAAACCGGATTCGGGAGGTATTTATATAGACGGAGTCGCTTTGTCTGCCGATAAGTTGACAGCATGGCGAAGTAGGATCGGGTATGTATCACAACAACTGTTTATGATAGAAGGATCATTGCTAGACAATATTGTTATGGGACTAGACAATAATAACCCGGATATGGAGCGGATAGATCGGGTTTTACGTTTGGCATCGCTGGATCGTTTTGTGAGGACTTTACCTGAAGGTATCCACACATCGGTCGGAGAAGGAGGAAGTCTATTGTCGGGAGGCCAGCGTCAACGTTTGGGTATAGCACGTGCTCTGTATAAAAAAGTAGATATTCTTATGTTTGACGAAGCTACTTCTTCATTGGATGAAAACACCGAACATAGTATTAACGAATCTATAATCAAGTTGTCGGAAGAATGTCCGGATTTGACTTTATTGATCATATCTCATCGTCCGGAATCGTTAGATATCTGTCGAAAAATTATAGATATTTCAAATTTACACGGATCAGTTATCTGAAAAATATGGAGCAGATAAAAACATATATCATAAATCTTCCGCAGGAACATGAACGGAGAAAAAACATTTTGGCGGAAACTGTAAAATATCCTTGTCTGGATGTTGAAATGGTAAAAGCTATTTATGGAAAAATATTGTCTGATAATGAAAAAGACCGTCTGTTCGATAAAAATAAATTTCGTAAATATTATGGACGGACTCTACTTCCCGGTGAGATAGGTTGTACTTTGAGTCATAGGAATTGTTATAAACTTCTGTTAGAATCTGAATATGAGTTTGCATTGATCCTTGAAGATGATGCCTACATCAAAGATGATGTTTTTTCAGCGTTTTTTATAAAATCTGTAATGGAATTTATGAATAGTTCTGACCCGGTTGTTTTGTTGTTGCATGCAGATTTCGAATCTATTGGAAGTAACTCTTCTTTTTATGGTAAATATGATTTGTATGCTGTTTATAGTGCATTGTTTACAACTGCTTATTTATTAAATAAAAGTGCTGCCCGATTATTTTTACAAAAGAAACCTCCTTATTTTTGGGTAGCAGATGATTGGCATTTGTTTCGTAAGTGGGGTGCTCATATTTATTCTTTGTTTCCTTCGGTTGTCGTTCAGCAATGGGATAAATTCAGTACGTCAATTCAGGAGGAAAGAACTATTCCGGGAAGAAAAAGAATATTACCTCATTCCTGGATTGAGTGTCGTCTGGCCTATGAAAAGTTGGTCTATTTATTTCTAAAGAAAATAGGTGTTATTAATCATTTGCAGGATAGATGAAAGTGTGCCGGTGAACAAAATAACGGTTATGAACGGCACTGAACAATAAGATGAAAGATGATTGTGTACTCATTGAAAAACAATGAAATGAATTGTGATAAAGTTTGTATATATGAAGTCTTTTCAGTAAATTTATAACATATAAATCAATAAAGGAACAACCATTATGAAGACAATCGATTATCCGGAAGAAGAAAAATTCCCCATCAAAAGTTACGGATTTACAGAGTTAGGTTTATTGTATAATCCGGATTTGCAGCCAGGATCGGCTGCTCAGTCATTAAAACGCTGGATCAATCATAATCCGCAGTTGACAGCCGCTCTTATAAAAGCCAATTGGCGCAAAGGGCAACGTAAGTTTACTCCCTTACAGGTGCAACAGATCATCTGTTTCCTGGGAGAGCCTTAGGTAATAGAAAATTAATATATGAAAAACGAATTAGTTCTATGTGGTCGGCCTATCGGTTCGGTATATCCTCCTTTGGTCGTAGCCGAGCTGGGTATCAATCATGAGAGCTCGTTGCAGACCGCATTTGAGATGGTGGATGCAGCAGCACGTGCCGGCGTGGAAGTGTTGAAACACCAAACGCATATCGTAGAGGATGAAATGTGTGGAGTGGCAAAACAAGTGGTGCCCGGCAATGCGGATGTCTCTATCTATGAAATTATGAGTCGTTGTGCACTTTCGGAAGAAGACGAAACGGTTCTGCAGAAATATGTACAGTCGAAAGGCATGATCTTTATCAGTACCCCCTTTTCACGTGCGGCAGCCGATCGCTTGCAACGGATGGATGTACCGGCGTTCAAGATCGGTTCGGGAGAATGCAATAATTATCCTTTACTGGAGCATATTGCCCGGTTCCGTAAACCGGTGATATTGTCTACCGGCATGAATACGATCGACAGTATTCGTAAAGCGGTAGATATTTTTAAAGAATATAATGTACCTGTAGCTCTTTTGCATACAACGAATCTTTATCCGACTCCGGCCAATCTGGTTCGTTTGGGAGCCATGCAGGAAATGGCGGAGGCTTTTCCCGGTTATGTATATGGCTTGTCTGACCATACGACAAGCAACCTGGCTTGTTTGTCTGCCGTGGCCCTGGGCGCCTCGATTGTAGAGCGTCATTTTACCGACCGGATGGATCGTCGTGGGCCGGATATCTGTTGCTCGATGGACGAACAGGCAACACGCGAACTGATAGAGCAAAGCCGGCTGATTCATTCGATGCGTGGCGGACATAAAGAACCATTACCGGAAGAACAGGTAACGATCGATTTTGCTTACGCAACAGTCGTTACGATCCGTCCGGTAAAAAAAGGTGAGTGTTTTACCCGGGAGAACCTTTGGGTGAAGCGTCCCAGTGTGGATGGCATCCTGGCCGGTTCCTATGAAAGTATATTGTGGAAGAGAGCAACTGTGGATATCGATGAAGATGTACAGCTACTGTATGATATGATTGAGAAATAAAAAAGTATGAAACGTATCTTGTTTGTAACCGGAACGCGTGCCGATTTCGGAAAGTTGAAGTCGTTGATAAAGATACTGGATAACCATCCGGGGTTTGAAGTTTCGATTTTTGTCACCGGTATGCATATGCAGAATTTGTATGGATCCACTTATCTGGAAGTGGAACGTTGTGGTTGCAAAAACATATTTAAGTTTCTGAATCATACATCGGAAGCAACAATGGATCTGACCTTGAGTAAAACCATCGATGGGCTGTCTACTTATCTGAAAGAAAATCCGGTCGATCTGATTGTCGTTCATGGCGATAGGGTAGAGGTTCTGGCTGGAGCCATCACCGGTAGTTTGAATAATATTCTGGTGGCCCATATTGAAGGAGGAGAATTGTCGGGTACGATCGATGAGTTGATCTGCCATGCAGTCAGCAAACTGAGCCACATCCACTTTGTGGCTAACGACAAAGCCCGGTGTCGTTTGATACA
This sequence comes from Parabacteroides sp. HGS0025, assembly GCF_000969845.1. Lineage (NCBI taxonomy): Bacteria > Pseudomonadati > Bacteroidota > Bacteroidia > Bacteroidales > Tannerellaceae > Parabacteroides > Parabacteroides sp. HGS0025. The sequence continues at coordinate 2,692,911 of NZ_KQ033902.1, forward strand.
GATGGGAGAACAGGAAGCGTTTGTATTTGTGATCGGTTCTCCGGATATGGATGTCATGTTCTCTAATGAATTACCCACCTTGGAAACCGTAAAGAAATACTACGAAATACCTTTTGATACTTATGCTATAGTCATGTATCATCCGGTAACTACAGAATATGATCGAACCGCCTTGCATGTTAATCGCTTGGTGGAGGCATTATTGAAAGATACGCATAATTATGTCGTGATCTATCCGAATAATGACATGGGATCGCATCTGATACTGGAAGCTTACAAACGGTTAAAAAAGCATCCCCGTTTTCACCTGATCCCTTCGATGCGTTTTGAATATTTCTTGTCGTTGCTGAAGAATGCCGGTTTTATTGTCGGTAATTCGAGTGCCGGTGTCCGTGAAGCTCCAGCCTATGGCATTCCCTGTATCAATATCGGTAGCCGCCAGCAGAACAGGGCTTGTTCTCCATTGATTTCTAATTTCCCTGAAGATTCAAATCAAATACTGAAAGGTATTGTCGGTGTAGGACAGGTAATAGGAAAGCCGGAGTATACCTTTGGCAAAGGAAGTAGTGCGGAGAAGTTTCTGGACTTATTGAGCACTGCTGCTTTCTGGGATATTTCCCGACAAAAGCAATTCAGGGATCTGGATACTATTTAATATAGTAACATTCCAACATCATCTCCGCTACGGAGAGAAAGACAAATGCTGAATTAATATGAAATATGTTACAGTGATTCCCGCTCGCGGGGGATCGAAACGTTTTCCGGGGAAGAATATATACCCCCTGGAAGGAATTCCTTTATTAGCTCATTCCATCCTTTATTCCCGAAAGATTCTACCCGATACGGAAGTATATGTATCGACAGACAATGAGGAAATCGCAGAAGTGGCCCACCGCTATGGGGCAGGAGTTATCGAACGGCCGGAAGAATTGTCCGGCGATCTATGTTCAACCGATTCGGCATTGCAGCATGCTGCAATCGAACTCCTTCTGGGAGGAAAGGAGTTCGATTATATGATCTTATTGCAAGCTACGAATCCTCTTCGTCCGGATGGAATGATGGAAGAAGCCTTACAAACGATAGAGACAGGTAAATATGACAGCCTGTTCACAGTATCTCCTTTGATCCGTAAGCTGGGACGTTTGACAGATGGCCGTTTCATACCCTGGAACTTTATATTCGGACAACGCAGCCAGGATATGGAACCACTTTATTTTGAAAACGGGTTATTATATATCAGCCATCGGGAGTTGATCCTGAAAAGCCTAATTCGTGGGGAATCGTTATATTCATTGATTGTCGATCATCCGTTCGGTTATCTGGATATCGATACGCAGGAAGATTTTGAAATGCTAGTCTACTATAACCATAAATATAATAAGGAAAAATCAATTAAATAAGATGAATCTGTTTGGTCATTATAAAGCAATATCCGGGGCAAAGATAGCATAAGAGAAGGTGCTTCGTATGCTGACATAGCAGCACCGTCTCTTATGTTTTCTCGGATGGGGGGCGGTACAAACGGAGAAAGTGGTAGGAACAGATTGTAAATTTTTTCCTGCTGATGTAGAAAAAACTCAATAAAAATATCAGGAAACTTTTATGAAAAACGAGCTGTGTATTTTGTTTTTATTAAGTGGAATTCCTGTTTTTTTGATTTCACTTTACCTATTGCCATATATGGCGGATAAAGGTTTAAGAAATTGCAGATTGCTTGTATATAAGCAATGGAATCGATTCGATAAAATCGATTCCATGAGTAATCTATTAATTATGGGAAATTCGCGTGCCTCTTGTCATATCGATCCGGAAATTTTCGATACTTATTTGCCGTTTCATTCGTATAATCTGGGCTTGAACGATGGGGGAATGGATGCCATTTTACATGCGTGGCATCTTTACCGGATGCATATAAAAAAAATACCTTGTATAATTTTGTTGAGTGTGGACTGGGGTACTTTGGAAACAATAAATAATCCCTCTATGCGGAAAAATGAATATCTTCCTTGGTGTAATGATCCTGCCTGGCGAGCAATAATTTCAAAAGCTGGTTTTACATTTGCTGACAAAAAGGTTCCCTTATGGAAATACCGGCGACGCAGACATTTTTTATTAAAAGGGCTCAAGGAATATGCAGGAATCCAACGAAGCGGTTATGGAGGCGATATATTGTCTTATGAGCGAGGTTATATTTGTCTGGACGATAAAGTGCCTATGATAGAATGGAAACCGTTGGGTGAAATTGTTTTGGATTTCAGTTCGCTTGACATGTTCTTTCAGATGTGCCGGCAAGAAAATATAAAAGTGATTTGTTTTTATAGCCCGGTATACAGTTCTTTCTGTAATCAATCGGAAATATCTAGCCGTACTTTAATATCAAATCATATTCGGAATCTTGACATACCTTTTCTGGATTATTCGGAGAGGGAGGAGAATTCCGACTCTTCTTATTTCAAGGATAGTCTTCATTTAAACTGCAAAGGGGCTGCTTGGTTTACCCGGTTGTTGGCGCATGATGTAGCTACCGTATTGGAAATACGGTAGTCGTCAGCAGAACAGGGTATGCTCTCTTTGGGTTCGTAAACTGGGACACTTGACAGATGGCCTATTTTGATGTGATGGAATATTATTTGAAAAAAATACGAAAAATGAATTATCTGAGAAAATATAAAGAAATCGTTTATGTGCCTAATTTATATGGAGTATTTCAATTTTTTCTGTTGAAAAATAGATTAATAAATAATGTCTTTATTTTCCATGACAGATTTAGGGATGAATTTTCTGCACAGTTTGACAGTCTTAATCTAATAAATAAAAGTCCTTTGCTATGTTATCTTTTAATAAAATGGTTTTCCTTATGGAATAGACAAGCTGTTATTTATTTATCGGGAGAAATGAGGTATACAAACTTCTTTTTGAAATGTTTTAAGAATATAGTTTATCTTGAAGATGGTGTTGCCTCTTATGAGAAAATTAATGATAAATCCAGACAAATTGTCCAAAGAAGAAAATCAATTATAAAACACCTGATATTGGGGAGAATTTATCCTTGGTTCGGTATGGCATCACAGGTAAAGAAAATATATCTAACAGGAATTCTCCCTGTTCCGGAGATTGTAAGAGAGAAAGTAGAATTGATAAATCTCAAACAATTATGGGAACAAAAAACACCAAAAGAACAAGATGAAATAAAGCGTTTGTTTATACCTGATAAATTTAATATGGATGAAATGAATGGACGTGACATTATTTTATTAACACAACCGTTCAGTGAATATTCTGGAGGAAATTTTTCCGAATCGGATAAAATAGAAGTTTATCGATGTTTGGTATCGGATTATGATGAATCGCGGCTTATAATAAAACCTCATCCGAGTGAAAAGACTTGTTACCAATCATATTTTTCAGATTCTTATATACTAACAATTTATTGTCCGTTTGAGTTGTTGTTGTTTATGGGTTGTAAAATTAGTACTGCAATTTCTGTAAATTCAACAGCCATATTTACACTGGATGATTCTATTGAAAAAGTTATTTCCGGATATGATGTTACTTCTGCCCTGATAGAGGAAGCGAAAAGGCGTAATATTTACGATGGTATCTCGAATAAGTTCAAAACAAAATAATAATAACAAATCATGCGAAAAAGAATTTTAGAAGGAATAGCCGGCTTTGGTTTGCTGGCGGTTCTACCGGCTTGTAATACACAGAAGCAAGCAGTTACAAACGACGTTTATGAAGTGGCACGTCAGGAACAAACTGCTTCAGGAGATAAAAATAAGATAATCAATCCGGTCGGACAGCCGGCGAGGAGTATCCTGATCCCCCAGTTACAGATCGATGCCCAATCCGTTTACAATCGGATGATCAATTATATCACGCCGGATGAAAAGTTGACTCCGAAGGTGGTTTCCCAACACCTTTCCGTGTATGTCGATTATCCGGCAGGGGGTGTATCGGTCAATCCCAAATATGGCAATAACCAAGCTGAATTGGTAAAGCTGGGCGAACATCTAAAGCCTCTTCTACAATCCGGCGACGGTGGTATTACAAAAATCCGTATCACCGGCTATGCCTCTCCCGATGGTGGCACGAAAGAAAACGAACGCCTGGCCGGAAACCGTTCCATCCAATTCAAGACCTACTTACTGAAGCAATTCAATTTGCCCGATAATGGCCTTGTAACAGTCGATTGGGTAGGTGAGGATTGGGACGGTTTGAAAGAACTCATTGCTAAATCGGATAAGAAGTATAGTAGCCGTGTACTGGCAATTTTCCAACTGACGGACGATCCCGACAGCCGCCGTAAACAGATCCGTGCAATGGATAACGGAGCTGTCTATAAAGACATTGAAAAGAGTTTCTTCGGTCGTTTGCGTCGCATGGAACTTACGGTAGAAGCGGAGTCACAAATTCTTTCTACCGACAAAGCTCTGTTGATAGAACAGATTTACAATGAACCGGAAAAAGTCTCTTTGACAGATTTTCTTCGTACTGCTTCCCTATACCGTCCGGGGACGGATCAATATCGTGAGGTATATGAACTGGCCGCATATACCTATCCTTCGTGTGCTGTCGTTCAGTTGAATGCTGCCGCAGCCGCTTTGTCACAGGGGGATAAAGAGTCTGCCCGTTACTTTTTCAATCAGGTCGGAGGAGATCAGCGTGCTTACAATAATCTGGGCGTATTGTCATTGATGGATGGCGATAAAGAAACGGCAACTTCTTATTTCCGTAAATCCCTTCCGCAGAATCCGAGGCTGGCCCGTGAGAATCTGAGGATAGTAAATGAATAATATGGCCGGGTATTATAATAGTGAGGATTACTTGGTGGATATGTCGTTCCTGAAAAAAGAGCGTCCGGTAGGCGTATCAGGACTGCTACGTGTAAAAAACGATGCCGAGTTTTTATCGGACTGTATCGACTCCTGTATCGGTGCATTGGACGAACTGATCATTTGTTATCAGGATTGCACGGATAATGCTCCTGATATTATCCGGCAAAAACAACGACAGTATCCGGATAAGATCAAAGTATATTATTATGCTCCTCCGGTCTTTTGTCACGGATTGACAGAGGAAGAAACGAGAGATGCTTTTTCCCTACCCGATACTTCCGTCCATAAGTTATGTAATTATTATAATTATACTTTATCAAAGGCCACCTATCGTTATGCGATGAAGATCGACAGCGATCAGATTTATTTTGCTGAAAAGTTGAAACTATTTTGTGAAGCTTATCGTAAGGAAGGAATGGTTAGAATATCGTTTGGGAATTATCTCGTAAAGTTTTATACCAAAATATATGGGGTTGCAGTCAGGAAATGTCCGGCCTTATTTAAAGTGGATTTGCTGTCATTGATACCGGGAGTTCGAAGCATGGTCGATAAGCAATACGAAATCTATCTGTTAAAAGAGATTATTAACAATAAGTACGCATTATCTCTGTCCGGTATCAATCTGGGATACGAACAGGGAAGATGGGGAATTTATCTGTTGAATAAACAGCCGTTTAACGGAGTAACCGATCATTTGATTTTTCGTATAACAGAGAATACTTTTTATACGACTTATTCCGGCTGGAAAATCCCAATTGAAAGGATGAAGTACGAGGCTCCTATGCTTTTGGGAGGCTGGTTCTGGTATCATTTGCAGGGAATGAGAGAAAATGCAGTTCAATGTCCTAAAGAATGGATAGCTTTAACCTCGAGGTTAAAGCCAATCAGAACCCATTCTGATTGGCCGGGCTATTTTAAATATCTATGGTTATTCTTTTGGGGATATGACCGGGATCTGCCTGATCCGGATCAATTATTACCCGAAACAACAAATAATATAATCAATCGAAAAAAAATTAGATATGAAAAAGCAAATACGTTATTATTTCACCGACTTCTGGTCTAGCTTTGATTTCAAAGACTGTTTTTGGTATATATTTTCGGAATATGACCTGATACTTGATAAGGAACGACCGGATTACTTGTTTTATTCTTGTTTTGGAACCGATCATTTGTTATACGACCGTTGTGTAAAAATATTCTGGTCAGGAGAAAATATGATCCCGGATCTGAATATATGCGACTATGCGTTCAGTTTAAGTAATATACAATGTGATGATCGTACTTTCAGGCTTCGTTCGGAAGGTATGTATAGGGCTAAAGGTCTGTTTGAAACAGATCTGAAGGAGGAGATGCTATTACATCGCAAATTTTGTAATTTTGTCTATGGAAATAACTGGTGTGCCGATCCTTATCGATTGGACTTTTATAAGAAATTATCCGGATATAAAAAGATCGATTCAGCAGGTTCCTTGATGAATAATATGAATGGTTTCAAGGTCCCTGAATGTGAGAGTAAATTATCTTTTATCAGTAAATATAAATTTACTATTGCCATTGAAAATTCAAGTCAAAATGGTTATTCGACAGAGAAGATTGTAGAACCATTTCTGGCAAGGACTTTGCCGATTTATTGGGGTGACCCCAATATTAATCAGGATTATAATCCTGATTCTTTTGTTAATCTAATGTCTTTTTCTTCTATCGATGATGCTGTCGAAGAGATCATTCGCCTGGATCAGGACGATGAAGCTTACCTGCAAAAGATACAAGCCCCTTTCTGGCCATACGGTAATAGCTTTGAAGAATTTTGTAATTGTGAGTTGAAGAAAATAATGGCTTTCTGGCATCATATATTCGACCAGCCGAAAGAAAAGGCTTATCGGCGTACTATGTATGGAAATAGCAAAATGTATGTAAATAGGAAGATTCTGGAAAAAAGAATGAACATGAAGATTAAATCGATCGGATTAGATAATCGCCTAATTCGTTCGGTTATGACCAGACTTTTAAAATAAGGGTGTTTTGAAATGTTAAGACCTGACTTTTGAATTCAAAATAAGGGACTTTTAAAATCAAAAGTCAGGACTTTTTTTAAGAAATAAGCAACTCATTCCCGGCCTAATACATACAACAATATGGATAAAAAATTTTATCAAGGCTTGCGGGAGGGGATCCGTTATCTTTTCCTACTTTCAGAGAGAATGTAAAACAACAGCCCGATCCGGTAAAAACAATTATGGAGACAGCCGTTTTTTTACGCGAATCGGATGAAGTTGATAATGAACAATGGCATAAATTTGCACGACGTTTCTTTGAGAAATACCGTGATACGATCATACAGTATTTCGGGTATGAAAAACTAATGCATTATACGCCGTGCAGAATAGTAAACTATCCCCGTTTTTTTATTGCTGTAGTGATGGTGTTATTCGAGTCCGGTATTTTCGGATGCAATAGGAAAGAGTTGGCCGATACACTTTATGAAGTATTTTCCTTGGAGAAAGAACGTTCTACGATCCGGCGATGGTTTTACGAAATGCCTCCGGAATATGAAGAGGATTTAAAATCTTTTAAGAATATTATCCCCACACAAAAAAACAAGAAATAAATTATTAATCAGTTGGGAATGAGGTTGCTTTGTTCTTGTTTTCTTGCTTTTTCGTGTACTCCGCCCAAAGGACAGGCTATTGTATATTTACCGCATCAGGTAAATAGGCGGGAGAGTCCGGATTTTAATTTTTGATCAAGCCTCTTTGTATTAATAATAAATAATATTTATTCTATATTAAAGAGAGCTGCAACCCCGAATGTAATCCTTACTGATCGTAATCGGCTTGGATGTGATGAAAATCATTGATTGCAAGATGTGACTTTACTGCGGATTTACCTGTGACACTTCAATTATTAATTAAAAACGAAGAAATCATGACGAAATGTAATGAAAACATGACTCCGGGTAGTAGTAGCAAAGGTGGTTATCTGAGAGTGGAAAGAAATGTGCTGAAAGCCTCTTTTGGCGATAATGTAGAATTACGCCATCTGGCCAGGGTGTTGTTGTGTGTACAAACTTTTGTTTATTTCCGTGAAGGGGTGGTATGTTTCAATGAGGCTACTTTTATTTGCCATGCTGGCGAATGGATCACTTCGTATTCGGAGATGGCGAATCTGACAGGCTTGTGCCGTAAAACGGTAAAGAAATGTTTGATCCGTCTGAAATCTGCCGGTTTTCTGCAGGTTAAGGATCTGATAAACTACAAGCTGATCTCATTAAACAACTATAACCGACAGAAGCCGGTTTCTGTTAATACAGATTTGCCTTCACCTATCGGTCAACCGGCAGAAAATGAATCAACAGGGGATTTCTTTGGACAAGCAATGAATTTCTATAACCCTAATAACGGACAGAAAGGAATGGTGAATTGATGAAAACAACACAGAATACAAAGCGGGAAATAATCCCGAACATCAACCTGGCAATGGAACAGGCTGTGATAGCGGGCTTATTGACCAGTCCGGATGCTATATTCGATGTAATCGGTCGTTTGAAAGCAGACATGTTCAGCGACCAGCGGATCAGTTTTGTTTACCGTGCGATCCTGTCGTTAGTAGAGTCGGGTACCGGAGTCGACATGTTGACAGTAGAAAATGAGATGCTGCGTCTGGATAGCAGCCTTTATATGCAGTTGAACGGTTTGTCATTCCTTACGGAAATGTTGCTGGATGTGCGTACCGACAGCCATATCCGTATTCATGCCGATGAGCTGGTGCGCTGCTATACTTTGCGCCAGTTGGTCAACGGTTTGAAGGAGAAAGAGACGGAGGCGCAACTGCCCTCTGCCGACCTGACGGAATTGCTGACGGGAGTAGAGAATCTGGCCGGGCGGTTGCGTAACGGAATGGCTCGTTCGGTGTCGATGGAAGAGGCCGGATCGGTGGCTCGACGTGTGTTGGAAAAGAGTTTTCAGGAGCAGGCAGACCGCGAAGCGGGTAAGATCACCCGTATCCTTTTCGGCCTGTATGATCTGGATGCCCTGACCGGCGGATTGTATAAAGGGGAGCTGACAGTGATAGCCGGCCGTCCTTCGATGGGGAAATCGGCAGTGGCCTTGTGGATGGCACTCAGTATGGCCAGGAAGGGCATACCGGTCGTTTTCTTTAGCGTTGAGATGAGCAAGGAGCAGAATGTGATCCGTTTGTTGTCGATGATAAGTGGTATTGATGCCGACCGTTTGCGCTTCAAAGGAACCTTGGCTTCCGACCGTTTGCGATTGGAGCAGGCGCAGCAGGAACTGGAACGTTTGCCGATTACACTCGAATATTGCGGGTCGGATACGATAGACGACATTCGTGCTAAAGCGCAGGTATTGAATAAGCAGGGGAAACTGGGTGCTTTGTTCATCGATTACCTGAACCTGATCAATATCGTCGTATCGAAAAATCAATTGCAGGAAACGACCGATCTGGCTTTAGGTAGTATTGCCCGCAAAACGAAATTGATGGCAGAGGAAATGGAGATCCCTGTGATCCTGCTGGCGCAGTTGAACCGTGAGGTCGACCGCAGGCAGGGTCTTCATTTCCCTGTACTGAGTGATTTGCGTAACTCGGGTGCAATCGAACAGGTGGCTGATGTAGTGATCTTTGTTTACCGTGCCGAGAAATACAATATTTTTTACGATCCGAAAACAAAGGAAGACCTTCGCGGCGTTGGCTTGCTATTGTTGGCCAAGAACCGCAATGGAGCTACCGGTATAGCTAAATTCCGGTATAATCCGGCAATGACTTGCCTGACGGATTATGATCCGAGAGTGATTTAGCAAATAATGAATCTGAAAGATCAAATAAAACAAGTTGCCCGTTTGGAGGAGGTAGTGGAACGCTACCTTCTTCTGAAACGCGGAGGAAGTTCGACAAAGACTCTGGTAGGTCTTTGCCCGTTCCATGACGATCGGCATCCGTCGCTGCATGTTAATGTGGAAGGGCAATATTACAAATGTTTTGCTTGCGGCGAAGGTGGTGACCTGTTCCAGTTCGTACAGCAAATGGAGGGCTGCGATTTTCGTCAGACATTGAAGATATTAGCAGGCTGGTATGGTTTGTCGGATACGGATGATTACCGGCCTGTAAAATATCCTCCGGTAAGAAAGAAAAGTATCCCGGTGGTGAAAGATAAACCGGAGCTTGTCAGTCCTATGCATATTACCGCCCTGCTTCGTAATCACCGGATGGTGTTGAATCTTCTGGAAAAATATGTCCCGGAAGAAGATAATCTTCGAGAGACTTATAGTTTCTTTGAAGTGGGCGTTGCCTCTTATTTTTTACCACCCGATTATGCTAAATTTTGTAACCGCTTGATCTTCCCGATTCGTAATGAACAGGGGAAGCTGGTTGCTTTCGCCGGGCGTTACCGGGGAGAAACTGAAGGAACGAACATCCGTAAATATATAAACTCGTCAACCAGTCCGGTATACCACAAAAGTGAGATTTTATACGGTTTATATCAAGCACAAGATGAAATCCGTAAACATAAATTCGTCTATATCACCGAAGGGTATAAGGATGTGCTTGCCATGCACGCTGCCGGATTTAGAAATACGGTTGCTTTGTGTGGCACGACTCTGACCGAACAGCATGCGGCTTTACTTTACCGATATACACAATGTGCCATTGTTATGCTTGACGGTGACGAAGCCGGACAGGTAAATGGGATCAAATCCGCCTGGCTGTTATCAGGAAAAGGCTTTTCTGTCGGCCGGATCATTCTTGAACCGAAACATGATCCGGACTCATTGCTTCGTTTAATGGGATATCAGGAGTTCACCGGATATATCAAAAAAGTAACCCGTTTCAGCCGGTTGGAAATATATGAAGCCGATTTATTAAGACAGATCAAACAATTGTTGTCCGATTTACAATTGGCATTGACTGTAACGGAGCGTACAGATCTATTTGTACGTATGATTCCTTTGCATAAGCGATTGTCGAAAGTAACGACCTTACTGGCGCATTCTCCGGTATTAAAAGCGGACTGGTTTATTAATCTTTAATAGTTTTAGTATTATGAAAATAGGTATTCTCTATATCTGTACGGGAGTTTATGACTTTTTCTGGAAGAGCTTTTATTTAAGTGCGGAGCGTTACTTTCTCCAGGAATATTCCTGGAATCGTGAATACTTCGTGTTCACGGATTCTCCTTCTATTTATGGTGAATTTGAAAATGAGCATATACACCGTATCCATCAGGAAAATCTGGGATGGCCGGGTAATACGATGAAGCGTTTCGAAATGTTTCTGAGTATACGTAACCAGTTAGAAGATCAAATGGATTATTTATTCTTTTTCAATGCCAATATGGAGTTTATGTGCCCTGTGGGAGAAGATATATTACCTACAGAAAAAGAAAACGGATTGGTCGGAGCATTGCACACATGGTATTTTGACCAGCATAAATGGAACTGTCCGTATGAACGCCGGCGAATGTCTTTCGCTTTTATTCCATATTGGAAAGGTAAACATTATTTCCAGGGATCGTTGCTTGGAGGAACAACTGCTGCTTTTCTGAAAATGTGTGATACGTGTAACCGATGGATCGATAATGATCTAAAAAATAATATTGTGCCTATTTGGCATGACGAATCGATTATCAATAAATATTATTTGCTTCATACTCCTAAAGTGCTTGATTGCAGATATAACTATTGTGAAATAAGGAATCTACCTGTTGAAAAGAAGATAATGTATAAAAATAAGGCAAAATATTTTTCATTTGAGGATCTAAAACGTCCGTCTTACTCGACTTATCCGGTAATGCCCGGGAAAAATATAATTAAAATCCTGAGTCGGGTAAAAAAGGTGTGGAAGATAATTTTTTAACTTGAATCATTATAATTATGATTGTTGACAAAGAACGCAGGATTATATGAAGAGGATTGGAGAAAATTGTTGGAATTTTTCGGTTTAGCTGAATACCATGAGAATCTAAAGATTGCAAAAGAATATGTTATTCCGAAAAACATCTGTGAAATGATCAAAGATTTATATACTGAAGATCTTGATCTGTTCAGAATTTATGATTTATAACCTTACATTAAAATGCTTCGCACTTTATTATTATATCTCATTTACTGGAAAGAAAAATTTCGTTTATACAAACAGGTTTCTTTTAATGGATTTACCGTTGTATATGCTTTTAGAAAATCCCGGATTTGCTGGGGACGAAATATTGTAATTAACAGCCATTCATTATCCAATCTGGCAGGAATGCATCAGCGTACCATCCTTGTTGCCCGTGACGGGGGAAAAATCCGTCTCGGAGATAATGTGTCCGTATCCGGTACCACTATTTATGCACTCGAGTCGGTTGAAATTGGCGATAATACGCAAATCGGAGTAAATACGATCATAATGGACAATGATTTTCATCCGCTGAATATTACTGCAAGGCGAATGAACGACAGGAATGCCATCCGCAGGAAACCGGTACGCATCGGCAACGATTGCTTTATCGGAATGAATGTAATTATTTGCAAAGGCACTGTATTGGGCGACCGCTGTATTGTCGGAGCCGGTAGTGTGGTTTGCGGAGTATATCCTGATGACTCGGTGATTATAGGTAATCCGGCGATTAGGAAAAGATAATACATTGTACATATATATGAAAAAAGTATCTTTATTTGTTTTAGTGTTTATAGGATTTTTCCTGTTTGCAGGTGAGATTTATCTGCGTAAATGCTGGGGGGTTTGCGATGCCATATTGATGCAGGCTGATCCTGATTTTGAATATATTGCCCAGCCGGATCAACAACGCTGCCGTTTTAAAAAACATATCCGGTATAATAAATACAGCCAACGTAGTGAATCGGTCGATTCTTCTGCATTTATTATTTTGGGGTTGGGCGATTCTGTTATTAACGGAGGAACGCTTACGGATCAGGATAGTTTGGCAACCACCCGTTTATCCGGAAACTTATCCGGTTTAGGGGGTAAAGTGCAGGTACTGAATATTTCGGCGGGTAGTTGGGGGCCTGACAACTGTGATGCTTATCTGGATAAATATGGGTTATTTGGTGCAAAAATGGCTTTTTTAATTTGCAGTTCACATGATGCACATGATAATATCGATCATCGGCCGGTGGTAGGTATTCATTTGGATTATCCGGTTTCACAATATATGTCTGCGTATGGGGAGTTGTTTCATCGTTATTTGTATCCCCGGTATCTGTCTCCTTTTTTTACTTCTTTTTCCAGGAAAGAAACATCTTCTTCTTCTTCTGAAATCAAAAAAGACGGTAGAATATTTAACACCGGTTTTCAGGCTTTAGCCAGTCGTTTCAGAGCAGCGAATATTCCTTTTTTCATCTGGCTGAATCCGGAACAAAGTGAACTTAGAGCAGGCGAGTATAATGAAGAGGGGAAAGAAATTATCCGGTTTTGCCGTGATAATTCTATACCGCTGATAGAAGGACTGCGATATATGGAAAGTTCGGATTACAGAGATATGATCCATTTGAATGAGCAAGGGCAGAAAAGAGTCGCTGACGTATTAAAAAACTATATTATAAACTGGTTGATAGAAAATAAAATTCAATATATATAGAAATGAAAATTTTACATGTCATTAACTCTATGAGTGTAGTTCATGGAGGGCCGGCCCGTTCTACTTTTCTGACAGTTAAAGGGCTTAACGATTTAGGAGTCGATACACAGATATTGACAAAACAGATGTTGTCCGGCGAAGAGCCGGTATCAGAAGAATCTTTTATTCATTATTTATCCGTCTCTCCTTTTTACTATGAGCGGTGGGGATATGCGAAAAATTATTCAAAAGCTTTAGAGATGATTCCGGATATAGATATTTACCATATTCAGGAATTATGGCAATATCCGGGGTATGCAACGGCACGATGCGCCCGAAAAAGTTCTCGTCCCTATGTCGTTACTTTACATGGCGGTATGTATCCCGAAGCCATGAAGCATTCCTCGTTAATTAAAAAAATAGCCTTATCGTTATTTGAACGACGGTTATTACAGGAAGCTGCCTGTACGCATGTAACATGCATCGAGGAGATGGAGTATTACCGGGAATTAGGGTTCACCAACCCGGTAGCCGTTATTCCTAATCCATTGGAAATATGTAAAATAGAAACACCGGCTTTGTCTACCGGAGAAAAAAGAATAGGTTATTTAGGACGTTTGCATCCTCGTAAAAGGGTAGAACGTTTGCTGGCTGTCTGGAAAAATTTAAAAGAGCCCGGCGAACTATTGATTATAGGAAATGGAGAGCCGGATTATGTTGCTTTTTTAAAGAAAGAAGCAGGGCGTATGCAATTATCAAATGTCCGTTTTTTCGGATGGATATCCGGCATAGAGAAAAATCGTTTGTTGGCATCTCTTACCTGTCTGATCGTCCCCAGCGATTTTGAAAATTTCGGAATGATCGTGCCAGAAGCGCTACTTCAGGAAATTCCCGTAATCGCCACAACGGGTTCGCCCTGGAAAGAACTTGAAATTTATCGCTGTGGGCGATGGGTGAAGAACGATACGGATACGTTAACGGAAGCTGTTCGTGAAATATTGGATTTAGATGCGAAACAATTACGGGAAATGGGGGAGCGCGGGCGAAAGCTAATTATAGAAAAATATGCTATTAACCGTATTTCTCAACAGATAACGGATATGTATGATTGGATTTTAAATAGAAAAAATAAGCCTGAATTTATAAACGAATGAAAGCTGCAATCAAGAAAATAAAAATGATATATATCATCAGGTATGTATGTGCCTCCTTAGTCGGAAAAGCAGATAAGAAAATAGATTTCCTGATTATCGGGGCACAGAAATGTGGAACCTCGGCTCTGTTTGATTATATGGATAAACATCCCTTTTGTACCGGTGCTGTAAATAAAGAACGTTTATTATTTACAAAGTATTATAAAAAGAAATTAGGGTTGAAACGATTGGTCGGTTATTTCTCTTTTGGTAAGCTTTTTAAAAATAAAGGCAAATGTCTTTTCTTTGAAGCAACACCTGATAATATCTATGAAGAAGATGTTCCGGAACGTATTTTTCATTATAATCCTCAAATTAAAATGATTCTTCTGGTTCGTGAACCCGTAAGCAGGGCTATCTCCGAATACAATATGGCTTGCTGGTATGCTACAGAAAAAAACAAATGTGTAAGGGAAGATCCGGAACATGAGTATTTCGATCGTTTGAAACAACCGGATAAGTATCCTTTCGAGTGGTTTATAAAGGAAGAACTGAGAAAGATGGATGAAACGGGCTCCTGCACGTCGTCAGCTTTTCATTATCCGGATTTTATCCGTCATGGTTTATATAGCGACCAACTGGAGAGGTATTATCGGTATTTTAGTCCTGATCAACTATTAATACTGGAGGATAAAGAGCTGAAATTAAACAAGAAACAAACGTTGTTCCGAATAGAAGATTTTTTAAAAATTCCTCATTATAACTGGGTTGAAAGTGATTTGGTAAACTCTTTCTTAAACAATTCTACAAACCGTGGAATGAGAAATTTTATGAGATGACAGGGAAAAGAATGGACTGGTAATCAATTTATAAAATTTAAATTATGATTTCGATTATTGTTCCTGTTTATAACAGGGACTATTGTTTATCCCGTTGTCTCGATTCGATAATGTACCAAACTTTTACAGACTGGGAGTGCGTTCTTGTCGATGACGGATCGACAGATGGCACTTTGGAAGTATGTCACTGTTATGAGAAAGCGGATTTACGCTTTCGGATATACAACCAACCTAATAGAGGGGTATCGGTAGCCCGTAACCGTGGACTGGAATTTAGCAGGGGAGAGTATATTGCTTTCATTGACAGCGACGATTGGATAGATCAGAATTATCTTCAGTTATTATATGAATCTGCAGGTAACGGGATTATGCCCCTTTGTGGCTACCATGTGCAACAGAGGGACGGAGGAAGTATGAATGTTACTATACAAAATAACTTATACCTGATGGATAGTAATATCGCTGAACTATTAACGGAGCAATTGTCTGGCGGGTTATTGGCCGGTCCTATTTGCAAATTATACGATCGGAATATAATCGAAACTAACCGTCTCCGCTTCCCTTCAGGCATTAATTGGGGGGAAGATTTGATTTTCAATTATGCCTATTATCAACATATAGAGGGAATCAGAGGTGTTTCGTATAATTTGTATCATGTAGTCCAAGAGATAGAATCATTATCGGTGAAAGCAAAATATGCTTTTTTTCTTACGGATCATCTCAGGTTATGGAAAAGTGTTTCCCTTTTTATATTGGCTAAAGATATCGATGTACCACCTGCATTGAATGTCCTTATGGAGAAGTGGTACCGCCTCTTGTTCTCGCAGCAGATTGCCGGAGTTTTGTATGTGCATGACCGCTTATCGTGGAAACAACGCTATGAACGGATGAATTATCTGATACAATCAGCCGACAGAGAGAATTTTAAAAAATATCGTTTTAAAAGGTTGAAAGGGTTTCTAGTGTATCACAGGTTGTCTGTCTTGATATTTATATTCTACGAAGTAAAATTCTTTTTAATGAAACAATTAACAAATAAATAATACACGTATGAACAAAATTGAATTAGCAAAAGAAATTGCCGGGCGCATGTCGTTGCCGGTTACGATGTCTATTAAATTTATCGATACCATTTGTGATGTATTGGGAGAGACGATAGGAAAGAATGAATCGGTATTATTACAGAATTTCGGGCATTTTCAGCCTTGGCAACAGAGTGAAAGAAGCGGACGGAATCCACGTACCGGAGTAGTTTGTCCGATCCGCAAACGAATGAGTGTAAAATTCAAACCGGGGAAAGGATTCCTTGCAAAGTTGAACGAAAATGAAAAAGGTGCAGGTATATGAAAATAATAAATGGTTTTTGGGGTAGTTTGTTGTTTCTTATTTTATTGTCATCCTGCGGCTCGGTAAGGGATATCGCTTATTTACAGGGAGAGGGCTTATTTGATAAAATGGCGGTTGTCGATACGTTTGAAATGAAAATCATGAAAAACGATATATTGGATATTATGGTCAGTTGTGCCGAACCGGAATTGTTGCAACCATTCAATCTGCAAATATGGGGAAACAATGGGGGAAATTATGGAGGATATAACGGAAACAGGGGATACCTGGTGGAAGTGGACGGAACGATTAATTTCCCTTTGTTGGGTAGAGTGAAGGTCGCAGGTCTGACCAGACGGAAAGTAACGGAACTGGTACAGGATGAGTTGAGAAAAGGAGAATATATAAAAGATCCAATTGTAACGGTGCGCTTTCAGAATTTCCGTATTATGGTACTGGGAGAAGTAAACCGGCCAGGAACCTACAATATTACATCCGAACGGGTTACACTGTTTGAAGCTTTGAGCATGGCAGGAGATTTAACGATACACGGACGTCGTAACCGAGTTGCTGTGATACGCGAAAAAGACGGGGAACGTACTATTTTGTACCATGATCTCCGGTCGAGGGATGTATTTAAATCGCCCGATTATTATCTGCAACAGAATGATATGGTTTATGTGGAACCTAACCGGATCAAAGCGGAAGCAAGCACCCAGAACCAGTTTACCAGCGTAGGTACCTGGATGTCTTTGATATCATTCGTTATGTCGACTTGTGTACTTATTTTTAAATAATATCGTATGAGTGAGGAAAAACCTTATGTAGAAGAGTGGCATCTGAAAAGTGAGTTCAATCTTCGTACTGTTGTTGATGTCCTGATTGCCCGTTGGCATTGGTTCGCCTTATCCATTTTTTTATGTCTGGGACTGGCTTTCGTGTATGTGCGAACGGTTCCGGTCGTTTATAAGCGGGAAGCGATTGTGCAGTTGAAAAATAAAGTAAAGACGGAGGAAGCTTTTAATGAAAAGCAGATGTTTGACGACAGCAATAATAATGTGGATGGAGAAATTCTGATATTCAAATCACGCCTATTGATGGGGCAAGTGATAGGCAGGTTAGGGTTGGAAATCGAATATACAGTAGATGACGGCTTGAAGAATAAAACATTGTATTCGGATTCACCGGTAACTGTTCACTTTCCTGATTCTACGTTTACCCATCCTGCCGTTTTTTCCATTATACCTCTGGAGGGTGACAATTACAGGATAGAAGGCTTGGAAGATGATCCGGAAGGTGTTATAACATATACTTTCGGTAATCCCCAGGATAGTCCGGTCGGACGAATGGTCGTACATCGTACTCCTTCCTATAATGAGAAATGGAAGGATATTCCGGTACAGGTAATCTGTGCAGGGAAGGAATCCCTTATTTCTTCATGTCTGGGTAAACTGGAGGCCGAGCGTTCGGTAAAGGATGCCAATTTGCTGACTTTGACTTACCAAGATACGAATCCGGAGAGAGGAGATGATATTCTGAATACATTGATACAAGTGTATGTCGATGAATCTATGCGGGATAAGAATATGGTTATCCGGAATACTGCTGTTTTCATCGATGAACGTTTACAACTGATCAATCAGGAACTGGGAGATGTAGAAGGCCACATTGAGGAATACAGGAAACAGAATAAGTCGGCTGACCTTGGGCAGGAAGCCAGAATCTATCTGGATAACCGCAACCGGTATGACCGGGAAGTGACTGAACTGACCAACCAGGTGGAACTGATCGGACTTATCCAGTTGTATCTGCATGATCCCTTGAAAGAGGAACGACTACTTCCTGTCAATACCGGGATAGCAAACATCGGTATAGAAGGGATGATTGAAAAGTACAATAATACATTACTGGAACGGAATAAACTTAAGGTGAATGCCGGAGATAACAGCCCGGCTGTTAAAGAACGCAGCACGGAACTGTCTTCCTTACGGCGTACCATTGGCGAAAGCTTGCGGAATACGAAAGAGGCTATCCATACGAAACTGGATTTTTCACGCCGTATGCAGACATTGGAAATCAGTAAGATAAGTTCTATTCCGACACAGGAGAAGTATGTTTTGTCGGTGGAGCGCCAGCAGAAGATAAAAGAAGAGCTGTTCTTGTATTTATTGAACAAACGGGAGGAAAATGCGCTGACCCTGGCTACTGCCGACAGTAATCTGCGAGTCGTAGATGAAGCTTATGATGCCGGCAGGGCAGGAGCCAATATCCTAGTGATCCTATTCGGAGCCTTAATTGCCGGTATAGTGGTACCGGGTATGGTTTTCTATATCCAGCAGTTGCTCGATATCGGGGTACATGGGCGAAAAGATATAGAAGATAATTTGACAATCCCGTTTTTGGGTGAAGTGCCTCGCAAGTCGACTAAGTCAGGTTTGGCTGTTGTTCACGAACAAGGACGTGATCCTCTTTCGGAAGCGTTTCGCATTATTCGCTCGAACCTTGATTTTATGCAGGAGAAAAGCTCGGGAGCGCAGTCCATCATGTTTACTTCATTTAATCCGGTATCGGGAAAGACTTTTGTATCTACCAACCTGGCAATCGCTTTGGCTTTAACCGGTAAGCGGGTTATTTTGTTGGAAATGGATATTCGTAAGGGATCGGAAAAAGACAGTGATGGAAAAATTTTGCCGGGACTTACCAATTATTTATCCGGAAATATAACGGATATCGGAAAAATTATTCGAAAAAGTCAATGGCAGACTGGATTGGATGTTATTTCCTCCGGCCCGATTCCTCCGAATCCGTCGGAACTCCTGTTAAATAGTCGTTTGGATGAATTGATGTCTTTTTTAAGAGGTGAATATGAATATATCCTGTTAGATACGGTTCCTTATGGAATAGTTGCAGATGCCAGGATAATAAGCAGAGTAGCAGATTTATGCATTTATGTGATAAGAGAAGGGCGTATGGACCGCAGATTGTTGCCGGAGGTTGAAAAGCTATATACAGAAAGCAAGTTACCACATATGGCAGTGGTATTGAATGGGGTATGTTACCATCGTTCCTACTACGGATATAATTATGGATATAATTATGGATACAGTTATGGAAGCAAGTGATATGAAAAAGAGTACAATAAAAACTTATCTCATTAATCTGAAAGAATCGGTCGAACGGAGAGAGAGAGTTCTGAGGGAAACGGCTGGACACAGGCTTTTGGACATCGAACTGGTAGAAGCAGTTGATGGTAGGAAAATGTCAGCAGAAGAGGTTACCAGCCGTTTCCACACATTAAAGTTTATTTACCGGTACGAGCGGACTCCCAAACGGGGAGAAATAGGTTGCACGTTAAGTCATAGGGAATGTTATAGAAGATTTCTGGAGTCGGATAATGAGTTCGCACTGATTTTGGAAGATGATGTTACGTTTTTATATCCTGTGGAGGAAACGGAAGAAATATTACAACAATTGACAGCAAAACTGAGTCGGCGGAAATCACATCTGATCACTCTTTCAATACAGTATATTTATTATCCGGGAAACTCTTTTCAGATAAACTCTTTTTCTGTTTTTAAAGTATCTGATGCCTGGGGCACATGTGCTTATCTCATTAACAGGAAAGCTGCGAAAAAATTATTATCCGTTTCAAGGGCATCTATCGTTGCCGACGATTTTGTTTATATGAATTGTCATGGCATACGTGTGGATGGTATTTATCCTAATTTGGCGGCCGGAGCTTCTTCAATGAAACAGATTGATACTGAAATCCAGGATAATTCAATTTGTCAGCTACCCCGTAAAGATTTGCCATTCAGATATATGGCAAGAAATTTCTTGTTACAAAAATATTGGGGACTCTTATTGTTTTTCCGCGTATTGGCATTCAGAAAGATAGGGTTAGGACGCAATGAATAGGAAATAATACAATAAATATTATGAATGTAAAAGTTTCAATTATTATACCGGCATACAATATGTCCTCTTTTTTGGGTTATTGCTTATCATCCTGTATTAATCAAACGTTTGTAGATCTCGAAATAATCGTTGTTAACGATGGCTCGACAGATACTACTTCTGATGTCATAAAGGAATATGCGGCTCTTGACGAACGTATAGTGATGGTCGATCAAAATAATCAGGGAGTAATTTATGCCCGTAAGTCAGGATTGGAAGTCGCTCGCGGTGAATATGTCTTTTATCTTGACGGAGATGATTTTTTAGAAAAAAATGCAATCAGTGAACTCTATTCTGAAGCAATAAAAAGAAATGCAGATTATGTGGTTGGGAATTTTTATACAGTTTATGGAGACAACCGGGAAAAGAACTGTGCCATTTCTGAGATCAACGGATTATCAGGACAAAATCTACTTATTGATCTGTTGAATGGATTTTGTTGGAGTTTGTGTGGCCGATTGATCCGGAAGACATTGTTTGACGAACGAATCGTTTATAAGCCTATTGCTATGGGAGAAGACTTATTCATAAATATGCAAATAACGTTGAATGTGAAGCAGGCTGCCTATATAGAATTGTATGTCTATAATTATGTAAGGCATTCGTTATCTGTAACATGCAGACATAATGATAATGCAATTACCATGAATATCGAAATGGTGGAGGCTATTTTTGATTTGTTTGACATACATGATTATGAACAACGGATTATAAATAAGGTGTCTTTACTGTTTTTTCCATTTTTCTTATCTTGTATAAGAAAGAACGTGCCGGATACTGATAATAGGTTAAGAACTTATTATTGGAATAAAGAGGAAATAAGAAGCATGTTATGGAGAAAAAGAAAATTTTTTTATCTGGCATGTGGAGGTTATCTTTATTTTCCTGTTTTGTCAAGGATCGGGATTGAAGTAGGATGGCGGGGTATTTCTCTGTTACGAAAAACAAGATTTCAATAATATGGTTAAGAAATTGCCGGTTTTTTCGATTATTGTTCCGGTTTATAATACCGAACAATTTATAAACGTTTGCATAGACAGTTTGTTAGCACAAACTTTTTCTGATTTTGAGTTGCTTTTGATAGATGATGGTTCGACAGACAGAAGTGGATTTATTTGTGACGAATATGAAAAGAAAGATTCACGGATACGGGTTTTTCATGAAAAGAATTCAGGCGTATCTGCTGCCAGAAATAAGGGAATGGAAAAGGCATGCGGGCGTTATATTAATTTTGTAGATTCGGATGACTGGGTATCTGCAGATTATTTAAAATCTTACGTGGAAGCTCGAAAAGAATTTGATTATGATATCGTTTATACAGAAATGTCGCGCGAGTTCGAGGGAGTTATAAGTAATGTGCCATTAAATAATATTTCTGCCGAAAGTACAGTATCTTTACCGGATGTTTTATCTGAACTGCTCAATTGTAACGAGTTTGGATATGCGTGTAATAAGTCTTTAAAAACGGAGATTATCCATTCTCGTCAAATACGATTTGATTCTCGGTTACCCTATCATGAAGATGCCGTATTTATGTTTGACTATTGCTTAACAATAGAATCAGTCAGGTTATATCCGGTTTGTACTTACTACTATCGGATTCATTTATCTTCCCAATCATTTAATAGAAATATAGATTTTAACCAACATTATTTGTCGTGTATCATTGAATGTGAAAAAATACATTTATTGGCTGACCATTTGAAAAGTCATGTATTCAATAATGCTGCTAAATTATTTAGTCAGAAAGAAAAGCAAATGACGATAATAAATATGTACCGTTTGAATAATGTTCCGAAAAGAAAAAAACGATTGGATTATTTAAACAAACTTCGGGATTGTTTTTCATATGGAAATTATGAAAGCGGGGTATTGGGTATAGGAATGAGATTAAAAAATGATTTTCTGGCTGACCTGTTTTTCATGTCGATATTCAGTCTTTCCAAATTATTCCATCGAATAGGATTTCGATGATGAAAAAATCAAATATATATAGTCGAAATAAATATATGCACATGATTTATAGCAGGTGCATAGAGCTAATATAAACTTAATAATTCTAATTTATGAAACTTTTAGTAACAGGTTCTTCCGGACTGATAGGTTCGGAAGTGTGTATGCATTTCTCTGAACTAGGATGGGAAATACATGGGGTTGACAATGATCAACGGGCTGTATTCTTCGGGCCACAGGGCGATACGCGTTGGAACCAGAAACGTTTGCAACGTTTGATTCCGGGTTTTGTACATCACGAAATGGATATTCGTGACAGGGAAGGTATTATCCGTCTTGTTTCCGAAATTCAACCGGATGCAATTGTCCATACGGCTGCCCAGCCGAGCCATGACCGGGCGGCATCGATCCCGTTCGACGATTTCGATACGAATGCCGTCGGTACGTTAAATATGCTGGAAGCGACCCGCCGTTACCGCCTGGATATCCCTTTCCTGCATATGTCGACCAATAAAGTATACGGGGATGCGCCGAATGAGATCCCTATGAAAGAACTGGAAACCCGTTGGGAATATGCGGATGATGCTTATTTGAACGGTATTCCTGAAACATTCCGTATCGATCAAAGTAAACATTCCATTTTCGGGGCTTCCAAAGTAGCCGGGGATGTGATGGTGCAGGAATATGGGCGTTACTTCGGAATGCCGAGTTGTATATTACGGGGTGGTTGTCTGACCGGGCCGAACCATACAGGGGTGGAACTTCATGGCTTTCTGAGTTATCTAATCAAATGTAACCTGGAAGGGAAAGCGTATCATGTGTTCGGATATAAGGGTAAACAGGTGCGTGATAATATCCATTCGTATGATGTGGCTCGTTTTATGGAAGAGTTTATTAAAGCTCCGCGTGTGGCGGAAGTCTATAATATCGGTGGTGGAAAGGATAATACTTGTTCGATATGGGAAGCTTTTGATAAAATAGAAAAACTATCCGGCAAGAAGATGATCTATGATTATACGGATGAGAATCGTATAGGAGATCATATCTGCTACTACAGCGACTTAAGTAAGATGAAGGCACATTATCCGGCTTGGGATATTACACGCTCATTGGATCAGATTTTCCGGGAAATATATGAAGGATGGCAGATAAGATAAAACTTATATCATCAATCTGAAACAGCCTTCCTATTTCCTACGTTCGCGGCTGTCGATGAAGAAATTGCCGGGAAAACAGATATTTCGAGAAAGATAAACGTTTGTATTCCTCATAATTTAAAATGGCTTTTTTACCCGGATCAGGCTTGAATTTATCAAAAGATTTGTATTCATTCTTGTATTTGTCGGTTTGTTGAAATTGCTTGATAGCGATAACAGGTGAGTTATGAATAAGGAAAGAAAAATAATAAAAGTAGATATCATAGAGAAATTCAGTCCCCGGCATCCGTCCATAGCGGGGAGATCTGTCAGGTTGATGGCAGATCTCCTTTATTCGAATGGGTTGGAGGTTCATACTTTCTCGATCGATGCCATTTATAAAGGGCAGGTTGCCGAAAATGTTCAGTTACCCTACCAGGTTACGGAGCTGAAGGCGATTTATAACGGCAGTAATAAGATATGCCGGTTATTGGTCAGCTTGCTGGACGGCTTTCGGCTGGTATTCAGTGCTTGCCGGATGACCGATGCGGATGTACGGATTGTACTTACCAATCCGTCACTGATCAATTTCTGGGCGGCCGTATTTAAGCATTTCAGCCGTTCGCGGTGGGTATTCTGGACGATGGATTTATATCCGGATGCTTTTTGTTCGGCCGGACTGGTGAGTGCCGGTAATTCCGCATTCAGACTCATACATCAGTATGTCTATCGGCATACTCCTGACTTTATGATCGCTTTGGGAGAACAGCAGTATGGTTATTTGAGGGATAAATATAAAACTGAAATTCCTCATACGATACTACCCTGCGGAATAAATCCGGTCAGGCAAGCTGTTGGGGGAGTAGTTCCCTGGTGGAAAGAACAGTATAGAGAGAAAATAATCCTGTGTTATGCAGGAAATCTGGGAGAGGCACATGACGACTATTTTTTGACCCGGCTTATCGAATTGTTGGATCCCGATAAGTTTGCCATAATACTTTCTCTTTACGGGGCTAAGGCCGGGAGAGTTTTACCTGTGGTAAGTTCAATTCCCGGAGTAGTTTTGACGGATTATGTTTCGGCTGAAGAACTTACTTTTGCCGATATCAATGTTGCTTCGTTGTTAACTTGCTGGGATCATGTTTGTGTTCCTTCCAAAGTTGTTAGTGCAATCTGTGCGGGGACTCCGGTATTGTATAATGCTTCTGAACAGTCGGAAGGGTATACTATGTTTCCGGATGCTATCTGGCTCATTCCTGAAACGGATGATTATGACTCTTCAATTAATGCGTTTTATCGATCAGTCGATCAGGATTCGATCCGGCAGAAAAAAAAAGCTGCGCTGGAATATGCAGACCGGTTGGCTGCTATGCAGGATAATGCTTTCCGGGAAATTGTTCAATATTGTAAAAGTATATAATAAAATGAAGATCACACTTATCGGAGCTTCCGGGTTTGTTGGTTCCCGGTTGATTGAACTTCTTAAACCGACACTTTATTCGTTGCAGAATATAGATAAACAACAGAGTTTATTTTATCCGGAAATTACCTCGATAGCAAATGTACTGGATAAAAAGAAACTGGTTTCTTTACTGGCAGGAACGGATGTTGTTGTTTTGCTGGCGGCAGAGCATCGGGATGATGTCACACCAGTATCTCTCTATCAGGATGTAAACGTAGGGGGAATGCGGAATACATTGAAAGCGATGGAAGCAAACGGTGTTAAACGGATTGTTTTTACAAGTTCGGTGGCTGTTTACGGTTTAAATAAAAAGAATCCGGACGAAAATCATCCAGCTGATCCGTTTAACCATTATGGTAATAGCAAGTGGCAGGCGGAACAGGTGTTACAGGAATGGTACCGGTCGCATCCCGATTGGAATATTAACATAATTCGCCCGACGGTCATATTTGGCGAGCGTAACAGAGGAAATGTATACAATCTGTTACGGCAAATAGCCAGTGGAAAGTTCCTGATGGTGGGGAATGGGAATAATAAAAAATCTATGGCATATGTGGGGAGTATCGTTGCTTTTATAAAGTTTCTTGTCGAGGAAAAAGGAGAGGGATATAATGTCTATAATTATGTCGATCAGCCGGATTTCACAATGAATGAACTGGTTGGACATGTCAGTGAGGTTTTGAAGAAGCATATACCGACAACTCATTTCCCTTATTGGTTAGGTATGCTGGGAGGGTATTGTTTTGATTGTTTGGCTTTTGTCTCCCGGAAAAAGTTGTCAATCAGTTCCATCCGTGTAAAGAAATTTTGTGCTACGACTCAATTCGATGCCACAAAAATGCATACCTCCGGTTTTAAAGCTCCTTATACCTTAGGAGAAGGGCTGGCCAAAACGTTAGAGTTTGAGTTTTTGTAATGTTTGTTGTCCTAGTCATATTTTTATGGTCTGTATTTATTACAAAAATACGAATTCTATGATCTGATTTTTCTGCAAAAAGATCGTTTTTATGGTGCGAATTTTCTACAAAATACTATCTTTGTCATTGAAAACCAGTTTAAATTCGGAATTATGACAAATGATAATGTATATATACCACGTACCATAGATAAGGAGCTTCTGAAATGGAAGGAAGACCGGAGACATAAACCTCTTCTGATCAGGGGGGCAAGGCAGGTGGGAAAATCTTCGGCTGTGAGGCATTTGGCTAAATCATTTAAGTATTTTGTCGAATTGAATCTGGAAAGGGATAAGAACCTCAAAAAGATATTTGAAGGAGATCTGTCTCCACAAAGAATTTGCAGGGATTTGTCTGTTCTGGTATCTACCCCTATTATACCGGGTGAAACACTTTTGTTTATTGATGAAATACAAGGGAGTAAAGAGGCTATCAGTTCTTTACGTTTTTTTTATGAAGATTATCAGCAATTACATGTTATTGCTGCAGGTTCACTGTTGGAGTTTGCCCTGAAAGATTTGCAATCGTTTGGGGTTGGGAGGATTCGATCATTATTTATGTATCCGTTTTCATTTAATGAGTTTTTGGAAGCGCAGAATTTGACAGGGCTTTTAGAGGCAAAGAAAAATGCATCTCCGGAAAATCCTTTGACAGAACCTTTACATGATAAGCTGGTAGAGCAGATTCGTTATTTTCATTTGGTCGGAGGGATGCCGGCGGCAGTAAGTCTATGGTGTCAGACTCATAATTATCAGGAATGTAGGGATGTGCATAATGATATTGTGCAGTCCTATATGGATGATTTTTCAAAGTACGGATCGAAAGTCAATCCCCAGTTACTCCGCAATGTAATGAATGTCATAGCGGCAAATGTTTGTGCGAAGTTCAAGTATGCAAGTGTTGCGAATTATGATTCACGACAGGTAAAAGAGGCTCTACAACTTTTGACAATGGCTGGTGTTATCATACCGGTTACGCATACTTCTGCAAACGGACAGCCTTTAGGGGCGGATGCAAATGAGAAATTTCGAAAGTTTATTTTTCTGGATACGGCTTTGTTGTTACGTTTACATCATTTGAAAGTGGAGGATTTTTTACTTTCAGAACCAATAGAATTTGTTAATAAGGGAAGCCTGGCAGAAATGTTTGTAGGCCTGGAACTTTTAAAATATGACAACCCTTATGAATGGCAGCGTTTGTATTATTGGCAGCGAGAGGAGCCTAAATCACAGGCTGAAGTCGATTATGTGATAATACGACATGGAGATATTATTCCTCTGGAAGTAAAAGCCGGTAAGCGAGGATCCATGCAGAGCTTATATTTGTTTTTAGAGAAAAAAGGAGCGCCCTATGGAATCAGATGTGCTCTTGAGCCTTATTCGACTTATGAGAAAATTCGGGTTTATCCTTTATATGCTGTATCAGAGATTTAAGAGTTTAAATCTTTCATAACCTTGAATTTAATACTATATTATCGTTATATCTATCGCATTTTACAAAATCCACATTACTATCCTCTTTCATTCGGCTTGGACCACAAAGCCAAATGTCTATCTTTAATTCCTGTAATTTGGGTAATTATACCAGTAATCCGTCTACAAAAGATGTGTTTTTCCTGCCGTACATTTGCAATGTGGAAATATAGAAAAGCAAATCATTAAAAAAAGAAGGATATGAAACATTCATTAATCGTACTATTCTCGCTTTTATCTTTTACCTTCTGTTTTGCATCTTGTGATACAGATGGCCCGATAGAACTGCCCGATACGGATGTTCCGGGGCAAACAGATACTCCCGGTGACGGAGACAACGATGACAATAACGATAATCCTATGAGCAACACAATGAAGATTAAGATCGGTTCATCTACATTCACAGCCACTCTTTCCGATAATGCGACGGCTACCGCATTCAAAGCTTTATTGCCGATGACGGTCAACATGAATGAAATGAACGGGAACGAGAAGTACTACAATTTGCTGGGTAACCTGCCTACAGCTGCATCCAGCTCCGGTACTATACAAAACGGCGACTTGATGTTATGGGGGAGCAATACAGTGGTACTTTTTTATAAGACCTTCTCTACTTCCTACAGCTATAGCCGGCTCGGACGTATTAACGATGTGTCAGGGCTTAATGCAGCCGTGGGTTCAGGAAATGTGACGGTGACTTTTGAATTACAATAAAAACGAATAAATGATCGAATATGGAATTAATCAGGAATAAATCTTATGAAGGCGAGCGTCCGTTGTTTGCCACGCGTGACCTGCAGTTGGAAGATGTTACAATTTATCCGGGAGAGTCGGCTTTGAAAGAGTGTAGGAACATAGAAGCTGTAAACTGCCGGTTTGAAGGAAAATATCCTTTCTGGCATAACGATAGCTTTGTGGTGAAGAACTGTATGTTTACCGAAGGTGCGCGTGCTGCTCTTTGGTATTCCAGGAACCTGTATATGAAGGATACGTTAGTAGAAGCACCGAAGATGTTCCGCGAAATGGATGGGATAAAACTGGAAAACGTACAATTGCCGAATGCGCAGGAAACGCTCTGGCATTGTAAAAATGTAGAAATGAAAAATGTGACGGTCGATAAAGGCGATTATCTGTTTATTCACGGTGCCGATATCCGTATCGAAGATTTTATACTGAGAGGTAATTACTCTTTCCAGTACTGCAAGAATGTGGAAATTCATAATGCTGAAATCCATTCGAAAGATGCTTTCTGGAATACGGAAAATGTAACCGTCTATAACTCGACGTTGGACGGTGAATATCTGGGCTGGCATTCAAAAAATCTGCGGCTTGTCAATTGTAAGATTTCCGGTACACAACCTCTTTGTTATGCAAAAGATCTGGTAATGGTAAATTGTACGATGGGCGAGGATGCTGATCTGTGCTTTGAATACAGCACGCTGCAGGCACGGATCGACGGGCCGGTTCATAGTGTGAAGAACCCCAGTGGCGGTTTGATTATTGCAGAAAGTTATGGGGATATTATCTTCGACGAGAATTGCAAGACTCCGGGGGATTGTGAGATCAGATTGTGGGATACGAGAACTTGTTTCAATTAATGAAATACAATTTTGATGAATTAGTACCGCGTCGCGGAAGCAATTCCTATAAATGGGATAGTGCGGGAAGTGAGGATGTTTTGCCTATGTGGGTGGCCGATATGGATTTCCGTACGGCTCCCGCTGTGGTTGAAGCATTAAGGAAACGGGTGGAACATGGTATTTTCGGCTATGTGAAAGTTCCTGCGGCTTATTACGATGCTATAGGGGATTGGTTCAAACGCCGGCATAGTTGGAGGGTAGAGAAAGACTGGATACTTTTTACTACCGGAGTGGTTCCGGCCTTGTCCGCCATTATCAAAGCGTTGACTCATCCGGGGGATAAGGTTCTGGTACAGACTCCTGTGTATAATTGTTTCTTTTCTTCTATCCGTAACGATGAATGTGAGATGGTTGCTAATCCGCTAATCTATCGGAATGGAGCCTATTCTGTCGATTTTGACGGTCTGGAAAAGAAAGCGGCTGATCCCCGGGTAAAATTACTATTGTTGTGTAATCCGCATAACCCGGCAGGAAGGGTATGGACGAGGCAGGAGTTGACCCGTATCGGTGAAATCTGTCTTAGGAATGATGTCTTTGTTGTGGCAGACGAAATACATTGTGAACTGGTTTATCCCGGTCATCAGTATATTCCGTTTGCTTCCATTTCCGAAGATTTCCTTCATTCTTCCGTGACTTGTACGTCGCCCAGCAAAGCATTTAACCTGGCAGGCCTGCAGGTTGCCAATATTTTTGCTGCAAATCCGGCTGTCAGGAAGAAAATAGACAAGGCACTCAACGTAAACGAGGTTTGCGAGATCAATCCTTTTGCTGTAGAGGCCTTGATCGCTGCCTATAATGAGGGGGAAGAATGGCTGGAAGAACTCAGGCAGTATCTGCTGGGAAATTATAATTATCTGAAGAGATTTTTCGAGGAACAGCTTCCTCAGTTCCCGGTTTTGGCATTGGAGGGTACTTATCTGGTTTGGGTGGATTGCTCTGTTTTGAAACAATCGTCGGAAGAGATTGTAAAGATGCTGCTTGAGAAAGAGATGCTTTGGGTAAACGAAGGTAGTATGTATGGTGAAGCCGGAGATGGTTTCATACGTATCAATATAGCTTGCCCGCGGCAACTACTGATCGAAGGATTGAACAGGATAGCACGTGCATTAAAATAGATCTTCGTTTATGCAGTCTGAGTATATACTTCTGTCACCGGTTCTTTGATCTCCAGTTGATAAGCCCGTCCCCGGTCTGTCGTTATCTTCAGGTTGCTGTTATCCTCGATAAGCGGACGGAGACGGCGTATCAGCGTGTTCAGTGTTTCGTCGGCATTCTCCTTGCCTGGCCATAATGCGTCGCAGATATC
This sequence comes from Parabacteroides sp. HGS0025, assembly GCF_000969845.1. Taxonomy (NCBI): domain Bacteria; kingdom Pseudomonadati; phylum Bacteroidota; class Bacteroidia; order Bacteroidales; family Tannerellaceae; genus Parabacteroides; species Parabacteroides sp. HGS0025. The sequence continues at coordinate 2,723,504 of NZ_KQ033902.1, forward strand.
TGTTCTGGCCAGCACATGGGAGGAAGAAAGGAAAAACATCTCCATTACTTTATACTGTTGCGGGGTCAGTCTCAGTTTTTCCTGGTCTTCTTTAAAGAAATAAGCCTTATCGCACGAGAAAGTAAGATTTCCGAAAGCGATAAGGTTTTCTTTTTGTACAGGAGTCTCAGCCTGTTTGCGTCTCATCAAAACCCATGAAAGGCAACCGGCTATGAAAGCAGCTATCAGGAGCAGGAGGGGAGCCTTTTTGTCAGTCAGTGCCAATACGTCGGATGTGGAATAATTTACATATCCCTGGAAAGATATTCCCAGATCTTCCTGGGATGATTCGGGGAGATTCAAATTGGCGCTTAACCAGATAACGGTATCGCTTGCCAGGTAATTTTGGGTTTGATCTTTTCCCGGTGTTGTGTCTGCAACGGGTTTACCTATGGATTTCTTATTTATTACATGTACGATGATACCGCTTTTGTCTTTTAATTGTTCGAACTTCAGTGCTTCGGCAAAATCTTTATTATAGCTTTCGATGGAAACCGGATTTCCGAAAAGGGCGGACAGGCGCGAATAGGTCTTGAGTGTATCCTGATTCATCCATTGTCCTGAATTCTGCATGATGGTTTGCTGTAATGCCTGGTTCAGATCCGAAACGATTGCTTTCTGTGTCACCGAGTAATTATGAAAGCCGAAACTGAATGAGAGTACAAGCATGCAGGCTGTAAAGAGTACCGATAGATTTGCTGCTAACCGTGTGTTCATCGTTTTTCTTTTATTAACGCCCAAAGATAAGAAATTATTGTGATCCGGACTTACAGAATTGTATCGATTTGCACGAATGATGATTTGATGAAACCGGATAAATAAAAATTAGTACCTTTGTGTTCCTAAAAGAAAAGGTACGTGGAAGAATATCTGAATCAACTGAATGAAAGTCAGCGTGAAGCTGTGGTATATAATGAAGGGCCGTCACTGGTGATCGCCGGTGCCGGTTCCGGTAAGACCAGAGTGCTTACTTATAAAATTGCTTATTTAGTACATCTGGGGCTGGCACCTCAAAGCATCCTGGCGCTCACCTTCACCAATAAGGCTGCCCGTGAGATGAAAGAACGTATTGCAGCGATTACCAGTGAACAGACTGCCCGACGTTTGTGGATGGGGACTTTCCACTCGATCTTTTCACGTATCCTGCGTTATGAAGCTGAACATATCGGGTATCCTTCTAATTTTACGATTTATGATACGACAGATTCAAAAAGCCTGTTGAAAGCGATCATGAAAGAGATGCAGCTGGATGACAAAGTGTATCGTCCCGGTATGGTACAGAGCCGTATCTCAAATGCCAAAAATGCATTGGTGACCTGGAAAGCTTACGAGCAAAGTAAGGAACTGATGCAGCATGATATCGACTCAAAAGTGCCTTTGTTGCGTGAAATATATAAACGGTATCAGAATCGGTGCCAGCAGGCCGGAGCAATGGATTTCGATGATTTACTGCTTCAGACGAATATCCTGTTCCGTGATCATCCGCAGGTGTTGGAGAAATACCGCGGCTTCTTCCAGTTCGTATTGGTTGACGAGTATCAGGATACGAACTTCGCCCAGCATTTGATTGTTCAGAAACTATGCGAACAACATCGTCGTATCTGTGTAGTGGGAGATGATGCGCAAAGTATCTATTCTTTTCGCGGGGCTAATATCGATAATATCCTGCAATTTAAGAATCAATATCCGGGATGCCGTATCTTCAAATTGGAACGCAACTACCGTTCTACACAAAATATCGTAAATGCGGCCAATAGCCTGATTCATAAGAATAAGGAGCAAATACAGAAAAATGTTTATTCGGAGAAGGAGGAAGGTAGTAAGGTGCGGGTATCTGCTTCTTACTCGGATTATGAGGAAGGATATGCGGTTGCTTCTGCTATCAATGATATGCGGTTGCGCAGGGATTATGATTATGCGGATTTTGCTATTTTATACCGGACGAATGCGCAGTCACGTATATTGGAGGAAGCCTTGCGCAAAAGGGGTATTCCTTACAAGATATACGGTGGTTTGTCTTTCTATCAGCGTAAGGAGATAAAGGATATTATATCATATTTTCGCCTGATTGTGAATCCGCATGACGAAGAAGCTTTTAAGCGTGTCATCAACTATCCGTCGCGTGGAATCGGTGATACGACTGTCGGCAAACTGATCAGTGCCGCTACGGAGAATAATGTAAGTTTGTGGACGGTATTGAATGCTCCGATCGATTATGCGTTGCCTATCAATAGCGGAACGGCTAAGAAGCTGACGGATTTTCGTGAAATGATGGAACGTTTTATGGAACAGAATATCCGTTTGTCTGCAGAAGAACTGGCGGCCATTGTGGTGAAAGAGAGTGGTCTTGTAAGTACACTTTTTCAGGATCGTTCGGTAGAAGGTATCAGTAAGCAGGAGAACTTGCAGGAGTTGTTGAAAGGGATAGCCGAGTTCTGTGAGCTTCGCCGTGAAGAGGGAGTGGAGCAGGTTTCTTTGGCCGATTTCCTTTCTGAAGTATCTTTGCTGACTGACCAGGATAATGATAAAGACGAGCAGGCTAATAAGGTGACGATGATGACTGTGCATGCTGCGAAGGGGTTGGAGTTCAGGAATGTGTTTGTGGTCGGACTGGAAGAAGACCTGTTCCCGTCGCAAATGTCGAAGGATAATCCGCGTGCGGTAGAAGAGGAACGTCGTTTATTTTATGTGGCGATTACGCGTGCTGAGGAGAATTGTGTGTTGACTTATGCCAAGAGCCGTTTCAGGAACGGGCAGAGTGTGATGTGTTCGCCCAGTCGTTTCCTGAAGGATATCGATGTACAGTTTCTGGATCTTCCGGCCGATACGTCAGCCGATACCTTTGCTGCTGCCCGCGAACGTTTTCAACGTCCGACGTTTACATCTCCTTTCCAGCAACCGCGTGCGATGGAGAAGGAGGAGGCTACCTTTGTTTCTCCTGTTGCCCAAGCTGCTCAGCGTCAACGCTTGACGAAGGTGGAAACGGCAACTTCAACACCGATGGCTTCTTCTGCTCCGGCTTCAGACCTTTCCGGTTTGCGTGTGGGTGCCAAGGTTCGTCACGATCGTTTCGGAGAAGGCGAAGTAGTAGCTATTGAGGGCGATGGAGGAAATGCAAAAGCAACCGTTTCATTTACCCATTTCGGACAAAAACAGTTGTTGCTGAAGTTTGCACGGTTGACGATTATAGAGTGAAATAATAAATTTCTCCCTGTCGACCTGTCACGAACGAGTTTAGTTATTATCTTTGTACCTTAATTTTTTAAGAAAGATATAGCTAAATGATCGATTTCAACGTAATACCATCTCCGTGCTATGTGATGGAAGAGAAGCTGCTCCGTAATAACCTGGCGCTTATTAAACGTGTGAAGGAGCGGGCAGGGGTGAATATTATTCTTGCTTTTAAAGCTTTTGCTTTATGGAAATCTTTTCCTATCGTTCGCGAATATATCCCATATTCAACTGCCAGTTCGAAGTTTGAAGCACAGTTGGCTTTTGAGGAAATGGGAAGTCCGGCACATACTTATTCACCGGCTTATACAGAGGCTGATTTCCCTGCCATATTGAAATACAGCAGTCATATTACGTTTAATTCATTATCGCAGTTTGAACGATTCTATCCGATGGTGAAGGCTGACGGTAACCGCATATCCTGTGGTCTGCGTATCAATCCTGAATATTCGGATGTGGAGACTGACTTGTATAACCCCTGTGCTCCCGGTTCGCGGATGGGGATCATTGCAGACCTGTTGGGTGATAAATTGCCGGAAGGTGTGGAAGGATTGCATTTCCATACGTTGTGCGAATCGACATCGTATGATCTGGAGAAAACATTATCTGAAGTAGAAAAACGTTTCGGGCGCTTTCTACCGCATATCAAGTGGCTGAATATGGGAGGTGGTCATTTAATGACACGCAAAGATTATGACACGGAACATCTGATATCATTACTTCAATCATTTAAGGCTAAGTACCCTAATCTAGAGCTTATTATGGAGCCTGGAAGTGCTTTCGCCTGGCAGACCGGATTTTTATTGACAACAGTGGTGGATATCGTAGAAAATCACGGTATAAAGACAGCGATTATAGATGCTTCTTTTACCTGTCATATGCCAGATTGCCTTGAAATGCCTTATAAACCGGTTATTCGTCATGCAACTGATAAGGTGGAAGGAAAGCCGACTTACCGTATTGGAGGAAACAGTTGTCTGAGTGGGGACTATATGGGAGACTGGTCGTTTGACGAGCCTTTGAAAGTAGGGGATAAGATCATCTTTGAAGATATGATCCATTATACCATCGTGAAGACTTCGATGTTCAACGGTATACCGCATCCGGCACTGGCTCTTTGGAGTAAAGACGATGAATTGGTGATTTACCGGACGTTCGGTTACGAAGATTATAAAGGAAGAAACAGTTAAATGAACAACTTTCCGTAGTCAACTGTCGGCTGTCAACTAAAAAAGTTGTAACTTAGCGGTCTCATTCTAAGCAGAAATAAATTAAGCGAATTAATATATGGGTATTTTTAGCTTTTTCAGTAAAGAAAAGAAAGAAACTTTAGACAAAGGGTTATCTAAGACAAAAGAAACTGTATTTTCTAAACTCACCAGGGCTATTGCAGGAAAGAGCAAGGTCGATGATGAAGTATTGGATAATCTGGAAGAGGTACTTATCACTTCCGATGTCGGTGTAGATACTACGTTGAAGATCATTGAACGTATCGAAAAGCGTGTGGCCCGGGATAAGTATGTCACTACTCAGGAACTTACAACGTTGTTGCGTGATGAGATCGCAACTTTACTGACTGAAAATAATACGGAAGATGCTGAAAGCTTTACTGTACCGGAAGATAAGAAGCCGTATGTTATCATGGTTGTCGGTGTAAACGGGGTTGGCAAAACAACTACGATCGGGAAATTGGCTTACCAGTTCAAGAAAGCCGGTAAGAGCGTTTATCTGGGTGCAGCCGATACATTCCGTGCAGCCGCTGTGGAACAGTTGGTGATCTGGAGCGAACGTGTAGGTGTTCCTATTGTAAAACAGAAAATGGGTTCCGATCCTGCTTCCGTAGCATTCGATACGCTTAGTTCTGCCAAGGTAAATGATGCTGATGTTATTATTATCGATACGGCAGGACGTTTGCACAATAAGATTAACCTGATGAATGAGCTTACCAAGATCAAGAACGTGATGAAGAAGGTCATTCCTGATGCTCCCCACGAAGTTTTGTTGGTATTGGATGGTTCGACAGGACAGAATGCATTTGAACAGGCAAAACAATTTACTGCCGCTACCGAAGTGAATGCTCTGGCTGTGACGAAGTTGGATGGAACGGCAAAAGGTGGTGTAGTGATCGGTATTTCAGATCATTTCCGTATTCCGGTAAAGTATATCGGACTGGGTGAAGGTATAGAGGATTTGCAGGTATTTAACAAAAAAGAATTTGTAAATTCATTATTTGGAGAATAATCATATCACATAAAAGTGGGTGTTACAGGAATTGTAACACCCTTTTTGTTTGTAATAATAAGTATGAGAAAAAATAAAGTAGATATAATCACGCTTGGCTGTTCGAAGAATCTGGTAGACTCGGAACAGTTGATGCGTCAGTTTGTCGCCAATGGTTATACCGTAGAACATGATCCGCATAAGATAAACGGAGAGATCGTGGTGGTAAATACCTGCGGCTTTATCGGTGATGCCCAGGAAGAGTCGATCAATATGATTCTGGAACTGGGCGAAGCAAAGAAAAAAGGGAAGATCGGTCAGCTATATGTAATGGGTTGTCTTACTGAACGTTTCTTGGAAGAAATGAAGCAGGAATTACCCGAGGTTGACCATTTCTATGGGAAATTCAACTGGAAAGAGCTCCTTGCGGATATTGGGAAATCTTATCACCGTGAGTTGGCTTCAGACCGTGTGTTAACTACTCCGAAGCATTACGCATTTCTGAAGATTGCTGAAGGGTGTAACCGTACATGTTCTTATTGCGCTATTCCTATCAGTACCGGCCATTACCAGTCTATTCCGATGGAACAGATAGAGGAGGAGGTTCGTTTGCTCGTAGCGCAGGGAGTAAAGGAGTTTCAGGTTATTGCACAGGATTTGACTTATTACGGACTGGATATCTATAAAAGATACGCTTTGCCGGAATTAGTCGAACGTATTTCCGATATCCCCGGTGTGGAATGGATCCGTTTGCATTATGGTTATCCGTCTCATTTCCCTTATGATCTGCTGCGGGTGATGCGTGAGCGCGATAATGTCTGCAAATATTTAGATATAGCCTTGCAGCATATCAGTAACCCCATGCTTAAAAAGATGCGCCGTAATATCACGAAAGAAGAAACTTATGCCTTATTGGAGCGTATCCGTGAAGAAGTTCCGGGTATCCACCTTCGTACGACGTTGATGGTAGGCCATCCGGGAGAAACGGAAGAAGATTTCGAAGAACTTGTCGAGTTTGTCAAGAAAGCACGTTTTGAACGTATGGGAGCTTTTGCTTATAGCCATGAAGAAGGCACTTATTCATTCAAAAACTATACGGATGATGTCCCCGACGAAGTAAAACAGGAGCGTTTGGATTACCTTATGCGGATACAGGAAGGTATCTCCGCAGAAATAAATGAGGCGAAAGTCGGTCAAAACTTTAAAATAATAGTCGACAGGGAAGAAGAAGATTGTTATGTCGGACGTACCGAATTCGACTCACCGGAGGTTGATCCGGAAGTTGTTGTTTTTAAACAACTATCGCTAAATCCAGGAGAATTTTATAACGTAATTATCGAAGAATCACAGGCTTTTGACCTTTACGGAAAAGTGTTTCTTTGATATAAAAACCATTAATAAGTTTGTCTGTTTACAAAAAAATAACTAATATCGCTGCTGAATCTATTGATGAAGTAAGTATGAAAAACAAGGAACTGATTACAGAATTGTCCGCAAAATTAGGCTGGACTGTACAGGAAGTAACGGAAATGCTGTCTGCTTTTGGCTCTGTTGTCGGTTCGAAACTGATAGATAATGATGCCATTTACTTGCAGGGATTAGGTCTGTTTGAAATAAAGAAGAAAGCGGAACGCATCTCTGTAAATCCGGCAAATGGAAAACGTTATTTGGTTCCCCCTAAATTGGTTCCGGTGTTTAAGCCGGGGGCAACTATCAAATCTAAACTAAAAGAATTAAGCGACAATGAATAGTCGGCTGACGATACAAGATCTGGCTGCTTTATTAGCGGAACGTACAGGAAAGGACAGAAACAGTGCTGAACAGTTTCTGAGAGAGTTTATTGCGATCGTATCACAAGGTGTTTTTACGGATAAAATAGCTAAAGTAAAAGGGCTTGGTACCTTTAAAGTTGTTTTGGTGGAAAAACGGGAGAGCATCCATGTGAATACAGGTGAACGCTTTCTGATACCGGCACATTATAAGTTCTCATTTCTTCCTGATAAAGAGTTGCGCGAACTGGTTAATAAACCGTTTTCATTCTTTGAAACGACAGAATTGAATGAAAATGTCGATTTTACAGATCTGGATGTTTCTGCTGACGTGGAAGAAAAGGAAACAGAAGATGAATCTGTAGAAGAGGTTATCCCCGAAAATGAAGAAGAGCAGGTTGTGGAATCTCTGCAATCTACAGAGGAAGTGCCTGAAGATACAGAAAAAGAAGAGTTGCCGGAAGAAGTCGAACAGGAGGAAAGCGCATCCGAAGAGGTCGTGCCTGAAGAAGTTCCGAATGCTCCTGATATAGAAGAGTATGCTCCGGAAGAAACTGTTGATCAGCAGGATATCTCCGAAGAAGAACCGAAAGAGGACCCCAGACAAATCCCTTCTGCAAATGATTTTTCTGATACAGATTATCAGTTTGAAGACGAAGAACCTTCTTCTTCTCATTGGGTAAGAGGATTGGTCATTGCCGGTATTGTGGCTATTGTTGTTGCAGGTAGTACATTTTTGTATCTCAACCGTAGTTTCTTTTTAGGCCCCGAAATACCTACTCCTGTTTTAACCGGAAGATCTTTACCCGATCAAGCGACAGCAGCTGTCGATACGCTTCATGAAGTAGAAGCTGAAACCGATGTTGAAATTGAAGAAATAAAAGATACTGTTATAACTGAACCATCCGTAACGACTCCGGAAGTTCCTGCCAAAGCACCTGAAGTGTTGGCCAAGGTGAAAATAGAAACGGGTAGCCGTTTGACCCTGATCTCTCTGGAGTATTATGGCAGTAAGATATTCTGGGTTTATCTTTATGACTATAATAAAGCTGCGATAAAAGACCCGAATAACATCCCGGTAGGCACTGAAATACTGGTACCGGATCCGTCTCTGTATGGCATCGATAAATATAGTCGTGCTTCGATAGATAAAGCAGCTGCGCGTCAGACGGAAATACTGTCCGGGAATTTGTAACAAAACTCCACTCTTTTAAGTAAAATAAAACAAAATAGTTGCTGTTGGGTTAGTATTATTTAACTGCAAAAGTGAAGAATACGAATTTAACATTTCTAATTTTGTGCAGCTATAAAAACAAGCAAGAAACAATAACAATATAAATAAGAAAATCTATGAGTCAGACAGTAGACATTCGTGAGTTGAACGAGCGAATTGAAAGTAAAAGTTCGTTTGTAAACATGATTACGATGGGCATGGACCAGGTAATTGTTGGACAGAAGCATTTGGTGGAATCATTAATGATTGGTCTGCTTTCCGACGGGCATATCCTGCTTGAAGGGGTTCCCGGGTTAGCAAAGACGCTTGCCATTAAAACCCTGGCCTCGCTGATCGATGCAAAATACAGTCGAATACAGTTTACCCCGGACTTGCTGCCGGCCGACGTGATCGGTACAATGATCTATAGTCAGAAAAGCGAAGAATTTCAGGTAAAACAAGGCCCGGTCTTCGCTAATTTTGTGTTAGCGGATGAAATAAACCGTGCCCCGGCTAAGGTGCAGAGTGCACTTCTGGAAGCCATGCAGGAACGTCAGGTGACAATCAGCGAGAACACTTATAAGTTGCCGGAGCCTTTCCTGGTAATGGCAACACAGAACCCGATCGAGCAGGAAGGTACTTATCCGCTGCCTGAAGCACAGGTAGACCGTTTCATGCTGAAGGTTATTATCAACTATCCGAAGAAAGAAGAAGAAAAACTGATCATTCGCCAGAACATCTCAGGAGTGAAGCCGGATATTAAACCGATCCTGACTAAGAACGAGATACTGGAAGCACGTAAAGTGGTACGTGAAGTTTATCTGGACGAAAAGATCGAACGTTATATTGTCGACATCGTGTTTGCAACCCGTTTCCCGCAGGAACATGGTTTGGCTAACCTGTCGAACATGATCTCTTTCGGAGCGTCACCCCGTGCATCTATCAACCTGGCATTGGCTGCCCGCGCTTATGCATTCATCAAACGCAGAGGGTATGTGATCCCGGAAGATATCCGTGCCGTATGCCACGACGTGATGCGCCACCGTATCGGTTTGAGCTATGAAGCGGAAGCAAACAACCTGACATCCGAAGAGGTAATCAGCGAAATCCTTAACAAGGTAGAAGTACCTTAATTTTAATCCCATCCGGGAGGAAAAGAAATTCCTTCCGAATGCAATTGAATTTTCTTCCGGGAGGAATGTTTTTTTCATCCGGAAGAATAGTTAGGAATAGTGATTAAAAAATTAAAAGGATTACGATGGAAACAAGTGAACTATTAAAAAAAGTTCGGCGAATTGAAATAAAGACCCGCGGCTTATCCCGTAATATATTTGCAGGACAATACCACTCTGCCTTTAAAGGCCGTGGTATGGCTTTCAGCGAAGTACGCGAGTATCAATACGGCGACGATATCCGCGATATCGACTGGAATGTGACCGCCCGCTACGTGCGCCCTTATATAAAGGTGTTCGAAGAAGAGCGCGAACTGACCGTGATGTTGCTGATCGACGTATCGGGGAGTCGTGACTTTGGTTCCGTGAACGTAATGAAGAAAGAGGTCATTACGGAGATTGCAGCTACGCTGGCGTTTTCTGCCATACAGAATAACGATAAGATCGGCGTAGTGTTCTTCTCCGACAAGATCGAGAAATTTATTCCGCCCCAGAAGGGAAAGAAACATATTCTTTATATCATTCGCGAACTGATCGACTTTAAGCCGCAGGATACGAAGACTGATATCAGTCAGGTATTGAAATTTCTGACTAACGCCATAAAGAAACGTTGTACGACCTTCCTGATATCCGACTTTATCGATAAGGGTGGTTTCAAAGACGCTCTGACCATTGCCAACCGTAAACATGACGTGGTGGCTATCCAGGTGTATGATCGCCGTGAAACCGAACTTCCGTCGGTCGGACTTATGAAAGTGAAGGATGCGGAAACAGGAGCGGAACGCTGGATCGACAGTTCTTCGGCCCGTGTTCGCGAAGCCTATAAAGAATGGTGGAACCGCCGGCAAGCTGAAATGAGCGACTCATTCAAGAAATGCCGTGTCGACTCCGTTTCTATCCGTACGGAAGATGACTATGTGAAAGCATTGATTGCTCTTTTTGATAAACGTAATTAAGCATGCAAAAGAAATTTATAAATAAAAGCTTTCTGTTCCTTCTTCTGATCTTGCTGACAGGAGGAAAGATGTTTGCACAGCGGACTTTGATCGATGTAAAGGTCGACTCTGCTGCCATTCTGATCGGTGAACAGACTGTTTTACATTTGACGGTTACAACAGATAAGGATAAGCCGGTTCAGATCGTGATACCCAGCGATACGTTGATGCGTGGAGTAGAGGTGCTGGAACTGTCGAAGGCCGATTCATCCGTGATCGAAAACGACCGCCTGCTGATCAAGCAGGATATCCTGGTTACTTCTTTCGATTCATCCTTGTATCTTTTACCACCGTTCAAAGTGATAGACGGAGTAGATACTATTTATTCAAACCAGATTGCGCTGAAGGTTTCGACCATTCCCGTGAATGTGGATAAGCCCGAAGAGTTTTACGATATCAAAGAGATCTGGAAGCCGCCTTTTGTACTGGCCGACTATTATCCGATCATCTATGGCGTATTGCTGGCTCTTTTCCTGATCTGTGTGATTGCATACATTATCAAACGTCTGCGTAACAAACAGTCTCTTATCCCGTTCAAGAAACCGGAGCCAAAGCTTCCGCCTCACGAACAGGCTATCAAGGAACTTGACGAGATCAAACAGCAGAAGTTGTGGCAGCAGGGTCGCAATAAGGAGTATTATACATTGGTTACTGAAACGTTGCGTCGTTACATCGTAGAACGTTTCAATATTAATGCGATGGAAATGACTTCCGGCGAGATTCTGGATATTCTGCGTAAAGATCACGAAGCAGATTCAGTGTACGAAAATCTGAAACAGATATTGAATTTGTCTGATTACGTGAAATTTGCGAAGATGAATCCGCTACCCAGCGAGAATGAACAAAGTCTGTCGAATGCATATCTGTTCATTAATCAGACGAAGAAAGAAGAAGTTGTAACTCCTGAAACAGCAGAAACAGAAGAGAAACAGGCAACTGATACGAACGATTCAACTATAACAAAAGAATAAAATGGTATTTGCAAATCCTACATATCTGTATTTGTTATTGCTGCTTATCCCGATGATAGGATGGTATATCTGGAAGCTCTGTAAAAGTCAGGCTAGTTTGCAGGTATCATCTTCGGAAGCATTTGATGCACCGGGAGCGACTTCCTGGAAGGTGTATCTGAGGCATGTCCCTTTTGTTTTGAGGATGGCGGCAGTAGCTGTACTTATCATTATACTGGCACGTCCGCAGTCTACGAATAGCTGGCAAAACACCTCTACCGAAGGTATCGACATTGTAATGGCGATGGATATCTCGAGTAGTATGTTGGCTCAGGACTTGAAGCCGAACCGTCTGGAAGCATCCAAAGATGTGGCTGCTTCTTTTATCAATGGCCGTCCGAACGATAATATCGGACTGGTTGTGTTTGCGGCGGAAAGTTTTACACAATGCCCGCTTACTACCGACCATACCGTGTTGCTGAACCTGTTCAAGGATATTCAGCCGGGTATCATCCAAGATGGAACAGCGATCGGACTGGGATTGGCTAATGCGGTGAGCCGTATTAAAGACAGCCAGGCCCGGTCGAAAGTGATTATCCTGCTTACCGACGGTGTGAACAATGCCGGAGAGATCGCACCTGTTACGGCAGCCGAAATCGCTAAGACATTCGGTATCCGTGTATATGCAATCGGAGTCGGAACGCGTGGTAAGGCACCATTCCCGTTCCAGACTGCATTCGGTATACAATATCAGGACGTGGATGTCGATATCGACGAACCGACCTTGAAGCAGATCGCAGCAACGACCGGCGGACAGTATTTCCGTGCTACGGATAATGCCAGTCTGAAAGAGATCTATTCAGAGATCGATAAGATGGAAAAGACGAAGATCAGCGTTCAGCAATACAGCAAGAAACAGGAAGAATATAAGAACTGGGCTTTGTTGTTATTCGCGTTGCTGCTGGTTGAGATTTTATTGAGAAATACATTGTTAAGAAATATACCGTAAATATAAAGGCTTATGTTTCGTTTTGCACATCCGGACTTTTTGTACTTGCTTTTTATTCTTCCGGTACTCATTGCTTTTTATGTATATGCGATGATCCTGAAGAAAAAGGCAATAAAGAAATATGGTAATCCCGAATTGCTGGCAGAGTTGATGCCGGAGGTATCTCCGAAACGCCAGCATCTGAAGTTTTGGCTATTGTTCGGAGCCATTACAATGGTTATCTTTGTTATTGCGGGGCCGCAGTTTGGTTCTAAACTGGAAACCGTAAAACGTCAGGGAGTGGAGATCATGGTCTGTCTGGACGTTTCAAACTCAATGTTGGCTGAAGATGTCTCGCCTAACCGCTTGGACAAGGCTAAACAGATGTTATCGAAATTGACAGATGGCTTTAAAGATGATAAGATGGGACTGATCGTTTTTGCGGGTGATGCTTTCACTCAATTGCCGATCACTTCCGATTATATTTCGGCAAAGATGTTCCTTTCTTCCATTAACCCGTCGATGGTTTCGACACAAGGTACGGCTATCGGTTCGGCAATCAACCTGGCTATGCGTTCATTCACTCCCAGCGAGACATCGGATAAAACGATTATCCTGATAACAGACGGGGAGAACCATGAAGACGATGCCGTGAAAGCAGCCGCTGCCGCAGCAGAGAAAAATATTCATGTAAATATTGTCGGTATGGGAGATCCTAAAGGTTCGCCTATTCCTGTGGCAGGAGCCAATAACTACATGAAAGATAAAGATGGTAACGTCGTTATCACCAAGTTGAACGAACAGATGTGCCAGGAGATTGCAGCAGCAGGAAATGGTATGTATGTCCGTGCCGACAACACGAATTCTGCATTGAAAGCATTGCAGACGGAAATAGAAAAGATGAATAAATCGGAGTTAGACAGTAAAGTGTATTCCGAATATAACGAGCAATTTCAAACTTTGGCATGGATCGCATTGATCCTGTTGATAGCCGACTTCCTAACATTAGACAGGAAGAACCGTATTTTCAGAAAAGTAAAATTGTTCTCTTAATTCAATGGATAAGATGAGACGTATACGAAAATCAATGATATGGATGGGAGCGCTCCTGTTTTGCTCGGGAGCCGTATTCGCCCAGAAAGCGGAGCGTAAGAACGTACGTGAAGGTAATAAGTTGTACACCGACGAAAAATATACCGAATCGGAAATATCTTATCGCAAAAGCCTGGAGGTAAATCCCCGTTCTGTTGAAGGTACTTACAACTTAGGCAACGCCTTATATAAACAAAAGAAATTCCCTGAAGCTGCCGAGCAATACCAGTTGTTGACTGGGCAGGCTGAAAAGATGGTGGAAACCGAAGAGGGAAAAGCCCGTCTGGCCAGTGTGTTCCATAACCTGGGAGATATCAGTATGCAGGGAAAGGAATATCAGAAGAGTGTGGAAGCATTCAAGCAGTCTTTACGCCTGAATCCGAAAGATGATGAAACGCGCTATAATCTGGCTTTAGCCCAGAAGTTGCTGGAAAACCAACAAAACGAGAATCAGGATCAAAACCAGGATCAACAGAACCAGGATAAAAAAGAAGATCAGGAAAACAAAGATGATCAGCAGCAACAGCAACAACAGCAGCTGCAAGATGACAAGAAGGAAGATAAGACTCAGCAGGAACAACAGCAGAATGAACAGATGAGTCAGGATAATGCGCAGCAAATGTTGGATGCCTTCCTGCAGGATGAAAAGAATACCCAGGAAAAGGTGAAGAAGGCACAGGCTGAACAACATCAACGTCGTAAGACAGATAAAGAATGGTAATTTGGATACAGAAAACAGAAAAAACAACAATATAATGAGAAGATTAGCTTTCTTATTCGTTCTCTTTCTAACAGTGGGAGTGATGTCAAAGGCCGCCGATGTGACCTTTAAGGCAGTCGCTCCGAATGCTGTTGTGATGGGGCAACAATTCAGATTAGCGTATACTGTAAACGCAGAGGCGAAAGCCAGCGATTTGCGTGTTCCGGAACTTCCGGATTTTGATGTATTGATGGGGCCGTCTTTGGCTACCAGTTCAAGTACTCAGATTATTAATGGAAGTGTTTCTTCGGAAGTCGCTTATACATTTACTTATATATTGATGCCGAAGAAAGAGGGTACATACAATATCGGGCCGGCATCGATCAAAGTGAAAGGTGCGAATTATACGTCGAACGCACTGGCCATAAAAGTGCTTCCACCGGATAAAGCTGCCGAAGCTAACGGAGGAGGAGGTCAGTCTGCTTCTATCGGTAAGGACGATTATTTTGTAAGAATGGAAGTCTCCAACCGGAATGTATATGAGCAGGAGGGCTTTCTGGTGACATTCAAGTTGTATGCAGCCCGGATGTGTAATATAACGGGTGCCAAATTTCCAGAGTTCGAAGGTTTTCTTGCACAAGAAATAGAACAGCCCGATCCGCAATGGTCGCAGGATCATTACAATGGCCGTAATTATTACACGGTTGTAATGAAGCAGACAGTTCTTTATCCGCAGCGTTCGGGTAAGATCACGATCGAGAGCGGTAAATTCGACGCATTAATCCGCATCCCGACACAACGGCAGATTCGTAGTATCTTTGATGAATTCAGGGATATGCATGATGATGTACAGAAAACACTGGTATCGAGTCCAGCTACGATCGATGTGAAACCGTTACCATCAGGTAAACCAGCTTCATTCTCCGGTGGTGTCGGTAATTTCACCATGACATCGGATATCAATTCAACAAATGTAAAGACAAATGATGCCGTAACCATCAAACTGAAGATATCCGGTAACGGAAATATCAAACTGATCAAGAATCCGGAAGTTGTTTTCCCGAACGATTTCGATATTTTCGATCCGAAGGTGGAAACAGATACCAAGACTACAACAGCCGGAGTAAGCGGAAGCAAAACGATCGAATATATGGCTATTCCCCGTTATGCGGGAGATTTTGAAATACCAGCTATTTCATTCTCTTATTTCGACCCGAAGTCAGGAACTTATAAAACATTAAAGTCTGAACCTTATAAATTGCATGTAGAGCAAGGTAAGGAAGGAAGTGGTTCTTCTCCGGCAGTATCTAATTTCAGCAACAGGGAGAGTGTGAAGTATCTGGGTAAGGATATCCGTTACCTGAAAGTGAAAGACTTTAACTTCGTTACCAATAATGATATCTTCTTCGGTTCGTTCATGTATTATATGTGCTATATCGTACCAGCCATACTGTTTATTGTTTTCTTCTTTATCTATCGTAAACAGGTAAAAGAAAATTCTAACATAGCTTTGGTTAGAACGAAGAAAGCCAATAAGATCGCTGTCAGAAGATTGAAGAATGCCGGCAAGCTGATGAAGGAAAACAAGAAAGAAGAGTTCTACGATGAAGTTCTTCGCGCTCTGTGGGGCTATCTGAGTGACAAGCTGAATATCCCGCAAGCAAATCTTACGAAGGATAATGTGGAAACCGAGTTGGCTAAATACGGTGTGGACGATACGCTGACAAACGAATTTATGGATATCCTGAATACTTGCGAGTTTGCCCGTTACGCTCCGGCACAAGCTTCGGATGCTATGGATAAATTATATGAGTTAACCGTAGATGCCATTGGTAAGATGGAGAATACAATTAAAAAGCAATAAAATGAAGACGAATATAAATATGAAAAAGATATTGTTTTTCCTATTGATTCAGTGTCTGGCATGGACTGCTTACGCACAGGATGCAGCGATCAAAGAAGCTGAAACTGCTTACACCAAGGAAGACTATGGAAAAGCGATTGAACTGTATGAAGGCATATTAAAAAGTAGCGGAGATTCTCCGGAGATATATTACAATCTGGGGAATGCCTATTATAAAGCCGGTAAAACAGCTTCTGCCATTTTGAATTATGAGCGTGCCCTGGTTCTTGATCCGGGAGACAGCGATGCTCGATTCAACTTGCAGTTAGCCCGTCAAAAGACCGTTGACAAGATTGAACCGGTTGACAGCTTTTTTCTGGCAAGATGGTTTAATTCGGTTCAGAATATGGGAGCAGCCGACTCATGGGCGAAAATGGGAATTGTATGTTTCATCCTGTTCATCGGTTGCTTGATCCTGTTCTTCTTCTCAAGGCAGATCCGTCTGAAGAAAACGGGGTTCTATGTTGGCTTGCTTTTGCTGTTTTGTGTGATTATGGCAAATGTATTTGCCTCAAACCAGAAAGCAGAATTGGTTAACCGTTCTCATGCTATCGTATTTGCTCCTACAGTAACAGTGAAGAGTTCTCCTGATGCCAGCGGTACAGATTTGTTTATCCTGCATGAAGGGACTAAGGTTTCCGTTAAAAGTACGTTAGGTGATTGGAGTGAAATTGCGTTGGAAGACGGAAACGTTGGCTGGATGCCGACCAAAGACATTGAAATAATCTGATGGTAGAAAAAATATTAGTTTACGAACGCGACTTGTTCTTTATGCTTAACGGCAGCGATTCTCCTTTCCTCGACCGCTTTATGTGGTTATATTCTGGAAAGGCAGTATGGCTGCCGTTAGCCGCTTTTATATTGATCGTATTGCTGTATAAGAAAAAATGGCGGGAATCTATCCTGATCTTATTGGCAATCGTGCTTGTTGTAACCTTTTGTGACCAGTTTGCATCACATGTATGTAAACCTATTTTTACCCGTTTCCGGCCTACACATCATCCGGACTTCATGGATCAGGTAAAGACGGTGTTCGACTACCGGGGCGGTAAATATGGTTTTATTTCCAGTCATGCGGCCAATGCCTTTGGCTTTGCCACCTTTATGTCATTGCTCTTCCGTTACCGGTTATTTACATGGACAATCATTCTGTGGGCTGTACTGACGGCTTATACAAGGGTTTATCTGGGTGTTCATTTTATATCTGATATTGTGCCGGGGGCTATTGCTGGCGTATTCTTTGGCTGGCTGGTTTACTGGTTATATGTAAAAGCCCGTTCATTGGTACCCGGAACAAGTGGTGAAGCAAGTGCTTTATATTCGGATAAACAGAAACGTATCATCGTTTATGCAATCTTTATAGCTGTTTTACTGATAGCCGTATTCAATGTACCTTTGGCTAGCTGTTTAAGATAGGAAACAAAAGTTTGATACCGGACAATAAAAAACGGCCGATAAATATCCTCAATATATTTATCGGCCGTTTTTATGTGAGCACCTTAAGTTATATATTCTTCCATGTTTTCAGTATTTGTTTTCTTAGTTTCGTGTTTGAATTATAATGATAATAAGTAGGAGCTGTTGCCGGAAAATAATATAAATCTTTCTCTTTATTATCCATTTCTATTTTAAATGCCGGCAACGGTAAAGGGGCTGATTGGGATGAAGGGGTATAGTAATCGTCATATTCCCTTATTAGCGAGATACGCAAGAGCGGTATCTGTGAACCATAGAGCTTTTTTAGTGATTGTACGATGTCCGGTCGTGTCAATACAAAACGGCGGGGAATGCTGTCTTTGGCATAGAGATATTCCGACAATGTTTCATCCTTTCCAAACTGGCGGACAACTTCTATTAACGGACGATCCAGATAAGTTCGCAAGCGTAATTCGCATATTTTATTTCCTTCGCTTGCGGATAAGCCGAATGCTTCCGGTTTCAGAAGTGTTTTAGGCTCCATGCAGTAGTTTTCCAGATCCAAGGCAGGATGGAGTTTCTTGTGATCGGCATTTGGACGGGCATGTTCCAACCATTCAGGAACCGGAGACATGGATAGTAATCCTGTCGTAATGAACAGGCTGCCGACTACACGGATTGTTACAACGGTTATACGGCTCCATCTTTCTTTGTGATACAGGACAGGCAGGTAAGTGTCTTCTCCGATCATTTGTTTTCTTCGGATCGACCCGGTTAGATGACGTCCCCCTTCAAATGCCAGCAATCCCCCTAATAGAACCAGGCTGATCATGCAAGGGATCCATATCTCCGGATAATTTCCGCCCGGAATGATATTTTCGTTCTCAGGAATTGTTACCAGGTAAGTCTGATAAGTAGGTTGAAGGTTGCTATGTGAAGTTGGATGAGAGGTAGGAGTGAAAGCTCGTGTTATAACAGTATCTGGATAGCAGTAATCCAGTTTGAGGGAATCATTACGTGAATAAATGGAAACGGTGTAAAGGCCGGAAATGTTATCCGGTTGGAAGGATTTAATATCAGCAAGTGTCGGTAGCGAACGGGAGAGCAGGTCATCATTTTTATTGAGCTCATTAGCTGTTGGCGGAGAGGTGGAAGGAGAGATAAAAAGAGTATCTATAGTAACTCCAATTGCAACTACTGCCACTAATCCATAGAAAATACGTTTTCTATATCTCTTGTCCATAAATAAAGTCCTTCCTTTTACTAAGTCGTTTTTCTCGCCGTTGTTCTTTGGTTCCTGAACATTTTCTTCTTGTTGTTTGCCCGCTGGCATAACGATTCTTTTCTCTTTCATAAATAAATCTCGATCAAATATAATAATTAAAACTAGCCTATTTTTTTGCACTATATAAACAAGGAATAAAGAGATTTGGTTTTCTTTAATTTATTAATGATTATTGATTTGTAGTTAAAAAAGAAAAGCGGGCTACCAATATACATTGATAGCCCGCTCCGATATGAATAATCACTTGCTTACATTAATCTTTTCAGGAATGCATTACCAGCAATGGAGTATCGGTGTGGAACAACATCTTACGGGCAATAGACGGATTAAACATTCTGGCCAGAATATTCCGGCGATAAGTGCTTAATGCAATGACATCGATCTGTTTGTCGCGAACGAATTTCTCGATTGCCAGCAACAAGTCGCCATCGGCTAAAACAGTGTGACTGATATTTGCATCAGGATATTGTTTTTTGAAATACTCGTTGACACCGGTCAGGCGAATTTCATTCCATTCGTCTTTACTTGTCGAGATATTGAATAAATGGATATTAACGTCGTATCCTTTTATTATTTCCATAAATTCGTCGAATGCAACCAGGTCACGTTGATTGAATGAAGTGGCGAAAGCAATATTCTTAGCATCACTCAAATCATTAAAACGTATATTTTCAGGAATTGCCAGTACAGGCACTTTGTTGACCTCGATCACCTCTCCGGTCACACTACCGATCAGATCCATATCTTTCTGGCTCTTACCCCGGGTTCCCATGACGATCAGGGTAGGATGGTATTCTTTGCAGTAAGCGATGATCTCTTCTTCCGGTAATCCTTCACGAAGTACATAATTATATTTCACTTTGGGTAATTCTCCGGCTTGTATTTTGCGGTTGATCATCGTACAGATATTTTCCATATCGATCTGAACACGTTTCAATACATTCTGTACCGATTCCTCTTCATTCACCTGATACGCCAGCGTGTCGCCCATAGGGATAGCCGACGGGAAATACGGACTGAAATAAGCATGCATGATCATCACTTCGGCACCGGCCTGATAAGCATAATTAATACCCAGTTCACAAGCTTTGATCGAATAGTCGGAGAAGTCAACCGGGATCAGGATCTTTTTTACCTGTGGGGCAGTCGATTCTTCCTCTGTATCTTCACTCAGCCATTTACTATCCTCAATAATGCGTAAAGCATGAGGCAGGTCACTTTCTTTAATTCGTACACGTACGCCTGCCGATACAACTGGTTGGATCTGGTTTACATTGTGTATATAGACTTCGATCCCTTCCGTTTCCAGTATCGTCTTAAGAATTTGTGCTTTCTCGAACGTGTGAATAGCTAATGTTACTAGTTTATCTTCCATACTCGTGTGTTTTTATAAATTAAACAATCGGAAAATAGGAAATGTTGTTAAATAAAAAATCCCACAGCGTTTTTATTTCGTTTGCTATGGGATTTTTATTTGCTTTGAATTTCTTTACGCTTCTTGTGCCTCAGATACATCCTGTACTTCTGCGAGTATCTGTAGAGCACGTTCAAATATTGTTGTGTCATCTAATACGACCAGACCGCCATCAGGCCCCGGTTCGATATGTATCCCACAGCTTTTACCGTCCTTATAATTATATCCACCAAAATAATTACGAACAGTTTCTACTGATATACCTAACTCATCTGCAATGCGATGAGTGCTTCCGTCAGGCAGACGGTCTTTCAGTCTGCGCAATTCATTAAAAGTGATTGTCTTTGTCATGGTTCCCTTATTTTGAAGGTTAATACTTCGGTTAATTATTTAATGGCACTAACTTAGGCAATATCTCTCAAGAGGGCAAATTATTTAGTTAAAATAAACTTGAAAATGAATATGCTTTACGACATGTATCCGTTTACGGCTGTTTATCCGGGGTGTCCGGCCATGCAAAAACGTGTACAGATAAAATAAAATATGACTTGACAGACACATTTCTCTTGCACATAATATAATTATTTATACTTTTGTGGCTCAAACAATATATACAAAGAAAAATGAAAGAATTAGTAGAAAAAATTAATGCATCAATTGCAGAATTCAGCACAGATGCTAATGCTCAGGTAGAAAATGGTAACAAGGCAGCTGGTACTCGTGCTCGTAAAGCTTCTCTTGAACTGGAAAAGTTACTGAAAGAATTCAGAAAAGCATCTATCGAAGCATCTAAGAAATAAGAAATTATTTAGTAAAGGGAAAGGTGATTGTCCATGCAGGGCAATCACCTTTTTTCGGTTGTAGCCTGTTCTACGATACTTGCCAGTAAATTCTGTATGTTCGTGACGATTGGACTATCGCCCAGATCATATCGGTCGGCTATCGACTTCATGCTGATAAATGCTGTCCAGACATGACCATCCTTATCCTGCCATACGGAAATCTTTAACGGTAGTTCAATGGATACTTCCGGATTTTGCTGCATCAACAGTGTTCCGACTTTGGGAGAACCAAATACAATTACTTGATTAGGTAACAACTCCATACCGCTGTCCTTGGCATTTTGACTATGATCGAACAGGGCAAACACCTGTATCTCTTTCTCTTTAAGATTGGCCTCTATTCGCTTGACAGTCTCATCTACGCTGAATTGGCTTTTGCTTTTTACTAACATATTTACCTCGTTTTTTTGAGCTAATATCGAAATCGATATCAGCAATCCTGATAGAATGAATATATAACGTTTCATAAGCATAATTTGTTCGTGCTGTTATTTATAAATAATCGACGCTGTAAAGTTCCGTATTTCATTTGGTATAGAAAATAGCAATATTACCGGATATGATATCAATTTTCCTAAAAAGTATAGGAAAGAGTGGGGTTTGATGAACAATGTGAAACTTATATTGTTAAGTGATAAGATAATACAATATTAATCAATCTAAAACAAGAAAGACTTATGATACCTAACACTGAATTGGAGAATGGTAAAGTTGAATTGATCCGTGAGATACTAGATATCAAAGATATCCATGATATTGACTTAGTCAACGAATATAGTCGGGAAATCAATAATTCTCTGAATATGCAAAACACCGTCAACCAAGATACAGAAGAAGTTCTGTAAAAGTAAATCCTACATCCTATTTACAGTCACAAAAAAAGACTGGTCTTTTGAAATGTTAAGACTAGACTTTTGAATTTAAAATACAGGACTTTTGTTTTCAAAAGACCAGTGTTTTGAAAAGGGCATTTATTTGTTTACATTTTTTAGCGAATACATGAGGTTCTCCTAATAGCTACGCGGCATCTTGCCGGATGGGAGTTCTTTGGCATGATGAGATTGATAAGGAATGAAATAATTATTCCTATATTTGTATACACGTTAAAAAAACAGTGACATATGGACAGAAAGAAATTACCGATCGGTATCAGTGATTACAAGCTGTTGGTCAGCGAAGATTATTATTATGTGGATAAGACCGATTTTATCCGTCAGATAGTAGAAGAGGGCAGTTTGATCACCCTGCTTCCGCGCCCACGCCGTTTCGGTAAGACGTTGAATCTTTCTACACTCCGATACTTCTTCGAGAAGACGGAAGGGAATATTTACCGTCCGTTGTTCAAAGGAAAGAGCATTGAAAGTTGGAAAGACTTCGATAAATATCAGGGGAAATATCCGGTGATACTTATTACGTTGAAAGATTGCAAAGGAGACACATTTGAAGAAACCCTCATTCAAATAGGAATACAAATGCAACAAGAGTTTGCGCGTCACCAGTATTTGCTTGACGACCCCCTTTCGGAAATCAACCGGGAATGGTTTGATAAGATGCTTCGGTTGCAGGCAGACGACATTATCATACAGAATTCCTTGCGTTTATTATCCGATTTGCTAACCACTCATTGGGGAGTGCCCCCTCTGGTTTTACTTGACGAGTATGATACACCGATCCATGTGGCTTTCGACAAAGGATATTATGACAAGATGATTGGCTTTATGCGTACTTTTATGAGTCTGGTATTTAAAGACAATACGGATATTTTCCGTGGTATCATTACCGGTATTTTAAGAGTAAGTAAAGAATCGATTTTCAGTGGACTGAATAATATAGATGTTGATACCATCCTGGAGAAACCGATGTGCACTTCCTTTGGTTTTACCCAAAAGGAAACTGACCGGATGCTCGAAGATTATTCAATGAGTAATCTGAAGGACGAGGTTAAGCAATGGTATGACGGCTATTTATTTGGAGAGCAAACAATCTATAATCCCTGGTCTGTCTTGTCTTTCATAAGCAAAGGTGGAGTATTGGCTCCCTACTGGGTAAACACCGGTTCGGATGTCCTTTTGCGTCACCTGCTGGCCGATGGCCCTTCACAAATCCGCACAGGGGTTGAGTCGTTGATACAAGGAGAACCTATCCGTAGCGTAATAAACGATAAGTTGGCATTTCCCGATTTATTGGCTAATCCGGTTAATATCTGGTCATTTATGTTATTCAGTGGTTATCTGAAGGCTTCCGATCCGGTATTGACCTCGGAAGATTTGATCGAATACGAGTTGCAGGTACCTAACCGCGAAGTGAAAACCGTCTACCGCACCATCATCCAGAGCTGGATAGATGGAGGCCCGGTTAAGAACGATCGTCTGGAGCTGATGCTCCAAGCTTTACGTGCAGGAGATGTCGAGTATTTCGAAGAACTTTTGAACGACTTTATTATCAATACATTTTCATACTACGATACAAATGGGCGTGACCCGGAAAAGGTATATCAGGCATTTTTATTGGGACTGCTGGCTAGTATGGCTGATTATGAAGTCAGCAGTAACCGTGAATCCGGCTTTGGTCGTTATGACATCCTGCTCCGTCCCAAAGGTGGCAAGGGACAAGCCGTCATCATGGAGTTGAAACGCTTGCGTAAGAAGGAAACGGTCGAGAAAGCACTTGACTCTGCATTACAGCAAATAGACGATAAGCATTACGATGCCACTTTGCGTAAGGACGGTTTCACCGATATCCTGAAAATGGCTATCACCTTCGACGGAAAGCAGGTCTGGGTGAAGATAGCCGAATGATTGATAAGTGGAAAATCAACAGTCTATTTTTGTTAGTTTGTAATATATTTTGTTCCTTTACAACTGTTTAATACAAAATATAACACTATGGCAAAAATTACGGTAAAAGACACGGAGGTAACAGTTATCAAAGTGAATGAGGAAGATTATATCTGTATTACAGATATGGCAAAGTTTAAAGAGAGCGAAGTTCGCGCAGCAGATGTAATAAAAAACTGGATACGAAATCGTACTACACTTGAATTTCTTGGAACATGGGAGCAAATGTATAATCCGGATTTTAAAGTGGTCGAATTCGACCACTTTAAAATGGAAGCCGGGCTACACACATTCGTTTTAAGTGCAAGTACATGGATCGAAAAGACAAATTCCATAGGACTTCTTGTCAAAGCCGGTCGTTACGGTGGAACATATGCACATAAAGATATTGCATTTGAGTTTGGTTCCGCAATAAGTCCGTCTTTTAAACTCTATTTAATCAAAGAATTCCAACGCCTCAAAGCCCAGGAACAAGCTCAACTCGGTTGGAGTGCCAAACGCGAACTCTCGAAGATCAATTACCACATACATACTGATGCCGTTAAGCAAAATCTGGTTCCGCCGGAATTGACGATGGCGCAAGCATCCGTTATATATGCCAGTGAAGCCGATGTACTTAATGTTGCCATGTTTGGTCTGACAGCCAAAGAATGGCGCGAACAACATCCTAACCTGAAAGGAAATATCCGTGATTACGCATCCATCAACGAACTGATCTGTTTGTCGAATATGGAAAATCTGAATGCTGTATTCATTGACGAAGGCCTGACTCAAAAAGAGCGTCTTTTGAAGTTGAACCAAATAGCCATTTCGCAAATGAGAATCCTGGAGGATACCGGCAACCGACGACTCCTGAAATAAAAATCTTTTCCCTTATCAATCGCATCTGTAAAAAATAGCAGATGCACCTAATAGTTACGCAGCATCCTGCCGGGTGTTGCGCAGCTTTTTGTGTGTCTGAATGTAATTGTTAATGTGCGTAAAAAAGTAAAGAGACAAGCACGAAAATGCAATAAAAATGGATATGAAGAAAATAAACATAGTAAATGACAATCAAGAGTTGATAAAAAAAGAAAGTGTCTCTTTCTTATGTAGAAAGAGACACACTATCAAAATGATTGATTATTATCCGTTATCGGGTGCTAAAGTAGCAACTTTTAACGAGTAGAGCAAGAAACGTGGCCTAATTTGGCTACAAATTAATAATATTAAAATTACGCCATCTTTTGAAGCGTAAGCGATCATTGAAATATTACTGCATTAAGTCGTTGTAAAACAGTGGTTAACAAAAATCGTCAGTCCCATGTCTCTTTCTACATAAGAAAGAGACACAAGTCGAAGTTGGTTTTAACATAAATGTAGTAGTGAAAAAATGATAAAAGGATGGTGAGTATAGGACGAAACTTAGAAACGAAAGGAGTCATTATGGCACTTTTAACACTGGTATTAATGAACATAAGTTGCGAGGACAAAATCGATAATCCGGCGGTGAATCCATCGGAGGGAAAGACTGTCGAAGTATCTCTCCATATCGGATTTGCAGATGAAGCAGACGGCTATACCGTTGCCACTAAATCCGGCACATCAACCGGGAAAGGAGCATTCAGTTACGAGCTACAACCTAATGCTATGACTAAAGGCGATGTTTCGGTAAAACCGGATCTACTCTATAATCTGGAAATACAGCAATACGATCAATCCGGCAAACGCATTGGTGGAATGCCAAGCGCAGTTATGC
Organism: Parabacteroides sp. HGS0025; assembly: GCF_000969845.1. Taxonomy (NCBI): domain Bacteria; kingdom Pseudomonadati; phylum Bacteroidota; class Bacteroidia; order Bacteroidales; family Tannerellaceae; genus Parabacteroides; species Parabacteroides sp. HGS0025. The sequence goes on from NZ_KQ033902.1 coordinate 2,749,308, forward strand.
AACAGGCTACAGGTTCCGCCATCACCCTTTCTTTGGTCGAAAATCCCGACTGCCAGCTGGTAATTGTAGCTTGGGGCGACGGTAATACAAGCCCACGCCTGGGAACAGGCAACACACTGGAAGCCGTCCAAAAATTATCCATAGATGCATCCATAATCAATAATATCCCTGTCGATAATATGAACAAGATGCCTTATATTTTACACCTCGAACATGTAAAGGTAAGTAGCAGCGGCAAACTTCAAAGTGTAGATGGCGAAGATGTCCGCCTGCTCCTTAAACGGTTAGCTGCCCGGCTGACACTGAACTGGACATATTCAGTGAGTGGTGAAGCCGATGGTTATGAGTTGAAGCAAATCCTGCTTGAAAGCATACCTACTAACTATAACGTAATCCCCAAGCCTGACAAATCGGATGAAACCTATCCGTCGTTGCTCGATCAGTTTACAACGATACAAGTCGATCCGTCCGGTAAATCTTCATATTCCTGCTGGATCCCAGCCAATGTACGTGGAACGAACCCGGCAGCCACTTCTCAGAGCTACCGTATCAAGTCGAATGCCCCGACAGGCAGCTCGTATGCCAGCTTCATAGCCGTTAACGGTGAAGATGCAAAGAAGAAGCTCAACTACCGTGTCTATTTGGGTGGACGTACAACATTCGATTTTAATCTTTACAATAATACGAATTATAACTACGAAGTAAACTTCACCCATACAGGCTTACCGACCAACGACCGTCGTGTAACGATCATCGACCCGATACCCGCATCTGAAAACAACGATAACCTGGTACCGACCGCCAACTGCTTTATGGTGACTCCCGGTGGGGCATTCTGTTTTAACCCGTACAAATTCTATCAGCAAGGAATAACGGTTGAGAATAGCCTGCTACAAGGCAGTAACTGGTGTAATGTTGTGGACGGAACGATCGGTACTCCGATCAAATCGGTTAAAGTTCTTTGGCAAACCAAAGAGAATGGCGATATAGGCGACCCGGTACTGGGGGTAGTTAACTCTTCAACCGATCATACAAATATAGTAGACCTAACCAATGGTAATGACTTGAAAAAAGCCCGTATCTATTGCCGTGTCGCTCCAAACACGACAGGAGGGAGTGGGCTAATCGCCGCTTATGATGATGAAAATGGAACAGGAAACATTCTTTGGAGCTGGCATATTTGGGTAACTGACTATAGACCTGATCCAAAAGGAAATGTCACAGTAGTTACACCGGAATACAAACGAAAACAAAAATATACTTATAACAGCGACCAATTCCCCATGATGGATCGTAATCTAGGAGCTTTTGCCGGTTATACGGATGTACCTTCTAACCAGTTGGGGATGTCGAAAGCAAATGGATTTCATTATCAATGGGGAAGAAAAGACCCTTTTCCCAGCAGTTACTCTGCCAGTATAAAGAGTGAAGTTTCAGGGGTAAGTAACCTTTCACCTGTTCCGGATATGTTGAATCAATATGGACCGGATGGTTTGTCATATATTGTTAAGCAGGGTATAACTCAAAATGTGACACTTCAGGAAGCTTATCGGCATCCAACAGTTTTTTATTATTGGGGATCAACTTCTGCGTTTACCACTGCAAACTCATGGAATGACTCTTATAATCATAAAACAATTCACGATCCTTGTCCGGCTGGTTGGCGTATTGCTTCAAAAAATAATTATAAAGCATTATTTCAATCAGGAAGCTTTGCTCTCAATACTTGGGTTACAGGCAATGCAGTGAGTCAATCAACTTCTCAGATAGACGGTGGCTACGTGTTGTATTATGAAGCAAAAGGTTCCGGAAACACTACTTATTATAGAATGGCCGGTTATAGAGTTAGTACTGATATTTTCAGACATATAGGAGAGTGGGGATTTATATGGACCAGAGAGGAAGGAGGTTCTAATTATCAGGGTAGTTGCTTTAATGTAAAAAGTAATATTGATTCAAACTGGGGTGTTAATATGAGGAATAATATGAACAAATGTGATGCACATACAATCCGTTGCATTCAGGAACAGGAATAGCTGGTAAATAGCAACTGTTAATGTGCGTAAAAAAGTAAAGAGACAAGCACGAAAAAAGTAATAAAAATGGATAGGAAGAAAATAAACATAAAGAATGACAATCAAGAGGTGATGAAAAAAGAAAGTGTCTCTTTCTTACGTAGAAAGAGACACGGTGTCAAATTGCTTGAAAATCTAACTGTAACGGCTGCTAAAGTAATAACTTTTAACGACCGGGGTAAGGTTTTGGTAACAATTTGATAATATTAAAATAACGCCACCCTTTGAGGCGTAAGCGATCATTGATTTACTATTGCATTTAAAGCGCTGAATGACAGTTGCTAACAGAACCTGTCGGGAGCGTGTCTCTTTCTACGTAAGAAAGAGACAGTTCACAACTGTTAAATTAACGCTTTTGTAGTAGTAAATAAATGATAAAAGGATGGCTAGTATAGGACGAAAATTAGAGAAAAAGGGAGTTATTGCAATGACACTTTTAACACTGGTATTGATAGGAACAGGTTGCGAAGATAGCATCGACAATCCGGCGGTTCGTCCGTCGGAGGGAAAGACGGTCGAAGTATCTCTCCATATCGGGTTTGCAGATGAAGTCGACGGCTATACTGTTGACACTAAATCCGGCACATCAACCGGGAAAGGAGCATTCAGTTACGAGCTACAACCTAATGCCATGACTAAAGGCGATGTTTCGGTAAAACCGGATCAACTCTATAATCTGGAAATACAGCAATACGATCAATCCGGCAAACGCATTGGTGGAATGAATAATGCAGTTCCGCAGCAGGCTACCGGTTCCGCTATCACCCTTTCTTTGGATGAAAACCCCGACTGCCAGTTAGTTATCGTAGCCTGGGGCGAGGGCAATACAACCCCTCGTCTGGGAACAACCAACAAACTGGAAGATATTCAAAAGCTATCCATAGATGCTTCCGTTATCAATGGTATCTCTCCTGAAAATATGAACAAGATGCCTTATATTTTACACCTCGAACATGTAAAGGTGAGTAGCGACAAACGACTTCAAAGTGTTGACGGCAAAGATGCCCGCCTGCTCCTTAAACGTCTGGCTGCCCGGCTGACATTGAACTGGACTTATTCATATAGCGGCTATAAAATGAAACAAATCCTGCTGCAAAGTATTCCACTTGATTATAAAATAGTACCGGCGCCTGATAAGACAGAAAAGACTTATCCCTCATTACTGGATCAATATACAACAATACAATTGACAGAAAACGAAATAGCTACTAACGAATATTCTTGTTGGATACCCGCCAATGTACGCGGAACAAATTCGTCTGCCACCTCACAGACCTATCGTATCAAATCGAATGCCCCGACAGGCAGTTCGTATGTCGATTTCATCGCATCCAATGCTACCGAAGCAAAGAAAAAGCTAAGTTACCGTGTTTATCTGGGTGGTGCGGAATCGTCGGACTTTAACCTGCATGGAAATACCGATTACAACTATACAGTGAGAATACAGCATGATGGCCTGCCGATCAACGACCGTCGTGTAACGATCATCGACCCGATACCGGCTTCAGAAAATAATAACAATCTGGTTCCGACTGCCAACTGTTTTATGGTGGTTCCTGGTGGTGCTTTCTGTTTCAATCCGTATAAATACTACGTAAACGAGACAGTAACCGAAAATTCACTGTTAAAAGGTTGGTGTTCGTCTGAAAAGATCCAATCGGTTAAAGTCCTGTGGCAGACGAAAGAAAATGGCGATGTTGGCGATCCTGTCTTAGGTACTGTTAATTCATCGGAAGATCATACGAATATAGTCAATGTCAGCAATGGAGACGATTTTGATAAGGCTCGTATCTATTGCCGTGTTGCTCCAAACACAACAGGAGGAAGCGGTCTCATTGCTGCCTATGCCAGTACTGACGGAACAGGTGATCCTCTTTGGAGCTGGCATATTTGGGTAACAGATTATAATCCGGATGCAAAAAGCAATGTAACTGTATTGACCCCGGTGAACAAACGGAAACTGAAGTTTACATATAATAATGTAGCAGATCAGCCTCCAATTATGGATCGAAATTTAGGAGCTATGGCCGGTTTTACACTCTCAGATCCACCTCGTGATCAATTGGACATGTCAAAAGCAAACGGTCTTCATTATCAGTGGGGGCGAAAAGACCCGTTCCCAAGTAGTTATTCGGCTGATCTTATTTCCGTTGTTAAAGGATTGACATCGAAAACTATACCGCCCAAAGGGATGCTTAATAGATATGCTCCTGACGGGATCACGTATGTGCCCTTGAACAGTGTAACATCTAAAACAACAGTCAGAAATGCTTTTCAGCATCCGGCAACAGTCTATATTGCGAGTTCAACTGCTATAGATTGGTGCAGTGAAACTTCTGCTATACCAACATTATGGAATTCTCCCGATACTGAAGCCGGGACAAAGACGTTTCATGATCCATGTCCTGCAGGTTGGCGCGTTGTTTCCTATAGGCATCTGCGTTCGTTTTTTACAGTTACACCTAATTCAGATGGAACAATCGGTGGAACACAAAATATAGTCAATCCAACGACATTCAGTGCAGATGGAGGAGTTTATTTTTATTATTCAGCAAAGGGGAGCGGTGAAGCGACATATATACGTATGACTGGTTATTGGAGATATGCAGATGAATTTCATTATATAGGGCAAAGATCTAATTGGTGGTTACGGGAACATATTGGTATTGCCGGGAAAGCTAATTATGGTTTCTATATAAATGGAACAACCAGTACGATGAATGCAGGAATATCCAAAGGTTGGTATCCTCAGGATGTCCATACCACCCGTTGCATTCAGGAATTGGAATAGCAATAATAACAAACAAAACACTCGTTGCATTCGATATCGATGCAAACAGCAAGCGTTCTTTGACATGATGAGATTGATAGGAAAATAGAGACTGTTATGTAATTATAGACAGAAAATATTGTATATTTGCCATCAACAATATAGAAACTAAATAAATAAGTCATGAAATCAACAAAAGAATACATAGAGCTTCTTCGTCAATTCATGCAACAGAAAGGAGCCAAATATGGAATTTCCAGAATGGGAATTTTTGGTTCAGTTGCACGAGGAGAGCAAAATGAGAATAGTGACGTTGATATTTTGTTTGAAGGAAAAGCCAATCTTTTACTCCACATTCGTATAAAAAATGAATTGGAGGAATTGTTAGGGAGCCCCGTTGATCTGGTTCGTATGAGAAATCAATTGAACGGGACATCACTAAAGCAATCGATATTAAATGATGTGATCTTCGTATAATCATGACGTTACGCATACTTGATTTACTCACACAAATAGAAGAATCCTGTTGTATAATTCAACAAAGAACATCAGGAATAAATACTTATCAGGATTTTTTACTGAGCCCTGATGGCATGTTTATTCTGGATGGAGTTTGCATGAAGCTTATTTTTATTGGTGAAAGCGTTAAGAATATAGATAAAATAACAAACCATACATTACTTATAAATTATCCGGAAGTACCTTGGAAAGATTTAATGGGATTACGGGATATTATTGTTCATCAATATCATCGAATAGATGCAGAAGCAATATTCGATACACTTCAGAATGATATACCTAATCTGTTAGCAACGATAAGCGAGATAAAATTGATTTTATCTTCTCAGTACTAAACAATAAACTTTATATTCCTATCAATCGCATCTGTTAAATATACCAGATGCACCTAATAGTTACGCAGCATCCTGCCGGGTGTTGCGCCACTTTTTGTGTGTCTGAATGTAATTGTTAATGTGCGTAAAAAAGTAAAGAGACAAGCACGAAAAAAGAATAAAAATGAATATGACGAAAATAAACATAGTAAATGACAATCAAGAGGTGATAAAAAAAGAAAGTGTCTCTTTCTTCAGTAGAAAGAGACACACTATCAAATTGGTTGATTATTATCCGTTATCGGGTGCTAAAGTAGCAACTTTTAACGAGTAGAGCAAGAAACGTGGCCTAATTTGGCTACAAATTAATAATATTAAAATTACGCCATCTTTTGAAGCGTAAGCGATCATTGAAATATTACTGCATTAAGTCGTTGTAAAACAGTGGTTAACAAAAATCGTCAGTCCCATGTCTCTTTCTACTGAAGAAAGAGACAGTTCACAACTGTTAAATTAACGTTTTTGTAGTAGTAAATAAATGATAAAAGAATGGCTAGTATAGGACGAAAATTAGAGAAAAAGGGAGTTATTGCAATGACACTTTTAACACTGGTATTGATAGGAACAGGTTGCGAAGATAGCATCGACAATCCGGCGGTTCGTCCGTCGGAGGGAAAGACGGTAGAAGTATCTCTCCATATCGGGTTTGCAGATGAAGTCGACGGCTATACCGTTGACACTAAATCCGGCACATCAACCGAGAAAGGAGCATTCAGCTACGAGCTGCAACCTAATGCCATAACGAAAGGCGATGTTTCGGTGAAACCGGATCAACTCTATAATCTGGAAATACAGCAATACGATCAATCCGGCAAACGCATTGGTGGAATGCCAAGCACAGTTACGCAGCCAACAGCTTCCGCCATCAACCTTTCTTTGGCTGAAAACCTCGACTGCCAGTTGGTTATCGTAGCCTGGGGCGATGGCAATATAAGCCCTCGTCTGGGAACAAGCAACACACTGGAAGCCATCCAAAAGTTATCCATAGATGCTTCCGTTATCAATAATATCCCCACCGATAATATGAACAAGATGCCTTATATCCTACACCTCGAACATGTAAAGGTTAGTAGCGGTAAACTTCAAAGTGTTGATGGCAAAGATGCCCGCCTGCTCCTTAAACGTCTGGCTGCACGGTTGACATTGAACTGGTCTTATTCATACGGCGGTTACACATTAAACCAAATCTTACTGGAAAGTATTCCTACTAACTATAATGTAATCCCTAAGCCTGACGGATCAGATAAAACCTATCCGTCGCTGCTTGACCAGTTTACAACGATACAGATTAATCCGTCCGGTAAATCATCCTATTCCTGTTGGATACCCGCCAATGTACGTGGAACAAATCCGGCAGCCACTTCGCAAACCTACCGTATCAAGTCGAATGCCCCGACAGGCAGCTCGTATGCCAGCTTCATAGCCGTTAATGGTGAAGAGTCGAAGAAAAAACTCAATTACCGTGTCTATTTGGGTGGACGAACAACATTCGATTTCAATCTTTACAATAATACGAATTATAACTACGAAGTAAACTTCAATCATACAGGATTACCGACCAATGACCGCCGTGTAACGATTATCGACCCGATACCTGCATCCGAAAATAATAATAACCTGGTTCCGACAGCCAACTGCTTCATGGTTGCTCCCGGTGGAGCTTTCTGTTTTAACCCATATAAATATGAGGTAAACGGGGAACCTACAGAAAATACCATGTTAAAGGGCTGGTGTGAGCCCGCAAAGATTCAGTCGGTGAAAGTCCTTTGGCAGACTAAAGAGAATGGTGATATTGGTGATCCGGTGCTGGGCGTTGTCAATTCTTCAGACGATCATAAAAACATAGTCGATCTGATAAATGGTGACGACTTTGATAAAGCTCGTATCTACTGCCGCGTAGCCCCGAATACAACAGGAGGTAGTGGAGCCATAGCTGCCTATAACGAAAGTGGCGAAATTTTATGGAGTTGGCATATTTGGGTGACGGATTATAGTCCCGATGCAAGAGGTAATAATGATGTACAAACTCCGGTAAACAAGCGAAAACTGAAGTTTGAATATGGCAGCTATACCAACAATTTTCCAATGATGGATCGAAACTTGGGTGCATCGGCAGGATATATAGAACTTCCCCCTGATGATCTTGAAAAATCAAAGACAAATGGTTTTTATTATCAGTGGGGTAGGAAAGATCCTTTCAGAGGGAGCTATTCAAATACTAAGATTTCTCAAGTTTTAAATACAGATATAAAGGCTAATGCTCCTACAAAGGGACTTTTGAGCCTGTTTAAAGCAGACGGACTTACTTTTTACCCAATGTCCGTTATTCAAAAACAGGTTTCTTTTCGGGATGCATATAAAGATCCGGGGAATATGTATAAAATACCTACAGGTTCTAATCAATGGATAGATAATGCTACAGATGATTACAGAAAAGCTTGGGGAGCCGGTATTGGTAAAGGTCTTCATGATCCTTGCCCAACAGGATGGCGCATTGCAACTATGGCCAATTATCGACAATTATTCAATTCTGGTGGTACGGGAAATCTGAGAGTAAAAGAGAGTACATCCGGCGGATATGTAATCTATTATGATAAAAACGGTGTGAATACTACTTACTTCTATCTGGCAGGTTATTGGTCACAGTATGGCCTGACAGGTATTAATGGTAGTATGTACATGTGGTGTGGAGATGCTTTAAGCAGGACTGGCGGTAGTGGCGGAATTTATTTTATGATGGAGGGGAATAAGACTGCTAAATTTCTGACAACAGGTAATGAGCGTGAATCTCTACTTGTCCGCTGCATCCAGGAACGGGAATAGCAACAATCATAAACAAAACATTTCGGCCTCGTGCCGGATCAAATAAACACTATTATTAATATTAAATTTCAACATCATGGAAGATTACAACAAAGACTATTACTGGGAGATTTACCTGCGTGATAACCCCCTGACGAAAGACAACACGAAAGACTGTGTTGCCGAAGTGAAAACCGGCCCGAAGACCCTCGATAAGGAAAGCGTAGCCAAGGAAATCAAACGTACCGGATCGGAACTGAAATTGCCGACTATTATTTCGGTAACCTCTCAAAACAGTGATATCATTCTCGAAGCCTTGTTGAATGGAGATAGCGTGCAGACCGACCTCTGCCAGTTCAGCCCGCGTGTCCTGGGTAATTTCGCGAGCTCGGAAGCCTTGTTCGACCCGGCTATCCACAAGCTGACATTCGACATTATCCCGACCAAGAAGCTACGCGAAGCGTTGAAACACGTGAAGGTGGTCAACCTTGGAGCAAAAGCCAGCGTGGCTCATATCGGTCTTGTAACGGATACGGCAACCGGCCTGTTCGACGGATCGATCACGATAAACGACGATATTGAGATTACAGGAAATAACATTAAAATAACAGGCGACGACGCTGTGGTAGGTGTCTTCTTCGTAGCCGAAGACGGCACAACGACGAAAGTAACCCGCCGTTTCACCCAGAACGACCCCAGCAAGGTGCTTGCCCGTGTTCCGGCGTTGGCCGACGGAAGCTATACACTGCGTATCGTTACACAGTTCAGCACCAACACAGAACTGAAAAACCCTCGTACGTTGGAATACAAGGACAAACTGATCGTTGGCAACAGCGGCGGAGGCGGAGAAGATGATCGTCCCGTAATCGAGTAATCGGTGAGGGGCTGTCACCCGCCCGAGTGAGGGGGTGTCACCAGGGCGGGTGACACAGTGTCACCAACGTTAGTGACACACCCTCACCTTACCGGGTGACATGGGGTCACCGGTAGCATCCGCCCGATATTGTGCACCCTTTTGTGCATCTTGAATAATTTATAAACAAAACAATATGAGACTAGATTACTTAGTTGCTAAACCGTTCCTGCTGGCCACCCTTCTTTTGTTGGCAGCCTGTCACGATGACGACAAGCCACAACATGAAGGAGAGGGGCAGCTGATGGTCACAGTCGACAATCCGGGCAACCAGGCGTTGACGCTCCGTGTCTTTGGCAAAGGACTGGAAGAACCGCTTGAAAACCGTTTCGAAGCCGGAAATACTGCCGACGTGCTCGAAGCATGGCTGCCGGTAGGAGCGTACGACGCACTGCTCACAGGCAGTTCGGAAGAAATAACACTCGACGCTACCGGCAGTTTCGATGCGGCTACCGCTATCGTAAATATCCCCGAAGGCTCTTCGACGATGCCTGCGCTCGATAGCCCCGTCTATGTAGCCGCCCATTCCGATATCACCGTTACCGAAGGAGAAAAACAGGAACTTTCCCTCACACCGGAAGATATCCGTCAAATCCTGCGCCTGACCGTGACAGTCTCCGACGGATGCATCACCGGCCCCATCGAGGCCACCTTGGGCAGTGTCGCACGGGAAGTAAGCCTGGTAACAAGCGACCCCGTTTCATCCGCCACCCTCGGCCTGTCCCTTCCGGCTCCCGGAGCGAAACAAACCAGCCGTGCCCTGGCCGGAATACTCGGTATCGTCTGGCCGCGCGAAAACGAATCGGCAACTACCGACAACGGCCATCTGCTGACACTCACCTGGCAGGCAGCCGACGGAAAGAAGCAAACCTATAGTGAGGACGTCTCCGGACAACTTTTCCGCCCCAGCCAATCTGGAGCCGATACGCTCGACCTCGCCGTCACGATCCGTGAAGAAGCTGCCAACGTCCCCATCCATTTATATACCGGAATCAAGACCCGCGCAATGATAGACGAGTTCAAACAAACGCCTGTCTGCATCGCTGCCGGAACCACCGCCGGACAATATACCGAAAGTTGGGACGGAACGGCAACCGACAATGAGATCCTGCTGATCCCCGAACGATATTACCCGGCTGATGGCTCACCGCTTTTCCTGCGCGGCTATCATCCGGTTGCCCCTCTGACCAACGGTGAAGTAAAATATACCCTGACCGGACAGGAAGATCTGATGCTCTCGGTTGAACAAAACGGTTCGCTGACCGACCGTTTCAGTGCCGCCAAGACACCGCTCACGTACAGCCACCTGCTCTCGCAACTCAATTTCACGCTGCGTCTGAAAGGAGCCCCCAAAAACTACCGCGTCCGTTCGGTACATCTGAACGGGATGGCAGCATCAGCCGTCGTCAACCTCTTTTCGGGTAAGGTCGAACCCATCGGGACGGCTGGCCCTGTGGTAGTGTATTCCGATCCGGGGACAGGCGGTTTCCCGATAGTGGACGGAGTGGTTACGTTGCCCGGCTATGTACTGGTGCAGCCCGAAGCCAGCCTGTCGCTCGACCTGGTACTCAACATCGACGGTAATCCGGCAAACGACTTGTCATTCAAAGATCTCCCCGTGCAGTTCGGTGAGGGAGGAACGGAAGGCGGTAGCGCCTATGAGGTGGAGATCTCGCTCGAAATACCCGACACGCCCGATCCTGCCCCCGATCCTGATCCGGCACCTGACCCCGACGATCCCGATGACCCGGTAACACCGGACATTCCCGACCCTGATCCCCCAACGCCCCCGACACCTCCGGAACCGGATGCAGAAAATGGCGTAAAGGTGACGGTCAAAGCCAAAGTGATCGACTGGAGCAAGGGGGACAGCGGTAACGTGGGCGTTTAAAGCTATCAATCAGATAAGAATATATATATCATTTATTATTAATAATTTATACAAGTAAAACATGAAAAAGATTTTGAGTATGGCAGCATTAGCCTTAGTGATGGCAGGCTGCTCGAATGACGACGAAAATGTAAAGATCGACAATGGCGAGGCGTCAAATGCCGTCGCTATCCAGATCAGCCAAAAGGTAGCAGGGGTAGAGTCGAAAGCGGCGATAACACCGGGAAGTACGATGCAGGCCAATATTATAATGGTGGATGCAGGAAGTGGTGATGCTAATAATCCGGACTTTACAGCATTTGTACCGAGGACGACTAATACTTTGACCGATAAAGCTGGCAGTAGTTCCGGAGAGAAAGAACTTGCAAACGATGCTGCCCGTGCAACCGTAGCTAACACCGAATTCAAAGCTGCGACTACTGTCGGTGCTAATATAGAATTAACTCCCACATTGTATTATCCGGTAAGTGCTAATACTAAGAAAACCTGGATATTGGGTGTTTCTCCGCAGGGAGATGTAGATGCGAGCAAGGTAACATTCCATGATGCAGATGGCTTACAGGATGTGATGTATGCGAAACATGTTGCTGCCGGTAGTTCAGGAACTAAGGAAAATTCTATTGCCCTTGAATTTGAGCATAAGACATCCCAGCTTACTTTCGTGGCACAACTTGAAGCAGAGTTGACTGGTACTGAATGGGCTGGAAAAACCGTTAGTGTAACGAATATTACTATCCAGAAAGCAAAAGTACCGGTTTCTATTGCATTAAGTACGGGAACAGTAACCACCACTGAAAAGAACCTTACAGTTGCTGGCTGTAAGACCGGACTCACAACGACAGCCTGTGCCCCAAGTGAACCTGTAATGGTTGCTGCGACTACAGATATATTGGTTGATCTGGAATTGTCTGTAGGCGGTACTGCTAAAAAGTACACTAATTTGAAGGTTTTAAATGCCTCAGGCCAACCTCTGACAACATTGGAAGGATATTCTCATGAAATCACTTTCACGATTACAGCACCGGTAGAAGCTACTGGCGCAGAAAAGATTGCAACATCAGCCAAGATCGTAGACTGGAAAACAGGTGATGCCGGAAACGTCACAATCAAATAATCCAATTAACCCAATAGCAAATGAAACTACAAAGCATATACCTGCTGTTAGTTCCGGCTTTGCTGTCGGTATCAAGTTGTTCAGACCCGGAGCATTCCGGGTTTGAGCAAGTGCCGATCGAATTGCGTGCATCAGGAAACGGAGAGGTAGACACGAAAGCAGATTATCAGGAAATAACTGAATCTTTCGAAACAACCATCTTTGCCTCCAAACGCGATGGTATCTATACCGGCATACCGTCCAACGCTGACCCCGACGAATGGCAGAAAAACGCAACTGTCAATATAGGCGGTTCAGTTTCATTGCCCGGTAATCCTTCTTATCCGGAAAACGGTGATTGGATCTATCTGGTAGCCGTTGCCCCGGAAACGTCTACATACAACAGTTCCAACGGCTCTGTATCTTATAAGCTTACAGGCCAAATCGATCTGATGTATGCCGCGCAAATCCAGGGTAACCGATGGGATGGAAGCCGTTTCAGCAATACGGATAACACAAAAGACATCCCGCTTGAATACGCCCACCTGCTTACCCAACTGAAGTTTAAGGCACAGAAGATTACTGCGGACGGATTGCCTGTAAAAGTGAAGAAGATTACCGTAAAAGGAAAGAAAGACGTGAGTGTCGACTTGGCTTCCGGTAAAACAACTTTCAGTGGTGATGATGCCGATTTAACGCTGGAATTAAAGGATGGAGGAACAGAGATCACAGAAACAACAGCTACCGAACTGGATGGTTGTCTTTTATTGCCCCCGTTAACTTCCGGAGCTTATAAATTGACCGTCGAAACCTCTATCGGCACATTTGAAGACCTCGCCATCACTTTCGAGTCAGTTGGGGAAGATCCTTCCGGCAGCAATCATTTTGCCTCAGGTCATTCTTACGAAATCACCCTCAATATCGGCGACCGCGAGTTAGAGATCCTTTCCATCACCGTAGCCCAATGGACTACCGTTAAGCAGGATGGTGATCTGGAACTGGTGAAATAACCGATAAACGCAATTAATTAGTAAACAACATTCAAAAAGGAAACGAAATGAAACAACAGAAATTACAAATATCCTATCTACTCCTTGCCGCCCTTCTCGGCACAAGCTGTAGCAACGAAAACGACCCCATAACCCCCATCGACAAAACCGACGCCATCGAACTCGGCATCACCGCCGGGGTGTCGCTGACGAAGAGTGCGATAAATGGGGGAGCACAAAGCGGAACTAGTAGTGAAATGCAAAGTTTAGCTGTTTATGCAGTAGGGGGAACGGGTTCTTATGCGAACGGGAATAATTATGCAATTTATACATCAAAAGCAGAAGGTTGGACAAGAAATGGTGATGATAATAAAATCCTTTTGACTAACGAAGTAGCTACAATTTATGCTTATCATCCGGCATATAAACCTAAAACCGGAGGTGTTATGATCGGAACGGAAGCATTAACGGTAAATGGTGGAACTCCTTCAGCAGATGCAACAGTTAATATCTCTGTTTTCCCCGGAACTGAGAGTCTTGATACAGATAACAAATATCCTAGGGATATTAATAATGCAGATAAAACATGGCAGACAAATGCCTGGAAAACAAATAATACTACTGGTGCTAGTAAAATAATCTCTGCTCCCGGTGAAATAGATTATATGTATGCTGTTAAAGCAAGTGGTAATGGAACAGAAGCAGCAACAGCCAGCAATGGTAAAACTGCCAGTAGCCCAACGCCAAATGCCCATCAAGTATCTTTAGATATGAAACACGCCTTATCAATGGTCAGTTTCCGTATTTATAACGACGGTACTTATGCAAACACCGGTAAACTGACAAAGATCAAGTTAAGTAATGTTAGTAGTGGTACTGCTTTAAGTACCGGAACAATTCCGACAATGAAGATAAACGACGGTACTGTTGTCCCAAATACAGCAGCAGCAGCTACCTATACTCGCTTTATTGATAATGGTTATATGATCATAAAGAAAGGAACACCGGCATCAGTATCAGTAGCAACAAGTGAAGATGATGCCAGGGATGGCTCTAAAAAATTCAGTATCCTGGTTTTACCACATAACGGGGCAAAAGATCAGATACAGGTAACATTTACCATTGATGGTGCTGATTATGCTATTCCGTTGGCATCAAATAGCAATTCTGTAGACTGGAAGGCTGGAAACAATTATCTCTATACAGCGAAGTTAAGTGGTAAGGACTTATCCATCACTAGTGTTAATGTGGCTGGATGGACTGCTCAAACAGGTGGAACTCTTGCTGTCAACTAACATTATACCGTAACGAAAGTAATCTTTTCCCCGCGCAAAAGGGGAAAAGTTACATTACAAACGATTTAAACAATAGATAACAACATGAAACTATATAAGTACCTACTACTAATAACCCCTTTGTTTGCCATCCAATCCTGCTCAAAGGAGATTGGAGAAGACCCGAAAGCCCCTGTCGGATTGGAACCCCGTATTGCCGGAGTATCCCTCATTACCCGTGGAGGAGCCAGTGATGCCAAAGCTATCCAGACTCTGGGGATTTATGCCGTCAACAAAAAATCAGGCGAAACCACTTACGGAGTTTCCCCCACAGGTACTTATCGCAAATACAACCTGGAAGGTGGTAATGCCAGCCCTGCTGGAGACACAGAAACGTTATGGTTGAATCAAGAGCAAGCTATCATCTTCTCTTATCACCCGATCGTGTCCGGTGTTGCTGTAACCGCTGGGGGAAATGGCACAACTCCCGTCCCAACCATTACAATCCAGGCATCAGCCATTAAACCAGAACAAACCATTACGAAGACAGAAAGTAATAACATCTATGATTTCGCTCTCCCTGTTAATGACTATATGTATGGTGTAGAATACGATAACAACCAATCATCCGAAGCCAATAAATACCTTTCAACCCAACCCATAGCCGACAACGGCCACCAGTTGGGCGATGTAATTCCCAAAGGTCGTGAAGTCGCCATCGGCCTTAAACATGCCTTTGCCCAGGTTTCTTTTATAGTCAAACGGGGCGATGCCTATAAAGGTGCGGCTAAGGTCACCAAAGTAACCCATACCCGCAACATGCCAACATTAAAAGCCGACAACACCACAACCATGAACCTGACTGACGGAGCACTGAACAATCTGGCAGGCGTAACGGAAAAAACATATTTATATACGTTTAATGATGGCGTAGCCCCGACACTTTCCTCCATCTCCGGAGGTATAACCCTTACCAACTATGTAATACCGTACAGCACTACTTCCGATCAATCCAAGCTCGTAGTAATAGTTGACGGCAAAGATATGACACTATTGCCCTATACCGACCCTGCGTGGGAAGCCGGTAATATCTATACCTATACAATCATAATCAACCCGACAGGCCTTACCCTGGATGGGTTTAATATAACGGGCTGGGACGATGAATCGCTACCGGACGTCAATGTCTAATGAAAAAAATAAAGAATAAGAATATGAAACACATCGCAAACAAAATCACGACAGCAGGACTCGGACTCCTGTTAGTCGGCTGTACCGGACAGGAGTTGCCGGATGACGGTCGGGGAGTAGTCTCCCTGCAACCGCACTTCCTGACCGGCACGACTGACACTCGTTCCCTGGTAAACGGTACCGCCTCTGCAACCGGCAAAGGTAATATCCATCAGGTGAACCTGTATGTTACTAAAAAAGCGGATAATGCAATCTATCCGGGTATCACCAATGGCACGGTAAACGGCCTTTCGCAATTTACCTATGACGGTACAGCGTGGACGGGCAATCCTACGGTTAATCTTCATAACGAGGAAGCTCGTATTTATGCTTATTATCCGGTAAATGTAAATCCTACGCATGTTGCCGGTGCTGATACACATACCATTCCGGTAACAGGTATAACCGCTACCCAGACCTTTAACGGAGCAAACACTTGGGTGTGTAATGTGACGGATTATTTATATGGCTCAACCAAACAAGATGCCGACGAGCAGATTATCGCCAGCAACCAATCGTTTGAACCTGCCATCTGGTTGCGTCATGCGTTGGCACAGGTCGTGTTTAAGATGCAAAGTGCTTCCGGACGTCCGGTAGATGCATACGATTACATCAAAAAGATCACGATGAAGACAACCGGTAGCCCTTCTTTCCTGACCGGTTCGGGAACGATGCAACTCAAAGATGGGGTGATGTCACTCAACGGTGGAGATATTAAGGAATTAACTTTTACACCGTCGGCCAATCCTGTTCAATGTGGTGCGAACAGCCAGTCTAAAGTAGTTGCCTACGGATTAGTAGCTCCTTTGTCTTCCGCATTATCAAACGTTACTTTAACGATTGATCTGGGAGATAAAAGCTCCGATACGAATAAACGAATATTGAGCGTAAAAAACGCAGGGTTTAATGTACAATGGTTAAAAGGGAAACGATATGTTTATAATCTAACCCTGACTAACCGTGAGATTGTGGTGAACGAGATCAAGATTACTCCCTGGACAGATGAAAACGGAACTGGTGATCTTCGCCCGGATGGCTTCTAAAAGATAATATACAATGAATATGATAAAAGAAAAAAACAAACAATGGCTATCTCTGCTGGTAGGAATTTCCCTGCTGACAGGTCTGGTCGCCTGCACTGGTGAGACTATGCTGTCTCCATCCGGAGAGGGAAAGCCTGTCATTGTGAATGCCGAAATAAACAGCGACCAACCGGTTACGGAGATAACCCGCGCGCAGATTGAAGAAAATACGTATGACAGATCGACATTTATTGCTAGCGACAAAATACGTATTACAAGAACAACTCTGGCAAATAGAAGTGAGGCGGCAGATTATCAGCTGGACGAAGACGGTCAGTGGACATCAACCAGTACACCGCTCACTTTACTGGCCGGAGCTTCTTATCAGGCCGTTTACCCGGCAGGTAATGATGCCGTAATTATATACGACCAGTCGTCGGTCGATAATTACATAAAAAGTAACCGGCTTGTCTCTGCTAGTATAAAGGCTCCCGAAACGGATAAACTGAAGTTTGTTTTCGATCATCAGAATACTAAGTTGACTCTTGAGTTTAATCCAAAGGTATCAGGTGCAATACCCGCAGATTTCAGTTTTCAAGTGAGTGCACCCGGCCTTCGAACAGGTGGTGCAGACTCTGAACCCATTAAGTTGTTTCGCCCCAATGATGAAGCTCTGACCTGGTGCGGAATCGTTTTCCCTAAAAATGCGGAAACAACGATCACCGTCACGTTGACTTACAATGGGGTAAACTATAATTCTACTTTCAAATGCCTGCTGTCACCAAAGACGCATTACAAGTACACCTTGAGTATTCATAATAATATTCTTGTACCGGAAGCGAATGAAATACTCGGATGGACAGATGAAATTAATTATACAGGACCTATAGAATAAACAGCTATGAGTGGACTGAATATAAAAACAGTTTATTTGGCAGGTTACCTGCTTTTGTCGTTGGCAGCCTGTAGCAGTGAAGAACGGCTGAATACCGGGGAAGGAGAGGAGCATCTTCTTGAGATTGGGGCTTCTATATCCGAACCTGTTGTAAGTAGGGCACTGGGAGCGGTCAATTATGAGAAATCTTCGTTTGTTGAAAATGATATAATCAAGATTGGTACATCAGCAGATAATCTTAGTGCAGGCGGAACTTCCTATACATATACAAATAATTCCGGGACATTGCGATGGCTTCCTACAGGTGGTGGAGATGGCATAACAACAAACGGTACTGGGGATTATTATGCATCTTACGACCCTAAAGATTATACCGGAATCCTGGCAAATCAGAGTACAGTGAATGCTTATCAGCAAAGCAATCGGCTGATCACTGCTGCAACCGCTGTCTCCGGGAATAAGGTAAACTTCTCTTTTTATCCGGCAGCCTCAAAGATTACGGTTACTGTCGAATATAAGGATGATCTTCATGTAGGTGAAAGTGTTCAGCTAGTAGGAAATAATTTGTACGGAGCATCAACATCCGATCCCGTAACTTTATATCCTGTGACTTCGACCGGTAAAAAGCATGTGTATGTCGCTATTGTTTACCCGGGAAGTAAACAATATAGAATTAAAGTCACCAGTAAGGCAACTGAAGCAAGTGAGGGGGTTGCAATAACATTCCCGAAGGAAGATACTTCTGCTGAATCACGAACTCTTCAAGCCGGCTATAATTACACCTATAACTTCACCTCTACCTTCGGGTTGATTCTGAACAGCGTAAGTGTGGAAGGCTTTCAACCTGGTACAGGAAATGGTACAGAAAATAACTGGGGAGCATCCTGATATTAAAACAACATGAATTATGAATAGAACGATATTATTTAAAACATTTCTACTGGTAACCTGCATGGGGTGCACCGGTAATTTACCGGAAAATAACGGTAACGCACTCCAACTGAGTGCTGTATCGGTAGACGAGGGGAGCATATCGAAAGGGGGAACAGGAACGGTAACATCCATCGATAATGTTTGTGTGTATGTCGCCAAGGATGATTATAAGCCGTATGATGAGACTGCGCCTTCATTGGTTTTTACGAATAAGGCAGGTAACTGGACTTCCGATAAAGCGGTTATAATGCAGAATGGTGTAAACGCAAAGGTTTACGGTGCATTTCCGGCTGATGCCGGGATAACAAATGATAACGGCAACTTGAAAGTCGACGTAGAAGTCTTGAAAGGAGGCGATAATACATTGGATTTTCTGGGAAGCCAGCAATCTGATTACTTATATTCGGCAGAAGTTTCAGCTTCTTATAGTGCCAGAACGATTTCACTAACCATGAAACATGCTATGGCGAAAGTAAGTTTCCGGATAGTAAAAGGGGCTGATGTTTCCGAAACCTTGCTGTTAAAGCAGGTGAAGATTTTAAGTAACACCAACCTATTGCAAGCAGGTTCGGGATATATGTTGCTAAACACTACAACTGGTGCCGCAACCCTGAACGGTCTTGCTTCAACCTCCCAGATAACAATGGACAGTGGTAGTAGTAATAGAACAGAATTGCAGATAAATCAATCGTCACCCAATGTGACCTGTCTGGTCGCCCCGATGAGTACGTCCGAATCTGTTCTCTCGTTCAGTATTACTGTGGCTAAAGAGGGGGATACTTTGGAGCGTACGTTCACCACTTCTTCTATTTCTCCTGCTGTAAAATGGGAGGCCGGTTTTCATTATACTTACCGGATCACTGTCAACAAAATGAGTGGTGATGTGGATGGTGTGCTGATTGAAGACTGGCAGAACGATGCCAGCCAAAATACAAGTGTAGGTATCTGATAACTAAAAAACAGAATGATATGAAAATGATAAATAAACTGATAATCTCGCTTAGCTGCATTTTGCTGGCCGGATGCAACGGCAGTTTGCCGGACTCCGGTGAGCAACAGGGAGAAGGGGAGCCGATAGAGCTTTCTTTCAACTTATATAATGCAGTAGTATCCAAGGCGGATGAGAAAACAAAGCCCACGGTAAAGATGGCTGTAGGAACAGCCTTCCGGATTTATGCTTTCAAAGCCGGTGAAACAGATCTTACGAAGCCTATAGCATCGGCAGTATACACCGTTAAGGATGAGAATGGTAAATCGGAAGGTAACTTATCGCTTTATCGTGGAAGTTACGACTTCTACATGATTTCCAACAATACAAATACTGCTCCGGTACTGGATTCGGGTGCTAATTCCATAACAGTTGATAATGGAAACGACTTTATGTATAATATCATCACCAATGAAGTTATACAGCCCGAAAAGCCCGGTGAGAATAAGATGACAGTATCGCTGCGAACTCCGTTTAGCCGCTTAGGGGCAAAAATCGATCTATCGGTGAAAGCAAAATCTAATTCACCCGTACCGGTTTCGGATTTAAAGGTCCAGAGTATAACAATTAAGAATTTGTCTTCACCGTTATGTTACAAATTAGGAGAAAAAGATTGGAGTACGGATAATAATCCTTCATATACAGAGACTAACGAGCATATGGTAACTGGATTCAGTATGCCCGAGTTTGCTACACAACCACATGATAATCTTAATCCTGTAGTTTTATTACCTGTGGATGGTTTAACCGATTTATTATTTGAACTGGTTCTGAATGTTACCTATACAGGAAAAGACAATAACGGTCAGGTTATCATTCTTTCTGATAACTTTACTTATAAGGCTTCTGTTTCCAAAGCATTAATAACAGGGATGAGATATAAATTTGATTTTACGCTGACATTCTTCGGAATCCTTAAACCTGGAGATATGACGGTTTCTTTGTTGGACTATACTGAAGAAGATCTGTCTACAGATCAAGTAGGTGAATAAAAAAGAGCTTATGAAAAATAAAATAATAGTATATGTACCGGTATTACTGACATTCATTTCATGTCTTTTTACCACCGGTTGTAGTTCTTCAGAAGAAGATACATCTAATGATGGTTTTCGGTTTTGTGTACAGCGGCCTCAATCTATAGATGTAGAAACGAAAGCTGTTTTAGGAGATGCTAGTGAATCAACAGAGATTTCAAATGCATGGATTGTCCAATATAATTCGGGAAGTGATAATATTCTTAATTGTCGATATATAACAGATGGATTTACAGGTAAAGAAAATGGATATTTGTTAGAGATAAAAACAGCAGATGATGCCTTTTCTAAAATTGCAAGTGATTTTTATATTATACTAAATGGTGGGGAGATATTGAATGATTTTCAAGAAAGCGCTGAACATACCAGGGCTGATTTGCTAAAGAAAACTTGTCCTATATCATTAAATAGCGGAAGTCCCAATATTGGTGCCCGACCTTTTTTATTAACAGCCGGGCCAGCTCCATATACGATGACAGCAGAAGAAGAGAAGGTTGTATTAGTATCTCGCGTCTACAGAGCTTATGCCAAGTTAACATTGAATGTAAAGTTTCCAACAAATTCAAATGATTTCTTTGAAGTGAGTGAAGCCACAATAACTAATATTCCTAAAAATATGGCTTTATATGCCGGAGGAGGAGGTAATGCTAATTATCCGGATATCAATGATATAGAAACAGATCCGATAATATTATCCAGTGTTAGTACAAATGGAGGACCAGTAAGTTTCTACATGCCTGAAAATATCCGGGGAACAGGAAGTTCACTTACATTCCAGGGAAAGAATATCGTGAGCAATGGCCCCGGTGGTAATCTGAACGGCTGTACTTATCTGACGCTAAAAGGCAAATATTATTATAATAAAACTCAGTCGGGTGGAAATTATGTCCAAGATCCGATCGATGTAGAATATCGTTTCTATCTAGGTTCTAACCTGACTAACGACTATAATATTCGCCGGGATCATCATTACAAACTGACGGTTAATATAACAGGTGCCAATAGCGCCGACCTGCGTGTCACCATCACCAACGGCAATGTCGCCGTATTCGACGAAGTAGAAACAATAGAAAATAAAGTAGATTTTTAGTATCATGAATAAATCAGAGTTTTCAAAAAGTATAATAGAGTAGGGGACGTTAGAATACGTCCCCTGTTTTTTCCCATCTGATAAAGAAATATATTTACCAGGTTGTCTGGAATATTTTAACCGCTATCAATGCCAGAATATTTTTGCATTTCCTGGCGATTGACATTTTATTCGAGGTCATCGGAATTATAGCTTTCGAAATTTTCTTTTTCACAACCTGATTTCTACGCTTTGTCTCTACCTTTTCCGGTTTGATTTCAGAATTGCGTATCAGGTTGTTAAGCATGTTATCGGCAGCCCTGTCTATCTTGGAAACAGATAACTTCCCGAGGTAAATTTCTGTTGTCTGCAACGACATGTGTCCCAGCGACTGGCTGATAACGCCAATCTCGGTACCCGCTTCCAGCATCATTGACGCCCAACTGTGACGCATCACATAAGTAGTAAGCGGATGGAGATATCCCCGTGCTTCTCCGATCTCGTTCAAATAACGGTTGGTACGATGCAGAGCCGACTGAGCACTAACGTAGCCAACGCCTTGCATTTTCTCATGTAGGAACGGAAACAACCAGGGATTATATTTCTGCCTGTACATACGTATGATCCTGACCATTTCCGGAGTGATCTTTACTTGCAGGGAAGCTCCGGTTTTACTACGCCTGTAATGTAAATAATCATCTTTAATGTTCTCCTGCCGCATATTGAACGCATCGATAAAACACATTCCCCGGGCATAAAACAAGAATAGCGCCAGATGTAAAGCAGAAGCCAGGTGAGGGGTTGCAGAGAGGTCAAGTTCAGACAGTCTCTTAATCTCTTCCTTGGGAAGTGCTCTTTTGCGGGTAGAGGGTACTTTTATATGCAAAGTCGTAAAAGGATTGCCGGCTGGCGGCATAAATCGTAATTCTTTTACAACCTTGTTATACATGGCTCTCAAATTGCGCAGATAAAAGTCCTGACTGCCCGGGGTAAGGGTAGTGTTTTTGGAACGTTCATTTTGCATGAGCCATAGTAGATACTGTTGTATCATACTAGGGGTAAAATCAGCTATTGTGACCTGGTTTACTTTGCGGCCAAGAAAGGCCGATAATTTGTTCCAGGAACTCTGATAATTTGCAGCTGTTCTTTCTTTACCTGCTTCAGCTTTGATACGAATCAACTTTTCGAAGCAATCACGTAAGAGTGGATAACTCTCATTTGTCTCATAATTTATCATAATCGTAATTTTTAGTCTGACAAAAATGCATGTAATTCGTAGGATGTCTAGGATATAACATAACAAAAACAGCTTCTGTAGGTTGAAAAAGGAGCAAAAAAACTTTTTTTCAAATAATCCGGTAAGCTGATAGGGGTATTTTCATTTTCTCTGTCTCATATATAAAGTTGAACTAAAAATGGAAAAAAATGGAAACAACAGAAAGAGAAAATCAAGCACCCATGTTGTGGTACTGGAGTATTCCTGAGAATGGAATGGATATGGAAGATTGCGAAAAAATAGCAAAGGAAAACCGAACTAATCGACAGAATAACAAATACATGGATATGTATATCGCGTTTGTATAGAGGCTATATATACATCAGGACAAAAAGGCATGTAGAGTATCAACCGAGATACATACATGCCTTTTTAACATTTATTAGCATATGATCCTGAAACATAAATAATAAGCGCTTTGTTATAATATCGAATAAAATATAGTTCTCATGCGAGAATAATATTTCTGGATCTTATACATGCTAGAAAGAAAATAACAGAAATTTATTCTGTATTCAGAACTAAATAAACCTTATCATTGTTATAATGATAAACAGGACTTACAAGATTCTGTAATAATTATGTTAGTAGTATTTGTTTTTTCATATAAGTAGAGTTTGTTATTTGTTTGGTCCGTATGTAACTGTGAAGTTATATACGGATTTTTTATTGCCTGTATGCTTTTATTACCGATATGTGGCTCTGGATATCTTTATTCTAGTATTATTTATAATTCCCATTATGTTTAATAGGTGTTTGTAAACTCTCTATCTATCGTTTATTTCCCTTTGAGATCCCCGATCAACACAAATTTTTTCAACATTTATTATCTAAAGAGTGTTGTATGTTAAATAACTGTTCTATCTTCGCGGCGCGATGAAAAAAGTATTACTGATATTATCATTTCTGTTTCTGCTATTGCTAAATATGCAGGTAAAACTTGAAGATAAAGATATTTTATCTCCACAGGAAATGACTTTCATCTGCAATAACGTAAAACACCCATTACAGGACGAATTAAAAAATTACGACTTAAACCAGGGACATAATACAACCTATTGTCTTACTACCCGTACGTTAGTTATCTCCACAAGATGTGAGCGTCCGTTTAAAGTAACAACCCGACTTCTCGAACTATTTCTGCAAAAGGAACAAAAGATACTGAATAAAGTCTCTGAAACCTTTTTAATAACACAATCTATAAAATTCTCCACTCTTCGTATGCGATCAGGCCATTGGGTCTACGTGTTGCGAAAAATAATTATTTAGCTTATCTCTTTTGATTATTTCTATTTATTGTCTGCGTGCGATTGCAGACAGTGACTAATCGTGTGCCTATATGGCATATTATATCAGATATTAAATTAAATAATTATGTTAAGTCTATTACTTTCTACCCTGGAAATGATGGCTCTGACCTTCATTATTGGGTTTATAGCGGCCGGTGTGATCAAACTTATTTCAGTTTGGGCCGATTCTCTGGAGTTTCATCATAGTGAAGAACTTTCACAATTTAGCAAACTCAATAAGTTGCGTGCCAAGATTGGTGAAATACTCGGGTTGGATTCCGTTAACGAAGAAGAACAAACGGATGATGAACGCGAAGAATTCCGTCAAGGTGTAAACAGCGACCTTCTTCATATAAAACCTTCCGGATATTATCATGGTGTAAGCCACGGTGCTTCTCATTTGGATCTGATGGATTATTATTATCCACAGGATACTCGTATTATGTATCTGAAGAAAAAAGAACAGATGATAAGAAAAAGCAATACAAACAAAGAAGAAAATCCTTCTACCGATAAATAAAAGACAGATATGGAAAACGTTGATTTTTTAAGTTTGTTCCAGGGATTTGGAACAATGGTTGCCGGTGGATGGGTACTGGCAGTAGCTCGTGTTTTTTTGATTACTCTTGGCGGCCTACTCGTGTATTTAGGCTGGAAAGGAGTTTTGGAACCTATGGTAATGATCCCTATGGGATTAGGTATGGTTGCGATCAATTGTGGTACGCTGATGATGCCTGAAGGTGGCCTGGGAAACCTGTTTCTGGATCCGATGCTTTCTAATACGGACGAATTAATGAATACGATGCAGATTGATTTTCTCCAACCTGTATATACGCTTACCTTTAGTAATGGCTTGATAGCCTGTTTTGTGTTTATGGGAATCGGGACTTTGCTGGATGTCGGCTTTTTGCTTCAGAAACCATTTGCCAGTCTTTTTCTGGCTCTTTGTGCCGAACTGGGAACCTTCCTGACAGTTCCTATTGCCAGTGCATTCGGTTTGTCTTTAAAGGAAAGTGCTTCTGTTGCTATGGTTGGCGGTGCTGACGGCCCGATGGTTCTGTTTACGTCATTGATTTTGGCAAAACATTTGTTTGTTCCTATTACGGTAGTTGCTTACTTGTATCTGGGACTGACTTACGGAGGATATCCTTACCTGGTAAAACTCCTGATCCCGCAACGGTTGCGTGCTATAAAGATGACGACTACCAAGCCGCCTAAGAATTATGATGCAAAGGTTAAACTTGCATTTGCCGTTATTTTGTGTGCCGTTTTGAGCTTCTTATTCCCTGTAGCCTCTCCCCTTTTCTTTTCATTGTTCCTGGGAGTTGCCGTTCGTGAATCAGGCATGAAACATATTTATGATTTTGTGAGCGGGCCGTTATTGTATGGTTCAACTTTCATGTTAGGATTACTGCTCGGTGTATTGTGTGACGCCAAATTGCTTCTCGATCCTAAGATTCTGAAATTACTTGTGTTGGGTGTCACAGCATTGCTTCTTTCCGGTATCGGAGGTATTATGGGCGGTTATATTATGTATTTCATTAAACGCGGCAACTATAACCCGGTAATCGGTATCGCAGCTGTGAGCTGTGTACCTACAACTGCAAAGGTTGCCCAGAAGCTGGTTAGCAAGGAGAATCCGGACTCTTTCATTTTAGGGGATGCCTTAGGCGCCAATATCTCGGGTGTCATTACATCGGCTATTATCACCGGTATTTACATAACGATTATCCCTTATCTGTAAAGACAGGGATCTTCTAAGACAAAAAAATAGCCGTCCCAATCGGGGCGGCTATTTTTGTATTCAATGGAAATGATTATTATTTGTTCATTTCAGCTTCGATAGCTTCCAGTTCCGGGCCCATATTCAGGTTGTAATAGATACCTCTTAAGGCAATCTTATATTCTGATTCATCCGGTTTCAGCTGGTGAGCTTTTTCGAAATAAGGAAGAGCTTTCTTGAAAAGATCTTTAGCTACTGTCAGTTCTTCCTGATATTTCTTGCTGTCGTTGATCATGTTAGCTTCACCCTGTTTGTTTACACCCTGGTTGTAATATACACGGCCAAGACTTGACAGAGATTCAACTGCTTCAGGATTCAGTTCCAATGCTTTTGAGAAGTACTTTTCAGCGTTAGCATAATCCTTCAAACCTGTTTCATAAACCATACCCATTACGTGATACAGCTGTGAATTGTTAGGATCTTTAGCGATAGCTGTATTCAAATATTCGATAGCTTTTTCGTTTCTGCCTGAATAGATGTAGTTGTTGATCAGGTTCATCAGGTAATATTCTTCGTTCGGGAACTTAGCCATACCTTCTTCCAGTACCTTTTCAAAGTTTACAGTGTCTTTAGCCTGCTGATATTCGTAAGCCAGATACTGATAAATATCATTCTGTCTGAAATCTGTGTCTTTTGCACGTTCCAACGCCTTGATAGCCGTAGGAGAATCTCCCAACTGAGTAGCAGCAACAGCAGCATAGAACTGAACAGTCATGAATGTAGAGTCTTTTTCTGCAGTCTGAGTGCCTTCGAACATCGGTAATTCAGAGATTTCCAGATATTGGTTGAAGAAATCGTATGCTTTCTTATAATCTTTCTGATCGAAATAATAAGCACCACCGTTGAAATAATATACGTGGTCAGCACTTAAGATACTCTTGATATCTTTAGAATATTTAGGTTTGATTTTACCTTTTTCATTCGGAAGCTGATCCAGTTCGTAAGCTTTCTTGAAATAAGGAAGGATAGCGATCAATGCATCGTACATAACCGGTTCGTTCGGTTGCTGTCCCAGAATTTGTTTTGTTCTTTCTGCACTGAACTGCTGATCTTCGATAAAACCGGCAACATACCAAGTCTGAGCATCATCCTTTGATTCAGGATTTTCCAATGCTCCCTTGATTAATGCTCTGGCTTCAGTGAAATCAGCCTTGTCTCCTTTTGCTATTCCTTGTGCCTCCTTAACGGCTTTCTTTTGAGCGAAAGAGGCAGATGATGCTGCAACGCATAATGCAACTGTTAATAATAATCGTTTCATTGTGATAGTAATTTGAGATTAATATTTCTATTTGTTTAAATTATTCATTTGTTGTCTCCTCAGTATCGTTAGCGATATCTTCAGATCCTCCAAAATCGGTTATTTCTCCTTTGTTTTCATTCTGAGCGTCCTGTTCAGCGTTTTCTTCGTTCACCTGCTCTTCCGATTCGGATAAAACCTTACATACAGAGGCTATTTCATCGTTACGTTTACCTAAGTTGATCAGTCGGACACCTTGTGTGGCGCGGCCGATTACATTCAAGTCGGTTACCTTCATACGAATAGTGATACCTGATTTATTAATGATCATGATATCATTTTCTTCTGTAACATTTTTGATGGCAACAAGTTTACCGGTCTTTTCTGTAATGTTAAGTGTTTTTACACCCTTACCACCACGGTTGGTCATACGGTAATCTTCTACGATCGAACGTTTTCCGTAACCCTGTTCAGAAACAACCAATACTGTATCGGTTTCTTTATCCTTGATACATACCATTCCTACTACTTCATCGGAAGGATCTTCGTCCAATGTCATACCCCTTACTCCGGATGCTGTACGTCCCATGACGCGCACCGCACTTTCGTGGAAACGAATAGCCCGTCCGTTGCGGTTTGCGATCAATACTTCATTGTTACCGTTAGTCATACATACTTCGATCAGGCCATCGTCTTCACGCAGTGTGATAGCGTTCACACCATTCTGACGCGGACGTGAGTATGCTTCAAGCAATGTTTTCTTGATAACACCTTTCTTTGTACAGAACAACAGGTAATGTGAGTTGATAAATTCAGTGTCAGTTGTCAGTTTTTTAACGCGGATGAAAGCATTTACTTTATCATCCGGTTCAATATTCAATAAGTTCTGGATAGCTCTACCCTTTGCATTCTTCGCTCCTTCGGGGATTTCGAATACCTTCAGCCAATAGCATTTACCTTTTGCCGTAAAGATCAGCAGGGTGGCATGCATGGAAGCCGGGTAAATATACTCAACGAAGTCTGCATCACGTGTTTCAGAACCCTTGGCTCCTACTCCGCCACGTCCCTGTGCACGGAATTCACTCAACGGCGTACGTTTGATGTAACCCATGTGTGAGATTGTGATGATCATTTCATCGTCAGCATAGAAGTCTTCAGGATTCAGTTCTTCAGAAGCATATACGATATCCGTTTTACGTTCGTCACCGTATTTATCTTTTACTTCCTGCAATTCATCTTTGATCACTTCCATACGGGTATCCTCGTTTTCAAGGATTTCTTTTAAGCGGGCAATCAATTTCTCGATCTCTTCGTATTCAGCGCGCAGCTTATCCTGTTCCAGTCCGGTCAACTGGCGCAGTCTCATTTCTACGATAGCACGAGCCTGTACATCTGATAAAGAGAAACGTTCCATCAAACGCTCGATCGCTTCGTTCGGGCTCTTGGATGATTTGATGATAGCGATTACTTCATCGATATTGTCGGATGCAATGATCAGACCTTCCAGGATATGGGCTCTTTCTTCCGCTTTCTTCAGTTCGAATCTTGTACGGCGGATCACCACTTCATGACGATGATCGACGAAAGCCTTGATCATGTCTTTCAGGTTCAACTGGCGCGGGCGGCCGTTGACCAGGGCGATATTATTTACACTGAAAGAAGATTGCAAAGCGGTCAGCTTATACAATTTGTTCAGAACAACGCTGGAGTTTGCATCACGTTTTACATCGACAACGATACGCATACCGTTACGGTCTGACTCGTCGTTTACGTTAGAAATACCTTCGATACGTTTATCGTTAACCAGGTCGGCGATATACTTGATCAGTTCAGCCTTATTAACAAGGTAAGGAATTTCTGAAATAATGATCTTTTCGTGATTGTTTTCTACTTCGATCTCAGCTTTACCGCGAAGAATGATGCGTCCCCTACCGGTTTCGAAAGCATCCTTTACACCTGCGTAACCATAGATCGTTGCACCAGTCGGGAAGTCGGGAGCTTTTACATATTCCATCAAGCCTTCCACGTCGATGTCTCCACGGGCATCTATATAGGCCATAGAAGCATCCAGCACTTCACTCATGTTATGAGGCGGCATGTTCG
Organism: Parabacteroides sp. HGS0025; assembly: GCF_000969845.1. NCBI lineage: Bacteria > Pseudomonadati > Bacteroidota > Bacteroidia > Bacteroidales > Tannerellaceae > Parabacteroides > Parabacteroides sp. HGS0025. Next base: position 2,778,867 of record NZ_KQ033902.1, read on the forward strand.
TTGCCATACCTACTGCGATACCGGAAGCACCGTTCACCAACAAGTTCGGGATACGAGTCGGAAGTACTGTCGGTTCTTTCAGCGTGTCATCGAAGTTCAGCTGGAAGTCTACTGTGTCTTTGTCAATATCACGAAGCATTTCTTCGGCAAGCTTGCTCAAACGTGCTTCGGTGTAACGCATTGCCGCCGGACTATCGCCGTCGACCGAACCAAAGTTACCTTGTCCGTCTACCAACGGATAACGTAAGGACCATGTTTGTGCCATACGAACCATCGCAAAATATACGGAAGAGTCTCCGTGCGGATGGTACTTACCTAAAACTTCTCCAACAATTCTCGCAGATTTCTTATAAGGTTTATCGGATGTATTACCTAATTCATTCATCCCGAACAACACACGACGGTGAACCGGTTTAAAACCATCCCTAACATCCGGAAGGGCGCGCGAAACAATTACAGACATTGAATAGTCAATGTATGCAGATTTCATTTCCTCCTCGATGTTAATCTTAATAATTCTGTCTTGATCAACCATTTAGTTTTATATTAATTACACTCAATATCTCACCTTTCAAAAAGTGCACTAAGGTAACGCTTTTCCCTTTATCACGAAAGTTTTTACCCTGAAATTTTATTATTCAGAAATATTGGGGTTTTCTTAAGGAATAATGGCACGGATTTTGTTAGTTATATAGAGAGAGTTTATTAATTTTGCATTCACAGTACATTATTATAATAGATAGGATTCATATAGGTATGAAAAATAATTATTCAAAAAGGTTGATGGACGTTATTGAATATAGCCGTGAAGAAGCTGCAAGGCTTCAGAACAGTTATATCGGGCCGGAACATTTGATGCTTGGTATCATACGCGACGGTGAAGGTAAAGCCATGCGGTTATTACATGATTTACACGCCGACGTACACGATATAAAGAAGAGAATCGAACAAGAGATCAAAAATACATTTGATACGGAAGAGTCCGAGCTACACGATATCGCCATCAGCAAAACTACAGAACGCGTACTACGTATGAGTATGCTGGAGTCACGTTTGTTCAAAACAGACGAGACAGGCACGGAACATCTGCTTTTGGCTATTTTGAAGGAAGAATTCAACGTGGCGGCAAAGGCATTGAGCGAAGCCGGTATAAACTATCGCAATGTATACAATAATCTTATAAACGGTACGGATATGAACCGGATGGAAGAACTGGAAGAAGTCGATGAGATCAGCGATGGTTACACCGACGACGAAGACGACGATGAAGAAGACTTCTCTTCCCGCAAGGAATCTCCTCGCTCCTCTTCCGGTGCGGGAGCAGGTGCTGCCCAGCCGAAATCGCCGAACGATACTCCGGTATTGGATAACTTCGGTACGGACATGACACGCGCTGCTTCGGAAAACCGCCTGGATCCGATCGTAGGCCGTGAAAAGGAGATCGAGCGTCTGGCACAGATCCTGAGCCGCCGTAAAAAGAATAATCCGGTGCTGATCGGTGAGCCGGGTGTCGGTAAATCCGCTATCGTGGAAGGATTGGCCCTGCGTATCATCCAGCGTAAAGTGTCACGCGTATTGTTCGACAAGCGTGTGATCAGTCTGGATATGGCATCGATCGTGGCAGGTACCAAGTATCGCGGACAGTTTGAAGAACGTATCAAAGCGATTCTGAACGAACTTTCCAAGAACCCGAATATCATCTTGTTCATCGATGAAATACATACCATTGTAGGTGCAGGTTCGGCCTCCGGCTCGATGGATGCCGCCAATATGCTGAAACCGGCCTTGGCGCGTGGTGAAATACAATGTATCGGTGCGACGACACTTGACGAGTATCGTAAGAATATCGAGAAAGACGGTGCACTGGAACGTCGTTTCCAGAAAGTGATCGTCGATCCGACAACTGCAGAAGAAACATTGCAGATCCTGAAAAATATCAAGCCCCGTTACGAAGAACACCATAATGTGATCTATACCGACGAGGCGCTGGATGCATGTGTGAAACTGACAGAACGATATATCAGCGACCGTAACTTCCCGGATAAGGCAATCGATGCACTCGACGAAGCCGGTTCCCGCGTACATATATCTAATATCACAGTTCCGAAGAGTATCGAAGAACTGGAAGCAAAGATTGAAGATACAAAGACCGAAAAACTGGCAGCCGTCAAGTCGCAGAACTTCGAACTGGCAGCAAGTTTCCGCGATAAAGAACGCCAGTACCTGTTGCAACTGGAAGCGGCTAAAGCCAAGTGGGAACAGGAATTGCAGGAACACCGTGAAACGGTAGACGAGGAGAAAGTGGCCGAAGTGGTGGCCATGATGTCAGGTGTGCCGGTTCAGCGAATTGCAAAGGCCGAAAACCTGAGACTGCTGGAAATGGCAGAGAATCTGAAAAAGCAGGTCGTAGGTCAGGACGATGCCGTGCAGAAGATTGTAAAAGCTATCCAGCGTAATCGTGTAGGGTTGAAAGATCCGAACAAACCGATCGGTACATTCATGTTCCTCGGTCCGACAGGTGTCGGTAAGACTCACCTGGCAAAGAAGTTGGCAGAATATCTGTTCGACTCGGCAGACGCCTTGGTTCGTATTGACATGAGCGAATACCTTGAGAAGTTTGCGGTATCCCGTCTGATCGGGGCACCTCCGGGATATGTAGGATATGAAGAAGGTGGTCAGTTGACTGAAAAGGTTCGTCGTAAACCTTACTCTGTCGTATTGCTTGACGAGATTGAAAAAGCGCACCCCGATGTATTCAACCTGTTGTTGCAGGTATTGGATGAAGGTCGCCTGACTGACAGTCTTGGCAGACGGATCGACTTTAAAAATACGATCCTGATCATGACTTCCAATATCGGTACACGTCAGCTGAAAGACTTCGGCCGTGGTGTCGGTTTCAGCTCGCAGGCAGCCGGTGAAATGGATAAGGACTTCTCACGCAGTGTGATTCAGAAAGCATTGAACAAGGCGTTTGCTCCGGAATTCCTGAACCGTGTGGACGACATTATCATGTTCGACCAGCTTGATAAAGATGCAATCCATAAGATCATTGATATTGAGTTACAGGGACTTTACAAACGTGTTTGTGGTCTGGGCTACGAGTTGGTTCTTACCGACGAGGCAAAAGACTTCATCGCAACGAAAGGCTACGACGTACAGTTCGGTGCCCGTCCACTGAAACGTGCCATCCAGAAATACCTGGAAGATGAAATGGCCGAATTGATTATCCGTGCATCCGTTGGCGAAGGCGATAAGATCGTTGTCGACTTCAATAAGGATGAACAGAAAATAGTAACATCCGTACAGAAGAAAGAACAGGCATAAGCCGTTTCTGTCGGTAATAAAGTCAAAATGTCAGATAGAACCTATCTGGCATTTTTTTTGTTTATACCGTATCGTCAAACGAATTATTAATACATAATAAAAATATAAACGATATGGCTAAACAAGGAAACATTGGTGTTACAAGCGAGAACATCTTCCCGATCATTAAGAAGTTTTTGTACAGTGATCACGAAATCTTTCTTCGTGAATTAGTATCGAATGCTGTAGATGCTACACAGAAATTAAAGACCCTTTCATCCGTCGGTGAATTCAAAGGCGAATTGGGCGATCTGACCGTTCATGTCAGTTTTGACGACAAGACCATCAAGATCTCTGACCGTGGTATCGGTATGACAGCCGAAGAAATCGACAAATACATCAACCAGATCGCTTTCTCCGGTGCAGAAGAATTCGTAGAAAAATATAAGAATGATGCAGCTGCCATCATCGGACACTTCGGTCTTGGCTTCTACTCCTCTTTCATGGTATCAAAGAAGGTGGAGATCGTAACCAAATCATACAAGGAAGGTGCCGTTCCTATGAAATGGAGCTGCGACGGAACTCCCGAATATACATTGGAAGAAACGCAGAAAGAAGATCGTGGTACCGATATTATCCTGTATATCGACGACGAAAATCAAGACTTCCTTAATAAGGAAAAGATTAGCGGCCTGCTGACTAAATATTGTCGCTTCCTCCCCGTCCCCATCGCATTCGGTAAGAAGCAGGAATGGAAAGACGGTAAATATGTCGATACCGACCAAGACAATATCGTTAACGACATTACTCCGGCATGGGTTCGTAAACCGACCGACATGACGGATGAAGACTATAAGAAGTTCTATCAGGATCTGTATCCGATGTCGGAAGAACCGTTGTTCTGGATTCACCTGAATGTGGATTATCCATTCAACCTGACCGGTATCTTGTATTTCCCGCGTATCAAGAGCAATCTCGACTTGCATCGCAATAAGATCCAGTTATATAGTAATCAGGTATTCGTTACCGACTCTGTAGAAGGTATCGTTCCCGAATTCCTGACATTGTTGCACGGTGTACTCGACTCTCCGGATATTCCTCTGAACGTATCCCGTTCTTACTTGCAGAGCGATCAGAACGTGAAGAAGATCTCCAACCACATCACAAAGAAAGTGGCTGACCGTCTGGAAGAAATGTTCAAGAACGACCGTCCCCAGTTTGAAGAAAAATGGGATAGCCTGAAACTCTTCATCCAGTATGGTATGTTGAGCGACGAAAAGTTCTACGACCGTGCTGCTAAGTTCGCTCTTTTGAAAGATGTGGACGGCAAATACTATACATTTGAAGAATATAAAGCTTTGGTTGAAGCCAACCAGACAGATAAGGAAGGCAACCTGATCTATCTGTACACGACAAACGCAAATGACCAGTACAGCTATATCCAGGCTGCTAAAGACAAAGCATACAGTGTATTGATCATGGACGGCCAGTTGGATGTACATGCCATCAGCCAGATGGAACAGAAGTTCGACAAAACTCGTTTCGTGCGTGTTGACAGCGATACGATCGACAACCTGATCCGTAAAGACACAAACAACCAGGTAACGTTGGACGAAGATCAGAAGAACGCCTTGCAGGAAATGTTCAAGAGCCAGCTGCCGAAGATCGAAAAGACCGACTTCATCGTTACTTTCGAGGCATTGGGTGAAAATTCAAACCCTGTGATGCTGACCCAGAGCGAATATATGCGTCGTATGCGTGAAATGTCGGCTATGCAACCGGGCATGTCATTCTACGGTGAAATGCCAGATAACTACAACCTGGTATTGAACACAGATCACGAATTGGTTAAGAAAGTTCTTTCTGGAGAAGAACAGAACTGCGAAGAAAAGCTGAAACCGATCCTGGCTGATCTGAAAGGTTGGAAAGCCCGTCAGAGTGATTTGCGCGAAGCTCAGAACAGCAAGAAAGAAGAAGAAATTACTTCTGCTGAAAAAGAAGATATGACGAACACGAACCATAAGATCGATGAATTGACAGCACAACGCAACGCTATCCTGGCAGAATATGCCGGCAACAACAAGCTGGTCAGCCAATTGATCGACCTGGCATTACTGGCCAACGGTATGCTGAAAGGCGAAGCATTGAGCCAGTTCATCAAACGCAGTGTTCAGATGATCGGTTAACAGAGTAAAACAGCTTACTGTATATAAAAATGTTATATAAACCATTCACCCTTCACCTGAATAAGGTTAGTACCTTGTCATACAAGGTGTTATAGCGGAAATAACGGGTGAATGGTTGGATGATAAGGTGAAGGGATTCTTTAAACCCTTCACCTTATTTTTTTATATTATCGTACAGTAGAAGCCTGGCTATTATCTAGTAACTCTAAAGTCTTTTACTTTTATCTCAAACACTATAACCTCTTCGCTTCTCAATATGGATCGTTAAGCTTGCCGACATAGGTCGTTAAGCTTTGCTACGTACATCAGTAAGCTTAACGACCTACGTCGGCAAGTAAACAAGTACCTTCCTTCGCCTTAGCTTTCAATAGCTTTGAACTTACTTTCCTTATATGTATTCCTTTATACTTCGAAGGGTGAAAGGTTTAAAGTAACCTTTCACCCTTTCATCCAACCATTCACCTTCTATTTTTCATCGTAATAACCTATACGATAGATTGTTACTGTTATGAAAGTGAAGGGTGAATGGTTTTTATGTAAAATTACTATGTAGAAACCGAGAAGGGGTATCTCTTACTTGAATGTCTGTATTCACTTTGTTTCTACCGTATACCCTTTCAGGTTGGCGAATGTCAGGATCGAGCTGGTGATAGCATTTCCTAGATCGTCTCCACTGTCGTTTCCCTCCTTTTTAAGTTCTTCTTCGATATAGGCCTGCCGTTTGATTGCCAGTTCGGCTATCTCCTTTTGCAGGGCGGTTCTCTCCTCTTCTTTTTGGGTGATGATCTTTTTTATTTCTTCGTTCGATTTGCCTTTCAACTCTTCGGGTAGTTCCTCCTTTCGGATGCTTGACAAGATGTTCTTATCTTCTTTCATCTTGTCTACCAGATCCCAAGAGGTATTTTTATAAACGGCTTTCGATTTGCTCACGGCACGCTCGGTATAGTTGGCGGATGAAATGGCATTGGCGTTTTGGTCTTGCACGACCTGGTTTATTTTACGTTCCTTTCCAATGCTACCGTAACTGATATATGTATTGTTCAGTTTCTCATTACAAAGAATGATTTGCGGATCAAAAGGTGTTTTGATCTGGCGGGTGACGGCATTGGCATCTATATTGAAGAATTTACCTTTTCCATGAATCGCGGCATCCTGCCAGAAGTCGCGTATACCCATTTCTTCATTGCCGCAATGGATCGTATTGACGAAGATATTACCATTTACCGCTTCGGCGATGGCTGTTTTGTAAGGGACAGAACCTTGCGTGAAGATTTCATTTCCGGCAATATAGATCAGCTTCATATCACTTTCGTTGCGTCCCCATTCCAGTTCCTTTACAGCCTTGCGGATGACGGTACCGCAGTATTCTTCGCTTCCGCTTGTCGTAAGGGCGAATAACTCTTGGGAGATCAGGTCGAGATCGACGGTCAGCGGAGTGATTTGCCGGATATAGTCTCCACCGTATAATTTATAGCTGCCGTATTCGTAGAGGGAGATCTCTATCTCCGGTGTTTCGCCTTTAAACTTCAGGGTGGTCAATGTATTGACGATATTCCATAAGCGTGACTTGGCCTGTTCAATCAGTCCCTGCATACTGCCGGAAGTGTCCAGAAGGATAGCGACCTGTATTTTTGTCTTATTGACGGCCGGTGTGTTTGCTACCTGAACGATGGCCGGATCTGCTTTCGGGGTTGCGTTTCTGGCTTCCAGTACGCAGCTGACTGCGGTTGTTAATGCTGTAAATAAGAAGCATAGTAGAATAATTCTTTTCATATTCAGAAATTTTTAATAGGTTTATGGTTCAAAAATAGGATGTTAAAAGTTAGGATTCCGGACAGAATGGGTGAACCGGGCTTTTGAGTTGGTGAAATATAGGATATAAATGTTTTAAATATGTTTACTTTACAATCTCAATAGAAACTATATGGATAAATTGGCTGCATACCTGACAATATTACTGCTAAGCTGTCTTTCTGTGACTGCCGGGGCACAGGACTCGGTTCGTACTGAACGGAAAAGCAGTGCCAAAAAGGCATTAATGAATCTGTCCAAATCGCTCGAAAGTGGGAAGTCGGACGAGTCGGTAGCACTCGATTACGAGGCATTGGCCAAGACGCTTGCCCTTCAGGGTGAGTTCAAGAAAGCCGAAAGCTATCTGAGCCAAGCCCGTTCTTTATTCCATCAACTCCGTAACCAGGAAAAGACCGCCCAGATCGACCGGGAGATCGGACGGATACAGGAAGCACAGGGAAAGATACAGGAAGCGATTCTCAGTTATAACAATGCCTGGCGTTTATCGCAGGATACAACTTTTAAGGCATTGAATATGAATGATGTCAACCGCTTAAAGAATATCTCCGATCCGGTCGGTCAATCTCCTTATATTCAAAAAAATATAGAAATACTGAATACCTCTCAGAAGCCGGAACAACGGGAAGACCGGGTTGCGGCCTTTCAGCAGATGGCCTATGTCAATATGAAAATGGATGATAAGCAGGCTGCCCTCAGTAACCTGAACAGTGCGTTGGAAGAAGTGAAAGATCAGCCGGTGGAAGCCATCAAGGTACAAAGGGAGATTGCAAAGGTATATGTAGCCGACAGCCAGCAGGTAAAAGCATTGGCTTCTTTGCAGGAGTCTTACGACCTGGCACTGAAAGAGGGTCATACGATGGAAGCAAAGAAAAGTCTGGAACAGTTGGTGGCACAATACCGGAAAGAAAATCAGCCGCGTAAAGCACTCGACCTGTATGCGGATTTCATGGGTAGGTTGGAACCTTTGGTCAAAGCTGACAGCACACTGATAGATCAGAAATTCTTCCAGGCGCATGAAGCACGGATCGCCCAACTGGAAAAGGAACGTGCCTTGAAAGATGAACTGATCAGGAAAAAGAACACCTTCAATTATGTATTGCAGGGATCGATTGTGCTGGTTCTCGTGTTCCTTCTTTTTATAGTAAAAGCCTGGTATTCGATCAAAAAGAAGAATAAGAAGATTGCCCTTCAGTCGCTACGGCGCGAGATGAACCCGCATTTCATCTTTAACAGCCTGAATAGCGTCAACCAGTTTATCGCCCAGAACAATGAGTTGGAAGCCAATAAATACCTCTCTTCCTATTCACGCCTGATGCGGAATATCCTGGAGAATTCGAATAAGGATTTTACACCTCTTTCAACCGAGCTGGAGCAACTGAAAGAATATCTGGATCTGGAACATATGCGTTTCAATGATAAGTTCGTTTATGAGATAGAAGTGGACGAGTCGCTCGATACCGACCGGGTATTAGTGCCTAATATGCTGATCCAACCTCATTTGGAAAATGCGATCTGGCACGGCCTGCGATATAAAGAGTCGGGCGGCTTACTGAAACTGTCGGTTAAGGCAGATGGCAACTACCTGTCTGTTACGATCGAAGACAATGGCATCGGCCTGAAAAAAAGCAACGAACTGAAAACCCGCCACCAGAAAGAACACCGCTCGCGTGGCCTCACAAACACCCACGAACGGATCAACCTGCTGAATAGTTTATACAACACCTGCATAACGATGGAAATAACCGAAAAGGAAGGCGAAGATACAGGCGTTGTCGTGCGGATCAGATTCCCTTTCAATGCCTGATAGCTACTGTTTTCTGACAGGATATAATTGTATTTTCTTGCGTATGATAATTATATCCCGTAAGTTTGCTGTTTAATATATCTCATACGTTAAAACAACATTGATAACATGAATGACTCTATCAAAAAACTAAAGCAGAAGAGGATGCTTCTCCTGGCACTGACCCTTCCGCTGCTTTCGCCGTTAACCATGCAAGGCATACAGAAAACCGATGTATGTCTGGAAATACAGCAGGATAAGAAGATTGTCCAGGCGAAACAGATTAATCCCACGACGGTTGAACTTTTGTTTTCCGATAATCAAAGAATGACATTTGATTTTTATGGAGAAAACATCTTCCGGATCTTCCAGGATAACAATGGGGGCATTATCCGCGACCCGGAAGCGAAGCCGGAAGCACAGATCCTGGTCGATAATCCCAGGAAACCGATAGCTCCCCTCACAGTGAAAGAAGACGGGAACATTATATCTATCAGTACAAAAGATATAATGTTGGAGTTGGACAAGAACACATCCTTACTGAAAGTGACCAATCTGAAAACGAATACGGTCGCACTGGAAGAAGTGAAACCGGTAGTGTTTGAAAAAGGTAAAACAATCCTCACACTGAAAGAAAATCCGGGTGAATATTTCTATGGTGGCGGTGTGCAGAACGGACGTTTCTCACACAAAGGGAAAGCGATCGCCATCGAAAACCAGAATAGCTGGACGGACGGTGGTGTAGCATCCCCTAACCCTTATTACTGGTCGACGAACGGTTACGGCTTTATGTGGTACACCTTCAGTCCGGGTAAATATGATTTCGGAGCAGCTGAAAAAGGCACTGTGAAGTTATCGCATGATACCGACTATCTGGATGCTTTCTATATGGTCAATGAGGGTGCCGTACCTCTGTTGAACGATTTCTACCAGCTGACCGGTAACCCGGTATTATTGCCGAAGTTCGGTTTCTACCAAGGACATCTGAACGCTTACAACCGCGACTATTGGGTGGAAGACGAAAAAGGCATCCTCTTTGAAGACGGCAAACGTTATAAAGAGAGCCAGAAAGACAACGGTGGTGTTAAGGAATCGCTGAACGGGGAAAAGAACAATTACCAGTTCTCTGCCCGTGCCGTGATCGACCGTTATAAAAGCCATGATATGCCGTTCGGTTGGTTGTTGCCTAACGATGGGTACGGTGCCGGATACGGACAGACCGAAACGTTGGATGGCAATATTCAAAACCTGAAAAATCTGGCGGATTATGCTCATCAGAATGGCGTGGAGATCGGACTCTGGACACAATCGGATCTGCACCCGAAACCTGAAGTCAGTGCCCTATTGCAGCGCGATATAGTGAAAGAGGTACGTGACGCTGGTGTGCGTGTATTGAAAACAGATGTGGCATGGGTCGGTGCCGGTTATTCGTTCGGTCTGAATGGTGTAGCCGATGTAGGTCATATCATGCCTTATTATGGAAACAATGCCCGTCCGTTCATTATCTCTCTCGATGGTTGGGCAGGAACACAACGTTATGCCGGTATCTGGTCGGGCGACCAGACAGGCGGACAATGGGAATATATCCGGTTCCATATTCCGACTTATATTGGTTCGGGATTGTCGGGTCAACCGAATATCACTTCCGATATGGACGGTATCTTCGGTGGAAAGAACCTGGCCATGAATACACGTGATTTTCAGTGGAAAACATGGACGCCGATGGAACTGAACATGGATGGCTGGGGCTCAAACGAAAAATATCCCCATGCCCTTGGAGAACCTGCTACATCGATAAACCGCTGGTATCTGAAACTTAAATCGGAGTTGATGCCTTATGCGTATAGCATTGCGAAGGAAGCTGTAGACGGTAAACCTATGATCCGTGCCATGTTCCTGGAATACCCGAATCCGTACACGTACGGCAAGGCTACGGAATATCAGTTTATGTACGGCCCCTATTTCCTGGTTGCTCCTATCTATCAGGAAACACAGGCGGATGAAAAAGGAAACGATATCCGTGATGGTATTTATCTGCCGGAAGGTGTTTGGGTGGATTACTTCACCGGAGAAAGATATGAAGGAAACTGCGTTATCAATAATTTCGCTTCTCCACTTTGGAAACTTCCTGTATTCGTGAAGAGTGGTGCAATTATTCCGATGACGAATCCTAATAATAATGTATCTGAAATCAACAAGGGACTGCGTATCTATGAGTTTTACCCTGCAGGTTACAGCTCGTTTACAGAATACGATGATGATGGCCTGACGGAAGCCTATAAACTAGGCGAAGGTACTACAACACTGATCGAATCGGAAGTTGACGGTTATGATCCTACCTTGACTCTGGTATTGGGAAATAAGACAATTCCGGTAGGCAAGAAAGAAGGTAAAAATAATGTAACGATCACAATTCATCCGACAGAAGGTAATTTTAAAGGTTTTGTGAAAGAGAAAGCAACGGAGTTGCGTATCAATGTTACTGAAATGCCTAAAAAGGTAGCAGCTAAAGTCGGTAAAAACAAAGTAAAACTGGCCGAAGTCCATTCAATGGCTGAATTCTCTAAAGGTGAAAATGTTTACTTCTACGATGCGGCCCCTAACCTGAACAAGTTTGCAACCCCGGGAAGCGAATTTGAAAAGGTAACGATTACCAAGAATCCGCAATTATTGGTTAAGTTGGCTTCTACCGACATTACTGCCGATGAAATTACGCTGAATATTGAAGGTTATAACTTCAACACCGCTAACACGCACAAGGTAGCAACCGGAACATTAACAGTTCCCAACGGACAGGTTGCCGCCGAAAACGTAGAAGCTTATACCCTGAAACCAACCTGGAACAAGGTAAGCAATGCCGACTACTACGAAATCGAATTCAACAACATGCTGTACACTACTATCAAAAATACAGAACTGCTGTTCGATGGACTGGAAGCTGAAACAGACTACACATTCAAACTTCGTGCAGTCAATAAAGACGGTCATTCCGACTGGAATACATTCAGTACGAAAACGAAGTCTAACCCGCTGGAATTTGCTATCCAGGGAATTCGTGGCGAAGTGACGGCCGAAGTACAGGAAGGCTTCGAGGTCTTCCGTTTGTTCGACTTTGCCGAGCTGGGCGATATGTTCCATACGAAGTACCGCAAGAATGCCATACCGTTCGATATGATCATCGACCTGCGTACAGTGAATCAGCTGGATAAATTCCATTACCTGTCTCGTCAGGATGGTGGTAACGGTACGATGTTGAGAGGTTTCGTTTCTTATAGTATGGATAAAGAAAACTGGACTCCGGTCGACTCCTTCCGGTTTGAACGTAACGGTGATGTGAAGGTGTTCGAATTCAAGGATAAACCGAAAGCACGTTACATCAAACTGAATGTGACCGAAGGTGTAGGCAATTACGGTTCAGGCCGCGAATTGTATGTATTCAAAGTTCCCGGAACAGAAAGTTACCTGCCGGGTGATATCAATAACGATAAGAAGATCGATAGCAACGACCTTACTTCATATATGAACTACACGGGTCTGCGTAAAGGCGACAGCGATTTCGATTATGTAAGTGCAGGTGACATCAATCAGAACAATCTGATCGATGCCTATGATATTTCGGTCGTTGCCACTCAGCTGGATGGCGGTATCGAAGAACAGGGTACTGAAAAAGCGGCCGGTACGATCGAGATCAGCACTCCGAAACAGACATACAACAAGGATGAGATCGTGGAAGTCAAGGTAACGGGAAAAGATCTCAAAGCAGTTAATGCCCTGAGCTTTGCTTTGCCTTACGATCAGCAGGATTATGATTTTGTGGGCGTGGAACCGTTGAATCTGAAAGCAATGGAGAACCTGACTTACGACCGTCTGCATACAAACGGCCAGAAAGCGCTGTATCCTACTTTCGTTAATCTCGGCGACAAGGAAACACTGGAAGGAACTACCGACCTGTTTATCCTGAAGCTGAAAGCTAAACGCAAAGTGAAATTCAGCTTAAAGGCAATCGATGGTTTATTGATCGATAAGGATTTGAATATGTGCAAGTTCTAACAACTATCCATCGTTAATATACAAGAATCCCTTGTTTCAGTAATTGTCTGGAGCAAGGGATTTTTTATGGGTATTATTATTATCTTTGACAAAATGAAATCTGTTAGATGTCTGAATAATAATAGAACGCTTATATGGAAATGCTGCAAAAAATAAGAAGTGTAATTGTTGAAGATGAATCGGCTGCCCGCGAAGCACTTAAGAATTACCTGGCTAAATATTGTCCTGCCGTCGAAATTATCGGGGAGGCGCACGATTGTAAATCAGCTATTCCCCTATTGCACGAACTGGAGCCGCAGTTGGTCTTTCTCGATGTGGAAATGCCTTACGGGAATGCCTTCGATGTATTGGAAGGATGTAAAGACCTATACTTTGAAACTATCTTTGTGACCGCATTCTCCGAATATTCGCTTCGGGCATTAAACCAGAGCGCCGCTTATTATCTCCTGAAGCCCGTGAGTATCGAAGAACTGATATTGGCCGTAAACAAGGCACAACAGCATATTATAAACCGTGAAATATTCAACCGGAATAAAATACTGGTAGAAAACCTTCGCGAACCTAAACCCGAAAAGCGGCAGGTGATCCTCCCCACGCTGGAAGGTTTTGAAGTGATCCGCATGGAAGATATTATCCGTCTACAGGGGAACGGTAATTTTACGGACATTTACCTGAAGGATAAAACAAAGAAAATGGTATGTCGCTTCCTGAAATATTTCAGCGAGATACTCCCCTTCCCCTTTGTTCGGGTGCATAAATCGCATATCATTAATTTTCATTGCGTCAAGTCGTACCATAAAGGTTCGGGCGGATATATCGTGTTGGAAGATAATACGGAAATAGAAATCTCTCCTAGTTATAAGGATGATTTTCTCCGGCTGCTTAAATCCTAGCCATCCCCCTCTGGCCGGTGTTAACTATTACGGAACTCCTGCGGTGTCATTCCCGTATGCCTTTTGAAATACCGGTTGAAGAAAGACATATTATTGAAGCCCAATGAAAATGCTATTTCTTTTATGGGCAGATCGGTTGATTTTAACTGTGCCTTAATATCCATCAGGACAATGGCCGTGATAATTTCCAAAGCCGTCTTACCCGTCTCCTTTTTGATGGTCGAACAGAAATGTGAAACAGTAACTCCCAGATGTTCTGCATAAAAAGCGACATTGCGTTGGGTCGTGTAATGATACATGACAAGTTTTATGAACTCCCGGCACATCTCCTTGCTGCGCGTATATAACGGATTTTTCCATTTCCCATGATTCTTATATAACTCGGCCGTCCCTTGCATGAAGATCGTGAATATGGACTTGATAATATCTTTATTCCCTAAAGTACAGGGTAGCGAATAGGCATGCAAAAGCGGTTTAAAAACATCCAGGTAGAGTTGCGTAAGGTCCTCGGACAGATGTATGATGGGATCTTCCGTCAACATGGGAAGCAATTTGATCGTAGTTAATATCAGGTTATTGTTTTCCATAAACTCCTGTGAGAAGCAGGCATAATAGAAATGGGCATCCGGTGAAACTTCATTGATCTGTATAAAACAATCTGGAGTCAGTGTCAAGAAGTCATACTGTTTGATCGTATGTCCGGATAGATTGAGTGTGACGTGCACATTGCCTTTTACACATAAAGCGAAGAGCACGGCTTTCATTTTGCATGAGTAGTTGATATAGCGTTTTAAAATATCCCCGGTAATATTGTCGCCGGCAATAAAATCCATAGGGATATCGAATATAGGTATGTTTTCCTCCATATTGTTCAGATTTCTAGTTTTCAAAGATAGTATATTTGATGTTGATACGATGAACAATCGCAAAAACAGGACATAGAAACCCAATAATAGGAATTGATGGTTCCCTCAAAAACCGTGTACTTTGCATTCGTTTTAAACGATAGGGAAAATGAACAGAATACGTTTTCTTTTGTTTTATATTCACTGAGTAGATATATTTTTCTAAAAAATTACAATTATGGAAATAGAAAAGATCGGAGAAAATGCCGGTAAAGTCTGGCATGAGTTGAATAAGGGAAAAGAGTTGTCGATACCGGAACTAAGCAGGTTGATTGATCTGAGTCATGAAGATACCACCTTAGCAATTGGATGGCTGGCACGTGAAAACAAAGTGTATATACAACGAAAGAACGGTCAGGTATTTGTAAGCAACGGCATGATACAAGGACTATATTTTGGTTGATCATATATAGCGTCAGAAAAAAGCTTTTCTGACGCTTTTTTATTAAATAACCTTCATGTATTCTCTCTTATTGATATAGGTAAGTGCCGCTCCTATGGCTGTACGGTACTCTGCATATTCAGGAATGTGGAAACGGGTATTGTACATCGCTTCCAGTTTTGGGAATATGTCTTTGCATTGAGGAAGTTTCGTCAGGTTACCGATCAGTATGAAATCACGTATATCGCTGTTCAATGCAGCTAATATGACAGACTGACCGATGCATTGGAGTACCATATAAATAATACCCAGCGCAACATCTTCCTGTGAAGAGTTGGCATCGGCTTTACCGAATGTAGATGCTGTCGCGTCTAAAGGTAGTCCGGGTAGCGGTATATTACATATATCCTGTATTTGCAGGTTGATATTGGTTATGTCTCCTTTTAAGGCCAACTGGACAACCTGCCGTATATCCTGTGTTTTAAGAAGTAATTTGGATAAGCCAAGTACGGTTCCTCCCCCGATACCTATGCCGCCGATATGTTCTATCTTCTCCCCTTCCACCTTGACGAAAGAAGTTCCCGTCCCCATACTGACAACGATCAGTTTCTCTATCCGGGTCAGATACTGCGCTCCGAGCCCATTGGCCAGGAATTCATCGGTCTTGGCTGTTGGCAAACCATATAACGGTTGGTTTATATAAGCACTGCCAACACCTGTCAGCATTACTTTTTCAACTGCTGATAAAGGAATGTCATTATCATATAAATATTTGCCGAATGCCCCGAATAATGAAGTTACCGGGTCGGTTGCCCGAACAAACATCGGACTCTTTATTTCCTGCCCGTCGATGCCTACAATTTTGGTGGTACTTCCTCCTACATCTATACCGATTACTATTCCCATGACTTTTAAGTTCTGTTTGCGCAAAGATACTACAATTATTGTGTATTCTTTACGGCAATAGAATTACTATATAGCAGAAAATTACTATCTTCACGGGGTAAGTTTAATATTCAAAGGAAAGGTTAGTTATGTTTGAAGAATTTAATTTCCAACAAATGATCAGTGCCTTTATCGTACTGTTTGCCGTGATTGATATTATTGGGTCTATTCCTATTATTATTAACTTGAAAGACAAGGGAAAAGAGGTGAACGCCCTGAAAGCGACGGTTATCTCTTTTCTGTTGATGATCGGTTTTTTCTATGCCGGCGACTTCTTGCTGAAGCTCTTCCATGTGGATATCGCATCATTTGCCGTAGCCGGAGCGTTCGTTATCTTCTTATTATCTCTGGAAATGATACTTGATATCGAAATCTTTAAAAATACGGGGCCGATCAAGGAAGCGACGCTTGTCCCTCTCGTCTTTCCCCTGCTGGCGGGTGCCGGCTCGTTTACCACTTTATTATCGTTAAGGGCGGAATATGCCAGTGTAAATATTGTCGTGGCATTGATCCTGAATATGCTGTGGGTTTATTTTGTGGTTCGTATGACGAAACAAGTAGAGCGTTTACTGGGAAAAGGCGGGATCTATATCATACGCAAATTCTTCGGGATCATTTTGCTGGCTATCTCCGTCAGGTTGTTTACGGTAAACATTACCCTCCTGCTGGACGCCCTGCATAATCAATAAATGTATAATATGGAATAAGTGTACAATTTGCATTAAAAGAAAATTCTCCTATCTTTGTGCAATTGAAAGACACGTACATATTATAATTTATTATCATGAAAAAGAACGGATTCAAAGTATTATGGGCAACATTTCTATGTTTGTCCTTGCACATTTGCAGTTATGCGCAGGCTGAAAACCAACAGGAGAAAGATTATGTAGCTTATCTCTTTGCCTACTTCACCGGAAACAATGTAGAGCAGGAAGCCATACATTTCGCAGTGAGCGAAGACGGTTATAATTACAAGGCGCTGAACAACAATCAGCCTGTTATCGACTCGAAAAAGATTAGTTCGACCGGCGGTGTACGCGATCCTCATATCCTGCGTTGCGAGGATGGGAAAACGTTCTATATGGTAGTTACCGACATGACTTCCTCTAAGGGATGGGACTCCAACCGTGCGATGGTTTTATTGAAATCCACCGACCTGGTGAACTGGTCGTCAAGCGTAATCAATATACAGGAAAAGTATGCAGGACAGGAAGACCTGAAACGTGTATGGGCTCCGCAAACGATCTATGATCCGCAAGCAGGAAAGTATATGGTTTATTGGTCTATGCTGCATGGTGACGGTGCGGATATTATCTATTATGCATATGCTAACAAAGATTTTACCGACATTGAAGGAGAACCGAAACAGTTATTCTTCCCCGAAAACGGTAAATCCTGCATCGACGGCGACATAATCTATAAAGACGGCACTTTCTACATGTTTTATAAGACCGAAGGACATGGGAATGGTATCAAACTGGCAACAACTTCTTCTCTTACTTCCGGCCAATGGACTGAATACGACGGATACAAGCAACAGACAACGGATGCCGTGGAAGGATCGAGCGTTTTCAAACTGATCGGTTCCGACACTTACATTTTAATGTATGATGTCTATATGAAAGGCAAGTATCAGTTTACGGAAAGTAAGGATCTAAAGAATTTCAAAGTGATAGACCACACTATCTCAATGGATTTCCATCCCCGTCATGGCTCGGTCATACCGATTACCCGTGAAGAGCTGAAGCGGCTTAAAAATAATATGCCAATGTGATAATGGCACATTGGCATATTGACGCATTATTCCCCCTTATTCAGGAACTTAAGCAGGTCTTTTCCCAGTTTGAATTTTATGCTGTTGCGAGCCGGGATTAGTGAGGAGAGCCTGTTTGTGGATTACGTCCGGTACGTTCACTCTGCGGCCATAGTGTAAACGTACCGAATCCCTGACTGGTTATTGCTCCTTCTTCCATGAGCAGGAATAATCGATTATTTAAAGATCACAAGAAGTTTATTAATATATTTTATCAACCTTCTTTGCAGCATTTTCAAACTCTTATCCATCTTCACTGATATAAACATTTAATAATTTAGTGATATTAAGCTATGAAGACGTTGAAATTACTTTTAATGGCCACGGGAGTATTATTTACTTCTTTAACCTTTCAATCTTGTTTGGATGATGATGACTATAATTATGGGTATCTAACGCCAAACGCCCTTGTAACAGTAAAGCCGGTTAGCGACAATTCGTTCTTCCTGCAACTGGATGACACTACAACCTTATTACCTGTAAACATTGCTTCTTCTCCTTACGGAAACAAAGAAGTAAGAGCTTTGGTTAATTGCAGGGAAGTGAATGAGCCCGCTGAAGGCTATAGTAAAGCTGTCTATGTAAATTGGATAGACAGTATCCTGACAAAACAAATAGCACCGGATCTGGGAGTAGAAAATGATTCTGTATATGGTACCGATCCCGTAGATATGATTAGAGATTGGGTTACTATTGCAGAAGATGGTTATCTGACACTCCGTTTCAGAACAAACTGGGGAGATCGTAACAAAGCTCATTTTGTAAACTTGCTGGCAAGCCAGGATCCGGCTAATCCTTATGAAGTGGAATTCCGCCACAATGCTTATGGAGATGTTTATGGAGTCGAAGGGGATGGATTGGTTGCATTCAACCTGGGTAGTCTGCCTGATACAGAAGGTAAAACGGTTAAACTGAAATTGAAGTGGAAATCGCCCGTCGGAGATAAATCGGTAGAGTTTGATTATTGTACGCGTAAGGCTACTCCTGGAAAATCTTCAATTGGTGACGAAAGAAGTGTGTTGAATCTGAAATAAATACAGGGTATATCAATTTAAGAGTGGTAAATAAAATATACCGGAACAAAAAAGCTACATCAAAATTATTGATGTAGCTTTTTTGCTTATATCCCCTCAGAAATTATCAGTCGGAAGAATTTTCAATATGACGGTACTCACTTGGTAACATTTTGTATTTGGACTTGAACTGACGTAAAAACGTACGGGTCGTCTTAAATCCCGATTCGTCAGCTACTGCATCTACGGTTTTATTGCTATCGTCCAATAATAATGTGCAGGCATATTCCAGACGATGATTATTCACCAGTTCCAGGAGTGTCATATTGGCTTTTGCATTCAGAGCCTTATTGACAAGCTCTTTATTGATATGACAACATTTTCCTACTTTTGCTATATCAATACCTTTATCCAGATAATGCTTTTCGATAACGATAAACCGGATAATCGAAGCATAAATTGATTCAAACTCTTCTTTGCATTCTTCAATAACCGAAAGAGAGTTTTCTCCTTTAACAGCCACCAATTCATTCTTTTTCTGACGACGATAATAATAGATCATATAGCCTAACAATATGAAAATAACCAGTGAAATAAAACTATATAACTGATAATATTCAATTATCTTTTGTTGTTCTGCAATTTTATGTTCTAGCTCAGTATTCAACAAGAGAATCAGGAAGACTATTATTAAAGATTCCATTTATAATATCATTAATTAGTGCAATGAGATAATACCAACAATTCAACCGATTGTTCCCAATATGTTGAAATGGGATAATATTTCTTTTTTATATTGCCTGCCGATAGGGATCATATGTTCGCCGATATAAAATGTATTACCTATATAACTGGTGACATGATTCTTGTTAATAATAAAAGAACGATGTACCCGGAGGAATAAAAGTTCCGATAGATGTTGCATCGTTTCAGCCAGTGTGTATGATACTGTTATTTTACCTGTCTGTAAATAGAAATTACAGTAGCTTCCCGATGCTTCAATATAAAGAATATCACTAAATGATATTTTACGGAAGTGATCCTGAATTTTGATAAAGATATTATCTAATGTGTTTTTATCTGTGCAACTTGATGCATTAGCTGCCGTTTCTACCTGTGTTTGTTCCTTAAAATTGAGTGTGTTCATTTTGTTTCATGTTTATAGGCTTAATGAGCCTTGGTTATGTCAACAAAAATAAGTAGGAAGCCAGGTTTTGTAATTCCAGAATGTTTCTTATTCAATTATTTTTATATTATTCTTATTATCAGATTATTAAACGTTGAGCTAAGTGCTTTTTTATTTATGATTTAAGAATAAAATATATAATATCGGAATATCTTCATTAGGAATTAAGCTTCATTTTCTTTCTCCATTGGGAAGGTGGCATATGATGTCGCGCATTAAAAGCCTGATAGAACGTAGATGAAGTTTGAAAGCCCACCAACTCGGAAATTTCTATTACCTTTATATTGGTATCCTTTAACCATGATTCTGCTTCATCCAGACGAAGAGCCGTCAGATAATCAGAAAAGCGAACTCCTAATTGCTGATTAAAGTAATGACTTAATGAAGTGGCATTCGTGCCAAGTTCACTGGCAAGTATTTTTAGGGTCAGATCTGGATTGTGCAGGATATCCGGTGATTTTAATAGACTGATTATCCGCTCTCCCTCTTCCTGGTTGAATTGAGTAGATACTTCTATTTTATCTTTTGGATTAGCTTCAGTTCTGATGAAAAAATAAGGTAATAGGTAAAAGCCTATTTTACGCTTTACAGTCCGGTAAAATACGGACCGTTTCAATAAATATACACCAATAAGAATAAGTGACAGATTATACAGAATATTGCATATATAACTCGGAGTAAGCATACTCATTACAGAAATGAATATGAAACATAAAACGCATAATAACTCTCTTTTAATAATTTGTATTTGCGGTGTATTATCGTTTATTCTGCTTAAAAGACGAGGCAGATAAACAAACAATTGTACCGCCAGAAGCAAATAACAACTGATACGGAAAGAGACCCACCAGGCAGAGCGATCAAGTCCGAATTCATGCCAGCTATAGATCAATTTATCAGGTACCGGATTGAATAATGTCATCGCTACATAAATAACAGTTAATACTCCCGGAGGAAGTAAGTGTCGTCTCCATTGCCGGGCATCCGGTAAACGATTAGTTATCCGAAAACGGAAATACAAATAAAACAAGGGAGTGAGCAATGTGAAAGCCCAGCTGTTCAAACTGGAAATAAGGGCAATCTTTCTGAAAAGGAAGAGTCCTTCATACCAACTGTTGTAAAAGGATACAACACAGAGTACCAGCGTGATGAAAGTTGTAAGTATGGTCTTTTTGTTATATCTGCCATATTGTAACAAAGAAATCCCGGCGATGCTTAAAACACCCCAGGCTAATAAGGAAGTACAAATAACTAAAATCTGAAATAATAATGATAACATAAAAACATTTCTGAATGCAAATGTACTTACTAAAGTTTATAAATGCAGGTTTCTTTGTTTTTTTATTTTCAGACGATAAGTGAACAAAATAAAATAGCTTATTTTGTACTGCCATAAGGCTTTTAACAGTAGGTAATCTACAAAAGAGAAGATGAATAAGCATAGCTGCAGGAAAGCTTTTGAGGTAATTTTCTTTGTCTTTTGTTCGTTAATAATTAACGGGCAAGAGAAAATAACAGTACCTGATACCCTGCGTAATATCCGGCTCCGGGAGGTGGTAGTCACGGCTACTCCATCAGATGCACCGGGTACCAGTTCCTTGATTGGGCACGATGCCATCCGGCATATACAAGCGACTGATTTATCAGACTTGTCCCAATTATTACCTGGCGTACTTACCCGTAATCCTGATTTGAATTCTCCTGCTGTCTTCACAGTCCGTAGTGCTACATACGAGAATGCGACAAATGCATTGGGAACCGCTATACTGGTAGATGGAGTGCGAATGAACAATAATATGAATATGCAGCAACTGGGACTTGAAGGTCAAGGTAGCCTGTTTAACAGTTCTGCTCTTTCAGGATTTGATGTCCGTTCGATTTCACCTGCTTCCATAGAATCTGTAGAGGTGATACGCGGAGTGCCTTCGGCCCGCTATGGGGATGCTACCAGCGGCGTTGTATTGGTAAACTCGAAAGCCGGATTGCAACCTTATACGGTGGGATTGCGTTTTACGGCAACTGAGAAACTTGCTTCTATAGGTAAAGGTATGGCTATGGGAGCGAATGGAGGTATTCTCTACCTGGGAGCAGATTATGCACTTTCATCGCAAGATCCCCGACTGCCGGAACAAACATTTCAACGGATAGGTATTCAAATAGCTCATGCGAAAGACTTTGCTACGGCATCACTTCGTTTTAATTTGCGGGGATATTGGACACTGGATAAAGGAGGCGGAGGTCGCAACACTATTGACGGTGAATATCAGAAAGCCTTTAACCGGGGCTTTTCATTCTCGGCAAACGGACGCTGGGATTTAAATAAATCCTGGATTTCAAACTTGGAATATCATGCCGGATTGACCTATAGTTACCAGAAGAATGAATCGAGTATATATTACTCAAGCACGCAGCAGGTAACAACTTATACCCGTCAGCCGGGTGAGCAGGCCGGTATATTTTTAGCTCCCAACTACTTCAGCGATCTTTCGGTGGAAGGGAAACCGTTATCCGCAGATGCGTCACTTACGGCCAATCTCAGAAGTACACTATCGAATAATGTATATAATCATTTTATGCTTGGTCTGGAAATGGGGACAGAGGGTAACCGTGGAGAAGGTATTCAGTTCGACCCTCTCCGCCCGTCGTTGGAAATGATCCGAATGCGTACCCGTTCTTTTCGGAGTATTCCCTTTGTACATCAATATACAGCTTTCGCAGAAGATAAGGTCACTTTCCATACAGGAAAGATGAGAACTGAAATACAAGCTGGTGTACGTTTCACCAAACTGCAAACAGAGGCATTGCGTTATGCCCCGACAGCAGATCCGCGTATCAACGTCAGACAGATTCTGTTGGAACAAAATGAAAATCCACTACTGAAACACCTTAGTATACGCGCAGGTTGGGGACTGATGCGTAAGATGCCGGTCTTAGCCTATTTGTATCCGGATAAATCCTATACCGATAAAAATAGCTTTACTTATAATGATATGGAGAATAACGAGCGACTGACTGTGATGCATACTTTTGTGACCGATCATACTTTTAATCCAAATTTGCGCTTACCGGTAAACCGAAAATTGGAGTTGGGACTTAACCTGCGGCTAGGACAAATGACTGCCGATATTGTATGGTTCAGAGAGCATCTTCAGAATGGATTCAGCACAACGGAACAAGCTGAACCTTTTACATACCGACGTTACGATCCGTTAACCGGTAAAGGGGAATATCCCGAACTGACTCCCGATGGGGTAGTGAACAACGGGAAGCCTCTCTCCTACACTACCCTTGCAACGTTCGCCACTTTCACTTCCCCGGAAAATGGTATTGAGCAATTGAAACAAGGCATTGAATATACATTCGATATGGGGCACTGGAATACTTTGCATACTTCACTGTTTATCAGTGGCAGTTATTTAAAGTTACATGAAAAAAACACGGCATTGTCAGCAGTGTATCCCCAGGTTGAGCTGAATGGCAAGCCATATCCGTATGTCGGTATTTATGAAGCAGATCACCTGGCCGCCAATTTGCGGGTTTGGCAACAATTCAATACCCGTTTCCAGTTCATCACCCAGTTACCCCGCATCGGTTTGATCACTACTTTAACTTTACAGGCCGTATGGATGGATAAACAACGCCGTGGCATGGAAAGCAGTTACAATAATCCCGTTTACCTGATCGACGATAATGGGAACCGGCTCGATGGAGATCCGATGACCGATATAGAACATCGTAAACGTCTCAATCCAGTATATTATATGGATAGTGATGGAGTACGACATCCCTTCACTCCGGAAATGGCGAACGATAAACGTTTCGCTGATCTGGTGCTGGATGCTGGCACACTGACCCGGTATCAGGAAGATTCGTTCGGCCCCTATTTCCTGTTGAATCTTCGGGTAACGAAAGAGATAGGGCGCTATGTATCAGTTGCTTTTTGTGCCAATAATTTTACGCAATCGAATCCAAAGAAATACACCAGTAGCACACAACAATATACGATTCAAAATCCTGGTTTATATTATGGAGCCGAGATGACGATCCGGTTTTAAAAGAGTTTTTAATATAAAAAAAACATCAAATGAAAAAAGGTTTTTACTTATTACTTGCTTTAGTTTTATTCTTTGCTTCCTGTTCGGAAGATGAGAAACAATCTTCCAGTATTTATATCCAGCTAGTTGCTCCCGAAGGTTATTCAACGTTGCCTTATGAAGAAATGGAAGTTGCACTGACGAATAAAGATCAGGGAACTGTGTATTCTGTGCATTGTTCATCTACAGGAAAGGCTTCATTCAACGTTGAACCGGGTTACTATGCTGCTTCGGTACATTATCAAGCCGCTTCCGGACTGATTTTTAGCGGAAGAATAGAATCTTTATCGTTGCTTTCAGACCAGGAACAAGGTGTGATAGAGCTACCGTTATCACAGGCTAAAATAAATGCTCTTGTCATTAAAGAGATTTACTTTGGTGGTTGCATGGGATTGAATGATAAAGAATATCAGGCAGATCAGTATGTGACCTTATATAACAATTCAGATCAGACAATTTATCTGGATGGTTTGTGTGTCGGAATTGTGGATCCGGGTAGCAATCTGGAATCTCCCTGGATGAATTATACGGATATGAAACGGATTCCGGTAAATGATCTGACCTGGCAGTTTCCTGGAAAAGGGAAAGAATATCCTTTGGCACCGGGAGAAGAAACAACCATTGCCACGAATGCCGTGGATCATACGGGCGGAGAGTTTCAACACACTAACTCTGTCGATCTGTCCGGGGTCGATTGGGGATTTTGGGATGTGAGTCTTGAACGGCAAAATATTACTACCGGTGTTAAACCCATGACGTTGCTCGCAAATCTGAATCCTTTATTAGTAATGTACTCTCTCCCGGTTTTTGGCCCTACATTTATGGTATTCAGCTTGCAGGATTCACCGGAAGAATATGTACAAGATCTGGATAATCGCGAACCGCGTCCCCAGGCGGCTAATCAGGACAAGCGTTATCTGATGGTTCCTCAGGAATGGGTAATAGACTGTATAGAGTGTGTGAAAGATATCAATTCACCTAAGCGAGTGCCTAATGAACTTGATAACGGGAAATGTTATATTCCGGGAGACAGGTATTCAGGCCGGTCGATTATCAGAAAGAAAACAGGAATGGCAGACGGACATGTTATTTATCAGGATACAAATAATTCCGCCGAAGATATGGAAGTTACATTTGCTACCCTAAAAACAAAATAATGGCCATGAGGAGCCGGGAAATATTGTTCGGACTATTATTTTCGTTATCCACGACGGTTTCTGCTCAAACGGATACGTTGTATATACCTTCGATAAAAGAAGTGTATAGACACAATAGCTGGTTGGGCGGCGCTAACCCTGTGGGATTGTCGTTTAATCGTTTCCGCTCTTTCTCTGTGGCGGAAGCAAGTTACGGCCATCACAAAGGAAATTTTGGGAACGTCAGTCTTCCGGCTTCTGCGGATGTGTACTCTGTATATAGCGAATCATTTCAGACTGTAAATAAAGTGTCGCTTTATGGTAAGATCGGTTACACCCAGTTTCAGAATCGACAACAGAACTGGAATGGAATGACAGGTGACTATTGGCAGGCTATAAACTTGTGTGACTCCATAAGTGGAAAGCAGCGTTTGGAGCAATATCAATTGTCGGGAGGTTTTTCTCTGCCGATCCATCGGCAATGGTTGCTGGGTGTAAAAGCGGATTATAAAGTACAGCTGACTGCCAAAGATATTGATCCACGAAATAAAAATCAGTGGATGGAGTGGCGCCTTACACCAGGTGTGGGATATCTGTGCGGGAATTTACATTTGGGCGCGTCACTGCTTTATGTCCGTCGAAAAGAGACCGTAGATTATCAAAATATGGGTAGTCATACAACTTATCCCGTCCTGGTAGCTTATCCGTTGGGGTTCTTTAAAACCTTATCATGGGGCGAAAATGTGAATTGGTATTATACCGGACAAGAGGTTGGTGGTGCTTTACAGTTTGACTTGAATCGTGGTTCTTTCCAATTATACCAGGAGATCTGTGGGAGTTTCGCCGGACAGACAGTAGAGAGTGACCGTATAAAAAATAAGAAAGAAGGCGAAACGGATAACTGGCAGGTGGAGTATAAAGGTAAGTTACAGCAGGTGTTCCCCGGCTGCAGGCATGAATGGGAATGGCTGGCTACATTTAGTCATGCTGATAACTTTGATCCATTGCAGCATCAAGTGGAATCGGATACCTGGCAATCGGATGGAAGATTACTTCGCTCTACCCGGCGTACAAGCCGATATGCTTTGAATTATGGGTATTATCGGTTACGTGATGCCTGGCATTCCTATTTTTATATCCTTTCAGGTATTAGTTATCGTCAGGCGAAAACAGCTTTATTATTCTATCCGGCAGAGTATACACAGCCGATTCACCGGTTTACAATCCATACTACATTTGTTCAAAATTTTTTATTACCAAATGCCTCACTCGACTTATCTCTGGGAGCTCAATATGGGAAAGGTGGTGGATCGATTATGGAAGAAAAGCAGCTGTCACCTGAAGAAAATGCTCCGGAAATCACCTTATGGCAGAATCACAGCAGATTACAACAAGTGTTCGATTATGAAACGATGTCGCGTTGGGGTTTACATTCTTCTGTAACTTATACCAGATCAGCTTCTTTTCGCTGGTTTATTCAGCTGACGTTTGATTTTGAAAAGACACCTCGAGATGTAATTTATACTGATTCACGAAAAATAACGGCACAAATCGGATTGCTATTTTAAATAGAATATGTAGTTTTGATAAACAATTAAAAAAAACAGTATTATGGAAAACAATGAAGGAAAAATTTTAGAACAAACTGGACAGGATATACCTATAACATTATGGACTATTGACGATTCAAAATGTAACGTTTGTGGAGAATGTGTGGACGCTTGTAAGCGCGGAATACTTAAAGTTAAAGATAAAACAATTGTAATTAGTAGTCAATGGGATTGTAATTGGTGTGGAGATTGTGCTGGTGCTTGTGCTTCGGGTGCTATTGAATTGACTTAATAAGACAAATGAGAGCATTCCTTCTATTTCTTTTTATATTCTTCATATATATCGGTTGTACAAATCAGACTCAGGAGAAAAATGATTCATTAGATGAAAAGTTAGCGGTTACATCTATTTTATCTCTCTCATTTGACTCTTTATGGCAAGATGTACAAAAACTGCCATTCCAACAACAAGTTACAATTTTACTTCAGGTAACCAGTCGAGATGAAAAAGAAATAGATAGAATGCGAAAACAAGAAAAGCTCTTGTTAGAATCCCTTCCTTCCGCATCTAAGAAAGATAAGAAAAAAATGCTATTCCGATTACTAGATATTTATGATAGATTAAATAAGCAAAGAGACCAAGATGCTGATATAAAAGGAATTCAGTTGAGTAAAGAACTAGAGAGAAATTATTCGCTTTCGCGGGAAGAAAAATGGGAAATAAAGAAAATAAAAGCTGAATTGTTATGTAAAAGAGGATTACATGAACAATATCTACCCATTTGGTTTGAGTTATTGGCAGAGCATCGTATTGCAGGTGAATTCGAGTTTGTCATAAAGGACCTTTTTACTATAGCCAATCAATTTGCGATATTAGGAGATCAAGAAAAAGGTATCTCCTTATATAAAGAAGCTTATCAACTGGCTATTGAAAATCGTCTTCCTGATTTAAGTAGACAATGTGTAATTAGATTAATTTACCTTTTCTATGAATCGAAACAATATGAGGAAGTTGTGAATTATGCTAATGAAATAGGACTAGATTCTTTAGCATCATATATACCTTCTGCTTATTCTGTATTATCTACGTGTTATTTAGAACTTCAAAAACCTGATAGTGCACGAATTTGTTTAACTAAAAATCAAAAATTGAAAACAGGACAAGGAATGACTCTTAACTGTAGTATTGCTGAAACCTATATTGCAGAAAATAGAATTGATTCAGCTCTTGTTTTTTTAGAAAAGGCGAATAAACAATATCAAAATCAGGCTAAACATCTCAAAAAGAAAAATGTAAATTCTTCTCTTCCTTTTAACTTTTTGCAACCTTATTCATCTTTAGCAACTTTATATCAACAAAACGGAAATTATCAACAAGCAGATGAAGCATTTACTATAGTTGAGCCGTTAATGAGAAAGTCAATCAAAAATCCAGATCAATTGGAGATCCAAGCCAATGCCCTCACCCGCTATAGCTCTTTTTGTCGGGCTACCAAGCAATATGAAAAAGCCGTAGATTTATTAGTGTGTCGAGACTCCATCCAGCAAATCATTAACAAGGTCAATAAGGAACGTGAAAGTAAAAATCTTATGGATCGTTTGCAAATTAAAGATTTAATGCACAAACTCGAGATGCAGGAAGCTTTATTGATTAATTCACATCGCATAATTGCAGTCTCATCCGCTTGTGCAGTCTTATTCCTCTTTTTTATATGTGCTATAGGCTACATTTATCAGCAACGGAAGAAGCGGTTATCGGTTATACTAAATAAGGAAAAAGAAGTAGAACAACCTAAATCATCGGTAATACCAGAAAATAGAAAGCCGCTTAGCTCTGAAGAAAAACTCTTTCGTGCCGCCCAAAAGAAAGTAAGTTCCGAAAAGCTGTATCTCAATAAAGATATAAAACTTAAATCACTGGCAAAAATGTTGGGGACCAATCACTCATATCTGTCATCATGCATTAATACTTGTTCAGGTAATAACTACAATCATTGGATTAATGATTTTCGCATTGATTATTTACTGGAACAAATACATTCAGGAAAGAAATTATCAGATTTGGCTAATGAAGCGGGCTTTGCATCCACTGATGCCTTTTATCGTAGCTTTAAACGAAAGACAAATCTTACCCCAAACGAATATCTGAAACAGCATGCAGAGAATATTTGATTTTGTACCTAACGAGCATGAAAAGCATGATTGATCTTACCGATATATGATGGGTATGAAGGGACTCTGAATTCCGTTCATGCCTTTTTTTATGCATTTCATCACCGTTTTTTTGTCGTCTACGGATTTCATTTCATAGTCTTTTATCTTTTTAATATCTTTCCGCTTCAATAAAACCAATGATGCCATGATAAGGATGATTTTGACACATTTTGCTGCCCGCTTGGATGAATATCTGCGCAGGAAGTTTCCCCAACCTGAGGGAATAGCAGAAGTAGGCTTTATAGGCAACGGCTTAGAAGAGAGACCTTGTAAGTTGATTATTTCGTTAGTCAATATAGAACGGGAGACGGCTGGAGGTATCTCGGGAGGTATTCGCCGGAACGATTCTGAATATGAACGGAGCTATCCGCCGCTATTACTGAATCTGGATCTGATGCTTGCTGCCGTATATGATGAAAAACGCTATGCGGAATCACTGTCGGTCTTATCAGAAACGCTCACTTTTATACAATCCCGCCCTTATTTTGATTTGAATGGACAGAAGTACACAATAGAAATTGTAACGCTGTCGGCACAAGATATCAATAATACCTGGACTACGCTGGGTGGGCAGTATTATCCGTCGATAATGTGTAAGTTACGCAGGTTGACGATTAATGCCGCGGAAGTCAGTGGTAGTAGCAGTCTTACCAGTGAACCGAATATACGTTTAACTAAATAAGAGCAAATATGAGTAAGTACATAGCAATTGCTACTATACGCCTGGAACAT
The DNA here is from genome assembly GCF_000969845.1 of Parabacteroides sp. HGS0025. Taxonomy (NCBI): domain Bacteria; kingdom Pseudomonadati; phylum Bacteroidota; class Bacteroidia; order Bacteroidales; family Tannerellaceae; genus Parabacteroides; species Parabacteroides sp. HGS0025. The sequence goes on from NZ_KQ033902.1 coordinate 2,808,864, forward strand.
GACTATTACAACCCACCCACAAGCAGACACTTTCGTTTAGAGCCTATGCCCAAAACTAAGGAGTTAATGAGACGACGTGGGGTCTTGTTTATACAAACAAATCATAATGAGTGGCAATGGCTGACAGAAGAGGATAACACCAAAAGCATTGAGAACGAAGAAATGGAGCTCGCTGTAATAGTAACCGATCCGGTCTTTATGCTTCAGGTTGCAATAAAGGAATATAATCCGCAAATACTCTATCAAATCAATCTGGATAGAGATATCATAATAGATGAAGAGTATAGCATGTCTCCGGTATCCGGCAAAACAAAACTTCAAGGTGAATTTTGCCGGATCGTACTTAAACCAAAAGAAAAATATACTATCAAGTTTTGTTCTTGTTCTTATTACTGGGAATATCTGTTTATCTTCAGAGACGAAACTGACCTTCGTGGAGAGCATTTGATATTAGAATCTATGCCTAGAGAAGTTATATCTTTCCATTCTCCTGAGAAATATGAACATGGTATAATATCGCAAAAAAATGTATGGCGTATTGTTTCCGAAAAGAAAATAAAGGTACAGGAACACTATGATTTTAGACTATCTGTTTATGATAATTCGCCCAACGGTAATGGGCGAAAAATAATAAGCAGGTTTATTACTTCTCCACGACTCAATAAGTTTGTTGCCGATCGTTCGGATATTCTTAGGGAGATAATTTATTTATAGAAACTATAATTACTAATCTAAAAAATCTAATTTATGAGCGAATACAAAACACCTGGCGTTTATATCAAAGAGAAAAACGCTTTCGGCAACTCGGTAGTGGAAGCCGAAACAGCTATTCCCGCTTTCATCGGTTATACCGAAAAGGCCCGAAACGGCAATGACGACCTGAAAAATGTTCCCTGGAAAATTTCGTCGATGACGGAGTTTATACAGTATTTTGGTGGGGCACCGGAACTAAAGTTCGATGTGGATATTGTAAAGTATCATCCAGATGCAAAGATGGATGGGGCTAGCGTTATACCTGATAAAGCCACACTAAAACCATCATCATCCTTGTTCCAATTTGATATTGAAACAGAAGAAAAAGATGATTTTGAGATTGGTCAGGAGAAAAAGAAAACTTCGTTTCAAGTGAACTATGCATTTTGCATTGACGGGACTCATGCATATACATTATATTATAATATACAGTTATTCTTTGCCAACGGTGGTGGTGCTTGCTATATCGTTTCGGTGGGCAACTACAAAGATACATTAAACAAAGATGCCATGATTAAGGCATTGGATACATTAAAGCTGGAACAGGAAATTACAATGGTAGTAATACCGGAGGCCGTAAAATTATCGAATAAAAATAACTTCAAAGATGTACAGCAACAAATGCTTTCTCATTGTGGATATGATATGAAAAACCGTTTCGCCCTGCTTGATATTTATCCGAAAGCGGATGAAAATACACGTATCGACAGTCAGGTGAATGTTTTCTGGGAGAACATCGGTTCAAGCTTCCTGTCGTACGGTGCTGCTTATTTCCCTTGGCTGAATACTTCTGTATTAGGTGAGCGCGATTTGGACGGCAACATGTTCACATGGGGTGACAAAGGTTATATTTATTGGTGTAAGTTCTCCAATATCGATCCCGGCTTTTCCAATATTATAAATGCATATTATGGTGATGAATTTGAGTTGAAAGTAGGTGAAACAAAGACGGTAAGGAAGCATGAATTTAAGTTCGATGAGGTTAATAAAAATAATGAAGGCGATGATATTTATCCAACTGAAGGTGAAACAGAAAAGGCCATTGGTAAAATTGAAAAAATAGAAGATATAAAGGACAATGAAGAAAAAGTTGTAGCCAAAAAGATAAAAGTAATTTGGAAACCTTCATTTATCGATATCGAAGACAAACAAACCTTCCATCTGGCGTTGCTTAACAGTTCTTTTGTTTACAAGCAGATGATTAAAGGTCTACTGAAAAGCTTGAACCTCCTCCCTCCTTCCGCAGCTATGGCCGGTATCTATACGATGGTAGATAGAAGTCGTGGCGTATGGAAAGCCCCTGCCAATGTAACGTTGAGCTATGTAGACAGCGTGGCAGAGGATATCGATGACGAGCAACAGGCCGGGTTGAATGCACCGATGAACGGAAAAGCCATCAATGTAATCCGTCCTTTCCGTGGTGAAGGTATAAAAGTATGGGGAGCACGCACCCTTGACGGCAACTCCCTCGATTGGCGATATATTAATGTACGTCGCACGCTGCTCTTCCTCGAAGAGTCCGTGAAGAATGCTGCCCGTGCTTATGTGTTCGAACCAAACGATGCCGGTACGTGGATCAACATGAAATGCATGATAGAAAGCTTCCTGCGAAGCGTATGGAAACGCGGCGGACTGGCAGGAGCTACTCCTGAAGATGCCTATGAAGTGCATATCGGACTGGGAGACACCATGACTGCTGAAGATATTTTGGAAGGCATTATGCGCGTTACGGTATTGGTAGCCGTCACGCATCCGGCCGAATTTATCGAGATAACTTTCCAGCAGCAAATGCAAAAGAGTTAATAACCCGTTGTTAAACTTAAAACAATAAGAATCATGGGAGAATACAAGACCCCCGGCGTTTACATAAAAGAGAAGAACGCTTTCGGCAATTCCGTTGTGGAAGTCGAAACAGCCATCCCTGTTTTTATCGGTCTTACAGAGAAAGCACAGGACGGCACAACGTCTCTGCTGAATAAGCCGATGCGGATTTCATCAATGACGGAGTTCAACAATTATTTTGGTGGTGCACCGACACCGAAGTTTACACTTTCTATTGAAGAAATAAAAGGAGATGATGAGAGTAACTATCTGATTTGTTTACCTGACAAAAAAAAGGAAAAGGCTTTGAAGGTAAAGTCTCCAGACGCAATTTACACTTTGTATTATCACATGGTGCTGTTCTTTGCCAATGGCGGCGGAACATGCTATGTGGTTTCGATAGGAGATTATAAGACAGGGTCTCTTGACAAAAGTATTATTAAGGATAGCGTCTTCCCTGAACTGAAAAAAGTACAGGATATCACAATGTTGGTTGTTCCCGAAGCCTTACAGGTAACAGATTGGAAAGACATCTACACTAACCTTTTGGGATTGTGCGACAGCAAGAAATACTTCGTATTGCTGGATGTACCCATGAAAGGAGACGAAGAAGAGAAAGATCCGGCAACTTGTTTCCGCAACAAAATAGGTTCGAATAACCTTCAGTTTGCAGCCGCTTATTATCCTTGGCTGGAAACCTCTGTTTTATCGGATAATGACATTACCCAGGATAATATCAAATGGAAGGAACCTCCGACATTATTATCGCCTTTCTTCAACTGGACACCCCCTAAAGAAGGGGATGTGTTCCCATTAGATAAATATGTATCCGGACTTTTAACCCGGAAAAAAGAGTTGAAAAACGACAATGCAGTTAAAGAAATCGATAAAGAACTCCATAACGCCTTGTTGCAAAACTGGCCGGAATACAGTCTGATGGTAAAGAAAGTGAAAGACCATCTGAATCTCCTCCCTCCTTCGGCTGCTATGGCCGGTGTCTATACGATGGTCGATAATACGCGCGGTGTATGGAAAGCTCCGGCTAATGTATCTGTCAACTACGTGAATAAACCTGCAATCCCTATCACGAATGCAGACCAGGAAGAGCTGAACATGCCGATGAGTGGAAAAGCAATTAATGCGATCCGCTCCTTCCCCGGCGAAGGTATCAAAGTATGGGGAACACGCACGCTTGATGGTAATTCACAGGACTGGCGTTATATTAATGTACGCCGTACGATGACTTTTCTGGAGCAGTCGGTAAAGAATGCTGCCCGTGCTTATGTGTTCGAACCGAACGACGCCAACACGTGGATCAACATGAAATGTATGATAGAGAGCTTCCTGCGTAGCGTCTGGAAACGCGGTGGACTGGCAGGTGCTACACCGGAAGATGCTTATAGCGTACACGTAGGTTTAGGCGATACCATGACTCCTGAGGATATCCTCGAAGGAATTATGCGCATCACAGTACTGGTAGCTATTTCGCATCCGGCAGAATTTATCGAAATCACCTTCCAGCAGCAAATGCAGAAAAGCTAACTAAAAATGAGAATTAAGAATTAAATCAAAAGTTAACAATTTAATAAGTTTAATATTATGGCAGACGATAATGGTTCAGCACAGAGTTCGAGCACGCAAATGTGGCCGTTACCCAGTTTTTATTTCAAAGTATCTATCTCCAATGTAGGAGATATGTCGTGCAGTGAAGTTTCCGGTCTTGAAGCGGAATATGAAGAGTTGACTTATCGCGCAGGCGACAGTAAAATATTTACGAAGATGAAAATGCCCGGACTGAAGAAAGCCGGTGACGTGACTTTGAAGAAAGGTGTTTTCAAAGATGACAAAGCCATGTGGGATTGGATTAACAAAGTCAATATGAACATCATCCAACGTGAAACAGTAACCATCAGCCTGCTGGATGAAAGCGGCAGTCCTGTAAAGACCTGGGAAGTGGCAAATGCATGGCCCAAAAAGATAACGGTGGAAGGCTTCAAATCAGACGCTAATTCACCGGCGATGGAGACATTGATATTGGCACACGAAGGAGTAACGGTTAAATAATGTAATATGCCGGACAACGCTGTAACAAACTGGACACCTCCTGTAAGTTTCCATTTTCTGGTGGATTTTCAAAGTAAGCTGGATCATTTCCAGACTTCATTCACAGAGGTTTCCGGTTTGGATATACGGCTTGAAACGCACGAAAAACCGAATGATACAGGTATATGGATAAAAATGCCGGCTAAAGTCACATACGGAAACATTACGCTCAAACGTCCTGCGACTCCCCTGAATAATGATACATTCCTTAAGTGGGTTAATAAATGTCTCAAAACGGATAAAGACAAGCGTATTATACCGTATGACGTAATAATCAAATTACTGGACGAAAAAGGGAATCCATTGATCGGTTGGAAATGTGCATACGCATATCCTATACAATGGACACCCGGCGGACTGGATGCGGAAAAGAGCGGATTGGCAACAGAAACGGTAGTCCTGACCTGCAACCGGATAGATCGTATACTATAAATAGAAACCTTATGCCTGTCATCATCAAAGAAATGCGCATTCGTACCGTGATAGAAAAACGGATCATCACGGATGCAGAAATTTCGGAAGAAATCATCCGAAAGATAGAAGACCGTGTACTGGACAGGCTGTCTGCCGGAGAAAGCGGACACTTGGCCGCACAACGGTGGCAGCGGAAAAAGAACGAACGGTAATAACGTATAAAAAGACAAAAGCGAAATGGGGAAAATGACCATTACAGCCTATACGGACGATAGTTTCAGCAGCGAATACAAATCTGCGCTGGATCTACCCATCAACCCGAGCAAGGTGAAGCTCAACAAAGGAATCCGTTATGCGGAAGACAAGCAACTGGGCAGCCTGAACGGGTCGAACGTATATGTGCGTTACCAACCGGAAACCTTCTCATTCGAATGTCTGCTGGATCAGACCGCCGCGATGGAAGATGACGACGAGAAGAAACCCGTGCGCGACGTCGTGAACGACCTCGAAGAACGCCTGTACTTTTACAATAGCGAAGGCCACCGTCCCTCGTTCGTCAAGGTACAGTATGGCGACATCACCTTCTTCGGACAACTTAAGACACTCGAAACAGAATACACCCTGTTCGACCTCGACAGTATCCCGCTCTGTGCCGAACTGAAAGTGACACTGATGGGGTATTGTAGTCAGAAAGAGGAGAAGAAACGCTTCTCCAAACGCTCGCCCGACGTGTCGCGACTGATTACATTAAAGGAAGGGCAGACCCTGTCCGCCCTTTGCAACGAAGTATATGGAGACCCGCTCCTGGTGGGCGAAGTCGCCCGATTTAATAATCTCAACGGCTACAGGGACGTACCTGCCGGTACGAATATCCTGCTGCCGATGTTAAAAAAAGAATAAAATTATGGCAGAATCACCTTCTGTAAACAAAGACCGTGTACTGGCTTGTTCCGTCTATTGCAATGGAAGCAGGTTAAAAGATACCTTCTCATTGGTATCCGCCTCGGTACATCTGGAACTGAACCGTATCGGTAAGGCTACATTAAAGTTCAATGCCGGCAACATGGATAAGCAAACGTTCGACGAGAGCGATTCCGACTCTTTCAAACCCGGTACCCCGATCCGTGTGAACGCCGGCAGCATGGACAAAGAGGAAACGCTGTTTGACGGCATCATCATCGGAATACGCATCACCACAGGTAAGGATCATCGTTCCTACATGCTGGTGGAATGCCGCGATAATGCTTACTCCGCTACGCAGGGACGTAAAAACCGCATCTTCGAGAAAAAGACAGACAGTGATATTATTAAGGAAGCGCTTGCCGATTACGGCAGTGTCGAAATAGATGCCACACCTTACACGCATCCTACCCTTGTGCAGTATTATTGCTCGGACTGGGACTTCGCTCTCTCCCGTGCCGATGCCAACGGCCTGTTCGTCTACACCGCCGGGAAAAAGATACAGGTGAAGAAGCCTAACGTCAGTGCATCGCCTGTACTGACCGTAACCTATGGCAACGACCTGACTGCTTTCGACCTCGAACTGTCCGCCGACGACCAGTTCACGCAATATGAAGCCGTATCATGGGATCCCAATACACAAAAGACGGTGAAAACAATCGCTTCCCTCCCTTCGCTCAACCGGCAGGGCGATTTGCAACCGAAGAATATCGCTACGGGCGACAATCTGCTGTTGCAAACCGATGCACCGACCAAAGAAAATGCTTTGAAGCAATGGGCGGACGGCATGGCGTTGAAAGCCGGACTGGCACGCTACCAGGGTTCATGCAGTTTCTACGGTTCCGCTAAAGTAGTGCCGGGCTGCCTGATCGAATTGAAAGGCCTGGGTAAACGCTTCAACGGCAATATGTTTGTCGGATCAGTAACGCATATCATCGAGGACAATGAATGGATCACTAAGGCAGGTGCAGGTATCTCGCCCGTAAATATTACTGATGAAGCAGATGTGGTTTCTCCCTCCGCTTCCGGCTTCCTGCCCGGTCTGCAAGGTATTCATGCAGCGGTGGTAAAGAAGCTGGACGGCGATCCGTTGAAAGAATGCCGTATACAGGTAGAATTACCGTGGCTGAAAGGTAAGAACCGCTTGCTCTGGGCAAGGCTGTCGACCCTGTATGCCACCAATAATTCAGCCAGTTTCTTCCTGCCCGAACCGGAAGACGAGGTGGTGATAGGTTTCATGAACGAAGACCCCGGCCATCCCGTGATACTGGGAAGCCTGTATGGTGCCAAGCATAGACCTCCTTACGAATATGAGGCCAAAAACAATACGAAAGCCATCGTCACCCGTGAGAACATGCGGATAGAGTTTAACGAGGAGAAGAAAATCATAACTGTTTCCACCCCCGGTAAAAACAGTATAGAGATCAATGATGATAAGAAGTCTATCAAACTGACCGATCAGCACAAGAACGAGATCGTGATGGACAGCGACGGTATCTCCCTCTCGTCATCCAAAGACATCAAGCTGAAAGCGAAAGGCAACATCACGCTGGATGCCACGATGAAACTCAGCGGCAATGCCAAGCAGGATGTCACGTTGGAAGGGCTGAATGTGAAAGTACAGGCTAAGGTAGGTGCCTCGGTGAAAGGTAACGCCACGGCAGAGCTATCCGCTAGTGGGCAGACCACCGTTAAGGGTGCTATGGTAATGATAAACTAATAAAGAAAGGAGAACAATATGCCACCGGCAGCAAGAATAACTGATATGCACACCTGCCCGATGCAAACCCCGGCGTTTCCCTCGCCGATACCGCATGTGGGCGGTCCGGTAATCGGACCGGCTGTGCCGAATGTACTGATAGGGAAAATGCCGGCAGCCGTCGTGGGCGACATGTGTGTCTGCGTAGGACCGCCGGACACGATCGTGAAAGGCTCGTCTACCGTCATGATAGGCGGAAGACCGGCAGCCCGGATGGGTGACAGCACCGCACATGGCGGAACGATTGTCGTCGGATGTCCCACGGTAATCATTGGAGGATAAGTCTCCGGAAACTGAAAAACTAAAAGAAGATGGATGAACTGAAGAACCTGTTGGATGCCGATGTCTTTCTGGGGCGAGGTTGGAATTTTCCTCCTCAGTTGACGGAAAACGGGGTAAAGATGGTAGCTTACGAAGAGGATATCGAACAGAGCCTGCGTGTATTGTTCAGCACCTCGCCCGGTGAGCGCGTAAACCGATACGATTATGGCTGCCCGCTGCGCCGCTACACCTTCGAGCCGATCTATACGCAAACCCTGGTGCGGATGCGGGCAGATATCGCCCGGGCTATCACCCTCTTCGAACCACGTATCACGTTGGAAGAGGTGTCGTTCGAAGAGCGTTCGGATAAAGGATTGTTGCTGATCCTGATCACCTATACCATCATTCGTACGAATAGCCGCAACAATATGGTGTATCCGTTTTATCTGAATGAAGGGACGAATTTGAATATATAAAAAAACATATTTATGAAAACGTTTATTGATACGTCTTTGGTTAAAACTTCCAGAAATTTAACCAATCAGAGATCAGCGGTTTCCATAGGGAAACAAAAAGTCAAAATAGAAGATAATAGACCATCTTCTGTTTGTCAGCGTATTATGCTTAATGAATTTTATGGAGGTAATGCGGGAGCTACTGTTAATATGCAAGCTCCTTTTGTAGCTATGAACCGACATGGACTTGCACCTAATTTTGTAAGAGCACATTTAATTGCCGATCGATTCGGAGCCCCATGTATTCCTGAAAACATGATGTCTTTAACTCCGGCGGCTAATGTTGCAATGAATGTTGTCGAGAATTTTATAGCCGGATATGCAGTGGCTAATCCTGGATCAATAATTAATTATAATGTTCTACCAGACCCTGCGCCATATGCCGGTCCTTTACCGGCTCCGCCAGGAATGTCTGCTGGAATTTTTTTACAGGCAGATGATGTGACAGCAGCAGCGCCTATAAATATTGTTCCGCCTCTCCATATTGCTAATTAAAATAAGCCAATGATTGTTTTTTTGTTTCCCAATCCCTTGGAAGTAGTGAAAATACGCGTTGGCGATACTCCAGGGCTCTGCGGAGATATAAAAATGATCATTTTCAGTACTACCGCAGGATAAAAAGAGATAAAAACGATCGTCAGCAACATTTTCAAGCCCTAGGGAGTCGTGTCAACGATTATTTTCGTATCTTCGGAGGGCTCGGACAGTCTGAAAACGATCGTTGGGAGCAAAAGAACAAAGTATTTATATTAAAAAATAATGATTATGGCAACACAGATCAGATCTTTTGGTATGAGCAAGATGACTATCGGCTCATGCAGCGACTTCCACAACAAGGTGCTTGGTTTTATCACTACCGCCACTCCGGCAGTTTTACACATAGAAAACCTAACGGTTGGTTACACTACGGCAGTAGAAACACTTGTCTCCATCGTCAACCGCCAACGTTCCTTCATTGCTACTATCGACCTGAAGAATGCGGATAAAACACGCGATAATGCATCAGGAGTGATCAGCAATGTTACAAACGCTTATCTCACTTCTACCGTAGAAGCAACCGGCAAGGCGGCACGTCTGCTTTCTCCACAACTCTCACCCTATAAGGGGATTCGTAACCATGAGTATACCAAGCAGACTGCCGAAGTAAAGGGTATGCTTACTCTACTGGATCAGCCGGAGAACAAAGCGGCTATTGCAGCACTGGGATTGACAGCCGAAGTGGAATCCCTTCGCGCAGCAAATATTGCTTTTGAAAATGCATTCCTGAGTAAAACAACGGAAATGAGCGATCGCATGACGCAAAGTGATGTCAAATCGGCCGATGCAGTAGAGGCTGCCAACACGCTCTACGGTGAAATTATCCAGACGGTAAATGCTTATGCCATCGTGCAACCCTCGGATGCAATAACCACTTTCATCACCAATATAAATGGCCTTGTAGGTACTTATTCGCGAATTGCCGGCAGCAGTAACAGTGGCGGCACAGCTTCGGGCGGTGACGACAAACCTGTCATTCCCGGTGGCGGTGGCGAAGATGATCGTCCCGTTATAGAATAAGAATTGAATAGAACCTGAAAACAGATCAGAACATGGCAACACCCTACAGGCTAAGCGGCCTCCTCCGTCCCACCTACGAAACCTCCTCTCCCCGCCTCGACAACTTCCCGGCATTGGAGAGCGACTGGCGCGAACTGCTTCCCCGATTGGCAGAAGCAAGCAACGGCATCCGTTATCGTAACGACGACGGCAAGGAGGGCATGCTCATTAGCCTGTGGGCCGACCATGTGTTGACCGTATTGGTGGACATTGCCCGACAACAACCATCGACCGATACCCAAAGCCTGCTAGACGAGGTTAAGAAATGGATAGCCCGACTTAACCGCTATATCGACAGAAATTGGAAAACCATTAACAATGCTTCTTCCTCTATCCAGGTCGCCCGGCAACTGAAAGACCTCTTGGAGAAGTCCCGGACGCTTCACACCATCCGCTCCATACAGGAACATTTTGATTACTACCTGGCACAGATCGAAAACGATGGCAATATGGACGGTGCCCTGTCCCTCCTGCTCACCTACCTGCGTAATTACGGAGGCATCACCCAAACATTCAACCGCCGCTTCGCCACATTGCCGGAACTCTACCTCCGCGACATCCTGCACGCTATCCCGCTAGGAACGGTGCAAGACAACACCTACATCATCGTCACCCCGGCAGAAAACACAGCCGGCTTCACGCTACCTGCCCAACAGGCATTCCCGGCCGGACAGAATACCGCCGGCGAAGACCTGCTTTATCAAACCGTGCGCAACGAATACATCACCCCTATGCAATGCGCCGAAGCGAACGCCATCTTTATCGAACGGGGAGACGGAAAAGACATCTCTATCCGCAAACAAGCAATCTGTAACCCGGACATATCGACAGCACAAGCACTCTTCTCCGATAAATGTAGTAAAACATTACCTCTGGGCTGGATAGTAGAATCTCCTATGTTCGTCCTGGGCGAAGGCGAAAGGAAAGTCAACATCGACTTCCGGATTACTGCCGGTACGGTTTCCGATCTGCTCCCCAGTATACCGGATAAAAGTTTCACCCTGCAATTCAGCAATGCAGAAGGCTGGACAGAGCAATCGTGCACCTGTAAGATCAAAATGGAAGACAACCATCACTGGTTATGTTTCGAAATCACAATTCCAGGTGATGGTATCCTCCCCGCTCCCTGCACTGAAGATACACATGGCGTGACAACCGAACATCCCTCCCTTCGGATACTGGCAAGCAAAACCCCGTGCCCTTACGATTGGGCAACCAAGCTAAAATTCGATGCCGTAAAGATAGAGACGAACGTATCTGCCATCCATAACTTCACCTTCTACAACGAGCTGGGGCAAGTCGACACCTCGCAACCCTTCCAGCCTTTCGGCCTGCAATCGGAAAAAGGAGCCTGGTTCCTTTTCGGCAACGAAGAAATGGGGCTCAAACCGTTGAAGGAAGTCCGCTTGAAAGGCAAGTGGAAGAAACTGCCCGAAACAGAAGCAGAGTTCAACAAACTATACAAAAGTTATACCGCTGCCGCCGGACAAGTAATCGACATAAACTCATTCACCATCTCCACCGAATGGCAACAAGGCGGAAAATGGAAATCCTGCCAAGGTATCAGGCAACATTTGTTCACCCCCGATTCCATCGATACATCCGGGGAAAAAGCAGACCGTTCGTTCAATGATGCCCTGGTAATCTTTGATTTAACAGAGAAGAAGCTACTGACACGTAGTGAATCTGTCCCTTACGAATACCGCCGCGACCGTGACGGCTTCTTCCGTGCCACCCTGCAGGCTCCCTCTATCGGCTTCGGTACGGATGCCTACCGCACCCTCTTTACCGAAACGATGATCCATAACAGCCGATGCAAAAAGGAGGATCTTAAGGAGTTACCTCCCGAACCCGTTGCCCCCCAGCTGGCAGATGTGGAACTTTCGTACATCGCTTCGGAAGAAACGACACTGACCGATATGGCGAATTCATCCATCCGGTTGAGCCGCATCACGGCATTGTCTGAACAAGAGGTATTCCCTGTAAACGACGTAAAAGAACACCCCTTCCTGCCGGCATTTGCAGCAGACAACCAACTGTACTTCGCCTTCCTCCGTGCAAAAGGAGAACAAACCGTACGGATGTACCTCGACATGGTCTTGCCAAAAGAAAACAAATCGTTCAACAGTCCTCAGCCGGGCAAAGCCACCAAACTAACCTGGGAATTCTGGAACGGGAACGTATGGTCTCCCATCGCCACCGACGCTATCCGTGTCGAAGAAACCCAGGGATTGACACAAAGCGGTTTCATAGAAATCAGGCTGCCGGAAAAGATAAAAGACAGTCATACAGATAAGCAAGGTCGTGCATGGCTTCGCGCCACCGTAACAGGTGACTTGTCGTCCAGCCTTGCCATACGCCATATCCGGACGAACTATATCCGGCTCACAGCGCAGAATGGAGACGGTTCTCCACTACCTGCAGAAACAATACAAGGCACAATCGAGCCGGACGAGCGGATAGAAAGCATCGCACAACCCCTACCCGGCTTCGGCGGCAGGCCTGCCGAAACGAATAACGATGTAGCCATACACCAGAGTTCACGCATCAGTAACCGTCATCGGGCTATCACGATAAAAGATTACGAACGTCTTGTTCTGGAAAACTTCCCCGAAGTGGACAAGGTACAATGCCTTTCCATACCGAGGGAGAAAAAGATATCGGAAATCGACCTCGTCGTTTTCAGCCGTACGGAAGACAACCGTTATTTTCTTTCTCCGGCCTGGAAGTTGGCGGAGATACGGCGGGTGATCCGTCAATATACGCCTTCGTTTGTTTCCCTGCGCGTTATCAACCCTGTTTATGAACAGGTGAAGGTTCACTGCAAAGCTATTTTATGGGACAAAGTGCAGGATGAAGGCAAAACCGTCCGCCAATTGGTGGTGCTGGCACAGAATTACCTCGCACCGTGGTATCGGAAAGGAGAAATACCGGCTCTCCGGCAACATTTTTCCTACAATGAACTGCATGCCCGCATGGCAAACCACGAAGATTTGATGAGACTGATTGCACTTAACGTCAAATTGGAGCGCACGCCGTTTGTAATCATCGACGAAAAGCATCCGGCCTTCAAAGGCGAACATCCGTGGAGCGTGCTACATCCGAAAATAACAATAGAATTACTATCTCCCCACGGCGGCATCGAAAATGCCGAAATTGGGGGTAACTTCATAATAAGATAGCTTATGAACCCGAACAACCGTAAAAACAGGAACACCTTGAAGGGATACTTCAAAAAAGGCGATATCCCTACCGAGGAACAGTTCGCCGAACTGATCGACTCCACACTGAATCTGGTGGAAGACGAGCAAGTGATAAGAACCGATACAGGCTGGGCATTCTATCCGAAACAGGACGGTAACCTGGATATCGGCTTTTATACGGAAAAGTCCGCTACCGGAACGAAACTGCCTGTATGGTCACTCTCCGTCACACCCGAGAAGAAACTGGTCATAAAGAATGGACAAACCGAAGTGGTGATGGAAGCAGCACAGGATAAATCGTTTCTCCTGCATGGCAACTTGATGGTGGAAGAGACCGTCACCGCATCGGCTTACAAAACGAAAGGCGGAGGTGGAGTAACCCCCGGCGAAGATTACCTGACCGTCCCTGCCGACAAAAAGTGGCACGACCTGCCGCTCGACGTTTCCCGCGAAGGTTTCGGCTGCCGTGTCTACCGCATCTACGCTTCTTTCCGCGAACCGGGCACGGAGCTTTGCCGGTTGACACGTGTCACCGCCATTTGGCTGAACTTCATGGAGCAGCGGATAGAGTCACCGGAAAAGCACTGGTGGGGCTGGTCGGGCAGTATTCGTTTTCGCTGGTTAGATCACGGCGGTAAGCCTTGCCTGCAAATGCGCAGCAAGAAACGGTTGCCCTCCGGAGAAATACATTGCCGGATTGTAGAAATGTACAAAGGATAATACGTTGTAACTAACGAGAAGATACGAAGATGGATGGCAAAGAACCATATATCAGGCAACAGGAAGAAGGTGAGAACCTGTACTCACACCTGCAAAAAAAGACGTTGGAAGAAGTGCAGCGCCTGTCGGGAAAAGTATGGACGGACTTCAACGTCCATGATCCCGGTGTGACGTTGGCAGACATAGCCAACTATGCATTGACGGAAACAAGCTACAAGCTGGGCTTCGATTTGGCAGACTACCTGACAGGGGAAGGTGAAAACTTCAACCCGAAGCGTTTCGGCCTCTTCCCTCCCGGCGAAGTCTATACCACGGCTCCCGTCACGACAGAAGATTACCGCAGGTTGTTCTTCTCCCATATCCCCGAACTGGAGAATGTATGGGTAGAGTGTGACCCGGCTACCGGTGGTTACACCGTCAAGATCGTTCTTCCTCCTTTTAATAAAGAAGTAAAAAGTGAGGCCTTGGTGGAGAGGGTTCAGATGGTCTACAACGAACACCGTAACCTGTGCGAATATCTTAACCAGGTCATTGTCGTGAAACCCGAAGAACTGGAGTTTCATGCGAGATTCGAAATCGAGCCGGGACAGGATGCCACCCTCATGCTGGTAGAAATCTATCAGATCATCCTGCGTTATTTATCCGGTGCAGTGAGTATCTCCACCCCGGAAGAACAGGAAATCTCCGGCATGCCGCTCGAAGAATGGCTGGAGGGTTCAGACGATACCGTACGTGTTGTAATCCCCCGGCAGCAGAATACCGAATATGAACTGTATAATAAACTCTGGCAGGTGAAGGGCATCAAATCGTTCAGCGTCTGCTATCTGATGAAGAACAACGAGCCACTGACCAATTTCTCCGGAGGATATAGTCTTAAAATACCCCGCAAGAAAGACGATTTGAAGGTAGATATTTATTGCGGATGTTCTCAGGTACAGGTTGATATGGAGAAGTTCACAAAACAATTAAGTGAACTTTATAATACTAAGGTATATATCCCGGAGGAAAAACGGAACTATCAATGGGCAGGCTTGAAAGGCACTAACCACGACATATTCACTCACTACCCCATCGCCCGGGATTTCCCGGCATGCTACAACCTCTCCCCGGATCGGAAGCCTCTTACTTCCTTCGAGGCCTATCTTAAACTGTACGATCAGACAATCGAGCAGGGATTGTCTGAAGTAAAAAAGTTGGATCGTCTACTCTCCATTGAAGCAAAAGATATAGATTACCCGGTCTCCCATAATATATATGCACTAAAAAGCCGCTATATGGATTTCCTCGACCAGTTGTACTGTGTGGAAAGCCAACCGGCATGGATGGAGGAATTTGATAACTATGGTGAAACAAAAGAAGAAATACTGCGTCGCCGTGCAGGTTTCCTCCGGTATATCGCTTATCTGACAAAGAATCGCGCCCAAGCAAGGAATATTACCGATTCGGATGGAAAAGAAAATGTAGCAGTGGCGAAAGAATGGTTCTGC
Source organism: Parabacteroides sp. HGS0025 (assembly GCF_000969845.1). NCBI lineage: Bacteria > Pseudomonadati > Bacteroidota > Bacteroidia > Bacteroidales > Tannerellaceae > Parabacteroides > Parabacteroides sp. HGS0025. The sequence goes on from NZ_KQ033902.1 coordinate 2,824,456, forward strand.
CGTCTGCTTGGCATCAGTTGGAACGAGAACCGTTCGGTAGGAAACGTTCTGGCCAGCCATAATCTTATGTTGATGAAAACAAACGGAAAAGGAAAAATTCCACGAAACTTCATAAACGCCAGGCTGATTGATGAACGAATACTCGAAAACTGCCATATGGAACCTATTGTTCATGAAAAGCAGCCGGAAGACGAGAATGAAAAATTCGAACAATACAGCAGGTTACGCATGGAACTGCCTGTATTCAACCAGAACTTTATCAGTAGCGGCCTGTTCCGGGGAGGCATTTTCCTGGATAATTACCGGCTCGTGCTAGCCGATGAGAATGAGTATATGCTGGTATTCCGCAACCGGGAGGAAAATATTTGGATGAACCTCGGGAGAACCAATAAAAAGGTTGAACTGAATTCGCTTGCCAACATCCTGCGCTATTACCTGCAGGAACTCAACCATGCATGTGAAACGCTCTACATCGTCGAACCGGTGCTTTCCAAATCCCATCCGTTCACACTGTCGCTCGTATTGCCCTCGTGGACGGCTCGCTTCTGGTCACCTCGTTTCCGCGAAGTCTGCCGTGATTTGTTGCGTTCCATATTACCCGCCCATCTGAGTGGTACTATTTACTGGTTGAATATTGCCTTCATGCAGGAGTTCGAAGACTGTTACAGACTGTGGCGACAGGCGCTGGCTAAACAATATATGGATGACGTAGAGATGCTGCAGGATACGATGAACGAAATATTAAAAAAGGTAAAGGATAAAGATAAGAATACACTGGATGATACGTATTGACAACATATCGTTTGGGTTCACTGCAGTAGATGAACAGTTTACATACGGATTGTATGCCAACTGGGACAACTTTTGCCATGCCTGTGTGGAAAAAGTGGTTGAAGAATGCCTGTCCGTTTATGATAAGGAAAAGGTACTACATGAGATAGAACTACTCGATCTCGATCTGGGCGATATCCTGGAAGAGGATTTCTACCAGGAGTTTCCGCGTAGGCTCCGGGATAAATTACAGAGAGCCTTGCCTTTGTTGAATATATCTGCCGGAAACCTGGAAGAAAGTACCGGTATTTCCCGGTTGCAAAACCTGCTTTTCTATCTGGAGTACGGCTATCCGAAAGCGGAATGGTCGGACGAAAGTTTCAACCTGGCAGAAGAACTGGAATGGATAGCGACACAATCATCAACCTGCATCAATAAGATATCGAAGTTGTGTCTGAATAAAGAGAATGCTCTGCAGCGTCTGTTCTGGCAAGCGGATAACGAAGAGGTATTTCTCCGGCTTTATGTCGCTGCACTTTCCGAACCGGCAGCCACCCTGCATGAGAAACGCCGTTTCCTGGTAAGACTTTTGGTGGCAAAGCCGGATATTCCCATACGTTTCATCCACGAAGCAGAAAATGATACCGCACTACTAAGTATGGCAGAACTACTCGATACCATATCCGTCCAACGGATCATGGAGGTTGAAGCCGGAGAACACGCCGAAGTCGATCTTCCGCCCTACTGGCATTACCTGTACGAGTGGCTTATCCGGTATTATCCGTTCAATGGTCTCGTTATCTTCGGCGACAAGAGCGATTTTATCCGCCACTTACATCATCGGTTGCTCACGTTTATCCACAAGCAAACCTATTCGTTCTACTTCTCCAAAGCGGAATTGACTGTCGGTTTCCTGCTGGAAGTATTCAGTTCTACCGATTATATAGAAGTATTAAATGCAATCTACGACCAACAGCCGCATAATCCCGATGGCTCGCCCATGCATGACAGCTATTTCAACCGGGAACTGTACCGGATATTTCTGAACCTGTCGCTCCTTCGGTTACCGCTTGCAAAGGAAGGAAAAGAAATACCGTCATCAGAAAAGGAGGAAAACCGCTATCCGGCAGATATCTCCACCCTGGCTGCTTTCCTGAAAGATACACAGCGAAGCGATACAGACAAGCGGATATTGATTACTCTGTATGCAAAAAAGAATCCGGAGAAACTGACACATTGGCTACAAACAGTAGCAGTCAAAGAGGATGCATTAATTTCTACATTGACAGAGATAACCAGTATGGCTATCATAAACCAACTGCTTGTTTCCATTTCATTCACTGCAATGGCAATGGTGGAGCAAATGAGAAGTTATCTACAAAGCCATGCACCGAAGATCGACTGGCTGAATGTGGTTACCAGTGTTCAATTGGATTTTACCATTCGAAAAGCTGTGCTTCTCTGGATAGGCAACGGATGTCAAGGCAAAACCGAAGCGGATAATATCAGGCAACTGTTACGATGGATCTATCAGATTATTACAGATACCGACAATGAAGATGCCATCGAATTAGTAACGACAGAACTATATCTGGCGGAGAAAAGTTGTAAAGACAAGGAACACCGCGAAAGCGATTTTAATATCCTTCAAACATTGCTGGAAAGTTGTTGGAATACTGATAAGGGGTTTATCAATTGGCTGGAAGATACAACAGTTTCTCAGGACAGCAAACGGGAGTTGTTGCAAAAGATGGCTGTAGAAAAGCCTCTGGACTGGATTCATTTGCTCCGAAAACAACCCAAAGAGAGCAAAATGATTCCTCTCCTTTCTGCCGATATCTCTGTATCTCAACTCTTGCAAAGCATTACGCGGGTGAATTTTTATCAGGCATCGGTATTGTTACAGACAATGCAATGGATACAGGACAAAATAGACGATTACCCTTTCCTGACCAGAGGAAGTATGGTTCTTTCAACAGCTTTTTCGCAAGCCCTTCTACTCTATATGCAAGACACAGACACATTAGGTAAAAGAAGTTTTACAAAGGAAGAAACAGAACACAAATTTCTGTCGTATTTGTATCTTGTTTATACAGGAAAATCGAATAGAACACCGATAACACAGCTTACTGAAACATCGAATATGACGGAAGGAATGCGCTCGTTCGCACAACCGCTTCCTACCCAGCAAGAGAAAACTGAAGTTGAAAGAAAAGAAACAACACATATTGTTAAACAAATATTAAATGTTATGGAAGAAAGATCTTATTTTAATGAAGAAGAACAGAGAGAAGTTCCCAATAACTTCTTTATCACTAACGCAGGGCTTTGTCTGTTTAACCCGTGGTTTCCACGTTTATTTGTTATGCTTGATTATTTGGACAAAGATAAGAAAGCATTTAAGGACACGGCATCGCAAATCCGTGCTGTATTCCTGCTGCAATACCTGACCTGTCTGGAAGAAAAGACATATCAGGAAATGGAACTGGTGTTTAACCGCCTGCTTGTCAACCTGCCGATGCACATCCCACTACCGAAACAGTTAGAATTGACCCAAGAAGAAAAGGATACGGCCGAAAGTTTGATCAAGGCAGTAAAAGCAAACTGGAGGAAAATGGACGGTACTTCTATGAGGGGTTTTCAGGAAACCTTTATTCACCGCAACGGGCGGTTGGAACAGCAGAAAGAAAAATGGTTACTGACCATAGAAGAGCGGGGATATGATATCTTGCTGGAATCTGTTCCATGGTCATTCAAACAGATCCGTTATCCCTGGTTGGAAAATTATATACAAATTATCTGGCACGATAAGCAAACGTTTTAAAACAGATTTTGTACAACAATAAACAACATCAGGTATGAAAACAGAAAAAGCATATCAGGAAAAGACAGCCCGCACCATCCAGCAAAAACTGGATGGTAGCGGATCTTTGCAATTTGTCGACAACCGCTCAATGAATCTACCATTGCAGCGGATTGGCGAAGACGAGGACGACACACTTCAAGGCAAATTCGACAAAGCGATCCAACTAGAGGAGGACGAGGACGAATCCTTGCAAATGAAACCGAACAATACCGGACTGCCCGATAACCTGAAAGCCGGTGTGGAAAACCTTTCAGGCTATTCCCTGGATGATGTAAAAGTACATTATAATTCATCCCAGCCGGCTACAGTACAGGCCCTTGCCTATACGCAAGGAACGGATATCCACGTGGCTCCGGGGCAGGAACAGCATTTGCCCCATGAGGCCTGGCATGTAGCCCAACAAATGGCGGGGCGTGTAGAACCAACAACGGAAGTCGGAGGAATGCCCGTCAACGACAATGCTGGCCTGGAACATGAAGCGGATGTAATGGGTTCAAAGGCTAACAGCTTGTAAGATAAGGAAAGGATGAACGAATATATTGTTTGGTTCAATCAGGTATTGACGGTTGCCATACAGCACTATTTCCAGCAGGAGTGTGAATACACTTCGCTGGAACAGATTCGCCTACCCTCCAACGGTTGGATGGAAAAAGTGGCAGATGTACAAAAGATTACCTTTCAGGAGCGGATTGTCGTGATGCTGGCATTGATGCCACACATCTGTCCGCAGATACTGGATATCTTTTTTGTGCAGAACAAGAACTTCGACCGTCAATACACAGAGTTTGGCGGTTGGAAAGGCTTGTCGCATGGTGGCTTTCTTCCTACCGGAGAAACGGCTGTATTCGTTATTGCAGGGGAAAATACGGACAGGCGGAAGGCTGTCATCGAATATTTTCAGAAGGATCACTGGTTCTATACGAAAAACATTCTCCGTCTGGAAGGTGCCGGTGAAGGGGAACCGTTCCTGAGCGGACAATTGCGGATATCGGAAGAGTTTCTGAGCCGTGTCTTACTGGATAAAGAATATAAACCGGACTATAATATCGGTTTTCCCGCCAAACGCATTACTACGGAACTGAACTGGGACGATATGGTACTGGATTACCAGGTGGCAACCGAGCTGGAAGAGATCAATACCTGGATCTCTTCCGGCAAGACCATCATGGAAGACTGGGGATTGTCCCGTATCCTGAAAGCCGGATACCGTTCATTGTTTTATGGGCCGCCGGGCACGGGAAAGACATTGGCAGCAACCCTGCTCGGTCAAAAAAATAATATGGATGTTTACCGGATAGACCTTTCCATGATCGTATCCAAATATATCGGGGAAACAGAAAAGAACCTCGCCAGAGTATTCGATCTTGCCGAAAACAGGAACTGGATCCTTTTCTTTGATGAAGCGGACGCCCTGTTCGGTAAACGTACCTCTACCAACACTTCCAACGACCGGCATGCCAATCAGGAAGTCGCTTATCTTTTACAACGGATAGAAGATTTCCCCAGCATGATCATTCTGGCAACAAACCTGCGTTCAAATATCGACGAAGCATTCTCCCGTCGTTTCCAGTCAGTGATCTATTTCCCGATGCCAACGGAAGAACTGCGTGCGGAAATATGGCGGAAGATGTTGAAAAACTGGCCGGGTGGTGTAGATGAAGAACTAATAATCATGGCAGCCGAAACAGAACTCTCAGGAGGCGCCATTACCAACGTAATCAGGCGATGTGCGTTGTCGCTGGTAAATCAGAAGGATAAGTCTCTCAATAAATCTATATTGAACAATGCGCTACAGAAAGAAAAGCTGAAATTATAGGCCAGTAACAAACATAAACCCTAACAAATAAAAAGCGTTGAAATATTACTACTTCAACGCTTTCTTTATTATTCCGTGACCGCGACAGGATTCAAACCTGTAACCGGCTGATCCGTAGTCAGCTACTCTATTCAGTTGAGCTACGCGGCCATTGTTTCGTGATTGCGAGTGCAAAGGTAGTGTTTTCTTTTAAACCTGCAAGACTTTAGTACATCTTTTTTTCAATTTAATCTAACATTTTTGGATTGAAGATCAGGTAACCGATGTTCAGCCCGAAGTTGAAATTCTTTGCCGGATAACTATACCCATTGGCATACAGACTGATAGAGGCAAAAGGCAATTGAAGAACCAGAGCAGCCTCTCCCATGTACTTAAATGAATGAAGAAATTTTCCATAATAAGGAACCGCTATATAAGGGTTTTCCTCATTGATTTCTTTCTTTATTTCATACAAAGGGGCAAAACCATACAAGTCCAGACGGAAATGCAGTAATTTGCTAAACTTATAGATCGGTGAAACACCTGCAGCAAAATATTGATTAGCCCGGAAAGCCTCATTAAAAACAATCTGGCTATGCGGTGTAGGCGTGAATGCCGGGGCCTGCAATACCGATGCCGTATAGTTGTTCATCAGGTTTTTGCTGGAGATAACCAATTCACCCTGAAATCCCAGGTTAAAACGGTTACTTAATGTTTCATAGTGCTGCCACTCCCCTTTCAATTGTAACCAGCTATGTACTTTTTTCCTGATCGACTGGCTCTGCGATGTAGGGGAAGGATCATAATTTTCTGTCCCTGTAACATACTGGGCTATCAGGAACTGCTTCCGCCCGGATATCGGATACTGTTTGGCATCCAATGAATTTCGCTCTATACTAAGTGAACCGCTGAACAGGTTATACCAACTGTGGTCAAATTTAGAATTAGGAAACAACATGTTATTACTCTGAAAATAGTAATCATTTAACTGTCCGTATGCAAATCCGATTTCAGACTTAGCCCTGTTCAGGAATGGGAATCCCAACTTAATCTTCGTATACAATTCTTTTTGCTTGATGAAGGCAGGCAACACATCTTCATAAAATAGCGATTGGCTTTCCTGATATCTCTTATCGGAATAGACTCCTTGCCAGTTCAGGTAAGTCGGGATCTTGGTTTGCAGATAAATTCGTCCGCTCAGCATAATCCCGCTGAAAGAGTTTCCAACCTGGAAATTAGCGTTTACGTCGGCTGCATAACGTCCCAGATATTGATAACCCAATCCCAGGAACAATTGGTTTGCCTGATGCGAGGATATATTTCCCCCAAAACCTACGGTGATCTCTTCTTTCATTTTAACGTCCAGATAAAGATCAAACTTCTTTTCCCTGCGATTGTAAACCGCATGCGGCATAATCTCCCTGATCTTTGAAGAAGTAAGCATTTTAAAATAAGCCCGTTTGAACTCTTCCATCGAGAATTCATGGTTCATATCACGATGCAGCTGTGCTTCGATATATTTTCGTTGCGATTCAGAAACGCCTGTTACATATATATTCTGAAAGATCAACGGAGGCAAACTTTCCTTATAAGCCGCCCTTCGCATATTGACTTCTGCAAGCGGAACTCTGCGGGGAACCCTTTGTTTGATAGAGTCTATCATCCCCATAGTACGTTTATAACCTATATCCATCAACTCTTTGGCCTTTTGGAAGTCGAGCAATGAAACTGTCGGGAAACTGAATTTTACCATCATGCCATCTTCCTCGGGTACGTCGTAATCCGTCTTTTGCATGATCATCGTTTCCAGCTGGTTGTATGCATTGTTTGACGGCTTGTTATTCCCACCGGCAACAGTCGATCCGAAGATAAAATCCGGATGGAAAGCTTCTTTCATCGGGCCTACCGGGAAGTTGTCGTAAATACCGCCATCAAACAGAGGAATACTATCTTTCCAGATAGGCTGGAAAAAGAATGGAAAGGTCATTGAAGCACGCACCGCATCACCCAGATCACCGTTCTTGAATATGATCGCTTTCTTACTATAAATATCGGAAGCCACACAACGGAACGGGATAAACAAATTGTCGAAATTCCATCCGGCTTTCGCTGTCGCCTGAGAGAAAAGTGCCATGAATGCCTGATTCATCTGGATCGGATTGATAAGGCTCTGCGGCAGGAAGTTTGCTTTTATCTGTAACGAATCAGTCATGTCGATAGAGAAATGGCCGAATTCGGGAGTCGGATCAGGTCTTTTAAAATAGTATTTATATTCATTCTCCACTGTCCCGGTCTGCCAGTAGCCGAATTCTTCAGACAACATCAACTCCAGCATCTCTTCAGGAGAATACCCCATAGCATATAAACTGCCAATAATGGAGCCAATGGATGTACCGGCTATATAATCGATAGGTATGCCATTTTCTTCGAGGGCTTTTATGACTCCTATATGTGCAGCACCTTTTGCTCCTCCACCACTTAAAACCAATCCTACTTTTTGTGCGTTGACCAGTTGTAAGAATATCAACAAAAAGGTTACCAGAATAGCTACTTTCTTCATACTTACTTCTTCTCTGTTTACATCTTCAAAAGTAAAGTTATTTTCTCACATTACAAGGAGAGTCGGTCGCTTATTGTGTTAAGAAATAGTGTTTCGATAGCGAATTATTATGAAATTCAATAATAATCAAGAAATATTTGAAATATAAATGATACATTTGCCAATGAAATTATAAAGGGTAGAATAATAAAATCGTTATGGGAATACTCATTGTGACAGATCTTTTTCTCTTGATGTTTGCTCCGGAAATAAGCGTTTATATTTCGGTCCTTCTAGTCTTATTCATTATAATAATCTTACTATTATCTACAAATCGCAGGCTTACTCGTGAGAACAAAGCGTATAAAGTCCGATTGTCGGAAGAACAGGAAACCGGCAAGGAACATCCTTTCAGCCTGGATATCCTGGATAATCTTCCTTTTCCCGTTTTTGTAAAGAATATAGATGATAATTATAAATATACCTATTGGAATAAAGAAGCAGAGATACAATCCGGTACCAGGCGCGAAGAGGTTCTTGGAATTTCCGATATCGAACTCTACGGTGCCGAACGGGGCATGAAATATCGCAAAATAGATGAAGAACTAATCAGTAAAGGAGAGAATTACAGGGCAGAAGAAGAATATACAACTCCCGACGGAGTATCACATAATACCATAGTAAGTAAATCGATCGTCTCCCACGGAGGAAATCGTTGGCTCCTGGTTGTCCGCTGGGATATTACACAAATGAAGGAATATGAGAAGAAACTTCTCCAGGCTAAAGAGGAATTGGAAGAAGCAGCCAAAACCCAGAATATGGTACTCAGCAGCATAAACTTCGGATTGATCTATACGGATAAAAATTATAAGGTACAATGGGAATCAACAGCCAATCTGAAAGGGATTGCCAAAGGGCGGCAATATACTCCCGGGAAAATCTGTTATGAAACTGTTTTTGGACGTAAGGAGCCTTGCCCGCGCTGTGCTTTAAGCGAGGCTATAACTAAAAAAGAAGCTGTCCGTCATGAATTTACAGAAGAAGACACAACCGTTGAAATCAGTGCCATTCCTATTTTTGACGATACCGAAACCAATATTCTGGGCGGATTAATGAAGATAGAAGATATCTCCGACAAGAAAAGGATCGAGCATCTGATGTATGAAGTCAAAAAGGCGGATGAAGCCAATCGCTTGAAGTCTGCGTTCCTGGCTAATATGAGCCATGAGATCCGTACTCCTTTGAATGCAATCGTCGGTTTCTCCAATTTACTGATAGAGGCAGAAGATCCGGCAGAGAAACAGGAGTTTATTCATATTATATCAGCTAATAACGAGCTTTTGCTTCAGTTGATCAATGATATTATCGATATGGCAAAGATCGAGTCCGGCTCGCTGGACTTCCTATATACCCAAACTGATGTCAATGAACTGATGGAAGATATTTGCAGTCAGATGAAACTTAAAAACAAATCGGATGCAATCAACATTTCTTTCGATCAGAAACTCCCCCATTGCGTGATCGAAACAGATCCGTACCGTTTAATGCAGGTAATAACCAACTTCTTTACCAATGCGCTAAAGTTTACAGAGAAAGGTTCTATTTCATTCGGTTATACTTTGGATGAGCTTGCCGGAGAAATCCGTTTCTATGTAAAAGACACTGGAATAGGCATACCTGAGGATAAACAAAAACAAATCTTCGATCGCTTTGTAAAGTTAAACACCTTTGCACAAGGTACAGGCCTGGGCCTTCCTATCTGTGCAATGATCGCAGAAAAATTCGGAGGAAGTATTGGCGTAGAGTCCTGTGTAGGAGAAGGTTCCCTGTTCTGGTTGAAAATTCCTGTGCAGAAACCTTAAAAATTCCAAAGGCTGCAAACCCAAAAGGCTGTTTATGTGTTTTCTTTTTCATACTTTTGCAACCTAAAACACAAAACAGTCGATGTTTAAACATGTAATAGTTTTCGCAGGAGTTATCCTGCTTGTTTCTGCTTTGCCTGGGAAGGCACAGAATACAGTGCCATCCGATACTGTCCCTAAAGAGGTTGTTATTATTGATGGACAGCAGTTGAATGAGAAACAGTTGAAGCGTTATCATAAACAGTTACGCAAAGATTCTATCCGTGCACAAAAGAGAATATGGTGGTCTGTCCTGGGAGGGCCTTCTTATACGCCAGAAGCGTCCCTGGGCGTTGGTGGTGCAGTGCTGGCCAGTTTCAGACTGAATAAGAATGATACCATTTCGCAACGCTCCTTTCTGCCGGCAGGTATAAATCTTTCATTGAACGGGACAATCGTCGTGGCGGGTGCCGGTACTTTCTTCTTCAATCAGAACAAATTCCGCATTTATGCCAGTTACGGATACAGGAACGAACCTGCTCACTATTACGGTAAAGGGTATGAGACGATCGAGCATGTCGACAGAAGCGACTCCACGACCCGTTATCACCGAAGTTACTTCCAGTTGTATCCTCGCTTTGTCTGGGAAATTCGTCCTCACTTCTATTTAGGAGGACTATTCGACATCAACTACACCAAAGCTTCGGATATTAACCCAGTGATGGATAAAGATCCTTATTTCAATGAATTCAAACTAAAATATCTGAATGTAGGCCTCGGAGGTTTGATACAGTACGACACGAGAGACGATGTGGCAACTCCGACAAAAGGGGTATTGTTAAGCGGAAACTTCAAAGCTTTCGGAAAATATTTCGGAGGAGCATACAATTACGAAATACTGGAACTAGAATACCGTCACTTTGCAAATGTCTTTCGCCCGCGAAGTACGCTGGCTTGGATAGCAAAGAGCCAGATCGGCATGGGGGATGTTCCTTATTCCGAATTACCTTCATTCGGCTCCCCTTTCGACCTGCGCGGATATTACTGGGGCAAATACAGGGATAAATCGATGGCCTATGGCATCCTTGAATACCGTCATATGTTCGGTTCCCCGGCAAAATACAGAAGCGGAAACTTTTGGGCTAAATGTGGTTTTGTTGCCTGGCTGGGAACCGGAACGATCGGAAATACACCGTTCGATTGGAATAAATGGAAGCTAAACTTCGGCGCAGGATTACGTGTACAAATGCAACCGGGTAAGAACTTCAGGCTGGATATAGGAAAAGAGCCGGGACTCGACGGAGTACAGGTTTATATGAATATGACGGAAGCATTCTAATTAACTTTTTTGCTTTAGCGTTTGCCTTCATTGATCTCTTAAGAGTTTCACCTATTTCGTATGCTTGAAACAAGTGTTTCACCTAGAAGAAACAGTTGTTCCATCATAGTGAAACACTTGTTTCTTCTAGGTGAAACTTTTTCAGGATAAGCACTCAAAATATCCTAGAAGCAATCATTACATAAAAAAGATCCGTTGTCATTAACTTGGAAGTATTGACAACGGATCTTTTTTTATTTGTCTTTATTTAGAACGATAGCTTCATCGAGAAGCGTATACCTTTACGCTGTATATTCGGGTTATCACGGTAAGTCAGACGCCAGACATAATCGAGGCGAAGGAACTTAAAGATATTCTCTATACCGACTCCGGCTTCCATATAAGGAGTATTACCTAACGTATATGAACCTTCCGGGAACAGATACAGATCTTTACCCCCATAATACGGATTGTTCTTATCAGTCAGATTTCCCCACATTCCACGGAATGACAATACTTCTCTCCATTTCAGTTTCTTTACCAAAGGAAGACGGTTCAGAATAAGCCCGTTCATAAAGTATGTCACATCCCATGATGCATATTCATCACTGATAAACTCCATCGCATTCATATTGGTATATGACTCGGGCTGGATCGTATAGGATAAGTTTGCATTCGGCAGGATCAGCAACGGATAAGGCACCTTATCCCATACTTTACCCGCTTTACCGATAATATCAAGATATCCGAAAGCAGAGAACCAGAAACGTTTCTGAATACCGATATCCGTACGGTTATAAGTATAATCAGCCCCCAGCACCCCTTTTCTTGCAGTGATATGGCTCAATGTAATTACCGGAGCATCGAAAGTGATCGGATACCGGTAGTTACGGGTCTGATAGAATTTCTCATTCGGAGCAAAGCGGAACTTAAACTCCATTTCTGTCATCGAATACGATTTGATCGGTGTGATACGACCGTCTTCCTCTATTCTGTCGAACACGGCATAATCAGTCGAGTATTCTTTCTTATTACGGAGAGTCACGCCATAAGCGATCCCGTTATAATGTTCCCGGTAATATGCCAGCTCTGCATTTCTCAGATAAGTGGCACGGGTGTCTCTCTGACGTTTCCAGGCAAGGAAGATGTTATCCTTGTTGGTGTACATATACTGCTGTCCCAACTGATTGATATCGTAAGTATATTGTAACCGGAGAGAATTAACCGGAAACTCCTTCCGATATTCCTTTTTATCATTAAAGGAATACTCCACTAATGCATCATACTTCAGTTTTCTGTCAGTCGTTCCGTATGCAGCATATCCTTCAAGGAAAAGACGCTTGCTGAATGCCGTAGTAGTAGTTCCACCCACACGGAAACGGGCACCTTCAATAGCATTACCACTGATAAAGGTATTGGCTGGCCCAAACTCAAACTTATTCTTTACCGGATCGGTACTCGTACCGACATAGCCTGAAGTAAGGATAGTGATAACTTTCTCTGTCACATAAAAGACAGGGACGGCACGCAGTTTAGCCATCAGCTTCTCGACTGTGTTCTGTTTTCGTGTGCCGGCTTCTTCCGGACGGTTGAGATCCCAGAAATCATCCGGTTGCTTATAAGCATTCTGCAAAGTAATCACCGGAGCGCTTTCTTTGAATATATCATCTTTTTCAGGTGGAAGAAACGAATGGTCGCTATAAATATTCAACCTTCGGGCATACATACCTTTCGACTTCTCCGTTAGTTTGAAGTCTACATTTATATCGTCTTTGGTGATAATACGCGTACCGTCTTCCGTTCGCTTGAATGTCTGTTCGATGGTCATTCCGCTGACAAAGTTCAGGTTGATGTTCTTCGGAACATTCAAAATAGCTTTCTGCACAAAGAAAGTGGAGTCGAGTGTAACGAACAGGTGTCCGGTAAAGCCGAAGCCTTCGGATACGAACGGAACAAATCCCAGGTCAACACATTGTTGCCCGTTTACCTGGACTGTATCGAGCAGATAATATTTGTAGAAGTTTGGCCCCATCGTAGAGAGCGGACTTACAAAACGTTGCAGGAAGAGAGGTATATCGTTCTTGAAGATATCTACTTCCCGGAATACTTCTCCCAGGAACTGTTGCATACCGTCGCGTGAAAAGATCTCATCCACACCGGCTGCCTTTGCTCCCAGCACGACTCTTTTCTCCACTTTCGGGTCTTTACGGTAAAATACACCTTCTACCTTTTCCTTCTCAGATACCGGAAGGATTGTCTTACCGACATCCAGCGTATCGATATAATCGATAAGGAAGTCGAACTTACCTCCTTTGCCGTTCTCCTTTTTAGGCTTCGGGTGATAATCGTTCATGGCAAATACCATCTTTTCATACTGACTGTAGCTGAAGTAATCATGATTGCGCGGGTTATTACTTTCGCGTTTATCGATCATATTCTTCACGAAAGTAACAGCCGGATTATCTTTCTTGCTGTATTTCTCTTTTGTCGGCCTGATGAATACTTCATTAAGAAGTATACTGGAAGGAGCCAGAGCCACTTTGAAATAGTTCTTCTTCCCGACGGCTACTTTAAACTCTTTTTCTTCGTATCCGAGGTAGGATACGGATAAGGTACGGGCATTAGAAGATGTAGTCAATGTGAATTTACCATCATCATCAGTTGTTGCCCCTATCGTTGTACCTTTAAGTATAACCGAAACATACGGTAACGATTCTCCTGTAATTGAGTCCGTTACAACTCCATTTATTATAGTGTTCTGACCTTTTGAAGCAAAAGCTATTATTACAAATGTCAGAATAAAAACAATCTTTTTCCCCATCACTTTTTATTAACTCTCTCGTTAAGACTCCGCAAAATTATAACAGATTATTCTTTCTTAATGTTCCAAATTGCACCGAATATATTCCAATTGACAACAAATCTCATTAAAAAGACTTTCTGTATAGAATAATTAAAACAATCTTATACTATCAATAACAAAATCTCTTCTTTCCGTTACCGGAACTTTAGGTATTTCTATTAATGTATAACCTGCTTTTTCGTAAACCTCTTTCATTACATAATAAGTATCTATCGCTTCATTAAACAATTGTTTTCGTTCTTTATCCGTACAATATATATCTTCCCAAGGGGGCAGTATAAATACTTGTTTGCTATATCTGTATTTAGCTACTGCTTGTTCTATATTCTCCTTGTCCGGCAACCCGATCAGCGCAGCATAGGCCAACGTATCGGGGATTCCTCTGTCGAAGAATAATATACCATCATTTCCGGCATTAGCCAGATACGAGTCAATGGAACGTTCCAGCATCAATTCAGTATACAATGCCGTATCTTTCCACGGAAGGGCTTCTCCGCCTTGTTGCATCTGCTCTTTTATGATTTCGCGTGCAACCTCTTCTACCGCTTTAAATCCCGACCTTTCGAGTTCTTCAATTAGTGATGTTTTACCTGTGCCTGGTCCACCCGTAATAACATACAAACCTGTTTGTTTCAGCATGATTTGTCTATTTAATTATTATGGCAAATTGGAAACTACAACCCGGAAGAAAAGCAATATTAAACCCGGATTGCATGGACAAATATAAGGGTTTATTTCGTTATGGCTATAAAATCTCTCTTAAATTTAACAATTCACTTTTGTTTTCTCCTACCAATCTTGTTACCTTTGTACACGAAAAGGGGGTGCCATACTGTAAACGGGCTGAGATTATACCCTGTGAACCTGATGCGGGTAATGCCGCCGTAGGAAAGACAGATAAAGGCTTTTCCCTCCTTTTGCGTGTAATAATGAAAACAGATACAATGTATCGCTATCCGGTAGCACTTACAATTGCCGGTTCAGACAGTGGCGGTGGAGCCGGTATACAAGCAGATATTAAAACATTTTCTGCATTAGGGGTTTATGGCGCTTCCGTCATAACATCGGTTACTGCCCAGAACACACAGGGAGTCAGAGGTATTCAGGCCATTTCTCCTGAGATACTGAAAGGACAACTGGATGCTGTCTTTGAAGATATAACGATCGATGCCGTAAAGATCGGCATGTTACATAATAAGACAGCAGCAGAGATTGTAGTAAACACGATAGATACCTATTCCCCTTCCTATATAGTATTAGATCCGGTCATGATCTCGACCAGCGGCAATAAGCTGTTGCAGGATGATGCCATAGACATTATTGTACGCGAACTCTTCAAACGTACTACGTTGGTAACGCCCAATATAGATGAAGCGGAATTCCTTTCAGAGATGAAGATCACTTCAGAAAAAGAGATGGGACAGGCCGCCGATAAATTACTGGCAATGGGATGCCGTGCCATCCTGATGAAAGGCGGTCATCTGAAGGGAGATAAAATGACCGATATCTTATACACGGAAGATAGGCCTCCTCTCCGACTTTCGGCAGAAACGATTGAAACAGCGAACGGTCATGGAACCGGTTGTACATTATCTTCTGCTATCGCGGCTTACCTGGCACTGGGAAACAACTTGCCACA
This sequence comes from Parabacteroides sp. HGS0025, assembly GCF_000969845.1. Taxonomy (NCBI): domain Bacteria; kingdom Pseudomonadati; phylum Bacteroidota; class Bacteroidia; order Bacteroidales; family Tannerellaceae; genus Parabacteroides; species Parabacteroides sp. HGS0025. The sequence continues at coordinate 2,840,088 of NZ_KQ033902.1, forward strand.
GGCTGTAAAATCAGCTAAGGACTATATTACAAAAGCTATTCTTGCCGGAAAGGATGTGAAAACCGGTCATGGACACGGACCCTTGAACCATTTCTTCTCCCCGGTGCCTTTGATTAAATTAGAAATGAAGGAGCAATGAAACTGATCGTTATAACCACCCCTTATTTCTTTGAAGGCGAAAGCCGGATAATATCCCGGCTCTTCCGGGAAGGAATGGAGAGATTGCATCTACGCAAGCCACAAAGCAATATGGATGAATTGCGTATGCTATTGGATGCAATACCGTCAGAATACCATTCCCGTATCGTCCTGCACGATCATTTCGAACTGGCCATAGAATTCCAACTGGCCGGTATCCATCTGAACAGCAGGAATCATACGAGACCGGAAGGATTTAAAGGAAGCATCAGTCGCTCTTGTCATTCTTTAGAGGAAGTACAGGGAAACAGTGAACTGGATTATGTTTTCCTTAGCCCTGTCTTCCAGAGTATATCAAAAGAAGGTTACGGTAGCGGATTTCCGATGGAGGTTTTACATAAAGCGTCTTCTGATGGTATTATCAATCAAAAAGTGATAGCTCTTGGTGGTATGGACAACACAACTATACCCTTGATAGAACTACTCAACTTCGGAGGTGTTGCAGTGCTCGGAGCCTTATGGGGTGATAATCCTTCAGAAAAAGAAACAGGCTCTATTATTGAACGATACAAACAATTAAATATATGGCGATAGATTTCAAATTACATGAACAGGATAAGAAAGGATGTTTCATCCCCCGCGAAAAAGGTGAACGCCTGATGTTCATTACTCACCGTACGTCCAAATATACAGAGTATGAGGAAGTGAAAATGGTTTTAGACGGAGGGTGTTCGTGGGTTCAGCTTCGTATGAAAGATAATATGAATATCTTCACTGCCCGGGAGATATCACAATTAATCTGTGCCCATGAAACGAAATGTACTTATTGCATCAACGATAATATACAAATTGCATTGCGATGCGGTGCAACTGCTGTTCATCTGGGAAAAGAAGATATTACAGTAGCCGAAGCCTGGAAGAAAGCAGACGAATTGCTTTATCCGGACGAGAATTTTTATATCGGAGCTACGGCCAACACGTTTGAAGACATTAGCCGGGCTATCAAACAAGGAGCTTCCTATATCGGATTGGGCCCGTTCCGCCACACGGAGACAAAAAAGAAACTAAGTCCTGTCCTCGGATTGGAAGGATATCAAAAAATAATACAACAATGTAAGGATGCCGGCTATAATATACCGATATTTGCAATCGGAGGTATTTGCCTGGAAGATGTCGGGGCGCTGATGCAAACCGGTATAACAGGTATCGCTGTCTCCGGAGCAATTATCAATGCGGATGATCCTGTGGAAGAGACACGCCGCTTTATTAACGAAATAAATAAATATTAAAATATACATCAATGGCAAACAAGAAGAACACGATGCGTATAACCTATCCGTCATCGGAGAAAATATATGTACCGGGAGAGATCAATAAGATCAAGGTGGGAATGCGCAAGATCAAATTGCTGGATACGGTTACTGTTGAAGAGAACGGTGAAAAGACCTTTAAGAAAAACAATCCGGTGATTGTTTACGATACGAGTGGCCCTTTTTCCGATCCGAAGATAAATATCGACATAACAGCCGGTATTCCACGTATCCGCGAAGAATGGTGCAGCAAACGCAAGGATATCGAACAGTTAAGCCAACTGTCGTCGGAATATGGCCGTAGCCGTTTGGAAGACAAAAGCTTGGATAAAATACGTTTCCCGAAACATTATCTGCCTTACCGGGCAAAGGAAGGCAAAAATATCACCCAGATGTACTATGCCAAACGCCGTATCATCACCCCGGAAATGGAATATGTAGCTATCCGTGAGAACCAGCAGATCGAAGCATTGGGATTGAAATCATATATCACTCCCGACTTTGTCCGCAAGGAAATTGCAGCCGGCCGTGCTATTATTCCGGCTAACGTTAATCATCCGGAAGCCGAACCGATGATTATCGGGAAAAAGTTTCTGGTAAAGATCAATACCAATATCGGTAACTCCGCTTTGTCGTCAGGTATCAGTGAAGAGATAGAAAAAGCGGTTTGGAGTTGCAAATGGGGGGGTGATACTTTGATGGATCTTTCTACCGGCGATAACATCCATGAAACCCGTGAGTGGATCATCCGTAACTGTCCGGTTCCAATGGGTACTGTTCCTATTTACCAGGCTTTAGAAAAAGTAAATGGGGATGTAGAAGCGCTTAACTGGGAAGTCTATCGCGATACACTGATCGAACAAGCCGAACAGGGAGTCGACTATTTTACGATCCATGCAGGATTATTGAAAAAACATATCGAGCTGACTGCTACCCGTTTATCCGGTATCGTTTCACGCGGAGGTTCGATTATGGCCAAATGGATGCAGATACATGACCAGGAAAACTTCCTGTATACCCACTTTGCCGAGATATGTGATATCTTGAGCCGCTATGACGTGGCAGTATCTATCGGCGACGGTCTTCGTCCCGGTTCTATCTATGATGCAAACGATGCGGCACAATTTGCCGAATTACATGCAATGGGAGACTTGACAAAGATTGCCTGGGAGAAATTCGTTCAGGTTATTATAGAAGGCCCCGGCCATGTTCCCATGAATAAGATCCATGAGAATATGAAAGAACAACAATATGCCTGCCACGGAGCACCTTTCTACACATTAGGCCCGCTCACTACGGATATCGCTCCCGGCTATGACCATATTACCTCTGCAATCGGTGCGGCACAGATTGCCTGGCATGGAACAGCCATGATCTGTTATGTCACGCCTAAAGAACATTTGGGACTGCCTAACAAAGAAGACGTGCGTAACGGAGTTGTCGCCTATAAGATTGCTGCTCATGCTGCCGACCTGGCCAAAGGACATCCCGGAGCCCAGGTTCGTGATAATGCCTTGAGTAAGGCGCGTTTCGACTTCCGTTGGAAAGACCAGTTCAACCTGTCGCTCGACCCGGAACGTGCTTTGCAGTATTATAAAGAAAGTGCTGTTACTGACGGTGAATACTGTACGATGTGTGGCCCAAACTTCTGTGCTATGCGTTTGAGCAAAGACTTACACAAAGAATGTAAGGAATAATGATATATTAGCGGGCGGCCGTAATGGCTGCCCCTACTAAACGCTCTGCCAGCGCATATCCTTCCTCATACAGGGCTTCCAGTTTCTCCGTATTACTTTCCGTGCGTCCTACCTCTATCTTATTTTCCGGACGGATCACGAATACTTTCCCTTCCGCTTCCAGCTGATCGATGTAATCGAGTACTTCATTATATCGCTTGTATCTTACTTTAAGCTGTTCGCGTATAGCCGGATATTGTTTATAGATAAAGCCGGGAAGATAAAAGTCTTTGTCTTTTTTGCGGTATCCTTTATTACGGGTCAGGATAACGACGTTTTTATGGAAACCATCATCAATGGCACGCTGGATAGGTATGGCATCACAAACACCGCCGTCCACCATCGGAATACCGTCCACATACGCCACTGGGCATAATACAGGCAACGAACAGGAAGCGCAACAGATATCTACCAGGCGATTTTTATCTTTCTTTTCTTCAAAATATTCCGCTTTCCCGGTCAGACAGTTACTGGTGACCATCACAAAACGGTCTTTCGACTTGAAATAGGTATCGAAGTCGAGCGGATAATCCTGTTCCGGATAAGTATAGAACAGATATTTCATATCGATATACCCTCTTCCACTCAGGAAATGACGCAAGCCGATATAGTTGTACTTCTTCAACAGATCTATATTGCTGTAACGCGAACGTCCCCGTTGCCGGGAAGCGTACGAAATGCCATTACTGGCTCCTGCCGATACGCCGATCGTATAGGGAAACCAGATATTATGATCCATAAAATAGTCCAATACACCGACCGTGAAGATGGCACGCATCCCCCCGCCTTCCAATACAAGTCCTGTCTGATTATCTACTACCATAATTCATTCATTTAAAAAGCCATTGCTCGGTTCACACCGGACAATGGCCACAAAAATATAATAAATCAGCGATAAAAAAATAGTCTGTTTATAGAATAACTTCGTTCACTAACGGACGATTCAGACGGAAGTCTTCGATATTCTGTAAGGTCGTTTCTGCAATATTTTGCATGGCTTCTTTGGTAAAGAAGGCCTGATGCGAAGTGACGATCACATTATTAAACGACAGCAGGCGTGCCAGTACGTCATCGTCAATAATTTTGTCGGATTTATCCTCGTAGAAATAATCACCTTCCTCTTCGTACACATCCAGTCCGGCTGCCGAAATCTTCTTTTCTTTCAGCCCTTCTATCAGTGCATTGGTATGGATCAGTTGTCCACGACCGGTGTTAATGATCATCACACCGTCTTTCATTTTATCGATCGAACTGTCGTTGATGAGATAACGGGTTTCTTCCGTCAACGGACAATGCAGCGAAATAATATCCGATTCGCGGTACAATTCGTCGAGTGTCGTATAAGTGATTCCTTCTTCTTCGGCAAATTTATGATCCGGGAAGACGTCATAAGCTAGGATGCGCATACCAAAACCTTTCAGTATTTTGATCAATATCTTTGCGATCTTTCCTGTTCCGATTATACCAATCGTCTTACCGTGCATATCGAACCCCATCAGGCCGTTTAATGAGAAGTTACCGTCGCGGGTACGCCAGTAGGCCCGATGTATCTTGCGATTTAACGAAAGCATTAATGCCAGTGAATACTCGGCCACTGCATAGGGCGAATAAGCCGGGACACGTACAACCGGAAGCTTATCTTTTGCTGCTGCCAGGTCTACATTATTAAAACCGGCGCATCGTAATGCCAGAAGCTTGACATCGTTCTCGACCAATGCGTTTATAACCGTTGCATCGGCTGTATCATTGACGAAGATACAAACAGCATCGGCATCCTGAGTCAGAACGACATTATTGGGATTAAGATGCCCTTTGTAATACCGGATATCATAATTATACTTTTCGTTTACTTTATCGAAAGAAGCTATATCGTACGGTTTAGCTCCAAAAAATGCGATCTTATATGACATATTATTTGTTTTTTATTAAAACAGATTAAATGTACCGAATGTTGAAAAGACAGTCACAATTATAAATAAAAGCACTACTTTTCTACAATGTAATCATAGGTAAATTGCAGATCGATGATTACCGAAGAAGCGGAAGGAGTACGTCCCGAAGATCTGAAAATAACAGGCCCCGCTAAGTATTATTTAGCAGGGCCCGATGAAATTATTCGTTAGAATTTTGTTTCTCTTTTTCCCGTTTCTTTTCTTCCAGTTTGCGATCCCTTATATCTACCCACTTGACAAAAGATAACACGGTTACAATTATAACCGAAAGGATCATATATACATAGATATTCATGACTTTACCTCCTTCTTTTTAGAACTATCAATCAAAACAAATCCAATCATTATTAATAAAAATGAGAAGAATACTCCTAAACTATAGATAACCCATTTATTAATAGGTTCATTTACAATACCACTGAGAATAATTCCTCCAAATACCAATTTAGCAATATCAAGGAAAAACTCTCCTGCATTTTCTTTTACACTCATAGTAACCGGGTTTTAGTTGTTAAATACTGCGTCAAAGATAGAGATTATTTCCCAACAAACAAATAATAAGGTATCTATTATTATCCAAAGTCTATAGTTACTTTTGTACCTTTATTTACCTCGGAATCGATGTCTACTTTAGCACCATATGTAGATAGAATGCGCAGGGATAAACTCAGTCCTATCCCATGTCCGGCAAACTCGCGGGTGTTGGTGGCACGGTAGAAAGGCTGGTAAACACGCTTCAGTTCCTCCGGTGGAATACCTATTCCCGTATCTTTGATTTCGAGGACGGAACCACGCAGACGCATTTCAACCGGTTCTTCTCCGGAGTATTTGCAGGCATTATTCAGGATATTGCCTATTGCCATCTTCAATAGATGCGGATTTGCATTCAGGCAAAAAGCGAAAGTATCGGTAGTAAACCGGATGCGGTTACCGACAAATTGCATCAGGAAGTCGGCCAACATGATCGTTTCAGTCGCATTCTTTAGTATCTCCTTATCGCCGTGGGACAGGAAAAGAAGATGCTTCATCAGCTGGATGATGCGTTTGGTTTCGGATGCGATACGTTTTAATGCAGCCTGGTATTCGGCAGGTGTACGCTCCTTCAGCAGGCTGATCTCACATTCTCCCTGTATGGCCGTAAGCGGATTGTTCAACTCATGCGAAGCGTTGCTGATAAATGCCTTTTCACTCTGGTAGGCAGCATCGATACGGTCTACCATGCGGGTAGCATATAGCTTGCCGACAAAATAGATCAGGACGGCACTTATAACGATCAAAGCCAGCAATAGCCAGCCGATATGCTGCTGGATATCACCGCCATACTGGTTATTGGATATCACCAGGACGATAAAGTTGCCTTCATTATCCGGATAGTAAAGGGCAGCCCCCATCTTCTCCTTTTCGTGGAAAGTGATCACTTCGCCGGAATAAAGGCGGGCAATCTCTTTCTCCGTCATATAGATCGATAATGTAGTGCGCGTTTCGGCAATACTATCGGCATTCAGCAGTATCTCGGTCGCTACCGGCAACGTATCTTCATACCGTTTTTGTATGCGGGCATAACTTTCCTCGTCTACTTCATCCTTTTCCCAATGCTTCTCTGCGGTGGCATAAGCCTTTTCCGTCAGATAAGAATAATACAGGCGGCTGATATAATTGGTGGCGATGAAATAGAAAGCAACCGTGACGATGGCAATGACGCCGACCGTTATTGCCGTATAAAAGAATGCGATCTTGTTTCCTGTCTTCATGCTTCCATCATATAGCCGACACCGACAACGGTACGGATCAGTTTATGGTCGAAATCCTTGTCTATTTTACTTCGGAGATAATTTACGTAGACATCCACGACATTCGTATTCGTATCGAAGTCCTTATCCCAGACATGCTTCAACAAGGTCAGACGATTCAAGGCTGTTCCCTGGTTCAGGATAAAGTATTCCAGCAGGCGATATTCTTTTACGGTCAGGTCGATCGCCGTATTTCCACGTATTGCCCGGTGTCCGTTCGGATCGAGACTCAGATCGCCGCATTGCAGGGTACTTGTACCTGCATCCGTTCCCGACCGGCGTAAAAGAGCTTTTATGCGGGCTTCCAGTTCCTGGAAACTGAAGGGCTTGACCAGATAATCGTCGGCCCCGGCATCCAGGCCGTTAACGATATCGTCGGTCGTCCCCAGAGCTGTTAGCATGATGACCGGCGACTGATATCCATACAATTGGCGATACTGGCGGCACAGCTGCAAGCCGTTCATCTTGGGCATGATAATATCCAAGATCAGGAATTGGAAATTCTCATTCCGCAGTAACTCCCAGGCCGCCATGCCATCGTAGGCAACGCTGACCTCATGCCCGAACTCCTGTAAGCCCCGCTCTATGAATGAGGCGATATTCACTTCATCTTCTACCAATAAAATCTTAGCCATCTGATCTTTTATTACTTATTCTTTCGTCTGCAAATATACTATTTACAATCTACGTTGTAATAACTTTCCGTCTTTATCATACAGCATCCGGCTGTAAAAAGCTTCTACCATCAGCGGGAAGACAAAGAGGGTAAAGAAAGTAGCCCCTATCAGTCCTCCAATGATCACAATGGCAAGCGGACGCTGACTTTCGGAACCTATACCGTGACTGAGCGCTGCCGGCATCAGTCCGATTGCTGCCATTGAAGCCGTCATCAATACGGAACGCACCCGGTCTTTCACACTTAGTTTGACGGCATCCGGCAAAGGCGTTCGTGCCTTCAGGTTCCCTTTGATGTCGGAGATCATGATAACCCCGTTCTGGATACAGATACCGAACAGAGCGATGAAACCGATTCCGGCCGAAATAGAGAAGTTGAAGCGGGTAATTAAAAGGGCGATGATCCCTCCTACCGCTGCATAAGGCACATTCAATAACACCAGCCCTGCATCGCGGGCATTGCCGAACAGCACGAACAGGATCACGAAAATAATGGCGATACTGACGGGAACGACCTGTGCCAGCCGTTTGGTGGCACGTTGTTGGTTCTCGAAGTCTCCCGTCCATTTCAACGTATAGCCGTCGGGGAGTTTTACCTGTTTGTTCACTTTCTGCTGGGCTTCGGCTACCGCCGTTCCCATATCGCGTCCACGGACAGAGAACTTCACGGCACAGAAACGGGCATGATTGTCACGGTAGATGATCAGCGGGCCGGTGATTGTATGGATATCAGCCAGTTCCTTGATGGGAACCATTGTGCCGTCGCGGGCAGGGACAAGTATCTTTCCGATCTCGTTCTCGCTCCGGCGGAAAGAGGATTCGTAGCGAACCATGATATTGAACTTCCGTTCATCTTCATAAAGCAGGGAAGCACTCTTACCGCCTATCGCCATCTCGATAATCGACTGCACATCTTCCTTGGCCACACCGTAACGGGCCAGGCGCGACTCATCGAGTTCGATACGCAACTCCGGTTGTCCGATATTACGGATCACCCCGAGGTCTTCGATGCCTTCAACGGTTTGCAGGACTTTGTAGACTTCCACTGCTTTCTTCTCCGACTCATACAGGTCTTTACCGAATACCTTCACGGCAATAGAACCCTTTACGCCGCTGGCCGCTTCCTCCACATTATCGGTAATAGGTTGGGAGAAGTTGAAGTCGACGCCCGGATAGATTGCCAGGTTGTCTTCCATCTTCTCTATTAATTGGGCTTTGGTGAGTTTACTTTCCCATTTCTTTTCGGGATAGATGTCTACATGAAATTCGATGTTGTAGAAGCCGGTAGCATCCGTACCGTCGTTAGGGCGTCCCGTTTGCGAAAGAACCTGGCGCACTTCCGGATAAGAAGCCAGTTCACGACGCATCTGGTTGGCCAGTTTGACGGACTCATCGAGCGAGATACTTTGCGGCAAGGTGGCACGGATATAGATCGAACCTTCGTTCAGCTGGGGAAGAAACTCTGTACCCAACAGCGTAAAGCTCCACAAGCCGACAGCAGCCACCAGGGAAGCAATGCCGATCGTCGCTTTCTTGTGGGCATGGCAACGGTCAAATATAGAAACGGATACCCGATTTACCCACGACAGGAACGGGTTATGTTTTTCACGCACATTCTTTTTCAACAGCATCGACGAGAGCACAGGCACCAGCGTCAACGTAAATATCAAAGCCCCCAGCAAAGCAAATCCTAGCGTATAAGCCAGCGGACTGAACATCTTCCCTTCTACTTTTTGGAAAGCGAAGATGGGAACTAAAGCCGTAATAATAATCAATTTGGAGAAGAATACCGCTTTTGCCCGGTCTTTTGCCGTATGGCGGATCAATCCCATTTTGCTCATCACGTTGAATGCCGGCATACCGACCTCGCGCGCTTTTTTGTCGAGTGCCACAAAGAGACCTTCCACCATTACGACCGCCCCGTCGATAATAATACCGAAGTCGATCGCCCCCATCGAAAGCAGGTTGGCACTCATGCCCATGGCCCGCAGGCAGATAAAGGCAAAGAGCAGCGCCAACGGGATGATAATGGATACGATCACCGTTGTACGCCAGTCTGCCATAAAAATCAACACAATGAAAGTCACAAGTAAAATACCTTCGATAAGGTTATGCGTTACGGTACGTACGGCAAGATCTACCAGGTCTTCACGGTCATAGAAAGCGACGATCTTCACGTCTTCCGGCAGGGCGTTTTCCTGTATATCGGCTATCTTATCTTTTAATGCCGCGATCACCTCGCCGGGGTTCTCCCCTTTCCGCATGACTACGATTCCCTGCACAACATCGTCTTCATCCATCCGGCCTACCTGACCCAGACGCGGCAGACTCGACTCGTGTACGCTTGCCAGATGTTTCACCAGGATAGGCGTACCGTTAATGTTCTTCACGACAATGTTCTCGATCTCTTTCGTATCGTTGATCAGGCCGATACCACGAACAACGTAGGCCTGCGAACTCTTGGTGATCACGTCGCCCCCTACATTAATATTACTCTTGGCAATAGCGTCGTAAAGCTCCAGTGTTGTTACGTTATAATTAATCAGTTGGTTCGGATTGACACTCACTTCAAAGGTCTTTACTTCACCGCCAAAGCTCACGATATCCGCCACTCCGGGAACGGCACGCAGCTTCCTTTCGATCACCCAATCCTGGAATGTCTTCAACTCACGGACGGAACGCTTATCGCTTCGCAAGGTATAACGGAATATCTCACCCGTAGGGCCGTACTGAGGTTGAACTTCCGGTGTAACACCTTCCGGTAAGTCGGCGTCATTCAACAGGTTATATACTTGTTGGCGGGCGTAGAAATCGTCGGCATCATCATCAAACATCACATTGATCACCGAGAGCCCGAACAGTGTGGTACTACGGATATCCGTCTTTTTTTGTACCGGGTTCATGGCTATCTCGATGGGGATGGTAATAAACTTCTCTATCTCTTCTGCACTGCGTCCCGGCCATTGGGTTATGATCGTTACCTTGGTATTAGTCACGTCGGGAAAGGCGTCGACAGGGGTATGGATAAAGCTGACGGCACCGGCGATAATGGCAATAACGGTGCAGAAGAAGATAAAGAATTTATTCTTCAGCGAGAAGGCTATTATGTTATCTATGAATTTATGCATGGTTCGGTTACTTTAAAGCGTTATAAACCAGAAGTGCGTTCTTGTCGATGATACGGTCGCCCTCTTTCAGCCCGGATTGCAGGTAGCAGTTCTTCTCTGTCTGCTTGAACACGGTCACTTCGCAGGCATGCAGTTCATTATTTGCGTCGATACATACGACATAATGGCGGCCGTTCTCGAAGATGACGGCGCGGGAATTTACACAGGGCATCACCTCCCCTTCCTGGTTGTTTTGTACATAGACGTTGGTAAACATAGCAGGTTTAAGCATATAGTCGTCGTTCTTCAGTTTGACGCGTACGCTCATGGTCTTACTTTCGTCGTTCAGGATGTTATATACTTTGTCTATCGTTCCGGTAAACTCCTTGTCCCTGTATGCCAGCGTGGTGATACGTACCGGAGCTCCTTCGCGTACCTTACTGATATCGCTTTCGTACACATCGGCCATCACCCACACATTGTCCAGACCGGAGATCGTGAACAACTCCTCCGTTTGGTCAGAACGTATCTGCATGTTACGGCTTACATTCTTCTCTATCACAAAACCGGATACAGGCGCTTTTATCTCATACACTGAATTGCCAGAGATATGATAGATGGAATAAACCTCTTCGATCCGTTTTTGCTCGGCACGCGCATTGCTCACTTCCTGTTCCGCCTGAAGCACATCACGCTCGGACGACATGCCGCTACGGAACATATCCTTTACGGCTTCCAGGTTACGGTTTGCCAGGATCGATTGCTGTTCAGCCTCTTTGCGTTGCTTTTCGTAATCGGCCACCTCGCTGCTGCGGATCACGGCGAGTATATCGCCCTTCTTCACATAGTCGCCTACTTCCACATTCACAGCAGATACATTTCCACCGAAGATAGGATACACATTTGCCACTTGTTCGGGGTTGAAGCTGACACGGCCGTTCAGGATCAGTTCGTTGTTGAGAGGGATCTCATGCACGGTTTCGACAGATACGACTTTCTGTAGGCTGTCGGTCAACATAAGGGGGGCCGTGCCGGCTTCTTCCCCGGTAGTCTTACTGCCACAGGCAACAAGAAGGGGTAGTAAAAGTGCTAATGCTATACAATTCTTATTCTTCATATTTATATCTTGTTATCCGTTAATAGTTGAATACATCGCTACCTGTTACAGTGTTGATATCTTCCATGGCAAGGAATACATCCTTCTGTGTCTGATAAAGTTGCAGGCAGGTTTCTTTATAAGCCTGATAATAATCGATGAATTCGAGCAGGCTGATATTACGTTTACTGTAATTGCTGTTCACTCCGTCGATGATCTTTTCAAAATCACGTTCCAGTTCGTAGTTGGATGTATTATAGAGCTTGACGGCCTTCTCCAGACGTGCATAACTGGTGAAAAGTTCGTTCTCCGCCTGCTTACGCGCCAACTCTTCCCTGTTCGTGTTTTGCAGGACGGAAAGGCGGGCAGATTTGATATTTCCCTGGTTACGGTTGAATATCGGGACAGAGACACTCAAACCGATAGCGAAGTAGTTGTCGCAGAAATTACCTGCCCGGTCGTAAGCTCCTTTCAGGCTGACTTCAGGAAAGGCAAGCGACTTTTGCAAACTTACATTGGCACGGGAAACCTGTATATTGGTGCGTGCCATCTTTATATCAGGACGTTCGGCCAGGCGGTTGTTCAGTTCGATAAAAGGAATAGAGGCAATATCCACCTGCTTCAATACCGCTTCGTCGAAAACAGGCTCGAACACTTCGGTTGCATTCAGTCCCAATAATAACTTCATATCGCCCTGCAGGGAAATGACCCGGTTGGAAGTCTCGTTCCTCTCCTGTTGCAGCGATAAAAGAAGCGCCTGTATTCTCGACTTCTCCAACAATGATATATTTCCTTTCTCATTCTGCTCTTTCATTACTCCGAGCAGCCGTTGCAGGTAGTCGATCTCTTTATCGTATACGGAAAGAGACTTCTCTGTGTAGTAGAGTTCGATGAACTTGGTGTTAAGTTCGCTTCGTAGGGTTCGAAGCACTTCTTCAAACTGATAGACAGCCATTTCCTTATTCAGCTTTTCTACACGGACACGTTTATTGCGCTGTCCGGCAATATAGATAAGCTGTTCGACCTCGACAACCGCTTCCCCCTCGCGTCCCATATCGAAATATTTGCCGTTCAGGCGGTTGTAGACATTCTGTTCAAGTGAGATAACAGGGTTCTCGAAGAGGCGTGCCTGGATGACTTCGGCTTCGGCCATGTCGATGTTATAACGTTCGGCAATCAGTTCCAAGTTGCAGGTAGAAAAACGCTGTCCGGCTTCCTGTAAATTAAGTTTTACTAGTTGGTTTTCAGCACCGGAGGTAAAGGTAAATACCTGTAAAAGAAGTGATAAGAGAATGACTCGTTTGTCCATTTGCTTCTGTTTTTTGGAAGCAAAGGTATAAGCAGGCCGTGTTTTGGCCTTATGTAATCGATTAGAATACTCTTAAATGAAATTAGATTTTGATTAGAAGCCCTTTAGCGTCTTATTTTCATGCGGTAAGGTGGCGTAGGCTGCAAATGGTCGGTGTCGAGGTAAGCCGGACATTTGGGATAGATCAGATCCAGGTAACGAAGATCGATTGCACAAGGCACCTCTTCCAGGCGGACACGGGCTATTCCTTTCTTCTTAAATCCCAGTAATTTAGCTGCACTGGCAGATACATCGATAATCCTTCCTTTACGGTGCGGGCCGCGATCGGTGACACAAACGATCACAGACTTCATATTATCCAGATTGGTGATACGCAGGAAAGTACCGAAAGGATACGTACGATGGGCGGCAACCAGTTCGTTTTTGTCATGAATGCGTCCACTGGATGATTTACGGCCATGAAAACGCTCATGATAATAAGAAGCAAGCCCTTCCTCCTGCCCCCACGCTCCCCCTATGCTTTGCAAAGCAATAAACAGGAGAGCGATATGGATCAGACGAAAGGGCATGTGCAAATATAATAACTAATTTGTATTATTGAAGCAACTTCCCGTCATATTCGCCGGTCAGCGTATTCAGGAAGGCAACGATCTTAGCTGTTTCAGCATCCGAAATATGTTTTCCGATCTGGAATTCATGCATTACCTGGATAGCATCTTCAATCGTAGTGATCGAACCGTCGTGCATGTACGGAGGTGTCAGCATGACGTTACGCAAAGTCGGTGTTTTGAACTTATGACGATCAGCTTCGTTCTTCGTTACAGACCAACGTCCGTTATCACCATCCGTCAGGCCGGTACCGCGGTAATCGAAGTAATTATCCTTGATACCCATATATTCGTACGACTGTCCGCCGAGGTTCATACCTACGTGGCAAGTGGCACATTTGTTGTCTTTAAACAACTGGTAACCTTCCAGTTCTTCAGCTGTAAGAGCGTTCTTGTCACCTCTCAGGTAGTTATCGAAACGGCTCGGAGTAAGCAATGTCTTTTCGAATTCAGCGATTGCTTCGGTAACAGTCGATTCTGTGAAACCTTCCGGGAATACTTCAAGGAAACGTTTGCTCAGTTCTTTATCGTCAGCCAGCTTGGCACAGATCTCATCGAATGAATGGCTACCCATTTCAACCGGATTCAATGGAGGGCCGGCTGCTTGTTCTTTCAGGTCGGCAGCACGTCCGTCCCAGAACTGCACGAAGTTAAGTGCGGCATTGTAGACAGTCGGTGCATTTACTCCACCGAATTGTCCGTCGATACCTTCTGAATATTGTTTGCGGTCTACTCCGCCAGTATTCAGACCGTGACAAGTAGCACAAGAGATTGTGTTATCACCCGATAAACGGGTATCGTGATACAAGTCGAATCCTAAAGCCACCTTAGCCGGATCGGTCGGGATGGAAGCCATCAGCGGTTGAACCGGTTCGTTGGCAAACTCTTCAGCTACAGTAGGCGATACATACTTGTTTTTACGGGCTTCTTTAGCCCAGGAGATAATAACCGCTTTTTCATCGTCATTCAGGTTTGTACCCCAATGCATGGTGTAATACTTGGCAGGAGGCATTGAGCCGCTGAGTGCCGTGTTCTCCACTTTAGCCAGATCCACTTCGGTAACAGGCTGTCCGTTGTCGAGGGCAGTCATCATAGCGGTAAGATCCAGATAATGCGTTCCTTCTTTCATATCCGCCTGTACAACCGGGCCGATGATCGGAAGTTTACCGTAAAAAGGAATGTTTGCGGTGGCTGAGTGACATTCCAGACATCCGTTGTTGCGAATGATAGATGCTACCTGTTTTGCCTTATCACCTTCATGTTTCTTGTAGTCGTTAGACGAGCAAGAAGGCAATGTTAAAGCTAACGTAAGTAGCCCGACAGGAAATACTGCCATCTTCGTAAGACTAGTGTTGCGCATAATTATTGGTTGATTAAGTTATAATTAGCACAAATGTAGATATATTTTATTAAGATATATTTACGAAAGCGATAAGTTTTATTTATCGGGAGATAGGCAGAGTCTATAAAGGTAAGCACAAATAGGTTTAGATATGAAAGATTCGAACTAATCCTCAATTCTATAAAACCAAACTTTATACTATCCTGTTTTTTATATAGCTTTGCAGAACTATGTATAACAATTAAAGCAAAAAGAAAATGTTTAAGAACAAAGCTTTGTGGATTACACTTGCCATTGTCGTGGTACTTCTATTTGCCGGTTACTCCTGGGTGAAAGGCACATACAACACAATGGTTACGCAGGATGAAGGAGTAAAAACTGCCTGGAGTCAGGTGGAGAACCAGTACCAGCGCCGTATGGATTTGATACCAAACCTGGTAAATACAGTAAAAGGATACGCTACACACGAAAAAGAAACACTGGAAGGTGTAGTGAGTGCCCGCGCTGAAGCAACCAAGACAACGATCGATCCTTCCAACCTGAATGAAGAATCGATGAAGAAGTTCCAGGCCGCACAGGGCGAACTGAGCAGTGCCCTCTCCCGCCTGATGCTCGTAATTGAACGTTATCCGGACTTGAAGGCCAACCAGAACTTCTCCGAATTGCAGGCGCAACTGGAAGGTACCGAAAACCGTATCTCTGTGGAACGTAAACGTTTCAATGAAACAGCACAATCCTATAATACATATATCCGTAGCTTCCCGACCAACGTATTGGCCGGAATGTTCGGTTTCCAGCCTAAAGCCTATTTCAGTGCGGAAAGCGGTGCGGAGAAAGCTCCAAAGGTTGAATTTTAATCCGATAAGTTCAGATAACAAATGAAAAATCTGAATAAAATACCGGTAGGACGGCATCTGTTGGCTCTCCTGCTTACGGGTTTGTTGCTGGTGTCTCTTTTCCCGTTACATCTTTCTGCTGCAACGGATTATACGGTCGAGACAATACCCAACGTACGCCTCTCCGACCGGTATAATCATGTGAGCAACCCGGACGGGATCATCCAGCCGCAGGATGTAGACCGTATCAACCGCCTTTTGCAGATTGTAGAAGACAGCTTGGGAATAGAAGTAGCCGTTGTCGCTGTGGAAAGTATCGGTGATAACGACGCCCGCATGTTTGCCACCGACCTGTTCCAACACTGGGGACTGGGAAAGAAAGGGAAAGATAACGGCCTGTTAATACAGCTTGTCACCGAACCTACCCAACGCTCCGTCGTTTTCGAGACAGGTTACGGCTTGGAAGGTGTACTTCCGGATGCCATCACCTACCGCCTGCAACAGAAATACATGATCCCCGACCTGAAAGCCGGCGATTATAGTACCGGTATGCTGAAAGGCGTTGCCGCCGTAAAGGAATACCTGATGGCCAGCGACTATGAGCGTGCCGCCATGACAGGCCAACGCAATCGGCAGGCAGAAGGTGACGATATGTTTCTGTGGTTATTCCTGATAATGATCGTAGTATTTCCTGCCGGGATCTTTATCCTGGTCTCTTTCCTGAAATACCGCCCCCGTATTTGTCCCCGTTGCGGACAGAAAACGTTGGTATATGTAGGCCAGCAAGTCATACAGCGTGCTACCTACAATTCGGAAGGGCTGGCTGAAGACACTTACAGATGCAAGAATTGTGGTTATACCGAAAAGAAGAACCGTAATATCAGTCGACTGAGACGCAGTACCGGCCCTGTCATTATTGGCGGCGGCGGACGAGGTGGCGGTTTCGGGGGCTTCGGGGGAGGCTTTGGCGGTGGCGGAGGTTCCTGGGGAGGAGGCCGCTCAGGTGGTGGCGGTTCTATCAGCCGCTTCTAACCGGTTGGTCACTAATAACTAACAGGCAAGTCTGGACTAACTAATTTAAAGGATAGGACTTATTATTGCCAGGGTGTACAGGATAATCGATTAGAGTGTACACCATACTAAGCCAGCCTGTACACCTTGTTGAATTACGGTGTACAGGCTGGCTTTTCTTTGTTACTACTTTTAAATTAGTTTCTATACATCTTTGAGATAAAAAGTAAAGGGAAACAAGCTAGTTGTTAACGGCTTGCTTCCCTTTACTATAATATGAGCTTATATTCTTCTCTACACAAATGTTTTTCAAAGTTATCTGCCATCTGCCACCTTTAGCCGTATATAACAGATAATAAACGAATTAAGGTATTGCAGATACTTGCTTTTATCTGCAACGCAATCTGTCATCTGCCACAGCATGAAGGCGGAAATGAACCCGCCGAAAGAAGTGCCTTCATATCGTTATGCCATAATATTCAAAACCCAAGAAGCTCATATGAACCCATGAAGGCACTTTTGCAAAAAACTTTTATTCTTCCCGGATATAATATTCCGACAAGATATCCCGCACCTTTTCGGGGGTAATTCTTCCGTACACCTTTCCTCCGATCGTTACAACGGGCGCCAGTCCACAGGCACCCACACAACGCAGACAGTCGAGGGAGAATAATCCGTCGGGGGTTGTCTCCCCTATTTTTATTTCCAGCTGGCGTTGGAATTCATCCAATACTTTTTCAGCTCCCCGCACATAGCAGGCCGTTCCCAGACAGACGGAAATAGGATATTTTCCTTTCGGAGTCATGGTAAAGAAGGAATAAAAGGTAACGACACCATACACCCGCGATACGGGAATATGTAGTTCGGCCGCTACCATTTCCTGCACTTCGCGGGGAAGATAACCGAATATTTCCTGTGCGGCGTGCAGGATATTGATCAGTTCGCCGGGATCATTGTCATGCTCTTTGCATACGGCATGAAGTTCCTTTACTTTAGGTTGGGGCAAATGTATCTTTTCCATGCTTATTTGTCTTTATCGGTTTCCAGAAACATATTGATCACTTCTTTGCGGTCGAAGTAATGGGTATGTAATAACTTATGTGCTTTCGGCCCGCAAGGTTCACCCAGATATTCTTTATATAACTGCTGGATATACGGGTTTTCATGGCTCTTACGAAGGGGCTTGCTCTCGTCTTCGCTGTAAAGGGCTGCAGCACGTTTACGTAAGACCTCTATACGGCCCTGATGGAAGGGCTGCCCTCCACCGCCGATACAGCCACCCGGACAAGCCATCACCTCGATGACATGGTAAGGTGATTTTCCACTTTTCACCTCCTCTACCAGTTTACGGGCATTTCCCAGGCCGTGAGCGATACCGATCTTCACCGGAACGCCGTCAAAGTTGATCGTTCCGCTACGGATACCTTCCAGGCCGCGCAACTCCTTGAACTCGATCTTTTCGAGCGGCTTCTTCGTATATAGTTCGTAAGCCGTACGGCAGGCTGCTTCGATCACCCCACCCGTTGTTCCGAAGATCACCCCGGCACCGGTCGACTCACCGAGCGGATGGTCGAAGTCGCTGTCGGGAAGTTCGTTGAAGTTGATATTTGCGTAACGGATCAGGCGAGCCAGTTCGCGTGTATAAATGGAAATGTCTACATCCGGATTACCATCCTCGGCAAACTCCGGACGGCTGGCTTCATACTTCTTAGCCAGGCAAGGCATGATGGATACTACGATAATATCCTTACGATCGACGCCCAGCTTCTCTGCAAAGTAGCTTTTGGCAATGGCACCGAACATTTGTTGCGGGCTCTTGGCGGTCGAAAGGTTATCCCGTAATTCCGGGAAATGCTGCTCGACGAAACTGACCCAACCGGGGCAACAGCTCGTCATCATCGGTATTTTCACTTCCTCGTCGCCCGACAGGTATTTACTGAGTCGTTGCAACAGCTCCGTACCTTCTTCCATAATGGTCAGGTCGGCGGCAAAGTCCGTATCGAACACATAATCGAAACCTAACTGGCGAAGGGCGGATACCATCTTTCCGGTAACCAGTGTTCCCGGTTCGCAACCGAAATCACGTCCGAGAGCCGTACGGACTGCCGGGGCCGTTTGGGCAATCACGATCTTGGTCGGGTCAGCCAATGCATCCAGTACGGGTTGTTGGGTATTGCGTCCGCTCAAGGCATTTACCGGACAAACCGAAACGCATTGTCCACAATAAGAGCAGGTACTACCCGCAATATCACGCTCGAAAGCTGTTGAAACGGCAGCATTGAAGCCACGGTTGACGGCGGTCAGCGCACCGACGGTCTGTATACTGTTGCACATGGTTTCGCACCGGCGGCACATGATACATTTATTCATGTTGCGTACGATGGACGGCGAACGGTCTATCTCAAAGGTGGACTGTTCGCCCTGGTATCTTATTTCCCGTATGCCCAGGTCGTGGGCGATTGTCTGGAGTTCGCAATAACCGTTGCTGCTACAGGTAAGGCAACCGGCCGGATGGTTCGACAAGATCAGTTCCATCACAGTCTTACGGGCATTCATCACCCGCGGCGTGTGGGTTCTAACGACCATTCCTTCGGTACATTCCGTCTTACAGGACGGAGCCAGGTTGCGGCGGCCTTCTATTTCAACTACGCAGATACGGCAGGCACCGGGATTGTTTTCATAATGCAGATCTTCGAGTTTCATGTGGCAAAGAGTCGGTATACGGATCCCCATGCTCCTTGCTGCGTCGAGAACGGTCGTACCTTTTGGTACTTCCACTTCCCTGTTATCTATTGTTAGCTTTATATTTTCCATATGATTATCTGTCAACTGTCCATTATCGACTATCAACTTATTTAATGTACGTAAATAGCATCGAACTTACATTTCTCTATACATGACCCGCAACGGATACATACTTCCGAATCGATCGTGTGAGGTACTTTCCGGCTACCGGTGATGGCATGAACCGGACAGATACGGGCACACATGGTGCATCCTTTACATTTCTCCGGATTGATGAAGTATTGGGTAAGTTCGCGGCACTGGTGCGATGGGCAACGTTGTTCATCGACATGCGCCAGATATTCCTCATAGAAGTTATCCAGCGTGGAAAGAACAGGATTAGGCGAGGTCTGCCCCAGCCCGCAGAGAGCGGTGTCTTTGATTACCATTGCCAGGTTACGCAGTTTGTCGAGATCGTCTACATTGGCTCTTCCGGTAGTTATCTTTTGAAGCATTTCGTGCAGACGCTTGTTTCCGATACGGCACGGAGCACATTTGCCGCATGACTCTTCTACCGTGAAATCGAGATAGAACTTGGCCATAGCGACCATACAGTCGTCTTCGTCCATAACGATCATACCCCCCGATCCCATCATCGAACCGGCTGCTATCAGGTTATCATAGTCGATAGGCAGGTCGAGGTGTTTCTCCGTTAGACAGCCGCCCGAAGGTCCTCCGGTCTGTACGGCTTTGAATTTCTTCCCGTCTTTTATACCTCCGCCGATACCGAATATAACTTCACGAAGGGTTGTTCCCATCGGTACCTCTATCAGGCCGACATTGTTGACCTTTCCGGCGAGGGCGAAAACCTTCGTCCCTTTACTTTTCTCGGTACCTATACTACTGAACCATTTGGCTCCTTTCAGCAGGATAACAGGGATATTGGCATAGGTCTCCACATTATTCACGTTGGTCGGACAACCTTTATATCCGCATTCACTGGGGAACGGCGGCTTGACGGTTGCTTCCCCGCGGAGTCCTTCCATACTGTGGATCAAGGCTGTTTCTTCCCCGCAGACGAAAGCTCCGGCTCCGTAACGTATCTGAATATCAAAAGAGAAGTCCGTTCCGAAGATATTTTCACCCAGAAGTCCGTATTCCTTGGCCTGCTGGATGGCTATCTTCAATCGTTCTACGGCAAGCGGATATTCGGCACGGATATAGACAAGCCCTTTGCTTGCTCCGGTGCAGTATCCGTTGATAGCCATCGCTTCAACAATAGAATGCGGATCACCTTCCAGGATAGAACGATCCATGAATGCACCGGGGTCGCCTTCGTCGGCATTACAGACTACATATTTCTGCGGAGCCTGCACCTTCCGGGTTATCTGCCATTTGAGTCCGGTCGGGAAACCGCCGCCCCCTCTGCCCCGAAGGCCGCTATCCATGATTTCTTTGATCACTTCATCGGGAGTCATTTCCGTAAGGGCTTTCCCCAGGGCGATATAACCGTCACGGGCGATGTATTCGTCGATGTTTTCCGGATTGATGAAACCGCAGTTGCGTAAGGCTATGCGTAACTGTTTCTTATAGAAGTTGATATGCTTGGAGTCGAGTATCTGCTCGTTCGTCTCCGGATTTACATAGAGTAAACGTTCTACTTTGCGTCCTTTTACCAGATGCTCGTTTACTATATCGTCCGCATCTTCCGGTTTTACTTCTACATAAAATGTATTATCCGGGATCAGCTTTACTACAGGGCCTTTCTCGCAGAAGCCGAAACAACCGGTTCGGATCACTTGTACGCTCTCCTGTAACCCGTTTTGTTTGACCGCTTCCTTTAAGTTTTCCAGTATAAGTTCGCTTTGTGATGCACGACAGCCTGTCCCGCCGCACACCAGAATATAGTTGCTAAATTGTGCCATTATGTAAGAATTTGGATTGGTTTGTTATTCGGCGCCGACCGAGTTATAATTGACGGGGATGATACCGTCCACCAAAATACCTTGTTTGATGTAACAGGAAATGATCTCATCCACTTTCGGTTTATTGACGCTACCGAATACGATCGGTTCTTTTCCGGGAACGGTAATCTCGACAGTGGGCTCCGCATAGCAATATCCCATGCAGCCGGTTTGGGTAACCAGTGCATCCACACGTTCGCGGTCGAGAGCTTCGATAAAGTAGCTCATCACTTCTTTAGCCCCTGCCGCTATACCACAGGTGGCCATTGCGACCTTGATCTGAACCATTTGTTCGGGGTTATTACTTTTCTCGCGCAAATCGAGGGAGGTGCGTAAGGATTCGCGCATCTTCCGAAGGTCATCTAACGTTTTTACTTTGCTCATCACGTATGCATTTAAGGTATTAGACCCTGTCAGGGTGTAACGCAAACATACGTATTTCTCTTTAATTAATAGTAGTGTTTCAGGCTAAAAAATGAAAAAGATTTATTTGTCTTCAACGGCTCGCGACTGAAGTACTTTGGAGTTGGGCGGTACGCTATGGGTCAACCAGATGTTACCTCCTATCACTGAACCTTCTCCGATTGTGATCCGTCCAAGTATCGAAGCATTGGAATAGACGGTAACGTGATCTTCGAGGATCGGATGCCGGGGTATATCCATAGGCAGTCCTTCTTCATCGAGGGTAAAGTTCTTGGCTCCCAACGTAACTCCCTGATATAAGCGCACGTGATTTCCGATAATGGCTGTCTGCCCGACCACGATACCGGTGCCGTGGTCTATACTGAAGTACTCGCCGATCTGTGCCCCCGGATGAATATCGATCCCCGTATCCGAATGTGCCATTTCTGTAATGATGCGTGGCAGCACGGGTACTCCGAGTTTCAATAATTCGTGAGCTACCCGCTGATACAGGATTGCACGTACGGCCGGATAAGAAAATATTATTTCACTGACGCTTTTAGCGGCAGGGTCACCGTCCAGGATTGCTTTAACGTCCGTTGAAAGCAGATATTTAATGTGAGGTATCTGATTGATAAAGCTGATCGCGATTTCTGAAGCACGGTCTTTAGAGTCACAGCAGCGGTCTACTTCAAAGCATAATCCGTTGTATATCTGTTCCTGCAACAGGTCATATATCTGCTCCAGATATACTCCTGTATAATATTGTATGGAATCGACCTGCGCCTCCTGCTCGGAACCGAAGAATCCCGGAAAGATCACTTTCCGCAACAACCGCATGATCTCCCGAAGCGAATGAACGGAAGGTGACGGCTTCTGATGCAACGGTATATATTTATACTCCGGCAAACAGGAAGCCGACAAACGTTCTACGTTTTTTTGTATCTGGTTTAGGATGTCAGTTCTGTTCATATTAATTATCCCATGAAGGGTCGTAGGTCATAAAATCATTAGCATAAATATCCAGTCCTAAAATATAGATAGTATCATTCAGAACGAATATATCAAAGTTTCTACTCTTTCCTGAACAAGTAGAACGTTGATACCACTCCTTGTCATCTATACTAAATTGCCAGATTACACCAAATTCGTCTACAACATATATATTTCTCTTATAAATTACTCCAGTAGATACGCTGCCCATTTTCCCCGGAAGTTCCTCTACTAATGGTTCCCAAGTCTTAAAATCACTTCCATTAGATTTCCAAAATCCACGATTTGCCAACTTATCACCTAAACCAATGTATACATTATCTTCGAAAACCAACGCAATACCATTACTTA
Organism: Parabacteroides sp. HGS0025; assembly: GCF_000969845.1. Lineage (NCBI taxonomy): Bacteria > Pseudomonadati > Bacteroidota > Bacteroidia > Bacteroidales > Tannerellaceae > Parabacteroides > Parabacteroides sp. HGS0025. Next base: position 2,863,432 of record NZ_KQ033902.1, read on the forward strand.
GTGGTTCTATGAAGTTACCAAAATCATCCCATTTATTATTCTTGATGTCATAAGAACAAATGGTATCGGTTGCTATTGAATTTATATTTCCACCAACTAAATAAATATAATCATTATAATAGAAAGCAGCTGCCTTGTTACGCACATTTCCATTTTCTAATGGAGCCAAAGGAGTCCAAACATTATCTTTATATGAATTACATTTAGTTATATTTTGAGTAAGCGTATTGCCACCAAACACATATGCTGTATTTTCATTTGTACATACAGCCATATTCATAACTTCCACTTCATAAGACTCAAATTGTTTCCACATATTATTACTAGCTCTATAGCCATACAATTCGTTTGTCCGACTGTTTCCTACATCTCCTCCAAGAACAAATACTTGATCATCTAATGTAAAGAGAGAATAATTGGTACGGCCTATACGATCTTCTCCTATAAACGCGGCTAGATTATTCGTAGAGAATATATTTGGAGTTGTAAATGAAACAATTTTACTGGACTCTGTACCGGATTCATTTGTAGCATAAGCACTAACATAATATGTTTTATTACCTTTCAGCTTATTAAAAGATACTTTAAATTTATTATTTGCATCCAATTCATCTCTGGTTAAGGATATTTTCCCATCAAACTTGTCCGGCCCCGGAGTGGCTGCAGTTGAATAATAAACAACTATCTGAGAAACACGCTCCTTACCATCACTCTGTAAAACACCACTTACTGTTACATTTCCACTTGTCATTTCATAGTTTGATGCTTCATCCATAAAAATAGTAGGAACATTGCTTTTTGCAACTATAACTAAACTATCTGAAGTATAAACAGTACCAAAAGCATTTACAGCAAAACCTCGCACAATATATCTCGTCCTTGCTTTCAAGTTTGGTATCGTAGCTAAAAATATTCCCTCTTCATCTACAGTGCATTTTACAACTGAATCCTTCTCAATATCAGGTAAAAAGCCCTGAGTTATTTCTTCTCCCCAACAGAAACCGATAGAATCTAATTCACCATCCCCTTTTTTCACTAACTTGGCTCTTACTGTTGCAAATGTATAATCAGTTTCTATTTCAGACAGAAAGCCAAGTACAGGATGTCCGTCCTTTGTTCTAAAGCTTTGTTTATCTGTAGCGAATTGTCCAAAACTATTTTCTACAATCGCTTCAATAACATACTCGGTTTCAGGTTCCAACTCTGTTAATGTATGGATAAATGTAGAATCTGTAGGCATTTCATCCATATCAATCTTGATAATTGAATCCAATTCGGAGTTCTTATATAAATTGAAACCAATCATTTTGATTTCACCTTCTCCTTTATCCTTAATTAATCCTCCCACTACAGCAGTAGTAGCAGTAACATCTGTGACTTCTGAGGTAACGACACTACCAATACCTGGCTTCGTATTAATATCTAAGGTATCTCCATAAGTTATGCCTTTCTTATTCCTTGCATACGGACTGATGTAATAAATAGTATCGTTCTGCAACTTTTCTATTTTTTGACTAAATTCACCTTTCCCATTTTCTAAATTAGTCTCATTTACAGTCTCAACTTTATCCGTATTTTTCAGCCAATAAATGAAACCACGTTCTGTTACCGGATCGCCATTTTCTTTTTTTACCGTAGCTCTTGCAACGACCGTCGTAGCAGTGATATCAACGTTAGCTCTTGTAAATTTCTCTAATTCCGGAGCAAAAGCATTTTGGAGACTTGTATCCATTTCCGGTTCTTCCAGACATCCGAATAAACAGGCTGCAAACAATGTGAATAATAGTAAGTATAGTTGTTTCATATGATTATCAATTAAAAGAATACACCAAGACCGGCATTAAGATCAATATATTTAAAATTCAGAGTATTACAACCTGCACTAATAAATACAGGCCCGAACTTTACCATAAAATCCAGATCGGCAACAACTCCTTCATAGGAATAGTCAATATTTTTAGCCCAGAAAGTATTTGTATTTCTGGTATCGGAATGATCGATAGTAGTATACTCGCATAGAAGTTCCCTTTTACCATATCCTAATCCTACAGAGGTATACAACCAGGGAGTGCATTTTACAACAAGACCAGCAGATGCAGCAAAACAGTTTGTTTTCTTCTTGTTAGTAAATTTCAATGCGGAGTTTTCCGGATAACTGATAAATTCATCTGTTCCTTTGCACTCACTCGTATAATCATCAAAAGACAGATTGGTTCTGAAGCGGGCATACCATCCAAACCGTTCGCCTACACCTCCTACCGTCAGACCATAAGGAGCTTCAATAGAGAAAGCATACCCTACAAAGAACTTCATGGGTTCTCTCGGTTTTCTTTCTTGTATGGGTACGTAGGTTATCGGTTCTACCGGTTTACGAAGTTCTTCCAAACGATCTTGCCAGTAAGTCGCTAACTCCTCGCTGATCGGAGTCCCTATCCCCTCATTATAGTAGATGATTAATTGAGCAACAGCCGTCGTGTCGTTATCTGTAGCTTTCACAGTCAGACAATTCAAGCACTTAGTCATTAAACTGCGCATAGAGCCACGCATTTTTTTATTTGCTTTCCATATAGCTGTCAACTGATCGATACTGTATGAGTCGCAAAGGCTGACCCCTTCTTCGTACCACATCCTCGCATCACTATAATCCTGGCGTTTCATTGCTTCATCGCCTTTTCTATTGTATTCGGAACGTTGTTGTGCCAACAAACATCCTGGAAGCACAACAACTAATAAGATAAGTATCCAAAGTCTTTTCATAAACACATTTAATAATACGGTACACCTTGATTAATCAACACTCCTTCTGTATTATATATGTCAAACAAACCGTCAGCACGTTCAAATGCACGTCCATTATCCGCTTTTCCCACATTCTTGTATTTACAAGGAATCTGTTCAATGGCATCTGCATCAACAGCCCCGTAATTTCCGTTCGATTTCTTTCGTACAATAATATATTTACCGAAAGACATCTTTTCTTCATATTGGGCTTTCCGTTCTGCCAGATCATTTTCGTTTTCTTTGAGCTTACAATCTCCAATAAGATCAAATAACTCTTTTGTCATTTTAATCTCTGAAGCTTTGGTAAAATCAGCCTTTGCACCGGAAAAATCAGCTGCAGCCATTTTATCTTTCCCTGAATTGATCAACGATAAATATTCTGCATTAATTTCTTCTTTCGAGCGCTCCGGTCTTACCGTTACCGGTTGTTCCACATCTTTTACTACAGGTTTAACTTCCGGCTTTACTGATGCAGGCTGTTGCTGAACAGTTTCTGGTTTATCCACCGGTTCAGTTGATGTATCCTGTTGCTCTTTATTTGTTTTACCTTCATTTTCATTCTCCGTTTTTGTTTTTTCTTCTACCACTTCCGGTGTATCACTTTCTTCAATAATATCAGGCATAACCGGATCCTGTACAGGCTCTGTATTTCCTCCCGAAGCTGTATTTATTACTTCTGCTACCGGAGGAGCCGTTTTATATCGCTGAACCAAAAGTGCCACAGCCGAACCGATACTTGCAAATATAATAATAAGTAAAGATATTAACGTTACTTTTCTTTTTTTCTTTTTAGGTACCGGAGGTAAATCAACGTTGTTTAATACCGTTTCATCATCTTCAGCTCCCTTTGACTGAGGCAGGCGGGTAGTAAATAAGATTGTTGTTTCATCTTCTTCAAAATATTCGGGTGACGATATATTATTCTTTACTACCTCTTCTTCTATCTGCGGAAAATCCAATTCAGCAAGCATTTCCGATACCGACTGAAAACGATCTGCCGGAATAATCTGCATTGCTTTGATAATCGCGGCCTCTGTTTTTGCAGAAATAGCCGGATTCAGTTCCCGGGGGGATGGCAACGGACGCGTTGCCCGCAGAATAGATTCTGTAGGTATCTTCCCAGTCAGTAGATTATACATTGTTGCCCCCAACGAATAAACATCCGGACAGGGTGAAAAACTTTGGGTACCTTCATTATCGTATTGTTCGATGGAAGCAAAACCTTTCGATAAGGTCAGCATCGTGGTACTGGTTTCCTGCTGTTCGATATCATACCGCTTACTCACACCGAAATCGATCAGTCGTGCTTTCCCATTCTGATCGATCAATATATTACTGGGCTTGATATCCAGGTGAAGAATATTCTTCTCGTGAACAAACTGGAGTGCCTCTCCTATCTGATGAACATATCTCAGGACTTTCGCTTCAGGCAAAACTCCTTCCTTATCCATCATATATTTAAGACTGTTTCCCGAAATGTACTCCATCGCAATATAGGCAGTATCGTTTTCCTCGAATACTTCCAATACATTGACAATATGGGGATGATGAACTTCCGATAATATTTTGGCCTCTTTGATCAGCTTTTCTTTAAACTTGTCAAAAAGAACCCTCCCCGTTTCAGAATGAACCCTGACAGCATAAGACTCAGGATCTCTGTAACAGTAATCTTTAAAAAAATATTCTTTTACGCATATAGGAACCTCAGTTTTGATAGTTCCCAACGGCCCTTTAACCTCGGTAAACCAAACACCTTTGTAAGTTATACCAAAGCCGCCCTGACCAACTATATGGGTAAGTCGATATTTTCCATTTTGAAGAAGATGTCCGTTTGGCAAATTCATAACTTCGCGTGCAATTCTCTTTTTAATCTGCCAAAATTACGTTATTTATATAAAAGAATAAAGGAAAGAGAGAATATTTTGTTTTATTCCGATAGATTCACCAACATTTTGAACCGGCAAAATATAAAAAGAGAAGTTGTCTCTGGTCTTTCCACAACAAGATGCCATGATAGTATCTTTAATGTCTTCCGGATTGCTATGAGAAGAAAAGATATGTGCTAGATCCTCATTCTTAAGCCGTTCCAATACACCGTCGGTGCACATAAAGAAGAAATCGCCTGCTTGTATATCATTTAGCAAAGTGACATCAGCTTCCGTAGGATGTTCCGTGCCTTGTATGGCGCGAATAATAACATTTCTCTGTGGATGAGTAAGGGCTTCTTCTTTACTAATTTTTCCTAACTTGACAAGTGAGTTCACTAATGAATGGTCTTCGGTCTGGTAGATGATCTCTCCGCGGCGGAACTGATAGATCCGGCTATCTCCTATATGGGCAAGTGTTATCCCTGAAACTCCGACAGAAACCATTGTCAGTGTAGTTGCCATTCCTTTGGCTTCCGGATGTGAATTTACATAATCGTCAAAACGTGCTTCCGTGTACCTTACAGCTTTATTAATAAACTCTCCGGAAGGTTCTTCCTCCAGAAAAGTAGAGAAAAAACTTTGAAAAGATTCGCAGGCTAAAGAGCTGGCAATCTCTCCTTTTTCCGATCCGCCTACACCATCGCAGACCAGAAATAGTTTTTGATTGGAATTTACCATTTCTGGTAACGGATAGATAGAATCCTCGTTGTTTTGTCTGCCGCCTTTTTCACAGACGGCCCAAGGCTTACCAATCGTTATATTCATAGCACGAACAGATTTTATTCATTAAAGCGAAGAACAGTATGGCCGATAATGATCTCGTCATTGTTTTTTAGCACTACTACTTCTCCATTCTCCAGGTAATTGCTATTATATAACGTATGGTTTTTACTATTATTGTCAGAAAGATAATGTTTATAGCCTCCTTTCGGATCTTTTTTAACTTCTATTCGTATATGTTCCCGGCTCATTGATTTGTCGGCCGTTACAATTCCTATTGTTGCACTCGAAGCATTCGATTTACGGCCAATGACTGCAATACCTTCATAAAGGGGGAAAATCTGTTCGGGAGTGGCTGAATCACTGACAACTGTAAGCTGTCCGGTACTATTCAATACCGGATTGACCAGAATGGTATCCTGATCGGAATCCAACCCGTTGTTTCCCAGTTGAAGCAAAGAGACAGGAATCGGTTGCTTACACTTCGGACATTTGAAGGAGGTAAGATCGAGGGGTAATTTCCCCTCGTCTACCTTTAATCCTACGTGACAATGTGGACATCTGATTGAGATCATAGCATAAATGATAAATCAGCTTCGTCGATATCAGTAGAGAAAGTGTCTTGCATATCTGCGTCAGACAACATTATAGTATCATCAGATAATGTAATAAAATCTGAAACATCCATACTATCATTGTCGATAACCACGACATCAGATAAATCATTTTCCCCATCCACATCTACAACTACCGCATCACTAAATACGGAGTCGTCACCGTCTAGTGTAACGAATGTGTATTCCTCCTCTTGCATACTGGTTTGATTTAAATAATCTTTCTGGAAACAAAAGTAGGAAAAGTAATGGATTAATAAATGGTTAATTCTCTCTTATAATCAAATGGTTGGGTTTTCTGTACAAACCAAGTGCTTTTGAGATACGAAACTTATTCGTTCACCCACTTGGCTTTACAGGAAGAAACGGGACATTGCTTTCTGTTTCTAAGCGATTCCCAGGGTATTTCACCCAAAAAAGTACCGCATTTAGGGCACACATAATCTATTTTGAACTGATTTGCAATATCTTGCAACTGCTGGGGAGTTTTGGATGCCTGCTTTGCTCCCAGAAAAATACCGACTGTTGGAGCACAAATAGTTATGAATAAGCTTAATCCGAATAGCTCCGGACTTCCTTTGCCTAAGAAACCGATCACGACGCCTATTATACCAGGCAAAGCAAAAGGCAACGACTGAAACAGCCTCGTTTTGAATTGATTAGCAGATTGTATCTTAACCTTTGCTTGAACATAATCGTTATATATATCCTTCAAGGCCGCAAACTCTTCACTGTAATCATTATTGTATTTGGAGACTTCTGATAGATTCAATACATACCCGGTTCCAAGTACAATCTTATCTGTTGGTGTCACACGCTTCTTGACGATCTGTGAATCATTAACGAAAGTACCGTTAGTAGAGCCGAGATCTTCCAATAGCCAACAGCCGTGATCCTCACGAATCAGACAAGCATGATGTCTGCTTACATGAGGATCATTAACTATAAAATCATTATCTTCAGCTTTACCAATTTTAATTTTCATCATTAATTTCTTTTGGTTCTTCCGGTTTTCCCATTTCCTTTTCCAGTGATTCTTTTAGCACTTTTAAAGGATCTTTGGATATTATAAGTTCACGGGGTTTACCCTCTTCTGTCAACAATAACAGTTTTTGCTTGGGTAAATTGATCTGCAAAATATGATTCTTATTGATGATATGACTTTTTCCAACTCGCATTAATATCTTATTACAACCGGCTACTTGCTTTTCAAGTATCTCTTCTATTTTACCGATATTTATCGCAAACGTAAACTGGATCCCGTTGGATAATAGTAATTTAGTATAATTTCTGTCAGCTTCAAAGTAGAGTATCTGCCCTATCTTTATTCGTAACAACTCATCCCTCGTCTTAATTATTAAATACCGCTCCATACGTTGATATTATTTTTTTTATTTCATCAAGTAACAAATATACGGTATTTTATCTTTAATCCGGCAACAATTTATAAAGAAATATAAATGAAAAGAGGAAGATTCTCTGTGAACATTCCTCTTTTATACCTGATTTTTAAGCTGTTTGATAAAAATTGACCATCGGTTAAAATTCAATAGCTCTATCAAACAGGAATAATTTAGGGCACATAATTACTTCAAAGTCGGGTAAAGAGGATTTCCTGTTTCATCCACTTCCGTCCAGTTTTTCACATTTACGCTTGAAAACGTAACTGCATTACCGTCTATTATAGCATTAAATAAATAAGAATTGCCAGCCTTTAGTTCCCCATCCGGAACAGGCACGTCGACAGTATAAGTTCGTGAAGTATTTTCTCCGTTGACCATCACTTCAAGTGTTAAAGACATCGGAGTAGATATTTTCAGTGGAAGCATAATGTATTGGGCGAGAGTACCATTTATCCCCATTTTATCGGGAGTATCTAATTTCGTAGCCGGAGGTATAACTCCGGTTGCCAGCTCCATGCTGGCTCCTGATTCAGGGGGAGTGATCATGGCTGAAACCAGTTTATTCAATCGTATACTGTCTCCTTCCGTTATTTCAATGACAACCTGGGTTGCCGCATGCAGATAAACGACCGGAATATTGACCTGTGAACTTGCCACGTCCAGGTTAGGGCTATGCCACCATAAATAATCTATTCCATTAAATAATGGTTCGGATTTTCCCGCAGAGAATTTAGGAGGAATAGTTGAGAAATTATCGGATACTGCATAGAAATCAAAAATACCATTTTCCAAATACATTTTATATCCATTCACACCGGTTAATACGCCGGGAGAAGATGTTATGTACAATCCTTGCGCTGAAGGTGTGGATTTAATGCCATTTAGAGTAGAAGGATCAAAAGCATATAACGTACTTTTTATTCCCTGATTCATTGGAGACATAGCCCGTGTAAGTAAATTACGATCTTCGACAGAAGCGTTAAAGGTGATCAGGCTCGTGCCATCCGGATTATTATCTCCCGTGGGTTTGTTTTCGTCTCCGATATCAAGTGTTATTATATTTTTCGTACACCCTGAAAAGAGAATAATTGTGCAGATGAATGCTACCACTTGCGTTGTTTTGAGTAATTTAGTTTCCATAACCAACCATTTTTAATTATTTGTCTACATAATACATTTTTAAAGCTGTTTTGGTTCAAGCCGGTATTGGATATAAAACTAATTAATACAAAAAAAGAAGGATATTCTGAAATAGAATACCCTTCCCGATAATATAAAAACCCAGGTTTTGTTTATCCGTTTATTTTTGCTTTAATTGCGCGTGTTAAGCGAGACTGAATTTTCATTAGTGAAGCTAACTCTTCACCTTCGAAGTCGATATCAGATATTTTTACTTTCTGTTCTACCACTTCTTCTTCCTTCTTAGAGCCATTCTCAATTTCAGCAGACAGCTCATCCAACTGAGCCTTAATTTTCTCGATCTTCTTTGAATAATTTACTTTACGTGCCATAAACTTTACTATATTAATAAATAAATATAAAATGTTTAATACAAAAGTAATTATAATTTGAAGATAACGAAATAAATATCCAATAATACTATATATTTTAAAACGAATTAAGAAGGATATTCAAATAGAATACCCTTCTTAATGTATAGAATTAGTACTTTTTTATTCGTGTAATACTTAATCTTCTATTGCTGCCTGCGCCCCACATGGTTATTATTGATTATCAACAACTTATATGGATTGGTGTATGTGAAGTGTATGCGTTTTCCGTGCACACATATCTCACAGGCTTTGCAGAAGTGGTTTAATCCTCTATGGCGGCTTGCGCCACTCTAATTTTACACTGATACTCAATATCTTATGAAGTTAGTGTATGCGAAGTGTATGGGGCTTCTGATGCTATTTCAAGGATTAAAAAAGAAAAATTTAGCGTGATGCATACATTGATTATGGCTGAAGCATCGCGCGCACATTATTTATTATAATGTAATGAGTTATTCCCTCCTTTCTTTCAAAAGTTCAATAATGGCGTCTTTGTCCTTCATGTTGGCTTCAAGACGTGCTATTTGTTCTTTTAATAACTGATTCTCCCGCTTCTCGTGCTCTAAATCACTTTGGGCTTCTTTCAATTCTCCTTTGACTTTCTCCAGCTGTGCCAATAAGGACGCATCACCGATGAGATTATTGGCATCACCTGCTAAAGATATAGCGGAGAGATAAGCTGAAATCCGCTGGGCTGGTAGTGGGCAAAACAGGCTGAAGAAGTTGAAATCGAGTTCCTGACAGACTTTAACGAGTCGTTTAGTTTCCATGGTATCACGCTCCAAAATACGGTTCACATGTTGTTGGGGCACACCAATTCTACGCCCAAACTCAGACTTACTAAGCTTGAGTTTTTCGCGTTGTTCATCAATCGCTTTGCCTATATGGACGTCATTTACGGGTATATTCATATATTAAACATCAAAAATTGAACATCAGTTGAATAATAATCAAACAAATATTTGGCTATCTAAACCATTTTATGTTGCTTTGCGCTTGTTGACAGCAGCTATTCCAAGCGCAAAGTTAAACATTAAATATTAAACATCAAACAATTATGGAAGAAAAAGTAGAAAAAATTCGTCCTGCGCTCATGGCACTCGAAGTTGGTCAAGAAATCAACTTCCCCATTACACGATTGAAAAGCGTCCGTACACAAGCTTCCGAGCTGGGTGTAATGTATAGTCGCCAGTTCAAAACCAGAACCGACAAGGTGAACCACCTCATCATTGTCCGGCGAGTATCTTAGGCCTGAACTCTTGATAGGCCTATGCAATTCTTGCAGTTTTTGGACCACTTAATTCCCTATGATACATTCCTTAACGATTTGGCAGCAAGGGTGGTAAAGCTGCTCAAATCAGACAAAGACGACCCGGAGTTTATCAGCCAGCGCAAAGCTTATGAAATGTTTGGTCGTCGGAATGTGGAACGATGGAGACGCCAAGGGAAGGTGCAATGCTATAAGCGCCCTGGTAAAGTGGAGTATCGAACAGCCGATTTGCGCTTGTTGCAGCGCACCGTTCAGGACTATTTTGATGATTCCCCATCAAAGGATAAGAAGTAATGGATATATTGGTTGTTTTTGCAAACAATATAGTGGCTATATAAATGCGAAGCAGTTCCTACTATATAGTTGCATTTAAATATCAATTTTAGGGACTGCTGCATCATATAGTAGGTAAAATGAAAGAGTTAAAGCCAACTTGCGACCCCAATGGAGTCTATTCGGTGAAGCGAACCTGTGCTGAGTTGGGTATCAGCCACAAGACGCTTCGCAAGTACAAGAAGAGTGGCTATATCAAGCCACTTAACCCAGATAATGTTTGCCGCCCCAAATATTCCGGTCAGTCCATCATCGACTGCTGGACTTTACTGACAACATTATGATTAGCGAAACCACTATCAATAAAGTGAGAGACCTCGACATTAAAGAGGTACTTGAACCATACGTCACGCTAACCAAAAAAGGTGTGGCGCTGATAGGTCTGTGCCCGTTTCATTCGGAAAATACGGCTTCATTTAAGGTCAATCCTCAGAAGAATCTCTATCATTGCTTCGGTTGTGGCCGTGGTGGCGACGCTATCACCTTCATCATGGAGAAAGAAAATCTCTCCTTCATGGAAGCGGTACTGTTCATCGCCAAGAAGCACAATATCGAGATAGAATATGTGGATGAAAAGCAAACGGAGGATCAGAAAGCTGAAGCCAAACATCGGGAATCTTTGTTGATTGTGCTGGATCATGTTCAGCGTTTCTTTCAAGAAAACATGAGAATCAACACGAATGACGAATGTCGGGCAGCCAGAGACTATACTTATGGTCGTTGGCCAGAGGAGTTCTGTGCGACATCCGCTATTGGCTATGCCCCCAAGGATAGTCAAGCCTTCCTGGACTTTTGTCGACAAAAAGCACTCAACGAAGAGCTTCTCTTTGAGTTGGGCCTTTTGAAGCGTAGTGAAGATGGCCGTGCCTATGCCATGTTTCGGGAGCGCATTATGATTCCTATCCGCAATCGCTGGGGGCGTATCATCGCTTATACGGCTCGCTATATCGGCAAGAATTCCCAAGCACCTAAGTACATCAACTCGGCTACGAGTATAGTCTATTCCAAAGGCGAAACTTTGTTCGGTATTGACCGTGCCAGTCGTCAGCGTGGAGCGAACTACTTTATCATCGTAGAAGGAGCGCCTGATGTACTGAAGATGCAATCGATTGGCTTTGACAATACAGTAGCTTCACTCGGTACCGCATGGACAGAGGAGCAGTTTGAGCAGTTGAAAAAATTCACGTCCTCCGTCTGCTTTGTTCCAGACTCCGATGTGGCCTTAGACAAATTTTATGGCCCCGGTTTTGAGGCTGTCATGGCCAATGGCGCTTCGGCTATCAAGAAAGGTTTTCATGTAACCGTTCGAGAGCTTCCTTTTGCCCAAGCACCGATGACAGATGAAGAGTTGCAGAATCTGTATGCTGATAGTGAAGTTCCTGAAGATGCGCCAAGAATGAAGCCCGTCAAGAACGATGCGGATAGCTTTATCCATTGTCGAGAGGATTATACCTCCCTAACAGAAAAGCATTTCATCGTTTGGCTGGCTCAGAAGCGCTTCTTTGTAGCAGGTTCACTGATGGAAGAGCGCAAATGTGTGGCAGAAATAGCCGATTTGCTTCGCTATGTCAAAGACCAATTGGTGTTCGATCAATGTATCGAACAGCTGGCCAAGCTACATGGCAAGGTAAAACTCTGGCGGGATGCCGTTTCGCAAGCTCGCGGAGAAGCCCGAAAGCGAAATGAGAAGCAGACGGGCATGAACGACCAGCAGCGAGAGGCTGAATTGCTACGACAGTTTCGCCTGTTCGTGCGCGACCATTGTTACTATGCGATTGGCGACGAGGACGAAGATCCGTCTCGCATCTCCAATTTCATCATGGAACCGCTCTTTCATATCGAGGATGAGAGTAATGGCACTCGCATCTTCCGCCTGCGCAATATGTACAATGTATGCCGCGTCATCGAGCTAAAGGAATCTGAGCTTTGCTCTTTGAGTAACTTCCAGCAGAAAGCTGGTTCGTTGGGCAACTACGTGTGGCTGGCCAAGATTGATAAGCTCAATCGCGTCAAGGAATATCTTTATTCCAAGACAGATACGGCAGAGCGCATTCGAAAACTGGGTTGGAACGACATCGAAGGCTTCTTTGCTTTTGGCAATGGTTTGTGGTTTGATGGAAGCTTCAAGGCGGTCGATGAGTTGGGCATTGTACGAGGCATCAACGACAAAGCCTTCTATATTCCGGCCACCTCAAAGATTTACATTCACAACCAGGAAATTTTCCAATTCGAGCGTCTGATGGTACATGAAAACCGAAATGGTGTCAAATTATACGACTTTGTAGCCAGACTCACCGAAGTGTTTGGAGAGAACGCTCGTGTCGCCTTCTCCTACCTCCTATCGACCTTGTTTCGCGACATCATCTTCCGCCGTACCCGCCATTTCCCAATACTTAACCTCTTTGGTGAAAAAGGCACTGGTAAGACCACCTTGGCTACTTCCCTCCAGTCGTTCTTCCTGCATGGCATCGACCCTCCTAACCTGGGTGTAACGTCGGTTCCTGCTATGAACGACCGTGTTTCACAAGCAATCAATACCCTGGTGGTGCTGGATGAGTACAAGAACGACCTCGACCTCCGAAAAATAGCCTACCTCAAAGGACTTTGGGGTGGCGGTGGCCAGACCAAGAAGAATACCAATACCGATGGCATGGCTGCTCAAACCATTGTCACTACCGGCGTGGCACTATGTGGACAGGACAAACCAACGCAAGATATGGCACTCTACACCCGTGTCATCTTTTTGGCTTTCACAAAAACCTCCTTCAATCAGCTGGAAAAACGTCACTATGAGGATTTGGTCTCGTTGTGCAACTTGGGCCTTACCCATCTCACCATCGAGGTCTTATCTCATCGAGAATTATTCGAGAAGAACTTTCCCGAAATCTACAGCATCACGAAGCGTGAGCTGGCTACGAAGTTGGATCAAGAGGTGATTCACGACCGCATCTTCGGCAATTGGCTGATACCCTTGGCCACTTTCCGGACCGTGGAAACGGTAATAGAGGTACCTTTCAGCTTCACTGAATTATTCGACACCACTATTCGAGGAATGCGCAATCAGAATGAGCTGGCACAAGAGAGTTCCGAGGTGGCCGACTTCTGGAGTATGCTGCAGGGCTTCCAAACTTCAGGAAAATGTATCGACCGAGCACATTACCGCATTCGCTATATGAAGTCTTTCCGTCCGCTGAACGTCAAGGAGGACATCGAATTTCAAGAAGCTCGCCCCATCCTCTACCTGAATACAGCAGCCGTAGCTTCGCTCTTCAATAGCCGAAACATGAATGCCACGGCCAACCGTTCCAACTGGTCCACCATCATCTCCTACCTCAAGTCCCATGCGTCCTACCTGGGCTTGAAACAGGACCGCTTCACCATTCTCCTGCCCAGCGGTATGCCCGACTTTTCTATCGACATCGTGAATGGTCAGCAGGTAAAGCATGTGAAGGTCAATCGTCCCAAAGCGCTCTGCTTCGACTATTTGCAGTTGAAGGAGATGTTTGGTCTGGATTTGGAAACAGAAGTGGTTGTGGATGATCAAGATGAATGAGTAAACCATGTATCACCATTAAAACAAAGAATCATGTCAAGAAAGAAATTAACTCCTGCGCAAATTCGAGAACGCTTTACAGCCCAAGGTGCGGCCATTGCCGCCATGGTAGAATTTGCCAAAGACCAATGGTCGGGCTATAAGCCTACGAAAAAGCAGACCGAAGAGGTCAATCACTACATTGAATTACTCCATGGCGATTCACTCAAATACGCAAGGACACCCGAAGATGTGTACTTTTGGCGAGAAGTCGTCACTCATAATGTCGCATCAGACTGCAACGACTATCTGGAAGAAGAGGAATGGCAGAAAGCCCAAGATGCTTTGAGTAAGATAACCAAAGACCAGAAGTATTATGTGCCTGAGCAATAGGTGTGTTCATGAAAGCAGCAGTGTTCACGAATTTGTGAACACTCTATAAATAGTGAACAAAAAGTTTGGCTAGTCGGAAATTGTTCACTAAATTTGCAGTGTTCACAAATTCGTGAACACTCTATAAATAGTGAACAAAATAATAAAAAATATGGGAACCGACTATCAGGAACTGCTCCACGATGCTATCCACCGATTGAAGGTAGCAACGGGTAATGAGAGAATAACCACTGATGCTTTGCCACAAACGGTAAGCATCAATGGCACAAGATTTCATTGCATCGTAAAAAAGACCATTAGCAATGCCAATATCCTCTCAACTATTGATACCTTGAAAGCTGAAAGTGCCCTCAAAAAGGTGCCTGTGCTTTTAATCACCAATCACTTATATGAAAAATTGGCCAATCAATTGGCTGACAACCATATCAGTTGGGTGGATAAAGCTGGAAACTGCGACATTAGACACGAGAACCTGACAATGAAGGTTGTGGGCCAGAAAGGCAGCGCAGAAACCAAGGTAACAGCTACGGGTAAAATCAATGAGGCAAGCATGAAACTTATCCTGTTCTTTCTGCAACACCCTGATACCATCAATCTCTCCTATCGTGAGATTCAAGAGAAGGTGGGCTACTCACTAGGTACCATCACCAAGGCTTTTGACTTACTGAAAGCGAACAATTACCTTGCGCAGACAGAAAAAGGAAGAAAGATTGCCATGCGAGAGGAACTGATTGAATGGTGGCAACAACAATACAATGAGTTCTTGAAGCCTAAATTGTTGGTCAACCGAATGGCTTTTCGTTCGCCGGAGGCAAGAAAGCATTGGAAAGAGATAGAGTTACCCCTTGGAGTCTATTGGGGTGGCGACTGTGGAGCCAATTTACTGGATGGCTATTTGATTCCCGGAGAGTTCGAACTTTACTCAGATGTAGTCAGCACCATGCTTCTAAAAACCGGAGCGGTGATGCCCGACCCTCAGGGAGAGATAAAGATTTACAAGAAATTTTGGATAGGAGAAAGTGATGAACGCTTGGCACCTGCCTTAGTGATTTACGCCGACTTGATGGGAACGGGTGATAGCCGTTGCCGTGAAGCTGCTTTAAGAATCAAAGAAAATGGAATTTAAACTTACACGAGAGCAATTGCAAAATGACTTACTCTATGACGCTTTGTGTGCATTGAGTAAGGTGATGAACGACTTACAGCTAGAGGTGTTCATCGTGGGCGCTTTGGCAAGAGACATCGCCATGGAAATCCTCAAGATGCCACCTTCGCCTCGAAGAACGGCCGATCTCGATGTGGCCATCACCCTCAAAGACTGGAGTCAGTTTGAGCTACTAAAGGAACACTTGTTGAAGAATCATTTCATCAAAGGTGAGCCTAAACAACGCTTCTACTATCAAGGGGAAGATGGTAATAATGACTACGAGATTGACATCGTACCCTTCGGGGAACTTGAAGCGGACGAGAAAGTGGCTTGGCCTCCTGAGGGAAATCCCGAAATGTCGGTTAAGTGCTTCAAGGACGTCATGAACATCGCCGATACGGTGGTCATTGATGATGCCATTACCATTAAGATGGCACCTTTGTCGGGTCAGTTTCTTATCAAGTTTGATACTTGGCTGGATAGACATCTGCTCACAGACAAAGATGCCTCCGACATGCTCTATATCATGGACAGCTTTTACTTGGCTTATGTTTCTTTCAAACAGCCCGTTCCTGACGATGTAGAGGAAGATAGCGAAGATTTTGACTTACTGAAAGGTGGTGCCAAATGGATAGCTTGTGAAATGAGGGAGTTCCTCTCCAAAGAGCATCTTCAATTCTACATTGACCAATTGCAAGAGCAGATTGATTTGGACGAAAACAGCCCCCTCTTGAGAACGATGAGTCGTAATTATCCTGCCAGCAATGGTCATATGACCCTACGAAACACTCTCATAGGAATGACTAACGTACTACGAAAGGGAATAAAAGATGAAGATTGATTGTTTTTCCAAAGGAGGTAAACACTACGCCAATGAGGACAATTTGTGCGTTCGTCAATTATCTCCCCAACAAGTAGTAGCAGTTTTGGCCGATGGTATGGGCGGTCTGAACTTTGGGAAAGAAGCAGCTGACCTCATCGTTCATGCTGTCTCTGAGTTCATTTGCGAGAATCTTGGAAGAAACTCTATTCAAGAACTGTTTGGCAAGGCCTTGGAACATGCAGATCGAATCATCGCTCAAAAGAGTAAAGAGACCCACAGTAAGATGGGTGCTGCTATAGCTCTTGTTTTCATAGATGCCAACACCGCACATTTCACTTGGCTCGGAAATGTACGAATCTATCTTTCTGAACAAGCAAAAACAAAGCTTCTCACTACAGATCATAGCTTGGATGCAGGATATGGTAAACAGCTGTTGACCCGATGCATTAAAGGTAAGGGAGTGAGACTGGATTGGCCCTATCGAGTTTTGTCTGTTAAGGCTGGATGTAAGCTCATTCTTTGCACGGATGGGCTATACAAGCAATTAGGTTTGAAACAATTGTTTACGACACAACTCCCCATCCTTGGGGAGTTTGAGGATGACGCTTCGATGATCAGGATAGAAATCTAAGAATATCATCTCCTATATAGCAAATTAAAGTGAGATTCCTGCGGATTTTCTGCAAGAATCGCACTTTATTTTTTAAAACAAGGGGTTATAAGGCTCACACCATCCGGTCTTCACTCCTCGGCTCCAAACAGATTCACCACTCCCATCTCGCATCGCTTGGCCTTCTTGCAAGTATAATACGTCCCCCCTTTGGGCTGGCCATCGAAGTAGGCTATCACCTGGTGGGTATGCTCCAGCAGATAGTCGTTCCTGCGAAGCAAGCAACCTGGGTAATAATCCACACTCAGCACTATCACCTCATCAGCTTGACTGATGAACTGATAATACCGCTTCCGTTCGATGGCATTCCCTCGGCACGCTTGGCCACTAAAAGGCACAACTGCCACCAACCTGATGTCAGGCAAGTCTTCCTTGAGAGAAAGAACCACCTCTGCCGCCAAACTATCGAAGCCCATAGCCATACCACATAAAAAGCGGCGATTTCCGCTGGAGTAAGCCAAAGAAACGGCTGCCTTGAGTCGTCTCATTACCTCTGCCTGCATGGGCACCGGAATAGCCCGATGCCCCGTGAAGGCCACCGATTGGCCCTTCAAATCTACATTCGTCTTCATATTCATTTTACTTTATAATGGGTTTTCGCTAAGAAGATGCCGCCAAGCACATTTCCACCGAAGCTTTCGAGCTGAATGGCAAAGGTGGCATAGCTGATGCCGCGCGTAATGATGTCGTCAAATGCTACGATGGTCTTGCCATTGAACCACTCTTCATCGAACTCGATGACGTTCACCTTGCGGATTTCCTTCTCGGCCTTACGATTCTCATGAATGGCCAAACGTTCGCCACACACTCTTACATGCTCATAGCCATTGATGGCTCCGGTCAGTTCACAAACTCGCTCACAAAAAGCCTTGTAGCGGATTTCATTCTTCTGAGGAGTGGATGCAGGCACCGGTGTAAAGACGATGGTGGAACAGGCCGCACCATACTGCTGCAACATGCTCGATGCCGTCATTTGAGCCACCTCTTCATGAGCCACCCCGTCCTTGAACCTATATACCCGAGTTCTATCAGCCACCTCTTTCTCACCAACATTGCGGATGCGTTTGGGGAAATACTTGCAAAACCAAGTCTGAGGTTTCGCCAACTGCTTTCAGATGCTTTCTTCTACTTGTGCCATACGCTCTGCTTGACAGAGGAAGATTTTCTACTCGAATTTGACGTTTGCTGTTGGCGGCACTTCCTTTGCAAAACATATCCGCAGCGGCACAGATGAACACATGAGTAGGTATCAAACCTCTTTTCTCAGAAAATAATATGCGTACATTTCAGAGTTGCTATCGTTGACAAAGCACAAACCATTATGTATCAATATCTTTCATCACAAAGACATGGTTGACAAACGTTGACAAGCGTTGATGAAAATCCGTCCAAAGAAAAAATGCCGTGCCAAGCGTTGACAAACTCTGGCCTATCTATATCTACTCTTTTTTCAAGAAGAAAGAAGAAATAACTGATATACAGCGGCTTTCGTCAGGCCTCACAGCCTGCAATCATCGGCATCAACCGTGTCAACGCAGTCAACCCTCCAGCATATGCCTTTCTCATACTCACACAATAAACCTCATCACCTTTATCAATCCTCACCATCAGCATACGGCCACATATTCCTACAAGTTCCCACTAAAGCACTGATTCTCCAATATTTAACGTCTCGTATCGCTTCCCAATCCTCCGTACCTTTACCGCAAAAAGCAGAAAGAGCATGATGAACAGATGTCGAAACTTTATGGAGATTATTCCGGAGCGACTTTACTCGGTGAGTGAAGCCGCCCGATTGTTGGATGTGCATCGTTGCACCATCTATACCTATATCAGCCTTTCTGAACGACCTTTACCTTTCATCCGATTACTGCAGAGCGACCGACTATCGTTTCAAGGTACCGACTTGATCGCCTTCAAATCAGCCGGACTGCCCAAGAAAGGGCGCAAGCGCAAATGAACCATTGAATTATCATTTGACCTACTATCTATGATATAGCGGCCTACCTTGTCCGTGAAGGATCAGGCAGGCCGCGATTGTATTCACCCAAAAATCTTCGAAAACAAATAGAGCTTGCAGCGTCACTTCCCTTGCGTCCCATGCAATAGGACTGTAGGGAGTGGCGTGGAATCTCCTTCTGTGAACAAGTCTTCCTTATGCAGACAAACCTCCACAAAACAAATTCAGCAGCTCTTCTATTGCAAGTGCAACCTGCAACAGTAAAGCTTCTGAACCATTCTTCCTAAGAAACCGCTTATCCTCAAACAACTGTGGACAATGTGAGAATCAGCAAAGTGAAGTGTAGCATCCTAATGGCGGAACGCAACCTTGCAGCTTCTCTTTTTGGCCACAGCCTTGGATTTATCCCATTGGTAGCCAAAACCTATCAGCTGAAACTTGCTTGGTGTCGCAGACATGGAGCAAGCCAGCTGGCTTCATTATTTCAATACAAAAGCTGGATAATAGGGCAATAGCGCTGATTTTCATGCTATTCAGCATGTTTTTCAATTAAATATTAGTCATCAATACAAATAATCAATAAAACATGCCGTGTTGTCGTCCTAATGTCTTATCTTTGCGTATTAGTTCAATACAATTAATTATTATGGCAGAATTAAATAGGCTAAAAGTGGTTCTCGTCGAGAAGAAGAAAACTGCAAGATGGTTGGCTGACAAGATGGGCAAAGACCCTGCAACAATTAGCAAGTGGTGTACAAATACGTCACAGCCATCAATTGAGACATTAGCTAAAGTAGCCAAGCTACTTGAAGCTGACATCAGAGATTTGCTTATACCTACCAACAAAGAATAAGAGCGATATGGAAAATATAGACATTATAAATCTACTGAAATTGCGATTCGCAGTTTACAAGGCAGGGTGCGCCAAAGGGCTTTGGCCTTGCTTGGAAGATAATGCGGCAAAGGAGTATATGACTTACCTTTTCCCGAAGTCATCCAATTTGGCCTTCTATAACCTGATGGTTAATATCGTTCAGAAGACACAAGAGAAGTTTATACCCAAAGAAATGTATAGCTTGTTCAAATGTCCTATTCAAATAGAGGAAGAACTGTATTCATACCTTAAGAGTCATCTTCATGAAGAGATTGATTTAGGCATGGAACCGTTGGAGTTTATTCAATCCATGGCCACCATCGTATGTGATCCTAAGTTCGATGTGGTATATATTGGTCAGCTTTCTGACAACATAGACAATTCACTCAGAGTGATGGCCTATCATTATGCTAATTTATTCACCAACAGCAGTAGCTGTTATCCATACTTCAACTAATGAGAAATCCTAAATACACTACCCAACTGACTCATGGCACAGGAATGATTAATGAAACATTGTCCCTGCTATCTGTTTACCAAAAAGGAATGGATAAGGATGCGCTCATTAAGTATGTGAAAGAGAATGATTGCTTGTCATGTAAGACTGAGAATAGACTGGTACATATTATTTATGATGGATTCTACAAACGCTATATGAAGGTGAACCCTAATGTGCCTATTTGGTTAAAGATGATTCGTGAGCGAGGTTTGTCCTTGAAGCATTTTACTCAACTACTGATGGTATATTGCGCTCGTGAAAATGCAGTTTTCTTTGATGCCGTGATTAACGTCTTAAATCAATGCAAAAAAGACAGCCTGCGAATCATGGAAAGAGAAGATGTTGCCAAATACATCAGTCAGCTCGTGACAGACGATAAAGCAAAATGGAGCGAATCGGTTCAAAAGAGAAATACTTCTTATGTACGTTCTTGCTTCATTGATTATGAAATGATCAATCGTAAAGGAGAGATTCTTCCATACGAGGTGAATGATTTCACCATTCTCTATTTCATGCACGAACAACACTTTGCCGGACTATCAGACATGGCTATATGGGACATGGAAGAATGGAGTCTATTCAATCTCTCTCGTCATCAGGTATTGGAGCGAATTATGAACCTCAGCCTAAAGGGGGCTTATATGGCTCAAACTTCTGGTGAATTACTGACAATTTCGTGGAATTACAAATCAATGGAGGAGTTTATCAATGCAACTATATGAACAAAAATTTGAGGAAGCGCTTAGCTATCTGAGTCGTCCTGACATTCTGAACCCTACGGGTGACCGTCCCATCTGCTATGTGAATTACGACGTGGAAGATGCGATGGAGGTATATCGTATGATTCCTGTTCACTTGATTCCAAAAGCAAAATTCCATGGCTTTGCAGATGTGAAAGTTCTGTCTATTGGTAAAATGCTTCAGGAGTATATTCACAACCAGGAATATTACGATGAAGTCTGGATTGAAGAAGAAAATGAATTTGATTTGTACGAAAGCATTCGACAAGAGATTCAAGACAATTCAGTGGTGGCCAATGCCATTCTTCAGACCCAACAGGAGATGATGGCTACCGTTCATCCGCTTCTCATCCTCAAGGATCTTGAGTTGTTGCATCCTTATGATAAGATTGGACGTATCGAGCAATTGATTTACAATAAAATTGATATACCCATCTTAATACTCTATCCCGGTAGTGCCCAAGGTATTGCCAGAACGTTTTTGAATATTTATCCTATGGACGGTAGCTATCGTTCTAAAAACTTCTAAGATATGAATACGATAAAAGAACTTTTTGATTCGTCCAAAGATATAAATCGCCGAATAGAGAGTGTTGTTACTTTCGCAGATAACAGCGAAGAAAATCTGAAGAACGAGATTAACGAATATGTAGTGACCGACAAACTGCACGATAACTATGAAAAGGTTATCGAGGAATTGGAGTCGGCATTTCGTGATTCCTCCAATGAGGTTGGTGTGTGGGTATCCGGATTTTATGGTTCGGGTAAGAGCTCCTTTGCCAAATATTTGGGTTACTCTTTCCAGCAATCTTTGAAAGTGGATGGCATTAGCTTTGGCGAAAAGCTAATGAACCGCATTGAGGACAACGCTCTCAAAACCTTGCATCGTGCCGTTATCCAGAAATACGACCCACTGGTCATCTTGATTGACCTCACTACCGAAGCTACAGCCGGTATCACCTCTACCGTGAGCGATATTATGTACTACGAAACATTAAAGCTCATTGGCATTAAAGCTACTGACCCTAAGTTGATGGACTTTGTATCTATCCTCCAAGAAGAGGGTAAGTACGACCAGTTCTGCGACATGGTGAAGGGTGAAGGAAAGGATTGGGAAGCAATTCAATCAAAGAAATTGATTGCCAACAAATATGCAGCTAAGTTTGCGCCCGTTATCCTTCCTGAATATTTTGCTTCTTCAGAGGAATACAACTCCATCAAGGTGGATTCTGTAGAAAATGAAACAGACCGTTTCAAACGTCTTTGCGCGCTGGTGAAACAGAAATACGGCATAGAACGCATCATCTATGTCCTTGACGAGGTGGGCCAATATGTGGCTGCCAGCGAAGATTTGATTCGTAGCATGCAAGGTACCATGCAAATCTTGAAATCTCAATTCAAGGGAAATGTATGGCTCATAGCTACGGCTCAGCAGACCTTAACTGAGGACAATCCCCAAGCACAAGTTAACTCGGATAAACTCTTTAAGTTGAATGACCGATTCCCCATCAAGGTGGATATCGAAGCTGATGACATCAAGGAGATTATTACCAAGCGTTTGTTAGGTAAATCCCCCAAGGGGAAAGAATACTTGACTGACCTTTTCAACCGCAATGAAGCTTCTATCAAGCTGGAGACACGTTTGACCAATATGGAACGATCTCTGTATATGAAGCCATTGACAGGTGAACTGTTTGCAAACCTCTATCCCTTCTTACCGGTACATATCGACATATTGTTGGCTCTGCTTCAAAAGTTGGCCAGTAGAAGCGGTGGTTCTGGTTTACGTTCTGTGATTCGTCTGATTCGAGATTTATTGGTAGATGGCCATTTGGCCGACTGTGCTATCGGCAAGATGGCAACACCCGATTTGTTTTATGATACCCTCCATACCTACATGGAGAAGAATCAAGACTTCCGTGAGATAGTCATCTCAGCCAAGAAAGCCATTGAACTTTACAGTAGCAATCCATTGGCAGTAAAGGCTTGTAAGACCATTGCCATCATGCAGCTGTTGGACGATTTCTGTTTGTCGTTTGATAACCTTTGCTCGCTGCTGTTCCAGCAAGTGGGTCATCCATTGAATAAACCGGAACTCCGTGCTTTGCTTGATGAGATAAAAGATACTCCAGGAGTAACCCTTCAAGAGATTGATGGCCGTTTCCGTTTTATGACCAATGCCATCTTAACTGTACAAGATGAACGTTCACGCCTCAATGCCACCGACTCTGAGAAGTTTAAGGTAATGAAAGAATTGGTTCTTGATATCCTTTCACCAGCTCCCTCTGTCAGCATCTACGGATCAAAGACCATTAACGCGACAGTTGAACTTTGCCGTGGCCGTCAAAATCCCGTACTCATCTCTGGTGGAGACATCAAAATCAATGTACGTTTTGTAGATGCCAGTGATTTTGAGAAGACACATAATGCGCTTCTCACGGAGAGCACCAAGGTGGAAAATAAGCAAACTATGTTCTGGCTCTGCACATTGCCTCAGGATATTGAACTTTTGCTGATTGATGTGGTGAGGGACGAAACCATCTGCAACAATCACCGCCACGACACCAATAAGGAGATTCAGGACTATCTGCGTGCCCAACAGGCTGATGCAGAAAAAAATCGACAAGAGATTACACGCATTCTTCGTCAGTCGCAGAATAATAGCGAAACCATCTGCAAGGGTTCTCCTACATCTGTAAATGGCGAAACATATAAGACTCAGGCCTTAAAAAAGTTTGCAGAGGATGTTTATGACAAATATCCTTTGGCCTCACGTAGCATGCCTACCTCTGTGGTTAGCGACTTGTTGGCTTATGATGATGCGACCAAGCTTCCTGCTTCGCTCAATCCTTTTAAGATTGTAGATGATAACGGTGTAATAGATACCAGCTATGCAGCTTTTGCTGAAATAAAGGACTATATTGCTTCACACAGCGATGCCAATGGCGGACAATTAGCCGACTTCTTCAGCCGTGCCAAGTACGGCTGGAGCAAAGATACCATCCGCTATCTGGTAGCTCTAATGTTAAAGGCTGGCATGATAGTGGTAAGAAGTGGTGCCCAGTCGTTTAAGATGTTCACCAAAAACGCAGCCGAGGCCATGAAGAACAATACTTCATTCGGCCACCTTGGTCTTTCGCTCAATACGGATGCTCACTTGAGCCCGGCAGAAATGATGGAGGCCATGAAGATGCTCAAGGAGCTGTATAACCCACAAGGATTAACGCCTATACCTGCCAGCATAGCCAAGGCTGCTTTGAAAATTGCGACGCAACGTCGTACCAAAGTAGAACAACTTAAAGAAACCTTTGAAAAGCTTGAAATGGCAGGAACCAGCACCATCAGTCAAGCGGTCAACTATCTGGTGAAGATTATCGACTCAGAAGGTGCTGAAGCTCCTTACCTCTTCGCCAAGGATAAGGCATGTGTTGATTCCTTGCGCTATGTCAATCAAGTGCAAAAGGCGGAAGAGCAAGGCAAAATGCTTTCTTCTATCAAGAAAATAGAAAAGCGCCTGACTGATGCCCAGCGTCTGCCACAATTGCCAACCTTGGAGGATTTGAAAAATAAACTAGGTGAAGACGAACAAGCGTTCAATGACGTCATGCTCGACCCTGATTGTTTTAACCACACCTCAGAATATGCTGATTTATCTTCACGAATAGATAGCGAGATTGAGCAAGCTTGTACGCACTTCTACATAGAAGCTACCGACTGCATCAACCAAAAAAATAACGAGATTCGTACTACGGCTGACTTCTCTTCGCTGAAAGATGAACAAAAGCAAACTATAGAAGCCATGATGGGTAGAATCTCTATTCAAGAAGGTAGTACCCTCGATCGCTTGCAGGAGATGTGTAGTCAGTTCACTACTTTCTATGCACCGTTGGGAGTGTATGATAGCATCGACCGTAAGGTGAAGCAGTTCGTAGCAGACAATGTACCGCCTGTGACGATACCCACGCCTACAAATGATGGTTCTACGGAACCTACCGACGATAATACAGACCCGACGACCGATGACGGTCCGACGACGGCGAATGAACCCACTACAACAGTGGAACGTCGCCAGATTAAGCGTCACCTCACTCAACGAAGTGATGTACAAGCCATCATTGATGAGTTGACGAGTTTGTTACCCAAGATTGATGAGGGTTCGTCTATCGACCTCTCTTTTGTTGATTAAAAGATTTCACGGATATGATTTCAACATCAGGACGTAAAATATTAATGCAGTTTGTGAGTGATGTAAAAACGTTGCTCACAAACAACATCATAGCCACCCTCCAACATCACTATGGTATTTGGGCGGATGGTCGTGTTATACCCGTAGGCCAGCTCACTACAAGCGATGCCGATGTGGTATATCGCGCTCGTATGCTTCGCGGACGCTTACAACACATCAAGAATAGTCTGCCTGCAGATAGTGCTAATATCGATATGAAGGCTGTACAGCAGCTCACTGCCGAACAGGCTTTCACCATCTTGAACCGTTTCTGTGCGGTACGTATGTGCGAAGAACGGGAATTGATTATGCCTTCCATTGCTGAGGGGTACGATTCTGCTGGCTTCGTGAGTTATGATATGGTGACCGGACAAGGAGCCGTGGGTACTCGTTACGAGCGCTACTGCTGGTATATTCAGTCACTCTACGATGAACTGTCTATCGAACTGCCTTCTGTATTCGACCGCTACTCTCCTTATGGACTCATGTGGCCCGATGAAGCAACACTTACTAAGCTTTTTGAACTCATTAATAATGAGAACCTGACGGCTTTCTATGACGAGCAAACAGGCGAAACGGTTGACTTTTGGCGTGAAAACGAAACCTTGGGGTGGATATTCCAATATTACAACTCCCTGGAAGAGCGACGTAAGATGCGTGAAGAGAGCAACCGCCCACGCAACAGTCGTGAGATGGCGGTACGCAACCAGTTCTTTACACCCGACTATGTCGTGCGATTCCTCACGGATAACTCCTTGGGGCGTATTTGGTATGAGATGACAGGTGGACACACTTCTATCACCGAATTGTGCCAATACATGATTCACCGTCCCAACGAGGTGCTACCACAGCGTCCTATCAAGGATCCTACGGAGATGTCGATGCTCGACCCTGCTTGCGGTTCGATGCACTTTGGCCTTTACACCTTTGATGTGATGGAAGCCATCTATATGGATGCGTGGGACAATCAGCCTGAGCTCTTAACGAAATACCGCTATACGGAAACCAGAGAATCGTTTGCCCGCTTGGTACCCAAGCTTATTTTGGAGAACAATATTTATGGCGCGGAGATTGATCCTCGTGCCCTACAAATTGCAGCCCTGTCGCTCTGGCTCCGTGCGCAACAGTCGTGGAGCAAACTGGGTGTACCTCGTGAGGAGCGTCCTGTGATTGAGCGTTCACACCTGGTATTGGCTGAGCCGATGCCGGGCAATAAGCGTATGCTCAAACTTTTGACGGAACAGCTCGACAAACCCATGCAACGCCTGCTCGTGAAGATATGGGAAAAGATGCAATATGCTGGTGAAGCTGGTCTGCTCATTAAGATGGAGCAAGAGATTGAGGCAGAAATTGAGGACTTACGTAAAAACTGGAGCAAGGTGAATGCCACCCCGTCAGCCAGTCTGTTCGACTCTGATGAGAAGAAGGCTAAAATCATTGCAGCCTACGAAAAGACAGCGAAGTTTGATAAGAAAGAAGCCAAGGCTGCTTTCTTTGCTACGATTGTTGAGAAACTGCAAGAGGCTTTGCGCAATGTTTCCTCTCGTCTTTCTGAGGAAGAAGGCTACGAAAACACTCTTTTTGCCAACGATGCAGTACGTGGCTTCGCCTTTATTGAGCTATGCCAAAAACGTTATGACGTGATTCTAATGAACCCACCTTTTGGCGAAGGATCTGAATGTACGGTTGGTTATCTGGACGACCACTATTCCTGCTGGTGTAAAAACCTTGTATGTGCTTTCTTCGATCGTATGCAAGAATTATTGGAAGACAATGGTCTGGTAGGTTCTATCTTTGACCGTACTGTACTCATTAAATCTTCTTATGAGCCATTCCGCAAGAAGAATATATGTGGTTTTATTTCGACCTGTGCTGATACTGGCTGGGGCGTATTGGATGCGAGTGTAGAAACATCTACATTAGTATTATCTAAGACTCCTTCTGAAGAAAGGGAGGGAGTATTCCTTAACGTGCTTGATGAAGACTCTTCTATTAAGTCAGAAGTAATTAAAGGGTCTATAGAAGATCTATTCATTAATAAAAAAAGGAGCAATACATATATTCGGAAATCTGCTGAATTTGTAAACCTTCCTAATGCAATAATTGGATATTATTTTGATGAACCAATATTGAGCTTATTCAAATTCCATAATTTGGAAGATCTGAATATGACAGCTAAGAATGGAGATACTCTTACAGCAGATGTGCATTTTAGACTGTTCTATGAAATTCCCCCAAAAAGCAACGATTATAGGCTAATGTATAATGGTTCATTATTTTCTATGTTTTATACCTACTATAGAGAACTGTCTTATTGGGGAGACAATGCGGTACTTCTTCAAAACAACCCTTCTGTAGTATTAAGAAATTTATCATACCATTTTAAGCAAGGAAGTTGTTATGGAAAGCGCGGAGAAATAATTGATGCTCATATCTTTAGAAAGAATAGCGTATTTACTGTGGAAGGTTATGCCTTACCTAATTTAGATAATTATGAATCTTTCGCATCAAATGCTCTTCTAAACTCAATTCTAGGGCAGTATTCAATCAATTTGTATACAGGTCAGCATAAACAAACAGGTAATGTCAATCTTTTACCTATGCCCGACTATGCCACCCGTCAGTCTGACATCGAGCGAATTATCGCTGAGATTATCGACATCAAACGTTGGTGGTTTAGCCTAGACGAGACCAACTTGGAATATCATGGCTTCATAGGGCAAATAATTAGCGGCCATCATATTGAAGAAAGCATAAACCAGCTTCAAGCTAAACTCACAGCCGACTACAACAGCTACCAAAATTTGGTGAAGCAAAACGATGACTTGTGGATGGATTTAGCAGGGATTGAAGAAGATAGCGACTTTAGAGCAACATTGAATGCCTATAAAAGTCGTCGTCCGTATGAAGAGCTGCTCTCCATCGACGGAGCCAGCAGTGGAAATGTTATCAACAAGCAAGTGATGGCACAAGAAATCGTGATGGAACTGGTAGGTATGGCTTTCGGCAGATGGAATATCCGTTATGCAGCCAAGCCCTCCACCATTCCCGCCTTTAGTGACGTATTCGACCCGCTTCCATTTATGCCGGTTGTCTCGCTGAAAGCAGAAGAAACGATGGCTTATCCGCTTACCCTCCCTGCAGATGGCATCTTGATGGGTGACAACAATCATCCAGATAGTTTGGTAAAACGCGTGCAGGAAGTAATGCAAAGCCTTTGGCCAAATGATGCTGACGAAATAGAAAGCGAACTCTGCCAGTTGATAGGCGTGGATAGTCTGCAAAGCTATCTCGAATCACCTAATGGCTTCTTCGACTACCATTTCAAGCGCTATACAAAGAGTCGCCGTAAGGCTCCCATCTATTGGCCCATATCTTCGCCCGAGGGAGAGATAACGATGTGGGTGTATTATCCGAAACTGAGCAATCAGACATTGCCGCATTTGCTGCTGTTGCTGAGCAAAGAACGCACAGCCGCACAAAGCGACTTGACTGCCGCCCAACTGGCCAACGACAAGAAGCGTGAAGCAGCACTGCTTAGTCTGCTGGGCGATATTCAAACCTTGGAAGCCGAGCTTCAACGTGTGAACGACTTACCTTATAAGCCCAATCACGATGACGGTGTGCCTGTAACAGCTGCTCCCTTGCTTAACACTTTCCGCCACAATGGTTGGAATAAAGAATGTCAAAGTAATTGGGACGAGCTACAAAAAGGTGAGTACGATTGGAGCCATTTGGCTTATGCCCTCTATCCGGCTCGCATTCGCGATAAAGCGAAGAAAGACTGGTGCATGGCCTTGACGCATGGGCTTGAAGAGCTTTGTGAGAACAAGCCTAAAGAGAAAAAGACCCGAAAGAAGCGAAGTGGCGATGAACCTGTTCAACAAATGTTAGACTTATAAAGCTCCTACCTATATGGATATACAAGGACATATCATAGATTTTTGGATTGGTAAGACTACCAAAGAACATCCCATCATAACGGTTTACGACCCCGAAGGCAAATATTATTCGCTTTTGCCTTTGGTGGCCGAACGTGGTGTCATGGTCATTGACACAACCCAATCGTTGATTGAAAACAGAGAAAAGGCCTGTGACTATTGGATTAACGAGCTACCCAAAAATGAAGAAGCTCGTATGCTTATCTATCGTCGAACAGCCGTACCTAAAGACAAAGAGCGCGTAAACAACCCCTATATCGGTATGACCCAAATAGGTGCTCGTTTCCCTATTGGTCCCAATGACTCATACGTCAATCTCTGCAAAAGCTTTCTGCATGGAAAAACAGAGGCTATCGATGAATTGATCAAGAATGGCACCGCCAGTTTTGCCAATATCAATGCCCTGCAAGAGGGAGTCAACTATCCTGAATTGGAAAACTTGACAGGCGGTAAGAGCATGGTGGAGATTTCATTGAATCTCTTGGCTCTCACTTCAACGAACAATACCGCTTGGATGAGCGAATGGAAGAGCTTTGGCGAAAACCACTTGCCAGGATTGGACTGTAACGGCACTACCCTGAAGGACGTAAAGCAGAAGTTGTGGCAATACTTACTCTTCAGCGAATTTGTACATGACCTGCCAGACTCTATCCCCGCTGAACTCAATACAGTAGCCAAGTGCCCGAAAGAAAACATCGAGAGTATCAACAATCTCTGTCAGAGCATTCGTAATCGTGCTGACCTTCGTGATGACTATGTAGAGCAAGCACAAGCTATCACCAGTCGTCTGCACCTTGACACCCTCTTTGCTGATGCCATTGATTTAGGTAAGATTGTAACCTTCGCTTTTGAGAATAAAGTGGAGTTTAATCTCTATCTGGATCATTTACATAAGGGAAAATATGATGAAGCAACATTGTTGGTAGCCAAGAATAAGAAAAGCGTATGGTATCAAGCAGATGCCGGTGTGGCTCTGTTCTGGAACTTGACCGATCAATGTGAGCGCATGATGCAAAGCATTCGTCAACCAATGTCCGACCTTCATAACCTTAATGAAATCACTAAGTGGTACAGCGAAGAAGGCTATAAAGTGGACCATGCTTTCCGCCGCTTTCAGACGATTCTCACAAGTTCGGACGAAGATACGCCTCAAATCAGCGAATTGGCACAGTTCGTCTATCGCAATTACCGTAGCTTTACTGAGCAGATGCAAAGTCGCTATCAAAAGCAAATCGAGATAGAGGGCTATAATATTTCCGGAATCAACCGCAACATTCAGGCTTGGAATAAAGAAGTAGCACCACTCTTGTCAGCACGTAAACGAGTAGCGGTTATCTTTGCTGATGCTTTCCGCTATGAGATGGGTAAAGATTTGGCTTTGAGCTTGGAAAATAGTTATACTGTCAATGTAAAGCCATCTACAGCATACGTGCCTACCGTCACCCGATTTGGCATGGCTGCACTATTGCCTGAAGCTGAAACAAAGCTGGAATTAGTAGTGGAAGATGGCAAACTTCAACCCTATCTTGAGGGAAAGAAAGTGGAGCTGCCTGCCGACCGTATTAGTTATATCGAAAGCAAAGTTCCTGCTCATGTGAAGTTGATGGACGTAAAGTCTGAAGATTTCTTGTCTGCCAATGTTCCATCAGATGTGAATCTGCTTATCATTCGCAGTCAATCCATTGATGCTGCTGGTGAAAACATCAATAGCGTAGGCTATGCTGAAATGGAAAGCGAAATGCGTCTGTTCACCAAGTGTATTCGTGCGTGCAAGAAATCAGGTTTCGACATGGTACTTATGATGGCTGATCACGGCTATATGATACAGCCTAAATACCAAGCTGGAGATAACATGAGCAAGCCCGTAGGTACCAGTGTGATGAATGAACGACGTAGTCAGGCAGGTGACCTTAATGGAAACGAAACGTCTTGGCTCTATACCCCTGAGCATGTAGGTGTGCGAAGTCAGGTTTATCGTTTCGCTTTTGCCAAACAGTATGGTGTATATGAAAAGAATACCATCTATTTCCATGAAGGATTATCACTTCAGGAAAATATAGTCCCACTTGTGTCTGTTCAACTCAAAGAAGAACGTGCGAAAGAATCATTCCGACTGGAGTTGACCTATAAGGGTAAGAATGGTGGCGTGGTACGTGTTAATCGTCCGCTCATAGAATTGAACTTCAGTAGCGTTGACACGCTGTTCCGTCCTGAACATTGCATTGTCAAGTTGATGGTAACCGATGTTTCTGGCAATGAAGTCGGTCACGTAGTCGATTCTTCCTTCTATAACGAAACAACTGGGTTAATCTCTATTCCAAGTGAATGTGATAAATGTAAACAGCCCATCGAAA
Organism: Parabacteroides sp. HGS0025; assembly: GCF_000969845.1. NCBI lineage: Bacteria > Pseudomonadati > Bacteroidota > Bacteroidia > Bacteroidales > Tannerellaceae > Parabacteroides > Parabacteroides sp. HGS0025. Next base: position 2,895,192 of record NZ_KQ033902.1, read on the forward strand.
TCAATGAGGGTGTTGAGGGTGACATCATTGTTATGGCGCTCGATCCTGATACCAATGCCACATTGGCTTCCATTCAATTACAAACTGAATTTGATTTTTAAGAAATGGACAGATTAGATATAAAACTGAATGAATACTTCCCTGGGAAGGTGGTGCGTAAGGATTTGCTGCATGAAATCAAGCAAACAGTAAACGTACCCTCCTTCGTATTGGAATTTCTATTGTCACGTTATTGTGCATCAGATGACCCGGACGAGATAGAGGAAGGCAAGAAAGCCGTGCTGCAAACCATCGAGAAGAACTATGTGAAGCCCGATGAAAGTAACAAGGCTCAAGCTCTTGTAGAACAGAAAAAGCGTCATAAGTTCATTGATAAGATTCATGTGAAGTATGTGGAACGCGAAAAGCGCTATTGGGCCGAAATGGAAAATTTTGGTTCAAAGCGCATAGCCATCAATCCTCAGTTCTATCAGAAGAATGAAAAGCTGCTTGAAAGTGGTATCTGGGCAGAGGTTACATTGGCCTACAATGAAGTGCAGGAGGATGATTATGCTTTCTACGTAGAAGACCTTCGTCCCATCCAGATAGCTCGCTTCGATGCCGAAAAACTGTTTGAAGGCAGAAAAGGCTTTACCACTGATGAGTGGATTGATGTACTGATTCGCAGCATCGGTATCAATCCTGATTGGCTGGCTACACGTAGCCGTTCAATCAAAGGAGACAAAGATGGCATGCGATTGAAATATCACATTCTGGCTCGTTTTATCCCTCTTGTCCAGAATAACTACAATAGCATTGAATTGGGTGGAAGAAGTACTGGTAAATCATATTTCTATTCCGAATTCTCACCTTACTCGACCTTGCTTTCTGGAGGACAGGCAAGTACGGCAACCTTGCTCTATAACAACCAACGTAAGCAAGTGGGTGCTGTAGGCTTTTGGGACAATGTAGCTTTCGATGAAGTGGCCAACATGAAAATTAAGGATGCTGATACCATTCAAATCATGAAGGACTACATGGCCAATGGCCGTTTTAGTCGTGGGCAGGAAGTTACCGGACAAGCCAGCTTTGTCTTTGTGGGAAACTTCGACTTGAATATTCCTTCAATCGTCAATAGCTACGACCATGACCTTTTGGCCACACTGCCTAAGGCGTTCGACTTCGCAGTTATCGACCGTTTCTACAACTACATCCCCGGATGGGAGATTCCAAAGATTGACGATTCGGCCTATAACAATAACTATGGTATGATTTCTGACTACTTGTCGGAAATACTTCATTACCTCTTTGACCATAATAGCAACTACTTACCTGTATTGAATAAATATCTCAAGGTAGGCGATAATGTAGAAGGTCGAGATAGCCGTGCGTTACAGAAAACCGTGCTTGGTTTCCTGAAGCTCATCTACCCTGTAGGTGAACCTACACCTGAGGAATTTGATGATATTGTAGCCTATGCACTTGAAGGTCGCCGTCGTGTGAAGGAGCAGTTGAACAAGCGTAAGCCTGATGAGGAGTACGCCCGCATCAACATGTCGTATGTCAATAAGGATGGCAAAAAGGTGGTTGTTTGGTGTCCGGAAAGTAAGGACTCTATGGCTACACAGGATCCCAGAAAGACTGGGGATGTAGAAATAGCAGAAGAACCACAGGCACCAGCGGCTCGCCCTACCCAAGCAATAAACATTTCCGCAGAAGAGAATCCTGTAGAGAATCTGCAACCTTCCACGCCTGCAGAGAATGATATTGTGTCAGAGGCTATCACAGACAATGGTCCTAAGCCAAAAACATTGTCAATTCGCTATGGTGATACTGGCTACAGCTACGATAAACTCTTTGCCGAATACTTGGAAGGAGCTAAATCCATCGAGCTACAAGAGCCTTACCTGTCCCATGGTTACCAGTTGCAGAACCTCACACGTTTTGCCGAAACCATCGCAAAGATTGGCGACTGCAAGAAGATTACCCTCACCACGAAGATGGGTGATACAATTGATGACACGAAAAGAATTCAAGATGGTCTTGAACAGCTCAAGGCTGCCCTGCAGGATATAGACATAGATTTTGAGTTTACCTTCTCGGATTTGATTCATGCAAGGTATATCATCACTGATAACGGATGGAATATCTCGCTCGACCGTGGGCTCCATATCTACCAGAACATCGGCCGCAACTTCTACCTCATGGGCTACTATGACTTAGATTTACGCCCTTGTTTAGAAACCAAAATTGTGTACACTAAAGTTGATTAAGTATGTGGTCAGACAAAGAAACAGATAGAGACTTTCTTGGTTATCAAGTTCATGCAGACCTTCTTAAGAATGTTGTGTGTAACCAGAAGAATTTGCCGATAACAATAGGGCTATATGGCGATTGGGGATCAGGTAAATCCAGTGTCCTTAAATTGATTAAAAAGTCTATAGATGAGGATGATAGAATAAAAGATAGAACTATCATTCTCTACTTTGACGGATGGTCATTTGAAAGTTTTGATGATGCCAAGATGGCGTTAATCCAAGGCATTGTTGATCAATTGGAAGTCAAAGTCGGCAAAATTGAGAAAACGAAATCTTTTTTTAAAAAGATCAAAGAGCATATTTTCTCAATGCGCACGCTTCAATCCATAGTTAAGAATTCTGTTCTTCCTATTGGAACAGCTGCAGTAACTGGTGGAGCCATAGTCCCTACATTACTAAGTTTGCTAATTAGTAATAAGGAAGAGATTAAAGAGGAAGTCTTGTCCACATTGAAAGATGCTTGGGAAGGTAAGTCTATATCCGAAAAAGAATATGCTGCTGTTCGTGAGTTTAGAGAAGATTTCGAGAAATTGATTGAAGCTACAGGAAAAGACCAAATCATTATTCTCATTGATGACTTAGACCGTTGTCTTCCGAGGCACATCATTGACAATCTTGAAGCTATAAAACTGTTCTTAAATGTCCCGAAAACAGCCTTCATTATTGCGGCAGACGAGAGCATCGTATCTGGCGCAATTAGAAACGAGTACAATACCTTGGTCGAAGATGGTAAAGATGGTCAGGAAAAGAGAGATATTGGGAATGCCTATATGGAAAAGTTTATTCAACTACCCTATAGGTTGCCCAAATTGAGCAATAAGGAAGTAGAAACCTATGTTTCGCTTCTTCTGTGTGATTCCGTATTGTCCTCTGACATATTCACACCCATACATAATGGTTACAAGGACTTTGTTCAGAAAAATCGATTTGATTCCTTTGCCTTAACTGATGCCATATCCGATATCAAGGGAGTTGAAGGACTTGATGATTTGAAGGCTAGAATTACTCATGTCCTCAAATTTTCGTCAACGATTAGTTATGCATTAAAGAGAAATCCACGTCTAATCAAGCGCTTTCTTAATGCTTTCGATATTCGAAGAGAATTACTCCGGATAAACGGACTGAACAATGACAACAATGAATTTGCATTACTTAAGCTCATGCTTATCGAACAACAGTATAATGAAAGGTTCAAAGAATTGTATAATCTCATCTCCTCTTCAAAAAATTATACTGAGCAGCTTTTAGATTTAGAAAAATATGCTACAGGGCATAAAACTGAAAACGAATGGAAAAATTGGGATAATTCTTCTCTCAAAAGGTTGATTGAAGAAGAGCCTCGTTTTAGTAGAGTTGATCTTCGTGAGTTGTTTTGGGTGTCCAGAGATAGTATAATTGATAATATTTCTGGAATATCTATTATATCGCCGAGAATCAAGGACATGTTTAATAAGGCTCTAAACGCTCCAAACAGAGATATGATAGATTACGCATCAATCAAAGCTCTGAATCAAGAAGACAGAGAAGATTTCTTCGCTCTCCTTGATAATCAACTTAGCATTACGTCAGATGATAAGAAATTACATTCTATATATCATCTCCTTATTATAAAAGATAAGGCCTTGTATTTTAATAAATACATTACAATACTAAATCGAATTGATTGCAGGAAGCTGCCTGCTCCTTTAGGTGTCTCGTTTAGAGAAATTCTAGAGAATTGCAACGATAATGAGCAAAAAGCAATAACAGATTTACTCAGCAAAAATTCCAAATTAATGGCAACTATTAATCCGAAGTAATATGGGAACATCACATAGACATAAAGCATCGGTCTCTGGGGAACCGAATTGGGGTAAAGCTTCTCAATCAGTGACTTCTACGGCTAAAGCTGTGGAAGATGGTAATAAATTGGAGAAGAACTCCAGTAATATGCCACCCAAACAATATGCCAGGGCACAAAGTCGTGTGAATAATAGGATTAGATCCAATTATCACCGTTCTGTAAGTAATATGGTTAGAGCTGCAGGTGGACGTTCAACTGTAGCTAGTGGCAAATCTTATGCAATAGGAAGAAGTGGCGTTTCATGGTTAGGAAACTTCGCTGGGAACTTACAAGATATCCAATCTAAAGGTTTGGCTAATTGGTTGGCTGAACACAATCAGACCATTGATAATAAGACAAGCAAGGATATTATAAAGCTAATCGCTCAAATATCTTCTGACTACATGGGTGGACTTGATGATACTGCAGCTCGTGAAGCAGAAATGCACGTCATTGAATTGATGGAAAAAATTATTGGTGATAAAGTGGATGCAATTGATCAAAATATAGACAAAGTACTTGACCCTAAGATGATGACTTATCTCTTGGATCAATACTTTGGCATGTATATATTTCACCATCTGGTACAAGATTTTTCAGAAAGAATAGCAAAAACAAAAGGAGAAGAACTTTCTAATCAAACTTTTGCTGAAATCAAAGATTTGATTATGGAAGATGTTCGAGTTGGCTTTGATGATGGAACTCCAGCAACAGAAATAGACTGGAAGGGCACACAAGGCCATGAATATATCACTAAAGAGTTTAACCGAATATTAAGAATCCTCTCAGCTGATGATAACGATTAAGACTACAGAATATCAACTCGTTTCTAGGAAAAAAGAGTTGTTCTTGGAGATCCACTTTAGAAGTGAATCCAAGGAGGGTATGCTCTCCAGTAATGTAACAATCAATGTGACCTATCTATCGGCAATACTTGCTAAAAGTTCAGGAACAGTATGTGGACTATTATATTTCGCATCATTGGTATATGCAATAGATCGAACATTTAAGCGTGAAATTTATTCCGTAGATGGTTGGTCTAGACAGTTTGATGTTGAGTTTAAGCTTCCTGGCAATGCGGTATTTTCTATAAACCGTATTGAAATCGAGAAGATACTATCGTTTTTGACAGGAGATTATTGGACATGTTCTTTTGCTCCATCTGATGCTCCTGTATATCAAGAGGCTGAAATACCAACGGCTTATGATGAAATATCTCAAGTTAATTTGTTTTCTGGTGGATTAGACTCACTTATTGGAGCAATAGATTTCTTGTCAAGCAATAATTCGAAGAAGGTATTTCTTGCATCCCACTATGATAGCTCAATGCCGGGGCCAAAATCAGATCAAACTGGTTTGCTGCATGTATTTCATCAGGAATATTGTCAAAAGTATATCACGTTCCCATATCATCATTCAGCAGTTATGGTGACTCCAAAGGATGGACGTGATACTACATGTAGATCTCGTTCACTGCTCTTTATAGCTTTAGCCTTAGTTGTTGCTGAATACACTCATACGGATATTGTAATCCCCGAAAATGGATCTGTTTCATTAAACTATCCTTTATCTGCTTCCAGAAGAGGTTCCTGTTCAACGAGAACTACACATCCGATCGTTATTCATAGTCTTAATCATTTGCTAATACAAATGGATTTAACCTCACAAATACATAATCCATATGAGTTTATGACAAAAGGTGAAATGGTTCGTAGTTGCCACAATCTTAATTTATTACTTAATATTGTACAGTTATCAAACTCATGTGGAAAAAGAGGTCGTAAGCAGCTTTTCTATGATGACACAAATGCTACTCATTGTGGTCGCTGCATGCCTTGTATGTATAGAAAGGCTTCTTTGATTGGTTTTAATGACAATACTCGATACGGAATAAAGCCCGAAACTCTTTATCGTTTAAGAACTCGTTCAATCTCAGATGACTTCTATGCAATGCTGAATTTCTTAAGACGAAATCTTAGTGATGCTGAGATTCGTGATGAACTCACCATAGCAGGAATGTCAAATCTACCTAATTTCGATCTATATGTAGATCTTGTTAAACGCACAAGGCATGAATTGACAGTAATGCTTAGGTCTGTAAATAGTAGCTCAATAAATGATTATTTAGGTTTATGATTATAGATACACATTGTCATTTTGATATGATGCCGACTCCGGAACTCTATCTCAAAGAGCAAGAGGCTATGCACAATATCTCGATAGGTATGACCAACCTACCGAGTCACTTTGCTATGGGCATAGAGCATGTCAAATCGTACCGATATTCCCGTCTTGCACTAGGTTTACATCCCTTGTATGCCTGTGAAAAGAAAAGCGAGTTGCTTTTATTTAATCAATATGTAGATAAGACTAGCTATATCGGTGAGATAGGTCTTGATTTCAGCAGCGAGGGACTACCAACAAAGGAAGACCAAATGATTGTGTTGAACAATATACTTCTTCAAATTGCAGGAAAGAATAAAATCATAAGCGTTCATTCAAGACGAGCAGAAAAGGTACTGTTTGATATGTTGTGCCAGCATGACATTAGGAACGTTATTTTTCATTGGTATTCTGGACCACTGACACTTATTCCACAGATAGTTGAACGTGGCTACTATTTTTCTATCAATGAAAGAATGACAAAAACAGATAGTGGTCGAAAGATAATAGAACGCATACCAGAAGATAGGATTCTAACAGAAACCGATGCACCATATAATAAGGTATGTTCAATAAAGAATACCCTTGTTGATATTGGCATCAGTGAGGAGGTCGTTTATTCTAATTTTAGTCGATTAATTTCGACCATTAGAAAGTAATTAACAAATTTGCAGTACAATAAAAGCCATAATCTCAATAATGATATGAACTATACATGGATACCATACTATCAGGAGTTTGCAGAAAAGCTCTTGGCATTTCGTAATGACAGAAAGTCGTTGCTGAAATTGATTTATGACCGACGAGAAGAACTTCTTGCCGGCTACCTGCATGATGAGGATGGTTATGATGATCTTTGTTCGGACATAGATCCATTCACAACGTTTGGACTCTTTAATAGAGGAATTAAATCTCAAAATAGAATTCATACGGCCGAAGTGTTTAAAACACTGCTGGGGATAAAAGCTGAAGTGCCTAAAGACTTCAGAGGTATTCCTGTGCTCAACAATCAAAAATCTCATTTCTTTGGCTTTAGAAGCAAAAGACAAGCCAATGACATTGAAAACCTCTGGTCACTTTTTGAGAAGGTTGTGAAGAATGAAGATTTTGATGATGAATACAATGCAGTTGTAAATCAATTCATCATCAATGTTAATATCACAATGGCATTGTTTTGGATTCGTCCAAACGATTTTCTTGCTTTGGATAGCACCAATAGAGATTATCTACAGAAACAATATGGCATTGACTTACCCAAGAAAGCCCCTGACTACAAAACGTATATGGGCTTGTTAAAGGGTATCAAGGATAAGATAGCTTCCAAAGAAATCAAGGAAAAGGCATTCTATGAACTTTCTTCAAACGCAAATAAAGGTGGCCATACATCAGATAGAGATACCGAACACACATGGTACGACGATGTTGTACGCATTCTCAGCAGACGAAAGAATATCGTGATGTACGGCGCTCCTGGCACGGGCAAAACTTATGATGTTCCTGAAATTGCCGTAAGACTTTGTGACCCTGATTTTGATTGCTCTTCAAGAGAAGATTTGATGAAACGATATAATCAATTGAAGCAGGATAAGCGCATTGCATTTACGACGTTCCACCAGTCAATGGACTATGAAGATTGGATTGAAGGTTTAAAGCCCGTAGCAGATAACAATCAGGTAACATACGAAATCGAATCTGGCATTTTCAAACAGCTTTGCGAGGAAGCAGCACGTCCTATCGTGAAAGATAAGCACATCGGCATTGCGGATGATGCTGTTGTTTGGAAAGTTTCTCTTTGTGGAACTGGTGATAACCCAGTGCGCAAAGAATGCATGGATAATGGACATATCCGCATTGGATGGGACGACTATGGCCCTGTCATTTCTGATGAAACCGATTGGAGTATTTACAATGGTGAGGGTAAGCGTATCCTTGATGCCTTTCTGAACAGTATGAAGATTGGTGACATTGTGATGAGCTGTTATACTAATACCACCATTGATGCCATTGGTGTTGTAGTAGGTGATTATGAATTCATTGATTCATACCACGACTATAAGAGAGTTAGGAAGGTCAATTGGATTCTAAAAGGTATCAATGAGAATATCGTTGAGATGAATGATGGCAAGACGATGACATTAAGTATTGTGTACCGTTTGAACTCCATCACTTTAGATAATGTGAAAGCGCTCTTAGATAAGTATCAGAAGCCAACTACGATGGAGGTCAATACTAAGCCCTATGTGATGGTTATTGACGAGCTTAACCGTGGTAACGTTTCAAAGATATTTGGCGAACTAATCACGCTGCTGGAAGCAGACAAACGCAAGGGAAGCAAAAATGCTGAGAGTGCGTTGCTTCCGTATTCGAAAAAGTCGTTTATGATTCCCAGCAACGTATTTATTATAGCCACGATGAATACGGCAGACCGCTCTTTGGGGACATTAGACTACGCCATCAGAAGACGATTTGCCTTTATCCCCTGGAAGCCTTATTCTCTTGAGGGTGAAGTAGAAGGATTTGATGAAGAGTTGTTCAAAGAAGTAAGTGCTTTATTTATTTCCAACTATGAGGACTATGAAGCAAGTGAATGGGATCCAAACTTTACTTTAGAACCAGCTGAAACTCTATCGGAAGAATACAAACCTGAAGATGTGTGGATTGGCCAAAGTTATTTCATAATGGAGGAAAATGGAGAAAACATCACAAGTGATCGTATTCTCTATGACATCATTCCACTACTACAGGAGTATGTCCGCGATGGTGTATTAACCGAAGAGGCACAAGAAACCATTGATAAATTATATCAAAAAGCAATCGAGCAATGACTATAATACAACTTCAAGAGCAAATACTGGAGAATACACCACTTCTTCGGCAAGATGCAGACTTCATCCTCCCTTATATGGAGGATGGAGAAGAAGTTGTGTACACTGTCAAAAGGGGACGTGAGGAAAAAACGCTTTGCCTATCGCTTAAACGTCAATCGGAACAGATTGCTGCAAGCGGTTCCTATTTCGTAGGAATAGACTGGCTTTGTGAAAACGAACTTGCCGTACAAGTAAGCCCCAAACTGAACAATGGTTTTGAGGTTGACTATGTGAGAATGCTCAATGATGCTCTTCTTGAACCTGAGAACTTTGAACATCTAACAGACTTGATTACAATCAGATTTGATAAACCATCGATAAAGGTAAGTCAACAGCAAGACATACTCAGTATATTTCTCATTACAGAATATCTGAGCATTTTGCATCGCATAGTAAGAAAGGGATTAAAGCGAAGTTACTACACAGTTGAAGAAAACCTTGCTAAAAAGGTTAAGGGTAAAATTATTATAGGAAAGAATATCCGTAAGAACCTTTCGAGAGGTAATATTACAGATAACGTCTGTCGCTATCAAGTTTATGATATTGATTCCCCAGAGAACCAAATTCTCAAAATGGCACTTAGGTTTTGCAGCAAGCAGCTTGAAATCTACAAAAATGCAGTCAATATAGAGCCCCTAAAGAAAAAAGTTCGCTTGATTGCGCCATACTTCGATAGTGTCAGTGATGAGATTAGCGTTAAGTCTATTAAAAGCTATAAAGGCAATCCTGTATTTAAGGAATACAACCAAGCAATAAAGTTTGCACAATTATTGCTACGCCGCTATAGCTATGATATTACAGTTGTTGGTAAGCATGAGATTCAGACACCACCCTTCTGGATTGATATGAGTAAGCTCTTTGAACTGTATGTTTTCCATCATCTGCGTCAGGTCTTCACAGTTAAGGGGGAGGTTCGTTATCATGTAAACGCATACTATCAAGAGCTGGACTACTTGCTGAATCCTGCAGAATGGCCAGAGCCCTATATTATCGATGCGAAATATAAGCCTCGGTATAAATCGTCAAAAGGAATATCCATCGATGATGCAAGAGAAGTTGGTGGATATGCGCGGCTTATTAGCATCTACGCCAAACTGGGCCTTGATGAGAATACAGCTCCACCCATAAAATGTCTGATAATCTATCCTGACCAAGAGCAGGAAGAGCGTTTCACATTCACTCGATACAAGGAACCTCAATTTGAAAAGGTGTCCGGATATGTAAGGTTTTATAAAGTTGGAATTAAATTGCCTGTAATCAATGAATAAAAGGAGAAATGATAGCATAAAAGCGCCTATAATTGCCATTGACCGATTACGGATTGAAATCAATTATTCCAATTAAAGGTATTAGCTATGATCAAACTTGAACAACGATTGAGAGGCTTTTCTCTAAGTGAATCCTCTCACCAAAACATAATCAGCGGAAGTTATGAAGCTCCCACAGAATTTGAGGCAATAGCCCAAACGACTTTGGCCGGACACTTTTGTGTCAAAGGCAAAGAAGGTAACGTTCTTGTACGCCCTACCTGCGTGGAGTTCTATTATCATGAAGAGGCCGAACACGGAATTAAGGATTATATTGTGTACCACCGCAATATGAAAGATAATCCCAAGCTTGCTTTCGATTTCGGAACTCTACATAATCATGTGTCTGGTATTGATATTGCCTTTGAAAAAGGTGACTCACCAGATAATGCCATTCGAGCTTCTATGCTAATTCGTGAGTTTGAAATTGACGGAAGGAATGACGACTGCTCAACGATGCTTTACGAAGCACTTTACCAGCAATCATCAGTATTTGACGGCATTTCCGTACAGTGGGTTGATGGCAATGTGCCAGTTGAAGTTACTGCAGATGTTCGTAAGAATGTGGCTCTATTCGATACCAATGGAGAAAAGAAGAAAGCTTCTGATTATCCGGAACTATTAGCTACAGAAGACAAAAAGTTTGTTCAAGACCTACGCAAATGGCAATTCAAACGCAAACAGATCACAGACTCAGATTCTAATAAGGTGTATCTCTCTTCTTGGCTAAAAGACGAATGCCCAGATTTCTATGGGCGCTTTATCTCCTTGCTTCAAGACTATGGAATATCATATCAAGTAATGCAGTCTACCAATGATATATGGGCCCGTGATTACATGCCCATACAAATTTATGATGACCACTTTGTACGGTATTGCTATAATCCAAACTATCTGCAAAAGAATGAAGAAGACAAAGAGAGCATTACTGATGTTGATTCTGTATGTAAAGAGCTAGGCATACTAACGTATAAAACAGATTTGGTGATTGATGGTGGTAATGTGGTAAAAGCAGGAAAGTACATCATCATGACGGAAAAGGTCTATGTTGAAAATAGCCACCTAAAGCCTGCTGAAGTTAGAGCGCAACTTTGTTCAATCTTCCATCGTGATGTTATCATGCTGCCATGGGATATAAAAGAACCTTATGGACATGCAGACGGAATCATTAAGGCTATCGACGACAACACAGTTCTTCTGACTAATTACGATAATTTTGATTCTCATTACGCTAAGAGGTTTGAAAATATACTGAGCAAACACTTTACCGTGAAGAAGCTAAGCTACCATTTGGAGCATCCGAATAAGAATAACTGGGCTTACATCAACTTCTTGCGTGTGAACGATACGATTGTCATACCAGGATTGGACGCAGAAGAAGATGAACAAGCACTTCAACAAATCCAAAGCTATTATCCTGAATGTAAAGTGCTACAGATAGAAGCTTCTGAAGTTGTCGAGAAAGGTGGCGCTTTGAATTGTATCACTTGGAATATCAAAGAGGAATTGTAACGCTTATGTTAGACAAAAGGAAACCACGTATCATCAATGTGACACGCAAACCCTCAAAATGCCCAGATTGTGGTAGTCAGGTGGTAGATATAATCTATGGCACAGGAGACATGACTGAGATTGAGTTTGTGCTTGAGTACCGAAAGGATGCCATCATGGGTGGCGACAATATACCTCGCCGGCCACCAATCTGGAGCTGTTCTTGTGGTTGCAAACGCTTTCGCAAAGTCAATCCAGATGGGTCTGATGCTGCTGTAAAGGTAAAAATGCTGAAGAATATGCGTAAGGCACCTGCCACTAAGATCAATTGGACTTCAGATTTGGCAAGTCGAGCATTGGAAGATAATCGACACGAAATCATGCACCACTATGAAGTGGATATTACTACAGAATTGGATGAACATGAGACTTTGGGCATTACAGCCGTCAGTGGTAGTGATGCAGAAGACCAAGCAACAGAATTGGTGGCAAAGGGATTTGTCGGACTTCGAGGACGTAAATGTGTGGCCATCGAAGTATTTGACGCTGAATAGACCGAATTGTAGTATTATAGTAAATCCATGCTGCAGATTGATGACGCGACTCATCTTCTGTCAGCATGGATTTGTCTATGCCTACTCCACATGATAGATGGAGATTATCGGTCTGAACCGATGCGCCTGATTCTTTGGCGTTTCCTGATAAGTACCAGACTGATGGGCTCGCCACCCACAGCCTTTATTCGTTCGTTCACAGCATATCTGACTGGAAAGAGGTAACTCAACTGGCGAATAGAAGGAACGAAGGCCGACTGGCCATAGCTCCACATGTCAAAGACCTTGATGGCCATTGAAGAAGAAACATCTTCGCAATGGTATAAGGCGTAAGTATTTGCATTACCATCCTCGTCAGTAAGTGAAGCAGATGTTTCCTGTTCCACACCGAGACTATCGGCAAAGGTTTGAGGAGCCATATCGTGGATGTAAACAGCATAACCGAGGCAGTTGATTTCAGAATTTTGGTTCACATGATATATGACGGCAACCGGTTCTTTGCCCGAGTTACTGAAATCTGTAGCGGAAATCACGGTACCATCGGCACACACCACATTCCCCACTTGAAGGGAAGAAGTAAAAGGTGTTACGATGTCATGGTTACACTCACAAGAGGTAGTTACCCAAAGTGAGACCACCAGCATCAGCGATATGATGATTTGATTTAGTCTCATAACAAGGGAATTTCAAATGATTTGACAACGAATTGGGCAGACATATCGAGAATGAACCAATGTTCCGAACGGCACAGCTTCCCTTCAGCATTGGGTGCTTCAACTTCCACCTTGACTTTCCAACCTGAGAAGGGAGCTTGCGGTTTCTTCTGTCCATGTACCTCCGGTTGAATGTCCCCAAAGGCCACTAAGGCACGAAGTGTAGTCATGGCTTCCATTTGACGTTCCACCAACTCGTTCATCTCCCTGTTGTCGGGATTGAAATCCTCGAAGTTGTTCGTGGCCTTCATCACTTGCTCGTTGATTTTCATCATCATTACAGAGAGTGCCATCTTCTCTTCCATGGTCACATAGTTCTTGCCAAAGACAGAATCAGCTTTACTGATGCCGAGAATCTTGACTGATTCCGGATGATCCACAGTAGCCATCAAGGCTTTCTCAGCCACCTTCACCGCCAAGTTGTTCGGTTTTTCCGAACAACTGACACAAGCGACCAACATGCCACCCCAAAACAGGACGGCTGTGATCAAGATAATCACGATTTTCATACCCGGCTTCATATCTTCACGATTTGGAGTTTATCGGGAGAAAGGCCGAGACGTTTGCGATAGATGGCTCCGTCATCACGGTACATCTCCAGCTCTGAACTGATGATTTCCTTCTCACAGATTTCTTTGGCTTCAGCTAAGGTCAACTGATGGCCACCAATGTTTCGCCAGATGGAGAAGCTACAAGGAGCGGTCTGATTGCTGTAGTTGGAGCAGTTGAAGGCACGAGTACCCACACGGATGTCACCGCCACAATGGGGGCATTTTCCAATGACATACTGCATGTTGATGGCTCCATCATTGGCTAGTTCAAGTACTGCAGGGAACGATTTGCCTTCTTTGGTGGCAAAGCCATCTAAGAGGATGCTTCGTTTCTCCAACAGTTCAGCCACTTCTTCATCGCTCATCTTCCGATTGCCGATGATGCTATTAATATTGAGGGCACAAGTGGGTTGTTCACCTAAGTTGTGCTCACAGCGATAGCCTTTGCAGGTCTTCACGACGTTGCCGCCACACAACGGACAGCAACCAATTGTTTTCTTTTCTGTTTCCATGTTTCTGATGTTTTTTGATTTGAAAATTACCATTTTAGTACGTAGCCTTGATTCCAATCTGCAATGATACCTCCAATGATATTCTTGCCGGACATCACGTTGGCCCATCCTTCAGGGTCAAGAGAGAACCAAAGGTCGTTCCAAGAGAGGGTGCGAACTTGCCAGGCTAAGATAAAAAGGTCGGTATTAATGGCTTCAAGGCGCGTAACGACTTCATTGGCCACATAATAGCGTTCCGAAGAGTTGAGCAGGTTGACTTTGTGCTTCTCCTTGTTGCCATCGGAGTTCGTCACGTTATAGCTACCAGAGGTGACCAACTGCTTCATGAAAGGGTAGAGGGCAGCCATTTGCGTGGCGGCATCCGTTAGCTCATCGGACACGATGGCTGCTATCGCGGTTCCTTTTAGGTTTCCTCCTACCGACTTCGTGAGCAAGGCACAGTTTTGCGGTATCTCCTTCGTGACCAACTCTCCTGCCCGTTTGATTTGATACAGATTCTGCATCGCACCTTGGGCATTGGATAGGTACTCCAGCATCTTGTCCTCGACCCGATGTACGCGATCGAGGGCGATGGTCACGGCTGCTTCGGCTGCAATGATTCTCTCCTGGGTCTTCTTGCGCTTCTGATGAACATCGTTCAACATCACCGTTTGTGCCACTACCGCTGCGGTTAGAGTCGGATCGGTTTGTTGAGCAAAAACTGGGCGAGCACAGAGCGCAAAACCGAAAAAGGCTGCAAGTGCCAGCACTTTGGGTTTGAATGAGATTGCTTTCATACTTGTTATACTTTAAGGCCAGCGTTTCTACGCTCAGCCAGGTTTTGTTCACGTTCTTCTTTGTGATGAGTAATTATCCTCTCCATCGGCTTGTTCAAGAGGCAGTCATTCCAATCTTTGAATGCCTTGGGAGGAAGCCATTGTCCGGTTCGATAGCGGATGTTCAAGTGTTCACTCAGTTGTGCAGCCAAGGAACGGTCTTGATTCAAAACGAATCTCTTTCCTTTCGCTTCCACCAGAATCCCCTCGTTGGTTTTATTGATTTTCATCGGTATCTCTTCCAATAAAGCCAACATACGAAGGCCATAGATACGTCCCGCTAAGTCGTTATCAAAACAGTCGTAAGCCTTGGCTTGCGGAAAGCGCTGCATCACGCCGGTTATCTGCCCATCCGAAAAGGTTCCTCCTAAAGATACCAGGGCCACATCAGATGAAAGCTGTAGGCGGTTCATCTGATAGAAGGCCATGGCATCGAATGCGGATTCACAGAAGAAGACGCGTTTGACTGCTTCTGAATTGCCTCCTGAGAGGTCGGCTACCCAGGCCGCTGAATTGGAATTACTTCCTGCTGCTTTGGACTTGTAGCCACCATAGCCTCGAATCTCATAACCCTTGACCGTTTGGTCCTCGCCTTGGGTATAAGGGAAACCTATATTGAAGCCCTCGAACTTCTCATTCTTCTTATCTCGTATCAAGGAGATAAAAGGAGAAAGTGCTTGGACTGTTTCTGCGGATAAGCCTCGCTGAGCGAACAAAGGAGGTAGCTTATTCGTATCAATCGGTTTCACCTCATACCTGGCGCTGTCAAAGACGGCATCCACTTTAGCAGACCTGACATACTCCCGGTCTTCATGATACTCAGGTTCAGGTGCGTTGGCAAATCTGGCCAGTACTTTAGCGATGCGGTGCCATTCGTCTTTGCCGGACACGTTGAATGCGTTCAGATTCTCGCGGATGAGGGTAACTACATCCCCTTTGGAGCCATCTCTGCGAAAGAAAGTCTGAGCAGCTTTGTTGTTGGGATTACTGATGATGATGGTGTCGCTTTTGGTTCTACCATCACTCAACACCAGCTCAATATAGCGGCCCACACCGGCTTTCTTATCCAGCTTATAGCCCAAATCATAAGCCACATCATCGATGCCCACCTTCGATTTCAGCTCCCTAAAGTTAATCTTGTAATCAGTCATAGTCTGCTGTCTATTAACAAGGTGAATATTAGATTCTTAATCCTGCGCTGGCCTTCTGCGTCTGACGCATCATAGCCAACTCCGGTTCGTACGTCTTTTGAGCAGTCATATGAAGGAAAGCGGTCTTGTCCTTCATATCCGTGAGCTGGAAATAGGTACGAGCGGTTTCTTTGGAGACCTTCTTCAAGCCCAGTTCCACACCGTCGTAAGAAGCACGGATGCCATAATCTCCGTTTCGGGTTTTGACAATGGCTGCATTCTTGAAAGGAAGTTCCACACCATCCAAAGGAGCTAGCGGATCGTTCTTGGCCAAGTACGGTTGCTCGTTCAGCTGTAGGCGTTGCTTATCTACATGGTCTAGGATTAGTTCCGAAGCCTTGTTGACATCCGCCATCACCGACACAATGAACTTAGGTTCCTTCTTCAGTACCCCAATCCAAGAATCCAGATAGGCTGCTGAGTTATCGGTTATCTTGGAGTCAAAGCCCATGGAGTGACTAATCATCGCTGCGGTCAACTCGGCCACCAACTCCTCTTTGGCATACAATGGATCACCGAATTTACCGCCAATCTCACGATTCAGTCGTTCCGGAGTCATGGTGGAGTGCGTCATCTCGTGCAGCATGGTGGAATAGTACTCCATACCGCCCCGATAGGTTTCATCGGGACTATTGCCAATATTAAATTGAGCCTTCATCGGAAGTACTACAATATCTTTACTGGGCGAATAGTAAGCACCATTCTCACGCTTATCAGCCTGAATGGGACAAAGCCAACCTTGCGTTTGAATCATGCGGTCAAGAGCAGCATGTTCGTACATGCCTTGCGTATCGCGAAGCTCAGGCATTTTGAACTTATCCAATAGCTTCTGCATCCGCTCGGGTTGCACTTCGGCCAGATTAGTCTGCGCCACATTATAGACCGGAAAAGCTTTGATGAACGGAATCGCTTCCAGTCCTTGCTTCTCGTCCTTACTCATGGCACGGTATTCCTCTGCACTGATACGTTGTCCATGTTGGTCTCTGACCAGCATATCCCAATAGACCACCGGAAACGCCTTCTCGCCTTTCAGCACATGCGCCTTGAGATTCTGCGCCTGCTTGAAGGTGAGATAGACCGGAAGTTGATAACCCATGGCAGCTGTCTGGAGTTGGAGGAAGAAAGAGTTGGAGCCGGAGTAGTTACGTCCCCCGACATTTTGAGGAAGACCGGCATAACCGGATGCTCCTCCTATCCAACCCTGCTTCCAATCCGCACTCTTCATCTGCTCCATACGGGCAATCATCATCTCGGCAAAGCGATCGATGGCCACCTGCCCTGCATTGCCGGTGGAGGAAGTATTAGTGCCATATGCCATACGCTTCGTCATTCATGACCTGACTGTCCATTTGAGCGATGTCGGTCTGTTCTACATAAAATTCTGCGGACTCATCGGTAGGGTCAGTACCATGCTTCTGGCACCAATCCAAATAATCCTGTGAGTTTTCTCCGTCCATAACGAAACGGAGATAGCCTATCTTACCGTCTTGCAGGAGTTCTACCAACTCCTCGTGATTCATTTTTGCTGACATAATCTTTGTTCTTTAAGTGGATAATGATATTACATCTTCATGGAGGCTGATTTCTCCATTTTGGCAGTGGGAGCTGCGAGTAGTCCGGTGATTTCTGTATGCAGGTACTTGGCTGCAATTTGCTCACGGGTAGCCGTTTTTGACTTGAAGAGCGAATAGCCATCGTCAAAGGATATCTCCTTCTTAGAGGTCTGACCTTTATCGCCCAAGTCCATAGATACTTTCCATTTGTTGTCGTTATGGTCTTTGGCTACTCGAATGCCGTTTGCATCGGCACCCTCAGGAAGTTGGTACTTCTCATAGGCAGACTTCAAGTGAAGTCGTTCGCCAAAATTTTTCTCTACCAGTTGTGTGGGGGCAATCGTTCGATCAAAGTAGGCATTCAAATCCTGACGAGAAGCTACAGCAGACATCTTGGTATCTCCTACCTCGACATAGAATTTGTATTTGCCAAAATCTGGACGTTGCTCATCTTTCTCCTTATAGACATTGAACTTGTCGATATTGATGGCACCATCGGGACCGGCTATCTGCTTCGGGAACTTGAAGGCTTCTTCAGATACTTTCGGTTGGAGCTTACTGGGATAGTAACGCTCCATCAGCTGGGGCACCGTCATCTCTTTCTTCTGATAAGCGGCCAGGTCGGCAGCATCCATCTTTTGTGGTTTCAGTTGTTGACCATCAATCTTAGCAGTGAAATACCATTCATTGGGATTGGTAGTGTTTTGGTAAGCATGACCATGCGTCACTTTCTCCCCATTGGCTGTTATCATCTGCGGTTCACGGGGTTTACGCTCCTGCTTGGCTTCAAATTGTTGCTCACTCTTGACATCTGCCTTAGTTTCCACTGTAGCTTCAGCCTTCGATTTCTTGGCAGGCTTTTCCTCTGCAGCACTTTTGACCGCCTGAGTAGGTTCTTCCTGCGTACCTTGTTCTTTCTTTTTCTTCGCCATAGTTTCGTTGTTTGAAAGGGTGGATTCTTTTTTGATTTGTTTAGGAGCTTCGAGCGCATCACAGATAGCCACTCGCATACCCGCTCGGATAAGTTTGGGTAAGTAGGCATCCAAAGCATGGTAAGGGAAAGAGGCGACTTTTATCGGCTCTTTCTCCATAGGGAAGATTCGATCAGCAATGGCAATAGCCAACACCGTTGCTGCATTGACCGCATCTTGTTTGAAAGTCTCATAGAAGTCGCCATGACGGAAGAGGAGAACCGCATCCGGATGCTTCTTCTTCAAATTGTCGAACTGCTGGAGAATACCCACATCTTTGTCTTTCTCTGGAGGTGATTGTTTGGGCATAGCTGTAAAGGGTTAAAGTTTGAGAGATTGAGATTTCGATTCTTTCTGAGTGGATGACAGTCTCAAGGCTCGTTCTTGGGATTGCTTATCGACTACCTGCTGGTATTCCCATCGGTTCTTGTCCGTCATCACCAGGCCCAAGTATTCTGGGTGGAGGTCATCGTAGCGCAGTTTCTGCTGTCTGTCCCATTCCTTCATATCGCCCTGAATCACTTTGAATCCTTGCGGCTCTTTGAGGTCTATACCTACAGCCACCTTCTCGCCACCTACATTCAGTTCTACGGGCTTACCCTCACGAACCTGCTGCTTCTGTTGCATTCCCAACTCAATGTCGTTGACCTTCTCCATGTCCTTGAGTTGTTGCTCCAGTTTGATGTCCGTCACACGGCGATGGATAACCGACTTCGTTTCAGGGTCGAGTTGAAGGTATTGTTGTGTCTTCTCCCCATTCACATCCACCGCCTTCTGAATCACTTCCCCTTTCGTTAAACGCTCCGCTTCTTGCTCAGTGAGACGAAGCGCCTGATTGCGTTCCACTTCGAGGGCTGCACGGACGGGATAAGCCATCAGTGCCGGCGCGCCATTTTGGTCTGTAGTCAGCTGGAGTTTGAGGGGGATGGTGATTACGTCACCATTTTGGGCACTTATCGACACCTGCATAAGTGGTGTGACTTCACCAGCGACTAGCTTTTCCTTTACCTCAATGGGTAAACTATCAGCCTTTTCGCGGTCAATGCCCAATACTGCCAATTTCTCATAAGGCAGCATTTCTGATTGATTTCTGTTGTGCATTTCCATATCCATTTATTTAGGAGTTAATTTTGCGGTCGTAACCGCTTGTCCGTCACAAAAGTATGGGCGGAAGCCTACTCCTACAGAAATGCGCAACACTATTTTGATAGCATCACTCTTGATGCTCAACGCCCAGATGGTATCGGCTCAGTTCTATACCATCACCAAGGAAGCTGCCATCGAGGCGGTTTCTTCAAAGAATGTGGCAGTACATAAGGGAGAGAAAGATTCACTAGTGCTTGAAAAAGATAAGAAGGTGATGAATGACACGATGATGCATCATAAGGTCAGAGTCCAGAAATGTGACCATAGGGCGTCCCTCAATCAAGTTAGAACCAAGGTGTCAAAGAAGAAGCCATTGAAGGGGCTACCAGAACTAACCATCCCCAATCTTTATGCGGAAATCAAGCGGTATAATATCCAACATCCGAAGGTCGTTTTGGCGCAAGCTATTCTGGAAACAGGATGGTTTACTTCACCTTTATGCCGGAATCGACACAATCTATTCGGTTTAACCAATCCTCGTTTGGGACAGTACTATGAATTTGACCATTGGACGGAAAGCGTCCGGGCTTACTATACCAAGGTGCAATACCGCTATAAGGGTGGCAACTACTTGGTATGGCTCAGAGATATTGGTTATGCGGAAGATCCAAACTATATACGGTCGGTTATTAAGGTGTTGAAGATGCTGTAATCAGCGAACAAACCAGATGAGTAGCAGATGTACAGGATAGATAGCGTAGAATCCATATTTAGCCACAGAACCTTGGATAAATCCTCTGCTCCCATCGTACATAAAGAGAACCGTGCAGGCAAGCATGGCTCCTACTATGCCGTAGTGCATCATTAAGGGGAAGGAAAATACTAGCTGAAGCACCCGACTAAAGGGTGAATGAGAAGCACCTTTACTCTTCAAAATAAAGAAGATAGCCATCATTAGCATACCTCTCCAATCATAATCTACCCCTAAGTAATAAGCAAGGTAAGCCATCACAAGCACTACCGAAATACTCAATGTTCGGTTACTCTTGATTAGCTTATCCAAGAATATCAGAGTAGTTACACCCAAAGCTAACGTGAACAATACATTATGTGTCCCATCGTTCCCATTGAGTAATAACCAAGGAACTTCGCTTACTACGGCAAAACCCAGTAACGTGTGAAGATAATGCATTCGGTTCCTCGTATGCAGAAATCCTTCCACGGCCAAAAAGGCAAAAACAGGAAAGGCGATACGGCCCAAACACCGCATCACCTCATACTGCCTCGTGTCTGACGTCATTAAGAAGTAGGCGCAATGGTCTATCACCATAGAGATTACGGCGATGGTCTTCAATGTGCTACCATTTAATGTTGGTAGTTTGAAAGTACTCATAATCAGCCAATACCCAATAATTCCTTGACAATATTTTCTACTTCTTGATTTACCCGCTTGAAATTGCGATTGAGCAAGACCTCCTTCTCTCGATCGTTCTTGAACTCATAGATTTTGGGAAGAGGAACATAGTGATTCTCTTCGTCCTTAATCTGCTTCATGTCGAAATGAGTTTTACAGAAGTACTTCGTCGTCTTGAACTCTTCAGACTGCTCAATGTCAAAGCGGTCGAGCATACTGTCATCGGTAGCGGTGAAGTCACGGGCAGTTTGACCGGCCAACCAGCCGGTGGCCATGTCGGCAATTTTGGAGGCTGGCACCAAGTAGTCCATCTTCTCTGCGATGGTGGTCGATACCTTTTGGTCGTTGATGGAGATAGAACGGGAAGTCTGCTTGGCTTTACCAAAAACATCATTCTGCGCCCATTCCAGTGTTTCCTTGTTACGGGCTGCACCCATGAAGATGTTGCCACAGGTCGTGATAATCTTTTGCATGCCCACCTTGCCATAATCGGCCTCCAGCTGAGGAAGTTCCTGAAAGCCCAAGGTCACGGCCACCTTATTGGAACGTGCCGTACCAATCAAGCGGTCTATCTTATGGAAGTAGAGCGTAGGCAACTCATCTACGATGATGCTCACTGGAATGTTCCCTTTCG
Source organism: Parabacteroides sp. HGS0025 (assembly GCF_000969845.1). Taxonomy (NCBI): domain Bacteria; kingdom Pseudomonadati; phylum Bacteroidota; class Bacteroidia; order Bacteroidales; family Tannerellaceae; genus Parabacteroides; species Parabacteroides sp. HGS0025. The sequence goes on from NZ_KQ033902.1 coordinate 2,917,132, forward strand.
AGTTGACTCGTGTAATCAGACGGTTAAGCACCAACGCATTGAGTGAACCAATTACTTGCTCCTTCTCGGGGTCATTGGCAATGACCAAGTAGCTGGGATTGTTGCGGTCTGAAATTTTCAAATCGAAATCATCCCCGGTAAACACCCAATAAGCCTCTGGAGATACCAATCGGGCTGCATTCACACGAAGTGTACCCACCATACCTTCCAACTGATCGTTTGCTTTGTTCTCGTAAGCACTCTTGAATGGAGCCATCAGTGATGATATTTTGTCGTCTTGCATCAGGATATTGAACACCTGATCATAAGGTCTGCCCAAGAAAGAAAGTACATGAGGCATATCTGAATATTCACCCGTAATGGTATCGGGTTCCACCTCTTGACCATTCTCATCCTCATACCAGCATCGATCAATCTTGACTTCTTGGCCGTTACGGTCTTTGTAACGATAGCCATTCAAATCCACAAACATACGGTCTTCATCGGTAGAGACATCATTTCCATGCTCATCCACAAAGTCCAGAATCACGTAACCGTCCTTGTCGATGGCATTGAAGTCATCCCAATTACGAATCACAATTTCCAGTTTTTGTCCATTTACTGAAACAAACCGTTTCAGTTTCTTGCCGTTCCGGAAACCCACAGGATGGAAATTGACAAAGAAGTAGATGATGGCTGCCAAGAAATTCTCTGCTGAGTTGGTGAAGAATGCCTCTGAACCTCCTTTCTTCTCCCCACCTCCCTTATTAAGGGAAGCCAATAGTGTAGCTGCTGTTTCTGAAGCTGCTGCCAAATCCGGAATGTACTTCCGCTGAATCGGGTTGATACGATTGGAGTACTCTACATCGGTAAAATTGACAATACGAAAGCCACAGTTGACAGGCAAGCGTCCAGCCTTGCGGTTCTTACAATACTGATAGAAAAGCGTCTTGGCAAGCGTTGGAAACTTAAAGTCATAGACCATAAGGGTAAACCCTTTGGCTGCATGTTGCCGAATGAACGGGTCGATGATGCCGAAGGACTTACCAGAGCCAGGCGTACCTAAGACGATCGTCGCTCTGAAGGGATTGATGATGTTGATCCACCCTTTGTGCATCTTCTGCTTCCAGTAGTAAATCATGGGGATATTCACGGAATAGTCGTTATTGACCAATACCTCAGACTGCTGAAACGACTCATTTTCGAAGTTGAAGCGGTCTTCGCCTACCTTGTAGTTGTAATACTTGGCGATGCCATCGAGGCCTTGATGCACCAGCATGGTACCCACTACGGAACAGACTGCATAGAGAATGCGATTGGCAGGGAAGCCCATCCAGCTAATGCCCATGCTCATGTTATGGAAGACAAAGCAAAGTCCCACTAAGGTCAGTCCGGCCAGTACAGGATAGACGACCATGGTCTTGAGATTGAATTTTAACGCCTTCTTAGCTTTAGTACCAATGCAGACTACACAGATACAAATCAGTTCGGTAATCTTGCAACCTGATACCGAATTGAAGACCTTGAACCGTCCCAGAAGGTCGATGATGAATTGCGTGATGCGATTATCCGCTGTCACTGGCAGATTCATCACAATCTCAATGATGAGAAAGATATAGATGCAGCTGCGGAAGTAGTTGTACATCTGCTGCTGTTCGCGAGTTTCTTCGAATGCCATAAGCAAAGTGGTTTATGTGAGTAAAGAGGTCAGAACGGTATCTTGAAACCTATCAACAAGCCATTGCGAAAGGTATCTCCATGCAGGAAGTTCACGTTATTCTTTTGGATCAAGGTGAACTCACATCCGTTTTGGAAAACATAGCTATATTCAAAGCCACCTTCCAATCCCATGAAGAACTTGTGCTGGACAGCACCGAACTGAGGGCCGAAACGGAAGCGAAGCATTCCATTCTTGTAACGAACCAGTCGATGCTTATAGACCAGTCCACCATCCCAATAGTAATCCTCCCAAAAGCGATGACAGGTAGGCGATTGCCAATGTGTACCCGCTTCTCCATACAGTTCAACTGCATTCCCATAGCTTAATGGGTATTCATAACCCACCATGGCATTTAACGTACTGGGGAACAGAAAGCCCGCATTCACAGTGAGTTTCTTATCTTGCGCAAATGTGCCCATAGCTGTAAAGGCACAAAGCATGAGTAGGATGATCTTCTTCATGGCTTAATCGGATATGTAGTAATACGGATAATAAGGAGTATGCTTCATCAGGTTGGCATCAAAGCCATCGGCATTGAGAATGTCCTCATATTCAATGGTCAGGATGATGACACGACCACTGATTTGGTTCTCGGAAATTTCCAAGCGCAATACTTTCTCTTCAGGAAAGGTGAGCTTGGGTAGCACCAGCACATTGCGATAGTTCTTCTTGAACTTCTTGACATGATTGAGCGAAAAGACCGGAGTCAGCTCGATGGTTTGTGAGTTAGTGGCCTTGGTCTCTTTCTTATCGGCCAACTTCACTCGTAATTCCTCGATGTCATAAGCAATCTTGGTTTTGTTCTGTAAAGAATAGTCAATAAAAAAGTAATCTCCGATGGAGTAGATATTGTTGACCACCGCCTTCATACCATGAGCTTTTGATACGACCTGATTGTACTTGCGTTCACTACCATAAATAGCCCAGGCATAGCGAGCCATTTCTGCCATGGGCATGGTTACTTCCGGATTGATGTAGGACTGCGTTTCACTATAGGCAACCCGATAGATGGAAGCTGCCATTTGCGGAGAGTGCGTATAGACGATGTCGTATTGAGCGATGCGTCGTTCACCAATCAAAGTTAGCGTCGCCAATAATTCGTTCTCCGCATAGGTACAGGTATGGGTTGAATCATTATCCTGAAAGGGCTTGATACGCACAATGTTATCAGCACATTGATTACCTATTACTTTAGGTGTAGAGATGTCCACCATCTTGATGTTTTCAGGCATCACGATATGGGTCGTCACTTCGCAGTTTACATAGATTTTCTCGTTGGCAACAGCAGATAGTGTGCAGAGAAAAGCGAATACGACTAAAAGAATCTTCGTGTTCATATATTCTAAATTTTAGGAGTTACAAATGGGATTGAGTTATCGGGCTTCTTCTGAGTTAATCAGATACACGATGGTGTTATACTTGATTTTGGCCTTGTTCTTTCGGATGCTGGAGGAGATAGCCGAGGAAGCGGAGTTGTACATATTTTGCAATGCTTGCAAGGCAATAGTTTCTCCGGATATTCCAGTCTCACCATTCTCAGAATCAAAGCTGATATTCTGTTGAACAGTGCTGGAACCGGCATCCTTGACAAAGTCACGGAAGGCAGACTCTGGCACATAGAAACCCTCCATACCATCGTTGTCGAAGACTGATAGCTTGACATTGATGAACTTATCGCCAATCAGAATGCTGGTAATGGTGGCACGTACCCGTTGCTGGCCAAATCCTGTTACCGTACCGTAGAGATAGGTGCCTTTCTTGAGTTTAGTACCACTCACCGTTACATCATCGAGGAGTTTGAAGCGAAGACGGGTACCTTCTCTGGCTTTGGTCGTTTGGTCAATCATCGCCCTAATCAGTTTCGCTTCTACTGCTTCTTCATCACCCGAAACGGTATGGAACTTCTCTGCATTGGTATCTTTGGACTTCATCACCAGTTTAGGCCGATTACGTTCCTTCTCTTCCTGACGTACCTTAGCAATAGAATCCGCTCGCAACTTCTTTTCCCTCTCGTCGGCATCAGCTTGACCAAAGCCTAAGCCACTTTCAATGGCCTTCTGACGTTCATAGCTACGACGCTGAATCTCTTCGAGGTCTCGGGCAAAATCATCGGTAGAGTTGGACGAGGGATTGGAATTATTATTTCCACCATAAGCATAGCTATTGATATGCTTCTTGGATTCTGCCAAAGAGCGCTCCAGTTCTTCGAGTTCCTTCTGCTGTCGGAGTCTTTCAGCTTCGGCAGCGTCTAAACGATTCAACTCCTCTTCGCTGTAACCATGCTCCAGTTCTTCTTCCTCTTTCTTATCCTCGCCAATACCACCTACGGCAGTAAAGGCATCTTCATCACCAAAGCGTCGAGACATTTCATACATTTTGTCACCAGCTTCCTCGGCATTGGCCTTGGGAAGCTCCATATTGATGCGGTCGGTTGCTACGGCTTGTTGCTCGTCGCTACTCCCGCCAAAGCTCTGCATCACAAAGTATATCAAGGCGCATAGAGGGACGAAGATGACCAGCGGAAAGATATACTTGGGCTGTTTAAAGTTGATTTTCATCATGGGGTATCGTTGTTTTTGAGTGAATTGACTATGTTCTCCAATTGCCTATAGCTTTGGATAATACGGATAGAATCCATATGCGACTTATGCGGAATGGCTATCATGGAATCCAATTTTTGCCGTAACACTTGACCCTCTAAAGCCATATTCTGCAAGGTGTGTCGATGCACATCCTTATTGGCTTGAATGGTTCGAAAGCCTTCAAACATAGGTTCCATATTGGCAATCATACTGATATTAGGCCCATTTTCTTTGTCGGCATGTAGCTGATCCAAAGCTACGGTACTCAACAACAGGAGTGATAAAGAACTTACCACAGTGGCGAAAGTTCGTTTGGGATGCTTTCTTGCCCAGCAATTGGCCAAACGGATTCGGGCGGCCAATCGGTGTCTTGTACCCAGTCGTCCCAACTTTGGTTGTAACCAACTTCGAATCTGTTCATGCGTCTTGAGCCGGTGCTCACGCAATGTCTTTCTGAATGATCTCATAAGCGTATATCCGTAATCCGTTTTAATAATCCAAATCCTTGTTTTCCAGCGTTCTCCAGTTGGTAATCATCAACCCATGTGGATTGTTTCTCGTTCTCGGCACTGTTTCGATAAAGCCTGTAGTTACCATGGAACGTTTCAAATCCGTGGTACGACGCTTGATAAGCTGTGTACCATAATAAGTAAACCTCCGCTCCTGTTCATCAAACTGGATTGAATCGCAAATGATGGTACAGACTGCTGAGGAGGAAATTATATCTGAGTAGAAACCATTCTCATCCATAGCTTGCTTTTGCTTCAAAGCCGTACCATCGGCCATATACATCGCTTTGCCTAACGTCCACTTGATGTAATCGTTATCCGGTGGCAGGTTGAAGAAGTATTGATGAAAGAGTTGGATGTGAGCCTTGGCTTCCATCGTGAAGTTGGCCTCCAACTGGGCGCGTTGGGCTAAGAAAGGGATTTCACCATCCAAGATGTAAATCTGTTTCCTTTCTTGGGTGACCAACGAGATACAACACCATACGGTAAATCCACAGATGACCACACAACCACCGATGGTGGTCAAGACTGTCATCATGGCGAGTTTGGTTTTCTGAGCTAATGATTCTATAAGCATATCTTATCAGTTTTGAGATTATTTGAACGCTGATTTGACCATGGAACCCGTACTACCGGCTACAGAACCAGCCGCACTGCCTGCCATCGCACCTGCAGTAGTAGCCATGCCCATTACGGTGGCGCCTGCTGCTGAACCTGTACCGGAACTTACACCACCGGGAATCAACCAAGAGGCAACTTCGGGCACAAAACGGATGATGTAGGCACCCACTAACATACCCATGGCATACATGCAGTTGGATCCGATGCCTTGCAAACCCAAAGCCCCGATTTGTGACCACGAATTGACGGAGCCATGCAGCAAGTGATTGTAGGCAACCATATCTTGCTGTAGGTTGTAGAGCAATATAAAGTCGATGTAGTAGAGGCACATGTAGGTGACAAAACCCCACAACGAGAGGGAAAGGTATTTCGACATCCATTGACTCCAAGCAGAGTTCCAAGGTGGAGCCAAAGACAAGGCGAACATGATGGGACAGAATATTACCATGATAGCCATGAAGATCCGCTGTGCTACCAAGATGCCATAGTAGGACATTTGAAAAATGAGTTCACCCACAAAGCGTATGACATCGTTGATCCACTCACTCATTTTGGTCTCAGCAGCAACTGCGGCGCGTTGCGCATAGTTATTGATGGTGTTACCCAGATTCTCTACATTATAGATGAGTTTGTCCCACCAAGCGGCATCCTGGCCAATGACGGCTACTTGTTGAGCGGTGGAGATAGAATCTTGCACGGCTCTTAAACGGTCCAGATACTCACTCTGCTTCTGGGCTACCTTTAGCTCGAAAGCTGCTACTTCTCGGTTCTTGGCCTTGGCCATGACATGAGTAGCGGATTCCAGTCCCTTGCCCGGGACCTGCAGGGCAGAACATATCCAAGAGGAAGAGGAAATGCAGATAGAAATGCCAATGATACGCAAGAGTTTCATCACATCCATCCCCCGACGGCCCAACATCATCATCCAACACTCATAGGAGCCTACACAAAGTGCTAGACACAGTCCCAACGCCCGAGCCATGCTGACAGCATCGCCTAGTACCGCAACATTCGGAAAGGTCTCCATGGCGACCAACAGTTTCTCCAGACTTTCATCAATGGCTGGAAGGCCGATGGTCAGTATTACAGCTAATAGATTCATGTGTATATTTTTTATAGTTTGCAATTGATTGTCTAATAATGGGTACTTGCTACAGCGCATAAACGAGCAGTTCGATCCACCAGTTTACTCATCTTCTCCTTGGCTTCTTCATACGCTTGCTGACGTTTGGCATTTTCAAGTCCGTAACCAATACCTGTCTTATGGATATAGGCGATGTCGGCACAGATGATTTCATTCTGTCGGCTGAGTTCATCGACTTGGTATTGAAGTTGGCCTTTACTCTTTGTTAGGCAATAGAGTAAGCCTTCGGTGATACAGTCCTGCATCCGATTGAACTCGCTCTTGTACGTGGAATACATGAGGTCAACTGCGCGATCAGCTTCACGTAACAACTCTTCTTTGTAGAGTTCCTCGATGTAAGCACGTTCTTCTTCGGCTTTTTTGACTTTCTGTCGTTGGGTTTCCTCGGCCATCACACGCACCGGCATGATGCGCTTGACGTTGGATTTGTGCTCCTTGAAGCGTACCCGCCAACCAGATTTGAACCCGGCCCATTTCCAATAGGTTTCTGCGCCAGAATAACTCTTATGCAGGAAGTAGTAGTACCAGTCAGGGGCAAAATCCCATGGTCCATTCTCCATTGACTTCCATTGCTTTTCTTTCTCTTCGTCATGCACCATAGCTTGTGCTTTGCCCTTGAGTGGGTAGCTAATGCTCACGATGGTAAGAAGGGCTATTATAATGTTCTTAGCTTTCATATCCTTGATTCCATTGATTGATTACACGATTGGCGATCTCATCGGTTACATCTGAATTGAGTATTTCCCAGATGTAGTCGGGCTTCCATCCACAGTTAGTCATGAGGTAGCAATAGAGATTGGCATTGTCAATGATGTATCTTGCTCGGTCGATAGCGGCTTTGAGGGTCATGACTAAGTTGAGTTTCTCATCCATGGAGGCCTTCATCAGGTTGATACCTGAAGCTGCTACCGAAGCATAGAGCTTGTAACAGTGCTTGACTTCTCGAGCAATGGCCAAATTGGCATCAGTGTAGTACCAGGCTACGAAAGGCTTCTTGGATACGTGATTAAAGGTATTTCCTGTAAAATCTTTGTACTCCTTGACTAACTGATAAAGCGAATTGGCGGTAGAAGAAACGGCTCCTGCCAAGACCAGATAGGAATGAGCATTACTGAGTTTGGTATTCAAAGTGGTGCGCACCTCATTGAACTTGTTCGCCCCTTTGGTGATTAGCGATTGCTCCCCAAAGCTAGTAGCTACCCGCTGCAAGGCTTTATCCTCATCTTTCTTGATAGCTTTATGAAGCGACATCAATGCCTCAAGGGTGGGCAAGTCATTAGGGATAGGTATGACCCCGGCAGACAAGTTGAACGGCACGATGAATATCGTAACAAGATAAAATGCGATTCGTCGTATCATAGTTTTCCTGTTTTGAGGTTAGTAATTGGAGGCTACAAGACCATTCCAGTCTTGGATAAGACCGCTCACACCGTTTCTCAGGGTCATGATATTGGCCCATCCTTCGGGATCGATGGCAAAGAACAAGTCATTGAGTGTGGCATACTGTGCCATCATCATCATGCCTTCGACCTTATAGCGTATCTCCATCAAATCGGTATAGATGCGATTGGCCAAGGATAGTCGTTCGTATCTGTCCAACAGGTTATAGCCATCGTCTTTTTGTTCAGCTGTACCTTGTCCTTTGAGGGGATTTCTGACTTTAGCATTGTTTACAATATTAACGAAGTTTCCCACCAGTTGCTGGGTCTCCATCACCAGTCCACTTAGCTCCGTCAAACAATAGAGCTTATTGGTGAACTTCGCTTTGCTCACGGTCTTGACCAATTCAGGAACATTCTGCAGAATATCAAATGCACAGGATCCAATTTCTTTGTAGTAGATACTCTCGGTACCGAAGCCCTTGATATTCTCCATCGACATCTTGTAGAGTTCTTTGATGGTGGCCATGCTCACCATATAAAGTTCTACTTTGCGCTGCTTCTCGGCTATCGAGTCCAAACGAGCATTGTGTTGGTCTTCGATGAGCTTTTGAGAAGCCATATTCGCTGACACGGCTGCCAAACTACGGCGGTCGATGACGATGCGCCATGCGGCATGTAGGTGTGTTGAAGTGACTGCCAATAGCGTCACCAGCAACAAGAAACGAAGCTTTACCATAACGACATTACTTTTTGTTGTTGATTGACTTTACGTGCAAACTCGAGATAGAAGTGATTGCCGTCTTTCTTGCGGTCTATCTCAATATGAGTGATGGCCTCCTGCATGGTGCCATAGTGTCGAAGATAAATCTTCAACGCTTCCTTCTCACTACGCTCTGTAGTATAGGCCCAGTAACATTCAGGGGCTTCTTCTACACCATAGACATCGGAGTTCTGACCTCTACATATCCAGACTTCTTTGAAGTAGCTGCGGTTCTCACGGTTGTTCAAGGCATTGATGGTGAAGATTTGCTGGCGCTGGATAGGTGTCAAGCCCAAGATGGCGGCAATATCCTCGTATCGGTCTTTGAACTTGGTTTGGTCAAGCAGGATCTTTACGTCTGAGTTATTGATGATAGCCTCCTTGACGATAGGTGAATCAATCACATCGTTGAGTTCCTGCGTTACTACACCGGCTATTCCATGGAATTTGCGAACTGTCTTGTATAGATATTTGATATACTCTGCCATGGTAGGTGAAGCAATCGCTTTCCAGGCTTCCTCAATAATGAGTGCTTTTCTACCTTTCTTGATACGCATCTTCTGAAGGAAAACGTCCATGATGATGAGCACCACAATGGGAAAGAGCACGGGATCATCCTTAATCTTGTCTATCTCAAACACGATGAATTGCTCATCGAAGAGGTTGACATCCAAATCGGAGTTCAACGTCACTTCCAACTCACCACCTCGATAGAATTGTTTGAGGATAGCCGCAAAATCACGGATATTGAACTGGATTTTCTCCAAGGTGGTGATTTGCGGAATGCGCTCCAGAGCAAACTCGTAGTAAGAGTTAAAGGACAACTCTGATACTTTCAATCGTCTCTTTTGCTCTTCCATGTGATTGATTTGCTTGTCTATCTTGATAAGCAAGGTATCGTTATACAATTCCTTTTTGTGCGAATCGATGATGCGAAGGGCACGCTCCTTTTCTGAGGCAGTAGAGGCTTCATCATGAAGCAAAGCTGTAAGTGAACAACACTGGCGGATCAATTTTAGACGGCGCACTTCAGAGGGAAGCAACAAGCTTTTTTCCTCGGCCTTTTCGCTTTTAGGTTCTTCACTGATTTGCTTATCAATGTCCTTCATCTGGTGGGCAAAGGTCTCGTAATCATCTTCCATCTTGGCAGCAACCAATAGTTTCTGACGTAATCCTTCACGCTCCTTGTCTGAGAATGCTTCAAACGGATGAAAGTAGGTTTCGTAATACTCCACAATCGTCTGGTTAATGAGCATGTCCTCTATCTTGGAAGGGAACTCGTTGCCTTTATAGATAAGGAAGATGAGTGACTTCAAGAAATTTTTCTTTTCGCCAAAGTTCAGGTCGTATTCCTCTCTAGTTACTTTGAAGGGATTCATCGAGATGGGTTTCTCCTTCGAATATGAAATGTAAGTGCCTTTGTAATAGCCACAAATACCCTCATACGAATCACCCGTATCTACCATCACCACGTCCGTTTTTTGCTCCAAAAGTTGACGAACGACCGTATTCATGTGGAAACTTTTCCCACTTCCGCTTGGTCCGATACAGAAAAAATTTGCGTTGTCAGTCATCTTTACTTTTCCTTCCTTGCCGGTGATGTCGATGCAGACTGGAAGTCCTTGACGGTCTGTGTAGTAGGTCGTCAAAGGAGTATTCTCAGATGCTTTCAAATGCTCCTTGAAGAAAAAACACAAGGCGGCATCGGACAGGGTTAGGAAGAGATCGTAATCAGGATTGAACGCATAGGCATTGCCAGGGAAGCTATCCGTAAAGAGTTCCAATTGGTTGTAAGCCGTGCGAGAAGGCAAGATGCCACACTCATACAGTTTGGTTTCCAAATAGGAAGTCACGGGCGTTACCTTCTCCGGTGGGCAACTTACCAAGATATTGAAGTTGGTATAGACCAGCTGGGTACTGTCAATCGCCAATCGGTTCAAGACCTCTTCGATGTCGGACTTAGCAATCTTGTTGCTCGGATCCGGCATCGAGCCATGACGTTTGGCCTTGGCTTGTAGCTTACGAAGAAGTTTTCGCTGATTGGGTATCTGTACCACTTGATTGAATACCACACAATCGGCATGAGGTACGCTTGTCAAGAAGGATAGTACATCGGTAGCTATGCCATAACCATTGATGCTCATCTGCGTATAGGGCTTTACCATCGTAGGAAGGTTTATCTCATCAATATCCACCAATGGGTAAGAGCGTACCACGCGGTCACCAATCTTCAAATACTCATCAGAGGCTTTGAAGTTGGTCATCGAGAAGGGCCCATGTCGGAACTGGAAAGCCATGAATCGATGGCAATACTCGTTGACTTCTACCTTGCTTAACTTACGATGCTTGATACGTTTCTCTGTCAAAATATCATCCACCTTCGATACCTTAGAATGGAAGTCTAACCAGGTTTTCGAGTCGTATTGCACAAACTGGCTGCGCACGGCTTCCTGTGTAATAATCAGGTAGGTGCGTATCTCTGTAAATTCTCTTCCCTCAAAGTACTTGAAGTAACTTTTGGTCAAGAACTCCGCATCCTTAGGTACTTCATGGTGGTAGGCTTGCTTACAGAAGATGTCCTGCTTTTGCAAAGCATAGCCCTCGCCAAGGGTTTGTACCACATTGGAGAGCACATCTTGAAAAAGCTGGTATTGCTCTGCGTCCGTACAAAGTTGCTGGACGGGATTAGTCATCTCGAAAATGACAGACGGTTCACCTTTGACAGAGAACAGAACGACATTGCCATTTGTCTCTTCCAACTGCGCATAAAGCCCATCAAAGATTCGTTTCTTGTGGCGTGCCATAGATAGAAGGATTATGTTTGACGATGAATACTTTTGTAAATAAATATTCCTTTGGCTCTCTTCTTGTTATGAAGCCCACCTCGTTGCTTAACGTAGATAGTAATGAGGCCTGCTATCGCCATCACCAGCATGGCAATAAACCCAGCGAGTTTTCCTAGTGTAATGGAGAAGACGATAAAGCCGACGAAGGAGACACCGATGGCTGCTGCCGCCAAAGTGAGGAAGCGGCCTCGAATGCCCATGAACTCTAATGGTTTTTGCAATCCCTTGAATACAGGATAGCCCTCTGGATTCATTGCCATAGCTGTATTATATGATGGTTTTACTTGAAGAAAAGCGGTAGAGCCTCTGAGAGTGCGATGAAAGCAATACAACCACCAATGGTCAACATGATGGTCTTCTTGACATCCTGATCACCATTCTGCATCTTGAAATAGACGTTGAAGGCACCGACCAATACAATCACGGCGGCAATGGCCTTCATAAGGTTGGAGACTGGAGTTTGATAGGAACTGACTTCCTGCGTAGCTTTGGTAAAGCCGGCTGCACCTTTACTGGCTGCCATCAGATTACCGACAGAGAGCGTTAGCGCTACTACTAACGTCAAGCAGAATTGGGCAAATCGCGTACTCAAGAGACGATTCCAAGCCTGTTGGAATCTTGTTTTAATCTGTTGCATTGTTTTGAAATGATTTGATGAGTGTCATCGCCAAAGGAACAGAGGTCGCTAAAGAAACGGGTATAGAGTCAGATAAGCAGAAATGCTTATCGTGCGTGCTCACAACTGAAGATAACAGCCCCTAAATCGCAGGTGCCAGTCTCGGCCATTTTGTTGACTTCATGAATGATTTCCTCTACCAAGATACCATCAGTCATAATGGCTTCTCGGTAAACGATTCGGTCTTCAATGGGTGTCTCTTGCTCAGGTTCATCATCTTCACCAGCTTCACCTTCTGAGCCACCAACTTCGTTTCCCTTTGGTTCCCTAGGCGTTTCATCACGGCTTACCTGAACAGGTTGGAAGTTCTGTGCCTCGTCAGTAATGTCTATATCCTCTTCTGCATGAAGATTGTGTTCAGCGGCCCTGGCTGCCTTTTCCTTACGGATATCCATGACGATGAGGGCTGTATAATAACACAGCATCAGGATGAAGAGAATGAATACTATTTGTCCGTACTGCATAGCTGTTGAGATTAAGGCGTTGCTAATAGAGATACTTCACACAGAAAGGGAAAAGGTAGAAATTGCAGCCCTAACTTCATACCACGACATTCCAAGTGATTCTTTCGCTGGATGTCGTTGGTATAGAAAAGGGTATTACGCTCTTCGTCCACGATATAGCCTTTGGATTTGAGGCGGGAACGAAGACGAACCCTGGCCCGATTGGAAACTACCTTAATTTGCGTAATTGGTTCCAAACCGAAGACTACCCGACGTCTTTCTCTACGAATCATCTCGCCACGGATACGTGAGGCTACTTGATAGCTTTCTGCCTTAGTGCGTATCAAACCTAATTTGGCAGCAATACGGCTGACGCTCATCTTGGTAATGCCCAATTCTCTGGCCATTTCAGAGAAGGAACATTGATGGAAGTGGTTCCGCACATGCTCGGCACGTACCATCCACTTGGATTTAGCAATCTTGCCAAGACCCAATTTACGGGCTTGGTTCTTGACGGCTGTCTCACTCAGTTGCAGACAAGCAGCTGTATAGGCGGTTGTCTCTACCGGGTATAACTCGGTAAGTGCCCGAATCATATTGTCGGTCCATTTGGTCTTTCTCATATCATTCATCTTTGAGGTTCGTAAATAGGGATTTCTTTTCTCGTCGATATTGAGCCAACAAAGGCAGATAATTCTCGAAGAAGGAGCGAACGATGGCGTTAACCAAGTCGCTACGGCAGCGGTTGTGTATGTTGCAATCATCCAACGAATCGGCCAGATCACGGTCGAGTTTGCAAACCAACCGGTCGCTTTTGTCTTTCTGTTCGTCAGGAGATTCCAAATAGCCCATGAAGTCATTCCAACATTTATCCATGGTGGCAGATGGGGCTTGTTCTTCAGCGGGTATAGGAGTAGTCGGTATCACCTTGTCCTTGGGTTTGCCCAAGATGAAGTCTGAGTCGTTGATACCTTTCGTGAGGTCGTCTATTTGAGGAATGTCATTCGTCATTGTCGTCTGAAGTTTGAGGGTTATGAGTATTATCTTTATCTGTAGAATCAGTAGGTTCATCGGTAGCTTGAACAGATTCTTCGGGTGGAGAACTCTTTTTCTTCTTCTCTGGCTTTGGCACTATGTTTTCAGTAAGCTGTATGCCAGATAGCTCAACCTCCCGAATTGGATTGACCGTATTGAACATGCGAACATAGATTTTCTCAAAGACTGGAGTCACGATTGCAACCTGCATATCCAATGCGGCCATGGTGCTAAAGCGTTCCATATCTGCCCGCTTGGGTATCTTGGAGGTGACATAGCCATAATTGGAAAAAGCATCCCGGGTGTTGTCCCAGATAATCAGCTCTGAGCGTTTTCCCACTCTTCCATCATTCAGGTTGGGAATAATGAAGAGTTGGGCTTTCATTCGATCGCCAACCGCCTTTCGAAGTCTATCGACAAACATCAGGAAGCTTGCAGTGGAGGGAACCGTTACCACATCGTAGTGAAATGGTACTACAATGATGTCCGTATTGACGAACATCGGTACCAACCCTTCGGCTTTCAAGCTACCGGGTGAATCCATCAGTACTACATCGATTTCTGGATCATTGTGCAACTTCTCCATCAGGGAGGTCATCATCTCCTTATCGTTGGCTTCATAAGCCCATACCTCATAGGGCATCTGCTGTTCCCCATATTTTTGAAGGTCTGCATTGCGACATTTCATGATGGAGTGCTGAAAGTCACAGTCAATCACCACCACACGCACGCCTTTCGTCACCAGATAGTTGGCGAAGGTTACGCAGAGGGTCGTCTTGCCGACACCTCCTTTTTGGTTTGCGAATGTGACGATAATCGGAGTCTGTATCATTCCTGTATAAAATTTGATTCTCCGACAAATATATAAGTGGAGTAACCTGCAAAACGAAATGCACAACACTTTTGTGCTTTGGGTTGATTCAACCTTAGTACATGTGGACTTATCATCCCAGTTATGGGAGTTGATAGAAACTAAAAAGGTTACAATAGAAAGTCCTATTCGACTTCTACTGTAACCTTTAGAACGTTCAAATTATCTCTTTAGAGAGCGTTCATCGTCAACGGTATCGTAGTTGCCCTTTTGACCAACTTCCCATTCACGCTTCTCACTTTGGCTACCACCACCGCCATCTTTGAACTTAGGCAAGTGTAGTCGCTTCGAGCCTACTTGACTATTCGCTAATGGAGCAGGCTGGCTACCTCTTTGTGGCTGCCACTTCAAGCGTTCAAGATTGAAGCCTTCCTCTGAGAGATTGATGATGACATGCTTTTGGAAGTTGATGGCATAGACCGCATCTCCTTCCTGACGTATGATAAAGCCTTCGGCACGAAGTTGGCTTCTGACTGAGGCGGTGGCTGTTTCATCCTCGAATATTGCACGCAAGCGATTGACGCTTGGCTCGTAGTTTTTGGGTCGTTCTGACGAGAGGGAAACAAGGTCCGGGCGATTGACCTTGAAGATACGGCAAAGCAAATCTCGCTCGGCTTCGGTGGTGGGTTTGAATTTTTCAACCCATTCAATACGGTTGTTACGGTCGATAGCTTCGGCCATAAAATCCTTGAGTGGCCGCGATTGGCCATCAAAGTATACGACACCTTTCTTTATATAGGCACGCTGCTTTCTTAGTTTCTGATAAATCTCGCCTTGGGTAATCTTGGGATTGATGGTGAGCAACTGGTCGATGTAGCTCTCGATGCGGTCAAAGCGTTGTTCGGGAGTGGCGAAATCAAGCAGTTCCTCCATCGAGAGGACTTTGGCTCCATGGATAACTGTTTTATTGGCATGATCCACTATCATGTAGCCATAGGCTGCATCTTTCTTACCAAAGAAGATGATGTCGATACCGAACTTGCTCTTCAACTCTTTCTGAAGCTCTTCCTTGTTGGCACTCACATCACGATATTTTTTGAGAATACTTCGGAGCTGGCGGCAACGTGTTCGCTCCCGATAACCATTCTTGTACAAGGATTCCAATTCAGATAATGGCATCGCTTGCTGTACTTTGCCACCATGTTTGATGAATACCTTTCCTTCCTTTTGATAGACCTCATAACCCATGGATTGCATGATAGCTTTGTATTGGGCGAATGAGGAGAAGGTGTATTCTTTGGCGGCATCTATGTCGTTCTTGGTCGTCTTCTTGCGGTCATTACCCAAGATGCGGTCGATGACTTCCTGCGAACGTCTTCGTTCATGGTCGTGTGCTATCTTCTTGCCGTCAGGTGAGATACGTGAGGTTACGATATGCAGATGGGTATTGTCGGTATCGTAATGGGAATAGACCAGTAGAGGTTGGCCAGCTTCACCATAGCCCATCTCTGACAGATAACGATGGGCAAAGTCCAGCACTTCTGCCTCCGACATCTCATGGCCTTTGCAGGAGAAGGCCACATGAAACTGGGCTTTACGGATTCTATCGTTTCGAGAGGTATAATCCTGAAGATATTGAACCAATTCATCGGGGGTAGGCTTACCGAAGGTTCCGAGTGCTCCGAAATTTTGAATCTCGAGCAATCGGGCTACACCTTTCGCTACCTTTCTTTCATTGTAACCAACAGCATGGAAGTTTGAACTTCCGGGTAATATCGTTGCAATCATCTGAGTGTTTTGGGTATTTCAGTTATTCAATTATTCGGTTATTTGAATTTGATGGCCTTTTGTGTTACGGCATCGAGTTCTCGTTTTATCTCGTTTAAAGTTCTCTGGGTTTCCTGTATCTGAGGCATTATGACCTCCTGAAGATAACTGGGTGCCAGTAACCCGGCTACCGAAAGTTCATTGGCTCGCTTGACCGATTGATTTAGGTTACTGCCAACCCATGATAACTCATTCTGGAACTTTCGGTGAAACGCACTAAGGTCATTGATAAGTTCAAGTCGTTGCTTGGCGTTCACATTGGAGTATTCCGCTATGGCCGAACGGATATAGTGGCTCACAGAGGAGTAGGAAGCTGATTTCTCCCTTAGGTGTTCGGCTTCAGTTGGAGTAAGCCGTAACTGAAAGTACTTGGTTCGTTGGTTCATCTTCTTCTGATAATTGGGTGGACAAATATCCCGGACACCCTTTCGCGGAGCGTAACACGATGGAATCGTCCCGCTGCGGTGGCAGTCGGCAAGTCACCTTTGGCATGGAGAAACGCAGTTTTGTAATGACAAAGGTACAACTTGCTTAGCAAATCCTGCAACGCAGTTCGATGGTCTCCAGGGAGCTTTATTGCACCAAAGTTATCAAAAGAAACGCTTTGCGAAGAAATGGGCAACACAATAGTTATGGAGCCAATAACCCATGGCTCAAGTGACTGAGGTTTCGCAGACTATGAGTTGTGTAATCCATCTAACCAAGGTTACAGGATAATCAGACTGATAATAGCTTGGAGTCGTCGATTGGCTGGTTGATGAATATGTTGGTTCGTTGATATGTCGATGTAATAAACCGAGATACAAAGGACATATACATCCAGAGTCTCAAGCATCCTAATGATAAAAGCCCAATGGCCGCCAAACCAAATATCCGAAGTTAGTCAGATACTCGATAATTGGGTTCATGAAGTGGTGCTACCCAAATAGCAATAACCGAGATTCGGACTATAGATGTTCCTTTTGGCATACGGTAAACCAAACTAAAAGATCATGGAATAATCGACTAAAATATCAACAAATCATGACACTTAAATACTTGTAAAAGAGCTATCTACACCTCAAAATAAAGGCGATATTATTTCATTATTTCGTTGAAAATCACTATATTTGCATAGAGATTTAGCCTATGATGTCGAAGTAAAATATTGAACTTATGTTGTACGGATTACTATTATTTCTGTACTTGCTTCCAGTATGTTTGGTGGCAATTTTGCTCTTCAAATTTGGATTGTGGATTATCTTGAGCATACTCAAACTGGCCATCAGGTTGGTGAAGAATTTCTTTGTGCTTTTGTGGAAAGGTATCTTGCTGTCATTTGCCATCACTATAGGGCGCAAAGCATCTGGCTGAAGCTGGGTGCCAGCCAGAGGGAAGAAGAACAAAAGCCGTACAAGTCATTGCGACCAATACGGCTTTTTGTGCATCAACTAAGTTTTTCCCTCTACGTTGGGAAGTTCACTTGGGGACTACAAGGGAAATTAAAAACCTTTCCCTTTGCTTCGTTCATAGACGGCCTCACGTTGCGTATCACAATTGGTGAGACGGAACTGTACGTTACAGCCGGTAGGGATGTCCTTGGGTAACTGTACTACAAGTTTGGCTATCACCTGATCCACATTGCTGAAACCAATATCAGTCAACTCTCCAACCACCTTTCCTTTGAAATAAGCTCGACCATAAATCATCATCTTCTTTGAAATACGAAACAGCTTTTCTTCTGATGCCTCTAAATCACGAGCCTTTCCTTGCTTACTCTTTTGATCGCTGAAGAAGATGAAATCTATGACTTTAGCATTGAGCGTCCAGGCTGGGGTAAAATCAATCTTGACGTAACCACGAGTAACATTAAAGCCATGACTATGGTTCATGCCAAAAGCGACCTCATACAGATTGGCATCGCAGTCGTTTTGGGCAATGGTGGCCCAAGTATGACGGAAGGTATAGAAACAATAGTTATCCTCCTTATCCATACCCATATCCTCACAGATCTTTCGAATGCCTATGTTTACATTGGCATTGAAACTATCAGAGTTGCTGTATCGCTGATGGAAGTTGAAAAGATACTCTTCCTTCTTGTCGGTAGAAAGGTACTTCTCAAAAGTGGACTTGATAAAAGGTTCTACACGCATTTCCATATAGGCCTCGTCTCTACGGCTATGGCGAGTTTTTGCTCGCTTATAGCCAATGATGCCATTGCGATAGTCTTTCTTCTTGAGCTCATACATATCTACGGTGTTCATTCCATCCAAACACAATGAAAGCATAGCTACATCTCTTCCTAATTCAGGAAGGGAAGATAGCATCTTCGTCTTTGGCAGAGGACGATTGAAGAACTCACGACACGCTTCGGCACTAATAGCACGCTGCATACCATGGTCAGATTTAGGAATCGTTATCTTCAACCAAGGATTGAACTTAATTCGGATGATGTTTCGTTCTTCATCATTGAACTCGATGAAAGCACGTTTGTAAATTTGACGCACGCAAGTAGGATACATTTCCTTTGCACGATTAGTTTGTCCCAGACTTTCAATCCACTTTCTCAGGACAGCTGTTGTCAGGAGACTAAACATCAAACGGTTTGATCCCAGATAGCGTTCCAAATGGTTGACGGCAAGGCGATAATTTTTCGCATTACGCTCGTGACCTTCTCTTTCCATTTGGTCGATGAAATGATTGGCATACGTGCTGAAGCATACATCGGCATCAGTTTCTGTCAAATACCCAATCAACTCCGTAACTGTGTACTCCGAAATATCTTTGCGATTTACCATGTCGATATAACGCATAATCTCACGAGAACAGTACTCATTTACTATCGCATCCTTAATTTCTCCAGACTTCAAAATCTGTTTCTCGGTGACGAGCTTATCAGTTTTGATGTAGCCCATTTTGGAGCGGTGAACGACGCGTATGTACACCGGATAAAAGCCATCGGTTCTCTTCTTTCTAACTACTACTTTGAATGTTGCCATAACTAATTGATTTATAAGTTGTTTCTTAGTGTATACGTTGGTGTATGCGCGGGGTTTCAAAAGTGTATGCGTGGTGTATGCAAATGCCGTTTATTTGGCTCATTTTTTGCGGTCAAATGTACGAACCGCCTAAAAACAGTTTAGGCTGTAATGCTTGAATATCAATGCATTACAGCCTAAATCAATGATTAGCTAAAAATCTCTTTAGTCCTCTATTGCTGCCTGCGCCGCTGCGATACGTGCAATAGGCACGCGGAAAGGTGAGCAGGAAACATAATTCAAACCAACTCTATGGCAGAATTTAACAGAAGAAGGCTCACCGCCATGTTCGCCGCAAATACCACATTTCAGATCCGGACGGATAGCACGTCCCTTTTCTGTTGCCATTCTTACTAACTGACCTACGCCATTCTGGTCTAATACCTGGAACGGATCTACTTTCAGGATCTTCTTTTCCAGATAGATAGGCAAGAAAGAAGCGATATCGTCGCGTGAATAACCGAATGTCATCTGAGTCAAGTCGTTTGTTCCGAACGAGAAGAATTCGGCAGAAGAAGCGATACGGTCGGCTGTTAAAGCGGCACGTGGTATTTCGATCATGGTACCCACTTTAAAGTCGATACGGTCTCCCACTTCTGCAAATAACTTTTCTGCAGCATCACGGATTACTTTTTCCTGTTCTTTAAATTCATATAAGATACCTGTCAGCGGAACCATAATTTCCGGTTTGGCAACAATACCTTCCTTTTTCAATTCCAATGCCGCACCTAAAATGGCACGTGTCTGCATTTCTGTGATTTCAGGATATGTATTACCTAAACGGCAACCACGGTGACCCAACATCGGGTTATGTTCGCAAAGCGATTCCACACGCTGCTGGATAGTCTTTACAGAAACCCCCATAGCAGCAGCCATTTCTTCCTGTCCTTTCAGATCGTGAGGAACGAACTCGTGCAAAGGAGGATCGAGCAGACGAACAGTAACAGGCAGATCATGCATAGCCTTGAAGATACCCTTAAAGTCAGCCTGCTGATAAGGCAAAATCTTTTTCAATGCATTCTTACGTCCTTCCGCATCTTCTGCCAGGATCATTTCACGCATAGCTTTGATCTTTTCGCCTTCAAAGAACATATGTTCCGTACGGCACAAACCGATACCGCTTGCACCGAATGCACGGGCAATTTCCGCATCATGAGGAGTATCCGCATTGGTACGAACCTGCAGTCTGGTATATTTGTCGGCCAACTTCATTAATTCTGCGAAATCATCAGACAACTCAGCGGCCTGTGTTTCGATTTGTCCTTCAAAGATTTCCCCGGTAGAGCCATTAATAGACAGGAAGTCACCTTCTTTCAGCGTAACACCGCCAACTTCGATCGTTTTCTTTTTGTAATCGATATTCAAACCACCGGCTCCCGATACGCAGCATTTACCCATACCACGGGCAACAACAGCAGCATGTGAAGTCATACCGCCTCGGGCAGTCAAAATACCTTCGGCAACAGCCATACCTGCCAAGTCTTCAGGAGATGTTTCAATACGAACCAGAACTACTCGTTTTCCGGCAGCATGCCATTCAGCGGCATCATCAGCAAAGAATACGATCTGACCGGTAGCTGCACCCGGAGATGCAGGCAGACCTTTTACCAATACTTTTGCTTTCTTCAACGCAGCCTTATTGAATACCGGGTGAAGCAATTCATCCAGTTTGTTCGGTTCGATACGTGCTAATGCTGTTTTTTCGTCAATCATTCCCTGGTGAAGCAGATCCATAGCGATCTTTACCATAGCAGAACCAGTACGTTTACCGTTACGGGTCTGAAGGAACCACAGTTTACCTTCCTGTACAGTAAATTCCATATCCTGCATATCACGGTAGTGATTTTCCAGTTTAGTCTGCAATGCATCCAGTTCTTTATAAATTTCCGGCATTGCTTCTTCCATAGAAGGATACTTGGCAGCTCTTTCTTCTTCAGGGATACCGGCACGTTCAGCCCAACGCTGTGAACCGATCTTTGTGATCTGTTGCGGAGTACGGATACCGGCTACAACGTCTTCACCCTGTGCGTTGATCAGGTATTCACCATTGAACAGGTCTTCACCGTTACCAGCATCACGAGAGAAACATACACCCGTTGCTGACGTTTCTCCCATATTACCAAACACCATAGCCTGAACCGTTACAGCTGTACCCCATTCAGCCGGAATACCTTCCATCTGACGATACAGGATAGCACGTTCGTTCATCCATGAATTGAATACGGCGCAAACAGCACCCCACAATTGCTCATAAGCACAAGTTGGGAAGTCGCTTCCGGTTTGTTTTTTAACAGCAGCCTTAAATTTTGTAACCAATGTCTTCAGGTCATCTACGGTCAACTCGTTATCCAGCTTTACGCCTTTGGCCTCTTTTACTTCTTCGATGATGGCTTCAAACGGGTCGATATCTTCCTTGCTGGTCGGTTTCATACCCAAAACAACATCACCGTACATCTGTACAAAACGGCGATAAGAGTCCCAGGCAAAACGAGCATTACCGGTTTTGCGTGTTAACCCTTCTACTACTTCGTCGTTCAAACCCAGGTTAAGGATCGTATCCATCATACCCGGCATAGAAGCGCGTGCTCCGGAACGGACAGAAACCAACAATGGGTTTTCTATGTCTCCGAACTTGGAGTTCATCAACGTTTCTACATTAGCGATAGCCTTTTCAACGTCCGACTTCAGTAACTCTACTACTTTCTCCTGGCCCAGTTCGTAATATTCCGAGCAGACATCTGTAGTGATTGTGAATCCCGGAGGAACCGGAACACCAATTAAATTCATTTCGGCAAGGTTTGCACCTTTACCACCCAGCAGATTTCTCATATCCGCTTTACCTTCGGCTTTTCCATTTCCGAATGTGTAGACTCTTTTCTTTTCCATGTGTCAGACAGTTTTTATTTATTAGATTTCAGTTTTGCTATCTCTACATTGCAATGGTGCAAATATATGCTATTTAGGGGTATGCAGGATACGGTAAGTTAAATAATTTTATATGTTTTATAACCATTCCATACCATTCGTATCAGCTAAATATGTACATTTGCGTGGCGAAAATTTTAAACACAGATAAAATTGGCAAGAAATAAGAAGCAGTTACCCTTGTTGGAAAAGGTAACAATTACAGACGTAGCCGCTGAAGGTAAAGCGATTGCACGAGTGAATGACAAAGTAATATTTGTCCCTTTTGTTGCTCCCGGCGACATTGTTGATATCCAGATTACCCGTAAAAAAAGTAGTTTTGCAGAAGGTCGGGCTGTACGGTTCCACGAGTACTCAGCGGAACGTGCCACTCCTTTTTGCGAACATTTCGGTGTTTGCGGCGGTTGCAAATGGCAACATCTCCCCTACAAGGAACAGTTAAAGTATAAACACAAGCAGGTTATCGACAATCTTACCCGTATCGGAAAGATCGAAATGGAAGAGATTTTCCCTATTCTGGGATCTGAACGTACCACTTTCTACCGGAACAAGCTTGAATATACTTTCTCTAACAAGAAGTGGCTGACGGAAGAAGAAGTAAAGTCTGGAGCTACGTTCGATTGTATGAATGGTGTCGGTTTCCATATTCCCGGAATGTTCGACAAGGTGCTCGACATCAATAAATGCTGGTTGCAGGATGATATTTCAAACCGCATCCGCCTTTGTATCAAAGACTATTGCCTGACACACGAAGGGTATCCTTTCTACGACCTGAGAAATCAGGAAGGTTTTCTGCGTACATTGATGATCCGTACGGCTTCAACCGGTGAGCTGATGGTTGTCGTTGTTTTCTATCACGAAGACGTAGAACGTCGCGAAGCGTTGTTGTCGCACGTAGCAGAACAATTTCCGGAAATCACTTCCTTATTATATGTAATCAACGAGAAGTGCAACGACACGATTACCGACCAGGAAATCTTGGTATTCCGTGGAAAAGATCATATGATCGAAGAGATGGAGGGTCTTCAGTTTAAAGTCGGCGCTAAATCATTCTACCAGACGAACAGCGAACAGGCTTACAACTTATATAAGATAGCCCGCGAATTTGCCGGACTGACCGGAAACGAAATGGTTTACGACCTTTACACAGGAACCGGTACGATTGCCAACTTCGTATCACGGCAGGCAAAGAAAGTAATCGGAATAGAATACGTTCCGGAAGCTATTGAAGATGCAAAAGTCAATTCCGCCCTGAACAAGATTGAAAATACCTTATTCTACGCAGGCGATATGAAAGATATTCTTACTACCGATTTCATAAACCAACACGGTCGTCCGGATGTTATTATTACTGATCCGCCACGTGCCGGTATGCATGACGATGTAATCAACACCATCCTTCTTGCCGAACCGGAGCGTATCGTCTATGTCAGCTGTAACCCGGCCACACAGGCACGCGACCTGAGTCTGCTCGACGTGAAATATGCCGTGAAGAAGGTACAGCCGGTAGATATGTTTCCACATACACATCATGTGGAGAATGTCGTTTTACTGGAAAAGAAAAAGTAACATATATAATAATGTATAGGAAAATCGTCTCCCTTTTGTGTATCACTTTGCTTTTGAATAGCTGTTCCGGCACTAAGCAACAAGAGCAAAAGGAAGACGATTCTGTCTTTACAGACCTTCCCCAGTTGAAGGCGGCAGGTGAGATCACCGCCGTTACGCTCTACAGTTCCACGTCCTATTTCCAATATAAGATGGAACCGATGGGATACGAGTACGACCTGATCAAAGACTTTGCCCGTTCTGAAGGACTGAAGCTGAATATCAAAGTAGCTGAAAACGCCACCCGCCTGATCGAAATGCTTGAAGCCGGCGAAGCCGATGTCGTAGCCTACCCTATCCTGGTGAACAATAAGCTGAAGGAAGATTATCTATATTGCGGACGTGAATCGCAGACCAGCCAGGTGCTCGTTCAGCGTGCCAACAAAGGAGACACGATCCTCAAAGACGTAACACAACTGATCGGTAAAGACGTTTACGTAAAGCCCGCAACGAAGTACTACCAACGTCTGAAGAATCTCAATGAAGAACTGGGCGGTGGCATCCACATAAAAGATATAGAAAAAGATACGATCACAACCGAAGACCTGATCTCGATGGTTTCGCAGGGAGAGATACCCTATACGATCAGTGATGATAACATGGCCCGCCTGAACAAGACCTATTTTTGGAATATCAACGTCTCGTTGAAGGTCAGCTTTATGCAGCGCTCTTCGTGGCTAGTACGTAAAACCAGTCCGAAACTGGCAGAAGCAATCAACGCCTGGGCGTCGGACAAATCCGGAACCCATGTCTACAAGGCAGCGATGAAGCGGTACTTTGAATTAGGTAAACAGCCGCTTACCGTAGACTTGCCCCCTGTCAAAAACGGGCATATCTCCCCTTACGACGATCTGTTTAAGAAGCACTCCAAGAATATCGGATGGGACTGGCAGTTGCTCGCTTCCATCTCTTATCAGGAATCACATTTCAACCCGTCGGTCGTTTCATGGGCCGGAGCCGAAGGTCTGATGGGCATTATGCCGAATACAGCCCGGGCACTCGGTGTCACTCCCCACGAACTGAAAGATCCTGATGTCGGCATCCGCACCGGGGTGGACTGCCTGCGCAAGTTCCGTCAGGGCTTTTCCGAAATAACCGATCCGCAGGAGAAGGTAAAGTTTACATTAGCGTCTTATAATGCAGGTATCGGACATATCTATGACGCACAGCGTCTGGCCGAGAAGTACGGCAAAGACCCGAAAGTCTGGGACAACAATGTAGCCGAATATGTCCGCCTGAAAAGCGATCCGGAATACTATAACGACCCGGTCTGCAAGCACGGTTACCTGCGTGGCTCGGAAACATTCAATTATGTACGCGAAGTGTTGGAACGGTTTGACTATTACAAATCAAAGACCCGGCACCACTGATCATTTCAGATTTTCAGCCAGCATTTCTTTGATCACGAGTATCACTTTCGGATGGTTTAGTGGTATATCCTCAAAAATACTTTGAAGTTCTTTTGTGCTCAATTCAAAGCTATGTTCCCCTTTCCTATAGGTAAAACAGACGTTGATAGCCGGATTACCGCTTATCAGCATCGCGACCGTTCCCGCCAGGTCTCCCCACGGCGGGCAATCTATATGAGACGTATGAAAGCTGGCTGTAACTTCCGTGCCTTCCCCCGGTTGGGATATTATCTTTACAGACCCGCCTGTCTGCTCCGCATTTTGTATAAGAAAAGGTATTCCCAGCCCTATCCTGCGGGTGGTACGGGTGGTATAAAACGGATTGGAAACGCGCGAAACGGTTTCGGCATCCATCCCACAACCGTTGTCAGCAATACGGATACGCGCATTATTCCCCTCGATAACGATATCCAGCATAATACGGGTCGCTCCCGCACGGACACTGTTCGAGGCAATATCTGTAATATGAAATGTTAGTGTGTTCATCCTGACGAAAGTATTAAATGATCCTGACTACCCGAATAAGCCATCCTGATATTATCGAATAAAGGAGCCGAAGCCCGTATCAGGCAAGGTTTACTTCCAATCTGTTCGGGATAATGAGCGTCGGAAGCCTGATAACAAATATACTTTGACAGATACTTCTGTTCCGACAAAAGCCGGGCAAAACGGGATGCATCCGTATACTCGATCGCATCCAAAGGCAAGGACGGATCGATAAACCCCAGCTGGCTGATCAGGCTGAAAGAAGGCCGTTCCACATGTGCCGCAACGAAAAGCCCGCCCAACCCTTTGACTACAGCCGCTACTTGATTGACATTCCGGTCGAGTGCGGAGATCAGCAAGTAGGGAGCTTCTCCCATTATTTCATCGTTCCGGTTCACCCAGACCTGATCGCCGAAACGTTCGGGATCATTAGGGACGGAAGGAAGATGCCGGTCGAGGTATTGCTGAAAAGCAACACGGGCTTCTTCAGTTCCGAATAAGGCCAGGCAATGCGCTTCTTCACGGGTACAGACTTCAGCTCCGGCCAGGACCGTTAATCCCGCCTCTGCTCCCAACGCCTGAATTTCCGGACATTGCAACGTGCTGTTGTGATCCGTTACGGCAATGATATCCAAGCCACGGGCAAGAGCTGTTTCGACAACGACCGTAGGGCTCATATCCAGGCTTCCACAGGGTGAAAGGCAGGTATGAATATGCAGATCAGCCCGGTAAAGATTCATGCGTTTTGCAGGAGTTGATAAATCTTACCGGAGATAACGAAAGCGGAAAGCGGCGTCCCGAGCAAGGGAATACCTTCTTCCCTGCCTTTCTGCAACGTCTCTTCATCCGGCGAAGCTCCATTGACCACCAATACGGCGGCAGCATCTTTCAATGTGGCAACAGCGACTATATTCTGATGAGTCTGCATGGTCACCCACAGCATTCCTTCTTCCATATGCCCCATTACATCACTCAGCAGGTCACTGGTGTAACCGCCTTTTATCTCCGTATCCAGACTCTCTTCGCCACAGAAGACGGTGAGTTCCAGTTCTTTTATCAGATCACTGACCTTCATATTTTGCTCCTTTCTTATAACAGTCTTTGTTTAAACGATCTTTCCCCCAAGTCTTTTCTATCAGACGGAAGGCATGTTCCTGATCCAGTTTGCCATGCTTCTCCATATTACGCTGCATGAAAACACAGTCGCTGAACTGGGCTTCGTGGCGGACGATATCTTCCGCAAGGCTCTGGCAATTAGGGTTTCCGCAAGCTCCGCAGTCGATACCCGGCAGGTAACACATCAGGCGGCGCACCTGCTCCATCTTCTTCAGGACTTCTTCGATATTGCCGTCGAAAAGCAGTTTCGGATTCGGATGAAGCGGACGGATGGTAATGTGTTGCTTCAGATAAGCCAAAGCGCCGAAACGCTCGGAAGCATAAATAAGCGGTGCCTTATCACGTTTCATCGAACGCTTCATGATCCGTTCGGAAGTCAGGAAACGGTTGGCCACGGCAAGCACCCCTCCGGCACAGCTACGGTCGCAGGCACGGAGTTCGAGGAAATCGACGTTGCGCACCTCATTGGTCGTTTCCATCCGTTCCAGGAAATCGATCACATTGTGTATTTCATCGATGGCAAGGCAACGGCCGGAGAAGTGTTTGGCTTCACCTCCGGTCTGGCTCCATCGCATCTCTTTCTTGGTAAGTGCCGGCGGAAGGACACATTCCGGCTTATAGCCTTTCGGACGGTTTTGCAGGATATGGTATACCTTATTATATAATGTATCCATATTGATCACTCCGTTTATCGTAGAAGAATAGCCGTCCTCTCCTTTCAATGCCGCAATCTTGGCGGCACAAGGCGTGACATAAAAAAGACCGATCTGTTCCGGCTTATACCCTTCTTCCGTCAACACCTGATGATAATAAGTGGCCGTAGCATTGACCGGACTCTTTACCAGCAGGATATTATCGACCAGTGCCGGGAAACGGATCTGTATCAACCGTACGATAGCGGGACAGAAAGAACTGATAACCGGCTTCTCCTCGGCCAGCTCCATCTGACGGAGCATTTCGCGATGGATCATGTCGGCCGTAAACTCCACTTGGTAAACATGGGTAAACCCTAATTCATACAGGGCGCTGAATATCTCTTCCTCCGTAGTGTATTTGGAGAACTGCCCGATAAAAACAGTAGGAACCAATGCCACGCGGCATTCATAACCAAATATCTTCTGGAAGTCGTCCTGCTCAACAGAGATCGCTTCTGTCGGACAGGCTTTCAGGCATTCACCGCAATCGACACACCAGTCTTTACGGATCACGGCTTTTCCATCGCGGATACGGACTGCCCGTGTAGGACACTTCGTCATACAATGGGTACAACCGATACAACGATCCTTATCGATCCTCAGGGCATGATAAAACTTGGTCTTCTCCATAACGCTTTATTCCTTTGTCGCGAACCAGGTAACCATGCGTACGGTTGTCCCCACGCCTACCTCGCTCTCTATTGTTAGTTCGTCTACATTCTTCTTCATATTGGGAAGTCCCATTCCCGCACCGAATCCCATTTCCCGCACAGCAGGCGAAGCGGTCGAATAGCCTTCCTGCATGGCTTGCTGAATATCCGGAATGCCGGGGCCTTCGTCTTTCAGTAGCAAGGTGATCTTTTCGGCATCCAGCGTGGCAGATACTTTTCCGCGCCACGCATGAGCTACGATATTTACCTCGGCTTCGTACAAAGCAACGACGATCCTCTTGATAATGCGGGAATCGATAGACAATTGCTTCAATACCTTCTTTATCTGGCTGGATGCATATCCGGCTTTCGAAAAGTTTCCTCCTTCCAGTTCAAAACTATATTGCATGCTGATTTCCTCCTTTCCTTAAAAAATAGGTAAAAGGCCGCTACAGTATAACTCGCCCACCGTATGGTACATGGAATGTTCCGTTTCAAGCAGGATCATATTGTTTTCCGAAGCTACCGCCAACATCTCATCCGTCACCCGTTTGCCCCTGACGAAAAGGATACAGGACACATCGGCCATTTCGGCCGTACGGATCGTTTGCAGGTTGCAGAGTCCGGTGATCAGGATCACTTCATTACAATCCACTGTCAATACATCGCTCATCAGGTCGCTGGCAAAAGCACATTGCACTTCATGGTCTAGCTTATCGCTTCCACATGCTACGGTTGCTTCGGTAAGTTCTTGTATCTGCTGAATCTTCATAATGTATGCAAGGTTTAATTTGTGAGGCCAATGTAAGAAATATTTTTTAATAGATACCCGTTAGTTTATATTAATTACTATCTTTGTTTCAAAACGAAGATAAGCTGCGCCTCGGCATAAAAAATGAACTCGTTCATTTTATTCTGCTCTCGGCTTGCATTATCTTTGATAGCAATAAATAAAATCCAAAAGTTATGTTTAGTAAAGAAACGTATATGGCCCGCAGGGCTAAACTGAAACAGACTATCGGTTCAGGTTTGTTACTTTTCCTCGGAAATGATGAGTCAGGTATGAACTATGCAGATAACACATACCACTTCCGCCAGGATTCCACTTTCTTGTATTTCTTCGGACTTCCCTATGCCGGGCTGTCTGCTATCATCGATATTGACAACAACAAAGAAATCATCTTCGGTGACGAACTGACCATCGATGCAATCGTATGGATGGGAACCCAGCCTACGCTGAAAGAGAAAAGCGAAGCAGCCGGTATCACGGAAGTTCGTCCGTTCAAAGAAATCGAAACGTATCTGAAAGCGGCGCAGCAGAAGAGCCAACGTGTTCATTACCTGCCGACTTACCGTGCCGAACATCAGATCAAGTTATTCCAGTGGCTGGGTGTCGTGCCGGGTACGGAACAACCTTCGGTTCCTTTCATCCTGGGTGTTGTGAACCAACGTAATTATAAGAGTGCGGAAGAAATTGCAGAGATCGAAAAGGCTTGTACGGTTACTGCCGATATGCACCTGACCGCCATGCGTACTGTCCGTCCGGGAATCCGTGAAAGCGAAGTGGCTGCAGCTGTCGCCGAAGTAGCTTACGCTAACAACTACCAGCTCTCCTTCCCTATTATTGCGACAATCAACGGACAAACGTTGCACAACCACGATCATAGCAATATGATCAAGAGCGGCGATATGTTACTGCTGGATGCCGGTGCAGAAACGGAAATGGGTTATGCGGGCGATATGTCGTCTACCATTCCTGCCGACGCCAGATTCACAACCCGCCAAAAAGATATTTATGATATTCAGGTAGCTGCCCACGAAGCTGCTGTTGCCGCCCTTCGTCCGGGCATTCCTTTCGTCGACGTTTACGAGCTGTCTTGTAAGGTAATTATGGAAGGATTAAAAGACCTTGGATTTGTAAAAGGCGATCCGATGGAAGCTGTAAAGGCCGGTGCTCATGCCATGTTCATGCCTTGCGGATTAGGACATATGATGGGACTCGACGTGCATGATATGGAAAACCTGGGTGAAATATATGTCGGTTACGACGGACAGCCGAAAAGCACAGAGTTCGGCCGTAAGTCTCTCCGCCTGGGACGCAAACTGGAACCGGGCTTCGTTCTCACTATCGAGCCGGGCGTTTACTTTATTCCTGAACTGATGGATCTGTGGAGAAGCCAGAACAAGTTCACCGAGTTTATCAATTACGAAAAACTGGTTACTTACAAAGACTTCAGCGGTATCCGTAACGAAGAAGATTACCTGATCACAGAAGACGGAGCACGTCTGCTGGGTAAGAAGATTCCTTTGCATACGGATGAAGTGGAAGCATTAAGATAACATAGCAAAACAAGCATTAAACCCTTCACCATTCACCTCATGAAGGTTAATGCATTATAAAACAACATATAAAGTACCATTCACACAGGTGAATGGTTGCTTAAAAAGGTGAAGGGTTGGTTTGAACCCTTCACCTTTTATCGTTTCAGATTACTTACTACTAGCACTTACATACCTGGACACTAGATGAAAGATATAAGCCTACTAAGTCAAACATTACGTTTAATTTACTTAACGACGTCTGTCGCAAAGCTTAACGACGAAGGTAATTAAGATTATAAGTCATTACTTAAGGCATAGTTTATAATAGGTTTGACGGTAATGAGTAGTAAGGTAATACGTAGTCTATATAAATGAAAAATCCCCGTAAAGAGCTTGTTACTTCTCTTTACGGGGATCTTTTTGGGGATTAACTGTCTGTTAGTAAGCGAACATATTCGTATTAGCAGGTATCTCTTTGCCATCGGCAGTCATTACCTTCAACTGAAGCATACCGCCGTTATTATCGAAGTATTTCACCTGGATCGGATGCAAACCTTTCGCCAAAGCCTTCTGGCCTGTCACTTCACGTACCGAGTGAGGGCCGTCGTTATCGACCACCTGCTCGCCGTCGATAGTCAGCGTGCTGCCGTCGTCAGAGATCAGGTTGAAGGTGTAAATAGCATCTTCCGGCGCATTGAAATAGCCGGATATTACCAGGCCGATATTACCTTTTGCTTCAGCCGGGATCGTTACTTCAGATATTTCGTACGTGCCGTTAACCGGAGCTTTCTCTATATCTGCGCATTTATTGCCTTTGAACTCATGCCATACAGCCTGCAAACCTTTCTTTAAAGGAGTTGCTTCCGCTGCCGGAGCATATTCGCTTTTGATATAACGGGTCTTTACAATGTCGCCTTTCTTACCGTTCGGACGGAAAGTACGGAAAGTGAAGTCGGTTGTTTCCGGCACCTTGATCGGCTCCGTATAGCGGGGAGACTCCAGTGTCGGGATGCTGCCGTCTGTCGTATAATGAATTTCCACACTCGGATCAAGGCATGTTATCGTTACGTTGCCTTCACCGATAAACGCATTTGTATTATTGAAACCTTCCAGATCCGGCATACGGTAATTCACACCCATAATGTTCAGGCGGGGGAATTGCTTAACCAACCTTTCTGTGAAACCATCCCAACTCTTAACCGAAGGATCGCTCCAAGCCTGTTCAGACAGGGCCATCATACGGGGCATGATCATATACTGTGCACGCTCGAAAGAAGGGATATACTCGCACCAGAGATTTGCCTGTATACCCAGGATCAATGCTTTCTGTGCATCATTCAGCGATTCAAGCATCGGATTGAAGTTATATACGCCCGGCAGGGAGTTTTTATCCTGCTGATAATCAAAATAGAAATTGGTATTCGGACTCATGATCGCATGGTTGCCTTGTGCCGTTGCATCCGGAACCGATTGCGGATGCCAGCTGCGCCACCACATGATTGTAGCCGTCGGAGATAATCCGCCTTCCAGAATTTCATCCCAGCCGATCATCTCTTTTCCGTTCTCGTTAAAGAATTTCTCCATGTCGTGAACGAACCAGGCCTGCAACTCCTCTTCGGTCTTCAAGCCATTGTCTTTCATTCGTTTCTGACAGTCAGGGCATTTCTTCCAGTTTGTCTTTTCCACTTCATCAGCACCCAGATGGATATACTTATAAGGGAAAAGAGGAATTATCTCACTATAAACATTTTTACAGAATTCAAGTGCCGAATCCTTACCCGGACAAACGGGAGAAGAGAACGTCGTTCCCCAGCCTGTCTGATTAAAACAGGAAACACCGGTATAGTTGCTTACCGCAGCCAGCATGTGACCCGGCATATCTATTTCCGGGATGACATCTATACCACGTACGCCGGCATATTCTACAATTTCCTTAATATCGTTCTGCGTATAGAAACCTCCGTATAAAGTATCGCCTTGTGTAATGCGCAGTTTCTCTGCCGGTATTTCATAGTCAGGATTATCCTGTACTTTTGCCAATCTCATGCATTCGCGGTCATGATTGTTGAAGGTACGCCAGGCTCCCTTTTCGGTCAGCAACGGATATCTCTTTATCTCGACACGCCAACCCTGATCATCCGTCAGGTGCCAGTGGAACTTGTTCAACTTATAAAGAGCCATCATATCGAGCAACTCCTTCACTTCTTCTTTTGTCGAAAAATGACGGGAAACATCCAGCATCAACCCTCTCCAGCCGAAACGCGGAGCATCGGTGATCTGAACGGCCGGAACACTCCAGGTAATATCGCTTACCACTTCCGGTGACTCGATCTCTGCCGGAAGAAGCTGGCGAAGTGACTCGATACCGGAAATAACTCCCCCATACGTATTTCCCTTGATCTGCACTTTGCCGGAAGAAACATCCAACGTATAAGCACCTTCATTTTGTCCTGCGATATCACTAACCGCCAGGGATATGTCGCCATCTCCTTCGCGTACATTATATATATAACCGGTTGAACGGGAAAGCAGGCCGGAAAGATAGTTGGCTGCCGGTAATAATTGTTTGTCGGCCACGCCAATGGTCATACCGTCTTTCAAGGTAAACTCGCCGTTGGCATTCTTAATCTCTTTGGGAATGGGAATAATGGATACATCGTGCGACACAGGCGTGGTGGGCGAGCATGCACTCAGCAATAATGCTCCGGTCACGGAACAAGCCGCAATAAGTTGTCTGTACATTTTAATTGTGTTTATTTGTTTGGTAATAAATTAGAAGCAAAAATACAAAAAAAGAGCTGTTCTTGTTGGGTAGAACAGCTCTTTTTAAATAATAATCTACTGATTAAATCTTATTCATAACTTCAGTCAATTGATCCGGAGTCACATTTGCGGCGATGATCACTCCTTTGTCGTCAATCAGAAAGTTCTTCAAACCTTTTTGCAGGTTAAACTTTCCATACAACTCTGACTTTTTTCCCAGTTCTTCACGAAATTGCTTGGTGCCGCTAAGCTTGTCTGCCTTTACCGTCTCGGTAAAGATTGATTCTTTCTCGTCGAGAGAAACAGAATACATCGCAATTTTATCCGAACTTAGTTTATTAACTTCATTCCATAATTGAACGTTACGGGCCCGCGATTCAGCATCGTAAGCTGCCCAGAAATTCAGCAACGTGTAACGTCCGGAATGATTTTGGAAATTAATATTACTTTCATTTCCTAAAGACTCTATTCTCGGAGCCAGATCACCAGGATTAGTACCCACGGTAGGTCTTGCTTCTTTTGTTGCGGATGACATTGTTGCCAATGCAACCGTTACAATGAGAACATAAGCTCTTACCTTCATAATGTAATTTTTACGTTAAACTTAATCGGAACATAACCTCCTACGGATAATTACCGGTCTGCGGCGGCTCTTCTCTGTCATCCTTTATGTCCGATTCCTGATTTTCAGGAAGTAAACAAGTGTTTTTCCTTCGCTAAGGAGCCACTTTCTTGTTTTTAACGTTGGCAAAGATACGGGTAAAGAGTCTTTCCTTCCAAACGCAATAACATAATTCGAGTGAAATACAAGGTTTTTTATATGTTTTATTGCACGGAATTCCTGCAAAACAGGTGTTTTATAGCATATCGTTAACGATTATTTGCAGTTTAGCCAGGGGAAAAACAGGTGCTATTTTAACATGAAGAAGGGAGGGAAAAGTGATTTCCGGGTAAAACGAGTTATTTGATAGTGGTTCAAGATCATATATTTTCAACAAATAAAGTCCGATTATTCACCGGACTTTATCTTTTCTATTATTACAGTTTATCATAAGGAGAAGGCATCGGCACCCCTTCTTTGATATATTCATCATATACGACAGTCGGGTGATCCTGGGGAGAAGTGACGTTGTATTCTGCTTTGAAGTTGCCACGACGGAAGTTCTTCAACTTTAGGTTTTCCGTGCTATAAGTACGTAAAGTTTCCTTTTTATTCCCGGTCAGGGAACTTTCAACAACTACCGAGTCAAGAATATTCATCTTCGGCGTCAGTGTAGGAAGTAATGTCTGCTCCAACAATCCACGGTAGGCACCGATATACTCACACCAATTGGTATTGCCTTGTTCAAAAACACGATATGTGTAATTTGACCATGCGGTGCGGATATGAATCTCGTGTTCCCAAATCTCAACACATGCTTCAGAATCATAGTTAGGATCTTTAATCGTAACTCTCTCTAAAGCAGGTGTCTTTTCTACTACTTTTGTTTGCCATTTGTCTGAATGCCGTATTTCGGCAATAATCTCAGGCAGCTTTTCCTTAATTTCAAACTGAATTTTCATCTCGATTTGCCTGCCAGTCAGGACTTATTAAGGTTGCCAGGTTCTAAATTAAATATAACGCGTCTATAAAAATAACAATTCCATTTGAATTTTTGTTTATCCAAATGTAGAAATTTGCACATAACTTGTTTACCTTTGCCTTATAAAACAAAAAACATGGGACTAAAAGACGAAATTATACTGATAAATATAAACGGATCCGACCGCCCTGGGGTCACCGCCGCCCTAACCGAAATCCTGGCAAAGAATAATGCTGTTATCCTCGATATCGGTCAGGCCGATATCCATAATAACCTGTCGTTGGGTATTCTTTTCCAGAGTTGCGGAGGAAATTCGGGTGATATTTTGAAAGAGTTACTCTTCAAAAGCTATGAATTGGATGTAAATATCCGTTTTAATCCTATCACAGAGGAAGAATATACCAAATGGGTGAATATGCAGGGAAAGAACCGGTATATTATCACTATCCTGGGACGCATGCTGACGGCAAAGCAAATAGCAGGCGTAACCCGTATCGTTGCCGACCAGGGGATGAACATAGACGACATCAAACGTCTGACAGGACGTATCCCGCTGGATGAAAACTCACGTACGCCGAAGGCTAGTGTGGAGTTTTCGGTTCGTGGTACACCACGTGATAAGGAGCTGATGAAGGCCGAATTTATGAAACTCTCGTCCGAACAGGTGATGGATATTTCGTTTCAGGAAGAAAGTATGTATCGCCGTATGCGCCGTCTCATCTGTTTCGATATGGATTCGACCCTGATTGAAACGGAAGTGATCGACGAACTGGCCATCCGTGCCGGTGTTGGCGAGCAGGTAAAAGCGATTACCGAATCGGCCATGCGCGGAGAGATTGATTTCAGCGAAAGTTTCCGCCAGCGCTGTGCCCTGTTAAAAGGTTTGGATGTATCTGTCATGCAGGATATTGCAGAGAATTTACCGATCACGGAGGGTGTAGACCGTTTGATGCGCATCCTTAAAAAGGTAGGATTCAAGATTGCGATCCTTTCCGGAGGATTTACCTACTTCGGCAACTACCTGAAGCAGAAATACAATATAGATTATGTATATGCCAATGAGCTGGAAGTGGTAGACGGCAAGTTGACCGGACGCCATATCGGAGATATCGTCGACGGCAAGCGAAAAGCAGAATTGCTTCGCCTGATCGCCCAGGTCGAGAATGTGGATATCCGTCAGACCGTGGCTGTTGGCGACGGAGC
This sequence comes from Parabacteroides sp. HGS0025, assembly GCF_000969845.1. NCBI lineage: Bacteria > Pseudomonadati > Bacteroidota > Bacteroidia > Bacteroidales > Tannerellaceae > Parabacteroides > Parabacteroides sp. HGS0025. The sequence goes on from NZ_KQ033902.1 coordinate 2,953,244, forward strand.
TAACGACTTGCCAATGATCAGCATAGCGGGCTTGGGAATTGCTTTCCATGCCAAGCCCAAGGTGAAAGCAACCGCCAAACAGTCGATTTCGACGATTGGCCTGGACGGAATATTATATTTCCTGGGATACAAAGATTCATATTTGGAAGAACAAATGTAATTAAATAAAAGCGTTTATGATAAGACACATTGTAATGTTTAAACTGACTGAGTTTGCAACTCCGGCCGACAAACAGGCTAAAATGCAGGAAATAAAAACAGGTTTGGAAGCTTTGATCGACAAGATCGACGTATTGCGTATGATCCGTGTCGACTTCAATGTAAATCCGGAAGAAGCCTGGGACGTTATTCTTACAACGGAACTCGACTCACTGGAAGATGTGAAGACATATGCCACTCATCCTGAACATGTGGCCATCTCGAAAGGCATTATCGGCCCGGTAAAGGCTGACAGAGCTTGCGTGGATTACGAATATTAATTAAAGATTATTCCTTTATGAAGGAGTTTGATATTGAACAGCGGGTACAAGCCGCTGTTCAGAATTTCGAGTCGGGGTACAACTGTGCACAGTCTGTATTCCTTGCTTATTCGGATGTATTCGAGCTGGATCTGAATATGGCAAAACAGATGTCTGTCTCTTTCGGTGGTGGTGTTGGCCGTATGCGGGAAATATGTGGTACAGTAAGTGCTATGGCTATGCTAGCCGGATTCAAATATCCTGTATTGGATCAGAATGATCAGGAAGCGCGGACAAAGAATTATGCGATGGTGCAGAAAATGTCTGAGATGTTCAAGGAAAAGCACGGTACGATCATTTGCCGCAGTCTTTTACCTGCTGCTGAAGCCAGCCAGACAGCTCCCGCTCCTTCCGAAAGAACATCGGAATATTATGCAAAACGTCCTTGCAGCAAATATGTGGAAGAAGCTGCTCGCATAGCAGGCCGGATGCTGAAAAACGAATTGGATTGATGGCTCAGGCCATCAATCTTATTTGAGAAACATATCCCAACGTTCTTATTTCACTGAACAAATTCATGTAGGAGGATTGTGCCTTAACATTCACTTTATAAGTAATGACTGCCTTATTCAGCTCAAACAGAGACTCGAACGAAACACTTACAATATAAATATTCTTCTCTTCCAAGATCTTACGGACAGCCTTCAGATCCGGGGTTGCAGTAGTACAAGTAATAGTCAGTATCTTATTTACTCCATTCAGGAACATTCTTTTCTCCAGTTTTTCAAGACTGACCAGTATCACTAATGTAAGACCCGTACCGATCAAGGCCGGAACATACATCCCCGCTCCTACGGCTAACCCGATAACGGCAACGACCCAGATACAAGCAGCCGTAGTCAATCCATGAATACTGCCGTGACTTTGCATGATCGCTCCTGCTCCCAGAAAACCTATTCCGGTAAGTACCTGGGCAGCAATACGCCCCGGGTCTCCATTCAAAAAATTCGGATAGCATTGCGGTATCCAGATAGAAATAAGCATCGCTGCCGCCGACCCCATACAGATCAGGGTAAACGTACGCATTCCGGCTTCACGACGGCGGAACTGGCGCTCTATACCGATAATAGCGCCTAACAGGAAACTGACAAAGAGTTTTACAGCCGCAGTAGTCGGCGTAATGGTTGTATTTTGAAGTATCTCGTTAATGTGATCCAACATATATTTTCTGTTTTAGTTATTGGCAAATATAACTAATTATTTGAATATCTCCATATACTTGACGAAGCTATATCATGCATTGAAAAGGCTTCGGTTATTCAAATTTTTGGGGTAAATTTGCCGGACTAAAAAGTAATGTATGAAACAAGTTTTAAAAGAAAACGGAGGCCTTCCTCCTTTAATCCTATGGACATTATCTATTGTAGCCGGTATATCGGTAGCCAACCTTTACTATAATCAGCCACTTCTCAATATGATACGTCAGGAGCTCGACGTATCTGAATTTACAACCAACCTGATCGCTATGGTTACGCAGATTGGTTATGCATTGGGATTATTATTTGTTGTGCCATTGGCCGATATGTATAAACGTAAGAAGATTATCATTACGAACTTCTCCATTTTGACCATATCATTGCTAAGTATTGCCCTGGCCCCCAATATTCATGTTATTCTTATTGCTTCTTTGTTTACCGGGATCTGCTCCATGATACCGCAGATATTTATACCTATAGCTGCCATATACTCGAAACCGGAGAATAAAGGGCGAAATGTAGGACTGGTCGTGTCGGGGTTACTTTCCGGAATATTGGTATCCCGCGTAATAAGCGGACTGATCGGTGATTTGTTCGGTTGGCGGGAAATGTATTATATCGCTGCCGGATTAATGGTCGTATGCGGCATTGTTGTGATAACGGTATTACCGGATATACAGCCAACCTTTAAAGGCAGGTACTCGGAGTTGATGAAATCCTTGTTGTCATTGCTGAAAGAATTTCCTGCACTGAGGGTTTACGCAGTCCGCTCCGGATTAGCCTTCGGATCTTTTCTGGCTATGTGGTCGTGTCTGGCATTCAAGATGGGACAGGCTCCTTTTTTTGCCGGTAGCGATGTTGTCGGGATGCTGGGACTTTGTGGTATGGCCGGGGCATTATCGGCATCTCTTGTCGGGAAATACGTTAAGAAGGTGGGAGTCAGACGTTTCAACTTCTGGGGATGCGGATTGATATTGCTTGCCTGGTTATTGCTTTATGCTGGAGGAAACTATTATATCTCTATTGTTGCCGGTATTGTCATTATCGATATAGGTATGCAATGTATCCAGTTAAGTAACCAGTCGAGTATTTTTGAATTATGTCCGGCTGCTTCCAACCGTGTCAATACGATCTTTATGACTACTTATTTTGTCGGTGGCTCGCTGGGTACTTTCCTTTCCGGAACAGCCTGGCAACTATTCGGTTGGGCGGGAACAGCCTGCGTCGGAGTACTTCTTTGCTGTGCCTCTTTATGCGTAACTTTACTGTCGAAGGAAAAGAGATAACGATCCGGATTTTTATAAGTGATAAAACAAAAACGGAGAGGCTTAATCTGATAAGCCTCTCCGTTTTCATTTAAATAGTATGCTGAATTACTTCACTTTCGAAACTTCAATAACCCGGCTTGCCAGTTGTCTGCCGGAAAATACCGGAATACCGACCTTCATCAACAATTCGCCGGAGAACGTTTTTCCGTCACATTTCAGTATTGACTTCGTACCCGGAATAAGATTGATCTCCTTTATTTCATATTGAGCATCCGGATTTAATCCCTGTAAACGAACTGGTTGCAACATTTCACCATAGCGAGGATGGATATCGAATGCAAAGAGAACAGCTTTATCTGTCGTTTCATTGACATACATAACCGCCGAGTGATTTCCTTCATAAGGAGAAACCAGACGATACAGGTCTCCACCCAGGATCGCAACACTTAAGCGGTTGAAATTCTGTACAGCTCCTTTGCAATATTCCTGTTCTGCCGGAGTCATTTCATGTGTACGGATATCAAATCCCAACTTACCCATCATAGCAACATCTGTACGGAACTTAATGCCGGCACTCTTATTCCAGCTTGTAACGTGTGCAGCCATTGTCTTTGAAGGGAAGAAGTGAGAGTAGCCCCACTGGATAAAGATACGTTCTATCGGATCGGTATTATCGCTCGGCCAGAACTCTGTAAAGTATTTCAAAGCTTCATAATCAGTACGTCCGCCACCACCGGAACAAAGCATCATCGGCAGGTTGGGGTATTTTGCTTTAACACGTTCAAGTACATTATACAATCCTCTTACATGATCGATATAAAGATGAGACTGCTTGTCTTTCAGGTACGGAGAATAAATATTGGTGATTGGGCTATTGCAATCCCATTTAAAATAGGCGATACCCGGATATTTGGTCATCAGGTTGTCTACAATACCAAATACATAATCCTGCACTTCGGGGTTGCTAAGATCCAATACCAGCTGATGTCTGAAATAATACTCATCCCTGTTTGGCAGATGAATGACCCAATCCTTATGCTTTTCATACAATTCGCTCTTTGGATTTACCATCTCCGGTTCAATCCATAGACCGAATTTAATCCCTTTATCAGTAGCTTCCTTCACCAGTTTACCGATACCGTTCGGTAGTTTTTCTACGGTTTCATCCCAGTCTCCTAATCCCTGACGGTCACTGCTACGGGGATATTTATTGGCAAACCAGCCGTCGTCCAACAGGAACATATCGACTCCCAGTGTTTTAGCTTCATCCATAATGTCGACCAGTTTATCCTCGTTGAAATCGAAATAGGTAGCTTCCCAGTTATTCAGCAAGGTCAGACGTGATTTTTCGCCGTCTTTTACCTGATATTTACGTGCCCATCTATGAAAATCACGACTGGCTTTACCTTTTCCTTCGGCACTGAAGGTAAATATAAACTCCGGAGTGCGGAACAGTTCCTTAGGTTTTAGTGAATATTCTGAAGCATAGTTGTTTATACCAGAAAGGATACGTAATTTATTTTCGTTATCCACCTCAAATGTGAAACGGAAATTTCCCGTCCAACCGATGGTTCCGAAAAGAACTTCCCCTTCATTTTCTCTAGAATTTTCATTCAGGGACAGCAAAAAGAAGGGGGAATTGAACATATTTGCGCGGCTTCCCAACTTTGTATCCAATACTTTTTTACCAAATGAAAGCTGCTGTTCCGTCATATTTACTTCGTGTGCCCAATCTCCGGCAAATTCAGTCAAAAAATACTTTTCACTGTTTAAATGAAGTAGCGAAGAAGCATAGTTATAAAGCGTAACCGGCTTCTTCTCCTGATGTGAGATCTCCGTAAAAGACTTGATTATGTTCTCTTTTGCATAAGAGACAAAATGAAGATCGACTGTTACAGGATAAATATCATCCTTCAATTTAATAACTGTTTCTGTTACATCCGGCTGAAGTTGTTTAGTCTCATAAGAGACATATTTAAGAAGTAATGAAGGGTTGCCGTCATTATGCAAAACACGGATAGCCGGTTCGAAATAATCTTCCATACCGTGTGTAATATAGGCTTCACCACCCAGGTGAAGCTGATCGATATCACTACTGAACCGAAGTTTCTGACCTAGATACGATTGGTACAAACGTCCATTATCGCCTACCTTATATATAAGGCTGATATTCTCGGTCGAGATTGGAATTACAATTTTATCACTGGCTTTCAGCGATATAGATATGACCAATAGGCATATCAAAGAGAATAGTCTGTTTTTCATGTTCCTTTTTTACTTGATTGTGGTCTATATATACTAAATATAAAACGAAGAAAAGTGCCTGTTTTGGTTTGAACAGACACTTTTTCTATTGAAATATCATGCTTCTAAAGCTCCGATAAGTTCTTTTGCAGACTTAAATCCGTGTCTGTCGAGATATTCATTCATGCCATCGATCACTTTCACGGATACGGTCGGATCGACAAAATTGTATGTACCTATCTGTATTGCCGTAGCTCCCGCCAACATAAATTCGACGGCATCTTTCCAGTTTGAAATACCGCCCAAACCAATGATTGGTATTTTTACTGCTTTATATGTTTGCCACACCATACGCAGGGCAACCGGCTTTACGCAGGGCCCGGAAAGACCACCGGTTATTGTAGATAATATCGGTTTACGTTTCTCTGCATCGATAGCCATTCCAAGCATAGTATTGATCAGTGAAACAGAGTCGGCACCTTCGCCTTCGACCGCTTTGGCTATCTCTGTAATGTCAGTCACATTAGGAGAAAGTTTTACAATAAGGGTCTTCGGATAAACCTTGCGGACAGCCTTCACAACTTCAGCCGCACCGCAGGTTGTTACGCCAAAAGCCATACCGCCTTGCTTCACATTCGGGCATGAAATGTTAAGTTCGATAGCTGGTATTTTATCCAGTTCGGCTATCTTTTCTGCACATTCCACGTAGGTTTCCACAGACGATCCACTCACATTTACGATCATGTGGGTGTCGATATCCTTGATTTCCGGATAGATATTATCTACAAAATATTGTGCCCCTTTGTTCTGTAAACCTACGGCATTCAACATTCCGGAAGGAGTTTCCGCCATACGCGGATACAAGTTTCCTTCACGTGGTTGGATAGTCGTACCTTTTACAAAAATACCACCCAGTCTGGAGATATCCATAAAGTCAGAATATTCAACTCCGTATCCAAAAGTTCCGGAAGCAGTCATTACCGGGTTTTTTAACTGCAATTCTCCTATGTTTACATTTAACTCAGCCATGTCAATTTTTCTATATTAAATACGGGACCTTCAGTACAAACACATACATGACCTTTCTGAGTCTTTTCTACACAACATAGGCAAGCACCTATACCACAAGCCATTGTGTTTTCTAAAGAGACTTCGCATGTGATCGCTTCCGCAGCAGCATATTTAGCTACAGCAACCATCATCGGTTTAGGTCCACAGGTGTAAATTCTGTCAAAATGAACGTTTTTCAATATGGAATGGTTTGTTACATAACCTTTTTCACCCAAAGAGCCATCTTCGGTAGTTATGTGAACAGTTCCTATTTTATTAAACTCATCCAGTTGTAACACATCGTCTTTCGAACGCGCTCCCAATAGGAAAACCGGCTCAAAACCGGCATTCTTCAATGTAGCTCCCAGGCATAACATAGGAGCCGTGCCCACACCACCACCAATTAACAGAAGCTTTTGGTTTTTATCTTCTTTTGCCGGTATTGTAAAGCTGTTACCTAGCGGCAACATAATATTTACAATATCTCCGGGGCGGTATTCTGCCATACGACGAGTTCCATCACCAACCAACTGGATAAGCAACCATAATTCATTGGTTGTTTTATCTACAAAGTTAATTGAAATAGGTCGGCGAAGAAATGTTGTAGGAGAGTTATCCACAAGAACCTGAACGAACTGACCGGGAAGCATTTCCGGCAAAGTGTCGTCACAGGTCAACTTTAGCAGGCAATAATTTTTATGAAGGCGGTTGTTTTCAGTAACCTTCATATCTAACATGTACTTCTTCATATAATATGATTACTCAATTTCTATACAAAGATACATGAATAAGACGTAATCCCCAATGTTCGCTTAGTCTTTCTTGTTTTTTTCGGGAGTAAAAGTCTCAAATGTATTATCCGAATAAAATATCATTATCTTGCTTACATTTCTGGATGTCTTTTCAGGATATACAATCTGTTCAATTACAGGAGGTTTAGGGGAGTTTACAGGTGTCTCAACCCTGATTTCCTTGCGATATTCGGGAGTTTCCTGCCCATCGGACAGATTTATCGCCGTATTTGTAAACAAATCAGGCTCAGTTAACACATGTTGACGTATCATATTACCTTTACCGAATAGAAGCCAGTCGGAATCTACATAAGTAAACCGTTCCAGTATCTTAACCAGCACATCCAGACTCGGATTATTTCTTCCAGATATAATATGTGACATAGCTGAACGTTGGATGCCGATTGCTTCAGCAAATTTAGAAGGAGTCAATCCTTCATGTTCCATTACTGTTAGAATACGATCTTTCATGACTAAAAAACGATTTTTTATCGAAAATTACTGCCAATATGTCTGTTTACACCAGTATAATATAGAATTATACACCGATACAAATATAAATCATTATTTTCAATTGTGCAATTTATAATTATAACAATAAACCAATACATATGTAACCACGCCGTTACACATCTAACGATCACTTCTGTAAACCTATTTAATTGCAGTAAAATAGAGCTAAACTTAAACTTATGATTTAAATAAATAAAACACTGTAATATAATGCATTATGGATTTATTTTTATCTGATTTTACACGAAAATTTACATTAATATGCGATTATATTAGAATAAATTAATGTAAACAATCGGTATTTCGTTATAAAAGCCTGGCTTTTGACCTTTTATCATATATATTGACTATAACAGTATTTAAACCTATTTTTATTGATTTATATTAGTAATGTAACTTGATACAAATGTATAAACCAAGTATACGAAACATAAGTAACCACTCTACCCCTGTATTGTTACACAAATGTATCTAAATACATTTGTAACCACCTATTATTTTGTTATAATTGTGATCACGCATCTAGTTCATCTAAATCACTTCTGTCAAAATGTCCTACTTCATTCTCATTCTTTTATTCAAAAGCATATACTTTTGTATCATATCCCCTAAAACTTGATTTTTAGATGATATTTGTATACATCTGTACAGAAAGAAAGAAATATTAAATTCTCAGAGGGGTAATTTGCATACTCAATAATTGAAAAACAAAAAGCAGAAGGTAGTTTTCCTTGTTCAAGTTTTGGTTCGTTCCAGAAAAATAGCCTTGAAAAAGTCACAGAATAGCAATACTTGGGCAGGTTCTTAAAATCAGATGCACATATAACGAAAATTGCCTGCGCACATAATCAGAATTTAGTGCGCAAGCAATTTTATCGTATTCGTGAATTTGTATTAATGAAGAATTTTGTAAAGTAATTCTTTTAGAAGATCCGCATCAGAGACAGAAGTGTTTTCTACTCCTTTCGATCTGGCATCAGTTGTCCGGATATCACTGATCAGATTAAAAACTTTCATTGCCGGATAATTTCTAAGTCCGGTCATATAATCTTTCACCTGAAAAGTACCCCGTAAACCTAGTGCTGTCATTATACCTGTCTCCGATCTGTCTTTGGTGTAGTAGCAAATCAGCAGGTTTGAGAAATAGTTAAAAATTACAGGAAGGGTCATCTGTATCGGATTGCTTTTAGGATTTTTCTCGAAGTATTGAGCTATCCGGTTTGCTTTTAGTACATCTTTCACTGCAAGTGCTTTTATCAGCTCGAAGTTATTGTATTCTTTGCTTATTCCGATATTCTGTTCTATCAACTCCGGAGTGATGCGTTTTGCGGCCTTTTCCGGCAAGATCAGCGCCAGCTTGTCTAATTCCTTATTGAGACGACTTAAATCGTTTCCAAGGAAGTCTGAGAGCATCTGAGCGGCCTTGGGATCGATCCCAATAGAACGCTGTTGCATAAACGAGACGATAAACGCCGGCATTTTATAATCCGGAATCTTTTTCGATTCAAATAAAATGCCTGTCTTGTCTGTAGCTGAAGCCAATGTTTTCCGCCTGTCCAAAGTTTTGTATTTGTAATTAATAACCAGAACTGTCGATTTAAGCGGACTTTTTACGTAATTGGTCAGCAACTCTATATCACGAACCAACTGAGCTTCGCGAACAACCACCAACTGATATTCCGACATCATCGGGAATCGGCGGGCGGCATTTATGATCATGGCTGCATCTGTGTCTGCACCATACATGATCATCTGGTTAAAATCTTTCTCGGATTCAGACAACACATTCTCCAGGAGCAAATCTGTTATCCGATCCATGAAAAAAGGTTCTTCACCCATTAGGATATAGACAGGTTGAAACTTCTTAGCTACTATATCCCGGCATATTTCTTCAAACGTATTTTCTTTTTTTGCCATAATAGAACTTTAATATTACCAACTGAAGCGAATATGACGAACCGTTTTCTTATCATCGATGATCTGACGGAGAGCTTCTATTCCAAGTTTTACATGTTCAGGAGCAAAGTTCTGGGTAACTATCCGGTCGCTGGCTTCAGTCTTCACCCCATCTTCTTCCATCGGTTTATCAGAAATCATCAATAAGGCTCCGGTAGGAATCTTATTGGCGAACCCGGCAGTTAGCAAAGTGGCCGTCTCCATATCGATTCCGGTAGCATGCGTACGTTTCAGGTAATCTTTAAACGCCGTATCATATTCCCAGACACGACGATTGGTAGTATAGATCGTTCCAGTCCAGTAATCTTTTCCCTTATCGCGAACCGCAGAAGATATAGCACGCAACATTGAAAAAGCAGGAAGAGACGGGACTTCGGGTGGCAAATATTCGTTGGAAGTACCTTCTCCCCGAATGGCAGCGATCGGCAAAACATAATCTCCCAGATTATTGGCCGCTTTCAAGCCACCGCATTTTCCAAGGAACAGGACAGCTGTCGGGCTGACTGCCGACAACAGATCCATAACAGTCGCTGCATTCGCACTTCCCATACCGAAGTTAATGATCGTAATCCCTTTGGCCGATGCGTTAGGCATCGAACTTTTCAATCCCAGAATAGGAACATCAAAATGTTCGGCAAACAGCTCGACATATTTGGTAAAGTTAGTGAGTAAGATATACTTATCAAAATCTTCCAGTTTACGCTCCGTATAACGGGGTAACCAATTTTCAACGATTTCTTGTTTTGTTTTCATAAATCATTACCTTTGAGGGTAGAATTATAGTGCATATATAAACGACAAATATAGTAAATGCTATCATTAAACCTGCCATCATTCGCCGCGAAAGTAAAGGAAAAAGACGGGAAGCCCGTCATATTCGATCCGGTACGCCGCAAATATGTAGCCTTGACTCCCGAGGAATGGGTACGTCAACATTTTGTGAATTATCTGGTGACGGACAAAGGATATCCAAAAGAGCTCCTGGCCAATGAAGTTCCTGTGAAACTGAACGGAACAGCCAAGCGCTGTGACACGGTTGCATACAACCGCTTTTTAGCCCCTTTAATGATCGTGGAGTATAAAGCCCCTACCATAGAGATAACGAGCGCCGTATTCGACCAGATAGTGCGTTATAACATGGTCTTGCACGTACGTTACCTGACAGTCAGCAACGGCATCAGTCATTTCTGTTGCAAGATCGATTACGAAAATCTAACTTATTCTTTTCTGGAGGGAATTCCCGAATATGGTATTCTGGAGGGATGAAAATTGAAAGGAAAAGGCAATAACATTATTCTTATTTGCCTGAAATATAGAACAGACAATAAGCACTTAAGTTTTTCCACAAAGCCTCTCCCCTTATCCTTCAGCGTCTTTCTGCCGGATAAGGGTTCATCAGCCCAATCGATACCTGGAATTTCTTATCAAGTATCTGTAACGTGTTGTATGAGGAATAATGATTCCCTTATACGCCGTCAGTCCGTCCTGTCTCCCCGCAAAAACAGTATCAGATGCAACCGGAGTAATATGGATCACATTATTAATTTGAGGTAATTTATTTAGTTCACCTGAGAATACAGGCAAACACAGAAAAACCAATACTCCAAAGAGCATGGTTATCCAAAGATCAGAAGTATATATAGTGATAAATGAATGCAGCATTTCCGTATGTTAACAATTATACGGAACAAACATAGCAATATTTATTTAATAAACAAACTTTTATCGAATAAATATTGCTATTAAGAGTAGTTTTCTTAAACAAATATTATAACGCGTACGCAGTTCTGTCGCGATATATTTCGATAGAATCAATTCTCTGCGTATCAGTTTTTTGAATATACACAGAATTGTCAACACCGTGGATGGGCTGCTGAATCTCCTCTTTCTCGTTAAAAAGAAGAGAATAACCTAATATTACTGCGAAAAAAGATAGAATCAACGACTTCATAATCTTGCTCAATTTTTATGTCTATATTAGCTAAGATGTAATAACAACGGGAAATGCTGCACGATATTACATGAAAAAGTATATTTTCTCTATTTTTTCTTTAGAAAAGGAGTTGATTTTCATCTTTTGAAAAAGCGTAAAGATTTGTACCAATGAATTTTATATTAATTTTCAATGAAGGAAACACTAAAAACAAAAAAAGGGAAGAAATTATTTATTTCTTCCCTTTTTATCTATTAAGGCTTGTGAATAACCTCTATTTATGCACCGAAGTCATCAAAATGTAACATTTCGCGAGGCACACCCAGATTGTCAAGCATATTTTCTACAGCTTTCGACATCGGGCCAGGACCACACATGTAGTATTCGATATCTTCAGGAGCTTCATGATCTTTCAGATAAGTATCATAAATTACCTGATGAACGAATCCTGCAGTGTACTTCACACCTGCTGCATCAGCTGCAGGATCAGGACGGTCAAGTGCCAGACGGAACTCGAAGTTCGGGAATTCTTTTTCAATTGCCAGGAAGTCTTCCAGATAGAATACTTCATTCAATGCACGTGCACCATAGAAATAAGTCATCTTGCGATCTGTAGTCTTCAATGTCTTAGTCATGTGCATGATCTGAGCACGCAACGGAGCCATACCGGCACCACCGCCGACCCACATCATTTCTCTCTTAGAGTCGAAGATCGGATGGAAATCACCGTAAGGGCCACTCATAATTACCTTATCACCCGGTTTCAGGGTAAAAATATAAGAAGAAGCGATACCCGGCATGATATCCTGGAAGCCAGGACCCTGATCTTTCGGTTTGAAAGGAGGAGTTGCGATACGTACAGTCAACATGATACGGTCGCCTTCTGCAGGATAGTTAGCCATAGAGTAAGCACGGATAGTCGGTTCTGTGTTCTGACATTTCAAACCGAACAAACCGAAGTTCTTCCATGCAGGAAGATAGCCGTCACCGATCAGATCTTTATCAATATCTTTATCATAATCCATCGAATATGCAGGGATCTTGATTTGTGCATAAGAACCCGGGACGAAGTCCATGTGTTCACCCTTAGGCAATGCCACGATAAACTCTTTGATGAAAGTTGCCACGTTCTTGTTGCTGATCACTTCGCATTCCCATTCTTTTACACCGAATACTTCATCAGGAACTTTGATCTTGATATCTTCTTTTATCTTAGTCTGACATCCCAGTCTCCAATGATCCTTGATCTGTTTACGAGAAAAGAAACCAACTTCCGTAGGAAGAATATTTCCACCACCTTCAGGCACCTGACAACGGCACTGACCACAGCTACCGCTACCACCACAAGCAGATGAAAGGAAAATACCTTCGCTCTGAAGTGTATTCAATACGGTTCCACCGATGGGAACATCGTATTCCTTCTCTCCGTTAACAACCATCCTCACATTGCCCGATGGTATTAATTTTGCTTTCGCAAATAAAAGCGCACCTACAAGGATCAGTGTAATCACCAGGAATACAACTGCTCCCACCGCAATGGTAAGTCCGCCCGACATTAATATAATCATCTTTATTTTTGTTTAATGCGTTAATACTTAGATCTTAAGTCCGGAGAAGCACATAAATGCCATACCCATCAGACCGGTAATGATAAAGGTGATACCCAGACCTTTCAAAGGTTTTGGAATATCCGAATAAGCTAATTTTTCGCGGATAGCAGCCATACCAACGATAGCCAGCATCCAACCGATACCAGAACCCAAACCGTATACAGTAGCAACCCCTACATTAGAGAATGCTTTCTGCTGCATAAACAGAGATCCACCCAGGATAGCACAGTTTACAGCGATAAGCGGCAAAAAGATACCCAGAGAAGCATACAGGGCCGGAGCGAACTTTTCTACTACCATTTCAACCAATTGCGTAAATGAAGCAATGATGGCGATGAAGATGATCAGTGAAAGGAAACTCAGGTTCACACCTGCATATTCAGCGCCCAACCAGCTCATGGCGCCTTCTTTCAAAATATAATTTTCGAGCATATAGTTGATCGGCAACGTACATACCAGGATGAACGTTACAGCCATACCCAATCCTAAAGCAGTCTTTACGTTCTTGGAAACAGCCAGGAAAGAACACATACCCAGATAGTATGCGAAAATCATGTTGTCTACGAAGATCGAGCGGACAAACGTGCTTAAATATTCTTCCATTCTATTATTCGTTTAATAGTTTGCATTAATTTTCTTGAAGTTCTTTGTTCTTAGAACGGTGAACCCATATAATCACGGCAATTACGATCAAAGCCATCGGAGGCAGGATCATCAAACCGTTGTTTACATAGCCGAAGTCGTAGAATGCCTGCGGAATCACCTGGAATCCAAGTAACGTACCTGAACCCAGCAATTCGCGGAAGAAACCTACGATCACCAGAATCAAACCATATCCCAGACCATTACCGATACCGTCCAGGAAAGACTCCCACGGACCGTTACCCAAGGCAAATGCTTCCAGACGTCCCATCAGGATACAGTTGGTAATGATCAGACCAACGAACACGGAAAGCTGCTTATTTACGTCATAGGCAAAAGCTTTCAATACTTCACTTACGATAGTTACCAGCGCAGCAACAACCACCAACTGTACGATAATACGGATACGGTTAGGAATTGTATTACGCAGCAACGAAATAATCACGTTGGCAAAAGCCACAACAGCCGTCACGGAAAGTCCCATAACTATAGACGGCTCAAGCTTCGATGTTACAGCCAGCGCAGAGCAGATACCCAGCATCTGTACGATCACAGGGTTGTTAGTGCTCAACGGGCCTAACAATACTTCTTTATTCTTACTTGATAATAATCCCATCTTCTTACTGATTTTGTGAGGTTAAAAACTTAACATAACCACTCAGGCTATTGAACAACATGTGATCGACACCCTGACTTGTGATCGTACCACCGGAAATACCGTCCACATAATCCTGACCGGCAACACTCTTACCCGGTTTTACGATAGCCACAGATTTAAATTCACCGTTGACAAACAGTTTCTTTCCTTTAAATTCATTACTGAACTGAGGTTTCGCTATTTCAGCACCCAATCCCGGAGTTTCTCCCTGGTGGCTGAAGTCAGTACCATAAATTGTATTTCTATCGTCATCAACAGAAAGGTACCCCCACAGAGGTCCCCACAAACCAGCACCTGAAAGAGCCATGATATATTTGGTCTTACCATCTACACTGGCTACGAATACAGGATGTTGTTCGGGTGTTGCACTAAATGCGTCACCTTCTACTTTTTCTCCATTTTCATTAACAAGGAAAGACTCCTTGATCAATTCATTGTATTTAGCTTCAGCCTCATTAGCCGGAACCGATACGTTGATTGAACGCAGGATCTGTTGTCTTTTATCGTTATCTTCATTCTTTTTCTGGAAACTTCTCAACGACTGCGAAGTGAAAGCTAACACAACAGCAACCAGAAGAACCATTACAGAAGCATATACTACGGTATATACATTACTATCTCTATTCATAATTCTACTTCTTATTATAATGTTACTTCACTGCTCTCTTTAAACGACGTGTGATGTTGCTTTCTACCACATAGTAGTCAATCAGCGGAGCAAATACATTCATCAACAGGATAGCGAGCATCATACCTTCGGGATAACCCGGGTTCAGTGCACGGATAATGATAGCCATAGCTCCCACTAAGAATCCATAAATATATTTACCAGTTTCAGTACGTGCAGATGTTACAGGGTCGGTAGCCATAAATACGGCACCAAAAGCAAAACCACCCAGGAACAAGTGATCGACTGGAGATACACACATAGCAACGGTAGTTCCTATCATATTGAAGATAGCAGCCATTAAAGCACCACCTACAAATACAGACAGCATTGTTTTCCAGCTTGCGATCTGAGTATACAGCAAAATCACGGCACCGATCAGGATAGCCAAGACGGATGTTTCACCGATTGAACCCGGAATCAATCCCAGGAACATATCCCATGTAGACAACGGGTTACCCAATACGTCTACTGTCTGGAATGAACCGATCATGTCTTTACCGGCAATAGAAACCTGTCCCAGAGGAGTTGCTCCTGAGAAACCATCTACTACAGTACCGGCACCCAGTCCGAATGTATCGGCTGTGCGAACGAATACCTGGTCGCCGGACATGGCAGCCGGATATGCGAAGAACAGGAATGCACGTGTTACCAATGCAACGTTAAATACGTTGTAGCCTGTACCACCAAATACTTCCTTGGCAAAAACAACTGCAAAAGCAGTAGCCACAGCGATCATCCACAGCGGAGTATCGATAGGAACAATCATCGGGATTAATATACCGGAAACCAGGAAACCTTCCTGAATTTCTTCTTTCTTCACCTGGGCAACAGCAAATTCGATACCCAGACCTACTACATACGAAACAATAATTTTAGGCAGTACGGCCAGGAAACCGAAGATGAAGGTCATCAAAAATCCCGGATCAGCACCAACAGCCAGATTGTGTTGGTAACCGACGTTGTACATACCAAAAAGCAAAGCAGGCAACAAAGCGATGATAACCACAGTCATGGTACGCTTTGAATCGATAGAGTCGTGAATATGCACGCCTGATTTCGAGGTAGTGCTCGGAACAAATAAGAATGTTTCGATACCTTCGAATACAGAACCGAACATCGCCAGCTTTCCGCCTTCCTCAAAGTTAGGCTTAATCTTGTCGAGGTAATTCCTTAACGCTTTCAATGTATTCTAATTTTTTATGTTATTAATTCATTTCCTTGTATAACAGATCCAGACCCTGACGAACGATCTTCTGCAGTTCGATCTTGGAAGTGTCAACAAATTCACAAAGTGCAAAATCTTCGGGAGCTACTTCATAGATACCCAGATTTTCCATTTTATCGATATCGAAAGCGATGATAGCTTTCAGCAGGTATTCGGGGATAATGTCCATCGGGAATACTTTATCGTATTCGTTAGACATGATCATCGCACGTTTACCTCCCTTGATGCGGGCATCGATCACATATTCTTTGCTTTTCGGGGCCAACCAGGTGAAATAAGAATGGCTAACGCTGTACTTACCGAATCCAAGAGTTGCCCAACCGAAGAAATCATAAGTTTTGTCTCCTTCAGGGATCACTGTGATCTGGTTGTCGTAAGCTCCCAGATAGTCGTCTTTACGAACTTTTGTACCGGTCAGCACGTTTCCGCTGATAATACGCAGGTCTTCTTTACCTTCCAGGATCTTTCCAGCCACCAGACTGTCGATCGTACAACCGGAAATAGTTTTGATGTATCCTCTTTCTGTTGTTTCAGAACCAGTGATAGCAACCATCCGGCTAAAATCAGCAACTCCCTTGTTAAACAGGCGACCGATAACGATCACGTCGGCAGGATTAACCACCCAAACCACTTCGCCTTTATTAACAGGCTTAATGTGATTGATCTGCACCCCTACATTTCCTGCAGGATGCGGTCCTTCAACTTCTACTGTTTCAACACTCTTCACATTCACGGAAGAACCTTTACGGATGCCTACATAAACTTTACCACTGGTAAGTTTTGCCAACGCATCCAGCCCAGTCTGGAAATCAGCTTCCTGTCCCTTCAGGATGAAGTCGAAATCGGGAGCCAGCGGAGCAGAATAGAAGGCCGACACGAAAATATCGCGTGGCTGATCTGTCGGCGTTGCTACGATATCGTACGGACGCTGTTTGATAAAAGGCCACATACCGCTATTGAGCAGGGCTTCTTTTACCTCTTCACCCTTCAGTGAAGACACATTTTTCTTGCCGAAATCTTCATACTCGATCTGCGTGTCCGGCTTAACAACAATGCTAAGGACTTTACGCTTCTCTCCTCGGTTTACGGCAGTTACTTCACCACTTACGGGTGAAACAAACTTGATTTCCGGGCGGTTCTTATCGATCATCAATACAGAACCGGCTTTGACTTTTTCTCCTACTTTGGCAACAACTTTGGGGATAATACCGTTATAATAATCGGGAACGATAGCATAGCTATCACTTTTCCGACCGTTTAGCAGTACATCCGAAGCTTTACCCTTCAGATTAATGTCTAAACCCTTTTTAATCTTAATCACATTTGCCATGATACAACTAAAATTGTTTATATGTAATTTTCCCGCAAAAGTACATAAATTTTTATGCTTTAAAGCAGGAATAAAGAAATAATTAAAGAAATAATTCCATAATTTTGCACCGTCAAAGAAACATACATGAAAATGAGAGTACATTGTTTACTATTTTTGTTGTTTTGTGCCGCTGTCATGCAGGCCAATGCTCAGCAAACGTACTTTACCGACGTTAACAGCAAGCTGATAAAAACCCTTCAGGTGAAGGTGGCCGGAGAGTTTATTTCCGAGCCTTATATCGAGTTGAACAGCGATCAGCAGATCGAGATCAACTTCGATGCATTGGAACAGGGTGGCGTACGCTATTCCTATTCCATCATTCACTGTGATGCGAACTGGCAAAAGTCCATCCTCTCTCCCATTCAGTATATGAGTGGTTTTCAAGGACTAACAATAGATGACTTCGCCAATTCCATTAACACAACGACGCAGTACACGAACTATAATTTGCTGTTGCCGAATGACGATGTTCAGTTTAAGGTTTCGGGAAACTATGCCGTACAGATCTATAACGAGGATATTCCTGATCAGATTGTTCTCACCGCTTGTTTCTCAGTTGCGGAACCGATGGTCAATATTTCCGCATCCGTCAGCGGGAACACGGATATCGATACCAACCAAACGCATCAGCAGGTGAGCTTCACCATTAACAATCCTAACTTCCCGATCCCATACCCCCAGACAGACCTGAAGATATATGTATATCAGGATAACCGGCGTGACAATGCAGCATCCGGCTTGCAACCGATGTCGATTCAGGATAACCAGATATCCTATACTTACAATCGCAACCTGATCTTCTCTGCCGGGAATGAATATCGCCGTATGGAGTTTCTGAGTACGAAGTATAATGGAATGCATATTGAAAGTATCTCCTATCATAATCCTTATTACAATGTGGAGTTGATGACCGACCATAAACGCAATAACCAGACTTATCAATACGATCAGGATCAGGACGGCCGTTTCTTTATCCGCTGTAGCAGCTGCGACGATCCAAATACCGAAGCAGACTATTGCATCGTGCATTTTGCGTTGGCCTGCGATCCTTTCCTTGACGGAAGCGTTTACCTGGATGGCGAACTATTCCATAACGTTTTAGATGAAAAGAGCAAGATGGGGTATAACTTTGAGACTCATCAATACGAGAAAGCCGTCTTACTTAAACAGGGAAGCTACAATTATCAGTACCTTTACGTACCGAATGGCAGCACTGTCGGCGAAACCGGCCCTATAGAAGGTAATTATTACCAGACAGAAAACGAATATAGCATCTATGTTTATTACCGTCCTATGGGCACACAATACGATCGTTTGATCGGTGTTACAACGGTTAAGAATGCTATGCAGGTATTTTAAAGTTACTAAATAAAAATATCCCGGTATTCTATCAATAGAGAAATACCGGGATATTTTATGTCGTATTATTTCTTCTTTATAATCACTACATCCTGAAAGTCCAACGGGGATGTTCCATGCGACCAACTTCCCTGATGTATGGACTCAGCATATAACATATAGACAATAATTTTATTTACGCAAAGTTTATGCCTATATTATCTATGTTCTGATATATTTCTCCGCTATTTCTTTGCTTTTCCTCCTTTCTTTCAATATATTTGTTCCCTACCTTTTATATTTTTGACCTAGGTAGAAAAGGTTTTGCACCAAGGTCAAAAACGTTTATTACCTAGGTCGAAAATGTTTAGCACCTAGGTCAAAAATACAGAAGATAGGGACATTTGTATTTGAAAGTAATAACCTTATAATTAAAAACACCTAGTATTATGACTGCACAGTACGGACTTTTCAGGAATCCTCCGCATAAAGGAGAAAAAGAAAGCAATATTCTTCATGCCCGCATCATACCGGGAAGAACCATACGGATCGACCGGGTTACACGGGAAATATCCGAATGCACTTCCTTTAGCCCGGGAGATGTGAAAGGATTATTGCAGGCTTTTGCTGACGTGCTCGTTTCGTATCTGGAAGACGGTGATGAAGTTGAACTGGAAGGCCTGGGGCATTTCTCCGTTTCATTGAAATGTCCGAAGATCACATCCCCCAGACAAGTACGTGCCGAAGACATCAACTTCAAATCGGTAAACTTCCGTTGTTCGAAAGAGATAACGGAGCGGCTTCGAAGCATGAAAGTTGAAAGAAAGCCCGGATCATCAAAGCCAGTCAAATATACGGTAGAGGAACGAAAGGAAAATATCTTGAAATACCTTGGAAAACACGAAACGGTCATGAGTTTCGAATGCATGGGGATCAACGAATGTACCCGTTATCTGGCACTGAAAGATTTGAAGGAACTGATCGCAGAAAAGAAAATAGTTAAGGAAGGCTACCGAAAGGTAGTCGTTTATATGTTGGCAAAAGATGGCCGGGATGAGTAACCCGGCTGTCTTTATCTTACTGTGAATTCTTGTTTTAGAGAATCTTTTTCCAGTATAAAACCTTCATTCAAATCCAATTGCCAATCGTTGGTGATGATATGTTTAGTATCATTGCCAGGCTTATAATCGGAGAGCGGAATAGTCACACTGTTCCAGGCATCGTTGATAAGGCAACCTATATTAAATACATTCAAAATACCCCATTCATCAACAATACGGGCTTCCTTATAGACTGTGCCCAATCCTTCCAGTGCCGTGATACGGTTCGGATTAAAACTTATATTCATTTTTCGTAAAGGCAAAGTGATGCAGTTTGTCTGAAAAACAGTCTTTAACTGTGCCAGTTCATATTGTTTCCTCTTATCCCTTGCCTGTTCTTCTTTTTCTATCCGGGTATACGAATACTTGTTTTTTCTTATCTCACATTGATTTTGTATGTCGACTGGCAAAAACGTTTCGTACATTTTCTGAACTATAGAACCTAAATCAGATGTAGCATTCAATTGTTTACGCCAGTTATGCCTCGACTGATCCAATAAATAGCCATAAACAGAACCGGAATGATAAGCATACGAACGGACTAAATTTTCTGCAGCCAGATACTTTTCAAGGCTTTCATCCAACTTGGCTCGATAAAGAGAGTCAGAGTCTATACAGAGTTTCATTCCTGTATATTGAGGAATACCTTCGTGTATCTCAAATGCATTTTCAGCTGTCACATAATCTGGATAAAGAGAACGGCGATAAGCACGGAAACACAAGGCATCTTCTATACACATCCTTCTTTCTTCTCCCTCGGTCGACAAAGCTTTGCTTAATGCCAACCATTCCATTTTAAGCCAGATGCGGGCATCCTTTTGTTCAAGATGTGCATTATTATAGTTAAAGGAGATCAGTTTCAATGAATCCTGCCAATAATGAAATATTTCATGAGTAAATAAAATATTCCTCTCAAGTTCGTCCTCTGGTAAAGGAACCATTACCATCACCCATTTTTTCCCATATACCTCGGTGATCGAGTTAGCTACACTTTTATCAATCGGATATTTGCCACGATAGATATTTTCTTGTTTGACAAATTTATTCTCATTATCCGGTTCATTGCTCCATACATTCCGTAATGAATCTATGCAAAGGATCGGAGAATAGAGATTTATGCCCCATAATTTACCGTTATCCTTTTTACATATTTGTTCTACGGCTTTAAAATAGCCGTGATATATATCCGAAAGATCATTTTGGGCATAAGTCCGAAAAGAAAAAAAGATTACACATATCAATAAAATAGTATCTTTCATGTCAATAACTGTTATTCAACTCTATCACACTGCTGTACAATCCGGTAGAGCTATCCGGTTCAACTTATCCTTGTTGGTTCAAAAGTAAGAAATATTATCAAATTGATACCCTTGCAGGCCTTTATTATTATGATTTATTTTATTTGGAGTACCCCCTTTCTTTATTCCCTGAATAATTATGTTTATTGGGGTAAAAAAAGTATCTTTGTAAAGGTAGGAACATATAAAACATTAATCGTATGAAGACAGTTTTTTTATCCACATTAGATAATAGCTTTCAGGCAGGGCTCCTGAAGGATCTATTAATGAACGAAGGTATAGAGTCTTTTTTCAAGAATGAGAATATGTCTACTGTACTAGGTAATATTCCGGGGTTTCAACTGGAAATATATGTCTTTGAGAAAGATTACGAGAGAGCTCAGGAGATTTTAAAAGAAGCATTACCCGAATTGGTTGGAGAATAAATTTGAGCGTCTTTTGCAGTCCTGATGAACAAACAATACTTATACACCTCGGCTATAACGGCATCACTGATTGCCGCCTTATTGATTATTGTCCAGGTCGTACCGTCTACACCTTTGCTTTTGATGGAACGATTGATACCGGCAGGCGGTTGGATACAGGTCGTTATTGCTGTTATTTATGGGGCATTGCTGTGTTATAAAATGCAGGATCGAAAAGAACGTCCGAAATGGAGAACAAGAGCTTGGTTGCTTTTCTCGATAGTCTTTTTCGGACAGTTGTTGTTAGGTATATTGGTTAACCCCGTATTCCTGATGACCGGAAAGTTGCATTTACCTGTTCCGGCTATTATTCTTGCAGGGCCATTATATCGGTTGGAAGGATTATTCATGCCTATACTTTTCCTGAGTACTTTATTACTTTCGGGGCCTGCCTGGTGTAGCCAGCTTTGTTATTTCGGGGCGTTTGATGCTTGGAGCGCGAAAGGGAAAACAAATAAAACAGCTTTTCGTTATCATCGCCCGTTACGTTATAGCGTCTTGTTTCTGGTGATTGCCGGAGCCATAGTATTAAGATTAGCCGGGGCTGATGGCTGGATTGCAACGCTTACCGGTGTTGCCGTAGGATTAATTGGGCTGGGGATAATGTTGTTATTATCACGCCGAAATAATAAAATGATCCATTGCAGCAGTTATTGTCCCATCGGCACTTTAGTCTCTTTTATGAAACACCTCTCTCCTTTCCGGGTAAAGCTAAATAAGGATTGCACGCATTGTATGGCCTGCTTGAAAGCCTGCAAATACGATGCTTTGCATAAGGACGATATAGAAAAAGGGCAAATCGGATACACCTGCACTTATTGCGGAGACTGCCTGTCCGCCTGCAAACATGGGGGACTTGAATACCGTTTTATGAAATTGCGTCCGGCAACCGCCGAACGCCTTTGGATCATCATTACAGTTGTTTTACACACCTGCTTCCTGATGATTGCCCGTATCTGACTGGTATACCGGACGCCCCATCAAATAAGTTGCCGTGATATTACGATCGTCGCCCAGTGTTTGAATTCCGAACAGTTTATTTTCAATATCCCACTTCCCATTACGTTGAAGATATTCTTTCCTCATTTGCTGGGAAGATGTTGCCGTACAATCGACTACAATAAAATCAGCTTCACGGCCAGGCTCGAAGCTACCGATCCTATCATCCAGCTTTAAAGCTTTAGCTGTGCCGCGTGTACATTTATATAAAGATTCAAATACAGACATCGAATAACCGTTCAATTGCTGCACTTTATAAGATTCGGCCATTGTTTTCCATAAAGAGAAGGAAGTTCCCCCTCCCACATCCGTAGCAAGTGTTGTTTGTATTGGAATACGGTTTGCCTGCTGCATATCGAATAAACCACTTCCGAGGAACAGATTGGATGTCGGACAATGGGCTATCACAGCCCCTGCTTCAGCCATCCGGCGGCATTCGGAGTCTGAAAGATGAATGCAATGACCGAATACCGAACGATCCGTTACCAACCCGGCACGTTCATACACTTCGAGATAATCCTGACATTCGGGGGACAGAGAAAGGGTCGAATCTATTTCGCCCTTATTTTCAGAAAGATGTGTCTGAATATAGGTGTCCGGAAATTCTTCATGCAAACGGGCTGCAGTGATCAGTTGCCCATGTGTAGATGTTATCGAGAACCGGGGAGTGACGACGTAAAGATTACGTCCTTTATTATGCCAGGTTTCAATAAGTTCGCGACTGTCTGCATACCCCGTCTCTTCCGTGTCCATCAATGCCTGGGGAGCATTTCTATTCATCATGACTTTTCCGGTAAGCATCCTCATATTATATTCTGAAGCGACAGTAAAAAGTGCATCGACCGAGGCTTTATGGACAGTGGCATAGGCCATGCAGGTAGTTGTTCCGTTCCTGAACAGCTCATTCACAAAGAATCGGGCAACTCTTTCCGCATATTCTTCCGAGGCGAAAGCTTCTTCCGTAGGGTAAGTATATTCGTTCAACCAGTCCAGCAGTTGCTTTCCGTACATACCGATCATTTCCGACTGAGGGTAATGGATATGCGAGTCGATCAATCCCGGCATTAATAGTTTTCCGGAATAGTCTGTAAGATGTGCATCCCTATATTTTTCTTTTATGGAATGGTATGGAGCCGTTTCTATTATTTTTCCTTCTGATATAACCAGAGCTCCATCCGGATAGTAGCAATAAGAATCTTCTCTTTCTAAAGGAGAGGCTTTGAAATAAAATACTTCTCCTCTGAATATTTGTATCGGATCATTCATTCTCAACATTTTTAGAAGTTCAACATATAAAGCAACTGAAGGCAATATATAACACATCAAAGGTAAGAAAATACCTGCAATCTTCTAAAAGCGAATGAAAGATCCGGGGAAATATCATGCAAGGGAGTTTTGCCGTTAAACAAAACTCCCGCATTATTCAGTTTATAAATCATACTGCAAAGCAGCAGCAACTTCATACGCTATTTCTTCGTCTCTCAACGCTTTCAGAATCGCTACACCAAACTCAAAAACAAACCCGGGGCCTTTACAGGTAATGATATTACCATCCTGTTCGACTCCGGTATAAGTAGGTATAGCCCCTATCATAGTCGGTTCAAAATTAGGGAAGCAAGTGGCCTTACGTCCTTTCAATAACCCCAAGCCGCCCAGCACCATAGGGCCTGCACAAATAGCACCCAGCAATATGTCTTCCTTATACTTTTCCATAATAAGTTCCTTCAAGCGGGTACAAGTATTCAGATGATTACTTCCTGGTATGCCTCCCGGAAGGATTAAAGCATCTGCTGCACTGAAGTCAGCTTCTTCAAAAACAAAATCCGCTATCACCGGAATATTATGCGCACCCATCACCTTGGGTTCTCCCATAATGGAAACAGTCGTAACTCTGATGCCGCCTCGTCTCAATATATCAACGGTACCCAGTGCTTCAATTTCTTCAAATCCCGTTGCCAGGAATACAAATGCTTGTTTCATATCTTCTCTATTTATTTTTATTAAGGTAATACTTTATCTTATACTTCAACAAAGGTATATCAACCGGCTTAACCAGATAATCATTGAACTGGCAATCCTTGGCCTTCTCTTTTTCCTTATCGAATGCGAATGCGGTAAGTGCCAGGACAGGAATATCCGGTGAAAGTTTCCGTATTTCACAGGTTGCTTCAAATCCATCCATAACGGGCATTTTTATATCCATCAGGATTAAATCCGGTTTATAAGTCTTAAACAGTTGTACGGCCACTTCTCCGTTTTCGGCATAGATCAAACGATACTGTTGCTTCAGGACAGCCTGCAACAGAAGATAGTTTTCCAACACGTCTTCAGCAACAAGAATAGTATATTGTCCGGGTAAAGCATCCGGTACCACTTCCATCGGCACTCCATTATCTTGTTCTTTCGCTGCAGGTGTTGCAGAATTAGCCAATGGAAGGGTGAACCAGAAAGTAGAACCTTTGCCTAACTCCGATCTGAGCCCGATCTCCCCACCCAGCTTCTCTACGATCATTCTGCAGATGGATAGTCCTAAGCCAGTTCCTTGTCTGAAATCATCCAGCTTTACAAACCGGTCAAAGACTGCATCCTGTTTGTCTTTAGCGATCCCAATACCTGTATCGGTAACTGAAACACGAACAAAATCTCCTTCAACCTCATACGACAAAGAGACAAATCCCTGGTTCGTACATTTTATCGCATTGGAGAGAAGATTCAATAAAACCTGCTCAATACGCTGTGTATCTGTCTGTAACCTAACGGAAGGCAGTAACTCTCCATGAAATAGCAATGCCACATCCGAAGTCATTTTCAAAGATTGTGAAACGTATACCTCATGGCAGATGTCTTTCAGGTCTACATTGGAAATGTTATAATTTAATGTTCCCGACTCTATTTTAGCAAAATCCAGAATATCATTAATCAGTTGAAGCAACAAATCACTGTTATTATTAATTATGGTAAGAAACTCCTGTTGTTCACTGGCATTTTCTGTTTCCGTGATCAACCTGGAGAAACCGACAATAGCATTCAATGGAGTACGTATCTCATGACTCATATTCGCAATAAAGGCATTTTTCATTTTGTCTGCCTCTTGTGCTTTGATCAAGTCCAATTCATTCTGGCGTTGTTCGGTAATATCCCAAAGCATCGCTAATATTAAAGGAGACGCTCCGGGATCCGGATTCGTAATCAACAGACGGATGATATTTACGACACGGAACTCACCATTTGGTTTTTCATATTCAACCATTGACTTATAAGTGCGTCCATTATTTATTGTGGAATAGTCTTCCGTCCGGATTTCATGCGCCCTTCTTGGATCGGAAAAAATATCGAAGTCTGTCTTACCAATTACTTCAGAAGCATTTACTCCCATAAAATCTTCCGCTGCCTGATTGAAGTAAATATATTTGAAACTATCAAATACATCTTTTACAGAGATTGCAACAAATATATTTGAAAGAATAGTATTCATTAATATGTTCAGAAAGTTTATTTTTCGCTGATTTAGAAGATTTTCGTTCATTTTCTCTATCTCAGCATCTTTCATGGCATATTGAGCGATATCTGTTTCCAACACTTTTATTCGCTGGATTAACTCTTCCCTGGAAAGGTTTTCGTATGTATTCATAATATAATTCAAGGTTTGTACATGATCTAAACTAGTGTGTATTCTGATGACAAATATAATTATTATTTTTAATGAACCTTGATAAATAAGCATTTAAATAATCTGCCCCCATAATTTTGACATAAAATGCAGCTATAATCCAAAATAAAAGATACATTTGCAGTCTAATTTCATGAATTAAACACAATATAATACGAAAAAGCTATGATGTATTGGCAGAAAGATATTGAGACTATGAGTCGTGAAGAACTGAATAAATTCCAGTTGGAACGATTAAAGAAGACAATAGAATTAGCCGGACACTCCCCATTCTACAGCAAAGTACTCAAAGATAGCGGTATAACAGCCGACAGTATACAATCGTTGGATGATTTGCAGAAAATCCCGTTTACTACTAAAGATGATTTACGTAGCAATTATCCGTTCGGTATGGCATCCATTCCTATTAAGGACTGTGTGCGAATTCACTCGTCCAGTGGTACAACCGGTAATCCGACCGTTGTATTACATTCTGCTAAAGACCTGGAACAATGGGCCAATCAGGTAGCTCGTTGCATGTATATGGTTGGTTTACGTGATACCGACGTTTTCCAGAACACTTCGGGTTACGGTATGTTTACCGGTGGTTTAGGCTTCCAATACGGAGCTGAAAAGCTTGGAGCATTGACAGTTCCGGCAGCTGCGGGTAATACCAAACGTCAGATCAAGTTCATCACCGACTTCGGAACTACCTGCCTGCATATCATACCGAGTTATGCTACCCGCCTGGCTGAAGTAATGTATGAAATGGGATTAGATCCGCGGAAAGACACGAAATTACATACGGTTTGTATCGGGGCTGAACCTCATTCCGAAGAACAGCGCAAACGCATCGAACAGCTACTGGGAGTAAAAGCCTACAACTGTTTCGGTATGTCTGAAATGAATGGCCCCGGCGTGGCATTCGAATGTACGGAACAAAACGGTTTGCATATCTGGGAAGACTATACCATTGTGGAAATAGTCGATCCACAAACTTTGCAGCCTGTACCGGACGGTGAAGTCGGCGAGTTGGTACTGACAACTATAAACCGTGAAGCGATGCCGCTTCTGCGCTACCGTACCCGCGACCTTACTTGTATTATCCCCGGCGAATGTCCTTGTGGAAGAACGCATAAACGTCTTGCTCGTTTCAAAGGCCGTAGCGACGATATGATCATCCTGAAGGGAGTGAACCTCTTCCCTATCCAGATCGAAACGATATTGATGCAGTTCAAGGAATTAGGCAGCAATTACCTGATCACTCTTGAAACAGTGAACAATAGTGACGAAATGCTGATCGAAGTAGAATTAAGCGACCTGTTCACAGACGATTACAGTGTTCTGCAACGTCTGGCAAAAGATATCACAAGACAACTGAAAGACGAATTATTGCTTACTCCCCGCTTAAAGCTGGTAGCAAAAGGCTCACTGCCTGTGCAGGAAGGTAAAGCAGTAAGAGTAAAAGACTTGCGTAGATTCTCTTAAATAATTGTTCAATAAATAAAAATATACAGCTATGACAGTAAATCAAATTTCTATTTTCCTGGAGAATAAGTATGGGAAGCTTAGTGAAATCCTGGCTCTGCTTGCTGAAGAAAATATACGGATCATTGCGGCGACCATTGCAGATACTTCTGAATATGGTATTCTGCGTATCATCGTAAGTGATCCTCAAAAGGCATATAAGATATTGAAAAGCAACAACGTCAGTGCCAATCTCACCGATGTACTGGCTATTGTCACCGATGCCTGTGCCGGAAGTTTTGCCAAAGCACTGACTCATTTTACCAAAGCAGGCTTAAGCATAGAATATATGTATTGTTTCTCATTGAATGACAAATCGATCCTGATCCTTCGTACAAACAACCGGGAAGCCGCCCGCGAAGTGATCCGCCGTCAGAGTTTGGAATATATTTGCGAAAGCGACTTAATGAAATTATAATATTATTTATCGTGGAGAGGTAAATCATGCCTCTCCACCCTAAAACAAATAACAAATGTTCGGAATTGATGACCCTGGTATCTGGTTAGCCTACCTGTTAGCCTTCGCGTGTTTAATTTTTTCTTTATGGTTCGGAATTACCAATTGGAATAAAGGAGATAAAGAGAGTGATAACCCTAAACAGTCTGATAAATGAGTACTCTTACCCTTGGAATTGTTGTCATAGTTTACATGTTCGTTATTGCCTGGTTAGGCTATATCGGCTACAAACAGACAAAAAACGCGAGTGATTACCTACTGGGGGGACGAAAGGTGAACCCTATTATTATGGCTCTCTCTTATGGGGCAACATTCATTTCTGCTTCAGCTATTGTGGGCTTTGGCGGGGTTGCGGCCACATTCGGTATGGGTATTCAATGGCTATGCTTACTGAATATGTTTATGGGAGTCGTTGTCGCCTTTATCTTTTTCGGAAGAAGAACCCGTAAATTAGGAGAAGAACATAATGCCCGAACTTTTCCCCAACTACTAGGGCTACATTATAATTCCCGTAGTATACAAATATTTATAGCTACAATTATATTTATCGGCATGCCTTTATATGCAGCTGTTGTGATGAAAGGTGGAGCCGTCTTTATCGAACAGATGTTTCATATAGATCTGCATCTGGCTTTACTGATTTTCACTTTGATTGTGGCTGCATATGTGATCACCGGAGGTATTAAAGGAGTCTTATATACAGATGCTTTACAAGCAGTTATCATGTTTGTATGTATGTTATTCCTGCTGTTCTGGTTTTATCATGTGATGGATATGGGATTTATAGAAGCGAATCAGAAGCTGACGGAAATATCGACGCTTGTTCCTGACCGGTTTAAGGAACTGGGGCATCAGGGATGGACTTCCATGCCGGTAACAGGTTCTCCACAATGGTATACGTTGGTTTCTTCACTTATTTTAGGAGTTGGTATAGGATGTCTGGCTCAGCCCCAGTTGGTGGTACGGTTTATGATGGTGGAAAGTACCAAACAGTTGAATCGTGGTGTATTGATCGGTTGCGTTTTCTTGATCGTTACGGTAGGAGCTATTTATCATGTAGGAGCTTTATCCAATCTGTTTTTCCTTAAGACAGAGGGGGTTGTAGCATCAGAAGCCATAAAAGATATGGACAAGATCATTCCGTTATTTATAGATCGTGCGATGCCGGAATGGTTTGGAGCCGTCTTTATGTTATGTATCTTATCGGCCAGTATGTCTACGTTAAGTGCACAATTCCACACAATGGGTGCGGCATTTGGTGCAGATGCTTTTCCCCATTTAGGCCGTAGCAAGAATACAAACTCAACAATGGGTGTCCGTATCGGTGTTTTATGCTCCATCCTGGTCAGTTACATTATTTGTTACACATTGAGTGCCGGCATTATTGCGCGTGGTACAGCCTTGTTTATGGGAATATGCGCAGCAACATTCCTGCCGACCTATTTCTGCTCTTTATATTGGAAAAAGGCAACAAAGGAAGGTGCATTGGCCAGTTTATGGACAGGAGCGTTAGCCAGTTTGATTGCCATGTTGTTTTTCCATAAAGCAGAAGCGGGTGCTGTCGGCTTATGCAAAGCTTTGACAGGAAAAGATGTACTGATCGATGTATATCCCTGGTTTGCCATAGACCCGATATTATTTGCACTTCCACTGTCTATCATCGCCATCGTTGTAGTTAGCTTGGTGACACAAAAGAAATCTGATAACATATAATTTGAACTACGTTAGTTTTTCTTATATGCTAGAAAACATAAATTAGCATTTTAACTATTGCTATTCATAGAAAAACCACGATATTTGCATCGTGGTTTTTTCATAATAGTATTAGATTTAAGGTTAACAAAGTTGATTAGGGCTTGTCGTGAGACAGGCTTTAATTGTTTATAGCCCTTCCCTATCCCGATAGTTAATCATTTTTCTATTACTATTGATCCTAAATTCCTACCTTTGCAAGAAAAAAGATGATCAGATACTTTTGTTTACTTCTTTTGGTTTTATGCAGTTGTAATAATAGCAAAAAGGATAATAATGTCATTCATGTATCCGTTCTCCGCGGGCCTTCTGTTATTGCATTTGCTAAAATGATCGAGGATTCTCCGGAAATAGAAGGAAAACGGTTATCTATTAATATTGTAGACTCTCCGGAACAAATGCAGGCGTTGCTGATAAAAGGGGAAACCGAATTGGCTGCCCTTCCTATGATCAATGCTGCGAATTTGTATAACAAAGGCTTGAAATACTCTTTATTAGGCTGTCCTGTCTGGGGAAACCTTTATATTGTCAGCAAGAAAGGAAATAATAACCAATTACCGGAAACAAATTCTTTACATGTTTTCGGTGCGGGAACAACTCCCGATATCCTGACCCGTTATTATTTACAGCAGAAAGGGATATCTTATTCCCTGAATTATTCCTTTGCTACGCCTCTTGAAATAACACAGGGATTGCTTAGCGGCCAGGTTCACAGGGCTGTACTGGCTGAACCATTTCTAAGCGTTGCCCTAAAGAAAGATAGTACGATACACATTGAGTCAAATCTGAATAACCCCGACAGTTCTTCTCCCGGATTTGCCCAGACAGCAATCGTCTGTACACCTTCGCTAAGCAATAAAAGGATAATACTGGACAGCCTGTTAAATGAATCCAGTCAGTTCGCTTTGCACCATCCGGAGCAAACGATACATATTCTTGAAAGCCGGAAAATATTTGCTCCGGGCTCACTGACTCCGGAAAGTATTGAAAGATGCCGTATTAAATATTTACCAGCCGAAGAAACGAAAGAAAGTATTCTGGATTTCTTACGCCTGATAGAACAATACGAACCGAAAGCCATAGGAGGTAAAATTCCGGATAATACTTTTATATCAGGTAAATAATGAAAAAAGGATTGATTTCATTTATATCAGTATGTCTTCTGTTGCTTCTCTGGCAACTGATTGCTTCTTATATGGATCAGCCGGAATTGATACCCTCTGTTCCAGATCTTTTAAAGACGCTGATCCGGTTATTCGGAACTGGATCATTCTATCAGAATATATTTGCAACAATTCTCCGTGGGATATCAGGTATACTGGTATCTTTAGTAATCGCCTTGCTCTCTGCCTTTTTATTTGCACGTTACGCGTTGCTTTACGAGCTTTTCAGACCGCTATTAACGGTTATGAGATCGGTTCCGGTGATCTCCTTCATCCTGCTGGCCTTGATCTTCCTCAACCCTGAAAGCATCCCGTTGATGATCGCTTTCCTGACTATGTTTCCCCTCTTGACGGAGAATCTGACAAAAGGTATAATAAACCTTCGTCCCGGACTGTCCCTTATGGCTGATCAGTTTAAAATAAACAGAAGAAATAAATTGATGCAGGTTATTTATCCGCAGTTAAAGCCTTTTTTATTCAGTGGACTGGCATCTGCGGTCGGTTTCGGTTGGCGGGCAATCATTATGGGGGAAGTTCTTTCCCAATGTACCTTCGGAATTGGAGGTGAAATGAAACGGGCACAGAATTTTATTGCCGTTCCGGAACTGGTAGCATGGACAATTGTTGCTGTTCTGATTAGTTTTTTGTTTGATAAAGGGATTAGTAAACTAGCATCCGTAGATTGGAAAATACTATTCAGTAAAACAAATTTCACTACAAATACGAAACCCTCTTCTCCCATAAAAATAACAGACATCACTTTTCAATATGGCAAAGCAGATGTTCTATCTCATTTTTCCTATACTTTTGAGCCTGGTACTATTTATGGTATAGAAGCACCGTCCGGTACAGGAAAAACAACATTGCTGAACTTAATTAACGGTTCACTTAAACCTGCCGACGGCATAATAGATATCGAAAAAGAGCAGAATCTGTCAAACGTATTTCAGGAGCCGGAGTTATTATCCCATTTAACCATATTACAAAATATATGCCTTCCGTTGGCTTCTGTTTACGATAAACTCCATTCTGAGACAAAAGCAATAGAGGCACTGAAATTAGTAGAAATGGAAACGTTAGCAAAGCGATATCCGGAAGAACTTAGTTACGGCCAACAACAACGTGTCGCTTTAGCCCGTGCTCTGGCTTTCCCTTCGGGAATAATGTTGTTGGACGAACCTTTTAAAGGCCTGGATAAAGCATTAACCCTTCATATTATAGACCGGATACTTATGCGACAAACAACAAACGGACAAACCATTATTTTCACATCTCATGATCAAGAGGAACTAAAGCGCCTTGCCTCAGCAACAATCCAGTTACCTGAGATTAATTAACCTTAATCGGATTACAGGGGATTGTAAACCAGAATGTAGATCCGGAACCTTCTTCAGACTCCACTCCGATCTCCCCATTCAGCATGGTTATAATCGTCTTACAGATCGACAGGCCAAGTCCCGTACCTTGTTTAAATTTATCGAGCTTGACAAACCGGTCGAAAATTGTTGCCTGAGCATCTTTCCTGATTCCTGTTCCCGTATCGGTGACATAGGCATGGATACCATTCTTCGAGAGTTTATAGCCAAACCGGATAGAGCCGGATGAAGTAAACTTTATGGCATTGGATAGAAAGTTAGTCAATACCTGGGTTAGCCTTGTTTTCTCGGAAATAATGCTATAGTTACTACCATCATTTTCAAAAATTACTTTTACTCCGGGATCAGCCCTCAATGTAAAGGCATGTTCCTGAGGCTTGAAGATATCGTTCAGGCTAAATTTCGTATATATAAACTCCAGTTTACCGGATTCTATTTTAGATATGTCGAGAATGTCATTGATAAGCTGTAACAGAAAATCATTACTTGATTCAATGATCTTCAGGTATTCTTGTTTTTCCTCCTGAGTCTCGACCTGAGCCATTAATGTAGAAAAACCGACAATGGCATTTAACGGTGTACGGATCTCATGGCTCATATTGGCAATAAAAGCCGATTTCATACGATCGCTTTCTTCCGCCAGCCGTTTGGCCTGTACATCTGCTTCATGCCGTTTATCGACTGTTATATCTCTTAAAATACCGATTGCTTTAAGCGGTTTACCGTCTTCTCCGGCTTCATATACTTCCCCTATCTTTTCAAGCCAGACATATTCGTCTGAAAAGTATTTACAACGAAAACTCAGTTTCAGGGAATCTATCTCCCCGCGGGCAAAAGCATTGACTACATCCCGATACATCTGTTGATCGGCAGGATGTATCTTTTCCGTAAAACTTTCGTGGGAAATATAGGAATGAACCATCTCTCCGTCTTTTACCAAGGATAATTCAGCTGTTTCATTCACCACATCCCATATCCACGGGTATATGCGTCCGGCCATACAGGAAAGAGCCAGTCTCTTATTGTTTTCGTGTAATTCATCTTCTATTTTACGTTGCTTGGTTATATCCCATGACATACCCAATAGATAAGGAGATTTTCCTTCCCGCGGGACAAGCAGTTTCATCGTATCCATCGAACGAAGTTCTCCCCTGGGGTCAAGCATCTGTTCAACATAACGTTGCATTTTACCGGAACGAAGCACTATCTCATCCATATCCCGAAAACGCTGTGCAACCACCGGATCAATAAACAAATCGAAGTCCGTTCTTCCTACAACATCATTATGAAAACGACCGTAAATCTGGTTCATCATCGGACTGGAGTACACATAACGGAAATCATCTCCCGTATCCTTTACAAAAAAATACATTGGTACCGAATTTACTATATTCGACAACAATCCGGATAGATCTTTATATTTTTGCTCCAATGCATCAGCATCTGAATCTACTGGTATCATACAGCTTTAGGGACTTAATGTTTATGTGTTCACAAAAGTCTTGAAAATAAACGAGAGTAGCAAATAATAAAAGAAAGAATTCAAAGAGGAAAGTAAAATAATCGGCAAAAGATTATCTTTGTAGGCATTAAACAGAGAGAATATAAATATGACAACATCATTTCATACAATCATCTCCCATTCTTTAAATATTCCGGCCGGACAAGTGGAACGGACGATCGGATTGCTGGGAGAAGGGGCTACAATTCCTTTTATCAGCCGTTACCGAAAAGAAGTGACCGGAGGACTGGATGAAGTTCAGATAGGTAATATCAAAGACTTGCTGGATAAATTAACCGAGCTGAAAAAGAGAAAAGAAAGTATTTTATCCTCTATCGAAGAACAAGGGAAACTGACTCCCGAATTAAAGAAACGTATCGAAGAGTCGTGGGATAGTACAGAAATAGAAGACATCTATCTTCCATATAAGCCAAAGCGGGTGACAAAAGCTGAAATAGCCCGAAAAAAAGGGCTGGAACCACTTGCAAAGATCATCATGATACAAAACGAACATGATCTGTTAGGCCGGGTGAAGAGCTTTATCAAAGGTGAAGTAAAAAATGCTGCTGAAGCGTTACAGGGAGCACGTGACATCATTGCCGAATGGGTAAATGAAAACGAAGGGGCTCGCAATGCCGTACGTAATTCTTTTGCTCATACAGGCGTTATCTCCGCTAAAGTGATAAAAGGGAAAGAGGAAGAAGGGGCTAAATACCGCGATTATTTTGATTTCAGTGAACCGTTGAGTCGATGCAGTTCCCACCGTTTGCTGGCTCTTCGTCGTGGAGAAGCGGAAGGAATTCTAAGGGTCAGCATTTCTCCTGATACGGACACCACCCTCGATCGACTGAAAAGACGTTTCGTAAAAGGCCGAAGCGAAGTTTCCGATCAGGTTGCCGACGCGGTAGACGATTCTTTTAAGCGGTTACTCAAGCCTTCTATCGAAACAGAGTATGCCAACCTCAGTAAAGCCAAAGCGGATGAAGAAGCGATCCGCGTCTTTGCAGAGAACCTGCGACAGCTTCTACTGGCTCCGCCATTGGGACAAAAACGTGTACTGGGAGTAGATCCGGGGTATCGAACCGGATGTAAGCTTGTTTGTCTGGATGCACAGGGTAATCTGCTTCATAATGAGGCTATCTATCCCCATCCACCACAGAATGAGAAAAGCAAAGCTGCCGCAAAGGTATCTCAATTGGTTGCCACCTATGCCATCGATGCGATTGCCATCGGTAACGGTACAGCCAGTCGCGAAACGGAACAATTCATTACCAATATCCGTTATGACAGGAAAGTGCAGGTATTTGTAGTCAGCGAAAACGGGGCTTCCATTTATTCTGCATCCAAAATAGCGAGAGAGGAATTCCCTGAATACGATGTAACTGTGCGCGGGGCTGTCAGCATCGGACGCCGGTTGATGGATCCGCTGGCCGAACTGGTAAAGATCGATCCGAAAAGTATCGGTGTCGGGCAATATCAACATGATGTTGAACAAGGAGCTTTAAAGAAAAGCCTGGATCAAACCGTTGAAAGTTGCGTAAATATGGTGGGTGTGAATGTGAATACGGCGAGCAAGCATCTGCTTACTTATATATCCGGGTTAGGCCCTACTCTGGCGCAAAATATAGTGGATTATCGGGCAGAGCACGGCCCTTTCCTGTCGAGACGCGAACTAATGAAAGTACCGCGCATGGGAGAAAAGGCCTTTGAACAAAGTGCCGGATTTCTACGCATACAGAATGGGAAAACACCTTTGGATAATTCTGCCGTTCACCCGGAAAGCTATCCGATCGTCGAACAGATGGCTAAAGATCTGAAGTGCACCGTGGAGGAACTGATTACCAATAAAGAACTGAAGAAGAAACTGGATCTCAAGAAATATATCACGGAGAAAGTCGGTATGCCGACCTTGCTGGATATAATGGAAGAACTGGATAAACCGGGAAGAGATCCGCGTGAAACGATACAGGTATTCTCTTTCGATCCTACCGTAAAGACAATCAATGATTTGAAAGAAGGGATGATTTTGCCGGGTATTGTAACTAACATTACCAATTTCGGCTGCTTTGTGGATGTTGGTATCAAAGAAAACGGATTGGTTCATATTTCAGAACTGGCCGATCGTTTTGTCAGTGATCCGACACAGGTCGTGTCTATCCATCAGCATGTGAAAGTAAAAGTAATGAGTGTGGATCTGGTTCGTAAACGGGTTCAACTATCGATGAAAGGGTTATAAGATGAAGATCAATAAAACAAATGTGGCCAGACTTTTAGATAAAGCGAAAGTGCCTTATCAATTGGTTCCATACGAAGTGGATGAAAACGATTTGAGTGCCATCCATGTTGCAGAGCAATTGGGTGAAAACGTAGAACAAGTATTCAAAACACTGATCCTTCATGGAGATAAAAGTGGCTATTTCGTCTGTGTAATCCCCGGAGCAGACGAAGTGGATTTGAAAAAGGCGGCTAAAGTTTCCGGAAATAAAAAATGTGAAATGATCCCGGTGAAAGAATTACTGCCTCTTACAGGTTATATACGGGGAGGTTGCTCCCCTATCGGGATGAAGAAACATTTCCCTACTTACATCCATTTCAGTGCCGAACAATTCGATAATATCTATATCAGCGCCGGACAACGTGGATTGCAGGTTTTACTGGCCCCGGCCGATCTCGTTCGTGAAACGAATGCTTCTTTTGCCGATCTGGTTAGCGGAGACTAACTGCAAGAACGCTTTTTGACCGAAAAAATGATAGAATCACCAAACAATATCATTTTTTTGGTCAAAAAATGATCGCGCACGCAAACAATTTCATTTTTTCATTCAAAAAGTAAAAGAATCCAGAGACAATTTCATTTTTTCGATCAAAAAATAAAAGCGTTCACAGTTTCTTTCATTTTTTTGATCAAATGATGAAAAAAACCGCGATCGCTACTATTTTTTTAAACCCAAAAGTATTATCAGAACTTTCTGAAAGTATATCTCTTCCCTTCGCTATTTAGAATTAAATGTTTTCTATTGGATTCTTCGATAGTGAATGTTCGCTTATATGACTTCCAATCAGTAAAAGGCAGGAATCGATCTGCCGGGCGAGGATCGTGAGCAAATTCGAGCATCAGCTGATTATCTTCTCCCAAAGTATTGAAACCATACTGCGATAGATATTTACTAGAATCAGGAATATACACCTGATACATAAACAAAACGTTTTGAAAGTTATAAAACACCGTATCAGCCAGTATCACTTCCCCATCTACTTCCACCTGCTGCAACTGCCATTTGCCTTCCAGCTTATGTTCAATATCATCATTACATGCTGCCAGTATGATTGCGACAGCGGCTATTAACCAGTATTTCATATACTCTTTTTTTATAAGACGCCTTTTGTACTAGGCAATTCATATTTATAAATATCACGGCGAATGGCCATTTTCACAGACCGCGCCAATGCCTTGAAGATTCCTTCTATCTTGTGATGCTCATTGGCTCCCTCTGCTTTGATGTTCAGATTCATACGTGCCGCATCACTCAGACTTTTAAAGAAGTGGAGAAACATTTCAGTAGGCATATCACCTACCATTTCACGATTGAACTCAGCATCCCAAACCAGCCAGGGACGTCCTCCGAAATCGAGAGCTACGCTGCAAAGGCAATCATCCATCGGCAGAGAATAACCGTATCGCTCAATACCTCGTTTATCGCCAAGGGCTTTTAATAAAGCCTCCCCAAGGGCAATAGCCGTATCTTCGATCGTATGATGTTCGTCTACGTTCAAGTCACCTTTTACACGTATAACCAAATCGACACCGGAATGTTTTCCTATCTGATCCAGCATATGGTCAAAAAAGCCTAATCCGGTTGAGATTTCAGTTTTTCCGGTTCCGTCCAGATTGATCTCAACATATATATCTGTTTCCTTTGTTGTACGCTGCACAACAGCACGGCGTTCACCGGCAAAAAGATATTCTGTCACTTTATCCCAATCCTCCGTGATTAAAACAGGAGAAATAGAAGGATTCTCTGCCAGCAATTTTTCTGCTTCTTCATCTGAAGGATGCAACCAGATCCCTTTAGCTCCGAGGTTGACTGCCAGCTCCATATCCGTCAGGCGATCGCCAATCACATAACTGTTTGCCAGATCGTATTCGCCGCTCAGATAGTTACCCATCATACCGGTACGCGGCTTACGATTAGGAGAATTATCTTCAGGGAAGGAACGGTCGAT
The DNA here is from genome assembly GCF_000969845.1 of Parabacteroides sp. HGS0025. Classification (NCBI taxonomy): domain Bacteria; kingdom Pseudomonadati; phylum Bacteroidota; class Bacteroidia; order Bacteroidales; family Tannerellaceae; genus Parabacteroides; species Parabacteroides sp. HGS0025. The sequence goes on from NZ_KQ033902.1 coordinate 2,991,738, forward strand.
CAGGATATCATCAAAGACAATCCCCTCTCCTTCCAAGGCCTTCAACATCTTGTTATGAGCCGGCCAGAAAGTATCTTCCGGAAAAGAAGCCGTACCCAGTCCATCCTGGTTCGTCACCATGACAAACTCAAAATCCAACTGTTTACGTATGAAATATAAGTTACGGAATACTTTGGGATAGAACTCCAGTTTTTCCAGACTATCCAATTGATAATCTACCGGCGGTTCTATCACCAATGTTCCGTCCCTGTCTATAAAGAGGGCTCTTTTCATGCTTATATGCTTTTTAATGCTTTCAATAATGCATCGTTTTCTTCAGGTGTACCAACAGTTATGCGCAGGCAACCGTGGCACAAAGTTACATTATTTCTGTTACGTACAATAACGCCTTTCTTAACTAATTTATTATATACCGAATCCGCTTTGCCTACATCGACAAGAATGAAGTTGGCATCGGTCGGATACATTTTGTTTACAACAGAAAGTTCCGGCAATGCAGCCTGTAAACGGATACGCTCAGACATGATGCTACGCAGTTGTCTCAACATTTCTGTTTCATTATTCAATATATCCAATGCACGCTCCTGTGTCAGGACATTAACATTGTAAGGATATTTAATCTTATTGAGGATAGCAACAATTTCCGGAGAGGCGAATGCCATACCCAAACGAATACCCGCGGCTCCCCACGCTTTGGAAAGCGTCTGTAAAATGATCAGGTTCGGGAATTTCTTCAGTTCAGGCAGGAATGAAGGTTCTTCCGAGAAATCGATATAAGCTTCATCCAATATGACAATCCCTTCGAAGTTGTTCAGTATTTTATAAATCTCATCCCGGTTCAGGCTGTTCCCTGTCGGATTATTAGGTGAACAAAGGAAGATGATTTTCACCCATTCGTCCACCTCTGCCAGTAATTTATCCGCATCGAGTTCGAAATCGGGAGTCAATGTGACTTTTCTGAACTCCACGTCATTCACATTGGCTGCCACTTCATACATTCCGTAAGTGGGCGTGATACTGACGATACAATCGACCGCCGGATCACAAAATGCACGGATAACAAGGTCGATCGGTTCATCACTTCCATTCCCCAGAAAGATTGAATTACGGTCTACATCTTTCAACTCGGCAATACGGTCTTTCAGTTCCCATTGCAACGGATCGGGATAACGATTATAAGGTTCGTTATAAGGATTCTCGTTAGCATCCAAAAAGACAGATGCACTTCCATGAAACTCGTCTCTTGCTGAAGAATACGGTTTCAACTCCCAAATATTGGGTCTTACCAGGTCTTTTAAATCCATCATATTGTATTCAATCTAATAGTTACTGCATTACGGTGGGCATCCAGCTGTTCGCCAGCGGCCATGATCTGAATTGTTCCACCCAAATTCTTAATACCTTCGGCTGTGATCTCCTGAAAAGTTATTTTTTTGATAAAGCTGTCCAGGTTTACACCACTATATGCTTTAGCATAGCCGTTGGTCGGTAAAGTATGATTTGTTCCGGAAGCATAATCACCTGCACTTTCCGGCGTATAAGGCCCCATAAATACACTGCCTGCATTTTCAATCTGTCCGGCAATATGGGAATAATTTGCTGTCTGAATGATCAAATGTTCCGGAGCATACGCGTTTGTAAAGTCTATTATTTCCAGTTCATCCTTCAGGACGATTATGCGGCTGTGTTCCAAAGCTTTTTCTGTTATCTCCTTACGGGATAATTTCGATAATTGTTCCTGGATAGCCTTAATCACTGGTGCGACAATACCTTCACAAGAGGTAACCAATATGGCTTGGCTGTCGGCTCCGTGTTCAGCCTGCGAAAGGAAATCAGCGGCAATAAAGTCCGGATTAGCCGTTTCGTCAGCAATTACTTCCACTTCAGAAGGGCCTGCGGGCATATCGATTGCAACATCTTTCAAACTTACAAGCTGTTTGGCTGCTGTTACATATTGATTTCCGGGGCCAAATATTTTATAAACCTTGGGAACAGACTCCGTTCCGTATGCCATAGCGGCAATAGCTTGTATTCCACCGGATTTAAATATTTTACTAACGCCGGCCGTCTCTGCGGCAAACAGGATTGCCGGATGTACTTTACCTTCTTTATTGGGAGGCGTACATAACACAATCTCCTTACATCCTGCGATATGTGCCGGAACCGCTAACATTAAGACGGTCGAGAACAAAGGTGCTGTCCCTCCCGGAATATATAATCCAACCTTTTCGATCGCAACTGCCTTTTGCCAACAGGTCACACCTGATGTCGTTTCCACTTTTTGTCCGGTGAAACGTTGGGAAGCATGAAACTTTTCAATATTATTTTTGGCCGTACGGATAGCTTGTTTCAGATCTTCAGAAACAAGTTCACGGGCTTCCTGTATCTCTGCTTCCGAAACCTGAAGATCGGCCAGACGAACCTTATCGAATTTCTCTTCATACCGTTTAACCGCAGTATCACCTTCCAGGCGCACCTCGTCCAATACGGTACGGACTGTATCGAATAAAGTCGTAACATCCAATGCCGGCCGTTTTGCCAATGACGCCCAGTCTTCTCTCGACGGATATTTAATTACTTCCATAACTTAAAGAATCATTTTCTCGATCGGAATAACCAAAATACCTTCAGCACCCAAAGATTTCAACTTGCCAATAATTTCCCAGAAATGTTTTTCTGCGATAACAGACTGAACAGAAACCCAATCGCCATTAGCAAGAGGTGTTACCGTCGGGCTTTTCATACCGGGCAATACTTCGATAATTTCATCCAGTTTACTTTTCGGTGCATTCAATAATACATATTTCTTACCTTCCGCCACCTGTATGGCTTCGAAGCGAAACAGCAGTTCGTCGAGAATAGCCAATTTCTCTTCCGACAAGTTATTGTTCGCTATCAGAAGCGCTTCGCTCTGCATTACGACTTCAACTTCCTTCAAGCGGTTACTTACCAACGTACTACCTGAACTTACTATATCAAAGATAGCATCCGCCAGACCGATACCCGGAGCAATTTCAACCGAACCACTGATCACATGGCAATCTGCCTTTACACCTTTTTCTTTCAGGTAAGCTTTCAGTATTTCCGGATAGGAAGTAGCAATAGTCTTTCCTTCAAACCATTCCACACCCTGGTAATCTTCATCTTTAGGAATAGCCAGCGATACACGGCATTTACTGAAGCCCAATCGTTTAACCAGACGAGCCTCTCCCCCTTTTTCTACATACTCATTCTCACCGACAATACCTATATCTGCTACTCCATTAGCCACAGACTGAGGTATATCATCATCACGAAGGAATAAAACCTCTACCGGAAACCCCTTTGCCGATAACAGCAAAATACGTTTGCCTCTGTTCAGTTTGATACCCGCTTCTTCCAATAATAGCATTGTCTCGTCGTATAAACGACCTTTCGATTGTACTGCAATTCGTAACATGTTTATCTTTGTTTTAATAATTATATACTTTCCGAAAACAAAATAAGGCTTACCGAATGACGGCAAGCCTTATTATTAATATTATGCGTATCTACACACCAATCAGCCCACCGAACTACTGCCCGCTGTAATGATGATGATGGTGATGTGATACTCTTATTTTCATTTTTTATTTTATTGATGCCGCAAAGTTACAATAATAATTGAAACTGCAAATAAATCTATCAAAAGATTAGCAAATAAGCTTACTTTTTTTCTAGGAAGCCAGTTTGATGCCTATAATACCTATCACGACCAACATAGCGGACAGGATACGCCATAAACCTGTCGAGTCACCGAAAATAAAGATCCCGATCAGCAAGGTGCCTACAGCACCTATTCCAGTCCACACCACATAAGCAGTCCCTATCGGTATCGTCCGTTGTGCCAGATATAAAAAATACCCGCTCAGTGCCATTGAGATAACAGCCACCGAAAGATAAAGAAAACGCGATCCCGTTGTTTGCGCCAGTTTCATACCGACGGGCCATCCCATTTCAAAAAGACCACCCAGCAATAAATAAATCCATCCCATACTTCATTAGTGTTTAATTCTATATAAATGATCGGCTTGTTGCCGTATTTTGTTTGCCAGCATCTTCGGATAATCCTGATTAGCGGCGAAGAAAGCATCGACTTCCGCTCTTGCTTCAGGCGATGTATGTCCGGATAGCAAAGCACGCACCCAGGCTGTCGGGAAAAAGATATCGCCGGTTCGCTGCACTTCCTGCATCGCTTCCAAAGCCGGGCGGATATATGCAATAGCTTCTTTCTGCCGTGAATGGTGATTTAAATTGGCCAACGCAGCGGAAGCCCAGGGCTCGACACGACGATTATCCGCTATCAGCAAAGAAGCAAAAACACTATCACGCACCTCCTTATGAGGAGAAACAGAAGGCGAAATAAAAGCATATTCCCGCTTCCGGTCGGGATTTGTGATGCGGGATTGCTGAATGCCGACAATATCGTCCGCCTGCTCCGGTAAACAAAGTGCCAGTGTATAAGACAGATTGATATAATCGTTCTCACTCAACGAACAACCTGCCGGAGCCTGTTCTTTTTTCCATATATTATATAATGTAGCGATTGCTTCCGGCGATTTTGCCAAAGAACGATAGGAACGGAAAGCCTGCAATCGATGCTGCGGGACAGAAGATGTCGTTACAATCTGCCATAAAGTCTTTTCCAATAATTCCGTTTCTGTCGGATACAAACGCTGACAATTTCCGATATAGCCCAAAGCTGCGGAAAATAATAACGAGTTATTTTCCTGTGGCAGATAATTCAGCATCGTTTCCATAAAGAAATCCGGAGTGATTGCCTGATTCAACAGATTCTCGTACAAAGTGATCAATATCGAACCTCTCAATAACTCATTATCGCAACCAGGAAGATAAGCGGCACACGCCCGGGCATCGGCTTCATTCAAACGGAAAAATCCATATCCTTTTCCATCTATATTCGGAATAATGAAACAACCCTCTTCCGGATGTATTTTCAGTTTCTCCCGGGTGAAATCCGAATTTCTTCCGAATGAAACGGAAATCTCCTCCGGTTCCCCTGTTTTTGGGACGATCAGATAAGACAAATCCTGCGGCCAGTGAAGCCCCCGGTTAAAAGGATCGGTTTGAGTCACCACCAGACTGTCGCCAACGATAGAAGAAGTGATTTCCGGCATGCCTTTCTCATTAACCCAGATATGGCTCCAGGTTGCCAGATCGTCATCTGTCTGTTTATCCAGAATTTCGATCAGGCCATCCCAGGTGGCATTCCCGTACGCATAAGTTTTTAAATATTCCTGAATACCTTTACGGAACGGCTCTTTTCCCATTTTCTTAATCAACATCTCAAGAACAACAGGCGATTTATCATAAATGATATTACCATAAACCAAACCGGCGTTGCGAAGATTGTCCAGATCCTGCTTGATCGGATTCGCACCGGCAGTACGGTCTTCAGCGTATGCCGGAGGAATATAATCCTGCATAAAATTCAACGCATGATTCACATTCGGATAAAGGGGAGCCACGATCTGCGAAGCAAAATAATTGGCAAAAACCTCTTTCGTCCATACATCGTCAAACCACTGCATAGTGACATAATCCCCAAACCACATGTGAGCAGTCTCATGGGCGATCAGGGCACTGCGGCTCAACTGCTCGTTCAACGTCGGATTCTCGTTCAGGAACATCCGGCGGTCGGTATAAAAGGTGGCTCCGGTATGCTCCATGCCGCCAAACTGGAATCCGGGAAGGATTATCAGATCGTATTTGGCAAAAGGATACGGAACATCGGTATAATCCTCCAACCAGGTCAATGCATCGAATACTTCCGATGCAATTTCCGGACATTGGGCTTTCTTTTTCGGATCTGTTTCCCGATGATATAAAGAGATTTCCCTTCCGTCCCGGTTATACGTTTCGCGTACGAATTTACCGGCTGTGAAGGCGAACAGATAAGTACTTAACGGCTCTGTCTCTTTAAATGATATAATCTTACGGCCGGGAACTGAAGTTGTATCCGTACTTTCAACAGCACCGTTCGAAACTGCCTGCCATTCTCCCGGAACTTCCAATGACAAGGTGAACAGAGACTTCATATCCGGCTGGTCGAAACAGGGGAAAGCCGTCCGCGCCCGATCAGGAACCAACAAGGTATAAAGGAACTCGTCCCTCCTGTTCAAAGACTGGTCGGCTGGAATAAAATCGACAGTAATCTTATTTACTCCGACTATACTTCGGTCGGCAGGGATCAGGATATGCTCATTCTTAACCTCATAGGGCACCGGCTGACCGTTCAGCAGCACTAAAGCCACTTGCGAAGCTTCTCCACGAAAGTCGATGATGATCGGCTGCTTTTTCTTTAAAGACAGCTGGATCTCTGCATTCCCTTTCACCGGTTCGCGCTTCGTTTCCGGGATAGAGAAAAACAGATTGTATTTAACCTGTCCGAAATGCTCTTTTCTGAACTGCGCCAGTTCACGGCTCACTCCGGCCTCCTGCAACAAAGCGTCCCTCTGTTGTGTGCCACAGGCAGTTAACAGACCAACGGCTGCCACTCCGGCAATCCTGCATATCGTATGAATGTGTTCCATATTCTTTTTACTCTCTCAAATATTCAGCTATCGACATAAAGTTACGTTCCAGAATATACATCTGCGACGCCATAAAAGTAAAAAATTCTCCCCAATCCTGTTTACGGTGAAAGTCGATTCCTTTTTTAGCGATATAGATACGGGCAACTTCTTTTCCCGTATCTCTCACAAAACAAATATCCCAGATCAAGCCTTCCGGAAAATCCTGTTCGAGCGTTTCCTTATACCATGTAAGGCGTTCAAACATTTCCAACCGGAGATCTTCCCTCTTGTGATTCACTTCAAGGATCACATAAGCACCTTTACGGTTCGCATCAAACTTCAACTCCACCCCTTTCACCTTCGTATCATAGAGCGTCCATATCTTCTTACGCCCTCTCAGATTGGGTTGGACTTCGCAAAATGCGGCGAAGCTTTCCCAGAATTCCAGTTTCAGGTTCTTCAATTCGTCTTTACTATACATTATATATAATAGCTCTTTCTGTTACTTATAAACATCTTTTTTTCTCAGTCTTATAATCTCTCCATAATCGGCCAGCTTCTTCATATCGATACGTCTTGAATTTCCAACGATGACATAAACGATTGGTTTAAGCCGGATGTTATGACGGTAGAAACGGATAATATCCATCATCTCCATACCCGAAATGCCAGATAATAAAGCCTCATTCGGATCACTCTCAAAACCGTTCCTCTTATAACTGGCCACTTTCTCCGACAAATCCCGGAACGACGGATAATCATTATTCACCTGATTGATGATCGATTGTTTGATCATAGATATCCGCTCCGGCTTCTCCGGCATTTCACGAATCAGGGAATTCATCACTGCCATTGCATCCAGCGTCTTATCGTTTTGTGTAGACAGCATCGTAACGAACTCTCCGGCCTTCCCTTCCAGCTTACGAGGCGGCAATAAATAACGCCCGCTGACACGATAAGCCAACGAACGAAACTCTCTGATCTCCTGAAACATCAACGACGACATATCTCCTCCGAAATAAACGGAAAATAAACGGGATGCCTGGCGCGACCACAAATCATCCGTTACCTCTCCTTTTACAAACCCATAGACAATACTTTGCGAAGCAGTCGGCATATCCATAAAATAAACAGCTGGCTTGTCATATTCTTTCGGTTCCCGGAAATAAGTGGCATCAGCCGCGATCGTTATATCCTTTAACGGCATAGATGCATTTAACTGTTCTTCAACCTGTTCGATAGAAAGTGTTCCGCAATAATGCAGGTCACACTCCATTCGGCGGACATCTGCAAAAACATCCAGCAAGTCTTTTCCTTTCAATTTCTTTACTTCCGAAAGCGGTAATTTACGAAGATAGCGTGACTGCTCCCCATATTTCACTTTCTCCAATAAAGCATTTGCAATATTATCACTGGATTCAAAGAAAGCCTTTTCTGTTACTTTCGCATCATTAATAACCTGACGGATCTGTTTATCGTCTGCTTTTACATGCGAAATGAAATCCCCGGCCAACTGAACAGTTTCTTTGAAATGATTATCGAAGCCTGTGATGCGCACAATAAACTGTTTATCGCTTGCATCGAAAGACATCGTACTGCCCAGCACCTGCAAACGTGTACGGAAATCCTGGAACGATAAAGAGTCAGTCCCCAGAAATTGCATGTAATTAGCCAGAAGTCCTAATTTAGGTTGTTCTAACGTTCCGATCTGGTAGATCAGATTAAGCGTAAAAATATCTGTCACCGGGTTAGCTACCGTATATAAAGTAACCAGCGGGCTCAACTTTGCTGTTTGTACATCTTTTTCAAAATCGATAAAATGAGATTTCACGATCTGTGTCGGCAACTGCTCCAACTTCTTCGCATACTCGGAAACAGACTCTGAATTTCTCGGAACCACCGGAGTGAAGTCTGGTTTCTTCAGGTTATCTTTCGGATATTTCCCCGTCTTTTTTGTCACACACAGATAATTATCACTGAAATACTTCCGGGCAACCTGCATAATATCTTCCCGTGTCAGGGCATTTATCTTTGCTACTTCCTGCAAATACTCGTCCCAGCTTTTCCCCTGCGAACAGAGCGACATCATAATGCGTGCACGCGAATCGATATTTTCAAGATTAGATGCGTACTGGCGACGTTGTTCCTGCTTCAGGCTATTGAATATTTCATCAGTAAAATCCCCTTCCTTCACACGGTTTATCTCACGCCAGACCAGCTTTTCAGCTCCGCCATAGGTTTGAAGCATTAGTTTAGGTATAACCGCTACAGCCAGTATCCCGGCTTCATTCATGCTTTCGTTCATTGCCATACAGGCCATGATCTTCCGGTCTACCATCAGTTTGTCAAGAAACCCGGTGCCGTTGGCATTGTTCAGCATATTAACTGCGATAGCCAACGCCGCCTGATCTTCGTGATTAGCCGGCACACCGCGAAAGCCCAATCCCATCGCCCTTACCAACGGAACGGGGAATTTAACCTTCATCTTCTCTTTTCCTTTAAATGGCGGTATAGCTACCATCTCCTTTTTAGGCGCTTCGCCCGGACGGATACGCGAGAATGTTCGTTCCAGAATAGGCAAAACGGCCTCCGTATCAAAATCACCACTCAGGATCAGAGCCATATTGGATGCCACATAGTATTCTTCAAAGAACTTCCGCATCTCTGTCAGGCGCGGATTCTTCAGATTCTTTGTGCTTCCGATAATCGGATAGGCATACGGATGCGGAGCAAAATACCGGGCAAGCAAGCGATCCATCACAGGGCCGCCGATAAAGTCGCCATACATATTCTTCTCTTCATAAACCGTTTCCAGTTCGCTTTGGAACAGACGGAAAACAGGATTCAGCAAACGTTCGCTGTTTATCTCCGCCCATTGTGCCATATATTGAGGTGAAAAAGTATTGAAATAGATAGTTGCATCGTAAGATGTTGCAGCATTCAACCCTGAACCGCCATACTTTGAGATCAGACGATTGAATTCATTCGGTATCACATATTCAGAAGAACGAATGCTTAATTCATTGATCTCTTTCTGGATACGGGTACGGTCTTCTTCCTCTTCCGTGGCTGACAGTTCGTCATATTTTGCAGAGATAGAGTCAAGTAAAACCTTTTCCGCTTCATAGTTGATGGTTCCGATCTTATCGGTACCCTTAAACATCATATGTTCGAAATAGTGTGCAATCCCTGTATCCGGACAGTCCTTCGCTCCCGCTTTCACGACCACAGCTCCGAAAACTTTCGGCTGGCTATGATCCTCATTCAGCCAGATGGTCAGCCCGTTATTCAGTTTGTATTCTTTAACTTCCAGCGCTTTTGAACTCTGAGCAGCCAACAGATTTGTTCCAGTTGCAAATAACATCATCGTCAACAGTGTTTTCATGGGTCTTCTGCCACATTTACATTATAAATAGCAAAGATACCGGATTCCTGCGAATAAACGGTGTGCCGGGAACAATATTTATGCCCTTCTCACTCAACCAAACGTCCCGTCAAATGTTATCAATATAAAAAAACGATTTGCTTATGGTTAATTTAGGTAGCTGGATGAACAAACTCCTTATCGGTTGGGGCGTGGATCCGAAGATTGCTGATACATTCGATGAAATTATTATTGCCGTATTATTGATTGCGGTAGCAGTCGGGATCGATTATTTATGTCAATATATTTTTGTAGGCAGTGTCAAGAAACTGTCAGAGAAAAGCCGTTTCTTCTGGGATTCGCTGCTGATTAAACGCAAAGTGGTACATAACCTGGTACATGCCATTCCCGGCATTATCGTTTACGCCTTGCTTCCGATGGCGTTTATCCGGGGGAAAGAGTTGCTGCTGATTTCCCAAAAGATATGTGCAGTTTATATCGTCATCGTTTTATTACTGGCTATCAATGGTTTCATACTTGTCATTATGGACATTTACAACCATCGGGAAGTAAACAAAAATCATTCTATTAAAGGATTTGTACAGGTCATACAGGTACTCGCTTTCTTCATCGGCGGAATTGTGATCATCGCCATCCTGGTCGGTAAATCGCCGGCCACGTTATTTGCCGGACTGGGCGCTTCGGCCGCCATCCTGATGTTGGTGTTCAAAGATACGATACTCGGCTTCGTGGCAGGCATACAGCTATCGGCAAACGATATGCTACGGCCGGGCGACTGGATCACCGTTCCCGGATCGAACGCCAACGGAGTCGTACAGGAAATCACACTGAACACCGTAAAAATACAAAACTTCGATAATACGATCTCTACGATCCCACCCTATACGCTGGTCAATAACTCTTTCCAGAACTGGCGGGGAATGGTTGAATCGGGAGGACGGCGCGTAATGAAATCCATTTTCCTCGATCTGAACACAATCAAATTCTGCACACCCGATATGCTCGATAATATGCGCAAAGAAATCCCCCTGCTTGCCGATTATAAGCCGGACGAAGGTGTGACACCGACTAACTCGCAGATGTTCCGTGTCTATGTAGAGCGTTACCTGACCAGTCTGCCGGTCGTAAACACCGACCTCGACCTGATCATCAGCCAGTTGCAATCGACAGAATACGGTGTGCCTATCCAGATCTATTTCTTTTCCCGCAATAAAGTATGGAAGGAATACGAACGCATCCAGTCGGATATATTCGACCATTTCTTTGCGATGATCCCTCAGTTTGAACTGAAAGTGTATCAATACTCTGATTGATGCAGACTTGGGCAGCAATGATTTTTTCCCTACATTTGTGTTCATAACTTTAAATACAAATATATGAGTGAATTACAACAATGGATCAATAGTTACTTGATTAAATGGGGATTAGTACACGATTCGGCAAACATTTGGGACAACCTGGTCGTCTTACTGCTTCTAATAGCAATAACCGTCGGTATCGATTACACTTGCCGTTACATTTTCCTCGGATTATTTAAACGCTTCGCCAAGAAAACCAAAAACCAGTGGGACGACCTGATCGTAGAACGGAAGATCATCAATAAGCTGATGCATCTGATCCCGGCGATCCTGGTTTATATCATGCTTCCGCTGGCACTTCCCAGAGAGGAAATGCCTACTTTGCTCGGTATCCTTCAAATGGTATGCAGTATCTATATTGTAGCCGTTGTACTGCGATTCATTAACGCTTCACTGAACCTATTATTAGAGATATACAACCGGAAAGAATCGATGAAGAACAAACCGTTGAAAGGGTTTGTACAGATCATTCAGGTGATTGTGTTCTTTGTCGGTGGAATAATCATCATCAGCATCCTGATCGGTAAATCGCCCGCTACGTTATTTGCCGGACTAGGTGCTTCCGCCGCTATCCTGATGCTGGTTTTCAAGGATACGATACTCGGCTTCGTGGCAGGCATCCAGTTATCCGCAAACGATATGCTTCGTCCGGGCGACTGGATTACGATGTCCAAATATGGGGCCGATGGTACGGTTATTGAAGTCACACTGAATGCCATCAAAGTACGGAACTTCGATAATACAATCACAACTATACCGCCTTATGCGCTGGTGAGCGATTCTTTCCAGAACTGGCGGGGAATGCAGGAGTCAGGAGGACGCCGCATCAAGCGTTCCATCAATATCGACATGAACAGCGTACATTTCTGCACACCGGAAATGTTGGCGAAGTTCCGCAAGATATCCCTGATCACCGACTATGTGGACAGTAAACAACAGGAACTGGAAAAATATAACGAAGAGCATAACATCGATGCCTCCATCTGGGTAAACGGCCGCCGTCAGACCAATCTGGGCGTATTCCGTGCTTACCTGGTAAACTACCTGAAAAGCAATCCGAATGTAAGCCAGACCCAGACCTGTATGGTACGCCAGTTACAGCCTACAGAAAAGGGAATACCGCTGGAGCTCTATTTCTTCGCTTCCACCACGCAATGGATACCGTATGAAGATATCCAGTCAGATGTATTCGACCACCTGCTGGCCGTTGTACCGGAATTCGGATTAAGCGTATTCCAGGGTGTATCAGGAGCTGATTTACGCCATATAAGAATAGAGAAAAGCGACCTCAATCTATCTCTTTGAAAGGCTTCTGAATAATCTCATAATAAGGGAACGGAGGTTTGACGTATTCTTCGAAAACTTCCGTTTCCACCAATCGCTCGGTTTCGTAATCAACTTTCCAGCCACGGTTATATTGGGTGGTGATCCGGATAAGATCATAGTTCTCATCATCCTCCTTGATAGACAACATGCCATGTTCACCGGCAACCGGTTCGCATTGTTCCGGCAAAGTTAACCAGGCTTTAGTCTGTGCCTTCTGTTCGCTTTCGTCAAAATAAATAAGATGGTCGATCAGCTCAGTAAAAATCTCCCACTTCATATCATAAGGGAATGTAAGAGCAAAGACCTGATTGTTTATCGGATGCATACGGATGATCGCATCGTAATCGCGGGAATTATATATGTCAGCGAACGTACACAACATCACATCCATTTGTTCTTCACTCACTCCGGCCACTATCACCATTTTGTCATTATTAACAAGCGCTACAGGACGCAAAGACGGATCAGGGCGCCCGGTTTCGGTACCTTTGTTGAATTTACGGCGCAGATAAAGAATCAGGGCGACGCCTATCGCACCAAAGAACAATATCTTTTTAACCGGCCATTTCTTTTCAGGTTTCTTTGACTCAAAAATAATATTATTCTCTCCCGTAGCATCTTCCAGACGGAATGGAACAGGAATAACTTTCTCGTCGGCTATATTCTCCCCGTTACGGGTTGCCGGAATCCATTTCCCGCTCGTCAGGGCAACCAGGCGAATGGCTTCATCATTCAACAACGGTTCCGAACCCAGGAAAATATGCGGATTTGTTACCGAACCATCCGGTTCGACCGTGCAAGAAACAAGAACCGTACCGCTCACCTGTTTCCGGATCGCTTCTTCGGGATATTCCATATTTTGCCGGATAAATCTGAACTGTGCAGCCGACCCTCCTGTGTATTCGGGAAAAGTACGGTCTGAACCTTCTTCGCGGGCAATCGGACTGTAAACACCCTCACTGGTTTTCAGCAGATAAGAGAGCATATATTGGTCACCTTCCGCCCTACTGAAGCTCATGGAACGATAACCCAACGATGGCAGGTTGTTGATATTCTTCCCTTCATTATCCGGTGGCAAAATCACGACATCCATCAATCCCACCTTTACCTTTGAGAAACGCAAGCCGTTCAACAAAGTGAGATAAAGAGACTGGCGGGCCATACCTTTTCCCGGAGATTTTTCTTCCTTGACACTCTCGAAACGATATTTCCAGTCAATAAGAACTTTATTCTCAAAATCATCTGCAAAAGAATAAATAATACTGATCCTTGCACCGTCCAACAGAGGTATAGGTTCAGTCACAATCCCTTTCAATTTCGGATTATCAGGTGTGAAAGCCGTAAACTTGCCTTCATTCGTTCCGAAACGGGTAAACGTTTTTGCCGGAAAGATAGCCTCCAGGCGGAACTGGGACAACTCTTTATCACCCGGCTTAGGCTCTTCGATGATCAGACTGTCCAGATAAGGTTTTACCTCCTGACGCAGATGCAATTGTTCTTCTGTCAGACTGTTTTGTTGTGCAACTGCTCCGCTAAATCCACAGAGCAGAGCCGTCAGAAGCAATACGAATAAAGGAGCTGTTTTCATATTAATAGTAATGTGTTTAACGATTATCAGAATTGGAAATAGATGAACGGCTGTACGCCGGCACTCTTGAACTGCACGACGACAAAGACCATGATTGCCAGAATAACAGCCTGTACCAACAGAGGTGAACGGGTTACCACACCCTGCACCGCATTCTCTGCCGACTTAGGCATAAAGTGAAGCACATAACCGACCACCATCAGCGTAAAGACACCTTTATATCCTGTAACGAACTGTGTGAACACTTCCGGATGGAAGTTGGTAAATATCTGCGTCAGCATCTCCTTCACCGTCTGCATGGAGTCGGCGCGGAAAAAGATCCAACCGAAGCAAACCAGATGGAAAGTAATCAGTATTCCTAAAACCCTGCGCCAGGGCTTCATCTCCGAGCCTAATTGCTTAAAACTACTGAATCGCCCCATAATAAACTTATGGATAGCCAGCGCCACCCCATGTATGGCCCCCCAAATGATAAAGCTCATGGAAGCACCATGCCATAAACCACCGAGCAACATCGTGATCATCAGGTTTATATAAGTACGGATCTTGCCTTTCCGGTTACCTCCCAGCGATATATACAAATAGTCCTTCAGCCAGGAGGATAAAGAGATATGCCAGCGCCGCCAGAACTCCGTAATCGTAGCAGACTGATAAGGAGAATCGAAGTTTATATTGAAACGGAAACCTAGCAACAGGGCGATACCGATGGCCATATCCGAATATCCGGAGAAATCGCAATAGATCTGCAGCGCATAGCCATAAACGCCTAACAGGTTCTCCACCCCGGTATAAAGCAACGGGGCATCGAAGATACGGTCTACAAAATTCAGGCTGATATAATCGGAAATCACCGTTTTCTTGAACAACCCGCACAATACCAGAAACAGCCCCTCCCCGAATTCAGAACGGGTAACAGTTGGATTCTTGTATATCTGCGGGATAAAGTCGCGGGCACGGACGATCGGCCCGGCCACCAACTGCGGGAAGAATGATACATAGAACACATAATCGACCCAACGCGTCAGTGGGGTAATTTTTCCCCGGTACACATCGATAACGTAACTGATTGTCTGGAACGTAAAGAAAGAAATACCGACAGGCAAAAAAATATCCATCGGCTGATACGTAACACTCTGCATAGAGGTATTCCCGAACTGATAGCCAAACTCCCGGGTAACGGTAGCAATGATCTCAAGCAGGAAATTGAAATACTTGAAATACCCCAATAGCCCCAGATTGATACACAAACTAAGGACAACCAACAACTTACGTTTCCACCTGGCAGCAGTATGGTATATCCCCTGCGCGATACAGAAATCTGACGTAGCAGTAAACAGCAGCAGGAAAAACCAGAACCCACTACTCTTATAATAGAAATAAAGGGAGAACAGCGTTACATAAATAATACGAGCCAGCAAATGTTTCCTGAGCGACATATAAATGATCAGGAAGCCAATAAAAAGAAAGAAGAACAGCCCGCTGCTGAACAGTATCGGTGAAAGACGGTGATAGGTCAGTATCTCGCCCAGTTTTGAGAAATCCAGATTATCGAACATCGTTGTTGCCTGTAATATATCGGTTATAAGTTTGCATCAGGGCACGGTACAATAAAAGTCCCTGTTCCTGATAGCCTTCTTTAGTAAAATGAACGCGGTCTCTTCCCATCAGTCCGGCCTTATGCCATTTGGCACTCGAACTCTTTCCGCCTGTCGCTGCAAATAAATCCCAGCAGGCCAGGCCTTCGCGATGGGCTATTTCTGTAATAGCTTTTGCGGCGCGTTCCGTATTTTCGTTGCGCACATACGTCCGTTTCTTATTTACAGTCACCCGCTTATAGCATTCGGGAGGCGTAGTAAGCAGAATGGCGGTATGCGGCATCTGTTTTTTTACCAAAGAAATAAATGCTTCGATCTGTCCGGCAAACTCGCCACGGGTAAAACGTCTGCCGAACGTTTCATTGGTTCCCAGCGAAATGATCAGCAACGACGGATTCAGCAAAGCCAGCTGGCGGACATAGTTCTCGTCCGTGTAGTTCACATACATGGCTCCGTTCACTCCCACCGAATGGTATAAAATACCCGGTTGGCCATTCGTCAGATTGAAACCGTAATACACATTCTTAAAAGAAGAAGCAGGCAGCAAGTTGTCCGTCCCTTGTTTCCGGCGGGTACTGTGCAGCTGCAATGTATCTGCCAGGCAAGAGATACGGAAGGTGTCGGCTATGACACCCGGCGCACAGGAAGTTGTGCTTAATGTCGTCCTGACCGAATCTTTCAGTTTTCCGGCAGGAAGCATCGGCATAGACTTCTCCCCCCGGTAAATGACCGCCTGGTTAAAAGAATACCCGGCCCCGTTGTTCGGTGCCATGCTGATATCGAAGTTGATAGAAGGCGATACGGACTGGATACCGATACCGCCCGGCCCGATCGGTGCCTTCCGGTTATTCTGGATACAACGTCCGGCAACCCATTCTTTGGCAACAGAAGAGATAAAATAATCGTCCGGCTCATTGCTCTTGCTCAGTTTGAAAGGGGCAATCCAACCCCGTCCGGCATTCCCGAACTGTTGCTGCAGGAGACGCATCATGCGTCCGCTGTAATGACCGGCCTGAATATGCGAGTCGCCCAGTTGAACGATGGTCACGACCGTATCTTTCCCGGCACGTAACGAATCGAGTGCCGCAAAAAAGTCCTGTAAAGGAGCATACTGTTTCACGCCGCTGTCTGAAACCGGCAACAGGATCGAGTCGACAACAGCACCGATCTTATAGGAAAGAGATGGCAAAGCGACAGTATCCGGCGCGATCAGCGTATCTTGCATAGCTATACCCGCATCCCGAACCGACGAACGGGAAGGCGAAAGGTTCTTCGCCCCTACGGTAATCGCTATCAGCGCCAATAAGACCGACAAGTTAATTAACCACTTTGTCTGCTTCATCATAAAACTCCTTTTCTAATAATAATGCTTTAAATAATGCAGTTGCGATTTCGCGTCCACCACGGAAACTAAGATGCGTATAATCCTTGCTGGCCCAATTATTCTCCACGAAGCGAACCATACTGTTCTCGCCTCCCATTCCGCCAAATGTATTCCAGAACGGAATACCCGCTTTACGGGCGATCTGTCTTTGCGTATGAAGCAACGCCAATACGGCAGGCATCGTCTCAAACTCACCGTCCTCCTGATGGCTGCGATCGGAAACGCCCAGCAGCAAAACGTCTGCTTCCGGGAAACAAACCTGCACACGACGGACGGCTTCAACCATCCGGTTACTATACCATCCATAATGCAGCACACTGTCGCTCACCACATTCAGCCCATACTGGAGAATGATCAGGTCATACGGACGCACCTTGCTCAGACTCCGGCAGCGTGCGCTGTCCAGACGGGTAAGGATCATACCGGAATTACCTCGCAAAGAATAGTTATCTACCACAATGCCCGAATTATCTTCCAAGGCAAGACCTAAAGCCCGGAAACCGTCCGTTTCCGTAAACGAGAACGAAGCTTCGGTAAATGTACCTTTCCTTTCGTACTGGGTTATTTCAGTGGTAACGGGAAGTAGTTCATTGATCGTATCGGGTTCGCCGTTGCAGAACAGTTTCATACGGGTTCCCGTGTTCTGTTCATATAGGAATTTCAGGGAAGAAACGGTCTGTAATTCCGGATAACGGTTCGTCGTCTTTACCGAAACGGAAGCCTTTTCACCTTTCGGCTCGAACATCATACCCGAAAGCGTATAGCCGTGGTCATGATCGGTCAGCATCGACCAGGTATGCCATCCCTCCGACCGCTGCTCGACCGTAGGACGGAATTGTGATGCCACGGAAGCAATCGGAACGAATCCGACCCCGCGTCCACCAAACTCTTTCTGTAAAGCCGAGCGCAAGTCTGCAACCACGATATCCCCTTCGATAAACGAGTCGCCAAGGAAGGCCACACGAACCGGCCGCTTCAACTCCTTGCCTTTCTTTAGTGCGGCAAAGAAACGTTTCAATCCGATATGTCCGACCGAATAGTCTTCAATGTGGGTACCGAGCGAATCAGCCCCCTGAACGGAGTACATTACATTGTACAGAGAATCACGCAAAGCCAGTGCCGCAGAATCGATCCCCGTAGAGCGGATGATCGAATCGCGCAAAGCAACCGAGTCTATTTGCAACGTATCCGGCTGTTCAAGCTGCCTGCGCAGGGAGTCCATCGACAACGATTGCGTCTTTACCCGTAAATCCGAAAGTAAGTCAACCTTTTTTATTTTCTGTCCGAACAACTGATCCGGCAGATAATACAGTCCCAGGCAGATACAAAACGTGATAAGTAATAACACCAGTAATCTGCCGAAATTATCCTCTTTATTCATTTACTCAATCTTACGAAGGTGCAAAGATAGGGATAAAGTTGTTATGTTCATGTATAGTTACAAAAATAGCTTCGGTATTTCAGACGGCTCACAAGCAACTCGTATACCCGCTTCTTCCATCGCCCGGATCTTTTCAACGGCCGTACCCGTTCCTCCGGAGATAATAGCTCCGGCATGCCCCATCTGTTTACCCGGCGGGGCCGACTGTCCGGCAATAAATCCGACAACCGGTTTCGTTACATGCTCACGGATATATTCGGCCGCCAGTTCTTCCGCATTACCGCCTATCTCGCCGATCATCACGATAGAATGCGTATCCGGGTCATTCTCAAACATTTCCAGCAGTTCGCGAAAGTAAAGGCCGACCACAGGATCTCCCCCCATCCCTATAGCGGTAGATTGTCCCATCCCATTGGCTGTCAGATGATAAACCACTTCATAGGTAAGTGTTCCGCTCCTGCTTAACACGCCGGTGTGCCCTTTCATAAACACTTTACCGGGAAGGATACCGACAAGGCTTTCGCCCGGAGAGACCAATCCGGGACAATTCGGCCCGATCAGCTTCGCACCCTTCATCTGCACGAACCGGTAGGCTTTGATCACATCGACTGTCGGAACTCCTTCAGTGATACAGACAATCAGCCCGATACCCGCATCGGCCGCCTCCATGATGGCATCGGCAGCAAAACGGGCGGGAACAAATATAATAGAGGTATTTGCCTGCGTTTGCTGCACGGCGTCGTACATCGTGTTGAATACCGGAATATGATCGATCTCGGTTCCGCCTTTGCCCGGCGAAGTTCCACCTACGACGTTAGTTCCATATTCTTTCATTTTCAGTGCATGGAAAAGCCCGTCGCGTCCGGTGATTCCCTGTACGATCAGACGGGTAGATTTATTGATCAGTATGCTCATGATGACTATTTTTTGCTGTTTTGTGATAATTCTACGGCCATCAGGGTTGCTTCACCCATCGTTTCGGCCACTTTAAAACGGGTATTGCGCAACAGATCGCGCCCCTCTTTCTCATTTGTCCCGGTCAGCCGGACAATAACGGGAATGTCATTGTTTATCTGCTCGAAAGCTTTCAGCAGGCCGTAAGCCACATCATCGCAGCGGGTAATCCCACCGAATATATTGATCAGCACCACCTTTACTTTCGGATCTTTCAGCAGCAACTTCATCGCTTCGATTACTTTTTCCGGATTGGAGCTACCGCCGATATCCAGGAAATTAGCCGGATCGCCGCCATATAGTTTGATCATATCCATTGTAGCCATAGCCAGACCCGCCCCGTTAACCATACAGCCGATCTCACCGCCCATGTGCACGTAACTGAAACCGTTTTCCTTTGCCCGGGCTTCTATCTTTTCTTCCTCGGTAGGTTCAAAAAGGGAAAAGACACGAGGCTGCCGATACAACGCATTGTCATCGAAAGTCATCTTGGCATCGATCGCGATCAAGACACCTTCCCTTGTCATAACCAGTGGGTTTATCTCCACCAGGGAAGCATCTTTCTCTATAAAAAGCCGGTACATATTCTGTATAATCCCGGCCAGTTGATTGACCAGGGAAGTTTTATCAAACAGGGTAAAAGCATAACGCCGCGCCAGATAATCAGGAATTCCGATCAACGGATCGATCCGGAAATGGAAAATCTTTTCGGGTGCGCGGTGTGCCACTTCTTCAATGTCCATTCCCCCTTCGGCACTCATCATCAGGACGACCGAGCGGGAATTACGGTCGATCACAAAACTGATATAATACTCCAGATGGATATTCACCGCTTCGCTGACAATTACCCGGGTGACGGGATAATCTTTAATAGTCATGCCCAAAATGCTTTCGGCATGTTGCAAGGCTTCTTCGGCATTCCCTGCCAGTTTCACACCGCCGGCTTTACCTCTTCCCCCAGTCAGCACCTGTGCTTTGATTGCTACTTTTTCATTCCCCAGCTGACTGAAGGCAGCCACAACCTCCTCCGGCGTACTACATAAAATATGCCGCTCTACCGGTATCCCATAATCTGAAAAGAGTTTTTTTGCCTGAAATTCGTGTATCTTCATCGGATAATAAATTTAGTGGTTCCTACTTATATAATAAACAATCGGGACGACCGTTAGTTTAAATAATCAATTAACACGATACAAGAATTATGGAAGACTTGAAAGACAGAAAATGGAAAGTGCTTGAAAGTACTTATCTCCACCATAAACCGTGGCTGACCGTACGAAGCGAACGGGTTGAACTGCCCAATGGCAACCAGATCCCGGAATATTTTGTTTTCGAATACCCGGAATGGATCAATATAATCGCCATTACGAAAGATAAAAAGTTTGTTTTTATCAGCCAGTACCGCCACGGTTTGGGAGAAACATCTTATGAACTTTGTGCCGGTGTTTGCGAAAAAGAAGACGGTACGCCACTCGTTTCCGCTCAGCGGGAATTACTGGAGGAAACCGGTTTCGGCAAAGGCGAATGGACGAAGATCATGACAATCGGCGTGAATCCCAGTACTCATACCAATCTGACTCATTGTTTCCTGGCGACAGATGTCGAGCAAGTCAGCAATCAACACCTGGAAGATACGGAAGATCTGGCTGTCCATATCCTTACACTCGAAGAAGTGATCGAACTGCTGAAAACCGACCGGATAAAACAAGCATTACATGCCGCTCCACTCTGGAAATATCTGGCTTTAAACCATCTGGTATAGACTGGGAGATGCAGACTTCCCCGTTAATAATCACAATTTGATTAGGATAATTCATCCTCTTTTCATATATTTGTTAAGGAAGAATATGAGGAGGATGAGTTATGAGTAACATTTCAGACTATATCGAACAATTTGTCCTGGATAAACTGAAAGAGTTTAACGAAGGAAGAAATGCTGACAAAGGCGTGTACTATATTCTTTTGCCTAATGAAAAGACCGCTTATTATACGCTTTGGTTCTATAACCCGGGTGCTGAATATCATCCGAATGTTTTCCTTTCTACATTGGATGTCAACGCGATCAACTCAGTAGAAAAAGCGATGAAGGCCGTAGCCAACTCCTTCGCCAGGCTGAACATTACCCCCCGTATCGACTCCATATCCCACAATGCCGACGACGTTATCACTTTCGGCAAATATCGCGGATACCGTTTATATCAGATCGTGACGATCGACCCTAAGTATGTGGCATGGATTGCCAACAAATATGAAGCGCGTGTACAAAGTGAAAGGCGTTTTAAGGAACTGGCGGCAACCTATACATGGGTTCATCAGGATCTATATACTTCCCGTATGCACAAAGTACCCGTTAGTCGATTTGTCGGAGTAATAGACGAAAAACTTAGTGACCTGCATCTTTCCATACTGCGGGTCAAAGTGGAAGATAATCCATATAAGACCCGTACTATCCGGGGAACCACCCATTTTTACGTCGACCAGAAAATCGTTGCTTCGGACGAAGCAGGCAACCTGTTTTTCTTCACCATCCGTGCAACCGACCGCAGTCTGGAAAGCGGCAAATTAAGCAACGCCGACCATCCGTATCAGATCGGGGAAAAAATGCATATCCGCTCAGCCAAAGTAATCAAACATTATACCTCCCGAAATATACGGTATACGAAATTAGGGTATATAAAACTGCATTGACGTCACGGAGTCATTCAACCGAAGTTATAACGGAAATGCCCCAAATAACTTCCTCCGGGAATATTTGCACACTTCGATCTTTATTACGTAATTTGCGTTACGTAATTTACGCAATAAAGATATGTCGACAATTCAACCGAACAATCCTTTCCTGATAGCAGGATATTACGGCCCTGATTATTTCTGTGACAGACAACAGGAAACCGGGCAAATAATCAATGCTCTATACAACGAACGCAACCTGACGCTTGTTGCTCCCCGGCGTAGGGTAAAACAGGATTGATCAAGCATGTTTTCTATAAATTACACGAACAACAGCCCGACATTATCACTCTTTATCTCGATATTTATTCGACACAAAACCTGAATGAATTTGTGCAGGTATTCGCCAGTACCGTATTAGGCAGTGTCAGTATAGATATTGCCACTGATAAAGAAGAAACTACTTTAAAAGAGATATTCAACTACCTGCAATCGTCGGAAAAACGTTGCTATATCGCCATTGACGAATTCCAGCAAATCACGGAATATCCGGAAAAAGGGGTGGAAGCCCTGTTACGTTCCTACATCCAGTTTTTGCCTAATGTCCGTTTTATTTTTGCCGGCAGTAAACAGCATGTTATGCAGGAAATGTTTTTGTCGACCAAACGTCCTTTTTATCAAAGTACACAGACAATAACCATCGGATGTATCGACAGAAAGATTTATTACGATTTCGCCGCGACTTGGTTTGCCAGACAAAACCTTCTTATAAGTGAAGATACTTTTTCCAGCATTTACAATGAGTTCGAAGGGCATACATGGTATCTCCAAGCCATATTAAACCGTCTGTATGGATATTCCGTAAACCCCGATCAGGAAATGGTGAGTCGTGCTATACGCGAAATCGTCGCAGAAAATGAATATGGTTATCAAAATTTACTGGCAGCTTATACTTCCGGTGCTATACGTTTAATCAAAGCGATAGCAAAGGAACGGATCGTACCGGAGATCAATGCCGGTTCTTTCATTTCCAAATACAAACTGAAAGCCGCCAGCAGTGTGAATTCCGCTCTTCGTACACTTACAAAAATGGAAATGGTCTATCGGACAGAAGCCGGTTATATCGTTTACGATCGCTTCTTTGCTATCTGGTTACGCCAACAGCCTTATTAATTATCGTTGAAAGCCACTCCTACAGAGCCGCCACGAGGTCTGTCATATTGTTTCAAATTTATCAAATGGAGGGACCATATTGATCCTGTTTTCATTCAATCTGTAACACTCTCTTTTCAAAAAAGCGGGCATCCGGTATAAATTCGACCCTTTCGACCCGCCTGAGCCCTTACTTTTCTGCTATTACCACGGTCTTGCCGGCAGTTACCCGGCAGCTAATTCCGGCCAGCCGGCAGATAGTTCGAACTACCCGGCAGGTAATTACTATTCACCCGGCAGGCAGTTGGGATCAGCTGGGAGGTAAATTCAACCACCTGCTATTTTATACCAGAAGGAGTCCGTTTTCTCATACATTATCCTCCGGAATGCATCAAAAAAGGTTCCATATCGAACTGACAAAATGTACCTGTTTTCTACATTCCGGCAACAGCACGGAAAACGATCTGCCGGGCTATACCCAAGCCCCATCCAAACTGTTACCGTTTTTCCCGCCTTCCTTCTTTTCTGTCATTTCTCAACTCCGGGAGACTTCCATAAATAATTATATACCAATGAGCGTATGGAAATAAAGCAAAGAGAAAGAGATCGATTGACATTTTGACAAAATGTCGAACCGATTCTTTTTAACTTTACACCAATTTATCTATCTTTACGGCATATATCCTACTTAAACATGTTCGCAAAAAGATTAACAGTCATACTACTTTCATTAGTTGCTACTATCATATTCAACGGTTCTTTGTCGGCCCAGGAGAAATCATTCCCTAAAAAAGGAGAAGGTATTACCCTTTTTCTGAAACGTCATAACCGTGTGGGAAAAGAGTATCACGACGAATTTGTCAAGTTGAACAAGACGAAACTCGGTAGTGGGAATTCGCTGAAAATGGGGGTTAAATACCAATTACCTCCCTTAAAAGGTGCGGCAGCAGCGGCGGCGAAGAAACCGAACTACGAACCCTTATTCGGCAAGGAATTAGCACAATATCAGGTTACTTCTTCCGAATTGAAAGGCTGCTGCTTTTATCTGGTCAGCGGACATGGCGGCCCCGACCCCGGAGCCATCGGGAAAATGGGAAATGTGGAGCTTCACGAAGACGAATATGCTTACGATGTGATGTTGCGCCTGGCACGCAACCTGCTTATGCGGGGTGCCAAAGTACATATCATCATCCAGGACGCGCGGGACGGCATCCGTAACGACCGTTTCCTGGCAAACAGCAAACGCGAAACCTGCATGGGCGACCCGATCCCGTTCAACCAAGTGCGACGCCTGGAACAACGGAGCGAAAAGATCAACTCCCTGTTCAAGAAGGACAAAGAGATCTATAAGCGTGCTATCTTCATGCATATAGACAGTCGCAGTAAAAGCCATCAAACGGATGTATTCTTCTATTACCAGGATAAAAACTCGGAGAGTAAACATCTGGCCAAAACAATGAAGTCGACTTTCGAACATAAATACAACAGGCATCAGCCGGGCCGCGGGTTCACAGGGACAGTAGGACAACGCGGATTGTATGTTTTAAGAAAAACGACTCCCCCTTCCGTTTTTGTGGAATTGGGCAACATACAAAACAGCTTCGACCAAAAACGCTTTATTCTCAGCGACAATCGCCAGGCGTTGGCCAACTGGTTGTGCGAAGGTTTTATGACAGATTACAAACGGTACAGGAAAAAACTGAAATAAGCCTCTTGAAAATGAAGAATCAGCACAGGAAATGGCTGTTTTTCGATAAAGAAATTGTATCTTTGTGATTAATTGTTGAATCGTTTTAAATCATCATGAATAATACTTACATATCTCCTTTTGCGAAACCCGTTTATGTGATGTTGAAACCTGTAGGCTCGGTATGTAACCTGGCTTGCGAATACTGTTATTACCTGGAAAAAGGGAAGCTGTATCCGGAAGTGAAGAATCATATCATGAGTGAGCAACTATTGGAAAAATTCATCAAAGATTATCTGGAATGCCAGACAATGCCCCAGGTGCTTTTTACCTGGCATGGCGGCGAAACCCTGATGCGCCCGATCAGCTTTTACAAAAAAGCGCTCGAACTTCAGAAAAAGTATGGCCGCGGACGACAGATCGATAATTGCATCCAGACAAACGGAACCCTGCTTACAGACGAATGGTGCCGTTTCTTCAAAGAAAATAATTTCCTTGTCGGCGTCTCGATAGACGGCCCGCAGGAGTTTCACGACGAATACCGCCGCAACCGCCAGGGTCTTCCCTCCTTCTTCAAAGTGATGAAAGGGATCGACCTGCTGAAGAAACACCAGGTGGAATACAACGCAATGGCTGTAGTGAACGACTATAATGTCGATTATCCGCTGGAGTTTTACAACTTCTTCAAAGAGATGGATTGCCATTTCATCCAGTTCGCCCCTATTGTGGAACGGCTGGGCACACATACGGACGGTACGAAGCTTACCTCGCCGGAACAGCAGGATGCCAACATCAAACTGGCTCCCTTCTCCGTCGATTCCGGGAAATGGGGAGATTTTCTGTGTGCTATTTTCGATGAATGGTTGAAAGAAGATGTAGGGAACTATTATATCCAGCTATTCGATGCCACATTAGCCAACTGGGTAGGCGAACAGCCGGGTATCTGTACGCTGGCACGTACCTGTGGCCATGCCGGTGTTATGGAGTTCAACGGTGACCTTTATGCATGCGACCATTTCGTATTCCCCGAATATAAACTGGGTAATATCTATACGCAGACATTAACGGAAATGATGTACAGTCAGAACCAACTGAAGTTTGGTGCCGACAAATATGATAAACTCCCCACGCAATGCAAAGAGTGCGAGTTCCTTTTTGCCTGCAACGGCGAATGTCCTAAAAACCGCTTCCTGCATACGGCCAGCGGCGAACCGGGATTAAACTATTTATGCAAAGGATACAAGAAGTTTTTTAAACATGTAGCTCCTTATATGGATTTTATGAAAAAAGAACTATTGGCTCAGCGTCCGCCTGCAAACGTGATGCAATGGGCTAAAGAGAACAAAGAGACTTTATAAAACAACATGAAATACAACAGACGTGATTTTATTAAAACAGGAGGTATGGTTATGCTTGGTTCAATAGCGGTTCCCTCTTTTTTAGGAGGTTGTGCCGGAAGTCCTGAAGACAAAGCTGCCGGTATCTCATTTGCGTTAAACCATTTTGGTTTGAGTGAGAGTGACATGCAAAAGGTGCTGACTGCCGCACTGGAAAAAGGGGGAGATTATGCCGACCTCTTCTTTGAACATTCATACCGTAACAACATAGGATTGCAGGATGGTGCGGTGAACCGCGCCTCTTCAAATATAGACTTTGGGATGGGCGTACGTGTCCTGGCCGGAGATCAGACAGGCTATGCCTATGTAGAAAATATTTCATTGGACGAGATGTTGAAAGCTGCACGTACGGCTGCACGTATCGCCAATGGAGCCGCCGGAAAAGGCCCGGCCAAACTGACTGAAGAACTGATCGTCAACAACTTTTACGGCGTGCAGACCCCGTGGGACGAAATTGCTGTTAAGGAGAAAACGCCTTATCTGCAAAAGCTGAACGACCAGATTTTTGCACTCGACAAACGTGTACATAAAGTGATGGCCTCCCTGGGCGATACGACTTCGCATATTCTTTTCTGTAACTCGGAAGGGCAAATGTATTACGATTATCGCCCGATGGTCACATTGGGGGCCGTTTGTATTATGGAAGACAACGGTAAGATAGAGAATTCCTATGCTGCCCGTGCATTCCGTATGGGAGCCGAGTTCCTGACCGACGAAATCATCGCCGAAGTGGCGAAGGAAGCGGTAGAGAAAACCTCTATCCTGTTCCAGGCCGTGAAACCTAAAGGGGGTGAAATGCCCGTCGTAATGGGTGCCGGAGGATCGGGTATCCTGTTGCACGAAGCAATCGGACATGCGTTTGAAGCGGACTTCAACCGCAAAAACACGTCTATCTTTTCCGACCAGTTGAATAAGAAGGTATGCAACGAGCATATCAACGTTGTAGACGACGGAACGATCCCGTTCAACCGTGGTTCAGTCAATATCGACGACGAAGGGGTGGAAGGACAGAAAACATATATCGTGAAAGAGGGTGTCCTGACAAGCTACCTGCACGACCGCATCAGCGCCAAGCATTATGGCATCCCTTCAACGGGTAACGGCCGCCGCGAGTCGTTCCGCCAGATGCCTATCCCCCGTATGCGTGCCACTTATATGGAGGCCGGCAACGTAACGGAAGAAGATATGATCTCGACGGTAAAGAAGGGTATCTATGCTTCCAGCTTTACCAACGGACAGGTGCAGATCGGTGCCGGCGACTTTACATTCTTCGTAAAAGACGGTTACCTGATTGAAAACGGCAAACTGACGCAACCGATCAAGGATATCAATATCATCGGTAACGGCCCGAAAGCATTGGCCGATATAACGATGGTCGGAAATAATTATAAAATGGATAACGGGACATGGACATGCGGTAAAGACGGCCAGTCTTGTCCGGTAACTTGCGGTATGCCATCCGCTCTGGTTAGTAAACTTACAGTAGGAGGAGAAAATTGATATGATAACTAACGAAAATAAAAAACTGGCTCAATGGGCCCTGGAGTTCGCTCTGAAAAACGGTTGCCAGGCCTCACGCGTAAGTCTGTACAATGGTTCCAGTAGTTCGTTTGAAATACGGGATATGAAAATAGACCGTCTGCAGCAGGCATCTGAAAACAGCATGGTCATTCACCTGTTTGTAGATGGCCGCTACGGCTCTTTTTCTACCAATCGCCTGGATAAAAAAGAACTGGAAAAGTTTATCCGCAACGGAATAGACTCGACTCGTTACCTGGCCGAAGACAAAGCCCGCACATTACCTGATGCATCGCTTTATTATAAAGGGGGTGGTGCCGACCTGCAGCTGATCGATCCTACATTCGACTCGATCCTCCCGGATGATAAAGTGGCACTTGCCATGAATACCTGTGACGAGATGATGGGAAAAGACGATCGTATCATTTCCGCCAACTCTTCCTACAGCGACGAGAAAGATTTTAAATATATGGTAGCCAGCAACGGTTTCGAAGGGGAAGCCTGTGGTTCTTCTTTCAGCCTGGTAGCCAGCGTAAGCATTCGCGGCGAAGGGGATGCCCGTCCCGAATCGTACTGGTACGACTCTGCATTGTATTATGATACAATGATCAAGACGGGATTAGGGAAGCAGGCTCTCGAACGTGTATTCCGCAAACTGGGACAAAAGAAAGTCGCTTCCGGAAAATACCAGATGGTTGTAGATAATATGAACTCCGGCCGCCTGTTATCTCCGGTGCTCGATGCTTTATACGGTTCTTCCATCCAGCAAAAGAACTCTTTCCTGTTGGATAAACTGGATCAGAAAGTGCTGGGCGACAAACTGACGTTGATAGACGAACCGCACATGCCTAAAGCCTCCGGTGCCCGTTATTTCGATGGAGAAGGTGTTGCCACCCGCCGATTGCCGGTATTCGAAAACGGTGTATTGAAAACGTATTATATCGATACCTATTCCGCGAATAAAATGGAAGTGAAACCGACTATCGCCTCTCCTTCCATCCTGACGATGCAGATGGGGAACAAAGATACTGACGCTTTGGTGGCTTCAGTCGACAAAGGTATTCTGATCACGGGTTTCAACGGAGGTAACTGTAACAGTACGACAGGAGATTTCTCTTATGGCGTAGAGGGCTTCCTGATTGAAAAAGGCAAACTGACACAGCCTATTTCGGAAATGAACGTAACAGGTAATATGATCTCCTTATGGAGCAACCTGGTAGAAACCGGGAACGATCCCCGCCTGTTCTCCAGCTGGCGTATTCCTTCATTACTGTTCGATGGGGTTGATTTCAGTGGATTGTAAGTAATAAATAAAAAGCCGTTTCAGTTTTATTTGAAACGGCTTTTCATTTTACTAACAGATAGACCGAAATGAAATGGCAGATGCTGCCGCCCAGGACGAAGAAATGCCAGATTGGATGCATATACTTATATTTATCCAAAGCATAAAAGATACAGCCTACCGTGTAAAAAACACCTCCGGCGATCAGCCAGTTTAATACATCCATCGAGTCGGTTCGCCGGCAAACGTCCAACAAAGGTTTAAAAGCGATAATAACCACCCACCCCATTGCCAGGTAACAGACCGTTTTTAAATGATCGGTCTTTCTCATCTTCCGGAAACTAAGTGCAATACCTATTACCGCTGCAATCCAGACAATAGCAAACAATGACCATCCCCAATATCCTTCCTGCCGAAGCGCCACCAATGTAAAGGGCGTATATGTTCCTGCTATATGCAAATAAATAGCACTGTGATCGAGACGCCGAAGCAGCCTTTTCTGCCGTGCATTGGCAGAAGCATGATAAAAGGTCGATGTGACATAGGAAGAGGTCATGCTAAGCGCATAAACCAGTGAACTACCCACAGACCAGGGATTTCCACTCCGGACAGAGGCTACCAATAATACGATGATAGCGACTATCCCGAACGTCATGCCTGCCCCGTGAGTCAGCACATTAGCGATTTCCTCGCCATAGGTTTGTCTTTGTCTGGCCCTGACCATTCCCGGTTTACAGTTGCTCAGCTTTGAAGCCGGCTTCCGTTACTGCAGCAATAACTGTACCGGCAGGAATATCAGCAGTTACTTCCAATATCTTTTCGGGTGATTTCAGATCGATAGACCATTGATCTTCTTTTACCAACTTATTCAGTTTAGTACCGATAGCTACTACACAGCCACCGCATTTTGCATTTGTTTTAAATTTCATTGTTGCCATAACTTTAAAATATTACTTCATAAATTTCAATCGCAAACTGTTAAGAACAACCGATACGGAACTGAATGCCATCGCCGCACTCGCCAGCATCGGATTTAAAAGCAATCCGTTCACTGGGAATAAGACACCTGCAGCCAACGGAATACCTATCAGATTATATATAAATGCCCAGAACAGGTTCTGATGGATCAACCGCACTGTCCGTCTGGATAATTTAATCGCCTCGGGCAACAGCAACAGATCGGAAGTGATCAATGTGATCATAGCCACATCCATAGCAATATCCGTTCCTTTTCCCATCGCTATGCTGACATCCGCACGAGCCAGTGCCTGCGAATCGTTGATACCGTCGCCTACCATCGCCACTTTCTTTCCCAACTTCTGAAGAGCCATTATATATTCCTCTTTGTCATTGGGCATTACTTCTGCTTTAAAATATTTTATGCCTAATGTATCGGCTACTCTCTCTGCCGTTTTAACTCCGTCTCCGGTAAGCAGATGCACCTCGATACCCATTCCGGTCAACTCCTTTACGGCTGCTGCCGAAGTCGGTTTTATACGGTCGGAAATAGCCAACGCAGCCAGCAATTCGTTTCCTTTTCCATAATAAACCACGCTTTGGCCGTTCTCCTGCCAGCCTGCGATTTGTTCCGATGTCTTTTCCGGAATTTGGGCTCCGAACAGTTCCAGTAATCCCTGGCTTCCAACCCAATACGTAACGCCTTCTACCTCCAGACGGATACCCCGCCCCGTAAGGCTCTCGAAATTTCCGGCTTCGCAGGTCGAAGCGCCCGAATCTTCCAGCCAACGGATAATGGCAGATGCCAGCGGGTGTTCAGACTTCAGTTCAGCCGTATAAAGGATATCCAGAAAGCAAACATTTGACTCTGACAGCCAACAAGAGTCCGTTACCACCGGAACGCCTTCCGTCAAAGTTCCGGTTTTATCCAGAACGACCGTATCTACCTTGCAAAGATTTTCCAGAGCAAACGCATCCTTTATCAGGATATGCCTTTCGGCTCCTTTGCCCATTCCTACCATCAAGGCGGTCGGTGTAGCCAGGCCTAAGGCACAAGGACAGGCTATAACCAGTACGGACACGGCAGACAACAGTGCATAGGAAAAATAATCTCCTCCCCCGATCACCATCCAGCATACGAACGTGATCACGGAAAGAAGCACTACCACCGGAACAAATATACCGCTTATTTTATCAACGATACGCTGTACCGGAGCTTTACTACCCTGGGCGGCCTGTACCATCTGTACGATCTGCGCCAGCATCGTCTCATTTCCAACCCCGGTTGCCTCCATAGTGAAAGCCCCTTTCTGGTTGATCGTTCCGGCCAGGACACGGTCGCCACCCGATTTCTCTACCGGAATAGGCTCGCCACTCAACATGCTTTCATCGACAGAGGACGAACCCTCCAACAGAATGCCATCTACCGGGATCTTCTCACCCGGGCGTACACTTAGCACATTTCCTCTTTGCAGGGATGAAATAGGAACTTCCTCCTCTTTGCCGTCTATCACCCGACGGGCAGTCTTAGGTTGTAAACCCATCAGTCCCTTAATGGCGGAAGAAGTGCTGTTCTTTGCCCGTTCTTCCATCAATTTTCCTAACAGGACAAATGCTATGATCACCCCCGAAGCCTCATAATAAACATGCGGTTCGAGGCCCCGTTCGTACCAGAACTGAGGATATACCGTATTGAAAAAGCTGAATACAAAAGCGATAGACGTACTAAGGGCGACCAAAGTATCCATATTCGCTTTCCCCTGGATCGCATGGCGCGCACCGCTAACATAAAACGATCGGCCGAACAGCAGCATGATGGCCAATGCCAGCACCATCATAATCCAATTGGCATACGGCATGTGCATAAAGACCATACCCAGCAACGCCAACGGTACGGACAGCACCCATGCGCCGATCGTATTACGTTTCAACTTTTTATAATGTTTACGCGACATTTCTTCCTGCTCGGCGAGCGGGTCTTCCGATTCTATTATCAAATCGTATCCGGCAGCCTGTACAGCCCCCTGTATCTTCTGCAAGGATATAACAGACGGGGAATATGTAACGGATAAAGTGTTTGCCGCGAAATTGACAGATGCCTCCTCTACTCCGGGAAGTGCTTTAACGGTACTCTCTACATTGTTGGCACAGACAGCACAACTCATCTCCAGAACAGGCAGTACCTTACTTTCTACCTCTTTCATTATTATATATGTTTTTATTCTGATTCCTCAATAGAAGAACAAAGATACAAATAAAACAGTTGCAACAAAGTTGCGGATTTTCCAAATCTCCCCATTAAGATATGTACTAAATAAATAGATTTATTTGGTATATTTGTCCTATTATTTAACATTCGGATATACGACCTTTGTCAAACTATAATTAACGGATGAATTTATAAAAACGAATACGTATGATACTTGATTCTTTAAACAACACAGAAAAGGTAGAACGCTTGCACCCTTTATTCAAAAAAGCATTCGATTACATAAAAGCTACTGATTTCTCCAAATTAGAAGACGGAAAGTATGAACTGGAAGGCTCACGCTTATTCATCAGCGTTGTAACGTTGACCGGTAAAGACAAGAAAGAGGCTGCCGTTGAAACACACAAAAAGTATATCGACATACAACTGCCTCTGTTGGGAGTAGAAAAGATCGGCTGGAAACCCGGTTGCGAACTGCAGGAAGTGTCTATCCCCTATGATGAAGAAAAAGATATTGCTTTCTATGTGGATCGTCCTACGGCTTACACGAAAATCTATCCGGGACAGTTTGCCGTCTATTTCCCGGAAGACGGCCATGCTCCCGGCATAGGCGAAGGAAGCATTCGCAAAATGATCGTAAAAGTACAGGTAGAAGAATAATATTGCCAGATATGACAGACCGGTATTTTCTCTAAAGATAGATTTACTGTCTTTATCTGGAAAATATCGGTCATATCTATCATTAACCAAGCAGGTTACAGCTGATTTTCATTAATTATATTACAGATTTCATTATATCGCCTTTTTAGTATTTCCTGTTGATCCGGGATGTTCTCCGGGTCTTCATTCCTCAACTGTTCGGCCATCGGAGTCAATATGTCCCAAAGAGACTGGATACCTAAATTCGCTACTATCCCTTTCATTGTATGGGCATACATAAAAGCGTCGTGAATCTCTTTTGCTTTCAGACTCTCTTCCAGCTTTTGAAAACTTTCGTCCTGAACAAAATTCCGGAGAAACTTTGCATACAACATTTCGTTTCCCATAAAACGATTCAGGGCGCTATCTAAATTAACGCCAGCTTCTTGCAGCTGACACTTATATTTGTCTGTCATATTAATTATATAAAGAAGAAGTTGTTTGTATAAGAATGCAAATTAACGGTTATCGGCAACAATAAACAAATTCATTCTTTGCTTTTTATGTTCCATTTCTTTTCTTACATCATTTGTTTTTCAAATA
Organism: Parabacteroides sp. HGS0025; assembly: GCF_000969845.1. Classification (NCBI taxonomy): domain Bacteria; kingdom Pseudomonadati; phylum Bacteroidota; class Bacteroidia; order Bacteroidales; family Tannerellaceae; genus Parabacteroides; species Parabacteroides sp. HGS0025. Next base: position 3,025,377 of record NZ_KQ033902.1, read on the forward strand.
AGTTCTATATTTGACACCTAAATAAATTGTACCTACATGGATAAACAAATTATCTGTCTTGATTCTCCTACTGATTTTATGGTCGGGAAATATGTCTCCGCCAATGAAATAAAACAATATATAGGTATTCCCTGTAAGATCAAAGCGGGAGTTTTTATCCTTTGTATGAAAGGATACGTCCGCTCGACTATTAATCTATCCGAATATAAAACAACTAAATATAATGTCATAACATTGACACCCAACAGTTACATACAAGTACATGAAATGTCAGACGACATTTTAATATACTTCGCAGCTTTTTCTTCAGACTTTATGAGTTATGCCAACTTTCTTAAAAGTACAATGAGTTGTTTATCGTCCATTTACAGACATCCGGTCATACCCATTTCCCAGAACATGTCTAAACTGATTGCCAGTTTCTACGATCTTTTACGCCGATATGCAGTATATCCTAATATTGTGAGCAATAAAGAGATGATAAAAGCTATTTTCACGATATGCAGTCAGGGTATTATTGAATTATACGATAGTAAACAACTGCTGAAAAAACAAGAGCGAACCCGCTACACGGAGATCTATCAGGATTTTATAAATCAAGCTTTAAAACACTATACAGCAGAGCATAATATCTCATTCTATGCTGACCGGCTGGGATTGACGCCCTCCTATTTAGCGACTTGCATAAAAAAGGCAATCGGCCAGACCCCTCTCGATGTTTTAACACAGATAATACTTATCGATGCCAAAGTACAATTAAAAGGGACTAATCAGGAAATTAAAAATATAGCAATGGAACTAGGTTTCAACAACTTGTCATTCTTCAACAGATTCTTTCGCAAACACGTAGGAATGACGCCTCAGGAATATAGAGGCAAACAATATACCTACTCCTGCTATCAAAAAGATTTCAGTTAATAAATATCTCTTAGAAAAGAATAATATGGAAAAAGAAGCTCAACAATCAGGAACAAATATCGAGTACAGTTTACTAATGGGCCTTATGGGGGTCAGTGTCAGTAAACATTTGCTGGACGAACATTTTACCCTTTTATGGGCAAACGATTTCTATTATGACCTGATAGGTTATCCCAAAGAAGAGTATGAAAGACTTTTCCAGAACCGCCCTGACATATATTTTAAAGAGCATAAAGAAGCCTGGAACATATTGGGACAGAAAGTATATGATGCAATAGCCAATAATACCAACGGTTACGAAGCGATCATGAAGATGCCGGTAAAAGATGGTTCGAAATGGGTAAAGCTCACCGCCACCTTCACAGACCAACTGCAAAATGGAGTCCCGATCTCCTATACGGTAATGATCGATATCACCGATATCACCGAACAACGCGAGTTACAGAGAAAGCTCGAACTACAATCGAAGCAACTGAAAGAAGCGCTCGACTCGGCCGAAAAAGCCAATCAGGCCAAATCTGATTTCCTTGCCCGCATGAGTCATGATATCCGGACACCGATGAATGCCATTATAGGGATGACGGCTATTGCAAAAGCTCATATAAACGAACAGGAAAGGGTGCTCGATTGCATGGAGAAAATCGATGGCTCCTCGAAACTGTTGCTCAGCCTGATCAATGAAGTGCTGGATATGTCGAAAATCGAAAGCGGCAGATTGATCCTTTCCGAAGATGATTTTAATATAGGAGAGCTTTTACAGGATCTGGTTATTATGATGCAGCCTGAAATAAAGAATAAACAGCAAACGTTGGACATTCATGTCAAAGACTTAAAACATGAGTATGTAACAGGGGATACGCAAAGAATTAAACAGGTATTGATGAACATCCTGTCAAATGCAGTTAAATATACTCCGGAAAAGGGACAGATAACAATAGATATCAATGAGAAAGAGCCAAAAGACGGCACCGGGAACTATGAATTTGTATTTAAGGATAGCGGAAGGGGAATGAAACCTGATTTCCTCGATAAAATATTCTTACCGTTTGAGCGGGCCGATGATAATGAGATCAGAAATATTCAAGGAACCGGACTCGGTATGGCTATCAGCCATAAGATCATAAAAATGATGGGGGGAGATATCAAAGTAGAGAGCGAATACAGTAAAGGTTCCTGTTTTACAATCAATATGCCGTTGCACTACCAGGAATTTGTTCCTATCGAAAAAATAGGGACAGACGGATTGGAGATACTTGTTGTTGACGATGATGAAACGGCTTGCCAAAGCACCTGCAATTGTCTACAGGAAATAGGCATAAACAGTGATTATGTCTGTTCCGGGAGTGAAGCGATAAACAAAGTGCAGCTACGCCATCAGGAAAGGAACGATTACTTTGCTGTTATCATTGATTTAAAGATGCCGGATATGAATGGTTTAGAAGCGACACGGCAGATCAGAAAAATTATAGGGACAGACATACCCATTATTATCCTTTCCGCCTATGACATCGAGGAATATGAAGCGGAAGCCAAAGCGGCAAAAGCCAATGGATTCATAACCAAGCCCCTCTATAAATCGAAACTGCTCAAGGTACTACAACGATTCCTCCACGAAGGAAGCCGATCGGAGCCGGTCAGACAGTTCAAACTCTCCGATGCCGATTATTCCGGCAAGCGTATCTTGCTGGTGGAAGATAACGAGCTGAACCGTGAAATAGCAGTAGAGATTATTGGAAGTACCGGCGTTTCCATCGATACGGCGGTGAACGGACTGGATGCCGTAAATATAGTATCCCGGTCACCGGAAGGCTTTTACCAAATGATACTGATGGATATCCAAATGCCTGTAATGGATGGTTATGAAGCCACCCGCCAGATACGTTCCCTGAAGCGTTCCGATATTTCCGGCATGCCAATTATAGCCATGACTGCAAATGCTTTTTCGGAAGATGTAACCAATGCGCTAAAAGCCGGCATGAATTATCATTTGGCAAAACCGATCGATATTTCAGCTTTGATGAGCGTACTCGGTAAATACCTGCAATAAGAACAGAACAGAATGTCAAGAAGCGATATACCCCATGTCCAAATTATTCGGGTTTAAGGTATATCGTTCCTTGCTATTATCCTCCTATTATAACATCTATTCCATACTGATTGAATATATCTACGGAACGCCCTACCGTTTCTTCCGAAGGGGTAGCCATCGGATAATGATCCGGGTTATATATCGTTCCCAATTTCTCATGCTTGTTCTTACCTATGTCATGGTATAAGAGCAAATTGACCGTATGATGTTGCCAGGGTAAAGAAGCGAGAAACTCGGCCGAGCGGGTTATATTTTCTTCATCGGCATTCACACCTTCAATCAGGGGAATACGGATATGGAACTCGTGCCCGGCTTCCGCAACCATTCGTAAGTTAGACAATATCAACTCATTAGGAACACCACAATAAAGTTTATGTTTAACTGTATCCATATGCTTAAGATCCACCAGGAAAAGTTCGGAATGTTCCATTACTTTCCTGACCACTTCCGGCACGGCCAATAGCGTTGTATCGACGGCACGGTGAATACCCAACTCCCCACAACGGCGAAGCATTTCCAGCAGCATATCCGGATGCTGCAAGGGTTCTCCTCCGCAGAAAGTAACGCCTCCCTCCGAACGATCCATAAAAACCGTTTCCTTTTCGATCTCATGGATCAGGTAATCGATGGAGTATTCCGTTCCGGAAATCTCCATCGCCATAGCCGGACACAACTCTGCACATTCGCCGCACAGATCACAAAGCGACCGGTCGGTCACAACCCCGTCGGGAGTCAATGACAGCGCCTTTTGCGGGCAGTTATCCACACAAGTACGGCATCCGATACATTTCTTCTTTGTATACAGCTTCTGTTTCCGACTGGACAGTCCTTCCGGATTATGGCACCATACACACGACAGCGGGCATCCTTTCATAAAGATAGTGATCCGGATACCCGGCCCGTCGTTTATTGCATAGCGCTTAATATCAAATATCAAACCCATTCTCAGAAGTTATCCTGTTCCGTGCGGGCAATCACATCAGCCTGCAGGTCAGCGTTCATATCGTTAAAATAATCACTGTAACCGGCTACACGTACCAACAGATCACGGTAATCTTCCGGACATTTCTGTGCTGCATACAAGGTTTCCGTATCTACGATATTAAATTGGATATGATGTCCACCCAGAGCGAAGTAGCTGCGTATCAGGGAAGACAGTTTGGATATATCTTCCTCCCGTTTCAACAGGCTCGGCAGGAAACGTTGATTCAGCAAGGTACCTCCACTCTTTACCTGATCCAGCTTACCCAACGATTTGATCACGGCAGACGGCCCGTGCGTGTCGGCGCCATGCGAAGGGGAAGTACCGTCGGAAATGGCCTTTTCAGCCAAGCGGCCGTTCGGGGTGGCTCCCATCACCTTACCGAAATAAACGTGGCAGGTAGTCGACAGCATATTCAGATGGAAACATTCGCCTTTCGTGTTCGGCTTGCCCTCGATAGCATCGTAGAGATCGTCGAATACTTTTACAGCGATCGTATCCGCATATTCATCATCATTCCCAAAGAACGGAGTGCGGTTAAGAATGGTCTGGCGCATCACTTCCGCACCGACAAAATTGTTTGCCATCGCTTTCAGCATTTCATCCATCGAGAAGCGTTTATCTTCATAGACATGCTTCTTCAAGGAAGACAGGCTGTCGGTAATAGTCCCCAACCCGGTACATTGTATATAAGTGGTGTTATACCGGGGGCCACAGTTATAGTAGTCGCGCCCTTTGGCAATGCAATCGTCAATAAACAGCGACAGGAATGTTGCCGGGGCATATTTGGCAAACATCCGGTCGATATAATTGCTTACACGCATCTTCATATCCACGAAATAATGGATTTGTTTCATAAAGGCAGCGTATAGCTCGTTGTAATCTGCAAAGTTACGCGGATCGCCGGTTTCCAGTCCCACCTTGCGGCCGGATACAGGGTCGACGCCGTTATGAAGCGTTACTTCCAGTATTTTCGGCACATTCAGATAGCCGGTCAATACGTATGCCTCCTTACCGAAAGCACCCACCTCGATACAACCGCTACAACCGCCTTCACGGGCATCCTGCAAGGATTTTCCCTGGCGCATCAGTTCCTGGATATATACATCCGGATTGAAAACGGAAGGATAACCGTGTCCCTGGCGGATCACCTTACATCCGGCACGCAGGAAACGTTCCGGCGTACGGGCACTGACGTGGATCGCACTACCGGGTTGCAGGATATGCAGTTCTTCGATTGTCTCCAACATAATATAGGAAACCTCGCTTACTCCGTCGCTGCCGTCGGCCTTTACGCCACCGATATTCAGGTTCGTAAAGTCATTGTATGTTCCGCTTTCCTTGGCGGTAATGCCGACTTTGGGGGGTGCCGTATGGTTGTTTACCTTAATGAAGAAGCACGACATCAGCTCTTTAGCCTCCTCACGGGTAAGTGTTCCTGCGGCAATCTCTTTTTCGTAGAAAGGAGCCAGATGTTGGTCGAAATGCCCCGGATTCATAGCATCCCATCCGTTCAGTTCCGTAATAGTTCCCAAGTGAACGAACCAATACATTTGAATGGCTTCCCAATAAGTACGGGGAGCATGTGCCGGAACCCAACGGCAAACTTCCGCTATTTTACGAAGTTCGGCCGCACGTTTCGGGTCTTTCTCCGTCATCGACATCTCGTCTGCCAGGTCGGCATGGCGTTCGGCGAAAAGGATAGCGGCATCACAGGAGATAGACATGGCCGTCAGTTCTTCCTGTTTGTCCGTCGCTTCGGGATCATTCATAAAATCAAGGCCTTCCAGTTCACCCTCAATCCGTTCCTTCAGATCGAGCAGGCCGAACTGGTACACTTTGCCGTCGAGGGCCGTATGTCCCGGCGCACGTTGTTCCATAAACTCGGTAAACATGCCGACTTCATAAGCTTCCTTCCATTCTTGCGGAACATGGCTGAAGATGCGTTCGCGCTGCGTACGGCCTTTCCAGTAAGGGATTACTTCGCGTTCGTAGGTATCGATATCTTCCTGGCTGATCGTATACCGCTGCAATTCGCGGGTATTCAGCACATGCAGGTCTTCCACACTATGGCAGGTCAGTTCGGGGAAGGTCGGTACGGCTTTCGGTGCCGGCCCGCGTTCGCCGACGATCAGTTCGTCTTTTCCTATATATATCGTCTTATGTTTGCATATTTCCAGAAAGTTCAACGCTCTCAGGATAGGGATAGGATATTTACCGTAGTTTTCTTTATAAAAGCGGGTCTCGATCAAGGCCCGTTCAATAGACAAAGACGGTTCGGCTTCGAAAGAAAGCTGACGCAAACGTTTAATACGGTCGTTCATACCATAAGCATTTGCTTCCACTGCGGGAGCAAAGTTTGACGCACTCATAGGTGCACGTTGAGCTGTTGTTGTACTCATTTGAATGGTTTATTTGTCATGCACGCCCAACATATTCAATGCATTGGCATACACAGTATTTTTGAATGAATAATTAAGAATAACAAAAGAACCGGCCGCACCGCAGGCGGCTGAACCCGGGAGAGAATGCGATGTTTAAAGATAGAACATCAAGCAATTGAAAAGTTTCCTGTAACCTTTTATTACCATGCTATTTACAAGGTGTTATATGAACACCGCAAACATAAATACTTTTCATGAATAAACAAAATAACTGCGTCTGTATTTTTTGCTATATTTGCAACATTCGTTTAGTTTTCATGGTTATTCATCTAAATACATCTTCATGGAAAATCGTTTTTTAGGACTTATAGAGAACAGCATCAAGGAACATTGGGACTTGCCTGCTTTCTCAGACTATAATGGACATACATACCATTATAAAGATGTGGCCCGCCGTATAGAAAAATTTCACATCATACTGGAACATGCCGGAATAAAGAAAGGGGATAAAGTGGCACTTGTTGGCCGTAACTCTTCCAACTGGGCGATTTGTTTCTTCGGCATCCTGGCCTATGGAGCCGTTGCCGTACCTATCCTGCATGATTTCAAGCCGGATAACATCCATCATATCGTAAACCATTCGGGAGCCAAAGCCGTTTTGGCCGGGGCAAACAACTGGGAGAATATGAATGAACAAATGATGCCGGATGTTAAACTGTTCATGCTGCTCGATAACTTCTCGATCATCAAGAGTAAGAATAAGGAAGTACGTGTGGTACGCGACAGGATCAACGAATATTTCGGTAAGAAATATCCCCGCTCCTTCACCTCCGCCGACGTGAAATATCATGTAGAGAAACCGGAAGAGCTGGCAGTGCTTAATTATACCTCGGGAACGACAAGTTTCTCCAAAGGTGTGATGATCCCTTTCCGCAGCTTGTGGAGCAACACCCAGTTTGCTTACGATAACCTGCCGTTTATCCATCCGGGAGACAGTGTGGTTTGTATGTTGCCGATGGCGCATATGTATGGCCTGGCTTTCGAGATACTGAACTGTGTGAATAAAGGATGCCATGTGCATTTCCTTACCCGCACGCCCAGTCCGAAGATCATCGCAGAGGCTTTTGCCCGCGTGAAACCGGCATTGATACTGGCCGTCCCTCTTATCATAGAGAAGATCGTCAAGAACAAAATATTCCCGGAATTGGAGAAGCCGCTTATCAAATTGCTGCTGAAAGTTCCGTATCTCGACCAGAAGGTGCTCGATACGATCGCCAAAAAGCTGAACGACTCTTTCGGTGGCAAGTTCGGAGAGGTGGTGATCGGCGGTGCAGCCCTCAATAAGGAGGTAGAATCATTCCTGCGTTCGATCAATTTCCGCTACACGGTAGGTTATGGTATGACGGAATGCGGCCCGTTGGTGGCTTACGAGCAATGGGATACTTTCAAACAGGGTTCCGTTGGCCGTATCGTCGACCGTATGGAAGCACGCATCGATTCGGCCGACCCCGAAAACGAAGTTGGTGAAATACTGGTTCGCGGCATGAATGTTATGTTGGGATATTATAAGAACCCGGATGCTACGAAAGCGGTCATGATGCCCGACGGCTGGATGCGTACGGGCGACCTGGGAACGATCGACTCCGACGGTTTCCTGTATATCCGCGGACGCAGCAAGTCTATGATCCTGGGGCCGAGCGGACAGAACATCTACCCGGAGGAGATAGAAGACCGGCTGAATAATATGCTTTACGTTGCTGAATCGTTGGTAATCTCGCAAGGCGGTAAACTGGTCGCCCTCATTTACCCGGACTGGGAACAGGTCGACAAAGCCGGTATCCAGCATTCCGAGATAGAAGGGTTAATGCAACAGAACATCAACCAGCTGAACAACGAAATGCCTTCATACAGCAAGGTCTCCTGCTTCAAATTATATCAGGAAGAATTTGAAAAGACTCCTAAACGCAGCATCAAACGGTATTTGTATCAACCGGCTGAAGAGAGTTAGCGGTAGGAATAAATAAAAAAGGCAGGGATGAAAATCCCTGCCTTTTTTACAATATCATTATATTAGCATTTAATACTCAGCTCGCGCAACACATCACGGATCTTTTCGAAAGTCGTGATACGTGTCGGAACCAGTGGCAAACGCAATTTGTTCTCGATAAATCCCATTGCATTCAACATACTCTTTGCTCCGGCAGGGTTACCGTCGACAAACAGCAGTTCGAACAATTCTGTAAAACGATGGTGAATCGTGCGGGCATGATCATAATCTCCGGCTAGTGCCAGACGAACCATGCGGCTGAATTCACGCGGGAAAGCGTTACCTATAACCGAGATAACACCGATTGCCCCTAAAGTGATCAGCGGGAATGTAATACCATCATCACCCGAAATTACATTGAAGTTAGCCGGCTTGTTCTTAATAATATCATCCATCTGGGTAATATTACCGGAAGCTTCTTTTACGGCAACTACATTCTTAAATTCGCGTGCAATGCGGAGCGTTGTAGCAGCCGTCATATTCACACCGGTTCTTCCCGGTACATTATACAATACGATAGGAAGTTTGGTTGCTTCGGCAATTGCCTTATAATGCTGATAGATTCCCTCCTGTGAAGGTTTATTATAATAGGGCACGACAGACAGGATAGCGTCGATACCATCAAAATTATCGTTCTTCAACTTTTCAACGATCGTACGGGTACAGTTGCCACCAACTCCCAAAACGATGGGAATACGACCATTCACCTTTGTTACAACAAGGCTGATGATTTTCTTTTTTTCTTCTTCAGTGAGGGTTGGCGTTTCTGCGGTAGTTCCTAACACGACCAAATAATCTGTTCCGTTCTGCACCTGATAGTCTACCAGTTTGCTTAACGCATCATAATCCACACTTTCGTCTTCCTTGAAGGGAGTGATCAGGGCCACACCCATTCCTTTTAAATTTATGTCTGCCATGGGGAAAATATTCCTTTTTTGTTATTTAGCACTGCAAAAATAACGAAATTATATCATTTAGAACGGATTGTCTGCAAATAAAATAAGATATGTCCGAATATGTGCTTAATATCAGCCTCTTCTGTCACAGAAATAGTAAGATCGTATAAATCCAGTTCACTGCTTCGTGCTCCGACTTTAAATGTGGCGGGATGCCGTAACAGCAAATATTGCATCACATAATCATTTCTGCGGGTTAGGTCGATCAGTATGTCCGCATCGCAACCATAGAACTTCTTTTGTATTTCATCTTTGGGAATACACCACAGATCCAGGTCGGTCTTTCCGTGTATAACCATGTATGCCGGGTTCATTTCGGGAACCACATCACTTGCCACATAAGCACAGACATTAATATGTTTATGCATCATACGCAACGTTTCCAGACAGGGCTCAACAATGTCACGGTCTTCGGCATTAAACAAGACCAGGATATGGCGGGCGTCTTTCAGGGTGCAGAAATTACTCTGACGCTTTTTGGCACCGGCCAGATCCTTTACTTTCTTTCGGATAAAATGGTTTGTCAGTCTCATTCAGCCAACATGTTTAAGAATTCATTCTCGTTGATAATCTTTACTCCCAGCTTGGCTGCTTTTTCCAGCTTGGCCGGGCCCATGTTCTCTCCAGCCAGAATATAATCTGTCTTTCCGGAAACGGAACCGCTGTTCTTGCCGCCATGTTGTTCGATCATGGCTTTATATTCGTCGCGCGAATGCAGGGTAAATGTACCACTGATCACGATAGATAATCCTTTCAGTTTGTCGGAACGGTTGGCCAAAACCTCTTCGGCTACCGTCATTTGCAGGCCATACTCTTCCAGACGGGCAACCAGTGTACGGTTTTCTTCGTCGGCAAAATAATCGACAACGCTACGGGCAATGCGTTCGCCTATTTCGTCCACTTCCGTAAGCGTCTCGAGTGAAGCTTCTTCCAGTTGTTTCATAGAATGGAAAGCGGATGCCAGACGTTTGGCTACAGTTTCGCCAACATAACGGATCCCCAACCCGAACAATACCCGTTCGAAAGGAACCTGTTTCGATTCTTCCAGACTCGTCATCAGGTTACGGGCACTTTTCTCCGCCCAACGTTCCAAACGCAACAAATCAGGTATTTCCAATGTATACAGGTCGGCCACATTCTTTACAAGACCGGCATTGAACAGATCCTCTACCGTTTCCGGGCCGATGTTTATATTCATGGCACGACGGGTAACAAAGTGTTCGATACGGCCTTTTATCTGCGGTGGGCAACCGGATTCGTTCGGACAGTAATGTGCCGCTTCTCCTTCCGGGCGATATAACGGCGTACCACATTCGGGACAACTTTTAATAAAGGTCACTTTTGCTCCCAGCAACATAGAACGTGAGTCGATATCCACCCCGACAATCTTAGGAATGATCTCCCCTCCTTTTTCCACATAGACATTATCGCCCAGATGCAAATCCAGCCCTTCGATAATATCGGCATTATGCAAAGAGGCACGTTTAACGGTCGTTCCGGCCAGTAATACCGGCTCCAGATTGGCTACCGGAGTAACCGCCCCTGTACGTCCTACCTGGAAAGAGACGGAGTTGAGACGAGTAACCGCCCGTTCGGCCTGAAATTTATAAGCGATTGCCCAGCGCGGACTCTTCGCTGTAAATCCGAGATTCTTCTGCTGACGAAGTGAGTTTACTTTCAGCACAATGCCATCCGTAGCAACGGGAAGGTTTTTCCGTTCGGCATCCCAGTAAGCGATATAATCGAATATATCCTGCAAACTGCTGCATTTACGGATAACATCCGGTATCTTAAAGCCCCAGGTACGGGCTATCTGTAAGTTTTCGTAATGTTCGTCTGCCGGAAGCACCTCTCCTAATAGATAATAGAAGTAAGCATCCAGCTTACGGGAAGCTACAATGGCGGGATTCTGTTGTTTCAACGTTCCCGATGCGGCATTGCGGGGATTAGCGAAAAGAGGTTCTTCCTGTTCTTCGCGCTCCTTGTTCAGCCGGTCGAACTCCGCCCAGGGAAGCAGAATCTCTCCTCGTATCTCAAAGTTTGCCGGATAATTATCGCCACGCAACTTCAAGGGAACGGAACGGATCGTTTTCACGTTGGCCGTCACATCATCGCCACGGGTTCCGTCGCCGCGGGTAACGGCACGTACCAGACGTCCGTTTTCATAGATCAACGAGATAGAAGTCCCGTCGTATTTCAGTTCGGCAACTATTTCGAAAGGCTCGTTCAAAGCACGCTCGGTCCGCTCGTAGAAATCGCGTATCTCATCTTCGGAATAAGTATTCCCCAAAGAGAGCATCGGGTATTGATGCACTACCTGTTCAAATTCCTTCGAAAGGTCGCTTCCTACCCGTTGCGTCGGCGAATGCGGATCGGCAAATTCAGGATTGGCTTCTTCCAATGCCTGCAATTCTTTCATCTTCTCATCAAACTCCCGGTCTGATATAGTCGGTGTGGAAAGCACATAATAATTATAATTATGCTGTTCCAGTTCATCACGAAGTGCTTTAATATTTGCCTCTACTCCCATATTTTAATATACCAATTTTACATTATCAATCCAGAACGTATTACCCGGCGAACCGATATAGGCCCCTCCATGACTGGAAGTGAATTGCAACACGAGGTGTGTCGGTTCCTCTCCTTCTTCTGCCCAGCCGATCTCCTGAATAGGAACACTTTTTCCCTGACTGTTCAGTGTATAACGTTCTTCAACCTGTATGCACATATAAGGTTTGTAATCGGGATGGGAAGTAATATTTCCGTAAAGGATCGGATATGTAGCATCGTTTACCCAACCGTCTGTCGACGAGATATAACGTTGCACCATTGTTCCTACCCGTTTGGCATATACGTTTCCTTCTTTATCTTCCCAGCGTTTCTGTAAAAACAGAATGGCTGCGATCGAATCCTGCCCGGCGACTTTCGACTTACGGCTGAAACCTGTGCTGCGTACACGGTCTTTCTCCGGAGCTGCCTTGATCTTATAATCGAAACGGATCGCTTCCGGCTTCTTGGTAAAAGGAACACCGCTCCCCAGCATACTTTGCGGGTTCTTCGTTCCCTTGATCGGCTCATGTACCTTTCCTAAAAAGACCGAACCGGCAGCTACTACCTCGATATCTACCAGCCCGAACACTTTCACACTTTCCATACGTGTCTCCAGACGTGCACACCAACCGTCTCCCCTCTTTTCCGGGAAAACAGAGGTGTTGGTCTTTACCACTCCGGCCACTTTAGCCATCACATTCGAGTTGGCCCACGGAGAGCCGCCCCGGTTGTGGTAAGCCACATTGCCGACAATCGTATCGGTTGGTCCCAACTCATACAGGTGTTTCTTATTTCCACCTATGATTCCCGATTCCTGAATCTCGCGTACAACCCACTGATCCATATCACCGAAAGCTAAAGGTACGACCTTTTCCTGTCCGATCACAGTAGACAGCTGGCTGCCCGCAAACAAAAATAATAATATATTCTTTATATAATTCATAAGCTTTGCTTAAAAGTTGAAAGAATATTATAAAGAATAACCCCACTCCTTAAGAGCCATGCCCCAGTTCTCTTCAACGATCTGTATGGTACGGTCGTCGTATTTGTACTGGTTCTTCTTATATCCCTTTTTCTTTCCCAGATATTTCTCAATCTCGGCTTTAGACGATTCGAATCCCGGCAGGTTTAATTTGCGATAGATATCTTCAGTCATTGCATAAGCATCCTGTTCGAAATCTTCAAACTTCACTTCCACCAGGTTTCCTTCGGGGATCAGCCCTTTCTGTTCTTCAAACTTGTAGAACAAGCGGCGATATACTTCAATAAGATTACTTTCAATCTGTTCATTAGTGATGTCTTGCAAACGAAGCGGCTGTATCGTATTTGTAAAGAAACTGCGGGTACTTTCAAATACGGTATAAGGATTACGCTTCAAATAAATAAACTTGGCATTCGGAAACATTTCCAGCAATGTTTTCACACGTCCGGTATGCGGCGGGTTCTTACTCAGGAACTGTGTGCCGTGTGTATTCCAAAGCGATATCTTAATAAGCTTCAGGAAAGTTTCCTTGAATACTTTCAGTTCATGCTCGGTCGTGTTATCGAACAACAGATACCGGTCGCAATATTCCAGCATATGTTTCGGGAAGAACCAGAAGTTATAGTAGGAATAGGGCATCATGTTTGCCAATGCAAACTCCTCTTCCTGCGGAAGATCGACTTTCAGTTCCAGATTGTCGGTCGGACGTTTGTCGGGCATCAGAAGCGACATATTCTTCTTAAAGAAAGGTTGTCCCCAAAGCATCAGGTTCGGAAACACCGTCTGATATGTGGTGTTGTATCCGAAATGCTTGTCGCACGAAAATACATTGTGTACGAATGTTGTCCCGCTACGCCAATGGCCCAGTATGAATACCGGATCCATTTCCAACGGCTTATCCGCTATTTTACGGTAACGGGCATCTTCAAAAGGTTGCAATAAACTAAGCAGACGGCACACCGACTTAGTCAGATAATATTTGTTACGGAAACCTTTGTCGATCGTCTTGTTGGCTGTCACAGCCTTAAATGTTTTCCAGTCCGCTCCTACCAGCGTGTTGATTGGTAATTTATCGAATTCCAGCAACCCCATAATTTACTTTTTATCAGTTATACATTTTACCGGAACACCCTGGCGTTCCAAATCCTTACATATCGTGCGAATTGCTTCGTAATGCTCTTCGCCTATTCCAAGTTCGGGTAGGTTCAGTACCGCGAGGGCATCTTCCGTTACCATATCTTTCGCATCCACACGGTCGATGATCATTCCGACTGCCGATGTGTTATTGGTAATCGGGTCGATCAGAATAAAGGCACCTGTCTGCTTGTTTTTCTGATACGGATCAAACATCAGCTCCTTACCTGTTGTAAAGACTACACGGGCGATCTCGTTCAGCTTCATCGGCAAAGTGTCTGTGGTTAACTGTCCATTCTCAACAGAGAGCTGCTCCATTGTATTAACATTCACCTTGTAACGGATACTGTCGACACGGGCACGCGTCAGATTCGTTGTGTGTTTGATATAGAACTGCTTCGACAGATCCATCGGTTCTTCATCCATCCATACCAGCATCGATTCGAAGTTACGGTCTTCTATCGGCAGGTTATCCGGATGTACCAGCATTTCGCCACGGGAAACGTCGATCTCGTCTTCCAATGTAATAGTAACACACTGAGGAGGGTATGCGTAATCCAGTTCGCCATCGTATGTTACGATACTTTTCACCTTCGACGTTTTACGTGAAGGCAATGCCATCACCGTATCCCCCTTGCGGATAATACCGCTCGATACTTTACCGCAGAAACCACGGAAGTCCAGGTTCGGGCGCAATACGTATTGAACCGGATAGCGGAAGTCTTCGAAGTTACGATCCTGGTCGATAGGCACTGTTTCCAGGAAGTCCAGCAAAGAAGGGCCGTCATACCAGGGAGTACGGTCGCTCTTTTCCACCACATTGTCTCCATCCAACGCCGAAAGCGGGATGTAAGTGATATCAGAGATATTCAGCGGAGCAACGAACTCTTTGTAATCGGCAACGATCCGGTCGAATACTTTTTTGTCGAAATCAACAAGATCCATCTTGTTTACTGCAAGTACTACATGCTTGATCCCCAGCAAAGATACCAGATAAGTATGGCGGCGGGTCTGTGTGATCACACCTGTGCGGGCATCCACCAGGATAATAGCGAGGTTGGCTGTCGACCCGCCGGTAATCATATTTCGCGTATACTGCTCGTGTCCCGGAGTATCGGCAATGATGAATTTACGGTTGTTCGTACTGAAGTAGCGGTAAGCCACATCGATCGTGATACCCTGTTCGCGTTCTGCTTTCAGGCCATCCAATAACAATGCATAGTCAATATGATCGCCGGCATTTCCCATACGCTTACTGTCGCGCTCCAGAGCATCCAGCTGATCTTCATATAACTTTTTACTATCAAACAAAAGACGTCCGATCAATGTCGATTTACCGTCATCCACCGAACCTGCCGTAAGGAAACGGAGCAGGTCTTTCTGTTCGTCCTTATCCAGGAATTCTTTTATATTTAATGTTGACATATTCTTTTAATTAGAAATAACCTTCTCTCTTTTTCTGTTCCATGCTGGCATCCTGGTCGAAGTCGATTACACGGGTGGTGCGTTCGCTCTTGGTGGTTGTCATCATCTCTTCCACGATCTTCTCGATTGTATCGGCTTCGCTATCTACGGCTCCGGTCAAAGGCCAGCAACCGAGGGTACGGAAACGTACCATCCGCATCTTGATCTGATCGCGATACTGCTCCGGCAAACGGTCGTCGTCAGCCATGATCAGGTTGCCATCGAGTTCTACGATAGGGCGTTCCTTGGCATAATACAGCGGAACGATAGGAATATTTTCGAGACGGATATACTGCCAGATATCCAGCTCTGTCCAGTTTGACAACGGGAACACACGGATACTTTCGCCTTTATGTACACGGGCATTATAGATGTCCCATAATTCCGGACGCTGGTTCTTCGGATCCCACTGGTGGAACTTATCGCGGAACGAGTAGATACGTTCTTTGGCACGGCTCTTTTCCTCGTCACGACGGGCACCGCCGAAAGCGGCATCAAACTTATACTTATCGAGGGCATGCAGCAAAGCCTGCGTTTTCATCAGGTCGGTATGCACCTTGCTACCATGTGTAAAAGGCCCGACACCAGCGTGAAAGGCCTCCATATTTGATTCGACGATCAGGTTCCATCCGAACTTCTTTGCATACTCATCACGGAACTGCACCATTTCCTTAAACTTCCATTTTGAATCGATGTGCATCAAAGGAAACGGAACTTTGCCCGGAGCAAAGGCCTTCTCTGCCAACCGAACCATCACCGACGAGTCTTTACCGATAGAATAAAGCATTACAGGATTTTCAAATTCAGCAGCAACCTCCCGTATGATATGGATGGATTCTGCTTCCAGTTCCTGTAGATGGCTTAATTTGTAATCTGACATATTTCAATATATTTGTTTGTTCCTATTCATTAAGAAGGGCGTAAAATGTTACGCCCCCACTTTGGGTAATATCAATTCTAATAATTTATTGACCGATTCTTCCAGACTGAGAACGGATGTATCCAACGATAACGCCGGATGCTCCGGAGCTTCGAACGGAGCAGAAACACCTGTGAAATCTTTTATCTCTCCTTTGCGGGCCTTTGCATACAATCCTTTCACATCGCGTCGTTCGCATTCTTCAATCGGTGTGTTTACATAAATCTCAAGGAAATTCTCTTTTCCGATGATAGACGAGGCCATCTCCCTTAGTTCGTTATTCGGACTGATAAAAGCCGCTATAGTTATAACACCGGTATCGATAAATAGTTTGCTAACCTCGGCTATACGACGGATATTCTCCACACGGTCTTCTGCCGAAAATCCCAGGTTGTTATTGATGCCGCTACGGATATTATCGCCATCCAGGATACGGCATAATAATCCCCGCTGATGCAACTCCCTTTCGAGTGCTATTGCAATGGTACTTTTACCAGAGCCGCTCAGTCCCGTAAACCAGACCATTACACTACGTTGTTTCAGAAGAGTTTCCTTATCCTCTCTTCCCATCATTCTATCGAAGATCGGATATATGTTATTCGTTTGTGTATTACTCATTATTAGTTACCCTTAAATTAAAACTTCCAGATCATTGGTATTACAAATATAGAAATCAAAAAAGTGATCAGGTTCAGTGGCAAACCGATCCTTACGAAGTCGGTAAACTTATAACTGCCGATACCTTGTACGATCAGGTTCGTCTGATAACCGATCGGCGAACTGAAACTGGCCGAAGCAGCCATACAAATCACCACAAAAAATGGCGTCGGATTGACCCCTAGCTGTGTGGCTACCGATAATGCGATCGGGAAGCTTAATGCCGCCGCCGCATTATTCGTTATCAACTCTGTAAATATATTTGTAATAATAAATATGATCGCGAGCAAAGCATAAGGCCCGAAGTTATCGGCCATATTAATGATATAGCTGGCTACCAATGCTGCAAAACCGGAGTTTTCCATCGCTTTGCTGATAGCAAAAGCACAGGCAATCGTAATCAGAATATCCCATGAAATGTATTTGGTATATTTTTTGGGTGGAAATATCTTTGTCCAGGCCATAATAATAGTTGTGATGCAGACAAAGAAAAACATATCCAACCGCATATTGGGTATAGCTTCTTTTACTGCCGGTAACTCTCCGATCGTCGCACCAACGATCATAAAGATCAAAAGGCCCAGCGCCAACCAACGTTTACCTTTCGATACGGGTTCGGTATTTTCGCTACCATTTGCCAACATAAGGAAGACGCTTGATTCTCCCCAAGTCGGAATGAATGAATCGTCCGCCCAAAGTACCAACGTATCCCCTTCATGCAAGGTTACTTTATCCAGATCATGGGTGAATCGTTCGCCGCCGCTCTTTACTTCTTTTACTATAGCACCATAATGACGGGTAAAGTTAAACTCACCCAATGTCTTATTGATACCGGGAAAACGTGAACCCAAAACGGCTTCCACACGATGCAGATTACCCGGTCCCTCCTCCTCTCCTTCATCAACATAATTATCCTGGCGAGAATCTGGCAATAACTTATTAGAGAAAGCAAACAGGTAAAGAATACCTGCAATAGCAATAAAAATACCGACCTTTCCGAGTTCAAACATTGTAAATCCTTCATAGCCGGCATCTAACACCATTCCATGCACAACCAGATTAGTAGATGTTCCGATCAGTGTACAGATACCTCCTAAAATAGTTACATAAGATAGCGGGATGAGAAATTTGGTAGCGGGAAGTTTCACCGATTCTGCCCAACGCTTAATAATTGGGGCAAAGATTACAACTACTGGTGTATTATTCAGAAAAGCAGAGATGAAAGCAATTGGAGGCAACATACGCACCTGTGCTTTCAGTACAGTCGTTTTACCTTCCGGAAGAAGTTTCTTGATCACTTGCCCCAAAGCACCGCTCTGACGGATACCTTCGCTCACAAGAAAGAGCATGGCAACGGTTATCATCCCTTTATTACTAAACCCTTCCAACATTTCTTTGGGACTCAATATACCTGCCACAAGGAATAATACTACTACAGAAAGTAGTATCATTCCCGGTCGCATCCTATCCCATATTAACGCCGCAACCATTCCGGCCAGGGCTAGTAATACAAATAATATTTCAAAATTCATGCGTTCCTAATCTGTCTAGTTTTTCAGATAAGGTGCAAATGTAATAAGAAAATTAACGTTATTCGTACGCCAAAGTGCTATTTTAATCTTATTGACCAAAATAATCAGGATATGGAAGAAAGGGGTTTTACAATAAACCAGGGATTATGCAAATCTTCCTTATTGTATTTCAACGGCGTTCGACCATCGATATGAAAAACATCACATCCCGCCCCTCTTGCTATTGCATGTCCGGCTGCCGTATCCCATTCCATTGTCGGAGCAAAACGTGGATAAATATCCGCACTGCCCTCTGCCACCAGACATATTTTCAGGCTGCTTCCACTACTGATCAACGTAACCGGCTGTCCTTGCTTACGCAGGTTCTCTATAAAATCGGTTGTTTCCGGACTTTGATGAGAACGGGAAGCGACAACCACTATTCCCTGATGTCCCATAGATACCGGCAGGCGCGTTGCCTTCTGCATAATTTCATCCATTGACGGTTGATGTGAGCAGTCGATATTTGCCAACTTGTAAGCACCTAACGAATCGGCTGAAAAATACAACTCTTTCCGTACCGGGACATAGATTACGCCCAGGATAGGCACTCCTTTTTGAACCAAAGCGATATTTACAGTAAACTCGCCGTTCCTTTTAATAAACTCCTTGGTTCCATCCAGCGGATCAACCAACCAGAATGTTTCCCAGGCTGAACGTTCTGCATATGGAATATCCTTTCCTTCCTCGCTCAATATCGGAAAAGGGGTTACAGAAAGAACATTCACAATCAGCATGTGAGCAGCTTTATCGGCCTTCGTCAGCGGAGAATTATCAGCTTTGCGTTCAATTTCAAAATCAGATTCAGGATCTGTATAAATATCCATGATAGCTTTTCCGGCATCAATTGCTGCCCGGATAGCAATGTAAAGATAGTTCGAATAGGTCATCATCACTCATATCTATTAAGTTTGTAATAATACAAATATAACGTTTTTTTCAAACAAAATACTCCTGAACCGAATTATTTCAAGCGGTATTGCCTATTAAAACATAAATTGCGCCTTTTTGACCTAAGGCGGAATCCATAATTTAGGCATCCAGCCTGACCAGATTATATTTCTGGCTGCCTATACCGATCGCTTCAGCATGTTCGAGCGTATGAATGCCGTGACGCGATTCCATGCGTTCAATCAAATGGCTACGCCCCTCATCGGGTGAGTTATAGACCATATCCACACAAGCTTTATCCAAAGCAACCGGGTCGAGAGAAGCCAGAATACCGATATCAGCCATCTGAGGGTTAGCCGGATGCGAATCGCAATCACAGTCAACCGACAGGTTATTCATCACACTGATATAAAGAATATTATCACCGCAATGATCAACTACGGCTTTAGCTGCTTCAGCCATTGATTCAAGAAAAATATCCTGCTCCGGAAGGTTTCCCCACATCTCTCCCGCATTTCTGGTTTTACCGGCAGAGTGAATCCATGCTTTTCCTGAAGCAGAAGCAATACCGATAGAAATATTCTTTATCGCTCCGCCGAAGCCACCCATCGCATGTCCCTTGAAATGGGAAAGAACGACCGTAAAATCGTAATTGGCATAGTTAGCGCCTACGATATCTTCGGTAAGATGTTTTCCTCCTTTCACCGGTAAACTGATCTCCCCAGCCGAATCCATTATGTCGACATCGGCAATAGCCGTAAAACCATGATCTGCCGCGGCCTTTCTATGAGCTTCCGTGTCGGAACGTCCACCGGCATAAGCAGTATTACATTCTATAATAGTGCCGTTTACTTTCCGTACCAGATCGCCGATCAGTGCAGGCTTCAGGTAATTATTGCCTCCCGGCTCTCCTGTACTTAACTTTACAGCTACTTTTCCGGATGCTGAACGTCCAAGTGCATCATAAATTCGCAGCAGACTATCCGGAGATATTTCCGTTAACATGTAGACAGTAGCAGCTTCGCCTGACGGAGTATTGGTCAAGCCACCGTTTTCTTCCGGTTCTTCTTCACGCCTGCTATTTGCTGAACAAGCGGCTAACGGTATCAGGTTTGATGCTAATAAAACTCCTCCGGCAGCTACCGAAGTTTTAATAAATCCACGCCGTGTGAGTGGCGTCCTTTCTCTTTTTTCGCCCATGATTTATACATTTTTATTTATGCTACAAATATATCCCTATTCAACCTGTTGTTTTGTATATACATTACAGATATTTATACCCGAATTACTGTTTTATTCTCGGTATTAAAGCGGTGGCGCTTTTTGGTTCCCCGGAAAAAGGCTGTAAAGTTAAGA
The DNA here is from genome assembly GCF_000969845.1 of Parabacteroides sp. HGS0025. Lineage (NCBI taxonomy): Bacteria > Pseudomonadati > Bacteroidota > Bacteroidia > Bacteroidales > Tannerellaceae > Parabacteroides > Parabacteroides sp. HGS0025. The sequence continues at coordinate 3,046,277 of NZ_KQ033902.1, forward strand.
TCCTATAAGATCTGAATATTCTTTGTATATAAACAAACTATCTTCGTTGCGATATTGTTTTTAATAGGATTAGTATTAATCAGATTCTTAAGAAACAAATAAACTAAACTGCTAAAGGAACAATAATCATATATGAAGAGTTTTATATTTGCGGCCGTTTTGCTATTAGCGAGTGCAATAGCAATGGCACAAGCGACAAAGGATTATCAACTATCAAAAGAAAAGGAAATGAAGTCTCAAAGCGATATCTATTTTGCCGGGGGATGTTTCTGGGGTACAGAACATTTCATGAAGCAAATCAACGGTGTAACCAGTACTCAGGCAGGTTATGCAAATGGGAAAGAAAGCATTAAAAATCCCTCCTACGAACAAGTATGCAATGATAATACCGGATTTGCAGAAACAGTAAAAGTCAGTTACAACCCGCAAGAAGCCGACTTGAAACTACTGATAGAACTTTTCTTCAAAACCATAGATCCGACAAGCCTGAACCGGCAAGGAAACGACCGGGGATCACAATACCGTACAGGCATCTACTATACGGATAAAGCCGACCTTCCTGTTATTGAAGAAACGGTAAATGCCTTAACCCCCAATTATTCCAAACCGGTAGTAGTCGAAGTCAAACCATTGATAAACTTCTATCAGGCAGAAGACTACCATCAGGATTATTTGGACAAGCACCCCGATGGCTATTGCCACATAAGCCCGGATCTGTTCGACTTTGCCCGAAAGGCCAATATGAGAGGAAAGACCGTCGATACAAATTCAGAGGAAAAGAAGTTCCAAAAGCCGGGCGATGCGGTACTACGCTCTACACTCACGGCCGAACAATATGCAGTCACACAACAGAATGCAACAGAAAGAGCCTTCAAAAATGAATACTGGAACGAAAACCGGAAAGGTATTTACGTAGATATCACAACCGGAGAACCGTTATTCATATCCGCAGACAAATTCGACTCCGGCTGCGGCTGGCCCAGTTTCTCCAAACCGATCGACAAAAAGCTGATCATGGAGAAAACAGACCACTCTCACGGAATGAAACGGACAGAGGTACGCAGTAAAACAGGAGACGCCCATCTGGGACATGTCTTCGAAGACGGCCCGATAGCTAAAGGCGGATTACGCTATTGTATCAACAGTGCATCCCTGAAATTCATCCCCCAGGAAAAGATGAAAGAGGAAGGCTATGCCGATTACCTGTACCTACTGGAAGGTAATTAATTCTATTTGCAGCTTTCACCTCCATTTATTCAGGTGCTCCACCTCTTCTGACAAACGTGCGGCGAGCGAACCGACACGGGCTTGTAAAAGAGTCCGCCGTCCTCCGGCTATCCGGGTATAGACCAGTTCGCAATTGCCGACGTACTTCCGCCATAACTGGTAGAAGGAAACGGCCAGTTCCTTCTTCCGGCCTAAGATTTCAGGGACGGCATGATAATCTATTTGCGGATAGAAAAACAAAAACCGGCTTTTCCGCAGTATCAGGTAGCGGGGATTATCGACAGGTGAGACAATCTCGTGCAACGAATCCGTAAACAACGACTGCTCATAGCGCGAACCACCTTCCAGGTAGCAATGAACGCCCGTTGTCCCGGTGGATGCCTTAACCGAAAGCTCCTGCATCGGCGTCCGGATCATGCCGGCTTTATGCAGGGATCGAAGCAACGCCTCCCCTATCCGCCGGATGTCTTTGGAGATGTCCCGGTAATGGATATACATGCTGAAGGCATGCAAGGTCTGCCGGCCGAAATATAACAGGCCGCTGATCCCGACCAATAATAGCCAGAGCTTGATATCCCTGGAAGAGCTCAGCCCACGCGCCGAGCGGAAAAAGTCGACAACCGTATCACCCGCAAATGACAATACGCCGAAAAACAAATCGGCAAACAGGCAACCGATCGTACGATGCAGGCAAACCTCCTTCTGCCTGACAGTACGCTGATAAACAGTCTCCGGCGGCAGACGTATCTCTTCCACCAATCTCGTTCCCTGCTCCAAAGCGGATTGCCAGCGGTGTTTCAGTTCGTTGCGGCAGGCAGCCCGTTGAAGCGTTTCCGCATTGAGCCGGTCGATTGTTTCCCGGTTCGTGATGTCGCAGGGGATATGAATACGATCCAGTCCGTTCTCTATCCCACCGCCTTCCCGACAAGAAATACCGGAGAAGCTGCGGAAGCGCCTTTTCAACATATCGACGTCATTGCCCCCGTCCAACGTTGTCGTGTCGATGGATACGAGGTGCCAGATGTTACCCGTCTTCTGCTCATTCCCTTTCTGGACACGGATAGCCCGGCCGCGCATCTGGTTGGACAGGACAAAGGAGCCGACAAAGCTGGCCAATATAAGCGAATTCAATGCCGGAGCATCCCAACCCTCGCCCAGGAGCGATTTTGTGCCGACCAATACTTCGATGCCGCCTTGCTGGAACAGGTCGGTGACAATCTTCACGACCTCGTTCTTAATCCCTTCCGTCAGCGAAATCTGGAGATAAGCGTTATCGTAAGGCAACGGGGAGCAGGAGATATTCTCTATTCCGCGTTTGCCGGCCAATTGCTCCAATTCAGGCAACGCAACAGCCGGGATTATCACGATCGCCCCGGTCAGCACCCCGATACGCATATCCAGCTTATTCTCGCGGCGGAGCTTTTCGAAAACAGGCATCACACCGAATTTGCTCAACTTCATATCGTTCACGGGAGTATTGGCAAGAAATTCCTTGCGGATATAATCGGTCAGGACTACCAGGCGAAGGTCGCTACCCAACTGCTCATATTCGAAACGGACAATATCACGTATACTGTTCAGCTTTTCCAGGCTGGTCGATAATGTCTTTGTTATCTTAGCGTTATAACGGAAAGAAATCTGGCTCTTATCCGTCGCACCGTGATAGACTAGCTTATTCTTTAACTGCTCCCGATGTCCGGCAAAGCCGGGGAATAGATCATGCCCTTTGTTCAGATAAAAATCGAGTAAGGTTTCCGCCCATTCATAATCGAACGGAGGGAAATCCGGCTTCTTTTCATTCAGCACTTTATAATGACACGCAGGGATGTTGCGCCCCAATGAATGGAAAAAGATCAATAAGGACGAATACGATGCCATATTACTGTAAATCCATTCGATATTCCCTTCAGGATCAGTCCAGGCCGGCAACGACTCCAGGGCGGCGATCAACTCTTCATCCTTCTGTATATCCGTAAAAAGACGGTCTATGTTCTCGCGGTACTCGCAAATCACCCGATATTCTTCCGGCGAAAGCTGCGAGTAATAAATATAATCCTGATGCGGGCACAAATCCCCTTCGCGCACCAACTCCGGAACGGTAATCTCCGCATCGATCGGGCCGTTCAGGTCGATATAACGCTCCCACTCGGCCCCCGTCACATCGTAGGGCGGTGTAGCTGTCAGGCCGACAAGGGTCGGTGACAAGGCCGCCTTCAACTTCGTAAGCGTGTTCCACCACTCATTTTTGAGGTGATGCGCTTCGTCTGCAATGAAGGTCTGTACGTTCTGCTCCTTGAGCAGCCGGACTATCTCCGCCAGGTTCGCATCTCCCGAATGCTTCCCCTTCAGGTCATTGCAGGCGGCATGCAGACCCTGATAAGTGCTCACCGTGACAAAAGCCGGACGGTGTATATCGTACGAGATCCATTCGGGCACCTGATCCGTTTGCAGGAACAGTTCACAGAAGCGATCCACCCACTGGTTCCGCACGGCTATCGTCGGGGCAATGATCAGGGCGGGTTTATTCAGTTTCAGCATCACCTGTAAGCCGAGTACGGTCTTTCCCGAACCGGGAGGAGCCACTACATGGAGAGCCCCGTCATCCAGATAACTGTCGAGTTCGGATAACACGCGCTGCTGATAATTGCGCCAGGTGTACTTAAATGCTATTCCCCCGGGGAAAGTTTTCATATAGAGAGACTGTTTATCATCAACCGGGAGCCAAAGATAAACTTTTCATCCGTACGAACCGACAAACTACCTTTATTTTCTTATTTTTGTCCGATTCAATAATCATCCCGTGAAAACAGGATATAAAAAACAATAATATGGAAAAAGCAAACATCACGCTATATACGGTCATCGGTAATCCGAGCCGCATCGAAGCAGCTGTCCGGGATCGTTTCAAGGAAATGACCCAAGAGATCACATCCGAAAACGGGAACATCGCCCTCTGGCTCGCAGACGACTCGTCCATCACCTTCAACATCAGCCACCAGCAGAACAAGCCTGACTTTATCGCCTCTCACACAGCCGGTATGGCCAACTACTTCTCTTCCGCAGAAACACCGCTGGCGGAACTGAAAGAGAGCGTCCTGAAACAAATCCGCCTTTTCAATTGCGTGACCGGCATCACCTTCGAAATAGACGAAAACGAAGACCGTACCAACTACATCATCAACCGCCTTTTCGCCATCGCAAACGATGTAAACGGCTTCCTGCTCTACCCCAGCATGCAGATATACACCAGGGAAGGCAAGCTCCTGTTCTCCATCACGGGCGAGAGTGAGCTGACGGAATTCATCCCCATTGCCAATAATGATTATCTGGACAGGAACCGCCATACAGAAGCATCCGCCGACGTGGAACGCCGCCTGCGCTCCATCGTGCAGCTCGAAGCAAAAAATATCCCTTACCTGGAACACTTGCGTTGCGAAGCCCTGGAAAGCGAAGTCCACCTGAAAAGCCGTGAGGAGATGGTCGAGCGTGCCGCCGCCCTGTTCGCCGTCGCCGTCTATTCGGAAGTGATACTCTCGGAAGATTCCGACCGCGAGAAAGCCCTCTTCTACTTTAATAAGATGGACGACCTGTACGGCGTAAAAGCACACCTCACGGAAAAAGAGGCTGCCTACATCAACGATCCGGAACCGGAAAAACAAACCTGCATCCAGTTCGTATGGCGTTACGAATGTTGCGGCGTATTACTATGGGCCGCCGGAGTAGTCGACGACCTATCCTATCCTTCCGAGATTATCGACGTCCCCATCCTCGCCGCCATCTTCTGGCAGCATAAAGGGCTGAAAGACCTCTTAGGCAAAGGCTATTCGCGTCCGGCAAAAGAAATACTGGATGTGGCAGACCTGACGTTCCGTTACGACTGGGCTTGCGTGGATGCGCGTATCCATAAAAAAGAAGTACCGGGCGGACTCGAAAGCGGGGTCGTGGGCGAACGCCATTATGCTTTCAACTGGATCGTCGGGGCGAACGGCGGTGAAGACTGGGACAACATCCATCCGAATACGTAAACCGATAGTCATTTTCAAGTGTGTACCGGTAGTCCCATTTTTGTGCCATGCCTGTTGCACAAAAGTGCGGCTACTAGTGCACATTTGTGCAACAGGCATGGCACAATATTAAAACTACTATCCGAAGCTTGATCGGTATCACCATTTATATTATTTCTTCACAGCAGAAACAAGCAGCATCATCGGCCTGCGCAATTCATCCCGCATACCGGGGATGGTGTCGAGCAAAGCAGGGTCGGGTTCCGGCTCTATCAGCCCGGTGATCTCGAAGCCTGCCCGGATTAAGCCGTTCACATAGGTAGTCAGTGTCTTGTGATACTTCACTACTTCTTCACCCAGGAAAATGGCGTTGCGCTTGCCTTCGGTGAAATAACGGTCTACCGGCCAGTGGATAGCCTGTCCGTCAGCCTCGTAATACCAATCCTGCGTGCCGTAGGCCGTAAAGACCGGGTGCTCAACGGAAAAGACAAAAGAGCCGCCTTTGCTCAGGCAGCGGTGAACGTTCCGGCAAACGGTCTCGAAAGATTCCAGGTAGTGGAATGTCAGCGAGCTGATCACGACATCGAAAGTATCCGGCTCGTACTCAAAATCTTCTATGGCTATACATCTGTATGCTATCTTTGGAGAAGAATTTTTTTTGCGTGCCTCTTCCAACATCTTTTCCGAAAGATCGATCCCCAATGCCGATGCAGCCCCCTGCTCTACCGCATACACGCAATGCCAGCCGAATCCGCAGCCGAGGTCGAGCACTCTCTTTCCTTTAAAATCAGGCAGCATGGTCTTCAACACATGCCATTCACCTGCTCCTTTCAGCCCGTCCACCGAACGCGACATCCGGCTATATTGGCTGAAGAATTTCTCATCATCGTATTTATTCTCTTTCATAACTTAATTTCATTGATTTAACCGGAAATTACCCCTAAATCCGGAGAACGGCAAAGATACATACAAAAACGTTCCTTTTCTCCCGGTTCTCTATTTATATTTTGATAACAATTAGGCTATATATACAGAATTTTATCGTAAATTTGCGACGATTCCCTCACATTAATAAGCAGGGAACTCATTGCAATAACCAATTTTACATGTAATGAAACAAGACAAGATCATTTTCGACATCATTGAGAAAGAACATCAGCGCCAGTTGAAAGGCATCGAGCTGATTGCTTCTGAAAACTTTGTGAGCGACCAGGTGATGCAAGCCATGGGAAGCTGCCTGACCAACAAATACGCCGAAGGTTATCCCGGCAAGCGGTATTATGGTGGTTGCGAGGTTGTCGACCAGAGCGAAACTATCGCTATCGAACGGTTGAAACAAATCTTCAATGCAGAATGGGCAAATGTCCAGCCTCACTCGGGAGCACAGGCTAATGCAGCCGTATTCCTGGCAGTCCTTAACCCTGGGGACACATTCCTCGGTTTGAATCTGGCACATGGCGGCCACCTTTCTCATGGTTCTCCAGTAAATAGTTCAGGTATCCTATATAGAGCAACAGAGTATAACGTAAAAGAAGAAACCGGACGCGTAGACTACGACCAGATGGAAGAAGTTGCCTTGCGTGAAAAACCGAAATTGATCGTCGGTGGTGGATCTGCTTATTCTCGTGAATGGGATTACAAACGTATGCGCGAAATCGCCGACAAAGTAGGTGCTTTGCTGATGATCGATATGGCTCACCCGGCCGGTCTGATCGCTGCCGGTTTGTTGAACAACCCGTTGGAATATGCCCATATCGTAACTTCTACTACACACAAGACGTTGCGTGGCCCGCGCGGTGGTATCATCCTGTTAGGCAAAGATTTCGAAAACCCGTGGGGAAAGAAGACTCCGAAAGGCGAGATCAAAAAGATGTCACAGTTGCTCGATTCAGCCGTATTCCCGGGTATCCAGGGAGGCCCGCTGGAACATGTAATCGCTGCTAAAGCCGTTGCTTTCGGCGAAGCTTTGGAACCAGAATACAAAACATACCAGGCACAGGTACAGGCAAATGCCGCTGCTATGGCAAAAGCATTTATCGATAAGGGTTACAAGATCATTTCCGACGGTACCGACAACCACAGTATGTTGATCGACCTGCGTAAGAAATTCCCCGAACTGACCGGTAAAGTGGCTGAAAAAGCTTTGGTTGCCGCTGATATCACCGTCAACAAGAACATGGTTCCGTTCGACAGCCGTTCAGCTTTCCAGACTTCAGGTATCCGCGTAGGTACTCCGGCTATCACTACCCGTGGTGCCAAAGAGCCGCTGATGGCTGAGATCGTGGAATTGATCGACACAGTTCTTTCTGCACCTGAATGCGATAAAACGATCACTGCTGTTCGCGAAAAGGTAAACAGCATCATGAAAGAATATCCTATCTTCGCATGGTAAAAACACATGGTATAAGGGCGGCTATCGACCGCCGCCCTATACATTATTATATATAGTATATAAATAACCGTATAAGCGGCAAAAATATCTGTTTAACCGGCATAAATACCGGGACGACCGCTAGGGCCGCCCCTACGAAAAACAAAATTCACAATTATCTATAAACTTATTCTTTAAAACATGAAGAAGCTCGTTTCAATGTGTGCAGGCGCAGCACTATGTATCCTTGCGTCATGCAGCGAAGGGCCTACAAAACAGATGCCTTACAACCAAGGTATCAATGTAATTCCTGTACCTGTTAGTCTGACTCAGAACGAAGGAGTCTTTAAAGTTGGCAAAAACATGGCTTTCCAGGCTTCCACTCCGGAGGCTAAGACAGTAGCTGAATTTTTCGCTTCCAAACTGAACCTGGCAACAGGTTATCAGGTAACGGTCGGCGATAAAGAAGTATCTAACGGTATTTCATTGATTATCGACGAATCGCTGGACGTAAACAACGAAGGGTATACACTCGACGTAACGGCCAACGGAGCAACTGTAAAGGCTAAAACTCCACAAGGTTTATTCTATGGTATGCAAACATTCATGCAGTTATTGCCTGCTGAAGTCGAAAGCCCGGTGGTTGTCAGTGGAATCGCATGGACTGCTCCGTGTGTTTCTGTAAAAGACGAACCGCGTTTCGGCTACCGCGGATTCATGCTTGATCCGTGCCGTCATTTCATCCCGGTAGAAAACGTAAAGAAACAAATCGACGTACTGTCGCTGTTCAAGATCAACCGTATGCACTGGCACTTAACAGACGACCAGGGCTGGCGTATCGAAATCAAGAAATATCCGAAGCTGACTGAAGTAGGTGCTAAACGCATCGAAGGCGAAGGTACCGAATACGGTGGCTTCTATACTCAGGAAGAAATCAAGGAAGTTGTAAAATATGCAGCCGACCGCTTCGTAACGGTTATTCCCGAACTGGAACTCCCGGGACACGAAATGGCCGCTATCGCCGGTTATCCTGAATTGTCTTGTAAAGGCGAACAAAGTACTCCGCGTATCATCTGGGGCGTTGAAGACATCGTCATGTGTGCCGGTAAAGAGGAAACATTCAAGTTCCTGGAAGATGTGATCGACGAAATCGCTCCGTTGTTCCCCAGCGAATACTTCCACATCGGAGGTGACGAATGTCCGAAGATCAGTTGGAAACAATGCCCGCTTTGCCAGAAACGCATCAAAGAAGAAGGCTTGAAGGGTGACAAACAGCACAGTGCGGAAGAACGCCTGCAAAGCTACTTCGTACAGCGCATGGAAAAATATCTTTCCGGTAAATATGGAAAGAAGATCATCGGTTGGGACGAGATACTTGAAGGAGGTCTGGCACCGTCTGCAACTGTTATGTCATGGCGTGGTGAAGCCGGTGGTATCGCCGCAGCTAACATGGATCACGATGTGATTATGACTCCGGGAAGCGGTGGAATGTATCTTGACCAATACCAGGGAGACTCTAAGATTGAACCGGTAACTATCGGCGGATATGCTACGATCGAAAAAGTGTACAGCTATAATCCGATCCCCGACACATTGGTTGCAACAGGCAAAGCCCAGCATATTCTGGGTGTTCAGTGCAACAACTGGTCTGAGTACATGTACAACACCGACTTGATGGAATACCGTATGTATCCTCGTGCCCTGGCCGTAGCTGAAATAGGCTGGAGCCCGCTGACACGCAAAGATTACAAGGATTTCGAACGCAGACTGGATAATGCACTGGTTCGTCTGGATGCACACAATATCAACTACTACATCCCGCAACCTGAACAGCCGAACGGCTCAACCAACCTCGTTGCATTTACCGACAAGGCTTCTCTTGCCTTCAAGACAACTCGCCCGGTTAAGGTTGTATATACAATTGACGGAACAGAACCGACTGCCGAATCGACTGTTTATTCCGCTCCTATCGAGTTCACTGAATCTGGCGTATTGAAGATCCGTTCCGTACTGCCTTCCGGTAAAATGAGCAAGACTCGTACGATCACTGTTGAAAAACAGGCATTGGCTCCGGCTAAAGAAGTTGCCAAGACAACTCCGGGTCTGGAAATGCAGGTTACCGACGGCATGTTCCTTGAATCATCCAAATTGGCTGACGTGAAAGAATGGAAGAAGTTGGCAATAAAAGATCTGCGCCAGCTGACCAACCAGGTACCTGCTCCCGAATCCATGAGAGGTGTTAAACAGTATGCTGCCATTGCGACTGGTTACGTAAATATCCCGGAAGATGGCGTTTACTATATCTCTTCTGACAACGAAGAAGTTTGGATCGACGGTAAACTGCTTATCAACAATGGCGGTGAAGTGAAACGTTTCTCACGTCACGACACATCTGTTGCTCTGGCTGCCGGCCTGCACGAGATCAAAGTGGTATTCCTCGGACATATCATCGGCGGATGGCCTTCCAACTGGAACGACGGTAGTGTAAAACTACGCAAAGAGGGTGCTGAGAAATTCACTCGCATTACTCCGGAAATGTTAGTTCATTAAAAAAATCTTTCCGGAAATCCGGAAACTCCAATCAAACGTTTAAAAATGCTTTCCGGATTTCCGGAAGGCATTTTTTAATGGTGTAAACCGACTTCCGGGTTTGCGGAAATAAACTTTAAACGTTTAAACGGCTTTCCGGAAATTCGGAAACGAACTTTCACCATTTAAAGTCAGCTTCCGAGACTTCGAGAGCCAACTTTAAACGTTTTTCTAACTTTCTGAAGTCTCGGAAGATATTTTTAATCGATATGTAGTTTCATTATAGTGATTGAATTCGGAGGGAACGAGTAAACCATCGGGCCGCCCAAAGAGAAAGATATATTTTTCTGAATGGGAACAATCTTTTCCGGCTCCGTAAATGTATTCCGTCCCAAAGGTTCCCCGGTCAACTGGATAACCTCTGCATCATTCTTTATACTCACCCCTTTTATATTCAACTCCGTTTTCTCTTCATGCTGAGTCGTATTTACCACTTTCAGCAATATAACATTCGCTTCTTTATCCATAGTTGCAACTGAAACCAGTGAAGGCAACGGAGGCAATTCGACCTCATATATCTGTGTATCGTCTACATAACAGCTGATGTTTTCATCTTTGCAAACGATCTTGATGTCATACCAGCGATTACTTTCAAAAGAATGAATGTGGGGAGCGCTCAAAGTATCCCTCACAGCACCAGCTTGGCGATACAGCTCGCAAGAACCCGGGGCTATCGATAAAGCTATATGATCGTTCGCCTCTCCGACCTTACCATTATCGCGGACGCGAAGCTGGATCTGTCCACTGCCTTTTGTTCGTCTGACCCGCATGGATAATGTATAGTCGTGAGCCGTAGAATCTCCCATTAACAGATAGTTCCAACGGTTCGGAACCGGGATAAGTTTCCCGTTATCCACTTGCCAACCTCCACTCTTCACCGTACCTTCAGTTACAGGTTTATCATCGATCCGTACATTCTCAAAGTCATAGCTATTATCGAACAGTTCTATCGAAGCACGCCCAAACGTCACCTGCGGACGGCTATACGTATCGACATCGGTCTTAAGTAATTCGTCTCCACGGTTATTCGCAAACATCTGCATCATATAAAACGAAGGTGACCCCACCACTTGATGGTTATTAAAAGAAAGAGCCGGATACCGTTGAAATTCGTAATCCACATTTCCTAATACCGGCGCATATGCCAGACGTTTCACCACTTCCGGGCTATTCTCTATCCCCACCAGGAAGCAGGCCTCTCCTATTGCAGCACGCAAAGTACCCTGCAAGGAAGCATCTCCCATACTAAACTCACCAATAAAAACAGCAGGGAAACGTCTTAAGTATTGCCCGGTTTCATAACGGTTATGGTTGGCAATAAGAAAATCTTCTCCAGAATAAAAATGATAGTCCGTCCATTCCGTCCTGTTCTGCCCGGCGATCAACGAGCTTTTTATCACTGTGATCTCCGGATAAGTTTCATTAATCGCTTTTTTGAATAGCTCGAAACGTTTGGAGTATTCCTGTCCGTAATTCTCACTGCCGATCTCCACATATTTCAGGTTGAAAGGTTCCGGATGTCCCTGTTTGGCACGCATAGCTCCGAAAGCAGAATCGACCGGTGCATTAGCGTAAGCGATAGCATCCAAAGCATCCTGTACCAGCTTGTTCATGGCAGTAATATCTTCATAGCGCGGACGACGACTCTGGCTCGTCACACCGCTGTTGATTACATACAAAGGTTCAGCTTTCAGATCTTCACACATTTGCAGATATTCATGATATCCCATCCCATTGGTCGAACCATATGCCCATATATTCCAGAAATGCTTACGTTCAGAAACCGCTCCGACTGTTTCACGCCAGATAGGATATGTCCCGGCAGTATATCCTTCCACGAAGCTCCCCCCCGGAAAACGAATAAATTGTGGATTCAGAGAGGCAACCTTTTCCATTAGATCCGGGCGCAATCCATTAGGCCGGTCATTCCATGTTTTCTGGGGAAATAAAGAAACAACATCCAACCAGAATACGGCAGAACTATCCGAAGTGATAGTCAAGACCGCATTATCCGTATTTTCCGTGGCAGTAAAAGTATGTTGGTATTTTCTCCATCCAAACACGGTAGAGATTTTAAACACCTCACTCAAGGCTGTTTCTGCTGTTGAATCAGACAAAGCAACATTAATTGTCTTTGGAGTCATTGTCGCCCCTTTCATATATAATGACAAATCATATTTTTCTCCTTTACGGATAGAAAGGCCATTATACCCCGTAGCAATAACTCCTCCTCTACCAGACTCCGGAGTAACGGACGCAGATACCAGCAAGGAACGACGGTTTTTGTCATTGATAAGCTCCTTTGTATCCGGATATATATAAGTTCCGGTAGAAATACGCTTCCATCCCGGTACTGAATCTGAGCGCATAAAAGGAATAGACCAACCATTAGGCGTGGTCAAAACATTCCGGCTGGCATCATACGGACAGTTCAGAGGAGGTACACCATCTTCAAAGCTACGGTTTTGTATCATTTCGGCATAGATGCCTCCATCGACTGCATGATTAATCTCCTCAATAGTCAATCCATATAAATTCTTATTAACAGGTACGGAAAAACTTTCTACATCAACAGTTATCAAAGATGTTACAGGCATTTCCGGTTGACATCCGGAAAGTAAAAAAACAAGTATTATATTTATACTTAATATCTTAAAGGGTATATTCATCTCTACATTTTTCAATTCAATAGCACGATAAAATTCATTCTGCAAACTTAAAGAATAATTTTCATATATATTGTTCTTTGCAATAAAGAGTATTTACACAGAAAAACCTTTGATTTTTATGTGCTTTTATCAAATTATTATTTTAATTTTGTGCGGTGGAGAAAACAAAAAATTGCAATATATACAAAAAAGCATGAAGAAGTCGATTCTTTTGGTTGATGATAAGCCAGAAATAGCGAAGATTATAATGCTCTATCTGTCTTCTTTATATGATGTCAGATACGAGGAAAATCCGATTAAAGCTATTGCATGGCTTAATGAAGGCAACATGCCGGACGGGATTATTTCCGACTTGAATATGCCGGAGATGAATGGAGAGGAGTTTCTGTGTTATTTAAAAGCAAATGCTCTCTTTAGTCATATTCCTGTACTAATTCTATCGAGTGTAGAAAGTAGTTCCAACAGAATACGTCTATTTGAAGAAGGGGCAGAAGACTTTATTCTGAAACCTTTTAACCCGGAAGAATTAAGGGTAAGGGTTAAAAGATTATTGAGATAAAGAATAAACACTAGGGTTAATTTTAAACTTGTATGGAGTACATCTTTTGGGGAAATAATATTCCCTTGGCCGCTCATTTGCGGGAGAATCTGCAGTGCAGAATTTCCGAATGCATTACTTTTCAGCAAATAAAATCAAGCTTATCCTCTTTAGGAGACATTGATTTCTGTGTATTTCTTGAAAAGCAGGAAATGACGACAGATATACCGACAATTACCCAACTTCATAAGTTATACCCTGAGTTGTATATCATACTGATAAGCGAGACTCTGAGTAAAGAAGAAAAACTACCTTATTTAAAGGCTGGCATTGATTGTATGATCTCCAAAGAATATTCAAAAGAGGACTTACAAAAATTACTCTCTGTCGTTATTGATTTCAAGGAGAAAACAAAAATCAAGAAAAGTAATCAAGTATCTTCCTTAGCAGAATTTAAATTACCCCTGTGGAAACGTACTTTTGATATACTGGCATCTTCAGCAGCCATACTTATGCTGTCTCCTATATTGATATCTACAGCGCTCCTGATCAGATTTGAAAGTAATGGGAAGGTTGTTTATAAGTCTAAGCGGGTAGGTAGCAATTATAAGATCTTCGATTTTTACAAATTCCGGTCGATGTATTCGGATGCAGATAAACGGCTTGCAGAATACAAAAAACTAAACCAATATACAAAAGAAACAGCTGAAGAAGAGTCTGCGACATCTTCTTCAGCTCTAGGGATATCCCTAGAAACTCATTCTACAGATAATGATCAGGATATTCTCTTATTCTCAGATGACTTAAGTACTTCTGAAAAAAATTATCTGAAAACAAAACGAAGTGAGCGATCCAATGCTTTTTTTAAAATAGAAAACGACCCGCGTATCACCCATATGGGACGTTTCATCAGGAAATACAGTATAGATGAGCTTCCCCAGTTATTTAATATTTTGAAAGGTGATATGTCTGTCGTAGGTAACCGTCCCCTCCCTCTTTATGAGGCCGAGTTGCTTACCAGCGATGAGTATGTACAACGTTTCATGGCACCTGCAGGTCTGACAGGCCTTTGGCAGGTTGAGAAACGCGGTGATGCAGGAAAAATGTCTGCTGAAGAACGAAAACAACTGGATATTAAATACGCGAGAGAATTTTCTTTCCGAATGGATATGAGGATTATTTTTAAAACGTTCACCGCATTTATTCAAAAGGAAAATGTGTAGCAACAAGTACCATGAAAAAATTGCTGATATTCATATTATTATTCACTCATATATCATATAACTTCGGACAAGAAAAAATAACGACAGTTAAAAACGATATATCGATAACTAATGCCGACTCCATCCAGACGGTATTAGAAAATTACGAGCATGTCGAGTTACCTCCACTTTCCGTATTTCTCTCATCAGCCTACGACCATCCTTCCGTCCGGATATATGAGGCCAAGCGTGATGAAGAAAAGGCTACATTAAAAGACACTCAAAGTAAATGGTTAAATTATTTCCGTATCTCAGGTTTATATCAATATGGTCAGTTGGCCGCCCTCACTAAAAATACGGAAATAGAAAGTTCGATGTATGCATTCGATACCAAGGCACAAAATCAATTCAATATAGGAATGGTATTATCTATTCCTATAGGCGATTTGTTGGGACAGAAACAAAAGAACCGCGCCCAAAGAGCCCGGCTTCATCAGATAGAATATGAATATGAAATATCTATTGAAGAAAGAAAATTAAAAATTCTTGAAGCATATAATCTGGTTATCCAACAATTAGCTGTATTGAAAGCAAAATCGGATGCAGCTGCATTATATAATGCACAAATGAAGATATCCGAACAGGATTTCATCAATGGAAAAATAAGTATTATCGAACTATCATTGGAAAGAAGCAGACGTTCGTCAGCCGTCGTTTCTTATCAGGAAGGACGAGCAGCTTTGCACAATGCCATTACACTATTAGAAATGCTGACAAACGTAAAAGTAATGAATAAATAAGATGAATGTACCCCTTTATATAGTACGTTTTCTACATAGAATACGCTATCAAATTATTTTCGGAAGTTTGATAGTAACTGCTTTAGTGGCTTACTTCTCACAATTTATTCAAAAGAAATATACTGTAAATACCAGTATCTATACCGGTATCGCTTCGACTTCGGGATTAGAGGACGACAATAAATTAAGCTTTTTTGAATTAAACAGTACTTTTGATAACCTTATTAATCTCACAAAAGCCAAAGGAACCCTGGAGAAAGTTTCAATCCGTTTATTTGCCATAAACATGATAAAGGGAGATCCGGAAAAAGACAACCTTTATATTACAGCTAAAAACTTCAAAGCGCTAGAGAAAATTGTTCCAAACGAAATCGTAAAGCTGATTGATAAAGAATCATTGGATAAAACAATTGAAAATCTAAACAAATATAAGAAGGAGGAACCCGATAACTTTTTATTCGGACTCTTCAATTGGAACCATCCGAATTACAGCTATAATGCACTCAAATCCGTATCTGTAAAACGCATAAACAACAGTGACCTGATAGAAATATCCTTTCAGTCGACAGACCCTGGTATAGCAATGAATACCGTAAAACTTATTACAGAAGAACTAATACAATCGTATGATGGAATACGTTATAAATCAGCTAACGATGTAGTATTATATTATGAAAAAGAACTAAAAGTACTACGTAGCAAACTCGATCAAATGGAAAACTCTTTAACCGAATATAATATCGAAAACAAGGTAATTAACTATACCGAACAAACTAAAGCGATTGCTATCGCATACACCAACTATGAAGACCGGTATGAAGCGTCTTTACGTGAATATGAAAGTTCATCCAGACTGATCACCCAGTTAGAAAAACAAATGGACACCCGTTCTAAATTATTTAAAACAAATACTGAATTTATTGAGGCTTTAGACCGTATCTCAACTATTAATGGTAAAATAACAGAAATCGAAACATTTAGTAGTAATAACGCACAAGATAACAATCCGAAACTGCAGCAATACAAAGAAAGAATGGATGAAACCGAAAAAGAAATTGAGACACTTTCCAATAATATAAATGAATATAAATATACAAAAGAAGGTATCGCCATAGAAACGATGGTCAACCAATGGTTAACTGAAGTAATACGAAATACCAAAGCTAAAGCAGAACTGGAAATTCTCAATAAAAGAAAAAAAGAGTTTACAGAACAATATAAAACATACTCTCCTATCGGAACACAGATAAATAGAAAAGAGCGAGAAATACGCATTACAGAAGAATCTTATTTGGAAGTGTTACATGGATTGAACCTGGCTAAGTTGAAACAAAAAAATATCCAACTGACTTCAGCAACATTGAACGTGATTACGCCAGCCACATTCCCTTTAATAAGCAATGGTAGTAAACGGAGTATTTTAATTATGGCGGCATTTATGGGTAGTATTATTTTTATCATCGGATGTAATCTGATCATAGAGTTACTGGATCGAACATTACGTGATGCAGAACGTACACAACGATTAACCAATACTCCCGTTTTAGGAGCATTTACAGGAAATATGCAATTAAGATACCGTGGTTACAGAAAAGCATGTAACCGAATATCGGCTAGTTATGCATGTAATAAATTAAATAGTAAGTTAGTATCCGGAAAACCGATGATCGTAAATTTGCTTAGTTTAGAAAGTAAGGAAGGTAAAACATTTATAGCGAACTACCTGAAAGAAGAATGGGAAGAACAAGGATTAATTGTAAAATATTTAACAGCCGGTAAAGATTTCCCATTAGATACGTCTTATTTGTTAACAGAGAGTTTCGATCGCTTTTTGGCAGAAAAAGATATACCTAATATCCTGATGATAGAATATCCGGCTATTCTAAAAAGTAATCTTCCGTCGTCTTTACTCAGCCAGGCTTCATTCAATATCGTTATAGCTAATGCCTGCAGAGTCTGGAAAAATAGTGATGAAGTCTCTCTAAACCATTTAAAAGAAAGATCTGGTTCTGTCCCACTTTACATTTATTTAAACAACGCGACCAGGGAAGCTGTAGAGGATTTTACCGGCCAACTCCCCCCTTATTCTTCCATGCGGACTCTCAGTAGCCGGTTGTTGTATTTGGGATTAACGACTCATAATACCGCAGTAAAATAGAATAGATATGGAAAACAACTCAAGAACAATACAAATAAAGTTTTTCCCTATACTTTTACTATTGGGATTAACAGGTATTGTTATGTCGTTGCTTACCAATAACATAGTTTTATTAGGAGGGCTTATTTGTTTTCCTTTACTATTGATAACCAGCTATCAAGTCTTGTGCAAACCCTTAATTCTATTTTTAATCACATTCACTATCAACTATTATTTGATGGGGTTAACACGATATGTCAATTTAAATGGTATCAGTTTTCTTATGGATAGTTTAATGGTATCCACTCTATTACTTGTTATTATTCATAGTGCGCTTCTAAAAAATATAGAATGGAAATATGGACTGAACACTCTGACTATCGGATCTTTTGTATGGATGCTTTATTGCTTAGCCCAAATTACAAATCCATCCGGTATGATCCAGGCATGGATTTTATCAAGAGGATTGATAATAAACGGATTTATAATTTCATTAATTATCTCATTATTATGCGTGAAATATAAGACCGTCAAATTAATATTGTTCATGTTATCTGTTTTTGCATTGACTGCATTTCTAAAAGCCGCCATGCAAAAGTTTATCGGATTCGACAGAGGGGAACAGTTATGGTTAAACCAAGGAGGTGCTTTAACCCATTTGATAGGTAGTGGTACACGTTATTTTTCTTTCTTCACGGATGCCGGGAACTTTGGCTCTAATATGGGATGCACAGGCGTTATTTTTACTATTGCTGCCTGCTATATTAAATCCAAACCTGTAAAGATATATTATGCTATTGTGGCTGTTGCCAGTTTATATGCCATGTTCCTGTCGGGAACCCGCGGGGCAATGCTCGTTCCTTTAGGAGGATTAGCCTTGTTTACAATACTAAGTAAGAATATTAAGGTAATGACGATTGGAGGTTTCAGCCTGTTATTTATCTATATTTTCTTTGCTTTTACGATGATTGGGCAAAATAATCAGCAAATACGTCGAATGCGCACAGCATTCACCCCCACAGAAGACGGTTCTTTTAATGTCAGAAAGGCGAATAAAGAACGCCTGGCTCAATATTTAAAAGACAAACCGTTTGGAGAAGGCATAGGACTTTCCGGAGTAGAGAATCAAAAAATGTCTAATCGTTTCACTACCTCTATCCCACACGACTCCTGGTATGTGAAAATATGGGTTGAGACTGGAATAGTAGGTCTTATTCTTTATCTCGGTTTCCTGTTTATCTCCATAGCACATGGTGCCTGGATCATTATGTTCCGCATCAAGGATAAAGAACTCAAAGGCTTGCTGACCGGTCTTCTATGTGGAGTCACCGGTATGCTACTCAGTGCCTATGGAAACGCTTTTTGGGGGCAATACCCGACTTGTATTATAGCATTTACCGGACTTGCCCTGGTATTAAAAGGGAAATGTTTTGACAAAGAAATAGCAAACAACAACAATAAAATAATACAAAATATATGATAGAAGAAATAGTAAATATAATAATAAACTGGACTGGCAATAATGAAAAGATCTTCCACATGGGAGATGCTATTCTATTTCTAGTATTCCTTGTATCGGTATTGTACCTATTCGTTTTTGCATTATTCTCTATAAAAAAGAAAACGCATACCTACCCTGCTGCCAGGAAAAAATATCGTTTTGCGGTCTTATTTCCTGCATACAAAGAGGATGCTGTTATATTACATTCCGTAGAGGATTTCTTAAAAAACGAATATCCCCGGGATTTATATGATGTCGTTGTCATATCCGATCAAATGTCGGAAGAGACCAATAAGAAATTATTGAATCTTTCCGCTAAAGTAGTAGAAATAACCAACTCCCCCAGTACGAAAACCAATGCGCTGAGAAAAGCTGTCGAATACATAGACAATGGAGTGGTAAAATACGATATAATCGTTATCCTTGATGCTGACAATCTGACGGACAATGATTTCCTGGAAAAAATTAACGATGCATTTTATTCAGGTTGTTCCGCCGTCCAGACTCACCGGGTTGCTAAAAACAGGGATACCAATATTGCTGTACTCGATGCTGTAAGTGAAGAAATAAACAATTCGATTTTCAGAAAAGGACATACTCAGATCGGATTCTCTTCAGCCTTGATCGGTTCCGGTATGGCATTCGAATATGAGCTGTTTAAAGAGTGTATCATGTCTTCCAAGCATATAGGAGTAGATAAACAGCTGGAACAAATACTGTTGCTGCAAAATATATACATTGAATATTTGGAAGTCGTATATACTTATGACGAAAAGGTTGCCAATAAAAACAGTTTCTATGATCAACGTAGAAGATGGCTATCCAACCAGTTTCATAACCTATTTTACGGACTAAAAAATATCCCATTAGCTATATTAAAAGGAAACTGGGATTATTGTAATAAGTTATTCCAATGGATGATGCCTCCGCGAATCATTTTATTTGGTCTTATAGTCATTATTGCAGTAATTATGACCGCTGTCGATTGGCCTTTGTCCATCAAATGGTGGGGATTACTCCTTTTGCTATGTATAACATTCAGCCTGGCAGTACCGGATTATTTGGTAGATAGCCGCTTTAAAAAAGCATTAGCCTCTCTGCCTTTAATCTTTATGCTTATGTGTTTAAATTTCTTTCGCCTGAAAGGGGCTAATAAAGAATTTATTCATACTCAACATTCAGACACGCCAAACTCTTCAAATACTAAGTGATGAAAATAGCCATAGAAGCCCAACGAATCTTCCGTCCCAATAAACACGGAATGGATTTTGTAGCCTTAGAAAGCATACGGGAACTACAACGGATCGATAAGGAAAATGAATACTTCATTTTTGTCAGTCCGGGAGAAGATCGTTGTCTAAATGAATCGGAGAATGTCCGCATCATCGAGTTAAATTGCCCGACTTACCCGTTATGGGAACAAATAGCCTTACCACGTGCCGTATCTAAAATAAAGCCGGATCTATTGCATTGTACGAGTAATACGGCACCGGTCAACAGTCCGGTGTCATTAATTCTGACTTTGCACGATATCATCTTTTTGGAGCCTCGGCAAAGCGGTAATAAGTCACTTTATCAAAATATGGGCTGGTATTATCGCAGGTTGGTGGTTCCACGGATACTTCCCAAATGTCAAAAAATTATAACTGTTTCCCATTTCGAACGGAATCGGATCAAAGAAGCATTGAAGCTTCCCGAAGATCAGATCATAACGGTTTATAACGGTTATAGTCATTATTTCTTCCCCCGGAAAGAAACAATGACAATTACACAGAAGTATATACAAGCTGATAAATTCTTGTTTTTTCTGGGTAATACAGATCCCAAAAAGAATGTTCCCCGCACATTAAAAGCCTATGCTTCATACCGGAAACGTTCTAAGGATCCTCTTCCTCTATTAATAGCAGATATCAGAGATGACATCCTTAACCCCCTTCTGAAGGAACTCGGTATTGAGGATATACGACCTTTTGTTTATAGCCCGGGCTACATTCCCAATACAGATCTACCTTATTTATATAGCGGAGCTTTTGCTTTTCTATATACCTCATTAAGAGAAAGTTTCGGTATCCCTCTATTGGAAGCAATGGCTTGTGGTACTCCTGTCGTTACCTCCAATACCTCTTCCATGCCGGAAATAGGCGGAGCAGATGCATTACTCTCCGATCCTACAAATGAAGATGATATAACCGGTAAACTACTTTTACTGGAAAACGATCCGATGATATACCGGCAACAAGTCGATTACGGTCTGGAACGGGCTAAATTGTTTTCATGGGAGAACACAGCCCGGAATTTACTTTCAATCTACCAATATATTTAAATATCTAAAGATATGATAGAAGGGAAAAATTTCATATTTACAGGTTTGCAACCCTGGGATATTCCCATTGGTTCAAATGCCAAAGATATTGCGCTGGAAGTATCAAAGCACAATAAGGTGCTTTATATTAATACACCATTAGATAAAAAGGCATACAACAAACAAAGTCAATCGCCGGAATTTATTCAGCGGAAGAATGTTATTTCGGGAAAATCACCGGAGTTAAGACAAATCAATCCTAATCTGTGGATATTAGATTATCCTTTCACCGTATGGCCAGTCAGTTTTTTACCCGATGGATATCTGTTTGATTGGATAAACAAGCTAAACAATAAACGCATGTATTCTTTTGTAAAAAAGATATTGAAGCAACTCCATTTCAATGAATACATTCTGTTTATCGACAATGATATCTATCGTAGTTTTTATGCCCGGGAACTACTTCAACCAATCTGCTCCATTTATTACAGGCGGGACAATCTGATATCTGCTTATTGGCAAAAACATGCACCCAGATTAGAGCCTTTGTTGTGTAATAAAAGTGATTTAGTAGTAGCAAACTCTATTCAGCTGGCTGAGGCCGTCTTACCATATAATCCTAACACATTCGATATAGGGCAAGGATTAGACCTTAGTCAATATGATAACAAAGCAAGTTATCCTTTGCCACAAGATATAAGTAATATAAAACGGCCTATTATAGGATATGTCGGATGGATTACAAACCGTAGACTCGATGCCGATCTGATTTACGAAGTGGCACGGAAATGCCCCAACTTATCATTTGTTATGGTAGGAGGAGAAGACGAATACTTCAAAACACATAAATTACACACATTATGTAATGTTTTCTTTACCGGAGAAAAACCTCAGAATTGCATACCTTCATACGTTGCGGGGTTCGATATTTGTATGAACCCTCAAAAAATAAATAAAATTACTATAGGTAATTATCCCCGCAAAATAGATGAATATTTGGCATTAGGGAAACCGGTAATTGCAACAAAAACAAAAACAATGAGCATATTCGAAGATTATGTTTGGAATTGTACCAATGCTGACGAATACATACAAGCAATAGAGAAAGCTTTGCTAAATTCACCTGAACAAGCATTACGTAGAATTGAATTTGCTCATACACATACATGGGAAAATTCGGTAAATAAATTATACTCACATATAAATTTATAATAGAAAAGATATGTTAAACAATCATCCGCGATTAAAAAAGTTTCTACATTACTGTTTGGTACATCCATACACCTCACGTCCACGATGGTGGGCCAGAGTTTTTCTCATTCCATTCGTAATTAAAAGAGGGAAAGGGGCTATTATCAGAAGAAAAGCCAGATTAGATATTATTCCTTCTAAAAAAATAACGGTAGGAGTCAAAAGTGTAATAGAAGATTACACGATCATTAATAATGGTATGGGAGACATTATCATCGGCGATTATACGCATGTTACTTCACGTGTAAAATTAGTAGGCCCTGTCACTTTAGGAAATTATGTAACTATAGGTAGCGGAGCACAAATTACAGGACTGACACATAACTATATGGATGTCGACCGTCCTATTGCCAAACAAGGCGTTACCCCTAGCCAGACTGTTATTGAAAATGATGTGTGGATTGGAGGAAATTCATGTATTAACCAAGGTATAACGATTGGAACGCATTGTATTATCGCATCCGGCAGTGTGGTGACGAAATCAGTTCCGCCCTACTCTGTAGTCGGAGGGAATCCGGCCCGCATACTAAAACAATATGACTTTGATAAAAAGGAATGGGTTAAAGTTCAGAAGAAATAGATATGGTGTCGATTATTACAATAAATTACAATGGTTTTAAGGAGACTTGTGAGCTTATTGATAGTTTACGTTTATACGAAGACTATCCATATGAAATCATTGTGGTAGATAATAATTCACCGAACGGGGATGGTCGGCGATTGAAAGAAACGTTTCCTGAACTAACGATTATTTGCAGTGATAAGAATCTGGGATTTTCAGGAGGGAACAATTTAGGATATAAATATGCCTGGGGAGAATATATCCTATATATGAACAATGATATGACGATCAGCGGTCCTTTCTTAAAAACACTGGTAAAAAGATTTCAGTCGGAAGAACGGATAGGATTAGTCTCGCCCAAAATCAAATACGAACATCATCCGGATACGATTCAATATGCAGGATATACACCTATGCATCCTGTCCGGATCAGTAATAATCTGATCGGGGTTAATCAAAAAGACAAAGGGCAATATGACCAACCCTCTCCTACCGCCTATGCACATGGGGCCTGTATGCTTACATCAAGAGAAGTCATAGAAAAAGCCGGAATGATGACTGAAATATACTTTCTCTTTTATGAAGAGATAGACTGGAGTATTCAGCTTAAACGTGCAGGATATGAAATATGGTATGAACCGGGAGCATGTGTCCTGCACAAAGAAAGTATGACAGCCAAACGAGGGACTCCTCTACGTTTATATTTTCTTACCCGTAGCCGGCTCCTGTTCACACGCCGGAATTTGGCTTCCTTTACAAAAATAACAGCCTTATTGTATCAACTATTGATTGTTATTCCTAAAAATATAATACTATACTCGGCTCATGGACAAAAAGATATGCTAATATCTTTTATAAAGGGAAGTTATCATGGGTTCACAAATAAGATCAATAAATGAATAAACCAAAAGCAACAAATATAGAAACATTACGTGGCATAGCAATCTTACTGGTTGTTATAGGACATGTTATCGGTTCAACTCCTGCAGGAGGAATGAAAATAGATTATCCTTCGTTCTGGAGATATTTATATATATGGATCGACTATATACAAATGCCTTTGTTTACCGGAATTGCCGGTTGGGTATATGCTCTTAAGCCAGCGACCAATAGCGGATTCAAAACATTCGCTTATAAAAAAGCTATCAGGCTACTTATTCCCATGGCTGCAGTCGGAACACTATATTACATCATCCAATATTTTATACCCGGAACAAATATGAAAGGGAATTTGGCTGATATTTGGAGGATCTATATTTTCCCTTATACCATTTATTGGTATCTTCCTTCCCTTTTTCTCATCTTTATGAGTATGTATATCATCGATAAATACAAATTGTGTCAATCGGCTAAAGCATGGTTATTTCTATTTGCAGCCACATGGGGAATAAGCCTGATAATAAAAACAGTACCGTCGGACATACCGAATCTCTTCAGTTATAAGGGAGCTTTGGGGCAGTTGCCTTATTTTATTATCGGAGTCGGTATACAAAGATTTTCCGGGCAATTATACAAAAAGAAAGCAATTTGTACTTATATGGTTCTCACTTGTATAGGACTTGCTTTACTTCAATATAAATGGTATTACACACTAAACATCGGAGAAGACATTCCTTTTTGGTACAAGGCCTTATTACCTCTATGGGTCGCATCGACGCTTATGCTTTTACTTCACATAAATCGTAGTTGCCAATTATTTACCTGGCTGGGAGGTTTTGCCTATACTATTTATCTGTTTCATGGTTTCGGCACATCCGGTGGAAGAATCATAGCAACTAAAATAGGTATAAGTTCATCTCTATTCATATTTATGATAGCTACCGCCATTGCTTTATTTTTACCTATTCTGGTCGAAAAGGTAGTTGACAAATGGCAACCGGCAAGAATACTTTTTCTCGGAAAAAAATAATGAAGCGAAAAGAGACTCTAAAAGCATAATTTATTTGCATATATGATAAAATTAATCACTGTTTTTATTATTACATTCATTGTATCATCATGCTCAAAAGATACAATAATACACCCTGAAACGGATGCACACATAATAATTCCCGATTCAAGCGGTCGGATAAACATGTATTCCGACCTGACAAAAGATATTCTTCCCGGCAGTACTATTTATTTAGTCGGCAATTTCTTAAGCGTTCGATTTACAGGTTTAAAAGGGACTGCCG
The DNA here is from genome assembly GCF_000969845.1 of Parabacteroides sp. HGS0025. Lineage (NCBI taxonomy): Bacteria > Pseudomonadati > Bacteroidota > Bacteroidia > Bacteroidales > Tannerellaceae > Parabacteroides > Parabacteroides sp. HGS0025. The sequence continues at coordinate 3,071,604 of NZ_KQ033902.1, forward strand.
AACATCCTATCCGGATCAGCAACTATCCCGGGAAAAAGCTTGCAATCGGAAATCCGGATTGGGCAGGAGGAGCTTATTCCAGTGCCATTCAATTATCAGAATGCCAACATATAATATTAGGCAGTAAAAATAATGCGGCAGATTTCTTGATCGATGGCTCCACAACCCAAGCACGCTCTTCTTATTTTGGGATTAACCTCAGACCTTTCACTGATAATATAGAGGTTAAGAATATAACGATCAGAAACGGAGGAACCGGCATTCTTGCCAAAACCGATCCGGAGAAAGATAATCCGAAAACATGGTATCCCAATACAGTACTCGAAAACTTATCTATCCATCATGTAATTATAACCAATGTTTCGACCGAAGCAATGTACATAGGACATACGGCCGTATGGTGGGGATGGAACGAAACCGGAAAAGGATACAATGCCGGAGCGAAACCAGATAATCCGGGCCATACTTATGTAATGCCCGTTAAATGGAAAAATGTAAAAATATATCAGAACCATATATCCGGTCCGGGATATGATGGAATACAGGCATCTGCAATAGATGAATTGGAAATATACGGTAATGAAGTAGCCGGTTTCGGTAGCCAGGCTACGTGGGGACAGAATGCAGGTATAATTGTCGGCGGACGTACTACTAATACGAATGTCCACGATAATTATGTACATGACGGCACAGGGGAAATTCTTCAATTTCATGGATCCGGAGAAAATAACCCAACTCACATCATACACAACAACCTCTTCGTAAATTCTCAATCCAATGGAATGGGGATATATGGCTTAATTGATGCTGCGACCATTCATATTACCAACAATACCATTGCAGGATGCCAACTTTTTGCAATCCAGGTAAACGGTAAATATTATGAAACCCTGGCTAAACTAAATAATAATGCTTTTGTCGAATGTTATCAAAAAGATCCGTCATCATTAAAATATATACGCATAATGAACAATGGGAAAGTAGAAGAATCGGATGATAAAGAGTTTGACTCGATAAAGAGTGCCCAAATAGATCCTCATAACCATTATCAGCCCCTACCCGGCTCTCCCATCGGAAATGCAGGCTACAGACATACGTCTCAATAAGTTATTTATCTTTTTATTTTCGGGATAGTATCTCTTTCAGGATAATAAACTCCTGAAAACGAAAATAACGGGACAACACCAGAAAATAAAGGCCACCGGATAACATTCCGATACCAAGCTGTAACCAAACATTCTGGAGAAGAAGAACGCTTCCGTACATCACTGCTCCCATTGAAAAAGAGAGTAAGATAACCGGAAACAATTCCTTAAACTGGATATACAGACTTATACCTATTAATTTGCGAGTATAATAGGTTATTACCACAATGTCAGCCAAGGAGTAAATGATTAATCCCGCACACATCACTTTTATTCCGAATGGTATAGTCAGGAATAAGATAAGAAAAGCAACTGCCTTTTTCAGAATCTCCGCATATAAAAAGTAATCCGAACGCCCTTTGACGTTCAACATATTATGATTGATCTTCATCACCGGGTCCCACATATAGGCAATACATAAAATCTGCAACAAGGGTACAGCCGGCAACCATTTATCCGTCAGCAACAAACGTACCAAAGGTTCCGCCAATGCACAAAGGCCTATCATCACAGGAAAAATTAAAAAACAAGCCATTCGCATATACTTCAGAAACATTCCATATAACTGTTCATTATCATCCTGCAACCGGCATTGGATCGGATAAATCGCACGTACTATCACATTGGTGAGATTCGTCGACGGAAACTGGGCAAGTGTAAAAGCACGATTATAAAATCCCAACTCTCCGGCAGAAAACTTTAAACCGATGATCATTGTATACAAATTAGTATAAATCGTATGTAATAATGAAGACAGCAGAAGTTTGGAGCCAAACGAAAATAACTGCTTAAAAGACTTTGACGAAAAACAAAAAGAAGGCATCCAGCCGGAAAAAAGCCAGATTAAAAGAACACGAAGCAAGTTATTCAAAAGAGATTGCCAGACAAGTGCCCAGGCTCCAAAACCTTTACAAGCCATGATAACCCCAACAACTCCACTGATCACAACGGATGTCAATGATGCCATTGCCAATCTTTTAAAATCAAGTAAAATAGTTAATTTGGCCTGCTGAACAATTCCAAATGAGTTAATAATAAGGATAATGCCAAACACTTTTGTTATGCTCTCCAATTCTTTCTCATGATAAAAGCCGGCAATCGCAGAAGAAGAAAGGTATAACAATACATATAAAAAAACAGATATAACAATATTAAAGAAAAATACGGTACTATAATCAGCATCAGTTTTATTTTTCTTCTGGATCAAGGCATTGGCAAAACCACTATCAATAAAAGTTTGGGCTATCGCCATGAATATGCTCAGCATCGCTATTAAACCATAATCGGAAGGCAATAACAATCTGGCAATTATAAGACTTAGTAAAAACTGTATGCTTTGAACAGAAAAGCGCTCTATCGCACTCCAAAACACACTTTTGGTTGCTTGTTGCTTAATAGACATTTGTGCGTATTATCAAATTAATTATGATTTTGCTCAATAAACCTCTCCCACCATAAAGCCAGTGTATACAAATTAAAATACTGAATAGCTTTACTTTGTTTATACCAAAACCAATTTCCATTTTCATTGACATCCTGATCGTATTGTTTTATAAAACAGTTTACTGCATCCCGCTTCAGAAAATCACGAGTTACCGACGAAGTCATTATAAAATCCGCAATCCGTGCTCTTTGCTTATCATTTTTAAAGAAGAGTGGCATCGGTGCGAAACCTCCTTGTTTCTTTTTTGATGTGATAACTTCCGGCAACATAGGTTTATAATGATATTTCAATAGATATTTTGCCGTAACATGTCCTTTCGCTATATCAAATGCATCGGTTCCTTTACATTTATAGTGCACCGGCAATTGTTGCAGGAAATTATAAATATCCAAATCCATATAGGGAAAAGCCATCGTATTACCAAACATATCGGCCATCCTGGATGCTTTGAACAGAATCACCTGGTTAATGATTTTCTCTAAATCCGTTTTATAGGCATGTTGAAGATATAAATGTTCAAAACTTTGCAGATCGGATCTTATCTCTCTTTCAGAAAGGATCAACGAACGATCCTGTAACATTGTTTTCAAACGAAAGTCCGGAAAGCCGAACAAATCACCTTTCAGAATATTCAGGATTTTATCCAGATGAAAACGGATCCTGTATAAACGATTGTTTTTATCAAATACCGGTTGACTCAGCAGGTGGTATATCAAACCGAAAACAGGAGCGAGCTTATATTTCGATAGTAAATAATGCAATGCTATTTCACGCCCGGATGTTCCAAAATACTGATCGCTGCCGTCTCCACCCAAAATAACATCCGGCTTGCTATTTCCTATCAGCTTCATTACGGCATAATTAACCATTAATCCGCCTTCTACAAAAGGATCTCCCAGAAAATCCACAATCTTAGGCAATGCAGCAATTTCACTTCCGTCAATTTCATATTCCGTATGAATCGTACCGAAGGTTTCTGACATACATCCCGCCAATGGCAATTCTGTCCAGATGTCCCCTTTGAAACCGATGGAATAAGAACGAATATCTCCGGAATATATCTTACGCAAAGCCACCAAGTTACAGCCGGAATCATATCCCCCGCTTAGTAAAATACCTATATTTGAATTATCTCCAATTCGTTTTTTTATCGCTTCAATATGTAACGCTCCATATTGCTCAGATAATTCGTCCAAACTTTTATCATTTTGAGCAGGAAGTATATCATCTGTCAGATATAGCTGCCTGACAACAGATTGTCCGTCCCGATATACCAACATTTCTCCCGCGCCCAGCTTATTAACTCCTTTCAAAGAAGAAGAAGGAGTCGATATATATCCGATGTAAAGAAAATCGGATAATGCCCGACAGTCAGGTTCAGTGATAAAACCATCTGTTTCTTGTAATAAGGCCAAAGAAGATGCAAAAAAGAAATTCGTATAGTAAACCGGCTTATTTGTACCGTGATGATCGCGGACAATTATTATCTGTTCAGAATCAGACACAACAAAAGTAAAAGATCCGTCCAAACAAGAAAAAGCACTACTCCCCGAGCGTTCATACATCTGTGCAACTATAGCAGCATCAGAGAGACCTTCCACATGCACCGCCGATTTTCTATTATACAGGACTCCCCAAAAATAGACTTTAATCCTATCATTTACACATACAGATGATACCTGATCATAAGTAATCTGATCGCCTCTATTCCATAGGAGCTTATCAGGAAAAGGCTTATTATTCTTAAACTTTCCTATAAACATCATTCTCTTATTTTTTACCTTCTACACCATGAGAAGTATGAATAAATTTTTTATTGGCACCTTTCAAACGAAAGAGATTACAGAACATCAATAAAAAAGAATACGGCAATTCAAACAAAGCAATCATCAATCGCTTATTAAACAACGAAGATGGGATTGCCAACAACAAAGCCAAAATCAGAAGGGAAAACAATATCCACCATTTAACAGACAGCCCTCCAGCAATAAACGATAAGAAGACAGAGATAACAAAAGTCATGCCTAAAAGAAGTATCCGAGGTATACTCATCTGTTGGAAAACTTTATCACAGAAATCCCAGTTACCTTTTAATAAAGCTGTCGGTACATCTCCAATAAATCTTCCTAAATAATGGATTTGCGCAGAAAGCCACCTCCGCCGCTGGTTTGAAAAGTTTGCATGACTTTGAACCTTTTCATCCAGTACATCCACTTCCGATAAATAATAGATTCGTTTTCCTTCTTTTAGCAAAGACAATTCTAAAGCGCGGTCAAAACCTCCAACGGCATCTATTGTTAACATTATATCTTTAAATAAAGGATAATCGAAAGCCATACCCGAACCTATCAATGCTGCTGATAAACCAACCCTAGCATGCCCTAACCTAAATATGCTATTGTTGATCTCTTCGCTTACAGCATCCAGTATAGATAAATTTGTATTTAGATTTTTTGCTTTGCGATGTGCCTGAACGATCTGAACATGCGATTCAGAAAAAATATTATTCATTTCATTTAGGAAATCAGGATATATCACATTGTCCGCATCCAATACAACAGCTATATCATAAGAATCACCAATTTGCTCCATTGCATAATTCAACGCCTTAGCCTTTGTGCTATTCTTAAAAAAAACTTTTACAAGTTTTATAGACAAAGCAGATAAAGAGATATTTGTTTTATCCTCCATCCGATCGGAAATAACAACTATATCATATTTATCTTTCGGATATAACTGTTGCATACAAGAATGTACACATTCCATTATTACCTGATCTTCTTTATAAGCAGGTATTAAGATCGCTATCCGTTTATGATCTTTAGAAGAAAAATCACGTAATTGCTTACCCTTACTTAATGAAGCTATAGAGAAAAACAGCAAATAAGCGATATTAATAAGGAAGCAAATAAATAATACTAGTTCTATCCAATATAAAAATGTCATATTTTACAAATTTACACAAACTTATACATGCACAAAAGTAGTAAAAACATTGGTTCATATTTCAAAAAGCAGCTTATTTTTCACCAAAACCCTAAAAGAATCAAAGCTTTTCTATTTTTGTTATAAATACTTTATTATATTTGTGCCCGTTAAACATTTTTTATTACATACAAAGATGGACCATTTATATATTATTATTGAATATTTGTTCTGGACAGGACTTTTCATTATTTTCTATACATATCTCGGATATGGAATACTATTATATATAATGGTACGTATAAAAGAATTATTCTTTAAACCATCTCCCCCTACTTTACCCGATCCCCTCCCGGAGGTCACCCTCTTTATTGCGGCATATAATGAAGAAGATATCGTTGCAAGTAAGATGGTGAATTGCCATGCTCTTTCCTATCCTGCCGATAAACTAAAAATAGTATGGGTTACCGATGGTTCGAACGACCGCACCAATGAATATCTGAAAAAATATGAAGATGTAACCGTCCTGTTTCAACCGGAACGCAGAGGAAAGACAGCTGCATTAAATCGGGGTATACAGTATGTAACCACTCCTTATGTAGTTTTCACCGATGCCAATACGATGCTGAATACGGATGCTATCACAGAGATCGTCCGCCAGTTCTCCGATCCTAAAGTCGGATGTGTTGCCGGAGAAAAAAGAGTGGAAACAATAACCGCACAAGGAGCAACCGCCGGGGAAGGGATCTACTGGAAATATGAATCGACACTGAAAGCATTAGACTACCGGCTGTATTCAACCGTAGGTGCTGCCGGAGAACTGTTTGCCGTACGGACTGAATTATTTGAACAAATGCCGTCGGATACGCTTCTCGATGATTTCATCCTCTCACTCCGTATTGCACAGAAAGGATATAAAATTGCTTATTGTAAAGAGGCTTATGCCACAGAGACTGCCTCCCTGAATATGAAAGAAGAGGAAAAGCGAAAAGTACGTATCGCAGCAGGTGGTTTGCAATCCGTATGGCGTCTGCGTAGCCTGTTCAATATCTTCCGGTATGGTACCTTAAGTTTTCAGTTCGTAAGCCACCGGGTCTTACGATGGACTATTACACCCATCGTTTTATTCCTGCTGATCCCATTAAATATAATATTAACATGTACGGGTGAGTTTACATATATATTTTTGTTACTTTTACAAGTCATATTTTATGTAATGGCCTATACAGGTTATTCGATGGAACAGAAAAATATACGAAACAAGCTACTTTTCATACCTTATTATTTTTCTTTTATGAATATAAATGTCATAAGAGGATTTTTCTATTTAGCTGGAAATAAGGGGAATGGAGCCTGGGAAAAAGCTAAGAGAACGTAATAAGAAAAATATTTCTAAATTGCTACAAGGAAAACATCTGTAAATTCAAACATTATTAATACATTTGTGTACTGATAGTGATTGAATATCAAGAAAAGTGTAAAATTAATATGGATAATTTAGCATCAGAATATACAGTATTGATCGTTGACGATGTTCCAACCAACGTCATGTTAGTACAGGCTATATTAAAAAAGGAAGGATACACACTATTAACCTGTGACAGCGGAGCCAAAGCTCTTCGCATCGCTCATGACAAGCATCCCAATCTCATACTGCTAGATATCATGATGCCGGAAATGGACGGATACGAGGTATTACAACACCTCAAAAGCGCCCCTGACACCAATGATATTCCTGTAATCATCATGTCTGCACTTAGTGATATGCAGAGTATAGTAAAAGGATACCAGCTAGGAGCTACCGAATACGTTACAAAACCCTTCCAAAGAGAAGAACTGGTCAAACGTGTTGCCCATCGTTATGAACTATTTAGTATTAAACGCATAAAACAGGAACTGGAAAATACAATCGAATCACGTGATACGCTTTACTCTGTTATTGCACACGATCTTCGTTCTCCACTCGGCTCTCTGAAGATGATGAATAATGCTATCCTTATGATGGTAGATAAAAGTCAGGTCAGCCCCGAAGTATTCGAGATGTTACAGATGATGAATAAGACATCTGAAGAGATTTTCCTTCTACTCGATAACTTATTGAAATGGGCAAAGAACCGTCTGAAGAAACAAAATATATATAAACAAGATGCCGACATCAACAGTCTGGTTTCCAGTACAGCCGAAATGTATATCCCGATGGCTGCCCAGAAAGGTATTAGTATCCGGTTGTTAGATGTAGAGAAAGAACTAGTCGGTTCTGTCGATATAGATATGATAAAGACAGTTATCAGGAATCTTATTTCAAATGCAATCAAGTTCAGTTTTGAAGGAGGAACAATTGACGTTTCTACCAGTATAGAAGGTAACAACGTTATTGTCAGCGTGAAAGACTCCGGTAAAGGGATCAAGAAAGAAGACCAGGAAAAACTGTTGAAAGCCAATACGCATTTCACCTCTTACGGAACAAGTAATGAAAAAGGGTCGGGATTGGGCTTGATGCTCTGTAAAGATTTTGTGGAGTTGCATGACGGTAAATTATGGTTTGAATCGGAAGAAGGCAAAGGTTCGACCTTCCTGTTCTCACTGAAAGCATTGAATAAAGAATAAAAAACGACGCTAAGCAGCAACTATAAAGTAAGAGGGAATGCATTTATTGCATTCCCTTTTTCATTACTATCGTATTCAGGTCAGAAGCAAACATATCGTATTCAATGCCGGTCATCTCACCGCCCGTTGACAGGACAACCAATGAATGATCGGGATATTCACTCCGGTAAGCAGGATGAATATGGGGAAATGGATTTTCTATAAATCCATAAGACCGGTAGAAACGTAGACGGGCAGCGGATATATCATCCTTAACCGGATCTATCTCCAACAACACACGTCCACTCTCCTGCTCTATCAGCTTACTAAGAATCAAGCCTCCCTGGCCTTTCCCCCGTTCATTGGGATGGATGGCAAAATGCTCCACGTACGTATAACTCTCAAATCTCCAGTAAGCGATAAAGCCCTGAACAAGATCATTCACCGTATCTGTATAACAATCCAGATGATAGCGGCTGTCTGAAAATGCATCCTGCTGCAGTGCCACAGTCCGTTGTTCGTAGATCGGAAAACTTATATCGTATATTTCTCTGAAAGCATTATACAACGGATGATCCGTCGCCGTCAATCTTATAATCTCCATGTTATTCTTTATTTAAACGGATACAAAGATAAAACTAATAAGAAACTAATTCGTTACCCCTGCTCTTTTATGCGATTCTTTCCCTATGACTTTTAAATGAAATACTATAGCTTTCTAATACTCAGGTAATAGTATTCTACTATAAAGATACCTTCTCCCTATATTTTTGACCTAGGTCAAAAACGTTTAGCACCAAGGTAGAAAACCTTTATTACCTAGGTCGAAAAGGTTTACTACCTAGGTCAAAAATAGAATAGATAGGTACTTTTGGATTAGGGACAAGTAGTCTTTGGATTATAAAACAACTATTTTCATACTACAAACAAGCAGGAAGCCGGCAATAAAAAAACGGCTACCGGATCTTGTTATCCGGTAACCGTTTTCGACATGACTATATTTCAATACTACAGACTACTGCATCCGGCGAATGCCGATAGCCTTGTTATATTGAGCCAGGGAAGCCTTCTGCTGATACCAGGTCTGGATCAGGCTGCTGTAAGACTGTATCCACGACAACTGGGCAGAGAGCACATCGACGATAGGAAGTTTACCTTCGTTGTAACTGAATGTATTCAGGTCGAGGTTCTCTTCCGCTATTTTACAAGCTTCTTCAGCGACATCGATCTGCTTTGTATTCTCGGTCAGGCTAGTCCATGCATTGGCTACTTCCTGGCTGATCTGGTCGCGGGTGTTGTCCATTGCATACTCTTTGCTGCGCAGGATCGCTTTTTGCGAATTCACTTCCTTGAAACGTGCTCCCCAACGGAACAATGGAATTTTCAGGGAAGCGAATACTGCCGGCGTCCATAAGTTATCAGAACCTTTTACATTCAGCATAGAAGTTCCCCATGCTCCCTGAAAACCAACCGACAACGTCGGATTATATTTGGCTTTCGAAAGGTTGATCTGTCTTTTCTGATACTCGATATTCAGCTTGGAGATCAGGTAATCCGGACGGTTTTCCAGGGCTGCCGATTCACCGACTTTCATAGGCAACGGCAAGACCATTGTAATAGAATCCGTGATCGTGATCGGTTCCATCGGCGGAACACCCATCAGGACATTCAAGTTCTGCAAAGCGATTTGATAATCCTTATAGGCAGAACTTTTATTCAGCTCGGCTTCTTTCAAGCGAGCCTGTACCTGCAACAGATCTGTTTTACTGATCTGTCCGTCCTGAAAACGAAGGGTCAGCACATTTGCCAGTTCCTGTACGATATCGACATATTGTGTCATTACATCATACATGCCTTTGCGGGCGGCAACAGACCAATAGTTCATATCGGCCGCATAGACGATGTTATCGGTCGTCAGCTCTTCAGCCTCGGTAGCAATCTGGCCTTGTATCTCAGCCGCCTTATAGTTGTTATAAATTTGTCCGCCGGCATAGATAGGCTGGCTTACTGTGGCACCGAGACTATAGGTATTATGATCCATTTCGATACCGGGTATGCCTTCCCCCATGCCCAATTCGTACTTATTAAGACGGTACTGGTAGCTACCGGAGAAATCCACAGCCGGGAAGAATGCAGTCTTAGCCGCCTTGATAGCATGTTGCATGGCGATACGTTCTTCGGAACTTTGCTTGATCTGACGGCTGTATTCAAGCACTTTTTCTTTATATTCGGCTGCCGTGATGGGCTGTACCTGCGCATTCGCAGATATAGCACCCAACAGCATACAACCTATTATCAGTTTACTTTTCATATTACTTATTCCGATTTAATCTTAAAGAATATACAATAGGTAACCGGAAGCACGAAGATGGTCAGGATGGTCGAAACAAACAAACCTCCCATGATCGTAGCTGCCATACCGGCAAACATGGCGTCTCCCAGCAGAGGAAGCATACCCAGGATCGTTGTACCCGAAGCCATCGTTACAGGCACGATACGTGTCTTGGTTGCCTCTATTACGGCATTGACAGGAGCCAGACCGCTATCCATTTGCAGGCCGATCTCATCGACAAGCACAATGGCATTCTTGATATTCATACCGATCAGTCCCAACAGACCCAGCATGGCAAAGAAGTCGAGCGACTTTCCGAATACCAGCAATCCCAATACTACACCGATAAAGATCAATGGAAGCATTGCCATGATCAGAACCGGTTTCCGGTAATATTTCGGGAAAAGGAACAACAAGGTTATATAGATCAAACCGAACATCAGCGGGATATTGGCTGCGATCGCTTTGTTACCCTTGTCCTGTTCGTTTTGCTCCCCGAAATAAGTCATCTTATAACCTTCGGGAACCTGTATTTGTTTTTGAGCTTCCGTCCAAAGATGACTGAAAGCGGCCATTGTATTAGCACCACGCTTCGGCTCGCATTGCATCATCATATAAGGCTGACGGTTAAAGCGCTTCACCACATTATATTCATAATCGAGCGAGAAGTCGTCGATCACCTGCTCTACTTTGACGGAACGTCCTTTGGCACTATAAACCGGCAAGGTCTTGATATCGTTCAGATTCATAGAGTCACGATCAGCGTCTTTCATCAGGATCGGCATAAAGACATCGCCTTCGCGGTATTCGCCCAACGGAACACCGTTCGTAGCCGAACGCAACGAGTAAGCCACCTGTTGACGGGTAATACCCAAGCGCAAGCCTTTTTCCTGCGAGTATAAAGGTTTCCATACAGGAACTTTATTTCCCCAGCTGTCACGCACTTCCATTACCTGGTCGTAATTGCGGGCAATCTCTTTTACCTTCTCTGTCAATGCAACCAATGTATCCACGTTATCACCGATAAAACCGATCTCGATAGCGGCATCGGGCACGGGAGACAAGGCGAACAAAGCGGAACGGGTCAGGATGTTCGGATAGTTGGCCACCATATAATCGTAGAACTTTCCTTCTTCCACCTGTGCATCTTCCGCCTTTTGGGTTTCGATCAGCACATTGGCGAAGTTAGGTTTCGGGCCTACGGACGAACTAGCCAGATAGTAACGAACCGGAGAACCTCCCAGTGTAAATGAGTATGATTTGATATTCTTATTGTTACTCAGATATTCCTCAATCTCTTTCACATTCTTTTCCACGTCGTAGATACTGTAACCTTCCGGGAAGATCAGGTCGGCACGGAAATACGGTTTATTCATGATCGGGAAGAAACTCTGCGGCATGATACCCATAATAAACAGGGAAAGGAACAATGTCGCTATAACAGAAGTAACGGTTACCCATCTACGTTTGATCAGACGGGCCAGCACCTTTTCAAACTTATGATACAGCTTCGTATCGTACGGATCTTTCGCTTCACCCGGCTTGGCTTCTTTCAGGATAAAGTTACCGAAAGTAGTTGTCTGGGTCAATGCCAGTACCCAGCTCAATCCCAACGATACGGCCAATACGATAAACAACGGTTTAACGATCTCTGCCACCGAAGCAGGAGCCAGATACATCGGAAGGAAAGAGCAGACAGCGATAAAGGTGGCTCCCAGTAACGCCCATTGCGGTTTGGTAGCTCCGTCTATCAATGCCTGATAACGGGAGAGTCCCCGCTTAATACCGACCTGTGCATTATCCGTCACCACAATGGCATTATCCACCAACATACCCATCGCGATGATAAAGGCAGCCAGTGAAGTTCGGTTCAGTCCGACTCCCCAGATAAGCATTAGCAATAACGTTCCTCCTACCGAGAAAAGCAATGAACTGCCAACCAGCATACCGGCACGCGATCCCATCACAAGGAAGATAACCACAATAACGATCAGTAAAGACTCGAGCAGGTTCAGGATAAAACCGTTGTTCGCTTCATCGGCAATCTTATTTTCCGGGTAAATTGTTTTCAGTTCCATACCGATAGGGAAAAGCTGCTCCATTTCTGTCAGATGACTGGCTACATCATTACCTACGGCAACCACGTCGTCATTCGCCCCGGTAGCCACACCGATACCGATAGCACGTTTGCCATCTACACGCATCAGATTGGAAGGGGGATCCATGTAACCACGTTCGACAATAGCGATATCACCTAGACGGACTTCTCCTCCACTCTTGGTGACAATCAACTGATCGCGAATGTCCTGAATGTTTTTATATGTTCCTTCGGCCCTTATCCGCAACTGATAGCTGCCGGTATTGACATCCCCTGTATTCACCAGAAGGTTTTGGGTTTGCAGTACCTGTTGGATCGAGTTAGGATCGATTCCCAGGTTTGCCAGTTTAGGAACGGATATCCTGACATTGATTACCTGTGTCTGTTCACCGAACAGGTAAACCTTCTGAACACCAGGCACGGGTGACAGTTCCGTTTTAATCTTCTGCGACCAGTCGCGCAGTTCGTCGTAGGTAAATCCATCATCGGCTGTCAAGGCATAATAGATACCGAATACATCACCGAAGTCATCACTGACTGATATAGATGAGGCTCCACTCGGAAGGCGGGGTTCTATATTGGCTACTTTACGACGAAGTTCGTCCCATTTGACAGGCATATAATCGGGATCAAGTGTCGGCTGCAATTCAATCGATATCTTCGACATCCCGAAATAAGACTCCGACTTGATCTGGAACACATCCGACATAGACTGTATCTCTCTTTCGATCGGTTCGGTAATCAGTTTCTCCACTTCAAAAGGAGTCGCACCCGGATATTGTGTAACCAGCACAGCCTGCTTGATTACAAAGGGGGCATCCTCCTTCTTCGGCAGTTTAAAGAAAGAGTATATACCGCCTATCAGCATCACAGCCAGGAAGAAGTATATAATCTTACTATTCTCTAAGGAATATTTTGGAATATTCATTGTTTGTCTTCTTAATCTGTTAATACTTTTACTTGTTGTCCGTCTACAAGGCGGGTTGCTCCGGCAGTAACGACACGTTCACCGGCTTTCAGTCCTTCCATTATGACTACTTCATCCTTGCCAACCAGTTCCTTTTCACTGATCTTACGGCGTTCAACCTGCTGGGTTTGCGGGTTATAGACAAATACGAACTTGTTGCTGCTGTTCGCTTCGTCGGCAACAATAGCAGACAGGGGTATTAACACGGCTCCTTCGTTGAAGCTCTGGCTTTCGATGTTGAGAACAACACGGCAGGAGAAACCTACTGCCACTTTATACTTATTAAGATCAAATGCAGGATCATCGATATAAAGGAATACAGGTACACCGGAACCATCGGGAGAGGCTTCGACATATTCTTTTACTTTTGCCTTGAAACGGACACCCTTATAATTATCGAACTCCACATAGATCGAATAAGGAGTCGAGAAATAGGTGATATTGGTTTCCGGCATTGTAAACTGAACCTGCAGTTTATTCGGGTTGATCAGACAAACGATACCTTGCCCCATCTGTACTTTCTGATAGTTCTCTACATACTTCTTCTGGATAAAGCCATCGAAAGGAGCGCGAAGCTTGGTTTGTTCCAATGTATTCTGAGAATTCTCAAATGCTGCCTGAGCATTGGAATAAGAGGCTTTTGTCGTTTCATATTCCTGTTGGGAGATGGCTTGCTTCGCCAATAGTCTTTCAGCACGCTGCAACTGAGCCTGTGCTGTTTGAAAAGAAGCTTTCTTCGCTTCAAAATCCCATTTAAAGTCCTGCGGATCCATTTCTGCCACCACTTGCCCGGTACGAACCTTCTGTCCTTCTTCCACGTTCAGGGAAATCAATGGCCCTGACATCTTAAACGCCAGATCGCTGAACTGGTCAGGAGATACTACACCACTGAACGACTTTTCCACCACATTTAAAGATGTAACCTCAGTCAACTTTACCGGACGAGGCCCTTGCTCTTTTACCGGCGGTTGACTACAAGACATCAATGCTGCCAATACAAAAACGGGAATTAATTTACCATTCATGATAACTTGCATTTACTTATTTAGTTATTTGTTAATTATATGCTAATACAAAGTCATATAATACTATGCGTTAAGTCACAGCATTATAACATTCACTTTTTTATAATTGTTTGGATACCGCCTACCTTTTTATCTGAGGGATATCATTTGCTTGTACATTCTTAAAAAGACCAACTGTCCCAGTCTATTCTTGCTTCCATTACTTTTTCCTGCTCACCAGGAACTGCCGGGAAAAAGTCTATTCCCGTTACTTTTTCCACACTATCCACAGGGATTGCCATTGATTTCAAACTAGTATTCTTATAATCCCTGTTCTCAAAAATAAATCCGATCGCCTTATACTTATCTCCCGAGACATAACAAATCACTTTGTAGAATGCTTCGGGCACTCCTATCCTGTTCTTTCCCATCCGTTTCATATCGTCTGTCATAACAGGGCCGGTAGCAATCAGTAAAGCTCCGTAATCATTCGCCCACATCCGACTCTGTTCTTCCAGATCCTTCCAGATACCCCGGTTCAATGCCGGTTTCTGCGGACAAATATTACTCAGGTAAAACGATTCGCGCATCGCTTTAGCCGACCATTTCATATCACCCGCAGGAGCCAGATGTCCACGGTCATAACCGGTACGGGTATAATCTTCGTTGGTAGCAGTAGCTCCTTTTACCATCGGGTCAGGAACGAACTTGTTGGAACGTTCCGTCTTTTTACTTTTTGCTTCTTCGGGAGTCAGTTCATAGGCAACCCAGTTTGCTATTTTGTAATCAGAATTGTATGATACGGTATATCCTTCGTGACGAATTACCTGCTCAGGCCGTTTGGCTTGCAGCTTCGGTATCTCTGCATTCGCAGGTACCTTGAAGGTTTTTGTCTTAGAACGGGAAGGCTTTATAGGGGAAGTTTCTTCTTTTTTCTTTTGTTCCGGCTGAGTGGCCGGTTTCTTCTGCTCTTTTGTTACAGGCTTCTTCTGTTGTTCCTTTGCTACCGGTTGCTTTCCGGTAACAGGGTACAGATAATCGTAGATGAATAAGACGCCAATCAGGCAAGCGAGCACTACAGATACAATCACAAATATTCGCTTGATTGCCAGAACAAACGATGATACCTGTTTTTTCTTCTTTCGCGACTTCGATTTCGACTTCGTTTTACTTTTTCTATTTGCCATTGATAAATAACCTCACATTATCCCGGGCAAAAGTAGATAATGTGAGGTTACCAAACAATATATAAACCTTAAATCTATTCGTCAATATTACTATAAAAAGTGCATTTATTAAAAGGGACACGTTATTTTATGGGTTCCGGAGCCCACTTCCTGTACTTTGCCTTTGGGAGAAATCACAACAGCACCGGTTTGTTCGGGTACCTGAATTTCCATCAGGATCTTACGGCCGGACTTCTTCAGATACACTTTAATTTTACCGTAATGAGTCTCAACAGTGGCCGATGCTTCCGTCAGGGATCCCATCTGAGGTTTCACCCGGAATGTCTTAAAACCAGGCGAGGTAGGTTCTATACCACACACTTTCTGGCTCAGTAATGTCAGCGGGCCGCCACTCCATGCATGGTTGATCGTGCCACCGCCAAAACCTTCGGCTCCTACTCCCCAACCTTCAAATAAAGTGGTATATTCTTTATAGCTCAACATACCGGCATAGCGATCTTTCATCCGTTGCAGGGCTGCATCGGGAGCATCCATATGGAAAAGAGCTTCCAATACGTATTTTTCCATATATGGGCTGGCATGATATTCTTTCTTCAGGAGTTTCAGGATAGCCGGATATTTATCTTTCGGTGCAAGACCGGAAAGAACAGCCATAGCCTGCGCCCGGTCGTCATTTTCACCCCGATAACCGGGAGAGCGGTAAGCCGTTCCTGTCCAGTATTTCGTATTGAAACATTTTTCAATGCTATACATCATACGGCTGATCTCCTCGGCATCCGCTTTCTTTCCGAGTTGCAAGGCAAATTCTTTCTCGGCTTTCAATGCGAGATAGTACCAGCAATTGGTCAGGACACCCATGTCGATCTGCTCTCCCCAGTCGCCCCAACTCCATTCCCCGCTCCGTTCTATCGGGAAACCGCTTTTATCCACCTGCCAGGTTTCATGCAGATAACGGTGCAGCCGATCGTAGATAGCAGGGACGAACGTACTGTCGCCACTATAATAATATTGAGTATAAAAACCGTACCATCCTACTGACGCCAGGATTTGCAAAGGCAATTCCTTCGACCAGTTACCAGCCGGGACAGGCGCAAACAAAGAGCCGTCGGCACGCTGCCAGTTCATCAATTCATGGATGCCTTTTACAGCCAACTGATGGGAAGAGGTGGAAAGCGCATAGAAAGCTTCCCCCAGTTCATTCACTTCATCGCCCCACCACTGGGCTCGCTCCCGTTCGGGACAGTCCATATAGTTATCACGCATCGTTATATATAATGTACGTGCCGAACGTTTCCACAACTCATTCAGGAAAGGATCGTTGCAGTGGAAAGAACCGGCAAACTCGGTGTCGTATCCTGTCTCACGATATTTTACTTCCAGTATATTTACTCCTTCGGGGACAATATACCACATTTCGTGACCGCTCATCCATCCGTAACTTTCATATTCCTGTGTACCATCGCGGGTAATGTATTCGGCGCGGACATTTTCTGGCCCACCACCCCGGTAGTTATCCGTCTGCATATAGATCGTATTGCCTTCAGGGGCTTCCACTTTCAGATAAGGAGTGAACTGACAGTTGTAAGGTAAACGGCAAAACAAGGTATCGCCCTTCGCCGACTGCCGGATATCCGGATAATCCCGCAAACCAAAATCCTTGAACATCGGAATCGGACGTTTCACCAACTGTCCCAACGGTGCCTTCCCCACCACCGAAGCGATCTCCGCACCGGGAAAAGTATTCTTAAATCCCGGCAGGTTCCATCCCTCCTCTGCCAGCCGGGCATCAAAACGGATATTGCTTTCCGACAAACGGTAATTCGGATAAGGTGCTTCGGTATTCTGATATGCATCATATACGCCGCATCTCCAACTCTTATCCGAAACGATCTCTATCCCGGGAGCTATCGCTTCAAACAGTAAGGCAGCCAGTCCGCTATTCACATGGCTGAAGCCATTCCTCCCAAAATGCCAGACCAAAACAGCAATGGTATTCTCCCCTGAAACAAGATAAGGAGCAATCTCCACCGAATCATAATAGGTATCATAAGGAGAAGGGCCACGCTTCAACCCTCCTTCAAAGACGGCCAGCCGCCCGTTTATCCACAACCAGTATTTGCTGTCGGCTGCAATATGGGCGGTCAGGGTTGCCGGGACTTCGTCTATTGAGACTGTCTTACGATAAGCTAACCAGGTGTTGCTTGCACTTTGGCATCGTTCCGTGTTGATCCATTGTGCTTTCCAGTCGGTCTTTACTTCTGCCGAAGCGAAAGTCCCGATACATGCGAGTAACAGAAGATACTTTTTCATCTCATTACTATTTTAGTTATTAACTATTTCTCCAGAATCACCTGTATACCTTCCGGAGCTTTAACATCACTCTTGATTTTGCCATCCGCACCTTTTTCATGACGGATAGTTATAATCCCTTCAGGTGTCGGGAAGGTTCCTTCCACCCAATCCAAATCCCCCAGATGTGGCGTGATACGAACAACGCGGCAACCAGGCTCCACCACCTGTACGCCCAACACATACTCACTCAACCAAGCGGTTGGCCCCGAAGCCCAACCATGACATAAACTATGCCGGAAACCTTTATAGCAGTAATCGCCGAAGTCTCCGTGAATGTCTTTCTTCCCTTCCGGTACAAGTTCATCGATACCGGCTGCATCCGGAAGCCATGCCATGTTGAAGTCCTCCCAGAAAGTAGTAGCTCCCAGATCGATCATCGCTCCCCAATATCGGCGGATCACATCCATTGCTCCCTGATAGTTTCCGGCAGTAGCCATAGCACGCAACATATAATATCCATAGAAGGTAGAAAAGCCTTGTGCTCCGTTTACCGAAAGATATTTTTTATCGGCTTCTTCCGGTTTCATTAATCCTGCCAGTGTCAATAAAGCAGCCGCCTGCTTGGAACCCGGCGCGTCCGGTGCTATTTTAGACTTAAGTAATGTTTTGGTTACCTGCGGAGCCACTTTAATCATCCTTTTAGCTGTTTCCCGACATTCGGCAGCCAGTGTTTCATCTTCCAGCACAGTACATAATTCGTCACCGGCTTTCATGGCCTGCAAAACCAATGCCTGCAAACCGGCGTTGATCGCTTCGGGATTCTCGCTCGAAGGCCAGTCCAGAAAACGCCATCCATCCAGTTTCTCATGCCCGTTGGCATCTACTTTCGAGAGTAACTGGTGTAACAGACCAGTCAGATAAGCCTGTTGCTCTTTCAGATATACCTTGTCACCCTGATAATAATACCAGTCGCGCTGAATCAGTAACCACCAGATCGAATAAGCACTAATACCGTTCATCCAGTCGGGAAGCGGAGTAGCTTCACGGATCAGGTCAAGGCTTTTGGGAACGACTTCATTATAACCGAAAACAGAATTGATCGTCATGACTTCCGGATGCATATCTCCCAGCCAGACCAGGCGATCGCGTTTGATACCATCCCACAGATATTCCTGCATATTCAGATGGACGGTGTAAGCTCCGGTCTGCCAAATCTTGTTCAGTCGCTCGTCACTACTCCGGAATGATCCTTTGTATGGGATATCGCGATAAGTGGAAATAGCACGCACCTCTTTCAAATACAGTTCGGTAGAGTCGTCGAGAAGATCAATCCGGGCAAAACGGAAGCCGGAGTTACCTATTTCCATTACTCCCATCCAGGGAAGTGAAACGATACAGTCACGCATGGCATGATCGTTGCTTGCCCCGTTCTTTCCATCGATCTCACACATAGCCTCGCTTACGGATTCTCCCAGGCGGATACGTACGGAGATAGGCCGGTGAACAGGGAAACCACCTGTCACAAGCTGAATGCCACCTTGAAGCTCCTTTCCAAAATCAAACAGGATAGCAGGATGTTTCTGCTTCGTACTGGTCATTCTGCATATAGTACGATCCACCAGTCCGGCTTGCCCGTTACCCGGCAAAAGCAGATTAGCGGCATCCTGGATAAGTTCGTTATGTTGTTGCCATACAATACGTGTGGGAGAAAGATATTCGCGTATACGGCTGTCCCGCTGTTGGGCGATAGCCGGCAGGGTACAAAATAAAGTAAAGAGTATAAGTATCTTTTTCATGGTATTCTTCACAAACTGGTCTTAGAAATACCGTCGGCAATGAAGCCGACGGCTATTAAATTCATCTATTATAGTCCAAAAGCCGGAACAAGATCGTCCAATTGCTGATCGGTCATCCCCACCGGTTCATATCCGGCCATACGGGCACTGATATAGATCTGGGCTGATTTGCTCAATGTATCGATAGCGTCGAAGCATTCGATCAGGTCTTCACCTACTGCCAGGATACCATGCTTTTCCCAGAATACGACATCATGCTTTTCAAGTTGCCGGATCGTGGCATGCGCCAGTTCGATCGTTCCCGGAATTTCATAAGGGACAATCCCTACTCCTTTCGGTACGATGATACGGCATTCGGGGATCATACTCCACAAAGTACGGGTTAGCTCCTTCGAGTCGAGGAAAGGCTTGCAATGTGTCATCCCGATCAGTTCGGTCGGATGCGTATGCAGCACGACCCTGTTATCGCGTCCCAGCGAACGAAGGTAGTTATGCATCAACAGATGCGAAGGCAATTCGGATGTCGGCCTGACCGGCTGTTCGGCAATGATATCGTAGCTCTTACCATCGGGAGCGATACGGATCAGTGCGCCGTTAGCAAACGGATCCTGTGCCACATAGCGCATACGTTTCCCCGTTCCCGTAACATAAAACACATTTCCGCCGAGGGATGTCATAGCTTCCTGCAATTCGATCGCCGGTGCCAATGCCGGCAATGCCATTTCTTCGTCCGTCAGCAAACCCGTCAGGTTCACAGAGATATTTCCGCCATTCCGTTCAGCCCATCCTTTTGTCCAAAGATAGCCGGCTACTTCGGCGATACGTCCTATTTCAGCCATCAGGGGGCTGTTGTTCTTAATTGTTGTCATTTTACTCAATGTAATATTTTACTTATTTGCTTTTGTATTTATAAAATCCTTAACCTAATAAATTCGGCAATAACAGTGAGAATATCAGGATACACATACCGGATACCAACACTATAATCGTTTTTCGGCTAACGCCTTTCCACTCATTCAATACTATGCCCCACACATTGCTGAAAATAACATTCAGCGACATAAGTATACTCCACGAAAAGGCCAGCATAACGGGTGAATCCGAAAAATAGCTCTTTCCCATGCCCAATCCGAAGAACTGGGAATACCACAGGACACCGGCCAATGCACAAAATAAGACATTATTCAGTAATATCTTACCTGTAACGGAGAAATAATCCTTTCCCGATTTATTTTTAATATTCTGATATATACAGTAAACAGCATTTGTCAGGAAGCCACCCATTGTAACCAACAGGATCACAGGATTCAGGGCAAACAGTTCGCTGGCTCCGGATGCTTTTACCTTTTCCAGTATCGGAGTTCCGGATTCAAGCCCCAGATTAAAACAGGCGCTCATCACACCCGCCAATAGCGCAACCAGCAATCCTTTTGTCAGGGCAAAGTCTTTCACGGCCGCCTTCTTCTCCTCGTCCGTCATGTTGCGGGCACGCAGGCTACCGGCATAACCGATCACTGCGATACCAGCCAACGTTACGCAAACACCCACTAAAAGGATCAATCCGTCGCCATGAAACAAATCCGCACCTCCGAATACTGCCGGGAAAAGCGTACCGAAACCGGCACAGGTTCCCAGGGCAATGCTTTGTCCCAAGGCAATTCCCAGATAACGCATGCTAAGGCCGAAGGTCAAGCCTCCTACTCCCCACAACATTCCGTAGACCAGCGCACCGGTACTACCTCCGGCACTCCAGAGATCCGTCAGGCTCTGTCCCTCGGGGATAGCCAACAGCGCTCCCAGATATGGAAAGACAAGCCAGGCAAAAATCCCCTGTATCAGCCAGAAACTTTCCCAGCTCCAGTTCTTCACCTTATTGATCGGCACATACGAACTGCTTTGTCCGAAACTGCCGACGGCGATAATCAGTAAACCGATAAGTATATCCATAAATTTATCGTTTACTTGTTACCTGCGCTTCATATTTTTCTATCTCACCGATATAATCTTCACCTACCGGAACATCGTTTTTCAGACAGAACATATCCCAGACAGCATTCCACGGGAGACTCTTCAACTCTTCCTGTAAAGCCAGACGTTCAAATAACTTATCTTCAGCTTCATATTGCTGCAAAGTGGCAGACGGTTCAAGCAAGGCCTGCAAGAATGCTTTTTGTGTTGCACGGCATCCGATCACATAAGCACCGATGCGGTTAATGGTCGCATCAAAATAATCGAGACCGATATGTACACGATCCAATGCTTTACAACGGATTATTTCACGGGAAAGATCCAGCAGGTCGTCACTCAGAATAACCACATGGTCACTATCCCAACGGATCGGGCGACTTACATGAAGCATGATCTCCGGAGTGAACAACAGCATCGACGAGATCTTATCGGCAATACTTTCCGTCAGATGGAAATGGCCGGTATCCAACGTTACGATCTTGTTGTTCTTCGCGCCATACCCCAGATAGAAATCATACGAACCTACCGTATAACTTTCCAGCCCGATACCGAACAGTTTGGCTTCAATACAGTCTTTCATATGTTTATAATCAGTAGCAAAAATCTCATCCAGCGAGTCTTTCAACAGCTGACGATATTGTATGCGGCTGGCCGGAACTTCTTTCGAACCGTCATGTATCCACAGATTCATCATACAAGGATCATCCTGATAAACACCCATCGCTTCACTGACAGCACGGCAACGCTTGGTATGTTCGATCCAGAAATCACGGATCGACTTATCCGGGTTAGCCAATGTCAGGTTACCGCTCTTGGGATGCGAGAAAGATGTCGAGTTGAAATCGAGCTTCATATTATTTTCTTTCCCCCATTCCATCCAACTCTGGAAATGAGCCGGCTCCACTTCATCTCGGTCTACTTTCTTTCCGCCAAAGTCACCATATATCTCATGCAGGTTCAATCGATGGGTACCGGGAATAAAAGAATTGGCTTTCAGCACATCGGCACGTAACTCATCTATATTGCGGGCTTTTCCGGGATAATTTCCGGTCACCTGTATGCCACCGGACAACGAACCATCCGGATTCTCGAAACCTGTCACATCATCCGCCTGCCAGCAATGAAGGGAAAGACTGATTTGTTGCAATTTTTCCAACGCACTGTTTACATCGACATTCAAGGCTGCATAACGTTCTGCTGCCAAATCAAAAGCTTGCTTTACATTCTTTTCTGTGTTCATGATATTCTTCTTTTTATCGTTTTACTATTTCAATATATCTTTCATAGACTTCTTTCCAGATCATTTCTTCCTGTGGCAGGAATGTTTCCGTATGAACGGATCCGGCTATCAACCGGCGCATTTCCCAACGGGTGGAGACAATACCTGCCGAGCGTGCCTGTATCATCGCATTTCCGATGGCAGTCGCTTCCGACGGGCCGGCTATCACAGGCATACCGATTGCATTGGCTGTAAACTGATTCAATAATGTATTCTTTGAACCTCCCCCTATCACATGCAACCGGTCGATACGGAAAGGAGCCATCTCCTTCAACATCCGGATCACCTCATTATAACGCAGGGCGAGACTTTCAAAAATACAACGGATAAACTCGGCATCCGTCACCGGGACAGGCTGCCCCGTCTCTTCACAATAACTCGCAATGGCCTTTGTCATACAAGCAGGATTGGCAAAACGAGGATCGTCCGGATTCACAAAGCGTATAAAAGGAAGGGCCTGCTCCGCCATTTGTACAATCTCCGGATAAGTATAACTCCTCCCCGCCTTTTCCCATTCTTTCCGACATTGTTCCAATAGCCACATACCAGTAATATTCTTC
This sequence comes from Parabacteroides sp. HGS0025, assembly GCF_000969845.1. NCBI lineage: Bacteria > Pseudomonadati > Bacteroidota > Bacteroidia > Bacteroidales > Tannerellaceae > Parabacteroides > Parabacteroides sp. HGS0025. The sequence goes on from NZ_KQ033902.1 coordinate 3,095,187, forward strand.
AGGAAACGGGTAGTACCTTCAATACCTCCTTCGTTCGTAAAGTTGTTTTCGTATGATTCCTGTGTTATTAGTGGCTCTTCCGTTTCAATCCCCATCAAACTCCAGGTTCCGCTGCTTAAATAAGCGAAATGCTGATCCAGAGCGGGAACAGCCGCCACAGCCGAGGCCGTATCATGCCCTGCCACAGCGATAACCGGAACTTTGCCTGCACCGGTTTCTTCTGCCAGCGCATCGGTCAGCTCCCCGACAAGCGTTCCGGGCATTACCACCTGCCGTACGATAGAAGGCGGTACCCCTGCCGCTTCCAGCAGGGATGCTTCAAACTGCCGTGTAACCGGATTAAGTAACTGGGATGTGGAAGCGTCTGTATATTCACAGACCCTGTTACCCGTTAACAGATAAGACAATAGGTCAGGAATAAAAAGTATCTCTTCAGCATTTTCCAACGGTGCAAACCCCTCTTGTCCGGCACGAAAGAGTTGGAAAAGACTATTAAAATTCATTATTTGAATGCCGGTAAGGCGATAGACCTCCTCACGTGAAATAAGACGGAAATATTCCTCCGGCGCCCCTTCCGTGTACGGGTCACGGTAAGCCCGCGGTAACCCCAGCAAAGAACCGTCCGAAGCCAGATAACCGAAATCGACGCCCCAGGTATCTATACCGATCGAGTCGGGTACAATATGTTGTTGTGTGCAAAGGGAAAGGCTTTTCTTCAGTTCTTCATATAAATTGTATATATTCCAATAGTATTTACCATGCAATTCGAGCAGGTTATTTGGGAAGCGATGTATCTCCCGCATTTCAAATTTGCCATTAATCAGTATGACCAGAACAGCCCGTCCGCTGGTAGCACCTATGTCAAACGCTAAAAAGGTATGTTTCTTCATGATATAACAAAGTTATTTGTTTATTGATAGCAAAAGTAAAGGGTTAATTACTATATTTGCTTACGAAAATGATTTTAAACCTTTCATTTCTGACATGAATAAACACATCAGCGACCAACTGCGTTATCTAACCATCGGAGCATCAGACGAAGACTGGGGAATTGTTGTTACCACCATTGGTTATCAATTTATCCCTCCCAAAAGTCAATACCCGTTATCCTGCCATCCGGAAAATTATAATTTCAAACCGCAAACAGGACGTATCCTGAACGAATATCAGCTTGTTTATATAACGAAGGGAAGCGGCTACTTCTCCTCCCAATCCTGCAAGATGCAGAAAATAAATGCAGGAACCATGATCCTGCTCTTTCCCGGCGAATGGCATAGTTATTATCCGGATAAAGAGACCGGGTGGGATGAATACTGGGTCGGTTTCCGGGGAATACATATCGATAAACGGGTAGAGAAACGTTTCTTCACGAAAGAAGAACCGCTTCACAAAATCGGATTAAGTGCCACAATAGTAGGATTATACGAAGATGTATTAAAGTTTGCGTCACAGGAGAAGTCAGGCTACCAGCAAATGATTTCCAGTATCGTACTTCATATATTAGGGACGGTTTATTATAAGAAGAAAAACAGTTCTTTTACCAATACATATGTAGTAGACAAGATCAACGAAGCCCGTATCCTGATGAAAGAGCAGATAGAGAACCCGATGTCACCGGAAGAGATCGCTTCACAATTAGGATTAGGTTATTCCTGGTTCCGCCGTATGTTCAAGGAATATACCGGTGTTTCACCCGCCCAGTACCAGTTACAGCAAAAATTACTGAGAGCCAAAGAGCTACTGACAGGAAGTAATCTGAATATATCGGAAATCGCTTATAACCTGAAGTTCGAAAACGCAGGCCAGTTCTCCACCTTCTTCAAAAAGAAAGAGGGCGTGACGCCCTCCGAATTCAGGGAGAGGGCGCATTAAGTGCCCTCATCTCCTACTGATGTATAAAAAGGAGTTATAAAATCAAGGAAACCATATTTTACGTCTCTCCTCAACACTGTGCTGCGTCTTGGGGAGACGTAACGTTGCGTTGGGGGGAGACGGTGGGAAGCGTCGCGGCGAGACGTAAGGCGGCGTCTCGATGCGACGGAGAAAGAATGCTATTCGATTACGGGACGGTCGTCGTCATCACCGCTATCTCCACCACCGTTACCCACGATGAGAGGACGCTCGTACTCGATGGTACGGGGTTCTTTCAACAGGGTGGTCGTGTTGGAGAACTGAGTGACGATACGCAACGTATACTTGCCGTCAGTCAAGTCGGCAGGAACACGGGCCAGCAATGTTTTCGGATCGTTGGTTGTCAGGCGGCGGGTAACGGGGTGTTCCTTGTCGTCGGCATCGATGAAAAAAACGCCGATACCGGCAGCCTCACCAGCTACACGGATCTTCTCACCGTCGATACGGATATCATCGCCGGGGGTAATGGTATCATTGGACAAGCCGGTTGCAGTATCGGTTACCAGGCCGATCGCTGCGCCACTATCCTTAACGGTTAATACTTCCACCCCTACATGGCTCAACGACTCGCGCATTTCGGATGAGAGCGTGATGTCGAGAGTAACTTTATGTTTCTCCGGATCGAATTTGGCACTAGTACCAATCCAACTGCCTGTTACACGCGGGGTGTATTGACAGGTTTTCGTTAGAACACTATAACCATCCATAACCGCTTCACGAATGATACGGTCATGTTGGTTAATGATTGACAACAAGGTGTCGTACTTGTATTCCGAACCTTCATCTACTATCCGCTGCGCAATATCTTCATTATGCAAGGAGTTTTTCATGGTGGATACTTCGGCTGTATAGTCGTTATCCACATCTTTTGTCAGAAGGTTCAGGCGTAGCCAGACCTTCCAGAATTTAGTGTAATTTGCCATGATACTTATTATTAAAATTGTTTTGCTGATCGCTTACCGATCAGTATTATCATTATACTGTCTCCAACAACGCACGGTAAGATTAGAACCCTGACAGCCATAATAAAAAGAATTACCAGTATTAATATGAACAAGAGCGTTCCTGGCCTTTAGAGCACTCCATTCATCACCAAATATTGCTCTAGCATTATTTTTATCTGTTATAGATGAGAATGAATATTCAGTAAGACTTGATGTTCCTAAAGCAATCCGCTTACCAGAAATAAAATAAGTACAATCACCCGGATCCATCAATGTCCAACCGCTTGGACACTGACTATATGTATCATATGAATTTGTACTATAACCTCCTTTAACGAAAGTCCAATACTTTCCATAATTTGTAGCAGCATATGTTGGAGGAGTTGTAGCATTCGGTTCATTACATGTCATATGTTCTGTTTTTATATTCATCTCCTTAGTCTGTGATGTTTTATGACCAGTAACAGTTATTACTCCTGTTTTTCGTCTGGTATTACACATTTCAGCAGATATATTAGACCACATTGTCACTTTAACCGTCGATAAGATATCACCATTTGATAAGGTTTGCGTTTCTGTAACAGCAGGGGTATTTATCCATCGAGTATTATCCGAAACCGATATACCAAAAGGTGTGCGTACTTTAAACGTAAAATAATTCTTCTGAGTAGGAAAATAAACCACACTGGGAGTTGAAGCCGTAATCGAGGAACCACCTTCTACATAACTATAACTATTACTTCCGTAAAAATCCCTGAAACGAACTCCCAACATCTTATTGTAAACTGTTATGGCTATTTTCTTAGTATTATCCAACTTGTTCTGTATTTGTATCGTAGCAGATATATCTTCTGAAGTAGGAACTGTTTTTTGTTTAAATGTCAGCTCCATTGTATTTTTAGTTTCTCCGGGTGTAACAGTCATCCAACTTGGTACATTCATCACTTCGCATCCACCTAATGAGAAAACGGTCAGTTTTACTTCTGAATTATCACCAAACAAATACATCTTTTTATTGGCTGTATCATAATATGAAAAGTTTCCGGAAGATGTACCTACTACTGTAGGTTGAGCCGTCACAATCTCCGGATTATTTACTGTCATTTGTACGGCTATTTCCGTTTTCTTTCTTTCGTCAGAAAGATTAATGATGTCGAATTTTGTATCATTAAATGCAACTTGAGGGAATGGATCCGGCAACGTGGCTAATGTAAATTTATAGTTTCCACTTGTTTCAGCAAATGTTTTGGGCGAAACCGTTAACCAATCAGGCAATCCTTCTATCCTTGAACCAATTGCGGAAAATACTTTCAATTCAATATCAAAAGCCTGTACAGTATTTCTTGCATCAAAAGTGATAATGTCACTAACATAGGAAGCACCTGTAGAACTATTTACAACACTTTCAAATCGAGGAGCGGATATAGCCTGAACCATCATGATACTTTCTTTCGCCGATATTTTATCGGTAAAACGGAGAAATGCCAAAGGAAAATCAGTTCCATGATAATCAGAATTCAGAGAAACTATATATTCACTTGCATCGTTACCGACTTTTGTATTTATCACACCATCGGGTCCGGTAATCTTTAGCCAGTCATGGGTTTTATCATTGTCTACATAATATTTGGATACAAAATATCCGCCGGCTGAATTTCCGGTAATCTTAAAATTAGTTAGTTCATCCAAAGCAACCGTTATGGTACGCAAAGTTTTATCATATTCTATCCCCGTTGCAGGTACAACAGTCATACCTTCCCCATCCGTTTCCCCTCCCGGTTCATAATCGTCTATATTACCTTCATCTGTCCAGTCTGCTACATCGAGTGTGAAATCCAGATGATATTCGTCGGCAGCGGTAATATTGACCGTGTAACGGTGGTTTTGAGATACTTCAATATAATTTCCACCATCAGCCGGTTTAAAAGGGACTTTGTAAGTGACCGGAATATTTTCTGTCTGGTTAGTAGCATAAGTGCCGCTAAGGATCAGGTAGCCACCATCTTCTTTCGGACTCGGATAGGTGTAAAAAGCGCTTACGGTAGTACCGGCATTTGCATTCTCACCATCAAACAGACGGGCCGGATAAGTGATCAAATCACCACCGGCGGCTGTTGGCAAAGTGCCGGTCACCTTCAACGGGAAAAAGCTTACTCCTTTACGGCCATTGCCCATGCTGACGGACTGGATGGTGAATTTGGAGGTTGCAGCATCGTTCACTATATCAAAACGAGCCACAGAACGGGTCAAACGAAAACCCAACTGCAAACGTGCCGAGACAGAGAAATCAGTCAGGTCGAGCGGCGTTGTGTAAGCGCCGGTCATGGGCAACGGAGTTACCAATATATCGGTTGCCGTAGCCGGGTCGAGCTGAACACTTCGGAGGAGTTTGAAAGCATGCTCGGTCGGACTACCCTCAGTAACCGTATTATCAACCTGTCCCGGATTCGACTGCATAAGCGGAACAAAATTACTGAAAACGGCATTGGTTGCAGGGTTAATCAGTTTACTCTGATTAGCAATACAGTAGAACTTGACAAACAATCCTTTCTTCAGGGATAGAAGAGCCGTCGTTTGCTTGCCATCACTTCCGACAGCCGTCAGGTCGATAGCCGTTATATCGCCTCCCACAGGAATATCACTTATATTCTCGCGATAACAGAAACGTTCCTGATACGTATAGTTTCCATCCTCGGTCTTGCATCCGAAGACATAGATGTCGAGTGCCGAGATCTTGTTCTCAGCTGCTGTTGCTATTTCATCGCCGGCCCGGGTCTGTACGACCGACAGCTTATTTTTCAGTGTCAGCATAACTTCCCTCCGGGGTGCATCCGGTGAAGTTCCTGTACCGGAACCCTTGTGCGGCTCCTCTGTCTCGTTCGTGCAGGCGGCAGCGGACAAAAGCAGAGAAAGCAAGCTGATTCCATATAATTTATTCACTATGTTCATCGTTATTTCCTTTTATTGATTCACTATCATTCTTCTTCTCATTCAAAGCCTTTAACAAAAACTTGCCGGGCTTGAACTTCACGCTTATACGCGCTTCAATGGGGCAGGATTTACCTGTACGGGGATTACGCCCCATCCGCTCAGTCTGGTTCCAGGCGAAAAAGGTGCCGAATCCTTGTAACATGAGCCGTTTGTCGGCCAGCAAAGCGTCCAGAAGAACGCCCTCCCAGGCGTTCACAATCGCCAACGACTGGGTTTGTGTCAGGGAGAGACGTTCGGACAGGGCCATCACTAAATCGTGTTTGTTCATTATATGTCCGCAGCTTTAAGTTTGACAGTTACGACGGTTGTCCCAGTGGTTGACGTAGAGTTGAAAGTCAGCGTGTTGGTTGAATTCACATCATCTTGGTGTGTTCCCATCGTAAAGGTGTATGTACCTTCAGCTGCATCTACGCTTGCCTGATCAACTGTTATCCAATTACTAGTTACCACTGCGCCACTTCCCGTAGTTGCCGCTTCGCTAGCCAGAGTTGGGGCTACCGCTTTCAACTTAAACGTCTGACTGTCCTTATTCGGAATAGTGACCATCTTGGTTGCTGCATCGTAGGTACATCCCTCGCTTCCATCTGCCACCAGGCTGATCTCCGGCCCGGACAAGGCGGTCGGGATTACTTTGATGTCCAGATTCTTACCGCTTACCTTATTGGTGATACGGATGGTTACAGGACGACAATCACTCATAGCGCCGATACCGTCAGCCATCTTATATTTAAACGTGGTTAGCATAGAAGCCTTTGTTGTCGTTGTCCTGTCTCCATCCACTACCAACCATTCATCACCTCCGCCGTAATCGAGTTTTTCGCCGAATGCGGAAGGGTCTGTATTATTGGCGGCAATGGTAAAGGCAAGCGTTTTCGCTGCGGCAGCATCCATCACGATATTGCCGTCGGCCAGGAGTTTAACATCGGCAGTATTACCGGCTCCAGCCAGAGCCAAAGCATCTTTTGTGAAGTCGTTCTCCGGCTTGTAGTCGTCTACTTTACCCTCGTCGGTCCAGTCGGCCACATTCAATGTGAAGTCGAGATGATAAGGGTCAGCACTTGTAATCGAGACTGTATAACGATGATTGTAGGCCACTTCGATATAATTGCCGGTCTCGTCACCGGATGGTTTGAAAGGCACTTTATAGGTAACCGGGATATTTTCGGTCAGGTTGACGGCATAGGTACCGGACAGGATCAGGTAGCCCCCATCGTCAACCGGGCTGGGATAACTATAAAGGACACCGGTACCTTTAGACGAGACGGTCGTCTGCTCGGCAGTGTACTCGCGGGCGGGATAGGTAATCAGGTCGGCAGGAGCAGTACCCAATACCTTCACTGGAAAATAGCTGGCTCCGGTACGTCCATTTCCTAGACTGACAGACTGGACGGTAAACTTCGACAGGGCCGCATCGTTCACGACGTCGAAACGGGCCACCATACGGGTTAACTTGAAACCCAATTGCGTACGGGCCGATACAGAGAAATCGGTCAGGTCGAGCGGTGTGGTATAGGAACCGGTCATAGGTAGCGGGGTAAGCAGGATATCTTCTGCTACACCGGCTCGCAAGGCCGGGGTATGGAAGTTTTTGAAATCAACCTCAGTCGGTACACCGTCGGTTATCGTATTGCCGGGTTGTCCGGGAGCACTTTGCATCAACCCTTTAAAGCCGGTAAACTCGGTTCCGTCGGGCTGTATCAGTTTCGTGCTGTTGGCAATACAGTAGACTTTGACAAAGAGCCCTTTCTTCATACGGAGCAGGGCTGTCGAATTGTCGGCACCCGTATTCAGGGTGAAACTGGTGGCGTAATCGCCCTCCACAGTCTGACGGGCATCTTCGCGATAATAGAATTGCTGCTGGAAAGTGTAGGGACCGTCTTCTGTCTTTGAACCGAAAACGTAGACATCGAGACTGTAGATACGGTTTTCGTCAGTTGTCGCGATCGCATCACCGGCTTTTGTTTCCACCGGGGTTACTTTCAGTTTGTTTTTAAGAGAAAGCAACACTTCACGGGTGTTCTCGTTGCCAACACCTCCCTGATCGGGAGGAGTCGGTTTATCCAACGTGTTCTCGCTGGTGCAAGCTACCATCAAAAAGCCGGCAGCGAGCAATGGGATATGTTTGAATAGTTTCATTTTCTTTTTTGTTAATTACATGAATCAATTAAATACGAAGCAAAGAAAAGATCAAGGTGTCAGCTTCTTCTTTAAGGTTACCGTCAGATCGCCACCACCGGCTTCAGTATTGGTGAAGGTTAAGGTGACGTCTCCTGTTTCAGCAGGGGTATCGCCGGAAGTAAAGGTGTATACTTGGTTTCCTGCGGCAGTAATAGTTGTTGTACCGGCATTTGTATCATCCAGTTTTAACCAACCATTACCTGTAAACGGATCAGTCAAACTAGCGATACTTGCACCCAACGGTGCTGTGACAGTCAATGTAAATGTATTTGTTGTCAGAGCAGTCGGATCAACTGTATAGCTTCCATTATTATTATCTGTAACTGCAGCATGAGTATCTCCCAGTACCACCGTCGGAAGCGCACTTTTCGGAGTAATCGTCAGTTTAGAAGTAACGCTTTCGTCTGTTTTGTTTTTGAAAATGACATCAACCGGGGTTTCTGCAGTCAATGAAGCAGCTGTCGATATTTCGATCTTGAATATACCGGCATCTGACTGTTCTGTTACGGTAACACCTGATGGGGCTGTAAATGTAACTGCTCCTTTTTCCGCACTTTCTGTACAAGTGGCCTTTACATAAATGGTGCTACCATTGATCAGGAACATATTGGCAGTGGCAGCATTAGACGTACCTCCTAATACTTCACTGTTGTAGGTACTCGCCACATAAGCGTCTTTCTTATCGTTTTCTACGATTGCAGGTTTGGAAGCTTTTTTATGCTCGATAGTCAATATGACTTTATTAGTATCAGCGGCTTTGTTCTTGAACTCGACAGTTGCCCCATCGGTAGCCGTTGATGCATCAGTTATTGTAACCCGGTAAGTCGTAGTGAAACCTTCGGTGGAGAGGGCCTTCACAGTATAACCCGTTGGAGCAGTAACATCTACCAGGCCATCTACACAGAACAGACTCAGTGAGACATAACTGCCAACCGCTTTTTCCATGATGGCTTTAGGAGCTACCGGATCTGTCGTCAGGTCGAGCGTATTGCCTTTACTGTTTCCTTTTACTACTTCACTTACTATCGGAGCAGCTGCCGGGCCTGTAAAGGTGAGCGTTGTCTGCAGGTCCGGATCGTAAGAAGCGGCCTGATTGGTGAAGATTAACGATACGGGGTGTTTACCGGTAGCATCGGCGATGGTCATGGGATAAGTGGTTACCGTCAAGCCATCTTTTTGTTCCGAAACGGGAGCACCGACTGTCAGCCAGTCTGCTTCGCCGGTTTTCGTTACTAATCCCCGACTGTATTCCAGCGGGCCGGTGGAGGTCATAACGATGTTGAATGTTCCGGCATCAGCTGTACGATAGAATGTGGGCATACCTGTTAATTCAACAGGGATATCAGTACCCGTTAGTTCCTTCATTTCCGGTTTCGCATTATCCGGTTTGATGATCACACCACCACCCGAAGTCCAGTCTTCCACTTCGAACGTAGAATAGATGTTCGATTCGGTGACATCGGTAATGCGCAGCTTGTAACGGCTGTTGGCATTGATGGCGATGTAGTTGGCGGGAGTTTCTGCAGTTGCTCCTTCAGGTGTCTTGACTACGGGGATGTTGTAGGTGACAGGGATTTGCTCGCCTGTAGAGGGACTTTTGTATTTACCTTTAACGATCAGGTAACTTTGGTCGGTCGCCAGGTTCGGATAGACATAGAGGGCACTTTCAAGGGTTCCCTGGTTGGCATTCTCGCCCGCAAAGGCGACATCGGCATACTTCAACAGGTCGAGACTTTCTGCCGGATTTGGGATGTTTGTCAGTGTCGCCCCGAAAAGCGAACCGTTCGGACGGCCTTGTCCCATAGAGACGTTCTCGATGGTCAGCTGGGAAGTAGCCGTCGTGTTGTCGATATCGAAGCGGGCGACGATACGTTTCAGTGTGATAGCAACTTTCGATACGCTGCCACTGATTTTTACCGTACCCGTACCGGTCATGGCAAGCGGAGTTTTGAGAATATCGGCACCGGTCATCTTGGCTGTATAGGCTGCTTTGAAGGCATCCAGTGTTGTTCCGGGTGTCGTGATAGCACCGTTCCCATCTGTCACAACAGCTGTTAAAGCTGCAAAAGCAGTACCAGCTGCATTGAACAGGTTGTCCTGATTAGCCACACAAACCAGTGTAAGATATGGGAGACCTTTCAGTTCACCTGGCTTGATAGAGGCTGTCCATGAAGAGCCGGAAGGCTGCAATATAAACTGTTTACCGGCCGGTGCAGCTTCCGTCATTGTCCAGGTTTCCATGTATTCATACTGAGCATCCGTAGCAGTGGCAGTAGCTGCGCCAAACAGGTAGACCTTCAGGTTTGCGATCTTGTTCTCACTATCGGAGGCTATTGCCTTGGTGTACTCAGTGCTCTCGCCGCTTCCGCTGAACACGAGTTGGATCTCGCCGGCACTGCCGGAAGGGGTTGGCCCTTCGGTGCCGTCTTCATTCGTACAACTGCTTCCTAACCCTGCCAGGGCCAAAAGCAACATTAAATACGTCTTTTTCATAACTACTTTTTTTAAGTGAATACTATAATTTTAAAATCTATTTCTTCTTTATCCGATCGCTCCCCCTTCGTCCCAGTCTGATCCGGTTACTTCCGAGACTACGATCTTGTCTTCATAAACGGTGACCAATATCTCGAATTCCTGTTCGACATTCTGATCCATATTCATCGGCTTCTTCGAAAAGAAGCGGTAGAGATCGAGATCGCCGACGATCCGTTCGTCGTTACGCCACAGGCTCCATAGCTGATGGGTGCCGGAGGTGTAGCGGAAGGTGACGAACTCGCCTGTCACCTCGCCATCGTAATTCATCGATGCACGTGTTTCGTGGTTGATCTGCGAAGTACCGATATAAGGCACTGTATAGTTACCCCCCGAACTCAACTCCTCACTCTCCCACCCTTTAACGAAACCGTATTCCGAAGCAATTCCCTTCATCCGCATCCGGTAGGTTCCTCCCTCCGGAGGAGCTCCAGCCATCCACTGTACCGTCACATGCAGTGAAGCATGGGCGTGCGAGAGATAGACCCGTTGGCGAAACATCTTCCCTTCATCTACATGGAAAGAAAGATATCCGTAATAGAGGCGGCTCGTATTGCCGCGATACCCCGGCGGCGCTTCGGCGGTAACGGCGCTTAGCGTCATATCGCTCAGACGACGGTCGGCCGGCGGTTGTATTTCCAGGTGGTCGCTCCCATCTTCCGCCAGGTTACCCCAAAGGACAACAGTATAATCGCCTGCTTCCAGATTGCTTTGCCAGCTACTTATACTGTCGCCGCGCAAGGCGACGGAGCCAAGCAGCCGGCCCTCGCTATCGAAAAGATATTGATGGAGATTGTCCATATAGACCGGCAACAAGTTTTCCGCACTACTCCCCGCATACCAATAGTCGAGCCGGGTCGTATACGGACAGACGCCTGGCTCATCGCCAAACGTACAGCCGGACAGAACGACCGCCAGCAGTGTGTAAACTATCTCCGGTATCTTTTTCATTCTTCTTCCGTTTTATCATCCTCATAGCGTACGATCACTTCGATACGACGCAGCCGGGAAAAGAAATGTCTCAACATATCTTTATAGGGATAACCACCCTGCAACTCCATCAAATATTTTTCACGTCCGTTGAAAATACCGTAACGACTGATCACCCGCAATACAGCCTCCCGGTAAGGCGGATTATCCCGTTCCAGCAGATCGACCAGACCTTCCCAGTCTTCCGCTACCGACGATACTTCGACCAGTCCGCGGGGAATACCGTACACACTGCGCAAATAAATCGAGAAGAAACGCGACCGAGCTTCGGCCAACCGCTCATTATTGCCATAATTACCATCGGGCGAACTATACCCGCAGACACGGATACTCCTGACCGACACAAAATGCTTCTGCCTGAGCGGAGCGAACAGCCGGTCGATCTTATCGATCTCGTAACGGTTATTTTTGAAATCAGGATGGATATCGTCTTTGCCGATCGGGTAATCGAAATAGAGAACCAGGCTTTCGGTGTCACGAGGTTCCCGTGCTTGACACAGGAACGCATGGGTACTATCGGTAATAACCTTTTTGGGAACAGGAAAGGGCCTGTTCTTCTGCGATCCCGTGTCAAGCACGGGAACGGGCTGATTTTTCAGTGCTATATGATGCACCAAAGTATCGACACCCAGCAGTTGAAGGTCGCAACAATCTTTCACCTCTTGGCGGAGAAGCAGCCTAGCCTGCTGCATCCAGGAGGCATAGGGTACGGATATGCGGTAATTTATATTTTTGGAAACGGTTTTATGGTTGTCTATCAGAACCAGATAAGGAGTTATCGCAACCTCTCCGGAAGCTAAAGCCCTTTCCCGGCGTTCAAAACGGAACCGTTTGCTACCGGAAATGATAACAGGCGGCAACTCCATCGCAGTAGCCTGCTTATTCACCGCTTGCAATACGAGAGTAAAGGAGACGGATGTCAGGTTATTGACATGTACATCATTCAGATCCATCTCAAGAAAAATTTGCAGGCTATCGTTCCTGACAGAGAGTTCCTGTGGTGAAATGCGGATACCTTGTAGCGTTGCCGGGAAAAATGTGACTCCGGCAAGTAATACATATATATAATGTAAGATTGTATGTTTCATTTATCAGAATATGTTAGCGTAAGAAATAGATGATAGAAAAGCCGATACGTGTCGGCCCGAAATAGTTGCGGGTATAAGCACCGACAGGTTCAGCACATTCCGCACATTTGTATTTGGTATATTTCATCGACACATAACCTCCGCCAATCATTGCTTCCATCCCCCATCGATCGCCGAAAGCCCAATGATACCCGTAGGTGAGACCACCGCCATACAGATCGCCCCGCAGCACATGATCCTTCAGGCCGGAGATAAAAGGGATTTGACCGATATTGAAATGGCCGTAATGTCCGTGTACCCCCAAAAAGTGTCCCTCGAACTTACGGCAAGGCCAGAAGCGAACTTCGGGTTGTACGAGATACAAATTCAATTTCATGTCATTAGGAAATTTCCAGGCATTGTAGGCTCCCCAGAGATCTATCGTAAACCGACGTCCCACACCGAACTCAACTCCGGCATTAGGAGTTGTAGTAGCCCAAAACAGTACATTTGTTTTCAAAGCAACCTGTTGTCCTGTTGCCTGAAGAGGGAAGAACAAAAGACCAATATAAAACAGCAATAAATAGAGAACCCTATACATTATACTAATACTAGATTTTGCAACTTTCGACATCGTTCTGTCTCTTGGTAAGAGACGGAACACGTTCGTAAGCAAAAGAGGAAACCTCTGAATTATCCAGTTTTCAGATAGAATCTAAAATGCAGTAATCCGTTTTTAAGGAAACAATCAGAAAACAAAAGAGACTGTGATTAGAATCAAAAGTATAAATAACGTATGTTTATCAACCTATCCCATATTTTATTAAATTGGAAATATGGAACAGCACTGGTAAACAACACATAAACATCAGATATTCAGCAAGAAACAAAAGAAAAGCAACGTTATAATACAGGCATGAAGATATAAGATAGAAGTAAGGATAGCAATGCTTCTTTCTTAATATTTGTAACAATATTCACAAATAGCATGAATATTAAGCTTAGCTATGTCGAGAAAAAGGCTTTGATATAATGCTTTTATAAAAAAGAGTTAGTACATTTGCGAAGTTTTAACACAAACGTTCCTCCCCGTTCCGTCTCTTACCAAGAGACAGAATCCATTCAAAAAGCATCCTTGTATTTATCCTTTGAATAATGGCCTTTGCCTAAAATCACGATTTCGTTGGCACGATCCAGTTGGGTATTATCCCAGTCAGCTATATAAATACGGGTTGTTTTAACGGAGGTATGCCCCATGCCCTTTGAAATTATGTCCTCTGAAATTCCTTTTTGTAAAGCTATACTAGCCCATGTATGGCGGGCTACATAGGTAGAGAGATCGGCATCGACTAATTTGCCCAACTTTTTCAAACGTTTGTTCTGTAAACGAAGTGCACTTGTATATTCCAGATAGGAAGAATTAGGACTTTTCAATACAGGAAACAGATAGGGCCCGGAAACATTACGATAACGGGCGATCAGCTTCTTCATTACAGGAAGTAAGCGAACCTGCAACTGCTGTCCGGTCTTTTGCCGACAATAAACAAGCTTATCCCCTTTCAGATTCTCCCGCTTCAAATGGGCGAGATCGACAAAGGCCATGCCACGGGCATAATAACAAAACAGGAAGAGGTCGCGTGCCAATGAGAGATCGGGCGACAAGGTTAGTTCCAACACGATAAGTTGCTGAATAACTTTTTCTTCGACAGCACGTTTACGAGTTTTCTCGACCCGGGTATGTACATTACTGAACAAGGTCGTGTCGGGCTCCACCAGTCCATCCTTTACCGCACGGTTCCAAATGGCACGGAGGATGCGGAAGTAAAATGAGACTGTGTTATTGCAAAGGCCGGCTGTATAGAGCCAGGACTCATAAGCCCTCAGCAGAGTCGGATCGAGCTCGTCCAGCCTAAGACTCTGCTCCCGGCGGAAATGCATAAACGAGTTTAAAGTGCTCCGGTAATGCCGGGAAGTTTCGAGCTTTCCTTCGGCAGTTAATTCGGTAATCAGATATTCCGCATACTTTCGAAAGTCGGAAACGGCAAAACGTTCGCGGCAGGTTGCTACAATTTCATCCACGGAGAGAATTTCTTGCTTCTCCATCGAGCGGATCACGGAACGGATCGTACCACAATCGCGGTTCAACTGTTTCCGAATCGAACAGAGTTCTTCCATCCGATCACGAACAGTATCGCCGGGTATTTCGACATTTTCCTTCTCCTTCTTCCATTCTTCCCCGGAAACAGTATAAGGCAACTGAATCTTCCGGACTTTACGACGGTAAATGATCTGTACATACAGCGGCATTCTTTTTCCCGCTTCCGCAGACTCCCGTCTTTTAATCTTTACTGATACATTATACATAGGCTCCTTTCATTTTATCATCCAATATAACAAAATGAAAGGAGGTTTGCTTAATGATTGGTACCTTCAAACAGGTCGTGATCCTCTTTCTTCTGGGTAGACTTTGCCTTGAAGTTATTAAACGTATAGCTCAATGTTAACGTGATAAGCGGATAGTTCGGACGGATACGGGTAATCGATTGCAGGTCGGCCGTAGTGATCTTGCTTACATAACGGGCCGAGTTGAACACATCGCGGAAAGCGAGTGTGGCCGACAATTTACGCTTCATCAGCTGCTGGCGGACTGCCAGGTTCATGTACCAGAAAGCGTCGGTACGTCCCTGCGTTGTCACGGAGGGGCCGACAAAGTTACCGTCCAACTGGATACGGGTCGATTTACCCAGATCGAAGGCATTATTCCAGATAATATCGTAATTGGTACTTTTCTCGTTCGTTCCATTCAGCTTATACTGGTTCTTTACCTTATAATGGTAAAGGCTGCCGTTCAGGTTCATATTCCACCAATGGGTCAGCTGAACCTGACCGCTCAGTTCCAATCCCGTAGAATAATCGTGGCCAACATTAGCCATAGAATCGAGCGTTACTCCTGCTTCGTAAGGGACACGCAGGCGTTCGATCTTGTCTTTACGGCTGCGGTGGAAAACAGTGGCGGAAACGGTGTGTTCACCGATATTCTTTTTGTAGTTGAGTTCAAAGGAGTTGATGTACTCCGAACGGATATCAGGGTTACCGATCTCTGCAGAATAGTAGTCGCGGTAAGTTATATACGGCTCCATAAAAAAGAGTTCCGGGCGGGTGATACGGCGGGAATAGGAAGCCATCAGTTTATGATCTTTCGGGAAAGTATATCCCAGATGTACGGATGGGAAAAACTCAAATTTATTATATTCGCGATCCTTTCCGGGGATAGAGCTGCGAAGTACGCGATGGGTATGTTCGCCCCTCACGCCTGCCTGGAAATCGAATGATTTATAGCTGTCGCCGACAATGGCATAGATGGAGTTTATTCCGTGCTGGAAATAAAAAGTATTGTAGATATCATCCCGCCAGTAAAACTCCTGCTTTTCGGGGCTCCAGAACTGCATACTGTAATCGCCGTCCTCCAGATAAGAGAAATACTGATAGCCGGCTTCAATATGGCCGGTTTTGCTGTACGGATAATTGTAATCGAGGTTTCCGCGGACAGTCCAGCGATGTTCGTCTTCCCAGGCACGGTGTCCCTGTTCACGCTCATTGTTTTTGTTGAACAGGTCGCTCTGGAAATACTCCATAGCATCTCCTCCGTATTTCAGATAAAAACTACCGGTAAGCTGGTGGCCTTTGTCATCAAACTTATGGTCGAAGCCCAAGCTTCCCTGGAAATAGGTTTCGTGCAGGTCATAGTCGTCGCGGCTGTAATAATCGCCGTTGGCAAAAGGCTTATTTTCAACCATACGCACCTCGGTATAATCCAGATCCCCTTTCCGGGTACGACCTCCGTAACCGCCTTCCAGATCCGCATTGAAGGTGGTGTGGGGCAATGTGTACATCCAACCCGCTTTCAGCGAATAGTTGAAGTTATTACTTTCGCGTGGGCCATTGGAATGCGAGGTAGTCGCCGTATCGGCAACGATCGTTGTCTTTTCCTGGTCGAAATGGCTTTTACGCAAACGATCCGTCCAGCCTCCAGCAAAATACAGGCGGGAAGCTTTATTTTGCTGGGTAAGTAAAAAGTCTACGCCTCTGGAGAGAAATGTGCTTCCGGTCAGGTTGACCATCCCGCTGAAACCATGTTGCGCATGTTTCTTGGTGATGATATTGATGATACCGACATCGCCGCCTGTATCATGGCGGGCAGATGGCGTCGTTATGATCTCTATATTTTCGATATGGCCGGAAGGGATTTGCTCCAATGCCTGTGTACCACTGAATACGCTTGGTTTGCCATCCACATAAACGGTAAATCCGGTACTTCCACGGAAAGAGACTTCGCCTTCGGCATCCACCCGGATCGACGGGGTATTTTCCAGAATATCGACAGCTGTTCCGCCACTAGCCAGCATATTGGAGGAGGCTTCGATCACCTTCTTATCCAGTTTATAGATCACCTGTTTCTTTTGGGCGACTACTTCCACTTCAGCCAGCCCTACTTCAAGAGGTTTCATAGGGATCGTACCCAGATCGACCACAGCCGATGAAGATGCCAGCACGATATCCGGGCGGGTAAACAGGTCGTACCCTACCAGCCGGATCATCAGGCTATACTCTCCGTTCTTCACATCTGCGATTCCGAAACTCCCGTCCATATCAGGCAGGGCATGGAATACAGGATTACTATCTCCTTTCTTAAAAAGGAGAACGTCTGCAAAATCTAATGGCTTATTGGTACCGGCATCCACAATTTTCCCTTTAATACGGGATATCGGAGTGGCTGCAGCAGACAGAGAAACACACAATAAGGTCACAATGAGATAAAAACACTTCTTCATTTCTTCACACCAGTCATTTGTTAACAGTGGTGCGAAGATAGCATTTTCATCGCGTCTAAACAATTATTATGTAAAAAGATTTTTTGCGGAGAGAGCGGGATTCGAACCCGCGAAACCCTTTAGGGGTTTACACGCTTTCCAGGCGTGCCTCTTCAACCACTCGAGCATCTCTCCTTTTGGGAAGGTTGGGAGAACATACAGCCCTCCATAAAATAAAAAAAGCAGCTTTTTATGCTGCTTCGCGGAGAGATAGGGATTCGAACCCCAGGAACCTCTCGGTTCAACGGTTTTCAAGACCGCCGCAATCGACCACTCTGCCATCTCTCCAATAAATCAATAACGGTCAAACCTTTTTCCAGTCTTGCTTTTCAAAGCATTTGGCCTCTCTTGTTTACGGGTGCAAAAGTAGAGAAAAGAATAATACGCTCCAAATATTTCGGAATTATTTTCTAATATTTTTTCTCTTCTTATTGCTGCAAGTTCCCCTTATTCTATTTAAGTTTCTTATATTCTTTATATTATAAACTCTGAATCAATTCACGTTGCTTTTCAAAAAACAGGATCCTTTGCCTTTCTCCACTTACCGAAATCATGATAGACGAGCGGATCAAGGCGCGTAGCCATTTACGAAGCTTATCGTAGGTTCCCTCATCGAGCGAAGCTACCGAGCTGAGTATAAAGGTTTTTATCATACTGATATGATAATTTTTCACTTGTACGCACCAATAACTGGTATCGAAGTTCACACTCGATATATAAAGAAAGACTTTATTCCCGGTTTCTTCAAAATAACCACGGGTAGCGAGTATCTCCATTTCATTGAGAAGCCTTAACAGTTCTTCTTTCAGCAATTTCACTTCATCAAACATTATCAGATGAATACTCTGAAAATAATTAATGTCATTTACCAGATAATGGAAGATCAACGGGTCGAGTATATAGTAGGTGTTTCGGATATATCTCGACTCTTCAACACCGGCCAGTTGTATTCCTTCAAAACGATCCGTCACACTGATATCCTGAAAACGTTTGGATTTGCCAGGGCCCCCACACTGATACATCCACTTGAATAGGTAAAAACGGGAGATATACTTATATTTCATGTAGAGTTGCTGTGGCAAAATATTCGTACAGTCTATCAACTCCGATTGTTCATCCTCACGGGCTAAACCAAGTATATCTACATATTGATCGAGCATATCATAATCGATATCGACAGGATTTACGAAATCGACCAGTTTCAACTGGAACGGCCTGCTTTTAGCCGTTACCGTACCGATCAGATTATCTAAAGAAATTCCGAATTCATTCGCTATCGTAACAATCTCAGCAAAAGTAAAAGCGACCTCTCCTCTTAAGCGCCTGTAAACTGCCTCTTTTTCGATACATAACAAATCGACAAGAGTATTCACAAGGACTGTCCTTTGGGGGATTTTCTCTCTGACCGCATTGAGAAGATTATCATATAAAAGGTCTTTTTTCATGCCACAGAATTATAAGTTTTGATAGTAGTGGACCCACTGTTTTCTCATACAAAGATAAATAAGGAACTTATTAAAAAGCCTCTTACAATCTGAGGATATAGGGTTTAGGCTCTAAAAAAAGACTAATAAAATAAGCAGCCTTTGAATTTGGGCTAGCCAATAAAATGCAGCTTCTTCGTTAATAATATATAACTTCCTTTTCATAAAAGCTTACAAAGTATTTATAATTACACGTTGTTTTTCGAAAAACTGTATCCGTTGCTTTGCTCCACTTACGGAGATCATTGTAGAAGACCGCAATACTGCCTGGATCCAGTTATTTATACGTCCATATGTTTTCTTATCGAGAGATGCGGCAGCATTCAGCGTGAATGCCCGGATCAGACTGATACGAAATTGTTTCACCTCTATACAACGATAGCTGGTATCAAAATTAATATTCGATATATAAAAGAAAAGACTATTGCCGGTTTCATCATACTTCCCCCTGGCTGCAAGGATTTCCATGTCATCCAGAAATAAAAGCAACTCTTCTTTCAGTAACCGCAGATCTTCCTGTTCTACTAAATTGATACTAATAAAATAATTAATATCATTCACCAGATAGTGAAAGATCAGGGGATCCCAAACATAAAACGTCTGCCTGATAAGCCGGGAAGCTGCAATGTTCCTTTCCTGTATTTTCAATAACCGCTCTGTCGGACGTACATCTTTAAAACGCAGGATTACATCAAAATCTTTACATTGGTACATCCATTTGAAAAGGAAAAAACGTGCGATCGTCTTATAATTCAGGTAAAGCGATTGTGGCAGGATACTGGTACAATCCATCACTTTCGAATCCGGATCGTCCTTTCCCAGATTCAGAATATAGATATAATGCTCAAGCATCCGGTAATCGATATCGACCGGATCAATATATTCAACGAGCTTTAACTGGAAAGGACGGCTATTGATGTAACGGGCACCGACTATATTATCGAGTGAAATACCGAGCGTACTTGCTATGGCTGCAATCTCGACAAATGAAAAAGCGACCTCACCGCGCAAACGGCGGTAAACAGCTTCTTTCTCAATATTCAACAGCTCTACAAGTGTATTTGCGAGTATGATCCTATTGGGAATCTTCTCCTTTATTGCACTTAGGATAGTATCATATAATAAATCCTTTTTCATAGATTACTCCGTTGTTCCGGATCTTCCCGGAATGGTTGTCATTCTTATTATCACAAATATAACCATCAGAGCCACAGAAAGCCAGACTATAAAAAAATAAAGCGACAACGTACTTTTACGTTTTAAGGAATTATATGGTAAATGATCCTGCTTATTAATAAATAAGAGCTCAAAGAGGTTCTTATTTACATCCGGCATCATTTCCTCCTTACCGAAACCACCAAAATGACAAAATTCGTCAACGGCAATGACAGAAATCGTAACGTTTTCATAAAATTCCGCATTTCCATCAAAATAAACAGTAAAAAGAATTTTTGCTTTTCAAGTTTGTAATTCAGGCATATTCAAATACTTACTATTAGATGTCCTTTATCGGCCGAAAGCTCATACTTTTACTTTTGAGCAATACAATTCATGGAACCCTACATATAAACTCAGACAGGATTATCGAACACTTGCAGATATATAATCCCTGGAGACAGCTGTTATATACCAGTAGCAAGGAGGGCATCCTCACCTCAAGTACATGTGAATCCGAATCAATTTTATTTAATCAAAACCATTCTCGGTGGTAAAATTGCAAAGATTATCGCGAACTAGTAATTATAAAGCGGTAAAAAGGGGATGCTGCTTTAAAGGACTGTCCGTTTCGACTACAGGTTGTGAAATCTACAAAACGGCGGTCCTTTTTCTTTCACAGATTAAAATACATTGCTTATCTTCGTAAACTAAATAATACAATATATGCATATCAATAAAATATTTCTATACATATTCTCATTATCTCTCCTCCTCTTTTCCTGTATCAAAGACGACGAAAGTGAGGCGGTCATTAATTATGTCAATGTTAATGACCAAGTTCCCTCATTCGCCGTAGAAGATACGGCCGGAAATACATTCAATTCCAAACATTTTCTCGACAAGCAATCATTGCTGGTCTTCTTCGGCACTTATTGCTCTGACTGCCAAAAGGTGCTACCAGTGGTCGAGGAAGTGTGGAAAGAACTAAAGGACGACCCCAAATTTCTGTTGGTAACGATTTCACGCGAAGAATCAGCTGAAACAGTCACCCAATACTGGAAGGATAATCGGTTTACAATGCCATTCTATCTGGATCCTAAGCACTCCGCATTCGAACTCTTTGCAAACAATACGATTCCAAGAATATACATCATTGGCCCGGATACAAAAGTAGTCTGGATGTCTGTAGAGTCGCTGGATCTTTCTGCCAAAGAGTTGATTCAGAAAATCAAGGGATTAAAATAACACACACTACGCCTATGTATGGCATAAAATTATTATACCGGATTATTATTCTGCTTTCCTGTTCTAATGCTATAGCCCAGAATACATTTAAGGACATCGAGGTCAAACTGGATACCCAACGTAATATCTTCCCACAGGAAAAATTACATCTTCATCTCGATAAATCAATATACATACCCGGTGATACAATTTGGTTTAAGGCATATCTGGTCGATGCAGCCTATCATCTGCCAACATCAAACAGCCGATATGTCTACACCGAATTAATCAATCAGGAAGACTCCATCATTAGCCGGGTAATGATACGGCCCGATTCATTAAATATCCTTCATGGTTATTTACCCGTTGCCACGAATATGATCTCCGGTGATTATAATATCCGTGCCTATACTGCCTACATGGAGAATTATAAAGAATACTTTTTTCAAAAGAAGATACATATCCTTTCTCCACAAAAAGGGGTAAAAGTCAATGAAAACCCTGATATAGTTTCCGATATCGATATACAGTTCTTTCCGGAGGGAGGACAGTCGCCTGTAGGAACAAACCATAAAATCGCATTCAAAGCGATCGGTACTGACGGACTGCATCGTAATATAAAAGGAGTTATCATAGATGAAAAACAGGATACAATCACCCCTTTTGCTTCTACTCATCTAGGCATGGGATATTTTATGTTACAATATTCACCCGGAAAACAATATTATGCCGACTGTATAAACGAACAAGGCAAAAAGAAACGCATCAAACTGCCCGAGCCGGAAAACGGAGTCTCTCTAAAGGTTCAGCATTCAAGAAACAGAATTGCTATATCCATATCCAGACCTGCTTCGCCTGTTTTTTCAGAAGATTCATTATTTGTCCTGATTCATACCAGAGGCATATTGCAGTATTGGGACAAATGGAAAGCAGATCAGGAATTTTTATATCTTAATACGGAAAGTTTTCCTTCGGGTATTTCTCAAATAGCTTTATTTGATAGTAATAAGAACTTACTGAGTGAACGATTAATTTTTGTCTTGAATGAAAACCAGGCGGATGTATCCGTAAATCCGGATAAAGAAGTTTATGGAAAAAGAAAACCTGTAAACTTAAAATTCATATTGAAAGACATTCAGGCGACTGATGGCGACTGTTCCGTATCTGTTACCGATGATAACGATCTTAACACCGATACAACATTTACAATTACATCAAACTTATTATTGACATCCGAATTGAAAGGATACATAGAAAATCCCGGTTATTATATGCAAACCAATAACCGCCAGGCCGCCAATGCCGCCGACCTGTTGATGCTCACACAGGGATGGAGACGGTATGATGTCGCCGGAATAATGAAAAACAAACATCTGGCACCGGTTATAGCTTACGAAACATCCATGCAAATACAAGGGAGTATAAAGGATGGTTATTACAAAAAAGGAGCAACCGCGAATGGCCAGGTCACTCTTTACGTACCGGATTATGATTATTCGGATGCTGCCATTTCTGATGATAATGGTGCATACTCCATAAGTAATTTTGAATTTCCCGACAGTACCCTTTATCTTCTACAAGGGAGTACCGGCAGAGGATCATCTGAAAACGTAATACTGGATGTACGAGAAAGGCCTTTTCCCCCGGTAAACACATTTTACAAATCAGGTACTGATGAATTCATTAAAAACGAAGAGTCGATCGGCTACCAGATGAAAGCAATGCAAAAATACATGGATCAGAATGATATCAGGACGATAGATTTACCTAATATCGATATACAGGCTACCCCAATAAGTAAGCCTGCAAGTACAAGATCACTCTATGAACAATTTAATACACACCAACTGAACGAAGATGAAATATTAGATAAAACGCCAGTCCTAACGGATGAATTGCTATTATATCTGCCCGGAATGTTTGGCTTTAGAAAATATTTTCAGTCGCTCAACAAAGGAGGAACACATGTCGATTCAGGAGAGAATGCGCCCTGCTTGGTTGTATTGAATGACCACGTAATGCCTTCGGATTTTGATATTAACATGATACCTGTTTCTTCCATCAAATTGATCGGAGTCATTTCCGGCCCTAAAATGGTTCTGTTTGGAAGGGATGGGGCTCCGGTCATAAACAGGGAAGAGGCCAAAATCACTCCCAAGAAAGCTTTAGTCATAACGACAAAAGAAACATATACCCCCTCCTCTACTATAAAGAAAAACAGCAGTTTTGTAAACAAGACATTTTTCGGTTTCCAGAAAGCCGCCGAGTTCTATTCCCCCCGATATGAAGCTATAGATTCAATTATCCGTAAAGATCTTCGGACTACTATATACTGGAACCCTTCTGTAAAACTCAGTACGGACAAAGAAAGTGATATATCCTTCTACACTTCCGATAACACAACCTCATATAGCATTATCGTTGAAGGCATAACGAATAATGGTGATATTATTTATTCTAAACATAAAATCCGGGTAAAATAGGAACAATCGAGAAGTAAAGCTAAAAACAAAATTGTCCATATAATTAGTTTCTTATCAAGTACCACACTAAGTACTTTTCACTAATTATATGGACAATAACTGTCTGATAAACTATGTACGCAGGATGAGATTTGAACTCACACACCGTAACCGGCACTACCCCCTCAAAGTAGCGTGTCTACCAATTCCACCACCTGCGCGAATGGTGCCCAGAACAGGACTCGAACCTGCACGCCTTGCGACACACGCACCTGAAACGTGCGCGTCTACCAATTCCGCCACCTGGGCATTTCCATTATATAAAAAAGGCGGCCTCTTACCGCTCTTATTATCTGAGAGCGAAAGACGGGACTCGAACCCGCGACCCTAACCTTGGCAAGGTTATGCTCTACCAACTGAGCTACTTTCGCGATAACGGGTGCAAAGATATAGGTATTTTTTTATTTTCCAAAACTAGAAGATACTTTTTTTATACAAATTTCTCCCCACTCACCCGTTCAAATTCCTATCTTGTTTTAACACAGCAACTTTCGTTCCAAAAGAATTTATATGCGTGAAACAAGTTCACTAAACAAGGTTGTCATAACTACAGCTGCTTTATTGGCTGCAACAATTACATCGGCTCCGTCATTTACAAAATCGTCGGCAAAATGATAACCTTCGTTCGTGATAACAGACATACCGAAGACCCTCAATCCCGCATGGCGTGCCACAATAACTTCGGGAACCGTACTCATTCCGATTGCATCGCCTCCTACCCGGCCATAAAAAGCATATTCGGAAGGAGTTTCAAAAGAAGGGCCTGTTAATCCAACATACACACCTTTCTTTAAAGGAATAGCATGTGAAGCAGCAATCTCTTCTACCAAACGGACAAATTCCCGATCATAAGCACGCGTCATATCCGGGAAACGGGTACCGAACAGCTCATTATTCGGCCCGATCAGCGGATTCGGCATCATATTTATATGATCGCGGATAATCATCAGGTCGCCAACTTTGAAAGTGTTGTTTATTCCACCGGCAGCATTCGATACCAATAGATTCTTTATCCCCAGTAACTTCATAACGCGGACAGGGAAAGTAACCTGCTGCATGGAATAACCTTCATAATAATGAAAACGCCCCTGCATGGCCAGAACTTGCTTACCTCCCAGCTTACCGCAAATAAAGTTTCCTTTATGTCCGGCTGCCGTGGAATGCATAAAATGAGGGATCTCAGCATAAGGAATAACAATAGCATCTTCTATCTGATCCGCCAACGAACCTAATCCGCTGCCAAGAATAATGGCTGTTTCCGGATTTCCGGTGATACGTGCTGCTATAAATGCGGCCGCCTCCTGATATTGCTCATTCGTATAACTCATCATATCATTCTGTATTTATCTTTTCATTAAATTATAGGCTACTTGCGCCGCACGTTCCATAATTTCATCTTCACCCGGTACTTTCTTGTTTTGCATCAGGATTTTTCCATCACAAATAACCGTGTCGATGCAATTGCCGTTTGCTGCGTAAACAAGGTTAGAGGTAAAATTGAAGTTTGGTGTAAACGCCGGTATATTCAGATCGACCAGGGAAAGGTCTGCCAGATAACCTTCTGCTATCCGTCCGGCCTTTAAACCGATGAAAGAGGCTCCGGCTTCCGTGGCTGAATGAAATATTTCATCGGCAGTAACGGCTTCAGGATCTTTCCGCCAGACTTTCCCTAATAAAGATGCCAGCTTCATCGCTTCCACCATATCCAGATTATTGGATGATGAACAACCGTCAGTACCCAGACCGACCGTAATGCCGGCTTCCCGCATTTCCTTGAATTTAAAATGCATACCGGAAGCCAGTTTCATATTGGAAGCCGGATTATGTGCAACCTTCACCTCGTGATCTGCCAACATACGGATTTCATCCGCATCCACATAGATACCGTGGGAAATAACTAATCGAGGAGACAGTACACCCAACTTATATAAATACCGGACAGGAGTTGCCCCGAACTGCTTTACGGAATTCTCCACTTCCCCTTCTGTTTCAGCCAGATGTAGTTGGATTGGTACGTTATGCTCTCTTGCAAAAGCATCCGCCCATTGCAGCAACTCACCAGAAACCGTATAGATAGCGTGCGGACCTACGGAAAAATGGATCCGTTTGTCGTATCTGTCCATTTCATTATATAATTTCTGAATGGTTTGTTTGCTTTTCTCCGCCAACTCCGGTTGGAAATGGTCAAAACAGGCGCTGGATATGACTGCACGGATTCCCATTTCTGCAACAGCTTCTGCCGTGGCATGAAACTTATGGTACATATCGAAGAATGTAGTCGTTCCGCTTTTTATCATTTCCAGGCAAGCCAGCTTAGCTCCCCAATAGACATCCTCTTTCGTCAGCTTCGCCTCGTTAGGCCATATCTTTTCCTCCAGCCAAGGCATTAAAGGCATATCGTCGCCGAATCCCCGGAACAAAGTCATTGCCGCATGAGTATGCGTATTCACAAATCCCGGAATGACCGCCTTACGACGGCCGTCGATTACTTGATCGGCGGCAACAGACAAGCCGGAGCCTATCTGTTTGATGTATTTGTTTTCTATATAAATGTCGGTAGCAACGCCATTCAGCTCTACCTCTTTAATCAATAGCTTCATACAAACTTAGCTTTCATATTCTTTATTTTCTCATCGCGGATACGTGCCAGCAAACCATCTTTCTTATCACGTTTTACTGCGGCATACGCACAACTTTCCTTGACCTCAATAACGCCCAGATCGTCTTTACCCAGTTCGCCTTTCTGGAACAGGAAACCGACTACGTCCTTCTTACTCAACTTATCCCGTTTGCCGCGGTTAATGGTCAATGTAACCCATTCCGAACGGAGTGGCTTTTTAGCTTTTTCGGGCAAGAAGAATTCATCCGGCTCGCGGGTGATGTATTCGGGAACTGTTTCTATCTCATTCAGGATCATAAAGGCGTTCCCTTCTGCATTCATACGGGCCGTACGTCCGTTCCTGTGGATAAAGGCTTCTTCGTTGATGGGAAGATGGTAGTGAATCACATTCTTTACTTCCGGAATATCCAGCCCACGGGAAGCCAGGTCGGTAGAGATAAAAACGGATGCACTGCCATTACGGAAAAGCGACAAAGCCCGTTCACGTTCCGGCTGTTCCATGCCTCCGTGGAAATATTCATTATCCACATCCATTTCAGTCAGGTAATTGCTGACGCGCTCCACTGATTCGCGCTGGTTACAGAACACCAGGGCAGACTCGCCTTTTAACTCTCCGAGCAGTTTGTATAATGTCTCCAGTTTATCCTTGATCGGTGATTTCACGATACGCAGAGTCAATCCTTTCGCCTCTTTCACTCCGGTCAGGAATGACAGGCGGACTGGCGATGTAATGCCGGTAAAAGGCGGTATTTCCACCGCTTCGGTGGCAGAAGTCAATACTCTGCGGCGCACTCCGGGAAGATGCGAAAGGATCTCTTTCATCTCATCCTGGAAGCCCAGTTCCAACGACTTGTCGAATTCGTCAAGGATCAGCGTACGAACGGTATCCAGATTTATATTCCCCCGTTCCAGATGGTCGAGGATTCGTCCGGGCGTACCGATCAATACCGTTGGCGGATGCTCCAAGCTTTTCTTTTCCGTCCGGATAGGATGACCGCCGTAGCAACAGTTCACCTTATATCCGGCTCCGAGCGAACGGAATACCGTCTCTATCTGTAAAGCTAATTCACGCGACGGAGCGATGATAAGTGCTTGTATCTTCTTGTCCTCATCCGTCAACGTAGTAAGTAAGGGCAGCAGGAAAGCCAGGGTTTTACCCGATCCTGTAGGACTGAGTAAAACCATATCTTTCGTTGTACCGGCATCAAGCACGGCCTGCTGCATTTCATTCAGTGCCTCGATGCCTGTATTCGACAGGGCACGGGCTATGATTTCATTTCGTGTCATTTATATTCTTTATAAAATTCGGCAACCGATTCAATCCCTTTATAGAAGAAATCGAGCGTGCAACTCTCATTAGGAGAATGAATAGCGTTCTGTTCCAGTCCGAAACCCATCAAGACGGTTTTTATACCTAACACCTGCTCGAAGGTGGAGATAATAGGAATACTTCCTCCACGACGTACTGCCAGTGGTTTCTTGCCAAAAGCAACCGCGCAGGCCTTTTCAGCCGCCTGATAAGCCGGAAGGTCAATCGGACAAACATAACCCTGTCCACCGTGTTTCGGCGTGACTTTTACCTTAACAGATGCAGGAGCCACCTGGTTCATGTAATCTTCAAACATCTTTGAGATTTTGGAATGATCCTGATGCGGAACCAGACGGCAGGACACTTTCGCATAGGCTTTGGACGGAAGTACCGTCTTACTGCCCTCTTCCGTATAACCGCCCCAGATACCACAGATATCGAATGACGGACGGCAACTGTTCCTTTCCAGCGTCGAATAGCCTTTTTCCCCAAACAAGGCATCCACACCGATAGCCGCCTTATATTTTGCTTCATCAAACGGGATTTGTGCAATCATTTCACGTTCAGCCGGAGAAACTTCTTCTACATCATCATAGAAACCGGGGATCGTGATACGTCCGTCGGCATCGATAATATCGGCCATCAGTTTACATAATACATTAATAGGATTAGCTACTGCCCCACCGAAATGGCCGGAATGCAGATCACGGTTCGGCCCGGTCACTTCGATTTCCCAGTAAGCCAGACCACGCAGGCCGGTTGTCAACGAGGGAGTTTCGGCACTTACCATACTGGTATCGGAAACCAGAATTACATCGGCCTTCAATAAATCTTTATGTTCACGGCAGAAGGTTTCAAGGCTGGGAGAACCGATTTCCTCTTCTCCTTCGAAGATAAACTTCACATTACACTTCAGCAGATCGAGCTTTAACGCTGCTTCGAAGCCTTTTACCTGCATCATGGATTGGCCTTTGTCGTCGTCCGCTCCACGCGCCCAGATACGGCCATCGCGTATTTCGGGTTCAAACGGCTGGCTTTTCCACAAGTCCAGCGGTTCGGCCGGCATTACATCATAATGGGCGTAAACAAGCACGGTCTTGGCATCGGGCGCAATCATCTTTTCGCCATATACAACCGGATTGCCTTCTGTCGGCATCACTACGGCTTTATCCGCGCCAGACGATAGCAATAGCTCCGTCCAGCGCTGAGCACAAGCCTGCATATCAGGTTTATGCTCTTGTTTGGCACTGATGGAAGGAATACGGATTAAACTGAACAACTCTTCCAGGAATCGTTCTTTATTGGATTCGATATACGATTTTACTGACATAAAACAGAAGATTTAATTTTAAATTTAACGTTTTTATTTAAGGTTACAAGTTTACGAATAAATTACTTAAATCCCCATTTTATTGTCATATAAAATATAGTAAGATGTTAATGTAACGTCAGTTTTATCTATCGCTAAAAGCTTATTTTGTCTTTAATCCGGGAATTAAGGGAGTGGTATCCACCAGTTCTAAATCCTTTACCATAGACAAAGTTCCCTGCTTGTATTTCTGGAAATGGGGTGTTTGGATATGCTTTTTATAAGCCTCCCGGTCTGCATAAATCTCCAGGATCGTTATTTTATTGGGATTTTCTTTATCAGCAGTAGCATATAAAGTAAGTACTCCCGGTTCCAGACGCATAGAAGCTTCGATCTCCTCTTTCAGATAAGCATTATAGGCATCCAATTGTGCCGGATCCACTGTTATTTTAGATAGGCGAACCAGGTTATTAGCCGGATCGGTAGTTGCAGAAGCCTCCTTTATTATCTTCAGAGCCTTTATTGCCGGGGGAAAACCGATATACGGAAGACATTGTATAACTGCTGCCACAACCGTTTCTTTACTGTTGCCGGCATTCAGATTTCCCTGAAAATGAGAACGAAGCTGACTGTCGGCTTCCAATGTGGTCAGTACACAATATCCCAGTAACTCACGTGTCTTAAGGTCAAGCCCGTCACGAGTATAAATGTCACCAAAGCAATATTCCGTCAGGAAACGTTCTACATCGTCACCCATTTCACCCGGGATATCTTCCATTACCTGGCTGATACCGCCGGGATAAAGCCGATCTTGTATAGCCGCACCTTTTTCATGACGGCTTTCTTCCGTAACTGTGCCTTGTTTTTCCAAAGGCAAGGAAATGCCTCGTTCCTTAAAGACTTCGTTAATGACAGTCAACGCGTTCAAGGTTTTTGGAAAACCGATAAACGGAGCGCATGAATAAATAGCTTCACGAAGTTCAACAGGAGTAACTCCCACATTCAATGCCGCACCTGCATGCGCCTTTAATTGCGGCAAGGTCTGCATAGTTGCTAATGTTACACAGGTAATCATTTCACGGGTCTTTATATCCAGTTCTCCCGTGCGAAATACTTCTCCGAAAATAAACTTTTGAAGAATATCCATCATTTCGGGGTCAGTTCCTTGTCCGGTCAAAGCTTCGCCACCGAATAAGGTAGTGTAATTCTTTTTACATAATTCGATCCTATCCATATCTTTTTCTGTTTTAAGAGACGGGGCATTCTGAGCAGTAGCAGGTATTAAGCCTGATACGATGAATGCCAATGTTAACAATTTACGTTTCATATCCTTATGTTTTGCTGATATTGCAAAAGTAAAGAAAATGAACTGTTTGGCTTGTAGATGGATTACGGATAAATATACCTAAATTACAGAAAGAAAGATTGAAAAAGATCAGAACTGCTTGTCGGAGGATTCCAAATCAAGCAATTGCTGTTTGGCAGAAAGACCGCCGGCATATCCAACCAGCTTTTGGTTACTTCCGATAACACGATGGCAGGGAACAAGTATCGAAATAGAATTTGCACCATTAGCCGCAGCTACGGCACGAATTGCTTTCCGGTTACCTAAGTCCTGCGACAGAGCAGCATAAGAGACAGTCTTTCCGTAAGGGATGTTCAATAATGCATTCCAGACTGCTTTCTGGAAATCAGTACCGGCAAAAAGCAATGGGATATCGAACTCAGTTCTTTTCCCGGCAAAATATTCATCCAGCTGGGAAACTGTTTGGGCAAGCACTTCTGATTCGCCTGCTTCATAACGGGCATGCAATAACTTTTGCAACCTTCGGTCGATCAATGTTCTGCGCTCCTCATTTATCCAGTCGCACAAACATAGTTTACCGTCTAATGAACCCAGTATTAATTCTCCGCAGGGAGACTGGTAGTTTTGTATATAAATAATATTTTCCATACTTATAACTTTAATATCACAAAGATATAAAGTTATAAGTATGAAATAACCTGATTCTTGCTTATTTTAATAAAGGCAACCTGTTTAGCATATTCTTGATACGGATAGCAGTACGGGGCATCGCTTCTGCAACCGTCAAACCAACCACTTCTTTTTCGGCTGCAATATCATTTATGACACGAATAACCTGTTCCATTTTCATACCGTCGGGATCTGTGCCGACAGCAGCAATGATCTCAGCAGGATCCAGTACGTCCATATCAAAATGAATAACGACTTTCGATGCCCCGCAGGATCTCAGCCATTCCCGGATTGCATCGCTGTTGTCTGCCACTTCTTCTCCCGTAATATTCGGGATACCGTATTGTTGCTGGCGAACTTTGATCTCGTCACGTTCCCAATTCCGTATCCCGACTAACAAAACTTTAGACGGATCTATTTTAGCAGGCAACACCGAAATAAGCTGTTTTTCTCCATAACCCATACAAGCAGTAGCCGCCATAGCATGATAGCCCGGATAAACATCGCCGGGTAATGTCAGGTCAGGATGAGCATCGATCCATATCATCGCTACGTCACCTTTATATTTGTCTGCAAGATAAGTAAACGGAACGACACTCACAGAGCATTCACCGCCAAGTGTTATGATCCTGTCGGGGTTGGCAGCACGTAACATTTCCAATGCAGCTTTCGACTGGCTTAAAATAGCGTCACGATCGATCACTCCGTCTGTTACTTCCCGATCAGTCATATCGGTAGATACGGGGACAGTCAATGTCTCCTGTCCGCTATCCGGAGCGAGAAAGTTTAATAATTGTGCCCCTAAATAGTATCCTCTTGAAGCCTCTGCCGGATCATTTTTAAGTTCCGGTAGCAGGTCGACTACGCTTGCGCCCTGCCATTGCGGATAAATCAATCGAACTGTTTTTTCTTTTTCCATATTCTTATCTTTTTCTGTTACAAAGTTATAGATTCCATTAATACCGTACAAGCATTAGGAAATACCTGATCCCCAAAGAGTTTCAGTACAGGCATATCCCCGAAGAGTCTCTCCGGTCGGCTATCGAGCCATTCTACAATCCGTATTAAGCGATTATTTATCCGCAAACTTCTTGCCATTGGTTGATTTATAATGTATCTTTCGCAGAATTAATAACCTTGAATTATACAATCATGGATAAACCGTTCGATTACTCGGAAGTTCCTTTCAATTTTGGTCTGTGTGCAGCCGAAAGCTGTCCGAATGCCGCTACTTGCCTGCGCCAGATGGCTTTTAAATACGTCCCGGAAGAAGTTATTTTCCCTTCGATACTGAACCCCAGGATTATAGCGAAAACAAAAGGGAAGTGTAAATATTACCGTCCCGATACAAAAATACGTCTTGCCAAAGGATTTATGCGTACAGTAAATGCATTGACCCTTTGCGAAGCCGACTCTTTCCGCAGCCGGATGATCGCCTTGTTAGGCCGGAAAAATTACTACCTGAAGCGAAAAGGCGGAGCGCCCTTATCTCCCACCGAGCAACAACGCATAGTAGCTATCGCCAAACACTCGGGAGTGGTTCTGGACGAATACTTTGACGAATACATCGAATCCTATAACTGGTAAATCTGATACTTGCGAAAGGGCTCCAGTTTCTTACTAAGGAAACTGGAGTTTCTTCCTTAGGAAACGCGAGTTCCCTCCCGAGGAAACCGGAGTTTCCTGCATGGGGAACTGGAGTTTCCTAAGCACGAAACTACGAGGAAACTGTAATCAACTGGCAACCACTTAATAAGAAGATTTTCGCCTTCCCGTTATTTTACCAGATCAATCAGCCATTTTACTATCTCCGGATCATAGTGAGAGAAGAACAGGCTCTTTGCCTGATCGAGTCCATATATAGCCTGCATATCTTCTTCCGTCAGGGCAAAATCGAACACTTCCATGTTCTGGATCATCCGTTCCTTGTGGGTTGATTTGGGGATGACGATAATACCTCGCTGGATAAGGAAACGCAAAGCGGTTTGTGCCACTGACTTTCCGTACTTCTCCCCTATCGCTTTCAGCACTTCGTTAGTGAAGAAATCGTTCTTACCTTCGGCAAACGGGCCCCACGACATAACACGGGTACCGTAACGTTCCATGATCTTCTGCGGTTCCACCTGCTGGTTGAATACGTGTGTTTCCACTTGATTGACAGCCGGCTTTATCTCGCAGAACTCCGCCAGGTCGATAAAACGGTCGGGATAGAAATTGCTTACTCCGATAGCACATGCCTTGCCTGCTTTACAGGCTTCTTCCATAGCGCGGTAAGTACCGTAATAATCGTTGAAAGGCTGGTGTATCAGGAGCAGGTCGACATAATCGCTTTGCAGTTTGCGCAGAGATTCGTCAATGGATGCTTTCGCCTTCTCATAACCTCCGTTAGAGATCCATACCTTGGTGGTGATAAATAATTCATCACGGGAGATACCGCTTTTATGGATGGCATTTCCGACTCCTTCTTCATTATAATAGGCTTGGGCGGTGTCGATAGAACGGTAGCCGACGCTTAAGGCATCGAGTACGCAACGCTCACACTCTTCGGGCGTCACCTGATATACGCCATAACCTAAAATCGGCATTTCTACGCCGTTGTTCAATTTTACTGTTTCCATAATTTATCTATTGTTTTACGAGATTATCTAATTATAAGACTTATAGCTCCACGACCTGCCCAATCTCCGGGACGATCAGGTCTAAGGAGTTCCGCACTGCGGCTTCGGCTTCGTTCTTCAGCGGTTCGTCCCAGGGATGACGGGCAAGTGCGTATTTGGAATGGTGTACGGTGACCAGCCTTTTTGTTTTCAGATCGCGGGCTGCTTCTCCCAGAGAGGTCGGCATCAGATGGATATGTTGCCAGTCTTCATTATACTGTCCGTTTTCCAGGATAGCCAGATCGATGTCCGGATGTTGGCGGCCTATTTCTTCGTAATGTGTGTCGTAACCGCTATCTCCTCCCATATAGACTTTACGCGAAGGGGTATCGATCAGGAAAGAAGCCCAAAGCGTTTGGTTAGGTGTCAGTCCACGTCCTGAGAAATGACGGACAGGCAGGCAATGGACGGTAAAACCTTCATCCAACAAGGCATCTTCCTGCCAATCCAGTTCCACTATATTGTCCTTGTCATATCCCCAACGCTCGAAATGCTCGCCTACCCCTAACGGGCAGACTACTTTCCGCACCCGGTCTTTCAATTGTACTACCGTTTGATAATCCAGATGATCCCAATGGTCATGGCTGATCACCAGATAATCGATCTCCGGCATATCTTCCGGCTTATAAATATCCGTTCCCTTAAAC
Source organism: Parabacteroides sp. HGS0025 (assembly GCF_000969845.1). Classification (NCBI taxonomy): domain Bacteria; kingdom Pseudomonadati; phylum Bacteroidota; class Bacteroidia; order Bacteroidales; family Tannerellaceae; genus Parabacteroides; species Parabacteroides sp. HGS0025. The sequence goes on from NZ_KQ033902.1 coordinate 3,129,576, forward strand.
GGCTTATTGACAAAAGATACGGGAGAAGCCATACAAAACACCGGATCGACCAGCACACGCTTTTCCGACAACTGAAGCAGATAAGAAGAATGCCCGAACCAGACCATCCAGTCCGAATCTTTTGGCAAAGCTTTCAAATCCGTTTTGATTGCCCGCACAGGTTTGTCGGGATAAAGCCTTTCCGGCTTTGAGAACAGGAACTTCCACATGGCTTTCAATAGTCCGCCCTCTGCTGTTACCGTCTCCGTAAGACGCTGGTTTTGAAATGAACCGTCTCTGTACTGGGGTGAACGTTTGATCCTTTCCAACCGTTCACCTTGGGGCAAACGCCCGAAGCTCGGCTGGTTGATAAATGCAATCCCAACCACGCCCAACACAACTATTATACCTATAACTATACCTGTTATCATACGCCACTTAGTCTTTTTAATTAACCTCATAACCGAGTTCTTTGTTTTTTGATGATACAAATATAGTCTAATGTCAAAGAATAAAAAGTAGATAGATTACAGATAGAATTACCATTATTACGGATGGGGAAACTGCTCCGGCAAACACCCGGACAAATTCCCCGGGTGGGAAATATCGGTCAAATGATATGAAAAGTATTTAAACCCAATCTTTCTTATATTTGTTGTTTACCGACATAAATACAAGAAAGATTGAGTTATGAACAACGTATCAGTAAAAGTGAAACGCCGGAAATCCAAGATAGCAGGCAAGCAAACACCGCTTTGCATTCAGCTGATCTACCGGCGAAAAATGAAACGTATACCGCTGGAGAGTAAGGTATACGAAGAAGAATGGGACCCCTCCGGGGAAAGGGTGCAGATCCCCCCCGGCACAGACAGGCTGCGCAGCGAATACCTGCTGCAAGTATCGGATGCGATCGATGCCGCTTGCCATATAATCCGACGGATAACGGAGGAACAAACGGCAAACAATATCCTTTCCGTCGATGACATTGCCACCTTATATAAAGAAAGGACGACAAGCCTCTACCTTTCCGCCTATATACGCAAGCTGTCGGGTCGCTCACGGCTGGAGGATAAAACAGCCACAAGCCGTCACTACCGAAGCCTGGAAAAGAGCTTCCAAGCATTTGCAGGAAGGGATGTACGGCTGGATGAAATCGATGAACCATTGATCCGGGATTACGAGCGATACCTCAAAAGCAAAGGATTGATGGATAATACCATCTCGTTCTACATGCGTAATTTCCGGGCAATCATGAACAAGGCATTCGTCGACGGGCTGGTAAAAGAATGCGCCTACCTCTTCAAACGTGTGAACACCCGCATCGAAAAGACACAAAAACGGGCCGTGGAAGAAAAGGTGATCCGGAAAGTAAAGAACCTGAAAGAGGATACATTGAAAAAAGCGGGACTGATCCTCGCCCGCGACCTCCTGCTGTTCTCCTATTACACCCGTGGCATGGCTTTTATCGATATAGCCTACCTCACACGCGATAATATAAAAGGAGACCATCTGGTCTACCAGCGCCGGAAAACAGGTAAAGTCATTCAAATCAAAATATTACCGGAGATAAAGGAACTGATCGACCGTTATTCCTCCGGCTCCCCTTATCTCTTTCCCATCCTGCCGGCCTCCGACCCTTCCTACGATAAGTATGAGAATGCACTCCGCCTGCAAAACCGGCGACTGGAGAAAATAGGGGAATTGGTGAATGCCAAATTATCGACCTATGTACCCCGCCACACCTGGGCCAGTACGGCTAAAAAGAAAGGGGTACCCGAAGAAATGATATCGGAAAGCATGGGGCATAATTCCGTAAAGACTACACGGATTTACATAACGACAGATAATACAAGGCTCGACCTTATCAATAAGTATGTGATTTCGGATAATGGGAAGAGGATTTACTCCCGGATGTTAAAAACCGTCTCTTACTAAGAGACAGATAAGACATTTTATTGTCTGTTAAAACGTTGCAAACGTAATAACATTTATTTGATAAAACAAATGTTTTGAGATAAAAATAAAATATAAAGACTTTAATATTCAGCCACTCTCTGAATATTGATACATTTTTTAAGGAAAGAGCCACCTCATATATATCCCTTCCCGCAGGCCAATTATGTCAATTATCCATTAATATTTCTACTCGCTATATCCTGTTTATCAGTTGTTTAACAATTGTTTGACAATACAGCCCACTCCCGGACTGTTTCCCCAAACGTTTCTTTTTTCAATACATATTCATTGTCAATCTCTTGAAAAAGAATATTTCCTAAGTATTCCGATACTAATCTCATTTCCGGGCATCTATCGGCTTATTCCGATCCGCTCCGGGAAATTTGTTTGACATTTTGTTTGACAATTCTCATCTCCGGAGAGATCATTTTAGCGACTTTCTTTAAAAATCAACCTAAATCGACTTTGCCTATTCCCCATTCTGTCTCTTAGTAAGAGACGGAATAGATACAACACACTAAATGTATTAATATGTATAAGGGTAAGATCAGAGAGCGCCACCTCCTACTTCTTCTATTTATTTGCCTATCTGTTAACCTTCACGGGCAACAAACGGCATTAAAGACGAACGTATTGTTCTGGGGAACCACCACACCGAACGCCGGTGTGGAAGTGGGGATCGCCAGACAATTCACGGTGGAGGTATGGGGGGCCTACAATGCCTGGAAGTTCCCTAACGACATGAAACTGAATCTATACCTTCTCCAGCCCGAAGCACGCTACTGGTTCTGCCGCAAGTTTGAAGGGCATTTCGTTGGGGTGCACGGACACTACGGACATTTCAACATCGGCCAAATCCCTTTTATATCCGGTCTGAAAGACTATGTATTGCGGGGCGACCTCTACGGAGGCGGCCTTACCTACGGCTATCACTGGGCCATCGGCAACCGATGGGGACTGGAGGCGATGATAGGAGGCGGATATGCCTATATGAAATACGATAAGTACCGCTGTGCCGATTGCGGCGAGAAAGTCGGCTCCTTCACAAGGAGCTATATCGGGCCGACACGGATCGGACTTTCTGTTATCTATTTCCTGAAATGATCTTTTTGAAACAAATGCGATATGAAGTACATCCTGCTATCACATAATTTAATATTAATACGGTTGCTAATGGTTCTGTTTTGTTTCCATTTAGGTGGGAAGGTTACGGCACAGGGCATACGCATCGTTCCCGGCAAACTGTACGTGAAAAACGACAGCCTGCATGTGAACCTGACAATGCATCTGGACGGGATATCCGTCGGCAGCGGAACGGCCTTTTTCTTTACCCCTGTCATGTCGGGCAAAAAGAAACAGCGCCTTTCCCTGCCGGCCGTTATCATTAGCGGCAAACGCCGTGCCCGACACGACCGCCGGGAGGCTTTCCTCTCGCCCGACAAAGAGGAAATGCAGCCCTACCGGCAGATCATAGCAGGAAGAAATTACCAGAACGCTCCAATCAATTACCAAGTCGCTGTGCCCTATGCCTCCTGGATGCAACAAGCCATGCTCCTGCTACGGCAGGAATACAAGGAATGTTGCGGAAAGGAGCTGCTGGCACTCGATACGCTGAAACAAAGTCTACTAATATCTTCTGTTCCTCCGGCTGTCCGGGAAAACGAAATCCCAACTAAGCCTCGATCCCGGGCAGCCAGGGAGGAACTTACTCAGAAAACGGTTGTAGCGACAACGGTTATAAAGCCGGCCGGTTCGAAATCCGCCGCCAAACAAATAGCCGACGGAAGCACTTCGGCCTATACATATAATAATGTACCCGCCGTCAGCCGACCGGCTGCCCCGGTGGTACTGAATGCAGACGATGTAGACCTGTACGCCTCGATGGTGTCGTTCCTGGCCTCCGAAGGCAATATGGGCAACAAGCACCGCACCGAAGGCGCCGTACTCTATTTCGATTACCCCCTGGGAAAAGACGATATATACCCCGATTACAAAAACAACCGGGAAGAGATAGGTAAAGTGGAGAAAATACTGGGGCCGCTCAACGACAACCGTTTCTCTACCCTTGCCCGCCTGCGCATCCGGGGATATTCCTCTCCCGACGGGCCTTACGGCGACAACGAGCGGCTGGCCAAAGCACGCTCCGCACTCTTTGCACGCTACCTGCGCGATGCATACAACATCCCCCGCAGCAGCATCGAAGTATCGTCCGAAGCCGAAGACTGGGAAGGCCTTATCGACCTCTTGCAGAGCTACCGTCCGCCGTATACCGAAGCCGTGCTCGACATTATCCGTCGCTACGGCATCTTCAACGGACGAGAAAAACAGTTGATGGATTTGCGGGGAGGCGCCCCCTACAAGGATATGCTGCGACGCTTCTTCCCGAAACTGCGCCGTATCGAAGTGGTGGTGCAATACGATATCAGGGAAGTGGACGGAGCCGAAGCATCCGAGCTGATCTACACGCATCCCGACCTGCTCAGCCTCGATGAAATGTATGCCGTGGCGCGCTACTACCGCCCCGGAAGCGACCAGTACCGCGAAGTGTACGAAGTGGCCGCCTACCATTTCCCGAACGATGTGGTGGCCAACGTCAACGCCGCCTCCGCCGTCATGCTGACGGGCGACCTGATATCGGCATGGAACTATCTGAGCAAGGTGGAAGCCGACCCGCGTGCCTGGAACAATATAGGTGTGCTCAACCTTATGGAAGGTAACCCCGAAGGCGCCGCCGTCTGGTTCCGCAAAGCCGTCGGCGTAGAACCCCGTAAAGCACGGGCAAACCTGCAACTGGTTGAAAGGATGATAAGATAATGGACAAACAAAGGATATTACATATAATCTACGGAGTGTTGGCAGCCTTGCTGACTGCCTGCTCTTTTGGCGACGAACCGTCACTCTGTCCGTACAACGTCCGGATGGAATACTGGTACGCCGGGAGCAGCGCCGAGAATGCCTTGCCTACCTACGTAGACAATATCCGTCAATACCTGTTCGATGAAGAAGGTAACCTGCTGGCTAGTACCACCTTGCGCGGCGACAGCATCACCGGATGGAACGCCGACCTGAAAGACGGCACCTACACACTCGTTGTCTGGGGTAACCTGGGCGAAGAAGGGAAAGAAGCAACCACGGTAACAACAAAAAGCGATTATAATATGAATGAAATGACACTGAGCGCCATCACTTCCGGAGTGCCTCCCGGATACCGCGGCAACACAGCCAGGCTCTATTACGGCACGTCTACCTTCACCCTGAAAGACGGGATGACGGAACGCCGGCGTGTCTATCTGTCGCATGCACACGCAGCCCTCAACATCACCGTACAGTGGCGTACCGCAGAAAAACCTCCGCTCGACGGTACCTGGCGGATGCACCTGAAGGGCATCCCCGCCCTCTACGACTTTACCGGAGGGACAGAACAGACCGTCCCGTCGGGCAATGGCAGTTATACGATTCCCCGGAGCGGAAAAACAATAACCTATCACGAAACACGCGCCGCCATGAACTACGACTACGAAGTGACCGGCGAATTCGTCACCTATCGTTATACGGCCGGCACCCACGAGCTGTGGAGCCTTTGGCGCGACGGAGAGCAAGTCATAGGCGACCTCGACCTCCACCTCTTCTTTTCCAAACTCCCGATGGATATGGACCGGAATATGGAACAGGAGTTCGACCTGACGATCACCGTATATGAAAATGAAATTATAGTAACACAATCGACTGCCTCCGATTGGGCGGAAGGCGGTTCTATCGGATAATCATATAAAATACAGCGATATGAACTATTTTCACAAACTAAGCACCATACTTTTATGTAGTTTCTTATTGGGCGGCTGCACGGAAGAGACAGAGCAAAAGGGTACAGACCCCGTCATCCCGGATACGGCCGACTCCCGCCGGGAAGTTATGATGACTTTGAAAAATAAGTTGTCGGTTAAACTCGTGTCCTCGAAAGCGGAAACACCCATCGCCACCGCCGCCGAAAACACTATTTCGACACTCGACGTATACGTCTTCGGGGCTACACAGGAGAACGGCGACTACACCTTCCTCGAACGCTTCGCCTACCGCGCCGATGCCAACGACAAACTACCGCAGGGAGCCACCGAGTTGCAACTCAACACCAACGATGCCGACGGCAGCGAAACGACCGCACTGATGAAATTGAAAAAAGGACTCTTCGTCAAACTGTACTGTATCGCAAACGATACGACGCTGGTCGACCCGGCTGACAACAAGACCGTGAAACCCGCCGACTTCACCCCCATCACCTTTACGGAAAGTGAAGACGGTACTACCCGTTTGGCAACCGAAGGCATCCCCCACGAAAACACCTTCACCACCTGGCATACGCACCTGCTCAGTGCAACCGTACCGGCAGACACACTGGCTACACCGCTGGCTATGGCAGGAGCATTGACCACACCATTAGACCTGACAGATTCGGGGAGTGCTGCGCGCTTACAGATCGGTTTCCGACTGACACGTCTCGTGGCTCGATATGATATTATGAATGAAGCGGGAAGTTCCCGCTTCATCATCGAGACTGTCTCGATCGGCAAGGCACGACGCGGTTCAGGCTATTTTCCCATACGACCTTACGGTGATATGCCCGAAGCGAAACCGGACGAACTTATCACTAGTCCCGTACGACGGTTCTACGGAGAGAAAGCCAACAAAGGATTGCAGACAGGAGCTTTCTACTCTTACCCTTCACCTGAAAAAGACAATGCTTTCTTAATTCTTAAAGGTATGTATAAAGTGAACGAAACAGAATATAAAGAAGTCTCTTACCGGGTCCCTTTCACCAGGCAGAATGAGAACGGAACGGCTACAATCTTAGAGATTGCCAACAACCACCGCTATACACTCGCTATCACGGCGGCAGACCTCTACCACCTCGACTGCAACATTTCCGTAGACGACTGGGCGGACGACGGAAGCATCATCGAGTTCAACCCCAACGAAGATACCGGGGAACTGGCCGTAACCATTCCCGACGGATTCAAGGACGACACCAAATACGATCCCGATACGCGATCCGTCAGCATGTCGCTCAAACCCGGTAGCCAATTCGAACTGAAAACGACTGCCTCCTCCAATCTGATGGTCGAGAAAAAATATGTCGGTGGACTCGCCGCACAGCAATACGACTGGCTGGAAGTATCGGAACCTGTCGTATCCACAAAAACAGCGTTAAACTTCGCATATACCTTCTCGCTGAAAGACGGATATACAGGAGGACGGTACCCCCGTGCCGTACTGCGGTTCACAAACACCATGAACGGCGACGAAACGACCTTCTTCGTCGAGGCGGTATCCGTCCCACAGGCGGACAACACACCGCAGCCGGGTACAAACAACCCCAACACCTTCGATGCCGAAAACCTGCTGGTAAGCCTCTACCGCATTACCGGAAGTAATGCGCATGTGCGTATCACCTGTCCCGACGGTACCGGGGTGGAAAGCAAGCCCGACTGGCTCGATGTGGCCATCGAACGGCAGAACGGGGCGGAAACGATCTATTCGTTTACACTCAACAACCGCGATATCACCGATGTTCCCGAAGATAAAGGCATCGTCACTTTCCGCAACAGCAAAGCCGGTGATCTAAAAACGGATATCACCGTGCAACTGCTCGAAGCCACCCTGAAACCTGATTTCAATACCCCTACGATCGACGGCACCAAGAACAGCTATGAGGCTGCTACCGATGACAAGCCGGCAAACGTCAATATGCAGATTTCAGACGCGAATAATTTCGCCGTCACTTGCAGATCCATGCAGGGCATCGAGATCGGCTTAGACTTCGACGGAGGGCCCGAATGGCTCAAAGCCGCAGGCGCAAACGTAACCAGGGCTTACAATGAGAATGCAGAACTCACCTTCTCACTCGACAATGCCAAGCTGGGAGGTGCGAAAAAAGCAACCGTCACACTCAAAAACAAAGTTGGCGGCAAAAACACGGTCTTCACCGTCTCGCCGGTGTTCCCTGTCCCCACCATCGCTTTTGTCAGCGGAAGCAACTCGCCCACACAAAACACGATGTCGGGCACGGCCATTAAACTGTATCAGGTAACCGGTTCGAAGGTCAGTTTCAAAGCGAATGCCTTGGGCGGCACCTGTGTCAAAACCCTGACGGGTGATATCACCGTGACTGCCGACGACAATTACAATGCAGAAAAAACGTATGTGGTCACTTGGAAAAGCGGTACATCGGCTTCTTTCGTTATTGCAAACAAATCGGACGAGACAAAGGAGACTGCCGCTTACACGGTGAGTGCGCCGGCTACAACGATTACGGCTACCGACAATCTCAATATGAATACATTGGCCAGCCAGAACGTAACCAATACAATCAATTCGCCCGAAGGATGTACGGCTTCCGTAAACTGGGGAACCGGCGGGCAAGCCTGGTTCGACCTGAGCGCCACAAACTTCAATGCGAACAGCCAAGCACTCAAAATGACAACAAAAAGCGATATCACAACGCTGACAAATATACAGAAGGCAACGATTACGTTGACAAACAAAATCACGGGAGGGACTGTGAAAACATTCACTGTAACGCCTGTTTATCAATTTATCAGCGCAGAACAAACTTCATCTACCGGTAATAATCTGATCGGTACGGCTATCAATATGGTAAAAATGTCAAGCAACTCCGGCTACCATGCTCAAATAACATTGAAAGTAGTATCTCTGGGTGGTAGCAAAGTCACAGTATCCGGAACCGGACTGAAATTAACCGGGGCAGCTTTCAGCACTGCCTACACAACAAGCTATACACTCGATGCTGCTTATAATGCAGCGGCTACCGGGACACTCACGATTACTAATTATCAGAATGCCGCAAGTAAAAAGGTTTACAACATAAGTGTGAAAGATCAGACGATTACCTATACGTCAAAGAGTACTGGGAAAACGTATCCGGCTTTGGAAATGGCAAAATATTGGGTAGCACCGGTAACAGAAGGATTAGCTAATTTCAATGATGCACAAACAAAATGTCCAGATGGGTGGCATCTTCCTGATCAATATGATATAAGAGATGCAATAGCAAATGATAAAGAAAATTTAGCAAACATTTATCTTCCAGGTGCCGATCCTAAAGGAAAAGCAACAGGTGGTGACTGTAAAAATTTAATTGCTTACTGGACTTCTTCTGAGCGTGCATCAAAAGGTCAAGGATACGCAGCAATAACTGTGAGTAATAGTCAATGGTATTGGTATGGTCAGGGAAATAATCGATGGTCGGATGCAACTCCAACGGATTTATTAAACGTCCGTTGCATCAAAAACAAATAACACAAATACCTGCGTACCCGAAGCCCCCGGCTTCCCCGAATAACTGTACGCCATAAATAAGAATAGCCGCCAGCGGGCGGCAAGCAGGCTCCGGCCTGAGCGATCTTTGACATGATGGGATTGACAGGGAAAAGAACTGTTAATTAGGTAAATGCTATTGACTATCTGATAAATTGTCAATACATTTGCCCGAACTATTAAAACAAATTAATTATGACTACAAATTTACCTCCTAAGAATTGTCGCAGTTGGGATGATGTTAAAGATGAATTATTCGGCATTCAAGGTACTGCTTCACGTGATCAATTCGATAAAGAAAGTGAACTTTTTCGATTAAGCGAACGATTGAAGTTAGCACGTAAAGATGCCGGATTAACTCAACAGGAATTAGCTGAAAAAGTGGGATTGAACAAAAGTGACTTGTCACTTATTGAAAAAGGAAACATGAACATCAGCATTGATAAACTATTTGAACTTTTCAGAGCAGTAGGCAAACAAATAAGTTTTACTATCATGTAGTTCCAGACATCTTACTCAAATCCAACCTGACATATGAAAACTATACGTAATCTTTTTTTCTATGATAACCGTACCCGGGATTTTATCAAACAACAAAGTGTTCCTATGCGAAATAAGATAGGTTATGTTCTGGATCTACTTTGCTACGAACAATATATTCCCAAAAACTTCTTCAAACACATTGAAGGTACACAAGGCCTCTACGAAATACGTGTAGAGGCTGAAAGTAATATAATCCGTATCTTTTGTTGTTTCGATGAAGGACAACTCATTGTCTTATTTAACGGCTTTCAGAAAAAGAGCCGCAAAACCCCCGCTCGTGAAATACAAAAAGCATTGTCATTAATGAAAGAGTATTTCGAAAGCAAAAATCTTTAGTCTTTTCCCTGTCAATCGCATCTGTTAAACCAACAACAGATGCACCGATCGTTACGCAGCCCCCACGGCGGGGGGTGCGCAGCTTGTCGTGTGCGTTTGTGCGAAATTGAAACGAATGAAACACTAGTATTAACCGGCGAGGCGTCCTGACAGGCACCAGACCACAATTTTTTAACGAAATGGCAAATACGCTGAAAGTATGGATGGCACCCAACTCGGTGACACCCGATCCGAAAGACAAGATCTTTGTGCTTGAGACCACCGGCAAAGCCGACATCGACAAGATTTATGAAGAAATGCGTGCCGAAGACACCGGCCTGCGCCTCGAAACGATCGTGCACTCGGTCACCCTCTTCCAACGCGTCTGCGCCCGTATGCTGATGAACGGGTGGCAGCTCAACACGGGGCTGTTCTACGCCGTACCCCGCCTGCTGGGGCTGGCCGAAGACGGCAGGTGGAACCCCGATAGCAACAGCATCTACGTGGCTTTCACGCAAGACAAAGTGATGCGCGAAGAGATTGCCAAAACGACGATCAGCATCCTGGGCTCGAAAGCCGACGTGATGTACATCACCGGAACGGAAGACCGCAAGACCGGCCTGAAGGACGGTACCATGACCCCGGGACGCAACTTCTTCGTACGCGGAGCCAACCTCAAAGTGGCGGGCGAAGACGAGTCGGTGGGCGTTACCCTGACCAACACCGCGACGAAAGCCGTAGTGAAGCTCGACGACGACATGATTACGAAGAACAACCCTTCGGAACTCACGCTACTGATCCCCGCCGACCTGGCCGACGGCAACTACCTGCTCACCGTACGCACGCAGTTCGGTGCCGGTAAGCATCTACTGAAAGAACCCCGCGAAGTATCCGTCGACGTACATGTAGGTGACGGCGGAGGCAGCAGTGGCGAAGATGACCGTCCGGTCATCGAATAATCCGGTAAGTAACTCTTACCTGTATTGGTAATTACCCCTTACCAGCGTTAGTAAGTCACCCTTACCAACATTAGTAAGTGCCTCTTACCAGTACAGGATGGAGCGACTTCCCGAAAACAGACAAATATCAATTTTTCAACTAACAATATGTTTAATTTAAAACAAACGAACATGAATGTAAAAAGTTTAATGCTGCTCCTCGCCCTTGCGGGACTGGGAGCAAGCTGTTCAGACGATGAAACGACAGGAGGCGGTACCAGCGGTATCCCCGGACGCTCCGAGTTGCAGATCGTCTTCAGCGGAAGCGGTGAAAGCCAGTCGTACGACAAACCGACCAAAGCGATTGCTACCGCCAAAGAAAACCAGATAGACGACTTGCAGATCTATCTGTTCGCGGCAGCCTCCGAAGGTGGCCCGTATTACTACCTGGAAACATGGCAGGACGGAACGGCTTACGATCCGGAACATCCGGAAACGACCAACTTCAAAAAGACGGAAGCCGGTACCGGCTGGAAGGCTTCCCTCTATCCGAACGAGTTGCCGGGTGTCCCTTACATCAAGCTGTTCTGTATTGCCAACAAGAATGTGCCGGGCGTGCTTGCATCCGACGGTGCCACCGTGTCGAAAACGACGGATGAGAAATTCTATCAGGAAGACGGCGGTACGGAAATCCTGGCTACCCTGACTCCCGTAACAACGGCGGAGGCCGGCGACGGAAGTTACACCGTCACCCCGGGTACCACCGAAACGGACTTTATCGCCGCCTTTACCAAAGCACTGGGTGCAGCAGCCGACGGCGTGATCTCCACCCCGCTACTGATGACCGGTCAGGGAAAGACGAAGATCAGCGGCAACGTGTCGGTCGTAAACATCGACCTGACCCGCGTGGCGGCTCGTTTCGATATCGACAACACCACCTCGAAATCGAACCTGACCATCAAGAGCGTGACCCTGGCGCAAGGACGTAAAACGGCTCCGCTATGGACTGCACCACTCACCAAAGTGGAAAAAGCAGACCTCGGAACATCCCCGCTGATCGCACAGAAGTACGAAGCGGTGGACTTCGAGAAACTGACAGGTGCCAACCAGGGCATTACCGAAAGCTCGCTCTACGTCTACCCGACCCTGGCGACCGACGAAAGCTACCTGATCCTGGAAGGGACCTACAAGAGCCCGGTCAACTCCAGCCAGGTACCGGTTACCTACCATGTGCCGATCGTACGTACCCCTGAAGGAGGCGACAAGGGCGAATACATCGCCATCAACGCCAACAACCGCTATTGCCTGCGTATCACCGACGTGACCCTGAGTAACGTATATGGTACCTTCGATGTAGTAGACTGGACCTCGGCGGGTGGTATCACGATCCGTCCCGACAACGACGCACCGGTATTCGATGCCGCCCTTGCTTTCGATGCCGCAAGTGCCAACATGCCGACCGACCTGAATGCAGCCAACCCCGATGCAACGACCTACGATTACGAAGTGACCGGAAATGCCGATGGTGCCGGATCATTCAGCCTCACCATGGCAGCTACCGGAACCGTACGTTGCGAAAAGGAAACCATGTCGGCCACTAAAGCCGGTGAAACAGAGTGGCTGACTATCACGGCCGACAAGACCGAAGAACGCGACGGTGTATGGTACACGACATTCAAATTCGAATACACTAACTCGATCGGTCAACAACCGGTAGCCGTACATTTCATCAACGAAACGGCTTCCTACGATCCGGCCCTGTGGACAACCGTCAATTTCTATGGCCCAAAGGCTGTCCCGTCGTTCGCCCTCGTAACCAACGGCAATTCGAAAGGCAACATCACCGCACTGACCGACGACGACGCAAAGAAACCGACTGCTACGATCTACTCTGTAAACGGCAGCTACGTCACATTCGATATCACCAGTATCGAAGGCGTCACAGCGGATGCCCTGACCGGATACAAGGCCGAAAAGGTCGCTACAAACGGATTTGTCCATACTTTCAAAGTATCCGTTGATGCAGAAGCTACGGCTGTTGGTGGAAACATGGTATTCAAGAATGCAGGCGATCCGACAAAGACTACGACACTGACGATCACAAAAGCAGACCCGAGTCTGAGCATTGCGAAATCGACCGATGCCAATGGTGCCAGCGATTACACGGCAGGAAGCGAAACTCCGTTCGTAACAACCGGTACATTACAGGTTGACCTCGACCTGCTGGCCGCAGGCTCATGCAACTTCAAAGTTAACTCACCGCAGGGACTGACTGTTGCCAGCCTGGATTGCCCGTGGCTGACCATCACCGAAGTTCACCCGTGGGCCGACAGCGACGGTAACCGCTACACGGAATATCAGCTGAAAAAGAAAGACTCTCCGGCCAACACCAGCGACTTCAACCTTGTATTCACCAGCAAGCTGACAGAACAGGGCATCACGGCTCCGGGCTTCAAGCTGACACTGAACAAGGCTTACAGCAAACCGACCATCACACCGAATGCAGACCCGAGTACGTATGTGAACAGTACATTCAACGATGGAATTCCTTCCGGATATCCGTATGCTGTAATAGCCGATATGTATAAAGTAAATAACAGTACTATTTACCTGCAAATGGCTTGTACGGAAAATATGACCGTGGCATCGAGCGATGCAAATGTCAGCGTTACTAAACAAGGTGATACCAACTATTACAAGATAGAAGTAACCAATGCGGCAGCTGCTGCCAATCAAGTAACGATCACAGCATCGAATGACAATGACGCAACCCGCAAGGCAACCGTTACATTGACTCTGATCGATCCGGCCGTCAAACTGGAAAATCCGGCAGGAGGCGTGGCACCGACTTTGTCAGGAACAACGGTTACACTTCCGAGTACATACGTCCAATACAGTGTTTCCTCATTTGATATCGTAGCCCCTAAAGGTTCAACGATCACATGTGCAACCAGTGCATGGTTCACTTGTACTGCCCCTGCCGGCGGTAGTGCCACTATCGATGCAAGCAAGAAGCAGACAATCACCCTGATGGGAGGAGACCAGACATCGACCGATGATGTAACGATCACTGTCCACAACAGCGTAACAAATGCCGACGAAACGATTACCGTTACGAAAGCACCTTAATATAACAATTAAAAAAGAAGATTATGAACATAAAACATCTAGTATCTCTTTTTGCTGCAGGAGCATTTCTTTTTGCTTCCTGCACGGAAGAGAATGAGGTAGCCGGCGGCACTACGACCGGAGGAACAGGGACAGAAGACGATACCGATCGTCAGGAAGTGCTTGTTTCGCTGAAGAACCATCTCGTTCTACAGAAGCCGGAGACAAAGGCGGAAGGCGACCCGATCGCTACCGAGGAGGAGAATTATATCCACTCGCTCGACGTTTACGTATTCGGATCTAAAGAAGAAAACGGGGATTACACCTTACAAGAGATCCATTATTACAGGGATGATGCCTCTACCCTGACACTTCCGGGCGTAAATACGTATAGTTTCAACCTGACCAACAGTGCCGACAACAGTGGTGTCACGACCGGTCTGCTGAAACTCAACAAAGGGCTCTTCGTCCGGTTATACTGTGTGGCCAACCGTTCCGAAATGTACACTACATCCGATGACGGGACTACGACGCAGTACACCGACTTCAAGTCGCTCATCCAGACCGCACCCGGTCAGGACGATAACCTGGTCACAGCCGGTATCCCGAAAGAAGCCGACTTCAAGAAGCTCCATATCAAGCTGATCGATCCGGCAGCAACTGCCGATCCGACCGAAAACGATGTGCTGGCCTCGCCGCTGCCCATGTCGGGAGCCTACACGACACCGCTCGACCTGACCGATTTCGGTAGCTCGGCACGTACGCAAATCAGCTTCAAGCTCTCCCGTATGGTGGCCCGTTTCGATATCGTGAACGATGCCGCAAAGTCTAAATTCACCCTCGAGAAAATGTCGATGGGTAACGGACAGAAAGGGGCGAAATTTTTCCCGATCGAGACTGTCGGTAAAACACAAGCCGACCTGATCACGTATCCCGAACACGAAGTTCTGCCCGATACACAGAAGGCTTCTGATGAATTGGCAGGAACGACCAATCTGACCAAAGGTGCTTTCTACGCTTTCCCGAGTCCCAAAGACGACCACGGCTACCTGATGCTGAAAGGAAAATATGCCGTGAACCAGACGGAAAGCAAAGACGTATCCTACCAGATTCCTTTCCAGCAGATGATAAACGGTATCGGTACCTATATCGAAGTGGCCTACAACCACCGTTACACCATCACGATCACCAAAGCCGACACCTATCATCTGGATGTCGACCTGAAGGTGGCCGACTGGGATGACAAAGAGGTGATCGACCCTTACGAACCGGAAAACGATTTCGACCGGACGGAAAATGTCGTACTGGATGCAGCCAACAGCACCGGTACATACGTACTCGACAACGGCCGGATATCAGTATTGCCCGATGCCGCCAGCAAGTTCACCTTCAAAATGGCATCGAACACGGATCTGTCTCACGAAGTGATCTACAAATCGGCTACAGCCGCCAAATGGCTGGTAATGGACGGTGAACCGGTTGTTACCAAAGCCGGCTCGCAGGAAACGACTTACAAGTTCAAAGTGGATGAAACGGCAATGAATGCAGCCGTTACTGCCGGACAAAAGCTGGAAGACGTAACCATCCGCCTGACCAACCCGGCCAGCGGTAGTCGCAAAGAGATCAAAGTGATCGCAACACAAGGCCCGACAGTCGCTTTGGTAAGCCAGCCGGATAACTACAACACGTTCGATCCTGCCAAGCTGACGGCCTACATCTATAATGTGGCCAGCCAGACCATCAAGCTGCAGGTCGATGCGGAAACCCGCCTGACCGATCCGGCAGACCCGGAAAGTGCAACAACAACCGGTAGCACGGTAAGTACTGCAAACGTAGGTTCTACCGGAGTAACAGCCAGCGCTAACGTTGCAGAGGCCAGCGGCAACTACACCCTGGCGGTCGACGGTACAGGCTCGGCAGGCAACGAAGGCACAGTCGATTTCACTTCTGTCGCTTCCACCGCCAAGACAACGGTGAAGGTTATCCTGAAAGATCCGGCCATGAAAGCGCTGACAGCCGGCGACTTCCGGAGCAATCGTAACGATAACACGTTCGACCTGACAGCCGGAACAGGCTCTATCCCGCAGGTATCGCTGGTAGGTGTCGCAAACAACGAGTTTACGCTGTCGGTTACTTCCCCCGAAGGAGTAACAGTAGCCAAGACCGGTGGAGATTGGTTGACCATCACAGACAACACCGTAGGCAACAACGGTAAGAAAGTGACTACCATCACCGGAAAGATAACCGATGCCACGGGTATGCAGGCTGCCGGTAAAACGGACGGTAAGTTCACGATCACCAACAAGCTGGATGCATCGAAAGCGATCGCAGTGGAAGTCGTAACAACCGTTCCGACAGCCGCCACCGTCAGCAAAAGTGCAGACGACACCGGCCTGAGCACATTTGCCGGTACCGTAGCTACCTTGTACAACGCCGGAGGTCAGTCCATCACACTGACCACCGACGTTGCGACAACACTGACTGCCAAGTCGGATGCCGACTTCCTGACACTGGTGGGTGGTAACAGCACGGAGCATACGATTACCTTACAGGCAGCCCAGTCATTGCCGTTAAGTGCCACTCCGACACTGACCTTCACTACCGCCGACGGCGCAACGACGGAGATCACGGTGACATTGACGGATCCGGCTATCACGGCGCTGACAAGCATTAGCTCTACAACCGGCACGAACAACTTTACAGCAGCAGCCGACGGCAACAATGCCAAAGTGGTTATGACCGAAGCGACATCGAGCAGCAGCTTTACGATGTCCGTCGCCTCGAAGGAAGGTATCACTATCGGCAGTGAAACTTCTTCCTGGCTGAAGGTTACGGCAGCAGAAGCTACCGGAAGTGCCGGTAGCTACACAACTGTTGTAACAGTTGCCATAGCCACAGGTGCAGACCTGACATCAGCTCTTACCGGCGGTAAAATCGTACTGGTTAACAAAATCCCTAATGGGGGCAATATGACGATCGATATGGAAACAACCATACCGACACCGGCACCGGCTCCTTAAACCTACTTAATACGGAGAGGGCGCTTTGGGCTGCCCTCTCCCATTTATCACATCTTTTCTTACAACCTATCAAACTCGACAAAAATGAATAAAGCAGAATTCAGAAACAAACTCGCTTCGCGCCTGGAATTACCCCAGTACGTGTCAAACAATATTATCGATGCCTGTCTGGACATCATCTCCCAATCCCTGCAAGAAGGTGACCCGATCACCCTGCAAGGTTTCGGATCTTTCACCCCCTGGCAGCAAACCGAACGCCTGGGACGCAATCCACGCACCGGCAAAGGCTGCATGATCGCACCACGCACCAGCGTCAAATTCAAACCGGGCAAGTACCTCCTGCAAAAACTGAACAAGATTTAAAGAGAGCAGCACAGCGCTCCTCTCCCAGCCACCCCGGGACGGTTTCCCGGCTCAGTTCCGCTTCGTGGGCGGAGATGGCTACTGAATAAATAAATTAAAAAGACTGAATATGTTGTACGTAAAATTTCTTATTGGAAGTCTGGCAGCAGCCTTATTACTGGACGGTTGTACGAAAGAGACAGAGCAAAAGGGTACAGACCCCGTCACTCCGGATGCGGACGATGCACGCCGGGAAGTTATGATGACTTTGAAAAATAAGTTGTCGGTTAAACCTGTGTCCTCGAAAGCGGAAACACCCATCGCCACCGCCGCCGAAAACACTATTTCGACACTCGACGTATACGTCTTCGGGGCTACGCAGGAGAACGGCGACTACACCTTCCTCGAACGCTTCGCCTACCGCGCCGATGCCAACGACAAACTACCGCAGGGAGCCACCGAGCTGCAACTCAACACCAACGATGCCGACGGCAGCGAAACGACCGCACTGATGAAATTGAAAAAAGGACTCTTCGTCAAACTATACTGTATCGCAAACGATACGACGCTGGTCGACCCGGCTGACGGCAAGGCCGTGAAACCCGCCGACTTCACACCCATCACCTTTACGGAAGGCGAAGACGGTAACCCGAAGCCGGCCACCGAAGGCGTCCCGCAGGAAAGTTCCTTCACTACCTGGCACACCCGCCTGCTGACGGCCGACGCAAAAACCGATACCCTGGCTACGCCGCTCGCGATGGCCGGCGCCTACACAACACCCATCGACCTGACAAGTCTCGACAACGCAGCACGCCTGCAGGTCGGATTCCGCTTGACACGCCTTGCGGCACGTTTCGATATCAACAATAAAGCGGGAGATTCCCGCTTTACCATCGAGACTGTCTCGATGGGCAACGCACGACGCGCATCGGGTTTCTTCCCGATCCGTGTCTACGGCGACCTACCCAAAGCGCAACCCGACCAACTTATCACCTATCCCGCACATGCTTTTTACGGAGATAACGCAAACAACGGACTGTGCACAGGCGCTTTCTACGCATACCCCAGTCCTAAAGAAGACAAGGCTTTCATCATTCTTAACGGTAAATACAAAGTAAACGAAACGGAGATGAAAAAAGTATCTTATCAAATACCGTTCACACAGCAAACGGCCGACGGTAACGCTACCTGGTTCGATATAGCGAATAACCATCGCTATACCATCAATATCACCCAGGCTAATGCCTACCATCTCGACGCGAATATACTCGTGGCGGACTGGGCAGACGACGGCACGATCGAATATACTCCCGAAAACAAACCCGGAGAAATTGTCGTAACCATACCCGAAGCTTTCAAGGGAGACAGCGAATATGACGAAGAGACGAAGACCGTTAACATGTCGCTGGTAGACGGTAGCAGCATCACGCTTTCCACCATTTCAAATGCTGCCATCGACCTTACGAAAATATATGCAGGAGGAATCAACAGCAAATTATACGACTGGATGAACATAGCAGACCCGGTCACCAGCATCGATCTGAACGGACGTATACATTATACATATACCGTTACCCTGAAACCCGGTTATACAACAGGACGTTACCCACGTACCACCTTGCGTTTCCACAGTCTGGCCGATGGTTCGGAGAAAATTCTATATATTGAAGCGCTGGCTGCACCCAAACCCATCGAAACCGTTCAGCCGCCCAAGGCACCCAACGGCACTTCAGACAATCCCAACAGTTTCGATCCTGAATTGATGGAAGCAAACGTATACCGTATCACCGGAAGCCGTGCACAGGTAAAAATCACCTGTCCCGACGGAGTAGATATTGAAAGCAAACCGAACTGGCTGGATGTCACCCAGGCATCGCAAACCGGAGCGGAAACCGTCTTCGACCTCGTACTTAACAACAGGGACATAGATGTTACCGGCAATCAGGGTACTATCGTTTTCAATAACAAAAAGAAGCCGGAATTAAAAGTCAATGTCACTGTCTTCCTACTCGAGGCATCCGTCACACCCTCCTACGATGCCATCGGAACAGACAACACACATACTCCTTCACCAGATGCAGGAATAACACCCGACGATGTGGAAATGGTGATTAAGAAAGACAACGCGGTTACTGTAAAGACAAACTCCCTGGATGGTGTTGCCGTGAAAATAGACTATCCCGAAGGAAGCCCCGAATGGTTGACATACGAAGGAGCAGTAAGTACTAAAGCTACAACGCCCGGTAATATCATGAACAAAACACAGGATATTACTTTCAAACCTGTCGAGAGTAAGCTGACAGGTGCTAAAAAAGCAACCGTTACACTCAACAATAATATCGGAGGAAAAGATTATGTATTCACCATGACACCCGAGATGCAAGCTCCCACTGCTCTTAAAGGGGCTACAGCCTCCGTCCCCGTTCAAGATTTCTTGAAAACGGATACGAAAACAATCACAATCTACCAACTGCCCGGAGAAAACGCAACAAAATCACAAATGCAAATTGCCGTGACCTCATTGGGCGGAAGCGCACTTGCCATAGAAGGAAATGCCGCTACCATTACACCGGCTGAGAATACGGCCAACGAAGCTAACTATATCTTAAAGCCTACACTACCCGAGGGTACCGATAAGGCGACCCTCACACTGCATGCCAAAAACTATACAGACCGGACAAAGATGACCGACTACGCCGTTAGCGTACTCCGTTCAGACCTGACCGGTGATACGAAAGCATCACTGACAGCAGTAAAAGACCAGTCCGTAACCTTTAAAGCGTCCTCTCACGAAGGATTCACCATCGACAATGCAGCTATCCAATGGCAACCCGACGGAGAAAGCGGCGGTAGCCGGTGGTTTAACATCAAGGAAACTGCCGTAGAAGCAGGCACAAACAAAATCGTGACGGCTATTGCAACAGCCGTCAACAACAGCATGTTGGTACGGCCCGCTACCGTCACGCTCAAAAACAAGATCGTCGACGGAGGCGACCTCAAAGTGGTCATAGCACCGGTTTATGCCGCTCCCACAATCAAACTGGAAGGAACACCCGCACCGACACAAAATGCGATTACCGCCGCCAACGCAACAGCCTCTACCCTGAAACTTTACAGGGTAGCCAACTCCCAGATAAAGATCAAGGCAACAGCCATCGGAGGAAGCACGATTACCGACGCAGCGGGCGTTACAGTAACAGGAGGCAATACTTACAATACCGAAAACGTATATACTGTCGTACTCAACAACGGAGCGACGGCGGGGTCTTTCAAAATAATAAACAAGTCCGATCCGACCAAGATACAGACGGTAACGGTACAAGCTCCGGTGACGTTTAACACAGCACCGGCGGCAAGCAAAAACCTGGATGTGATAGCAAGCCGGTATGTAGACAACAGCGCAAACTTCCCCGAAGGGTTCACTGTATCCGTCAACTGGAACGGAGCCACGGCAAACTGGTTTACCCTGAATAAAACCGACTTTACCGGTGGAAACCAAAGCATACGTGCCACAATGAAAAATCAAAGCGGTATGAGTATCAAAGCAGCTACTGTTACACTCAAGAATAAAATCCAAGGTGGAGAAGACAAAACATATACCATCACCCCTGTATTCCAGGCACCGGCCCTCAGTTATGCCAACGGCAACGTGCCTACGCAAAACTCCATGAGCGGCAACACTATCAACCTCTACCAGGTGACAAGTTCGAGGGTACAGGTCAAAGCCTCCGTGCTGGGCGGATCGTATGTGAAAAGTAAGAGTTCAAATATCACCGTCAGCGGTGGAAACAATAACAACACCGACAATACCTACACGGTAACTTGGGTCAGCGGCGGTGACGGATGGTTCGATATCGCCAACAAACATGACGCCAACAAAACAGCGACACGCATTACAGTGAAGGCGTTGGCAACAACAATTACTTCATCTGATGTAAGCCTGAATGTAATCGAAAATAACACAGCAAACATCAATATTAATACACCTTTAGATGCAACCGTCAGCATAGTTAATTGGAATGGCAGTGGAACCTGGTTCAAACTTGTATCCACCACCGTTGCCGCAGGTAATAATAAGACAATTAGCGTTCAAACTCTACCTAATGCTAATTTAACGAATCTGAGTAAAATTGGTAATGTAACTGTTAGAATTGCAACAACAGCTGCAGGAGGAACATATAAAGATATATCTATTAAACCTGTATTCCCTGCACTAAAAGTTGAGGAAAAGTCTGCTACAGCCAACAAGTTAAACAGTAATACTATCTCTATGCATACAGTACCTACAGACGCCAATACCCATTCAACCATCACACTGAGAGCTACTATTCCTACAGGAACAAGTATATCTGTTTCCAACGGTTTAAAAGTAAACACGGCAACATCATCTACTGCTTTGTATATGGATTACATCATAGAAGTAGTTTACAATACTTCCCAGAAAAGCGGGACAGTTACTTTCACAAACAATGGAGATAGCAAAAAAACAACCTATAATGTCACTATATCATCAACTGCCGCTTATCCCGGTTCTACTGAACCCTGTTTTGAAGTTGGTAACTTTTGGGTTGGACCTGTCAGCTACAAAACCGGTGATATGAATCAAGTATTAAGTAGTTGCCCTTCCGGTTGGAGAGCACCAAGCAATGATGAGTATATTTCATTTGCTAATAACAATTTAGAACAAGTTAAAGTAGCATTCCCATATCAGTCTGATCGCACATACGCAGGAAAAACACTCTATGTTTCTTCAACAGTAGAAGGTTCTGGACGCAATGTTATGTTAGTTACTCCGTCTGGTGAGTATCTTACTGGTAAAGGGAATGGATATTGGAATAACTACATTCGTCCAACTGTACTTCGATGTATTAAAGCGAAATAAATAATGTAACTAGACTTCAGTTTGAGCGTTCTTTGACATGATGGAATTGATAGGAAAAGACAAACCCCACACCTGCAAATCTTATTTCTTACGCAGATAATGCGAATTTAGAAATAATTAAACCTATTGCTATCTTTATTTTTCTTATTATAAACGCAAAACGGGCTGTCCTAAAATCACTTTCCGGACAGCCCTTCCTTTATTGCAAGAAAAATAAAAACAGTTGGTTATTCTCGTCCACCGCCTAAGGCTCTGTAGAGATTGATAAGGCTTTGTATCTCCGTGAAACGGTTGGCGGTGTGGGTTAGTTGTGCGCTTAGTAAACCCTGCCGGGCTGTCAGCACTTCCAGGTAAGTAGTAGTGCCGTGCTCCATCAACAGAGAAGTACTTTTCAAGGCTGTTTCCAACGAAACGATCTGCTTATCCAGCAGGAGACTCTTTTCGCGGCTGGTCTGGCAAGCTGTCAGGGCATCGTTTACCTCACTTCCGGCGTTCAACAACGATTGCTGGAAAGCAAGGGCCGCTTCTTCCTGTTGCAGCTTGGTAATACGGTATTGAGCCATGATCTCTCCACGGGCAAACAAAGGCTGCGTGAGCGAACCTACGGCCGAAGCCAGGAACTTGCCGGGGTTGACGATCATCGATCCTGCATTATTTGTCCATCCTGCGCTACCACTCAATGTGATTGAAGGGTAGAAAGCAGCACGTGCCTGGTTGGTTCCGTAGAAAGCAGCTTCCAGCGACCGTTCAGCCGAACGGACATCAGGACGGTTTGCCAGCATCTGCATGGGTACGCCTGTAGAGATGCTTTCGGGGAACTGTTGCCCTTGCAGCTCACCCCGTTCGTAACTATGCGGAGTTTCTGCCAGTAAGAGGGCCAGGCTGTTCTCTACCTGATTGATCTGCTCTTTCAGGTCGAGCACAGAAGTTTGCACCTGGTAATAGGTTGCCTCCATCTGCGATACGGCTGATTCGTTGGACAAGCCGGCTTTCATCAGGGCACGGGTAGAAGCGACGGTTTCCCGCCATGCTTCTTCCGTTTGCCGCGTGATGTAAAGCTGCTCGTCCAACATCAGCAAAGTATAGTAGGTGTTGGCTATACCGGCTATCAGCTGGGTGCGGACGGCCTGCTGATAGTCGCGGCTTTGGGCAAATAGTGCTTTAGCTTGTTCTTTCGCATTTCGCATGCGTCCGAAGATATCGAGTTCCCAGCTGGCGGTGATAGGCAACGAGTACGTCTGCGTTGCCTTATGACCGTCGAAGCTGCTCACTGATCCCTGCGGAGTAAAGGCGAAAGAAGGGAGAAATGCCAGTCGGGCCGACATCAAAGTCGCTTCGGCCTGCTCCACCCGGAGCTGGGCCGACTGGTAGTCTGTGTTGCTCTGCAACCCTTGTTCGATAAGTTGTTGCAGATAAGGGTCGGTAAAGAGTACGCGCCAGTCCATATTACCGAAGCTGGTGGTATCTTCCGGTACCACCTCCTCGCCATAGAGATGGTCGGGGACGGTGGTTGCGGGTTTATATTTGCTGTATATGCCACAACTGCTTAGTAAGACAGATACAGTCGTTAACAGAATTATCTTTTTCATATTCCTTCGTATTTATTGATTATTCAACGTCACCGCGTTCGGCTGCACTTCTCTCCTGTTCCAGCATAACCTGCACGTCGGCTTCTTCTTCCATCGGTTTGCGTATCTTTTCCTGTAGATATTCAAAGATGATATAGAACACAGGAACCACGAAGAGCAATGCCAGTGTTCCGACGGCCATACCTCCGACAACGCCTGTACCCAACGAACTGTTACCGTTGGCACCTGCACCGCTGGAGAACATCAACGGGAGCATACCGAAGATCATCGTCAGCACCGTCATCAGGATAGGACGCAGACGAACCTGTGCGGCCGAGTAAGCCGACTCGACGATACCCATTCCCTTGCGGCGGCGTTCGATGGCGTACTCCGTAATCAGGATAGCTGTCTTTGCCAGCAAACCAATCAACATGATCACCCCTGTCTGCAAGTAGATGTTGTTCTCCAATCCGAATATCTTGGCGAACAGGAAGCTACCCATCAGCCCGAACGGTACGGAGAAGATCACGGCAAACGGAACCAGGAAGCTCTCGTAGAGACAGGCCAGGATCAGATAGATAAGGAATATACAAATAGCATAAATAAAGACAGTCTGTGCACCGCTGCTGCTGGCTTCTTCACGTGCCATACCGCCGTATTCATATCCGTATCCGGACGGCAATGTCTGTGAAGCCACTTCTTCGATCACCTTCTGCACTTCACCGGAAGAATATCCTTCAGCCGGGTTCACATTAGCCGTGATGGTGCTGTACAGGTTGAAGCGGTTGGTTGTTTCCGGGCCGAGCACCTCTGTCAGTGTCACGAACTGGCTGATCGGAGCCATTTCCGTACCGTTGCGCACGAACATATTATCCAAAGACTGTTGATCCAAACGGTATTCGGGCGAAGCCTGCATCATTACGCGATATACTTTACCGAACTGGTTGAAGTTGGAGATATAAGCACCCCCGCAATAACTACCCAATGCATCGAGCACGGTGCTTGGTGAAATACCTGCCCGTTTACATTTTGCGGCATCGACATCCACCGATATCTGCGGGAAGTTCATCGCATAAGACGTATAGGCCATTGCTATTTCCGGACGCTGGTTAAGTGCTCCGAGGAACTGCATCGACGAGTTATAGAATGTCGCCATATCGCCGCCTGTCATATCCTGCAGGTTCAGTTCGAGGGAGTTACCCATACCGTAACCCGGAATCATAGCCGGTTGGAAACTGAATATCTGTGCTTCGTTTATACCGTAGAACTGTGCATTGAGGCGGGCAGCCACGGCATCGGAGTTATGCTCCTTCCCTTTTCGTTCGCTCCAGTCCTTCAGGCGGATGATGATCGTACCGTAGGAAGTACCCTGTCCGGACATCAGCCCGTAGCCGGCAACGCGGGAATAATGTTCTATCTCTTCAGTATTATTCAAGATATCTTCCAGCTTGTCCATTACCTTGTTCGTTTCTTCCAACGTGCTTCCCGGCGAAGTACTTACGTTCACCATGATAACGCCCTGGTCTTCCTGCGGTACGAGTCCCGTCTTGGTGGTACTCATCAGATAAACCAACAGAACGATCGTTGCAGCCAAGGATGTCCATACCATCCAGCGATGGTGGATAAAGAACATCACACCTTTCTTATATTTACCCAACACGGCATTGAACGATGCATTATAAGCTGCACGTACCCGTCCATTGATACTTTTCTCACTCTTTGTTCCATCCGACGGGCGCATCATAATGGCGCACAAGGCCGGACAAAGGGTCAACGCCGAGATCATCGAGATACCTACGGCCGTAGCCATCGTAATACCGAACTGCGTGTAGAACACACCTGATGTTCCGCCCATAAACGTTACAGGGATAAACACCGCCATAAATACGCAGGTACAGGAAACGATAGCCATCGTTACGTCACCCATCGCATCTTTCGTAGCGAGATAAGGTGACTTATATCCGGCATCGAACTTCGATTGCACCGCTTCGACCACCACAATGGCGTCATCCACCACCGTTCCGATGGCAAGTACCAAGGCAAACAGCGTCAGGATATTGAGACTGAACCCGGCAGCCACCAGGCAGGCAAAGGTTCCGACCAGCGACACGATAATGGAAATAGACGGAATAAGCGTACTCTTCAAATCCTGCAGGAAGAAGTACACCACCATGATAACCAGGATGATAGCGATCACAAGCGTCTCCACCACATTATGGATAGAAGCGAACAGGAAGTCGTTCGAGCTCATCATCGTTACAAACTCTGTTCCTTCCGGCAAATTCTGTTTCATCTGCTCCATGCGGGCAGTTATTTCTTTATTAACAGCGGTTGCGTTGGAACCTGCCGTCTGGAACATCATAAAAAGTACGGCCGGTTTGCCGTCCATCTCACTACGGAAGCTGTACGTCAACGTTCCCAGCTCCACATCGGCCACATCCTTCAGACGAAGCACGGAACCGTCGCTCTGCGAACGGACAACCGTATTCTGGAATTCTTCCACACTCTTCAAGCGTCCGCGGTATTTCATGGTGAACTGGAATACATTCTCCGAGTTCTCACCCAATGAACCGGTAGGCGCTTCGATATTCTGCTCACCCAGCACAGCCGTCACGTCCGAAGGGACAAGGCCGTATTGTGCCATCCGTTCCGGGCGCAGCCAGATACGCATACTATACGTATCACCTAATTCCATTACATCTCCTACCCCCTCGATACGTTTAATCTGGGGAATAACATTTATATCCAGGTAATTGGCAAGGAACGTCTGATCGTAGCGTCCGTCGGTACATACCATTGCCCCGATCTGCAGGAAGCTGGTCTGGCGTTTCTGCGTAGTCACACCAATCCTTGTTACTTCGGCCGGCAAAAGTCCCTGTGCCTTGGATACACGGTTCTGCACGTTTACGGCAGCCATATCCGGGTCTGTCCCCTGCTTAAAATATACTTGTATGACTGCCGAACCTGCATTCGTGGCAGTGGAACTGATATACATCATATTCTCCACCCCGTTAATACTTTCTTCGAGTGGCATGACAACACTGTTCATCACCGCGTCGGCATCAGCACCTGTATAATTAGCTGTTACATCTACTGTTGGGGGGGCAATGTCAGGATACTGCTCCACCGGCAGCGTAAAGAGCGAAATAAGCCCTATGACCAAAATCAGCACGGAGATGCAAATAGCCATCACCGGCCGTTTTATAAATATGTTTCCTTTCATATCCTTTTTCTCTTTGTTTTATTTTACGACAGTACCTTCGCGCACCAGCCCGGCACCTTCCGATACAATTTCATCACCGGCTTTCAGTCCGTCCAGCACCACGTATTCGCGTCCGTCGTTGATACCGGCTACCGTTATCAGGGTGGAGACTGCCTTACCGTCTACTACCTTATATACAACGGTCTTGTCCTGCATCCGGACAGTGGCTCCCTGGGGAACGACAATACAATTTTTATATGTGCTCGGTATCACTACCGTGCCTGATGCTCCGCTGTGAAGCAGTCGCGATTCGTTGGGGAATACCACACGTGCCACCACCGTACCTGTCTGACGGTCGATCACTCCGCTGATGGATTCTATAATACCTTTTTTGTCATACACCGAATTATCGTTCAGCTTCAACTCCACTTCCGGCATGTTCTTTAATGCATCGTCCATGCTGCCGTGCTCACGGGTAAGAGCCAGTAGCTGGTTCTCGGTCATGGAGAAATAAACATACATGTCTGAATTGTCGCTGACAGTCGTCAACGGTTGGGGCAAGCTGGGGCCGACCAATGCACCTGCACGGTAAGGTAATGCACCGACAACACCGTTGCAGGGGCTTTTCACTTCCGTATAAGAGAGGTTATTACGTGCATTCAGTTCCTGCGCTTCGGCTTGTGCCAGTTGTGCTTTGGCAGAGAGGAAAGTGTTTTCCGCCGTTTGCAGGCTGAAGTCCGAAACTACTTTCTGAGCATTCAGTTCCTTGTTACTTTTGTAAGTCAGTTCAGCAGTTGCCAGTGCAGCGCGTGCAGCTTCCACGTTGGCGGTAGCCGTTTTGAGGGCTGCCTTGTAAGGCACCTGGTCTATAATAAAGAGAGGTTGTCCCTGACGTACTTTTTGCCCTTCAGTTACGTAAAGTTTCTCGATAGTACCTGATACCTGAGGATAAATGTCGATATCCTGCCGTCCGCGTATCGTCGCCGAATAAGAGGAAGATAGCTCTTTGTCCGCAGGAGCCACCTTCATAATTGCATAAGAGGGTTTTAACTGTGCATCCGGAGCTTGTTTACAGGATGCCATCCACATCGTACAACCGACAATCCCTATCAGCCGTATCCATTTTTTACTTGCTTTATTCATACTATTGCTATTAAAAACTGGGACAAATGTAGACGAAAGGAACATAGGCATAGTGCCCTATTTCTCTCCAAGGATGTTTCATTTTCCCCCTTTATCACTTTTTATCATCACTTTTATTACCACAGGTGAAATACAGAACAGCAAAGTAGTGAAATAGAACATCTTACTTGTCCTGTTATTCGCCAAATTTGCAGAAACAAAAAAGAATATATGGAAGAAGAACACATCAAAACCGTCAGGATAGAAGATTTTAAAGCCAATAAGCACATCATCGATTATATGGATGATGACTTTGCAGTAATAAATAGTCTGGAAGAGGCTCCAACCGGTAATGACACGGTACGATTGGAGTGTTTCCTTCTTGCTATCTGCGTAGAGGGATGCATTCAACTGGATATAAACCGTAAGACTTATCAGTTGGAAGACGGCGATCTACTGCTGGGTCTTCCCAATGCTATTATCAGCCATATCATGTTAAGCCCCAGGAATAAGATCAGGCTTGCCGGTTTCTCTACCCGCTTCCTGTATAACGTTCTTAAAATGGACAAAGTAACGTGGAATACAGCTGTCTACATCTATAATCACCCGATAAAACATGTTGGTGACAATAACAGCGAGATCTTCAATTATTATAGAGATCTGATCGTTGCAAAGATAAACGATGATCCGCATCATTACCATAGAGAGGTGATGCAGCATCTGTTTTCCGCACTCTTCTGTGAAATGCTGGGGGCTCTTAACAAGGAAGCTATCAGCCTTGGAGAGGTCGAACAGTCGAAAGAAGGAATTAAGCAGGCGGATTATATTTTCAGGAAGTTCATCGAAAAGGTGTCGGCAGACAATGGCATGCATCGCTCGGTTGCTTATTTCGCCGATGCTCTTTTCTACAGTCCCAAATATCTGTCGAAAGTAATCAAGAAGACATGTGGCAGAACACCGCTGGAGCTTATCAACGAAAATGCTATCGAACATATCAAACACCGTCTGAAACGTTCGGATAAGTCCATCAAAGAGATCGCCGAAGAATTCAACTTCCCCAACCAATCTTTCTTCGGTAAGTTCGTAAAGACCCATACAGGCATGTCGCCTGCACGTTATCGGGATACACCGACGGATACATGATTGATAGCTTCAATAGCATTGTTTGCATTGAGCTTCGTCAGGATATTCTTCCGGTGGTTGTTTACCGTATATATACTTATATTTAATCGATCTGCTATTTCCTTGCTTAATAAGCCCTGGCGGATCAGTTGCAGTATCTCTATTTCTCTTTTTGTAAGTGATTGGTTGTCATTATTGAAGATAGAAACCAGTTCTCCGCTTTTCATATCAAGGACGGAATATTTAACCGTATCCTGCGGCGTCTGGTCGGGAGCAATATCCATTACCCCCATAACGATCCAGGCTTTACCGTTCCGGTCTTGCTGGGTAACCTGATTACGGCTGACGACATTTATATATTGCCCTCTCGCATTGAGCATACGAAACTGGTAGATATTCCGGAAATCATTCCTTCTCTCTTCAGGCAGAGAGTAAATGAACCGGCTATGCCTAATCTGCAAATCAAGCATCCTGTCGCGGTCGTCCGGATGTATCCTGTCTTCCAAAAGATCGCCCTGCTTCTCTATCGTTCTTATATGCGACCGGTTATAACCAAAAATATCGGCAAAGCCATCTGAAGCAAAATCGTACCTTTCCTTATAGACATCTACCGTAAACAGGCAACTATGACTTATTTCAGCCATTTCCCGCAGGGCTTCCCTCCGCTTCGCCCATAGATCATAATCAACATCCTGACCCGACAGTTGCTGCCGGGCCCATAATTCACCAAGAGTATCTCTGGAAGAGGACATACTTTCAATTTTGAAATCTATATTCATTCGGAGAAGTACCCACACACTTCTTAAATAAGCGGGTAAAATGTTGCGGGTATTTGAAGCCCAGTTCGTAAGCGATCTCACTGATCGATTTGCTGGTATCCATAACTTTCTCTTTGGCCATATCGATCAGCATCAGTTGTATGTGCTCCTGTGCTGATTTACCTGTTTCTTTCTTGATCAGGTCACCCAGATAGTTTGCCGAAAGATGCAACTGCTCCGCACAATACTGGACGGACGGTAACCCGATCTCCTGCGGCTTGTCCGACAGGAAATAATCATTTAATATCTTTTCGAACTTCGATAAGGTATCTTTGTTCACATTCTCACGAGTTATGAACTGGCGGTCATAGAAACGCAGGCAATAATTAAGCAACAGCTCAATATTGGAAACGATCAGCATCTTACTGTGTTTATCAATTCCCCGATGAAGTTCCAATTCTATATTCTTCAGGCAATCGATCACGATCTGCCGTTCCTGTTCCGATAAATGAAGTGCTTCATAGACTTCATAAGAGAAGAAATTGTAATTCTTTATATTGCGTCCGAGCGTAGTTCCCCGTATCAGGTCGGGATGAAACAACAACGCCCATCCTTTCGGTACCAGAACCTCTCCGTTATCTTCCACACCCACTACCTGGCCGGGGCCGGTAAAAACCATTGTTCCCTCCTGGTAGTCATAATAATTGCGGCCGTATTGCAAATCGCCACACTTCACCTCTTTCAGAAAGACTGCATAAAAGCCGTAAATCATCCGGGCACGTCTTATACCGGGTACTTTCGAAAAGTCAATCACGCTGACCAACGGATGCAGCGTCTCCTGCCCCATCCGGTCATTATACTGGTAGATATGATCCATTTTTTCTATTTTAGCCATCGTCTTCCTTTTTAGATGTTTCAGTACAAAGTTAATCGTTTTTTGTTATATCTATCAGACTTCGATTATTTTACAGCTTCCGCATATTCAGTATCAGTCACTTCTCCCAGCCATTCCGCACTGTTTTCGCTTACTTTCGGAGTGATACCGATATGCGTAAAACGGCTGTCGGGTGCTGCGCCATGCCAGTGGACGGTATTGGCTGGGATATTTACCACATCACCGGGTTGCAAACGTTGGGCAGGCTTGCCTTTTTCCTGGTAATAACCGATACCTTCGGTGCAAAGCAGGATCTGTCCTATTGCGTGGGAGTGCCAGTTATTACGGGTTCCGGGGGCAAATGTCACATTATAAATGTTACAATCATATTCCGGTTGCGTGGAAAGCATTTTCAGCCAGGCATCACCGATAAAGTTTGCTGTAATGGGATTACCCAGTCCCAAGACGGGTTCTTTTGTTTTATCTTCCATTGTTTCTACTGTTTTATTATTATTACTTTTGTTTTCACTATTACAGATATTCACGGCAAAGAATGCCATACAGATCAGGATAATTACCGAATTCTTTCTCATATATTCTTTATTTATTAGATAGTACAAATATAGAGGAATAACAGCAATGAGATTGTAGATAAATTACAGATATTTATACCTATATTACGGATTGAGCCTTTATTAGCTCAATCAGCGGGAAGTATATGGTACGCGCTCGATAGCTGTCGACAGGTTTTAGGATTGTATATAAATAGCTATTTACATTAAGATTTCAAAAAGTTGTTTTCTATCCGGCGAATAATTACTTCTTTTGTTTCCTGTATAGAGAGGTTGATTAATGAGCGGTAACAGAATTGACATAAAAACACTTGAGGCTTTACGGGAGGGAAACCATAAAGCCTTTGAGACCGTTTTTATAAACTATTACAATAAAACGAAAGCACTTATATACGGATATATCAAATCCGAATCCGATGCTGAAGAATTGGCTGAAGATATATTCGTAAACCTTTGGATCAACCATAAATCAATTAATACTTTAAAATCCTTCGATGCGTGGCTGCATACGATCGCCCGCAATGCAGCTATCAACTTTCTCAACCACAAATATATCCACTTGGCTTACACAAACGACTTTCAAAGCGAAGAAAGTAATTATTCTTCAGAAGAAGACCTGATTGCAAAGGAACTCGGCCTACTGATCGACGATATTGTCGGAAAAATGCCCAAACAGCGCAAACAGATTTATATCCTTAGCCGGAATGAAGGACTAAGCAATACGGAAATAGCAGAACGACTGAACACCACAAAAAGAAATGTCGAAAGCCAGCTAAGCCTTGCCCTGAAAGAGATACGAAAGGCTATTTCTACTTTCATATTCTCCTTATTTTGATTTTTCTCAAAAATCTTTCTTTTTCTCACTGAGCTTTTCCTCTGTCGACTGTATATATATAAAAGTATAGTACAATGGAGAAAAATAACATCGCAATAATTATCAAACGATTTCTATCAGGCCGCTTCCCTGAGAAAACAGAAGAAAGAGTACAGAGGTGGATTATTGCAGATGAAAACACAAAAGAAAAAGAAGCAGCCTCGTTAGAATATTGGAACGAACTGAATACTGAAATCAATTCGGATACCTATTCAGCTTTAAAGCGGGTAAATCAGAGGATCGGATATACAAAGAGTCAAACAGCATATATTCCGTACCACCAAAAACTTTTACGGATCGCAGCCGTACTTATCCCCTTGTTCATAATGGCCGGTGGATATCTATATTATACCCGGGATAAACTGATAGAAATTTCCGTAGCCTACGGAGAAACCAGGCACTTATTCTTACCAGACAGCTCCGAAATATGGATAAACTCCGGATCGAGTATAAAATATCCAAAGGTATTTACCGATGACCAAAGACAGATATATCTCAAAGGAGAAGCCTATTTCTCTGTTAAAAAGAATCCGGCAAAACCTTTTATCGTAAAAACCGAACCACTTTCCGTTAAAGTTCTCGGAACCAAATTCAACGTTAAAGCCTATCCCGGCGATGAAAACGTAACGACCACCCTTACCAGCGGAAAGGTAGAAGTCTTTACCTCATTACAGGAAAGTCAAATACTCAGGCCGAATGAGCAACTGACATATAACATCAATACCTCAGCCATGAATATCGAACAGGTATTGCCAGTAGAAACCGACGCTTGGTTAGTGGGACAAATCCTATTCATCAATTCATCATTCAATGAAATAAAACAAACATTGGAAAGACATTTCAATGTCACAATCGATGATAAGACAGCTATTCCGGCATCCAGATCCTACACTGTCAAATTTTTGAAAGGGGAAACTCTTACCGAGATACTCGATGTATTGAAAGATGTCGTCGGCTTCACCTATCGGCAACAAGGAGAAAAGATAGTATTAAGTAAATAAGAAACAACAAATGCCTATGAATAAAAAGAACCGGGAAGCAGCTTGAGACCCTCTCCCCGATTCTGAAATATCGAACCTCATTACAATGTGAAGTAAAATGAAGTATCAACAATACAAATATAACATAATGGATCGAATTAAATCAATAAAACTACTCTACAGGTTTGTCATTTTATTATTTTTCGTTTTTCTCCCTTTCGGGATTACCGCCCAGAACAAAGAGAAGAAAATTTCAATACAAAACAAAAGCATATCCATAAAAGATGCTTTCTCTGAAATTGAACAACAAACGGATTACAGCATAGCTTACGAACAACCGGCATTGGATCTGAGTAAAAAGATATCTCTTTCCCTGAAAGAAGTTGATATCGATAAAGTATTGACACATATATTGAAAAATGAACAATACACTTATAAGAAAAACGGCTATCATATCATCATCTACCCTTCCACTCACAAAGAAGCCCCGAACATCCCCCAAAACGAAAGACCTGTGCAAACGATACGGGGAACTGTTACCGACTCCAAAAGTAATACACCAGTCGAATTTGCGACAGTAAGTATTGTAGCACATCCCTCTTTAGGAGCTATCACGGATAGCCTGGGAGAATTCCAGATAAAAAATGTACCTGTCGGACGGTATAATATACAGACCTCTTATATGGGATATAATACCAATATCGTCAATGAAGTGCTCGTTACCTCATCTAAAGAAATACAGTTGGATATCTCGTTAAAAGAAAACGTTCACCAGTTGAATGAGATCGTAGTCCATCCCGAAGTCAAAAAGGCGGAACCCGTCAATCCGATGGCGATCACCGGAGGACGTATGATAAGCATGGAAGAAGCCAGTCGGTTTGCCAATGGGTTCGATGATCCGGCACGCCTGAGTTCCGCCTTTGCCGGTGTGGCAGGAGATGTCGGGACAAATGCAATTGCTATCCGGGGTAATGCACCACAATACACACAGTGGCGGCTCGAAGGTGTTGAGATACCTAATCCTACCCATTTTGCAGATATCGCAGGATTGGGTGGTGGTATCCTGTCGGCATTAAGCACACAAGTCATCGGTAACTCCGATTTTTATAACGGCGCATTCCCGGCCGAATACAGCAATGCCTTATCAGGAGTCTTTGATATGCACATGCGCAACGGAAACAATCAGAAATATGAACATGCTTTCCAGGTTGGATTGATGGGGATCGATTTAGCATCAGAAGGCCCGATCAGTAAGAAGCAAGGGAGTTCTTATCTCTTCAATTACCGACTATCTACAACCAGTCTGGCCAGTGGTGGCCAAAGTAATCTGAAATATCAGGATCTATCATTCAAGCTTAACTTTCCGACTAAAAAGGCCGGAACTTTCTCTATCTGGGGATTAGGATTGATTGACAGGAACAAAGCAGATGCGGAGGAGCGCGCGAAGTGGGAAACACAGGCAGATCGGCAATCTGCCGAAAATAAGATAGAAAAATTAGTCGGTGGAATAACCCACAAATATTTTATCGATGAGAATACTTATCTACGTTCTTCTTTGTCTGCCACTTATTCAAAAGACAGAATATCGGCCGATCAGGAAACTTTGGATGGTCAATCAATACATGTCGGAGATATACAAAACAGGAAATGGGATATCCTGTTCAATTCATATATAAATAAGAAGTTCAATTCGAAACACACCAACAGGTCAGGCATTGCAATTACCGGATTGAACTATGATCTCGATTATAAAGTCAGTCCTAACTTCGGACTGGATAGGCCGATGGAACAGATATCCAAAGGAAATGGAAAAAGTATGGTTCTGTCCGCTTTCAGTTCCTCGGTAATCGATATCAGCCATCATGTGACAGCTAGCATAGGCATCACTACCCAATATTTTGCACTTAATGAAAACTGGTCGGTTGAACCGAGACTTGCTTTGAAATGGGAACCTGTAGACAATCACTCTTTTTCTGTTGCTTACGGTTTACATAGCCGTAGAGAAAAATTAGATTACTATTTTATTGAACAGGATCTCAACGGTAAAAAGATAACTAATAAATACCTGGATTTTTCAAAAGCACATCATTTTGGCTTCAGTTATGACTGGAACATTAAATCCAATCTACATGTAAAAATCGAACCTTACTATCAATATTTATATAACATCCCCGTCGAAGCAAATTCCTCTTTCTCGCTGATCAACCATGAGGACTTCTATCTGGATAGAATATTGACGAATAAAGGGGCAGGTAAAAACTATGGTATCGATATTACATTGGAACAATATATGACAAACGGATTTTACTATATGCTGACAGGTTCCCTCTTCAAATCAAAATACAAAGGAGGAGACAATACCTGGCGGAATACAAGAATGGATAGAAGCTTCCTACTAAATGCCTTGGCCGGAAAAGAATGGATGGTTGGCAAACGGAAACAAAATATGTTCAGTGTGAACGCCCGTTTGTTCTTTCATGGCGGCGATCGTTATACTCCGGTCGATGAAGAGAAAACAAATGAAGAACATGATATCATATTCGATGAGTCCAAAGCCTTCAGTAAGAAATTCAGTCCTGTTCTGAATGGAGACATTTCAGTTAATTACAGAATAAATAAACGTAAACTTTCCCATGAGTTCTCATTGAAGTTGCTCAATGTCGGCATACGAACAGGAATGCATTTCTATCAATATAATGAGAAAACAAATAAGATAAAGAAGGAAGACGGTACGGGTTTGATCCCTAATATAAGTTATAAATTATATTTCTGAGTCCTTATAGATATGAATTCAAAAAATTCGTTATTCCACCATATCTTTATCTATTCCGAATTTCTCGTCTGTCTGACATTTTCCGGCAGGTTCCACATGGACTAGTATATCATATACATTGTCTATCGAATTCTCGATGCTTTTCTCTACAGCATCGGCAATCTCGTGGGCTTGCATGAGTGTCATCTGGGGGTCGACTTCTATGTCGAGGGTGATATTATACAGGTTCCCTATCATCCTCGATCTGACCCGGTGGGGATTGCCTGCACCGGGCACTTTCTCCACGGCTTCGAATATCTTATTATAGATGTTGACGTCTTTCACGCCATCCATCAGTTCGACATTGGAGTCCATGAAAATACCGATAGATGATTTTATAATGAACAGGCTTATTATCAATCCGGTAACCGAGTCGAGTATCGGCAGTTTAAAGATAAACGTGAATATCAATCCAAGCAGAACACCGGATGAGATAACCACGTCGTTACGCATATTGACCGCGTTTGCCGTCAGCATCGAGCTATTGATTTTCTTTCCTTGCCGATACTGATACAATGCCAGCAAAAGCTTGCCGATAATAGAAAATACCGTTACATAGATAGCTACGGGAGCGGGAATTTCTTTTACCTCGTCCGAAAAGATACTTTCAATGGAGGATAACAGCATCTGCACGCCGGCATAAAAGATCACGAGCGAGAGTATCTTGGTCGCAATGCTTTCCGCTTTCTCATATCCGAACACGTATTTCTTGGAAGGCGGACGGCTCATGATACGTGCCGTGAAGATCATAACAATGGATATGATCACATCGGTAGCCGAATCGATACCGTCACCCAATACGGCTAAACTTCCGGCCAACAAACCGACAATTATTTTCGATACGGAAAGTATGGCATTACCAATTGTACTGATCCACGAGGTTCTTATTAATATTTTCTCTCGTGACAGGTCGGAATTATTAGCTTTCATAAGTTACAGGAATAAGTTTTTATTAGTATTTTAAATAGTCAAGCCTCTCTTCGCATAACCACAATCTCATTGAAACGTTTTTGCGATGGAGTGCCGGTGATCTTTTCTTTCAGAGGAAAATTTTTGTCAAATTCTATGGCGGCAGCTTCATCTATTTCATATATCGGGTCCTCAAAATAACGGCCTTTTGCATCGGCTAAAGCTCCTTCGTATAACTCACAAACATGAAGCGCGGTGGCATACATATTATCACCAGTCCGAATCCCTAACGTTTCAGCCGGCACAAAACCCTGTCGCAAGTAGTAATCCGGATCACCACATAACAGAATAGCACGGAAACCCATTTCACGGGCCAGCTGTCTGGTATATTCGATCATTCGTCCGCCAATCCCTTTACTCTGGTATTCCGGAAGAACGGCTATCGGCCCCAGACTCAACACTTCATAATCGTTTCCATTGTCTGCCCGAATGATTGATTTTGCATAGACTATATTTCCAACTATTTTGTCATCAACTACAGCTACAACATTCAGTTCCGGCACAAATGCAGGACTATCGCGCATAATATGGAGCAGATAGTGTTCATCACATCCGGGAGAGAAATGGTTCCAGAATGCTTCACGTACTACATTTTCTGTTTCTCTATAATCCGAAAGCTGCTCTAATCTAAGATGAATATTCATATAAATGCTATATTATTTTATAAACTATCAGGTATGCTAAAACAAAGTTATGGAAATTCGTTATCCCACAACTATATTTAGAAGAAATATTTATGATCTATAGTCTGATGGTTGCCCTTTAAAATGTTTTTGAAAGAATTTATTAAATGCACTCTGCGATTCAAAACCCAATAGAAAAGCGACTTCCGAGAGGGAAATATCTTCAGCAAGATACTTACAGGCTAATTCAGACCTGACTTTATCCAGTATATTCTGATACGAAGTATTTTCCGAAAGTAACTTCCGCTGCAATGTCCGTCCGCTCATATTCAAACTCCGGGCAGTTTCTTTCAGGCTCAGATTAATGCCGGGAATAGCTTGTAATAAATAGTTACGGACTTTTGAGGAGACACTGTGTTTCTGTTCCTTCTTCTGAAGTTCAGCAATCAGGCGTTCAGCAATCAAAAGCATTTCAAAATTGGCATTAATCACGGAATAATCAGTTATATTCCTTTCAAATGCCATAACAAATGTCTTTCCAAACTCAACAGGACATTTTAGCAATTCTTCCAACAAATCCGGAGTAGACATAGCTGGAAAAGGAGTAGTCACATAAACAGGAGTAATATGCTTGCCTGTCAAAGCATACATCAATTGCAAAATTATACCATATTGCGATTCATAGATATGTCGCGTTACTGACGGATAAAGTTCTTCAAACTCTTCCGAAACCGTCATAACATGATAAAGATACCGTTCGTCAACATAATGAGAAAAACGGCATATCGTATTTACCGCCGAAGCATAAAGCAATGATTTATTAAATACATCTCCCAACGTCCGGCAATTCTGGTAAATATTAAGTATCACCCCCATTATCGACACAGGAAACCGAAACCCCATTTCAAGGCCTATTCTGATATCAGGCTTTTGCCCGATCACATATTCAATGAAACGGGCAATAATTGCCGCATCTATTTGATTCGTTGTATTGTCGAGTAATTTACTGTCTAATGGTAAAGCATTAAGTACTTCCGCTTCACTCAATCCGAACGAAACAACCTGACGTAACATTATATTGAATGTTCCTGCTGTTATATACATATATTTCACATTGGCGTGATCGGACAAAAATATGGCTTAATATTCAAATCTCCAAAAGACCGGAGACATAACTTTGCAACCAAAATTCAAAATCAATGAATAATTCAGAAATTATAATCTATCTGCTGCCATTCGTCTTTATAATACATGATTTCGAAGAGATTATAGGGTTCAAAACATGGTTTGTCATAAACGGAGAATGGCTTTCCTCCCGATTCCCTAAATTAGAAAAACAGGTCATACATTTCAAACGGCTATCGACTGAATCCTTCGCTTTCGCCGTATTGGAAGAGTTTATAATCATAGTTCTTGCAACTATATTGGCGTTACTTTTTCAATGGTATTATGCATGGATTGCTACATTTACAGTATTCGGATTCCATATTATAATACATATTATCCAATGGTTAATTGCCGGAAGATATATCCCTGTAATAGTCACCTCACTCCTGTCTGTGCCTTATATTATTTTAGGAATGAACATGATTTTTACCTCATTCTCTTTATTCGAAATCATTACATGTTTCCTGACAGGTTTACCTATTGCAATAATAAACCTACTCACAATTCATAAACTAATGATTAAATTAGATAAACATCTGAAAAATGAAAACAGTAAAATTAATTGACAAAGAAGGCGTTACTAGAAACGGACGCAAAGTTGTTGTATCAACTACTTTCAACACCGAC
The DNA here is from genome assembly GCF_000969845.1 of Parabacteroides sp. HGS0025. Classification (NCBI taxonomy): domain Bacteria; kingdom Pseudomonadati; phylum Bacteroidota; class Bacteroidia; order Bacteroidales; family Tannerellaceae; genus Parabacteroides; species Parabacteroides sp. HGS0025. The sequence continues at coordinate 3,169,261 of NZ_KQ033902.1, forward strand.
ATTACTGATATTTGGCAACGAGTACAAAATGTATCTACTTTGACTGAAATCTGTAAACCAATGGCTAAGTTCTCTCCATGTAACGGTATAATGCCAAAAGTCTGGGATATTGGTAAAAAATATACTTTCAAATTTTATTTACATGGCATTATACCAATGGGGATACATACAATCTGCATTGAAAGTATGGACGAGAATAAACATGAAATACAATCCAGGGAATATAATACTTTTGTTCCGGTCTGGAATCATCTGGTTAGAATGGAAACAATCAATAAAAACACAGTTCGATATACAGACGAAATAGATATTTACGCTAATAATGGATTAACCGGATTGATTGCCTGGTGGACAGTTCATTTTTATAAACATAGGCAAAAGAAATGGCATTTGTTATTAAACAAATAGTCCGAAAGCGGAGTTACCAGCCATTAAAGGTAACTCCGTAATAAGTCTACTCTACACATCAAACTATCTTTGCCATATAATAACATATGGTTTAAGCATTATTTCATATATTTGCTGCATGACAAAGATTAATCGCTGTGAAGATTTAGAGAAGCTCGTTGCAAAGATGGGATTTTTACCCTTCTTTGCGAATGGCATTGAGGATTTTTCCATTGAAGAATTTACTCCGCAGGAATTATGGTTTTCCGATGAAGAAGAGGGGCCGTGGGAATGGAAAGGGCCTGTTATCCGAAATTTTAATTGTGCTTACGGAAAACTCTTTCAGAAGAAAGCAGGGTTTGTCAGCATGGAATGGTTTCCGGAACTTGTAAACTACAGGCGTGCTACGTACAATCTGAAAGCGGAACCTTTACAAAGTATGGGTAACGTTATTTATAAGACAGTCACAGAGCATGAGTCCCTCCTATCTAAAGAGATAAAAGCGTTGTGCGGTTACAAGAAGCAGCCGGTCAAAAGAAGTGTCAATCCGTTCGATTCATGGGAGACAAGCGAAACACAGGCTTTACTTAAAAAGACAAAAACCAAAGGAGATGGATTTGAAACAGTCATAACCCGGCTGCAAATGGGAACATGGCTCGTTGTGGCTGATTTCGAATACCGATATGACAAAAAGGGAGAACCTTACGGATGGGGTATCGCCAGATATACAACGCCGGAAGTACTGTTCGGCAAAGAAAAAGTACAGGCTGCCGGCAACCGGTCACCGGAAGAGTCAAAACAACGCTTGATAGATTACCTCACACAATCATTGCCGCAAGCAACACCGGAGCAAATTCTGAACATACTAAAGTAAAAGTGCACTACGTAGCGCACAATTGTGCCACTACGAGTGCACTTTTGTGCCACAGGCACTGCACAACTGTGCCAAGCGTATGGCACAGTTGTCTATCTTAGTATAAAAAGAGGTGAACTACCAAGCGTAATCTTCTATATAGGCATCAAACTTTTGGGGTTCAGTCACGCCACATCTTTTGAGGATGTTCTGTATCGATTTCTGTTCTTCAGGAGAAAGTTGGCGTTCTCCATTGCGAACCCGGTAATAAGATCTTCTACCAAACAAATTCATCAAATGAGAGACAACGTCTTTCATCTGACTATAAGGCATATTATCCAACATATTCTTCAAACCCCGAGCATAGCTGTTTTTTGCATCGGAACGATAATGAGGACAATCGCCTTCTAATGTAGTTTGATATTTAGGGCTGATAATTGTCCAATATTCCACATTGTCCGGGATCTGTCGCTCCACCAACTGCCGTAAACAGGTGGCTGCTTTAGGGCATTCCCGTTTAAGACATAAAGCATAGTTAAAAGGCATTGTCTGAAAATTGTGTTCTTTTTCCATGATATAAATAAGGTGTTTAATAGATACTAGTGCTATCGGAAACATTCAATAACCGTATAAAGGTAGGCATTATTTTTATGGGGATCAGTAAAAATGGTAGATAATATGGTAATCTGCCTATGGATTCTCTTTTGTATGGGTATGAGTTTTGTACCTTTCTGATATTTACTAACTTTGAAGAGATAACAAATACAAAAACAGGAGCTTACATAGTAAAATCGCTTCAAAAGCAATAAGTCAATGATAATAAATAACAACGAAATTGTAATAAAACCTATCCAGGAAGAAGATATTCCATTATTTGATAAATGGCTAGATAAAGAATATATAAAAAAATGGTTTGGAGAAAAAGAGGATTGGCTAAACGAAATAAATGAGAGGAATGGACAATACAGTTTTTTAAAACACTTTATTGTTTACTATAACGACCGGAAAATAGGATATTGTCTTTATGCTGATTGCTTTTTTCTAAAAAGTCTGGAAGAAGAAGGACACGATTTTCAGGAGATGTATGGAGATGTGGCAGAACAAAATCACACTTATGAAATCGGATATCTGATTGGTGAAGAAGAGTTCTTAAATCGGGGTATCGGAAAAAGAATCATTCAGATACTGGAAGATAGAATTATTGAAATCGGCGGAAAAGAAATAGCCGCAGACCCGGCGGAAGAAAATATTATTTCAATAAAGGCACTCCTAAGTAATGGTTTTAAGAAAAAAAGCGACGGAGACTACAGGAAAATCTGCAAAATGCGATAAAGATGATTTCCACAGTAAACTACCGTGGAAATCGTTCTGTCCTTACTCTATATTACGGATATATTTGGCAGGAACGCCACCCACAACCGTATTTGCCGCCACATCTTTCGTAACCACCGCACCGGCAGCTATGATGGCGTTATCACCGACCGTCACTCCTTGAAGAATAGTCGAATTGGCGCCTACCCATACATTCCGCCCCAATACAATAGGGGCAGGATGCATCGAAGCTCGTTTTTCCGGATTGAAATCGTGATTGAGCGTGGCGAATACTACATTATGTCCGATCAGGCATCCATCTCCTAATGTTATGCCTCCATGATCCTGAAAATGGCAACAGGCGTTGATAAAAACATTCTTACCTATGGTCATGTTCTTGCCGAAGTCCGTGTAAAACGGAGGAAAAACACGGAAAGAGGGCTCTACCGGCTTGCCGAACAGTTTGGCAAACAATACCCGAAGCTCGTCCTGAGTATGATAAGAACCGTTTAGTTCAAAAGTGATACGCCGCGCTTCATCGCTCATTTCATCCATGAAACGACTGATTTCAGGTGTATCGAGTGGCCTGCCCTCTTTTACATGTTCCAAAAAATTATCGAGTGTCATTTGCTTCTATTTTGTAAGAGTTATTTTATTATTTGAGATATTCACGAAAGAACTGTTCAAGTTTGTCGAACGGAATGATATTCATTCGGTCGTACAAATCCGTATGATTTGCATCGGGGATAATCAATAGTTCCTTGTTATCACCTTTCAACTTCTTGAACGCATCCTCGCTGAAATAACGTGAATGTGCCTTCTCTCCGTGAATCATCAATACCGCACTACGGATTTCATCGCTATATGATAGTATCGGCATATTGATAAATGAGAGTGATGAAGTCTTATTCCAGCCACCATTCGAGTTAAGCGAACGCTTATGGTAACCACGCTGAGTTTTATAATAGCTGTGATAATCCTTCAGAAATTGGGGAGCGTCGGAGGGTAACGGATCCACGACTCCTCCGGCAAGGGCATACATCCCGTTTCTGTAATCTTCCGTGCGTTGTGCATTAAGCTGTTTGCGAAGTTCATAACGTGCATCGGCATCCATTGCATCGAAATAGCCATTGGCATTTACACGGCTCATGTCGTACATCGTTGAAGTGACGGTCGCTTTGATACGTGTATCGATAGCAGCCGCATTGAGCGCCATACCGCCCCATCCACAAATACCAAGAATACCGATACGTTCCGCATCCACATCGTCGCGGGTGGAAAGATAGTCAACCGCCGCACTAAAATCCTCCGTATTGATATCCGGGGAAGCGACGTAACGGGGTTCACCACTACTCTCGCCGGTATAAGACGGATCGAAAGCGATGGTAAGGAAACCACGTTCCGCCAAAGTCTGCGCATATAAACCCGATGACTGTTCTTTCACCGCCCCGAACGGGCCGCTCACAGCGATAGCCGGTAACTTACCTCCGGCATTTTTCGGAATATACAGATCGGCAGCAAGAGTAATGCCGTACCGGTTGTGGAAAGTCACTTTCGTGTGATTCACCTTATCACTCTGCAGGAACACCTTGTCCCACTCTTCTGTTAAATTCAAATTCTTTTCCATACTATCGTTATTTAAATGATTGTCTGCCGCAAATAGATTTGCCGTGATGCAAAGACATACAGCCATTGCCATACACTTGTTTTTCAATATTTCCTTCATCTGGTTTATTATTTATGTTCATAAGGCAAAGGTAAAGGCTTATATCGCATTGTCTTGTAGACAAATTACAGATATTATAACCTTAATTACTGAATGTGTATATCCACATTCAGTAATAATATCCGTAAAAATGATACTATTATCAGTAATATGTATACTAATAGGCGGTAAGATTACAAATAACTTTGCAACAGAATAATACAGTAAAACTAAAATTGCGGCGATTATGGATTATAAAAAACTAACCCGAAGGGAAGCACTTAAATATCTAGGTACAACGGTGGCAGGTATGACACTTGCCTCCACCGGTGCACTTTCGATGTTTACTTCCTGTACGGAAAAAGGAAAAAAACGCATCGTATTCTATTTCACTGCTACGGGTAACAGTCTCTATGCGGCAAAGAAATTTTCGGAAACACCGTTGAGCATTCCACAGGTATTGAAAAGCGATAAAAGGATATTCGAAGCGGATGAGATAGGAATTGTCTTTCCTGATTATCGTGCATTTGCTCCTCTGATGGTGCAACGTTTCATTCAGGAAGTTACTCTGAAAGCTCCTTATCTCTTTTCAATCATTACCTTCGGGTATTACGATTGTAATGTGATAGAAAGCTGGAACCAGTTTGCCATTGAGCACGGTGTACATTTTAATTATATCACCACAATCAAGATGGTGGATAATTATCTTCCCGTGTTCGACATGGACGAACAGTTGAAAATGGATAAACAAGAAGAGAGCCAGTTAGAACAGGCCGTAGCCGATGTACTAGAAGAAAAGAATCATATCCCTTCCTTAACCGAAGAAGAACGCCAACAATGTTTACAGGTCCTGCAACGTGTACCGGAATTATTTCCTATCAGCAGTGAATTACTCCTTGAAGTGAATAAAAGTAGCTGCAACGGTTGTGGCTTCTGCACCAAAGTATGCCCCCGGAAGAATTTCAGCCTGACCGACAAAGGAGTAGAACATACCGGCGATTGCGAATTCTGTCTGGCTTGCATACAGAATTGTCCGCAGAAAGCAATCGTACTGAAGAGAGGGGAAAGAAATAAGGAGGCCAGATACCGCCATCCCCGTATTTCCCTGAATGAAATAGTCCTTGCAAATAAACAATAATATAACTGAAAGAAATATGCTTAGAAAAATCAGAATTACACTTGCCATCCTTTCAATCATCGGAGTCAGCCTGTTGTTCCTCGACTTTACAGGAACGATCCATGTGTGGCTCGGATGGTTGGCTAAAATACAGTTTCTGCCGGCATTGCTGGCGCTGAATATCGGGGTAGTGATTACATTAGTGCTACTGACACTGATATTCGGCAGGGTTTATTGTTCCGTCATTTGCCCGTTAGGAATCATGCAGGATGGGATATCGTGGCTGGGAAGTAAAAGGAAGAAGAATCGTTTCCGCTATTCGCCGGCGATGTCGTGGTTGCGTTACGGAGTATTGGTGCTGTTTGTTGTGGCATTAGTGGCCGGTGCAGGTTCGCTGGTTGCTTTGCTGGCACCATATAGTTCTTACGGACGCATTGTTTCCAATTTGTTTGCACCGTTATATCAATGGGGAAACAACCTGCTGGCCTATTTCGCTGAACGTGCCGACAGCTATGCTTTCTATTCCGTAGATGTATGGATGAAAAGCTTCTCGACATTCGCTATTGCTGCCATTACTTTCATCGCACTGATCATTTTGTCCTGGAAGAATGGACGTACCTACTGCAATACAATCTGCCCTGTTGGAACCATATTGGGATTTTTCGCCCGCTATTCCTGGTTGAAGCCGGTTATCGATACTGACAAATGCGTAAACTGTAACCTCTGTGAGCGCAACTGCAAAGCAGCTTGCATTAACATCAAAGAACATCAGATCGATTACAGCCGCTGCGTATCCTGTATGAACTGCATTGAAAAATGTCCTAAAGATGCTATCCATTATACACATCACTCGAAAAAACAAGCCCTTCCTACTGATAGTCGCCGCCGCTTCCTGACTATCGGCGCCACGTTTGCAACAGCCTCTGCCCTGAAAGCACAGGAAAAGAAAGTGGACGGCGGACTGGCTGTTATAGAAGACAAGAAAATCCCGAACCGCTCCACTCCTATTACACCTCCGGGTTCCCATAGCATACGAAACTTTACACAACATTGCACGGCTTGCCAACTCTGTGTTTCAGTCTGTCCCAACCAGGTACTGCGTCCTTCATCCGGCCTGATGACATTGATGCAGCCTGAGATGTCGTATGAACGTGGATATTGTCGTTTGGAATGTACCCGTTGTGCGGATGTCTGCCCGGCAGGCGCTATCCTCCCTATTACAAAAGCGGATAAGTCGGCCATCCAGATCGGTCATGCAGTCTGGGTAAAAGAAAACTGTGTGCCTCTGACTGACGGTGTAGATTGCGGAAACTGCGCCCGCCACTGCCCGGCAGGAGCGATATTGATGGTCCCTTCCGATCCGGACATGTCGGATTCACCTAAAATCCCGGTAATCAATACGGAACGTTGTATCGGCTGTGGAGCTTGCGAGAATCTTTGTCCATCGCGTCCGTTCAGTGCCATTTATGTAGAAGGCCACGAGATGCACCGGATAATATAATTCTGAATATTCTTATACATTAATAATAGAGCAATATGGATAATAAAAATAAGAAAGATATAACCCGCCGCAACTTCTTCAGAATAATCGGTACAGCCGGAGCCGTAACTGCCGGACTGACTGCCTGCGGCGGAAGGAATAGCAATACGACAGGCGAAGAGATCCCAACAGACAAGATGACTTATCGCACAAATCCTAAAACAGGAGATAAAGTTTCCCTGCTGGGTTTCGGCATGATGCGCCTCCCGTCAGTCGGTGGACGAAGTGCCCGTGAAGGCAACGAAGAGATAGACCAGGAAATGGTGAACCAACTGGTGGACTATGCCATTGCCCACGGCGTGAATTATTTCGACACGTCGCCAGCTTATTGTCGTGGAATGTCGGAACACGCAACGGGAATAGCCTTGAGCCGACATCCGCGCGATACCTATTTTATTGCAACCAAACTATCTAACTTCTCCCCTGCTTCCTGGCCGTTGGAAGCCTCCAAAGCCATGTATCATAATTCGATGAAGGAACTTCAGACGGATTATCTCGATTATCTTTTGCTGCATGGCATCGGCATGGGTAACGGCATGGAAGAATTTGAAGAACGTTACATGAAGAACGGACTGCTCGATTATCTCGTGGAGGAACGCAAATCGGGACGCATCCGTAACCTCGGTTTCTCTTATCACGGAGATATAAAAGTGTTCGATTACCTCCTTTCGCGTCATGATGAATACAAATGGGACTTTGTGCAGATCCAGCTGAATTATCTGGATTGGAAATATGCCAAAGAGATCAATCCGCGAAATACGGATGCCGAGTATTTGTATAATGAACTGGCAAAGCGCAACATCCCTGCTATCATCATGGAGCCGCTATTAGGTGGAAGGCTCTCCAATGCACCGGGTAATATCGTAGCCCGTCTGAAACAGCGCAAACCCGAATTGAGTGTAGCCTCCTGGGCATTCCGCTTCGCCGGAAGTTTCCCGAATGTATTGACTGTGTTGAGCGGCATGACACGCATGGAGCATTTACAGGATAATCTCCGGACCTACGCTCCCTTGGACGCACTGACCGAAGATGATTTCAGCTTCCTGCAGCAGACAGCTACCATGATGATGCAGTTCAATACCATTCCCTGCAACGATTGCAAATATTGTATGCCCTGTCCTTATGGCATCGATATTCCCGCTATTCTTTTGCATTACAACAAATGCCTGAACGAAGGAAATGTCATAGATAATACGCAGAACGAGAAGTACCGCGAAGCCCGTCGTGCCTATCTGATAGGTTACGACCGCAGTGTGCCTAAACTCCGCCAGGCCGACCATTGTATCGGTTGCAACCAATGCAGTATGCACTGCCCGCAACGAATTGACATTCCGAAGCAGATGCAACGGATAAATAGTTATGTGGAAGAGTTGAAAGCCGAAGGGTAGCCTTCGAACCGGATGGCTTCAACCCTGATCCGAAGTAGCCTGACTTAGAAAACCAAGTTGGGCTACTTGGCTGATAGCCATAAAAAAAATCCCGCAAAACCAACGTTTTACAGGATTTCCTTTTTGTCTTTCTATAATAAAAACTTTGGCGGTCCGGACGGGACTCGAACCCGCGACCCCATGCGTGACAGGCATGTATTCTAACCAACTGAACTACCGAACCAAAACAAATAAGGAAATCATAATTAAAAGAGGCGGTCCGGACGGGACTCGAACCCGCGACCCCATGCGTGACAGGCATGTATTCTAACCAACTGAACTACCGAACCAATGTTTTTGTATCGCATCTCTCTCGATTGCGGTGCAAAGGTAGATAATATTTTTAATTATACAACAGTTTCACACAAATATTTCACATTGGATTGATTATTTTTTTACTTTTGTCCTCCATATAAATATAACAGACATGAAGAATACTCCAGTAGATTATCAGACTGCCAGACGAATAATAGATGGCTACGGATTACCGGATTTCGGGAAAGCAACGATTCGTGAAGTTGTTGCCATATCCACACAATTGGAACAGGAAACAAATACCGAGTTCATACACATGGAAATGGGTGTTCCCGGATTAAAAGCGGCACAAGTGGGTGTAGACGCAGAAATCAAAGCATTACAGAACGGCATCGCTTCCATTTACCCGAACATCAACGGTACGCCGGAAGTAAAAGCAGAAGCCTCCAGATTCATCAAGGCATTCATTAATATAGATATTGCTCCGGAATGTTGTGTTCCGGTAACCGGCTCCATGCAGGGAACATTCGCCTCTTTCCTCACCAGCGGACAATGCACGGAAGGAAAAGACACCATCCTGTTCATCGACCCGGGATTTCCTGTCCAGAAACAACAAATCGTTGTAATGGGCTATAAATACGAATCATTCGATGTATACGAATACCGTGGAGAAAAACTGCGCGCCATTCTGGAAGAACATCTTTCCAAAGGCAATATAGCTGCTATGATCTACTCCAACCCCAACAACCCGGCCTGGTTCTGCCTGACAGACGATGAATTGAAGATTATCGGCGAAATGGCAAACAAATACGATACGATCGTGATCGAAGACCTCGCCTATTTCGCAATGGACTTCCGCAAAGAACTTGGCAAACCGTTTGAAGCACCTTACCAGGCAAGCGTTGCTCATTACACAGATAATTACATCTTACAGATATCCGGTTCCAAAGCATTCAGCTATGCCGGACAGCGTATCGGCGTGACGGCTATCTCCAATAAACTTTACCATCGTGCCTATCCGGGACTGACCAAGCGTTATGGCGGCGGTACTTTCGGTACAGTATATATTCACCGTGTTTTATACGCCCTGTCATCAGGAACCAGCCACTCGGCACAGATTGCATTGGCTGCCATGTTCAAAGCGGCATCCGACGGACAGTTTGATTTTATCTCGGAAGTAAAAGAATATGGACGCCGTGCAGAAAGATTAAAGAAAATCTTTACAGACTATGGCTTTACGATCGTTTACGACCATGACCTGGACGAGCCTATTGCCGACGGCTTTTATTTCACGATCGCCTATCCCGGAATGACCGGCGGACAGCTGATGGAAGAACTGATCTATTACGGTGTAAGTGCTATCTCATTAAGCACGACAGGAAGTAATCAGGAAGGACTTCGCGCCTGTACTTCGTTTATCAAACCGCATCAATATGATCTGCTTGAAGAGCGTTTAAAGCTATTCAAAGAAAATCATACCTTATAATTAACACAAACCCGGCATTTATTTTACACTTATTAACCCAAATGCCGGGTTTTTCGTTTGCTTCTTAACATCAAAAGCCATATATTGTCCCTGTCTAACAACAGTAAGCAATCTTCACTATGGCTACATATAATAACATATTCAAAATTACGCATAATAATCTCCTTCCTGCACAAGGAAGCATACTCATATCAGAACCTTTCCTGCAAGATGCTTATTTCCAGCGTTCTGTTGTTCTACTGGTAGAACACAATACGCAGGGATCGATGGGGTTTGTATTAAATAAGAAAACGGATCTGATTGTAAATACTTTTTTTCCGGAACTGGAAGAGTATCCGGAAATACCAATCTATCTGGGTGGCCCGGTAAGTGCCAACCGGTTGTTCTTTATCCATTCATTGGGAGATCTGATCGTACCCGACTCTGTAAAGATCAAAGACCGCCTGTATTTCGACGGTGATTTCGAAGCATTGAAACGTTATATACAGAATGGCCATTCGATTGAAGGAAAAGTAAAGTTTTTCCTCGGTTATTCGGGATGGACGGAAGGACAGTTGGGAAACGAGATCAATAAAAACTCGTGGGTAGTCAGTCACGCAGCTAAAGAAAATGTATTACTTGCCGATGGAGAAAGTTTCTGGAAGAACTCACTCGAACAGTTAGGCAGTAACTACGAGGCATGGACTAAATATCCGAAAGATCCTTATCTGAATTAAATTATCACACAATCTGTTTATTGACTTTTTGCATCATCAGTACATCAGAATATCCGTTTTCTGTGATGATCCAATCTGTCATGATACCTGTAACGGTAAATCCGCAGCGGGTAAAAAGGGCTTTGCTGGCCTCGTTATCAATGGGTATATGCACATATAACTGATGCAGTTTCAGAAAAGAGAACGCATAATCTATCAGTACATTCATTGCTTCGATAGCCAACCCGTTTCCCTGATAAACAGGTTCCAGTAAAATACCGATACCGGCACGCCGATGATGCGGTTCGAAATCGTACAGGTCGACAGTACCGACAGCCGCCCCCGTTGAACGAAGCTCGATCATCAGACGCAACTGCTTCAGATCGAAAATATCACGATGCGACTCACGAATATACTCTTTCAGTATATAACGCGAATAGGGAGACATTGTATTTCCAAGACTCCAAAGCTCCGGATTATTCTCCCAGCGATACAAAAGTTCCAGATCTTCCGGCTCCAGGGCACGGAGACGGATCGTTTCATTTTCCAGTTGTGCCATATTATTTCCCCGGTGATATTAGTTGTCCGCTTTTTTTACAATAAATATGATAAGTAACTTTCTTGTCGACCAGCGTATCCATAAACAGAAGCATCTGTTCAAAACGGGCATCCGGATAACAAAAAGCATAATCCGTAAACTCCTTCATCTGATTACGGCGGCAGATAGCATCCATTACACGTTCCTCATCCAGATCCCAAAGATTTACATGTTCCAGTTCCGGCATCTGTTTTACACAGGCAGCCTTAATCGCTTCAAAATTTTCCTCACGGCAAAGAACCAGTAAGCGTTTATGCTTGCTTTTCGACTTTGGCTTTACTCCCAACAAACGCGATAAAGCAGCCATTGAAGCACGCAACCCAATAGCCAGCTTGATAAAAAATCCCATCAGCCAACCGGAATGAGGATAATATTTCTTGAAAAAGATCAACATGGCACCGTAAAATGCCTTTACATATTTCATATCACCATGCTTGGTACTTTCTCCTTTATAATGAAGAATACGCTCGGGGATATAATAGTTTTTATAGCCACCCAGCACCATCCGATACGACAGGTCGATATCCTCGCCATACATAAAGAAATCTTCATCCAAAAGTCCGGTCTTATCCAGCGCTTCATGGCGCAGCAACATAAATGCACCGGCCAACACATCCACTTTATGTTGTTTCTCCTTATCCAAATACGCCAGGCTATATCTTGAAAACACACGGGATTTCGGAAACAACTTCGACAAACCGAATATCTTACAGAACGAAACCCAAGGAGAAGGAAAACTCCGTTTACTTTCAGGCAGGAATACCCCATGCCCATCCAGCATCTTTACACCTATCCCACCCGCATTCGGATGTTCATCCATAAAGAAACACAGAGTTCGAAGACTCTCCTCGCCTATCACTGTATCCGGATTAAGCAACAAAACATACTCTCCGTTACATTGACGGATCGCCTGATTATTGGCCTTGGCAAATCCCGGATTATCCTTATTTTCTATAAATGTCACTTCAGGAAACCGAGGACGAAGATAATCGACAGAACCGTCCGTCGAATTATTGTCCACAACAAAAACCTCAGCATCGAGTCCGGCAACAGCAGCCTGAACCGAATAAAGGCATTGTTCCAGGAAATACTTTACATTATAGTTTACGATGATAACGGAAATCTTGGTTTCGTACATAAGAATCAGATTATATTTTTATCGAGTCATTAAAACTGGTACGGTTCACAATAGAACGTCCCAATGTTATTTCGTCCGCATACTCAATCTCATCACCAATAGAAACACCACGGGCAATGACGGTTATCTTCACATTATAAGGGGATAGCTTGCGATAGATAAAGAAATTGGTCGTATCCCCTTCCATCGTAGTACTAAGTGCAAGGACAATTTCCTTTACTTCTTCGTTAGCGACCCGCTGCACCAGACTGTCTATCTGCAAATCGCCCGGGCCAATACCGTCCATCGGCGAAATAATCCCTCCAAGAACATGGTAAACACCACGAAACTGCCCGGTATTTTCGATCGCCATTACTTCCTTGATATTTTCAACCACACAAACGGTCGACTGATCCCGTTTAGGATCAGCACAGATAGAACACATCTCATCGTCACAGATATTATGACAAACTTTGCAATACTTCACTTCTTTCCGCAAGGCCAGCAAAGCGGATGCAAAATTTTCCGTATAACCTTCATCCCGGCGTAACATATACAAAGCCAGTCGCAAAGCCGTCTTCCTTCCCACTCCGGGAAGCGAAGCCAACTCATTTACTGCATTTTCCAATAAAGCGGATGGATATTTTTGAGTCATTGATTACCTTTCTTTGCCACAAAGATAGATAATTTCAATCATATCAAATCCGATCGGCCGACAAAAGTGTTAACACAACAAAAAGACACAGGCAATAAATCTTTTTAATCTGTAGAATCATGCCATTTCTGTGAAACTATGTTATCCGCAATAATATTTTCCACTAGAAACTTGTTGTATTAGAAGATAGAATATACGTTTGTATTATAATTTCATGTAAGAACATTTCATAGTAGAAAATAATTATCAACATCAAAATAGAATAATATGAATACAAAAAGAATCTTCACATTACTGGTTTTAGTTGTGGGTTTCATGACTTTAGTATCCTGTAAAGGACAAGCCAAAAACAACAGCGATGAAACGACTTCAACCACGGAAGTAACTGGAAAGCAAGCAGCTGCACCTGTACATATTACAAAAGCGGACTTCCTGAAAAAGATATACAACTACGAAGCGAATCCGAATGAGTGGAAATATCTCGGAGACAAACCTGCCATCATCGACTTTTACGCAGACTGGTGTGGTCCCTGTAAAATGATCGCTCCTTCACTGGAACAGCTTGCCAAAGAATATGCTGGACAGATCAACATTTACAAAGTCGATGTAGATAAAGAAACAGAGTTGGCCCAGGCATTCGGCATTCAAGGAATACCGGCCCTTCTATACATCCCTATGGAAGGAAAGCCCCAGATGCTTCAGGGAGCAATGCCTAAAGACCAGTTAAAGGAAAAGATAGAATCAATTTTACTGAAAAAGTAATTTGTTTTTCGCTTCAGTTTTCACTACTCTACAAACAAAATATTCAGGTAGACTTGATAATCTTCTCAAAAAAGATACTTTTTTCAAGTCTACCTGAATATTTTCCCATCCAAAGGTTTATTCATACATCTAAATATTTACTAACTTTGTCATCGTTTGTAAATCATAAAACGAAACGTCATGAGTAAATACCCATTTATGCTGACTATGTGTATGTTTATTGCACAGTCAGTTTTTGCACAATCATATTCCAAATACTTCCGCCTGGCTAATCAGGATACCGTCAATTTCACCTTTACAGTGAAGAAGCCCGATATTAAAGCAATAGACTGTTATCCCCAGCGGATTACACAAATTTCGAAAAACGGAGATAATTACGAAATATCACTCACAACTATCAATCCCTATCTGGATGGAAGCAAACTGGCTAAAATGAAAGAAGCCAAGTATGACAAATCACGGGAATACGACAGAGAGATCGCCCGATTTTTACAATCTACCCCGTTAATAGATGCACAAAACGAACACATTAGACAAATTGCCGATACACTGTTTAAAGATGAAACGCAGACCTTCATTATAATAGAGAAAGCTCTCAAATTTGTTTATACCTATTTATCACCATCCGATTCCATTGCCAAACAGATTGATGCAGGAATTTGCAGAACCGTAGATGTCAATACCGTTATCCAGACAAGGAAAGGTACTTGTAGCGAATACACGAATGTATTTACCGCATTGATGCGCTACATGAATATACCGACTCGTTTTGCTGTAGGATATTGGAATGTTCCCGAATGGAATTCCGAAAGCACCCATGCCTGGCCCGAATGCTACATAGAAGGAGCCGGTTGGTGTTCTGTCGACCCGACTATGCCTTCGTATATCTGCCCGCATTTTGCTGAAATCAGGATGCGTTACGGGATAGATTACGAAGACTGCGACATCAAAACCCTAAATTATGACATCGAACCGATTGAGTTTACTAAAAGATGACCATTATGACAACAGAGAATAAAATAAAGTACTTTGAAAATCGGGAAGACTGGAGAAAGTGGCTGACAGACAATTTTGAAACCAAAGATGAAATTTGGTTCGTATTTCCCCAGAAACCCTCAGGCAAAAAAAGCATTATATACAATGATGCCGTTGAAGAAGCCCTTTGTTTCGAGTGGATTGACAGTACGATAAAATCGCTTGACAAAGAACATAAAATTCAGCGCTTCACGCCTAGAAACCCTAAAAGTACATACTCGCAAGCCAACAAAGAAAGACTTAAATGGTTATTGGAAAATAAAATGATACACCCTAAATTTGAGGATAAAATACGAACTATTTTGTCTGACCCTTTTATTTTTCCAGATGATATAATTAACAGATTGAAAGCAGATAAAATAGCATGGAAAAATTATCAGCACTTCTCCGCCCCATATAAACGTATCCGAATTGCATACATTGAAGCAGCCAGGAAACGGCCTGAAGAATTTGAAAAACGGCTAAACAACTTTATCAATAAAACGAAAGAGAATAAAATTATAACTGGATTTGGGGGAATCGGAAAATACTATTAATCTCTCATAAAATGCTGGCACGAATTTTACTTCTGCTTTCTAAATGCTATACCTATATATAACGAACAAACCAACAACACCGCCCCAATCACCAACATCCGCTTTAGATAAGAAAACTCCACAGTACTACCTTTCTGAAAAGAATCAGAACCGGCAAAACAGTTCTCATCTACAGAACCAGAACTAACAACCGACTCAACAACCTTCTCCCCCTGTTCCTTAATAGCGACATGAGTAACGGACTGTACCCCATTCAACCGGCAGCTATCGAACACGATATGCTCTATATCGATCACCTTATTGCGGGAAGCCTGATACAGATTTTTCAACAACATACTATCACTATGAATGCTATGCACCCCCTCCCTTATCTCCCGGTGTTGCACACTACGCCGCCCGGCACTACAACCGGGCAGCAAAACAACCAACAAACCAACCGAAACAAGCAAACTTCTACCCCACATATCCATACCTATCCCCCTTCATTTATTAATGATCACCTGATAACGATTCTCTCCATTTACCCGAAACGACAAATGCAGAAACTTCTTTCGTTTATAAAGAATTGCCTGATCGAAAGGCAATTTACAGCAAAGCAACACATCCAGTAACTCCTTCGGATCAGGCACATAACAATCCGCAGCCTCCCCTTTCATATGCTGACTCGAAGACACGCCACCCACCAACCTGTTCACCTCCGGACTCCGGTAACCGCTTGTGATCGCAATCGGCTTCCCATAAGCCAGCCGCAACGGCTGTAACAACCGTTTCACCAACTCCATCATAGCCTGCTTCACCTCAAACGACGGCTCATTCAGCAACCCGTTCTCCACCGCCACCCGGCTATACGTCATTTCTTCCCAATTAAAATTCCTACTTATCCTCTCTTTCATTTTGTACCGATTTAATTTTATACGAATAATCCACCCCAAACAAAGCTCCGGCAAATGTGCAGGTTTCCCCGAAAGCCACCAGCACACTATTATGAATCTCCCCTTTCGGGGCAATCCAGAAACCGGAGAAAAGAAGAACAATCCCGCTCATTACGAGCAGGATTGCCATTACCAATTGAATAGTCAGTCTTTTTTTCATACGTTCCCCTTTCCTCTTTCAATCAAGTAATCCTCAATTTCCCATTTTCAATTATTCAATTTCCGGTCTGTCATCTCCACCGGAACCTTCTTCTTTTTTAGGTTTCGTATCTTCATCCTCTTCAAACTTCACGATCTCACTCATCCAGCGTAGACTGGTACCCGGCGAGAATATCACCCGTGCCTTTTTTATCAGGGAAGCATTAAAAGCATCTGCCGTCTCCGCACCTTTCGAACGAATCGAAAGACGAAAACTACCGAACTCACCCACCTGAACAATACTACCCGAACGAAGCTCCAGGCTCATCGCCCAGTTCAACGAATCGAGTATTGCCTTCACATCAGCACTCGACATCGCCGAGCGGCTGGAGATCAATTCACACAACTTATCCATATCGCAATAGTTCGACGACCGCGCCATCGCATAAGTCTTCACCTTGTCCTTATCGTCACCGCTAAGAACCTTGCGCTGCACCTTTCTAAATTTCAGTGTCATAGCTTTTCTATTTTAATGATTAATACTACTGTTTCCAGGGGAACGATACAAAGGTACAGGTAGGAATATATGCAAAGATCGGCGCGAGATCATCGTGTAAAACAGTATATAATAAGACTTTAAGAACATTCAAAATCTTAAAATACCATTTTTCGCGAACCATCACACCGATCGATTCAGGCTCTTATTTAACGTTTATCAGAGAAATAATGATTATTACGTGAGATTCTTAGGGATAGATTTAGGTTATTTAATGACTTCTCGCAACAAATTTGATACCCTTTCGGGTATTTCCTAACCAAAGCCACAAAAATAAATACCCGAAAGGGTATCAAACAAGAAATATTCATTATATTTGTACCCGAAGAGGTATCAAAAATGAATAACTTATCATTAAATGAATATGTAAAATCAAAGCGCAAGTCGCTTGGATTATCACGTGAAGAGTTCGCGCTGAAAGCAGGTGTCGGACTCCGTTTTCTTCGCGAACTAGAACAAGGAAAAGAAACCTTGAAAATGGATAAAGTAAATCAGGTATTAAAACTGTTCGGAATGCAACTTGGTGCCGTACCTATGGACAGGAATAATTTAATAGAACCATGAAACAAGCTAAAATTTATATGTATAGTAATTTTGCAGGTATTCTTACGGAAGATGAAAACGGTTACAGATTTATCTATAATCCTGAATATCTCTTAAGTAAGGATGCTGAACCGATCAGTTTAACAATGCCTTTAACAGATAAGCCATATATTAGCAATATATTGCATCCGTTTTTTGATGGATTGATTCCTGAAGGTTGGTTATTAGATATTGTTGAAAAGAATTGGAAAATCGACAATAGAGATCGTATGTCTTTATTACTGGCCTGTTGTAAAGATTGCATTGGTGCAGTTAGTGTTCAATCCTTTTAATACACAATTATGGAAAGATGTTTATATTGCTATCAGCCATTAGAACAACACGAAATAGACTTTCATTCGCGATGTTCAAAAAAAATATTTGGAACAGTTATACCTCCTGTTCTTCCTTATAGTAAAGCAGATATTGAATCGTTAGCTTTAGAAGTTGTACGTTCGCAAGTTACTATCACAGGTGTACAACCCAAACTATCTGTTGATCTAAAGAAAGAAAAAGGAGGAGAAAAACGTTTTACAATTGTAGGTTTATGGGGCGGCTATATCCTTAAACCACAGACTGAACAATACGCCAACATCCCTGAGAATGAAGACTTAACGATGCATTTAGCTAGATTAGCAAAGATAAATACCGTTCCTCACTCACTCATACGCTTTAAAGATGGTTCGCTAGCATACATTACCAAACGAATAGATCGAGACAAAAAGGGCAATAAAATACCAATGGAAGATATGTGCCAGTTAACAGAGAAACTAACAGAACAGAAATACAAAGGTTCCCATGAACAGATAGCCAAGAAGATTGTAGAGTTTTCAGCGTACCCAGTCCTGGACTTGATCAATTACGTTGAGGTTTTATTGTTCTGTTATCTTACAGGTAATGCAGACATGCACCTAAAAAACTTTTCCCTCTATAAAAAGATAAAAGAAACCACACTAACGCCTGCTTATGATCTCTTATCGACTAAGCTGGTCATACCTGAAGACACAGAAGAACTTGCTCTGACTCTGAACGGAAAAAAACGAAAATTAAAGAGATCTGACTTTGACAATCTACTAAAAACAATGAAAGTTGAAGATAAGGTTATTGAAAATACATACAACAAATTTAGAAAAGTATTACCACTATGGTATGATTTTATTGATATTTCATTTTTACCAAATCAAATGAAAATAGATTATAAGGCTTTAATAGAAAATAGATCTTCTATATTAAACAAGTGATATATTGTATGCGGAGATTAGCACCCATATTCTCCGCATATTATACGGCAAATACTGATATTAATCTCCGCAAACAATCATACTACAAGTTCATAATTAGTACTTCTTCCCCCTTCATCCGTTTTACGTAACACACCTTTTGTCATCAAATCCTGTATATCGCGTAAAGCCATATCAACTGTTTACGTATCTCTGCTGATATACTATAAAAACGATGTGGCATTTCATCAGCACGAGCTAAAAATAAATCAATTATAGTGCGAGCTATACGCCCGTTCCCATCATCAGACGGATGAATAGCCACAAACCATAAATGAGCAATAGCAGCTTTCAAAACCGGGTCTATCTTCTGATCATCATTTGCCCAATCCAAAAACAATTTCATTTGGAAAGGTATATTATCCGAATCAGAAGCTTGATAATGAACTTTCTCTTTTCCCATCACACCTGATATATTCTCCGTATATTTTGCGGTAAATATAGCAATTTTCATAATTGATCGTCGAACATACGGCGGTACATATCCATTTGGCCGATGTCCTGATGTTTGAGTTGCCCAGCTTTCAGATCGATCAACAAATAACATTTTAAAATATAGTTGTAAAACACAAAGTCGATGTAGAAATGTTCTGTCTCGGTACTGATGCGATATTGGCGAGCAAAGAACGTAAATCCCTTTGGTGAACGCTCCATGACTGCTGGGTAGCTTCTTTTAGGTAGAAGCAACATGCATTAGCATCATTCACCATCATTATCAATTCATTGTAACTCCATGTCAATTTGCTACACAGTGTGTAGCAAATTGACATACGAGAATCCGAGAGTTGAAAACAAGCACATTCTAATTGTGCCAAGTTAGTTTCTAAATTGTATTCCCTGAAAGCAGAAACCGACAAAACGGTGTAACTTATTGATTACGTAGTGCAATATGCACTATATCACATTTCCTTGCTAAGTAGCAAAAAAGCAGAATATTGTGGTATTACGAAGACTTTCTGTTGCGAATCCGCTACCTGTTTGGTAGCAGAAAACAAACAAAAAATTATGACTATTCTTTCGAATCAATATAATTTTAATCCGTCAGTAAGGACTATCCAACCTTGCTGACACATTCAGAAAACAAGGAATTTAAAATATAAACTCCGCTTCAGCAACTTTCAGTTTGTTTGAAGCGGAGTTTTAGTTAGTTACCTTTTGAATAAATTATTTTTGTCTACTATTATCCAGAAATATTTCCTAAATTTGGAACATGATAGACGTTGAGATGAAAAATAATCAGATGAATCGGATAAAAGAAGTGCTAAACGAAAAGGGTATCAAACAAACGTAGTTAGCAGGAAAACTCGGTAAGAGCTTTAAGATAGTAAATAACTATGCTTGCAACCGTAGCCAACCATCTCTGCAAACGCTTCATAAGATAGCGGAGATTTTGCAGGTGGAGGTAAAGGAATTAATAAAGTAATAACTTAAAGATAATTGTATTATGGGCGAATGGTCTAAAAAAATTGGCGAATATGGTGAAAATGTAGCCGAGAAATTTTTCTCCGTTATAGGCTGGAATAATATGCACAAGGGTGTTTCTATTCCATGTATGAAAACAAATGGAGAGCATCTTAACGATAAAGGTAATCCATCCGAAACACACGGTATTGATGGCTTATTTTCTTACAATAGTCCATTGGTAGATGGGCATATTAACAATGTACTTATTTCCGTTAAATATAAAACTGTTAAATATCCTAATAGTCCAACTAAACTATTTAAAGGATTTATGGAGGATTTAATCAATCAGATGGAGTGCTTTGAATACTCTGATAAAAAAGATTCTTTAGTGGCAGGTGTGCATTGTAATGTCATAAATGATATTGGAGTTTTATTTTGGCTAAATAACAAAAAAGACAGCAATGACGATCTCATAAGCGTTATTTCGTCTGCTAGAGTTGATTACAGTGGAGACAAAACTATTTATGTAATGGATAATAAAAGGGTCGCATTTGTACTTGATGTGATGAAGTTTATTAAAACCAAGACGATAGAATATGATTATGCCTTTTATTACCCATCAACTGGTCAAAACATCAATCCGATTATTAGGGATAGTTCTGGTAAAATTTTACCTGTAGAATATCTTAATTCAAGTATTATTCCAATAAAATTACAAAATATAGCAAATCCAAGAGAGAATTGCTTATTTATGGCTGTTTTAGATAACTTTGAGGAAGATTGTTTTCTTCGTATAATGGGATTAGCAAAAGAAATATCATCAACTTTTGCAAGTCAAACAATAATTGCATTTCACGATTACGATGAGTTGAATCATAAAGAAATGGTTTCAAATGCTAAATTGAGATTCCAAGAATCTGCATACGCAAAGACTGTATCTGTATTAAATTTCAATGACCCTTTAAATGCCTTTTAATTATGAATACTGAACATAAAGACATAAATAGAATAATCCCTTTCGGGGATCAGATAAAAGGATTCTTAAATCAAAAATTCATATCACCAGCGGACTTAAATCGCATTTTGCGAGAACGAGGGATATTTACTTTTAATGTAAATAAGGATTATAATGTACCGATTTATCAAACTCTATTGCTTTCACCAATAGAGTTTGATAAGATTAGATATGCTTTTAATACTAAGGAAGACAATCCGAAAACTATTTCTAAAGACATTAACTTTGCACCCAATCAGAGTTTATTCAGTCCAGATATTATGGCAGTTAATGTAATAGAATTTATTAAAAAAGAATTACCAACATGTAGTTTGACTCAGCCTATCGCATTTAAACCTGTCAGCGGTAATAATAACCATGTGAAAGCGGAATTTGAAATCAAAAGAACCGACATAAACAAATCGTGGTATGAACAAACGAATATTTTTACTGGAAGTGTCGAATTTATCAATGATAATGGAAAAGGACGAGTGATAATAAAACACACTGCAGAAGAAACAAAAAAATTGGGAGCATTCATAACTACAATTCAAGTAAAGAAATTTAAAGAAAAAAGTATCATTCCAGAAAAAGAAAAGCTTAAAGAAATTTTATTTAAAGATTTTTTAAACTCCGATCGTTTTGTGTTTTTTTATCGTTTAACAAATCATCTTGAAAGCGATTATTTTTCCTGTGATAATATTAAAGATATATCTATAAAACCAGAAGATGTTGTTTTACCTGAAGAAATTCGATGGATGGAAAAGATGCAGAAAATTATTCTTACTGGAGAAGCCTTGGATAAAAAGTATTTTATGAATGATAGTAAATATCACAAAGATTTAATTTTGTGGAGCATTGATGCAATTTACACTTTCAATTTTAAAGGAGAAAAAGGCAAAATGACAGTAAGCATGGGGTTTCCTGATTACCCATCAAAGTCTGGCAAATCTGAATTTGAAATAAATATTTCATCTCTGTCATCAGAGAAGGCATTAGACGTAAAGAGTAGGAAGTCACTCAAAGACAATTTACTATCAGAGATGGATAGGTTGAAGTCAGTAGTTTATAATAACTATCTTGAATATAAAAGAAAATAATGAATACAAATTTTATTGATGCACAAATTGATGCAATTAGCATACATTGGATTGGGAACAAAGTCGGAGATGAGGGGCTTATAATCTCCAAAGGAAATATTACTATACAGAATGAATTAAGTAACTTAATGACACATTACTTTGTGTCGGGATTTAAACAACAAGAGTTTTATCAACTTTTTCACGATACAGACTTAAAGTATAACGAAGTGTTTGGTTTTATTTCAGATATTTTTAATAGACCAGACAATGTTCATGAGCAATCTGTTAGTCTTGCCAAGCATCTCTACGAACAAAGCACGCACCCTAAGATTAAAGGTGGCGAGTTTTATGTGGTTTATTTCAAAAACTGCATAATTGACGGAAAGACTGTTGACGCTGTCGGTCTGTTTAAATCTGAAAATAAAGATACATTTTTGAAAGTATATCCATCGGGAGATGGATTTGAGATTAAAAGTCAACAAGGTGTAAATATTAACAAACTCGACAAAGGCGCATTGATATTCAACACCGACAAAGAAAGCGGATATATTGTTGCCGTTGTTGATAATACCAACAAGGGGACAGAGGCTCATTATTGGATAGACGACTTCTTACATGTTCGCCAACGCAAAGACGAGTATTATAACACTCAAAACGTGATGGCACTTGCAAAGAATTTTGTTGTCAAAGAATTACCTAAAGCTTTTGAGGGAGTATCGAAAGCTGACCAAGCAGAGTTGCTCAACAAAACGACGCAATTCTTCAAAGAGAAAGACACCTTTGATATGGAGGAGTTCACCAATGAGGTTATAGCACAGCCCGAAGTCATTGACAGTTTTAATCAATACAAAGATAGTTATGCTAAAGAGCGTGATATTGAGTTCTCGGACAGTTTTAGCATATCAGATACGGCAGTCAAAAAACAGGCAAGAGCATTCAAGAGCGTAATTAAGCTTGATAAGAATTTCCACATTTATATTCACGGTGACAGACAGCTAATCGAACAAGGAGAGGATGATAAAGGTAAGTTCTACAAAGTTTATTACAAAGAAGAACAATAAAAATATGGCAAAAGAAATAAAGATAATAAACGATAGTGAGTACGCTCAAATACTGCAACGAGCTGTTGCAGAAATTCAGACTGCTCGCGCCACTATTGCCCGACAGGTAAACACGACCGTAAACTCTGCATATTGGAATATAGGTAAGTTGCTCTTTGAGAAAAATTTAGAAGGTGGATATGGTAGTGGTGTAGTTAATAGATTGTCTATTGACCTAAAAGAACAGTTTCCAGATATGGGGTTGTCGCCTCGTAATTTGTGGTACATGAAACGGTATTATGAGCTTTATTATCAAGCTGATATAAAACTGCAACGCAGCGTTGCAGTTTTACCTTGGGGGCATAATATATTACTTATAGATAAAGAACTCACGTTGGAGCAAATATTTTTTTATTCTCAAGAAGCAGTTCAAAAAGGATGGAAAAAAGACTTGTTGCTCAATGCCATAAAGATGAATACCTATGCCAACAGGCAAACGCAAATCAAAAGTAATAACTTTAATATTGCACTGCCCGAAGCGCAAGCTGATTATGCCAATGAGGTATTCAGGAGTTCTTATAATTTAGGGTTTCTTGGAATAGCAGAGCCCATCAAAGAATTAGAGTTGGAGAAACGGTTGGTCGCCAAAATCAAGTCATTCATTTTGGAATTAGGTCGAGGGTTTACCTTTATGGGCAATCAATATCGCTTGGAGTATAACAACAAGGAGTATTTTGTAGATATGCTCTTCTTTCATCGGGGATTACGTTCACTCGTAGCTATTGAACTAAAAATTGGAGGCTTCAAACCTGAATACATCGGCAAAATGAATATGTATCTTTCACTTCTCGATCGCTTAGAACGTGGTGAGAATGAAAACCAATCAATAGGTATTATCCTTTGTGCTGATAGAGACCATTTAGATGTAGAGATAGCTTTACAAGATGTGAACAAACCAATCGGGGTCGCTGAATATCAACTTCTGCTACCCAAAGAAGAGCTTCAAACGCTACTTTTGAATGAAATAAAAGCCATAGAGGAAGAATCTACGTTTGAAGAGAACTAAGAGCCATTAGATTTCCACCCTTGCTGACACAATCAGCCTCGAAACTCAAATTAGGTTTCGGGGCTTAACTTTGCTATTGAATCAGAAAATAAAATAATAACAAGATTTGGTAGAATTGAAAAATACTATTAATTCAAGTCCCCTCAATAATCCCCCACCCTCACCTTCCCCGCCAACACCAGCACCTCTTCGCAAGTAAACCCTCCTTTACTAATATTCCCAGCAAGCGTGCCGATCTTGCCGCAAATTAGGAAACAGATAAGAACAGACATTGATAAATGATTTATTGAAGTTTGCGCAGTACGTTCTACTACTTCCGTTAAATGGAGCATCCGGATAAACAAGACGGGAAAACGGAGGGGGCAACGAAGGCAAGTCATCACTGTTTTATCAATGATGAAGTCGACATATGACTGGCGGTCGTGGATAATTACTTCTTCGATGAACTTCTGGTGTTTTTTAGGCAAGGTTGACCATACGGTAAATGCAATTTTGTAAATCTTTTCAAGCAAATGGTTACGACCTTCTTTCGACATTTTGTCAAGGCTACGATTAAACTCATTTACATCTGGCACTTTCCCGTTGGGAAACAATGCCTCTAACTCATTTCTTTTCTTCATAATTCTATCAGACAGGCGTTAATAATAAATTGAGAGAAAATCAAGACAGATATCTGGAGACACAGACTTAACCTACTGAAAATTAATACCGTATCTCCAAACAGAATCCATTCTTGTTAAGAATTCAAATCTCTAAGCAAAAACTTTCCAGGTTTGAACTTGACACTCATACGTGCCGGTATCATACAGGTAATACCTGTACGGGGGTTTCGTCCTTCCCGCTCCTTTTGCATCCACGGGGTAAAAGTCCCGAACCCCTGAAGCATTATAGGAGTATCCTGTTTGATTGCTTCCGTCAGCACTTCCTGAAAGGTGTTTAGAAATTCACGCGACTGGCTCTGGGTAATGTGCATTTTCCCAGCCAGTTCATTTACTAAATCTGCTTTGTTCATAATTTGATTTATTAATGTTATATACTTTTATTATATATACCTGACACGGTTCTTTCACCGCCGCCTTTTCGCTCTGACATTTAATACCTTCCCCGTTGTAGGGAAGCTGCGGAGCGCGGTTTGGTAAATGTGCTTGAACACTTTTTATCGGTGGATCAATCTAACTCGCTTTACCTGATGGGTATTCTAATACCGTATCGATCTCGGCGGGCTAGCCACCATCACATTCTGAGTTAGCTGGGCACACTTATTTGGACCGGACGCAGCGAACATGCCGCTTATCAGTATTGACACTGCCTGTGCTACTACTACCATTATCAAAATTCAAGATCCAGTAACTACCTTTACCGGTGCTCGTACAACTCCAGTACCAAAAACTCACGAACTCAGAAAAACCACTTACAAACTTTAACGAATTCTTGTTTTTATAGATAGTTTCCAGTTCATTCAGTGTAGGTAAACGCCAATCATTCATACCTTCTTTTGTAGAATTTTTACAACTATTTGTTGCAGTACTCCAATTATCGTATGTTTCGTCTGTTTTACATACTTGAAGATCGCCAACATAAGCTCTCTCCCCTTCCGCCTGTATGACTGTAACTGTGGCTGAACGTACTGGATTTGCATCCGTTACCAATACAGTGAATATTCCCGTACGTTCTAAACCAGGGTTATCTAAACTTGTAAAAGTTAAAGTTTCACTGCCAGAACCAAATATTGGACTCACGGTTATACCATTATGAGTTTCTGGAGATATTGTCCATGCCAAACCATCTGTTGCAGTAACCGCCCCCGTAGTACTACCACCTGTACCTGCTATTTTGGCTTCTCCATCAGTGGTTCTAAATTCTGAACCGGCCTGTCTGATTACTACATCTTCTTGCATATTTCCAGCCTTAACAGTAACGATGGCTTCTCGCTCCGAAACATTTGGATTAATAGATACAGTTTTATAAGTTAACTGCTGATCAGAACCGGTAGTTATACCACCTAGAATAGAAGCAGTACCATTTATAACTTGTAACCAAGAAGGTAAACCTGTTATGAAAGAATATGACAACCCTTTAGTACCATTCATTGTATAAGTACCCTCAGCACCTACTATTGCGTCTAAGGCAGTGGAAGGAGTTATTGAGGCCATTAGGCAAGAAGCCTCCTGAGTAACAGATATTTCCCCTGTCGGTCCATCAGAAGGATCTCCGGCGCGTACCGTTATAATTTCCTTTCGTGGTGAAGAGTAAGGATTCACTGCTGCGCTATAAATTATATTTTCGGCCGAATTTGTAGTCAGGCCACCCGATGTCGTTAATAAAGTGATCCAACTACCATCCACTACACTAGCTGACCAATTCAAACCGGGAGTAACAGTAAACGAAGAGCTTAGGTTTCCAGCACCTTCAGCTGCAACCATTTTGGTTGAACTACTGACTGTTGAAGCTGTTTGTGTAACATTAATCTCCTGAGTCAAGTCCGTATAATCGGCAGCCCCCACCGACTCCCCGGCTTTCACCGTTATTTTACCAGTACGTACCCGGGCAAATGGATTACTGGTAGTAGCCTTTACTATTAAGGATTGCGCTCCGTCCGATGCTTCAGCTCCCGAAAAACCCGGATTAAATGCAGACCAGTCCAGCCAACCGTCGCCACTTAAAGAAGCTAACCACCGCAATCCCTCGGTAGCCGTAAAAGAAGAAGCTCCTTCAGAACCGACTTCTGCATCCAGTGAAATATCACTGCCTTTTGTCAGGGTAGAACCTGCCTGAACGATCGTTATCTCCTGATCGGCTCCATTGACGTCGATGTTAAAAGAAACAGACCTGCTTTCTGCTCTTGGGTTCGCTTCCACAGCTTTAAACACTACATTTGCAGGTCCCTGATGCGTAATAGTTGCACCTGAAGGAATATTCTCACCATTCAGCAAGGCAGATAACCAGACTGGCATGTCGAACTCCCACGGTTGCCCCGGACGAGCCGTGATCTGTACCTCTTTCTCTCCCCCTTTTTTAGCAGGCATTTCAGTTGGATCTACTTCGATAGGAGGTATCTCACCGACGGTAATACGTTCATCGGAAACATCTATACCAATCAAAGTAACGTCCATCGTGTAACGGAAGTTACGCACAATATCGTAATTGTTCTTATCACTACCCGGATAAAAACGGAAAGTAACATCCCCATACGTTACACCGCCTTGTATGGCTGTTCCGGTCAACTCGATGCAGGTAGCATTCGTCACACCCCGACCAGTCTTCTTTTTCTCCGAATCGACGGCATTTTCTCCACTGACAGTACCCGCCATATTCTCCGGCAAATACCAATAAATGGTTGTACCTGCCTGATTAGCCGTACCCGTATATGTATTATAACCGATCCCCCCTGTTGTCAACTGCTCCGTCGGCGCTTCCACCTGCGACACGGTCGGGGCATTCTTCAATACAACGGAAGCAGGCTTGAATACAAAATCACCACCTGTCGAATAAGTAAACTTAATCGTTGCGATAAGACGGGTTAGTTCCACCTTTATTTCTCTTATGCCATCAGCCGTCACTTCACCCTCCCAGTATCCCATCATTTTACATAAGTTATTATCAGGCAACCCTTCAGGCGTAGAGATATAAGCCAATGTATGTTCCTTCAAGGCCGTTTCATTGTCTATCACACCCAGATCACCGGCATTCGAAATGAAATAGACACGGCTCCTGTTTCCATTATGACTCTGTTTCAGTTTGAGGTTGACCGTGGTTCCTGCCATAGAAGGAATATACTGGTTAAACAAACGCTCACCCGTCGTCGCATCATACTGCCCGACCCACAGGCTGGCGATCAGGCTTTCCTGCATTTCAGACAATGGGGCAGCAGCTTTCGTTCGTACCGGGTCATTTGTACCTACTGCCAGTGTATCCGACTCGATTATACCCTCAGGAGTAAAAATAATACTACGGGTAACGGGAGTCCGGCTGGCCAGTACATTTAGGATAAACCTGGCATCCACTTCTTTTAGTGCATGAAG
This sequence comes from Parabacteroides sp. HGS0025, assembly GCF_000969845.1. Lineage (NCBI taxonomy): Bacteria > Pseudomonadati > Bacteroidota > Bacteroidia > Bacteroidales > Tannerellaceae > Parabacteroides > Parabacteroides sp. HGS0025. Next base: position 3,197,836 of record NZ_KQ033902.1, read on the forward strand.
CGGAATGTCATCTTCTTCCACAACCGCTTCAGAACAACCGCCGGCTACAAGCAGAAACAACAGTGCAAACAGCCTTGTTTTATTTACTCGTTTCATTGTATTTCTTTTTTAATCTATATTCGTTCAACTATCTCCGCCGACATCTCCGTTACCGCTCCAGGTTATTTCCGTCCATCGGGCAACGGTTACGGTAGTGCCTATTCCTTCGTTGATATCGGGATCGGGATAAGACGTGTCGGGGCCTCCCACATTGTCATCTCTGAAAGCTATTGCATTCCAATCGAACACCTTCATAGTCAGGCTACTTTCATTATTCTTCACTTCAAGGGTAAAAATATACCGCTTGCCTTCGTCGAAAGAGATATTCTGGTCGATAGTGGCCCTGAGGGTCGCTGTCTCATTGTCTCTTACCACGGTTATCTCTACCTCGAAAGGCTGGTTGTCTTTGGGAAGGACGACACCTTTTGTTTTGTTCAGACCGCAATTATCCGGATCAGAACCAGGATCGACCGGTTCAAATTCTTCTGTAGCAAACGTAACTTCCGCATCCACCCCGGTACCGCCTCCCGTAGGAAGAATACCCGTATCCGTACCTGCCAGCAGGACAGCCCCCGAAGAGGATACCTTCTTTATTACAAGAGATGTGCCGTATAACCGATCGAAAGGAATGGCATTATCGGGTGAAGGAGCCACGTTGAATACCAACATCGCACATTTCCGGCTAAAAGTTCCGAGTGTAACCCGCCTGGCTGTCTTCGTCACAGCCACACCACGAACAAAAGAGGTCATTACATCCTCCTTGTGAGGAATGCCGGTTATTCCATAGAAACCGTCATTTCCTTTCAATAGAGGCCGTGCCGGGGAGACTGCATAGAAATCATACATACCGCTCCTGACAGTCAAACCTTTGGCCGTGCCCGCTATTTGCTCCCCATTCCCATTCACGCAGCAAGGGGATAAACTGCCATCATCCCCTACCACGTAGGTTGCTTCAAACGAGGGGGCTGCCGTAGAAAAGGAAGCATCGGTCAGCATATCTCCTACACTACCGGTGTAAGCCCCGATACGCACGGTCGCCCCGGCAGGTAAAGGGGTCGGAGGCGGAGTGACAGCTTCCCCGGTACGGGTCAGGAGTTCAGGTACGCCCAAATTAGGCCTGCCGAAACTGAGGGCTACCGGCCGGCTCTCTTCCGGCACGATCTCCTCTACCGGTTCCGCCGTACACCCAACCAGCAATATACCGGCCAGTAGCCACAACAGATATAACTGTACTCGATTCCGTTCCATCTTATTTCGTCTTATTTTATTTCACTATTCCACAGGAACATCAGTTGTACCACCCTCCGCCCAGCCGGCTACTTCAACATTAGCTATACTGATGCCCTGCGGAGATAACTGGATATTATAAATATAATTGTTCCCTTTCAACCAATTGGCAATAAATGTGCTTACACCGCCTCCTCCTGCCGGAGCCATCGTATAAACAGAGCCATTGTCAAGCGTCAGTTCCAACGTCACAGGGACATCCGCCACCGGTATAACCATCCCGAAAGCCTGTATGGTAACCTTACGGATATCATCCTCACCAGCGCCAATCCCTGTTCCTACTCTTCGCAAGTCGCCATCTGCTGTAAACCACAACTCATCCACTGCCGTCATCGTTCCTCCTAGCTCGCCCGTTGCCAGGTTCAGTTTCGCGGAAGTCGACTTTTTAAAACCGCTGTTACTTTTCAACACGACCTTCTTCACCCGGCTACCGGCAAACTCCGAACCGCCATCCGTTTCCAGCACACGGAAACTCACTTTTGCCAATGCATGATTCATCGTCAAAGAAACCTCCGGATGCCAGCGGTCTACCTCTACAGGCACTTTACAATACAGATAATCATCCTGATCGGTTTCCCACTGTATATCGGTCGATGCATCTACCGGATCACTGGTGTCGCTAAAGTAAAACTTCTGTTTATCCAGTACCTTTACACCACTCATGACAGGTACTTTCGGTGTTCCTGACAAAGACACGCTTTTCTCTGCCGGAGCATATCCGTATACGGTTCCTTTCTCCGAAAACAACAAAAGCCTCTCCTCACCCTCCACCAACTCCCAGCCAGGCTGAGCTGCATTTCCGTTGTAAACAAACACCTGCGTATTAGTACCACCGGCATAGGCAGAACCGTTTGCTTTCGTAACACAAAGCCCTACCTGCATAAGCGGATTAGGGTTAGCGGCACTGGTAACCGCTCCTCCCGTCACGATGCTTCTCGATTCTACCTCAACCGACAAGTCCAGATTCTTAACGCTCAGGGGAACACCGTCCTTCACATCGCCTTTACCTTCGTTTCCTCCCTCATCCATAGAGATCGTAGCCTCCGTACAAGCGTTGGCAAACAGGAAGAAAACGACCGTCGAAAGTATATACATGAATTGTTTCATGGGCTTTGTTTTTATAAAAGTGATTACAGAGGTATTTCGTCCTGTTCGTTGTCCACCCAGGGTTCAACACTGACATCCATCACCGTGAGTTTGTTACGCCCTGCGGATAGTGTATAGATGTAATTGTTGTTGGGTTCCCATTGATTACCGACCAGCGTTACGGGGTACACAACAGGGGGATTATTACCTTCTTTAAGCGTAATCTCCAGGTCGATTTCATTTTCACCGAAAGTGACAGGATACACAATCGCACTGACCGACTTGGATACAGTTTTGCCATTTATCCCGGAAGTCGTAGTCCCGGTCTTTATAAAAGCATGTTCTCCCTCTCCTGCTTCCACTTGCCGCATCAGGACATAATTGGTGATCGTACGGCTCAATTCCGTGGTTGTAATAGTTTCTGTAATAGTACCGTCCGTCAAAGACATTTTTCCGCTACCGGTCTTGAACAGATTTGTACCACCGGCATGATTCTTAATGGTAAATTTCGTAAAATTCACATCGTTATCGCTCAGACGTCCGCCATCGTACACCCGAAAGGAGACCATCGCCATCGCATGTTTCATATCCAGGTTGATCTTGTAACCGGGATTATCCGTACCCAGATTATCAGGTTCATCCTCCGGTGTCACAGGCGAAAATCCGTCGGCACGTCCGTTATTTACATAGCGTCCACCCTCCGCAGCAAAATACAGGTAGTCTTTTTCTGCCGGCAAACAGAGATTGGCCAGGTCAGCCCTCGCTGTAGATGCCCATGCACCCGCGTTCCAATACTTCTTCGCATTGTTTCTTTGCGCGTTTATCTCACCGCTGCTCAAAACAGTTACGGGTATTTTAAGATCGGCTTCCGCACTTACATTTGTAAGAGTTTTGGTTATAGCTGCATCATAGGGATAATAAGCGTATACTTTACCTATCTCTTTCGTCAGATAATAAGGAGATTCATCCGTATCATCAAAAGTAACACCTTTTTCTTGTATAGAAATCCAGTTGGCTCCCTTTTCGTCACCCATATACCAGACATGGTGGCCGGTATAGTCCGTACCATCGGGTACATACCATCCATTTACAGCCTCATTCGTTATTAAAACGCCCAATCCCGGCGCATCATCGGTATAATTGGTATAAGTAATAGCGTCACCGGACACCACTGATTTGGTTGCCGACTTGGTTCCGGCTTCCACTCTCAGATTCGGTGTGATACCTAAAGCAATCTGATCGTCATCACCGGAATCGATCACATCCGTTTCTGTTTCCGAGCAACTCGTTGCTGCCACCAGGGCTATAGCCATAACCCACATTGTTGTTGTTTTCATTTTCGTTTGTTTTTAATTATACTATAAAAATCATTCTTAATTACGCTGGCCATCCTCTCAAATGGGTAGTTCTCCGGCATCGTGATCCGTCCAGGGCTCCACACCGACAAAAGCTGTTTGAATACCGGTACCTGCTGTAAAAAAAAGCGAAAAGACGTGGCGTTTACCTGCCCGGAGGCCGCCTTCTACGGTGACAGATACATGTGATACCGTTTCTATCCCATTTCCTTTTCCGTCTTTCGTCGTGGTTATCTCCAACCGGAGCGGATTCCCGACCGTTCCTACGAGCAGAGATACAGGAAGCAGGACATACCCTTGCGCATCAGGCAATCCGTCTCCTTCGTCTACCTGTGGGACGGGTAATCCGTCTATCCCCTGCACAGCCACATTTTTTATCGCTTCTACGGAAGAAGCATCTGTCAGCAAAGGAGATTCATCCGCGCAATCGAGCTCCTGACGTGTATGGACTCCCACCGCTTCAATCTTAATGATCTCTCCCCACAAGGCAGCCCGGTCGCTATAACAAACCAATCCGACCTGCGTCAGCAAATGATGGAACAGGCAGGTTCGTACAGGAGCATAAGCGGTTGCCGACAGGCATCCCGTTGCCATGATATCTGTCATACCATCCACAGTAAAAGTCACCCTACCCGTCACCGGATTAACATCGTCCTCTACCGGATAATAACCGTGCAGGCGGATATGGCTTCCATCAGCCGGGTATAACTGGGGTATCTCGAAGAGGATCGGCCGGTTCCCGGCTCCTCCGCTACGGACGGCTTTGTACAGGTTCCACGCACCGTAGGTATTGCCTGTTTCGTCCTGACGCGCAAAGTAGATATTCAGATCCACTTCATAACCGGAATCGATTACAGCGCGGGTAGACAGGCCGATCGCCCCTTCCAGGTTGACCATTGTTTCGGCAACAGGCTGTGGCTCACGGCCACTACCATCCGAACAGGCTGTTACTGCCGGAAGCAGGAAGACAAATGCTATTATTATTAATTTATTCATCGATAAAATGTAATCCGTATCTGAAACAATTACTTTATTCTCCGGGAGTTATCACGGCACCTCCACCATTACCCGGCTGCCAGACGGCAATACCGGCCTCTGCTATGATCGTGCCGTCCTCCGCAAAGGTGAGCGTGATCAGGTGGGATTGTCCCGTCTGTACTCCACCATCAATATTCGTGATAGAAACAGGCAGTGTTTTTCCCACTCCGTCGTAAGTTGCTTTCACTTCCAGGTCGATCGCAGCCGCAGCCGTTCCCATCTCCGCTACCGGATAAAGCATCAGGTAGCCGGTCCGGGGAGTAGCCTGACCGACAACCGAGACAGCCGCCGGACAGTTCTTTACCAATAAACTCTTATTGGCAACACCGGTAGCCGTTAAGCTGGCGCCCGTCGTTTTATCGAGCGAAAGTGTCAATTCTGTGGTTATATTTTTTATCGTTATGGAAGTGACTGCCGTCCATTTGGCAACAGCTTCAGCAGAACCCACGCAAATAAATTGCAACTGGGTAAGCAGGTGATTAAAGGTGAATACTTCGAACGGGGCTGCCAACCATCCTGTCTGTATCTCCGTTGCCATAATATCTTCATCTCCGGTAATCGTGTAAACGACACGTAACGGATTGGCCGTCCCTGCTTCCGGAGTCTTGCGGGGATAGTAGCCGATCAGGGCCGACACTCCGTTTGCCGCCAGATAGTTTTGTTCCTGCTCGAAAGTGATCGCCGTATTACCTGCACCACCAGTACGGATAGCATCGATCGACGGCATATTCCAGTTTGTCCCTGCGGGCAGGTTATCGATCCGGGCAAACGACACATTCAGATCCGTGCCATAACCGGCATCGATCACCGCACGGGTAGTTTCTCCGATACCCGCCGTTATGCGGATCGCTTCTTCACTATTTGCCGTCACCGGCTCTTCTGTGTTGGTACAACCTACCAGAAAAACGGCGACCAACATACTTGCTGCTAAAAATTCACTTGTTCTCATATTATACCAGTGTTTAATTGTTATTCCATTTCAGGGATCGACGATACCCGAACCTTCATTTCCTTTTTTCCATTCCGCCAGCAGAATAGTCAAGCCGCCTATTTCATCGTACCTGACCGTCAGGTCGAGTATCACCGAAAACGTATTCTCTATGAATGCGTTACCGATCTCTTCTGTAATATCGATCGACGTGGAAACTTCTATTCCGTCCGCCAGTTCCATGTCCAACAGAAGACAGATCGGACTGCTACCGGCATCCTTTTCCGGCAGGCTGAACAGATTCTGTATCGTGGTATATACTCCGGAAGAGGTTAACTCAGACTCGAATACCATAAAGGCAGACGTACCGGAAAAAGGTTTGCCACTTGAAAGATATACGCCCAGAGATAGACCGGTGAGCCGCCCGGTCAGTTTTTCACATTGAACCACCTCACCCGTCTCTCCGCTTGTGATCTTTATATTCAGCTCCAGCCTGCGAACCACACTGGCGGGACTTAATTCCCGTACTGCAATTTCTTCGCCCCCGATATCGATTTGTTCACAACCGGTACTGTACAAATTACCCGGTTGTGCGATCAAGACCGGTGACGATTTCAGGGAAGATACCTGCCGGGCCCTCCCACAAGCCCCGTCATATCCGTTTTCCGTCTCCAGCAAAACATTCTCACAGTCGGTATTACAAACAACCACTTTATAATATCCCGCCGGAAGTGTTCCTTCATATCCCCAAGCATCCCCACGTCGCACAACGGGACTGCCTGTTCCATCTTTATAGAAATGGTAAGTCATGACCGAAGGCTGTGCTCGGGTTTGCCAATCGAGAAGCAAGCGCACCCTCCCATTTTTCTCCCAGTCTTCATCCGGCGTATGATAGGTACATGCCGTCAAGGCCAGGGCGCCGACCAGGCATATTACCCATTTCTTTATTCTATTGTTTTTATGTTTACCCATATTCCCTCCTTTCCTTATCTGATTTGAAAACGATATACCAAGCTGACATTCAACCCAATCATAAAACCTGTCGACGAAAAACGGGTTTCCAGATAATTCTTATCGTCCATTTTATCGTAACGGTATTTCTTTCCCTCCGACACCGAACGATAACCTGCCCGTACCCCAGCCTCCATACAGAAACCTTTCCCGAAAGGAATCAGACAACCAACACTGGCACCTGCCGTCCGGAAACGACCGGTCCGACCATAGAGAATATCCTTATCCGGATCGATCGCACTGCCTCGTATGTCAAAATCGCCGTACTCGCCGAACAATCCGGTATTAAGCCATACAAACTCACCCGGACGCAATGGCCACACACGGGATTCGATGGAAAAAGAAGAGACAGACCAGTGATCGCGTACCTTATTCTTATAAGAGAAATCGGAATACATGCCTGATACGGCGATCGACCAACGGTCGGCAAAAAAGTATTCCAGTGCCAGATTCGGCATAAAAGATCCAGCTTCTATCTTTGTTTCGCCGGTTCCCAGACGCACCGAAGGGACAACAGTGCACCACGGAAGCAGGTTGGTTTTGACGGCAAGATATGCAGCTTTACGTTCCGCTTTCACTGCAACGACTGGCTGTTCCACCGGTGTCACTCTTGTTTCTTCCGGTACAGTTATCTTACGCTCTGTTTTTACCCGCAGGGTATCCGCAACCGATGCCAGCCGGTAATCTTCCAGTTCCGTCCGGTCAAAAAGAGGATCGTCTATACGATACACTTCACGGTCATAACCTCCCTTCTCTCCACGGCGGTACAGGTCGACATAAGGAACGACACCATATCGGTCGATCGCCGCTTTTATCGCAACCGGGTAATGGCTCTCACTGTAATGGATCGAGGTATTGGCAAACCACGGAAGTGGTTTATACACCTCATACACATGCACCCGGTCACGATAACTACCGCTACGGTCGATATAAAAAGCAACACATTCGTGAGGAATATCGAAACGGACCTTCAGATAAGCACGGATACGGTTCGCGCGCAGGGAAGCTTCGTTGATCACCGACTCTTCTTCACCACCGTAGGCATCCACATGCGAAACGATTAAAAGGTGGGAGTTGTCTTTCAGCAAACGGTTGCGGGAAGCATCGAGTAATCGCCCCATCCGTTCCAGTTGGTAAGCATTGTCGCCATAGTCTGCCAGGAACATATCGCTGTTCTCTTTAAAAGAAAATAAAAAGGACTCCGCCTTATGATAAGTCGTTGTCTGCGCAGTCATACCAGTTTCTAGCAAACAGTAAACCAGCAACAGAAAAATCCGTTTCAACGGGATTTGACAATATGGTATTTTTATCCTATACATATATTATATCAATACTAGCCTTCGATTATCCGTTCGACCTCTAAATAGCTTCCTTATTTATATAATAAGGGAAAGGATAAAAAGCACCTCGGTTTTAAGGGGGATTTAATGAGTTTTGCCCCTGGGATATTTTGGATTGATGTCTTATTTCAATATTTTGTGGAGTAAAAACATGTAAAAATGATAACAGTTTTTTTCAAACGGATATTAATAAGACAGCAGTCTTCACCCGCCTTATGTCTTATTCTTTGAAAATTATGATTTAAAGGTCACAAGCAGGAAACTAGGTTAATTAATACAAATTCTATATGTTTTTTTTAGGATTTTACCCAAAAGCTTTGTTTTTCCACAAGATTCTTCCTATGTTTGCAGAGCATTCAAACTCTTTTGCGAAATCCACAAGTTGTAAAGGCTTGGATATGAAACAAAAAGAGAGGGAATTACCTTATTATATAAATAAGGATAATTTATGCAGCCATCAGTTCCTTCACACCTTCAGAAACCCTTTTATTTGCTTCTCCTACCTTACCTGCATCAAAAGCAGACAAGTAAATGCGTGTCATTTTTTCGGAAGAATGCCCCAGGGCTTGGCTGATAATAGCGATCGGTATCCCAAGATGATAAGCCGCAGATGCCCAGCTATGACGGAAAACATAGGTCGTCAGCTTTGCAGATAAACCCAATAAGACCTGTACATCTGCCAGATATTGATTTTCCTGTGCCAGACATTGTTTATACTGTTCATGCGTAGCTCCCTCCTGTAACACAGGAAAAAGATATTTGGAATCCGCCCGCCTGTAACGATCGATCAGTAACTGCATAGGCTCCGAAACTTCCATCTCGATCAGTGCACCTGTTTTTTGCCGGCGATACGACAACACTTTTCCTTCTTCAACCAGGTTCTCCCCTCCTAGACGAACAATATCCGCAAAAGGCATACCGCAAGCCAAAAAAGAAAACAGGGCCATATCCACCGCCAGCTTTTTCTCCGGTTCTTCTTCCAGATCGAGTGCAGCCATCTGCTTAATCACTTCCACCGGAACCGCCCGTTTAACGGTCTCCTCCCGCTGCAACTGCATCCCCTCGAACGGCCGTTCCTCAGGCCGCCCTTTCCACCCCCGGCAAGCACGGTTGTACATCGCACGTAGATTACTAATATAACTATTCACCGAATTTACACGCAGTTTCTTTCCCTTCAAATACAAGACAAACTCCAGCACTACATCCTGCGTCACATCCCCCAGCAACCCGCTCTTTCCTCCCTCACGAATGAATGCAGCAAAATGATTTCGGGTAGCCCGATACAAATCGGCCGTGCTTTCATCCCCATTACTGCGCTTCTGCTTTTCCTGCTCAAGCATCAGCCTGCAAAAATCTTTATTTCTCATAACTTTTTCCTTCTTTATCGTTATTAATCAAAAAGATAAAGATAAACATTCCCAGCTTGCAGATTGTTCGGTTTTCACGGTTTTCACTAACGGCAGCATCTCTAAAAAAGCATGTTTTAGAAAGAAAACCACATCTTTCACCATCATTTCCTACCCTCATTTCCACCTTTACACAAATTCATTGCAATGATTCTTCCCGATCATCATAATGCCTTGGGGAAGTCATCACAATGACTTCATGCACTTATCACAATGAACTGGACTAATCATTACAATGAAATTTTTAACATATGCAGAATATTAGGGAATTTACTTCGGGGGTATGCTCTAAAAGTAGGCTAATATACCTTTTACAAAGCTGGAAGCTCTTTCTGGATAGGCCATTTTTATGTGACAGATTGTAGTTGGTTTTGTCTCATCTCTGCCATTTAGCCTGAAATCATCATAATGATTGCATTTTTAACTATCTGAATGTCACCGCTAAAAAGGAAATCCCCTCAATCCGTCATTATTAAACTCCGGATTGAGGGGATAAATACTTTTGAACTGTCCTTTACCTTTATATATAGCAAAGAAAGAGTATATGAATTAACAGAATGTCAAAAGGATATAAATTCTGGTTCCAACTCTTCAAACAAATTATCGATATTTCAAAAAAGATTGAGGAGAAACAAATGAAATTCATTTTTCATAAGGATCTATCGGATTATCACATAATGATATATGTTCCAATTTGAATTATATAAATCCAATCTCGTACAATGAATTATTCATCAAATAACTTTTAGTCTAAGATTAATTCATTAAAACATCTTTAATAGTCAATTCTTCAACTATCATACACAATGCCCAAAATGATCTCATCATTCATAAAAATAGATTTTCGATATTCATATTTTTTCTTAGCTATGAAATTTATCATAAATTCCGGTTTAATAGAGAATAACATTATCATTCACATTCCTTCTATAAAATAGAATTTAAGTCTTAGAACTTCACACCTAAAGCTTTACGAATACAATTTGTTATTTCATGACTTCATAGGGTTCATTTCTTTTATTCACTAACACATTTAATATTACAACATATAGTAAATATAGAAAGAAGAACACGAAAAAAGTCATTGTTGTTTAAAATTAGAACAAACGTCCATACTTAATTAATGTATCACGTTCGCGCCTACAGATAACATCAGGTAAAATAGACCTAGCAGCTATTATCTTTAATTTCAATTTGGCTTTATTTCTCCTCAATTGCGATAGAATATTTGGGCTATTCATTATTTTAGCAGATTTATTAACATAACTCCAATAATTACCTAAAGATCTCCTCTTCGAATCATAAAAATAATAAGGCTTTGATTTTGATCGGACAAATATACGATGTTTTCGAGAACCTAATTTTGTAAATCGGTATACTAACTTATTTTCAAAAAGTTTACCTCTATTTTTTTTATTATGATTATGAATAGAAAAATATATACATCTTTCTGTATTTCTCTGCATCTTATAATAGTATGCTCCTAATCCACTATTTTTGATTAATATTCTATTTCCATCATAAGAAAAGCCTAAATATTCAAGTTGTTTATTAGTTCCCAAATTCTCATGTTCACAAATATTTAATCTATTCTCCAACTTCCTAAAATTAAACAAATTTGTTTTTCTTTCTTCTATTGTTAGTTTGACAGATTGTATTTGATCAATTATATAATTTTTCCAAAAGACACCATACTTTATAGGGCATACAATTATTATATCATCAGAATATCGTCTATATAAACCACCAAATGTCGCTATATCTTCAGATATATTTTTGTCAAAATAGTTCATATAAATATTTGCTAAAACAGCACTTATGGGTAATCCTTGCGGAATCCCTCTATGAGTATATCTCTGATTTTCATAATCAAAATTACCTTTCCGTATTAAATTGGCTTCCCTAATAATACCAATATCGACTCTTTCACAAAAAGCAATAGCTTTTTTATCACGCAAATATTTTTTTTTCTTTATCTTCTTTGATCTTATACCGGTTGGAGTTTGACAAATAATCTTATCTTTGAATAAATCAAATAATTTATTTTCTTCTACATATGAGTATTTTATAATATTCTTATAGATCGCATAGCTTGCTGCATCCATAGAATCCAATTGACATATCTTTTTCCATGAATACTTAAGCAATTTATGATCCAAGTTATCAAAGAAACCTTTAATATCAAAAACAATAACAGCAACATCTTCAAAAACAAGTTTCTCATTTATAAAACAAAATACCTCTTTAGCATAATCTATATTACACTTATTCCCTTTTCTATCTTTACATGATAAAGTTCGATAGGCGATAATATTATCTGCTAAATTATTTTGAACAAGAAACTGTTCATAGTAATTTGAAATTTGTTGGGCGTAAAAAGAATATATTGCAGAATCCAAATGTGTTGCATAAGATATAAAACGACATTTTGCTCTTTTTACTTTATGTTGAGTATCACCTTTAGAGACATATCGATACTTCTTCATTACTCTTCGAATCAGAGGGAAGAAAGCATGTTGAGCAACCTTATCTTTATTTCTTATGTATGATTCAACATCATGCTTTTGGCTATAAGATAAAGGTTGTCCAATATGACTATATTTTTTTATTTTGAACCAATTTCCTTTTTTGTCCATAAATTTAAAGAAAAGGAGAGTATTCTTACTCGGGGTCTTTAATAGCTTTACAAGGTGAACTGTCCAAGGTCATATAAAAACCTCACCCCTTATAGATAGAATAATATCCGTATCTTTGCAAATAGTTCACATCATTAATTTCTTAACAAGTATGAAACCAAAGAAAGAATTACTCGTTACCTTCTTAGACATATTGGTATCAGGCTCTCTATTACTAGAGGAATTCCTCCCAAACTCTTGTCTAATCAGAACGGTCATCCTTATGCACCATGTAGCATAAGTCAAGAAATTGTCCACGATAGTAAAAGCTCTGTTCAGAAATACTCTCCTATTTTGAAACAAAATTATAAAATATTTTTAAGTCAAAAAAGTAAATCCATATTTTTTTGACAGTCATCATAGTGTTTATAATCATTTAATCAATATTACACCTCCACTTATCAGGAAAAAAAGGAGTTCTAAAATAGATATGAGCAATATCTATTAAAAAACCATACCCAGCTTTCTTTGTTCGATATTCATAGACAAATTCCTCTTTTTGAACTAATATAAATTGTTTATATTCTTCAAATGTAAGTTTTTTTTCATCCAAATTTTTAAGCATTATTGTTTTTTGAAAACCATCATTAAAGAACCTTTTAGAAAAAAGTTGTTCTTCTAAATCATTCTCCTTATCTGCAAGAAAATCTTCTTTTATGCTATAATATGGAATAAATAGACCTAAATCTATATTTTTCTCAATAACAAGATCTCTAATAATTATATATTCCTCTTCCATATCTAAAATAGCTGTATATTCAAGTAGAATTGCTAACATTGGAGAAGTAGAATCACTATAATATATAGGTTTTTTACCTGTTACTTTTAATTTAATTACATTTTCAATATCGTTATTAGCATCTGGTAAATAATCAAAATGACACTTTATCCATTGGAGATAAACCAAGACTTCTTTCAAATAGAATTTAGCATTTACAAAATCGTTAGCTTTTATATAAAGATTTAGTATTAGAACTATTGTATTAACTTGTATATCTAGTATGGGAGAATACAAAACAGGATTTGCTGTAATCACATTAGTAATATATTTAGTATATTCCTTTATGCTATCAGTAGAGTCTCCTAAAAGAGCTATTAAATAGTCTATATAATCAAATGTTCGAATATTGTATCCAATCGATTCATAGCGACCACCTTTTTCATAATAAAATCCACCATAAACAAGCGAAAATTTAGATAATTTCTCTAAATATTTACTAATAACAAAAATATAGAAACCTATTATTTCATTTATATGTTTTGAGTATTTATTAGGAATATCCAATTTATTTTTTAGTATCCAATACCAAAATTTCATAACTAAACATGTCAAATATTTTTTTGCAATAAGTAAATTGTTATAAGTAAATTCAGATTCAGAATATATAATAAAACTAATTAATTTTATAGTCTGGAATACTAGTATATTCTTTCTGTTATATTTTGTAAAACATTTTATTGATTTTTGCAATATAGAATCTAACAAATTTTCAAAATCACTATTAACTTCATTTTCATATGCATTCAAGTTAATAATTACTTTATTGAAAAGTTGAACCTGTTTTTCATCAGTCAACAAATATGGTCCAAACAAAAACTTATCAAACAATTGTGTAAGTTCAGATAACCCCCATCGTTCTGCTTCAACCTTACCTGACTGTCTAATTTCTTTATCCAAAAATTCATTAAATAATTGTTGCACATCTGATTTTAGTTCTCCATTGTGAACGACAACAACCTTAAGAGGCAGATTTTCATAGCGTTTATTAGAAAAAGAATAATCAACATACTTAGCTTCACGAAGTGATTCAACAATACCATCTTGTTTATTAAACACATGTGAATTAATATTTCTATCTTCACCTCCTTTTAATTCAAAATAAAATCGCTTTTTTATTCCATCTTCATCTATACCTACAGCAATAATATCTTTTCCATATTGCTGATAACCTTTTGTTTCTTTAGGTTTGGACAAAACAGAAAACCCCATTGCCTCAAGAAGTAATGGAAATATAACATCAAGTTCACTATCTTCCTTTAAGGAACTTAAATAATCTGATATAATAATTGATTTAATATTCATTATCAAAATCGACTTATAAATTTATTATAATATCTTTCTATAAGATATGGGAAACGATAGACTTGCATATTAACTGTCATTGATGTTGATACTTTCCCCAAAAGGGAGATATCTTTCTGGCCTATTTGCCATCCTGTACCTCTAACTATCTGTACTGTATGTATGAGCTTAAAAAAAAGATCTTCATTGCTATGTTGTAATAATTTTGAGTGCTCCTCCCCTTCTAATTTAAAATATAGTTTTCTCATTTTGCTATCATTCACACAAGAATTAAGTTCATTTATCTTTTCTTTTTCTGCAATAATAGTCTTTTGCTCTTTTAAGCTATTATTTATAGGTTCTAAAAAAAAATCTGACACGCCATAGTTTTTTATATCTTCATATAATGAACCATAATAACAATAACTAACATAATAAGATAAACATTGCTGCAAATATGTAACAACATTTTTATACGAAGAGTTCCATAGCTGTAATACTAACTTTAGTCTTTTCTTATAATCAGCAAGCCAATTCCACAACAATACTTCAAGAGCTCTAAGTTGCTCTAATTCATTCAGGACAGTTAAATTTAAGTTATTTATATTGTATTGACTGTCAATTATTAGATGTACTGCATCCATTCGTATTTCGGGGTCATTCTGTGTAAGCATCCATAATATCCCATTATTTGTTTCTTCTTCGTTTTTTCTTTGAAAAGAACATAAAGATTGAGCAAATATATGTATATCAGGTTTTTCTCCTTTATCCCTAATAAAACAAGATAGTGAAATAATTAGATCAAAAATGTAATGAATACTTTTAAATCTACAAAAGTATTTATCCATCTGCTCTATTGCAAAATCTTTACTTATAAAATGATTGATATATAAATCAAATCTCTCTTGCTCATATCCTGATAAAGATGCTAAACTAAAAAATATTTCTCGTTCCACTTTTTCATCTGAATGCGAATTAAGTATTGACACAAAGTATTGAAAGCACTTATTTTGTTGCTTTTCACTACAATAAAGGTTATTCAAAATTTGAGAATAAAATAATATATAATCTTTCAAAATAAAGATATCTCCTTTACTTTCTACATAGGAAAAGGCCTCCTCTAGTTGTATTCCAGAACTATATTTTAAGTAAGATAATACTCGAATCGAAATCTCTCTATTAATTTCTATTGTAAACCTTGCTTCCTTATATGCCCATTCAAAATCACTCTCTGCTATTTCTAATAGTATCAATACCGAAATATCAACCAAAAGACCTGTAAATATTTTCCCCTCAATGATGGAATAAAAAAGTTCTTTAGCTTTCACATTATCATGATGACATAAAGATTTTATACTATCATGATATTCATAACAATATATATCATCACTATTTTGATTTAAAGCCACTAGAGTTGAGTATATATCTTGTACACTTAACTGCAAGAGATTATCTTCTATTAAATTGCTCATTTTATAATATTCCAATTTTGATGCAAGATAGAAAAAATATGTACAACAGTTATAAAAATAATAATACTAATTTAACAAAAAGAATAGTTTTTTTATAAAAGGGTTGGGATTTTGTCCTTCTTTATCAAAAAAGATGTATTCATAGGATTTTACAGTAATATAGTGAACTTTATAACTAAATCTACTCACACAGATAATGCCTTATTAATCATTACTCTACTTTCCACTCCTCTATATTGCGAGTCTTTGCACTAAAATTCACTCCTATCTTAAATATTTGGCGGGGATCGGATGCAAAAGGAAGCGCATAGCCTTTTTCATTGATCTGGCGTAGAGCCTCGTCTGCTGTTCCATTCAGTTTGAATTCCATCAAGTAAATGAAACGATCCGTTTGCAATACCAGGTCGATACGGCCTTCCGAAGTATGGTATTCTACTTTTACATAGAAACCAATCAATTTGAACACAATAAACAGGACATTCTGATAATGTAACTCCAAATCACGAACCAACTCATAAGGAGTATCGGCAAAAAAACTTTGCAGACGGCGGAAGAAGGAATCATAATCGCCGGAACGTATCTCACGAACAAACTTCTGAATATGGAAAGAAGAATCGACTTTATCCGTATTGGCATAGAAAGGAAGCAAATATTTCATAAAGCCCTCCTCCACTTCACGATTAGGAAATCCCAGACGATAAATACCAAATTCACGATCATATCCTTTGATTGTCAGATATCCACTCTGATAAATCACGGGTATTGGGTTAACAGATGTGGAGTCAATGCTATTCAAAACATCGGCATCCGTTTCCGTATGCACCATGTTATACAAGTTATAATGAGAGTGTTTTAACAATTTTACCAGATAGGTTGGTGTACCTGTTTCAAACCAGTAACTACCAAACTGCAAATACTTGAAGGTATTAAGTAAACTGAAAGGATTATACATACCGGGACCATTCGGCACAAAATGATAACCGTCATAACATCCTTTTAATTCTGCACAAGCTTCTTCATTTGTTAAGGAAAGAGATGAAGCAAGCGCTTTAATATCTTCATCAAAATATTCGTGCAATTCCTCTTCTGTAATGCCGCAAATAGAAGCAAAAGGTCCTTTCATCGAAATATCGTCCAAATTATTCAGATCGCTGAACACACTCACTTTCCCAAACTTGGTTACCCCTGTTAAGAAAGCAAACTTGATATCCCCGTCCATACTCTTCATCACACCATAAAAAGCTTTCAAAGTATCACGATATATCTCTTGCAGTTCATCATTATCCAATGCCTGTAACATCGGCTTATCGTATTCGTCAATCAAAATTACAACACGTTGCCCGGTCTGTTTGGCTGCCCTTCGGATTACTCCTTTAAGGCGAAGCGAAAGTGTTGTTTCATCTTTTCCACGGCCATAAAGATCTTCCCACTGTGTCAACTGATTGCTTAACAAAGCATCGAGACGTTCAGGACTATCGAATTTTTCAGCATTCAAATCTAAGTGAAGTACAGGATATTCCAACCAATCTTTTTCCAGCTTTTCGATAGCCAACCCTTCAAATAACTCCTTTTTCCCCAGAAAATAAGCTTCCAAAGTAGAAATAAGCAAGCTTTTCCCAAAACGGCGTGGACGACTCAGAAAATAATAGCGTCCAGTTTTCACTAATTGATAAATCAGCTCTGTTTTGTCAACATAGATATATCCGTCCTGACGAAGACTCTCAAAATTCTGTATACCGATAGGATAAAGCTTTGCCATAATTCATCTGATTGAAGTAATACCTTTTACGCAAAGTACGCAATAAAGATCGGCATTTACAAAAAAAGAATAGGTTAATTGGTTATACACTGTACGTCTTATGTAAATAGTTGTTGCATCTGTTGATATAACAAGTAAGACTTTCTGGCGAGCGGAAAAGTCTATTTTTGTTTTATACACAAAACAAAAATGCACACTTATCATTTTATTGGCAGAATAAAACTTATCCTATTCTAAAGTAGTCATGTCAAAAAAGATACTAATTCACAATAAGATAGCAACACCGGACAACCTTTCCGGATATATCTTCTCTATATTTGCATGATATAATTCGAATAGTTAATTATGGAGTTGGAAATAGAAAAGAGATACTGCCAAAGTTGCGGAATGCCATTAGATATAAATCAGGAAGAACTTCTTGGAACTAATGGCGATCAAACGAAATGTGATGAATATTGTGTCTACTGTTATCAAAATGGGCAATACACAGTGGATTATTCAATGAAAAAAGTAATTGATGTATGGGTTGAGAATACTGATCTTTTCAATAATCATGTTCATACCCAATATACACCGAATGAACTTCGAACTGTTCTTAACAAAAGATTACCTACCCTTAAACGATGGAAGCAAAAGATTGACACTGAAAATATTTATCATGAAATAATAAATCGGATAAAGGTTTATATCAACAGCCATTTGTTTGATATGCTCAATACCGAACAATTATCCAAAATTGCCGGACTATCAAAGTTCCATTTCCTGCGTATATTTAAAGAGTACACCGGCGAAAGCATAGGAGTTTATATCCAGCGTATACGTTTAGAATATATCGCACATCTACTTTTGACAGCAAACCTTTCTCTGAACAACATCGTGCTGCAAACTAACTATCAAACCAAACATAGCCTATCCAAAGCGTTTAAGAAACACTTTGGGTTGTCTCCATCAGATTATAAACAGCAATACAAACAACAGTCCTATAATGAAGCGCCCATACTTCCAGAAAAAAGATTACCTCTAATTAAGAAGATTAGTAGTTTAAGTATGATTTATAGAACCATTGATAATACGTGTTCTACGATGAAAGCCTATAAGGATATATGGAAAGAACTACTATCTTTTGCAGAAAGCAATATTACAAAAAGTCCTGAAAACAGATTTATAAGCGTGAGTATGGATGACCCGCTTATTACAGTTTATAGCAATTGCCGCTTTATTATCGGACTTACTGTTAATCAAAAAGTGAAGGCAAAAGGCAAATTCGGAATGATGGAAATACCTGCCGGACATTATGCGGTATTCAAATATGAAGGCGATTATTCCTCTTTACCCGATTTATATAGATACATTTACTTAACATGGCTTCCACAGAGTGAATATCGACAGAAAAACACATTAAGTTTCGAGTTATATATTAAGACTCCAATAGAAGAAGAGTATAATAACTTATTGACAGAAATATATATTCCTATTGAAAAAACAACAAAGAAATAATACCATGAAAGAATTACCGGAAAATCAAACATTAGCGAAGCAGATCGATGTTGCCTTAAAAGGTAGAGTTATCACAGAAGTATTCAATGCCACAAAATATCATAAGAATACATTCTATTATGGCGATCCCCTCACTTATGGCAAACTACTTACCGGAAGAGAAATCAAATCTTCCGAAAGTTTTGGTATGTATGTAGATATAATATTGGATAAAGGCACAAAAATCAGTTTCGGAGATGGAACAAACCTGAAATACGGTATAATATCGGACAAGATGCCGGATAATTATCAACTATTGCTTACACTTGATGATAATACCTATCTTGCTTTTACCGTAGGTATGTTTGGAGTGATAGCTGCATATACCGGAATATATGACGAAGTATATTACAAAAAAAGCGCAGAAAGCATCTCTCCGCTAAATAGCGAATTCAATGATTCTTATTTTGAGAAGCTATTTATTGGTTTAAAGCCTAAATTATCAGTTAAAATGCTGTTGGCTGCAGAACAACGCATTCCCGGTTTGGGAAACGGAGTATTGCAAGACATACTGTTCAATGCAAAAATTAATCCTAAAAGGGAAATAAGTTCATTGACAGATACCGATAAATCGGCCTTATTGCAATCGATCAAAACGACCTTAAAGAGTATGATTCTTCAAGGCGGAAGAGATACTGAAACAGACCTGTTCGGCAAACATGGGAACTATAAAACCATTTTGTCCAGAAACACATTGAATAATCCATGTCCAAGATGTGGTAATTCTATTATTAAAGATACATCTAACGGCGGCGGAGCCGTTTACTACTGTCCTACTTGCCAAAAAATATAAAATATGGATACAAATATAATACGGTGCAGGAATCCGAAGACACCTGCACCATAAATATAAAATCAGGAATCAGCCTTGCGCCTCTTCACTTCTTCCACGAGCTTTGTAAAGGATTTTTCCTTTTTACGTTTTTCATGCTCGGAAGCGGAGAAATGCCAGGCTTCACGTTTTAGTTTCAGATAGCTTTCATACACTTTGATATCTAGCGAACCTTCAGCAACTGCTTCCAGAATAGCACAGCCGGGTTCATTGGTATGTGTACAATCCTTGAAACGGCACGATTCTGCATAGTTGGAGATTTCCAGCATTTCGGCTAATGAATCGGGATTATCTACAGTCAATCCAAACTCACGGATACCCGGAGTGTCGATTAAAACACCTGAACCGTCCATCAAGACCATTTCCCGCCGGGTGGAAGTATGCCGCCCTTTTCCGGTGGACTGGCTTATATCCGACGTCAGCAGCACCGACCTTTCACAAAGTGCATTAACAAGAGAACTCTTCCCTACCCCCGAAGAACCGACAAAGACAACCGTTTCGCCTTCCGATATGGAATCCCGTAACCGGGAGACCGTTTCAGGCTGATGGATACTTGTGAAGAACACCGGCATCCTACGGGTAAGGTGCCTGATTGCTTCCTCTGTCTCCTGTTTATCAAAAGGTAAATCAGCCTTATTGAGTATCAATACGGGATGGATGTTTTCTTCCAATATCTGAACCATGAAACGTTCCACCCTGCGCATATTGAAATTATCATCGAGACTCTGCACGATAAACGCCTTGTCAACATACGAAGCAATTGCCTGTTTTCCGGCTACCGTTCCATTTCTCTTGCGGTATAAAGTCCGTTCACGAGGCAACATACCAACGATAATGCCTTTGCTATCGTCGAATGGTTGAAACAGTACCCAGTCACCTGTACAGGGCAGTTCAAAGTCAGATTTCCCATACATCAGATTTCCCGTCAACTCGCATTGGTACAGTCCGCTATCGGATACAACCTCGTAACAGGTACGATGCACGATGGCTATCCGCCCGTGAGACAATGTATTATATGCCGATTCTTGTTTTAGTTGGTTCAACCGGTCGTTCCAACCATACATATTTAAACGAATCATAGCGTTATCTTTTTAGCGATATAAAATACATAGCCGTAAAACCCTTTATACTTGCGGTATAACTCCTCTTCGTGATGTGACATCGCGATAAGTTCTTCGGCAGTTTTATTTCCCGGATATTTGGCCAGAAACTTTTCCCGGGCTTTAACCAACGGTGCAAAATAATGGTCTGTCCAGCAAGTTTCGGGTAAAATAAAAGAAGCGACAGGAAGATACCCCGCCTTTTGTATCAGGGCAACCTGATTGGGTATCGTATCTATTTGCGGATAAGCTTCCATCCAGAAATCATGAATCTCTGCCGGACGTTCTTCAGTAAACCAGGCGCTTTCAGAAACGGCGATATATCCTCCTGTTTTCAGATATTTGCGCCATTCGTTCAGTCCGCGTTCAAAGCCTATATTATAAATGGCTCCTTCCGACCAGATCAGGTCTAACTCTTCCTCTCCGAAAGGAAGGTTGTCCATCGAACCGACGATTCCCTTCACTCTATCCTGAAGATTCAACCCACGGGCATTGCTGTTGAACCTGTCGATGAATCCCGGAAAAAAGTCAAGACCGGTAATATGTCCCGGTGTATGCTGTGCCAATACCATTGTCTGGCCGCCTGTGCCACAACCCAAATCAGCGATAAGGGATTGATCGGTAAGGTTGTCTATAAAGCCCAATGCTTTAAGAGTCACTTCTGGACTTCCGGGTCCCTGACGTTCTGTATTTAAAAAGTATTCGCAGATTAAATTAAAATCGAATTCGTGAATTGTTTTATTTTCGTTACTCATTTCTTTATGTATATAGTATACCCGTGAAAGCATAACAATGCCGTCATCATTGTACACTGATTAAAATTGAATTAATACAATAGAAATTATGCCCGGATAGAATTACCCGAGAATAAACAAAAGGACAACCTGTACAAGGAATACAGATTGTTTACTACACCAAATCCGATTTAAATAGTTTGTTTAACATGCGGCAAAGATACATAATATTTTACAGGAAAGCATGTTTTGCTTATTTTTTATCCATAAATTCCTCATATAAAGCCACAGCACCATAATGCCACAGTTTAGAATTTTCTTTTTCCAAAACTTTATAAGTATTGGAATGATAAAACTTTTGTATGGCTTCTATTATTGAACCTCCATGTTCTTTCACATACATCTGTGCTAGAAGGCTTACTTTAGAAGGTAACAATAGATAAAGGTTTTTATCTGTAATTTCTCTGTTCATTTTAAACCTCCTTCGCTTCTAAAAAGATTAAATAAGATAACGCATCTTCCGTATGAAACAGCAACTGATCCACCAAAAGATAAGTCTTTAACTCCTGAATTAATTCCTGCTTATTAAGTAAGCCTCCCTCATATAAAGCAAAGGCTGCATAAACACGGTCATTTGCAACAGGACCATATACCACATCATAGTTATGATGAAAATTTCTATTCGTGCGATTCGCCATTACAAAATCCAACCATTCTTCTGTAGGCTCCGTAAAACGTAATGTTTTCAACTTTTCCATAGAAGATAAATCAAACTCATAGACATTGACAAAACCTTTATTATCTTTTCCTCCGATTTTACGCTTCACCCACAGTTCAGCCTGTTCTTCGGAAGTAGTGGTATAGAACCCAATACCATAATCCAATGTACGATTAGCAAGCCGTATTTGTGGCCTTTCTACTATATCCAAACTTCCGTGATAAAGCTTCATTCTTCCTCCTTTCGTTTCGTAATGTAATCCTCTATTTCTTCCATTAGCCATTGTCTACCCTGAGTATGCAGTACCTCAAAGTTATCTGACAGATATGATAATACATTATATTTTTCAAATAAGTTCATCGTATCTTCACCGGATAAACCTTGTTTCACTTTATATTGTTCGATACAGAACGAAAGGAAATAGGCTATATCTAATTCTTTTTTATCCATAATAAAAGTCCTGTATTCAAGATTCATTTAATTAACTCCTATGAATACAAAGATAATATTTTCTTTTCATCACATGCCTATCAATATCATTTCTTAAAAAACATATTATTCTTCCGACAAGCTAAACTCCTTATTAGAGAATAATTCCGCCAAACCTGATATTTGTTTCAAACGCAATATTTCATCTCTGTCCATACCGATATTACGTTGTATCCAGGCATCCGACATGCCGCATTTGGAGAGCTCGGAAACGATATGGCTCATTAATTCAATATTGTGGGTGCCACGTGCCCTGTTATGGCGGATGGTCGAAGCCATTCTGTTGGAGAGGTCTTTTTCGATGACAGTGACGGGGAGCAAGCCGCGTTCACGCTCATAGATACGTTTTGACGTCTTCATCACCATATAGCGGTGGTAGCCGTCGACCAGTTCATAGATGTCTTCCTCCGGAACATAGTAGCATACACACGGGGAAGTAAATCCGTCTTCCCAGATAGAAACTTCCAGCAATTTCATTTCCGGGGGTGCTACGACATTGGGGTTATAGCTGTTGGCTACCACCTTTTCCACAGGGACAGCCCTTACCTTGTACACAGGACTAGTATATTCCTCCATATAATTCAGAGTTATAAAGTTTTAATATGTCTTCCTTTTGTTTCCTCTCGTGAATATTCAGTGAGAAGCCCATATATTTACAATAGTAGTCATTCTTCAATATGCAGATACAGACACGCTTATAGGTTGGGAGTTCGCGGAATTCCGGAATATCGATATCATCCAGATATTCCATCCGAACCGGTTTCTTTACCGTCTTGTAATTTGTACGGCCTTCAACCCGTATCGGAATTCCTGCCTGTATCAGCTTCTCGATGGTGTTTTCTGCCAGACAACCGCCTTTCTCACGCCAGAATTTTATGCTGACGGAAAGTTTCTGCAAATACCCTTCCCGTGTCTTCTCCGGCAAGGTTCCCAATAGAAATTCCATATAGGACTTCCAGGTCATTCCCTGCGGCAATTTGACAGACTGCCATCCCAGTGCAGAAGTACCGCCATACAACCCGGCAAAACCGACTCCGTTGACACGCCCGATCATCTTCCCCCACATATCCGGGTCTATTGCCCGGTATAATTTCAAGCTGGCTATGGCCTGGGAGATAAAAGGGCTTGCCACTCTCTGCATTTCCAACGGGACTCCTGCTTGGTAAAACAAATCGTACAAGTGATTGTAATCCCAACCGAACCTGCCGTTGGCAATCCATATATCTTTTGTTTTCCAATCGAATATAGGATAAGCATTATATATACGTGGTGCCAGCTGGTGAACCCATTTCAGCCGGCGGTAAGTCTGTACTTTGTTCTTTATATGGATAGCGCGCCATCTGTTGAAACTTTCCTGTGTCCGTATCCCTATCAGGCAACAGGTGCGTCCGGCATCCTTTTTTTCATGCAACCATTCCGCAAACTTTAACTGAAACTGGTAATCCCACATATTCTCATCATAAAACGGGAAGTCCTCCACACAAAGCGAGTTTTCAGGCATCTTATTCACCCATAAATCCTGCAACTCCCTGTCCCACGGACGCCAGTAGTTTTGGAACATCGAAGTACATGTAGGAACCTTAAAAGGGACGCACACCCGGTAGACCTCCAGAATATCGGAATTGGAAGACAATACGCGGTCTACATAAGAAGTGGTTTCCCGATACTGCACCTCATAGTCCATGTGAAAGACTCCCAGTTTCCGTTTCAGACGGTGTTCGCGTATGTAGTCAATACATAAATTCAGCAAAACACCACTGTCCTTACCTCCGGAAAAGGAGACGTATACGTTATCGAAGTCAGAAAATATCTTATCCAACCGAACTTGTACTGCTTCGTACACATTGAGCTTCTCTCTCATCATCACATCTATACTCCATTTTATTATATAGTTTCCATTCTTGAGTTACGAAAAAATGAGCTGAAGCAAAGAGCTCTTTATGCCGGGTATGGGCAACGGCCCGGACAACCGAAATATTCTTGAAATGTTCCAAAACAGCATCGATCAGGGATGCCAATACCGCGTTGTCCTCTCCTTTCACATAATAGTTATTAATAACGACACAAGTGCTTTTGATTTCAACGGGTATAAACCCTATCACCGTGTCTCTTTCCATAGCGACAAACCATAAATAATGTTTAGATGTTTTGAAAGGATAATTATTATTCTGTCGCAAAACGCTACAACTCATAACTAGTGGAGCAACTAATTCATATAGCCTCGGGGCGATTCCGGATAACACTTCTATATTCATATTCCAAAGAGACTAAGATTATACAAATCCTTCGAAACACAAAAATAAACAAAATACTATACCAAAGGGTATTAACAGCTAATATTTTAACTTAAAATAAAGAGTTCACCCTTTAATTTTCAGGAGCAGCAGAAAACACAATACGATATCCCGCCCATATCACACATCACAAAAACTTTCTACTTTCAGACAACAAGAGCGAAGTTCCTATTGTTATTCAATAAGAAAAGCGAAAAATCATGAGAAAAGCATTGAATATTATTATCCCTATCTTGGTTTGTTTCCTTGTAGGGCTTTCCGCCAGCTACTTTCAAGCTGACGCAATAAAGAACTGGTATCCAACCCTTATCAAACCGGCGGTAACTCCTCCAAATATTGTTTTCCCGATTGCATGGAGTATTATCTATGTATGCATGGGGTTATCCATCGGACTACTAATCAACTCGACCATAGAGCGAAGAAGGTTCTTCATCAAAGCATTTATCTTTCAGCTATTTTTCAATTTCACCTGGAGCATCAGTTTCTTTTATATCCAGAACCCGCTGATCGGATTTATCAATATCCTGTTGCTCGACATCTTCGTTATCAATTACACATTGAAGAGTTATCAGGTAAACAAAGCCAGCTCAATACTTTTCATACCATACGCAATATGGCTGTTGTTTGCAACCTATTTGAATGGGTATATATTGATGTATAACTAATCCAAATTATAAAGCTTCAGTTTATTATAAAGCGTTTTCCGGTCGATTCCCAATAGTTGGGCGGCACGGGTTTTGTTGTTGCCGGATTCATGGAGAGCGCGTTTGATGAGTTCGCATTCATGGGTTTCGTCTTTCAGGAGGATGCGAGTGTCTTTTTCCGGGGCTTCCGTCAGCTCTTCAGGGAGTTCACGACGGGTGATGTACCGGCCGGTGGCCAGAAGGGTGGCATATTTGATGACATTCTTCATCTGACGCAGGTTACCCGGCCATGAATAAGACTGGAAAAGACGGATCGTCTCGTTATCAAAACCGATGATATCTTTCTGGAGCTCGGCATTCGCCTGGTCGAGGAAATTATTCGCGAAAAGCAACAAGTCTTCCTTCCGCTCTTTCAAATCCGGGATACGAACCGTAAACTCATTGATACGGTGATAAAGATCCTCACGGAAATCACCTTTATCGATGGCAGTCCGCAGATTCTCGTTTGTGGCAGAGATCAACCGGACATTGATAGCGATCTCTTCATTTGTACCGATCGGCTTCACTTTACGTTCCTGCAAGGCACGAAGAAGTTGTACCTGCACTTCGTAGGTCAGGTTACCGATCTCATCCAGAAAGATCGTTCCTCCGTGAGCAGCCACAAAAGCACCGGTCTTATTATCTATCGCCCCGGTAAACGAACCTTTCACATGACCGAAAAACTCAGATGCCGCCAGATCTTTAGGGATCGCCCCACAGTCGACTGCAATAAACGGAGCCTTACTGCGATTACTCTGCTCATGGATACGGCGGGCTATATATTCCTTCCCCGTACCGCTCGCCCCGGTGATCAGTACCGACATATCCGTCGGGGCAACCAAGCGGACGTGGTCGAACAACTGACGGGCGGCAGGACTTTGCCCTTCAATATAAGTATTCCCTTCCGGCGATTTCTTTGCCGACGTATGTTCTACCGCAGGCGTTTTCACCACCTCACGGATCTTACTCAGCAACTCTTCCGGATTCAGAGGTTTGGCTATATAATCGGATGCTCCCAGCTTAATGGCCTGCACGGCGGTCTGTATCTCCGCATAACTAGTCATCATGATCAAAGGCAAAGAGGCATATTTTTCCTTCACCCACTTCAACAAGTCGATCCCGTCACCGTCCGGTAAACGTAAATCCGACAAGATCAGGTCGTAGCTGACACTCTCAATCTGGCGTTTTGCATCCGAAACCGAGCTAAGTGCTTTTACCTCAAAACCTTTCTTTCCTAACCAGGTTGTGAGCATTAAAGAAAAAGTTATATCATCTTCAACAATAAGAACTGATAGCATACTTAATTATATTAAATCCTTACGCAAAGATATATATTTTAGGAATAAATCAGGAACAAATCCAGGTTGCTTTACGCCAGGCTCCTTCGAACGGTCCCTGTTTATGATTCTTTAACCACCAATGGCAGAAGCCCAGCTGAAGGATAAACAGTACGATCCCTACTCCGAAACTGGCGGCAACGCCCAATTCGCTATACAGCGACAAACCATAACCGAAATAGATAAATGAGCCTATAATAGACTGGCTCAGATAGTTAGTCAGACTCATTTTCCCATAGGGTACCAGTCCATGCAACACTTTGTATCCCGAAACCTGTTGCCAAAGAAAGACAAAGACAGCCACCAGTACACACATGAATGCAAAATTACGGAAGGATGAGAAAATCGTATTGAGCGGAGACAACATACTCTTATTTGTAAACAGACCGGGTAAAGCCTCCGTAAAATAATACAGAGGGATGAAACAGACAGCACTGATCAGGAGCGTACGAAGCCAGAACTTACGATGACCGGACAGATCGACAAAGAATTGCCGGCGTCCTATCAACATACCGATCAGGAACAGGGAAGCGGTCTGGAAGAAACGGCCATGTCCCCAACCCCATAACAGGCTGAAAAGCTGTCCGTCCCACAGGTTCGACTTCACCATCGCCCAGAAGTCCGTCTGTTCCAGGAAGGGATACATATTTCTATGATGCACCAGCCATTGTCCCGGAGCAGCCACATAGTCGGGGTTGTTCAGCGCATAAAGGAACTTTGCCCATTCTACAGGCTGAAGCATCAGGAGAATAGCCGTTATCAACACAGCTTTATCGCTCCATTTGCAAACCAGGGGCAGGATGACACCTACTATCGCATACAACACCAGGATATCACCGGGGAAGAATGCACCATTAAAACATCCGATCAGGAACAGCAGAAATAACCGCCACAGGAAACGCAGACGGAAGTCTTTCCCTTTCTTAGCCTGGTTATTATATTGTATGAAGAAACTAAATCCGAACAGCAGGGAGAAGATAGCATACGCTTTCCCGCCAAAGAGAAAAAACAACGTATCCCAAACACCTTCGTTCAACGACTTCATAAACTCGGTAGTCGCTTCGGGAAACTCATAGAAATTAAAATGTTCGATATTATGCAAAAACATAATCGCCATAACGGCAAAACCTCTTAGGGCGTCGACAACTTCAATGCGTGCCGACTTGAGTGGCATTTCGTGCTTCATGGTATAACTATTGGTCTTTTTTAATAATGGACGCAAAGTTAACAAACAAACTTACACCAAACAAAAAAAGCATCCCCAACAGATGCTTTTTTTGTTTTTGCAGACTTAATAGAATACTCAGAAATAATCTTTTCTTGTTTTAAACGGTTTAAATGTAGAAACGTCCACTTACGATTCTGATACTAGGAGTACGAAATTCATGCCAAAGTCCGCAAAAAAGCTTCGTTCATTTCATAAACTCTTATAACTTAACAGAGAAGAGAGATAAAATGTTCTGCAATAAAAAAATATAGGCGGAGATTATTGTGGAAAGAACGTACACAGGTGGGGATTTTTTCCACACACTTTTCCACAATAATCCTCATCTATCCCCTATTCTCACCGCATTATCACCTTCCACCTCTCCCCACTGCTCAGGCAGAGAATATAGGCACCCGACGGCAGGTCACCGACACGGGTTTCGCCCGGAGCGACAGGGATACTGCGGTCGAGACGGCCGTTTATCGTGAAGATATATAAGGTAGCCGCACGATCCGTTTGCAAGCGGAAAGCATTGCGGAAGACCGTTAGTTGTGCACCGGCCGACAAGGCTTCGTTGGCCACAGGAGTATCCTTTTCGATACCACTCACCAAAATGACCTGATCGGAGGAAAGGCCGGCGATGGTGTATCGGCCCGAAGCATCCGGCTCGAGGATCGTGCCGTCGGAAAGAGTTACTACGGGGTGCGACTGCTCGCGATACCCTTCATCGATAGTTAGCGAAAAGACAAAATCATTATCGGCATTCACGTAATAACGGCCTGCAGCAGGTGAAAAAGTGACACCTTCCGTTACAGGAAGAATAACGGTATAGATAACAGGCGTAGGATCGGGATCATCGGGAATGACCGGATCGTCAGGGTCTTCAGGCTCCGGCTCTGCCGTTAATGCAAAAGAAATGTCATTGTAGATTTTTGTATGCCCTGCTATATCTGTAATTGTTAGCGTCATTGCATTGTCACCATTCTTACCTGCGACATTAAATGAAAGTTCCTGTGGAGCGTTATCGACCGTAACACTCTGGTTGGAACCATTCAAGGTATAAGAATAGGAAGCTATCCCGCTACCATCGTCTTTTAGGGTGAAGGTAGCAGACAGATCAGAAGTCTGTGGCTTTTCATTAGCGAGATAAGGATCCTGTTTGTCAAGTTTCACTTCAATCGTTTTACCTGCAAACTCTTGCATCTCTCCCAATTGACGCTGCAAAGCATAGGTGATGATATGACAGCCATCTACAGCATTATCCCAGATAAAGTTATCTTCAAATGTTAGTGCACTTTTCAAGCGGGAACTGATAAAGGCTATTTTGAAACCTTCGGGTGCTGTAATGGTAACCGCACCTGTATGCCAGCCGCCATACTCGGCCATACTACTTTTAGTGGCTGTTGCCTCGGCAACCTTGTCTCCTAAGATAGTGACTGAAACGTCCCCGGTGATAGTAAATGAATAGTTTCTATCGAAAGGAGCTTTGAGCTTGAAATCATTACCAGCAACAATTGTTGTTCCTTCAATGGTTAATACCCCTTCAAATTCCGGCACATCCCCATTAACGGCACCTTCAACTTTATAAGTTGGTGTTTCGTCGGCATAGAGCTTCTGATCTTGATCTGGTATTACTTGTAAGGCTTTCTTGTTAATAATGAATGTAGCTTCCTGATCGTCTGCTTTGTAATGGGAGTCGTCACCGACATAGCTTGCTATGACCTTATAGTCGCCTGCATATATCGGGGCACCACCTGTTGCATCTGCACCACTGTTTTCAGCTGTTGTTTCAGAATAAGAACCTAAGATATCTTTAATCAGATAGCTTAATGCTGCATCTGTTATTTTGCTGTTGTTGGCTTTGTCCATTACATCCGGCGCAGTTATACTGATTGCTTTACCCGAATAGGTAAAGTTGCTTATTGTAGGGAATGCGTTAATTTCTGTCGCACTCATATTGCTTTTCCAATTGGCGTATGCATCAACAGGAGCTGAAATGGTCGTAATCGGAGTACCATCAGTTGCCTTGGTATACCATCCATCAAAAGCATAGCCTTTAGGAGAAAAAATTGGATCAGAAAGTTTTTTTCCGCTTTCTATATATTGTATTTCTTCACTAGGAGCATCATCATAATTCAGATGACAGGTAACGGCAAAGCCTGTTTTAGCGGCATTATCAGGGGGAGTTCCAGTGATATTTCCCGGAGCTACATTTAAGATTGTTCCACTATTTACAATTGATCCACCAGAGTCATTATTGATTGTTCCGATATTAACCAACGTAACTCCCGAATTAACCGTAAGCGTCTGTAAAGTATTAATAGAAAGAGTCTTTCCTTCGGGTATTACAGCATCTGTGAAAAGTGTTGGGCTACCGTATATTGAACCGTCGTTACCTTCGAAGATGATACCTTGCCATTGTGAATTATCAATATTAGCATTAATACTACTTGCTATAATAAAAGCATTACCATTTGTACCAGTAGAAAAAGATCCTTTATCTCCCCATCCATCAGTACCAATACCAGCACTGCTATAAGTTCCTCCAATTGCATTTACTGTTCCACCATTAATAATAATTCTGCCACCATTTCCACCAGAACCAGCCCCAATACCAACTGCTTCATTATCTCCTTTTGCTTCCACTATTCCACCATTAATAGTAATTTCTCCAGCTGAAGCAGAATATCCTCCACCAATACCAGCTCCATCCTCTCCTCCTTTTGCTTTTATAATTCCACCATTAATAAGAATAATAGATGATCCATATTGTTCATTATAATCCAATAGTCCTCCTCCTATACCGGCAGCTCCACCTCCTCCTGTTGCATTTATAGTTCCATTATTAATTATTATTGAACCTCCATCTCCATTAAAACCTCCTCCTATTCCAGCACCTTGCTCGCCACCATTAGCGGATATAATACCACCATTAATAGTAATAACTCCTTTATAATTACCACCACTAGAACCACCTATTCCTGCACCAGCAGAACCTGCTTTAGCTATTATATATCCACTTTCAATCGTTATTTTCCCTTTTTGACCTTGAGATATACCTATTCCAGGCCAAGACTGTGCCCCTTGTACCTTCAACATTCCAAGCGAACCATCTGTCTCTCCATTCTGTATTACTAGCTCATTCTCATTTGCTTCCGGCGCCCAAAGGCCGGGACATTGTCCTGATGCATGTTTTGTTGATAAAACATTCTTTCCTTTTAACTTCACTGTCACCATCTTGGCATCTTTGGCCGATAGAGGACATTGGTTTTTTCCGATAAGAGATATATTTACATTATCTAATATGATAGTAACTTCCTTTCCAACTGCAACATTTATTACAGCCTTTTTTGTTCCATTTATATCTTGGCCAGGGGTTGCACTTGACGGATATGTACCTGCTAATGTATATGTTCCATCATTATCAATTGTAACTCCTTCTGAGTTTTCTGGTAACGATAAATCAATAGTTTCACCATCCCCCCAAGCTAACACAGGGAGAAGAAATAAAAGTAATGTTGTAAAAATCAAGTTTTTGTGTATCATTGTAATGTATTTATTAATTATCAATTACGATCTTTTATCTCTACTTTAACAGAGTCTTTATAGAACTATGATAGTTAAGGATATTCAACGATTTTCGCAATCCGACAGATTAAGGGTTATTCACTCTTTCTTATTCACCCCTATTAACATTGATTAAAAATTATAATATATTAATTACAACAGCTAAGCATTATTTTTCAGGGCATTAAATCTATTCATCAATTTACCGCCATTAATTTCATTTCCCGTAAATAATTGCTTATATTTGCATTAATAAACAAATCGTTTACGACTGAAAGGCTCATATTGCAGTAGGTTCTTATGATATTTGACGTAATTTTATCCTATTATTGGTAGAATTTTCGATCTAAAAAGACTACTGAAAGATACCTGTATTCTATCTGCCGAATTATTGTATTTTATTATGTTTTTTATTTCCGCATAAAGTGGTGACAATTTGTCTGTTTGGCTGAAAGGAAATATACAGTATCTGAGATACCATAGTTCTATAAAGACTCTGTCATTAATTCCCCTCCATAAAAACCGCAATCCTCCGGCAATGCATTGCGATGGTAGCCGCTCTTCACATCTTGTCCGTTCAGAAATAAATAACCTATCTTTGTTCGTCAGAAATCATTTTTTAAAGCTTACACGAAATATACACGATAAACTGACTTAGGCAAGCCGGCGTCGTAAGTTAGTAGTGCTGCCGATCCGGCACAGGCAGGCCACGACGGTAGCACAGTAGTGCCGGAAAGCCGTTGCGACGAAGTGAAAACAGACACCTTAAATAATTAATATTTTACAATATGCACATACCAGACCGCCCTCCCGTTAACCAACAAAGAATATGCAACGAAAACAAAAAAGAATCATCTCCGCCAAAGAAGCGGAGTCGTTTATACAATTCCGGAAATACCTGGAACATCAAACCGACAGATCAAAAGCCCTATACAATATGGCAACCTATCTTTTAAGCAAAGACACACTGACAGACAGACAGTTGTCCTTCAAAAACAGCTTTTTCGCCACTTTTGCCCGCGAACTGGCCGGGCCGTGCGGATGCAGTGAGGTGGTACCCGACCATCTGCGGATCAATAACCCTTCGAAAACGCAATTCCTGATCGAACTGATGCTTGCACTACATTCCAAAAACCTGCTGGGCGACATGCCCGTCACACGACTTGCACGGATACTGGTTTGCTCCATCGATACGGGCTATACGCAGAGCGGCATGGTCAACCGCCTGAGAAATCCTTTGCCGGAGTTTGACTTCGTACGCGACGCCGTCAACTCCCTGAACAAAACAATGAAAGAAGACAAAT
Organism: Parabacteroides sp. HGS0025; assembly: GCF_000969845.1. Classification (NCBI taxonomy): domain Bacteria; kingdom Pseudomonadati; phylum Bacteroidota; class Bacteroidia; order Bacteroidales; family Tannerellaceae; genus Parabacteroides; species Parabacteroides sp. HGS0025. The sequence continues at coordinate 3,231,095 of NZ_KQ033902.1, forward strand.
AATATACACCCGGGAGAGGCGGTTTGTGTATTTTTTTACCGGCCGGATTTCCCGGATTTGTATGAAAATGAAGGCGCGATCGACAGGGTTGCACTGTCTATCAAGACCTTAACGGCTCAAAAAATAGTTATACGCCGGTAGGTCTCCGGGATGTAATTTTGTAATCAGAAAAACGGGAACGTTCTCCCCCTGTATTATATATATAATATTATATATAAGGAAAAGCGTCAGTGAGATCGTCCGGCAAGGCTCGCAAGGGTAGCGAAAACAGGCCGGGCAAGAGGTTAAGACAGAACCGGTTACAAGGACAAAATGGTGTCAGGGAGACTGTCAGTGAGATCGTCCGCAAACATTTGTTAAATTCTTACATAAAACGAGTTATTATGAAAACAACTGAAAACAAAACACTTAGTTTTTTCTCAAAAGGGTTTACAAAAGTTCCTAATGAGATTTTAGGCAAGATCTATTCCGAGCAGCCATGCGCCCGTATGTATGGTTTCCTGTATCTCTGCCTGCTGTATCATGCCAGTTTCCGCGACCGCGATGCGATAATCAATGCGCAGACGGTGCCTTGCCGCCGGGGCGAGTGGGTGACCAGTTACCGCATCATCGAACAGAAAACAAATATCTCGCGTTCGTGCCTGAGGGAGCTGCTGGAAACGCTGGTGGAAGACGGGTTGATCAGCATCCGGCGGTTTGCACGTTTCACGGTAATCACGATCATAGGCTACGATGGTTGGTTCAAGATCCCCGCCTCTTCCACCCCCGCTCCTGCCGGCCCTCCGTCCCCCCTCCGCCAGGGGGAAGTGTTCATACCGGTGTATACGCGGTTAATGGAGAATTAGAAAACATTAAAAATAAATCATCATGAAACAACAACAAGAACCATCTATCCCATCAACCCCATTGGCCCCATCCGTCCCATCTGTTTCTCCTGCCCCCTCTTCCGCCCAACCGGCGGCGGTGGAGATGGAGCTGGCGGTGATTATGGCGGTGATCATGCAAAGCGGGGCCATTGCCGATGTGGCACAACGGCTCCTGCCGGATATGTTTACCGATGGCAACTACCGGCTGGTCTACCGCGCCATGACTGCCCTCTTCGACCGCGAGGCGGACATCGATATGCTGAGTATCGAAAACGAAATGCGGACGCTCGAACCCGAACAGGCGGAAAGGCTGGGCGGCCTCTCCTTCATCGCCGACCATCTGCTGACGGTGCGCAACGCGGCACATATCCGTACCTATGCCGCTGCGGTGGTGCGCTGCTGGGTGCTCCGCCGGATGTGTGCCGACCTGAAGGAATATGCCGTGAAGGCACACGAGCCGGCGGTCGATGTGGTGTCACTGCTGGGGAGCATCCACAAGGGGATGCAGAAACTCGAGGAGCATTTTGCCGTGTCGAGCACCACCCGGGCGGCAGGCGAAGTGAGCCGGCAGGTGCTCGACACGATCTACCGCGAACAGGAACTGCAGGCCGCAGGCGAGATGCAGCAGCTGACCACCGGGATCGACGAGTTCGACCGCTGCCTGGGCGGGCTCTACCGGGGCGAACAGCTGGTGCTGGCCGGACGTCCCTCGATGGGTAAAACGGCTCTGGCCCTGCATATGGCTCTCGGGGCGGCACGACAGGGAAAGCGGGTCTGCTTCTTCAGCCTCGAGATGACCGAACGGCAGCTGATCAGCCGCCTGCTCTGTATGATCAGCGGCGTGGAGCCCGACAAGCTCAGGTTCAAGCAACTGACGGCGGCCGACCGCACGAAGCTGGATGCCGCCAGCCGCGAACTGGAACGTCTGCCGCTCTTCCTGAACTATTGCAGCGGCTGTTCGTTCGAGGAGATACGCGCCAAGACGATGGCGTTGCACCGCCGCTTGCCGCTCGACCTGGTAGAGGTAGACTATCTCAACCTAGTGCAGGTGCCGACGGCCGGCCGGGGCGACGTGAAGGACACGATGGATCTGGCGCTGGGCGACATATGCCGACGGCTGAAGAACCTGATCATGGAGGCCGACGTGGCAGGCATCGTGCTGGCACAGCTCAACCGCAACTGCGAGGCGCGTACCGACCATGTCCCGGTGATGAGCGACCTGCGCAACTCGGGCGAGATCGAACAGATAGCCGACAGCATCGCTTTCGTGTACCGCCCGGAGCAGTACCGCGAGTATTACGACAAGCAGACGAAAGAGGATATGCGGGGCGTAGGCCAGCTCTTCGTCGCCAAAAACCGCAACGGGTCGACAGGCGAGATCCGCTTCCGGTACAACAAGAGCCTGACACAGATTTATGCATACAAGTGATGTTTTTCAATGAATAATTAATAATGGATACCAGACAGATTAAGGCAGCCAACCCGATAGAGACGGTGGCTGCACGTTATGCCACCTTGCACCGCGCAGGGGCGAATTATAAGATGCTTTGTCCGTTTCACGACGACCATCATCCTTCTCTCTCGCTGCATGTGGCGGGACAGTATTTCAAATGCCATGCCTGCGGGGCCGGAGGCGATGTGATCGGGCTGGTGATGGGGCTCGAGAAATGTTCGTTTGCGGAGGCGGTGAAGAAGTTGGGGGGAGACAGCTGCCAGCACGACACGACAAACAACTGTGCGACAAAGAGTAACCCTTCCCCTCTCGAGAGGAGGCAGGGGGTGTGTCATAGCCATCCCGAAAAGCTATCCACCGAACAGCAAGCTTTCCTCCGCTCTCTCCTTCCCGCCGCATCCGGCCACAGCGAATTGTCGCCTACCTGGATCGACTTCGGTGTCGGCGTTGCCCCGGCCTTCGTTCCCGATGCCTTCCGTGCCATGCGCAGCCGCATCATCTTCCCGATACGGGACGAGACGGGGCGGCTGACCGGTTTCGGTGCACGGCGCATCGACGGGAAAGACGGCGCCCCCTCCGGCTCCTCCCCGAAATATATCAATACGGCTAACAACGGGCTGTTCGACAAAAGCCGCACGCTCTACGGCATCGACCGGGCAGCCGGGGCTATCCGTGAGGCCGGCTTCGTCTTCGTGGTGGAGGGCTACAAGGATGTGCTGGCCATGCATGCCGCCGGCTACCGCCACACGGTAGGCCTCTGCGGTACGGCGCTGACCGACGGGCAGGCGGAGATCCTCGCACGCCATACCGCCTGCCTGCACCTCCTGCTCGACGGCGACGGCCCGGGACGCAATGCTGCCACGAAGATTGCCGGCGAGCGCAGGAACCGGTTCGCCATGCGCCTCTCTTTCATCCCTTCCGGCGAAGATCCCGACGAGCTATTCCGCCGGCTGGGTAAAGCGGATTTCCGCACCTATCTCCGCTACCTCACCACGCCAGGGCAGCTCTGTGCACGCCGTCTGCTGGCCTGGTGCCTCGACCATCGGGCCACCGCCCCGCTACTGGAACGGATGATGGAGACAGACGATATGCCGTTTGCCGACAGCGATTACAGGGATATGCTGCATTTCCTGGCGCTCCGCCCTGCAGAGGAGTTGTCGGGCTGCCCGGAGGAGTTGCAGGTGCTGGCCGGTTTCCTCCGCTCGCTGGCTGCCGTCCTCTTCCCTCCGCCACCCGACCTCGCGGGAGTACCGGAAGGAATGTACGACGGGGGGATCCCTCTTGCGCCCGAAACGATACTCCGGATCCTCCTCACCGAATACTACGAAGAAAGAGTCATCAGCGAAGCCCGTACCCTGCGCAGCCGTCTTTCCCGGACGCCGCCCGCTCTCCGTCCGCCCCTTCTCCACTCCCTCCACCACCACTTCCACCTCCTCTCCGCCCTCACCCGCGAAGCGGAACGAACGCCGGCTGTGGAGGAAAGATGGTTCTGAAAGATAAGAACCCAAACAACCCCGAACCTTCCCGTACATCGGCCGACAAACCCGAACCGGCACGCTGCCGCCTGTCGTAGTTTTGTAATGTAATATTACAACAGACAACACAGGTATTCACTATTAAAACTTATTGGATTATGGCAGTAAAATATCGTTTGGTCCAACGAAAGGACATGAGTAAGGATGCGGCACCGGATGCCAAGTTATTTTTTGCGGTAAGCAGTTCCACCGGTATGTGCGACACTACCCAATTGTGTGAAATCATTGCCGACCGTTCGGCGGCTACCCCGGGTGATGTGAAGCTGGTGCTCGACGGGATACTCTACGTTTTGAAACAGAAACTGCCCGACGGGCAGACCGTACAGGTAGGCGACCTGGGTTATTTCCAGGCGATACTGGGAAGCAAGGGGGCGGATACCGAAAAGGATTTTTCCGCTACGCTGATCAAGCGTCGCCACATCCTCTTCCGCCCCGGCAAACTGCTGGTGCAGCTGGCGCAGAACCTCAAGACGGAGCGCTACTCCGCCGGTACGCCTGCCACCCCACCCACAGGCGGCGGTGGCGAAGACGACAGGCCCGTGATCGAATAGTCAAGGCTCCCCCAGGTGGTCGACAATGCAGGCCACCTGACGGGGAGTCAACACTTTCCTTCCCGGTCGCCAGCCACAAGCCGTCAGCCGGGCGGTCAGTTCGCCACTCAGTTTGATCCAGCGCCGCAACTGCACGGAAGCACATTCGGGCTTACTGTCGGGGAAATACTTCAGGGCCAGCTCCTGATAACCCCACGCACGTTCGATCTTTCGTTTTTCGTCAGTCATAACTCATCGTTTTTTGCTTGTTTATTAGTCATAAATATACGAATAACCTACCATATAAACAAGCGGAATAACAGCTATCTTCAGTTAATAATCAAGGTTTACACCATAAAGATATGACAAAACAAGAATTCATTGGCCTTTACCTCTCCGATGCAGAAGAGGCAGGCCGCATCTACCACATCTACCCCGTTGTTATCCTGGCACAGGCAGCCATCGAGTCCGGCTGGGGAGAGAGCAGGCTGGCCAAAGAGCATCATAATCTGTTCGGCATCACCGGCTATGGTCGGAGTAACGAATACTGGCACGGCTGCAAAGTGGAGCTGAGCGAAGGCGGACTCTGTTTCCGCAAATACCGCACGGCCCGCGAAAGCATTTTCGACTTCGCCCGCCTGATCCGCACCGCCTACCCTACGGCTGCCAACGTCAGCCGGAAACCTGCCTCCTATGCCTCCGAAATTGCCTACAGCCGCTATATCAGCGAGGTGAACGGCGATAACCGGGTGGCCTACCGCCGGCTGTTGTTCAGCATCACCATCAGCCTGCAACGTCTTATCGAAGTAAATAATTATAAACGTATTAATCTATCGGAAGCCTTATGTCAACACTAAAAGTTATTTTCGATTTCATCCTTTCCGTCGTGAAGGTATTCTTTCCCGGAAAGAACAACGGGAGGCACAGCCATCCGGATCACCCCGTTCCTGAGTGTCATTGCCCTGATCGCCCTGCTCCTGAGGGAGACGGAAGTAGCCCTGGCAGCAGTGGGAGCCATCCTGTCGATAGCGAAACCGCCGAAACGGAAGACGCCCCCGAACCCGACCAACCAATAGCCGCCGACCGATCCGGCAGGCTGATGGGACAGGCACTGATCCTCGTAGCTATTGCCGGCTATCTATATAAGATGGTACATTATTGAGGATGGAACGAACGGAAGCGATCACTTCCCCGAGCCGCGCCTCCCATTCATCGGCCGGCAGGGTAACGGCGTTTTTCTCGATCGTCCGCAACGTCTCGACCAATGAAGTGGCGCCAAGCATGGTGAACAAAGGGATCATCTTATGGGATATTTTAGCCGATTGTTCACGGTTGCCCTCCTGCAAAGCTGCTTCCAGCAGCGCATTGCTCTTGCCCGTTTCCTCGACAAAGGTGTTCAGGATCGATGCGGAGGCTTCCTTATCTTCACCGGCAAATGCGGTCAGCGAGTCGAAATTGAATTCCGCCGTTACTTCGATCTCCGTCGAAAGCAGCTTATTCAGCAAAGTGATCAGCTGGCGGGCCGTAAACGGCTTGTTCAGGAAACCGGTAAAGCCGGACTCCAGGTAATGGGTATGCTCATTCTCCACACTGGCGGAGAGGGCGATCACCGGAATCGTATCCGTTCCCGGCATATAAGAAGAACGTATGCGGGAAAGCAGCTCGAAGCCGTCCATGCCGGGCATCTGTATATCCGTGATAACAGCATCGAAGGTATTTTTCTCCAACAGACCGAGAACGGAGAACGGGTCGGTACAGCAAAGCACCTCGACATGGTTCTGCCGCAAGTATTCTTCGGTAAGGGCCAGTTGCAACGGATCGTCGTCCACCAGCAGGCAATACACGTCGCGTCCCGAAAACACAGGGGGAAGAGACTCCGCCACCACTTCTTCTTTTTCCGCCACAGGGAGAACCTGCACGTCCGCCACCGTTACAGGAAGCTCGATCGTGAAATCACATCCTTTTCCGACGACGCTCTTCAGAGAAAGGGAACCACCCATCAGCACTGTCATCTTGCGGGTGATGGATAATCCGAGTCCGAAGCCCTCCGCCTTTTCACTGACCGAAAGGCGGGTAAACTCTCCGAAAATACGTTCCTGTTCTGCCTCCGGAATACCGGGGCCCGAGTCGCTTACAATGACATTCAGCTGCGCACTATTGTCTGCCCCGGGACGAACGGAAACGACCATCACCACCCTTCCTTCGGGGGTAAACTTGATGGCATTCGACAACAGGTTACCTACCACCTGGCGGATACGGATCGGGTCGCCGACATACAATTTATCAACGCTATCCCCCTTCAGATTGAGGACAAACTCCAACGATTTCGATTCGGCAATCGGACGGAAGCTGGTATAAATCTCATTAAACAACGTAGACACGCTGAACGGCACCCGCTGTATCTCTATCTGCCCGGATTCAAGGCGATGGAAATCCAACAGGTCGTTGACCAGCGAAAGGATATGGCCGGCCGAACCGGACATGTTTTCCAGATAATATTGCTGCCTTTCGTCGGGATGTCTCCGCATCAGCAGGTCTATATACCCGATGATGGACGAGAGCGGGGCACGGATATCGTGGCTGATCGTCAGCATCATCTTCTCCCGGCTATGAAGCAGGTCTTCGGCATATTGCTTGGCTTTCTCCAGCTGGATACGGTAATATTTACTTTTGGAAATATCGCGGGTGATCATAAAAATAAAGACGATCAGCACAACGACCGCGACAATGGCAATGCCGGCAATCGATCGGGATGTCTCCCGCAACAGCTCCTGTTTGCTCTGCATACGTTCGATCGAGGCGTTCACCTCCTCCTCTTCTATATCACGCAGAATCTGGTTGATCTTACTGGTCACCACACTGTTATTATAGCGCAGGTTGGCCGCCCGGTCGAGCAGCTGTTCCACCAGCAACTTACGCTGTCCGGCCACACTGTCCTGCAGGCTTTTCAGCACACTGACGATAGTATCGGAAGGGTTGTAGGCCGTCACCAACGTATCGGTCACGACCTGGCGGGTGGTATTGACAATGATACTGGTATCTGCCTTGCCCGGCGAAAAAGCATCGGCCAGGCGGCGGAAGAATCCCTTGGGCCTTTTAGGAGAAAAAACAGTGTCTTGCTTGACAACGACATGCTCTTTGATCTCTTTCTGTTCGATGATCGTATCTTGTTCGGCTATGACCTTTTCTATATTGACCGTATACAGGTGCTCCACATTGGTCTCTTTCCAGGTTTCGAGCAGGCGTTTCGTATTCAAGCGTTTCCGCCTGAGCAGCATATCGATCGTATCGATCTTCAGCAGCTGGACGGAGTCGGTGATAAGCACCCGCAGGGAATCCATGTTGCGATGTGCCTTGTTCAGCGTCCTGTTAAAATGGTTCACGTCGTTCTGGGGCATACCGACAAGCTGTCCCATCGCCTCGCTTTCGTAAAGGAGCGATAAGGTATTCGTTACAAGATAGACTTTCTGGCGGGCTTTGTTGTCCGGTTCCTCTTCGCCTGCCACCTGCTCTATGATCTGGTAGATGTAGACAACCGAGCATACTGCTATTGCAACCAACAGCAAATATCCCATAATTACCTTGAGGGTGATATGTCCACTTTGTTCAGCCATAAAACAAAGATAAAAGTTTGTTGCGGAATATCAATCTTTATCGTACACAATACCCCATTTATCGAGCATGACGAAGTCGGCTTTCTTCAGTCCGATCTTCCAGAAAGGAACAGGGTCGTCATGATCTCCAAGGTACATACGGTCGCGAACGGTAAAAGCGGAGTTCGACACGGCCAGTGTCGAATCGGCTACCGGAGTATGTACTCCGGCAATATCGAGCACGGTATGGAACACGCTGTTCGTGCTGACCGGCAAGGTACTGTGAGCAATCGCTGTCTGGTATTTCTCCGGATAGGCTTCACGATAGGCTTCCGAGAACCAGATGATATACGGTATATGCAGCTGATAATAGGTCGGGATCGGAGACGCATGCAGATAACGGGCACGGCTGTCGTCGAAAATATCTTCGCCGTGATCGCTCAGGTAAAGCATCGACACGCAGGCGTTCGTCCTGGCCAGCATATCGGCGATCTCTCCCAGCACGTAATCGGTATAATGGATCGAATTATCGTATGCGTTGCGCAACTGCGTCTTATAAGAAGCACGGATACCTTCCGCCTTGTCGGGCGTGTGGAAGGCAAACTCTTTCGGGTAACGTTCGTGATAGTTGAAATGCGATCCGTACGTATGGATCACAAAGAAAAGGTTTCCGTCCGTCTTATCCAGTTCCTTTTGCAGGTAAGGGAGCAATGCCCCGTCATGCAAAGAGGTCAGATAAGCGGAACCTGTTTTGAACTGGCTCATGTCGATAAAGGTATCGGCCTCCCGGTAAAAAGCACCGATCATCGAGGTATTGAGGTTCTGATTAGCGATCACAACCGTATGGAAACCGGCTTCCTTAAAAGCCGTCACGATACTTTTCTCATCGTAGATAACCCCGTAGTCTTCCGCACTGGCGGCAGACAGGATGATAGGGACGCTCTTATGGGTATTGTTCGACTGGGTGACTACATCCGTGAAATGCACCAAGCCGTCGAGCTTCTCCATACGGGGAGTCGTTTCCCGCTCGTAACCATACAGGCTCCATTCCATAGCGCGCGAAGTCTCGCCCACTACCAGCACATAGATCTCACGCTTGCCTTCGGCCTGTACAGGTTTCGTGGCATTGAAGGTAAAATCGGATGAAGTGATATGGTAATTGCTGTTCTTCTCCGCTTTATTGATCGCAAAGTAAAGGTTGTAAAGAGCATTTGCAGGATAGAAATCATCCTTCAATGATACATTATGTCCCTGTATCGGAGCCAGCAGGCAAAGAATGATCCCGACCACAAAAACACCCAGGCTTCTGATAGCCCATTTCCTGCGGAACGGGTTGTCCAGCTTCTCCTTCATCCGGATAGACCAGGCGGCCAGCAGCAACGTAGGCAGGGTATACAGGAAAAAGACACCGATAATGACCAGGAAGATATTTCCCAGCAGCTCGCTGGCTTCGGAGGCTGTCGAGCTGGTCAGGTTCAGGAACATATCTACTGCAATAACCGATTCGCCGAAAAGGTGAAGGAGGACAAGCTGTCCGCCGTCCAGAATCACTTTAGGCAACAGGCACCATACGACAATCCCGGGTTTACGCGCCAGCAAAAGCAAAGCAACCCAGAAAGCATAGGGTAATATTAAAGAGGCAATTCCTACCGTAATAGGCAAAGGCTCCGTGAAAAGAAACACACAATTAGGAATGATAAACAACAGCGCAAACAGAAACAGTAAATGCTTCTGAGAAGTAAACCAATCCCTCAACTTAATAAAATAACTCATCGATGTAGTGTATATACCTGAAAAAACAACTATTCTTTTATTCGCCGCCCGGATTAATCACCGGGCGAACGGCAAAAGTAGGTGTTATTCAGCACATAGTCATACAAACCTGATACAAAAAAAGTTATTTCATTGATATTAAAATAGTATTTTAATAAAGTTACACGTCAAGATTAGCAAAAGATGTGCTAATTTATCACCGTACAGTCACTTCATCCAGGAAGAACCAGGCCAGATAACCGACGCCGTAATGCCAGGACGGACAGATTTTTACTCCTTCTATCTCTACCTTTATATAACGGGCAGATACAGGTGAAGGTTTCTCGCATTTCACGCCGACAAATTTCACCTGCACGGAACGGTCTTCCGGTAAACTCTTTTCACCGAACGGTTGCCAGGTATCGTTGTCGGAAGAGACTGAATAAGTCACTTTCTTAGGTAACAATATCCATTGGCCTAGCTGATGGAGGAAATCACTCTCGATCGAAGTGAACGGGATTTCTTTACCCAGATCCAGAACAAATGCTCCGTCGATGCCTTCCCAGCCGACCCAGCTTTCCACAAAAGTGGTTCCGCCGAACAGTTCGTCAGTCAGGGCAGTTTCCCCCAATGCCTTATACTTTCCGGTCGGCTCCTGCAACCAGATCACCTTGGCTCCTTTTGCCAGGTTAGCGGCTTTGCCGGGCAAATACCGTTCGGCATACAGTTTACAATATTCGCCGGGAGGGTTGTTGCGCTCATTGAGAGTAGGGATTCCATACTCACGGGTACGTTCGTCGAACAGGGCCAGTTGTTTTTTTACCTCGTTCAGATCGTGATTGCCTTCTGCGCGGGCAATCTCCAGATCGGCATATTGAAGCGGAAGACGAGCCAGGCGTACACGTTTCAGCAGAGTAGGATCAGCCACAACAGCCTCTTCAGCCTGGTCGAAAAGCATATTATAACGCTTACGGCAGTTGGTGTTGAGCATTCCATCTTTGTGTGACACAGGCGAGTCGTATATCCAGAGACGCTGCTTACTGGCCAGCAATCCTCCTTCCAGCAGTTTCTCATATTGATAAATATAGGGAGAAGCCGCCCCATAATAACCATCCATAAACGCATGCATCAGTGAGTCGGCATTCTGGTAAGGATTCCACATCAGCTTGCTGACCATATAGGCTCGCATTTCCGGGAAATCGCCGCCTTTGGAACCTCCGATCTGCGAGAAATGCATCGTGGCATGATGTTCCTTAAAGAGCTGGATATTCTTTTGAAGGATCGGGAAGTTGGGGAACGGGGAAATATAGTTGTCGAAGTTGATGCCGTAGTCCCACACAAATATATTATTGCTGATAGCCGACCAGCCTTCCATCGCTTTCATGAAATCCTGTCCGGAAGCATTGTCCGTCAAAGGGACTTCGCGGTCGCAATCGATATCGCAAAGCATAATATTGACATTCGGCAACGGCTTCACATGCTTGGGCGGATGCATCGTATACAGATAGGCCAACGTAGAGAACTCCTTATCCGGGAAACGTTCGGCCAGCTTGTTCAGGAAATGGATCAGACTGCCGGTAGGGCCTCCCTCCTGCTCGTCGAGTGCCTTACATTCCGGGCAGCTACAGTTCGTATGGTTACCGTCGTTCTGGCTGACGGAGATCATGTTCTTACCGGGGTTAGCCTTGAAGATAGAGTCGATCTTCTGTGCCACCAGTTCGAAAAGCTCCGGATTAGTCAGACACCACTGGCTGGCTTTTCCGGGACGGCGTTCGCCATTGATAAAGGAATAATATTCCGGATGAGCGGCACCATATACGTCGGAAGGCAGAATACGGTCGAAAGTATGTACCCACATGCCGCCGGCAAAAACTTCAGACGGTTCTTCAAAACGGAACCATTGTTTATAAACCGGATCTTCACGCATGGCATAACACTGGCTCTGGCGGTAACGGAAAGCCGGGTTCTCCGCCCGGTTCAGCTCCGGGATCACTACCGTCGGGCGCTCTGTCAGCGTGTAGGCATTCGCCCCGTAATAAGAAACACCCAGATAGTCTTCCAACAGAGTGACTACGCCATAAATATTGCCTTTATCCCCTCCGCTGCTGATATACACGATGCCATTGTCTGTTTGCAGGCGGAATCCGTCCTCCGTCAGGCCAGACACGTCTTTCTTACCGATCACGATGTCTCCTTTACGGGGAGTCTTATCGGTCAGCACCGGCAACGTGGCACTGCTTATCCGTTTTAAAAAGTCCTGGAGAAGAAGGGCCGCCTGGTTATCCACCTCCACACCTTTTTCCACCAGAATACGGGAGACCGGCTTGCTGTCTTTTACCACTGTCACCTGCGCATCGAGGCAAGGGGCAACCAGTAAAAGGGATAAAGTACATAGATTTAAGATTCTCATAATTGAATTTGTTTAGAAGTTAAGTGAAGTATATTATATGTGTAATCCGAAAGAGCTTATAGTTTCTGAATGATACCTATAAACTCCTCGTTCGTGATATCGAACTCCGGCTCCTTATAATTGACATAATTTTCGAAATAGTCGCTGGCAATGTCGGCTACGATTTCTTTCCCGTCCAGCCCGTAGGAAGTGATTAACGCTTCCAGTCTGCTTTTTACCTGGCGGATCACCTGCAGGCGGTCTTCATACCGCTCCGGCTTTTCCTGGTCTGTTATATGTTCGTTGCGGATAATAAGATATACAACGGTATAAAACTTGTCCATATCACCGAACACCGGTACGAATAATGCTTTTTTATCTTCCGGCAGCGCGGCCAGAAACTCCTGTATCTTTGTCATTTGATCTTTTTTTATTGATAGAATCTATGACAAAGATAAAAAATATTATTACAGCCCCGCGCCATTGTATAAAGGAAACTGTTAACTTTACGGCATTGGAACAAATATGTTTTACATAACATAATTTAAAAACTCAACGATTATGCTTAAGAGAGAAAAAAGTATTGAACTGCTAAACAAAGCAGTAGCCGATGAAATGACAGCTGTTAACCAGTACATGTATTTCCATTTCCGCCTGGATGATATGGGATACGACCTGTTGTCAAGCCTTTTCAAACGTACAGCCATCACTGAAATGATGCATGTGGAACGCCTTGCAGAACGTATCCTGTTCCTGAAGGGTGAAGTAGAAATGAAATGTTCAGCCCCCGTAGAAAAGATTCACGACGTAAAAGCGATGCTTGAAAAAGCAGCTCAGATGGAAACCGGCAGTGTAGACGATTATAACGCATGGGCAAATGAATGTGCCCAACATGCCGACTCTGCCACCAAAAAAGTTTTCGAAGGTCTGGTTATTGAAGAAGAAGGCCATCTGGATCAGTTCGAAACAGAAATTGAAAACATGGAAAACTTCGGAGCGAATTATCTGGCCCTGCAATCTATCGAACGCAGCAAGATCATTTCTGCCGGCGGAACTCCTGCAGAATAATGACTAAAAAATAAAAAGAGACTCTGCAAAGGGTCTCTTTTATTTTTATACAACCAGCGCCTTTATAAAGCAATAAACAAAATATCCGCAAAGCGACATCTTCGCTACCACACTAAGCAGAAATCCTATAAATGCGCCTATCCCGGCTTTGAAAGCATCGAATGACTTTTTTCCTCCCAGCAGTTCGCCGATCACCGCTCCGGCAAACGGGCCGAACAGGATTCCCCAGGGCGGAAAGAGAAAGATCCCGACAACCGTACCGAGCACGCATCCCCAGTTACCCCATTTACTACCGCCACCGTATTTAGTGCCTAATACCGGAGTAACATAATCCAATATCTGCACGACGACAACCAAAAGCCCCCACACAACCAGTTGTGTAGCCGAAAACTGTACCTTATCGGTAAAATGAAGCAAAAGAAGCCCCAGATAAGATAAAGGAGGCCCCGGTAAAACCGGCAGGAAACATCCGGCAAAACCAACCAACAGGCAAATAGCCCCGACAATGATCAGGAAGATATCCATTCACTTAAATTTATATCGTTAGAATCCGGTCAAAGATATGAAAAGTATTTTGTTGTGAGGATTATTCGCACGATATTTGTAGCCCGATACATAATGAATACAGATGATGACAAATGATATAGACAATCCCGGACAGGAATACATTAATATAGAAGGTGCCCATGAGAATAACCTGAAATTTGTTTCACTGAATATCCCCAAGAAACAGATCAGTATTTTCACCGGTGTCTCCGGCTCCGGTAAATCGTCGCTTGTACTCGACACGATTGCTGCGAAATCACGGCGGGAACTGAATGAGACTTTCCCGAGTTTCGTCCAGCAATATCTGCCCAAATACGGGCGTCCGCATGTAGACAGGATAGAAAACCTACCGGTCGCTATCGTGATCGACCAACGGAAACCGGCACCGAACGCACGCTCCACCGTCGGAACTTATACGGATATCTATTCTTTATTAAGATTGTTGTTCTCACGTGTCGGAAAACCTTTTATCGGGTATTCGGATACTTTCTCCTTCAATCATCCGCAGGGAAGATGTACCCGGTGTGACGGGCTGGGCGAAATCAGGGAACTGGATATACATAAGCTTGTCGATTTCAATAAATCGCTGAACGAAGACGGAGTGATCAATTACGTGGCATTCAAACCCGGTGAGTGGCGTTGGATACGCTATGCCAACACGGGACTGTTCGATCTCGATAAGAAAATAAAGGATTATTCGCCGGAAGAGCTGGAGCTGTTCCTCTATTCCCCGAGCATCAAACTAAAGAACCCGCCGGCAAACTGGCCCAAGACGGCAAAGTATGAAGGGCTCGTTGTCCGCATGTACCGGAGTATCATCAATTCGGAAGAAGGGAAAGTTCATCAGAAACTGCTGGAGCCGATGCTGACAACAGGCGTATGCCCGGATTGCGGTGGCACGCGTCTCAACCAGACCGTACTGTCCTGCCGTATCAACGGAAAGAATATTGCGGAAGTTACCGGGCTGGCCATTCCTGATATCATCAGCTGGCTGAACAGCATAAGGGAGCCTATTGCCTATGACATTAAGCAGTCTATCGGCGGACGGCTGTCGGCACTACTGGAAATCGGACTGGGTTACTTGACACTCGACCGCAGTATGGGTACGCTTTCGGGCGGCGAAGCACAACGATGCAAGATCGCCAAATACATCAACTCGTCGCTCTGTGACATGCTTTATATCCTCGACGAGCCCAGCGTCGGACTGCATAGCCACGATATTCACCTGCTGAAAGCTTCTGTCCGCAAGTTGCGCGACCACGGCAATACCGTCCTGCTGGTCGAACACCATAAAGAAATGATACAGATTGCCGACCATATCGTCGATATGGGCCCGGGTTCCGGAATGGACGGTGGCAATATATTGTACGAAGGCAGTTATGAGGGCTTGCTGAAAAGCGGCACACAGACCGGAAAGATGATTGCGGAAAAAGTACCGTTAAAACAACATCTCCGTACGCCATCCGGCTGGTTCACGCTCGAACATGCTTCCGAACATAACCTGCAAGACTTGACCGTCGAACTGCCGATGGGGGTGCTTACCGTTATTGCCGGAGTTGCCGGATCAGGTAAAAGCTCCCTGATGGAATGTTTTCGCAAAGCCTGTCCGGAAGAAGTGATCTATATCAGCCAGAAGAATATCGGTATCAGCCTGCGATCTACCCCGGCCACTTATCTGGGTGTGGCAGACGATATCCGGAAGGTGTTTGCACAAAAGAGCGGTGCCGGATCGGGCATGTTCTCATTCAATGGAAAAGGCGGCTGCCCTGTCTGTGGCGGCAAAGGGGTGATCGTATCGGATATGGCTTTTATGGATGCCATAGAAACGGTTTGCGAAGCGTGCGGCGGATTACGCTACTCGCCAGAAGCGCTGCAATATGAGGTAGACGGCATCAATATTGCCGAAGCAATGGATCTGACGGTACGCAAGGCTTCCCTCCGCTTTGCCGGGACAATCATCGAACAGAAACTGTTGCCGCTCATGCAGGTGGGATTAGGTTACCTCCACCTCAACCAGTCGCTTTCTACTTTATCGGGCGGCGAACTACAACGGGTAAAGCTGGCTTCCCACCTCGACGACCGGGGTAAAATATACATACTGGACGAACCGACAGACGGCCTGCACGTAAAAGACATCCGCCATATCATCGAACTGTTCGACTCGATGGTAGATCAAGGCAACACAGTCTTCCTGGTAGAGCACAACCTGGATGTACTGAAGGCTGCCGATTACGTGATCGAGCTCGGCCCCGGAGGCGGACAAATGGGAGGTAAACTGATTTTCAGCGGCACGCCCCGAAAGATGCTCACCCATCCGACATCCGTCACAGCCAACTATCTGAAGGCGGAATTGCCGGATAAGTAGTAAATCTTAATCAAGATTTAATCCGGAATCCTGCTTTTTCCCGGCAATAATTTAATATCTTTGATGCCACATAAAAATAAAAGTTGGAGATGATACAAAAAGAATTGACCGGCGATCTGCAATTGAAATGGGGTCGTATGCAACAGGCAATGCAAAAGATAAATGCGGATGCATGCCTGCTAAGTGTAGATGTAAACCTGTATTATACAACCGGACGTGTGTATAGCGGATATTTTTATCTGCCCGCAGAAGGCACGCCCTGGTTCTTCGTAAAACGTCCCAACGGATTAAGTAACGACCAGATCGAATATATACGCAAACCGGAACAAATAGCTGAAATATTCGCTGCCCGCGGAATAAAGATGCCGGAAAAGCTGCTTCTGGAAGCCGACGAACTGACTTACAACGATTATATCCGCCTGCAATCGATCTTCAATCCCAAAGAAACCGGCAATGCAACTACATTGATGCGGACTTTGCGAGAGATCAAGACACCCTGGGAAATTGCACAGTTCCGTATCTCGGCTGAAAAACATGCCAAGACATATTCTGAGGTTCCGGAATGTTTCCGTCCGGGAATGACCGACCTCGAATTTCAGTACGAAATAGAAAAGCGTATGCGCCAGAATGGTTCCATCGGATTGTTCCGTGCGTTCGGTGCTAATATGGATATCTTTATGGGAAGTATCCTGGCCGGTGAAAACGCCGAAGCTCCCTCTCCTTTCGACTTCGCCCTGGGTGGCGGTGGCATGGATGCCTCCTGCCCGCTCGGAGCCAACGGTACTGTATTGAAAGAAGGTACGGCTATCATGGTCGACATGGCGGGGAACTATACCTCTTATATGACGGATATGACCCGCGTATTCTCCGTCGGTAAACTGACCGAAGAAGCCTACCGCGCCCATCAGGTCGCCCTGACAATACAGAACGAGGTCGAGAACGCAGCCCGTCCGGGTGTCGTTTGTTCGGAACTATATACTATCGCTGCCGGCATTGCCGAAAAAGAAGGTCTGGCAGCCAACTTTATGGGAACCAAGCAGCAAGCCAAATTCGTAGGACACGGTATCGGCATTCAGATCAACGAACTGCCCGTCCTGACCCCGCACTCGAAAGAGGAGTTGCAACCGAATATGGTATTTGCCCTCGAACCTAAGTTCGTCATTCCGGGTGTGGGAGCCGTCGGTATTGAAAACAGTTTCCTGGTGACGGAAACAGGACTGGAAAAGCTGACGCTTTGTAAAGAAGAAATCATTCAATTACATTAATAAATAAACAATAAAAGCACATGAAAAAGACGATTACTTTTCTGCTTCTACTGGCCATTCTCTTTGTGCCGGCAAAAGCTGCGGATGTAGAAAATGTAAAACCGGTCAAGAATGTTATTCTTCTGATACCGGACGGAACTTCACTGGCTACCGTTTCTATGGCACGCTGGTTGCAATGGTACACAAACCCCGACAAACCGAACCTGAATCTGGATCCGTATCTGTGTGGAACTGTCCGCACGCACTCGTCCAATGCCCCGATCGGCGACTCTGCCCCGACCACTTCCTGCTATATGACAGGTTATCCGAGCCGTACAGGTTATGTTTCCACTTATCCTGAAAACGACGGTGACAACGATATTTACCCGACTGATCCGGCACGTGCCTTCCAACCGTTGACAACTGTTCTGGAAGCGGCCAAAATGACACAGGGCAAATCGACCGGACTTGTCTTCACCTGCGAATTTCCGCATGCGACACCGGCAGACTGCTCGGCTCACAGCTACAACCGTGGTAAATATGAATGGATCGCTCCCCAGATGGCTCACAACGACCTGAACGTAGTGATCGGTGGTGGCGTCTCTCTGCTTCCGGAAGAAAGCGAAGCCTATCTGAAAGGAAACGGCTACGGTGTCTTCAAAAACGATATCAACGGTATGCGCAATTACAGCGGCAACAATATGTGGGCCTTGTTCGCTGATCGTGAAATGGCTTACGACATCGACCGCGACCCGGCAGAACAGCCGTCGCTCGAAGAAATGACACGCATCGCAATTGAGAAACTGTCAAAGAATCCCGAAGGTTTCTTCCTGATGGTAGAAGGTAGCAAAGTAGACTGGGCTGCACATGCAAACGACCCTGTCGGTATGGCTACGGATATGCTGGCTTACGACCGTGCCTGTGGTGCCGCATTGAAATTTGCACGCCAGAACGGTGAGACAGCCGTTATCATGGTTCCCGACCACGGAAACAGTGGTATCAGCATCGGTCGCGCAGACTGCAAAGGTTATGATAAGTTGACAAAAGACCAGTTATTCCACCAGTTCTCCCAGTACAAACTGACAGCAGAAGGTTTCGCTAAAAAAGTGAACAGCGAACCTAATTCAGAGGTACAGAATATCTTCCGTGAATATGCCGGTTTTGAACTGAGCCCGGAAGAACTGGATGCACTGAACCATTGTAAAGACTATAAGAACAGCCCGATCCCGGAAAGCGAACGTACAACTGAAGGTAAAGACTCATTGTACAGCGGCTCACTGACTTCTTTCATGTCAAAACTGCTGACTTCTAAAACCTGCTTCGGCTTTACAACAGGCGGACATACCGGCGAAGATGTATTCCTGGCCGCTTACCATCCGGATAAGGCAAGCCTGCCGATCGGTATGCATACCAACATCGAACTGAATGCTTATCTATGCGCCCTGTTCGGCATGGATCGCGACAAGCTGGACGAACTGACAGCTGAAAACTTCGCTCCCCACACAGAAGTATTCGAAGACTACAAATGTGAAATCATTCCGGCCAAAGACGAAAAAGGTTCTCCCTCGCTGGTGGTGAAGAATAAAAAGAAACAAATCAACATTACACCGTTCAGTAATATCGTAACAATCGGCAAGAAAGGCCAGGAAGAAATCCGGCTGAATTCAGTCGTTGTTTACGTAGATAAGAACAATACATTCTACCTCCCGGAAAAGCTGGCAGAATATCTTAAATAAAAACGAAGCGGAGACCATTCAGTCTCCGCTTTTTTTATACTTTTGCATAAAAGACAGATTATACAAAAAATGAAAAGTAAAAGTTTAGTTTCTATCGATCAATGTTCCAAAGAGGACATTCTTCGTATTCTGGATAACGCCAGGAAGTTTGAGGAGAATCCGAACCGAAAGCTGCTGGAAGGCAAAGTGGCCGCCACCTTGTTTTTTGAACCTTCTACCCGCACGCGATTAAGCTTTGAAACGGCTGTTAACCGACTGGGCGGACGAGTTGTCGGATTTCAGGATGCTTCGACAACCAGCTCTTCCAAAGGGGAAACGCTGAAAGATACGATCCTGATGGTAAGCAACTATGTGGATCTTATCATCATGAGACATCACCTGGAAGGAGCCGCCCGTTATGCTTCGGAAGTAACGGATGTGCCTATCATCAATGCAGGTGACGGGGCAAACCAGCATCCCTCGCAGACTATGCTGGATCTTTATTCGATCCAAAAGACACAGGGAAAGCTGACCGACCTCAACATCACAATGGTCGGTGACCTTAAATACGGCCGCACCGTACACTCGCTGATCGTCGGCATGTCGCACTTCAACCCTACTTTTCATTTCGTAGCTCCGGACGAACTTCGCATGCCGGACGAATATAAAAACTTCTGCGACGAGCACGGCATCAAATACTACGAGCACACGACTTTCGATGAAGACGTGATCAACCAGTCCGATATCCTTTACATGACACGCGTACAGCGCGAACGCTTTACCGACCTGGAAGAATACGAACGGGTTAAGAACGTGTATATCCTGCGCAACAAGATGCTGGAAAACAGTCGTGAGAACCTTCGCATACTTCATCCCCTGCCCCGCGTAAACGAGATCGCTTATGATGTAGACGATAATCCGAAGGCCTACTATATCCAGCAGGCACGCAACGGACTGTTTGCCCGCCAGGCTATTATTTGTGAAGTTTTAGGTATCAATATTTAATTCTGATAATCGTTATGTCAGCAGAAAAGAAAAGAGAATTGCAGGTAGCCGCTTTAGAGAACGGAACTGCTATCGACCATATCCCCCCCAGCCAATTGTTTAAAGTAGCCAAGTTGTTGGGACTGGAACACATGGATAATACAATTACCATCGGAAATAATTTCCACAGCAACAAGATGGGTTGCAAGGGTGTTATCAAGATCTCCAACAAATTCTTCGAGGAAGACGAGATCAACCGTATAGCCCTGATCGCGCCCAAAGTGATCCTGAACATTATCCGCGATTACGAGGTTGTAGAGAAAAAAACGGTTACTTTGCCAGATGAACTCGTTGCCCTGGTAAAATGCAATAATCCGAAATGTATCACCAACAACGAGCCGATGCCGACACGTTTTGAAGTGATCGACAAGGAAAAGGGAACGATCCGGTGCCGTTATTGCGAACGTAAGATCAACAAGGAAGACATTATCATTAAATAAATTATATGAAGCATGACTGGAAGCCCGGTACCATGATCTATCCATTACCGGCTGTAATGGTTAGTTGTGGCAGCGAACCTTCAGAATATAATATTATAACAGTGGCGTGGGTCGGTACGATTTGTACCAATCCACCCATGTGTTATATATCCGTACGTCCCGAACGCCATTCGTATCCTGTTCTGAAAAAGAACATGGAGTTCGTCATTAACCTGACTACACGCGAACTGGCTTATGCCACCGACTGGTGTGGTGTGAATTCGGGAAAAGATCATCACAAATTTGAAGAAATGGGATTGACTCCGGGCAAAGCGACCTTGGTCAATTGCCCCACGATAGAGGAAGCTCCTCTTTGTATCGAATGCCGGGTGAAGGAAGTGGTTGCACTGGGCAGTCACGATATGTTTATCGCCGACGTACTGAATGTGCAGGCCGACGACAAATATCTGGATCCGGATACAGGTGCTTTCGATATGCAACGTGCGGATCTGCTGGCTTATTCGCATGGGAAATATTACGGACTGGGAGACTTCGTCGGCAAGTTCGGCTGGTCGGTAAAAAAGAAAAAATAAAGAGTATGAAAAAGAGCCTCCTTCTATTGTTTATGTTTTCCCTCGGAATCTCTGTCCAGGCACAGAAATTCATATCTATCGAGGATAAGGCATTTAATTTCGGAGCCAAAGTCGGCTTCAACTCCACATTCCCGATCGTGAACTCACTTCGGATCGATGATGTTGAAGCTGAAAACATCCGTCTGCAATATAAGGTAGGTTATCAGGCTTCCGTGTTCTGCCGGATCAATATCGACCGTTTCTTTATTCAACCCGACCTGTCCTGGTATCGCACTGAAGGCGATATCCTTTTCTCATTACCGGAGACAGAAAATGCAGGTGCCTTGACAAGCCAAAGTTCAGCGAGAGACCAACTCAAGCTCAGGTCTTCTTCCCTGGAACTTCCTGTTATGATCGGTTATTATCTGGTGAAGGAAGGGCCGTACGCCCTCAGCATGATGGTGGGGCCTAAGTTCAGGTATAATTACAAGCTGCGTTATACCACTCATTTCTCGGAAGTCACCAACGAATATATTAACGATAATACCCCGTTCGGGATAGGGATTGCAACCGGGCTGGGCGTTAGCATCTGGCGTCTGTTCTTTGAGTTTACTTACGAGTTCGGGCTCAACCAGATCGAGTCTGACTTCAAAGACAAATCATCACAGTTGCCTGTCGAACGAAATATTTCGCTCGACAAGCGTACCAATATGATGAGTTTCTCGCTGGGATTTCTCTTCTGATCTTTTATTTCCCGCATATATCCTTAAAAGGACACCAGGCACAGGCCTTTTCCGTCGGAGTCTGGATAAACGGCTTTTCACGTCCGAATATTTCATCCAGGCAACCCCGCAACCCTTCTTCAAAGGCGGCCGAATATTCGGCAAAGTCTGTCACCCGTTCCGACCGATTCCTTTCTATGCGACGACTTACGGCGGCTTCGAACGAGTCGGAGAAAAGCGTACGCATATAATAAATACCCGGTTGGAGCACCTTGCCTGCCGGCACTTCACCGACCATCCATGAATACATAAATACCTGCATCACGGCTTTGGCACGGTCTTTTTCCTCCATATCGAACAGGCTTTCCACAGTTGTAAAGGTGGACGTTCCACTACCGCTCTTATAGTCGATGATGCGAATGGTATCACGCACTTCATCGATCCGGTCGATAAAACCTTTCAGCTGGATCTCCGACCGGTCGGTCAACGTAAAGAGACGGTTTATCTTTCTCTCTGACTCGATATATTTGAACGGGGTCAGCTTGCTGTCGCGCTCCAGTATCTTTTCTACGTATTTACGGATCATCTCGCCGATCAGGAAGTTCTGTCCGGTCAGCGGACGTACCACGTCTGTCTTGAAAAAGACTTCGGCAAAGGCACGTGCAATGGCACCGGTCAGCACCGGAGTATCTTTTTTGATCGCTTTCAGTAAATCGGCTGTCACCATTTTTCCGCAAAGAGGCTTGTAGAGTTCCTCCATTACTTTGTGAAGGATGCTACCGAAAACGTTGCTCTCGATCGTTTCGCTTACCTCCTCTTCTTCGCGGATGCCTTCCACTACCGAGAAGTAGAATTTAAGCGGACAGTCCAGATACGTATTAACGGCACTGGCCGAGATAGCTCGCACACCGCCTTTCCGGAAAGCCGCCAGACGTTCCATCACCTCATCTGTTTTCTGAACCTGCAAGGCGGGAGTCTTAGCGGACGATACGTTGTAAACGACCAGTTTGTTATGCATCGGCTGTTCATAATGATAATGCAGCTGATGGACGAAACGGCTTACTTCGCCTGTCTGCAATCCGTTGCTACGGGTATCATACAGCAGGCTCACATGGCTTGCCCGGTAGACCAGGCGGTAGAAGTGGTAAGCCCATACGCTATCCTGATGCTCGTAAGTGGGCAACCCGAAACCACGGCGCAGATTATAAGGGATAAAGGAATTAGCCGCTTTCCGCAATGGGAAGATTCCTTCATTCATGGAAAGAATGATCAGGCGGTCGAAGTCGAGCGCACGGGTTTCCAATACTCCCATGATCTGCAGGCCGGAAAGAGGCTCTCCACGGAAAGGGATCGTGATGGTATCCGTCACACGCTTCAGCAGGCGGAAATAAGTATCGATCTTCATGTCAATCCCGCTGTCCTGCATGATCTCTTTCATACGGTTTACGGTGGTGAAATAATGGAAGATGAATTCCTGTTCGAGATCGTTGGTGCGCTGGGTGGCGTCTTCTTCCTCTTCCGAGGATAAAGAATACATGACCTTGTTGAGTTCCTGCAATACGTTAATCAGGTAATCGGAGAAAGTATCCACATCCGTCACCGGGGTAAAGAGGACGGACAGAAGCGGTGTCTTTCCCAGATCGGCGGTAGTGATATATATCTTGTTATTTTCGGCAATATCCCTTATAAGGGAAGTAACGATCTCCGGATTGGTCGTGCTGATATACCGGTGATTAAGTATAGGCAACACATCACGGAAATAGAATACCGGTTGGCGGTCTACATAACGTACGTTCTTTTGCAGCGCCAGAATATATTCCATCAGGGAAGCCACAGGCGTACCGGCCAGCGGATAACCCATCGTCACATTGATACGGCGGATCTGTTCGGGAATAGCGTTGAGCACAGGGATAAGCAGATGTTCATCGGGCAGGATCACCGCCGTGCGCAAGGCCTCTTCCGGGCTCATTTCATCTTCCTTGCAGAGTTCGTTTAATAAGGTATAGACTTGTTTGGCCTGTCCGATGCCGGAAGGGATGCCGATCACTTCGATATTCGTATTCACCTCCTCTTCTTTGGGAAGCAGGTATTTCGAAGGGAAGTTCTTCAGGTTGCGCTCTACGAAATAAGAGGCTTTGTTATTGGGATCGGTCACCTTCGCGGATGCATAATCCCAGTAGAAGTCGGCGATCTCACGCTTTTGCAGTTGCAGCAGGAAACGTTCTTCCGCAACGGAAAGGGCGTTCAGTCCGACAAAGACCACCTGTGTATAAGGCAGGTCGCAACAGTCGTTATGTTCCATCCGTTCGACCACTTCGCGGAAGATCATGCCTTCATAGCCTTTACCTTCGGCGGCGAGTGCACTTTTCAGGTCGTTATACAAGTTGTACAGGATTTTCCATACGGCAAGAAACTCTTCCTGGTTGGGCGTATCCCCTTTAGGATAGAAGGAAGACCAGAACGTGCGGATGGCGGCAATCTGATCTTCATCCAGGAAGCTGAAATCATTCTCTATCTCCCGCAGATCGGTCACATTCGTAAAGAGCATGCGGGCATCGGCCATATACTTATCTACGTCGTCGAAATCGTTGAGGAGCATTTCGCCCCAGTACAGGAACTCGTCGAATGTCTCCGTCGATCCGCTGTGCTGCACGTATATATCGTATAGCGTGAACAGCATGTTGATACGGTCGGCCGTCTGCTTGCCACTCAACTGCACGAACAGGTCGTTGATGGTCAGGATAGTTGGCGAGAAAAGCGGCTTCTCGGCTACCTCCGAAAGATACTTCTGAAAGAAAAGACCTGTTCGACGGTTGGGGAACACAAAAGCCAGCTTGCTGACTTCCGCGCCGTATTGCTGATAGAATATAGAGGCTATCTGATATAAGAATGGTTTCATTGCTTTGTTTCTGTTATTGATTTATTATTAGAGGATGCAGGGAACGGTGAAACGGAGTCGGCAACCCCATTTAGTTTCCTGCCTAGGAAACTTTTGTTTCATCAGGGAGAAACTTTAGTTTCGTCCGGAAGAAACTAAGATAATTCGTAATCACATTTTTAATATCCTCTCGATCCTCTCCTGCTCGTCTGCCGTGAAATTTGTATTGCGCAACGCTTTCAGATTGTCAAGCAGTTGCTCAACCGAGCTGGCACCAATCAACACGCTGGTTACGCGGTCGTCTTTCAATAGCCAGGCCAATGCCATTTCTGCAAGGGTCTGGTTGCGCTGGGCGGCCAATTCATTCAACAGACGGATCTTGTTTATCTTATCTTCCGTCACCTGTTCCCGTTGCAGATGGCCAGTCGACCGGGCGGCTCTTGAATTTTCAGGTATACCGTGCAGATATTTATTGGTGAGCATTCCCTGTGCCAGAGGAGAGAAAGCGATCATTCCGATACCTTCTTCTTTCAACAAGGGAAGCAGGTCGGGTTCCGTCCAACGGTCGAACATGGAATAGCGTGCCTGGTGGATCAGACAAGGTACGCGGTGCTCTTTCAGTACGGCCAGCGCTTTCGCTGTCTGCTCCGCGTTATAGTTTGAAATGCCGACATACAGGGCTTTTCCCTGACGGACAATATCAGCCAGTGCACCCATCGTTTCTTCTATGGGAGTTTCGGGGTCGGGACGGTGCGAATAGAAAATATCCACATAGTCGAGTCCCATACGTTTCAGGCTCTGGTCGAGACTTGCCATCAGGTATTTGCGGCTTCCCCAGTTTCCATAAGGGCCGGGCCACATGTCGTAACCGGCCTTGGTGGAGATAAGCAGCTCGTCGCGATACACGCCGAGACCTTTCTTCAATATCCTTCCGAAGTTCTCTTCCGCCGATCCGTAGACCGGGCCATAATTGTTGGCGAGATCGAAATGGGTGATCCCGTTATCGAATGCGGTATAAGCAATCTTACTGAAGTTGCTGAACACATCCACACTTCCGAAATTATGCCATAACCCCAGCGAAACAGCCGGCAGCAGTATCCCGCTTCGGCCGCAACGACGATACATCATGCTGGCGTATCTCTCTTCATTTGCCTTGTATATACTTTCCATGATTTATTGTATTTCTTGCAAATGTAGATAAAATCACCATAAAATAATCATTTTCTGCGTCTCAGTTGCCTCTTTCGAATTATTGGTACTGATAGCGGCACGGTAGAGATAAACACCGGGGCGCACATGTGAGCCTGCGTTATTCCGCAAGTCCCAGTCGATCACATAGTCTTTGAACAGTTCGGACGATCCTGTTTCCTCATGCTTCCAATGCAGACGCCCCGTAATGTCGTAGACCAGGATACCGACTTTCATCTGGGTCTCCGGACGATTATGCCAGAGACGGAACTTCACGTTACCTTTAGCCGGAGTCGGCGTAGCAATAAGACGGGAGATGAAGGGTTTGAGGCCTTCGACGACTTCAAATTGGAAGGTGCAGGTCGTAGGATTATTCATGATATCCCAGACTTTGAACTCGGCATCGTGCAAACCCGGTTCCAGTGCCGGGATAGCGAACTTCACAATGCCTTCGCCTTCCGAGTCGGGAATAAATTCGTAATAAGAATTTAATGTATAGTTCGTTACCGGATTGTTATCGATATTCAACGTGATGTCATGTCCGATACTGCTGCCTGTCACATTGATTCCGCTTTTATCCCAAAGTCTGGCATAGAAATAAGGCGTATTGTTCACTTTATCTCCACTCACAAAAGTAGAATCATTCAGGAATAACGACCGTATTTCCGGGCCTTCCGAATCGTTATCCGGATCATCCTTTGTCCCGTTTGCTAAAAACTTATTGAAATATCCTTGCGCGTCCTCGCCTGCTGTTTTATCAAAAGCATACAAGCTCATTTTACCACAAGTACTATCAGAATAGGAAATATCCTTCGGTACTTTAAAGGTAAACTTAAACTTACCGTCTTTCACAGAACCACCGCCTTCAAAAACGGTATTGAAGTAATCATGATAATAGATCTTATTTTTATAGGGATTATTACCCAATGTGGAATCTCTTCGGTAACCATCCAATATCTTAGTACGCAATTCTCCATTAAAGTCAGAGACAAGGCTTCCTTTTGTATCCAGGATATCTCCTTCCACCGTTATCCAAGCGTTTGCATTAAAAACAACCGTATCTTTTCCTACCGGTGAACCGTTAATAGTTGTAACCTGAACGCGGTGTTTCGGATAGGACAATCGTAATGCAGGGTCACCGATCAGACAGAAGCCTAGTTTACGTTTATCTGTTTTTTCACCTAATTTAGTTTGCTTCATAACTTCACCTAATGTAAGATACAAATCATTTTCCTTTTTGAATAATAGATTCATAAACTGGCGGTTCATCCGCTCATTAATATCCACAAAAGCCACACGGGAAGTCGTAAACAATGCTATCCCCCCACTTTTATCCCTTAAAAACACATCCTCACCAGCTGATGTAGCAACAGCATCAAAGCGGCAAAAATCGCAAGTTGCAGTTATCCACAAGGGTAAGTGTTTGTAAGTATATTTCAAAATATCATTGTGTTTTATCACCTGCTCATCACTCAAATTCTCTGTGTTTCCATGTCCTACATAATTTAGAAGGAACATACCGTTTTTCAATTTCTCTACAATTCTCTCCTCCACTTCCGGATATTTACCGGCGCCGCCTAAGTCCTTTTTGAAAGCATCAAAATAGATTTTATTAGCGATATATTCAGGAGACTCAATCTCCCTCGTAAGTGCTAAATTTTCAGCATCTATCTGGTGCTCCACCTTAAAACTATCCGCATTGTTGCCATCATCAGCAATAAAGCACAGATTATTCTTCCAAATACCTAAATCCGAGTTATTCATATAAGAGATTACCTTATCAACAACCTCCGTTGCCTGCTTCCGAGTACGGACAGGAAAACGTCCAACGGCAATATCCAACGTAGCCATTGATATATCCTTTCCAGAATCTTTCAGAAAACCAAAATAATCATCTACCGTATAGGAATACATATCTAATGATTCAGTAGTCTGATAAGTTAACAGCATATTGTTCTTTTCATTATCTCCTACTTTTTTCCAATCGTTTGTTACAAACCGGTTATCAAATGCACCGTCTCCAAAAAGCAGAAGATATTTAGGAGCTTTAGCATCCTCTTTCCCTCTATCATAAAACATTTTCATCAATCGTCGGTAAGCTGTAGCATCCGGCGTTCCACTTGAAAACTCATTATAAATCTCTTCCGGAGTAAACACCTCAGTAACTAGATCATCCTTCTCCTCATGGGCTTTCTTCAAACGCTCTGCTTCGCTTTTAAATGCAGAAGGAGAAATTATAACCATATCAACCTGTTTAGTACTATGTAAATTCTGGTTACCAACCTGCTGTGCGTCTTTTGCAGCAATAGACGGAACAGACTTGTCTAACTGAACTACGGCAAACTCTCTCAATTGATAAGATTGTGGAGTTACAAACGAGAGTTCTGTTCCACTCAACACAGCTTCTACAACTTTCGGACTCTGTGCATCAGTAACGTCCAAAACAATTGTATTTGAAGTCGCATTCTTTATTATAAAGCAAGACTTATGATTGATCGACGACACATTGCGAAAAAAGGTTGGCTCATTGTACGTTTGAAGTGTTCTCTTCAAATGCACACGAATGTAATCTAAATAAGCAGTTGTATTATTTTTTTCAAAATAGTCTACCTTAATATTGAAAGACTTACCTTTCTCTCCTTTCCAATAACCAAAAGCCTCAGCAGACCTCGCTTTTATGTATTCATAATAATTAGCACCTGTTGATACGCCGGATACACGACCCTTCACAACATCTTCGCCATTTATCGAGAGTACAAAATCTTTAGATATATTCGTCTTAGCAATCAACCGACATTCCACCACAGCATCTTCCTGCACTATACCTTCAATATTATCAAAAGGAACAGATATCGTCGACATAAGCGACTCTCCAAAAAGTTCACGGCCTGATTTATTAAGAGATACCAAATCTTTTTCATGCAAAAGATAATCATCAAAAGTATTCAACTCTATCACTCCATCTTTCGGCTCTGATTTTACAGTCTCCATTTCTTTCACATTCTGAGAAGAGGTTAGGAAATAATACCCCAAGTCAGAATAAGGATTATTTGTATGGACAAAAGTTTGTCTTTCACGTCCATCGGAATATCTCATCGTTTTATACTCCCACTTCGTAGTCCCCCGCCCATAAAAAAGCAGGTAATCGTCTTTCCTCAACACCGGAACCGCAGGCAGGTCATCCACATAAGGCTTCGAGAAATCTTCTTCGAGCGGCCAGCCACCATAGCCATACACAGCCACTTTTGAAGGATCATCAAACCCCATCTTCTTCAATTCGAAATTTGTTAGTTTGTAGATTCCATTCTTTTCGATCGCTATTTTCACCCAATGACCGTTACTTAGTACGGAGTTTTTAGCATACCTCTCCTGAGCCCCTAACGAGAGCGACAGGCAAAAACAAAACAGAAATACGAAACAGCTTTTCGCTGACAATCTTCTTTTGTGTAGTATCATATTTTTCAACTATTCAATGATCTTTTAACGCTTTCTGTTTTGTTTTATTATAAAACAGCCGGGAAATCAAAAAAGAAGTTTACTAACTTTGCTTATACTAAGAAACGACATTAAATAATCCGAATATGAAAACATTATCAAATGACTCGCTGACGATTCAGGTCTCCCCGCAAGGTGCCGAACTAAGCAGCATCGTTGCCAACGCTACTCAAAAAGAATATCTTTGGCAAGCCGATCCGGCCTTCTGGAAACGCCATTCTCCTGTTCTATTCCCCATTGTCGGCAGTTTATGGAACAACGAATACCGCCACAACGGTATCACTTATCACCTCTCACAACACGGTTTTGCACGCGATAAAGAGTTTGAACTGATAAAGGAAACCGACACAGAACTGCGTTTCAAACTACAAGAAAGTGAAGATACGTTGAAATTATACCCTTTCCCGTTCTATCTCGAAATCGGTTACCGCCTGGCCGGCAATCAGATAGAAATCATATGGGTAGTAAAAAATACGGGTAACGAGGAATTGCATTTCCAAATCGGCGCACACCCGGCCTTCTATTATCCTGATTATGATGAAAACAGTCAAAAACGAGGTTTCTTTGCTTTCGACCGCACAGCAGGACTGACATATAAACTCATCCAGGAAAAAGGTTGTATAGGCGATACGGAATATCCTCTCCCTCTCGACGAAGAAGGATTGTTGCCACTGGATACACATACCTTCGATAAAGATGCTTTAGTGATCGAAGACAGCCAAGTAAGACGTGTAGACTTACTCAATCCGGACGGCAGCTCCTATCTCACCGTTTATTTCACCGCCCCCGTTGTCGGCCTTTGGTCGCCACCCGCTAAAAACGCACCTTTCGTATGTATAGAGCCGTGGTATGGCCGTTGCGACCGGGTAAATTACTCCGGCGAATATAAAGATAGAGACTGGATGCAGTATCTTCAACCGGGGGAAACATTCAATGCAAGTTATCTGGTAGAGATTCATAAATAAAACGGAGAAGACGAAACTATTGGACAAAAAAAGGCTATCCATCACGGACAGCCAATCTTCATTGTTAACCTTAAATCTAATACCATGAAAAACACAGTGCAAATATAGCGCTTTTATGTTATACAGCATAACATTTGCAAGAAAAATGCATACCGTTAACATTATTTATGCAAGACATGCTCAAAAACATATAAAAGCGACTATTCTTTATTAGAAACTTTCTTATTTACAGCAAAAAAGAAGGGGATATCCGAAACCGGACATCCCCTCTCATCACCAAACCTCTTATAATTGTTATTTAGTAAAACGCTCTTTCAATTTTGTGATCATATCACGGGTCATTGTATCCAGGTCATAAGTCGGCTTCCAATCCCATTCTGCACGAGCACAAGTATCGTCCAGTGAGTTAGGCCATGATTCAGCAATTGCTTGACGCAACGGATCCACGTTATATTCCATCTGGAAGTCAGGAATATATTTACGGATGTTACTTGCAATAATTTCCGGATCGAAACTCATAGAAGCGATGTTGAATGAGTTGCGATGTTGCAAACGAGTAGGATCAGCTTCCATGATCTGGATAGCAGCATGCAAAGCATCCGGCATATACATCATATCCATAAATGTTCCAGCTGCAATCGGACATACAAACTTCTCTCCCTTTACTGCTGAATAATAAATATCGACAGCATAGTCAGTTGTACCACCTCCCGGAGGAGTTACATAAGAGATCAAACCGGGGAAACGAACCGAGCGGGTATCCACACCGAAGCGGATATTATAATAATCGCTCAGCAACTCACCGGAAACTTTTGTTACACCATACATTGTGCGTGGGTTACGAATCGTATCCTGCGGAGTTTTGTCTTTCGGAGTGTTGTTACCGAAAACACCGATTGAACTGGGAGTAAATACAGCGCAATGCATTTCACGTGCCACCTCCAGTACATTAAACAAACCACCCATACCGATCTTCCAAGCCAACTGAGGTTTTGCTTCAGCCACAGCCGAAAGTAAAGCCGCCAGATTGTAAATCGTGTCGATCTTGTATTTAGAAACTGTTTCAGCAATCTGCTGTTCGTTTGTTATATCAACAATAGCAGAAGGGCCTGATTCCAACAGTTCACCTTTAGGCTCTGCACCGGAAATATAACCTGCCACGATGTCGCCATCATAACGTTTTCTCAACTCCATGGTTAACTCTGAGCCGATCTGACCGGTAGAACCAATAATTAATACATTCTTCATTGCGTTTTATTGTCTTTTTAAGTTTTTTCCGCGGCAAAGGTATAGAGAATTAAATTGTTCCTGCATTATTTTCTTGTGTTTTTTAATACCAAAATTCAAAAAAAAATATGACCTTTGCTTGTTCAGTTGACAGTTGACTTTTAACAGTTAGCAGCTTACATAAACGAAAAGTTTCAAACTGTAACTTGTCAGCCTCAACTACAAACAATTTCGTCTACTTGATTCAAAAATACTAACAAAAAACAATGTTATGTACGGTAAATTAAAAGATTTCCTTACACAGGAACTGGCAAATATTAAAGCTGCCGGATTGTACAAGAACGAGCGTATTATCACTACGCCTCAAAGAGCCGACATTAAAGTAAATGCCGGAAGTAATGTTTTAAACTTCTGTGCCAACAATTACCTTGGTCTGTCAGACAACCAGCGTCTGATCAAAGCTGCAAAAGATGCTATGGATACCCACGGATACGGTATGTCATCCGTTCGTTTCATCTGTGGAACTCAGGATCTGCACAAACAGTTGGAAGCTGCTATCTCCGACTACTTCAAAACAGAAGATACTATTTTGTATGCTGCTTGTTTCGATGCAAACGGCGGTTTGTTCGAACCATTGTTCTCTGAAGAAGATGCTATCATCTCCGACGCATTGAACCACGCTTCAATTATTGACGGTGTTCGTTTGTGTAAAGCAAAACGTTATCGTTATGCCAATGCTGATATGGCCGACCTGGAACGTTGTCTGCAGGAAGCCCAGGCACAGCGTCATCGCATCATTGCAACAGACGGTGTATTCTCTATGGACGGAAATGTAGCACCGATGGATAAGATCTGCGAACTGGCAGAAAAATACGATGCACTGGTTATGGTCGACGAATCTCACTCAGCCGGTGTAGCCGGACCTACAGGTCATGGTGTGGCAGAGCAATATAATGTATATGGTAAAATTGATATCTTTACAGGTACATTAGGCAAAGCATTCGGTGGTGCTATGGGTGGTTTCACAACCGGTAAGAAAGAAATTATCGATATGCTTCGTCAGCGTTCACGTCCTTACCTGTTCTCTAACTCGGTAGCACCCGCTATTGTAGGAGCCAGTCTGGAAATGTTCAAGATTTTGAAAGAGAGCGACGCATTGCATACTAAACTGATGAACAATGTATCTTATTTCCGTGATAAGATGCTGGCTGCCGGTTTCGATATCAAACCGACCCAGTCTGCAATCTGTGCAGTTATGTTGTACGATGCAAAACTGTCTCAGGACTTCGCAGCCCGTATGCAGGAAGAAGGTATCTATGTAACAGGCTTCTACTATCCGGTAGTACCGAAAGATCAGGCTCGTATCCGCGTTCAGTTATCTGCCGGACACGAAACTGAACACCTGGATAAAGCGATTGCTGCATTTATCAAGGTAGGTAAAGAATTGAATGTTATCAAATAAGAAGTAGATTACATTATTATATAGAAAGAGCAGCGGTACATTCTTGTTTCCGCTGCTCTTTTCTTAGAAAAACTAACCATTAACCTTTAATAATTATTATCTTCCTCGCCATCAACGAGGTTGTTCAATTCAAACTCCAGACTTACCAAGTCCTTTCTCCATGACTTCAGGATATGGGACGGTGTTTCTTTCGGTGGATTATCTAGCTTCGCCTGGATATTGGATATCTCCAGTTCCAATCTTTCACGCCTGTTCATATCTATTTTTATTTATCACTTGTTTAACAATCACTCGATAATTAAACAACTATCCCTGTCAATATGTTCACGAAAAACAATCCGCACAGCGTATATCTTAAGCGTTCTGCAACTTCTTCATTTATTACCGTGAAGCCACTTCAATAAGACGGAAAGATTTCATATCTTTGCCTACCGAAAATAATAGACAATACAATAATTTTATGCAACTCAGTAATTATCACAGTCATTGCACATTCTGTGATGGGCGTAGTACGCCTGAAGATTTTGTAAAGTTCGCTATATCGCATGGATTCAGAGCGTACGGATTTTCT
Source organism: Parabacteroides sp. HGS0025 (assembly GCF_000969845.1). Classification (NCBI taxonomy): domain Bacteria; kingdom Pseudomonadati; phylum Bacteroidota; class Bacteroidia; order Bacteroidales; family Tannerellaceae; genus Parabacteroides; species Parabacteroides sp. HGS0025. Next base: position 3,264,694 of record NZ_KQ033902.1, read on the forward strand.
TCACACTCGCCCCTGCCTTTCGAAACATTCTGGAATATGTCGAAAGATGATATGCCCGAATATCTGGAGGAGATAAACCGATTGAAAGAAAAATATGCCGGCCAACTGGAAATATACACTTCCCTGGAAATTGATTATCTGGACGAGACTTATAACCCTTCCATTGCTTATTTTCAGGAACTGCCATTGGATTACCGGATCGGCTCCATTCATTTCCTACCCTTGTCGGAACATCTGAGTGAAGACAATATGGTTTGTATCGATGGGGCTTTTGCCGACTACAAAGACTCGGTAGACCGTTATTTTGAAGGAAAGATAAGCAAGCTGGTGACACGTTATTTCGATTCGACACTGAAAATGATCGAAGCCGGTGGCATCGATATCGTCGGACACATGGACAAGATCTATATGAACGGGCATAAATGCGAAGGTTTTTCCTTTGATGCAGACTGGTACCAGAAGCCATTTAAGGCGGTACTCGACCTGATCGCTCAAAAAGGATTAATGGTGGAAGTAAACACGAAGAACCTGATCAAAAAACAACAAATATTCCCGCGCAAGGAATATCTCGGTTTACTGAAGGATATGAATATCCCGGTAATGGTCAATTCCGACTGTCATTATCCTGATCTGGTGAATGACGGGCGTAGTGAAGCATTCGAAATACTAAAAGAGATCGGTTTCAGAACAACCCGCGAATTAATAAAAGGATACTGGCAGGACGTTGCCATATAAAAATAAAGCGACTTAAAGTCGCTTTATTTTTTTCTCTTATACAAGAAGGATTGCCACCGTTCCTCGGTATGATCCTGACGGAACATTTCGTAACGAGCCATTGTGAAAAGCAAATCAGATAAACGGTTCGTGAATTGAAGGATATTCTCTTCAACAGGATCTTGCCGGTTCAATGTCCACAAACGGCGTTCAGCACGACGTACAACCGTACGAGCCAATTGAAGGTGGGCGGAAATCAATGTTCCCCCCGGAAGGATAAAAAATCCGTTATCCTCCATCTGTGCCGTCAGCGTGTCAATCTGTTGTTCACAGAAAACGACCAGATCGTCCGATAAGGCATTAGGATTCTTATCGCGGATAGCCGATGGAGTCGCCACATGCGACATGACCACCATCAACTCCCGTTGTATCTTACCCAGCACATCTTGCCATTCATGTTCGGGAGGCAATAAAGCTCGTACGATACCGATTTGTGCATTCACTTCATCCAGTGTGCCGTTTGCTTCGATACGGATATCGTCTTTATCCACCCGTTCGCCGCCATGAATACCGGTACGACCTTTATCTCCTCCCCTTGTGTAAATTCTCATATTACTTTTTCGTTGTATCTTTCTTATCTTCTTTATCTTCCGGATGGATAATTCCTTTTACTGTTTCTCCGATAGGTAACTTATCCAGAACGCCAAGGCTTGGGGCAACCGTTTTAACCAATTGGTTCAAGAAGTTACCAGTTGTACCCTGCCCACCGTCAAATACGGTAATATCACCCAACTGTATGTGTTCAAATGCCTTCACCTGTTCGCCGGCAATTTCTTTCCACTGATCCACCATCTTGTACTGGATAGCGATAGCCGGATTCGATTCGGCAGCTTCAACCATTGCCTTGAAACCATCGGCTTCAGCCAGCAATGATTTCTTTTTACCTTCGGCTTCGGCTTCCAGTTTCATTTGGATGGCACGGGCTTCAGCTTCAGCCTGGGCCAAGGTAGCTTTTGCCTTCGCTTCGGCTTCACGGATCATCTTTTCGGCCACTGCTTCAGCCTGTAGAATAGCTTCCTGGCGGGCGATCTCTGCCGGAACGATCTTCTGTGCTTTCAAAGCTGATTCTACCTTTTTGGCCTTTGCTTCTTCCACTTCACGCTGGGCTATTTCGCGAGCTGCCTGTACAGAGGCTTCCGAACGGGCAGCAGCTTCACCGGCTTGTTTGCTTGCTTCGGCCTGGGTTACGGCTAGCTCGGCATCAGACTTGGCAACCTCTTTGTTTGCTTCGTTTCGTCCGACAGCGGCTTTCTTCCCTGCATCGGCTTTCTTGATTTCCATGTCGGAGTTCAGTTCGGCAACACGGCTTTCCTTATCTGTATTAGCTTTTTCGATATTGATATTTTTATCGGCTTCCGCACGAGCTACCTGCGATTCCTTTTCAGCATTGGCAACAGCTACTTGGGCGATACGTTCCTTATCGGCATTGGCCACGGATATTTCCTGCTGCTTCTTGGTTTCAGCAATAGCGATATCCTGATCCTTACGCGTTTCCGCTACGGTCGTTTCACGTTCGCGGATCTGGTTGGCGATCTTGATAGCACCGAGCTTTTCCTGTTCTTCGATATTGGCCTGTGCTTCATTCAAGGCCTTACTTTCAGCTTCTTTACCGAGATTGACAATATAGTTGGCCGCATCGCGTATGTCACTGATATTGATATTCATCAGGTAAAGACCGAATTTACGCAATTCCGTATCGATATTATCGCGCACCTTAGATAAGAACTTATCGCGGTCGGAATTCAATTCCTCAATAGTCATATCTGCAATAACCAGACGCATCTGACCATATACGACGTCGGTAATCAGGTTCTGCTTATCTTCCGGTTGAAGCCCCAGCAGACGTTCTGCGGCATTCTGCATAACTTCAGGATCCGTACTGATCGCCACCGTGATCGTGGTCGGTACATCCACACGGATATTCTGGGCGGACAAGGCTCCGGTCAATTTACAGTCGATCTGAAGAGGTTTCATGGAGAGGAATTCATATCCCTGAATGATTGGCCACACAAATGCCGCCCCACCATGATACAGTTTTGCTGATTTCTCTCCGGCTGTCTTACCGTACACAACCAACACTTCATCACTCTTACATTTACGATAACGAGACAGTATCCCGATAAAAGATAGGATAATGACCACCACCAGAATGGCCACCATAATTAGCATTTCCTGTGTCATAATTTAATTGTTGAGTTTGTTATTATTGTATATAAATTGTCCCTGATTCTACTTTGCAAACAATTGTCCGATCGCCTGTCTGATAATCTTTTCCTTCCAGCGAGCGGACTTCCATCTCACGCAATGCGCCATTCATGGCTACCTGAACGATATACCGGATCCCGTCGCGGGCATAAATTGTACATTCCCTTCCTACCAGCGCTTCTGTTTTCTCCGGTTTATTTTCTTTCTGAAGCTGATAGGCTTTCTTATAGAGAAACCACAGAATGAAAACGAATGCCAGACCGATCAGGATACCGATCAGAAAAGTCGATATAGCCGTGCTGTTAGAAATGTACATATACCATCCGAAGCCGATACAAAAATGAGTAAATCCCTTAAATGATACGGCACTGCTAAGGTCGGCATCTATATCCGTATCTGTATCCAGGTCGCCGAAAAAGATAGACATGATAAACTGTATCAGAAATATTACTGAAGCAACGATTGCGATACCAAGAAAAATAGTATTGACCATGGCATGAATTATTAGTTTATACGAAAATAAGGATTATTTCAATATAATCGGCATATATAATAAAAATATGTATGTTTGCAACAAATAATTCATATCCCATTATGCAGACGATCATAAAAAAAGTACAGCAATCACTCACAGAAAACATAGATGAAAAGACCCGGCAGACCGCCCAGAACTTCTTTAAAGAGAAGATCATGTATCACGGCGTAAGGATACCTACCGTCAACAAAATCAGTAAAGAGTCTTATGCAGAGATCAAGGAACTGCCTAAAAATGAAATATTTTCATTATGCGAAGTATTATGGGAGTCGGGATACTCGGAAGAATCTTATATTGCCTGCAACTGGTCTTACTACCTCCATCCACAATACCAGCCGGAAGACTTTTCCGTCTTTGAGAAATGGGTAAACAACTATGTAAGTAATTGGGCCTCATGCGATACTTTGTGCAACCACAGCGTCGGAACATTCTTGGAGATGTATCCGGAATATATATCCCGCTTGAAAGAATGGGCACGGTCGGATAACCGATGGACTAAGCGGGCGGCTGCCGTCACCCTGATTATCCCCGCCAGAAAAGGGTTGTTTCTACAGGATATTTTCGAGATAGCAGATATTCTCTTTTATGATCCGGACGATCTGGTACAAAAAGGATACGGCTGGATGCTGAAAGCCGCCAGCGAAGCGCATCAACAAGAAGTATTCGATTATGTGATGTCGAAAAAGGCGACTATGCCCCGCACTTCCTTAAGATATGCTATTGAGAAGATGCCTAAAGAGTTAAAGGCACAGGCGATGGCGAAATAATGGCTAGATAAGTCCGTTCAAGTAATCGGTAAACCACTGGTTGTGTGCACCGTCACCCCAATAAAGATGGGTGTAGCCGGCCAAGACATTCTTATACCTGTACAGCGGCGTATCGACAGAACTGCCTTTCGCCGTCTGTGCCGTAGCGACCGAGATAAGAGGTGCTTCACCTGGCAGGATACGGGAATAATGAAATTCGTGCCCTTTCAAAACATAATCTTTATAATGCAAGGTACGATATCCCAGACGCAGTTTCATCTGTTCCATTGTTGCCGACTGGTTGAGCAGGCCAACCATCGGATAAGCGTTTCCTTCTGTCGATCTTATCTCGTTGCATAAATACATCATCCCGCCACATTCGGCCAACAACTTCCCTCCTGCTTCCGCATACCGACGGATCGCCCGGAGCATGAACTGGTTGGATGATAATTCAGACAGATATAGTTCCGGATAGCCTCCCGGCAAATAGATAAAATCGGACTCGGGTAATTCCGTATCCTTCAACGGACTGAAAAAAGTAACCTTACCTGATCGATGCAACATGCGGATATTCTCTTCATAAGCGAAGTTAAAGGCAGCATCACGGGCTATCGATATTCTAAAGGAAGATGATCCGTTATCCGGTAATAGATCAACAGATGACTTCATAACACCCGGCTGATAAGCCGTCAATTCCAAAAGCCGATCGATATCGACATACTTTTCCACCAATCCGGCTATACGGTCGGCAAAATCATCAAAGCAAAAGGCCTCGTCCAACGATAATCCCAGGTGGCGGCTGGGTATTTCAACATCCGCCTGTTTAGGAAGATATCCCAACGCCTCCACTCCGGCATCCCGACAAGCCTGTTTCAAGAAAGAGTAATGACTTTCGGATGCAACAAAATTAAAAACAGCACCAACAAGCTTGATCCCTTTATAGAAATTCCTGAAACCGTATAGCAAAGGAGCAACAGAATAAGCCGTACTTTTCGCATTGACAATCAGCACCACCGGAATATTCAACGTTGCAGCGATCTCGGCACTGCTGCCCTTCATGCCGTCATATCCGTCAAAAAGTCCCATCACCCCTTCAGTAACAGCATAATCAGCCTCCGCCGTATAGCGATCGTATAGATCACGGACATGCTGTTCCGACATCATAAAACGATCCAGATTGACAGAGGGGCAACCGGCCGCCAGCTTGTGATGACGCGTATCGATATAGTCAGGCCCACATTTGAAAGGTCTGACATTACCGCCTCGGTTCTTCAATGCCCGAAGTAGCCCCAATGTAAATGTTGTTTTACCGCTTCCTGAAGAGGCTGCGCCTATTAGCAGATGAGATTTCATAAGTATTCCGGTAAAGTGAGTGCTAAAGTAAGACTGTGCCATGCCCTTGGCACAGTTGTGCCATTCGGGCTGCACAATTGTGCCAAAGGCATGGCACAATTATGTAACCTGTATATGAGAGTAGTCTTAATACTGCTCTTTCTCATTCGGGAAATCCAGTGTCTTCACATCCTCTATGTAGGCTTGCACCGCACGAGTGATCTCTTCACCGATATTGGCATATCTGCGAAGGAAACGAGGAGAAAATCCCATATTGATACCCAGCATATCATGCATAACCAATACCTGACCGTCTACACCTCCACCGGCACCGATACCGATAATAGGAATAGTTAGTTCGGAAGCTACACGGGCTGCCAGTTCTGCCGGAATCTTTTCCAACACAATAGCGAAACAGCCGATCTCCTCCAACAAATGGGCGTCATCGATCAACTTCTGTGCTTCAGCCTCTTCACGGGCACGTACAGTGTAAGTTCCGAATTTATTAATAGACTGCGGAGTTAATCCCAGATGCCCCATAATAGGAATACCTGCACAAAGAATACGTTCGATGGATTCTTTTATTTCACTTCCTCCCTCCAGTTTAATACAATCGGCATGTGTTTCCTTCATCACACGGATAGCGGAAGCCAAAGCCTCTTTCGAGTTTCCCTGATAAGTACCGAAAGGCAGGTCGACCACGACCAATGCACGTTGTACGGCTTTCATAACCGACTTACCGTGGTAAATCATCTGATCCAGCGTTATAGGAAGCGTTGTCACATTTCCGGCCATCACATTCGATGCTGAATCGCCAACCAGAATAACATCCATACCTGCCTGATCGATTAGTTTAGCCATTGAATAATCGTAAGCTGTCAACATGGAGATTTTTTCTCCGCGTTGTTTCATTTCCATCAGGCGATGTGTAGTCACCTTTCTTGTATCATCTAAATCCCTCTTTGCAACTGACATAATGCTTTTTGTTAATTGTTACGGCGGCAAAGTTAAGGATTATCTGTAATTAGCAAGACAAACAATAAAATATTTATGCCGTACAACATATGTTTATTTTTATTTATCTTTGCACCCGTTTAGATTTAACGTTTATATAATACAAGCAAAAATGAAAAAGTTAGTTTTAACTATGATGGTTGCATTCATAGCAATCATCAGTGCCAATGCACAGATTTACGTAGGTGGTTCATTTAACCTTACTCACAACAAGAATGCCGATCTGACCAATTTCACTATCGCACCAGAAGTCGGCTACAACTTAAACAAAACATGGGCTATAGCTGCTGAGATCGGTTATACTCATTTGAAAGAAAAGGGTATAAAAGCCAATGCTTTCAACTTTGCACCTTATGCCCGTTTCTCCTTCTTTGAAAGAGGCATTGTACGTCTGTTCCTGGACGGTGGAGTCGGCATTTCAACCTCCAAAGTAGAAGGTAATGATAGCAACAATGGTTTTGAGATCGGTATCAAACCGGGTATCGCACTTGAAATTTGCAAAAACCTGACATTCGTTACTAAATACGGATTTGCCGGTTACCGTGATGACTATAAATATTCAAACAGCACATCCGGTGTTAGTTTGGGTTCTGAAGACCTTAGCTTCGGTTTCCATTACGAATTCTAATTATCAATCAAACAGGAAGAGCCTGTCTTTATCCAACTTGGATAAACAGGCTCTTTTTCTTTCCGAACACCACTTCTTCAAAAAATATTCTGTTGCCCGGAATATATCATTATATTTGCATCCACTGAAATATAAGAATACAATATGGACCATTCAGATTTACTATTCCGGAAAGCAGAAGAAGCAGATATAACACGTATCTGGGAAATTATCAAACAAGCCAAAGCACAAATGCGACGGTTGAACAGCCATCAATGGGATGAGAATTATCCGGCACTTGAAAACATTGCCAAAGATATTCAATCGGGAGACGGATATGTCTTTTGTAATAAAGATAATATAGCTGTCACTTATGGCGTTATTTCTTTCGACGGAGAACCCGCCTACAAAGAAATCGACGGTAAATGGACAAACGACCTTCCTTATATGGTAGTTCACCGATTGGCCGTAGCCGAAGAGATGAAACGCCAGGGATTGGCAAAACGTTTTATGTTGCAGGCGGAAGAAGTAAGTCGTAGCAAGGGCGTCTATGAATTTCGCATTGACACCAACTTCGACAATCAATATATGCTCCGCTTAATAGATTCTTTAGGATTCAGTTATTCAGGAGAAGTTCCCTACAGAGGAGAAAAACGCAAAGCGTTTGAAAAAAGCATTCGCCCCCACTCCTCTTCTTTCGGAATTCCGGGTTATACGATCCGGGAAGCTATTTATGAGGATGCAGAAATCATATACGAGGCAATCGATAAACATCGTGAGGATTTACGGATCTGGTTACCGTTTGTCGATGGCTTAAACTGTGTTGCCGATGAACAGTCATTCCTGGAATCCACATTAAAAGTGCCTTACAAAGAACGGGATGTCATATATATCATCGAAAAAGGTTTTGCGATTTGCGGTCTGATCGGCTTCCATTTCTCAGACCGGACAAACCATCGCACGGAAATAGGTTACTGGCTGCTTCCTGAGTATCGGGGAAAAGGTGTTATTACGCGGGCCGTTCATTATCTCTGCGAATGGGCATTCTTTGAAAAAGATTTCAACCGCATCCAGATACGATGTGCAGTAGGCAATCAACCAAGTAACGCCATTCCTCAGCGTTTAGGCTTCACGCTGGAAGGGACAGAACGCGATGGGGAATTACTGGTTTCCGGTGAATACACGGATATTCATGTGTATAGTCTATTGAGGAAGGAGTTGGAGTAGAAATAATACATTAATCAACCTGTGCAAAAATTACACAAGTTCGAACAAGTTGCAGTAAACCTCATCAATCAAAACAATTAAGATGGAACAAGAAATTCAATTAAACGAACACAATAAACAGGAATATCCATCAAGACAGATAAATGGATTTGACACATCCTCAATTATTGTTTATACGACTAAAGATAGCCAAATATCATTAGAAGTGAAGATGAATGGTGATACCGTATGGCTTACGCAACCCCAAATGGCAGAGTTATTTGGGAGAGAAAGAACAGTGATAGGCAAACACATCAAAAGTATTTTTAAAGAAGGAGAATTAGAACCTAAAGTGGTATGTGCAAAATTTGCACATACCACTCCACATGGAGCTATTAAAGGGAAATCGCAAACACGCGAAATCGTTTATTATAATCTCGATGTTATCATATCAGTGGGTTATCGTGTCAAATCTTTACGTGGCACCCAATTTCGTATCTGGGCAAACAAAATATTGAAAGACTACCTTATTAAAGGATATGCCATCAATAACAAAATAAAATTAGAACGGTATCAAGAATTAAAGGATATGGTTCATATCCTCGGTAACACGCTTAAAAAACAGGAACAGCTTACATCGGAACAATCAAAAGGTTTATTAGCCGTAGTAACCGATTATGTCTATGCCCTCGATACCTTAGATAAATATGATTATCAGCAACTCACCATCGAAGAGACTACAAAAGGCGACAGATTCCATGCCACTTACCAAAATGCAATGGAAGCCATCCGAAGCCTGAAAGGGAAATTTGGAGAGAGTGAACTGTTTGCCAATGAAAAAGACATCATGGTAAAAGTAGTAGTAAATTTAATCAATCAAAATAATTAATATGGAACAAGAAATTCAATTAAACGAGCACAATAAGACAGAGTATCCACCGATGCATAGTGCAGAACACATTTTGAACCAGACAATGGTTCGGATGTTCGGATGCCCACGTTCCAAAAATGCTCATATAGAAAGGAAGAAGAGCAAGTGTGACTACATTTTAACGGAAGAACCTACTGCTGAAACTATGGCAGAAGTGGAGCGCAGAGTAAACGAAGTGATCGACCAGAATCTGCCGGTTGTCATCGAGTTTATGACAAAAGAAGCTGCCGCCGATATAGTAGACCTGAGCAAACTTCCGGAAGAAGCCAGCGAGACATTGCGTATCGTACGTATCGGCGATTATGATGCCTGCGCATGTATCGGAGTCCATGTTAACAATACATCCGAAATTGGCCGCTTCAAATTACTGAATTACGACTATACGGATAATAGACTGAGACTTCGTTTCAAGCTGGAAGCAAAATAAGAATTTCTATACATTAATATATTAAGAAGGCTCCTGATTACTTCCTTTGATTAAGTAACACAGGAGCCTTTAAATATTAAAATCAAATTACCTCGAGCGCACCTCCCGGCGCATAAAAGAGACATAAGATAAAGCAAAACAGATAAGTGTAGCGGCAATCAACCCTGTCAACTGCGGCCATACCACCAGCAGGCTCTGTCCTAATGGCAAGGGACTGGGAATTGCGCCATGAACCTGTTCCATCGTCAAGGGCCCCAGGCTACGCACCGAAGGCATTAGCAATGTTGTCGTTGCTTCATTGAACAGCTGGCTGGGGGCAAAACGCAGTAAATTAAGCATAAAGCGTTGGTAACTGATTATCTGGTAATCGCTGGCATAACCTGACGGACTCAATGCTTTCCCGATCAGGTTTATAATCATGTTATAAAATACGCTAAAGAACAACCAGATAGCCACACAAGCCAACGCCGAAGTAGCCGCCTGACGGAACTGGATTGAAAAGAAGATCGACAAATTCAACCAAAAGCCGACATAGAAGATACTAACGATAATAAAAAATACCATCCGTAAAAACTCTTCTGCCGTAGGCGGAATCCCAATAGCTATCAATCCGAATCCCATCACCAGAAATCCCAGCGAGAACAACATTATCGCTATCACGATCAGTGCTCCTACAAATTTCGCATTGATCAGATAATCACGGTGGATCGGCTGTGACAAGATACGGCTAAGCGTACCCCGGTTCTGTTCAGAGTTTATCGCATCAAATCCGAGAGCAATCCCCAATAAAGGCCCTAAAAAGCTGATAAAGACAACAAAGGAAGGCAACGTTCCATCCGAAACCGTAAACAGCTTCAGGAAAAGGAAAGCATTATCCGGATCATTCGGCTTGATGGAGGCTGCGATATTAGTCAGAGCAGTATACAGCGACCCCATACAGGTCAGGGCAATAATAACGATCAGGATGATAAACCGCCAGCTCCTCACATGGTCGGATACTTCCTTATTTACAATGACCCAAAAAGGATGATATATTCTATTCATGCTCTTTACCTCCTTCGAAATAACGATTATAAATATGTTCGAGTGCATGCTCCTCTTTCTGCAACTCCGCCAACCTGATATCGGCCAGTAACTTGCCACTGCTAAATAGTCCAACCCGATTACAGACCTGCTGAACCTGATCCAGATGGTGGGAAGAGAATAACACTGTCTGCCCGTCTTTATGGCTTAACTGACGGATCAGATCCATAAATTCACGCACACCCGAAGGATCAATACCCGAAGTCGGTTCATCCAAGATGATCACTTCAGGTTCCTTTATCAACACATCCGCCAGTCCTAGACGTTGACGCATACCCCGAGAATATTTACCGGCTTTCTTTTTTCCGTCATTAGACAGCCCTACCCGGTCAAGTAATTGAACCGCTTTCTGCACAGCCTCTTCCTTCGCAATACCATTCAGCTGCGCTGTGTAAACCAGATTTTCGATGCCGGTCATATCATCGTAAAAGCCGACATCTTCGGGTAGATAACCGACCTTCCGTTTCACTTCTATCGGATGGGTAGTCGAATTTATGCCACATACCATAACCGACCCGGCAGTAGGTTCCGTCAGTCCCAGCATCATAAGGATAGTAGTTGATTTACCGGCGCCGTTTGGACCGAGCAAACCAAATATATCACCTTTCTCCACAGTGAGATTCAGGTCGTTTACTGCAGTAAAACCACCGTACTTTTTAGTCAGGCCGGTAAGTTCGATAACATGCTGCGACATGGCTTACCTCCTTCCGTATTTGCGGAACAGATAATACACACCACCCAACACTACTACAATAATAAATACACCGACCCATCCCCAGATCATCGGAGTTTTTACAGAGATGCGAAAATCGGCAGTAGCATTGACCTCCGGTGTCTTTGCTTCCATTTTAGTAACATAGTCACCCGGAAGGGCTTTCTTCGAAGCCTTTACCGTGGCTACGACATTCGTGCTCTGCCCTGCTCCTAACTTTACGATCTTAGCCGGATCGAAAGTGACTTCCCAATCCACCGGTTTACTGGCCGAGAGCGCAATATCTTTCAGTTCGGCAGAGCCGTTATTCTTTACCACCAGATCTATCCGCTTGACATCACCGGCTGTAATATCTGAGCTAAGCAATCCTCTCGGTGTAGTCAGTTCCATTTCATACGAACCTGTAATCACCACTTCCAGTTCGAGGTCGGCAGAGGTCGAGCCGGTCGATGCATGAACAGGTATCTTATAATTTCCGGCAGCCACATTCGCCGGAGGATTGATGTCGATCGTAATATTTTGAGTGGCATTAGGTTCCACCTGGGCGGAAGTAGCCTGTTTATAGTTCGGTTTGAAAACGACATTCCATCCGCGTTGAACATCGGCGGTCAGGGCATATAGTTGTTGCTCCGCTGTCCGGTTCTTTATGGTCGTATTAAATGTAAACGTAGATTTTGAATTCCCTTCCATATTAGGTTGGGTGGTTGTAAAATCCGTCTGGTAGGTTCCTTGTTTGGAGACGGTGATCGTAAGGGGCAGCTTTGCCATTCCATCTGCAGAAACAGTAAATTGATAAGTTCCCTTGTTTACTTTTACCGGGACTTCCACTTTCAAAGAGAAATTCTTTTTCTCATCCGGAAGAACCGATAATTCACTGATAGTAAAACCTCCGGACTTAATCTCATAGTCCCATCCACGAGGCATTCCTTCAATGGAAATTTTAGCGTTTTTCACTTCGTCACTCTTGTTGATGACGTCAATACTATAGTCGATAGATTCTCCCGGCGGCACAGATATCTTTGTGTAGGGAGTGTACAACATCACGCCTTTTTCTGAATCTGTGGCGTGCATCTTACAAGGGATAAGACCCAATAACAGTACAATAAGTAGATTTAAACAGTTAGTTTGCATAGTTCATAAAAATTTTCTTTCAAAAATGATTATCAATAGCTGCGCACAAATATATAAACAGACTTTATTATCGACTATTAAAAGTTTAAAAAAAAAATTATTCTGTTATTAACAACTGCTCCGTTTCAGGCTCTCCTATAAACAAAGCAAACACATATCATTTGTTATACACATTAATAATAAATAGACTTTACAAAGAGAGTCGATTGCTAAATAGACCGAATTATTCTGTAAATGTAATACCGAAATAAAATATTTTTATGTAAGTTTGCGAGCGCTAAGAAAGACATTTTATACAGAAATTTAAATATAAGAGTTATGCAATCAATTGACAATTTCAATTTTGCCGGCAAAAAGGCATTTGTAAGAGTTGACTTCAACGTTCCATTGGACGAAAACTTCAACATCACAGACGACACTCGTATCCGTGCCGCTCTTCCTACCCTTAAGAAGATCCTGGCAGACGGCGGCAGTGTAATTATAGGTTCTCACCTGGGCCGTCCGAAAGGCGCTACTGATAAATTTTCACTGAAGCATATCCTGGGTCGCGTATCTGAGTTACTGGGCGTAGAAGTTCAGTTTGCTAACGACTGTATTGGCGAAGAAGCTGGTGCTAAAGCAGCTGCTTTACAACCGGGCGAAGCTTTATTACTGGAAAACCTTCGTTTCTATGCTGAAGAAGAAGGCAAACCAAGAGGTTTGGCCGAAGATGCTACAGACGACGAAAAGAAAGCAGCTAAGAAAGCAGTAAAAGAAAGCCAGAAAGAATTCACTAAGAGATTGGCTTCTTACGCTGATTGCTACGTAAATGATGCTTTCGGTACTGCTCACCGTGCTCATGCTTCTACTGCACTGATCGCTGATTACTTCGATACTGACCACAAGATGTTCGGTTACCTGATGGAAAAAGAAGTAAAAGCCGTAGAAAAAGTAATGAACGACATCGCTCGTCCGTTTACTGCTATCATGGGTGGTTCTAAAGTTTCTTCTAAAATCGAAATTATCGAAAACCTGTTGAACAAGGTAGACAACCTGATCGTAACAGGCGGTATGACTTATACTTTCACAAAGGCTATGGGTGGCAAGATCGGTAACTCTATCGTTGAAGACGATAAACTGGATCTGGCTCTCGACCTGATGAAGAAAGCAAAAGAAAAAGGTGTAAACCTGGTATTGGCTGTTGACGCTAAGATCGCTGACGCTTTCAGCAACGACGCTAACACTAAATATGCTGACGTTAACGAAATTCCTGACGGATGGGAAGGTCTTGACATCGGCCCTAAGACAATCGAAATCTATTCAGAGGTTATCAAGAACTCAAAGACTATCCTTTGGAACGGTCCTACAGGCGTATTCGAATTCGAAAACTTCACAGACGGTTCTCGTGCAGTAGGTAACGCTATCGTTGAAGCTACAAAGAACGGTGCATTCTCTCTTGTTGGTGGTGGCGACTCTGTTGCCTGCGTAAACAAGTTCGGTATTGCTAACGCCGTTTCTTATGTATCTACAGGTGGTGGTGCTTTGCTGGAAGCTATCGAAGGTAAAGTTCTTCCGGGTATCGCAGCTGTAAAAGGCGAATCATACAAATAAGAAGTATTTTTAACTATATAAAAAAGGCAATCTTATGAAAAGGTTGCCTTTTTTATTTCTATATTTCCGCCCTAATCATTCAATTTTAATATAAGATGAAAGCTACCTATCTGATTTTATGCATTTTCCTGTTTGCACAAGGCCTTTTTGCCCAGCAACCCAGTAAGTCATACAACAACATCACAGACTTATTAAACGGTACGTATAATACGACTTTAAGCGTTTTAGTTGAAAAACGGACTAAAAACCAGATATTCATGTCCGGAGGTGGTGATTATAAGATCTATAACGGAGACAAAGAAACCGACAAGCTGATCAAAACAAAAATCTATGCCATAGAAGTAAACGATTCACTGTATGTAAACTGCCGGAAACTGAAGTTCAAAAAACGTGTTATCGGAGGCTGGTTTGCACCTGCCATAGTATGTCGGGGGAAAGTATATTTCTCTGCTATTTCGGTTGGTCCGAACGCAGCAGCAGCTTTTGGAGTTATAGGAGGCGCCGTCCAAGCAGCCAACGAAGCTTCTTCCCGCGTTTATTACGAAATGGATCCGGCTGAAAAAGAGCTGGATAAAGTCGGTTCGGAAAAAATGATGGAAATCCTTAATGACTACCCCGAACTACGTGAACAATATGAAAAAGAGGCATTAAAAGAACATATAGAAATCGTATCCAAATATTTACAGAAAATCAATCAGCTAAATCAATAAAGCCTATGATCGCTTTATAAATATTTTTGTACCTTTGCCCGACATTATTCGAAAATCATTGAAAATAACATAGAATTAAAGAAAATGGCAAAAGAGCTGAAAGAACTGACTAAGAGAAGTGTAAACTACTCTCAGTGGTACCAGGATTTGGTGATTAAAGCGGATTTGGCGGAAAACTCTGCCGTACGTGGCTGTATGGTTATCAAACCTTACGGATACGCAATTTGGGAAAAGATGCAACGTATTCTTGACGATATGTTCAAGGAAACAGGTCACGTAAACGCTTATTTCCCTCTACTGATCCCGAAATCATTCTTGAGCAAGGAAGCTGAACACGTAGAAGGTTTCGCCAAAGAATGCGCCGTTGTAACACACTATCGTCTGAAAACAAATCATGACGGAACAGGTGTTGTTGTTGACCCGGCAGCCAAACTGGAAGAAGAACTGATCATCCGCCCGACATCGGAAACAATTATATGGAATACCTATCGTAACTGGATCCAGTCTTATCGCGACCTGCCTATTCTGGTTAACCAATGGGCTAACGTGATGCGTTGGGAAATGCGTACCCGTTTATTCCTCCGTACCGCAGAATTCTTGTGGCAGGAAGGACATACAGCTCACGCAACACGGGAAGAAGCAGAGATCGAAGCAAAGAAAATGCAGCAAGTATATGCTAACTTCGCAGAAAACTATATGGCTATGCCGGTTGTAAAAGGTGTCAAGTCTGCCAGCGAACGTTTTGCAGGTGCTTTGGATACTTATACGATCGAAGCGATGATGCAGGACGGAAAGGCTCTGCAGGCCGGTACTTCCCATTTCCTGGGACAGAATTTCGGTAAAGCATTCGACGTTACTTTCATCGACAAGGAAGGTAAGAGCGATTATGCATGGGCTACTTCATGGGGGGTTTCAACCCGTCTGATCGGTGCGCTTATCATGTCTCACTCTGACGACAATGGCCTGGTATTGCCTCCGCACCTGGCTCCTATCCAGGTTGTGATCGTTCCGATCTATCGTAACGACGAACAGTTGGCTCAGATCAGCGAAAAAGTAAGCAGTATCGTTGCCAAGCTGAAGAAGATGGGTATCTCCGTTAAGTTTGACGATGCAGACAACAAAAAACCGGGATGGAAGTTCGCAGAATACGAACTGAAAGGTGTTCCCGTACGTCTGGCTATGGGCGGACGCGACCTGGAAAACAACACGATCGAGGTAATGCGCCGCGATACGCTGGAAAAAGAAACCATCACTTGCGACGGTATCGAAGAATACGTACAGAACCTGTTGGAAGAGATCCAGCAGAACATCTTCCAGAAAGCCCTCGACCACCGTACTGCTTGCACGGTAACAGTAGAGACTTACGAAGAGTTCAAAGAAAAGATCGAAGAAGGCCTGTTCATTATGGCTCACTGGGACGGTACTCCCGAAACAGAAGAACTGATCAAGAACGAAACCAAAGCAACTATCCGTTGTATCCCTCTGGAAGGCGACAAAACTCCGGGTAAATGTATGGTTACCGGTAAACCTTCCGCACAACGCGTATTGTTTGCACGAGCTTATTAAAAATAAATATAAAAAGACAAAAGCGGTAAGCATCCTTCTATTGAAGGAGTTTACCGCTTTTTTCATATCCGTATAGCGTAAAAGTCTTATTGTATCATTTTATATAGGAAAAAAGTCAAAATTAGAACTAAGACCAATGCCCAAAGCTCTAATTTTGTGACAAAAGAAATAATACTTTTTTATTCTATATAAACTTAATACAAATACAGATGAAAATAACCTTATCCTCGTTATTGGCCGCTTTCGTCTTTATACTGGCCGGATGTACTTCCGGTTCTACGGTCAAGATAAAAGATCTCCGGGTTGAAATGAAAGAGAACCCGGTTGGCATAGGTGTATCACAACCCCGTTTTATGTGGAAAATCTCCTCCGGATCACCTGATCTCGTTCAAACCTCGTATCAGATACAGGTAGCCGACTCTCCCGACAAGCTGAAAAACGGAGATGATTTATTATGGGATACCGGTGAGATAAAAAGCGATGCTTCCATACAGATTCCTTATGAAGGTAGTCCGTTACAATCCAGGAAACAATATTACTGGCGTGTTAAATCTAATACAAACCAGGGAACAACGAACTGGAGCGAAGTAAACACCTGGTCGATGGCATTACTTAATCCTTCCGAATGGAAAGCGACATGGATCGGTGAAAACAATCTTTCCAATCAGGGAGAAACATATCAGGGTAAGAGCCGCCTGGCCGCCCGCTATCTCCGCAAAGAGTTTACAGCAGACAAACCCGTTCAAAGGGCCGTTCTCTACATTTCAGGTCTCGGTTCATCCGAGTCTTACATAAACGGTAAACGTGTCAGTGAAGATATTTTCGCACCCGGGCCGTCCTGGTATCCTAACCGCGTATATTATAATGTATACGACGTAACCGGCCTGCTGTCGAAAGATAAAAACACGATCGGTATTGCATTGGGTAACGGACGTTACTTCGGAATGAGAGATATGCAAAAAGCAACTTTGCCCTCTTTGCTGGCACAGCTAGAGATCGAATACACCGACGGCTCACAAACGACTATCCTCAGCGATACTTCATGGAAAGTAACATCCAAAGGCCCGATCATTGCCAACAACGAATTCGACGGAGAAGAATATGATGCACGACTGGAACTGGAGGGATGGAATAAAAACGGTTTCGATGACTCCAAATGGCTGGCGGCCGATGTAATGGAAACTCCACCGGGAGAATTAACCGTACAGGCCAATCCCAACCTTCGCATTCAGGAAGAAATAAAGCCTGTCAACATCACCGAAAGACCGGACGGAAAATATATCATCGATATGGGGCAAAATATGGTCGGTTGGCTGGCCATCGACCTGAAAGGGAAAAAAGATCAGCCTATCACAATGACATTCGCAGAAATACTTAAAGAAGACGGCTCGCTTTATCTGGATAACCTGCGGACAGCCAATGTCACCGATATTTACACTCCGGCCAAAGATGGTAATTTCAGTTGGAAACCTTCATTCGTCTATCATGGTTTCCGTTTTGTTGAAATCACCGGACTCGATTATAAACCGGAATTAGCCGCTTTCACCGGTGCTGTGATCTATGATGAGATGAAGACTACCGGAAAGTTTGAAACCTCCAATCCACTGGTCAACCAAATCTATAAGAATGCCTATTGGGGTATCCGCGGCAATTACCGGGGAATGCCGACCGACTGTCCGCAGCGTGACGAACGCCTTGGCTGGCTGGGCGACCGCGTAACCGGAGCGTACGGGGAAGCTTTCATCTTCGACAATGCCCTTCTGTATAATAAATGGTTGCAGGATATTGAAGACTCTCAGAGTCCCGAAGGAAGTATTTCCGATGTATCTCCCCGCTATTGGACATTATATAACGACGATGTTACCTGGCCGGCAGCTTATTTCTATGTAGCCAACCTGCTCTATCGCCAGTTTGGAGATAAAAGCGGCATCATCAGACACTACCCGTCTATGAAACGCTGGATGGAACACATGCAGCAAACAGCCATGAAAGATTACATCATCGTCAAAGACACCTACGGCGACTGGTGTATGCCTCCGGAATCGCAGGAACTGATCCATTCGCAAGATCCGGCCCGTAAAACCGATGGTGCTATCCTGGCCACTACCATGTATTACAGCCTTTTGAATATGATGAGCGAATTTGCCCGGTTAAGCGGACACGAGAATGATATTGCTGCTTATCAGGAATTGGCTGCAAAGATGAAAGAAGCATACAATGCGAAATATTTCAATCCCGAAACAGCCCAATACGGAAACAATACGGTTACAGCCAATATGTTGTCATTGCGTCTGGGACTCGTTCCGAATGGATACGGAGAAAAGGTATTTGCCAATATCGTAAAGAAAACAGAGGAAGATTTCAGTGGTCATGTCAGCACTGGTGTACTGGGAATCCAGCACTTGATGCGCGGCCTTACCGAATATGGCCGGGTAGATATGGCTTGGAAGATTGCCACGAACGAGACCTATCCCAGCTGGGGTTATATGGTTAAAAAAGGCGCCACCACCATCTGGGAACTCTGGAATGGCGACACTGCTGATCCGGCAATGAACTCCGCCAACCATGTCATGCTGCTGGGCGATCTGATCATCTGGTACTACGAAGACCTGGCAGGCATCAAATGTGCCCAGGATGCTATCGCTTATAAGAAACTGGTCATGGCGCCGGTATTCCCCGAAGGATTAAATTCTATTTCTGCATCTTATGAGTCTGTCTACGGAGAAATCAAAAGTGCCTGGAAAAAAGAGAACGGATCTTTCAACTGGGATATAACGATTCCGGGCAATACATCAGCGATTGTACGGATACCGAAAGAGTTCGGAATCAAACACGCCAACCAGCCGGGAATCAGAAAAGTAAGCGACACTGCTACCTATACGGAAATAGAGATCGGTTCGGGTAGTTATCATTTTTGACGCACTCCTTTTTCATTCCCGGCATTCCATTTATTAGTAGTATAAATACTGGCATATTATAAAGCAAAAGCTACTTATTACTAATCCGAAAGTCCTTATCTATTATATTTTTGACCTGGGTAGTAAAGCTTTTTGACCCAGGTGATAAACGTTTAGCACCTAGGTAAAAAACGTTTTTGACCAAGGTCAAAAATATAATAGATAGGGACTTTTACATTAGAGAATTATTACTTGAGGATTAGAAAGCTATAGGATCTCATTTAAATTACTACCTTTGGAAGAAAAACTAATCTATACTTGTATGGAACTGATTCTTCCCCCCAAGATGAATGCCCCGGAGCCAATCACGCTGGATACAAACGTATTGGTTGTAATAGGAGCTAACGGAGCCGGTAAAAGCTCATTCGGTAGAGATCTGCTGGAGCGTTATCCTGATCGATCCATGAAGATTTCGGGAATGCACTCTTTGTTTATCAGCAGTAACGATGAGAATGTACAGCCCGAAGGTAACGAACTTTCCCGCCTTCAATCGATGATCGCGGAACGCATCTTCATGCCCCGCCTCTCAGAATACGAAAAACTGATCCTGCGCTTGCAAAGTGAAGAGTTCGAAGCTGCGGTAAATTATAAGGAAGCATGTAAACAAACTCCGGACCTGGAACCGCCCGTTACCAAAATAGACCGCATACAGGCCATCTGGGAGAAAATGTTCCCTCACAATCGCCTGGTCAGGAAGTCCGGTTTTATCGAGCTGGCCTCTACCAGCCGCGACGGCAACTCCTACACGGCCGGTAGAATGAGTGATGGTGAAAAGATCGTTTTCTACCTGACCGGAGCCGTACTTTGTGCCGGACCGAATGAACTGTTAATCATCGAAGAGCCGGAAATACTGCTTCACAACTCGATCAAGAACCTGCTTTGGGATGAGATCGAAGCCATGCGCCCCGACTGCACATTCGTTTATCTGACACATGATATTGACTTTGCTATTTCACGTCCCGAAGGGAAACGGATCTGGATCAGGGATTATAATGCCGACGCCCATGTCTGGGATTACCAACTGATAGAAAGCAACGACAGTCTGCCCGAAGAAGTATATATCGACATTCTGGGCAGCCGCAAACCGATCCTTTTCATTGAAGGAACCGATTCCAACAGCATCGACAACCGTCTCTACCCGCTGATCTTCCCCGATTATATGGTCAAGCCGATGGGTGGTTGCCAGAAGGTGATCGAAACGACGAAGGCTTTCCGGCAGTTGCAAGACTTCCATACGCTGGAATCGATGGGGATCGTAGACCGCGACCGCCGTACGCAGGGAGAGATCGACTATCTGCGAGATCAGCATATCTTCGTTCCCGATGTAGCTGAAGTTGAGAATCTGCTAATGCTCGAACCGGTTATCAAAACTGTTGCCAGCCGGCTGATGAGAGATCCCGAACAGGTATTCAACCAAGTAAAAGAGAATGTAGTCAAACTATTCGAGAAAGACCTGGAAAGCCAGGTGATTCTGCATGCCAAACATCGTGTACGTAAGAAACTGGAAACGACAGTCGACCGCAAAATAACGACCGTCGAACAACTGACTGAACATGTGGAAAGCATCCGTTTCAATGTACATGTGGATGAAATATACAATGGGATAAAAGATAAGTTTATTCAATATATTGAAACCTGCGACTACAAAAATATCCTTCGCGTGTACAATCAGAAGGGAATGTTACCGCAAAGCCGGTTGTGTAACATCTGCGGTATCAGCAACAAAGAAAGTTATCTGAACCTCATTCTCTCTATACTGAAGGAAAACAAAGAGGATGCAGCAGTGATACGCACATCTATCAAAGAATCCTTAGGGACATAAAAAGTTATCAAAAATGCGGGAAAAGTCCGTAAAAAATCGTTCTTTTGCACATTATTACAACGACATTAACTGGTTTAGTCCTTTTTACAAGAAGAATATGCGCACACCAACACTTCAATATCTTTACCTGCAAAAGCCGGTAACAATGGTTATCATCATCTGTATAATCTCCGTTCTTCCCTGGATCGGCCTGGGAGATTTCTCCACGAAAGGAGAACCACGCGAGGCTTCAGTTGCCATATCCATGCTTGAGTCAGGAAACTGGATATTACCGCAGGTTTATGCAAATGAGTTTGCTTACAAACCGCCTATGGCACATTGGCTGATGGCTGTTTTCTCTTATCCGCAGGGATATGTATCAGAGTTTACTGCACGGTTACCGTCTACCATCGCATTTATATTCCTGATAGGTTGCACGCTTATCTTTTTCGGACGAAGGATTAAATTCCAACAGGCTTTTATAGCCACTCTCCTGCTACTGACCTGTATAGAAATACATAGGGCGGCAATGACAACCCGGGTCGATATGTTGCTGACTACTTTTATTGTTATCGGACTTTATCAGCTATTCAGGTGGGAAGACAGGCTGGAACTAAAAGGTTTACCAATCATTATACCTGTATTATTAGGATGTGCCGTACTGACCAAAGGACCGGTGGGCTTGATTCTTCCCTTATTTGCATTTGGAGCTTATTTATTGATGCTTCGCAGATATAGTTTGCTTACTATATTCAAATCGCTACTTTATATCGGCGTTTCTTCCATGTTCTTACCATTGTTGTGGTATATCGCCGCCTGGAAACAGAGAGGGGATCAGTTTCTGGATGTTGTACTCGCAGAAAACTTCGGACGTTTCTTTCACCTCGATACGCCTGAAATCAATTATGACCTGGGACATGAAAATGGTGTCTGGTATAACTTTATGACACTGGCTGCCGGATTTATACCCTGGACAATCTTTTTCTTCTTTTCTCTTTTCGGATTGAAATGGCAGAAAAGCAACCAGTCCCTGAAAGAAATCCTGAAAGATAGCTGGAACCGCATTCTTTCTATGGAAAAAGAGAAGTTATTCAGTCTGGTAGCGTTGGTATGTATCATCTTTTTTTATAGTATACCTTCCAGTAAAAGAAGTGTATATCTAATGCCTGCTTATCCGTTCATTGCCATATTCCTGGCTCAATATGCCATTTATATCACTGAATACAGGACGAAGGTAACCCGCGTATTTGCTGCATTTTTATCCTCTGTAACAGCTGTTGTATTAATCGCTATTGGATTGACAATGACTGGAATTATAGACCCGGTAGCTATCGCTTCACAATATACGAGCCGTGCCGCTACGCTATCGCAGGTTGAAGCTATATCCAATATGTTTTCTTATTGCAACGGACTGACTATTTGCATTGTTATTATAGTCTTGCTGGCGCTGCTGACAGTGCTTTATCAGATGTTCAAAAAGATAAATATCAAGATATTGTATGCTACAATCGCTCTAAGCTTTACGATCAATTTATTGGTTGACGGTGTCATTATGCGTGGTATCCGTCAGGACGGTTCTGCCCGTCCTTTTGCAGAAAGAGTGATGAAAGAATATCCGTTGAATGAGAATAATATGTTTGTGATGAACAATCTCAGAATATACAGGAATTTGTACGGGCTTAATTTTTACCTTGGAAACCGCTTTCATAATTTCGAACAGGAGATGCCCGAGGGTGGATTTTTCTTTACAACTCCAAGTGACCTGGAAGTAGTCCTTAAAAATTACGAAGGCCAATACACATTTAGTATATTGACCTCCTCTGAACGTATCATTCAGGAACTACGCCGACCGATTATTCTGTGCAGCTTTGTTCGTGAGAAATAAGACTATTTAAGTTCTTTAATTTTTATACTGCGGAATGCTACCTCATCGCCATGATCCTGCAACAGGATATGCCCTTGGGGAGCTTCTCCGAAACGACCTGCCTCGTTATATGACGGGGCAGCATATTTACTACCTTTCACTAATTCACGGAAAGCATCCGATCCACGTTCGTATTCAAGTGTTTTAAAACCGTTCAACCAATGTTCCACATGGTTATTCGGAAATACTTTAACGACTGCCTGATTCCAGCTTCCAACACCGTTGAAACGTTTGTTCTGAGCAGGCATCATATCATAAAGGCTTGCCAGTGTACGGCTACCGGGGAAAGTGGTATATAGTTTTGCATCCGGATGAAGTTTATCGTCCAATATCTGATATTCCAGTCCATAAGCCGAACCTTTCTGTTTTTCCGCTTCCGTTACAAAATACTTGATACCGCTGTTTGCTCCCGGAGTGATTTTGAATTCCAGACTCAGTTCAAATGCAGCATATTCATTGTCAGAAACAATATCACCACCATTAGTAGATTCGGCACCACCCGATTTCAGCACGATCAATTGTCCGTCTTCAACCTTCCAGCCATGATCCGGGAAAGCCTCTTTATGGGCTCCACGCCATCCATTGGTTGTCTTACCGTCGAACATCAGATTCCAACCGTCTGCCTTTTCTGCTTCCGTCAGGTAATTAGGAACACGGTTCACTTCCGGAGCCAAAGTCCCCTGCATACGTTCTGCTTCCAGATTCTCTGTCTTGATACGGATATTACGCCATTTGATTTCTTTTCCTTCCAGTTCCGTATTCTTTCCGATACCGTGTACCTGAAAAGCAATAAAGCCCTTCGCTGTTTCGTCATCATAAAGATTGGCCGTATTTACACCATTCAGCCAGATACGGATATTATTACCGATCGCTTCAATACGGTATTTGTTCCAGTCCGTCTTTTTATAAGCAGCCTGTCCCGGTTTATTATCGACCAGTGTCACAAGCCAGCCGCGACGTGCTTCATCATATACACCACCGCTCCACGCTCTGTCGGACGGATCCATTTCGCATTGATAGCCATGTACACGTCCGTTCTGATAATCCGGACGACTCTCGCTTCGGAACTGTACGCCCGAATTTAAAGAAGGATCACATAAGGCCTCAAACTCCAGGATAAAATCACCATACTCCTGTTCGGTAGCCATAAAACTGTTCGGCTGGCCTGTCACCGAAGTACCAACCAGGCAACCGTCTTCCACCCGGTAAGGAGCCTCTCCATTCAACTGTTTGAAACCGGTAAGATCTTTACCATTGAATAACTTCTGCCAGCCATCATTCGGTTGACAGGAACAAAGCAGCACAAGAGATAATGCTGCCAACTTCAAACTTGCTTTCATTCTGTTTTCCTTTTAGTATTATAAGTAAGAAATGTTTTTCCGGTATATCAATACACTAATGTGTACGAACACAAAGATAAGAGTTTATTCATAATTCACCAGCAAAAGTGTAGCAATTTTAATAAAGATGCGCTCTTATCGAAGAAATAGGCTTATCTTTGTGTGCAAAATGTAATCAATAAAGGTATTTTTATGAAATTCAAAACGGCTCTTTTTGACTTTGACGGTGTGATAGTTGACACAGAACCCATTTATGATATTTTCTGGAATGAAGCAGGTGAACGTTATGAAACAGGTATTGAAAACTTCGCAGCTGTAATTAAAGGGACAACACTCCCTTACATCATGGACAAGTATTTTTCCGATCGTACGGATGAATTCCGTCAGATGGTAATAAAAGAATCAACCGAGTATGAAAGCACAATGCCCCTGCCGGCCATGCCCGGTTCTATGGAATTTCTTCATCTGCTGAAAGAACAAGGTGTACAAATAGGACTGGTCACCAGTTCTGATGATTTAAAAGTGAAACGTGCTTTCAAATTACATCATCTGGAAAACATGTTCGACACGATCGTAACAGCCGACCGTATCACAAAAGGCAAACCCGATCCGATGTGTTATTTACTGGCAGCAAACGACCTGAATGTCTCCCCCGCCGACTGCATCGTCTTTGAAGACTCTTTCGCCGGAATACAAGCCGGAACCGATGCCGGTATGCGGGTAATCGGACTAAGCACCACCAATCCGGAAGAAACACTTAAAGATAAGGTATATGAAGTAATCCCCAATTTCGAACAGATCACTTTCGAGGATTATTTGAGGTGGTAGACCTAACAAAAAAAGAGTAAAGCCGACTTACAAAGTCAACTTTACTCTTTCTTTTGCTTGAGAATATTTGAATTTCTCTAATCAAACATATGTCTGAATTTACTGAAGATCTTTTCCTTCATGGTGCGGTTAGGCTGGAAGTTAGGTGAATTATCCAGGCCAGTCAACGTTTCTTTTTCTGACGCTGACAGTGTTTCCGGAATATACACACTTACGTTCACGAGCAAGTCACCTGTTCCATAACTATTTACAGAAGGCAATCCCTTGTTTCTCAGACGAAGAACCTTACCCGGCTGTGTACCCGGTTCGATCTTCACTTTCGCCTTGCCATCGATAGTCGGAACTTCTACATTTCCTCCTAATGCCGCCTGAGGTACGCTCAACAACAAGTTATATAACAAGTCGTTTTCATCACGGATTAACTCCGGATGCGGCTCCTCTTCAATCAGGATCAGCAAATCACCGTTGATACCTCCATGACGCGCTGCATTTCCTTTGCCGCTCATAGACAATTGCATTCCTTCTGCAACACCGGCCGGAATATTGATGGTAATGATGTCGTCATCACGCATAATTCCTTCGCCGTTACATTCGGAACACTTTTTGGTAATGATCTTACCTTCACCTCCGCAGGTCGGACATGTGGACTGTGTCTGCATCTGTCCTAAGATGGTATTGGCAACACGGGTCACCACACCACTACCGTGACAAGTATCACAAGTCTTGCTGCTATGGTCGTCCTCTGCCCCGCTTCCATGACATTTGCTGCAAGGGACATATTTCTTAACCTTGATTTTCTTTTCTACTCCGTTGGCGATCTCTTTCAGATTCAGTTTTACCTTCACACGCAAATCCGAACCGCGGTTCACCCGGCGGCCGCCACGAGAGCCTCCGCCAAAACCACCGAAACCACCAAATCCACCGAAGTGTCCGCCAAAGATGTCTCCGAACTGAGAGAAAATATCTTCCATAGACATTCCGGCTCCACCAAAGCCTCCTCCCTGAGAAGCACCTCCTACTCCGGCATGCCCGAACTGGTCATAACGTTGACGCTTCTGAGGATCTCCCAATACGTCGTACGCTTCGGCAGCTTCTTTAAAGTTTTCTTCTGCCTGTTTATCACCAGGGTTCTTGTCAGGGTGGAACTGAATTGCTTTTTTCCGATATGCTTTCTTAATTTCTTCTACTGTAGCGGTTCTTTCCACCTCCAGCACTTCATAATAATCTCTTTTAGCCATCTTTGTATTGTTGTTATTTGCCCGTTAGCACGTTGCTTATTCTCCTACTACTACTTTAGCGTGACGCAGCACTCTGTCATTTAAAGTATATCCGGTCTGGACACAATCGAGGATCTTTCCTTTCAAGCCAGGTTCCGGAGCAGGAATAGTAGCCACAGCTTCAAACAATTCGGTATCGAACGGTTGTCCTACCGCCTCTATGGCTTTCACTCCCTGCTGGGCCAGGTAAGCCATAAACTTGGAATAGATCAATTCCACTCCTTCTTTTACGGCTTCAACATCATCCGATTTACGGATGTTCTGTAATGCACGTTCGAAATCATCGACAACGGGAAGCAATCCTTTCAGAGCAGATTCGCCACCATTCTTGATCAGATCGGTCTTTTCACGTAAGGTACGTTTACGATAATTGTCGAATTCTGCCATTAAACGCAGATGAGAGTCGTTCAGTTCGTTGTACTTCTTTTTCAGCGCGTCCAGTTCTTCGGTCACATTGTCAGTCGCGGCTGTTTCTTCTGCCGCATTTTCCTGTTCGTGCTGCAAATTTGTCGCATCTTCCTGATTCAGGTGTTCATCTTTTTCAGATGTTTCATTCTTTCCATTAAAATTCATCTTGCTCA
Source organism: Parabacteroides sp. HGS0025 (assembly GCF_000969845.1). Taxonomy (NCBI): domain Bacteria; kingdom Pseudomonadati; phylum Bacteroidota; class Bacteroidia; order Bacteroidales; family Tannerellaceae; genus Parabacteroides; species Parabacteroides sp. HGS0025. The sequence goes on from NZ_KQ033902.1 coordinate 3,291,971, forward strand.
TAACTATCTTAATATTTTTATTATTACCTAATTGTCAGCGATATACAACTATCTCTATCTAATGGCACGAGGTGTATAGATAAAGTTATCCCTGTTGTCATGCACTGGAATAATATCAAATATGCTGCCAACTATTCCTACACAACAAAAATATCTTTACCTTTGCCTGTATATTTAGATTTAAACAGGCATTATTAATACTAATAATAGAATTTCTGACGTTATGAAGAGAATTATTTTATCCATATTACTGTTGTTTGTATTTATGGTCGGTTATGCTCAAAACCGGAATGCATCCATTTGCAGATTAGGATTTACATACGATATCAGCCAGAGTAAGAACTGGGGGAAAAACAAACCTGTAATAACCGGAATAATCCCTTATTCTTCGGCAGAGTTGGCCGGCGTAAAACAAGGAGATATAATAGAGGCGATAGACGGAGTAACAACAACCGAAGTATCTCCCCAGGAGATTGCGGAACTGTTTAATCCGGCCGGAAAGAATGAGGTGATCCTTACGATCAGTAATCTTGCCGTCCCGACCAAACAGGTGATGGTAAAGAAAGATTGTAAGAAGGTTAACTCAATCATGGAAGATCAACTGGCATCCGCTTTCTCGATGTATAGCTTGGAAACGACCGGTGAACGGACTTTTACCTGCCCGTTTAAAACGGTAGTTACCCCCGACTCTGTCAGTTTCGCTAAATTCAAGACATTTGCTTTTGCTGCGATCGACGAAAACAACCGTAAACTGGAAACAGCGATCAATGAATGCATCGAAAAAGAACTGACCAAAAAAGGGTTAACTCTTAATATTGCCCAGCCGGATATCTTGATACAGACATTCTATTTCTTTGATAAAAATCCGAATTTCAAGGGAACAAACGTGATCTTGGTAGACAAGGAGCCGACCTATCGCTATAACTTTACGCAGAGCAAGATGGACTCTTTCCCCTTCCTGGGGACTTCCGCTGCGGAAGCAGAAGCGGAATATCTGTTGCAGTTCGGTTTCCGCATGATCGACCAGGCATTTGTCCCTGGACGTATCATCTGGGAATGTGAGGCGAATGAATTACTGGAAGATTCCTACCGTCTGGAAGAGTATGCCCGTATCCATGCTCCGTTAATGCTGATGCAGTATCCTTACGTGAAATATGGCCGCAACGTACAATACAAGGTCAGTCAGAAAACCTACAATTATACAGGGATCAGCTATGACATCGACCGTCTGGAACTGATTACGGATGTCGACCGCAATTCACCGGCTTATGCATCCGGCCTTCGTCCACGCGATGTGATCGAAAAGATCAATGACAACAAAATGAATTATTCCGCCGAAGAATTTACAGCCGGCTATAAGAACTTCATATCAAAAACGATGAAATACCGCGATCCGAAAACACGGTTTACAGATGCCAACGGATTTAAACGCTGTATGTTCTGGGATACATTCAAATACTCTCAGGTTGCCGATGCACTGCAAAGCTCCGGCAATGTAGGAGCCTTCTCCTACTTATATTATTATGCTCCGTATGTCAATCCTGCAGGAAATAATGCCTGTACGTTTGAAGTCAAAAGGGGCAAAAACAAAATGGAATACATCGTCCGCCCTACCATCCGCAGAGAGGTTACGGTGGAGATAAAATAAAGCATATTAATTAACGTGATATATCCACAAAACTTTGAACAAAAAACGGGGTTCGATAAAGTCCGCCGTTTAATTTCCGATAAATGTTTAAGCCCGCTGGGACAAGAGCGGGTAGCCGAAATGGAATTTTCGGCAGATTATTCAACTGTTATTGAACGTCTGGAACAAACCGATGAGTTTGTCCGTATTTTACATGGGGAACAGGAATTTCCTGCCGCTTTCTTCTTCGATGTACGCTATTCGCTGAAGCGGATACGTCCGGAAGGAACCTGGTTGGATGAAAAGGAGCTATTCGACCTGAAACGTTCTTTACAAACCATCAACGATATCGTCCGCTTTTTCCGTCCTGTAGAGGATGAAGAGATCGCTTATCCGGCACTTACGGCTTTGGCCGGAGATATACTTGTCTTCCCGCAACTGATAGGAAAAATAGACTCCATCCTGGATAAGTTCGGAAAAGTAAAAGATAATGCCTCTCCTACACTGGCACAGATCAGGAAGGAGATCACATCGACAATGAGCGGTATTTCCCGCAGCCTGCAATCGATCTTGCGAAGCGCACAGTCGGAAGGAGTTGTCGACAAAGACGTAACACCTACCATGCGCGACGGACGTCTGATGATCCCCGTCGCTCCGGCTTTCAAAAGAAAGATCAAAGGGATCGTACATGACGAGTCTGCCAGTGGCAAGACTGTGTTCATTGAGCCGGAAGTCGTTGTCGAAGCCAACAACCGCGTCAAAGAGCTGGAAGGCGACGAACGGCGCGAGATCATGAAGATCCTGACGGACTTTACCAATATCGTCCGTCCGATGGTTCCGGATATCCTGCAATCGTATGAGTTTATGGCCGATATCGATTTCATTCGTGCCAAAGCTCTTTTTGCCGAGCAGGTGAAAGGGATCAAGCCGGTAGTTGAAAACATACAACAGGTAGACTGGGCGCGTGCCGTCCATCCCCTGCTTTATCTGTCTTTACAAAAACAAAACAAGCAGGTCATACCGCTCGACATCACGCTCGATGAGAAAAAACGCCTGCTGATCATATCCGGCCCGAATGCCGGAGGTAAATCTGTTTGCCTGAAGACAGTCGGATTGTTACAGTATATGCTGCAATGCGGGTTGTTAATCCCTTTGCATGAGAGTTCGCGTACCGGAATTTTCGCCAGTATCTTTATCGATATCGGTGATGAACAGAGTATCGAGAACGACCTGAGTACATACAGCTCCCACCTGACCAACATGAAGTATTTTGTCAGGAACTGTAACGAAAAAACGATCATACTGATCGACGAATTCGGTAGCGGTACGGAGCCACAGATCGGTGGAGCCATTGCTGAAGCGTTGTTAGACCGGTTCAACCGCAACCATAGCTTCGGAGTAATCACGACCCACTATCAGAACCTGAAGCATTTCGCCGAAGACACTGAAGGGATCGTAAACGGTGCCATGTTATACGACCGCCATCTGATGCAACCGTTGTTCAAACTATCGATCGGAAACCCGGGTAGTTCGTTCGCAGTAGAGATCGCACGAAAGATCGGACTACCGGAAGACGTGATTACCGACGCTTCCGCCAAGGTCGGTTCCGATTATATCGATATGGACAAATATCTGCAGGATATTGTTCGCGACAAACGTTACTGGGAAAGCAAACGGCAGAATATCCGCCAGCAGGAAAAGAAGCTGGAAGATATCACGGCGCGTTACGAAAAAGACCTGGAAGAAGTCAACAAGCAACGCAAGGAGATCATGCGCGAAGCAAAGGCCGAAGCACAGCGCATACTGGCCGAAGCCAATGCAAAAATCGAAAATACAGTTCGTGAGATCAAGGAAGCACAGGCGGAAAAGGAACAGACCAAGCTTGCCCGCAAAGCATTGGAGGAATTCAAAGCATCTGTCGAGTCGACCGGAGAAGAAGACGATAAGATAGCTCGCAAAATGGCTAAACTGCAGGAACGTAAAGAGCGAAAGAAGCAGAAACAGAATGCGCCGGCTACCAAACAGACGTTCAACCGCGAGGTGATCGAAGTGGGCGATAATGTCCGTCTGAAAGGACAGGTATCGGCCGGAACAGTCATGGAGCTACAGGGAAAACAGGCTGTCGTGGCATTCGGTATGATAAAAAGTACAGTCAAACTGGAGCAACTGGAGAAGGTCAGCAAAGGCCAGATCAAAAAGGAGATCCAAAAAAGTACCTTTGTCAGTGTGGGCACGACAGACCATATGCATGAAAAGAAACTGAACTTTAAGCAGGAGATAGATGTTAGAGGTATGAGGGGCGATGAAGCACTGCAAGCTGTAACCTATTTCATTGACGATGCCATCCAGGTCGGAGCGGAACGGGTACGTATCCTGCACGGCACAGGTACAGGTATTCTCCGGCAACTGATACGCGACTATCTGCATTCGGTTCCGGGAGTCGGGCATTACCACGATGAGCATGTCCAGTTTGGCGGTGCAGGTATCACTGTTGTAGAACTGGATTAAACAATTGAGTTATGAGACGAAAAGAGGGAACGCGTTTACACAGGCGCAGACATATTTCCAACCGGCATTTGTCGGATAAATATTATTATGCAGGTGAACATGAAACAGTAACCGACATTCGTCTCACACAATACAATTCCGACGGACTTCATACGACAGAAGTCAAGAAAGGAACTACCTCGTTCAACAAGCTGACAGACCCCAATAAAGTAAACTGGTTCCAGGTGAGCGGACTTACCGATTCGGAAGCGATCACACGTATCGTTAACGATTTCGGGCTGCATAACCTGGATGCCAAAGATATCCTGACCCCTCAACATGTCGTGAAGATCGAAGAGTATGCCAACCACATGCTTATCATTCTTAATTCCAGCTACTATGATGCGAATATGGAAATTCATTCCGAGCATATCAGTCTGCTGGTGACAGGAAATGTGGTCATCACTTTTACCGAGACGAACAATCCGGTATTTGCCAGTACAATGAAAGCACTGGAATCGGATATGCTGAACCTGCGAAAAAAAGGCAGCGGATTGCTACTGGCTTTCCTGCTGAATACGATTATCGCCAATCTGGTAGAAACAGCCTCTAAAGTAGAGGAAATGCTGGAGGATATAGAAGAAACCCTGCTCGATATAAAAAGCGACCAGGGCAATATGGGATCGCTGATACAACAGCGCCGCCATGAATACATGATTATCCGCAAGAACAGCCAGCCTTTGAAAGAGCAATTCCCCAAATTGTTACGCACAGAAAACGGAATAATCGGTCCGGATATGTTGCCGGTCTATACCGATTTATCCGACCAGCTGCAGTTTGTCATACAAACGACCGAAAGTTGCAGGGAAATCATCTCTTCCTTAGTGGATCTCTATATTTCCAACAACGACCTGCGCATGAATGCGATCATGAAGCGGCTGACGGTGGTGTCTACCCTTTTCATTCCACTGACATTCCTTGTTGGTGTATGGGGGATGAACTTTAAGCTGATGCCTGAACTCGACTGGAGATACGGTTATGGCATTGCCTGGGGAATTATGTTCCTCACAGGCCTGCTCACCTGGATATATATGCGGAAAAAAGACTGGTTTTAGAGTCCGTAATTCCTTTTAAACTGATAGTAGGTATTTCTTGAAACATTGAAATGCTTACAGATCATCACAACCGTATCACCTCTTTCCAGCATATTCATTACTTCATCCTTATTGGCATCCAACAGGGATTGCTTGGCATCGGTTCCTTTCGGACGTCCCAATTGTAATCCTTTATCCTTCTTATGATTCAATGCTTCTTTTGTCCGGATCGACATCAGGTTGTGTTCGATCTCCGATATCAGACTGCAAGTATTGGATACCACCTGGGTATTCAGATCGTCATCCAGGATATAGCGGTCGTTTATACTATATACATGAACTCCTTTTGCCATACATTTGCCTAAAAGACTCATTACATCAGATAAGGTACGACCCAAACGGGCGATATCGGTTATAATCACCTTATCCCCCTGTTGCATCCTGTCCAACACACGGCTTAAAGAAGGATCTTTTACCTTCCTCTTATCATCTACAATATCCGTTAACCATTTATCTACTTGTATTCTCTTATCTAACGCAAAACGTTCTATTTCATCTCTCTGTTTTTCAAGATGCTGCTTGCCTGTAGTTACTCTTAAATAAGCTATTACCATAAAACTTTACCACTTCTAGTTTGAATACACAAAATATATTCTTTGTTTACGCTGTGAAGATACAATAAGAAAATGTGATTGCCAGTAGGAAGAAACATTCTTTAATAAGCTCTCCATACATTTTATACTTTTATTTGGAAAAACAACTCTATCTTTGCATTTATGAAAAAATATCTTTTAGTCCTATTAACGATCTTATATATCGGGGTGTCCAGCGGAATCGCCCTGAATATACACCATTGCATGGGCAAGTTGGTGGAAGTCGATCTGTGGCTAAATGATACATGCCCTTCATGCAAAGAAAAGAAACAGTCGAATCATTGCTGTTCTACAGAGACACAACTGGTTAAAATGACTGTCGACCAGAATGTTGACCAGATACCGGTCATCGACTATACGCCGGTGGCTTTATCTTTGCTGTTCGATATAAGAGAACTCCTTGTTCTTTCCGAAACAGTAAAAACAACTGTATCCGAATCCTATTTTAATACCCCGCCCGAATGTAGTGGTGCAGAACTATGCATTCGTAACTGCTCTTTCCTGATTTAATTAATACCGGTTTCCAACAACCGGCTATACCTCTTTTTGTTTACATTTCATAAACAAAAAATAAGAATTATCTGTTCCTTTTGTGTAAAGCAAGAGGAATGTATATACGCATAGGTATTCTTTGTAAAACAAAGCTTGCCTGTTGCCATAAAATTCTATGCACTAATTAAATCATTTTGATTAAAAACATCATTCTATGCTAAATAAAATAATCCGTTATTTCCTTGACAACAGGGTTGTAACCCTGCTATTATTGATCTTGGTCATTGTCTGGGGTATATCGACCTCTCCATTTAACTGGCACGGAGGTATTATTCCACGTAATCCGATCCCGGTAGATGCAATACCCGATATAGGAGATAACCAGCAGATCGTCGCTACCGAATGGATGGGACGGTCACCCAAAGATATACAAGATCAGATCACTTATCCACTGACTACTTCCCTGCTGGGGATTCCGGGCGTAAAAAGTATCCGTAGTACTTCTATGTTCGGTATGTCATTCATCTATATTATTTTCGATGACAATATTGAATTTTACTGGAGCCGTTCGCGTATCCTTGAAAAACTAAATTCGCTGCCTTCCGGCACCTTACCGGAAGGTGTACAGCCGGCATTAGGCCCGGATGCCACCGCTTTAGGACAAATATACTGGTACACCCTGGAAGGCAGGAACCCCGAAACAGGCAAACCGACCGGAGGCTGGAATGCCGAAGAACTCCGCACCATCCAGGATTTCTATGTAAAATACTCCCTTTCCGCTGCTGAAGGTGTTTCGGAAGTCGCTTCAGCCGGAGGTTTCGTGAAGGAATATCAGATAGAACTGAATCCGGATGCCATGCGTGCATTTAATGTATCCGTCATGGATATCATGAATGCGGTGAAGAAAAGTAATCTCGATATCGGTGCCGAGACTATGGAAATAAATAAGGTAGAATACCTGATCCGCGGGCTCGGTTATATTAAAGATGTATCCGATCTGGAAAAGGCAGTCGTAACAGTTAGGGAAGGGGTGCCGGTGCGCATCTCGGATGTCGCTTTCGTCACTATCGGCCCCGGTACACGGCGTGGCGGACTGGATAAAGAAGGAGTGGAAGCTGTAGGAGGAGTCGTCATTGCCCGCTATGGAGCAAACCCGCTGGAGGTGATCGATAACGTAAAGACAAAGATCAAAGAGATAGAAGCCGGTCTGCCCCAGAAAACACTGGCCGACGGCACAGTATCGAAAGTAAGTGTCGTTCCGTTTTACGACCGAACCGGATTGATTAAAGAAACGATCGGAACGCTGGAGACTTCCCTCTCCCATGAGATACTGATCTGTATCATCGTTATTATCGTACTGGTACTTAACCTGCGGGCATCCGTTGTCATTGCCAGCATGCTGCCTATCGCCGTACTGGCTACATTCATTATCATGAAGTATACCGGGATAGAAGCCAATATCGTAGCCTTATCCGGTATCGCGATTGCTATCGGAGTGATGGTCGATGTCGGTGTGGTCTTTGTAGAAAGCATCATCCGGTATATGGAAATGCCGGAGAATAAAGGGATAAAAGGAGGAAAGGCATTGGTCAACCTGATTTACAAAGCTGTCAGCGAAGTATCAGGAGCGATCGCCACGGCCATGATCACCACAATAGTCAGTTTCCTGCCCGTTTTTGCTATGGAAGCACAGGAAGGAAAGATGTTCTCTCCCCTCGCCTACACGAAGACGTATGCACTGGCTTCGGCTTTCGTACTGGGATTGATCCTGCTGCCTACACTTTCTTACTGGCTGTTCTCCATCCGGATAAACTCGAAGTTAATACGCAAGGTCGCCAATTATATATTGATTGTGGCAGGTATCCTGTTATCGATTATTTACGGAAATATCCCGGTGTTGGGCCTTACGGCTATCGGGTTGAACAACCTGTTCGCTTTCTATTGGAAAAATCCGAAGATGAGCAACTATATCAATATAGGTATTACATTGTTGGTAGCTGTTTATTACCTGTCAGAAGAATGGTTACCGATGGGCCCTCAAGCCGGATTATTCTCCAACATTCTGTTTGTGGCCGCTTGTATCGTCGTTATTTTAACCCTGCTTTGGTTGCTGGTTATATATTACGAACAGATATTACGATGGTGTCTAAGCCATCGCTGGCAGTTCATGACCCTTCCGATAGCCACGATCCTGTTCGGATTTATCATTTGGATGGGATTTAACAGAACGTTCGGTTTCGTAGCTTCCGGCATGGAATTGCTGGGATGGAAAGACTTCCGGCAGACAGCTTTCTGGGAAAAGGCATCCAACGAATTTCCAGGCATAGGCCAGGAGTTCATGCCCAGCCTGAATGAAGGCTCCTTCCTGCTGATGCCAACCAGTATGCCTCACACCGGAGTGGCACAAAATCTCGATTATATCGAAGCACTCGATAAACGGCTGGCTGCCATTCCTGAAGTGGAGACAGCCATCGGGAAATGGGGACGTGTAAACTCAGCCCTCGACCCGGCTCCGGCACAGATGTTTGAGAATACGATCAACTATCGACCGGAATATATATTGAATGAGGACGGACAGCGGGAACGTTTCAAAGTAAACAAACAGGGAGCCTACCTTTTAAAGAATGGCGGCACATACAATCCTTCCGACGGCTTCCAGCTACTGCCCAAAGACAGCCTGATACCCGATCGAAAAGGGGATTACTTCCGTCAATGGCGTCCGGAAATCAAGAATACAGACGATATCTGGCAGCAAATCGTAAACGTGACCCATTTGCCGGGTCTTACCTCTGCCCCTAAACTTCAACCGATCGAAGCACGCCTTGTCATGTTATCGACCGGTATGCGTGCCCCGATGGGATTGAAGATATACGGCCCCGACCTGGAGACGATCGAACAAAGCGGTAAAGCCATCGAACAGGCATTAAAAGAGGTACCTTCCGTAATCCCTTCTTCCGTATTCTACGACAGGGCTGTAGGTGCTCCTTATCTGGAAATCAAGCTGAACAGAGATAACATGGCCCGCTACGGAGTGAATGTAGAAGACCTGCAGGAAGTGTTAAGTGCCGCTGTAGGCGGAATGGTATTGACAACGACAGTAGAAGGACGCGAACGTTTCCCTGTCCGTCTCCGTTACGCCCGCGAATTACGGGATAATCCGGAAGCCTTGTCGATGTTGCTTGTTCCTACGGCAACCGGGGCGCAAGTGCCGTTGAAAGAACTGGCCGACATCGATTATACCCGCGGCGCCCAGATGATACAAAGCGAAAACACCTTCCTGGTAGGCTACGTTATTTTCGACAAAACGTCCGGGAAGGCAGAAGTAGATGTCGTGAAAGAAGCCACCCGCGTATTGGATCAGAAGATAAAAGACGGGGAACTGACATTGGCAAAAGGCGTATCCTATAAATTTGCCGGTAACTACGAACAACAAGAACGGGCCACCCAACGACTGGCCATTGTCGTTCCGTTGGCTTTGCTGATCGTTTTGCTGGTTTTATATTTCCAGTTTAAATCAGTAACGGCTTCCCTCATCCACTTCTCCGGCGTCTTTGTGGCTTTTGCCGGAGGGTTTATCCTGCTCTGGCTGTATGGTCAGGACTGGTTTATGAACTTCTCCGTCGGAGGAGAGAACATGCGGGATCTTTTCCAGATGCACACGATCAACCTGAGCGTTGCCGTCTGGGTCGGATTTATTGCTTTGTTCGGTGTTGCCACCGACGACGGGGTATTGATGGGAACTTATATCCACCAAACCTTCCTGCAACAAGATCCCCGCACGAAAGATGCCATACGGGAAGCGGTAGTAACAGCCGGACTGAAACGTGTACGGCCAGCCGCCATGACTACGGCAACCACGCTGATAGCCTTGCTCCCTGTACTGACTTCCACCGGAAAAGGAGCCGACATCATGGTGCCGATGGCGATCCCTACGTTCGGAGGTATGCTGATACAGTCTATGACCATGTTTGTAGTTCCTGTCCTGCAATGCTGGTGGCGGGAAAGCGCAATCAGGAAAGAACAAAAGAAACAGAACATTCAAAAGGAGAATAACGATGAAGAATAATATCAAAATACAACTTATCCTGACCGGTATCGCCTTGCTACTCGGAGTATCATCCGGGTATGCACAGCAGGCAGACAGCCTGGCTTTCTATCTGGAGACAGCTGCACGCAATAATCCGCTGGTCAACTCCAATTTCGCCCTTTATAAGGCTTCACTGGAAAAAATTCCGCAAGCAGGCGCCTATTCCGATCCGGAACTGGATATCGGCTTTTTCGTCAAACCGATGGAAACACTGGGAGGTAAACAGATTGCAGACTTTACACTCATGCAGATGTTTCCCTGGTTCGGCACCCAAAAAGCGGCACGCAACGAAGCGACAGAAATGTCACGCATGGCCTACGAACAATTCCGCGATGCACGAAACAACCTGTTCTACGAGGTTAAAAGCCAGTGGTATCAGTTATGCAACCTGAACGAGCAGTATAAGAATACACAGGCCAACCTCGTTTTGCTGGAACAGCTGGAACAGCTGGCACTCAAACGTTTCTCTGCTCCGGGTGTCAGGAGCTCATCACCGGTAGCCGCACCGGTTGCAGGTACGACACCTGCTGCTCCCGCATCTTCGGGAAACAGTATGAATAATATGGGAGGAATGGGAAGCAGCCCGCAGGCATCTGCATCCTCACCAGCCTCAAACAACAGTACAATGTCGGAAATGGCGGCAGGATCTATGGGATCAGGAAGTTCTTCCGGAGGCATGTCGGACGTGTTGCGCATCCAGATAGAGAAAGCCGAACTGGAAAACAACCTGGAAGTGATCGTCTCCAACCGGATCGCCGCCGAAGCCCGCTTCAATGCTTTGCTGAATCGGGATCAGCAAGCAAGAGTAGCTGTACCGGACACACTGGAACAACTCCGTTTCCTGGTAGACGACCAGACGATGACCGACAGTATTATTCTGGCAAACCCGATGTTGTCGATGCTGGAAGCAGAAGCGAATGCCTATAAGGCCAAGGCGATCATGGATAAAAAGATGAGTTATCCGATGTTCGGTATCGGCCTGCAATATTCCGTGGTCGGTAAATCGGATAATACTATGGTGATGCCTGATATGAACGGAATGGATATGGTCATGCCCATGTTTAAGATCAGTATTCCGATCTTCCGGAAGAAATACAATGCACAGCAACGGGAAAGTAAACATTATCGCCAGGCAAGCGAACTGAAATATGAAAATACGCTGAACCAACTACAGGCAGAATATCAGACCGTCAAACAGCAGTTGGCAGATGCAGCCCGTAAAATCAACCTTTATAAAAAACAACGGGATCTGGCTTTATCGACCTGGCAGCTGATGGTAAGAGAATTCTCTGCCGGAGTCAGCAGCCTTACCGATGTGATCCAACTCGAACGCCAGTTGCTGGATTACAGTCTCAAAGAAAGTGAAGCTATTGCCGAATACAACACAATGGTAGCCGGCATGGAAAAATTAGTAGCAACCTCATTAAATGATTAATCGTATGAAAAAGATAAAAGAATGGATCAAGACAAAGCAAGTTCAGTATATATTATTTGCACTGGCAGGTTTATTAATCGGATGGCTGCTGTTCAGCCCTTCCTCAACAGTTCCGCAGGCAGACAGCGGACATCATGACCACGACAGCATAGCAGGACATTCCCACAGCCATGACCTGCAACAAGACGAAAACGGAGTCTGGACATGCTCCATGCACCCTCAGATCCGGCAGGACAAACCGGGTAAATGCCCGATATGCGCAATGGATCTGATACCGGTACGCAAAAGCAACCACGGTGACGAAAACGTTGATCCGTCAGCCATCCAGCTATCCGAAGAAGCAATGGCTCTGGCCGATGTGCAGACATCACGCGTCAATAAGGAGAATCCGGTCAAACAGGTACGCCTGTATGGTAAAATAGCCCCGGACGAACGAAGCCTGCAATCGCAAACGGCGCATGTGGGGGGACGTATAGAAAATCTGGCAGTCGACTTTACCGGTGAAACAGTCCGCGCCGGACAGACACTTGCCACCTTGTACTCTCCCGAACTGTTTACCGCCCAGGAAGAATTGCTGGAAGCATTGAAGATGCAACAACCGGCATTGATCAAAGCGGCCAGGGAAAAGTTACTGCTCTGGAAAATGACCGATGCACAAATAACAGCCATCGAACAATCGGGTGCCACCTCTCCTATCGTCGAGATCAAAGCCAATACCAGCGGTATCGTTATGTCGAAAAAGGTCAGCCAGGGAGATTATGTATCACAAGGTGCGGTACTATACGACGTGGCCAATCTTTCCAAAGTATGGGCGATGTTCGATGCATACGAAGTAGACCTTCCTTTCCTGGGCAAAGGTGATCCGGTAGAATTCACTTTGCAGGCTCTTCCCGGCAAAACATATAAAGGCAGGATCGCATTTATAGATCCGATCGTGAATGCAACCAGCCGCACAGCCCGTGTACGTGTGGAAGTTGCCAACCCGAACATGGAACTAAAGCCGGAAATGTATGCAACAGCCCTGGTCGACGCTCCTTTAAAAGGGTATAAAGACCAGATTGTCATTCCCCAAACGGCAGTGCTTTGGACAGGCAAACGGGCTATCGTATATGTCAAACAACCGGATATCTCCACTCCCACTTTCCAGATGCGGGAAGTAGAACTGGGGCCGTCTTTAGGAAATGCTTATGTCATACTGAAAGGATTATCCGACGGAGAAGAGATCGTAACGAACGGCGTCTTTTCCATAGACGCCAGTGCCCAGCTGGAAGGAAAACCTTCTATGATGAATAACGACGGAAACGCCGCCCATCCAATGACCAGACACGAAGGACATCAGATGCACGGCACGACAAACGCACAAAGCGAACATGCCATGTTCGGTGTGAAAGGAGCCTGCGATATGTGTAAACAGCGTATCGAAAGTACAGCCAAAGGCATAAAGGGAGTCACTTCGGCCATGTGGGACAAAGATGCCCAGATGATCCATTTGCAGTTCGACCCCAAGAAGACATCCGTCGATGCCGTAGCCAAAGCCATTGCCAATGCCGGACACGACAACGACAAGTATAAAGCAGACGACAGTGTTTACAACAAGCTCCCGGCTTGCTGTAAATACCGTCCGTAGAAGAGTGAAGCGCAAACAAAAAGGGCTACAATCATTTTTGTATCCCTTTACCGTTTGCGCCTCTAAAATTAATCCTCTTCTTATTAATAATACGTCTCTGTCAGTGGAATATTAACCTCTACGGATATCATTCCGCTACTATCGCTACAAAAACGCACCTTATTTTCCCGAGCTAACCAACCCAACGCAAGGAAAATAACAGACTCTTTACAATGAGTCATTTCCCCGATTTTCCTGATGGACATGTTGCCCCTCTCTGCAAGCAAACGCCAGATCTTACCGGCATTTGAGCCAACGTCATTCTTATTCATAACACTCCATTTTTGATATGTGACTTAAAACTAATAATAATAAGTAAAACAGAGGTGTTCTATTTTACTGCCTTATTAGTCAATTATACCATTATTCATCAATTATTCCTTCTCAGAAAACAAAATGACTTTGTTTTATACTTATAAAACACTTCTCCGCAATAAAAGTTCAACAAAAAAAGCCGGTATTTGAATTAAATTGAAAGAATAAATAAATTCTCACTTACAATCAGATACAAATTACTGTTTTCTTTCATTATCAGAGCAGCAACAAAAGAAAACAGGAAATATCCAAAACAAAGCCTCTGTGTAAAATGTTTGAAATATAACAGAACATTAATAAAAGAGTACGATAATGGACGATTACGAATTAATTGATAACACAGAGAACCACCAATACGAATTTCATATTGGCAAACTGGTTCCGAAGATCGAGTATATTAAATCAAAAAATGGGGAAATTTATCTCACACACACGGAAGTTCCTGTCCAACTGGAAGGGAAGGGTGTAGGCAGTCAACTGGTAGAAAAAGTACTGAAAGATATCGAAAGACAGGAATTACGACTGGTTCCGCTATGTCCCTTTGTAGCCGGATACATTAAAAAGCATCCGGACTGGCGACGCATCGTCATGAAAGGTATCAACGTAGGATAAAGGATAGAAATTAGATAAAGCGATTATAGATATGGGAAAGAAAATTGAATATTCAAACGGCGAGTTGACCATTATATGGCAACCCGAACTATGTAAACATGCAGGTATTTGTGTAAAAACATTACCCCAGGTATATAATCCAAAGGAAAGACCTTGGATAAAAATAGAAAATGCAACCACTGATGAATTGATCGCGCAGATCAACAAATGCCCTTCAGGGGCACTTAGTTACAGACTTAATAAAAAAGAATAGATATATAATATAAAGAAAAGCTATAACTTAAGTTCAGACTTCCGTCGGGTTCGTTCACATACCGGCGGAAGTCTTTTTATTTTAGAAACGTAAACCAGCTGTCAGGGCATCGAATTATAATAACGCCACGTATCATCCCGCTTACGGTTCTTCCGCTTGTTTCTTTCTTTTTTGGAGAAAACCCATTTCAGCATATCATCCAGGGAGAAATAGAGTTTCACCGATCCGCCTACGGTTCCTCGCTTCTGCCCGTCTTTCACCACATCCGACGAATACAGGTTCTTCCCTCCTACAGCTGCCGTCACCGGAAGTTTTCCTACTTGTATTTCTTTTTTATCGATCAAACGTGTGGGCGGCGGCGTATAGGCCCCTTTGTTTATCGGCAAACAGGTATCCAACTCTATTACATACAAACGGTACACACTGGGCGGCATCGATTTATATATCAGACGATCGCGCACAGTATCCGCATCGGCATGCAAATATTCGGAAAAGTCTTTCAGGATAGGCAACTCCGTCGGGGCTTCCAGCATTTGCTGTCCGGGTTCGTCCTCCAGGTGGATAAATGTACCGCTATCGATCGCCTTCTGAAACTCCGGGTTGATACGGATCGTATCTTTTCCCGATAGAACACCCGACAACCATACCGAGTCCTTCTCACTCCAACTTTGTGCATATAGCCGGATATGCGAGACTCCCATCAACATCAGAATAAGTAAACACTGCTTCAACATCATGCTATATAAACGGTAAAAAGAATCGTATACTGCATGACAAGAACACAGATCGAATAGAAAAAAACGTTTGTTTACTGCAAATGGGCTTTGTAAACTTAGTGAATATTCATACTTTTACTGCCGGTTTCAAATGGAGAACACTCACGGCGAAATATTTATGAACTAACAATATAATATGTATGAAAAAGATTATTTCCTTATTTCTGGCCGCCACCGCCTTTGCCTGTACGCAGGAAAAGAGCGTGGATGTAACTGTGACAAACCCGTCCGCCATCGCCCGCTCGAATGAGATTACAGAGATTTCAATGGATGCAGTAGCCAAACTGAATGGCGAGTCTTTCATTATCTCCGACAACAACGGAACACAGATCCCTTATCAGATCACCTACGACAAAAAAATTATTTTCCCCGTTGATGTGAACGCAAACAGCAGCGTTACTTATAAGATCGAACCGGGGACACCGGAAGAGCCAGCAACGGTTGCCTGTGGTAAATTCTATCCGGAACGGGTGGATGATATCGCCTGGGAAAACGACCGTATCGCTTTCCGTACCTATGGCCCGGCTCTGCAAGCCACCGGCGAACAGGCTTTCGGCTACGATATATGGGTGAAGTGTGTATCGGAGCCTGTTGTCGACATGCGTTACAAGACAGAACTAAATCCGGAGTCGAGAGCCCAAATAGCCGAACTGCGAAAGACAGACAAGAAGGCTGCACAGGAATTGGCTAACTCCATCTCCTACCATATCGATCATGGGAACGGACTGGATTACTACAAGGTAGGCCCGACATTGGGTGCCGGTACTTCCGCCCTGTTGGCTAACGACTCTATTGTTTATCCGTACTGCTATAAGGAGTATGAAATCCTGGATAACGGCCCGCTGCGTTTCACAGTGAAGCTGGTCTACAACCCGCTTAAAGTAAAAGAAGATGCTTCCGTGATTGAAACACGCCTGCTTTCATTGGATGCAGGTTCGCAACTGAACAAAGTAACTCTGTCGTTCGATAACCTAAGTGAACCGACCCCGCTTGTAACAGGTATCGTTCTGCATGAACCGAGCAATGATTACCAGGCTGATGCTTCAAACGGTTACATCGCTTATGCCGATCCGGAAGACCCGGAAAACGGACAGATCTATGTTGCCGCCGTATTCCCCGAAAAGATCAGTGAAGCCAAAGCGGTAAACTTCTCCGACCAGGAGAAAAAGCAACGTGGCGCCGATGGTCATGTGTTGGCTTATACGACTTACACTCCGGGAAGCAATTATACATATTACACCGGAGCCGGATGGAGCAAATGGGGCTTCCGCAACTCTGCCGAATGGTTCAAGTATGTACAGGAATTTGCACAGAAGGTTAAACAACCGTTGCAGGTAACCGTGAAATAAGTTTTTCGTAAAATCTGCCTTCATGCCTTCATAAAGACAGGTTATCAGCTAATATACAAACACTTACAAATGAAGCCACCCGGTAAAGTGCATTCATCCGATGAAGGCAGTACAACCGGGTGGCTTCATTTGTAAAACACTAATTATAAGCATTATAAGACTCACCATGAAGGCATGAAGGCTAAAAATAAAAAAACTCTTTATCAGAGGATAAGCCCACCGTAGGAAGCAACACTTCCGATACTAACACATATATACTATGTTGGTAACACGATAGATATGACAAACTAAATGTTAAGTCAGCACCCAATAATTCTACCCTGTAGAGGGTAATCGATTATCCTGTACACCCTGGCGGATTATCCTGTACAGGCTGTTGTGCTACCCCCTACACCCTGGCAATAGAAAGTCCTTACTTATCCGATAAATAGTAGGGAGATTTGAATTTGTTTCCCCTATACTTCACGCTAGTCTGTGGCAATCTCCTTCATCGGATCCCAAAACACACGCTTCCAGTCTTTGATACGGTTATTCTCCACCATCACACCTTCTTCTGCCAGTTTTTCCTGCATTTCCGTAGGAGTGCCGAAAGCATCTTTGCCGGACAGGATGCCCTGGCTGTTTACGACACGGTAGGCAGGGATGCCGGTTTCCGCACTGTTGCAGTTACCTAAAACAGTTCCTACCATCCGCGACATATTCGGATAACCGATCGAGCGGGCTATCGCGCCATAACTGGTGGCACGACCCCGCGGAACGGTTTTTACCATTTGGTAGACAGCCTGTATAAAGTCTGCCTTATCAAAGTTCGACATGCTGAAATCAATTAAAGTTTACCGGCCAGTTCGTTCAACAATTCATTCCCGCCGGTTATCGTATCCCCGTTTTCATTAAAAATACCGATCAGATAACGTCCTTTCCAGAGAGACGGGATATCTCCGTTATAACGGTCTTTAATCAGCAATTCGCCCTCTTTTACCTCCTGCGGTTGCTTGGTGAAAGCCATATACTGGGTCAATACATCTTTTACACCTTCGGGAGTGCCTCCATCCAATATAAATAACTGGAAACTCTGTCCGCCGCGTTCATACCTGGCCGTGTAAACGGAACGCAGGAATTCATGGCCGATAAAGTTGGATGTTATATAACTGACGGAATAAGGGATCTTTCCTTCTTCCGGAAACAAACGGACTACCAACGGATAAGCGGCTTTGGCATCGATCTTTTCCGCCAACCCTTTTCCTATGGACTGCAATTCAGCCGACACATCACCGGAAACGTTGCTCCATATCTTCAGATACATATTTCCGGCAAAGAAATAAAGGTTGGTCTTATCCCCCTGCGCTTCTCCCCCGATGGGAAGGAAAGCCAGATCCGAAGAACGTTCCGAGGAATACATGCCGAAAGCATCCTCAGGGGTTGCATGACGGTAGGCCTGTATAGTGATGTAATCGGCTCCTTTCTTGTACTCCATCGAAGTCATTTCCCTGAAATTATTCTCGATGAAAAGCGGGGCGGCACCGTTGATCCGGTCAAACAGGTTGTCGGGATTGAACACTTCCACTTCATCCGAGATTGTCCAACCGGGCACCGCCGGCAACCACGATTTCAGTTCGTCCGGCGTTTGTGCCTTCAGCGGACAAACGGGCAAAAGGAATAAGAGCAACAAATAATTGATGTATCTCATAACGGGTATTTATTAAGTCAGAAATTCATTCGGAACCTGCATAACCGGCGTGATAGCGGCTATCTTTGCCGATACGTCGAACCCGGAAGGACACGTCACCCGGCAGGTATCGCAATTCGTACAGATATCCGGCGAAAGGTTCAGCTCCGCCAACGTCTCTTTCGACATCTTCGAATATTTATAGCCATAAGCATACATGTAGGCACGCATGATATCAGGAATAGGAAGATGTTCGGGACACTGCGTTTGGCATTTTCCGCATTGCTGGCAATACAACATTTCCTGTCCGCAGAGGGAAGCCAGATATTCCTGTTCGCCGGAAGTCAGTTCCGGATTGCGGCCGGCAGCCAGACATTCCTCCAGTTCGTCGTAATTGGAAAAACCGGGAATAGCGGTCGTTATATGTTCATTCTTCCAGGCCCATTTCAGACAGGCTTCTGCATTGATCTTCTTCTTACCGGCCGCATCTTCTGTTCCTCCGGTCATGGTCTTCATGGCAACCAGACCGATACCGGCTTTGGCGGCACGGGCAATGGCTTCTTCCGTTTCTTTCAGATTGGAGAGTTTGAAGTTATAGCTCAGCAGGATCACATCGTAAATTCCGGCTTCAATGGCTGCATCCAACAGTTCCGGTTTACCGGCATGTGCAGAGAATCCGATGAAACGGGTTTTGCCCTCTTCCTTCAACTTCTTCAGGACGGCAATCACACGTTCGTCTTTCACCTCTTCGACCTTGCTCAAAGCATGTGCGTAGAACAGGTCTACCTGATCCATTTCCAACCGTTTCAGGCTCAGGTCGACAAGATCGGTATAGGTTTGTTCGAAATCATCTTTCAGCGGATAATCGAATTTACCTTTGGTGGCGATGAAGAAGCTGTCGCGTTTTTTCCCGGCGAAGAACTTCCCCAGCATTTCTTCGTTCTTTCCGTTCTGATACCCGTGAGCCGTATCAAAATGGAACAGTCCGGAGTTGTAAGCGGCTCTTACGACATTCGGATTATCAGCACGCATCACTCCCATACTCAGGATCGGAAGTTTTACCCCCGTTCGGCCAAGCGTACGGACAGGGATTTCATTCTCATTACCGGGCTGACCGGTACGGGTTGCAGCGACACCCGGCATAAGCAGGGCACCGGCTCCCGCAGTGGCCGAAAGCCTGAAAAAAGCTCTTCGATTAATACGTTTGGTTTTCATAGGATATAGAATTATATATGTGTGCTTATCGTCCTGTCCTTCACAAATATAGAAAGATTTATCAAAATAGTTCACTTTTTCCATAGGGTATTTATTTCCTGAACGATCTTATTAGTACAAACGAGTAATATTCACCTTTAAAACAATACAGAGATGAAAACGCAGTATAGACAATCCATCCGATTTTTGCTTGTCATGCTATTGGTAGTAGGAATGAGTCCGCTTCAGGCACAGGTACTAGAGCGTGACGATGAGAACGCAGACTACATCACCGTTAGCGGAGTCGTTAAAGACAAGCAAAATAAAAAGCGACTGGAATATGTAAATATCTCCATTCCGGGCAGCACTTCAGGAACCATCACGAACGAGGAAGGGGAATTCTCTTTCAAGATCAAGGATGCCTCTCATGTGAAAGCGGTAGAAGTATCGCATATCGGATACTATAATAACAAAGTAACGCTCAACGGGGGCGATATTTCAGACCTGACCGTCTGGATGACTCCTTACGAGAACATGCTCGACGAGATCATCATCCATGCCCGCGAACCACGGCTTATCGTAGAAGAAGCGGTCAGAAAGATCCCGGCAAATTATAGTAAGAAGACAAATATGCTGACAGGTTTCTATCGCGAAACAGCACAAAAAGGAAAAAGATACATCAATATATCCGAAGCGGTGATCGATATTTACAAGACTCCGTATAACGAGTCGGCAGATCACGACCGGGTGCAGATATACAAAGGCCGCAAACTGTTGAGCCAGAAGAAAAGCGATACGCTTGCCGTGAAACTTCTCGGTGGCCCTACGATGTCGGTCTATGTCGACATAGTAAAGAATCCGGATGTATTGCTCGATTTGGAATGCCTTTCTTATTATACATTCAAGATGGAAGAATCGACCAATATCGATAACCGTCCGCAATATGTGATCAGTTTCCAGCCACAGGTGATCATGCCGTATGCCCTGTATTACGGAAAACTGTACATAGACAAGGAACGACTCTCATTTACCCGTGCAGAATTCAACCTGAGCATGGACGACCGCAACAAAGCGACCCAGGCCATCCTCAAAAAGAAACCGTTCGGATTACGTTTCCGCCCGCTCGAAGTGGCTTACCTGGTGACTTACAAGGAAAGGAACGGCGTAACTTATCTGAACTACATACGCAACGGGGTACGATTTAAATGTGACTGGAAACGCAAACTGTTCTCAACCAATTACACCATTATTTCGGAAATGGTCGTGACGGATGGCAAAGAGGATAATGTTGGCGGTATTCCGTACAAGATGGCATTCAAGGAATCACAATCATTGTCCGACAAGGTGGAAAACTTTATGGATGAAGATTTCTGGGGCGCTTACAATATCATCGAACCAACGGAATCGCTGGACAGCGCAGTAAACAAATTAAAAAAGCAACAGAAATAAATCTCAATATCTTTTCGTACATTTGAAGGACTCTAAACAGAAAGATCCGCGGCATGATAAACGACTTATTCGTATTAACTAAGATTAAAGAGGGGAACGTCAAGGCGTTCGAAGGCATCTTCCGGCTCTATTACTCCCCTCTTTGCCTGTATGCCGCAGGGATCACCGGAAACAGGGATGTGGCCGAAGAGATCGTGCAAGAGCTCTTTTACGTATTCTGGAAAGAAAAGGAGAAGCTACAGGTGTTCCGCTCCATCAAAAGTTACCTGTACGGGGCGGTACGCAACCAGGCTCTCCAATACTGCGAACACTTGGAAGTGCGCAACCGGTACAGGGAAACCGTCTTAGCGGGCAACCCCGATGGCAAACCTTCCGATCCGCAGGATCAACTGGAATACAAGGAACTGGAAACACTGATCGACAAGACGCTTAAAAAGCTGCCGGAACGCCGGCTCCGCATCTTCCGGATGCATCGCTTTGAAGGAAAGAAATATGCAGAGATAGCCTCTATCCTCTCCCTCTCGGTCAAAACAGTGGAAGCCGAAATGACAAAGGCGCTTCAAACGCTCAGAAAAGAAATTGAGAATTATACACAAACAGTATGACTCGGAAAGAAAAGGACAACAGAAAAACGGACCAGGCATGGACAACACTTTACAACCGCCTGGAGAAGGATGGTTTGATCACCCAAGCGGAGACAGCTCGTCCATCGCTTCGTCTGACTGCATTCAAATGGACAGCAGCTGCTGCTGTCATATTACTTTGTACATATATCTCCATCAACTATTTCAATCAAACAGAAAAGGAAATCGACCGGAACCTGCTTACCCGGCAGAATATGGAAACAACGACGCTGGCCACCACGCTTGAAGACGGTTCCATCGTCTATCTGGCCGGAAACGCAGCCATCCATTATCCGGAACATTTCCAGCCGGACAAGAGGGAAGTTTCCTTGCAGGGCAATGCGCTTTTCGATGTCACCGGAAACCGCACGCGGCCTTTCCTGATCGAAACGGAAGAGACACGTATCGAAGTACTGGGCACGGCCTTTAATGTGAAAAGCGACGGAAGCCGGCCTTTCGAACTGTCCGTACAGCGGGGAGTGGTGAAAGTGACCCTGAAAAAGAATGGACAGGACGTTTATGTCAAAGCCGGAGAGACAGCGACTCTCGCTTCCCGTAAACTCCACGTAAACCAGACCAGGCATCCGGAACAATTCTCGGAATATACCCGGCAGATACATTTTAAAGACGAACGGTTGGCCGACATCCTGCGTATCATCAACCTCAACACGGAAGATATACGTTTGCAGACCGTCCCCGCTCTGGAAGACCGGAAGCTGACCGTTACTTTCTTCAACAATTCGCCGGAAAGTATTGCCGAACTGATTTGCGGAGCCCTGAACCTGAAATATACACGTGATAAGAATGTGCTTACGTTGCATGAGAACTAACAGGATAAAAACAACCCGAGGTGAAACAGAACGTCACATATCGCATACTCTACTTCCTCATCGGACTACTGCTGGCCGTAGCAGTTCCTTTGCAGGCAGATGATAACGATATTCTCGACCGTGTCATCCATCTTTCCAAAAACAAGGAAACGGTGTATCACCTGTTGGGGGAAGTGTCCGAACGTTCCGGCTACCTTTTTATCTACGACAGTAAAATTATCGACAATGAGCAGGTCGTTAAAATTCCGGGCGGTAAATATACCGTCAGGGAAGCGATCCAGCTGATCACAGGGAATAAGCAACTCGGTCTCCGGGTGATCGGAAACCACATACTGATCTCACCGCCCGTAGAAGCGCCCCCGGTAAAGGTCGAACCGGTTCTTCCCGACAGCATCCGTTACTTCACGCTCGAAGGTATTTTGCGCGACAAATACAGCAATGAGCCTATTCCATTTGCTACCGTCGGTATCAGTGCGGAAGCGATAGGAAGCATCACAAACCAGGGGGGAGAATTCAGGCTCCGTTTGCCGGACTCCCTGCGTCAGTCACAAATCAGCTTTTCTCACCTGGGTTATCAGCCGCTTGAAATGTCCGGCGAGTTGCTGGCGGAGCGTTACAGTATGCTTACACTGGAGCCCAAAGTGATCTCCTTGCAGGAAGTTGTCGTCCGCATCGCAAACCCGTTGCGTTTATTGCGCGAGATGCAGGACAAAAAGAAACAGAATTACTCGCAGGAACCGGTCTACATGACCTCTTTCTACCGGGAAGGGATCGAACGGAAAAATAAGTTCGTCAGCCTGACGGAAGGCGTTTTTAAAATTTATAAAACGGCCTATAATAACCAGAACACGGTCGACCAGGTGAAATTGTTAAAAATGCGCCGCATCACCAGCAACCAGGAAAAAGACACCGTTGTCGCTAAGATGAAATCGGGGCTCAATGCCAGTATTACATTGGATATCATAAAGAATATGCCGGATTTCCTGATACCTGAAAGCGAGGTAAACTATCCTTATGTCTTTGCCCATTCCGACATCACCGTCATAGACAACCGGATGGCAAACGTGATCTCTTTCGAGCAACGCAACTTTATCACGACTCCGCTTTATAAGGGAAACTTATATATCGACTCCGAGAACAGCGCCCTGCTTCGCGCGGAGTTTGAGCTGCATCCCAAATACGTTAAAGAAGCCGCCGGCATGCTGGTCGAGAAGAAGAGCCGTAACTTGAAAATCACGCCGCAAAAAGTAATTTACACCGTCACCTACAAACCGTGGAACGGCACTTATTATATCAATCATGTAAGGGGCGACCTGCATTTTAAAGTGAAACAAAAAAGGCAGTTATTCGGCAGTTCCCCGCTTCATGTATGGTTCGAAATGGTTATATGTAAAACGGACACTGTTAATGTTAACCGTTTTACACGAAAAGAAACATTATCTACCCGAACCGTCTTTTCTGAAACAAAATTTAGCTATGATGAGAAGTTTTGGGGTGACTTTAATGTCATTCCACCGGAAGAAAAACTGAATGAAGCAATAGGAAAAATATCGTCGAAGATTGAAGAAACAGGTTACTAAAGGCTTAAAAATCATAAAGAGGGCCTTTTCTCAAAGGCCCTCTTTATAGGTTTTTAATAGGTATTAGTCTTTAAGGCAAAAAGATTGTTTAGGTTATCTGGATGCAAAGATGCGGGATTTTATGTTACTGCGCAAATAAAAAAAGATATTATAAAACACATTTTTAAAATTATCGAAACTTATTTGCAGCTTCTTCTATTTTTTAACATTTGCTCCCGTAGCTTAAAAATTGGTTTACCAAGGCAAAAGCACACATATTCTGTGAAATAACAAGCAAAATAACGCTGGTTATTTTACTTATTGCTACTTTATATCTTTTTCCCATCTTCCGGAGAAATGGAGCTAACCTTCTAATACTTGCAAATATACAAATGTTTTTTTAATAAATATGATAGGCCGGGAGCTGATAATCGCATGTGTATTTTGTGTATTTTTGCACCCGTATCAAGGTGACATCAGGTACAGAGTATAAACGTTTAAATTATCTTTTTTTGCATGTATACCGTAGTTAAGCGAATGGAAGTTTCAGCCGCACATAGCCTGAAGCTCTCCTATCCCAGCAAATGTGAGAACCTGCATGGTCACAACTGGATTATCACAGTTTATTGTCGCTCGAAGGAACTAAACGCCGATGGTATGGTGATCGATTTCAGCCATATCAAGAACTTAATCAAGAGCAAACTCGATCATCAGAACTTAAACGAAGTTCTCCCCTTCAACCCGACAGCAGAGAACATGGCCCGGTGGATTTGTGACCAAATACCCACCTGTTATAAAGTAGAAGTAAATGAATCAGAATCAAACACAGCGATCTATGAGAAAGATTAATCAGATTTTTTATAGCCTTCAGGGGGAAGGCTATCATACGGGAAAGGCGGCTGTCTTTATCCGTTTTTCAGGGTGTAACCTGAAATGTAGTTTCTGCGATACAGAACATGAGGAAGGAACATTGATGTCGGATGAAGAGATCATCAGGACGATTTCCGCCTATCCTTCCAACCTGGTCGTACTGACCGGTGGCGAACCTGCTTTATGGATCGATGAAGAATTTATCGACCTGCTCCACAAAGAAGGCAAATATATATGTATAGAGACGAACGGCACGCGCAAGTTGCCGGCAAATATCGACTGGGTGACTTGTTCGCCGAAGGAAGGTGCTCCTATCTGCATCGACCGGATGGATGAAGTGAAAGTGGTTTACCTCGGACAGGATTTGTCCTCTTATATCAATCTGCCGGCTAAGCATCATTATATACAGCCTTGCTCCTGCCGGAATACTCCCGAGATTGTAGAATACATCCTCCAACATCCGGAATGGCAACTCAGCTTGCAGACACATAAACTGATCGATATTCCCTGACCGGTTCTGTATGCTGCATCTGTAAGGGCGGTTCGCGAGCCGCCCCTACCAACAACACTATATTTAAAACAGTATCTTACTATACAGTCATCTTATTCAATATCTTCGGGAACTGGATGGCAAAAATAATCGTGCAACAAATAGCTGCGGTTGCATCGGAAATAGCTTCTGCCGAATAGACACCGATCATTCCCATAAAACGCGGCAAGATAAGCGCAAGCGGAATAAGTAAAAGTACTTTCCGGAGCAAGGCAATAAAAATGGAGATCTTTGCCTGCCCAAGAGCCACAAACATATTCTGACAGGCACGCTGCAAACCGAAAATAGTCATTCCCGCTAAAAAGACAGGCATCACTTCCTTCACCGTTCCGATAAGTTCTTCGTCTGCCGTAAAAGCCGAAGCAATAACCGACGGGAACAAGATCATAAACAACATCAAAGCGAAATTAAACAGGAACATAACAGTCATAGCGATCTTGAAACATTCCTTCACCCGTTCCCGGTTGCCATGTCCATAATTATAACTCACGATAGGAACAAATCCCAAAGCAAATCCGGTGAGCGGAACACTGACAAAGAGCATCGCACTCTGCATCACAGTCAATGCGCTTACATAAATATCCCCGAATGTCTTCAGCGTCCCGTTCAGGACGAAACCGACCAAGCTTTCGGTACTGGCCATAATAAAAGGCGAAGCCCCCAACGCCAGTATAGCTCCGATCACTTTCCTGTCCGGTTTCATATACCGGGTTTCGAGCCGTAAGGAAGCACGGGAGGAAGTAAGAAACAACAATACCCAGAGAGCAGTAGCCGCCTGCGAAATAATCGTGGCAAGTGCAGCCCCTTTCACACCCATATCGAAAACAAAGATGAAAAGCGGATCGAGCAGGATATTGAGTACCGCACCGATCACCACCGACCACATCGCTATGCCCGGACGCCCCTGCGTATTGATAAAGGTATTCAGACCGACCGAAACCTCCACGAACAACGTTCCGATAAGATAGATCGAAAGATAATCCGTCGCATAACCGAGCGTCTGTTCGGAAGCACCGGTAAACAACAGTATCGGCTCCATAAAGATATATGCCAACGCAGAAGTCAGGACAGTGAACAACAGGAGCAATACAAACCCGTTTCCAAGTATCCTCCCGGCATGCTGACGGTTGCCTTGTCCCAACGCAATGGCGGCAAGCGGCGCACCTCCTCCGGCCACAATAGCGGAAAAGGCGGAGATCAGGATAATAATAGAACCGGCCACACCGATACCCGCCAGCGCCAACGTACCTATTCCGGGAATATGCCCGATATAAATACGATCCACAATATTATAAAGCAGATTGACCAACTGGGCAACGACTGCCGGAAGCGCCATCTTAAAAACGAGCGGCAGCATACGATCCGTACCCAGCCGCTCTTCATATACATTATTCATGCGCTAAGATCAAAGATACCGCACTTCCATTCCCCGAACGGTATCATCGATGGTGCCATTGTCATAAACCAGTTCTCCGTTGACAAACGTCTGGCAGACGCTGTGATGGAAAGTCGTTCCTTCAAAAGGAGCCCAACCGCATTTATACAGGATGTTTTCCGGTGCCACAGTCCAGCTCTTATCGGGATCGACCAGCACAAGGTCGGCATAATAGCCCGGACGGATGTATCCGCGACGGTCGATATGGAACAGGTCGGCCGGCATATGCGCCATCTTTTCCACCACCTTTTCATACGTGAAGCAACCTTCGGCCACCAGTTCGAGCATAGCCACCAGCGAATGCTGTACCAACGGGCCGCCCGAAGCTGCTTTCAGGCAACTTCCCTCCTTCTCCGACAAGAGATGCGGAGCGTGGTCGGTCGCCACAATATCGATCGTATTGTTTTTAACTGCCTCGCGTAAGGCAATACGGTCTTCCAACGTCTTGATAGAAGGGTTCCATTTGATACGGTTGCCATATTTGGCATAGTCGCCATCGTGGAACCAGAGATGATGCACGCATACTTCCCCTGTAATTTTCTTTTCGCTCAAAGGGATCGCGTTACTCAGCAAAGAAAGCTCTTTGGCTGTGGACAGATGGAGAATATGCAGGCGCGAGTTCAGGCGCGTAGCCAATTCCACTGCTTCCGAAGAAGAGGCATAACAAGCCTCCTCACTCCTGATCTTGCTATGATAAGAAATATCGAGATCCTCGCCATACAATCCCGTATAATAAGCCAGGTTGCGTTTGATCACTTCCTCCTTTTCCGCATGGATCGCGATCAGCATATCCGCTTCACCGAAGATACGTTCGAGACTGTCTTTCTTGTCAACCAGCATATTCCCGGTAGAAGAGCCGAGAAAGAGCTTCAACCCCGGCACACGGCTGCGATCCAGTTTGCGGATCTCATCCATATTATCGTTCGTTCCTCCGAAGAAGAAAGAATAGTTGGCGGCCGACGTTTCCGCCCCCCGTTGCAGTTTCCATTGCAGGTCGGCGATCGTGGTCGTCTGCGGCTTGGTGTTCGGCATATCCATGAAAGTCGTTATACCACCGGCTACGGCAGCACGGCTTTCGCTGGCGATATCTCCTTTATGGGTCAGACCCGGTTCACGGAAATGCACCTGGTCGTCGATAGCGCCCGGCAATAAGAATTTACCTTCGGCGTCGATCACCTTTACATTATCGGTTGTTGCCGGAACAGCACCTTCAAATACTTCGGCTATTTTATCACCATTAATAAGGACTGATCCCTTAAACATACGTCCTTCGTTAATGATGCAAGCGTTTTTTAT
The DNA here is from genome assembly GCF_000969845.1 of Parabacteroides sp. HGS0025. NCBI lineage: Bacteria > Pseudomonadati > Bacteroidota > Bacteroidia > Bacteroidales > Tannerellaceae > Parabacteroides > Parabacteroides sp. HGS0025. Next base: position 3,320,289 of record NZ_KQ033902.1, read on the forward strand.
CAGAATTTTATTCATATGCTTTGTGTTTATTTTTCACAAATGTACATGATTCTATTCAAAAACAACACAAGCGCGGGCGGTTATTCATAAGAATAGGCCTGAATTTCTACCGGGCCGATCAAACCGGACGATTGCAACGGCGAATCGGATTTCCAGGGATTCACATTTGTCCATGTGCCACGCTCCGGCTCCGGCAACAGGCTGTCGCCTATCAAACGGTTCATCCAGTTGTTCACCACTTCCACTTCGATCAGGTTCTCCCCTTCCACCAGGTATTCCCCGACCGGCAAGCGATAAGGCATTGTCCATACGCCACCTGCATACTGTCCGTTCACCTTTACTTTGGCCATCACCATCACCTTTCCCAAATCCAGATAAAGCGGCTTCTGAGGTAATTCGGGCAATGTGATCCGATTGGTGTAGACTGCTTTTCCGGAGAAATAGCGGATCGACGCATCCGCAGAAGTCGTCCAGTCCTTCAGTTCCGGGAAAGTAACAGTTTCCGACGGCCCTCTTTTCCCTTTCTCAAAAGCGACCTGCCAGGGAGAAGCGACCGTTGCCAACACTTCTTTATGCGGATAATTCCGGGCGGCCGTTTTCTTCGGGGAGCCTTTTTTACGGAATATAAGGAATGAACTTTCATATCCTTCCAGACGCACCGGGACAGTGGTCACCTCACCGGAACAAGTGAACTCCGGAAGATAACGGATCTCCGCCGTCAACGGGTTCCACAACTCCGGTAATTTGCCGGATACGCGGAATGCCGGATTGATCTCCACCGGTTCGCCACTTTGGTTGGAGATAAAATAAATATCCCCTTCATGCGTCGCCCGATGAATAAACAACACCGGAGCACCGGAGTCGACACGCATATCAGGCTTTATATTCAGGGCATCCAGCACCGGCTGCAGATTGTCCGTCGATGCGTACAAACGTCCTTTCCCTATTTTCTTCATGGGTTCCTTCTTTTCTCCCCAAAGCTCGGTAGCCAAAGCCTTCACTTCCTGATCGGCTGCCGGATAATTGCTCAGGCTCGGGGAATATTCCGGTGCCGGGCCAACGATACAAGCTCCGGCGTGCAACAAGTCTTTCAGTTTCCGCAAGACTTCTGGACGCATCGTCTTCAATTGCGGCAAAACAAGCAGGCGGTATTTCATGCCGCCTGGCAAGACGATCCTGCCGTCTTTCACGGTGGCACGTTCCAATAACACTTCCGCATTGATATAATCGAAAGAATAGCCCGCAGGAAGTGCCGGTGTACAGACGCCTGTCATCTTGGGCGCATCCTCACCAATAAAATAGGCTACATCCGCCACATAATCCCCTTGTTGCAACAGGAAGTTACAACGTTTCAGATAGTTGGTAAAAACATCCATCTGGCTGAACCAGGTATTCTTCCGGTTAAACTCATTCCCGAACCAGGCATCCATTCCCGGCTCGCGGTCTTCGAACGGCTGATGGATATACACATGCAATAACGTGCTGTTTATCCCTTCCGTAAAGAAACGATCCCCGCGCTGCTTCATCAGATTGGGATAGCGGCTGAACGCAGGCCCTCCGCTGGTGAAGGATTCAGCCCAGATGCGTTTCTTCCCGTAGATATGTCCGCAGGAAGAAGCCGCCCGGTTCTCGATGTCACCCAGCGAGCCTTCGCTCCAGAACTCTCCGGCTATCTCGTCGGACTGGCCACCATATTGCAGGAACTCACCCGGGAAACCCCAATGGCCGTAATTCTCCAGCCAGGTCGTCAGCCCGTATTGATGGCAGACATCCCGCAAGCCACCCACATAATCGTAGGAAACACGGTCGGCCACCAGACGACGCAAGTCCCAGAGGAAACGATCCGAGAGATCGGGACTGCCGACCACAACGCCATTCAACACCGGAAGATACGGAACAGGATCGTACCCGTAACGTTCTTTGAAAACATCGATCATATCGTCCGTCCAGTTCTGCCCGCCGGTTTCATAGCTGTCCTGCACCACGACCTTGAATGTTTTCCGGTCGGCTTCCGGGATGCGTTTCAGGATCTCGCCGATAAAGGCGTCGAAATGGAAAGCGACGTGTTTGCGGCTCATCTTATCGATCTCCGGCCCTGTTGCTTCGGGTGCCGCCGGCGAGTTTGTCACACCAGTCGGAAGCATAACCATCCGCCGGATCACCCAGTCGCCTGCCGGCACTTCCCAGTTCAACACGCCATGCTGTGCGAAAACAGTCACGTCTTTGACCTTCTCCGGAGAAACCAGCAAAGAAGCATCACTGACAGCCGGCTGTTCCTTCCAAAGATAATCGTCCCACATAGGCAGCGGAGTCTGGAACATCTTCGCCAACGACTTTTCCGGATAGCGCTCCACCATCGGAGATGAAGAAAGCGTCACCTCGCCATTCGCTCCCCCTTCGTCCGACATTTCCAGGCGGAACTGCGAAGCGGTAACTTCCGGAAGGGAAATAACGACAGGTGCATAAGGATCGAAGCCGACATTGAGAGCCGGATTACTCCGGTCGATCGTAAACTCCCTGACCAGTTCTTCCTGCCCTCCTTTTTTCGCCCATAACTTGGCAGCCGTTTTAAAAGGAGTATTCACCCGGAAAAGCAGGGTGCGGATTGTTTCTTTCTTATTGAAGAACAAGACAGTCGAAGAGGCTTGCCCGGACTTCTTCCTTACAGGCCAGCTTTTCTCCACGGTGGGCTCGGCGGATGCCGGATAAGCGATTACACAGACTTCCTGCTCCTCTTTGCCAACGGAAGGCAAAGTAAGTTGCATATATTTTGGCCCCGAAACGACCGTGTCGGCAGAGGTCAGATAACGCATGGCCTGCGTGCTCTTCACCCACGGGCCGCCGGACTGGCTCCATCCCGGACTATTGAATATACCGATTTCGATATCCAGTTCCGTGGCTTTCTTCAAGGCCGCATGCAGCACCTCCCACCATTCGGGACTCAACAGTTTATTATCGCCATAAGGAATACCATCGATCCCGATGTTCCCGATAAAGGCACGGTTGATACCGGCCACTTTCATCGCTTCCAGGTCACGCTCGACCCCTTCTTTCGATAAGTTATCGGAAATCCAGTACCAGTAAACACCGATCTGCACACTATCGGGAATAGAGCGAAAACCCTCCTCAATCCGGGCAAAGGAAGCCGACCGATCCGTCTTACTACAAGAGAAAAGCCCCTGGCTGGCGCAGGCAAGAAGGCATAAAAAGAATAAGTGTGTTATTTTCGTCATAATACATCAGTTTAGCTGTTAGCAAAAACTCACATAAGTATCTATACGTACAAAAATACAAACTATATTCCTTTTAAAAGCTTATAAAAATGACAATCTACCTTTCAATTCTGACAGAGACGGAGATGGTCTGTCCGGCCACCTGGTCGGCCGGTTGCATAATCTTCAGATCATAGTCATTGATTCTCACGGATAAAGAGGGCCGTGTATGGGTCGGATCGGCGGCATGGATACGGACATTGCCTGCCCTTTCTTCCACCCTGTAAATACCCGGTGTCTTTATCTCCAATGCCAGGTCAGCGGCCAGGCGGATCGCTCCTTCCTGATAGGCGGTAATATAATAACAGGTATTTATTGCAACGGCCTGCATGGCTTCATCGTTACGAAGTATGCGAATATCCTCCGTACGGAAAGAAGCCGTGCGCCCGGCTGACGAAGCCGGAAGAATAAGATACTGATAAGAGCCCGGAACATCCTTCGGATGACGGATATACAGAGAAACGACCTCCCCTTCCACCGTCTGCGGCGTATAGGAACCCATAAAGTCAGACCAGCTCCCGGAACGTTTTTCGGAGATCGCCACACTGTTTTCCGGCTGCATCAGGATATATCCGGTGCTGTCGTGGAAGAAACGCAAGGCTTTTCCAGTAGAAGTAAACAGGCCGTCCACCGGATTCCAGCGACCGTTGTCAAAGTAAGACAACGCTCCCCGCTTCTTCCGCTGATCGATGGATGTCGTTATGCTTAACGTGCTGTCCGACCGGATACCGGCGCCCAGACACAAAATAAACTCATCCGTCATAACCCACGACTTGCGGGCATCCAGTCCGTCGCGGTTCAAGATCATTGCCGTCATGCCTGTATGGCCATCGGTCACACCGCCGACAAAGGCCGTTTCATTACGGGTATGTGCACCATAACTACGCGGAGAAGGCACCGGGGCATCGCTTTCGTAAGAAGTGACACCCGGTATCTTACGCCAATCCCAGAACGGGAACACATTCAGATATTCATCCCCGTTACGATAGATATACGTAGCCCCGTCGCCCATATAAAACCCTTTCAGATTATCTTCATTGACCAACTCTGTGCCGATCACCCGTTCGGAAGCCATCTTGACCGAAGCCATCCATTTCGGGGCACGATGTATCGTCTGATCCGAATCCCAGAAATGCTTCTGTCCGGCAAAAGCAGTACCTTCCGGCTGTTGCGGTGGGAAATTATCATCCAGCAAAACCTGTATCTTCGCGGCATCAGTTGGGGAACTTCCTTTGCGGAGCGAGTTGGCCGCGTTACCGATGGCAAGCGCCTTATGTATAGGTGCGTTATGGAACAGTTGGCGGTCGAGCGCATTCACATCCATATATCCCCGCCAGATGATCCAGCGGTAACCTTCCGTCAGCAGGTTATTCAGAATAGCTTGTTGTTCGGCACTCAGGGCAAACGAGGTTCCGGCAAACAGCCCCGAATAGAAACTCATTTCCGAGAGATAAGCCAGCCCGTAGTTGCCGAACTGCTGTTGCGGCCCGTGCTGGTGGAAACTCCAATCGCTCTTGATCCCTTCCGGCCGTCCGGTCGTTATTTCAGAAACGATCGTGTCGCGGGCTGCCTTCACCAGCGCGTAATCGTCCAGCAACAGTCCTTTCATCAGTACATTTCCGGCCAGCCATACCTTATTCTGTCCCGTCATGCCGAAGCGGGCGTTATCCATCACCTTCACCGCCTCTTTCAGCTCGTCGGGTGTCATCTGCGTACGAAGCAGGATAAAAGCCGGGCCGAACGTTTTGGGAATGCCGATCTCGTTATACCACCAGTTCTTGCAGACCGGCTTCGTGCGAAACCAATAGCCGAGAGCCTGATGAATAACCGTCGAGAAACGGGGCGACCACGTGCAGGAAGGGCCTTCGGCATGATAGAGTTTCGCCAGTTCCAACACCCGGTCGGCATGCTTCTTGGCATCCCAGCCGGAACGTTTCGTGTCGGCATAATTGATATCCGGCCATGCGCCATCCTCACCGATATTCTCCATATAGGCTTTGATACCGTCTATATTGAATGGATACCGCTGATGCAGCTCCACCACCATCTGATCCGACATTTCCGTTTCGGGCGGAATACCGGCCAGTATGCGGTTCAGCAGATCGGAGTCGTCGTTGGAACTCACCAGCGACTGGATATAGTTTTGCCGGATCTGTTCCAGCTCATCGACAGGTGTTTGCGAAAACGCGCCGGTAGACACCAATAATAAGGCTGATAGTAGCAGTCTATTTATAAGGTATTTCATAAGTATTAAATTTAATGCGGAAGTTTTCCCTCCTTTTACTTCTTCTGCGGATACTTACGGAAGAGACTCCACCACTTCAGTTTCAATACGCCGAACAGGGCTTCGCCGAAGATAGAAGAGTTCATCTTCGAAGTCCCCAGCACACGGTTGATAAAGATGATAGGCACTTCCACCAGTTTGAAACCACACTTATAAGCAGTGAACTTCATCTCGATCTGGAAAGCATATCCTTTGAAATGTATATGGTCGAGGTCGATCGTTTCGAGCACTTCGCGGCGGTAACATTTAAAACCGGCCGTCGTGTCCTGTATCTTCATACCGGTAACCAGGCGGACATAGACGGATGCGTAATACGACATCAGTACACGTCCCAGCGGCCAGTTCACCACATTCACGCCATTGCTGTAACGCGAACCGATAGCCACATCGCCCCCCTGCTCCGTGCAGGCGGCATATAATTTAGGAAGGTCGTTCGGATTATGGCTAAAGTCGGCGTCCATCTCGAATACAAAGTCGTATTTATGTTCGATCGCCCATTTAAAGCCACAGATGTAAGCAGTACCCAATCCCAGCTTACCTTGTCTTTCCACCATAAAAAGACGTTCGGGAAATTCTTTCTGCAAACGCTTCACGATATCCGCCGTACCGTCGGGAGAACCATCATCTATAATCAAAATATGAAACTCTTTTTCCAACCCAAACACCGCACGGATAATATTCTCAACATTCTCTTTCTCGTTGTAAGTAGGAATAATTACAATACTGTCTGACATATACGAATTATTTATGATCAACTATGAAGCACAAAACTACAAACTATTTGTCGATTATGCCCTAATTTTATTGAAATTTACGCTGGCAGGAGATAAATCCTTCCATATTTGACCCTCTTCATCTCTCCCATAGGAATGGTGATTTGTCTGAAACGGTTTTTTGATAAGGGTATGATGCCAATATGATACATTTTCCGTATTTTTGCGTCTACATAATTTTCAATAGTATATATTAATCCATTGGAGGTACAAGAATTACTCAAGATATTTGCCGCCCACCCGCAAATTACTGCACTGGACACCCTTTTGAACGGTAATACGTCAAACAATATATTCCTGAAAGGGTTGAACGGATCGGGCGCTGCAATGACAATCGCTTCTCTTTTTTTAAAAAGAAGGGGAAGCTATGTGTGCATACTTAACGACCAGGAAGAAGCCGGCTACTTTTATCACGACCTGATTCAGTTGACCGGCAGCAGTGATATTTACTTCTTCCCTTCCGCCTATCGCCGGGCAATCAAATACGGACACATCGATCCGGCCAACGAGATCCTGCGTACCGAAGTGCTCAGCGTCCTGCAAGACCCGGAAACACCGTTCGTTATCGTCTCTTATCCCGACGCATTGGCGGAGAAAGTCATATCACGCGAAGATCTGAAGCAGAACACACTCAAGATCAGCGTCGGCGAGAAACTGGATAATATGTTCGTTTCCGACGTATTGGACGAATATGGCTTCGAGCAGGTCGATTATGTGTATGAGCCGGGGCAATATGCCATACGCGGTAGCATCCTCGACGTTTTCTCTTTTTCGTACGAGTTCCCCTACCGCATCGACTTTTTCGGAAGCGAAGTGGAAACGATCCGTACGTTCGATGTGGAGACGCAGCTTTCCAAAGAGAAGATGGACAGCATCTATATCGTACCGGAAATGAATAAGAGCAACCGCAGTAACACAATGTTGCTGAACTCATTGCCCCCGCAAACGACCCTGGCCTGCAAAGACCTGGCCTGGACGAAGGAACGGATCGACAGCCTGTGGAACGAAGAACCGGTGATCGGTGACGAGGAGTCGTTCGCAGATGCCGAAGCGATGCGTGCCAAATTAGTCAGAGGGGACGAATTCCTTCGGACAGCCCTGAATTTCTGCCGGATGCATTTCGGCACACGCCCAACCGGAGTGGCCGATGCGACCCTGACTTTCAGCACGCAGGCACAGCCCATCTATCATAAGAACTTCGAAATGGTGAGCAGCTCTTTCCGAGATTATCTGGAGAAGGGCTATACTTTATATATATTGAGTGACGTCGAGAAGCAGGCCATCCGCATCCGGGCAATCTTCGAAGACCGGGGAGAGAACATCCCTTTTACCTCGGTCAACAAGACGATACATGAAGGCTTCGCGGACGAGACATTACAGATCTGCCTCTTTACCGACCACCAGCTATTCGACCGTTTCCACAAATTCAACCTGAAAAGCGAGAAGGCACGGAGCGGAAAGATCACGCTGTCGCTGAAGGAGCTGAACCAGTTCACGACAGGCGATTATATCGTGCATATCGATCATGGCGTCGGACAGTTCGGCGGCCTGGTACGCACCGAAGTGAACGGAAAGATACAGGAAGCGATCAAGCTGATCTATCAGAACAACGATATTATCTTCGTCAGCATCCACTCGCTGCACAAACTCTCCAAATACAAAGGGAAAGACAGCGGCGAGCCTCCCAAACTGAACAAGCTGGGAACCGGTGCCTGGGAAAAGATGAAGGAAAAAACGAAGAAGAAGGTCAAGGACATCGCCCGCGACCTGATCCTCCTCTATTCGCAGCGCAAACAGGAAAAGGGTTTCTCTTACTCGCCCGACAGCTTTATGCAACACGAACTGGAGGCCAGCTTCATCTACGAAGATACGCCCGACCAGATGAAAGCGACGGCGGATGTAAAGGAGGATATGGAAAATCCGCGCCCGATGGATCGACTGATCTGCGGCGACGTCGGGTTCGGAAAGACCGAAGTAGCCATCCGCGCCGCCTTCAAAGCGGTATCGGATAATAAGCAGGTGGCCGTATTGGTGCCGACTACCGTGCTGGCTTTCCAGCATTTCCAGACTTTCTCCGAGCGTCTGAAAAATTTCCCTTGCCGGATCGATTATATCAGCCGGGCACGGACAACGGCACAGGTCAAGGCAACCCTGAAAGATGTGGCGGACGGGAAAGTAAATATCCTGATCGGCACACACCGTATCGTCAGCAAGGATGTGAAGTTCAAAGACCTGGGATTGCTGGTCATCGACGAAGAGCAGAAGTTCGGCGTATCGGTCAAGGAGAAGCTTCGCCAAATGAAGGTGAATGTGGATACGTTGACCATGACGGCGACACCGATCCCGCGTACGTTGCAGTTCTCGCTGATGGGAGCCCGCGACCTGAGCAGCATCACGACACCGCCACCTAACCGCTATCCGGTACAGACGGAAGTGGAGCGTTTCAACCCCGATATTATCCGCGAGGCGATCAACTTCGAGATGAGCCGTAACGGGCAGGTGTTTTTCATCAATAACCGTGTTCAGAACATCTACGAAATAGAACATCTGGTACGCCGCGAAGTGCCCGACGCCCGCATAGCCGTCGGCCACGGACAGATGGAACCGGACAAGCTGGAGAAAATCATTCTCGACTTCGTTAACTACGAATACGATGTATTGATAGCCACCAGTATCGTGGAAAGCGGTATCGACGTGCCGAATGCCAACACCATCATTATCAACAACGCACAGCAGTTCGGGCTGTCCGACCTGCACCAGTTGCGCGGACGTGTGGGACGAAGCAACCGCAAAGCGTTCTGTTACCTGCTCTCGCCGCCTCTCTCCTCGCTCACGCAGGAAGCACGCCGCCGTTTGCAGGCAATCGAAAACTTCTCCGAGCTGGGAAGCGGCATTCATATCGCCATGCAAGACCTCGACATCCGTGGTGCCGGAAATATGCTGGGTGCCGAACAAAGCGGCTTCATCGCCGACCTCGGCTACGAAACCTACCAGAAGATCCTGGAAGAGGCCGTCGACGAACTGAAGAGTGACGAGTTTGCCGACCTCTACGCCGATGCGGATGACGGCAAGCGGGATTCCGGTAGCGAATATATCCGCGAAACGTATATCGAAAGCGACCTGGAGCTGATGTTCCCTCCTACTTATATCCCCAACGACTCGGAACGTATCACCTTGTACCGCGAACTGGATAAGATGGAAGAGGAACGCGACATCCTGGCCTTTACCGAACGTCTGAAAGACCGTTTCGGTAAGATCCCGAAAGAGGGAAAAGAACTGATCCGTGTCGTCCGCCTCCGCCGCATAGCCAGGAAACTGGGCATGGAGAAACTGGTACTGAAAAAAGGCTTGATGAGTATCTTCCTGGTAGCCAACCAGGACAGCCCGTATTACCAGAGCGAAGCATTCGATAAGTTATTAGCATTCATACAGAAGCATCCCCGCGAATGCATGATCCGGGACGTGAACGGCAAGCGTAGCATCGTGGTAAAGAATGTCAGCACGGTAGAAGCCGCTTGCGCACTGCTTGAAGAAATAGAGAAACAAACCCTATAAACGATATCAGATGAAAAAGACGCTTATTGACTTTTTTGAAAGCTCGGTGAAGCAATTCCCCGACAACCCGTTCTTATGGGAAAAGACGAAAGACAAGTTCGAACCGACTTCTTACACAGAGGTGAAAGAACAGGTTTATACCCTTGGAGCCGGACTGGTTGCCCTCGGGGTAAAGAAGGGTGACAACATGGCTTTACTAAGCGAAGGCCGCAACGCCTGGATCATCGGCGAGCTGGCCATGTTCTATGCCGGAGCCACCAATGTGCCCCTTTCCATTAAGCTGGAAGAGGCCAACGACCTGTTGTTCCGCCTGCTGCATGCCGACGTGAAATACATCATGGTATCGGGCAACCAGCTAAAAAAGATACGGGCGATCATGGATAAACTGCCTCTTATCCGGCAGGTGATTGTTTTTGACGACCAGCCGGAATATAAGGAGAAAGAAATACCTCTTTCCAAAGTGATCGGAATGGGAAAAGAGTACCTTCAGGCACATCCGCTGGATGAATTCCTGGCAATCGGACAGTCGCTGACGAATGACGATTATGCTACCATCACTTATACATCCGGTACGACAGCCGACCCGAAAGGGGTTATCCTGACGCACCGTAATTATACCGCCAATGTCGAACAATCGCTTACCTGTGTGGATATTGACGATACCTGGCGCACATTGGTTATCCTTCCCCTCGACCATTGCTTCGCCCATGTGGTCGGCTTCTATATATTTATGTATAAAGGAGCGTCCGTCGCTACGGTGCAGGTAGGAAAGACAGGTATGGAGACTCTAAAGAATATACCGATAAATATCAAGGAGTTCAAACCTTACCTGATATTGAGTGTTCCGGCTCTGGCCAAGAACTTCAAGAAGAACATCGAGCAAGGAATCCGTGCACAGGGCAACCTGGTAAACCGCTTGTTCCACATGGGGCTGAACGTGGCCTATACTTACAATGGTGACGGCGGCGATGACAAAGGACGCGGATGGCGTTTCCTCCTAAAGCCGGTCGTTGCCCTGTTCGACAGTCTCATCTTCTCGAAAGTACGCGAGAACTTCGGGGGAGAACTGAAGTTCTTTATCGGCGGCGGTGCCTTGCTGGACAAAGATTTGCAGAAGTTCTATTATGCCATCGGCCTGCCGATGTTCCAGGGTTACGGACTGAGTGAAGCGACTCCCGTCATCTCGACCAATGGCCCGCGCCATCACCGGTTCGGAAGTAGCGGCGTACTGGTTCAGCCGCTCGACCTGAAAATATGTGACCTGGATAGAAAAGAATTGCCCGTCGGCGAGAAAGGTGAAATCGTTATCCGTGGAGAGAACGTTATGGCCGGTTACTGGAAAAACCCGACCTCGACAGCCGACACAGTCAAAGACGGTTGGCTTTATACCGGCGACATGGGTTATATGGGTAAAGACGGATTACTGTATGTACTGGGGCGTTTCAAAAGCTTGCTGATCGGTAGCGACGGCGAGAAGTACAGTCCGGAAGGGATTGAAGAGGCTTTGGTTGAACATTCTTCCTGCATCGACCAGCTGTTGCTCTACAATAACCAGAATCCTTACACCGTGGCTCTGGTCGTACCCAACAAAGAACGTTTAAAGAAACATCTGGCGCATCAGCAGCTCGATCTCAATTCCGATAAAGGCAAAGAGGAAGCAATCCGCATTATCCAGGGTCAGATCGACCGTTTCCGCAAAGGGGGCGACCTGGCTGCTATGTTCCCCGACCGCTGGCTACCAACAACATTCGCTGTTCTCCCGGAGCCTTTCACCGAACAGAATGGCCTGGTAAACAGCACCATGAAGATCGTACGCGGCAAAGTGGAAAAGGCTTATGCCGACCGCATAGACCTCCTGTATACGCCGGAAGGCAAGAACCCGGTGAATGCGGTGAATTTGAAGTCGCTGTAAAAGAAACTGTAAGGTAAATAACAAGGGGCTGCTTGCGTAACAAACAGCCCCTTGTTGGCATGATAAACGACCTGGTGAAGATATCTCACAAAACGGTCACGCTTATCCTCTTTCCTAATCCACGGAATATCTTATATAAAGTCGGTAACCGTACATCACACTTTCCGTTCTCAATACGGGAGATATAACTTTTCTTTGTACCGATCCTCGCTGCTAGTTGCTCCTGGGTCAAACCAGCTTTAAGGCGCTCTTCTCTCAAGCGCTCGGCAAGAATGAAAGCTTGTGCATCTTCTTCAAACTGATCTCGTTCGGGAGTTCCGGCAGGGCCCAATTCAACATCTAATAATTCGTCGAATGTATGACACTGCATTATTTGTTCTTGTTTCTCTTCGCTCAAATATTCTTCTTTCATATTCATTTACCTTTCTTTCCTTTAAAATATTCTTTCATAATTCTGGTTGCCAATTCTATTTCTTTCAATGGAGTTTTCTGTGATTTCTTTTGAAAACCATTAAAAAGAACTACAATCCGCCCGTCATCCAGACAACAGAAAATACGATATATATTACTTTCGTATTCAACTCGTATTTCATACAAACCTTTCACACCTTCTACATGTTTAAAAAACCTGACAGGTACATTCTCTTCTTCTTGCAACACCTTTAAAACATACTTTATTTTGTTTCTAACTCCGGCAGATAGAGGGGCATAGAACAATTTAAAGTAATCTTTATACAAAAGAATCTCTCGTCTACTTTTCATAATTACGATTTTAGTATTATCACTCGCAAAGTTAACTAATTAATTAACTTCCCCAAGAATTCACCCTTCATTTTCATCCCTTATGATTAAATATTATTAATAAGGCATACATCCTCCCTCCGAAGAAAAAGACTACCTTTGCCAACTGCATTATCCGAGAAGGAATAACGTTAGTTTCATGGTAAAAAGAATTCGCTTTATATTACTGTTGGTTTTATTGCAGGCAGTGACTGGTATCTCTGTTTTATATGCTCAAAGCATTACTTCTGCATCCGGTATTGTGAAAGATTCAATCACCGGAGAGCCTTTGGCCTTTGTATCCGTCTACTTCGACGGCTCCACAATCGGTGCAATGACCGACGATAACGGGAAGTTTACCCTTCAGAACGATAAGGGGTACAATAAACTGGCCTTCGCATCGCTGGGATACGATACCAAAGTGATCGACCTGAAAACAGGCCAGAAGAACGACGGCCTCGACATAAAGATACGTCCTACGGCTTTCGAGATCTCCGAGGTGGTTGTAAAACCCAAAAGAGAGAAATACACCCGCAAAGACAACCCGGCAGTCGAACTGATCCGGAAGGTGATCGAGCATAAGAACGACAACCGCATCGAAGCAAAAGACGAATACCAGACGGAAGTGTACGAAAAGCTTTCCCTCTCCCTGGACGACTTCAACCCGGACTTCGAGAAGAACAAATTCATGAAGAAGTTCAAATTCATCCGGAACTATCTCGACACCTCCGAGTTCAACGGTAAACCGATCCTGACCCTTTCCGTTCGTGAAACCCTTGCGGATAAGTATTACCGCAAGCAACCGAAAACAGAAAAGACGATCGTCAAAGGTAAACGTATGCAGGGCGTCGACCAGACACTCGACGACGGCGGCGGCATCACCTCCAACCTCGAAGAGATATTCCAGGGAATCAATATCTTCGACAACAATATCAATATCCTGCTGAACCGTTTCGTCAGCCCGCTATCCTCCACCCTGGCTACCAGCTATTATAAGTATTATATTATGGATACGCTGGATATCGGCGGCGATAAATGCGTCGACCTGGCTTTCGTCCCGGTCAACAGTCAGAGTTACGGTTTCACCGGAAGACTGTATATTACGCTGGACGGGAACTATGCCCTAAAGAAATTCCTGCTCAACACGCCGGTCAACATCAACCTCAACTGGGTGGATAAGCTCCGTATCGAACAGGAATTCGAACGGATGCCCGATAGCACCTGGGTGGTCAAGAACGAAAACACTTACGTCAACTTCTACCTGGTGAAAGGAGCGCAACAACTCTATGCACACCAGCTAAGGAATTACGACAAATACAATTTCAATATAGAACAAGCGCAAGCCGACTCCGTTTTCAACCTGTTGGGCTCGCTTCACACCCTGCCTGTTGCGATCGAGCAAACCGATACGTTCTGGGTAAACAACCGCCATGTCCCGCTGAAGGAAAAAGAGAATGCACTGGACGACTTGCTGGCACAGCTCCGGAAAGTCCCGGCCTTCAACGTAATCATCAAAACGGCAGAGATACTCATATCCGGCTACATCCCAACGGCAGGCGACAAGAAATCGACCAAGTTCGACTTCGGGCCGATGAATACGACTATCAGTGGTAACAGCCTGGAAGGTGTCCGCCTGCGTGTCGGCGGTATGACGACAGCCAACCTGAACCCTTACTGGTTCGCCAGCGGCTACCTGGCCTACGGAACGAACGACCGTAAACTGAAATACAACGTCAAACTGACCCATAGCTTCAACAAGAAGCTCTACCACGAAGGAGAAAGCCCGGTCAACAACCTCTCCTTCATCCAGGAATACGACGTATATACTCCGGGACAGGACTTTCTCTTTACCAGCAAAGACAACATCTTCGTTGCCTGGAAAGTGGGCGAACCTGTTACCAAGATGCAGTATATCCGCAAGTCGATGTTCCAGTATGAAAAAGAATGGCTGAACGGCCTTACCTGGCGGTCATGGGTGTACAACCAGAACAACCAGGCGGCGGGAACGCTTAAATACATAGAGAAAGATGCCGACGGTATGCTGATACACAAGAAAAGCATCACCACATCCGAGATCGGTACACAATTCCGTTTTGCCCCGGGCGAACGCTCCTACGACGGCCGTTCCGGTAAAGAGTCGGTATTCAACCTGTCGAAAGACGCTCCTATCTTCAAGCTCTCGCACCAGCTAGGCCTGAAAGTGTTAGGGGGCGAATACACCTACAACCATACGGAAGTCAGTGCCGAGAAACGTATCTGGTTATCTTCCTTCGGGCATATCGATACACAGCTGAAAGCCGGGAAAGTATGGAACAAGGTTCCTTTCCCCCTGCTGATATTGCCGAACACCAACCAGTCCATCACCATTCAGCCGGAGGCATTCCATATGATGAATGCGTTGGAATTCGTTACCGACCAGTACGTTTCATTCAATGCCACCTATTATATGAAAGGATGGATACTGAACCGTATCCCGGGCATTAAGTGGCTGCGTCTCCGCGAAGTGATCTCTTTCAACGGTATCTATGGCGGACTGACAGACAAGAACAATCCGACAATGACACCCGGCCTGTTCGTCTTGCCCGACGGGACACGTCCCCTGGGTAACACGCCTTATATGGAAGCCAGCGTCGGCCTGGAGAATATCTTCAAGATCCTGCGCATCGACTATTACCGCCGTCTGACTTACCTGAACGAACCGAATATAAAGAAAGGCGGCGTACGTATTGCTTTACGCTTCTCCTTCTAAGCTATTGAGATTTGAATATGATAAAAGATACAAATTCCCCTTTGAACCATGCTCCGAATGCGTGGGCATTGATACCGCTATTGGTATTCCTCCTCACCTACCTGGTTGTTTCGATATTGGCGGGTGATTTCTACAAGATGCCTATTACGGTTGCTTTCGTTATCTCGTCGGTGGTTGCCATCGCCATATCCAAGGGAGGAAAACTATCCAACCGCATCGAACAGTTCTGCCGTGGAGCAGCCAACACCAATATCATGCTGATGGTGCTTATCTTCATCCTGGCAGGCGCTTTCGCCCAAACGGCCAAGTCGATGGGTGCGGTAGATGCAACCGTCAACCTGGCGATGTCGATCCTGCCCGGCAACCTGCTGGCGGCCGGTATCTTCCTGGCGGCTTGTTTTATCTCCATTTCGGTGGGGACTTCGGTGGGGACGATCGTTGCACTGGCTCCCGTGGCGGTGGGTATTGCGGCCAAGACAGGGATGCCCGATGCTCTGATGCTCGGCGTAGTTGTCAGCGGGGCGATGTTCGGCGATAACCTGTCGTTTATTTCGGATACAACCATTGTTGCCACCCGTACACAGGGATGCAATATGAACGATAAGTTTAAGGTGAACATCCGCATTGCCCTTCCGATAGCGATTCTCACAGGAATAATATATGTATTGGTTGGTAGCGGTATAGACAGCGACTACACTCCCGGAACGATCGAATGGGTCAAGGTGATACCTTATATCGTGGTGCTCGTAACGGCTATCTTCGGTGTGAACGTGATGCTGGTATTGTTTATCGGCATTCTGCTGTCGGGTGTCGTAGGACTGCTGACAGGCGGTTTCGACGTATGGGGATGGACAGCTTCGATGGGGCTCGGTATCACGAACATGGGCGAACTGATCATCGTCACCCTGCTGGCCGGCGGTATGCTGGAAATGATCCGCTACAACGGCGGTATCGACTGGATCATCGGGAAGCTGACTTCACATATCCGTTCCTCAAAAGGGGCCGAACTGAGTATTGCCGCCCTGGTGAGCTTTGCCAACCTCTGCACGGCAAACAATACGATCGCCCTGATCATGGCAGGCCCGATCGCCAAAGACATCGCCGACCGTTTCCATGTAGACCCGCGCCGCAGTGCCAGCCTGCTCGATATCTTCTCCTGTTTCGTGCAGGGCATTATCCCTTATGGCGCACAACTGCTGATGGCTGCCGGACTGGGTGGCGTCTCCCCTATCGAGATCATGCAGTATCTGTACTATCCTTACCTGTTAGGACTCGGCGCTTTGCTGGCTATCGCTTTCGGGTATCCGGGAAAGTTTGCAAAGAAAGGTTTCACATCTGCCAAGATATAAAAACATTCACCTATGAAAATATTTTAGCCAATCCGTATTCTATATCCATTGAAATGAATACCTTTGCCTACATAACTCAAGAATCAAAACATATTAATTATGAAAGACAAAGGAGAAATTATTATTTATCAATCAGATGCCACCTTGCAACTGGAAGTGAGAATGGAAGGTGAAACTGTCTGGCTTTCCTTAAATCAGATAGCCGAATTATTTGAAAGAGACAAATCTGTTATTTCAAGGCACATTAAAAATGTATTTGAGGAGAAAGAACTCTGTAGAGAGTCAGTTGTTGCAAAAATTGCAACAACTGGTTCGGATAATAAAATTTATCAAGTAGATTATTATAATCTTGACGTCATTATCTCTGTCGGTTATCGGGTTAAATCACAGCGTGGAACACAATTTCGTATCTGGGCTAACCAGATACTGAAAGAGTATCTGCTGAAAGGCTATACAATCAATCAGCGAATAGAAGTTATTGAACAGAGAATGAATTCCAAATTCTCTGAATACGATGAAAAGTTCGACTTCTTCATCAAAACATCCCTGCCGCCGGTAGAAGGTATTTTCTATGATGGGCAACTATTCGATGCCTACAAATTTGCCGCTGACCTGGTGCGAACGGCTACAAAGTCTCTTATCCTGATCGATAATTATATAGACGATACCGTCTTGACGCTTTTTACCAAACGCATTCCCGAAGTGAGTGTTACGATTTATACCGCACAAATATCCAAACAGTTATCTTTGGATTTACAGCGTCATAACTCACAATACGAACCAATTGACATCCGCCAGTTCAGTCAATCACATGATCGTTTCCTGATCATAGATGAGAAAGATATTTATCATCTCGGCGCTTCATTGAAAGACTTAGGTAAGAAATGGTTCGCCTTTTCCAAAATACATTTGGAGATAAAAGAGGTGATAAGTCGGTTATAAGAAGAAGTGAGTTTTTAATGAGGCAGAGCCTCATTAAAGACAATGACATTCTAATGTACATTAAAGTAGACTGCCTGCTTATCGCTTATTAGGATGTCTATTTAACGCGAATTAGGGTGTCTACTTAGTATATAGTAGACACCCTAATCTGTGATTGTCCGCGTGTTCCGCGTTATCCTTGTTTATGATCTTACTTCAAACCTCTGTTCTTCAGCAACGGTTCGGTGTTAGGTTCTTTGCCACGGAAATTCTTGTACATATCCATTGCATCGTCGATACCGCCCGGAGTCAGGACATAAGTACGGAACTTGGCAGCCACTTCGGGGTTGAAGATGTCGCCGCTTTCCTTGAATGCTTGGTAAGCATCGGAGTCGAGCACTTCGGCCCAGATATAACTGTAATAACCGGCTGTGTAACCGCCGCCCATCGTATGGTTGAAATACGTAGTGCGGTAACGCGGCGGGATCTGTTTCAACAGGCCACGGTCACCCAATACGGTTTCTTCAAACTTCATCACGTCTGCACCGTCATGAACTTCCTTCAATACGTGGAAATCCATATCCAGCAGGGAAGCAGCCAGATATTCGGTCGTAGCAAAGCCCTGACCGTACTTGCCGCTCTTATCCAGTTTCTCGATCAGTTCGGCCGGGATCACTTCGCCTGTCTGGTAATGTTTGGCGTAAACCTTCAACACTTCCGGTTCAAATACCCAATGTTCCATGATCTGTGAAGGCAACTCAACGAAGTCGCGGGGAACACCCGATACACCATAATAATGTACATCCTTAAACAGGTTGTGCAGGCCATGTCCAAACTCATGGAACAATGTACCGGCTTCGTCGGCACTCAACAAGGCAGGTTGACCCGGAGACGGCTGCGAGAAGTTGCAAACGATCGTTACGACAGGAGCCTGGCGCTTGCCATCCTGATAAGTCTGCGAACGGTAAGTACCGCACCAGGCACCACCTTTTTTGCTGGCACGCGGGAAGTAGTCCATATACAACACGCCTAGATGTGTGCCGTCCTTGTCTTTACATTCGAATGCTTCTGCATCGGGATATGGCAGAGGGATATCCTTTATCGGGGTAAAAGTGATGCCGTACAGCTTGTTGGCAACATAGAAAGCACCGTCGCGCACGTTCTCTAGTTTCAGATACGGGCGCACCTGGTTCTCGTCGAGGTCGAATTTGGTTTTCTTTGCTTTCTCGAAATAGTAACGCCAATCCCAGCCTTCAGCCTGGAAGTTGCCGCCTTCTTTCCTGATCTCGGCGTTGATGTCGGCCAGTTCGGCTTTTGCCTTGCCGATAGCGGGTGTCCAGATTTCATCCAGCAGGGCATACACCTTATCGGATGTCTTTGCCATACGGTCTTCCAGGACGAAGGAAGCGTAATCGTCGTAACCCATCAGTTTGGCTTTTTCCAGACGAAGGGAGATCAGTTTGCGTACTACTTCTTTATTGTCGGCATCGTTGCCGTTATTGCCACGGTTGATATAACCGTTGAATATCTTTTCACGCAAAGCGCGGTTGTCGGCATATTGCAGGAAAGGCATTACGCTCGGATTGTGCAGGGTGAAGACCCATTTGCCTTCCATTCCGGCGGCGCGGGCAGCTGCTTCGGCATTCAGCACCAGGCTTTCGGGCAAACCTGCCAGGTCGGCCTTATTGTCGATCACCAGCTTGAAAGCGTTGGTTTCCTTCAGCATATTCTGTCCGAAGGTGAGTTGGAGCATGGATATCTCGCTGTTCAGTTCACGCAGGCGAGCCTGTTTTTCGGCATCGAGGTTGGCACCGCCACGTACAAAATCCTTGTAGGTTTCTTCCAGCAACTTCTTCTGTTCCTTGTCGAGGTTCATCGACTCCTGGTTGTCGTATACGGCCTTTACGCGTTTGAACAGTTCCGCGTTCAGACGGATATCGTCGCTGTTCTTCGACAGCAGCGGAGAGAGCTCGCGACTCAATGCCTGCATATCATCGTTGGTATTGGCACTGTTCTGGCCATAGAAAACAGGGCTTATCCGGCGCAGCAGCTTTCCGCTCTGGTCGAGTGCCACGATCGTATTTTCGAAATCGGGTGCAGCCTTCTGGTTAACAATAGCTTCAATGTCTTTCTGTTGCTCGGCTATCCCTGCTTTAAAGGCAGGCATATAATCCTCTAATGTGATCTTGTCGAAAGGAGGAACACCAAACGGGGTCGTGAACTCTGTCAGGAAAATATCCCCGGGAGCTGTGGTTTCAGACTTTTTCCCCGGCGAACTACAAGCACTAAGTGCAACGGCTATACCGGCTGCCATAATCATTTTCTTCATGTTGTTCTGTTTAAGTATTTTATTAACGCAAAGATATAAAAAAAGAGAAGCCTTCCAAAATACAGGAAGGCTTCTCTATCAACAGTATGTAAGATAATCTTATTTTAAACCTCTGTTTTTAAGTAATGGTTCGATGCTCGGTTCTTTGCCACGGAAGTTTTTGTACATGACCATTGCATCGTCGATACCGCCCGGAGTCAGGACATAGGTACGGAACTTGGTTGCCACTTCGGGATTGAAGATATCGCCGGTTTCCTTATAGGCTTCGAAAGCATCGGCATCCAATACTTCAGCCCAGATGTAGCTGTAATAGCCGGCGGTGTAACCACCTGTCATCGTATGGCTGAAATAGGTAGTGCGGTAACGCGGCGGAATCTGACGGATCAGGCCGCGGCTGTTCAGGGCATTGGCTTCGAATGCTTCGACATCCATATCGGGCTGTTGTTCTTTCAGGATATGATAATCCATATCGAGCAGGGAAGCAGCCAGGTATTCGACTGTGGCAAAACCTTGTCCGTACTTGCCGCTCTTCACGATCTTGTCGACCAGTTCCTGAGGAATGACCTCGCCGGTTTCGTAATGCTTGGCATATACTTTCAGTACTTCCGGTTCAAATACCCAATGTTCGTTCACCTGCGAAGGCAATTCAACAAAGTCGCGCGGAACATCAGCAACGCCATAATAGTGAACGTCACCGAACAAGCTATGCAGGGCATGTCCGAATTCGTGGAAAACCGTTTCCGCTTCATCGGCACTCAACAAGGCAGGTTGTCCGGCAGCCGGTTTGCTGAAGTTGAAGACAGTCGTCACAATCGGATCGACGCGCTTGCCATCCTTATAAGTCTGCGAACGGTAACCACCGCACCAGGCACCGCCGCTCTTGCCGGGACGTGTGTAGAAGTCCATGTAGAGGACACCCAGCGGGCTGCCGTCTTTGTCCTTGCATTCGAATGCATACGCATCGGGATCGGGCTTCGGTATATCCTTGATTTCGGTGAAGGTGATACCGTACAATTTATTTGCCACATAGAAAGCACCGTCACGCACATGGTTGAGTTCCAGGTACGGACGCACTTCGTTTTCATCCATATTGAATTTAGCCTGGCGTGCCTTATCGGCATAATAACGCCAGTCCCAGCCTTCGGCATCGAAGTTACCGCCCTCTTTCCTGATCTCGGCGTTGATGTCGGCCAGTTCTTCCTTCGCCTTTTTCAAAGCCGGAGTCCACACCTGGTCGAGCAGGTTATATACGTTCTTTTCGTTCTTCGCCATATTCTCTTCCAGCACGTAAGCGGCAAAGTCTTCGTAACCCAGCAGCTTCGCTTTGTCGAGGCGGGCGGCAACCAGCTGTTTCACGACTTCCTTGTTATCATTCTCGTTGCCGTTATTGCCACGGTTGATATAAGCCTTGAAGATCTTTTCACGCAAAGCACGGTTATCGGCATATTGCAAGAACGGCATCACACTCGGGTTATGCAGCGTGAAAACCCATTTCCCTTCCATCGAGTCGGCAGCGGCTGTTTCGGCAGCAGCGGCAACCAGCGATTCGGGCAGGCCTGCCAGGTCTTCCTTCTTATCAATAACCAACTTGAATGCATTGGTTTCTTTCAGCATATTCTGGCCGAAAGTAAGCTCCAGCACGGAGATCTTCTCGTTCAACTCACGCAGCTTGGCCTGGTTGTCGGCATCCAGGTTGGCACCTCCGCGTACGAATCCTTTGTAGGTTTCTTCCAGCAATTTCTTCTGTTCCTTATCCAGACCGAGCGAAGCCTGGTTGTCATAAACAGCTTTCACACGGGCAAAGAGAGCCGGGTTCAGGCTGATATCATCCGAATGGGCGGAGAAAAGAGGATAGAGTTCCTGCTCCAGCTCCTGTATCTCGTCGGTGGTGTTCACACTCGACTGGCCTCCGAAAGCATACAGTACTTTATTCAGTAACTCGCCGGATTGGTCAAGAGCGACAATCGTGTTTTCGAAGGTCGGCTCTTCAGTGTTGTTAACAATGGCGTCGATTTCCTTTTTATGCTCTTCCATCCCTTTCAGGAAGGCCGGTTCGTAATGGGCTACCTCGATCTTATCGAAGGGAGGGACACCGAACGGGGTTGTGTACTCCGTAAAGAAAGGATTGGGTGTAGTCTCGGCTACATCGCTTTTCTTTGAAGAGCTGCATGCTCCCAAAACTACTGCCAGTCCGGCAGCCATAAGCGCTTTGTTCATAACTATTATATTGTAAGAATTAATTTATATCCACATTATTTATATAACGAGGCCTACAAAGATAGGGAAGTTTTATTTTACTTTGTCTCCTTAACATTATAAATAGATGAGCCATGAACAGAATATGTGAGTTATTCGGTATTAAATACCCCATTATACAAGGCGGGATGGTATGGTGTAGCGGCTGGCGGCTGGCTTCGGCTGTCAGCAATGCAGGCGGACTGGGTTTACTGGGAGCCGGTTCCATGCATCCCGAAGTACTTCGCGAACACATCCGGAAATGCCAGGCGGCGACCGACAAACCGTTCGGCGTCAATGTCCCCTTAATGTATCCGGAGATAGAAAGCCTGATGAACATCCTGGTGGAAGAAGGGGTAAAGATAGTCTTTACCTCGGCCGGAAGCCCGAAGAAATGGACACCGTTCCTGAAGGAGCACGGCATGACGGTCGTGCATGTGGTAAGCAGTTCCCTCTTTGCAGCCAAATGTGAAGAAGTCGGTGTCGACGCGATCGTAGCCGAAGGCTTTGAAGCCGGCGGACATAACGGACGGGAAGAGACGACGACCCTTTGCCTGATCCCTGCCGTACGCCGGGCAACTTCTCTCCCACTCCTTGCTGCGGGCGGCATAGGTACGGGCGATGCGATGCTGGCTACTTTTGCCCTCGGAGCCGAAGGTGTACAGATCGGTACCCGTTTCGCCCTGACCCGGGAAAGTTCCGCACACGAAAACTTCAAGCAGCTTTGCCTTAATCTGAATGAAGGTGATACGAAATTGCTGCTGAAGAAGCTGGCTCCCACCCGTCTGGTAAAAGGCGGTTTCACCTCTGCTGTGGAAGAAGCCGAAGCGCGGGGTGCATCGGTAGAGGAAATGCGCGCGTTACTCGGAAAAGGCAGAGCCAAGAAAGGCATGTTCGAAGGCAACCTGGAAGAAGGCGAACTGGAGATCGGCCAGGTAGCCGCCCTGTTCAGGAAAGAAGAGACGGTAGCGGAAGCGATCGAAGATATTATGACCGGCTACCGGCAGATGCTTACCCGCCTGACAGACGGTTCGGCATCCTGCTGACAGCCGGTCGAGAAATGACTTCTGTTTCACCTAGGAGAAACAAGTGTTTCATGCGGAAGAAACAAGTGTTTCTCCCTAGTGAAACTTTAGTTTCTCCCGGATGAAACTTTTCTTACCTCCGCATATTCCACCAGCCACGGCAGGTTGAAACGGTAATGATTACGGCTGCTGACCAGATGGATCGTACCATCCGGCGATTGTGTTCCTGCCAGATAGCCACGGGGTTCGGCATGAGTGCTATCCATATCGAAGAAGCCTGTCCAGGCACCGCCATCCATAAAGCGTTCCTTGCCATCGGTCAGTAACTTCTTTACCGGCCAAGTCTTCCCGTCGTCGAACGAGAGGGCGGCATACATTCCGTAGCCCGTATATTCCTGGCCGTCCTTATCTTTGAAGGTCATTCCTTCCAGGCCGTTCTTCAGGCGGAAAGGATGATGGGTGAAAGAGATCAGGAGAATAGGCCCTTCTTGCAGGCGCATCAGCACCAGGCGTTGCCCGCCGTCGATCGGGGGGAACTCGGAAGCACTATATGTCCATGTCTTTCCGTTATCTTCTGAGATACTCATCGGCATCCGTATCAGTCCGGCTTCGTTAACGATACCGTCGCCACGTCCCAAAGCCATAAAGCGGCCGTCGGAAAGCTGCACTACACCGGCATGGATACCGGCAATCGTCCCGCCGGACTGTCCTGCTTCGAACTTGCCGGGGTTCACCCGTCCGGGAAAGGCTTGTCCCATATCCTCCCATGTTTGTCCTCCGTCGCGGCTCATATGCAGAGCTGTTCCTCCATCACTGCGGGGAGTGGCGTCGGCAGCCTGCACCAGCCAGCCTTCTTTCGTGCGGAAGGAACCGGCTATCACCTGATGGCGGCGGGCATGTTCGGGGGCAACGATACGGGGACGACTCCAGGTGGCACCATTGTCGGTGCTGGTTCGCATCACCATTGCCAAGGTTTCCCAGGTTCCGGCAGCTTCTACGCCATTCATGTGGATCAATGTGCCGTTATTGTTCAGGAGTGACGAGCCGGTCACATTCCGGTCGGGCACCCGGAAGAACTCGCGGGGCTGGCTCCATTCGTTACTGCCGGCTTTCAGGCGGCTTTCCAGGATAGTCATTTCCCGCCCCGACTCTTCATCGCAGGTGAACCAGATAGCCAGCAGGTCGCCATTATCGCACCAACTGATAGCCGGACAATGGTTATGCCGGTAGAAAGGAACGCCGGAATGACAATCGGGCGCATTCACATAGACAAGCGGCTCGGCAAAGAACGGTTCTTTCGAGGGTGCGTTCCAATTATATTTGCTTTGTGAGATATTCTCTTCCACGGCCGGTTCCAACGCGGGAAGCGGCCCGGTCGTCGGCATGTCGGCCTGCACGACACGGAAGCCGGTCAGCCAGTGTTTGTCTTCGGGGATCATCGCCATGCGGTTGGCCGAACGCAAGAAACGTTCCGGGGTGCTATGGCTTCCGCCGCGCGTTACTTTATATAAGCCGTCGGCACGGCCTACCGGATCGGTTTGTGCAGTCGCTTCGTAAGGGCCGTACCAGTCGCTGCACCATTCTTCTACATTGCCGTGCATATCGTAGAGTCCGAAAGGATTGGGGCGGGTCTTCCCTACCGTCAGGTTGATGGTCGAGTCGGTGCCCCATACGTTTTGCTGGTTCTTATGGAAGATGCCGTGCAGTCCGTCGTCCATCCAGAAGTGCCAGTACGTTCCGGCGCGGCAAGCGTATTCCCATTCGGCTTCGGTCGGGAGACGGTAGGTTTTGCCTTCCTTCTCCGACAGCCAGTCGCAGAAGGCTTTTGCTTCAGGGTAGCTGACGAAGACAACGGCTTCGTCGTCTCCGTTGGAAAGGCCATACTTGCCCCTGAGTGCTTTATGGGCGGGATCGAAGCATTCGTATTGTGCGTTCGTTACCTCGGTGGCGCCCATCAGGAAGGGACGGCTGATCGTAACCGGGTGGATGGGTGCTTCGTCAAAGTTCTCTCCTACTCCGTGGCTTCCCATGTGGAAAGAACCTTCGGGTATGTGTACCAGTTCCATGCCCAGCGTATTCTTCTCCTGGGCGTAAGTAGTGGTTGCCAGCAGGGCGCAAAGGCTATAACATAAGATTGTTGTGTTTCTCATCTTTCATTCGTTATTTGCAGATTTCAAGGAATAAAGATACGTATATTGTTCTATATACAATAAAAGAAATAACAAAAAAAGGGCAGGTTCGAAACCTGCCCTCCCAAGATTGCCTTCCGACTATTACCTATAATTTATATTTATACAATTGTGCCATCACCTTCTGGTACTCGTTCTGCAACTGCATATAATTCTGCATGCTCTGATACAATGTCGTCACATCCACGAAATACTCGATCATACTGATCTGTCCGGTCTGGATAGCCTTATTCAGCAGGGCGAGGTTGTTCTGGCTTTTCAGGACGGCATTGTATTCGTCCATAGAAGTACGGAGAGCCAACGACTGGTTATACAGTTGACGCAATTCGCTTTCAACCGTAGAGGTGGTGCTTTCCAGTTGCAGATCTGTATAAAGCGACTGGGCTTTGGCCTGCCGCACATTATTGCGGTTCGAGAACAACGGGATGGTGACACCTACCAGAAAACCGTTGAAGCGTTCGCCCCCCGTCGCCGTATTCAGGCGATAGCCCAGTTCGAAGCCGGGCAGCCCTTTCGATTTATTCACGCTCAACTGTCGCTGCGCCGCGATCTGCTCGCTTTTCAATGTCAGCAACTGCGGATTGGAAGTGACCGCTTCCGAACGCAACTCTTCAAAGGATAAGAGCTCTTTTACCGGAGTATAGGCCGTATCCGTGAATTCGATGGCGATGCCGCCGTTCAGCGTGGCCAGTTCCTGCAACTTGGCGATACGGGTAGCTTCGTTCATGCGGGCTTCGGTCTTTGCATTCAACAGTTCCAAGTTGATCTTATTCGTCTCCAGGATATTGGCATCCCCCGATTGCAGACGCGTGGCATACAGTTCGGACAACTGTTCCGCATTTTGCCGGCGCTGGTCGAGCAAAGCCTTCTGCTGGTTCAGCAACACCAGATCCAGGCAAAGCTCTTTCGCCTGTAAAAGGATCTGCTGACGGAACTCCGCCCCCTGACGGTCGTAACTGGCTGCTTTCGACTTGGCCAGTTTATTCTTCTGCACATAGACTGAAGGGAAGTCGAACGACTGGGAAGCAACCAGCTCCCCCTGTATTCCCATCCCCTCCCGGTTGCCGTACTGATGTACATAGGAGACGGAAGGGTCGGGCAGGTTATTGTCGAGCTTGGCTTCCAGCTTCTTCGAGACAGTCAACTGACCGTTTGCCTGCAGCTCTTTGTTATTGGCTTCGATACTGCGCAGCACTTCGTCGATGGAGTTTTGCCCGCTCGCCGAAAGTACCGCAGATGCCAAAGTGGCTATTATTATGAATTGTTTCATTTTTCCTTATTCATTAAAAGATAAACAATAGGGATGATAAACCCGTTGAGGAAGGTAGATGTCAGCAAACCTCCCAGGATAACGGTTGCCATCGGACTTTGTATCTCATTGCCGGGCAGGTCGCCGTTCAAAGCAAGCGGGATCAGTGCCAGTGCCGAACTCAAAGCCGTCATCAGGATCGGGTTCAGGCGGTCAAGCGAACCGTGTATCACGGCATCATACACCGAGAAGCCTTCGCTACGCAACTGTGCGTAATGGCTGATCAGCAACATACCGTTACGGGTAGCGATACCGAACAACGAGATGAAACCGATAATGGCCGGGATACTGATCTCGCCCGAAGTAAGCCACAGGATGAACACACCCCCGATCAAGGCCAACGGCAGGTTCAACAGGATCACGCCACTCTCCTTTGCATTCTTGAACTCGTTGTAAAGCAACAGGAAGATCACCAGCAACGACATCAGGGAAGTGAGCAGCAAAGTACGGCTGGCAGCCTGTTCGCTTTCAAATTGTCCGCCGTATTCGATATGATAGCCTTCGGGCAGTTGGATCGAGGTGCCTACTTTATTCTGGATATCGTTTACCACGCTGCGCAGGTCGCGTTCGGAGACGTTGGCACTGATCACCAGTTTACGCTGTACATTCTCACGGTTGATCGTATTCGGGCCGGTCACGGAACGTACTTCGGCGACGTAGCTCAACGGGATCTTCTTTCCGCCCGCGTCGATCATCAGGTTGCTGATATCTTCCATCGTGGCACGGCTCTCGTCCGAAGTCTTAACAGTCAGGTCGAAGGTCTTGCCGTCGTCATATACCTGGCTGACAACTTCGCCGCCCAGCATTACATTAATATATTCTTCAAACTCGGGAAGAGGTATTCCGTACTTCGCCATCAGTTCGCGTTTGGGCGTGATGGTCAGCTGCGGACGTTCGATCTGTTGTTCCACCTTGAGGTCTACCAGACCGGGAATGCTCTGGATCGAGTTCTTGATATCGTTACCGATCGTAAAGAGACGGTTCAGGTCGGTACCGAACAGCTTGATGGCGATATTGGCTTCCGTACCCGAAAGCATCGCATCGATACGGTGAGAGATAGGCTGGCCGATCTCGATATTGGCTCCGCTGATAGTGGACAGCTTCTTACGCACATCATTCATGACTGTTTCCCGGCTACGGTCTTTCAAGACGAAAGGGGCTTCGATCTCGGACACGTTCACGCCCAAAGCGTGTTCATCCAGTTCGGCACGTCCGGTCTTACGGGCTACCGTCTGTATTTCGGGTACCTGCATCAGGAGTTCTTCTGCACGGTGTCCCATCTTATCCGATTCGTCCAGCGAGATACCCGGCAGCGAACTTACGTTGATCGTAAACGATCCTTCGTTGAAAGGCGGCAGGAAGCTGCGGCCCAATGTAAAGAAGATACCGAGTGCCACGATAAACAGACCGAAGGTACAGCCCAGCACCACTTTCTTATGTGTCAACGCTACTTGTAACGCACGGCCATACCATTCTTTCAACTTACGGGCCACCCATGCTTCTTTATCGATCTTCTGGTCGGTCGCTTTCCGGTTCAGCAGATAGCTACACAATACCGGAGTCAGCGTAAGCGCCACGATGGTCGAAGCGAAAAGGGCAACAATAAATGCGACGCCCAGCGGCACCAGCATACGTCCTTCCATCCCGTGAAGGAAGAACAACGGAACGAAGCTGACAACGATGATCAACGTAGAGTTGAGGATCGGCATACGCACCTCGCGGGAAGCGTCATACACCACTTCCAGTATCGAACGCCTGTCGTCGGGCGGCAACATCCGGTTCTCCCGTATCCGCTTGTACACATTCTCCACATCCACAATCGCATCATCCACCAACGAACCGATAGCGATCGCCATACCTCCCAGCGACATGGTATTAATAGTCATCCCCATATAATGCAGCACCAGGATAGAGACCAGCAACGACAGCGGCAACGCCACCAGAGAGATCACCGTGGTACGGATGTTCATCAGGAATAGGAACAATACGATCACAACGAAGAAACTTCCTTCAAACAGACTGTTCTTTACATTATTAATGGAGCTGTCGATGAAGCGGCTCTGACGGAAGATGTCGGTAGAGACTTTCACATCCGAAGGCAAGCTCTTTTGAAGGTCGGCCACAATACCGTCCAGCTTATTCGTCAGGTCGATCGTACTGGTATTCGGCTGCTTGGTGACCGTGATCAAGACGGCGTGTTTGCCCCGTTCGGATGCGGTACCCAGTTTCGGGCTTTTGCTTCCAACCTTGACCGTAGCGACATTCTCCAACAGCACCGGGAAACCGTCTACTGTCTTTATCACTCCTTTAGCCAGCTCATCCGCTTTGGGTGTGGAAAGAACGCCACGGATAATGTATTCGTTATCATATTCATACAGTACGCCACCATTGGCGTTACGGTTCATGTTACGGCAAACGGTCAGAACTTCATCCAACCCTACTCCGTAATGTTTCATGCGAGCGGGGTCGAGCAGGATCTGGTATTCTTTAATATCACCGCCAATCACGGCTACCTGTGCCACACCGCCGGTCGAGAGCAGGCGCGGACGGATCGTCCAGTCGGCTATCGTACGCAGATCGAGCAAAGAAGTAGAGTCGGCGGTCAGACCGATAATCATCATTTCACCGAGGATGGAAGACTGCGGGCCCAATGTCGGCTTCCCTACATTCTCCGGAAGGCTTTCGCTTACCACGGCCAGTTTCTCCGATACGATCTGACGGGCACGATAGATATCCGTTCCCCAGTCGAATTCTACCCACACGACTGAGAAGCCGGTAGTAGAGGAAGAACGTACACGGCGCACGTCCATCGCACCGTTCACCGCTGTTTCCACCGGGAAAGTAACCAGGCGTTCCACCTCTTCGGGAGCCATACCGTTAGCTTCTGTCATGATAACTACGGTAGGGGCATTCAAATCCGGGAATACGTCTACATCCGTATGAAAGGCTGTATACGTCCCCGCTATCATCAGCAGCAATGCACAGATCAGGACTACCAACCTGTTATGCAGCGAGTAATATATAATTTTATTCAGCATATAAGGCTCCTCCCATTAATGATTATGCGTATGAGCCGGAATAGCATTGGATGCAGAAGCCAGTTTGATCTGATAGGCACCTTGTGTAACCACCGTTTCACCCGGTTTCAATCCGGAGAGTATCTGTACTTCCGAACCGTTATTGGCACCCAGTTTCACCTCCCGCTTTTGGTAACCTTCTTCATCCAGGCGGATAAACACGGAGTAAACACCCTGCTCCTCTATTAAAGCGGAAACGGGAACACTCAGCACCTCCTCCATCGGAGAAGTCAGCAGATAGATCTCCACAAACGAACCGGGTATCACGGCTCCCTTGTTATCAAATTCGAAAGTCACAGGGATATAGAATGAATTGGCATCCGACGCTTTTCCGAAAGAGAGCATGCGCCCGTGAAGATCGGAGAGCTTATAGACCTTATCATCATAAGGTGTACGGAAGTTGGCGGACTGAACAGCCGGAAGATATTGATAATACTTTTCCGAAACCTCGGCACGAAGTACCAGGCGGCTGTTCTGCGAGATCGTTGCCAATGGCTGTCCCACTGCCACATAATCCCCTTCCTTCACCTGCAGGTTCTTCAGATAACCGTTCATCGGGGATACGACCGATACACCGTTCGCCGTTTGCTTTCCGGCAACCGCTTCATAGGCCACCTTTGCATTTTCATAGTTCAGACGAGCCTGCTCGAAGTCTTTGGCCGAAACAATCTTGTCGCCTACCAACTGCTCCATACGTTCATACTCCTTCTTCGCATTCTCGTAGGCATATTTGGCACGGGCGGCTACGTTACCATCCGAAAGCGTATTAGAGGCCAGGCTCAGAATGGCCTGCCCTTTACGTACGGCAGCACCGTCTACAAACGATAAGTTTCCGAAAGTAACGATACCGGGCACAGTGGCTACAACGGTTGTTTCGTCACCCTGGGCAGCCAGTATGCTTCCGCTTGTCTTTATGACATCCGTGAAAGGAGCCGGCTCCACGACCTTTGTCTGCAAACCGACAGCCTTGGCCAGTTCTTCTTTGAAAATGATCTCATTGGAATGTGCAGCAGTAGTCGCCGCTTCCTTTCCATGATCGTGACCCTCATGTTCATGATCATGTCCCTCGTGATCGTGGTCGTGTCCTTCTTCATGTTCGTGTGCTTCATGATCATGATTATGCTCTTCCTGCTTAGTAGCTCCACCACTACAGCCTGCAAGTACGTAGGCGCATAAAACCCACAATAAATATATCTTTCTCATTGTATTATAATGTGTTATTAATGCAAATAAATATTAGTCCGGCGCTTTGATAGAACACCGGAAAGCGAATAAGGTTCGCTCTGATCCATAGCAATTACAACACAGGGGGGGCTCGCAGGCCACTTGCACACGTTATCCACGTATCGTGCAGGGACTCAATATAAAAGGCTCGGCCTCGGTCAAAAGTATGTCCGCAAAAGGCCGGTTCAGGAGGGTTAATATAATCAAATAAAACTTGCAAAGGGAAAAGCAAGTGACTGACATCGAGATCACTCGCATGGGAAAGCAATGAAGTAAAGAGTGCCAGATTGTGCCCGTTGCACCCGCAATCGTGCGAAGAAGCACTCTTATGACTGTGGGTATCGGTAGTCAGCGACTTGAAGCAAGGCATCCCGTTGCTATGGTGATGATGAGGTATCACCACCGACAGCAGCATGACAATACTTGCCAGCAGCATGACATAACGGACTATCTTTTCTTTCGCTTTCATAACTTTATGCTGCAAAAATAGGAAGTTTATTTTGCAACTCAATGGCAAATGCAAGATATATCATAAAAAAACCCGGCCGAGAGGTCACCTCTCAGCTGGGCAGCTGTTCATGGTATTAGCATTAGTGGTCTACTCATTCTGATTATACAAGCAAATGTTTGGTTAGGTCAAATAATTTATAAACAAAAAATCTAAGACTAAAATAAAATAAAGTTCATCCATTCTAATGCTATCTCAATTCACAATCACTTTGTTTAATATTAAGCGATAATAACTATCCATCCAAACCATCATTATCTCTCTTTCATTGAGATATGCGAATTTACTAAGCAAAAACGGGAGTTTTATTTCGGATATAAGGTATTTTGCATCCCGCTTATTTCTTATTCGTATAATCTCCGCACCCGCTTGTCAGATATTCGCAACATCCACGTGGTCGCAAACATGTTTGTTGCGTTTTCCGAAACATTACGTCCCGTATATTGTTTAATAAATGAACATATATATTTTTAAAAGGGAGAATTTGGTAATGAATACAGATGTATTAAATACAAACCTGATTGAGGTGATGAAGAATAAAATACCTGATGGCGTAAACCTGGCGAATACGCTGATGGATATACTTTATATAGGAAAAGAAGCCGTGTATCGCAGATTACGCGGTGAAGTTCCTTTCACACTCAACGAAGCTTCTATCATTTCAAAGAAGATGGGAGTTTCACTGGACCAGATCGTGGGTATAAGTTATACTAACAACGCGATGTTCGACCTGAATCTTTTACATTATTCAGATCCTATCAAAA
Source organism: Parabacteroides sp. HGS0025 (assembly GCF_000969845.1). Classification (NCBI taxonomy): domain Bacteria; kingdom Pseudomonadati; phylum Bacteroidota; class Bacteroidia; order Bacteroidales; family Tannerellaceae; genus Parabacteroides; species Parabacteroides sp. HGS0025. The sequence continues at coordinate 3,352,544 of NZ_KQ033902.1, forward strand.
CGTATTATACTATTCTTGACCACTATCTTGAAGTCTTTGAAGCGTTGCACGACGATCCGACTTCAGAACTGAGCACGGCATCGAATATGATTCCGCAGACTTTTTACCTGCAATATGAGAACTTGTCGAAGTTCCGCTTATTCAAATGGATGTACCAGAATGAGAAGGTGAACTGTGTAAAGTATTTTTCGGAGTAAACTCTCTCGGACGAGCTAAAGCAGGTACAAAAAGATTTTGTCAAAGCCACGCAGTACATACAGACAACGAATTATATCTGGGATTGTATGATGTTTCACTATCTGGTAAACGACATTAAATATTTTGCCAGCATCCACCTTATTACGGATGAAGAAGTGACCAACCTGCAGGCAGATCTTCTTCAGTTACTGGACGACCTGGAAGCAATAGCCTCCAAAGGAAAGTTCGATACAGGGAAAGATGTACATATCTATATCTCCAACATCAACTTCGAAGCGACTTACAGCTATGTGGAAACATCCAGTCTGCAACTGAGCCTGATCCGGATATTTTCGATCAACTCGATCACATCGAGAGATAAAGACATGTGTAAAAGCATGAAGGAATGGGTTCAGTCGCTCAGGAAGTTCTCGACTATGATCTCCGAAAGCGGTGAGATGCAAAGAATACAGTTTTTCAAGAAACAACGGGAGATTGTAGAGAACATGTAACAGGACATAGGTAAGTTTTTATGTTACTATATCAGAAAAGGACGGAAATCCCAAAAACAGGATGACCGTCCTTTTGTATTATAATACCTTGTTATTCCGTATTATTTATCCAGCTTTTCGCAGATCAGCTCGGCTGCTTTCTTTCCGCTCATCAGCATACCGCCAAAGATCGGCCCCATACGGAAACTACCGCTTACGCCGTTGGCTGCCATACCGGAAACGAATAATCCCGGATAGATTTCCTTTGTATTCTCTACTGTGGTCTGTTCGCCCAGCTCTACGTTCAGTGAACGTTCGCCGATCACACCGCCTGTCGGGGTATTCAAACGGATATCGTTCTTACGGGCAACTGTGCGTGCCACTTCGCAATCGTGTCCTGTACCTTCCAATACAGCTTTCGCCATAATAGTCAGCGGGTCTACATGCATACCCTCACGGATAACAGGGGCCCAGTTTACAACAACACCTGCAACGGCATCATTGTGGAATACCACATCTTCTACCGAATAGCAGTTGAAGATCGTTGCACCGGCCTTTGTTGCCTGATAGATCAGAGCCGAAGTAGTATGAACCGAGTCCATAATATAAGTGCCGTTACCTGCATCGTGATAAGTAACGCCCAACTCCTTCACGATCGGCATCGCTTCTTCCTGTACGACAATATCATTGAACATCATGGCTCCGCCCCACATACCTCCGCCAGGAGCCAGTTTACGGTCGAAAAGAGCAACTTTCTTACCGGCTTTTGCCAGGTAATAAGCAGCTACGATACCAGAAGGGCCACCGCCTACAATAGCCACATCAATTGATAAATTGCTCTTCAGTTTCGCAAAATAAGAGTCAATAATTCCTGTTGAAACGATTTGTTCCATTACAATAATAAATTAGTGTTTAAACATCGGAGAGCACATAGAGGTTAAGCTCTCCTTTATTTAGCAATTCTACCGATTCTCCCTTCACGGCATTACCCGGGCAGGTTCTATGGGTATAATCTCAGCCTGTATATTAAGGCACCCCTATGATAAGTCAGCGGCAAAGATAGTAAATTATCCGAAATGCGGCGGCCGTTTCTCCATTTTCCGTTCAACAAAACTTTTCATGAACTCGACGGTTTCGTCTACACCCAATACAGATACGTCGATAGAGAAGTTGTAGGACGAGGCTACTCCCCATTCCTTATTAGTATAATAATTATAGTAGGCGGCACGTGATTTGTCGGTTTTCGCCATAAGTTCCTTTGCCTGCTCCACGGTTACGGGTTGGTACTCGAGGATACGCTGGATACGGTTCTCCATATTATTATGGATAAAGAAGCTCAGGCAATCCGGATCATCACGCAGGATATAATCGGCACAACGTCCCACCAGTATGCATGATTGCTCGGCAGCCAGTTTACGGATGGCATCACTCTGGAACTTGAATAATCCGTCGTTGGAAAGAATATCATTATAAGGCGTGAACATCCCCATATACGAATATCCCATCGTAAAGGCATAAGACAACCCACTGGAAGCACGCTCGTCCGCCTTTTCGAAAAATTCCTCACTCAAACCACTTTCCTTAGCAGCTACAGCCATCAGTTCCTTATCATAATAAGCGATTCCCAACGCCTTAGCCAGCTTCTGCCCTACCTCACGACCACCACTGCCAAACTGACGGCCAATGGTCAATATGATTTTGTTATCCATAAACTTATTCAGTATTTTCTTTTAAGGATTCTTCCTTTTGATCTGCAATAATATGATCTATTACAATCAGTAACTCCGGTATATTTACTTTTACTATACGGAAGATAATGTCTGCATCTACATTAAAATATTGATGAGCAATTATATCCTGTAATCCCATTACACTTCTCCAGTCAATAGAAGGATATCGGGGGAAAAGTTCTTTATTCGTATATTTGTCTATATTCTTTATCGCTTCACCTACAGTTACCAATTGCATACAAATACTATCGAGACGCATCATTCCATCAGCAGAATGTGTAAAGTCTTCCACAGTCTTTACGACAAGAGCCCTCTCCATGACTACAGCCAGCGAGTCTCTTATTTGCTCCAATAATAATGCAATCTCTTCTTTACACATAGATTCCGTCTCTATCTATATTCCGTTTCAGTAAAGCATTCATATTATCACGCAAACGGACTATATCTATTTTACACTTCAGCAAATCTTCCAGTTCGTATTTGATATTCAGAAGGATGAAACCATCCGGTTCTTTCATCTCCACACAAACATCCAAATCGCTATCTTCCTTTTGCTCATTACGAGACACAGAACCGAATATCCCAAGCCGGATAATGCCATACCGCTCTGCCATTTGTTGCTTATACAAACGGAGCAGTTCCAAATATTCTGTCTTTGTTTTCATAATGAACTATTTCGTAACAAGACAAAGATAGGATTTCTTATTTTTATTTACAAGCAGATAATCCACTTAATTATGCTCCTTGAACTTCCTGAACTGATTAACCAGTACAAGAGCCGTGACCACCGTGGCGATCGTATCGGCTACCGGCATACTGATCCAGACACCCAAGGTTCCGAAGAAACGGGGAAGGATGATCAGACAAGGGATCAGGAACAACATTTGCCGGGTAAGGGACAGGAAGATCGCTTTCTTCGACATACCGATCGAAAGGAAAAAGTTGGTCGCCACCATCTGGAAGCCAACGATCGGGAAGACGGCAAACACGATGTGCAGGCCAAACACAGCCGCTTTCACCAGCTCGTCATCCGTCGTAAACATATGAACGATCAGGGTCGGGAACAACTGGCACAACAGGAAACCGGCCGTAGCCACCCCGATAGCCCACTTCATAGTCAGCTTCGTTACTTCCGTCACACGGGGATATAAACGGGCACCGAAATTATATCCGGCAATCGGCTGCATTCCCTGGTTGAAGCCCATTATGATCATGACGAACAGGAAGATAATACGGTTCACGATACCGTAAGCACCAATCGCCATATCGCCGCCATGCTCCTTCAACCCGCGGTTGATCAGGATCACGATCAGGCAGGAACAAAGGTTCATCAGAAAAGGAGACATCCCGATATAAAGAATACCTTTTACGATCTCTTTCCTCAACTTATAAATCCCTTTCTTGAAATGAAGCAACTGCGTCGGACGGGAGAAATGGATAAACTGTCCCGTCAGCGAAATAACCTGCGAGATGACCGTTGCCCAGGCCGAGCCTTTGATCCCCCAATCAAAGCCGAAGATAAAGATAGGGTTCAGCACACAGTTGATCACGACCGAAGCCAACGTTGCATACATCGCCAGTTTCGGGAAACCGGACGAACGTAGCACGGCATTCAATCCCAGATACATGTGGGTAATAACGTTACCATACAGGATAATCTCCATATAGTCACGGGCATAAGCTATCGTATGCTCGCTTGCCCCGAAGAAGTAAAGGATCGGATCAAGCATAAATAAAAATGCAAAGGTAAAGGCCAGCCCCAGCAGCACATTCAGTACGAGCACATTGCCCAGCACCTTATTCGCCCCGTCATAATCCTTCTGACCGAGCTTGACAGACACAAGCGTGGAAGCCCCCACCCCTACCAGCGAGCCGAAAGCCGCCGCCAGGTTCATCAGCGGGAAGGTCAGGGCCAGACCGGAGATAGCCAGCGGGCCAACCCCATGTCCGATGAAAATACTGTCTGCCATGTTATAGAGCGAAGAAGCCGTCATGGCTATAATTGCCGGAATTGCGTACTGCGTAAGCAGCTTTCCAATACGTTCGGTACCGAGTACCAGAGGAGAGTTTTGTTTTGCCATAAAAACCAATTGATGTGCAAAGGTACGGATATTTACGATTAATTTTTACCTTTGTTTTACTATAATAGTTTAAAAGATGGCAGAGAATTTAATCGTAAGTGATGGAAATAAGGAGCAACAATACCAGACGTTGCTCCCGCAGATAGAGTCGTTGCTGGCCGGTGAGACGGATGTGATAGCCAATATGGCAAACATAGCAGCCGCGTTGAAGCAGACCTTCAACTTCTTCTGGGTAGGTTTTTACAGGGTAAAAGAGGATGTGCTGGTACTTGCTCCCTTCCAAGGGCCATTGGCCTGTACACGTATCCGCCGGGGGAAAGGCGTTTGCGGTACGGCATGGGAAGAGGCACGTACACAGGTGGTACCGGATGTGGATCAGTTCCCCGGACATATAGCCTGCAGTTCCGACTCGAAATCGGAGATCGTAGTACCGGTTATTCACAACGACAAAGTTGTTGCTGTACTCGATATTGACAGCGATACCCTGAATAGTTTCGACCAGACGGATGCCCTGTATCTGGAAAATATATGCAAAATGCTTTCGGCTACCTATACGACTAATACCGAAGAGGCAGGGAACTAACTCGTTCCTTACTACCTTTTAGCACAAAAGTCCCTATGCATTAAAATTACCCTGTACACCCTGGCCGATTATCCTCTACAGGCTGGAGAACCAGGGTGTACAGGATAACCAACTACGGTGTACAGGGTAGAATTAATAAGTAGGGGCCTTTGATATAAAAGGCCCCTACTTATTTACTAATATATACCTACTTAACAACGACTTCCTTCCCTTCCGTATTCGCACGGGTCAGGTTATCATACATTGCTTCGCAATAAACAGGCGGCAGATAGAAACGACCCGGATAGACGGCGCAGAGGTTGATCTTTACCGTTACCTGACGGCCGGAAGGCAGATAGTCGATATAACTATACACTTTGTCGTCGCGGATATCCTGATAGTCTACCCCGATAGTTTTGTTATCCGTTGCCCCTTCATTAAGGAAGCGGGTATTAAGTATCTCCCAACCGGCAGGGAATATTTCCGTCAGTACCACATTGTTGATGCCGCGGGCGGTAGGGTTCTTCACGGTAACGACTGCGATGAAGTTCGTTCCTTGCGGCAAGTCAGCCACATCCACCGCACGGCCGTCCTGATCGGTATAGCTAACTGCCAGTGAGATGCCGTTTGCATAGGCTTCTTCCTTGCCCTGTGCCGGAATACCTTCGGTAATAACGCGGGCGAACAAGGTAGACTTACCGGTATTTTTCAGTTCCACGGAAGCAGAAGTTCCGGCCTTATCCAGCAGGACTTCCGTCCAGATATTCTTGGTAGTACTTACTTTGTCACTCTTTCCTGCACAGGCATACGAGAAGTCCATCGTACCGGACACCTTATATTTACCCATATATTCAGAGAGCGAAACCAATGCGAAAGCAGTCGACTGCGTACTCAGCCAGTCATCCGACGAGAGGACTTTCGAGATATCGCGGGTCAGAACAGCTGCTTCTTTACCGTCACCCAGCAACGTCAACGTCATCAGGCGGATCGCCTGGTCGCGCAGGTCGCTACCGAACGTCAGGTCGTAATCGGAGTAATCGGTTTTCACTTCGGTTGTTTTACCGATCAGGTCTTTTGCCACATCGGTACGGCCCACCAGCGCATAAGCGGAAGCCAGCAGCCAACGGCTCATCGGGGCAAGCGACTTATTCTCTTTCAGGCGGTTCATCGCACCTACCTCCGGTGCCTGTCCTAAAGCCAGCACGTACAAACGATAAGCCTGTGTCATTTCTTCCGAACGGGAATAATAGGTAGTCACCGGTTTCCAGTCGCGGGCAACACGGCGCAGGTTGTTCAATACATTGCGCTTCATTCCGTCGGGAACGAGATACCCTTTCGTTTCGGCCGACAACAGGAAGTGCGTTGCATAAACCGTACCCCATCCGTTACTGCTCGTACCACCGGGCCAGTAAGAAAAGGCTCCGTCTACGGTCTGGTAAGAACGCAAGCGGCGGATTACCTCTTTCACGGCATTTTCAGTCGTGTTCTGCTGTTGTTTTGTCAGCGCGGCAAACTCGCCGACATACAGTTGCGGGAAGCCTTTGGATGTGATCTGCTCCACGCATCCGTGCGGATATCCGATCAGGTACGACAGACGGGAAGAAAGATTCAACGGGGGAACATCCGACATTTCCAACGTCAGCGAGTTAGTTCCTTCCGTTCCGGGTAGTTTGACCGTTTCTTTCCAGGATTTACCCGCTTCGAGCGTTACAGGCAATACCTTGACCTGCGGACGGCTTACCGAACGTATCTCGATATCCGTCGTATAAACAGACTTATCCCCTTTGCCCGAAGCCGTAATGGTTACCCGTCCGGCACCCGGCTGGTCTTTCACCTTGATACGGAACGATGCCTGCTTATCACCTATATTAGTGAAGTTAAGCTGCTGGGTAGCGGCCCCCATCACCTCCATATTACCGGAACAGCTGATCAAGACAGTAACGTCACCCACCCCGTTCTCAGTAGCAAAGACAGTGGCGGGAACCACCATTTCCTCGCCTACACCGATCACACGGGGCAGAGTGCCCAACAGCATGACCGGCTTACGGACGAATACGCTCTTGTCGGCATGTCCGTAGGCCTCACCGTTTCCGGCTACTACCATCACCTTGACACGGCCGTTGTAGTTCGGCATCGTATAGGTATGACGCTGCTTCTCCCCTTTCTTCAACAGGAACGGCCCATCGAACTGTACCACGGGTTTGAAACGATTGACGATCGCTTTCGGGCCTTTGTTCAACGCATCGTCGCCACCGATACTGAACAGTTGCTCGATACGTCCGCCGTAGGCACCGACCACATAGTTATACATATCCCAGGTGCTTACTCCCAACGCTTCACGGGCATTGAATGCCTTCCAGGGCTCGGGCGTACGGAAACGGGTAAGGTCGAGCAACCCTTCGTCTACGATAGCCAGCGTATAAGCCATTTCGCGGCCGTCCTTTTCCGAGACGGTCACTTCATAATTGGCTTCCGGCTTAATCTCATCCGGTATTTTTATCTGCGGATACAGATGGCTTTCCGGAGAGGTTACCGTGAAAGGTACTACGCCGTACATACGGATCGGCAGGTCATTCTGCGTAATGCCGTGAGGTTGCAACAGGGTGACATAGACATAGGCATTCGGTTGCATCTCCTTCGTTACGTCGAGCTTGATCGTTGTCTGCTGGTCGTCGCAGGTATGTTCGGCAACGGAGAGCACCTTCGTACCGTTCTCGATGCTGACAATGGCACGGCTTCCCTTAGCGGACGGAATGGTGATAACCAGTTTCTCACCCGGTTTATAATCATCTTTATCGGTCTTGAAGCTCAACATATTGGCCGACTCGCTACCGTCGGCATTGCGGCGTCCTTCGTTATAAGGCCAGTCGAAATAGCTCATTACGCCGGTCGAGTGTTTGCTTTCCTTATCTTTTACGGAGATAAAATAAGTACCCCATTCCTCATTGCTGAAGGAGAGTTGGAAAGTGCCCCTGCCATTCTCACCGGTACGCACAGTCAGTTCTTTCACCGGCTTGTTATAAGAGTCGGATACATAGTTGGCCAGGCTGCTATTATCCGAACTCCACCACCAGTACCAGTATACTTTATAAATCCGGACATCGAGTTCGGTGCCTGCCTGCGGTTTTCCGAGGTAGTCGGTCGAAGCGACTTCGTACGTATAGTTGCTTCCGGTATTCAGTTGGTCGCGTGTCTGTTGCGGCGACTTGATACCGGCATATCGTTTATAAGGAGAATACAACATCCGGTTGGCATCGATACTGAAATCGCCGGATTCTTCGTAAACGCGGGTGACAAAGTTAGCCATCAACATACCCGGGGCAGTCGAACCGATCTCGAACTTCGCTTGTACCGTTGCGTCTCCCTTCTCGTCGGTTGTACCGGAGATCAGTTTGCTTTCTTCACTGTTAAAGACTTTAGACGGATCGTCAAAATAGAAATCCTTGTAGCCGCTAAAAGTTGTCGGGGTCGATATAAAGGTTCCCTGGATATCGTATTTAAGGTTTCTTGCCGTAGCTCCCTGCAACCATTCCACATGCAGGCGCCCGTCAAGAGGTTCACCTCTCAGCAATGTCTTTTTCGGCATAGACAAGTCTATCTTCAGGCGGTTCGGCTTGATCGACTCCACGCGCAGACGTTTGGTAAAGCTGACACCACCAACATTTACATTTACGTTCCAGGCTCCGGTAGGCGCATCCGGTTCGGTTGGCATAGCGAAGGAATAAACACCCAGTTCGCCACGCGTCTGTGTCTTACGCAGATAAAGCTGGCCCAGCGGATTATACAACTCCATCACTACCGGATGGTTGGCCGGCAGTTTCTTCGCCCGGTCGTTCAGCATAAAGCTGAGGAAAAGCGTATCGCCCGGACGCCATACGCCACGGTCACCATAGATGAAGCCTTTGATGCCTTTCTGCACCACTTCTCCGGATACATCGAACGAGCTCAACGACAGTGCCGCCCCACCGTCCACACGCAGGTACGAACGTTGGTAACCGAGGGAAGCGATGATATAGAAAGGTTTGCCGGAAGCGATCTTCAGCTTCACCTCTCCTTTACCGTCGGTCGTACCGGAAGCCAATACCTGGTTCTGGTAATTGTAGACAGATACTTCGACACCGTTTTCGGGATTCGTGCTGATCAGGTTATGCACCAGGACAGTCATTTCATTGTCTTCACCGGCTTTTGCGATCAGTCCCAGATTGGTAGCCAGTACGTTCTTTCCTTCTACCTTATTATAATAGTAGCTGTTTGAGCAGGGATCATTCCGGTCGTTGTAGTTGTAATCGTTCCAGTTGAAGTCGCCGTTGTAATAGTAGTAACCACCATCGTCGAAACGGGAGCTTTCCTCTTTAAACTTGATCTCGTCTTCGGCCAGAAGTTGTTCGCGCGATACCTTCACGGAGTCGTCACACGGGTAAGCCGACAGGTCTTTATTGAAGGATAGTTCTACGCGGTAGATGGCTCCGGGTTCCGGCTCCATCAGTTTCTTCAGGTCGATAGCGTAAGTGTTCCATACAGAAAGGTCGCTGCCGTCTTCATCCAGGAAGATGGTCTTACGGGCAACCAGACGGCCTACACGCATCAGGTCGGAAGTGCCGTCCAGGTTATTGACTTGCAGGAACTGGCCGATATTCTGTTCCAGTATCTTTATGACGCGAACCACTACCCCACGGAGATAAACGGCCTGGAAAGGAACGAGTAGTTCCGTCGATTGCGGGATGACCACTCCCTGGCCGATAAACTTAACAGCGGGCAAAGAGGTATTTATCTCGATCTGGCGGGTGACGTCTTCCTTCAGTGTCAACCCGTTCTTGCTACGGATCTGGCGGGTCAAGTGCACATTCATAACGCCTTTACGCTGGTTGTCGGGATATAAACGCAGGCGGTTTCCTTCCACATTAACAGTCTCGGAAGTATTTCCGGCGATAAAAGCGAGCCCCTGCATATCTTGTGAGGAATCGAGGTCTTTGGTGAATGTTACCTCAACATAACGCTCCGGCTCTGTTACGTAAGTCACGTCATAGACATCGAAGTCGTTCATATCCGGCACACTGACGGAGAGGAGTTTGTCTTCTGCCACTCCCAGCTTGTTCGGAGCAACGGAGAGGGTAAGCGTACGCGCACCGTCATTTCCGGCTTGTACGTTCTGTAAAGTAACCTGATGTTTCTTCCCGTCGGGACTGTGTTGCCATACTACATCCGCTTTCTCGGAGAAGCGCACCAGTGGTTCGATCGTCTCGGGTGTTTCCTTATCCGGGGTAAGCAAGGTACAGACTATATCGTAGCCATTCTCATTCTTTGCATTGATATCCATCGACTCCAGGTTGGCACGAAGCGCCAGGGGGAAGGTTGAGTATTCGAATGTAAACTCCTTGTCTTTTCCGGTCACGTCGAACCATTCGGAAAGGTTGGCGGTCAGCTTATAGGAAGTATTCCGTTCAAATCTTTTCGCCGGCTTGAATACGAGCGTCCGGTTATTTTCAAAAGAGAACTCTCCGGCCACCTCGGGCTTGATACGGACGAGTTTACTCAATTGGTCACTCTTCAGTTTATCCTGAGCGATATCCTGATTGAAGATCAGATAGACCGGCGTATACCGGGATATCTTACCGGAAGTGAATGCTTCCACATGCGGATTGAAAGGCAGTTCTTCCGCCTCTCCCTCAGCTTTCTTTGTATTACAACTGCTAAACAGGCATAGCATATAGCATATACACACCAAATAAAGATACCTTGCCATATTTCTTTCAATTAACGGTTACTACTTATTCTTAGCCAATCAGATAATTCACGAATGTACATATTTATTTTTAGAAGAGGAATGTCTATGGTAAAAAAAGAATTACCTTTGTGATAACTAAAACAAAAAGAATATGGGAACTATAAATAGCATTGACCAATCACTGAATGATATTGCCGAAGGAAGAGTTTACACGGCAAAAAATATTGATGACTTAATGGAACACCTCACAAAACACACTAATGACTCGAAACTAATAAAGCGAATCAAAGAAGCTGAAAAAGAAATCAGTAACGGGAAAACAACAGAAGTGAAAGACATCAACAATATATGGGATAGCATCCTCCCCGGGCATTATGACGATAAATAAAAACCGGATACTATATCCTATCCTATTTTTCTTATTCCTGTGGGGCATCATGTACATCTTGGTTCCACGTACCCTGTTTCCCGTTCCCTATTCTACTTTACTCTATTCATCCGAAGGCAATCTGCTAGGGGCCCGCATTGCTCCGGACGGTCAATGGCGGTTTCCGGCAACAGACTCACTGCCGGATAAATTCATTACCTGCCTGACAACGTACGAAGACCGGTATTTCTTTTACCATCCCGGAGTCGATCCGGCTGCTATCCTGCGTGCAGTCTATCTGAATGTCCGGTATTACCGGGTAGTAAGCGGAGGCAGTACGCTGACCATGCAACTCGCCCGCCTGGCAAGAGGTAACCGCGACCGTAACGTTTATGAGAAAAGTATCGAAATGTGTTGGGCGCTCTTTCTGGAAACGACCCACAGCAAGAAAGAATTACTCAACCTGTATGCCTCCCACGCCCCGTTCGGTGGAAACGTTGTAGGCATCGAAACAGCCGCCTGGCGGTACTTCGGACGCAATGCCGCCGATCTGTCGTGGGCCGAAAGCGCTACCCTTGCCGTATTGCCGAACTCCCCCGCCTTGATCCATCCGGGACGAAACCGCAAACAACTGAAGGTAAAACGGGATAATCTGCTGCTCACATTAAAAAACAGAGGAATCCTCGATAACACCGAATACGAGCTATCCTGCATGGAACCATTGCCCGAAGCCCCAGTCCCATTGCCCGACGAAGCTCCCCATTTGCTCGAACGGCTTGCCGCCAGTGCTCCGGGAACACGTATCACTTCCTCTGTGCACTACTCCCTGCAGCAACAGACACAGGAACTGGTCAACCGTTACGCCCGCGAATTCAGCTCCAACCATATCCATAACCTGGCCGCCATCATTGCCGATGTAGAAACCGGAGAAGTGCTGGCCTATGCCGGCAACGCCAGTTTCCGCGCAAACGAGAAACGGGGAAATCAAGTCGATATCATCACCTCTCCCCGCAGTACAGGCAGTATCCTGAAGCCTTTCCTTTATGCCGGAATGTTGCACGACGGACAGATATTACCCTCTACCCTCGTATCCGATGTCCCGTTAAACATCAATGGCTTTATGCCGCAGAACTACAACAAGACATTCAACGGAGCCGTCCCTGCCCACCGGGCTATCGAACGTTCGCTGAATGTACCTTTGGTTCGTATGCTGTCGCAATACAATACAGGCCGGTTCATGGCTTTACTAAAGGCCTTGGGAATGACTACGCTCCGCTTTTCGGAAGAACATTACGGAGCTTCGCTTATTCTGGGCGGTGCCGAAGGAACCTTGTGGGATATATCGGGAATGTATGCTTCCTTATCCCGCACCCTTACCCACTACCGCCCATATAACGGACGGTATAACCCGCAGGATATCCACCCGCTGACTCCTTATCCGAATAAGGAAAAGAACCCGATCCGTTCGATTACGGATAAACTCCTTACCGACAAACCGCTTTTGTCTGCCGCTTCCATCTGGTTCACTTACGAAGCCATGTCCGCCCTGAACCGTCCGGAAGAAGAAGCCGACTGGCAACAGTTTGAATCGATGAAACAGATAGCCTGGAAAACAGGAACCAGTTACGGCGGGCGTGATGCCTGGGCAGTCGGAACAACTCCCCGCTATGTGGTCGGCGTATGGGTAGGAAATGCTTCGGGGGAAGGCCGTCCGGGGCTAACCGGTGTAGGAAATGCCGCCCCCGTCTTGTTCGACCTCTTCTCCCTGCTACCCGGAGGGGGATGGTTCGATATGCCTTACGATGAACTGGAACAAACCGCCATATGCCGCAGCAGCGGACACAAAGCCTCACAGATATGCGACCAGGTGGATAGCTTATATATTCCCCGCTCGGGTATCAACACCCCGATATGCCCTTATCATAAACTGATACATCTGTCGGCCGACGGACGTTTCCGCGTGAACAGCTCCTGCGAGTCGATAGACCGGATGATCACCCGTCCCTGGTTCGTCCTGCCCCCCTCGCAGGAATATTATTATCGCAACTACCATATCGACTACATCCCGCTCCCCCCTATCAAACCGGGATGCGAACAGACACAAAGCCAGCAGATCGAACTGATCTATCCGGAGCATAACGCCATACTATACTTACCGAAAGGATTTTCCGGCAAACAGGAGAAGTTCATCTTTAAAGCCGCCCATGCCCGCCAAGATGCGACCATTTACTGGCATCTCGACGACACCTATCTCGGAGAAACCACCGACAACCACCAGATCGCCTGTTCAGTGCAATCCGGTAAACACCTGCTTACCTTGATCGACAACTGGGGGAATCAGCGCAAGATACTTTTCGAGGTAAAGTAACCCCTATATATTTTTATGAGCACGCCTCCGGCCAACAAACAAAAACCAACTATGACCAAGATCGGGAGACTGATATTTGTGGAGCGGCGGGATTCTTGTTTTTGGTTATTTTCTGTGGTTAGTACGGAATAGGATTGCTGTGTGGTGGTGATAGCAGACAAGCTGTCTGTTTGGTTTCTAACCTGCCGGAGACGAGCGACGGTGATACTTTGCAGGGCTTGCCTGCCCGAACTGTCAGGTGGAAGATAAACGGTTTGTTTCAATTCCCATAATTGCGAGTCACAAAGGATGGAACGGCTTTGATACAACAAGCTATCGGCACCATCGAACCGGATGGAGTCATACCGGATATTACTTTCCGATCGATGTATATTCCTTAACCCGCACCCTGTGAACAAACAGATAACACAAACCATATAAACAAGCACCTGCATCCGGTTCCTGCCGGATTGCTTCAATGACAGATGCAGGAAACGGCGGCGTTTGTATAAAATCGCCTGGTCGAAAGGTAAGCCCGACCGCATCAACAGTTCCAGCAACTTCTCCGGGCCTTCGGGAGTATAGCAATCAGCTGCCTCCCCCTTTACATGCTGGCTCGTAGCCACACCGCCCACCAAACGGTTCACCTCTTTATTCCGGTAACCGCTCAGGATGGCGATCGGCTTCTTATATAATTGCCGCAACGGTTCCAGTAGACAATTTACCAGATGTTGCAACGATGCCCTTGCCTGGGTAGGCGGTTCATTGGCTATTGCGTTCTCAACTGCGGTACGGCTATACGTAAGCTCTTCCAGCGTGAAATGTTCACTTAACCCGATCTTTTTACTTTTACTTTCCATTGTCATTGATTTTAAATTTATAGGTATAATCAACCCCGAAAAGGGCACCCGCAAACGTACTGATCTCACCGAAAGCCACCAATACGCTGTTATCGATCAATCCCTGCGGATCGATCCAGAATCCGCTGAAGAGAAGAACAATCCCGCTCAGTGTGAGCAGGATTGCAATAATCAACTGAACCGTCAACCGTTTCATAGTCATTCACTTTAACTGTTAACCGTTACCGGTCTACTGCCAGTTTACTCAATAACCGGTCTGTCATCCTCATTCCCTCCTTCATCCTCTTTCTTATCGTCAGGAGAGATTTTCTCAAAACTCGTACGTCCTTTAGCCACACGCAACGCCTTCCCCGGAAAGAAACGAACCTTCGGCTCGCGGATCATATTGGTAGCAAAATCTTTTCCATCCGTTACACCATCCGATCCGAAGTTATAACGGAAATGCCCCAACTCACCAACCTGTACCCTTCGGCCATGCTGCATGTGGCGTACCAGTACAACGACCATACGGTCGATTACCGCTTTCACTCCCGCACTACCCACGCCGGAACTGTCGGCTACCTCTTCCACAAATTCATCGAAAGGAACATAATCGCCACACACCATCTGTGCATAGATTTTCTCCGGTACTTCTTTCTGATCCGGCCCCATGTTCTTTCTTGTTACCAACTTAAACTTCATTGCCATAATAAATAATGTATTAGTTAATACCCGTTATCGAAACACAAAACAAATATAGGATAAGAGAAATAGAACCTCTCTGCGATAATAAGGGGAGGTAAGAGGGCATCAAGCACGGCAACGAGGCATTTATCCTCTCTATCATCGAACCCTTCCCCCCCTATTCTTTATACTTATTTCACCTGCGGCCCGATATACCCCGGCTCGTTGGTGACAGGGGTCTTGTTATTCAGCATATTGAGATCGGTAGCAGTGAGGATTTTCGAGCGGAGTTTATCACCGAAATACTCGATGTCATAAGGGTAGGAAAAGGCAAGCCGGAGCGAGAAAGCCAGATGGACAAAAGAGGCCTCATGGCCAAATGCCCTCCCTTCCATCAGGCCGATAAAACGCTGGATGATATCCGGTTCCTGCAGCTCGAACCGCAGCTCACCCAACACGGTATGTTCCAACAGGTAATCGACCGATCGCTGCCAGTCACGGGTAAGGAAATCGGTAAGGAATGTTTGGTAATCCACCGTCAGATAATCCCATTCGCAAAGAGCCACCTTATAGGCAAGCTGCCGGAAATACAAACGCCTGACAGGGGGTAAATCACTCAACAAAGTTTCAAACTTTCTTACCGACGGCTTCTTTCTGCCGAACAATACTTTCAATGTATCGTACATAATATAAAAAATTAGCTGGAAAGAGTGAATTCTCTTCCCAGCCAACAAGCATGTACGACGCAATCGAGACGATTTTACGCTTACATGCCGGACAATGACATCGCTTTCAATGCCACCGATAAGTTCTCCCTTGCCAGACGCGGATTCTCCGGCATTGCCTTACGGAAATATCCGCAGGCACTATCCGTTTCTCCTTCCATCAGCAACAGGACACCCTGATTGTTATACGACCTCGGATCGTTACTGCATCGCTGCAGAAAATAGCGGGCAGCCTCTTTATCGCCGAGTGCCAGCGAAGCGGCCGATGCATTCAACTGTGCCACCCGGCAATCGGGAAAACGGTAAGCCGCCAGTTCATATATTTCGCGATACTGTTCCGTTCCCGGGCGGTAAAGAGAAGCGACCTGCAACAACTCCTCCAACGGCATTTTCTCCGGCGACGAATACACCCGGGTAACCAATACATCCATATCGACAGTATCCTTTTCAGTGTTCTCCTCCTCATAGGTTATTTCCAGTTCAATACGGCGCAACCGGGCAAAAATGGATCTTTCCAAATCTTTGTATACAGTTCCTTTATCCAGATTGCGTAATTGCCTGCGCCGGATGTCTGCATCAGGTATACTGTCAAGCAATGCCTGTACGCGGGAAGCGTAGTTTTTTGCCGGAGCTGTTTCCATCAAACGAACGAGCCCTTCCCAATCCTCGCCCACCCAGTCGATAGTGATCCGGCTGTCGTCAGGCAGATATCGTTTGTCCTGCAGATACTTTTTAAATGCCAGTACCCGGTTAGCCGCCAAACGTTCATTGGATAATGTGTTACCGTCGGGTGAGGCATAGCCTGTCAAACGGACGTTCTTTACCGGATTTCTGCCCTGCAACAGCCCGTCCAGTTGCTCATATAGCTTCTCCAACTCCGCCCGGTTATTGCCATAGCGGGAATTGACGGTAATGCCACCAGCGGGATAGGCGATATAAGCAGTCAGTTTTTGAGTTATGGTGCGGGGAACGGCAATGCAGATCTCGGGCGTGACATAACTCACCATCCGGGCATACACAGCCGCTGCATCGATTTGCATCTGCGGAATTTCAGCATGACGCACCAACGAGGGCGACGGATTACTGCCTGTTTCCGTCCGAAAGGTTCCGCAGGAAAAGAGCGTGGCAGCCAGCGCCAATACCCCGGCTGTCTCTTTTAGTTTTTTGTATCGCATCATTTATCCGGCTCCGAATTAAGGGTATGCAACAATAGCTTTCCCGGTTTAAACTTCACGCTGGTACGTGGTGGAATAATGCAGGCTGTTCCCTTACGGGGATTACGGCCTACCCGCTCTGTTTGTTTCCACGGAGAAAAAGTGCCGAACCCTTGCAGTGCAATAGTATTATCCTCTTTCATTGCATCTGCCAGCACCACCTGAAACGTATTGATAAATTTAAGCGATTGATATCGCGGTACGCCCATCTTAAAGGCTACTTCGTTGATTAAGTCTGTTTTGTTCATGATTGTTGTTGTTATTATATTGTTGTATAATTTTCTACTTAGAAAACTTTATTGCATAGATCCCAATGTAAGGGGTAAGGAGAACATCTGATTGTTATGCTTGTAGAGTAAACAGGAGGAGTTTCGCCTCCTGTTGGCCATTTCCTTCAAACCTCACTATACAGACCACCATCTCTCGTTGAATCAACTGAACATTACCAACTATCACGGACGCAACGGATATACCACTCGGCATTGCTACCAGCAACATCTACAAGTCCAGACGACTGTACAACTATCTGGCCGGCAGGTTCTGCACTTCTCTGGGATAGCGTCCTATACCATATGTTCTTATACAGATCCTCATCAATTGGGGGAGTTATGTTCTGGCTTTGGAATATTGCAAACATTTCGATAGCGGTTGGCAGTCGCCACGTCCATTTATTATTCGGATCTAGTTTTTCACATGTAATAATAGCATCACTATTGCTCAACGCGCTAGACGTTTGCCCTGATTGCACCTCTATCAAATATGAGCCGCTCATTGTCTCTGCGTTTAAATCTACAGTACAGTTATGATAATTGGGCGTTCCATTGTAATCAAACGGTGATGGTGCTGATGCAACTCCTTTCGAGTTCGCTAGATAACTCTTCAGGACACTCTGATCGATTGTCACCTTGATGGCTTTAGACCGCTGCTTAACCTTCACCTTCTTTGATTGATTGCCACCAGTAACTGCAATTGTAAAAGTTTGCTCACGAACATCACCAGGATTCACGGTAGAAGAAAACTTCAATATCTGAGCTGTGCCGTCTGCCGTACCTTCGATTATACCGGGAGTTATTCCATTCGTTTGCATATTCGGAGTTACCGTCCAGAGCAAACCGAGTGTACCTGTCACGATTACAGAATCCGATGTCGCAGTTTTCGGCAGTTCTATCTCTGTATCGGATACAGAAAATGTTGAAGCGGCTTGTTTTACTACCACATCTTTTAAAATTTCACCTGCCTTTACCGTTACAGTGGCTACTCTATCGAAATCATTCGGATTCACCGAAGTCGTTTTATAAGTTAACTGTTGATCCTCCCCCGTAGTAGTCCCACCACCAGTAAAGGCTGTTCCATCCGTAACTGTCAGCCACGAAGGGAAGCCAGCAGTGAAGTTATACGGCAACCCTTCTGTTCCCTTCAGTGTATACGTACCTGTGGCATCTTTGGCTACAGCTAGTATTGCTGGATTTATGGTACTTTTGACCGATGAAGCAGCTTGTGTAACAGTGATCTCTTCTTTCAAACCGTCATAACTTGCATCGAGTACCGATGCTCCGATCTTCACGGTTATTTTTCCGCTACGAGACTGCTCCAATGGGTTGGCGACAGTAGACTTCACATGTAACGCTTGTGAAACAGTCGGTGTTGCGCTACCGGAAGTTCCGGAGTTAGAGTCTGACCAATCCAGCCAGTCATCGCTTAAGGTGGCCAACCACGGCAAACCCTCGGTAGCTGTAAAAGAAGAAGAATTCTCGGAGCCAGCTTCTGCCGCCAACGAAATGTTACTTCCTCTTGTCAGAGTCGAACCGGTTTGAACAATCTCTATTTGCTGCACTTCACCATTGAGATTGATATCAAAAAAACCGGATCTCTTTTCCGCTTTCGGATTGGACTCCTCAACTATAAATGCCACTTTGCCCGGTCCTTGGTGAGTTAAGGTGGCACCTGTAGCCACATTTGTCATATCATCCAGCAAAGCAGACATCCAGTCAGGCAGATCGAATTCCCATTTATCGCCCGGGCGGGCAGTGACCAGTATCTCTTTCTCGCCGCCTTTTGCTGGTATTCCCTCAGAACTGACATCGACAGGAGGTATCCCGCCCACGGTGATACGTTCGTCGGAAACGTCGATACCGATCAGCGTAACATTCATCATATAATGAGAATTACGTACGATATCGTAATTGTTATAATTGCTACCGGGATAAAAACGGAAAGTAACGCCAGTATATGTTACTCCACCCTGTTCGGCATTCCCGGTCAACTCGATACAAGTAGCATTCGATACACCGGTACCGATCTTCTTCTTCTCCGCATCAACCTCGTTTGCACCTACTACTGTGCCGGCCATATTCTCCGGCAGATACCAGTAAAAGGCAGTACCTATGTCACCGGAAGCCTCTGCATAGTCCTTATAACGGATACCTCCCGTTGTCAACTGGGCCGTAGAAGCAACCACCTGTGACGCCGTAGGTGCATTCTTCAAAACAACCGAAGTCGGAGTAAATGCAAAATCCGTACCCACCGAATAGGTAAACGTAATCTTGGCAAGAAGACGCGTCAACGACACGGTTATATCTTCTATACCGCCAACCTGCACAATCCCCTTCCATGTTCCTACCATCATACATAAACTATTATTAGGCAAGCCCGTTCCGGTGGAACTATATGGCAATACCTCTTCTTTCAGAGCCTTTTCGGTAGCCACTTCTCCCAGATCGCCGGCATTTGCCACAAACCACACCTGACTCTCCGCTCCGCTTTGTTTCAACTTCACGTTCACCTTATTATCGGTTATCAAAGGGATATACTTACTGAACAACAGGTTGCCTGTCACAACATCATACTGTCCTACCCACAGACCGACTATCTGGCTTTCATCTCCCAGCGGACTGGCGGCTCGGGTGCGTATCGTGTCGTTTATCCCTGTTGCCAGCGTATCGGTATCTATCGTACCGGCCGCTGTAAACGTCATACTACGCGTTACCGGTGGCTGGTTTGCCAGCACATTCAGGCTGAACCCTGCATCCACATCCTTCAGGGCACGAGGAGGGATCACATCTTCTTCCACATCAGTCTGCGTACAACCGGCCAACATCAGAAGTGATAACACAAGCACCCACATCAGCGATAAACCAATGCGCACTTTTCTGATGTTCAATAAAGGCCTGCGCCTTGTTTTACTTTCTCGTTTCATTCTATTTTGTTTTTAATCCATATTTCTAAGACTACATGCCTGCCTTTATGAGCGGCCGACATCCGCATCACTCCAACTGATAAGGTCTTCCACAGGCGGTTGTAACGTACCATCCGTGCCATCGTTAATAATCGGCCCGCTGTTATCTCCTTCTCCCACATCCGCATCATACCAGCGGATTTCCGACCAAACGGCTACTGTTATAGTGGTACCGATTCCTTCGTAGATATCCGGATCGGGATACGGGTTGTCGGGGCTACCCACGCCAGTGTCGGTAAAATTCACCATGTTCCAGTGGAGTATCCTCATTAGCAGACTGCTTTCGTTGTTCTTTACCTCCAGCGTAAAAACATACCGTTTGCCTTCATCGAAAGTGATATTCTTGTCGATCGTCGCTTTCAGGGTAGCCGCCTCTTTATCCCGCCGTACTTCGATCGCCACCTCGAAAGGCCGGTTGTTTTTGGGAATAAGGATCCCCATTGTCTTGTTTAAGCCGATATCACCGAGCCCCGACGCCACCGGTTCAAATTCATCCTCGGCAAATACCACTTGCGCATCCGCCTCCGTACTCCCTCCGGTAAGCGGTATCCCCGTATCTTCGCCGGCTATCAGGGAAGCTCCCGAAGAAGAAATCTTTTTCAGTTCCAGCTTTGTGCCGTACAATGTTTCGAAAGGCAGCGCGTTGTCGGGCGAAGGAGCCACATTAAACACCACCAGCGCACATTTCCGCCGGAAAGTACCGAGCGTCACCACATGCGAGTTTTTGGAAACCGTTACACCCCGGGCAAAAGCGGTCATCACATCTTCCTTATGGGGTATATCCGTTATCTTATAATTATTATCGGAAGCCTTCGCCAACCGCCGCGCCGGAGAAACGGCATAAAAATCAAAAACACCTCCCCTTACGATCAATCCCCTGGCTTCCCCGGCAATTTGTTGCCCACTATCGTTCACAAGGCAAGGCAACAAAGCGCCATCGGCTCCTACCACATAGGTCGCTTCAGATAAAGGGGCTGTTGTCGAAAAAAGAGCCTGATTATACGTTTCTCCAATCCTACCTGTAAAATAAGCGGCAATACGTACGGTCGATCCCGCAGGTAAGGGTGTCGGAGCGGTACCGGCACGGGTAAGGATTACCGGCTCTCCCAAATCAGGTTTTCCAAAACTGAGTTCGACCGGCTGTACCTCTTCCGGAACAATCTCTTCGACCGATCCCGCCGTACATCCGGCCAGCAGCAACAGGTAGCAGCAACAAGCCAGATTATTCAGATATAGATGGATATGTTTCATATCATTTCATGTTATTTTTCTTGTGAATGGACGGGGTATCGCTCCCCATCCACCCTGTCGGTTGCCGGATAGCGTTATTCTACCGGTACTTCGGTGGTGCCGGCATCATCCCAGCCGACCACTTCCACATTTGTTATTTCAAGTCCCTGGTCGGTAGCAGTTAAAGTATAGACATAATGCCTGCCTTTCTGCCAGACTACGTTTTGGAGACTCGTATCGTCCGCACGGGTTTCATATGTACGGTCGGTCGTGGCATCCGGTAGTCCGTCCGGTCCGAGCGTCATTTTCAGCCGCATAGCCCCCACGGTAGCCGGTGCGACCAATCCATACGCTTGGGCATGTGTCACACTCGAATAATCGGCGCTGTACACAGCCAGTTGCGCAGGATATTCGGCGGTAAAAGTCAGCGAAGAGGCTGTAGTCAGCGCTCCGAAAGCACCGTCCGTTAGGTTCATTGTCACCTTCGAGGTTCTCGGAGATACAGCGAACGTGTTGCCTGTTACGGAAGTCAGCTCCATCTTCTTCACATAATCGTCACTGTTTACCACCTGTCCGCTCGCCTTACGGATACGGAAACTGACCTTAGCCAGTGCATGCTGCATATACATATTGTCGACCGTATGATTCCATTTATCCACCGCCTGGTGCGTTTCATCGCCCGGTGTATCGGCGGCACTCCCATACAAGAGGTCCTCCTGCTCGGTATCCCACTCGTTACCAGCCCCATTCACGTTAAACGACTGTGCTGCCAGGATCGGCAACCCCTGTACGACCGGAACGGATGATTTTATAGCCGCATCATATCCCAGCGGTGCCCATGCATAAACGGTTCCTTCTGAATTGGCCAGATTTAGCGGAACATCAGCTGTCCAGTCCGTTCCGTTATAATGGAATTCCTGAGTCTCGATATCCTGTGAATAAAAGGACACTTTCGTTCCATTCAACTTGGTAACCATCACACCGATACCGCTCAGGTGATTACCTGCTCCGTCATTACCGACTCCCTCGATAATACTTTTCGTATCTACCGACAGATTCAGCCCGTTGATACCCAACACGGCACCGGTATCTTCTTCACCACCGGGACCCGGCTCCGGAATATCCGTTTCCATGTTCGTGCAGCCAGCCAGTATTATGGCCGACAATGTTATACTTATCAGTCGTTTCATGGCTTAAATATCGATTTCACCGCCATCTTCCGTTGCCCATTCCGT
Organism: Parabacteroides sp. HGS0025; assembly: GCF_000969845.1. NCBI lineage: Bacteria > Pseudomonadati > Bacteroidota > Bacteroidia > Bacteroidales > Tannerellaceae > Parabacteroides > Parabacteroides sp. HGS0025. The sequence continues at coordinate 3,375,186 of NZ_KQ033902.1, forward strand.
CACATCTACAGATATGATTTCCAGCGCACGGCGTGAAGCTTTAATCGTATAGATCGTATTTGTACCGGCAGGCCAGGTACCGGCAGGTATACGGGCCGTAAATATATGATCGTCGATTGTCAGTTCTGCTTCCAGATCACCCTCTTCGATAGTAGCGATCGGATAGGTAAGCATACCGACTTTTTTAGATACAGTCTTACCGTTTACACGTGGATTACTTGCTGACTCAATAAAATGCGTCGCATCTTCCCCAGTACCGGCCTGCACCTGTTTAGGCAGCACGTAGTTAGTGATAGTACGGACTATATTGTCTGCTGTTACTCCGGCCAAACCATCTATACTACCGTTACTCAACGCCATTTTAGGAGTACCGCTCGTTTGAAGTACCGTTCCACCTGCCGTATTTTTCAGTTCGATCCTTGTCAATTCCAGATTTTCCCCCGTCATGGTTCCGTCGTTATACACACGGAAAGACACCATCGTCATGGCATGCTCCATCTGCATGGATATCTGATAGCCCGGATTCGTGGTATTCGTATTCCAGTTATCTTCCGTTGCCGGTGCCCCGTTACGGCCGTTATTAACATAACGTGCAAGCGTTCCATCTTCAGCCAGTCCGCTGAAATACAAATAGTCCGTTTCAGTCGGAGCGGCTATAAGCCTTTTGGAAGTACCACTGGCGCTCGTATTGGAAGTCCAGGCGCTGGCATTACGGATAACATCCGCATTATTAACGATGCTTGCATCGATATTCCCCGTTAGCTCGACAGAGCAATCAACCTTCAGCGCGCTTTCGGTAGTTCCATCAAAAGAGGCACTACGCGGATAGTAAGCATACACACGTCCTACGTTTTCCGTCAGGAAATAGGGTTTAGCCGTGGCAGCGGCAAACGATCCACCAAGAGCCGAAATCGCTTTCCAGTTCGCACCCAGAGCGTCACCCATAAACCAAACCGTAGTATTTCCGGCCGGATAGTCAGCCGTATTGTCCGGTGCATAGAGAGCCGTTCCGGCAGCATTCAGTACAACAATACCCAATCCTCGGGCTTCAGTATCATAATCAACGTAGGTGATCTTTTTTCCTTCCACCACTGCTTTTGTAGCTGTAGCCTGCACCCCCATATCGATACCCAGGGCAACAGCGTTGCCGTTACCGGGAGTCAATATTTCATCTGTTTCTTTTTCAGAACAGCTCGTAGCTGTCAGCATGGCGGCAGCCGATACGGCAGCCAGTGTCAATAACTTTTTCATTGTTTTTCTTTTATTTGTTTATTCTTTCTTGTTTATAAATCAATATTTCCTCCATCTGTCGTATGATCGTTCCAGTCAGCCACCGAGACAGAGACCACCTCCAGTCCACGGCCGCTGAACAGCAGTTCAATGCAATGCAACTCGCCTGCCTGAAAACCACCTTCGACAAAGACCGATGCGTGATGGACGGTTTCCGTTTCATTCCCCTTACCGTCGTGCGTAGTGACGATCCGTAACCGGAGCGGTGCTGTCTCCGTACCGGTTTCAGGGGAAACAGGAAGCAGGATATACCCCTGCACCTCCGGCAATACCGGATCGGCTTCATCTATCTCCGGCATAGAAAGACCGGCGATGCCGCCCACCCTAAGATCACGTATTTGTTCCTCCGTCGAGATATCCGTCAGTTGCGGAGTTGCTTCCGACGGATCCAACCGCTGGCCGGTATGCACACTTTCCGCTTCGATACGGACAATACTCCCCCAGTCGGCTGCCCGGTCGCTGTAGCAGATAAACTGCAACTGTGTCAGCAAATGACGGAATAAGCAGGAGACAATCGGGGAAGAGTGGCTGCCTGACAAAAGACCGGTAGCCATAATATCGGTATCACCATCCACCCCAAAAGTAACTCCACTATCCGTCACACCCGTACTGCGGGGATAATAGCCGCAAAGGCGGATCGAACCTCCGTCCTCCGGATAAAGCTGCGATTCAGCAAACAGGATCGGACGGTTGCCTGTCCCTCCGCTGCGCACGGCATCACACAAGCTCCAAGCTCCATACGTCTCCGCTGAAACAGCTGTCTCGTCACTGCGTGCAAAACTCACTTCCAGGTCCTTTTCATAGCCGGAGCCGATCACCGCACGGGTGGAAGAGCCGATGGCTCCTTCCAGTCGCACCGTCGTTTCCGGAACGGGGGGCGGCAATACTGCCTCTCCACCGTCCGTACACGATGTGGCCCCTGCAAAGAAGGCTACGGTTGCTAGTATGAGTATTCTCTTCATCTCCTGCTATATGTATGAAAAGGATCAGTCGCGAGGGGTTACAGTCGTTCCGCCACCGTTGCCCGGTAGCCATTCGGCGATACCGGCTGTGATATTGATCTCGCCGTCTACCGTGAAGGTCAGGGTCAGCAGATGCGACTGGCTGGCCCGTACACCACCGGCAATATTGTCGATCGTAACGGTGCGGGTTACCTGCTGCGCTGCAACCGACGTTGTCGCCCTATACATTCCGGTGACTTCCAGCGTGATCGGTGTATCATCCGCACCTCCCAGACCTACTGTCGGGTACAACATGATATAACCTGTTTGCTTGTCGGAAGAAGCAGCCGCCAGAGTATCCGGACAGTTGAAGATTGGTAGATTCGTATCAGGCGCACCACCGACAAGGCTTAATTCCGGAACCAGGTTCACCCGGTCTTTATCAATAGCCAGTGTCAGCGTATTAGGCACATCCTGAACAGTGATGGAGGTTATCCCGGTCCACAATTCAAGGGCATCAGACGAACCGACACACTGAAACTGCAACTGCGTCAGCAGGTGGTTGAAGGTGAAAGGTTGGAAATGGGCATTTGTCGAACCGCTTTGGATAGCGGTTGCCATAATATCCTCATCACCGGTGATCGTATAGCCGACATTCACCGGGTTGCCTGCCGTTGTCGGAGTAGCCGGACGCGGATAGAAACCGAGCAGATAAGATGCGACATTCATAGCCGCATAGGTCTCGGTATTATCGAACGTAATGGCGGTATTTCCATTTCCACCCGCACGGACGGCATTTACAGACGACATCCAGTTGTTGCCGGGAGATGTCGGATTATCGACACGCACAAACGCTACATTCAGGTTGCTACCGTAATTGGCATCGATCACTGCGCGGGTAGATGTACTGATCCCGGCACTCAGGTCGAGATTCTCTGCTGTTTTCGGCTCGTCGATATAATTCTCATCATTCGAGCAACTGCTCAGGGCCATAACAGCCAGGAGGCTTACTACTAAATACTTGTTTGTTTTCATTTCACTTGTTTATTTAAATGAGTTATCTAAGAAAAATCAATCGACGATACTGCCGTTGCCTGACGCACCGATCTCCCACGGAGCGACCGTAGCGGAACCCTGGATGCCGACTTCTCCTGTTTTCTGGAAAGTCAGCGTGATAAGATGCGATTTGCCGGCTTCGGCATCCAGCGGCGTATTCGTAGCTGCATTGATGATAGGAATCACATCGCTGTTTGTGTTATCCGAATAGTGTACACGGATGCTTACTCCATCGAGTGCCTCTACCATAAACGGTACACCGGCCGATACCAGACTCGAAGTCAGGTTAACCGGCAACAGCCCGGGAACCGGCAGGTCGGCCGGAGCCGTATAAGTGAGTGCCCCCGTACCGATCTGCATAGACTGCGGATAAGCGGCAGCGATCACATCGATACCCGTGATCTGCTTGCCCGGGTTATCCGTCAGGTACTGCGCAGTTGCCTGCACCTGGAAGTTGAGCTGCGTCAACGCATGGGTAAAGCTAAAGGCACCGACAGGTACCGTGCTGCTACCGCTTACGATACCGCCATACATCACATCTTCCGTACCGGTACGGCCAAAAGTAACCACACCATTGAGTGAAAGAATATTCGGGTGCCAGGCCGCCATATACACATTGCCCGTTTGCGGATATACTTTCATCACATTCAACGGCACCAGATTGCCCGTGGCCTGTTCCTGTGCCGTCAGGGTTACCGAGTTTGTCCAGGCAGGTACTGCCGTCCAGTCTGCCGGATCGCTGCTTCCTTCAAATGCCGCGATGGCAGCCATAAAAGAACTACCCGTCGTTACCGGCGCTCTCGTTTCTACCGCACCAATAACCTTGGCTCCGACACGGATCTCCTGCGTGCCGCCTACACCGTCCGTATCCTTATCCGAACAGCCGACCATTGCCGCAGCCAAAGCGGCTGCATACATCCATACATGTTTCATAATTGCTTGTATTAAAAAAGTGAATAAATGATTCCATTCCCGTTACCGCCCTGCTGCCAGGGCGTCACTTCCGACCAGAGCTTCAATCCTGCTTCGCTATCGAGCGTGACACGCAGCAGATAAGATACGCCCGCCCCGGACACTCCGTCCGGCGTGTGGAAAAATACCGGCATCCGTTCGTAGCTCACCTCCCGCCCTTCCGCATCCTGCGTACGTAGCGTCAGAAGAAGCGGGACGCCCGGCTCTACCGTTACGCGTCCCGGCACCACCGTGAAGGTGGTATCCAACCGGAGCATTTCTTTATCCGGTTCGCTCTCCGAATAAGCTGTCAGCAAACCGGTTTCTCCTTCAAATGCCAACTGTTCTTTCTCCAGGTCGAGCACCACCTGCCGGCGGCTACCTCCTATCTGAAGTGCCCGGAGCACCAGCCCTTTTTCCCATGCCGTACTGTCTGCCTTTACCTCAAAGCGCAGTTGTGTCAGCAAATGCTCGAAACGGAAACTCTTCGTCTCCTGCCAGAACATATCGGTCAGACGCCCCGATTGCTCATTGCTTAGCATCAGATCCTGACTGCCGTCGAGCGTATAATACAGCCGGTTGTCGGTGGACCGCTGCGCCCCCGGATAATAGCCGCGCAGATAGACCGGGCTATTGTCTGCCGGATAATAATGTGTCTCCAGTAACTCGGTACGTCCGCCGGTAGCCAGACAGGCTTTCCAGGTATCGCCATACACTCCCGGCGTGTTTCCCCGGGCAAAGAACAGCGTATCGCCCACAGAGAAACCCGTTGCCTCCCCGTGGATGGTACCTGTTTCCGTATTCGTCACCGACTGCAGCACGATTTCCGTCTCACCGATGGATCGGCCGTCGTGATCGCCTGAACAACCCACCGTTGCATCCAATAGCAAGACAGTCAGCAGCAAACGCCCCGGAGCAATATATCTGTTATATTTTATCTTCATTTCTTCCTTGCTTTTAATTGCCGTTCCCTGCTTCGCCGGTTCCTTCGTGCCAACCGGTTACAATGATCGTAATGCCATCGACCGACGAAGGACTGACCTCCAGGTCAAGGACAATACGGGTAGACAGACTGTTGCGATACGCTTCATTCACCTGTTGGGTGATATCCGTACGTGAAGTAAATCCTAACCCGCCAGCCAATGTCAGTGTCAGCGAAAGGTACGAACGGCGGCCTTCCTCTTCCACCTGATCCGGACAAAGTCCGAAAAGGCCTAATGTCGTACTGTAAACTTCTCCCTGCTGTTTTTCGGGAGTAAAACCGACCGAAGCTGTCCGTTCATAAAGCGGTTCTCCAGTGGGGATATGCACCTCCGGGGCTATACCGGATAAGCTACCTGTCAGGCGTTCCACCTCGCTCAGACCGACTACCCGGATGTTCAGTTCCAACTCGCGCACAAGGCTGACGGGATACAGTTCCGCTATCCGGTCGGTTTTGCCACTCACCGAAAGCAGTTCACCGCCTGTGCCATACAGTCCGTGAGGCTGCTCCACGCCAGAAGAAACAGCTTTCAACACAGAAGCCGGACGAGCCACGGCACAGGCCGATTCGTAGCCGCTTTCCATCTGTAGTTCGACATTGGCACCATCGGGGTTACACACAGCCACCCGATAGTTGCCCGCCGGAAGCGTCCCCTCATAACCGCCAATTTCACCACGGCGGATGACCGGACGGGCTGCACCGTCCTGATAGAAATAATAATCCATCGCAACAGGCCGTTTCTTCTCTTTCCAGTTCAGCATCAGCCGTACCTTACCATTCTTGTTCCAGTCCTCGTCCGGATCATGATACACGCACGACATCACCGGCAACAGCATACAGACTGCTGCCAGACATCCTATCACCGATCTGTTTCCCTTCTTTTTCATATTTTTTCCTCCCGTTATCCTGTTATCTTATTCTGAAACGATAAAGCAGATTCAACTTTACTCCCAACCTGACACCCGTCGACGTGAAACGGCTTTCCAGGTAATTTTTCCCGTCTATCCCATCGTAGCGGTATTTTTTACCGCCAAACACCGAACGGTAACCGCCCTCCGCCACCGTCTCCACCGCAAAACCGGCTCCCAAGGGCACCAGACAACCGACAGACAGACCGGCAGACCAGAACCTTCCTGTACGACCGTACAGGCCTTCGCCCCCGATCTTGTCGCCACGCACATCGAAATCGCCATACATTCCATAAAAGCCTACACTCAGCCAGTTATACCGGTCTGCTTCCCCCAGGGGCCAGAAGCGGGACGCCAGTATTACATCCGACAGTCCCCATTTATTCTCTTTACCCCCTCCATAACTGAAGTCGGCATACAAAGCCGAAAATGCCAACGACCACCGCCGGGCGAAATAATATTCCAGTTCCAGATTAGGCATGAATGAACCTGTCTGTATCTCCGTACCACCACTTCCCAGATCGATAGCCGGAGCGACCGTTGCCCAAGGGAGCAGGTTTGTCTTTACTGCCAGTAAGCGGGGTGTTGTGGAAGCCGCAAATTGAAGTCGAGTGGTTTGAACGACTGCCGGTTCTTCCGGATCGATATATTCTTCCGACTGTTTCTCATGGGCTACCGGCATAGTTTGTTTCGTTTGTATATCAGGCTTGCCGTCAGAAACGGCCAGGCGGTAATCTTCCAGTTCCGAGCGGTCGAACAGCGGGTCGGTTATTACATACACCTCACGTTCGTAATTATCGGTACTATTTCGATGGTATAAATCGACATACGGAACTGAGCCATAACGGGCAATCGCACTCGTCACCGCATTCGGATAACGGCTCTCGCTGCAACTGATCTCCTGATTGGCAAACCAGGGCAGCGGCATCTGAACCCGGTAGACATGGACCTGGTCGCGATAACTGCCGCTCCGGTCGATATAGAAGGCTACACATTCGTGTGGGATATTTAATTTCGATTTAATATATGCGCGTATACGGCTGGCACGCAAGGCTGCTTCGTTGATCACTGATTCATCCTCGTAATCATATGCACTCACATGGGCTACGATCAGCAGATGGGAATTACCTTCTAATAAATGTACGCGAGAAGCCTGCAGAGATTCATTCATCCGTTGCAGCCAATAGGCATTATCTCCATAATCGGCAAGGAACATATCATTCGCTTCCCGGAAGGAGAATAAAAAAGATTCCGCTTTCACATAAGATGTAGTCTGAGCATTTACTCCCGCAGAGAAAAGCGCGGAAAACACGAACAGGCACACTGCTTTCACTATCTCCATTGTCTTTTTACGTATTTGCTGTCTCATCCTATACATCTCCCTATTAGCTTTTGATATTCAGTTTTTTCTCCATTTCTCTACCCTTATTTATGTAATAAGGTAAACAGAGCAAAAAGCAGCTTCAAGAAGAGGTAAAAACATGTGTTTTTACCTGAAATAATGGTCGGATTGAAATTATTTGAGGTCTTTTCCGAGAAAATATAAGGTATATCTATTGCCTGTATTTCTTAACGGACTTTAAAGGAATAGCAATCCTAACACACTATTGTTCTGCATGTTCCATTTTTCATTGATTTAACAGGAATAACAGGTTATAGTGTAAATTTATATGAAGTCGGTATATTTATTTTAATAAATAAGCAGGTGGGCCTTGGTTTTCTTATTTTCTATTTCTATCTTTGCAGCGTTATCTCAATTTATATGCGATTTATACAGATTGTAAATGGTTGAATATAAATTAGAAAGCACCGCGTTTACCTTATTACATAAATAAGGGTAATACTCATCCTCTTATCAGCGACTCTATTTTTCCAATAACTTGCTTATTTGCTTCTGCCAGTTTATCGAGTTCGAAGTCCGAAAGATAATTGCGCGTCATCTTTTCCGTAGTGTGTCCCAACATCTGACTGATAAGACCGATCTCCATATGATTATGGTAAGCCTCCGACGCCCAGGTATGACGGAACACATAGGTAGTCAATGTCCCGTCCCATTCCAAAAGTAAACGGATCTCTTCCAGATATTGGTTTTGCCGGGCCAGGCAATACTTATATTGTTCGTGTGTGGCTCCCTCCGGCAAGAGCGGAAAAAGATACGTTGCATCCGGACGGCTGTACCGGTCTATCAGGCATTGCATTCCCGGGCTCACCTCCATCCGGATCAGCGTTCCGGTTTTCTGCCGGTGGTAAGACAGCACCTTCCCGTTTTCACTGAGGTTCTCCCGTGTCAGATGCACCAGATCCACAAAAGGCATTCCGCACGCCATAAAAGAAAAAAGAGCCAAATCGGCAGCCTTTTGTTTACAGGGTTCCTCTTTCAAATCCAGCAGGGCGATCTGCCTGATCACCCGGGCAGGCATAGCCCGCTTCCGTGTCTCTTCCCGCCGCAACCGCAGTCCGGCAAAAGGCGAATCGAGCGGACGTTTTTTCCATCCCTGGCATGCACGGTTATACATGGCACGCAGGTTGCTCAGGTAGCTGTTTACGCTATTCACCCGCAGGCCTTTTTCGCGCAGCCACTCCACAAAGGCTTGTACTATTTGCGGAGTCACCTCCTTCAGCGAAAACTCCCGGTTACCGGTAAAACATATAAAGTGATTGCGAACCGCCCTGTAAAGGTCGGCTGTACTTTCATCGCCTGCAGAGCGTTTCTCCTGTTCCTGCAGCTTCATCTGTGTGTAAAAATCCTTGTTTTTCATAACTTCTCATATTTTAAGAAATGACAAAGTTATAACATTCAACGACAGATAAAGGTTACTTCCCTTTGACCACGAAGCCACAAGCTTAGATAGCAAGAGTGCCGGCTATTTCAGCTCAATGTCATTAAGTTAAGAATAGTAACGGAGATTGTGTTTAGCTATACATTTCAGAGCGTCTGATAGCGTCCTTAGAGAATGTCGAAATGATACATTTGCGGGGTATATTATAACAAAATCATCAGATATCGAGCAAATTTACAACACACCTTTTTCACTAATTCCCTTATGGGAGTCGTTCAGGCGTCTTTTGCACTCAATAGCACCTGTTTCATACCAACCAGCACGGTCATAAAGAGAATTACCCGGCTGCTATTTTCAACCAGCCGGCAGGTAATAGGCATTCACCCGGCAGCTGATGGGAATTACCTGCCGGGTAGTGGTAATCAGCTGGCAGGTAATTCCGCTTTTTGCCCTCCCGAAGTAAGAAATCAGGCACAATCCCTCCCTTCAGCTTTCCGGAAGCCAAACAAAACGGTTCAATTCTAAAAAGATATTTTGATGCTATTCGATAAGAATAAGTAGCAGCCGCAGAAACCGGCCGGGAGTCTATTGGAAAAGTCATTACAAATAGTTCGTATTATATCTCCCTCCCCCTCTTTCTGTCATCCCTTAACTTCAGGAGAAGCGAATATTTGAACCATCCCCCTACCCGACGCCTGTAGAAAGGCTTCAGGGGGAAGGATGGTTGACAGTTTGACAAATAAAGGGTTGACCCTATTCCAAATTTATCACTTTATGATTCAATTTTTTCAGTACAGTTATTTTCTTCAGATGCCGGTTAAATGAGACCAGTGCACTCCGATAGCGTTTGTAGTTTTATGCACGGTCAACTCCATCCGACAAAACATTCCTCCAACAGCGCAAACTATTTCACACTGCTCCGATAGGCTTGGGATATCCCATACCTTCCATCCTTCTCCATCTTGTCAATAATTCCCAGCGCATAAATCACAAACCCATTACGCGCCATCCCTTTCCTGATCCGATTCATTTCTTCCATACTCATTTTCTTGTTTAAATTGATATTGACATGGAATATAACAGAAAAAATGGGGGGATGGGTTTGGGAAATACCCCTAAGGAACAATTTACTATGCAAATATAAAAAACACCGGGACAAATTGGAGAATAAAACTTACAGGATATATTAATATAATGTATATTTGGAAGCTTTATTCTGTTTTAGTCGACTACAATGTAGAATAGCTGTCATCAACACAGTAGAAACATGTGATTTGGAGAGTATAAGAGGTAGATGATAGTTGTCGATCCCCAAGGTATTTCATACAATTGAAGGTCGACAACTATCATTGACAGAAAAGAAGGAACAAACAAAGCTAGGAGGTATTTAGAACAGGGGAAATCTATGGTTTCTATAAGGGTTTAATTGTACCTTAGTGGTATTTAAAGGGAGGAGGTAACGCATTTTTTTTCATTTCTATGTGGTTTAATTGTACCTTAGTGGTATTTAAAGTTAGCTTAGATATAAGTACAATCTTGTGTTGTTCGGTTTAATTGTACCTTAGTGGTATTTAAAGGCGGCAACCGGTCGGGGCGAACTTTAAATATAAATCGGTTTAATTGTACCTTAGTGGTATTTAAAG
>NZ_KQ033902.1:3386056-4218899 GCF_000969845.1 Parabacteroides sp. HGS0025
TTTAATTGTACCTTAGTGGTATTTAAAGAATTAAGAACGAATGTGCCGTTCTCAACGCTTATTTGGTTTAATTGTACCTTAGTGGTATTTAAAGTTGAGAAGTATTTGAACACTATTGATGAATCTATGCAGGGTTTAATTGTACCTTAGTGGTATTTAAAGGCAGTACATTCAGGAGAACACTACTATACCGGAAGGGTTTAATTGTACCTTAGTGGTATTTAAAGCAGCGTCTTTGTAGGCAAGCTCTCCAAGGTCTGACAGGGTTTAATTGTACCTTAGTGGTATTTAAAGAAACCAAATGCTTATGTAGGTTTCCGTGTAGGGAATGGTTTAATTGTACCTTAGTGGTATAAATCTTTTTCTAACTTTTTCTAACAGCGAAACCATCTGTTAATCAAAGACAATTCTCTCTTCAAAGGGAGGAGCCATCCTTTAATGCCACAAAAAAAGCAATAAATTCATAGGCCAGACCAAATATATGACTATATTTGGGAGAAACTTAGTATACTATTAACTTACTTAGATTATATCTATACCTTATATAATATATAACCTAAATATAATACCAGAATTACTATATGAGAATACATTTATCAACGAGCGCCAACAACGAACTCGTACCTTTCAATTACCAGCAGAAACTTCTTGGTGTATTGCATCGCTGGCTCGGAACAAACGAACTACATGATAAAATATCCTTATACTCCTTCTCATGGTTAAAGGGAGGAAAAAGATACAAAAATGGACTTCATTTTCCTTATGGAGCCAATTGGTTTATCTCTTTTTGTGAGGAGAATTATGTCAAGACCATAATAAATGCAATCATGGACTCACCAGATATGTTTTGCGGAATGAAAGTAGAAAGGATTGTTATTCAGGAAACTCCCGATCTATCCACCCAAAATCATTTCCAACTCGGAAGCCCCATCTTTATAAAACGTTTTTGTGATGGCAACCATAAACACTTTACATATAAAGACGAGAATACCGGAGAGATGATGGCCGAAACATTAAGACGCAAAATGCAGATTGCCGGACTTCCGGAAGATCCGTCCCTAAAGATTGAGTTTGACCTTAGTTATCCCAATAAAAAAGAAAAACTCATTACTATCCATAATATCAGTAACAAATGCAGCATGTGTCCTCTTATCATTGAAGGTACACCTCTGACAAAAGCCTTCGCATGGAATTGCGGCATTGGCTCTTTAACCGGTAGTGGTTGCGGTTCAATAATCTAACAATTACATCATGTATTACGTAGTAAAATACTCAGGTCCTTTTGGATTTATCAAGCCCTGGACAGCAGTCAGGGATAGTGAAACATTCAGTCTGCAATTCCTGATAACGTCCACGATAGAGGGGATCGAAAAAAAACTTTTCCCGGAGTTACTGAATACGACGGAAAGAGTTCAAAAGATAAGCAGATACCGTCTTAACTATTGCGGGTTGGATTCGCAACAGGAACGAACCTGGTCTAAAGGTGGGTTTGTCAAAGAGAAAAAGAAAGATGCACAAGGGAATGTTTATTATATTCCTAAAAACATCAGTATCATTACCCGTGGCGTTCTCCTATACCCCCATTTATATCTCGCCTTTGAGAACTATGACGATGCATCGCGCGCAGCAAAACAATCGATCTGTTTATGCAGAAATGAAGATATATTATTACCGGATCGTCCTACCGAAATGTCACTTGACGATTTTGAACAGATAGACGGTTTCGAGTGGATACCTTCTGATAAAGAAAAAGGGTTCAAAGCCGGATATAACAGATATCACGGAGGTGAAGAGATGTATGGAATATTACATGTAAAAGGTAACCCGATCAGAAGTACCCTATGAAATCTATCGACGAAATACTGGCAAAAAGTCCTGATAATGGTCATGTTTCACTTCTTGAACATAGCCTGCATACCCGGTGGGCTATCGAAGTCTTCGCCAAGCGAACAGATTTTCCTTTTGATACGGAGATAGCCCTCAAAGGAGCGACTTTACACGATTTGGGTAAAGCACATAAGTATTTTCAGAACCGGATGAATAAGACTGTTGACGGTTCACTGTCGAACAGGCGTACTAAATTCATCCATCGACATGAATTGTCATCTTTGGCATTCCTACCAGCCTTTCCGAGATGGGAATGGGATACGCTGATAGAAATGGTTGTAGCCCATCATAAATCTATAATAGACGATCCCCGGCGAAGAGGTATTTTAGATATTGTCCCGGGGGATCGCCATTGGCTAGACAATCATTTACAGGACTGGGAAGAATGGAGCCAATACGGAATACTGATATTGAATAGATTCGGATATCCATGTTCCGGAATAGATCGGGAAGAAGCCCGGCAGGCTTTACTTTATACTGTGGAGTATTGCGAATCGCAGACTTTCGGATGGTCAGTTTGGAGAGGTTTATTAATGGCTGCAGATCATTTTGCTTCCGCTTTTTCTTCATCTACTCAAAAGGAACTTGAGTCTATATTCGAAGTACCGGATCTGTCCGGCTATTTTAGAACGGAGCGGATAAATCCTCTATATCCCCTGTCATTGATCGGGGTAGACAACAAACGCCCGCACACTTTGGTAGTCGCATCGACAGGTGCAGGAAAGACCGATTTTCTATTGAAAAGATGTAAAGGCCGCATATTTTACACCCTTCCTTTCCAAGCTTCCATAAATGCTATGTGGGAAAGGCTAAAAGCAACTATTCCCAACAAGGATATCCGTTTGCTGCATGCAACATCGAAGATCGTTGTCGGAGAGAATATGGAAGAAAGGATGTTACAACCATTGATCGGATCTAGCATCAAAGTGTTGACGCCCCATCAACTGTCGTCCATTATTTTCGGTACTTTCGGTTTTGAAAGTATCATACTGGATATCAAGGGGTGTGATATCATCCTGGATGAGATACATACTTATTCAGACTACTCGCAAGCAATGGTACTGGAAATCGTCAAAGCACTTTTAAGGTTTGAATGCCGTATCCATATCGGAACAGCTACAATGCCTTCCGCTTTATACAAACAGTTACTGGAAATACTGGGTGGAAAAAAGAATGTATATGAAGTCAAACTACCGGATGAAATACTGGACACATTCGACCGCCATCAGATATTCAAACTCGACAGTGAGGATAACGTCTCCCCTATCCTGGCGAATGCCTTTAAGGAAAAAGAGAAAGTACTCGTCATTTACAATACCGTCAACAAAGCGCAGGCTGCTTTCAAGGAATTCAGGAAAGAATTTCCTGATATCCCCATGATGCTTATCCATAGCCGCTTCAAACGAAGCGACCGCGTTAAACTTGAAAAGCTACTGAAAGAAGAATTCAACGGCGACGGGAAAGAACACAGGAACGGGAAATGCCCCTGCCTAGTCGTTTCGACACAGGTGGTAGAAGTCAGTCTGGATATCAGTTTCGACAGGATGATTACCCAATGCGCTCCTCTGGATAGTCTGATACAGCGATTCGGAAGAATAAACAGAAAAAGAGTAGCAGTCAATCACCGGGTTTACAGGCCGATTCATGTGATCTCTCCCGAAGGGAATGTGCTTCCTTACAAAATGGAGCTACTGAAACGTAGTTTCGACCAACTGCCGGACAACGGGGATATTTTGCAGGAAAGATGTCTGCAGGAAAAAATAGACAATGTATATCGATCGGTCGATACAAAGGAGATCGATATTCACCTGGCTGTAAAAGACGGAGACTTCTCGCTTATAAACCTGACCAGCCGGACTGAAGCTGTCCTCTTGAAAGCATTGGAAATAGAAAGTGCGACCTGCATACTATCCGCCGACAGGGATAACTACATCACTGCCACCTGGGAAGAGCGGATCAATATGGAAATACCTGTTAACTGGAAAACGATCTCCCGATACAGGAACAAATACGAACAGTTGCAGGATATAGGAGCAAATCCTTTTGTCGTTCCCATGTCGCAGGCAGAGTATGAGATTTTTGGATTACAATTAGTGGAACATGATAAATTCATTTAGATATGTATACAAGCTACATCGGTAAAAAGTTCCTGAAGATATATAATGAGAAGATGCATACGGATATTTCCGCAGAGGAGTTCTTTGACCGGATATTCTTCAATTTGTTTTTCAATGACGAAAGGCATCTGATACATGTCAGCAATTCTCCTTTTTTCCAAAAGCCGAGAGAAGAAGATGTAAAAAAATATGGCAGTAAGCCGCTCGCCCAATATAATAATCTGAAAACGGCCATAGCCGGCGACGAACCGAACATGTCGATCTTTGTCGGATATGCGGCAAAAGATATGGAAGGAACAACCTCCGGACAGATATCCGAAGTACAAACCTTTATCGATAGAAACGAGATGTATGCCTCCTGGATCGGCGAAGCGCTTGCCATTGGGGTAAGCGGAGGTTTTGCCATCTTGCTGGACGAACCGGACATTTTATGGCAACTGTTTTGCGGTTGGAAATACTATAGGAAGTATCTGAATCAAACACCCAATGTCAAAGACAAACAGATCGAAACATGGAACGGACATTGGTTATCCCATTGGTGCCGGAAGTTCTATAATGATCTAACTCCGTACAAAAGCTTTCATATCATGCTTACCGAATCGATGGGTAATCTCGCCATACCGACCAAGCCCTGGCTTGAGATCATCATGGCTTTATCCAAGAAATACCCCGATAAGGTAATAACTGCTTATTCTTATAATCTATCCCAGACAAACACAACGCTGGGGTTTATCAATCTCTATCTCCCCGAAGTCCACTCTTTGTTCGACTTCAGGGATAAACTATTTTTCGACGGAAAGCAAAGTATCCTGTCTGATGAAGAAATAGAGTCGTTTAACACCTACTACAACTTCAAATCAGCTTGCAAACAAGGTACTATCGGATTAAAAGCGATTGAACCCGATAAGTTGAGACAGTATTTCCCCATAGGTTCCATGCCTTATGCGCAAGGGAAAGAATACAAATTCAACAATGAAGAATCGTATATCAATTATGAACTATATAAAATATGGATTATTGCTATGATAAACAAAACAGAACTACTGGAACTGGCAACTGCGGTTGCAAAGGCTCTTATAGAGTTTGAACGAACTGCGGAAAAGGGCAAAACTGTTTACTCAAACTTGTCGAAAGAAGTAAGAAAGGCCAATAAACTCGAGCTCTTCGGACAAAAACTCAAAGAAATAATGGAATATGAATCATCAGACAATGAGGTATTCAGAAAAGCCTTTATAGAAGCTTTCTATATTCCTAAAGACTCTTTTCCTCTATTCATGACTCTGATTGACTTTGAATATACTTACTGGAAATCAAAAAATTAAACTTCTTAATACCTATAGTTATGGACAATCCTTTTATCTACTTACGTGGCCTTCGCCATGCGGAACATACAGTATTCGGTGTAAATGACGGACAGAAATACTACTTTGATCCTCAGTTCGGGAAAAGAATGGCCTATTCCAGCGGCCAGCAGGTAAAACGCTCCGTTATAGAGGCGTTGAATATGCCTTTCGCAGCAATAACATTCAACTGGGAAATCGACAAAAAAGAAAATAAGGCAAACCAGAAAGAGCCCCACTCTCCGTGCGATCCTTCTTTTACGGATCAACTATTGGGTGGATATATGAAAGCAGAAAGCGGCAGTATGACGGTAAAGCGTCGCAGCCCCTTATCTGTTTCGGCCATGCGACCGCTTCATCCTTTATTGGGCGGTATCGAGTCACCGACTGAAAATATCACCTTCGACAGGACATCACATCCGGAACACCATACTGTCAAGGTCTATTGGATGGAAAACAAAAAAAGAGGTGGCGAACTAAGTAAAGAAGAATTGGATGAATGGCTGACAACCAATAGCAGGTCTCTTCCCAACCGAGCTTTCATACAGGATCAAACCAGGGCATCCGGTCTTTTTGTTTATGACATCGCCATCGATCTGAGGACATTGTTCTGTGTTTCCACCAATAAACTTGAACCGGAACTTTATCCCGAAATCGAAGCCAAACTCAGGAAAGAGGGATGGATCGAAGGCAAAAACATTTTCGGGAACTGCCTGATCTGTCCTAAAGAGAAAAGGGAAGAAATAATTCCAGCACTCGCAAAAGCGATTATCAACTGGCGTATCACATCCAATCAGGCGCGAACCTTCAGCTTAATGGAGACAGTGGCCATAGCCATCAGCAATGATGCCAATCAAATAGCATATGCCATTCGCGGTGACTTGAAAGACAACACCGAAAGGCCGGATGCCAAACCTGTAATAGATGAAACCTCCCATGCCGATATTTTCATCACTCCAATTGCCAATAGTTATATTGCCGGCTCGATAGGTTCCGTGGATGCCCTAAAGAAAGCAGAAAACAAACTAATCGAACTAATCTCTTCTTTCGATTACGAAAACCAACTATAACGCACAATAAAGATATCTCTTACGAAAAAGGTAAGAGGTATCTTCTACAGAAATCTACACCTTCGTATTTTCGGTGGCTGGCCGTATTTTGACAGTAAACCTCAACTATCTATATTCCAAATTTAATAATCGACATTCCATCTTTACGCAAGATTCGTTCCGGTATATTTATTCAGTTACTTTTGTCCCCCGTTAAAAAATTAATAAACAAAAAAGATGAAAAAGACTTTTTACCTGGCAGCTATAGCCTTTGCTTTTGGGCTGTTCACTGCATGTGATGACGACAACGACAACAACGCTCCGGAACCAAATCCCGCGCCAAAAGAACAATGGGGAAAAACACTCCGCGGAGACGACCAATCTTTATTGGCTTTCCCTGACATTTTTGCCGATTATTGGGAATATACCTATTCTTATAAAGATAATCCAAACATCGGTTTGCGTCTGACCGGGAAATTTCCAAAGGCACGTTTCTTTAACTTCACTGTATATAATGATGAAACACAAATCGATGTATCCAGTATCGAAGATGTGAATGTACAACCGGACGACAGTTCTGTCAATCCTTATGTTAAAGAGACTGCAGATTATGGATCGAATGGCTATACCATTTATATCATTCCCAAAAGTACTCCGACAAGCATGCGTGCTTCTATGAAGAATGTGTGTGAATTTCCGGATACGCTGAATATGGTTTCTACGTTTATGCGTCTTTATCTGGCAAAACAATATAGCGGTGACGAATATGGCGGTGTAGAAATGCCGGAAATTCAGGCTTTCGATGTAACTACCGGTAAGGAAGTAAGTTTCCCGAAACGCGAGAAATGTAATATCCATGAGTCATTGCAATTGCCTTCTATGGACTTTTCTTCTGATGCAAAACCACTTCCTTTCATGCGTGCTCCACTGAACCTGATGTATCCGAACAGTCCGGCCGAATATTTATTCACCCGTATTAATCTGAAGGAAGGCGAAGTTGCCACTTTCAGTTTCATACCGCCTACAGCACCGAAGAGTGTGAGTGAATATCCTACTGCCGACGTACGTTACTGGTCTGTCTGCTTAGGTTCTTCCGAGTCTTATTCTTATATCTCAGTCTATGATGAAAAGTTACAGAAAGTAGACAAGAAAGGTTTCGTGACCTTTATCATCGCTGATAAGAACTCTCCTAAACTAACTAATATTCTGGCTAAGGCAAATGCTAATGATGGAACTTATGTGCTGGCCTGGGATCGTAAAGAACAAGGTAACGGAGTGCTTGCTTTATATCGCAATATGGTGATCAATGAGAATTATGGCCACTCCATGCGCAAACAGATGGTATCCATTCCATTGGAAGCAGCAGGTGGAGATATGACCAACTTTAATCCAATGACAATGATTGCCATGCTCGCTATGGGTAACTGGGGGCCTCAGGGATACAAATTCACTGAAGATGAATATCTGGACGATAACTTCGATTACGGCAAAATCCGTCGTATGCAATAATCCGTCTTATATCCATAAAAACAACGGCGCCAGCTCATTACGAAGTTGGTGCCGTTTCTTTTTACCTCAATTCCATGCCTAATCAAACAATAATCTTTTATATATTTGTGCAATATATAAATTCTAATTCTTATGAAACCAAAAGAGTTACTCTATCTGACTATCTTCTGCATATCACTAATCTCCTGGCCTTCATATGCCGAAAACCCGGTAAACAACCCGCACTCCATATCCCTGCATACGGGATATGCCAATATGTTGAGCGGAACAGCCGGTTTGACAAATTCAGCCCATAGTTATGAGCGTGACCTCTGTTCGGGCATTTCCTGGGATGCACAATACCATTGGCATTTTAAGAAGATGATCGGCTTTGGTTTGCTATACTCCGGATACAGTTCGAAAGGTTCGTTAGAACATAGTTCCGACCATGTATATACACATTATATAGCACCGCAATTCGCTTTGTATTGTTTAAACAACGAACGGATGAATATACGCCTGAGTGCAGGAACCGGTTATCTGCGATATAGAAACAACAGTACGGTATATGAAAAAGATCGCCGGGTAACCGGTGGACGCTTTGCCGGAAATATTGGAGTTAATGCTGAATATATGCTATCTTCTCATTGGGGTATCTCTGCCGATCTACAGTATATACTGACTAATCTCAGGAAAGTAAATTCGAAATATCACGGAGAAACGATTCTGGTCAGGTTCCCGTCGGAAGAACGGCTGAACGTTTCCAGGTTAAACATATCACTCGGTCTGGGTTATCATTTTTAAGTAGAAGCAATCATTAAATTCGTCACATCATGAAAAAGTATATATTTCTCTTATGCCTCATTCCTTTTCTTTTCTCCTGTACGGAAGATGAATCAGTAGATATCACCGTGATGCCGGAAGAAACTACGATCGGCGCTGATACTTTCGGATGCCTGGTAGACAGTTGGTTATACGTTGGCGGCAGATATAGCCCGCTCACCCAGCCTTCTATCAACTTCGACTATATCTCCTACAATAAAACCATGCAGGTAAATGTATGGGTGAAAGCAGACATGACCATCAGCTTCTGTCTGGATAATCCGGAAGAGAACAAAGAAATTCCTTATACCCAATTTACATGGGGCGACGAAGCTCTATCAGACGGAAAAGTCTTTATCACCCGCTTTGACAGCACCGCGCAAATCATCAGCGGACGATTTGAAGGCGAACGTGTCACTTTCGGACGGTTTGATGTGCACTACAGTAAGTAAAAAGATTCACCACTACTCTTTCGGCAACACCTTCTTCAAAATCAGGTAGCCGCAAAGGCCGGAGATGAATGAGCCGGCAAAGACACCCAGTTTTGCCTGGTTCAGCAAGTCGATACCTGCATCGCCCATGCCTGCAAATGAGAGGTTGGCGATAAACAGGGCTACCGTAAATCCGATACCGCCCAGCATCGACACGCCGAACAAATTCATGCGGGTCATTCCTGTCGGTAAAGAGCCTATGCTCGTACGGGCAAAAAGATAAGTGAAAGAGAAAATTCCCAGTGTCTTTCCGATAAACAGACCGGCAAGGACAGCCAACGGAACATTTACCAACGACGCCGGCTGGATATCCCCGAACGTAACACCGGCATTGACAAACGCAAACAACGGAAGGATCAGGTAGTTGACCAAAGGATGCAGTTTGTCGGCAATACTCTGCAACGGACTGATCGTTTTATCGGCCAGCGAATGTATATTATTCAGCACCTGTATCTGTGTCGGCGTCAGCACCGCCGCTTTCTTGGACTGGCGTACCTCCGTATAATCCAGCATATTCAGATAGCCGGTCATATCACAGGTAAAATCATCCAGGTTAATCTTCGGGCGGGCAGGAACGGTGAATGCCACCAATACCCCCGCGATGGTCGGATGAATACCTGACTCCAGGAACAACACCCATACAAAGAAACCGACCACATAATAAAACAGGTTATTATTGATCCGCATCTTCCCTCCTACATATAATAATGCCAGCAACGCCAACGAAATGAGCAGAGGTTGATAGGCAATGTCGCCGCTATAAAACAAGGCAATAATAATTATACCGCCAATATCGTCGACAACCGCCAGTGCCGTCAGGAAAATACGCATACCCAGAGGTACCCGTTTACCCAACAGCCCCAAAACAGCAAGGGCAAAAGCGATATCGGTAGCCATCGGAATAGCAGCACCACGTATCTCCGGAGAAGTATTACAAACGAGGATATAGAAAAGAACCGGCACGATCATCCCACCGCAAGCGGCTATGACCGGAAGGATCGCCTTACGCATCGAACTAAGTTCACCTATCAGTACCTCTTGCTTTATCTCCAACCCTATCACAAAAAAGAATACAGCCATCAGGGCATCATTCACGAAAGCCAACATAGGCATCGGTTCCCCGTGATGGGCAAACAGATTGAATTTACCGATCTGAAGGTCTATAGGATAAGATAAGATGTGGTGATAAGCATCCGCCCAAGGCGAGTTTGCCAGTAACATAGCCAGAATAGTGGCCATAAACAATAAAAAACTGGCACTCGACTTCTGTGTAGCGAAGCGGCGCAATGGTTTCAGGATAACATTAATAGTACGATCCATTATGTGTTTAAAGTTTGCGGAGACAGCTTGCTGGCCTGTCTCCGGTTATATTCCTAACTGTTATTTTTCGAGCTGCTTCTCAGCCATCTCAAGCTGATAGGCACTGCGGGTAAGTTTCTCCACCCAGACGACAAATATACCAGTTAAAATTAAATTAAACACAATAGTAAGCACAGAAATCATCAGTGCAGGCCCACCTAAATTATAACCAAGGGCTATAAATATAATCCCTGCCCCTACTTCACCGCGTGTAAACATACCGATCGACAAGGCCAAACGTTCACGTTTGCGTCTGTCGCGATAAAAGAACAGCGGGAATAGCTTTCCGATATTCGATAGGAAAGAAACAACCAGAACGTGCAGCAGGATCATCGGCCACGACATCATCGGCTGTGCTCCCGTAATCGTTGCAGCTTCGGCCGATTGCTTGGCAAAGTCGACGCCAAAGAACACCGGCATACTGACTCCCACCAGGAACATGAACAGGAAAGATATCGCCGTAGCCACATTGTGCTCCACTTTGGTGTCGATATGCTTATGTTTCATAATCATACCCAGGACAAATGCCGGCAGCAGCACTTCGATATGGATGCTGGCCTCTTCGCCGTAAAAATGTTTGGACACGAGGTAGACACCCTGCGTAATCGCCAGCGTAATTACCGCATAGAGCAGGATAGCCTTCCAGTCCTGACGCATGTTATAAGACCCCATCTTCTTCCATCCGAGCGTAAGCAATACCATCACGATCAGGATAATAACACCCAGCTGCCAACGCATTCCCACCATCATGATCTGAAGCGGGATCATCAGCAAAATAGTATCGAGGTCGTCGAAAATGGCCAATACCTGTACCTTTTTATAGACCCACGATGCTTTTAACCCGGCGGCAGCAAGCATAGTGAACAAGATCCCGGCGGAAGTAGGCGCAGCAAAACGGCTTAACAACAGGTTCTCTTTCCAGGCCTCGCCGCTCGACCAGTAGATGTCGGGCAACAGCACGAACATATAATACAATGCAACAAATATCCAGGGGAAGGCTGCGGTAGCCATTGCGATAAAGTAATCCTCCGTATAAGATTTCCAACGGGTCTTGTCCATTTCAAACTCCCGGCCTACGTTGATCATAATAAAGGCCAGACACACATACAATAGTGTATTGGATACTGTCTTCACCATCGAATAACTATCTCCTACCAGTGTAGGAAGAAATTGCGACACGACCAGACCAATCACCAAGAAAAAAGAAAATAAAAGGATCTTCCTCATTATTCTATCAGCTATTTTTTGTTTAGATTTTGAGAGAACAAAAATAAGCAAATCCTCTCAAATCGAAAATAGCCGATAACCCATGTTTCAGATTATTAATAATTTACTTGAGATAGGCCGACTCCACTTTCAATAATCGGTTCTTAAGCCGTTCGGCTTCTCCCTTCCGGATGCGCAAGGTCATTTCACAGTCCATTTCAAACTTTTGTGACACAATCTGGGGGTTATCTTCTTTCACTATCCGCATAATCCCGTTCAGATAGGGGTATTCGAACGCAACTGTAATGTCTTCGTCGACCGTGCGTTCCTCGATCTCGGCGGCGGCAATCGCTTCGGCCGCAGCGGTGCGGTATGCGACGATCAGGCCGCTGGTGCCCAACTCGATCCCTCCGAAATAACGGACAACGATAATCAGGATATCCGTTAACTCATTGGAATTGATCTGTCCCAGGATCGGTTTACCGGCCGTAGAAGACGGTTCCCCGTCGTCGTTTGCCCGGAAAGTTTGCCGGTCGGCTCCCAGCATATAAGCCCAGCAGACATGGCGGGCATCGTAATATTGTTTCCGGTATTTATCCAGTTCCTCTTTCACCTCTTCTACCGTACGCACAGGGATGGCATACGAGATAAAGCGGCTTCGCTTTTCCGTGTAATAGCCCTCGGCTACTTGCTGAATGGTTCTGTAACTGTCGTTTGCCATCGATCAATCCGGGATATGGGTTTGCTGTTCTTCCCGGAAAGCCCGGAAGTCTTTCATTATCTCTTCGATCTCCTCGATAAAGTAAGGATCTTTAACATTCTTCTTTACTTCGGCATAGTATGTTTCAATGGCTGCCAAAGCACATATATCTTGTCCGCGCAGCAGGAAATAGGGTTCTTCCTTTTCCACGCATTGCTTGATCATTTGGATAGGATTCTTCATTCTCTAATTTCTTTATTAATTAAATTATTTTCCACACACTTGTCCGGCCAGGTTACCTATGCCGGGTTAACAACACTACTAAGACAGGTAGAGTAGCACTACTAAGATAACCCAGGTAGCACTACTAAGTGACTGTTCGTAGCACTACTAACCTATTTCGCCGCCTTCAGCTCCTCCTTCAGGAACGGAGCCGTATAGCTCTTTGACTTTTTCTTAACCATTTCTTCGGGTGTACCGGCGAATAAGAGCTGGCCGCCTTTACGGCCGCCTTCGGGGCCCATGTCAATCAGGTAGTCAGCACATTTGATTACGTCGAGGTTATGCTCGATCACGATGATGGTGTTGCCCTTCTCGACCAGTTTGTTGAGGACACCCAGCAGGACACGGATATCTTCGAAATGAAGTCCGGTAGTCGGTTCGTCCAGTACATATAATGTATTACCGGTATCCTTCTTAGCCAGTTCGGTTGCCAGCTTCACACGTTGGCTTTCTCCGCCCGATAAGGTAGTGGAAGGTTGTCCGAGTTTGATATAACCCAGCCCTACGTCCTGCAGGACTTTGATCTTCGACAGGATGGTCGGGATATTCTCAAAGAATTCCACAGCCATATTGATCGTCATATCCAGTACGTCTGCGATGGATTTACCGCGGAAACGGACTTCCAGGGTTTCACGGTTATACCGCTTGCCATGACAGTCTTCGCAGGGAACCAATACATCGGGAAGGAAATTCATTTCTATCGTCTTGTACCCGTTACCCTTGCAGGTTTCACAGCGTCCGCCGGAGACATTGAACGAGAAACGCCCGGGTTTGTAGCCCCTCACCTTCGATTCCGGAAGATCGACAAAAAGGTTACGGATATCGGAAAAGACTCCTGTATACGTGGCCGGATTACTTCGCGGCGAACGCCCGATAGGCGACTGGTCGACATTGACGATCTTATCCACATTGTCGATACCTTCGATCGACTTATAAGGTAACGGATCTTCCAGCGACCGATAGAAATGCTGGCTCAGGATCGGTTGCAGGGTACGGTTGATCAGGGTCGATTTCCCGCTGCCGGACACACCGGTCACACAGATCAGCGTCCCCAGAGGGAAGGTGACGTCCACTTTCTTCAGATTGTTCCCGCTGGCACCTTTTATCGTGATGAACTTACCGTTTCCCTGCCGGCGTTCGGTAGGGATCGCGATCTCTGTCTCCCCGTTCAGGTAGGCAGAGGTCAACGTATTTACTTTCAGCATATCCTGGGGCGTTCCTTCGTAAACGACCTCTCCTCCCAGGCGGCCGGCTTTCGGCCCCATGTCGACCACATAGTCGGCATTCAGCATCATATCTTTATCGTGTTCCACTACGACGACCGAGTTGCCGGTATCGCGCAGTTCCTTCAGCGAATTGATCAGGCGGACATTATCGCGCTGGTGCAAGCCGATACTCGGCTCATCCAGGATATAGAGCACATTCACCAGCTGGCTGCCGATCTGGGTAGCCAGGCGGATACGCTGGCTCTCTCCACCGGAAAGGCTTGCCGACGCACGGTTCAACGAAAGGTAATCCAGTCCCACATCGAGCAGGAACTTCAGACGCGAACGGATCTCTTTCAATATCTCGGTAGCGATCTGTATCTGTTTCTGGTCGAGCTTCGCTTCCACTCCGTCCAGCCATTCATACAGTTCGGCGATATCCATAGCAGACAGTTCGGCGATATTCTTGCCGGCAATCCGGTAATGCAGCGCTTCCTTGTTCAGACGCTGGCCGTTGCATTCGGGACAAGTAGTCATTTTGATGAACTGGCCTGCCCATTTCTGGGCAGAAGCAGAAGCCTCGCTTTCCTGCTGCATCAGAATGTATTTGGCTACTCCCTCGTAAGAAAGGAAGTAATTGGAAGAACCGAGCGATTCATTCTTGATCTGCAGGCGTTCGTCCGTCCCGTTCATGATCTCGTCCATCGCTTCTTCCGGTACATCCTTGATCGGTGTCTTGATCGTCACGCCATGCTTTTCGCACAGGGCTTCGATCTGCCAGAAGATCAATGAATTCTTATATTTTCCGAGGGCGACTATCCCTCCATTGTAGATACTGAGGGAAGGGTCGGGTACGATCTTTTCCATATCCAGCAGGTTCACCTGCCCCAGGCCTTTACACTTCGGACAAGCTCCCTGCGGGGAGTTGAAGGAGAAGTTGTGGGGAGCCGGTTCGCTGTAAGACAACCCGGTGGCCGGATCCATCAACTGGCGGCTGTAATGGCGCACTTCGTCCGTATCGGCATCCAGGATCAGCACCAGGCCATCCCCCTGCTTCATGGCGACACGCAGGCTTTCCTTCAGGCGTCGCTCGTCGGAGGCGGAGACAACCATTTTGTCGATCACCACCTCGATACTGTGCATCTTGTAACGGTCGAGCTTCATCCCGTGGAAAATCTCTTTCAGCTCGCCATCGACGCGGACATTCAGATAGCCTTTCTTACGCACCTGCTCGAACAGTTCCTTATAATGCCCCTTACGGTTACGAACCAGCGGAGCCAGCAGATAAGTTTTCTTTCCGCTGTAATGTTCGAGGATCAGGTTGAGTATCTTCTCCTCCGTATATTTTACCATCTTCTCGCCGCTCAGGTACGAATAGGCCTCTCCCGCCCGGGCATAAAGCAGACGAAGGAAATCGTACACCTCGGTAGTGGTACCGACAGTCGAACGGGGGTTTTTGTTCGTCGTTTTCTGTTCGATGGAGATAACCGGGCTCAGGCCTGTGATCTTATCCACATCGGGACGTTCCATATTCCCGAGGAAGTTACGCGCATAAGCAGAGAATGTCTCCACGTAACGGCGCTGTCCTTCCGCGAAAATCGTATCGAAAGCCAACGACGACTTTCCGCTACCGCTCATCCCGGTTATCACGGTGAGTTTGTTTCTCGGTATCTCTACGTCTATATTCTTTAAATTATGGACACGGGCGCCTAAAACGGAAATACGCCCGCCCTCCAGTGCATTCTTATCGTTCATACTCTTTACTATCGGCGTTTTATCTTACCACCCAACCCGAATGATGTACATAGGTGTTGGGAGTTTTGTAATACATTTCGTTTTGTTTGGGGATCTGGAACGTATAGGTCTTGCCCAGGGTCTGCAACTTACGGTCGCGCAACCAGGGGTTGAAACGCTTCAGGTCGGCATAGGTGATCCCGTTCTTCTGTGCGAAGTCGGATAAGTCCTGGATATCGGACGATACGGCTACGTCTTCACACGCGATCGGCTTGTACAGGTCTTCGGCACGAAGCACAAAGCCATATTTATACGGGTTCTCGAATATTTGCTTGATTGCCATGATACGATATACGTAACGGCTCGTTTCTTCTACCAGCCAAAGGTCGAAGGTACTGTCGGCAGTCTGTTTGGTCAATTCGCCGGAGATACGCCCCATGCCTGCGTTGTAAGAGGCGGCTACATTTGCCCAGTCGCCATACTTGGCATGCGCCGCTTTCAGGTATTTGCAGGCGGCTTCGGTCGCCTTGGCTACGTGGCAGCGTTCGTCGACGGTCGGAGTAATGGCCAGTCCGTACTGCTTGCCTGTCGCTTCCATGAATTGCCACATCCCGACTGCACGCGCAGGAGAAGATACCCGAGGATCGAGATGGCTCTCTATCACAGCCAGGTATTTAAAATCGTCAGGGATACCGTTGGCTTTCAGTATCGGTTCGATAACCGGAAAGTAACGGTTGGCACGTTTGATCAAGAGCATCGTAGTCGAATGGAAATAAGTAAAGCTACTTAATTCGCGATCGAACCCCTCACGCATATTGTAGCGGGTGAGGTCTATCGGCTCTCCACAAAAGACAACGGACGAAGGGATATCCGGTGAAGCCGTCATCGCCATAACGACCGGCTTTCCCTCCAAAACTTTTTCAGAGTCACTTGAACTGATCGAAAGGCAAGCCGTCAGGCAAACCAGGCCTCCCGATAAAAAACTAAATATACTATTCCTCGATAATTTCATCATCAATTCGTTTTGATCTAAGAATGTTAATTGAACCTTTTTTCTTTATTGACTTACCGTCCGAGCCGGTCGCTTCTATCACGTAAAAATAAACACCGGGAGCAACATACTTCCCTCCTTTCTTACCGTCCCAGCCCTTCGACGGGTCTGTCCAGTAATATATTTCAGCCCCCCATCGGTTGAATATCCAGCATTTGAAACGGGTAAGGGAGCGGTAAGCCACTCTGAACTCGTCGTTTATGCCGGGAGTCGTACCGGGAGAGAATGCATTCGGGACATCGATATATGTGTCTGAAATGTTTATGGTAATCGGTTCTTCCAGCTTCCATGTACATGCCAACGTACGGTCTGATATTTCTAAATCAACAAAATAGGTACCATTCTGGTTGAAGGTATAATTAACATCTTCATTGGGAGAAGTGGACAGCGACGTATTTTCTCCGCCTTCATTCTTCTGGGAGATAGTCCATTTGAACACAGCCGCTACCGGAGTATTGGCTATTGCCGTAAAGTTAAACTCGACAGGAGCCGATAAGCTGTCTCCCTTCACTACAAGGTTGGGAACATCGCTTGCGTATGACACAGTGTCTATCTTCACCACTGCGTCTACGGCTACCGCTTGGTAAACATCACTCGTTATAACTTTCTCCATTCCGAAATGCTGAGCGAACAGGTCACCTTTTAAAGTAACATCCGTATCATAATAAGGAGCCCTGGTATAACCGGAAAAAGGGTTATTGATCGTATCGGTCACAGTTACCGGTATCAAATCCAGTTCATCTTCCGTTCTCTCCATCGTCTGGTAAGTGACTAAAAACTTACGTTGCAGTATGGTAGAAGAACCACTTGGGGTCGTATATCTCATTTCCTTCATATCACCCGTACCGCCAAAAAACATATTATCACAACTACTTTTTTGAGTATCTACATAAAAGCTGGTGACATTAAAAGCATATTGACTGTAATCGATGATCCAGACATACCCGGAAACACCACCTATGGCATCGCTTTCTTTTACATAATAGCCATACCCTTCTTCCAAATTACGTATAACGGTTGTTCCACCTTCCTGAATAGACGATATGGGCTCCCCTTCCAAAGCCTTATTCTTATAGCGATACCATTGATAAGAGCTTGAAGTTGGCGTATATCGTATCTCCACATTATCCATACCATATACAAGGTATACCTGTAGCTTATCACTGGCAGCCCCTTTATTATTATCGATAGCCAGCAGCGGCGTCCCTTGCCCCCCTGTCACCGTATATTTTTGAGCATGTGCTGTAAGTACCAACAACAGAAAACAGAGCGTCCCGAGCACTCTTCTTAAACAATTCCTTTGCATATATTATCACCTAATTAGCTTCCAAAATTAGTATTTTATACGGACATACACTATCTTTGCGGTAAATATTCCAATCAGCAAATGAATAAGATTAGTATATACGTATTGACGTTGTGCCTGAGTTTTGCCTGCGTTTCCCTGCATTCACAAAACAACAGAGCACGGATTATTACTACTAACGAACTAAATGATAATATATTTTATCATACCATAGAGCGGGGACAGACCGTTTACTCTATCGCTACCATGTACGGGGTAACTGTCGACGACATCTATCGCCTGAATCCCGAAAGCCGCGAGTCGATCAAAGCTGGGTCTACACTAAAGATCCCGCAGCGCGATGCAGGCTCCGCTTCATTGGACAAGACGGAAGATAACTTTTTATATCACACGATACAGCCCAAAGAAACGCTTTACTCCCTGTCTATCCGGTATGCTGTACCCGGCCCGGACATCATTGAAGCAAACCCCGGACTGTCGACTTCCACCTTCACAATCGGCAAAACGATCCGTATCCCGGCCACTCCTATCGAGTCGCTGCCTACCAAAGAGGTAAAGACCGTGACAAAGGAGATCGACTATACGATCGCTAAAAAAGAAACCATGTACCGTATCTGCCGGAAGTTCAATATATCCAGCGCTGAACTGATCAAACGGAACCCGGAACTGAAAAACGGGGTAAAAGCCGGCATGGTCATTAAAATACCGGTAGAGACAAAAGATGTCGTGACCGAATCCGCTCCGGTGATGCACGAAAGGGACGTGAATGCCCTCTTGTCCGCCCCCAAAGAGATCAAGCGATTGAATATGATCAAGGTAGCCCTGTTGTTGCCGTTCATGACGGATGAGTCTCCCCGCTTCATTGAATATTACGAAGGTATGCTGCTTGCCGTCGATAGCCTGCGCAACAGCGGATGTTCCATCGAACTGTCGGTATTCGACACCGGCAACGGAACCAAGAAGCTGAAAGAAATACTGAAAGACGATAAGCTGAAAGAAGCCAACCTGATTATCGGAGCCGTTCAAAACGAACAGATAGCCCCGGTTGCTGAATTTGCGGAAAAGAATAATATCAAATACGTGATCCCGTTCACATCCAGAAACGACGATGTATTATCCAACGCAAATATCTTCCAGGTAAATACCCCGCATTCCTACCTGTATGCCAAGGCTTCGCAGGCCGGTTGCGACCTGTTTGCCAACGACAACATCGTTTTGCTGACCGTTCCCGGAACAGAAGACAAGGCCGACTTCATGAAAGCCTTCAAAGCCGAAATGAAACAGCGGAACATCGCCTGGCGCGAACTGACCTACTCGGCCGAGACATTCCCGACCGATCTGGAAGCGACAATGAGCAAGGACAAACGAAACGTTGTCGTCCCGACTACCGGCAAGCTGGAAGCACTGAACAAATTCAAATCGCCCCTGCGTATGCTTTCGGAAGCAAAGCCGGAATACAACATCACCCTTTTCGGTTATCCGGAATGGCAGACCTACACCCGCGAATGCCTCGACGATTTCTTCGCATTGAATACCTATATATATAGTAACTTCTATGCGGACAACCTATCGCCCGAAGTCTCGGATTTCTATTCGAAATACAAGACCTGGTACAGCAAGAGCCTGATCAATTACTTCCCTAAATATGGTATATTAGGTTTCGATACCGGTATGTTCTTCTTCGATGCGATCAAGAAATACGGAGCGAACTTCGAGAACAACCTGGGCAAGATCCGTTACAAAGGTATACAGACAGGCTTCGACTTCGAACGGGTCAACAACTGGGGAGGATTTATCAATACCAATATATTTATCGTTCACTACCAGAACGACTATAATGTAACACGCAGCGAAGTAAGATGATCAGAAAGATTTTAATCATATCCTCTTTGTGCCTGGCTGTTATTGCCGGAAGCAAAGCACAGAGTAAATTTCCACAGGAAGTATCGGTTGGCGCCTCGTTCGGTATGAACTTTTCGTCCGTCAGCTTTAGTCCCAGGGTATCGACCAAGATGAAGCAGGGATACAACGGCGGACTGGTACTGCGCTGGAACTCGGAAAAGAATCTCGGCCTGCAAACCGAGCTCAACTTCAGCCAGCAGGGTTGGGAAGAGGAGTTCGACGATCCGAAATATAACTACAGCCGCACGATCAACTATTTCGAAATACCGTTCTTCACCCATATCTATTTCGGTAGCAACAAGTTCAAGTTCTATGTGAACCTGGGGCCGAAGTTGGGCTATGCCTTTGGCG
Source organism: Parabacteroides sp. HGS0025 (assembly GCF_000969845.1). Taxonomy (NCBI): domain Bacteria; kingdom Pseudomonadati; phylum Bacteroidota; class Bacteroidia; order Bacteroidales; family Tannerellaceae; genus Parabacteroides; species Parabacteroides sp. HGS0025. Next base: position 3,406,347 of record NZ_KQ033902.1, read on the forward strand.
AAAGCACCAGTGAGAACCTGAACGGTCAATCGCCGAATACAGGAGACAATACACAACATAATCTGCCTATCCAGAAGAAATTCGACTGGGGACTATGCGGTGGCCCCGGTATCGAGCTACGCACAGGTATCGGTTATTTCCTGCTCGAAGGGCGTTACTACTATGCGTTGGGAGATATTTACAACACCCGTAAAAGCGATCATTTCAGCAAAGCATCCGGCCAGGTAATCTCTGCCCGTATCATTTACCTGCTGCCTATCATTCAATAAATTCATCAGGAGAAATGCTCCTGACGGTATTTAGACGGTGTAGTCCCATAAGCCTGTTTAAATACCGTACTGAAATAGCGCTGGTTGGTAAACCCGGCCTTTTCGGATATCTCCAGAAGACTCAGCTCCTTATCGGCCAGCAGCTCCATCACACGGGCCATTCTGAATTTATTGATATAATCGCCGATGCTGACACCCGTCAGTGCCTTCAGCTTATTGTATAGCGAGGCCCGGCTCATGGCCATTTGCGTAGCTACAAAGTTCACATCCAGTTCCGGGTTTTCCAGCTGTTCCCTAATCAGGTCATTCAGTTTTTTCACAAACTGTTCATCGGCGTTGCTGATCGTATCTTCTTTAGGCGAGACAGTTCCCTTACCCTCTTTATAACGTAGTTTGACGGCTTCCCTGTTCTTCAAAAGGTTGCGCACGATGGCAAGAAGGAACTCCAGGTCGAACGGTTTCGGCAGATAAAAGTCCGCCCCTTCCTTATATCCCTGTACCGTACTGGCCTGATCGGTACGGGCTGTCAGCAGGATGACCGGAATATGGCTGACTTCCAGGTTACTCTTCAACAGTCGGCAAAACTCAAAACCATCCATACGGGGCATCATGACATCACTGATGATGATATCCGGCAAATGGCGGATAGCCATATCGAACCCCTCGACACCATCCCCCGCCACATATACCTGCCGGAAAGACTCTTTCAGGGAGACTTTCAGATAGTTCCGCAGTTCCGGTTCGTCCTCCACGACCAGGACGGAGTATTTCCTGACGGAGAAATCGACAGCCGTATCGTTTTTTTCTCCGGAAGAAACCAACAGCTCATTCAGGTAAGGCCTGGCAACGATCGATGTCGTCGTATTATTCAAGGGTAATTCATAAAAGAATGTGGCTCCCTTCCCGGCATTGTTTGCCGCCCCGATGCGTCCTCCGTGCATTTCCACCAATAAGCGGGCATAAGACAAGCCGATCCCTGTCCCGTGCCTGTCGTGGGTACCCTGGTAGAAGCGTTCAAACAGCCGGGTTATATCGACATTATCCAGCCCGATACCCTGGTCGGAAACGGAGACATGCACATAATCCTCTTCCAAATGAGAAGATACGGTAATACAAGTGTTCGCATTACTGAATTTCAACGCATTCATTATCAGGTTCGACAGGACTATCTCACATTTTGCCGCATCAAAGGGGACTTCCCCGACCGAACTGTCCAACTGATATTCCAGGTTAATATTCTTATGAAGCAACTCCTCTTTGAATGCATCTGCCACCTCGCGTATCCAATCATTCAGTTTATGCGATCCGATGGAAAGCGTTTCCGTCCCGGTCTCCATTTTACGGACATCCAGTACCATATCGATGATGTCTTTCACGCGGCGGGTCTGTTTCAGAATATCTTCCAGTTGCCTGCTATGGGCGGCGTTGTCGATCTCTCCCGAATTGAGGAGCCGTTTAAGCGGCGAGTAGATCAGGGTCAGGGGCGTACGAAGCTCATGGTTCAGGTTGATAAGGAAACGGATCTTTTCTTCATATGTCCTCTGTTCATGTTCCTTCATCGCCCATATCATCCTTGTCTCCTGTCTCTTCATAACAAGCCAGAAAACGACGGACAGGCCGGTCACCGCCACCAATACGCAACAGAACAGGAACCAGTTTGTCCGCCACCAGGGCGGCGTCACCTCCACGGACAGGAGCTTGACGGGTACGCTCCAATCCCCGTTCTTCTTATTGCAGGACACCCATATTTCGTATTTACCGACAGACAAGGCATGAAACGCGATCGTATGGTTGGAAGACTCCACCATCTCTTCCTGCGTACCTTTTATATAATAGCGGAACAGCTTCTTCCGCATCAGGTCATTCTCCCTGACAATCACCTTAGCTATCAACGAGGTATAATTCCAGGGGACAGAGATCATATTCCCATCCCGGCTTGCCGCCGAACCGGCAGATGCCCCGTTCAGTATCACATCCAGCAGACCTATTACGGGATCGGGATTTTCCGGAAAAGGGAGATCGTTCTCGATATGTACCAGTCCCATCATACCGGCCATATAGATATCCCCGTCTCCGGTTATCAGCGGAGGTTTAGCAATATATTCGTTCGCATACACACCGTCAGACTCGCCGAACATCATGATTTTACCGTCATCCGGCATATAAGCGTATAGCCCGTTATGCGTTCCGATCCATAAACGGCCGGATTTGTCGAAGCCAAGCGAGGTAGTACCGAGGAAACGGTCGTTCTCGATAGGGCTCAACGTTTTCTTTTCCGGATGAAAGCGGTACAATCCTACCGAAGTCCCGATCCATATATCTTCGCCCTGACCTTTGGTGGCTGCGGCAATCACTCCTATCGAGTCTGCAAAAGAATGGAGCACCCGTATGTTATTCCTCGTATGATCCAATACGAACAGGTCATTTTCTCCCCACAGATAACTAACGTTCTTCTCCCTGGTTATCAGATTGAGGGAAGAGAACGTCGCTCCACCCACCTCCGCATCCACCGTCGTCAGTTTACGGGCAGACTGGTCGTACAGATAAACACTGTCTGCCAACAGGTAAAAACGCATTTCATCCAGACGGAACAGATGTACCGATTTACCTGACTTGAACAAGGTGTTATGTTTATCTGTATTAATTACCGGATATTCCCGCACCTTTCCGGTCTGCTTATTAAGTAAGAACAACCCCTCTCCGAAGCCAGAATAGAGCAGTTTCGTCGCATCATAATCGATTATGGAAACAATTTTCGACGGATAGGTGGACGGGTAATGGCGGAACAACCCGGTATGAGGATCGAGACGGTTCATACCTCCCCCATCCGTACCCAACCAGATCATACTATCCCGATCTTCAAACATTCCGACCACGACTTTTTCACTCAAGCCATAAGCCGAATTGAGGAATACATCCTGATACGTCCTTATATAGATCTCCTTCATACCGATCAGGCCACCTCTGATACTGCCCGCCCACATATTATTATCCGGATCATTGTACAGGCACCAAAAGGAACTGGCAGGCAAAGAGGATGACTTGCCGGGAACATGGTTTATAACATCTATGGTTCCCTTCTCTTTATCATATATATTGATACCGCCTCCATCTGTAGCCAGCCAGAGTTTGCCTTCCCGCTCTTTTATATCCAGAATGATCCCATTGGATAAATCCCGGGAAGCATGCAGGCGGCAAATCTCTTTCTTAGTGCGGTCGTACCCGATAAGCCCTTTTCCGTAGGGTGACAACCATAAATTATCTGAAGAATCAATCAGCAGTGCAGCAATCTGATAGTCTTTTACCAAAGAGGAACGCCGCAAAGTTCCTGTCCTTACATTATACTCCCACAAGCCGTTCCAACGGGATGCCAACAGAATCAGGTTGTCCGACTGATGATAGCCACACGCTTTTTCAAACCAGATACGGGCATCCTCCGTAGCATGGATCGGTAAGGAGACGATTTGCCTGTCGGAATAGTTATATTTATAAAACTCACCTCTCCCAAAAAGCAAGAGTCCGTCTTTTACAGACACATAAGCCTGGATATTTAATTGATTTTCATTGAAGAGTACCGGGTGGAAGATGTCTTTTTCACGGTCATACAAGGCCAGCCCCTGTCCTGTCGAAACCCATAGGTTAAGTAAAGAATCTTCTACCAAAAAACGAATATTATTATCAGGAATAGAACAGGGATCTTTTTTATCATGATAGTAAATCTTTATTTTCTCCCGGTCAAAACTATTCAACCCCAAATGGGTACCAATCCAGATTATTCCTTTATGGTCTGTCAAAACACATTTAACCATAGACTCTGATAATCCTTCCCTGAGTGAAATCTGCTTGAAATGGTACTCTGGTGCAGCTTGAACTACGGTTAAACAATAAAAAGACAGAAAACACAAATAAATATATTTCGTTATAGCTAACATCTTAAAGGCTTGTTTAGTACGTTAATAACATCGTTCCTCAAGAACTCATGCCATTTATAGTTAGATGTCTGAATATTAATACATTAAAATAGACTAAGGACCGTCCGGTAGTTTACTGGTAGATATTCAACCATAAATTTCCAACCATTACCCCCTATTTAAGAGCATAAAACAGGGCATTATCAGTTGTTGTACAAATTCCGTACTACGGTATTCTTAATTACAACGGAATAGAGACATGAAATAATAGCCTGTCTTATAAAGACTAAGAAAAGTCTCTTTGTGTAAATAAATCTTTTTATATCTTTGTCTATTATCAAATGGCATGAGTTCTTGAGGAACTAAACACCCACCCTGAAACGCCTAAAAAACAAGCTTACCACCTTATTCTGGACAAATATTGAACATTTTTGTACAATACCGGACATCTCCACCAACGCATACCTCTAAATTTGCAGCTACATACCAGAAAGCATAGAAAGGAAATGTTAACACAACAATATATCAAATGAAAAAAGACAAGCTCTTATTCTTTTTCTTTTTTATCTGGCTTGCTACCGGATGCACAACCTCCGGTTCGTCAGAAATAAACATCATCCCACAACCGGAACAGCAGACATCCGGCAACGGCCATTTCGCATTCAGCAAACACACCGTGATCCAGGTGGAGAACCAGGAACAACAACCTGTTGCCGAATTGTTAGCCAACTTGTTCACGACCTCCGCAGGGTTCACTCCCACTGTAAGAATAGGGGCATCCGAAACTTCCGCCTCTATCGTTTTCTCCACAGATACGACACTGGCGGCCGAAAGCTACAAAATGAAAATAACCCCTTCCCTGATCTCTGTTAAAGCAGCAGACAACAGCGGTTTTTTCTATGCTACACAATCTATCCGCCAACTTCTGCCCTCCACTATAGAAAGTAAGGGACAGGTACTCAATGTCCAATGGAACGTACCGGCACTGACCCTTCAGGACAGCCCTCGTTTCCCGTATCGCGGCCTGCTGTTGGACGTATCCCGTTGTTTTATCCCCAAAGAGAATGTGGTCAAAATTATCGATTGCATGTCGATGTTGAAGTTGAACAAACTCCACCTGCATCTGGTGGACGACAACGGATGGCGTCTGGAAATAAAGAAATATCCGCAGCTGACGGAAATAGGTGCCTGGCGTGTGGAACGCGAAAAGGATTTCTCCCAACGCAAAAACGCAAAAGCCGGCGAACCTACACCTGTCGGCGGTTTCTACACACAGGAAGATATGAAAGAGATCATTGCCTACGCCCATACACATCAGGTCGAGATCATCCCCGAAATAGAGATGCCGGCACATACCAACTCATCGCTGGCGGCTTTCCCCGAACTGGCCTGCCCGGTGGTGAAAGACCCTATCCGCGTCATACCCGGTATGGGAGGGCATGCGGCTGAGATCGTCTACTGCGCCGGCAACGACAAGATTTTCTCTTTCCTTCAGGATGTACTCGACGAAGTGATGGCTCTCTTCCCCTCGCAATACATCAATCTGGGGGGCGATGAAGCATCCAAGAGATACTGGAAAATATGCCCGCTTTGCCAGGCCCGTATGAAAGCGGAAGGTTTTACGGACATCGAAGAGTTACAGGGGTATTTTATGAATCGCATGGCTGACTATGTGAAAAGTAAAGGCAGGCAGGTAATCGGTTGGGACGAACTGACCAACAGCAAAATACCCGACGACGCGATCATCCTCGGCTGGCAGGGACTCGGTACGGCCGGATACAAGGCCGGACAACTGGGACACCGTTTCATCATGACACCGGCCCGCGTACTCTACCTGATCCGTTACCAGGGCCCGCAATGGTTCGAACCGCGTACTTATTTCGGCAACAACACGTTGGAAAACGTTTATAAATACGAGCCGGTACAACCGGACTGGGATCCGAAGGTGGCTGAAAACCTGATGGGCGTACAGGGTTGTATGTGGACTGAATTCTGTACCTCGGCCGACGATGTCGAATACCTTCTCTTCCCCCGCCTGGCTGCCCTGGCAGAAATCGCCTGGTCGGGAAAAGACGCCAAAGACTGGCCCGGCTTCCTCAAACGGTTGGATAAACTGACTTGCCATTACGACTATATGGGAGTGAATTATGCCCGTTCGATGTTCAACCTCGACCACCTGGTGACGGGAGACAACGACACCCTGAAAGTAGCCCTCACTTGTATCCGTCCGGATATGGAAGTACGCTACACGACAGACAGCAGCGAACCGCAGGCCACCTCTGCCCTCTACCAGGATTCACTGGTTATCACAAACGACCTGACGATCAAAGCCGCCACCTTTGCCAACGGCGAACAGAAAGGCCAAACACTGACCTTACCGCTGCATTGGAACAAAGCGACCGCACGCCCGGTAACGGACAGCAACGGACAAACCTACCGCCTGACAAACGGACTCCGCGGCAGCGACAAACAGTCTGATTTCGAATGGTGCGGCTGGCACGATACGGATGCCGGCTTCACGATAGACCTGGGAAAAGAAACGGACATACAACAGATAGCACTCGGCTGCATCACCAACTACGGAATGGGAGCGCATATCCCGGCAAAAATAACGGTGTCTGTCTCCAACGATAACAAGACATTCACGCCGGTAGCAGAACGCAGCTTCACACCGGAACAGATATTCCGCGAAGGCATCCGCATCGAAGACCAGCTCTTTGACAACCTGAAGACTTCCGGTCGTTACCTGAAAGTAGACCTGAAAAACCCCGGTAAATGTCCTGAAGACCATACCCGTCCCGGACAGGGCACCTGGGTCTATATTGATGAAATAATAGTGAAATAATGAAACATATTAATTCTATAAATACATGAAGAAAACTCTGTTATCTATTTTTGCTCTGATCTGCCTGGGAACAACCCAGGCAGCTTCAGGCGCAACAGACAACAACCAGCCCGAATGGCAAAGCCAGTACGCAATCGGACAGAACAAACTGGAACCTCACGCTTACGTCTGGCCTTTTGAGAACGAGAAAGCTCTTGCCAAACGCGATCATGAATCGTCGCCCTGGTACCGGAGCCTCAACGGAAAATGGAAATTCCACTGGACAAAGAACCCGGACAACCGTCCGAAAGACTTCTACAAACCTTCCTTCTATACCGGAGGATGGGCCGACATCAACGTCCCCGGCAATTGGGAACGGCAGGGATACGGAACCGCTATCTACGTAAACGAAACGTATGAGTTCGACGACCCGATGTTCAACTTCAAGAAGAATCCCCCGCTCGTGCCTTATGCCGAGAACGAAGTCGGTTCCTACCGCCGCACCTTCACCGTTCCGGCCGAGTGGGACGGCCGCCGCGTAGTAATCTGCTGCGAAGGCGTTATCTCCTTCTATTATATATGGGTGAACGGTGAAAAGATCGGTTACAACCAGGGTTCCAAAACTCCGGCCGAATGGGACATTACCGACAAGCTGCAACCGGGTGAAAATACCGTTGCGCTGGAGGTCTACCGCTGGAGTTCCGGCTCCTACCTCGAATGCCAGGATATGTGGCGCCTGAGCGGTATCGAACGCAGCGTCTACCTGTACAGTACTCCTAAACAGTATATCGCCGACTACAAAGTGCTTTCGACACTCGATAAGAATACCTACAAAGACGGTATTTTCAACCTCGATGTACAAATTGCCGGCTCGTCCGACCCGGATGCCCGTATCGCCTACCAGCTGAAAGATGCCGATGGCGCGATCGTCCTGAAAGAAGAAATGAAAGTCCCCGCAGGAGACAACAACCGGATCGCATTTAAAGAGGTAACTATCCCCGGCGTAAAAGCCTGGAGTGCAGAACATCCGAACCTATACACCCTTCTCCTCACCTTGAAAGACGGGAACGGGAAAGAAACGGAAATTACCGGGAATCGGGTAGGCTTCCGAACCTCGGAGATCAAAGACGGCCGTTTCTGCGTGAACGGCGTACCTACACTGGTGAAAGGTACCAACCGCCACGAACACTCCCAACTGGGTCGTACCGTCAGCCGCGAACTCATGTTGAAAGATATCGAACTGATGAAGCAGCATAACATCAACACCGTACGCAACTCCCACTACCCCACCGACCCGCTATGGTACGAGCTTTGCGACGAATACGGCCTTTATATGATCGACGAAGCCAACATCGAATCGCACGGCATGGGTTACGGCCCCGAGTCGCTGGCGAAAGACTCGACCTGGCTGCCTGCCCATATGGATCGCACCCACCGGATGTACGAACGTTCCAAGAATCATCCTTGCATCGTAATCTGGTCGCTGGGCAACGAAGCGGGTAACGGTATCAATTTCGAACGTACCTACGACTGGCTGAAGTCGGTCGAGAAAACACGCCCCGTTCAGTACGAGCGTGCCGAACAGAACTACAACACCGACATCTACTGCCGCATGTACCGCAGCGTAGATGTTATCAAAGAATACCTGAACCAGAAGGAACCGCAAATTTACCGTCCTTTCATCCTCTGCGAATATGTCCATGCAATGGGTAACAGCGTCGGCGGACTGAAAGAATACTGGGATGTATTCGAGAACGAACCGATGGCACAGGGCGGTTGCGTCTGGGACTGGGTAGACCAGTCGTTCCGCGAGATCGACAAAGACGGCAACTGGTTCTGGTCGTACGGCGGCGATTACGGCCCCAAAGGCATCCCCAGCTTCGACAACTTCTGCTGTAATGGCCTGATCGGTGCCGACCGCATCCCTCACCCGCATCTGAACGAAGTGAAGAAGGTATACCAATACATCAAAACAAAGCTGACGGACGAACGTACGCTGACGCTTTCCATCAAAAACTGGTACGATTTCAGCAACCTCAACGAATACACACTAAACTGGCAACTGCTGGCCGACGACGGCCGCATCATCCGTCAGGGAACGGAATCCGTCGACTGTCTCCCCCACGAAACAACGACGCTGACACTCGGCAAAACGTCCTTACCGAAGGATTGCAAAGAGGTATTCCTCAACCTGAGCTGGACACCTAAACAGGCTCGCCCTTTCATTCCCGTCACCCATGAAGTGGCATACGACCAATTCGTGCTGACAGCCAACAAAAACTACCGGCCGAAACAGCCGTCGTTGAAAGCCTCTACCCTGAAACAATCCGGCAACACATTCGGCAACGATCGCGTAAGCATTTCCTTCTCACCGGAGACAGGAGCCATGACATCCTACCAATTCGACGGCAAGGAATTACTTTCGACCCCTGTCACCGTCAGCCTTTACCGTCCGATCACCGACAACGACAACCGCGACCGTAACGGTGCCCGTCTCTGGAAAGCCGCCGGCCTGGACAAACTAACTCAGCAGGCAAAAACTTTCCGGACAGGCAAAAACAGTGTACAGGCAACGGTAGCACTACTGAATGACAAAGGCGAAACAGTAGGGACAGCCACGCAGGACTATAAACTCAATCCTAACGGTACAGTAGTGATAGCAACAACCTTCACACCCGACACGTCCGTCGTCAAATCGTTGGCGCGTATCGGCCTGACGTTTGAAATGCCTGCTGAATATGCACAGGTTTCTTATCTGGGACGTACCGGCGAAACGTATGTCGACCGTATCCAGAGCGGCCGTATCGCCATCGACCATACGGATGCCGAACGGATGTTCCACTACTACGTGAAACCGCAATCCACCGGAAACCGTACGGATATGCGTTGGGCAACGATCACGAATGAATCGGGTAGCGGCTTGCATGTCACCGCCGCCCGTCCGTGGCAGTTCAGCCTGGTTCCGTTCAGCGACAGCAATATAGACGCCTCCACACATATAAACCAACTGCGAAGAAGCGGTACAGTCACCGTCCATCTGGACGCCGAGCAGGCAGGCGTAGGTACAGCCACCTGCGGCCCGGGTGTATTGCCGCAATATCTGGTTCCGGTAGAAAAGACAACGTTTGAGTTTGTTATTCAGCCTGTGGAATAATACTATATTCCGACAGATACCGGAAGAGCCGGGAGTAAATGTTACTTCCGGCTCTTCTTTATATAAGTCCTTCATCACATGGCGCTGACTTCTTCAAATCTCGGAGTGTAGGTCATCAGCAAAGGTTAAAAATCAATTTACTCCGTTTCCTTATTGATAAATGATAGTGATCGTTGTATTATTAACAAAATCATAGATCCTACAGATATTAAAAAAAAGGTTCCCCCTCTTCACAGAGGAGGAGACCTTCCCACATCAATTATGTATGCTAATACCTATGAAATCATTCCAACTGCGACTGATTCGGCTCGATCGGCCAATATGGATTCTGATAGATCGGCGAAGTCGTTACATCCGAAGCATTCGTTGCAGACATGCGCATGTGATTGATTGCGATCGGCTGTAAATAGTTTGCCTTCATCCAAGTATATCCGTTGTACAAACCATTGTTATTTTCAATAACCTGATAAGGACGAATATATTTACCACTTTTTTCCTTGCTGGAAACGTTGGCAGTCTTGTCGGGTGTCCCGGCAGGGATCAACTTAGACTGTCCGGTTGCTTCATCGATAAAGAGTTTATCTTTATACATTTCATCCCAGAAATTACATCCCTCGATAACATAGTCCTTCACTTGATCCAAAGCTCTCCAGCGAATCAGGTCATCCATACGAAAACCTTCGGCAACAAACTCAGAACGACGTTCACGACGAATATTATACATTATCGAAGACACCTGAGAACCTCCGGAATAAACAGCCCAGTCGTTTTCTTTTGATAAATCCGTTGCTGCAATAGTTTTATCGATATCATCACTCACGCCGGCTCTATTGCGTATTGCCTTCCAATATTCACGGGCAGTACCGTCAATAGAATTACCACCATTTTTCAAACAAGAAGCCTCCATGTAATTCAAATATGCTTCAACTGCACGGAAGAGAACATGCCCACCTTCCTGAGAAATACCACTGCCCAGCGTACGGAAATCATACATATAGTTTAACCCTTTACGCATATGATACCCAGTAACTTTACGTACTTCGTTCAAGTCAATTACATTTGGAGTACCGAAGTATGCCGTAGCCGAATCGTTATCCAGAAATACATTACGACGGGTACTTTCTGAAACCATGAAAAGCTGTAGACGTTCATCGCGACCTTCTTTTACATAGTCGACCTTCTGGTCTTTTCCTGAATAACCCGATCCATTAGCGTAGATAGGCAATCCATTTTTCATCAGGAAATTTTCTACATAACCACGAGTCAATCCTGTATTATTACCATTAAAAATATAAACAGCATTTGCATTTGCAATATTGATACTGGCATCGAAATCACGCCACATCAATACTTCAGCATACTTATTCATATCCACATCACCAAACATTTCAAAATAAGGGTTCCATCCGGCACTTTGTCCAAAATCAGGATCAATCTGACCGGAATTGTCTGTTAGCTTGATCTTATCTGCTATTTCTTTCGCTGCACTCATTGCCTGATCCGTGAAGAAAGCGATCTCCTGATCCAAATCAATAGAAAAGCCACTGTTATAATCCATATTAGCTCCCGGCCAACCAGGTTCACCCGGAACACGCGGAGTACCACGATGATAAGTTTCGAAAGTGGCTTCATACAAAGCTACACGTGATTTAAACAATAGAGCCACATCACGGGTAATACGATTCTTTCCACCATTCGGATTTTCCTGCAACAGTTCAAGTGCCTTATCCAGTTCCGAGAGGATATAACGGGCAACCAAATTACGTGGTTTACGCTGGCTAGCCAAGACCAGTTGTTCTTTCTCATCAACCAGCACATCTTCTATAATCGGGAAGTCTCCGAACTTTTTCAATAAAGAAAAATATTCGTAAGCACGAAGGAAATGCGCTTCACCGATATAATGATTGATATTCGATTCTGTTCCGGCAAGCTGTCCAGCTTCCAACTTAGCCTCAACTTCCTGAAAAAAGAAATTAAAAGCACGGATACGGGTAAAACGCCATTCCTGTTGATCAAGGTCTGATTTCTCCTCGTTCTCCAGTGCACGCCATTGTCCGGGTTCCCATCTTTTATTACTTCCACCAGAAGTAGCCTGATTGTCAGTATCATTATCGCGCAATGCGTCCGGTCCCATATTCCACTGATCACGATCATTCGGGAATAAATTATATTGCTTAATCGTAAATGCCGCCAAGTCGGCTTCAGAGTTGAAATAAGAATTAGCTGTTACCTTGTCCAGCGGTTCCCTATCCAGAAAATCATTACAGCTTCCCAGCATCAATGTGCTTGTCAGCATACATGATAATAATAATATATTTTTAGTTTTCTGTTTCATGTGATTATTCAAATTAGAAATTAACATTAAGACCAAAAGAAATTACTTTTGACAATGGATATACCTTACCATTCTGATCAACAGAATCCGGTTCTGAATTCGAAGTATCCCACCATACACGACCAGAAACAGTTTCTGGATCAAACATTCCAGCCATTTTAGTAATAGTGAATAAGTTATCACCGGAAACATACAAACGTAATGATTGTATGCCAACCTTACTCATCCATGCTTTCGGGAACGTATAACCAACCTGTAAGTTTTTCAGGCGCAGATAAGAACCGTTCTGCAAATATTTCGTTTGTGTCTGCTGATTACGTTTACCTGTATCATTATTAAAGATAGGCCGTGGATAATAGGCATCCAGATTAGCTCCCATTTCATCCCCTTCTGGACGGAAATAATCCAAATGATCAACAAATCCTGCAGATTGCCACATATCACCAAGAGCACCCCAGAAGTAAGGACCACCCACCTCTACATCACGTTTACCTATTCCTTGGAAGAAGGCACTGATATCAAAACCATTCCATGATGCATCCAATGTAATACCATAGTTATATCGTGGCGTTGAATTACCTATAACTCTCTTATCCCCAGAGTCTCCGACCAGTCCGGCTCCTCCGTCAACTTTACCATCACCGTTTAGGTCGGCATACATAATATCACCGGCACCCCAGTTCTTACTGATAGCACTTTGATCTGCTTTTGCCAGATGAGCATCCATCTCTTCCTGGCTCTTTGCGATACCGACAGTCGTATATCCCCAGATTTCACCATCCATCTTACCTGCATACCAATTGCTATACTTCATGGTTTCATTAGGATAACGTGTAATTTTCTGTTGCGCATCAGAAAGAACGGCCTTTACACCATAGCTGACTTTACCGATACGGTCGCGCCAAGATAATTCCAGTTCAAACCCGTAAGACTCCATATCCGCATTATTTATTTTAGGAACAGCTGTACCTAGTGTAACTGGAAGTTCGGGAGCAGGTCCTACCATATCCAACGTCTGACGTTTAAAGTAATCGAAAGAACCTGTCAATCGGTTATTCAAAGCACCAAAATCAAGACCTATATTCCATGAACGGATAGTTTCCCATGTCATCAGACTACTAACCAAACCAGGCATTACAGCAGTTGTAGGTTGACCTCCATTAACCAGCCAATCACCGTTACCTACTTTAATATCCATAGAAGGATAGAACGGATAGAGGTTGGTCGTATTCTGATTTCCCAGTTCACCCCATGATCCTCTTAATTTCAATGTACTCACATATTGTTCCAAATCACTCCAGAATTCTTCGCGGGCAATATTCCAACCTGCAGAGAATGAGGGAAAGAAGCCCCAACGCTGATCTCCGATAAAGCGGGAAGTACCGTCATAACGCACATTTACTTCAGCCATATAACGCTCTTTATAGTTATAGTTGACACGACCAAAGAAACCCGCTGTAGCCCATTCATTCAGCTCATCGCCGTTTTTCATGTTATCCGTAGCAGTGCTCAATGAGGGAACTGTTGGTGAAATCAAGTTATTACGTGATCCCCATACTTTATCGAATTTATTCAATTCAGCATTAAAACCAAGCATACCCTTTATATAATGTCCGCTTTCTGTCTGATAGAAATAATCAGTAAAGAAGTTCATTGTATAGTAATTACGTCTGCTCTTTTCAGCCTGATGCTCAGTCACTCCAGGTCCATGACTTTCATCGTACTTCATAGCTATCGGTTCATTAGCCTCATTATAATTAAAGACAGGTAATATACTATAACGACGTCCCATATTTTCCGTACGGATATTCCCTTCAGCTGTTATTGTCCAATTTTTGACAGGCTCGATAACTAACTGTAACTGTTGTGTCAGATAATCAGTGGATTTATTATCACGTCCACCTTCTTCCAACTGGATAATTTCACTACCTACCATATAATGTCCGTTCGGATCATAAACAGGGTTTGTCGGCCAGCGTCGAGCCAGGTTATGGAAGAACAAACCATTCTGGTAATATGATTTGTCATAATCATTACGTACCCAGCGGGAAGTATAATTCATCCGGATATATTTTGTTACTTCCGCACCTAACTTTGCGTTTAATGAAAAACGTTTATAGCTATCATCGGAATGCTTCAACATACCCTTTTGATCCATATAGTTACCGGAAACCATATAGTTTACTTTTTCAGAACCACCACTCACACTTATATTATGTTCATGGGAAGGAGTCCAATGACGATAATGTTCTTGGAACCAGTCTGTATTCGCATTCGCTCCAGTGTATTCCTGCCAGTTTCCCGAATCGTTAGCAACAGTACCCGCAGTAATCTCTCCCTTTTGGTAAGCAATGATACGATCCATTACTTCCTGACCGAACTTCAAGCCCTGTCCACCATTAATACCGGCTGTATTAAAATAACGTGCAAAATCATAAGAGTTCATCATTTCAGGAACCTTCAAAGGATCAGAGAAACGGATATTATTATTGTAGTTGATCGTTACTTTACCGCTCTTACCTGATTTTGTTGTAATCAAAATCACACCGAACGGAGCACGAGAACCATAAATAGAAGATGCAGCAGCATCCTTTAATACCGAAATACTTTCAATATCCTGTGGATTGATTGTATTCATATCACCTTCCATACCATCGATCAACACCAATGGAGCAGATTTGGAACCATCACCAATAGAACCTGAACCACGAATATTAAATGTCATTTCGTTATCCAATTCCCCACCACCTCTAGGCACAGAGAAGTTCAAACCTGGAACCACACCTTGCAAAGCCTGGCTCACATTAGCAACCGGACGATCAGCTAGTGCTTCAGCCTTTACCATACTTACGGCTCCCGTTACATTCACTTTCTTCTGTGAACCGAAACCAACGACTACCACTTCGTCCAATGCTTGTGAATCGTCTTCCAGAACGATATTCAGCGATTGTTGGTTGGTGACTTTTACGTTTACATCTTTATAACCGATAAAGGATATTTTCAGGGTAGCCCCTGCCGGTACTTTCAATGAGAAGTTGCCGTCTATATCGGTTACTGTACCATTAGTTGAACCAACAACAGAAACGTTGGCTCCAATCACCGTTTCACCTGTAACATCTTTTACAACACCTTTGATGATACGTTCATTTTGCTGGCTGACCGGTATACCGGCACTTTCTTTAATAGTAGGATTTAAGGCAATCGAACCTTTTCCTGTATCCGCTTTCGATGGAGCGGCAGAGAATAAAAAAAGAAGGGCGAAGGCCACATTCCAGTTTTTCATTCCCCGGAAATTCTCTCTCTTCATGTTTAATGTCATTTTTTCTTTAAGTTTTTTTCTTCTAGGTAACTTTTCTCTCTTTTAGTTTAAAGGGTGGTTTTCCCTTTTGATCAATGCTTGTTTTCGTTTTTAAATCATAGGCAATTTTTTGTTTATTTCACACAGCAAAAGAAGTAATACGAGGGGCATTAAATGTTTGAAATCGTCTAAAGTATTTTCGTTATTTATTAAATCGACTGAACAACAAGTGCTAGAGATAAGTACAGGATATATTAGGAGTGTTCACGGTTAAATCCGGACTAGGTTAACAAATAAAAAAACGCAACCATGTATTTACTACATGACTGCGCTTATATATAACTTTTTCTGTCCGCTACGGACAATATCTCTTATCTTATCTCAAACGATCCAGCGAACGTACCAATGCTTCGTCGGCTCCGATATTACGGATGGCTAGATAATCCAGGATCAGGCTGATCAGCGGGAAAGAGAGGGCGATCTTCACACTCAGTGCGGCATCGTTCAACTGGTCTTTCAATACCCATACGAAGAAAGCAAAAAGGCCGTAGAAACCCAGCATCAGTATCCCGTTAAAGATACAAAGGCGGATCTGCAACATACGTTTCTTGAACAGGAAGATGGTAACCAATGCCAGGATAGAGATCACAGCCGTCAGGGCAAAAAGTCCCCAGGTCGGATAGACCAGCTCGGGCGTTGCAGCGATGGTGCTGATGCCTGTCGCATCGAAAGAGTAAAACTGGTCGCCGGCCTGAAACATGGCCAACGGTAAAAATAACGTAGCGACCATCAAGGCCACGATGATAAGTAAGTAAACTGTCTGTATTCTTTGTAACATGGTTATTAGTTCGTTTTAAATGGAAAGGCCGACTCTATCAGGGTCAGCCTTTTCATGTTTTAAACAATATTTCTTCTTAGAAATTATTCTTTTCCTTAGCAGGGTTCTTATAATAAACCTTACCTTCTTCATACTCCTGAGCAGCGATCAATGTCGGCTTCGGAAGTTTTTCATAATAACGGGAGATCTCGATCTGCTCTCTGTTTTCGAAAACTTCTTCCAGGTTATCGTTATAAGAAGCGAACTCCTGAAGTTTCTTTTCCAGGTCTTGCTTCATTTCAACACCAATCTGGTTAGCCCGTTTACCAATGATCATTACTGTTTCATACACATTTCCCGTGTCGGACGATAACTTCATCATGTCACGGGTAACCGTATTCGAAGGGGCGTTAGACTTTCTGTAATCCATTTTACTTTATTGATTAAATAATATCGTTAATACACATCTGTAATTCTTTTGCTGGCATAATCGTAAAACTTCTGTGCCTGTTTTACGTATTTGCCTTCCGGATATTCGTTCATGTAGGTGTAGTATTCGTCTACCACCTCACGATAACGACCCTGCAACTTTTCTTCCACACTTAACACAGCCTGTTCGTACTTCGCACGCAATATATAGAACATGAATTCTTCTCTGTATTTAGAGTAAGGATAGTTCTTCAATGCATTCTCAGCAGTAATTACAGCAGATAAAAAGTTGTTATCGCGCATATAATTACCCAGGTTAAAGTACAGTCTGACTGCCAATAATTCCTTGTAGGCCAGCTTTTCCTGCAATTCGAACATGATCTTCTGTGCTTCGGCAGCCCGTTCACTCTGCGGATAATACTCCAGGTAGAGCTGTAGCTGGTTGATCGCTTCATACGTCTGTGTCTGGTCTAACCGCGGATCGGGAGAGTCCAGATACAAACCATATCCCGAATAATAGCGTGACAACTCCGTGTACTCGCCTTTCGGATAGGTGGTATAATACGTATTAAAGTATTGCGAAGCCGTCTGATAATCTTTCTGTCCGTAATAGCTCTGGGCCAGCAGGTACAGGGATTCTTCGGCATAAGCAGTTCCTTTAAAGATTGTAACCAGTTCATCCAGCAGGGTAGCGGACTTGTTGTATTGCTTTGCATTGAAATACTTCTTTGCATACGAATACTTCAACTCATAGTCCGTACTTTTCAATATCTTGTTATATTCCCCGCAAGAGGATAACAAGACCGTAATCATCATCAATAAAAATACAACCTTTTTCATTCACATACTTTTAGCGCGCAAAGTTACATTTTTTATTGCAAAATAACGAAGCGCATAACGTTAATATTTACAACTTATATAAATCGCTGGCAGCAATAAGCTCCAGTTTGTTGGCTTTCAGAACCTCCGCGCACTTCTCCACATTGTCGGGACGGATAATTACATTAGCCGCCTCTCCCTGCGAGAATGCATACATATATTCAACAAATATACCGGCTGAAGTGATGATCTCCATTGCCTTAGCCAATGCGCCCGGCTGGTTGGGGCAATGCAGGCATACGACATCCGCCACACTCACTGCATATAATTTTTCGCGAAGTACCTGAATAGCTTTTTCCGTATCTGATACGATCAGACGCAGGATACCGAAATCGGAATTCTCTGCCACCGTAAAGGCCGACATGTTCACTCCTGCCTCACCCAAAATCTTTGCCACTTCCGTAAAACGGCCTTTCTTGTTTTCAAGAAAGATAGATAACTGTTTAATTAACATAGCACTTTATTTTTTTAGGTTTAAACTAACTTACGATTGTCGATCACGTGCTTAGCCTTGCCCTGACTGCGTTCGAGGCTGCGCGGTTCCACAATCTTTATATCAGGCTGAATACCGATCACGCTCTGCATGCGGGCGGCGATCTTCTTCTTCAGCGCGATCATCTTGTTCATTTCGTCCGAATAATAGTCCGGACGTACTTCCACCTGGATCTGGAAGGTATCGGTGTTGTTCACACGGTCTACCACGATCAGGTAATGCGGTTCGAATTCCGGCATTTCCAGCAAGACAGATTCCACCTGCGACGGGAATACGTTGACACCACGGATGATCATCATATCGTCGCTACGGCCGAGGATACGTCCCATACGGACAGCGGTACGGCCGCATTCGCACTTTTCATAGATCAGGTGCGTCAGGTCGCGCGTACGGTAACGGATCATCGGCATACCTTCCTTGGTCAGGGTAGTGAATACCAACTCGCCCTGTTCGCCCGGCTCAACCGGTTGCAAGGTTACCGGATCGACGATCTCGGGGAAGAAATGGTCTTCCCAAAGGTGCGTACCGTTCTGGCACTGGCATTCGCCACCGACACCGGGGCCGCATATTTCTGTCAGGCCGTAGATATCGTATGCCTTGATGTTTAGCTTTTGCTCCAGTTCCTTACGCATGTTTTCCGTCCAAGGTTCCGCTCCGAAGGCTCCTACCCTCAGTTGGAATTCTTCCAGGGGAATACCCGAACTGTGGATCGTTTCGGCCAGGTACAAGGCATACGAAGGCGTACAAGCCAAGCCCTTTGCCCCGAAGTCGTGCATCAACTGGATCTGTTTCTGCGTGTTACCGCTACTCATCGGGATCACGGTACCGCCTATATTCTCCACTCCCCCATGCGCACCCAGGCCACCGGTAAACAAACCGTAGCCGTAAGACACCTGCACGGAGTCGTCTTTCGTAATACCATAAGCCGTCAGGCATCGTGCCACCACTTCCGACCAGATAGACAGGTCTTTACGGGTATATCCCACCACGATCGGTTTCCCGGTCGTACCAGAAGAGGCATGTAAACGAACGATCTCGGACATCGGCACAGCCATCAGCCCGAACGGGTAATTATCTCTTAAATCCTGTTTTACCGTAAACGGCAACTTGGATATATCTTCAATAGATTGAATATCATCCGGGGTAATACCCATTTCCTGCATTTTCTTACGATAAAAGGGGGTATTATGATAAACGTGTTCTACAACCCGTTTCAACCGGATACTCTGTAATTTCCGCATTTCTTCGCGGTCCATACATTCAATAGTCTCATTCCAAATCATGGTATCAGTTTGTTATCTTTTAAATGTTAGTAGTCTAAATCTGTCGCAAAGTAAGAACTTTTTTACTAACTGGCAATAAATAATAAGGGTAAATCAAAACATTGTATCTTTGCGGTGCGATAAGAAAAGAAACAGCCAAATGAAACGAAACATACTTGCACTATACATTATTAAACTATCCAAATGGTTTACCCTCGTGATGCCTATCATCGTGCTTTTCTATGAAGATCACGGGCTGGGATTGCAGGATGTATTTATATTGAAGAGCGTTTATTCGATCGCTGCCGTGGCGCTGGAGATACCTTCGGGTTATCTGGCGGATGTGTGGGGACGGCGCAAATGCCTGATACTGGGGTGTATTCTTTTCTTCTTCGGATATCTCTGCTATTCGTTTACTTCCACTTTTGCAGCATTCGTTATAGCGGAAATCCTGCTGGGGACTGGGCAGACGCTGGTGAATGGGGCGGACTCTGCTTTGTTGTATGATACGACCGTGCAATACAAAAAGGAAAACCTTTACCTGCGGTATGAGGGGCGGATCACGATGATCGGGAATTTTGCGGAGGCCATTGCCGGTATCTTCGGTGGATTGCTGGCAGCTTATTCGCTGCGTTACCCGTTCTATGCACAGGCACTCATTGCTTTCAGCGGTATTCCAGCGGCCTTTGCCTTGCAGGAATTGAAGATAAAAAGCAAGATACAAAGCCCTATGAATGAGATCGTGCGGATCATCAAATATTCCCTTGTCACCAACCGGCGGTTATGCTATAACATTATGTTTTCGGGGATTATCGGGGCTGCTACGCTGACAATGGCCTGGTTCGTGCAACCTTACCTGATGTATATGAAAACGCCGACCTCGTGGTTCGGTGTGATCTGGACAGTGCTGAACCTGACGGTAGGTATTGCCGCCCTTTATTCAGACCGGGTAGACAGTTACTTCGGGCCTAAGAAGATGGGGATACTGATCCTTACTTTCGTGGCAGGCGGTTATATCGCCCTGGCTTTCAACCTGACCTATTTCGGACTGGCGATCCTGATGGTATTCTATGTGATCAGAGGGTTTGCCACCCCTATATTAAAAGGATATATCAACCAGATGACGTTTTCGGAGATGCGGGCTACCGTCCTCTCCATCCGTAACTTTATCATCCGGTTGATGTTTGCAGCCATCGCACCGTTTATCGGTTGGCTGAACGATATGTACTCGTTGCAGGTCGCATTGCTGGCATCGGCTGCGATTATTATGGTTCCGGGAGCATTGTTCCTTTGGCTTCAGCTGACAGCAAAGACCAGTCAGGAATAGTTTCATTGTTTCCCTTGCTTGAAACAGTTGTTTCATTAGGGTGAAACAGTTGTTCCATCGGCATGAAACAGTTGTTTCTCCCTAGTGAAACTATTCCTACATGCCTAGCCGAACGGATTCGTATCCCCACCCTTCACAAAGTCTGCCGGATAATGGATGGATGAAATGACCTTGTTATCTTTCAGGCGTATCCATGACTTGAAAGAGCGTTTGCCTTCCGTCAGTTCGAATACACGGGCGCCGTTTCCTCCGGGCACATCATGGTAGACGGTCTTGCCTCCGGTAAAACGTCCGTAGCCCAGTAAGAGGCCTTTCCATTTGGCCACATAATCGTTTACGTGATCGTGGCCGACGAACGTGCCCATTACATCGCCTGCTTCCAGCATTGCCGTGAACAGTCCGGAATTGACAAAGGGAGCACAGGCTTTCTCTTTACGGATGCCGATCAGCAACGTATTTTCGTCGGAAGCAGCCTGGTTATATTCGGGCACCGGGATATGGAAAAAGGCCAGTGCAGGAAGCGGTTTTCCCCCGTTCTTTGCGGTCAGGGCGGCACTGCTCTTCCTGTACCAGTCGATTTGATCGGGTTTGATCCAGTCGTAACCTTTCGTCTCCTCCTTTACAGAATAGGCCAGACTGTCGAAGCCATAGAGAAGAAAGGCTTCTTTTGAACCGTCCGAGCTGTTGACGGGAAGGATAAAGTTTGTTACTCCGGTTATACCTTCCACCGTTCCGGTCAGGTTTCCCGGCATTTCACTGATAAAGGTATAGATCTCGCGGCGGGTCATATCGTGCTCGTCGTCATGGTTACCCAGCGTAGCGGCAAACGGGATATTGCGGGAGATGACAGGCTCGAAAGCTTTCCGGAAACCCTCTGCTGCCGGTTTGGCAAATACGATATCGCCGGTATAGATCACGAAGTCGGGCTTTTCGGCATCCAGCACTTCGTTCATGCGTTCAGCTGCTTCTTCTGAAGCCGGATTGCCGGGCACCCAGTGGATGTCGGTAAACTGTACGATCTTGAACGTACCGTCCGCACGGAACTTCAGTTTGCCGGCATGTGCCTTATACAACGGGCTATCCAGATAAGAAGCGCCTGTCGCACCTGTTACGCTTGCCGTTTCCTTTTCGGCTGCTTTCGTACCGGATATTCCCAGAAAAGACACCGGGAGCAAAAGCCCCGATGTCCGTAAAAATTCTTTTCTATTCATTTCACTATAACTTATTTAATCCACCACGGTTTGTCGGATGTCCGGTCGTTGCCCCCGAACTGCGATTGCAGGGCGGCCTCTACGTTGGCGGCATTGTTATTATATTCGTTCTGCGGATACATCCAGCGGTAAGGCAGGTTTACGCCCGCAGCCCTGCGGAATTCGGGATAACCCGTACGCAACTGGTCGTAATACGGCATCCACATACTGCCTTGCAGGAAGGTCGGTATGTATTTCTG
The DNA here is from genome assembly GCF_000969845.1 of Parabacteroides sp. HGS0025. Taxonomy (NCBI): domain Bacteria; kingdom Pseudomonadati; phylum Bacteroidota; class Bacteroidia; order Bacteroidales; family Tannerellaceae; genus Parabacteroides; species Parabacteroides sp. HGS0025. The sequence continues at coordinate 3,428,795 of NZ_KQ033902.1, forward strand.
CAGGATGATACGTTCTATCTTCTGATCCTTTGTCAGCGAAGAGCTGTAAGCCACCTTCTCGCCTTGCAGGTAAGCCGCGGCCGCCTCTTCATCCAGGTAACCGGCCACAGTGGGTGCATACTTTTCATAAAAGCGGAAAGAAGCCTTGACGGCAGACTCGTAAAGAGCCCGGTCGTCACCCGTTATCCAACCACGCACGACGGCTTCCGCCAGGATCAGTTGCTGCTCCGTATAGCCCAGCAGGATCATCGGTTCGTTTGTCGCATGCTGGTAATAGCGGGTGGCCGGCTTGGAACAACCGCCCAGCGTCACCTTGTCGTTCACCAGGCTGTAGGCAATGGCAGGGTCTCCCCCATCGTAGGAAGAGAAATCGTCGATAGCCAGGCCGGCCTTTTCCGCAGCCGGGGTCTGGGTACAGAAAGCAAACAGGCGCGGGTCTTTGCGGGTAGCCAGAGCAGCCACATAGGTAGAGTCCATATAACGTCCCGAACCGAAGTCGCTGTCGTTGAAGTAAGGGTAACGGTCGTCCTGCTGATCGAGGAAGACCAGTTGACCGTTGTCGGCATCGCTTGTCATCAGCGGTTCGTTCTGCGAGATACGGGCAAAGGTCGATTTCACGTCCAGGCTGCCTACGGTTTGCTTGTTCGACAACGACATCAGGACACGCAGGCGGTAGGCGTTGACCAGGCGGCGCCATTTCATCAGATCGCCGCTGTAGATGATGTCTCCACTTATAATACTGTTATTGTCGGTCAGCAAGGTGTTCGCTTCTTCCAGTTTGGCAAGCACCGTGGCAAGTACCGTCTCCTGCGAGTCGTATTTAGGCTGGTACAAGCCGTTTGTTTCCGCCTGCATGGCTTCGCTGCAAGGCACGTCGCCGAACTGCATCGTGAGCATGTAGTAATAATGGGCTTCGAAGAAAAGAGCCAATGCCTCATAAGCGGTCTGGTCGCCTTTGGCGGCTTCTTCCTTCATCTTCGCCACGTTGCGCAGGTTGTTATAATAATCGAAACCGCCGCGTGTCCATTTGTACACCTGGTAGGTGCTCTCGCCAGAAGTCAGGATCAACATTTTCGTGGCATGGCAGACCGAAGCGCTCGACTCTTCGAACGTGGTGAACGACAAGCCGGTGAGCAATAACGCCGGATCGGTGGTTGTCGGGTTGTTCGGGTCGATATTCATTTCTTCCAGGTCGATGCAGGAGTTGCAGGTAAACGCCAATGCGGCACCGGCAACGATATATTTTAGATACTTCTTCATTGTTTTATCTGTGATTATAATTTGATTGATGCGCTGATACCGATATAACGTGCCGACGGGTCTTGCAGGTCGCTGTCGCTTGCACCGAAGTCGGGATCGAGGTACGGGGTCTTTTTCCATACTCCCAGGTTATTACCGAAGAGGGTTACTTCGAGTCCTTTGATCTTGTTCATCTCGAAGAGGTTCTTCAGGTCGTAGGAAACAGCCACACGGCGCAGTTTGAGGTAAGAACGGTTGAATGTATTGGCAAACAATTCGCTTTCGGCGGTGCGTACCACGGCACGGTAGGGATAGTTCTGCGCCCAGGTCTGGATATTGACAGCCGTCTCATTCTTCTTGTACTGGCGCGTATCGGAGAGGATATTCCCGTTGACATCGTAGGTAACTTCGCCGCTCACGATATTCACCCCTTCCGGCACATAGATCGCCTTGCCGCCGTTGTCGTATTCTTCCTGACGGTACATCGTCGACTTGGGATGCTTGCCGCCCCACCACATCTTCTGGGTCGTCGTAGAGATCAGCGTACCGCCGATCGCCCCGTCTATATCGATATTGACCGTGAAATTCTTTATCTTGAATGTATTCTGAAGACCATAACGCACGTCGGGCGACTGGTTGCCTACGTGGGTCTTGAAGGCACTCTGGGTAGGCATACCGTTGCTGTCGAGGATGAGCTGCCCGTCGGGAGTCTTTTCCCATTCGGTAGCGTACATGGCATCTGCACGGTCGCCCACTTTCAGGTCGCCGAACTTCTCCTGTCCGCCGTAGATCTTCGTAAGCTTGCGGATGTTGCTGCTCCAGTTGGTGGAAAGATTCCAGGTGAAGTTCTTGTTCTGCACCGGAGTTGCACTAACGATCAACTCGAAACCGTTTGTCGTGTATTCATTTCCGTTGACGAAACGGTAAGGGAAACCGGATGCTTCGGATATAGGCAACTTGATGATACTGTTCTCATCCAGCATACGGTAATAGGTCAGATCCAATCCCAGCCGGTTATGCAGGAATGAGGTAGACATACCCACTTCGAAAGAAGAGGTCTTCTGCGGCAGGATATCCGGATTAACCAGGGCGGTAACCGTACCGGAACCCGAGGGATCGGTCACTGCATTAGGATAAGTCACCGAAGGCGTACTTCCGTAGAGGATACCTTTCGCATAGGTGGCCTGCAAAGCATACGGATCGAGGTCGCTCGACACCTGCGCCCATGCCCCGTTCACCTTCAGGTAATCCATCCAGGAGGGCAGTTTCACATACTCATTCACCAACGTACTGATGGATACGGAGGGATAGAAATAAGAATTGTTTGCCGCAGACAAGGTGGACGACCAGTCGTTACGTCCGGTAAAAGTCAGGAAGACCGACTCGAACAGGTCGATATTAACGGAGCCGTAGATACTTTCGATCGCCTTCTCGTTCATCGAGTTCGTTGCGCTCACCGGATTCAGGCTGTTACCCAGGTTGTACACTTTCGGAACGATCAGACCGTCCGTTGCCTGCGCTTCCTTACGTATCTGGCGGTAATAGAGGGAGGTTCCCAGGTTGGCCGTGAAAGCAAAGTCTTTGCTCACCGCCTGCGTATAGGTTGCGAGGACGTCGGCATTGATATTCAGTTGGTCGGTGTTCCAGGTCTTGTAATCACCGTTACGGGAGTCGCCGTAGTTCATGTACGACTTCGGGCTTTTCATATCTTCGAACGTGTTCTCCAGACGTCCGGCGGCACGCCCCTGCACAGTCAGGCCGGACAATACGTCCCAGTTCAGTTTCACCTGCCCGTTCGTCGTGTTGCGGTCATGCTTCTGGGTCAACTCGTTGGTTGCAAAATAGGGGTTGTTGTACCAGGCGTAGTTGTAGTTTGCCTGGCGTGTACCTTCCGAGTCGGGACGATACATATGTTCGGACAAATCCTTGCCGTTCACATCGTTACCCATCCAGAGCAGGATGGTGTACATATGGTTCTTCGGGCCGTAGCCGTAACGGGGATAGTTGGGCGAATAGACCTTGTTGTACGACAGGTTGGCCGACAACGTCACCGTATTGCTCAGGTTGAACATACTGTTGAAGTTCAGACCGCCTGTATAGATAGAGGTATTCGGAACCTGCCCGCGTTGCTTGGAGAAGTCGCCGTTGAAATTGTAGTTCGCCTTTTTCGTCTTGTTCGCCACCGAGAAAGTAGCCTTGGTGATGACACCCGTACGGAGGAAGTCTTTCAGGTTATCGTGGGCTTCCCAGGTGGTCGGCACACGCTCGTAGCGGGTACGGTCGTCGTAAACCGATCCGGCCACATCTCCCCACCAGGGGATCACCTCTCCCGTCTGCTTGTCGCGGATCGGACTGTTCCACTGGGCGATCTTCTGCCCTTCGAAGCGAGGCCCCCAGGTCATATCGCCATCGGAGATACCACCGTCGGCACCGTCCCAGAACTCATACTGTCCGTTCGAGCCGGAACCGAACTCGTTCTGTGTCTCAGGAAATACCGTAAAACCGGCTGTCACCATGCTGGAGATACCTGCAGTGACCACCAGCCCTTCTTCCTTAGCCAGTTTCGTAGAGATCAGGATCGCCCCGTCTTTACCACGCGAACCGTACAAGGCAGCCGCTGCCGTCCCTTTCAACACGTTGATACTCTCGATATTCTCCGGAGAGACATCGAACAAATCCGACTCGACAGGAATACCGTCCACCACCATCAGCGGCGTCTTGCCGCGAAGGGAGAAGCTGGGTGCCTGGAACATGCCGGTAGGATTGTTGACCGTCAGGCCTGCCACCTGACCGGAAAGGGCGTTGCCCACGTTAACCGTACCGGGTTGCTCCAACGCTTCGGTACTCACCTGCTGGGTGGTGTATCCCAGTTTCTTTTTCTGCTGCTTGATACCGATGGCAGTCACCACCACTTCGTCGATCAGCTTCACGTCGTCCGACATTTCCACATTGATAACCTTCAGGTTGCCTATCGGGCGTTCCACCGTTTCATATCCTACGAAAGAAAAGACCAGCGTACCGTTCTTCGGTGCTTCGATCTCGTAATTACCATCTATATCCGTTACGGTTCCGACAACTGAATTCTTAACCACTACTGCGGCTCCTGTCACGGGGCCCAGTTTGTCTGTTACCGTCCCGGTCACTTTCACCGCTTGGGCAAAGGCCAGAGTCGAACAAATCAGAAAGCTACAAATCAATAAGTAAAATTTGCTTTTCATATATAAACATTAATTGATGTACATGCACGAAGTCCCGGGGCAAGGTCTCGGACTTGCCCTAAAACATTCGTTTCCACTAAAATATAAGGGGATGGGGAGTAGAGAGGGGAAAATTAGTAGAGGCTTTTCAGCTTGACGTTATCAAAGATAGCCAGCAGACGCGACGAGTCTTTCTTGTTACCCTGGAGGGCTTCTTCAAACGTATTGGTATCGGAGTCGATAGCGGCCAGGGCGATCTTCAGCACATTGGCGAATTCGTCCGACGCCTCTTCCTTCGTCAGCTTCTTGCTCTTCACATCTTTGTTCAGCTGTTTCTCGATCGAACGGACGGCATTATAGATACCCGGTTTACGGATCACCGTACGGCGTGACGGGTCGCCCGGTACTATTTCCTCTTTGACTACATACATATCCATGAACGCATTGTACAAGCATCCGACCTCTTTGCCGAACTTATGATTGTTTGCGTTAGCCAGTTCTTCAGCAGTAGGTTCCTGCACGGCAGAATAGAACTCCCACGTTTCGACAGGAGCTGCTTCCACATTTGCTTTGCTTGCCTTGTCGTTATCTCCATCGGCAACTGTCACGGCATGCAGCATAGAGAACGAAGTACCCAATAAAACAACTAATAACACTAAACTCTTTTTCATAACGATTTCTTTTATCTATTAAATTATGCTGCAAATGTAGAGGTGCCATATTACAAAACCGCAACAAAGAAATTAAGATACATTTACCTTTTTGTTACAAAGGAACGTAACACTCCATATCATCACACTGTTAGCTGCCAGGCATTAAAAATTGACTGATAAACTGCCATATGAACGGTTTATAAAGAAATTATCCTATATTTGAAAAATATTAATCTATTATATCTTTCAGACCATGAACACAGAAAAGACCACTCCCGTAACAGCCATCGTTCTGGGAGCCAGCGGAAGAGGTAAATTGTACGGCGATTATTCACTGGAACATCCGGACGACCTGCAAATCACCGGTATTGCCGAGTTGGTGGAACTGCGCCGCAACATATACGGTGACAAATACCATGTCCCCCGGGAAAATCGCGTCGCCACCTGGGAAGAGATACTCAGCCGTCCCAGGTTTGCCGATGCCGTCATCATCGCCACGCCCGACCATCTGCATTACGCCCCTTGCATGAAGGCGCTCGACCTGGGATACGACATCCTACTCGAAAAACCGATCGCGCAGACCGACGAGGAATGCCGCCGCCTGGTAGCTTATGCCCAAGAAAAAGGAAAGATCGTAGGCCTCACCCACGTCCTGCGTTATTCGCCTTATTTCGGGATGCTGAAAGAGATGGTGAGCAGCAAAGCGATCGGCGACCTGGTCAGCATCCAGCATTTCGAGCCGGTGGAACATGTACACATGAGCCATTCGTACGTACGCGGAAGCTGGCGCAATGCGGAAGCGAGTACGCCGCTGGTACTGGCCAAATCGAGCCACGACCTGGATATCCTTCACTGGATCATCGGCAAACCTTGTAAGAAAGTAGTTGCCTTCGGTGACCTGTCGCATTTCAAGGCCGGCAACGCCCCCGAAGGTGCTCCAGCCCGTTGTACCGACGGTTGTCCGGCTGAAGCGTCCTGCCCCTTCTCCGCCCTGAAAATCTATTACCGCGACCGCACTTGGCTGTACGTCTTCGACCTCCCGGAAGACCCGGACAAGCAGGGTGACGTGATCCTCGAAAACCTGAAGACAGGCCCGTACGGCAAATGTGTCTACCATTGCGAGAACAACCAGCCCGACCATTATATGATGCTGATGGAATTTGAAGGCGGCGTAACGGTCAACTTCTCGATCGAGGGGTTCACTTCCTATGGCGGCCGCCGTACGCGTATCATGGGGACACGCGGCGACATCGTCGGCGATATGGAGACGTTCACCCACACCGACTTTGCCACCGGCGTCTCGAAAACATACAACGCCAACGCCGAAGACGCCCTCAACTACGAAGGCGTAGGCCACGGCGGCGGCGATGCCGGCATGATCCGCGACTGGATCGAAGCCATCCGCCGACAGGATGCCAGCCTGATGAGCACCCCGCTCGACGAGTCGCTCGAAAGCCATTTGATCGCGTTTGCGGCGGAGAGGAGCAGGAAAGAAGGGAAAGTGATAGAGATGTAGAAAATTCATGGCCCAGAAGTGTTTATAACAAATCTTTTTCTTATCTTTGGAAAAGACATCTAAACTATCCGGGCCATGAAAACGAAACGAACATCATTCCTACCGGCTATCCTGTTATTAGTCATTTTATCCATCACTAATACAGGCGCTATAACACAATCCCACAGTAGTGATAAGCCGGAGTATAAACGTCCTACAGCAATCCCGAAAGGTGATATGCCACCAACATTTCCTGATGATGTAAATCTTATAATCAATGAGATCACAATCTATCCCCCTTCCCTATTGAAAGAAGACACCGGAGGAACTGTTACGTGCAAATTCACAATTACCGAAGATGGAGAAACAAAGAATATCAAGTTATTACAAAAGGCCCACTCCCTATTGAACAAAGAAGCAATTCGTATTATTCAGTCGTTTCCCAGAATCCGACCAGCCGTCAGAGACGGGAAACCGGTTCCGTATAAATACGAACTGTCCATCAAGTTTTCCCCGAACGCTTATCGGGCATATCATAGGAAAAGAAAAGAGGATATGATAAAAGAAATAGAATGGCGGGAGAACAACAGATACATCTTTGGACAGGGTAGATTTGTGTGTATGCCCGAATTCCCCGGTGGTCAGGGAATGTTGCTCCAATATATGCAAAAGAATATCCGTTACCCCGAATCACTAAAAGGAAGTGGAATAAGCAAACGCCTGACTTGTAGTGTCGATATAAATATATTCGGTATGGTCGATAATATAAAAATCATACGTGGCGGAAACGAGTACCCGGAAATGGATAAAGAAGCCATACGCCTTCTCAGTGAAATGCCGGCCTGGGCGGTTGGAAAAAATCAAGCACGTGAAACAACCGACTGGAAATTCGAGGATGTTCCGGAAGGATACAACAAAAGACAGTACCGTGAATACCAAATAGTTAAATACACTATTCCGGTAACATTCAAAGAAGACATTAATAAGCCTGCAATTGTTAATTGATTATCCCGGCTTCATTTTACAATCACCCAACAGGCAATACCCAGCAACACCAAAATAATTACCAAAATAGTATTTCCCCATTGGATAAGAAAAGGCGGAATCTGACCGATCAGGTTCCGCACTTTCTCACTACGGAGTTCTATCTGCTCCCGTTCTCCGGAAGCAAGTCACTTGCATGTATATAAAAACCGCGTATATGTACCATAAAACTGCTTCCTTCAAATGTATCAGGATTCACTATATTAAACTCCTTCCGGTCCTTTGACATATCAGAAAAAGATTCTACAACCCACTGAACTAACTTTTGCTCCCTAGCAAGAAAAAAATCACGATATTCTTTAGGGATAGCAATGTCGTAATAACTCATCTTTAGCTCGTTTGTAAAGATGATCTCCGCATACACTTTTCTCATTATGTCACGTTCCGAAGATGTTAACGGTTCAAATATCCTGAAAAAAATAACAGCTTCATTTCTTACATTCTCAATCTTAAAGGGATACTCAAACCCCCACGTATACCCCTCCGCTTTCAGGACAGGCATTGATTTTCCTTTCGGAGTAAGAAAAATAGTGTTTCCCGATACTTTTTCATCAACCAGATGGAAATCTTGAGCTTTACACCCGAAAATGCTGAAAAGCATTATTAAAGTAATAATATATATTACATGCCAAGAACTTTTCATAAGCAAATTAATTTAAGGTTAAAAATCAACCAGGACGAACATCACTGTCCATCCTGGTTTTAAAATAATGTGTCTTTGTTTAATTACTCTCTGGTTTTGGACTTACGGGTTGTTGTAACCCTATTGTTGATTTAATAAATGTGTTTGGTTGGTTAATGCTATTTGACACCGGTACGGGTATCCCACCACATCTGCTTACCCCAGACATAATCCTGAATACCTGTAGCGGCGGCAGTCACGTTAGCTTCGTTGTACAGATACTGGTTCTGCGGATACGGGAAGCGGAAAGGAACATCATTGTGGATTCCCTTATAAGCAGAACGTGCACCCGGATACTGAGGCGTAACGCCATCCGCAGCAACAGCCGTATGGATATAGGTCGGATAACCTGTACGGCGGTATAGCGACCAAGCTTCGATATTCTGCTTGAACAAAGCCACCCACCATTCAAAATACAGACGTTCGTACGAACCGTTCCATTTTCCTTTTCCTGCCAGATAAGCATCGGCAGCAGCTGTATCGATATCATTATCTTCCATAGAAAGACGAACGGCCTTTTCATACGCATCGGCAGCAGTCATCGGCACCTTCCAGCCCTTCAACGCAGCTTCCGCCATGATGAAATAATTCTCGCAGGCACGGTAGAACGGAGAGAAACCGGCCGGATCTTCACGGAACTTCGCTCCCATGCGGGATATATCGTCCAACGATTTCGGGGCATCCTTTGCACCATTCTCGAAACCGCGGTATTCGCCATCCGCTTTCGCTGGCTTGGCAAATGTGGCAATACGCGGATCGTCCATCTTTTTCAGGTGGTCGATAAAGATCGACGACATACCATCGTCATCACGCGTACGGAAGTTATTGTAATAACGTTCGAAATAACTGCCCGAACCCTGCCACCAGAAATAAGCATTATCCGCACATTCCGTAATATAAGGATAAGCCGTCGGATTACCGAAGATCTCTTCGACAACAGCTTGTGCCTCCGGATATACACCCGAAATGCGCATCGCTATACGCAAACGCAACGAGTTACAGAACTTTTGCCACTTTACAGCATCCTTTTTATACAGGAAGTCGCCATCCCCCAGATCGTCGGTGCCTACTCCGGAAGCCCAGCTGTCGGCAGCCGTTTTCAGGTTCGCCAATATCTTCGGATAGATTTCCGATTGTGCATCATAAGGAGTCTTCAACACGCTTCCGGCCTCCGGAGCCCCTTTGAACGCTTCCGAATAAGGAATATCGCCAAAACAATCGGTACACATCACCATCAGGTAATTCTGCAACGTGATACAAACATTGCGCATATTCTTATTCGCTTCCTGTGCATCTTCCGTACGGTCGAGGATATCCTGCAACTGCACATGGCCGTAGTATGACTGGTACCAGCGGTTGCCATACGTATTGTTGGAAGGTATATACCCGCTGTAATCGTTCAAATACTGTATTTCGGAAACGTAACCTGCCCACTGGGCGATATCCAGGTCGCCCCCATACTGATCGGCAGTCCTCCGAATGATATTTCCCAGCATATTCGTAAACGGTACCTGGGTATAAGCATCCGGGTCGGTATTTATTTCATCAAACGAACTTGTACATCCTGTGGCAATCATCGCTAACGAGAGTGCCCATATTTTATATTTATTCTTCATAACCCTGTTTATTATTCAGTTAAAATGTCAGACCTAATTTAAAACCTATACTGCGTGAATTCGGAGTAGAAGCCTGTTCGAAACCTACACCGCGGCTATCGCTGGACACACCACCCGTTTCCGGATCAAGACGCAACTTGTTGGAAGAATGTACCCAAAGCAACGCCAGGTTTGTACCGATCAGGGAAACCGTTGCACGGTTGAAATATTTGGTTTTCTTCAGGAACGATTTAGGCACGTCGTAAGAAATATATGCTTCGCGCAATTTCAGGAAAGAGCCGTCGAACACATAAGTTTCAGCGTTACCGTTAGAGTTGAACCAGGTATATGCATCGGTTTCAAAATTGTTTTCCACAAACTTACCGTTGGCATCGGGAATCACGAAACGTTCTTCGGTCATTACATCCTTACCGGCCACGATAGCACGTTCGCGGATACCGTTTTCAGCTGTTACATTGGCCACACCGGCTGAATAAGAGTGGCTCATAGTCTGCGACCAGATATCGCCACCGATACGCAAATCGAGCAGGAAGCCGAATCCGAAATTCTTATAAGTGAAGTCATGGCGCCATCCCATCAGGAAGTCGGGCGTTACATTACCGATAATTTTCGAAGCTTCTTTCTGCGGAGTACCGTTTGTATACAGTTTGATCGCACCGATCTGGTCGGCTGTAGCCTTGCCGGCCGCAACATCTTCCTCGCTTACGCGGGCATATCCTTCACCTACCAGGGCACCCCATTTTTCACCGACACGTGCCTGGGTATCGATACCCCATGTCCAACCCATGCCATACGATTCGAGCAAAGGCTTGCCTGTTTCCGGATCATTATAAAGTTCCACTACCTTACTTCTGTCTTTCGCAAAATTTAGTGTAGTCGACCAGTTGAAACCGTCACCCTTACTGCGGAAAATGTCTCCTCTTACTTGAAGCTCGACACCTTTGTTGTCGATTCGTCCGGCATTCACCAACATGGCTGCAAATCCGACTACGTTGGAGGTTGAAACCGACAGAATCTGGTCTTTTGTCTGTTTCTGATAGTAAGCCAGGTCGAAATGCAAACGGTCATCGAACAAGCCGACTTCGGTACCTACTTCCCAGGTCGTAATACTTTCCGGTTTCAGGCCGTAATTAGGATATGTGTAACTCTTATACATCTGTGCCACACCATTGTAAGAAGATGATTCGGCATAATAGTAATAACTATTACGATAAGCAGATGTAGCCGAACCAATCTGTGCAATACCACCGCGCAACTTCCAGAAAGTAAGGATATCATTCTGTAAGTTTTCAAACGAAGCGGTAGGAATCCAACTCAAACTAACCGAAGGATAGAAGAACGAATCGTGTATGGTAGAACTCCAGTCGTTACGTGCACTGGCATCCAGGTATAACTGGCTCTTCCATCCCAATGAAGCATTCGCATAAATAGAGTTCGAACGGATATGGCTATGATCCATTGTTGCAACGGCAGTACCTTTCGCATTGGCCATTGTATAAACACCGCGCACGGTTAATGCGTCTGCACCGATTTTACTAGTCTCCCAACTAAGATCGCGATAGTTGGCACCCAATACACCACTCAGGTTAAAATCGCCGAATGTCTTATTCACTGTTGCAAGGAAGTCGGCATTCAATTCCGTATTTTTCGTTGCCTGCTGGTAGAAAGCGCCTTCGGGCCAGTCGCCACGGTCGAAATAATGACGTTCGAATGTCTGCATATTATAGTAATCCATACCGATACGTCCTTCAAACTTCAACCAGTCGAACGGTTGGTAGAACAAAGAAGACTTACCGAAAATACGGTCGCGCTGCAAGCTGTTCGTATTTACATTGGCTGTAAAATAGGGATTCATGTGATAAGCATCGATCCAGTTATAATAGGTATAATCGCCATTGGCATCCCGTTGATTCCAGTTGTCTTTCAAGGTTTGCATATTGATCTGGCGACCAGTCCATGCCACCAGCGAGTTGATCGGGTTGTTACTTCCGTATCCCTGTCCGATCAGGTTATCGCTCTTTGTGCGGGTATAGCTGGCAGAAAGATTGAAAGAGATGTATTTGTTTAGTTTCATATCCGTATTTACCTGACCGGAATATTTCTTCTGGTCGGTATTAGGTACGGTACCTTTTTGGTCGCGATAAGAAAGAGAGGCGCGTGTAGTTACATTTTCGCCTTTAGCCTGTACGGAAACCATGTGGTTCATAGAAACTCCGGTCTGAAAGAAATCTTTCACGTTGTTAGGACGGGATACCCAGTCGGTATACTCCCCGTTACTATCGTATTGGCTGATTTTCAGCCCTGCATCCAGACGAGGACCCCATGATTCGTCGTAACCGGTATTTACACCCTTGGAATAATCGAAACCATATTGAGTTGCATAATCCTGATAGCTCAGGTCAGCGTGCGAACCGTTTTTCCAATGGTATTCATCACCGTCATGTCCCTGGCCGTATGAGTTTTGCAACTTGGGAAGGTTGGCAGCAAAGTCCATTGTCACATTCATATCATAAGAAACAGACACGCCATTACCGTTTTTACCGGACTTGGTCGTGATCAGGATAACACCGTTACCTGCACGCATACCGTAGAGGGCGGCCGATCCACCTTTCAATACGGAGATCGACTCGATATCTTCCGGGTTGATATCATTCAGACCCGAACCGTAGTCTACTCCATTATAGGCATTATCACCCGTACGCTGCGTATCGTTGGCAATAGGGATACCGTCCACCACGATAAGCGGCTGCTGATCGGCAGCAAGCGAAGAGTTACCACGCACGGATATACGTGAAGAGGCTCCCACCGTACCACCGAATTGGTTGATCTGTACACCGGCCACTTTACCACTCAGCGAACTGGTCAGGCTGGCACTACCGGCTTTCGTCAATTCGTCCGCTTTCACCTCCTGGATGGCATAACCCAGTGATTTTTTTTCACGGTTAAGACCCATAGCCGTTACGACCACCTCTTCCAGGTTTTTCACATCCGATTGAAGGACAACCGTTACATGCGGTTTTACGGCCACTTCCTGCATAGTCATACCGACATAGGAAATCTGTAAAATTTTGTTTTTCTCAGGAACATCCAGGGAGAATTTTCCATCCAGATCGGTAATCGTACCGATACTTGTCCCTTTTACCAGAATAGTGGCACCGATAATCGGTTCACCGTCATCGCCCGAGGTCACCGATCCGGTCACCTTCACTGTCTGAGCCAGCACCATGCTTATACTTGCAAAGAAGAATAGCAAGGTCATTGTAAATCGCTTCTTCATAGACACATTTGTTTAATTCAGATTAACATAAAAAATTTATACTATAATGTTTTATCAACATAGTCTTGTAAGAACTACGTCAATTGAATAGGAACGGATTCTTATTTTTACATACATTTAACACATTATTGAAAATATCTGTAAACACACAGATTAAGTGTAAAAAAGGTTGATAATGATAGTAAATGCAGGATTTCAAGGTATTATAGTAATAAATTATTTGAATAAGGTCTTGTTTTATTTATTTTTTTTACTTATGTTTGCACTGTTATATAAAATATTAATCATTTAATTAAAACAACGGGAATGGCAATTTCAGTAGAAAAAAGGCCATTTTAATCGCTCGATAAGCATTTATTATTGAATTTATATTAATGACAAAGATACCGAGTTGATACCCGATTCTTATTGTAAATTTATATGCGTACTGTAAATGATATAAAATCAGCAGATTATATCAATATAATTTTTTTACAATAAGAAAATATCGTAGTTCTTACAAGACTCACCCCTTTTTCCCTTCTTTATAAACGCCTCCAAAAACGCCTTATAACCATTTTCAATTTTAGTTTCTATATAGCACAAATAAAATAAAAAATAAACTACATTTGCAGTTAATGGCTTATATATCACGCCGTCACATATACAAATAAAAACAGTAACATATGCTACTTATATTCTCAACATAATAGTGTTATTACGCTAATACTTCGGTGACAAATCAGTGACACAATAGTGAAAACAGACAAATCAGCAATAACAATCAATCTTTTCGTCAAACAGGCCAAAAAACATCGTATCTGTCGACAACAGATGACAAATTCATACCAAACGCCTCTCCCTCAATTTTACATATCATGAAAAAGACAATAACAATAAGTTTTTTCAATGAGAGCAAACCAACGTTCGCTCTTTTCCAGAAGTATCTGAAGCATCAAACAGACAGAAAAAAGGTACTAAACGAGACGGCCAACCACCTTCTACACCTTAAGAATCCGAATAAGAGACTGTTAGCCTTTAAAAATAAATTTTTCGAGACCTATGCCCGCGAACTGGCTTCCAACTCCGGATGCAGTGAGGTTCTACCCGATCATCTGCGCATACAAACCAAGGTGTGGGAGCAATTCCTGATCGAAATGATGAACGCCACACGTAAAGCGGGTTACCTGGGCAATATGACCATCAAACGGCTTGCATGTATACTGGTCTGCATCCTCGATACGGACTACGACCAGGCGGGGATGGTCAACCGACTCAAAAATCCACAACCGGAATATGGGGATATTTACATAAAGGTTGAAGAGTTGGCAAAGCATATCACAAAGAATATCTAGTATTTAATCCGGGAGAGGTGTTTATTTACTTTTTTTGCCGACCATAATTACCGTTTTTTGTACGCAGGAGCCTGTTTTCAAAACCTACACAACTAACAACCAAACTCTTACCTTTCCAAAATCGGGTTATACGGAGTAGCTATCCCCCGTTGTATCTTTGAAAACGAAAAGCAGATGCCCTTTTATGTCTTTATAGAGAAATAAGTCTTATTATATTAAGAGAGCGTCCGTGAGATCGTCCGAAGATCGTCCGAAGCCCCTTTCCGAAAGGCTCGTAACGAACAGAAAGACGAATACTTACAAACAATTTTTATCGTCCCATGATCGTCCGTGAGATCGTCCGTAAAAATAAACAACATGTATAACCTATAAAAAACATCGACATGAAACAATCTAAACTTAAATCACTTAAGCTACTTTCAAGAGGTTTTATGAAAGTACCGAACGACATTCTGGAAGAAATCTACTCCGACAATGCAGTTGCGCGGTTACACGGCAAATTATTTCTTTGCCTGCTCTACCATGCCTATTTTGCTGATGGAATAATCAAGGTAGGCAAGCTCTGTATCCCCTGCAAGCGGGGCGAATGGGTGACGACCTACCGGACGATCGAAGAGAAAACGGGCATTGCGCGCAGTTGTGTCAAAACATTGCTGGAACTGTTAACCAACGACGGGCTGGTAACTACCAGGTACTTTTCCCGCTTTACGGTGGTGACCATCGTCCGCTACGATGACATGATGAAAACACCCCTCACTTTCCCGCCCGTCTTGCCGGGCAAACCGTCCGCCCCGGTGGCGGCAAGGATTTATTACCCGCGTCTCGCTGATTAATGTCAAACACATAAACAAATATGATTATGAAACAAGAAAGCACTTTCCAGCCACCCCTACCCGCCCCGATCCCTGCATCGGAAGAGATGGAACTGGCCGTCATCATGGCCGTTATCGCCCAGAGCGGAGCCATTGCCGACGTGGCCGAACGCCTGCTGCCGGACATGTTCGTCAACCCCGCCTACCGCCTGGTGTACCGTGCCATGACCGCCCTCCACGACCGCGAAGCCGACATCGACATGCTGAGCATCGAAAACGAAATGCGCTTGCTCGACCCTGCACAGGCCGCGGAACTCAACGGCCTCGGATTCATCGCCGACCGGATGCTGACCGTGCGCAACGCGGCGCATATCCGTACCTATGCCGCCTCGGTGATCCGTTGCTGGGTGTTGCGCCGCCTTTGTGCGGACATGCAGGAGCATACCCTGAAGGCGCACGACCCGGCCGTCGACGTGGTGACACTCCTGGGCGGCATCCACAAAGGGGTGCAGAAGCTGGAGGATTTCTTTGCCGTGAGCAGTACCACCCGCCGGGCCGGAGAGGTGAGCCGCCGGGTGCTGGAAGAGATCTACGGTGAACAAAAAGCGCGTGCCGCCGGCGAAGAATTGCAGGTGACGACGGGTATCGACGAGTTCGACCGCGGGCTGGGCGGCCTTTTCAAAGGGGAGCTACTGGTGCTGGCCGGACGTCCTTCGATGGGAAAGACGGCACTGGCGCTCCACATGGCACTGGCGGCGGCACGGAAAGGGAAACGGGTGTGTTTCTTCAGCCTCGAGATGACCGAACGCCAACTGATAAGCCGCCTGCTCTGCACGATAAGCGGGGTGGAACCCGACAAGCTGCGGTTTAAGTTGCTCAATGCCGACGAGCGTGCCCGGCTGGGTGCGGCCAGCGAGGAGCTCGACCGCTTGCCGCTGTTCCTGAACTATTGCAGCGGCTGCAATTTCGAGGAGATACGTGCCAAGACGATGGCGCTGCACCGCCGCACGGCACTCGACCTGATCGTCATCGACTACCTGAACCTGATACAGATCAACCCCGCCGCCCGGGGAGAGGTGAGAGACACGATGGATCTGGCACTGGGCGACGTGTGCCGCCGCATCAAGAACCTGGTGATGGAAGCCGGTGTGGCGGGTCTCCTGCTGGCACAGCTCAACCGCAACTGCGAAGCGCGCACCGACCATGTCCCGGTGATGAGCGACCTGCGCAACTCGGGCGAGATCGAGCAGATAGCCGACAGTATCGCGTTCGTCTACCGTCCCGAGCATTACCAGGAATACTACGACAAGGCCACGAAGGAAGATATGCGGGGCGTCGGCCAGCTTTTCATCACCAAAAACCGCAACGGAGCCACCGGCGAAGTCCGCTTCCGCTACAATAATTGCCTGACACAGATTTATGCGTATAAAAACAATTCATTATGAACACTAAACAACTGAAAGCCGCCAACCCGATCGAACGGGTGGCGGCACGTTACGGAAGCCTTCAGAAGGCAGGTGCAAACTTTAAGATGCTGTGTCCGTTTCACGACGACCACCATCCTTCGCTCATGCTGCATGTGGGCAGGCAGTTCTTCAAATGCCATGCCTGCGGGGCGGGCGGCGATGTGATCGGGCTGGTGATGGGGATGGAAAGGTGCTCGTTCGCAGAGGCGGTGAAGAAGCTGGGGGGAGAAACACACAGCACAAATAAGCTTATCGATAGCGACGCAAAGGTATCTGTTTCCCCTCCCGAAAGGAGGCAGAGGGTGTGTCACAGCCATCCCGACAAACTATCCGAAGAACAACGGACTTTCCTCCGCTCCCTCCTCCCTTTCGCCTCCGGCCACAGCGAACTGTCGCCCACCTGGCTCGACTTCGGTGTAGGGCTTGCCCCGTCCTTCGTGCCCGACGCTTTCCGTGCCATGCGGGGACGTATCATCTTCCCGATCTACGACGCAGCAGGTGTCCTGACCGGTTTCGGGGCACGGCGAAGGGATGGCGACTCCCCGGCTGCTATCGCCTCCGACTCCCCGAAATACATCAACACCACCAACAACGCGCTTTTCGACAAGAGCCGCACGCTCTACGGCATCCACCGTGCCACCGAGGCGATCCGCCGGGCGGGCTTCGTCTTCCTGGTAGAGGGCTACAAGGATGTGCTGGCCATGCACGCGGCCGGTTACTGCAACACCGTCGCCCTCTGCGGCACGGCGCTGACCGACGGGCAGGCGGAGATTCTCGCCCGCTATACCTCCGGCCTCTATCTCCTGTTGGACGGCGACCTCCCCGGACGTAATGCCGCCGCAAAGATTGCCCGCGAACGCAAAGGTTGCTTCACCGTCCGCCCCTTCGTGATCCCGACCGCCGAAGATCCCGACGAACTGTTCCGCCGCCTGGGGAAAACGGATTTCCGCACCTATATCCGCCACCTCACGGCGGAAGGCCGGTTCTGTGCCCGCCGCCTGCTGGGATATTGCCTGCGCTACCCCTCGCTTGCTCCCCACCTCACGCGGATGCTCGAAGCGGACGACATGCCCTTCCCCGACAGCGACTACAACGACTTGCTCCGACACCTCTCCCTCGCTCAGCTACGCAGCGGCACGGGGACGACAGACGACACCTCATACGGTTTCCCGCCGGAGCTTGCCGTCTTCGCCTCCTTCCTCCGGTCGCTCCTGCCCGCCCTGTTTCCTCCGCTGCCCGACGTGCCCGGTGTGCCGGAAGGGATGCTCGAGTCGGAGGATATGTTGTCGCCCGAAGCTGTCCTCCACACCCTCTGTCTCGAATACTACGAGGAAAGGATCATGGCTTCCGCCCGTCGTTTGCGCAACCATCTCCACTGCCAGTCGGCATCCTCCCGTCCGCCCCTCCTCCACGCCTTCGGCAACCAGCTCCGCCTCCTCACCGAAATCACCCGCCAGACCTGCCGCACGGCAGCGGTTGGGGAGAGGTGGTTTTGAGGGAAGGGAAAAGTTTTTCTTCCCCTACAGTATTAAATTCATATAATTGATTACCTTTGTGGAAACAATCATTCAAATAAAGAAAGGAACCAAATCCATGACAAAAAAGAATTACTCCCATAAGGTGAAAGAAACTTCCGGCTCCACGATCAATGAACCCATAGTGTCCTATGGATTAAGTGATGCTGCGGAACAACTCTTACAATCACAATATACCCTGGATGAATTAAATGCCCGCATAGACGAAGCAGAAAACGATATTGATGCCGGAAGGGTTTATACAAGCGAACAGGTACATGACATATTAGAGAAAAAATATCCCTGGTTATGCAAATAAACTGGTCTCGCAAAGCCTTACTACAATTAGATATTATCATCAACCAATGTGTCGATTTATTCGGTGAACGCATTGCGATACGCTTTTACAGGCAACTAAGCGACTATGAAAAACGTTTATCTAAAAATCCTTTACTAGGCCCTCCCGAGCCATTACTTCAGAACCGTAAACGTAGTTACCGGGGTCTTATCATACACGATCACTTCAAATTAATATATTACATAACAAATAAAGGTATCATACAAATTGCAGATATGTGGGATACCCGTCGTGAACCTGCTAAATTAGCTAAACGCATTAAATAACACGATTATCCAAACACAAGCCAACCCACCCGAACACCCCCGAACTGCCCGCATCGGCCATGTCGTAGCTTTGTAGTGTAATATTACAACAGGCAACAAAGTTATTCACTATTAAAACATTTCTAATCATGGCAGTAAAATATCGTTTAGTCCTGAGGAAGGACATGAGTAAGGATGCGCCGGAAGACGGCAAGTTGGTGTATGCGGTAAGCAGTTCGACAGGTATGTGCGACACCAACCAGATGTGTGAAATTATTGCAGACCGCTCGGCGGCTACTGCGGGTGATGTCAAACTCGTGCTCGACGGCATCATGCATGTCCTGCAACAGAAACTACCGGAGGGGCAGACCGTGCAACTCGGCGAACTGGGATATATCCAGGCTGTGCTGGGAAGCAAAGGGGCGGCTACCGAAAAGGACTTCACCGCCAATATGATCAAAAGCCGGCGCATCCTCTTCCGTCCCGGCAAGCTGCTCAAGCAGATGGCGGACAACTTCAAGACGGAGCGCTACACCAGCGGCGCAACGCCTTCCACCCCGCCGGCAGATGGCGGTGGCGAAGACGACAGGCCGGTGATCGAGTAGCCTAAGGTTCCCCCAGATGATCGACTATACAAGCCACTTGCTTGGGGGTAAGCACCTTCCTTCCGGCTTTCCAGCCACAGGCCGTCAGCCGGGAGGTCAGCTCGTCACTCAGTTTGATCCAGCGCCGCAACTGCACGGAAGCACATTCGGGCTTGCTGTCGGGAAAGTATAACAGGGCCAGCTCCTGGTAGCCCCACACACGCTTGAAGTTCTGTTTCTTGTCGGACATAACTCTTAGTTTTTGCTTGTTTTACAATACGTAAATATACTCATTAACAAGCAGACAATCAAATTATCGAGAACCTTTTTACGGTCTGACGACCGATAAATCAACCTCTTTATGTCAACACTCAAAGTAATTTTCGATTTCATCCTTTCCGTCGTAAAGATCATCTTTCCCGGAAAAGGCAACGGGAGGCACTGCCATCCGGATCACGCCCTTCCTGACCATCATAGCCCTGACAGCCCTGATCCTGAAGGAGACGGAAGTAGCGATGGCGGCAGTGGGAACCATCCTGTCATCTGATCAGCTTATACCCGATCCCCCGGACATTCAGTATCTTGATCCGGGGGTCTTTTTCCAGTTTATGGCGCAGCTTGGTGACGAAGACATGCAGGCTGCGGGCATTATAGAAACTGTCGTCGCCCCAAAGTTTCAACAGGATGTCTTTGCTGTCTACCGGATGGTTGCCGCTTTCGCAAAGCATCTTCAGCAACTCCGACTCCCGGAACGAAAGCTCCGCCTCCTCCCCGGCTATTTCCAGTATCTGCCGCGAAGGGAAAAAGGTATACAACCCGATCTCATGGAAAGTGGCGGGAACAGACTCCGGGTTGTTTTTGGCGATCAGGGCCTTTACGCGGACTATCAGTTCACGCAGGCTGAAAGGTTTCCGCAGGTAATCGTTCGCACCCAATTCGAACCCCTGCACGATATCGTCCACACTCGACCGGGCACTCAGGAAAAGGACAGGCACCTCTTTGTCGGCACGGCGTATGCGGCGAACCATTTCGAAACCGTCGATCTCCGGCATCATCACGTCGGCAATGACCAGTGCCGGCGACTGCCGGAAGAACTGCCCGATCCCGTCTAACCCGTCACGTCCGACAAGTACCCCGAAACCCTCTTCCTCCAGGGCGTCTTTTATGATCATCGCCAGCGAGGCGTCATCTTCCACTAATAATATATAATCCATATCTTCCGGTTATTGAGGTAAAATGATAATAAAACAGCAGCCTTCCCCGGGCACGCTTTCGACGGTGATGGTTCCCCCGTGCTTCTCCACCATTGTCCTGACGTAGAACAAGCCGATCCCGTATCCCTTCACGGCCGTGCGCCGTTCGCCCGGTATCCGGTAGAACTTATCGAATATATGCGACTGGTATTCTGCGGCAATGCCGGGGCCGTTGTCGCGGATACGGAACTGCACCTTTCCTTCTTCGACCGATACCTGTATCTGTATTTCCGGCTCACCGGGCGTATATTTAAGGGCATTATCGATGATGTTGGACAGGATATTGAACAGATGCATCCGGTCGGCTTTCAGGGAGATATCCGGCGGGCGGCAATCGATCTCCATACGGAAAGGACGCGGCGACTTGATCTTCTGTTGCTCCCGTATCTTGTCCAGCATACCGGCAACCGGAATCGTTTCTTTCTGCAAGCGCATTTCTTTCTCCGGTTCGAGATCTATGGAGAGTATCTGTTCCACCATGCCTCCCAACCTCTCCAGCTCTTCGTGGCAGAGATGCAGGTACTTGTCGGCCTTCGCCTTGTTGTCGAGCAGGTTGTAATGGATGATCGACTCGATGGCGGCATAGGAGATGGCGATCGGTGTTTTCAGTTCGTGGGTGACATTGTGGGTGAAGTCGTCTTTCAGTTGCTCCACCGTCTTTTGATGAATCAGGAACCAGATCATATAGGCGAACGACAAGGCCAGGATCAGCAGGATCAGGAAGGAGGAGACGAGTATCCCGCTCATCCCAGCCAGCGAAGCCATACGGGTGGACTCCACATAGACGTAGAAAGCCTTGGGATGGTAGGTGGTATATTCCCACGTATATAACCGGTAACGGCCGGTGTCTTCCCCGGCAGGAACGGAGCTGGCAATGACCGTGCTGTCGGTAAGCGACCGTATCTCCGTGAAATGGCGTAGGTGGAGGTTCTTCTCCCGGAGGTTGGCCGACAGCAGGCTGTCGAACCGGACAAGGTCGACCGGGAAGTTCGTGTCGAGCACTTCGTGGAGGCTGCGCTGCATCTGCAATCCCAACTCGCCCAGCGAACTGAAGTCTTCACCCACTTTGACATTACCGGATTGCAGGACTTTCTTCATTTCCTCACTTATACCTTGTGAATAGGGAATCCCGGCTCTCTCCTCGATGATCCGGACGGGAGGAACTACTGAGTCCCTGTCACGGAAACGGGTAGTCAAGGCGGTACCGCCCAGGTCATCGGCAAAAGAAATCGTCTCCCGCCGTTTATTGGCCAACTTGCCGATAGAGTCGGCACGGCTGAACAACTCGACATGGTCGGCATTGCGGATAGCCTGGGTGATGTATTCCCGGTTCTGCCTTTGCAGGGAACGGTAGAGCCCGCTGATCCAGAACAGCTGATAGACGAAGATACCCGACATCGACAGGATCACCAGGAGGATAATATATTTGAACGATGATTTCATGCAAACAAATATAGGTATTCTCCGGTTTGCCGCTCTCCGCTTTAAACCAAAATAACACAGTTTCGGGCGAATGTTATTTAGTCTTACCAAATGAAGGGCTTTTTTGGATATTCCATTTCCCCCGTCTACATTCGCCGGAAAACACAAAGCCATGAAAAAGATCTGGTACTTATGGATAATTACAGGCCTCTTCCCTCTGCATGAAGGGATGCTGGCACAGACGAAAACCGCTTCAGGCACCCTCCTGGTGAACGACAGTATCACGCTGGACTTGCCGGAAGTATTCGTGAAAGCCGAACGCCCGCTGGTGAAGATGGCCGCCGGAAAACTGGAGTACGACATCCCCAACCTGATAAAGAGCAAGCCGGTAGACAACGCGTTCGATATCCTGGGCGAACTGCCGGGGGTAGGCAAAAGCGGCGACGACATCACCCTGCTGGGTACATCGGAGACGACCATCATTATCAACGGCCGCAAAAGCTCCATGACGACGGAACAGCTGGCCGATATGCTGAAGGCCACCCCTTCGGGCAAGGTAAAGAAGGTGGAGGTGATGTACAGCACCCCGCCCCAATACGGCGTAAGAGGTGCGTCGATCAACGTGATCATCGAAAACGACAGGAGCCTGAAAGAGCAACTGAAAGGGGAAGTGTCGCTGACCGGAAAGCAGGCTTATTATTTATCTCCTTCGGGGCTGGTGAACCTGTCGTACACCGGTAAGAAATATGCGGCCGACCTCTCCTACTCGGCCGGTTACCGCCACGGGCGTTCTACGGAAGATATGCATGCCGAACCGACCGTGAACGGTGAGAAATATGATATCCTGCAAAAGAACTGGTCGGAAAACAAAAGTATAACCCACAACCTGCGGGCTGCCTTCGAGTATGATTTCGACAACAAAGACAAGCTGTCCCTCTCCTACACCGGACGGTACACACAGGACGCCCCCCCTTCCTACCGGGGTGGACGGACGGATTTCACGGACATCGAAACAGTGAACACAACCAGCCGGACAACCGGCCCTTCTTCCCTGCACAGTACACGTGCCGACTACAACGGCTATAAGAATCTCAACGCGGGTATCGACTATACGTTCTACAAGGATAAATCCTTGCAGGAGCTGGTCAACAATTTTGAAGATGCCGATAAGCAAAACAGGCGCAACGAAAGCCGCCAGCAGGCACAACGGGCTAATATGTACCTGAACCATTCCGTCACGACATCTGGTAAATGGAAGATAGCCTACGGCCTGGAAGCTTCGCTGTCTGGTACGACTAATGAGGCGGACGCGCTTCTCGACAACGAGCAGGAAAGCGAAGGTACGTTCGACCTGAAGCAGAAGGAATATTCCGTGGGTGCTTTCGCCGGGGTATCGCATGCGTTCGGGAAGAAGTTCTCGCTGGATGCTTCGCTGACGGTGAGGTATTACAAGGCTTCGGTCGACTCGGCGGGAATGGAAAGTACGTTGTGGGACAAAGCCGACCTGTTCCCGTCGTTGTCTGCGGTCTACCGGATCGACCGATCCAATATGTTGCAGTTCTCGCTGTCGAGCAACCGGAAGTATCCTTCCTACTGGGCTACGACACCTAATACCTATTATATGAATGTGTATAGTGTGATAAAAGGTAACCCTAATCTGAAACCGGAACTGAACTATTCGATGCAGCTAACTTATGTGATGAAGAACAAATACGTGCTGGGGGCTTTCGCCAATTTCCAGCCGGACAGGATACTGCAGATGTCGTACCAATGCCCCGACCGCCTGCAATCGGTATTCCATACGATCAACCTGGATGTACATAACACATTCGGGCTAATGGCCGTCGTCCCTTTCCGTGCCGGGGAAGTGCTCAGTTCGCGGTTGACGCTGATGGGCTTTGCCATCCACGACAAGGGCACATTGATAGACGTCTCCTTCGACCGGAAGAAGTTGTTCGGACGGGCGATGCTGACCAATACGATCTTCCTGACACGTGACAAGAACCTTTCGCTCGACATCAGCGGCGATTACAGTTCGCCCGCCATACAGGGTATCTACGACATCGACCCGCTATATAGTATCGATGCCGCCCTGGTATGGACGCTCCCCCGGCAGAAACTCCGCTTCACCCTCAAGGGTACCGACCTGCTGAACAGCCAGAAGCCCCTCACCCATATCGACGAGCAGGGGCAGAAAAGTCGGATGGAACTGTTCCAGGACGTACGGTCGGTATCGCTGACAGTCCGTTACAGCTTCGGCGGTTTCAAGGAGAAGAAAGTGAAGGCGGTGGATACGTCACGGTTCGGGACTTGAAATAACAGGCCTTGTAAGGGCGGTTCGCGAACCGCCCCTACCGACGACACTACATACAAAACTGATAAAACATGAATATGAAACAAAGAAGCTCTTATTTATTCATTATCCTTTGCTGGCTGTGCACATACGGTTTTCCGGTACAGGCTCAGGACACCTCTTTGCAGGCCATTGAGGAAGCAATAAACAGTTACAACTACCGGCAGGCCATCGACCTTATCGGCCGCCTAGACTCTGTGACTCCCGACCTGCAACGGAAAAAGCTAGCCGCCTACAAGGAACTGAACCGGTATAGCGACGCAGTACGCCTGCTCAACGAAATGATCGCGGCCGACTCGCTGAACACGCACCTGTACATCGAACGCGCCAACTGCTACCTGATGCAAAACAGCGATAACAAAGCACTGGAAGAATACGGAAAAGCACTGGAACTGGCTCCCGGCAACACCTACATCCGGACAAAGATAGGACAGTTGTATTTCCGCAACGAGCAGTACGAAGAAGCCAAAGCTCTGGCCGAAACCATGTTGGCCGGTGACACCACCCAATATGCCTTACGCCTGTTGGGCGATTGCTACGGGAAAACGGAACAACCGGACTCCGCCCTCTTCATCTATAAGCGGGCACTGGAAAGGGACTCGTCAGACTATGCGGCAGTGCTCCGCCTGTCGAACCTGTACCTGGAAATGGACTCTGTGGATGCAGCGATCCGGTACACCGACGAGTATATCGCACTGGACTCCCTGAATCTGCCCGTCAACCGGGTAAATGCGTTCGCCTATTTCCAGAAAGAGCAGTTCCGGCCGGCCCTCGACAAATACCGGAACCTCTCGCAACTGGGAGATAACACGGCCAACACCAACTATTACCTGGGACTCTGCTACCTGAAAAACGACAGCCTACTGAAAGCCTACGAATGCCTGGACATGGCCAACAAGAAAGCAAAGGAAAAGAACCCGCAGATACTCACTTACCTGGGGATTGCAGCTATCGAAATGCCCGGATATGCCACCGAGGGAATCGAGGCAACGAAGAAGGCCATCGAGCTGATCATGCCGGACAGTACGCTGATGTTCTCGCTGTACAACACGCTGGCCAAAGGGTTCGTGATGCGCCGTGAACTGAAAGAGGAGATCGTGGCCCTGAAAACATCGCTGTCTTACAACCCGCAATCGTCCGTCACCCTCAACCACATCGCCTATGCCTACGATATACTGAAAGACAACAAGAATGCGGTCAGATACTACCAGCTCTTCCTCGACAGCATCAGCCGGCGCGAAAAGCTATCCGGCTATATGCAAAAGCTGAAAGACGCTGCCGAAGAGAGGTTGCAGTATTACAGGGAAGAAGAATTCTTCAAAGGG
Organism: Parabacteroides sp. HGS0025; assembly: GCF_000969845.1. NCBI lineage: Bacteria > Pseudomonadati > Bacteroidota > Bacteroidia > Bacteroidales > Tannerellaceae > Parabacteroides > Parabacteroides sp. HGS0025. Next base: position 3,454,664 of record NZ_KQ033902.1, read on the forward strand.
AATTAACCAAGCCGGTGCTATTGAAGCGCTTGTCCGGCGGGAACGATCGAAACGGCTTCCTCCTTCCCCAGCGTGAGCATCAGCAGGCCATTGCGTACGGGGACGGCGGATTGCTTCAGGGTCGAACCGGTCAGGGAGATGGAGTAGATATCCACGGAAGATATTTTCTCCCAACCTTCCGGCATCAGCCAGCTGCGGCCTTCGTATCCGTCGCCCGAATAAGCGATGATCTCGTTGTCGTTCCAGAGGGCGGGGACGAACAGATTGTCGTTCTCACGCAGGATGAAATCACCTTTGCGGATGATGTTCTTTCCGTCTTCCACACGTGCCACGACACCGTTGCTGTAATAGAGGGCTTCGTCGATAAGAGCAACCCGGTCGAGCCGGCTCAGGTAATACCAGGGCAGCGTCATCGTGCAGAACTGCGACAGGAAGCCGGGCATATTCTCCTTATCTTTCTGAAGGATCTCTTCTCCCTGCATACTCGAACCGAAACGGAAATCGCCCTGCCCATCCCGATGCGTACGTCCGCGTGCCGACAGCCTTTCGGGTATCTGCATCTGGAAACCTATATCCGCCGGGAACCACCACGACATAGGCTGCAATCCAACGAAACCTTCGCCGGGTGGATGCGCCCAGAAGATGCCTTCTCCCGTGACGTCGAAACCTTTCTCCCGCCAGTATTTGAAGATCTTGCGTTGGGTTTCCACCTCTTTGTACCAGTCGATCCCGCCGTTCTCCGGCTTGGCGTGCCAGGGGCTCAACGGACGGTTTTCCGGTTGCCAGTAAGCCATGAAGGCGTCGATATGGATGGTGTGGCCGTCTCTTAGTTCGGGTATCATGTCGATCAGCCGGTCAATACGGGGTTTGGTGAAGCCTTTCTCCCACTCTTTCGTATAGCTCAGGTGATAGGCTTTATGGCCTTTGATGTATTCCCAGATCGACTTCAGGTTGCCGTTGGCATCGCGGGCGATGATGTCGTTCTTGATGTAAGTGTCCCAGAGAGGGCTTTCTTCAAAGGCGTCGACCATATTGATATGAAGGCTGACGGTCGTGTTATAAGCCCGTGCTTCACGGATCAGCCAGCGGAGACTTTCCAGGGCGGTGGCATCTTCCTCCCGTTTAAGTTTGGGGTTGACGATGCTCCAGTCGGGGTACAGGTGATCGTGTCCGCCACGTTGCCACCCCACCAGGTAAATGATCTTCGGAATGCCGCGTGTCAGGTTGTCGATCCGCTTGACCACGTCCAGGGCTTCGCTGAAGGTGCACAGGCGCGAAGGGTCTTTGTGCTGGAAGATGACGTTGTTTGGGTCGGGCTCATTGAGTTCACCGTCGTATGCCACGAAAAGCTTCATGACGAGTGTCTGGTGATAGTCGCGGTAGTAAGGAGCCACTACGACCTGCTTTGCGGCAGCGTAAGTCGTACCGTCTTTCTGGTAGACGGCGGTGACTTCGGCTAGGCCTCCCTCTTTCGGGAGCAACTGGTCGCCCGACAGTGCCACTACCTCCACGTTGCCGCTCGCACTGACCGTACGGACAGCCAGAGCAACCTCCGACAAGGGAATGTCAATCGTCTTGCCATTGGAGTAATGCCCTGTGATCTGAATAGTTCCCCGTTCGCCGGGGTTACGCACAGGGTTCAGGGTTTCCTTATCCAGTTGGATGTCTATCTTCTCCAGCGTACCCTGCGTGCTGCACGAGAGGAAGAGGAATAGTGTAAGAATATAAAAAAGTGCTTTCATGATGATAAATTGTTTGTATATATAAATAGTGCTACTACCTACACGAGGGTGATGACACCTCTCATACAGTAGCAGTGAAACCTATCCGCAGACGGTGGACTATTCGCATCATTCCGAAAGGACAATCAACCAACCCCGTTTCGGATCGACCGGGATCGGGGTACCGGGGGTGAATTCCTGCGCTTCCTGGAAGTCGGCGATTGCCGGGGCTACCATACGGACAGACGACGGGTCGAGGCCGAGCTGCTTCCAGTCGATACTGAGTTTAACCTGCTTCGGGGCGGTAGAATAGTTACCGACCGAGAGAAGGGTCTTGCCTTGCTTGATGTAGGTGGTTACTTTGACCTCCTTGTCGGAAGAGGTGACAGGCGGGTTATCTTCCCAGAAGCCTACCATCTGCGCGTCCATGATGCCGAAGTCGTCCCAGAGCTTCCAGATGAAGCGGGGATCACAGGAGACACCTTCCGTAACCCAGGGCTGGCGGACGGTCATGCCGTATTGCATACCCAGCCATTTGTTGCCGCCACCGTGCAGCATATCGCCCATCAGTCCGAAGGGGATGCCGGAGACTTCCACGAGCCAGTTGGCAGGCGACATCTCATCGTACATGAAGCTCTCGCCAAACCATACCTTATCCACATAGGGGAAGTATTCGGCATACTGGGTAGCCGGGCCGCGGGAGAAGCCGGTGTTCGAATGCAGGTCGATGATGCAACCCGGCTTCACATCGTCCATCGCATGACGCATACGTTTCAGCATGTCGCGCCCGAAAGCGACGTCATCCAGGTAGAGGCCGTCGATGTCGGTGTGCTTCACCAGCCAGGCCAGTCCTTCGATGTAGTAGTTGTACCAGCGCGAATCGCCGGTAGCCGTCAGGACGGATGCGTCTGCGGCGATGCCGAAGCCCTGACCGTCGAGGTGCTGGTACCACTGGGGAGTATAGTCCGTTACGTAATGTTCCCGGCACCAGGGGAAACCGCCGCCGTTGCCGCCTTGCAGTATCTCGTCACCCAAGCTACGCAACGCCCATACCTCGGGTAGTACGTTCGTCAGCTCACGGATGGTGTAGTAGATCTTCACCTTACAATCTTTGGCGTGCCATTCTTTCGTGAAGTCTTTTATCTTATCCGCAGTGATAAACGGATAATTGATGAACGGGTTGAGCGCGTTGGCATGGTGTACGTTGATGATCTTGACGCCGACGTCGAGGTTCTCCTGTTCCGGAGCGGGTGCGAAACTGTTATGATAATAACGGTCGGTGAATTGACGGCGGGGTTCTATCTCCTTCACCGGAGTGATGAGCAGGGAGAAATCAAATGCAAGATCTTCGCCTGCCTTCAGGGTTCGTTCGCCGCTATAAGCGGTGGCGACGGTCTGGCCGGCACTGCGGTTGATACGGAAACCGCCTTTGCCGTCGTTGTACCAGCTTGCCGGATAGGCCGGACGGTAGAGGTTCAGCAGCGGGCCGGTGTAAGAAGCACCACGCAGTTCGCAATGGATACCGGCTTTCTCGGAACCGCACCAGAAGCTGTCGAAAGGCCATAGCCAGGAAGTGCTTTTAGAGGTGGGGATGGAGACGGCGTAGTCGTGCACGGTCTTTCCCCGGGTTTCCCAGCCGCCGGTATAGTTGTCGGGAGTTTCCTGTCCCGGTAATCCCAGTCCCATGAAATAAGGGGTGGCGGCGCTTTTCATCGGTATCTCCAGGCGGATGTCTTTGATCTGTAAATCTTTTTTGGGGGAGATGGAATAGACATAGTTGATCCAGCCGTCGAACTCCATCGTCGTGTGGCAGGTCAGCGACAGGTCGGTATCTTCGGCTTTCCAGCGTCCGGTGACTTTGCCTGCGGACTGGCCGGTGACTTCGACCGTACCGTTCAGCCTTTTCTCTCCTGCATCCGTCCGGATAATGAAGCGCACGGGGGAAGCCAGCAATTCATGTCCCCAGGAGTCGATAGAGGACGGAAGGCCGGTTGGCATGTCGAGACTGACGGTACGTCCCAGGCAGGAGATACTGTTGCTGTTGAGCGAGAGGTTGCTGTAACCGGTTGTCGGTTTATCGGTGATGCCCAGTGTCGAGTTCAGCCAGCGCAGGCGGCTGTGGCGCCAGGGTTCGTTGTCCCCCCGGTCGGCGAGGGCTTTGCCGGATACTTTCAGCTCGATGTCGACAGGGACGGCATAACCGGTTTCGTCCGTTATCACGATGACTCCCTTATAGGTGCCAGCGGGTTGGTCTTCTTTCAGGTCGACACCGAACCAGAGGGGCTGCACGGCATCCGGGGCGACGCTTATCTCCTTGGTGAAGGGTTTGCCCAACGGGTTTACCCCGTTGCGGTTGAAGCAGGTGATCGCTTCCGCCGGGATGATGTTATTGCCGCTCTTCAGGCCGGATGTTTCGTAGAGGATGCTTTTGAGTTCCTCTTTACCTGCCCAGACACCCAACTGGAAAGCGTAGTATTCGTTCGGCAGGGCCGTTCCCCTGAAGGTGGAATGATCCGGGCTTTGCAGCCATTTATAAGGGATATGGGCTCTCATGCGTATCGGATGGGTACGGTCTTCGGGAAAGACGAGGAAGCGGCCGGGGTTGGCCTTGCGATAATTATCTTTCTCGTTTGCCGTTGCGATCACTTCCATCGGATAGAAGCTGTCGAAGGCGGTACGCGACTCCACACGGGTTACTTTTGCCTGCGGGAGTCCTTCTGAAACGGCTGGCCATTGCGGGTCGGGAGCTTCCTCCTGCGGGTAATAACCCCGGTGATAGTTTCCCCACCCTTCCTGCACACGGTAAGGGAGATAATAGAAATAATAAGTGCCTTTCGCTTTGACCGGGCCGAAGACGAGCTGGCACTGTTCGTTGTCGACCTTTATCCGCCGGATGTTGGGGATGGTGTCGCCGGTTTCCGCCTGTACGATCAGGAGACGGCGGTTTTCAACGTCCTTGTCCGGTCGCCGCCAGTCGAAAGAGAGCTGCACGGCTTCGGCGGGGTTATCGACAGTCAGTACGGCACGATGGTTTCCCAGGGCTTCTTCCCATTGGGTTCCGGCTACGGCATAGGTGTATGGCGCCTGTGGCGTATCATGTATGCAGGACATTCCCAGGCAGGCGAATAGCACGGATAATAATGAGTGTTTCATTCGGTTATAATTTAAAGGTGTTACAATTCGGATTTATAACGTCCGGTAGAAGGGAAAACGGAGACAGCTTCATCCGGTTCAAGGGAGAGGCGGACAGTTCCTTTTTCGCAGGCTACACTTGTTTTATAGGAGATACCGGCAGGGGTTATCCGGTAGATATCCACACTGTGCACATCCGACCAGTCGGGTGGCAGTTGCCAGGTCTTGTCTGTATATCCCTTGACGGAATAGGCCATGTATTCGCGGCCGGCACGCCAGAGGACAGGCATAAAGAGGTCGTCGTGATCCCGCAACAGCCGTTTATGGTGGGTGATGGTCGAGTCTTTCAGCGATACGGTGAGGTCGTCGTTATAATAGGCGATACGGTTTTCTCCTTTTCCGGTCAGGTTCTCCCGTTTGTAACGGTTCAGGTAGACGTAAGGAAGGGTTCCGGTATAGAACTGGTAGCGGTATTTGTCGATCCAGTCGGGTGCGGGCAGGAAGTCGTTGTCAATTCCGCCGAAACAGTCCTCTCCCCGGCCGCTCATACCGAACAGGAAGCCCAGTTGAAGTTGTTCCCGGGTCAGGTCGGGAAACTGTTTGGCGAAGAGGTAGGAAGCTCCTCCGGTGGTCAGGTAAGCGGGGTATTTCATATAGTCCGCTTCTGTGGCTTCAAACCAGAGGTACCACGGAGTCAGGCCGATAAAGAGGTCTTTCCCTTCCCGCAGGCGGTTGAAGCTCTCGTGCGTGACATCGATCCCTTTTCCCCTGAAGTAACGGAAGATCCTTCGCTGGTAGTTCTCTTCTTCTTCCCATGAGATCTTTTCATAGTGGTTGTCGCGTACAAAGAAAGCGTCGATCATGATCGATCCGGCATCCTTCAGGAAAGGCAGCAGTTCCAGCAAGGCGTCGATACGCTTCACGGCATAGCCACTCTCCCACTCGTTCTTATAACATATCTGATAGGCTTTGCGTCCGTTCCATACACCTATCTGCATCGGGGTGCCATCGGTGTTGCGGGAGATAAAGCCTTTAGCGAGGTATTCATCCCATAACGGGCTGTCGTCGTAGGCATCGGTCATATTGACGTGGACGCTGATGTGGGTGTTGTATTTCTTTGCTTCTTCGGCCAGCCATAGCAACGACTCACGGCCGGTGGCGTCGCAGTCTCTTTTCAGGGTGTTGTTTACTTCAAACCAGGCGGGGTATTTATCGTCATGCCCTTTATATTGCCAGCCTACCAGATAGAGGGTCTTCGGTAGCCCCCTTGTCACGGCGTCCATCTGCTTGACGAGCGACAGGACTTGCTCGAAGGTATAGCAAAGCACCGGGTCTCCTTTTTCATCGGGGTACGAAAGCATGATCTTCATCAATTGCATCTGATGGTAGGGATGCATGTAAGCCTGTTCGGGTTGCATCGTCTTCGTCCAGTCGTATTTCTCGCCGGAGATCTCCCGCCACGACTCTTTCGACAGGCCTTGGGAGAATAAGGACTGGCCGGCAAGCATGAACACAAAACATGCCAGCCATAACTGAGTTTTCTTCATCTTCTTCATTTTTACATTCGTTTGTTTACAGAGAAAAGGCTGTCCGTCCTCATACAGGGTCGGACAGCCTCAGGATTTCAGATCTAAGGATATAAATATATAGGTTACTTATTCAATGCAGTGATCTGGATTGTCCAATCTTTCTTCGTGCCGTTGGCGGCTTTTACCAGATATCTCCGCGTGGTAGAAAAATCACCGGGTGAACCCAATGTCGGGGCACCGTCCTGCGGGGTAATGACTGCCGCTGTGGAGAGGTTGAATTTTCCTACGAGATTGGTCAGTGCAACGGTACCGCGGATCGCTTCCGTGAAAGGGCCGTCGGCTGCCGGAACCGAAACCGTGCAAGTGATCGTTCCTGTTTCCGCATTGATTACTTTATCGTTTACAGACAGAGTCACGACTTTCACGATCGGTTCTCCGTCGATCCATACATCTGTCGGATCTTTATAGCGGAAATCAAACTTCACGTCTGTGATATTGGCTTCTTCGAATGCGGGCAGGTCATCCAGGTTTCCTTCCAGACAGGAAGAGCATACCAAAACAAGCATTAATAACAGACTATTCTTCACCAGTTTTATCATATTCTTTTTCATACTTCTTTGTATTAATGATTAATCATCGATTACCAACCCGGGTTCTGTGGGCCTAAATTAGCGTTACGGTCGATCTGTCCCTGCGGGATAGGAAGCAGGTAACGGCGGTCTTCACGGAACTCGCGGATATCATTATCGCCATGCGTCACTTTACCGACATAGAAGGATGTACGATCTTTCGTTATTTCCACGTAAGTCGGTATTTCTGTAAATCCGGCAATCTTACCGCCCGGTGCTACGCCGTTATTGGCAGCGCCACCGTGTTTACCCCAACGCAGCAAACTCCAGTAATAGTCGTTTTCCATCGGCAGTTCGCAACGGCGTTCTTGTTTGTAGAAGTTCCAGGCATCCTGCAGGTTGTTTACCTGTTTGGCCGGCAGTTTACCGTGCACCGTGCGGGTCTGGTTACAGATGGCGACTGCATCCGCATAGTTACCTTCGCCCATTCCGGCCAACCACAAGATGGCTTCGGCTTTATTCAGCAGGACACGTCCGTAACGGGTCACAACGTAATGGTAGTCGGTCGGTGTGCCGGCCAATACACGAGGATCTACGTTATATACGCCTTTCTTCCAGTAATAATTGGTCAGTCCCATGTGAGGGCCTAAGCCGCCGTTTGATTTACGCCATAAGTTACCGTTTACCGTCATATAAATATCCTCATTCCACCAGGTACAGCCATCGTAAGCGAATGTTCCGTAGAAGCGGGCGTCACGGTTGTTGTACATGACCTCGCTAACTGACTTGTCACCTTTTGCATTACCGTAGAATAATACTTCCGCTTTTTCCTGTTCGATAGTCCAGGCGGGGGCTGATCCCTGGGTAAGAGTTATATTATTTTTGAACTGGGATGATTCGGTCCAGGGAACGCCTTGTCCGGTAGCCTCGTCGATCACGTCATAGCAATCTATCAGGTTCTGTGTCGGAGCCCACCACAACCAACCGATGAAAGGTTGTCCGCCGTTTGTCTGGAACAAAGGACCGCAGCCATTCTTGATCAGGTTGTCATTGTTGGTGTTTGGCATTATGTTCTGCAAGGGGGCAATATGATCCGTATTGGTATTAGCCTTATCCCGGTAAATGGCAAAGATGATTTCGTTTGAATAACGGTCTTTCTCGTTGAAGATATTCCCGAAATCAGAAGCCAGCGAAGCACCTTCCACTGCATCGGCTGCGGCTATGGAAGCCTTCAGCCATTCTCTCTTTTTGTTAGCGTCCGTTTCGTAAGCGGCAGCCTGCAGAGCGATCTCCGATTTGAAAGCATAAGCCATGTTGCGTGACAGCTCACCGGATTTGGGAGCGGTTGGCAGATCAGGAATAGCCGCATCTATATCATTCAGGATATAGGTGTAACTTTCGGTAGTCGTTTTTGTGGTAGGCATCATCAAACCGGCATTGGCTGTATCGGCTGGAGCCAACACTTTGTCTATCCACACAAAACGTCCCATCGTACGAGCTTGTTGATAATAGAATAAAGCCCGAAGTAATTTACCTTTAGCAACAAGATCTTTTGCGTCCGATTCAGAAAGTCCTTGTCCGGTATATTCTGTCGCCTTCTCTATGATCAGGTTACAACGACGGATTTTAGAAAACTGATTCTTAAAATCATGCACATCTGTATACCGGTCAAGTTGCTCGCGAACGAAGCCGATCCCTCCATTTGAGTGTACGGCATTACTTGTCCGTTCTTCCCAAGTTGTCTGGTTTCCGTTGATGTAACCATACATTATATCACTCATCGTTCCGGTAACAAAAGCATCAGCCGTTGATTTAGATCCCCATACGGTTGCTTCATCATACGATTCGAAAGGCTGCGTATCCAATACATTACAGGAAGTTATTCCAAGTAAAATCGATAAGGATGCTAATGATACTATATTTTTAAGTTTCATAAGTCTATTCTTTATTTAGTGATTAAAATCCTAGATTCAAGCTAACTGAATACACACGTTGCACCGGGTAATCGTAGTTATTGGTACTACCGTTTTCTGGGTCGAAACCATATTTTGTTGCAGGAGAGATTGTAAATAGGTTCTGTCCGCTCAATACTACCTGACACTTATAGAGCCATTTAACGTTCTTCAGCAACTTTGCACGGAAATCGTAACCGAACTGCAATGATTTAAGACGGATATAACGTCCGTTCACCAGCCAGAAGTCTGAAGTCTGATAGTTGTTATTTCCATTCACATTGGAGTTCATTGCAATTCTTGGGTATTTCGCATCCGTATTATCCGGCATCCAGTAATCCAGCTGATAAGGATATACCATTGTATAACCTCCGGTAGATTGTCCGCGTACTACATCATCCAGATACATATCGCGTGAGGTTGCTCCCTGGAAAAGAATATTGGCAGAAAAACCTTTATAAGAAAGGTTAGCATAAATACCATAGTTACCACGTGGGAAATTATTCTTACCGATACGCCACTGGTCGTTATCGTCGATAATACCGTCACCGTTCATATCCTTATAGATAATATCACCGGCAACAAGGTTGGTCGAACCATCCCGGCGAGGCATATTCATTGCCTGATCGGAATTCTTATAATATCCCAGGTTCGTATATCCGCTACCCCAGTATCCGGTTTGTTGAACAGAACGTTTATACGGGTTCTTCTGGCTGGCCAGGTCTTCATCCCAGGCATTGGATACCAACTGGTCGAAATAGGTAAAGTTAGCACCCACTTCATAATTAAAATCACCAAAATGATCCTTCCAGGAGAGATTAAATTCGTAACCTGCGCGACGATGTTCGCCATTTGACTTAACTTTAGGAAGCGACAGTCCCAGTGGGTCTGCATAATCTACATTTGAAGGAGAGGTCAGATAACCGGTTGTTCGCATATAGAAGTAGTCAAAACTACCTGCAAGCCGTTCGCCCAATGTATTGAAGTCGAAACCAACGTCGAAAGAGTTACGAGTGTACCAGGTAATATCATCACTGATCAATGCACCTTCGCCAAAGGTCGGGACAATCTTGCCATCTATCACATAGCCACGTTCATTTAAATTATATGAAGTAAGATAACTGAATGGAGAAACGGCATTAAGCCCTACTTGTCCATAAGAAATACGTGCTTTAAAGAAGTTCAGGATATTACGGTCTTTAAGAGGCTGAAAGAATGATTCTTCCGATATAGCCCAGGCTGCAGATCCCGAAAAGAAGTTACCCCAGCGACGATCTTTCGGAAATAAATCGCTACCGTCATGACGGAGAGAACCTTCAATATAATATTTCTTCTTATAATTATAAGCAGCCCTGGCTACAAGACCGGCTTGCCCTGCTTCGCTTTCACTGCCACCATTTTCCATCGTGTCGGAAGGGCCTGCTCCCAACTGGTCGATCATAAATATATAATTTTTACGCAGAGCATTAAATCCACGGTAAAATTGATAGCTTTGTTCATATCCGATAGTAGCCGAAACATTATGTGTTTCATCTAAAAAGGAGCGATTGTAGTCGGCAAAGTACTGCATAGTCCACTGGCGATAACTTCCTGTATTATACCTTAAACTAACAGGATAGTCAGGGCCCGTATTGCCTTCCAGGTCATATTGCGGAGCCGTCTTTGTCCAAGTTTTGGTATCGAACATACCGAAGCGATAGTTACCGCTAACCTTTAGTTTTAATCCTTCGACACCTATCACCTTCCATTCGGCATTAAATAAGCCGTTAACCATTTTAAAGTCTTCTTTATAATAACCTGATTCTGAAGATATCTCCGCTAACGGATTATCATAACCAATATAGATCTGTCCGTCTTGATTACGATCGAGTTCCATCGGGCTTTTATTCTGAATATGGCTCCATGTTGCCCAATAACCGGTAGAATATTGTGAACGGGGTGTTTTCATATTCTCAATATATCCGTCCAGTCCAAAGTTTAAGGTCAGACCTAAATCTTTAAATTCGGAAGATTCATTCATACGAATATTATAACGCTTATAACTTTCAGCACTACCTTTATACATCGATCCCTGGTCGTATGCCTGGAAGGAAACATAATATTTATTGAAATCCGAACCGCCTCGAACGGCCAATGAATGCTTGCTTTCAGGTGCAAAGTTACGAAGCATTACCTTTTGCCAGTCTACATTCGGATAATTATACGGATCGGAACCGGTGCGGTACTTATTCAATTCATCATCCGTCCATCTTCTTTCGAGACCATACAGATCACGAACCGTATTATCAAAAGAAGCCCTCTCAAACGAGTTAAGTTTTTCTTCCAGGTAAGTCGGTTCGCTCCAACTCTGGTTAAAGCTATAATCTACACGAAGTCCTTTCAGCCCTCCTTTTGTCTTAACTACCAAAACGCCATCACCTGCACGAGCACCGTATACAGCAGCGGCTGCAGCATCCTTCAGGATAGACATCGACTCTATATCATCTGTATTCAAATTAACAAAGTCATCATATTCGGAAACAAAGCCGTCGATAACTACAATCGGTGTTCCACCACCACGTATAGACACAGTAGACTTTTTACCAAGACCACCACCCGCTTGTGTAACGATCAAACCGGCAGCACGTCCGGCCAACGCGTCTGTGATATTAGGAACCGGAACGTTCTTGATTTTCTCTGCATCTACGGTAGATACGGCAGAGGTAAGATTACGTTTAGAGTTTGTACCGTAACCGATAACAACTACTTCTTCCAACGCTTTCGAGTCTTCCTTCAATGTAATATTCAAGGTCGTCTTACCGCCAACCACAACTTCCTGTGTAGTGTAACCGATAAAGGAGATAACTAATACAGGAGCTTTGATATCTTTCAGGTCTAAAGAGAATTTACCTCTCATATCGGTAGTTGTACCTACACCGGTTTCCCCTTTTACAAGGACATTGGCACCGATCACCGGTTCACCGAAGTCGTCGACAATCGTACCGGTCACAACTGTATTGTTTTGTTGTGCCTGCTGCTTTACTTCTTCTTTTTTAAATAATACAATATGCCTGTCCGTAATCCGGTATCCCAATGATTTGTCACGTAACAGGGCATCCAATACTTCATTAATAGATTTATTTTTCATATCTACGGATACGTTCTCATTGAGATTTACTTCATCCAGTTTGTAGACAAAGGTAAACTCTGACTGATTCTCGATGGATTTCAAGACCTGAAGGATCGTTCCGTTTACTTCAAGGTTCAATTTTGTTACCTGGGAATAAGAAAGAGATGCTGTGGCTTCCCATATACAAACAAAGAGGAACAATAAGGCTAATTTTGTGATTTTTAAAATCGGATTGCGTGTCTTAGGAGAAATATTCTCCTCATTCATAGAGCTTTTTACCCCATGAAACACTCTAATTAAATGTTTATTCATACATTTGCAAAATCTAATTGATTATTTATGGCAATTGGTAGTTGCCGTTTACTTAAATGATCTGCGCTTAGAGCATAAATTGGGGATGTTGGTAGCATTCCCAATTTTTTTTACCTGGTCTTACGTACTGTTCATGGTCTTCAATTAATTTTTAAGGTTCAACAATTATTTATCTGATATACACATCCCTATTCTTTATCTCAAAGGTATAGCGCATTGAGATTTGCAGAATAGACAATATTTCCTCCAGTGACTCCTTATGCGTAAACTGTGCTGTTAAGAATACCTCTTTTATCGATTCATTTTTTAAATGAAACTTCACATTAAAAGAACGCTCCAAAACACCAAGGATCTCTCCAAATGTGATTTTCTCAAAAAAGAAGTCACCTGTCACCCACGAAGTATAAGAAGAAGTCCTGACGGGACGTACCTCTATACTTCCACTCTCTTTGTCAAACAGTGCCTGTTCGCCCGGAACCAGTATCCTGTCGGCTGTCGCAGTACTGTTCTTTTCATTGTATAATGCAACCGATCCTTCTATCAATGTAGTCTCGATCACTCCTGAGTGTGCGTCTGCCAGGATATTGAATTCCGTACCCAGCACTTGTACACGCATTCCTTCCAGGTTCACGATAAAAGGCTTTTCCTTATTCTCGGTTACATCAAACAATGCTTCCCCTATCAATTCTATTTGCCGTGTATTTTTATCAAAAACTTCGGGATAACGGATATATGAATTACCATTCAGCCATACGGTGGTGCTATCCGGCAAAAGTACCCGTGTCTTCGAACCGGCCATAGAGGTAATTTCCATATACGCCAATGGCCTGGGTTCGGTATGTATCTTATATAAAAAAGAGGAAACAATAAGTAAGGCGATCGAAGCAGCGATAGATGTGTACTTCCATACGGAAGATACTCCCATAATGATCGTATCTGAATTCATGATTCGTTGCCATAATTTATCGTAGACGACATCCGGTTCTGTTTCTACCGGCTTGAACTGAATGCGTCTCATGATCTCTTCATCTTTTCTTTTTTTTATATTCGACATCTTCTTTATTTATAATAATTATCCCATTCATATATATAGATGACAGGTCTCAGAAAAAACCCTAATAAGGAAGTTCACTTTTAACATTTAAAGAAATGAGATATAAAATAACAAGCCGGGAGATACAGCTTCCGACTTTTTTATATATATTTGTTTCGTGCTTAAAAAGCAAAGCGTTGCGGCACATTCACATAGTAAAAACATAAGCGTTAAAAATATTGTCCTAAATACGAAATCTAGACAATTTCATTATAGACGGATAGTAGACAACAAACGCTCATGTTCTTTATCTTGTTATATACGTACGTATGCCCATGGGTGTACCTAATATATCAAATAAAGAGCGTGGGATGTTGTTTATATCGTCTATAGGGTAGTCTAGAACCTCGTATTTAGGTATATTCAGCAGTTCCCACGCTTTCTTTATGTTCAATCCGGACGGGGAATTTCCGGGTAACACAAATAGGTCACCTTATGAATTATAAAAGCTCATCGCCACAATCACTCCTGTATTCCTCTGATTTACTGGAATATCACTACGTTAATTATTTCATTAAAAAGATAGAGAACAAACTGCACGTAAAAGAAAAGCTGTATATTTACTCCTGTAAAAACTACTTATTTTCTTTAGTATCGAGATAAACCACTGAACTCTGAACGTATGAAATTTAGGACAAGAGGATACGCTAAATCATCCCTGATCGATAATATAGCCAAGGGAGACGAAAAGGCTTTTCGTCTACTCTTCGACATGTATTATCAACAGTTGTTCCATCATGCACTTTATTATTTATCTTCAAAAGAGCAAGCGGAAGAAGCAGTGTCTGATGTATTCTTTATTATGTGGAAGAAGCGGGAGACGTTGGACAAGATTGAGAACATTGAAAGCTATCTTTATACATCTGTTAAAAATCAGGCATTACATTATATACGGAGAACAAATGAACCGGAAAAAGACTCGCTGGAGCTATATCATATAGAAATAATTTCGGATGGAAGTGATCCGGAAGCTAAATTATTAGCCCAGGAGCAGCAGGAGCTTATACAGAAAGCAATCCATTCTTTACCAGAAAAATGCAGGGAAGTATTCAGATTGTTTCTTTCGGATAAACTCAAACAAAAGGAAATAGCAGTCTTACTAGCTATATCACAAAAAACGGTTGAAGCACATATTGCAACAGCTTACAAGAAAATTTATGCGTATTTAAAAAAAGCAGATTGAAAACAATTGAAGAATCACTTTAACCGAACTAATATCAATACATCATTGTCTTCTTCTTTCAACCCATTCGCCCATTCTGCAAGCTTCCTGTTTGTAGTATGAGATAGTTTTTCTTTTACCTCCTGAGCAAGATAAGAAAAGATTAGATATTTTCTTTTTCCAATAGACCAACAATCGTAAATTGATACAGGAATACCTTCATCTATATCATTGAGGATTTCTCTTGCCGGATGGCGGAAAAACAGATCCCGACTTTTATCATACAGACAAAGATTATATTCGCTGTTCTGACGATACTCGATGAATAAATAATTAGGAGTATCTAAAATCGTTCTTGCTTTCAGACAAGAATTATCCGTTTTATCCGTCATTTTTGCCGGTGTAAGCCGAAAACTTCCTTGTGACCATAGATATGCCATACTTTCTTGTGAATCATTCAAATGGAAAATAGTATCATTGAAATGATTCCAGTAAAGTAATGTACCATCTGCAGATTGACAGGTATAATTGCCTCGAATAGAGATTTCATCAGAGGTGAATTTTATATCAGTATTTGGTTTAAGCGTTATTATCCGGCCATTATTTGCATCCACTCTTCCCCAAAGATAAGGAGATTGATTTATTGATGTATGAATCAATGAAAAACAATATAAGCTTTGATTCTGGTATTTAATATAAATAGGATTAAGATTATCCGGCAATTTGATCCGGTTCAGAAAAGAACCATCTAATGAATAAACAATTACTTCCGGATTACATAATATGAAAATTCTTTTATCTTCCCTATCGACAGTAAATTGTAAACACCGGGTATATTCTTCCGGTCCGGGGCCTAAAGAACCGATCGATTGTATATAGTTGCCGGAATTGTCGTACTTTAGTAATTCATCGCCCGTACTTATTAAAATGAAGCTATCCATATATTCACAATGCCGGATGCCACGAAAAATTACAGTCGTATCAAATGATACATATATGACACTGTCTGCTATATCCGACAACTTTATTTCTTTATTAATAAACAGATCCGGATTTATCTCAGGCACTGTACCTTTTTGATTCTGTTGACAAGCTAATAAAATAAATAACAGGAAAGCTAAACAGTATTTCATAATCTATCAAGTAAAAAGTATAATATAATATGCCTTCTTTATATAAAGAGAAGGCATATTATATTAAACCCTTATAAATGACTGTTTTATTAATGTTTTATAACTAAAGAGGAATATCTGTTCAGATTTTATTGCTACTTATTTGGGGTCGTCTGATAAGTGAAAGTAGAGACTATATTATCTGTTGTCCGGATAGTCAGTATGAAATTGCCGGCTTCCTCTTTACTGAAATTCGATTTACCGGAGAGTGTCACTTTCGTTTTCCCATAAGGAGCGAGTGACGGGAGTTTGGTTTGTCCGATTTCCGTCTTTTTGCCATCCTTTAGTTGTTTCAGTTTCAAAACGGCCGGTTTGGATGTTATCTGGCCGAAATTCTCCACTTCGATAGTCATATTCCGACCATCTGCGGCAAAGACAGGCATACGGGCAGAAAGGATCGGATCGTTATAGCTGACCCAGGGGAGACGGGCATATCCGTAGAGTAGTTTGCCGGCAGTTGTTTTTCCTAATAACTTGGGAGCGAACTCTTCGGCTGTGATACCGTTACCTTTGGCATCTAAAGTGACAATCAGGTCTTTCCCTTCTTTCGCAGTACTTAAGACTTTACTTCCTTTTCCGAAATTTACTTCCGTAGAAGCACCGAAGCGTAAGGAGTTGAGATCGATATCCGTTTGCGGGTCAAATCCTTCTTCGGCAGCGATCTTTATACGGATCGTTTTCGTATTCGGTGTAATAGGTTTTGTGTCGAGGACTGTCAGCAGTAAGCCCGGATTTAACGGGATACTGATATTTTTAGAGCTATGGTTATCATTCGGAAGGTCTTCATGCTTCAGGGTGTCGATCACTGCAAAGTTGGCCTGGATGGCACGGCCGTATTCGTCTTGCAGGATTTTAATACGTTCGTATTTAAACCAGTCCTCTACTTTTCCGTCTTCATGGACAGAGATACCGGGAAGATAGGCTTCACCCGGATCGGTTACCCAGTTGATACCATCTTTCGAGCGCAGGTAAAAGGCGATACGTCCCAGCCAGTCATTCACGATCAGGTGATACTGGACATGATCACGCCAGACAACAGGGTCTTCGAACTCGCCTTTTACTGGGGGATATACCCGTTTATCCGTAATCTGATTGTAAGGGGAAAGCCCTGTTTGACTGATCCATACACCGCCGCCACGGCATACCATCAGATAAGAGCCGTCCTCGCGTTGGGAGAAAGTGAGGTTCGATAAGCCTTCGATTATAGGGCGGTCGCGTTTATCGAAGTCGAACTTATTGTATGTCCAGGGGCCATTCAGATCGTCTGCCAGGTAATAACCGTCGATGACATAAACAACAACACGGCCGTCTTTCAGGCGAAAAGCTTCGGGGTTATGTCCCGGGCCGATGGTATCTTTAATCATAAAAGGGCCGATGGAATTGTTGCATACTGCGTGGTAAACTGTCGAGTTCGGCCAGAACATATGACCTTTAGGTGAGTTTTCCGGCCATCCGCAGACGTATAGATGATATTGCCCCGCATTATCTTTTATAATGTTTCCTCCCCAATAGGAACGTACATCATCTTCAATGCCGTTATCTATATATCGGGGGATTACATTTTTTGCGCCCCATACGTCACTACTTAATTTTCCGGCAGGCATCGGAAGAAAACGATCCATAAACCGGGCTCCTTCCACCAGGTGATCCCATTCTGCCGGGCGCGGTCTTTCGGTGACCTGTGCATCTATATTTTGAGTGCCCAGTAAGAGGGCGGCTGATGCGCATAAGAATAAAGAATAGAGTTTCATCGTATTAAGAATTAAGTTATTAATGGATCAAATGTATAACTTTTGCTGCTTGGGTACAGCCGCTTATACGAAAAAAAACTACGCAAAGGTTTGCGTAGTTCTTATAGGAGAATAGCACTATTGTGCTGGTTTGACAGGACTATTATAGCTTCTTTTCAGCACTATAAAGAGAGTAGGTCAAGACAGTTGTCTTGTTCCTCGAAATCAATAAAGGGATATCTCCCCCAGCCCTGCACGTCCTTCCGAGACATCCTCGATGGTTAAACGGAGATATTTTATTTCACGGTCTACCGTCATCGGCTTAAATTCCCAGCCGGTACATTCCCGTTCGTAAAGAGGTTCCCAATGTTCGCCGTCACGGGAAGTTTCTACTTTATGTTTGTAGGAAGAACTGTCTTTCTGGAAAAGGATACGGCTGGCCGCTACATAAACCGGACGATCCAGGGACAAGGTAACCACCTGTGGGAGTTTATCTTCCCCTGCGATCCACCAGGTATGATCGTCGTTATCTATTATATTTGATGCGGGGTAACCGTTCTGGCTACTACCGACCTGTACGGAAGCGATCTTTAAACGAGGTCTTTCCAGCATACGTTTTTGCCAGGAAGATGGCTTCACGATTACATTATCTTCCTCTGTACCGGTAAATGCGGTATGTTCTCCATCCAGCAGGTAAGAAATTTCAGCGGGAACTGTTCTAATTTCGGCTTTCCCGGCAGACAGTCCATCTGCTGTAGCTTCTACCGTTATATTCCCGGCTTTCTTCGTTGTCCGTATAAAAGCAAAACCGATACCGCCCTCCACCTTTTGCGGATTGATACCGATCCGGCTGATCGTGTCGCCTATCAATATGCCTTCACCAGACACCTTGATCCGTATCTCCTGTTGAGAATTATAGACTAAAGAACCATTTTTATCGCAGACCTTTACATAAACGGGAATCATATCCGAGCCGTCTGCTGCGGGAGTTATGCCATTGGTTTTAATATCGACAACCAGATGATCTGCCTTTTCCGGTGTTGTCACGTTATGGGTGGCTATTACTTTCCCATCTGTTAAGGCTTCCGCTCTTAATGTTCCGGCTTCATATGCCCCGGCATTAAAAATAAAGGCAGGGCTTCCTCCTTTTTCTACTATCGAACGATAGAATGGGGTTCTTTCCTCCCGCGTCTGTTTTCCTACCGGTTTATCGTTACGGTATAACCTGACCTCTTCACAATTGGAAAAGACCGTAATATCTGTCGTGGACGAACTAAAATCTTCCGAAGCGTTATAAGAGGCGATAAAAACCATCGGGCCTTCATATAATCCCGGCTGGGAAACAGATTGATCGCGCATGCTCTGCAACATGAAATAGCTGAACTTCGGATAACGGTTGATGTCGACCACACCGCTATACATCGTTTCATCCTGGCTCCCCCGCGCGTAATCATTGTAACTCCATACGAAATGCCCTCCCATATGTGGATTGGCATCCAGCATACACCAGTCGAAATATCCCTGTCCGTTCAGCTGTTCGATACGGCTACGGCACTGGCGCATCTGTTCTTCTTCATTCTCTTTCAGGCTGACACGCGGCTTCTCTCCTACACCGTCGCCCCATTCACGGGTGAATAAAGGCTTGACCGAAATAAAATCTTCGGGATAATTGCTCATCACATCGCCATCTTTCGGAAAGCGGGATACCTGCTTATAAAAGACATCGTAATAGGGTTCCATATCAGCATGCCCGAAATAATCGCCGGCAGTGTACATCTGGTCACCCGGATACTCCGCATGGGATAATTCCTGTATCTCTTTGGCCAAGGAAACCGGATAACGGGACTCGTTCAATGCCGTTTCCCAAAGCACAACCGAAGGATGGTTCCGGTCACGGCGGATCATCTGCCGCCCGATATCATAAAGGCGCCTGATAAACGTAGAGTCGGGATTGTAGAACTGCCAGCCGGGGATACATTCGACAACCAGCAAGCCATATTGGTCGCAAGCATCCAGAAAAGCCGGATCAGCCGGATAATGGGCGGCGCGGACGGCATTATAACCTCCGCGTTTCAGGTCGATCACATCCCTGGCCTGCATCGAGTTGGAGGCTGCATCTCCTATATTAGCATAAGCCTGGTGACGGTTAGCTCCGCGCATGTACAGTTTCTCCCCGTTGATGAAAAAACCTTCTTCCGCTGTATAACGGATCGTACGGATACCGATCTTTTTATTTGTTTCATCCAGCACTCTATCTCCGGATAATAATTGCGTCTGCAACGTATAGAGATAAGGTGTATAAGGATGCCATAAGGTTGGGCTGTCGATAACCAAGTCCTGTTCCACAGTCTCGTCCGATTGTTTTAGCAGGCGTACCGGAGTCTCTGTCTGAGCAACCACATGGCCTGTGGTATCCCTTAACCGGGAAAGGATTGTCAGATCCTTATATTCGTCCGTCAGGTTACGGATATGCGTAGACAGATGCGTTTTTGCCCGTTCTTTGGTGACTTCCGGGAAGGTGACGAACTGTCCTCCGCCGGCTATGATATTTTCCTGCAAAGGATCTGTTATGTAGACCTTATCGGTGATCACCATGCTTACATCCCGGTAGATGCCGCTATAATAATAAAAGTCCATCTTATCCTGCGGCTTTCCCGGAGGTGTCAGCGGATCATATTCGGCAGAGACGCGGACAGCGAGTATATTGTTTCCATCCCAATTGATACGATCCGTGAGGTCTGCCACAAATCCCATATAACCGCCGTGATGCGTCGTTATCTTTTCTTCGTTCAAATAGACATCGCAGTTTGTCATGACACCTTCAAAAGAAACGACAATGCGTTTACCCTTATATTCCGCCGGTAGCTTGAAATAACGGCGATACCAGCCAATGCCGTCATAGATTGAATTTCCGCCGCAATGCTTTGTCTCCAGTTGCATGATATGGGGTATAACGGCAGGCATCCAGCCGGAGTCATCCAGGTCTGCCTTATGGCCTTCTTCCACATCGCCCCGGTAGAAAGCCCAATCGGTATTCATATCCAATACCTGCCGTACAGGGGAAGAGGAACTGCATCCGTATCCAGATAGAAGGCTAGCGAAAAGCAGGATAAAACAGAGTGATTTATAATACTTCATATGATTCAAGTGTTTTTCTTTACAAAAGAAGGGATATATCAGAAAGAATCCAATATATCCCTCATAAACTAATTAGTATAATACACTAATACCTATTAGTAACCTGTGTTCTGTTTCAGGTTCGGGTTCTTATCCAGATAATCCTGTTTGATCGGCAGATAACGGTTATGAGTGGCGAATGAACGGTTTTCAATCAGGCTCGTACCGCTAATTGTTGCACGTTTGTAAGGATCCGGTTCATTGACATTTACTGTTCCTGCCGGGCGGGTCAACGGACCGTTCAGTACGGTCTCGGCCAGCATCTTACCGCTACTGTCTTTCCAACGAAGGATGTCGGCACGTCGAAGACCTTCACCAGCCAGTTCGATAGAGCGTTCGCGGCGGATCAGTTCACGTAGTTTGTCCTTCGTGGCATATTTACTGCGGTCTACTGCCGGCATACCGACACGGTTGCGAACCTGATCTAACATATTATATACCTCAGCAGAAGGGCCATTCAATTCGTTTTCGGCTTCGGCATAACTTAATAATACTTCGGCATAACGGAAGATAATCATCGCTGCACTGGTAGCCCACATATCAGTATATTGAGACTTGTCTGACAGGTATTTTCCCCAGGTAAGCGCTGTTTTGGAAGCATTATCGGCATCATCCGGATTATTTGGATTTTTATTTCCGTCGATCGTAGCATCCAGTGTATTCAGGATACCACCTTCCCAATCCATTCCGGGGAAAAGAACGGTCATAGCCATACGTGGGTCGCGATTGGCATACGGATGGGTAGCGTCGTAACCGCTTCCGGCTTCTTCCTTGGTCAAACCATTACTCATTTCGTAGGCGTCTACCAGGTTCTGAGTCGGAACCATCGACGACCAACCTCCATCGGCATTGTTGTACATCGTTCCGATCATCCAGTTATCATACAGGTTTTCGTCGCGCTGAACAGAAGCGATGATTTCTTTCGATCCTTGTCCTGCGATGGTGAAAAGATTTTCAAAACTGGGATCCAGGTCATATTGTCCCAGAGCGATAATTGCCTTTGAAGCATCTATTGCACGCTGATAGTCACCATAGTATAGCGCCGAACGCATTTTGAGAGCCAGGGCGGTACCTTTCGCGATATAACCTATTGCGGCAGGTGCATCATTTAATAAAGGAATAGCGGCATCCAGTTCGTCATAAATGAATTTCTTTACTTCATCTTCCGTATTGCGGGCTACCTTTGCGTCATCGGCTGTTTCGTAAGAGTCGATGATAGGAACACCGCCATACCACCAGTTCATGTTGAAATACTGATAAGCACGGATTGTCTTTACCTGGCCGATCATATTGTCTTTCTTCTTTGAATCGGCAAACTCAAGCGGTTCGATATTGGTCAGGAAGTCATTGCAACGGCGGATCATGGAGAAATCATAATAATCCGCAACCTGGTTGCTGGCTGTCATACTACCGTTGCCGACATTCTTCCAGTTCTCATGAATATGGTAGTTGAAGCCGAAGTCCGACCCGCAATCCCAATACATAATACCGGTTTCATCACCCCAACCGTCGTAACAACCGATCAGGAACTTTTCGGCATCACCTTCTGTCTGCCAGGTGGTAGCGGGAGACAGTGCATCTTTAGGTACTGTATCTAAAAAATCTGAACAGGATGTGCCGGCCAAAGTCATTCCGGCTATCATATATATATATAAGCGTTTCATATTATATCCTTTTATTTTATTCATAACTAATCGTTCCTATTAGAATGTTATATTCACACCGAAAGCATGTGTCTGGGTCAACGGGAAACTGGAAGCACGTTCGCTGGAGATTTCCGGGTCGACATTGACAAGCATGTTATGGATCGTAAACAGGTTTTCTACCGAATAATAAACGCGTAGGTTATCGATACCGACCGGTTTCAGGATATTCTTCGGAATGGTATAGCCAAACTGAAGGTTCTTCATGCGCAGATAGCTGGCATTCTGTACCCAGAAATCAGACATCACATTTGACGATAAGCTGGGAGAAGTAGTCGAATAGGCAATGCGCGGCATCTTGGCATCCTGGTTATCGGGTGTCCAGGCATCCAACCAGACAGTGGCAGGATGAGAGTCGTCGCCGTTGAAGTAACCGGTCACTTCCTGGTTGATCAGGCGGTGTACACCTGCTGCACCGGAGAACTTCATGGAGAGGTCGAAACCTTTATAGCTTGCGTTCAGATCTAAACCGAAGGTAACGGAAGGATCTTTCGAACCGGCCATGATACGGTCGTCTGCCGTGATCTTGCCATCGTTGTCCGTATCCTGATAGATAAGGTCTCCGGCTTTGAACTTGCGGGTACCGAACGGATAACCGGCTTGTGTGGAATATTTATCCATCCAGGCTTGTGCTGCTTCGTCGGAATTGAAGAAACCATCTGCCTTATAGACACGGTAGGAGTTCAGGCGTTCGCCTACGCGACGGAGAATGTTACCGTTGTCGGGGTCTACCATGTCGGTTACACCACCCAGGTTCAGTACCTCGTTCTTATTGTAGGCAAAGTTACCGGCTGCACCGAATGACCAGTCGCCCCATGTATTGTTGTAGCTCAAAACGATTTCAACTCCTTTGTTTACCATTTCGCCTACATTATCTTTATAAGCATCCAGACCGAACTCCTGCGGTACGGGTACGTCCATGATGATACCGGTTGTCTTGCGGTCGTAATAATCGAAAGTGAAGTTGATCTTGTTGTTGATCGTCGCATCTAGACCGAGTCCCCAGGTACGGGCTTTTTCCCAAGTAATGGTAGACAGCTTGTAAGACTTCTGATAATAACCCGATTGCAAAGAACCGCCTAACGGATATTTGGCATCCAGGTCATAGGTATTCATCCAGGGATAATAATCCTTCAAAGCATCCTGGTTACCTAGTTTACCCCATGAACCGCGTATTTTCAGGTTGTTCAACCAACCTTTCGTGTCTTCCATAAAACCTTCTTCGCTTATGCGCCATGCACCGGAGAACGAAGGGAAATACCCCCAACGGTTACCGTCGGCAAAACGGGAAGAAGCATCCGCACGGATATTGGCTTCCACGAGGTATTTGCCCATATAATCATAGTTCACACGACCGAACCAGGAGATCATGGCCAGTTCACGAGTAAAGCCTTCGTTCTTCTGTGTCGCTGCATCCCCGGCATTGATGTCTGTCAGGTCGTTTGTCGGGAAGTTTTTACGTTCCACTTTGCTTTCGCTATAATCATATTTCTCGGTATGCCAACCGGCCATTGCTTTCAAGCCGTGCTTACTGAATTGTTTGTCGTAATTCAGCAAAGCGTCGAAAGAGGCACGGTGCCAGCCGTAGAAATGCTTATTCAGTTTATTCGGCTCTGTTTTCTTATTCGGATTATACTCGATATATTTCTGGAAAGCGGTATAATCTTGCTTGTTATTTACATAAGAACCTGTAACGGTTGCCATCAGGCCGTCGAGTATCTTATAATCGGCTGCCAACGTGCCGGAGAAGTTCTGGTTCTTGCGGTCGACAGTCTGGTTTGCATCCAGCCAGGCAATCGGGTTACCGTCGGAGATCGTGCCGTAAGTACCGTCATCGTAGCGGTTCACGATCCACGGGGCGATACGGTTCAACTGGCGGATGATCTGGTCGGAACTACCGCTTGCGTAGGATGAGTTCGGGTCGGAATAGTCATTCTTGATATAAGCCAGGTTCAGACGGACAGTCAATCGGGAGTTCAGCTTCATATCCATATTGGTACGGCCGTTGAACTGCTGTCTTTCGGAATGCGGAAGGATACCCGTCTGGTGCAGGTAGCCGACCGATCCCATGTATTTGGCTGTTTCCGTACCACCACTGATACTTACGTTATGAGAATGCTGCACACCTGTCTGGTAGGCTTCGTCATACCAATCCGTATTCGGGTAATTAGGGTCTGTACCATCTTTGAACAATTGTATTTCACTATCGGAGAAACGTTGATTCAATCCTTCGTTCACCAACGACTGGTTATAGAGACGTGCGTAATCGTAGGAGCTCATGCGGTCGATCATCTCCGTTGCCCGCTGAACGCCGACATACCCGTTATAGGAAATGCGCGGTTTGCCGCTCTTACCCCGTTTCGTCGTGATCAGGATAACCCCGTTCGATGCTTTCGAACCGTAGATGGCAGCCGATGCGGCATCTTTCAATACGGAAATGCTTTCGATGTCGTTCGGGTCTACCGAGTTCATCGTTCCGGTCTCGACACCATCCACCAGGATATACGGGTCGGCGGTATTCAACGTACCGACACCACGCACACGGATCGTTGCACCATCCTGTCCGGGACGTCCCTGTCCGGAAGTAACCGTCACACCGGGCATGATTCCCTGAAGGGCGGAAGATACGTTCTGCACCGGGCGATTCTCCAATACC
The DNA here is from genome assembly GCF_000969845.1 of Parabacteroides sp. HGS0025. Lineage (NCBI taxonomy): Bacteria > Pseudomonadati > Bacteroidota > Bacteroidia > Bacteroidales > Tannerellaceae > Parabacteroides > Parabacteroides sp. HGS0025. The sequence goes on from NZ_KQ033902.1 coordinate 3,479,681, forward strand.
TTACTGTCTACCTGGGCAACAGCGCCCGACATATTCAGTTTCTTTTGTACACCGTAACCTACCACAACAACTTCTTCCAGCTTTTGTGTGTCTTCCACTAAATTCACATTCAGCATAGCTTGTCCGGTGTAAGGAATTTCCTGTGTCAGATAACCGATAAAGGAAACCTGGAGAATATCCCCGTTCTTCACTTCTAGCATGAATTTACCATCCAGGTCGGTAATACTCCCTACCGTAGTCCCTTTCACGATAATATTCGCCCCGATAATCGGTTCATTGTTAGTATCGGTAACAACACCGCTCACCATCTTGTTCTGCTGTGCCACCATCACACCGGCGACAGTCTTTTCCGCATTGTCGGCCTTTACCAGTACCTGGCGGTCGATGATCTGGTAATTATATCCGGTATCCCGGAACACCTGGTCTAAGACCTCTTCTAAAGTGGCATCTTTGGCTTTTACACTTGCTTTCCTGTTGACGTTTACATGATTGTCGTTAAAGAAAAACGAGAATTCACTGTTCTTCTCGATGTCCTTCAAGATCTCAATTATACTACTGTTCTTTTTGTTGATCGATACTTTGTAATTCTGCGCATAAGTAGAAGCAGATATACAACAGGCAACGCCTAACGAAAATAAGGTTGTGATCTTCATAACGCGAATTGTTTTTCTAAATAACGGGACATAACAATCCCTGTCATTGTTTTTTTTCATAACTTTGTATTGTTTTTGATAAATACTCGGATGCAAGTCATACCTTTATACTCTATTTGACCTGCATTCTTTTCGAAAACTCGTAGATTGGAAGGTACTTGCAGGTATCTTCCAATTTTTTTAGGCTAACTTCTCTAACTGTCCATAGGCATATAAATTTAAGTTATTAATTATTTCAGTTCTATTATAAAATTTCCATTATTGGTCTTTTGATGTCCTAAAGGGGAAGATTCTCCCATCATGAATAAGATGCGTTCCAGCGATTCATCCCTCACTTTAAATGTAAAACGGTATTTCTCTGCCAAATCCTGCTGGCACATAATCTTACGCCCGTACCATTGTTCAAGGCGCGGTATGATCATGGATAACTTCTCATTCTCAAAGCTCAGTATTTTCTGTTTCCGCCAGGAAGTATATTTATCAGCATCGACATCCAGGATGGAAGTCAGGTCGCTTCTTTTATCGTGTACGATCTTTTCATTCGGGGATAGGATAAACTCTTTGCGCTCCCCGGTAGGATTGTTCAGCCCGATTTTCACTTTACCGTTCAGCAGGACGGTTTCGAGTTTGTTCTCTATTGCATAGTTAAAGACTTCAAATGCCGTGCCTAATGCCTGTACATCCATGTGAGGAGTATGTACGATAAACGGTTTGCCGGGATTTTTATGGACATCGAAGAAGGCTTGTCCGTCCAGATGGATTTCGCGCGCATCACCGGAGAAGACGGAAGGATAGGTCAACTTGCTGCCGGGGCCCAGTTGCACGACCGTACCGTCCGGCAAATAGACCGACTGCATATTCTGGATGCCCGAAGTAACGATATAGACCGGAGCTTCTTTCTTATTCTCTTTAGCGAAATAGAAGGTCATACCTCCTACCGCCAGCAGCAGAAGTATGGAAGCCGCTACACTATATATTTTATAATATAGATATCTATTGTCAGAGGCTTTGGAATAAAGCCTCTGACAGATCTGGTACCAGATCTGTTTTCCGTTAACGTGATCGGAAGCGGCCGCATCCGGAGCATTCTCCCATTGTCCGGTCATATGCCGCTTCACGGCATCCTGATCGTTCAGGGCGGCCTGTTCCTGTTCAGCCAATGCGTCCTGCATCAGTTTCTTCAATATATATTTTGTATCGTTGTGCTCCATGTCTATTTATCTACTTTATAATAAATACACGCGAACAGACGGGTACCCCCTATCCGGCCGCAATTTTTTTTCGTGAAAAGAAAGGAGTGGTATCGGTTCTATAAAAACAGGGACAGTAATATGAGATTCTTCCTCAAAAACTTCAGTGCTTCACCAATTTGATTTTCAACGGTCTTTTCAGAAACACCCAGGAGTTGGGAGATCTCTTTATAACTTTTGTTCTCTTTCCGGCTCAGATTAAATATTTCACGCCGGCGGGGTGGCAGGTCGGCAATCAACAGATCGATATATTCACTCAGGTTCTTCGCATCGATCTCTTCCTCGATATCGTATGAGTTTTCCATAGCGGAAAGAACAGTCATCTTATAGAAGTCCTCATTCAGGTTTTTACGATGCATATTAAAGATCAGATTGCGGGTGATGATAAAAAGCAATCCCTTAAAATTATCCTCCTCCCGCATAAAGTCGCGCGACTCCCATACCTTAATAAAGACTTCCTGCACAACTTCTTCCGCTACACTCTGACTCGTCAGGTAAAGCCGGCTGAAATTGTACACCTGCTTCCAGTACTTCTTATATAAAGTAGTAAAAGCTTCCTGGTTACTTTGTTTTAGTAATAAAATAAGTTCGTTCTCTTCCATCTGTTACATTCGGAATAGTACAAAGATAAGAGAATTATTTTATTGTTAAGAAACAAAAACAAAATATACCCTGTTTATGGTATTTCCCGTAACCCAATCAGGCCTTATCTTTGTTGTATAAATAAGAACAACTAGAATTATAAAAGAATATGGCAAACGTAGCAAAAAAACTGACCGATCTGGTAGGAAACACTCCCCTGTTGGAGTTTTCTAATTTCAATGCAAGTAAAGGATTAAAAGCTAAACTGATCGGAAAACTGGAATACTTTAACCCGGCAGGCAGTGTGAAAGACCGCGTCGCCCTGGCAATGATCGAAGATGCCGAAGAAAAAGGCATCCTGAAACCGGGAGCCACCATCATCGAGCCCACCAGTGGAAATACCGGCGTCGGACTGGCCTTCGTCTCTGCCGCCAAAGGATATAAACTGATACTGACCATGCCGGAAACCATGAGCCTGGAACGCCGTAACCTGCTGAAAGCACTCGGCGCCAACCTCGTCCTGACCCCCGGAGCCGACGGCATGAAAGGTGCTATCGCCAAAGCGGAAGCCTTGCGCGATGAAACACCGGGCTCTGTTATCCTGCAACAATTCGAGAACCCGGCAAACCCTGCCATGCACGTAAAGACAACGGCACAGGAAATCTGGCGCGATACGGACGGCAAGGTCGATATATTCGTTGCCGGTGTAGGTACGGGCGGTACCGTCAGCGGTGTCGGCGAAGGTTTGAAAGCCCACAACCCTAACGTAAAGATCGTAGCCGTAGAGCCCAGCGACTCCCCTGTCCTTTCCGGCGGTAAGCCCGGCCCGCATAAGATACAGGGTATCGGTGCAGGTTTTATCCCTAAGATATATAATGGTAAGATTGTGGATGAAGTAATCCAAGTGGAAAACGACGATGCCATCCGCACCAGCCGCGAACTGGCTCAGACCGAAGGCCTGTTGGTCGGTATCTCTTCCGGTGCCGCCGTATATGCCGCCCTGAAACTGGCCGAATTGCCGGAGAATGCGGGTAAAACAATCGTCGCGCTGCTGCCTGATACGGGAGAGCGGTATTTGTCTACCGTGTTATATGCGTTCGAAGAATATCCGTTGTAAACAGAATTGGAATCCACCTGGTATTATTACATATAAAGATGGGCTACCCTTGAAGGAGGATAGCCCATTTTCATTTATCTTATGATTATCTTCTTTGTTTTCTCTCCCTCCAGCGTCAGGAGATAGACACCTGCGGCCAGATCGTCGATGCGGGTATCTCCTGCCGGAAGCAGGCGCGAAAGGATCAGGCGACCGGATGTATCGGTGAGATACAGGCGGGTAGCGCGGGGCACGGTGACCAGTAGCAATCCGCCGGATGTCGTGATATGGAAGCCGTCGGACAGTGATTCGTTGCCGGTGGCAACGTCTTTGACAATGCCGGTGATCCCGACCGTTATATCGCTTTGTACATTCGGTATGATGTATTTGCCGGTGGATGCATTCGGGGTAAGCGTCTCACCGCGAGCCGTCACGACCGGATGCGAGTCCTTTCGATATCCTTCGCCGAGCGTAAGCAGGAAGCTGAAATTGCCCCAACTCTCCACCTCGTAGCTGCCTGCTGCCGGATCGGTTGCCGCGCCCTCCACGGTGGGAAGGGTGACGGTGTAGCGAACCGGGGCGGGGTCGTCGGGATCATCTGGAATGACAGGCGGATTAACAGGCGGTACGGACGATGCTTTGAAAGTAGCCGTCACCGTTACGTCGGCGGCAGGCATCACGAAGGTTGTTCCGGTGATGGTTTCCGTTGTGCCACCGTCAGTAGTATAAGACAACGTTTCCTGTTCGTAGCCTTGCGCCGGGGTAACGGTCAGGGTAACGGTTTCGCCCTCAATGGCTTGCGTCTTGTCGGCAGTGACTGTGCCGTTTGCGATCGCAGGATCGATGGCGATGGCATATTGTTTCGGAAGAATGGTAAATGTCCATTCCGGCACATTCAGATCGTTGGCGGAATTGTAGTTATCGCCTTCTGCAACGTCAATCTTTACGGTATAGGTACCGACTTCAGTCGGATCGACAGGTGCTGTCTCGCTCTCCTTGTAATATTTAAGGGTGATGTTGCCAACACCCATTAAACCGTCGTTAGCTTTAATCGTAGCGGCTTTTTTATTACCATTATAGACGAGATCGGTCGGGGCGGTAAAGGTAAAGTCGGCAGCAGATAAATCAGCTTTGTTGACTGTTACGGAAACACTCCGTCTAACCCGATGATTAGCTTCATCATAATCATTGATCTTGCTCCAATCATAATTATCATAATCTGTAACAGGATAATAAGCCATATAACCGGAATTAGTCACAGTCGGTACAATCGTTCCGTCCTCCCATTGCCAATCGTCAGTGATTGTTATATCGGATAGCTTTGCTCCGTATGTTACAGGGGATGATGAAGTAACTTCCGGATCTTTCGGATTGCTAGCCTCTGCCTTATTCACTGTGATGGAAAGATTTTCCACGACTGTGTTATAATTCTTTGTATCGGCTGGTGTAAAGGTAGCGGCAAAAGTTTTCGGGGATGAACTTACATTACCTACGGAAGTTTCCGAAGCATTCCAAGCCCAACCATCCGGCAAATTTATATCTGCCAATGTCTTACCATAGGTAACAGATAAGCCAGAAGGTATAATATAGATTGGTGTTGCTTTTTCGATTGTCAAAGTCTTTGTCTGCTCGTCAGCAGTCAGGCTTGTTGCCGAGCCGCCATAATTAGCGGTAAGCGTATAGTTGCCCGCATCTAATCCTTGCGTATCAAAGGTAAATGTATATTCGTCTGAACCAGTAACTGTTTGGCGATCGGAATAGTAAGTATTTGTTCCATCCGTCAATGTCAGTTGTACGCTGTTCATGGCGGCGCTGCGGGTTGTTACTTTTTCTGTAACGGTGAGCTTTACTTTCAGTTCATTATTTTCTTTATTATAGGTCGTAGTAATATCTTTGGCTTCAAAAGTAATTGCAGAGTTGTCGGAGGGAGTAGTTGTCGAACCTGCATCAAATGTAAAGTATCCTTTACTATTTCCATCACCATCTACACCACCAGGAACATAAGTTGCTGGGTAAGTTGTAACTTTGTTATCATTTGTACGCACAGTAATAGTATGTTTCACACCTGTCATATAAAGATACAACTTATTATCACCTTCCGGATGGTTCCCACTAATATAATAAGGAACACCATCGACTGATACATCGGTTGCATTTGCTATTTCGGGAGTAATGCCGAGATAAATATCATTATTATTCTGATTTTTAATAATAGACTTATCAAATGGAAAAACAGTCCAAGGACTACCACATTTTGCATATAAGCTTCCTCCACCTATAATTATTTTAGGTGAATTGATTGCTAATCCAGGGTCTGCATAGCCACCAACAGGATTTCCACTACCACCTAATAAATAAATTGTTCCTCCATATATTTCAACTGATTCTGTTGCATTTATAGCATTTCCTCCTTTACTATCATAACCGCCATTAGCATTTCTAAAAGATTGACCTTCAATAAAAATATTTCCACCATAAATAATCAGCTTCTTAGTTTCAATAGAATGTATACCTATTCCATTCTCTCTTTGAGGAATAGTAATTTTTATATTACCTCCATTAATAATAATTTCATCTGAAGTTATCCGACTACCATCTGTATTATTGATTGTTCCTTTGTTTATAATCGCTTTATCTCCTGAAATAGGACAGTTAGTGAAAGTACCACCATTAATAGTTACATTATTGAAGGTGCAGTTGGTGAAGGTGCCATCATCAACGGAGGTTTCACCGCCAAAGCTACAGGGATCAAAAGTACCACTATGCACAGTAATTATCCCATGGATGTCTTCTATTTCTTTTGCCCTATAGTCTCCGTTCCCTTTTTTCGCAATAACCTCTCCCCCCTTAAAGATAATCTTTAAATTATCCGAACCTATTCCCGCTCCTTTATACCCCATATGATTATTGGTACCATTACCTCCTATAGCCTCAATTTTTCCGTTTTCAATCTCGATTGTTGCTTCATAAGAGTCATTTCTGCATCCTCCAATACCGGATCCTGTTTTTCCCCTGCTATCCGGATTATTTCCTCCTGTTGCCTTTAAACTATGAGAGGTGTTTTCAGCTGTAATTTTCAGATAGCTATTTTCCTCCAAATGGATACCCGCTTTATCTCTACCACTCTTCACTTCATTCGTTCCCGACAGGCTCAATATCAGTTTTGCCTGTTTTTTCAATTGGATAGCTGCTGCATAATCTATACTTGAAATATCAATAGATAAACCGTTGATTGTTACATTCGCCGTCACTCCCTCTTCAATCACAATCCGATCCGTCGTTGTCGTCCCCGAAAAGGTTAGTGCTGTTTCAGTCAGTACAGTATACACATTCTCTGCATAAGAATAATCCGTACCTTCTTCCCCTCCTGTAACTGTCAATCCTTCTGCCGCCAGCGTCAGCGGAAGAAACAGGATGGATAAACATAAAATTAATATTGTCCTCATTTTTATTGTAGTTGGTTGATGATGATTTGTTAGTGATAAAGGGGTGTGTTACAGGCCGTTTTAGGGCGGGGCTATGACACACCCCCTGCCCCCTCTCGAGAGGGGAAAGGTTACTATCGGCTGATAGTTATTCGATTACGGGGCGGTCGTCTTCGCCACCGCTCGATGGCGGGGTGGTCGGCTGGTTGCTTGCGCCACTGTCGGTTTTACCGCCTTTGGCTTCTCCGCTGCGGAGCGAGATCGTGACACGCATCTTGTCGATCAGGGCGTTCCAAAAGGCAAAAAGGGTCAGGTAATCCGTATCACCGTCGCGACGAGCCAGGAAATTCAACTGGTCGACCAGTTTGTCGTAAGAGACATTCAGTTCACGGCGGGTGATCGGCGTTTTACGAGGCATGTTGCGGCGACCCGTTTCCGTAGCTTTTTTACTAAGGATATTTTTCGCTTCATTGTTGATTATCTGCAATTGGGTAACACGATCGTCCAACTTAAGCAATTTGATAAGATCCTTATAATCATCCGATTGAAAATAAGCAACGATACTGTCCGTCTTTCCGATAATATCCTCGAAAGACAGATGGCTGATATATTTAAACTGATCGACAACGATCATCAGGCTGACAGCTGCCGCCACAAAATCGTCGTGCGAATTACTCAGGTCTGCCGCTATCTTCTTGAAAAGTCCGTCGCGCGAAGCATTCAGCCTGCGTTTCGATTCGTTCGACTTCCTGGTATATTCACTTTTACTCAAACGGTTCAGACTATTGTCGAATTGAATGATATTGGCGTCGAAACTCTCGAACTCGGGTTTATAAAGTGAAATATCCCTGTCGGCCCGCTGGATTTCGTTTTTTACAGCGATACAAAAGGTTAGAAATTCGTTGGCTCTTAACCGTGTCTTAGGGCATGTTTGGATGTTTGCCATAATGTAGATGATTTAATGATTAGTATTTAGTCGGATATTATTTGCTGATAGTATATAATAATAATGTATAGTATCGAAGGGGTACGATGGTGCCGTGCAACGTTGCATTATGTCGTCGTAGGGGTACGACAGTGTTTTGCAACGTTGCATTGTACCGTCGTAGGCCTTCGACAACGTTTTGCAACGGTGAATTGTGCTGTCGTAGGGGTACGACGGTGTCGTGCAACGTTGCACCCTGTCGTTGTAGGGGTACGAAGGCATTTTGCAACGTTGCATCGTGTCGTCGTAGGCCTTCGGTAAAATAGCGTATGAATGCGTTATTTCATTCGGGTAGGTGGATGGCTTTATTCGCTCTTTCATCTTTAAGAATACTAGTGTTTTTGATAGAATGACTAGCTAAAACGATCGTTTTTTATAGTCATTTTTTTCGCAAACAATTAACATACATAAACATTTATGCCGACTTTAATTTTCATCTTGTATTCAGTTGATTTTTAGAAAGAAATATTGAATATTAGTTGTTTTACAAATAATTGTTTTTAACTTTGCGCCAATACAAAATGAGTGACTAGAAAAAACGATCGTTTTTTTTAGTCATTCATTTTTCACTTATATCTAATTGATTTTCAGTATATAGAATAGATAATACCGTCTAAAAATAATTATTGACTATATACTTACACAGTCTTTTCTTTTATGATCGAGTATAAAACAGCGGGTCTTTGATCTCTAATCTTTCCGAAAAAATAAATAGTCAAACATTAAACTAATATCAAAAGAAATACATACCTTTGCGCCATCAAAGGGAAAAAACAGCATGACAACAAATGGGGAATTAGCTCACGAACTCAATCTACTGGTATTAAAAACACGGATGACCTTCCGCCAAAGCATCCAGCGGTTGCTCAAACAAAATAATGTCGACATGACTTTCGAAATGTTGCAGATTATGCACTGCCTGTGGAAAGAACAGGGAGTCAGCCAGCAAACCCTGGCCGAGAAAACAGCGAAAGACAAGGCCTGCCTTACCAACCTGATCAACAACCTGGAAAAGAAAAACTGGGTTGTCAGGCAGGAAGATACCAGCGACCGGCGGAATAAACTGATATTCCTCACTCCCGAAGGGGAAGAAATGGCCAGACGTATAAAGTTCATACTGAAAGGTATGTACGATCAGGTGGGCGAACAAATGAATCCCCGGCAAATGGGTTCCTGCATAAAGCAATTGACGAAGCTAAATGAGATATTCGATAAGATATAGTTTATTATTGTTACTGTTTATTTTGAAGCCTGTTGCGACTCGTTCCCAACAGGCTTATTCTCTTACCCTCGACGAACTGTTTCGGCTGGGTACGGAGAATAGCCTGCGGCTGCAAGCCACCCGCATGCAGGAGGTGATAGCCGCCGACAAGGAAAAAACAGCACAAACCTCGCGGCTGCCCGACATCAGTATCGGGGCTACCACGGGATATATCGGACGGCCGACCGTCTTCCGGCAGGGCCTTTCGCAACCCGTGCATCCCGACATGCCGGACTGGTCGCATAATTATAATGTAGAGGTGACGCAACCGATCTACCGGGGCGGCAAGATACATTATACGATCAAACGATAAGTAAGCGCAAGTCCTTGCGGTACTGGCAAATTCTGGCGGCAAGATACATTATACGATCAAACGCTCGTCGCTGGAAAAGCAGATTGCCGCTTTAAATTCGACCAACGACAAAGCCGAAATAAAGCTGTTGCTGCTCGGCCAATATATGGATTTGTTCAGCTTGTACAAGCAAAAAGAGGTATTCGCCCGTAACGTGGAGGAGTCGGCGCGACGGCTGGAAGATATCCGCCGTTTGAAGAAAGAGGGGATCGTCACCCGCAACGATGAGTTGCGCAGTGAGTTGCAACTGACTAACGACCAACTGGCTTACCGGGAAGCGAATGACAATATCGCCATCGTCTCCCAGCAGTTGGATGTCGTCCTCGGACTGGATGAAACCTTGCTGCTCCAACCCGATACGGGGTTGCTCTACACGGCGGTATCGCTCGAAAGCAGTGACGAATATGTGCGGCAGGCTTACGATAATTATCCTGAATTGCAGATTGCCCGCTACAATACGCGGCTGGCGGAAAACGATATCCGCCTGTCGAAGGCAGATTATCTCCCCTCGCTTTCGCTCCGTGCCGCCAATACGCTGGCGCGCCCGTTGAGCACGACGATGGAGGATATGTTTTCCAACAACTGGAACATCGCGCTCAGTCTCTCTTACAACCTGTCTTCGCTCTACCAAAATAAGCATAAGGTGCACGAAGCGCGGCAATATGTAAATATCCGGAAGAACCGGGAAGAACAGGTCAGGCAGGATATCCGTGTCAACGTAAAAAGTGCCTGGATCAAGCACCATGAGGCGCTCGACCGGGTAGAGGCTTTGCTCCTCTCCGTCCGGCAAGCCGAAGAGAATTACCGGATCGTGCGGAACCGTTATCTCAACCAGCTTTCCATCCTGACCGACTTGCTGGATGCCAGCAGCATCCGGTTGGAAGCCGAGTTGCAACTAACGAATGCACGGACGGAAGTTATTTACAGTTATTACCAATTGATGCGTTCGTGCGGGAATTTATAAACAGATAAAAACAAACCGATATGTCCGGATTAGATAAGAAAAGAAAACAACTCAGACGACTGAGGATACGTAACATCACCCTCAACACGGTATGTATCCTGCTGGCTTTTAGCGGGATATCCTGGACAGTCAATTATTTCTGGAAATACGTGAACTACGAGATAACCAACGATGCGGTTGTCGACCAGTACATCACCCCGGTCAACATCCGTGTATCCGGTTATATCAGCGAAGTCCGTTTCACCGAGCACCAGCATGTCAAAGCGGGCGATACCTTGCTGATACTCGACGACCGCGAATACCGTATCAAGCTGAAAGATGCAGAAGCCGCCCTGCTCGATGCCCGCGCCTCGAAAGATATCCTGAGCTCCGGCATACGGACTTCGGAGGTCAACGTCAGCGTACAGGAGGCCAATATCGCCGAAACGAAAGCCCGCCTGTGGCAACTGGAACAGGATTACCGCCGCTATGCCAACCTGCTGGCCGAGGAGTCGGTATCGCAACAGCAATACGAACAGGTAAAGGCCAATTACGAAGCCATGCAAGCCCGCTACGATGCTTTGCTGCGCCAGAAAAGTGCCGCGCAGTCGCAATATTCGGAAACGAGCAAGAAGAGCGGCAGCGTGGAAGCCATGATCCTGCGCAAAGAAGCCGACCTCGAAATGGCGCAGCTCAACCTCTCCTACACGGTCGTCACTGCTCCCTTCGACGGATATATGGGTCGCCGCACGCTGGAAACCGGGCAACTGGTGCAGGCCGGCCAAACGTTGAGCAACCTGGTACGCGGCGACGACAAATGGATAACGGCCAACTACAAGGAGACACAGATCAGTAACATTTATATCGGCCAGGAGGTGCGTATCAAGGTGGATGCCATCGACAACCGCGTCTTCCACGGTAAAGTGACGGCTATATCCGAAGCGACCGGCTCTAAATATTCGCTGGTGCCGACCGACAACTCCGCCGGCAATTTCATCAAGGTGCAACAGCGCATCCCCGTCAGGATCGACCTCACAGATGCGTCACCCGACGACATGAACAGGCTCCGCGCCGGGATGATGGTGGAGACGGAAGCATTGAAAAAAGACTAAAAACAAGTAGGATAAATGGCTAACCAAGCACTTTTAAGTGTACCGATACGTCCCTGGGTTCCCCGCTGGTTGGGTATCGTTACGGCTTTTGTCGTGATGCTCCCGATCATCCTGATCAACGGTGCCTATACCGGAAATATCACCGAGGTTTCCGGCACGTTGGGGGTGTTGAGCGAGGATATCAGCATGGCTTATTATGCCACTTCGGCGGGTATGGCGGTGGCTTATCCACTGATCCCGAAAGTACGCCCGGTGGTGACGACCAAGACGATCCTGCTGATCGACCTTTTGTTGCAGGTGATACTCAGCTTTATCTGCGCGCAGGTCAACCAGATGGATATAATTATTGTATGCAGCTTCTTTATCGGTTTCCTGAAAGCGTTTGCAATGCTGGAGATTATTTTGATGATCCGTCCGCTGTTCAGTCCGAAGAATGTCCGCAGCGAGTTTTATGCTTACTTCTACCCGATCGTGTTCTCCGCCGGGCAGGTTTCGATGGCGGTGACGGCGCAGCTGGCTTATTATTATCAATGGCAGTATATGTATTATTTTGTTATCTTGCTGCTGTTGGTGGCCATATCCTTTATCCTGATGTTTTTCCGGTATGCCAGGCGTCCGGTTTATTTCCCGTTTAAGGAGATCGACTGGAAAAGTATCCTGCTCATGGCATCTATCCTGCTTTTTACCATCTGGTCGGCCACCTATGGCAAGACGCTCGACTGGTTTTCGTCGACAAAGATAACGGTTTATGTGTTGTCGCTACCCGTCCTGGTCTGGCTGTTCCTGTTCCGGCAAAAGACGACGCGGAATCCTTATCTCCGGTTGGAAGTGCTGAACAGCAGCAAAGCATTGATCGGTTACTTTTACATGATGCTGGTCATGTTCTTTTCTGCAACCAGTTCGCTGGTTACCAGTTATATGAATAGTATTATACGGGTAGACAGCGTACATGCCAACTTCCTCAACCTGTGGATGCTACCGGGCTTTATATGCGGGGCGGTGATTTGTTTCTGGTGGTTCCGGTGGCAACGATGGCGTTTCAGGGTACTTATTTCGGGGGGAATGTTGTGTTATGTGATTTACCTCACCATCCTTTATTTCGGGATCACTCCCGACGGGAGATATGAGATGTTATACCTTCCGATGTTTCTCCGGGGAATGGGTATGATGATCCTGTTTATTGCTTTCGGCGTATTTGTCGTAGAAGATATGAACCCGAAGCTAATGATATATAATGCTTTCTTCCTGATCACCTGCCGCTCGGTGATTGCTCCGGCACTGGCATCGTCTTTCTTCAACAATATGCTTTACCGCGTTCAGTTGCAGGGCATGACGATCTTATCGGAGAATATGCGTATGGATAATCCGGTGGCAGCACAGTTGTATGAGCAATCCAGGACAGGCATGCTGGCGCAGGGACACAGTATGACCGACGCGACAGCACTGGCATGTAACAGTCTTTACACGACACTCCAAACGCAAAGCCTGCTGCTTGCCTTAAAGACAATCATCGGCTACGTACTGATCTTTGCTATTGTCGTGATGGTGATTTCGCGCTTCACTCCTTTCCATAAAACGCTGAAGGTGGAGATTGTAAAGACAGGGGAAGATATGGTGTAAATCAGATAAGTAATCTTCTGACGCAAGGTCAGGCCATAAAAAAAGCGTCCCTCCCTGTCACAGAGAAGGACGCTTTTTCATTTCTTTCATTTCTTGTCATTCATCGCTTCCAATAAGAACTTACCGGGTTTGAACTTAACAGTTCTTCTGGCCTCGATCATAACAGGTTCTCCTGTTTTGGGGTTACGGGCCATACGGCTGTTCTGCGGTCTGGGTGATAAAGTTCCAAAACCAATAAGGGTTACTTCGTCATTCGCTGACAAAACTTCAGTTACGATCTCCATGTAGGCTTCTAGCACCTTGCTTGCTTTCTGTTTTTGTAGCCCGCTTCTTTCGGCTAAGGCTGCTACGAGTTCTGCTCTGTTCATTGAGTTTTTATTTAATAAAATAAGAATTATAGTCATTAAACAACCATCTCCCGGAGAATGTTCATCAGAACCTATAAACCAAGCGATGGCGACTAAAATCGCCGTAAAGATAATGAAATAATTTATTTTAAATATAATACTCGGCAGAATCTATAATTCCTGCACGAAGTGCATAGCGGGTCGCTTCATGTAAATTGTTCACTTCCAGTTTGCGAAAGATGTTCTTCCGGTGTGTGGTTATGGTGTGGATACTTGAAAAACGTTCGGCGGCAATCTCCTTCGTCGTCTTACCTAAAGCGATGGATTTCAATATCTCCGTTTCCGTAGATGTCAGCACGGGATGTTCTTTTTGCTGTCCGGCTTTCCTGTCGGACAGTAAATTATTTATCCGGTTACAGATGAAACACTGCGAACGAAAAGCGGAAAATATTGCCGTACGAATTTCTTCTAAAAAAGAATCTTTTAGTACAATACTGAATGTTTCGCTGCTGAAAATTATCCGGCGGATGAAATCTTCACTCAATTCTTCACTGAAAAGTATCCAGGAAATCCGCTTGAACCGTTCTTGCAGGATGATCAACTCATCGGCACTATTCAGGTCGAAAAGTGTATAATCCAGCAGGACGACCGCATCGGGATAACGCACCAGCAGCCGGAGCAATTCTTTCTTGTCGGCCGCTTCAGTCACCAGACCGATCTCCGGCATCTTATCTGTGAGATATAAGATGCCGGCTTTAGTGATATCCTGATTATCGGCTATGACAAGGGTTCTCATACGTCAGCGGTTAAAGCTTGCCTGATATCGTTATACAGATCGTCCACCGACTCCAGGCCGACCGACAGGCGGATGGTCTGCTGGCTGATATCCATACTCTGCCGCAGTTCTTCCGTGAAACTGCCATAGATGGTACTGGCCGGATGGATAGCGAGTGTCTTATTATCGAAGAGGTTGGTCGCACGGCGGATCAGCTTCAGACGGTTCATAAAGGCAAAGCAGGCTTCGCGCGAAACCAGGTCGAACGTCAGCATGGCACCGGGGTATTTACCGAACTGTGCCGTGCTCAGTTTATAATAAGGATTATCTTTCAGCCCGGTATAGTTGACGGAGACAATGCCGTCCAATGCCTGCAACCGTCCGGCCAGTTCCAGGCAGGTCGTTCCCTGGCGGTCGAAGCGTACCTGCATCGTTTCCAGTCCCAGGGTCTGCATATAAGCGACCTGGGGAGTCATATAGGCACCCAGGTTACGATGGATCTCTTTACGCAGGCGAGCGGTGAAGGCGCGTTCGCCGAACTGTTCGTACCAATGTTTCAGGGTGATGAAATGGCTCCAGTCGAAAGTACCGTTATCCAGGATCAGTCCCCCTATGCTGGTCGCACCGCCGGATATGTATTTTGTGCTGGATATGATCTCTATATCTATACCGTATTCCTTTCCGCGAAAGACGGAGAAAGGTACGATCGTCGTGTCGGCAATCAACGGAATGCCCGCTTCTTTTCCGATAGAAGAAAGCAGCTTCAAATCGGCTACTTCCAGTTGCGGGTTCGTGATCACTTCCAGAAAGAGGGCACAGGTATTGCAGTCGATGTTGGCACGTACTTCGTCCGGGTTTGTCAGGTCACAGAAGCGGGCTTCCATACCGAAAGCGGCCAGTGTGTTCTTCAGCAGCGAAAACGTATTCCCGAACAGGTGCGGCGACGTAACGATATTTGCATTGGCACGTCCGATCGTCATCAGCGTATTGCAGATAGCGGCCATTCCCGAGTTCAGGGCGGTAACGCTCATGGCTCCGGTAATGGCGCGTACACGGTCTTCAAAATATTGTACGGTAGGATTCGTGATCCTTGAATAAGCATGGTCGGATGTGTTTCCGCAAAAGGCGGCCTCCATCGCTTCGGCGGTATCGAATTCGTATGCAGCCGTGTTATATACCGGCATGGATAATGCGTTATATGCATCCGGCTTTTCGTAAGGGGTATGAAGCACGCGGGCCTCAAAACTAATATCTTCCATTCTGTACTAATCTAGCGTTGTTTTCTTTTTGCCGCTACAAAAGTATTATTCATTCGGCAAAAATTAGCACATCAGAATGTTAAATACTACCTTTGGGTTCATATAAACAAAATAAAAGTCAGATTTATGAAGATCATCACATACAACGTCAACGGCCTGCGTGCCGCCGTAACCAAAGGCCTGCCGGAATGGTTGGCACAGGAACAACCGGATGTACTTTGCATACAGGAAACCAAACTCCAACCGGAACAATTTCCTGCTGAAGCGTTTGAAGGATTGGGCTACAAACCCTACCTCTTCAGTGCACAGAAGAAAGGATATAGCGGCGTTGCCATCCTCACCCGCCGGGAACCCGACCATGTGGAGATCGGCATGGGGATAGAAAAGTATGATAACGAAGGACGTTTCATCCGTGCGGATTATGGCGACACTTCCGTTGTAAGCGTTTACCACCCTTCAGGAACAAGCGGTGACGAGCGGCAGACCTTCAAGATGGAATGGCTGGAAGACTTTCAGAACTATGTGGTGGAACTGCAAAAAACAAGAAAGAAGCTGATCCTCTGCGGCGATTACAACATCTGCCACGAACCGATCGACATCCACGACCCGGTACGCAACGCCACGAACAGCGGTTTCCTTCCCGAAGAGCGCGAATGGATGACCCGCTTCCTCAATGCCGGCTTTATCGATACCTTCCGTTACCTGAACCCGGAGAAGCAGCAGTATACCTGGTGGAGCTACCGTTTCAGTGCACGCAAGAACAATAAGGGCTGGCGCATCGATTACTGTATGGTAAGCGAACCGGTCAAACCCTTATTGAAAGAAGCCTACATCCTGAATGACGCCGTACATTCGGACCATTGCCCGGCGGTACTGGAAGTAGAACTATAAACGATTACTCCCGCCAGTGCTGCGGTTTGTCCAAGGCCGTTGTACAGCGGATACGGCCTTTCGGGATGTTATCCGTGTCGGGGGTCAGGTATTGGTACATCCAGTAGTCGGCATACTCACGGGGCAGCGGATAAGGCGGGAAGAAACCTGCGCTTTCCGCATCGCCCTTGAAGCCGTGCCGGGGGTAATACTCTTTATGCCCCAGTACTAAAACCAGTTTTACGCCGGACTCCCGCAGATACCGTAAGCCCGCTTCGATCAGCAGTCCGCCGAGGCCTTGCTTCTGATACGCCGGCTTTATTGCAAGCGGGGCAAGTATATAGATCGAAGAAGTGTCGGCGGAACCTTCCGCTACCCCCGGAGTAAAGAGGATATGGCCTACCGCTTCCCCCCGGTAAAAGGCCAGCAGGGAGAGATACGGCTCCGTATTCTCAACGGCTATGACCTCGGCTACCCATTCAGCCTCTTTAGCACTACCGAAAGCGAGTGTTTCGATCTGCATCACGTCGTTAAAATCGTCAGAAGTTGCCCTTCTGATCTGAACATCATTTTCCATCATTGTTTTATTTATATATAAGTATAAAGAGAGAAACAGGGAAATAAGAAATCGGTTCGGGTAGAGATTATTACCCAAAAGAATAGAAGTGGCCAGCCTGAAAAGAGTTACAGGCTGTTATTAAGCACCTATATGTAAAGATTGTGTGTTCAAAAAGCAGTTATTATAATTCGGGGCAAAGATATCTGAATTTCCGGGAAATGCAATAGGTATGCAGGATATTAACATGTAGCCCCACCCTTCACGGACAGGGCTATACACTGTGTTCTAGTATTTCTTAAGCGCTTCCGAGATCAAGCGTTCCATGATCTTATACCCTTCCATAGTAGGGTGTACGCCATCTTTCGAATACTTTTCGGGGAGTCCGTTGCGGGCATCTTTCAAGGCGGAATGATAGTCCACATAAGTCAGGTTATGACGGTCGGCATACTCCTTGATCATCTTGTTCAGGGCGATGATCTTATCGGCAGGCTCCAGGCCTTTGCGCCAGCCGTATTCATAGGCGGGCAGGATGGAACAAAGGACGACATCGATGTTGTTGGCTTTAGCCAGCTCGGCCATCGAGATGATGTTGCCCAGGATATTTTCGGGAGCGATATAGCCGTTGTTCTGGGCGATATCGTTGGTACCGGCCAGGATCACTACCGCTTTAGGTTGCAGGTCGATCACGTCGGCACGGAAACGAACCAACATCTGGGCGGTCGTCTGTCCGCCGATCCCACGGCCTATGTAACGGTTGTTCTTAAAGAATAAAGAGTCGGTATTCCACCAACCGTCCGTGATGGAGTTTCCCATAAAGACCACCCGCGTAGGTGTCTCGACCGATTTATTGGCTTCCGCATAACGACCGAACTGCGCCCAATCGTTCTGCTGACTAAAGAGTGAGGAAGTGGCCAAAGTACACATGGCCAACACAAACCATTTTCTCATGTTCTTCATACGATGAATTTCTTTTATTAGGTTACAATAGGTACAAAAATAGTCGTTTTATCATTATCTTTGCAGCGATACTGAACAAAAACACTTATAAGGCTCCATGAAAAGCTATTTCAAACGAAATCGTTTCTTTCTTCTATGCATTCTCCTCTTTGCGGCAACCCTCTCTCCCATCGCTGCTATGGACGGGGCGGGAATGGCATTCAAGGTCAGTTTATCCGGGAAGATATACCGCCGCTTCTCCTTCCTGGTGGAAGAAGACATACGTCCCCAAAGCGACTTCCGGCAGGCGGAGTGGTTCCTGACCACCGGAGAGGTGAACTACACTTTCAACCGTTACCTCAAGACAGGCATCGCCTACATGCTGCTCTGCCAATATAAAGCATCCGAAGAACTGCGGAACCGTTACTACGTCTACGCCTCGGCCAACTACCCGGTCGGCAACTTCACCCTGTCGCTCCGCGAACGTTTCCAGAGCACATACAAAACAGGTGGCCAGCATCCCAAGAACTATCTCCGCAGCATGCTCACCCTCTCCTACAAGATCTGGAAGACAGGCATTTGCCCTTTCGCCTATGCCGAGGTATTCAACGACACGGGGTATCAGGGGCGGATGCATGCCGACCGGATACGCCTGTCCGCCGGAAGCGACTACAAGATAAACAAACAGAACTCGCTGCAACTGTATTACCGCTACCATATATTTAATGTATACGACCCGGTGAACTATAAACATGCAATAGGCCTGACCTATGCACACCGGTTCTAAAAAAATACTTATCTTTGCCCCCGAAATTAAAAGACATGATACGGAAAGCCCCGGCTTTCCCGAGTACTTGATAAACCTCGTAAAAAACAAGAATTATGCAGAAGACAACTGTTTCAATCCCCTTCATGCTGCTGGGCATCCTGTTCAATATATGCCTGGTCGCTTCCAACCTTTTGGAAACCAAAGTAGTCCAGGTATTCGGCATCACTGCCACTGCCGGGCTGATCGTATTCCCTATCTCGTATATCATCAACGACTGTATCGCCGAGGTATGGGGATTTAAAAAGGCGCGCCTGATCATCTGGAGCGGCTTTGCCTCCAACTTCCTTGTGATCGGGTTCGCCCAACTGGCCGTTATGCTTCCCGCCGCCCCGTTCTGGGAAGGGGAAGCAGGGTTCAACTTCGTATTCGGGATGGCGCCGCGTATCGCCATTGCCAGCCTGATCGCGTTTCTGGTGGGTTCGTTCCTCAATGCGTATGTGATGAGCAAAATGAAGATCGCTTCCAAAGGGAAGAACTTCTCGCTGCGTGCCATCGCTTCGACACTGGCGGGCGAAAGTGCCGACTCGCTGATCTTCTTCCCGATCGCTTTCCTCGGACTGATACCGCCCCGAGAGCTGCTGATCATGATCGGGACACAGGCCGTACTGAAATCGCTTTATGAAGTACTGATCCTGCCTGTCACCATCCGCGTGGTGAAGTATATCAAGAAAGTGGATGGAAGCGATGTGTATGATATCGGGACGTCTTACAATGTGTTGAAAGTAAAAGATATATAAGAAGAAGAAAAGCCCCGCGCCTGTTACAGACGCGGGGCTTTTGCTATGTACGGGAACGGGTTACTATCACCTTTACCACTTCCCCATTTTCAAACTTGACGATATAGGCACCGGAAGGCAAACCTTCCACACGCGTCTCGCCGTCAGGCAGGCGAAGGTTGCGCTGCGGACGACCGGCCAGGTCGAAGATGATGGCGGTCGTGGCCTGCGGGACAGTGATCGACAAGGCACTGCCGAAGACGCGGACAGTGGCGGGGACGGTCGCCAGGGTTTCGTTGGCCACCGGGTTGTTCTTCACGATGCCGTCGATGAATATATCGAGCGGTTGACGAACATATTCAATGATATATGCACCGTCACTCGTACGGGGGGTGATGGTTTCGCCACGACTGGTCGTTACTAACGGAACTGACTGGTCATACTCCTTGTCGAGCGAGAGATAGAACCGGAAGCTACCCCATGACTCCACTTCATACGCTCCGGCAACCGGATCGGTTACAGCTCCCTCAACGACCGGTAGGGTAACATTGTAATAGACCGTTGCAGGTGGTTCAGGCGGTGTTATCTGTTGTTTGAATGTAGCGGAAAAAGCGACTGGGCTTTCCGGCATCGTGTATGTGCTGTTGTTACTGAGTGTTGCTGCCTGACCACTTTTCGGGGTGGCGGTGATAGACTCCAATGCGTAGCCGGAAGCCGGAATTCCACTGACAGTAAGTATGGTATTGCTTGCTACCTTATCTTGATTGCTGACGGTAATGTCAGTACCGGTTGTAAGAACCAGCTCGTTTCCGTTGCCCGGATCAAGTACGGTCACGAGATAGGTCTTTTGCAAAGGTTGCTG
Organism: Parabacteroides sp. HGS0025; assembly: GCF_000969845.1. Taxonomy (NCBI): domain Bacteria; kingdom Pseudomonadati; phylum Bacteroidota; class Bacteroidia; order Bacteroidales; family Tannerellaceae; genus Parabacteroides; species Parabacteroides sp. HGS0025. Next base: position 3,500,113 of record NZ_KQ033902.1, read on the forward strand.
AGTGGTAGTTTCAGCCGTAGCACCTTCTTTTACGACAACAGTTCCTGCATTATCCATGCCGGAAGTGGTTAACTTTGTATTTGCTTCAGCAACCATGGAGGCTTGGAGGTTCACTTTGATCCCTTTGTCACTATCGGTAGTCGTGTTAGTCGCTGTGATTTCTGTATTTTTTCCGGTGATTGTCAGGCTACCGTTATTTGAGATACCATACTGGTTGGCCTCTCCGGCTTTCACTTCTAAATTACCTCTGAAAGACACCTTAGCTCCGTTGGCAATTGTCAGCGCAGGGGCAGCTGTTGTTGATGAGTTGATTTTTGCATTCTCGAACGTCAAGACGCCTTGGGCGGTTTCATCAATCAGCATGCGTTTTGTGTCGGCAAGGGTGTTTTTTATTGTGCCGTTGAAAGAGAGTAAGGAAGGGGTTGACCGGGTAATTGCAGCTTTCATGTATTTCCATATATTTCCGTCTTTGGAGATGGTGATGTCTTCGTTCTTTTCATTCAGATCTAAAGGCTGTATCTCAAATTCTCCTTGGAAAGAGGCATCGGCTGAGAGTGTGAGTGTGCTTCCGTTTGTGATGGTTGTTTCTCCATTTTTGAGGGTAGCAGTGATACCTTCATCGTTTGGTGTAGCTGTAGGTGTGATATTTGCCGTATTCGGCACCTGATCGCCATCTTCGAGCATCACGTCTGTTGCGGCATATTGATCCCATTTTACGGAAATAGTCCCTATGCCTTCTGTTTCGGGGGTGGCAATACCTACGGTATATAGCGTTTCCTCTGCTTTCTTCAGACGGTAAGTATGACCGGCTTTGTAAATAAGAGTGGTGACAGGGGTAATGCCACTCTCCAGCCTTACAAGCCCTGCGAAGGTGGTTGTTTTAGGTAGATTTCCAGTAACAACCAGAGGTATATTAGGCGGTAAAGCACCAAGATCCATTGTTTGAAGTAAGATGTCGCGACCGACTAATTTACCGTCACCACTGATGTGTATAGGATTATCTTCATTAAAAGCAAATCCTCCCAAATTATAGGAACCACCTTCGGTTTGAATACTTCCTCTGCATGTTGCAATCGTATTATCGAGAACCAGATTGTTTATTCCTCTTATCTGCGGTAAGTTATAGGGCTGGTTCTCACTGCCGATACCTTTTAGTGTCAATGTACAATCTTTGTACTCACTTCCGTGGGGTTCATTGCCGGACATGATGGATTCTATGACGCTTCCTCCTTCTATGGAGATGCTTAATTTACCCTCTACAGCTATGGCTTTTCCTTGCATTTGTCCTCTGGCTGCTCCTACTGTTTTTATAGTACCATCTTTAATTACTATACTTGCATTGCCTTTAACAGAGCCTTTATTTCCATTATAATTATCACCACTTCCCCAGGCAGCGTCAATTGTGCCTCCTTCAATGGTTACACTAGTATTTCCAGTCACACTGGAAGTGAGACCACCACCAAAAACATTCACATGATGACTACCTTCTTTCAGCCCTTTTATCAAGACCGTTGCAGAGTCAACTTTGCCTTTGTCATCTTCGCTGTTAAAATATCCAAATCCACCACCGTAAATACTACCACCCATATAAATGTTTGGCGAACCTGATTCTTGTTCCGGATCTATTTTGGCTCCATCCACTATTATAGAAGAAAGACCGGCTACGATGCCGTGGAAACCTCCTGTGTAAATATTACCTTTGAATGTTCCGCCATTAAGTTTTACCTCTGTGCTTCCGCAAGTACCGGAATCGCTACCGCCAAATACGGTTTCTTTAACGACAGCTGTGTCTGAAATGGTTAGTTTAGCTGTGTTGGTAACGTCGCCTACTTCGCCTCCTCCATAAATCCATCCGGTTGTCCCTCCTGACATATTTACTATGGTGTTATCGCATGTACCTCCATAGCCTCCTCCAAAGACAGTGCCATTAATGGTACCTCCGGTTATTGTTACGGTTGATGTACCGGTGACGTCTCCAGAATTAGCAGGATCATCCCCTGATGTTGTACTTCCTCCTGTAACCCATCCGAACTGACCGCTTTTAATAGTGATGTTTGTGTTTTCAACATTGCTATTGTTATCTGTACCACCCCAAATGTTTCGGATGCCGGTATTTTTCGCATTATCAATAGTATATCCACTAGCAACAGTCACACCTTCATCAAATGTCAATGCATGTCCATTCGCAGCAATCTGCCAAACCTGAAGCGTAATATTCTTAAATGTAACAGGTGCTGACATTTGGATTCTTGTGAGGTAACTATTATCATCGATATAGGCAAAATTAATGTCTGTTGTTTTACCACTAATTGTACAAGGCTTGCTTGGCATTGTTTTAGCATCCATGACATGATTTATCAATACAATATCAAAGTTTTCCTCTGACGATTCGTTGATTGCTGTTACTGCATCCGCCCAGGTTGCATATTCCGTTTCATTAACAGAAACAGCATTGCTGGTACTTCTTGTCATAAGGGGCATGATTGGTTTTTGAGAAGAACTGGCGTTTGCAGCAGAGCTACCTCCTGAAGGTGATCCTCCTCCCATATTTCGGTTCTGTGCTCCGACCGCCTGAGCTCCGGTCAGGCATAATACAGACAGCATCACCATAATTACATGTGCTATCATACTCTTTAAGTACTTATTTTTCATGCGTTGTTATTATTAAGTTGATAATAAAAGATTCACAGTTTTAACATTAATTTGTAAGGGGTATATCAACAATGTTGTTGAGGTAGGTGTCAACACCACTGTTGAGTAGGGTGGGAACAACGTTGTTGAGGTAGGTGGGAACAATGGTGTTGAGTATAGTGTCAATAACGTTGTTCCCATCCCCCTCAATAACGGATTACTCGATAACCGGACGATCATCTTCGCCACCACCCGGCTGACTGCCTACACTCAATAAAATAGGGTATTGGTAGGTACGAGGTTCTTTTACCAAAGAATAGCCTGCACCTGCCTGTGTCGTGATACTCAACAGATATTGTCCGTCAGGCAATGCCGGGATCTGGATAATGATCTGCGAAGTGGTATTCGATACGATCAGGTTCACTTTTACAGGTGTTTGGTCGGCTCCGTCAGGTGTAAAGTAAACGCCTACCGACGGATCGTCGCCCTTCAAGAGCAGGCCTGCACCGGAGATAATACCCGGAGCATTGGGAGTCAATACCTGGCTGACAGATTTGGTAGTCGAGTCGGTGAAGCCGTTGATAACCGGGCCCGTTTTGGCCTTGCGGAAACCGGGCACCAACAATTTCAGCGCTTTCAGCAACGCCTTTCCGGGTGTAAAGGTGACACCGAATCTATGAACGTCGGAGTTAAAGATGGGGCTTTCTCCCTCGAGCGGCCCGCTGAAATTGAGTAGCCACTGGCCCACGCCGTCTACCACGCTCTTGCCCTCTGCAATGGCTTCGATCTTTATGTCGTCTGCCATACCGAGGATGTTCAAAATCGTTTCCGGGCGGTACTCGGTACGTGCCTTAACGATACGTTCTGCTATATCCGAATTGTGGATAGTACCGGTGATGGAAACTTTACCTGTAAAATCATTTGCTTTTTCTGTCAGTACGTTATCGTACAGGTCGACAGTGAGAATTGTTTTTTCTGCCATGATATTATAATTAAATGTTTCATCCACTCGTTAGAAGGGAATGATATTGTTGTTTATTTAGTAGAAACAGAGTAGCTAATTGCCTGATTTTATCCTTCAAATTGAAATGAAAGGCTGTAACAGAGACCATCAATGTCCTATTTTTCATATTACACTATTTTAGATTAGTTCATAAAGAACTATGTCTATCCTTTGTTTATTCAGGGTATTAAGCCGAAAAAAGTGTTGTTATATACATGTTTTTTCATGGAAAAAGACCATAAGGCAAGAGCCCAGAATCCCGCATTGGTATCACGGGAGAACACACAAAAGAACACAAAAGGGCTCTGTGAAGCAAAAATACACACAGAACCCCTGATAATTAATCATGTCAACAGTTGGAATCTGCTCATAATTACTATATTTGCAGAAGCAATAACATAGTTCTTTATGGACTCCGGTGCAAAAATGCTATCCAGTCAGCCTGCCGGCAAATCGATCGTTTCGGAGCTTTCCGTCCAGTCCACCACTTCAAAGCCGTCGGAAGAAGTTTCTTCTGAATACAGATCACCTAATGTGATAGTGAGGTTCAGGCGGTTTCCGGCGGTCAGGGCATTGGCCAGGGATTTCCGGAAATGTTTTACCTGCCCGTTTTTCAGTGTCAGCCGAATGGTCAGCGGAGGATTGTCGGAAGAGGGAAAGACCATGACGGTTGAATTGGCCGACATCGACAGGCTATCGGACGACATGGTCAGAGGAAAAGCAACGGTCTTTGTGAAGTCGCTGGCTTCGGCTGTATAGTAATTCAGCCGCGAAGCGATATTGCCGATCAGGATACGGGCGGAAGCGATGCTGCTGTCCATCTTGTCGCCGTCCTTATTCGTCAGCGCCACTTTCAGGCCTGCTACGGCATGTTGCAGGGTCGCTTTCATCTTGTCGGTGCCGACTTTGATCGGGCTGACGGCATGCAGGTAATCGTAGACCGGCATATAGGTCGTATCGCTGTAGTCTTCCTGATACATCGTCATATACAGATCCGACAGGTCGGCTCCCAGGCGCAAACCGGGTTCGCGGATGGCGGCGGCATCATACACGGAGTCTCTCTGGCTGTTCTTGGCCAATCCCCAGTAGAGGAAATTGTAATCGCCCAGGGGAAGCCTTACAGGGGCGGTTGCCTTATAGATAGACCCGTCTTTGATGGTGTAGGTAGCGTTGATAGGCCACAGGTCGCCTTTGAGCGAATAGTTGCCGTAATAGATGCTGGCGTCTTCCTGGCAGGGGTAGACCATCAGTACGCCGGTAAAGGCGGTTGTCACGTCGCCTGTCGTGACCGACATTTCCGCCAGTTCGGGAGTAATCAGGTCGTTCGTGTCCACGCACCGGCAGTCGTCGTCTTTCGAGCAGCTGCCGAGGATGGCGGCCAGCGCGAGTGTTGATAATACTAACTTATTCATAATCACCAAATGTTTGTTTAGATTTATGCTTATAGAAACAGCACAAAAACCGTTTGGTTTTCTGAATAGAGTTAATTAACGTACCGGAAGCGGTGTATTCCTAGCGGAAAAGGTGCGACCAGTCTTCGCGGGGCTGGGGGGCGTAGGTGCGGATACCCAGTGCTTCGGCGGTGCGGCAGTTGGGGATGGCATCGTCGATAAAGAGCGTTTCGGCGGGGTCGATGGCGGCATCCTGCAAAACGTATTCGAAGATATCGGCGTTGGGCTTCACCATGTTGAGCTCGTATGAGAGGTATATCTTGTTGAAGAAGTCGCCGGCCTGGTGCCCGTTGTGGGCGAAGCTGTTCTTTTCCGCCCAGAGCCAATGGATCTCGTTGGTGTTGCTGAGCAGCATGGTGTTGTATTTGGAACGTAGCTCCATCAGGAGATCGAGCTTGTAGGCCGGCACGTCGTCGAGCATGGCGATCCAGGCGGCATCGATCTGCTGGTCGGTCAGGTGCTGCCGGGTCAGATGGCGGATGCCGTCGCGGAACTCGGCGGAAGTGATGGTTCCCATCTCTATCTGCATAAAGAGGTCTTTGCTGTTCAATATCCGGTCGCGCACGTCGGGCACGCCGAAGTTCTCGAATGCTTCCACACAACGGTTACGGGTCAGGTTGATGATCACCCCACCGAAATCTATAATCAGGTTCTTAATTCCTTCCATACTCACAGGTAATAATTACCAGCGACGACGCCGGCGGCGGTGACGCTGTTTTTGTTTATAATCGCGTATCCTGCGGTAGACTACCCAGACAAAGAGCAGGCCGAATACCGCAAAGATCAATAAGACAATGCCGGTGTTGAGGTTGTCGCCTTTCACACGGCTCCACATTTCAAGTACGAGCTCGGTTTCATCCCCGAAGTCGCGGATCATGGCGCATCGTTCCACGACCTTCCGGTCGGGGTATTGCACCCGGTCGATCCGGATGCTGTCGTTGCCGGGGCCGAAGAAGTAGCTCAGGTTGGAGTATTCTTCGATCGTCGTGTCGATTTTCGCTTCCAGTATCTCGGGGGTGGCAACGGCGCTTACATAGCCGTTGGCATCCATATTGCGCAGGGCGACGTCCGAACGGCAGAGGTAGTCGAGGAAATAGCTCGCTGCTTTTACATTGCGGGCGTATTTGGGGATTGCCCAGCCGTCGTACCAGATGTTGCTGCCTTCGAGGGGGACTTCATAGCCCAGTTCCACGCCTACCGCTTCGGCTTCTTCTATAGCCCAGACGGCGTCGCCACTCCAGGTGAGGTTGAGCCATGCCTTGTTCTTGGTCATCATCTCCTTACCGAAGTCGGCTTCCCATCCGGCAATGTTGGGCTTCATGCGTTTCAGGTAGTCCTCAGCGATGGCGATGGCTTCGGGGGAGTTGTCGTTCATCAGCTGTTCGACCGTGACGGTGCCGTCGGCCAGTTCCTTGGCATGGGCGTAGATGATGGCTGTGCCGTAGGCATCGCGGTAGCTGTCTTTCATCAGGATCTTGTTCTTGTACTTGGGATTCCAGAGGCAATCCCAGGTCATTACTTCGTCCTGTGTGACAAACTGCTTGTTGTAGAGCAGGCCGGCTGTTCCCCACATGTAAGGGACTACGTAGTCGGTCGTCTCCATGCCGGGCTGGCTCAGTTTGTTGAGCTGCTCGCGGATATAGGGGGATATGTTGTCGAGGTAGTCCGGTGTCTTGCCGAAATTGCGGTCGATGGGGAGCAGCAGCTTCTTCTTCAGCATACGCTCGATGATGTATTCGGAAGGGCATATCAGGTCGAAATCCTCGTGGCCGCGCTCGATCTTGGTGAGCATGATCTCGTTGATGTCGAATACCTGGTAGATGATACGGATGTCTTCGCCGGTCTGCTCCTTATACCAGACGGGGAACTCGTCGAGTATTCCTTCGTCGATATAGTCGGCCCAGTTGTATATCTTCAATATCTTGCTGCGTTCCTTGTCCGTGCGTGCACAGGAAGAGAGCATTCCCAGACAGGCGGCCAGTACACATACTATTTTAATCAGTCTATTCATTCTTCTATACTATTACTTTGCAGCGGATTTTTCGGCACGCTTGTTAATCACGATCAGGAGCACCAGTACGGTGATGAAGATAATGGTCGATAGCGGGCGCAGTTCGGGTGTAAGACCTCCCTTGCGGGCATCCGCATAGATGAAGGTGGAAAGTGTTTCCAGTCCTTCGTTACCAATGGTAAAGATCGTAACGGCAAAGTCGTCGATCGAAAGGGTGAACGCCAGGATAAAGCCGCTGATCATTCCCGGACGGATCTCGGGCAGGATCACTTTGCGTAAAGCCTGGAACGGGGTCGCCCCCAGGTCGAGTGCCGCTTCGTACACATTCTGGTTCATCTTCTTCAAACGGGGCATCACGCTCAATACCACATAAGGGGTACAGAAAGTGATATGCGCCAGCACAACCGTCGTAAAGCCCTGCGAAACCCCGAAGCTGACGAACAGCAGGAAGAGGGAAACCCCGGTTATGATATCCGCATTCATCATCGGTATGGCATTCGTGAAGTTCATCACCTGCCGCGGACGGCTCCGCAGGTTGAAGATACCGATGGCCGCGATGCTGCCTAATATCGTGGAGATGGATGCGGCCAGCATGGCGATGGCGAATGTATTCCACAAAGCCCCTACCAGCGAACGTTGCACACCTCCGGTAAACAACGAACTATATAGTTTTGTTGAGAATCCCGTCCAGTTACCCAGCACTTTGGCTTCGGTAAAAGAGAAGATCATAATGATCAGGATCGGGGAATACAGCAGGAAAAGAAGCAGCCAGAGATAAGTTTTAGCCAGTATCTTCGTCATCATATCACACCTCCTCCTTCGTTTGAGGCGCTGTCTTCCTCGTTGGTAAACAGGATGGTGACTCCGATCAGCAGCAGCATGATAAGAGACAGGGCAGCTCCATAGTTCCACATTCCGTTATTGATGCTTTCTTGCACGGTCGAACCGAACAGCTTGATATTGTTCATTGTCAGCAACTCGGCAATGGCAAAGGTCGATACGGTCGGCATAAACACCATCACGATACCGCTCATCACGCCGGGCATGGACAAGGGGAAGATTGTTTTTATAAAAACCTGCAACGGATTGGCTCCCAGATCCTGGGCGGCTTCGATCAAGCTGCGATCCATCTTCTGCAAGGTGTTGTAGATGGGATAGATCATGAAAGGAAGAAAGTTGTACACCATGCCGAATATCAACGCCCCCTCTCCCAACGGCAGGTTCAGGAAGTCGAACAGGGCGACGGTTGCCAGCGTACGAATCAGGATATTCACCCACATCGGGAGAATAAACAACACGACCATCGTACGGGAAGTGTTGAAACGTGCCTGGCTCAGTATATAGGCGGCCGGATACCCCAGCAGCAGGCAGACCAGCGTGGTGATAATAGCAATCCCGATGGAATAAACGAAGGTGTTCAACGCTTCGGGATGCATCATGAACTTGCGGAAATTGGCGAAGGTAAATGCGCCTTCGGCATCTGTAAAAGCATACAGGACGATCAGGAGCAACGGCATGACTACGAATACTGCCAGAAATAATGCGTAAGGGATCGTCCAGTTCCTGCGACGCATAAAGAATGCTGAGATGTTATTTATCACTTCCCTTCCTTTTAGTTATGAATAATACGAATGTTCTCGGGGGCAATCCGGATGCCGACGCGGTCGCCGTCGTCCCAGACGTCTGTCGTATCGACAAAGATATCTTCGTCCCAGTCTGTAAACACGGTCAGATGATAATGGTTGCCTTTATAGAGGATAAATTTCACTTCTCCGGTCAGTTTGCCGTCTTCTTCGTTGTCTTCGAGGATGACGTGACGGAAATCGACTTCCACCTTGACAGGGGTGTCGGGGTCGATACCGGATACTTCCGTGCATTCGAAAGTATTGCCTAGGAATTCAACGTGGGTCGGGTCGATCAGCTTGCCTTCAAACGTGTTGCATACGCGCTCTTTCTTCATGACGTGGATATCGAAGGGCTTCACCAGAAGGCCGACTTCCCGTCCTGCATCAAAGCTGTGGTAATCCTGCACCATGAACTCATAGCCTTCGGGGGTCTGCACCATCATTTCGTAGTGCACGCCTTTGAAGATAGAAGAAGTAACCGTACCGGTCAGCATGGCTGCTTCCGATGGTTCGAATATGTAAATGTCTTCGGGACGGATCACCACATCCACCGGGGCTTGCTCGCCGAAGCCTTCATCCACGCACTCGAAGTCGTGTCCGGCAAAGGAGACTTGTTTATCTTTGATCATCAGTCCGTTCAGGATATTGCTCTCACCGATAAAGTCGGCGACGAACGAATTGATGGGTTCATTATATATATCGATGGGGGTTCCGATCTGCTGGATGCGGCCTTCACTCATCACAACGATGGTATCGCTCAGGGTCAGTGCTTCTTCCTGGTCGTGGGTCACGTAGACGAAGGTGATACCGAGGGATTTGTGCATTTCCTTCAATTCCATCTGCATGTCCTTACGCATCTTCAGGTCGAGGGCTGCCAGGGGTTCGTCGAGCAACAGCACTTCGGGCTCGTTGACGATGGCGCGGGCGATGGCAACACGTTGCTGCTGGCCGCCGGAGAGGGAGTCTACATCGCGGTATTCGTAATCGGTCATACCTACCATCTTCAGGGCTTGTTTCACCTTCTTCTCGATAACTGCGGCAGGCAGCTTTTTGAGCTTCAGGCCGAAAGCGATATTGTTGAATACATTCAGGTGAGGGAACAGCGCATACTTCTGAAACACGGTATTGACCGGGCGTTTATGCGGCGGCGTCTGTGTGATCTCTTTTCCTGCTATCGAGATCTCCCCTTCTGAAGCGGTCTGAAATCCGGCGATCAGACGCAGCAAGGTGGTCTTACCACAACCGGAAGGCCCCAATATCGTTACAAACTCGCCCTTGCGGACAAACAAATTCACATCATTCAGAACGGCCTTGTCCCCGAAGAATTTAGACACATGCTCCACGCTGATGATGCAGTCGGACTTTTGCATAGACTTATCCCTTATTCCTTACAAGTTAAACATATAATCGCTCCCATTTATAAAAGCGGCACAAAGGTATACATTTTAAGGAAAATTCAAAGTGTTTGGAGCGTTAAGAGATGGATATAACAGGGAAGTCCTGCTATCCATTGCAAAATAAAAGATTATATTTGCACGAGAATAAACAGAATAATCTAAACCAAGAATAAGAATATGGTACAGAATAAATTCCATAAGGAAACAGCTTATTTTGCTTCCGGCTGCTTCTGGGGGACACAATATCATCTAGGAAAAGTAAAAGGAGTAGACAGCACGCATGTCGGTTATATGGGTGGAACCTTGAACAATCCTTCTTACCCTGAAGTGAAAACCGGAACGACCGGCCATGTAGAGACAGTCGAAGTGGTCTTCGATCCGACACAGGTCAGTTTCGAGCAGTTGCTCCGCCTCTATTTCGAGACGCATGATTTCACGCAGGTAGGCGGACAAGGGCCGGACATAGGAAGCCAGTACCGCTCCGTTATCTTCTATTGCAGTGAGGAGCAAAAAGAAATGGCGGAGAATTATATCGGGAAGTTATTCGGCATGGGTTACAAGGTTGCCACAGCACTGGAACCTGCCGAGAAATTCTGGATTGGAGAGGATTACCATCAGCATTATTACGACAAGAAAGGGGAGACTCCTTATTGTCATATTTATAGAAAGATATTTACGGACTGATTGTATTCCTTCCGGGAGAAAATAAGAGTTCCTTCGGATGAAAATAGAATTACATCCGAAGGAAACCTGAAAGACCTTTATCTGAAGTTTTTCTTTTCGTCGATAATATACTCGGGACGCGCCTTGATCTCATCGAACAGGATACCGACATATTGACCCAATACGCCTACCGTCAGCAATTGCACACCGCCAAAGAATATAACGGAAGTCATGATGGAAGTCCATCCGCTTTCTGCATTACTGAAGCCATATAGTTTGCCTAAGGTGAACCAGGCTGCCAGGACAATTCCGACTACAACGGCTATAAATCCGAGGCTGGTTGCCAGACGCAACGGCTTCTTGGAGAAATAGAGCATGGCGGTCGATGCAAACTTCCACATCTTGCTGAAAGGGTATTTGGTCTCACCGGCAATGCGGGCTTCCCGTTCGTAATAGAAAGGAACCTGTTTGTATCCCAGCCAGCTGATCAACCCGCGGATATATTTACCTCTTTCCTGGAAGCGGTCGAACTGATCCATGATCTTACGGTCGATCATACGGAAGTCGCCTGTATCCAGCGGGAAACTAACGTCACTCATATAATTGAGGAGACGGTAAAAGGCCTTTGAAGTTATCTTCTTGAAAAAGCTCTCGCCTTCACGCGACTTGCGAACACAATAGACAACGTTCGCATTTTCCTTTTCCTGCAACTCAAGCATGCCGGCTATCAACTCAGGTGGATCCTGCATATCAGCATCCAGAATCACGGCCAGATCGGCATCACAGTGATTGATCCCGGCGGTTACGGCAGGCTGATGGCCAAAGTTCCGGGAGAAGTGGATCACTTTTACCTGTGGATCGGCGGCGGCTATTTCATCCAGCAGCTCACGGGTCTTATCCCGGCTTCCATCGTTAATATATATAATCTCAGTAGCAATAGGGAGCGACTGTAAAGCCTCTCTCGTGCGGCGGTATGACTCGCCGATAACTAACTCTTCGTTGTAGCAAGGAACTATGACTGAGAGCTTCTTCATTTCCATTAAGCTTTAAAGGTATAAAACTTGTTTATTATAAAATTGATCATCGTATAGAAAACCATTCCTATCAAATGATTGTAATAATGATCGATCGTCAACTGGGAATTTAAGACAAGCACCAGCCCGTACTGCAGGATGTAACACACCGCAAACGCGACACCGAAACGGATCGCCCCTTTTGTCCATCCGGTAGAACTTCCCTTGAAAGTCCATTGTTTGTTCCAGATAAAACTATTTAGTAACCCCGCTACATATCCCGTCAAATTCGACAGACCTTCCCGACATCCGAAGAGTTTCATCATCACCCAGATAACGGCCATCGTTATCAGGGTGTTGCTCACTCCTACCACTCCATATTTAATGGCTTGTTTTATTGTTTCCATTCTTATTTATAATATCAGTAACTTCCTGTTGCGTCAGTTCTTTTACGTTCGTTATCGTAAATATATCCGAAAGGAAATCACCATACTGGTTACATTCATTGATAACCCTGTCGAGGGTTAACTTGATGTCTGCACGCACCGGTATTAAAAATACCAGTTCAACATATTGTTCACCGATTGTAAGACGTTCGATCTCACAGTCTTCTTTAGGTAAGAAATAAGCGAACTCGCGATCAATCACTTTACGCTGATAGTCGAGGAAAGGACTTCTATCCTTCGATAACATCAATACATAAAAACGCAATTTCTCGCCTTTTCCACCTAAACCGGTCGAAATATATATCTGTTTCTCGTCCGACAGTTCCGACTCCAGCGAAATGCGGCTTTCCATTAAAGCCATATAAGCCCAGTTACTCACATCTTCATCCGGATGCTGTACATAATCTTCCAGCATTCGGTATGCTTTTACCTGGCGGGAAGTTGCTAACATGGATAATACATATCTCTTATGATCTGTAGTCGACCCGGGATCAGACAGACTTTCGCGGAAGGCTGTATAATCCATATCATCTAAATCCTGCTTTACCTTACCTTTGCGAACCTGTTCGGAGTATTTGAAATACTCCATCTGAAGTTCAACCGGCACCCGCTGTTCCAATATATGAAAATGTCCGTCCATCTTGCTAAAAGACTCCCGGAACTTCTTAAATACATCACCTTCTTCTTTCATAGACCTGTTTGTTTAGTTATATACTATACCCAATAAACAAGAAACTAAGACAAAAGTAAAGCTTTTTCCGGATATTTCTACCTATTCACCTGTAATTCTATAAATCAAGCCCCGGCATAGATAAGAAAAGCCAGCCCTGTAATGAATAAAACAAACATGCCTGCATTCAAATAATCGGATGATTTAGGAGCTCCTTTGAACTCATGCCAGATCAAAATACCCCATAAGGCCGATACCAAAGTGGCTCCTTGTCCCAATCCGTACGAAATGGCAGCTCCGGCCTTCTCCGATGCGATCATGCTGAACGACTGCCCGATACACCAGATGACCCCCCCTAACACTCCAACCAGATGAGTCTTCATATTTCCTTTGAAATAACCGGACACAGAGACAGGCTCTCCTTCGACAGGCTTTTTCATCGCGATTGTATTGAACAAGAAGTTACTGGCAAAAACGCCTAATGCAAAAATAAAGACAGCCGTATAAGGCGTTAATTTCCCTGCCGCGGGATCGGCGAAATTATCCAGATCCATCGAAGCCGCAACAAAACGATAGAAGAAAGCCATGATTACTCCGGCCGCCACGGAAATAAACAGACCTTTCCCCGATACTTTCTTCGAACCAACAAGTGCCTTTTTATAAGCCAGCCCGTTTAGAAGGATCGCAACAGTTATTAAAGCGACACCGGCAAAGATATATAAAGGCTCTCCCTTTGCCGCACCGAAATAATTGATCAGAACGCCCAAAACCAGGGCAAGACCCACACCGACAGGGAATGCCACCGACATACCGCAAATGGCAATGGCCGCAGAGAGTAATATGTTGGATGCATTAAAAATGACTCCTCCCAAAAAGGCACTACCGATACTGAAAATATCCGCTTGCGCCAAATCCGGTAAGAAACTGCGCCCTTCCGCACCGAAGCTTCCCAATGTGAAAGCGGAAAGGATAGAGAACAAAAGTACTCCCAGAACATAGTCCCAGTAAAAGAACTCATATCTCCATGTCCGGGATGCCAGCTTCTGCGTATTGCCCCATGATCCCCAGCAAAGCATGGTGACCACACAGAATACTATCGCTAATGAATAACTCTGGACTATAAACATACCACAATCTTATTTTAAAGTGGGTTGATACATCATGTAATTATCAATCAATCCGGCCATCTGAGCGGGAGACAACTTTTCTATCAAGCGAAGGTGTTTACCTGCAGCGTCGGGTGTCCAGGAGTTAGTACCTTCATCATCTACGATATTGAAAGTTCCTCTTTCTACATTATAATAAGGTTCATATCCTTTCACTGCCACCAACACGGCCGTATGATCCCAGCTCTGCCGTCCGTCAGGATCACCTTCTGCAAAGCATTGGACATAGGCGTCTTTCACAGGACTGTCAGCGATATCGGATGCAACCAGTTTTTTCCCAGTCAAGATGGCATTGCCAATCTCAAAACCGCTGAAGACAATCTCCGTAGGCCATTGTTCGGCAACAACTTTTGAGGCTGGCGTATCGCAGAATACATTAAACTCCCGTCCTTGTGGGAAAAGGCCGGCCATAGACACCAAGTGCTTTACCTTTTTGGCTACCAACTCTTTTCCCGGCAACGAGCTATATTCATCCCCGGCAGAGAGCAACAGGTCTTTCAGGTTGGTGAAAAAGCCGATAGTGCAAATCACCACACTGTTATCAGGTTGCGAACTCAATATTTTACGATATACTTCAACTGCATCCGGGGCATCTGATGTTTTCTTTGTCTTATGAGGATACTTGGCAGGCAAAACCTCCGTCCATTTTATCTTATGACCGGAAGTCATCGTAACGCCTCCCTCGCTTTTAGGCGCCCCGAGCGGAATATCCGGGCGGTTGAAATACGTATTCAATACATCTATACAAGGAATAACCGATTCATCGTGGTTGGATGACAAGGTAGCGAGAATATCCACATAACCGCTATCGGCCAGTGCATGCAGAACGGCCATTGCGCCGACATCATCATAATCGGGCCCCAGATCGGTATCCAGGATCAGATTGACTGGTTGTATTGCCGTTTCCTGCACGGCTTTCTTCGGTGAACCGTTACAGGCCACTAACAAGGATAATGCACAGATTAACAAAAAGGAATGTTTCATGATATTATGTTATTAAAGGTTTGTTTCATTCAAATATATCGACTTCGTTTCTATAAGGAGCAGACGATTGAGCCCCTACACGCGTAACAGAAATAGCCGAAGCTTTACAGGCAAAACGAACAGCTTCGAGTTGACTCCTCCCCTCTGATAAAGCAACGGTCAGAGCACCGTTGAAAACATCACCGGCAGCCGTTGTATCCACAGCCTTTACTTTCAATGCGGGTACTAGTTCGGCTCCTTCGTCGCAATAAACCAGTGCCCCTTTTGAGCCTAGCGTAATGATAACATTTTGTACTCCCATTTCCGATAGAATACGCGCTGCCTTGACAGCCGACTCCTGATCGGTTATTTTCACCCCCGAAATCATTTCTGCTTCTGTCTCGTTAGGCGTAATCATATAAAGACGTTTTAATAATGAGGGAGATAACGGGTGTGCCGGAGCGGGATTCAATATGACTTTCTTATTCTTACGGTAGGCTATTTCCGCCACATATTCCACAGTTTCCATCGGGATTTCCAACTGCATTAGAACGATATCCGCCTGGTCGATAGCTTCTTCTGCTTTCGCCAGATCGGAAGGTAATAAATTGGCATTTGCACCGGAAGCCACAACAATGCAGTTTTCGGCATGTTCGTCCACCGTTATCAGGGCTACACCGGAAGGATGTTCCGAGTCTGAAAAGATATAGGAAGTATTAATACCTTCCTCTTCAAAGAGCTGTTGCGACTGATGTCCGAAAATATCACTCCCGGTTTTACATATAAAAGTGACAGATGCTCCCAAACGGGCGATAGCCACCGCCTGATTTGCACCTTTACCTCCGGGGTTCATAAAGAAAGTCCCTCCCAGAATAGTTTCCCCTGGACGGGGAAGATGTCCGGCCTTGATCACCATATCGGTATTGCTGCTGCCTACCACCAGGATATTATGCCGGCTTACTTGTTCAATGTCCATATCTATACGAATTTAAAGTCTGCAATGAAGCGATACAAATATAGTTGTATATTCTCTATTTTTTATGCAATAATTCTTCCGTGCAGATAATCCCAAATGAAAAACTTTCCCTAAATTCGTTCCCTGATAGAACCTCAAATCCATACAGAATAAATCCGGAAGAGATATGAAATACACAAATCCAGATCATCTGATACAACTTATACAGTCTCTGACAAAGGCAGAAAAAAGGTACTTTCGCCTATATACCAACCTGCAAAGTGGCGAAAAGAACTATCTCTATCTGTTCGACCTGATCAATAAAGGGCTTCCTTCCGATGAAATTTACAGGCTTTATTGCCAGGAAGAAAACAAGAGTAATTTTGATATGGCAGCCAAACATCTCTACCGGGTCATTATGGATTGTCTGGTACATTTACGAAAAAAAGAAGATGTGCAGGCGGCTATCTTCAACTATATAACGAAAGCAGACATCCTGTTTGAAAGAGAGTTGTTTGAAGAAGCTTTCAACCAATTGGATAAAGCCAAAAGCCTTGCCGTAACCTATGAGAATGATCCGCTCCTCCTACTGATCCGCCGAACAGAGCTGAAGTATCTCAGCTCACTTGGCTTCAAGGGTATATCCGAACGGGAGTTGGTCAATAAACAGATGAAGATCAATGATGTCATGAAGTATTCGAGAAACGTCAATCTTCATCTGCAACTGTATGATATTCTGAAATACCGGATCACTCACAAGGGTTACATCCGTTCCGATAAGCAAAAAGACAACTTGAACGATTTGATTTTAAGCGAACTGAACCTGATAGCCAATAGCTCGTACAAGGGGTTTGAAGCTAAAAAGCTACATCTTCTGTTTCAGGCAACCTATTACCTGAACATTGGCAACTATAAATCAGCCATTCGCTTCTATCAGGAGCTTATCACCCTCTTTGAATCCAACCAACATCTGATACTGAACCCTCCCATCTATTATCTGAGTGCCATAAAAGGTGTACTCGACAGCCTTCACCTGGCCGGATTATATCAGGAAATGCCCTTTTTCATCGATCGGCTGAAGAAAATACAACAAGGTGACTACCCAACTGAATTCCTTCTGGAAATCAGCGCTTCCAGATATCAATACGAACAGGCTAGTTACATAAATACAGGCAGGTTTGAAGCAGCAATGAAGTTATTTTGTGACCATGAAAACGGTCTATTCAAAAAGATGGGTCTGCTTAGACTGGAAACACAACTAAAACTAAATCTAAGTACAGCCATTCTATATTTATCCCTGGGAAAAACGGATAAAGCCCGCAAAAGCATGAAGAAGATATTCAGTTCGGGTAAACTATACAGTGCCCTACCCTCCTACAAAACAGCCCGATTGATCAACTTACTGATACAAGCCGAAGTCGGCGATTATAGTTTCTTTGAGAATGAGATCAATTCCATAAAACGTAATATACGCTATGAGAAACAGACCTATCACACAGAGAAGCTGCTGTTTCGCTTCGTCATGTCTTATCCGTTACCTTCTTATCAAAAAACACGCGATAAACTATGGCAACACTACCAGAAGGAAATAATTAAGATCAGACAAAATAAATATGAAAAACAATTACTTAAGACATTTGATATCCTATCCTGGATCGAAAGCAAATTAACAGACAGGACACTTTCCGAAATACTGGCTGATAATAATATGACGTTATAATCAGTAGCATTTATACACATATTCCAACAATTCCACTCTATTTACCTTAAAGGCAGTAATAAGTAATTCTTCAATACTGGGTTTCGTATGTCCATAGGATATATAGAACCCATCTTGTGTGATACAATATAAGTATTCCACAGATACCACTGCATCCCCTCCTCAACTGGTACGAACTGGTCTATGTTTTATAACATTATAATTTTAATCAGACCAGTTCGTATCAGTTTGGAAATAATATATATATTTGCAGCGTCTCAATCGGATACGTGAGATAAGGAAAAGAGAGAAAGTACAAGCAACGAAAAACTTTGTAACAAATAAATCGATCATATATAGTTAACGGAATTTTAATAACCTGTTAAAACATTCTGCCTATGGTATAAAAGTAAAAAGTATTTATCCACAAACAGGAAAAGTCATAATACTTAATCTAAAGTAATAGATGACTATCCTTAAATTTCTAATATTAATAAAACACGATCATTGTATGGAACAAATTCGTACAGGGAATACACGATCCCTTTTAAACTCACACAACAAAACAGCTCGAACAACAACGTTAGCTTTAATTGCACCCTTCTTTTTTATCACGGGTGTATTTGCTTCTGAATCTCCGGGTACGATTAATAACGGGGTACAGGAAACAAACATGACACAACAAAAAAATCAGACTATCACCGGTAAAGTTGTCGATAAAAACGGCGAACCGATTATCGGTGCCAACGTCCTGGTAAAAGGAACGACCAACGGAACTGTAACCGATGTCGACGGTAATTACACACTGGATGTTCCAGAAAACGCCGTCCTGCAAATATCATATATCGGTTATTTAACACAGGAACTTCCTGTGTTAAATAAAACAGTGATCACTGTTCGCCTGATAGAAGATACGCAAAGCCTGGATGAAGTGGTAGTAGTCGGTTACGGTACCCAGAAAAAAGGGGAAATTGCCAGTGCCATTTCAAGTGTAAAATCGGATAACTTCGTAAAAATACCTACGACAGATGCCGCTCAATTAATCCGCGGACAGGTAGCAGGTTTAAATGTAGTTACACCAGATGCCAATCCGGTAGGTAAATCTCAAATAACATTACGTGGTGCCGGGACTTTGAAATCTTCTACTACACCTCTTGTCTTGATAGATGGTGTTCCGGGTGATATGGATACAGTATCACCGGATGCAATCGAACAGATCGATATACTGAAAGACGGTTCCGCTGCTGCTATTTACGGAACACGAGGTACCAACGGCGTCATCTTGATTACGACAAAGAATGCCAAAGGCGAAATGCCGACAGAGATAGATGTAAATGCATATCTGGCAACTCAGCAAATAACCCGCCGGTTATCTTTCTTCGATGCAGACGGCTATCGCAACCTGGTTGCTCAAGGCAAACCGGGTGCACAGGATGACGGCGCATCAACAGACTGGCTGGATGAAGTAATGCAAACCCCATTGACACAGATTTATAATATCTCTTTACGCGGTGGCAGTAGAAATACAAATTATGTAGCCAGTTTCGAATACCGTGGTATAGAAGGTATCATGAAACGTACTAAAAATCAGATGTACTATCCCCGTGTAGACATTACACACCGTATGTTTGACAACAAATTGAAAATCACGGCACATTTAAGCGGTTACAAACAGACTTACTTTGCCGGTTCCGATGATGATAATGGCTTTAATAAAGAAGTATACCGCAATGCCATTACATATAATCCGACTACTCCGGTAAAAGATGCGGATGGAAAGTGGTCTGAAAGCCCATCCAAAACCGATTACTTGAATCCTGTAGGATTGATAGAAGAAGTAGAAGGAGAAAACCAAGCTACCAATCTACGTATGCATGCTTCCGCATCATTTACTCCGATAGATGGATTGGAAATAAAGTACCTGGTGTCTTCAAACAACTACAACCAGGTACGTGGTTATTACGAAACAACAGATCATATATCTTCCTATAAAAACGGCAGAACCGGTTTTGCTTCGCGAGGTACCAAACGTAAAGTGGATGATATGTCAGAACTTACAGCATCTTATCGTAAAACGATCAAAGATCACACGTTCAATATATTGGCTGGTTATAGTTGGATGCGTACAAACTATCAATTCTACTGGATGCAGAACTTCAACTTCCCGTCGGATGATTATACCTACAACGGGATGCAAACAGGGCAAGCATTAAAAGATGGGCGTGCTAATGAAAATTCCGAACAGAAAGAAAACAAACTGATCGGATATTTCGGCCGCTTCAATTATAGCTATAAAGGTAAGTATATGCTTGCTGCCAGTATCCGCCATGAAGGTTCTTCTAAATTTGGTGCAAACCATAAATGGGGTAACTTCCCATCCGTATCCGGAGCATGGAGTATCAAAGATGAAGCATTCCTCGAAGACACCAAACTGCTAAGCCAGTTAAAATTACGTGCCGGTTATGGTATCACAGGTACAGAGCCGGATGATCCATACATGTCATTGAACACCCTTGACTTCGGCACATATGTATATTATAACGGCGGTTTCATTAAAACGACCCGTCCGGGATCAAACTCAAACTCAGACCTGAGATGGGAAAAGAAGAAAGAAACGAATGTCGGTTTGGATTTAGGCTTTTTAGAAGATCGTATCACTGCAACAATCGACTTCTATAACCGTAAAACAGAAGACTTACTGTGGGATTACAGTGTTCCTACCCCTCCTTTCTTATATAGTAAAATGACTGCCAACGGTGGTTCTATCCGCAATAGGGGTCTTGAAGTTTCAGTAACGACTATCCCTATTCAAACACAGGACTGGCAATGGATAACCTCTATGAATTATTCTACCAATAAGAGTGAACTATTGTCTTTATCAAGCGACCAATATGTGTCCAATGACTATTCAGACCAGGGAAACCTGCCGGAACCTTTGCAGATGGCAAGCCATCGTATTCAGGTAGGCGAACCCATTGGTAATTTCTACGGCTATAAAAGCATTGATATCGATGAAAACGGACATTGGATTATCGAGGGAGCAGACGGCAACCCCAAACCGATAGAAGACCAGGTTCCTGATGACAAACAGGTTATTGGCAACGGCGTTCCGAAACATTATCTGAACTGGAACAATACCGTACGCTTCAAAAACTTCGATTTGTCTGTTACCATGCGTGGTGCATTCGGATTCGATATATTGAATACTCCCAGAATGCGTTTCGGGGTTCCTGTGATGTTATCCCGTGGTAATGTACTTGAATCCTCTTTTGATAATGTGTATGGAAAGAGACCTTTGGCTGACGATCAGGGCATACAATATGTCAGCTATTATGTAGAAAAAGGTGACTACTGGAAAATAGATAATCTTACTCTGGGTTATACGATCAACTTCAATAAATGGCTGAAGTCGCTGAGAGTTTACGGAACCATTTCCAACCTGGCAACTATCACCGGTTATTCCGGTATCGATCCAGAAGTTGGTATCAGTGGACTAAATCCGGGTGTTGATGACATCAGCCGCTATCCGGCAGCAAGAACTTATACATTAGGAGTCTCTGTTAAATTTTAATCGGAAATAAATATGAAAACATATCTCAAAATAGCTGCACTTGTACTATGTACAGGAGGTTTTATCAGCAGTTGCAGCAATAATCTGGATGAAAAGGTGTATTCATCAGTAACTGAAGAAACCTATAATTACTCGTCGGAAGATTTTCACCCAACTGTAGCCAGTGTATATAGCTACTTCCGTTTTATCGGGCATGATAACTATTGGGCAACCCAGGAGCTGACAGGCGATTGTATCGTAAATCCGCCTAACTCATCCGGTTGGGACGATGGCGGTACTTATCGTATGCTACACTATCATAAATGGACTTCAGAGCAGAACCATGTAAAGGTAATGTGGGAGAAATTTTACCAGGGTGTTATACTATGTAATACAGTGATCGACCAGATTGAAAACGGAGTACTTCCGGCACCGTCAGACAATGAAAAACAGAAAGGACTTGCCGAGTTAAGAGCTGTTAGAGCATATTATAACTGGCTGATCTGTGATAACTTCGGAGAAGCCCCATTACTGAAAGAAAGGACATCCGAACTACCAGAAAAGAGTTCCCGTAAAGACATCTACCAGTTCATTGTGGATGAATTGAAAGAAGTGATCCCCAGTCTGGATGAAGAACAAGGCGGCAATATGTACGGTCGCATGAACAAATGGGCTGGAATGACTCTATTGGCTAATGTTTATCTGAATGCAAAAGTTTATATCGGTGAAGAACACTGGCAGGACTGCCTGGATATTTGCGATCAGATCATTACAACCAGCCCCTGCGGACTGTCAGAAAACTATAATGCATCTTTCCGTGCAACAGGTACTGAAAGTTCCAAAGAGATCCTGTTTACAATTCCGTTCGACAAGACATTGGCTGGTGGACAATCCATACACATGTTCTCCTGGCATGGTGAATTGCAAAAGAAATTCAAACTAGAAGCAACACCATGGGGAAGCGGCTCAGGAATGGCCCTGACACAATTCATCGATACCTATGATGAAGATGACACTCGCCTCACAGATACATGGCTGATGGGTGACCAATATACTCCCGAAGGAGAATTGCTATTATGTACTTACGATATGAAAGGTCAGCCGCTCTCTTATGTCAAAGACGTAAAAGATGGTAACTATACCAATGAAACAGACGGATACCGTATGTTCAAATTTGAAGTTCCAGCAGGAACTACAGGGTCATCGGATACAGACTTCCCATTGCATCGTTATTCAGAAATACTGTTGATGAAAGCTGAATGCCTGTTGCGGTTAGGTAAACCCGGAGCCGGCGACCTGGTCACTCAGGTACGGATGCGTAACTTTAAAGACAATCCGGAAAAAGCAGTCGTTACCGATAACGATCTGAAGGCTAACAGCAGTTACCAGTATGGTACGGTAGTCAACTATGTCAATCAGCACAATGGCGACCAGTCGCCTATCGAATTCGGTCGTCTGTTGGATGAACTAGGCTGGGAGTTTTCATGGGAAATGCATCGCCGCAGAGATTTGATCCGTTTCGGTATCTATACGAAGAAAAGCTGGTTGTCTCATGATGCAACAGGTGAAGGTGATTACCGAACGGTATTCCCTATTCCTGAAGCAGCTTTGACTTCTAATCCGAAATTGACACAAAATCCGGATTATGCATCCAAGTAGTTTAATTCCTGACTACAAGATATATATTTAACAGTAAGGAGGTGTTATTCGAACATCTCCTTACTTAAAACTGATTGTAACAACCAACCATGAAAAGACTGCAAATATATAAGCTAATCGCCATCCTGTTGCCATTCCTTATTTTAGTGGCAATAGAGTTAGGTTTGCGTGCCGGAAATTATGGATATAACACCAAACTATTTACGACCGATGAAGATGCCCGCTTCTGGGTGATGAACCGTGAAGTCTCCCAAAAATACTTTACAGTCAGTCAAAACGCCACAATCGGTAACCAGGAAACATTTTATAAAGTAAAACCTGCCGGAACCCTCCGCTTCTTTATCCTGGGAGCTTCCTCCGCAATCGGTTTCCCTTACATGCACAATGGAGCCTTCCCTAGAATGCTTAAATATAAACTCCAGTTCTTATTTCCGGAAAATAACATTGAGATCATCAATGTATCGCTAACAGCAATCAACACATATACCTTATACGATTTTTCCCGACAGATCGTGAACTATCAGCCTGATGGTATCCTGATCTATGCCGGGCATAACGAATATTACGGAGCATTAGGCGTAGCCTCTTCCAGCCGGATCGGCCGGGATCATCGCCTTATCGAAATCTTGCTTGCTGCCAAAGAACTCAAACTGGTACAGGGACTAACCCGGCTGGCAGAAAAAATACGTCCGGCGAATAAGGTAATAACCAATCAAGACTTGACCTTGATGGAACGGATGGCCGCCCATCAACTGATTCCTTACAATTCGGAAGCATATACTGCCGGAATTAAACAATTCGACAGGAACCTCGGTAAAATACTTCATCTGTTCCATGAACATCATGTACCTGTTTTTATCGGAACCCTTGCCAGCAACCTGAAAGACCAGGTTCCATTAAGCAAGGAGACTACAACTACCTATAATGCTCCGGAAGAATATATACAAGGAGAACAAGCATATACCCAGGAACAATATCCCGAAGCGCTACAACATTACAGGCTATCCAAAGAATATGACCAGCTTCGTTTTCGGGCACCCGAGGCATTCAATAATATCATACAAAAATATGGAGAAGAACTCGACAATGTATATGTTGTCGATGTCTATAAGCGGTTTGCCGACAACTCACCCAACGGCATCATTGGAAAAGAGTTGATGCTCGAGCACGTCCACCCGAACCTTACAGGCCAACGGCTTATTGCCGAAACATTCTATGAGGCTCTCTCCTGCCATTTCTTTGCAGGAAAGGAACTGCAACCAGACAGTTACTCACTTAATCAGACGGTTTATCCGGTTACCCTTTTCGACTCGATCTATGGTGATCTGGTGATAGCACAACTCAAACAGCAATGGCCTTTCAACGAAGCTCCTGCAACACTCAATTATGATAAAAAAAGTATAGAATACCAAACTGCCGAACTATTCTTTTCCCGAAAAATAAACTGGGGACAAGCAATGCTGCGTCTGAACAACCATTATATTTTATCGAAAGACCTTCTCAATGCACTGCGTATTGTCGAACAAATGTGCCTCGAACTACCACATGAAAAAGTATTCCGACAGCAAGCCGGATCACTCTGCATCCAGCTCAAAGAGAAGGAAAAAGCAGCTTATTATTTTAATCAAGCAAAAAAGCCATGACAAACAGAAAGAAAAATATAGAATTCGGCATTGTCCTTTCGCTGGTATTGGTCATTGTATCAGCCTATTGCCAAATTACATCAACCATACCGGTTATAATAGCTTTGGCGATAACCTTGCTGGCCCCGGGAATATATACCCCATTTACCTGGTGCTGGTTCCGATTGGGCGATCTGTTTGGCTTAGTTGTTACACACTGCATTCTTTTCCTTTTGTTTTTTGGGGTAATAACACCGATCGGAATACTTCGACGCCTGATGAAAAAAGACCCCTTCCATCTGAGACAATTCGGCAAGGGTTCCGATAGCACATTCATCAAACAGGAAAAGAAGTTCAATATTCAGGATTTAGATAAACAATATTAATAAAGTAAAGCTATGGTCGACTTCATAAAAGAATTCTTCAGCTTCCTGATTACCCGGAAAAAATATTGGTTGATACCGATAGTTATCATCCTTTTATTACTTTCATTGCTCATTGTTATCTCGCAAGGGACTGCCTTGGCACCGTTCATTTACTCTATCTTTTAGTACGATGACCGTTATACTTGGCATATCCGCATTTTACCACGACAGCGCTGCCGTCTTACTAATAGACGGAAAGCTGGTTGCCGCTGCACAGGAAGAACGTTTCACTCGGCAAAAACATGATGCCTCCTTTCCCCGCCATGCAATCGGATATGTATTGCAGGAAGCCGGTATAAAAGGAGAAAAAGTTACCCATGTCGCTTTCTATGAGAAACCTTTTATTAAGTTTGAACGCCTCTTGGAAACCTATCATGTATTTGCTCCAAAAGGTTTTAGAAGCTTTGTCAAAGCAATACCTCTCTGGATAAAAGAAAAGCTATATATAAAGAAGTCACTGCGTGAGAACCTACAGCAATGGGGCATTCGTGCCGCTATCTTTTTCCCGGAACATCATTTGTCGCATGCAGCCAGTGCCTTCTACCCTTCCCCTTACCGGGAAGCGGCGATACTGACGGTAGATGGAGTAGGCGAATGGGCAACGACAACCATCAGTAAAGGATATGGAAACACAATTACGCAACTTCGGGAACTGCAATTTCCACATTCATTGGGTCTGCTATATTCTGCTTTTACCTATTACTGCGGCTTCAAGGTCAATAGTGGAGAATATAAGCTGATGGGATTAGCCCCTTATGGTAATAATTCACCAATGGCTCAGGAGTATATCAGTAAGATAAAAACACATCTAATCGATATACGTGATGATGGTTCTTTCTTGCTCAATATGAACTATTTCAACTACACGACAGGGCTGACAATGACTAATTCCTCTGCCTGGCAGCGACTCTTCGGTATCCCTCCGCGTCAGCCAGAATGTGAGATATCGCAACCTTACATCGATATGGCGTATGCAATCCAGTTTGTAACCGAAGAAGTTATGTTAAAACTGATAGTCACGGCACATACCATAACCGGGGCAGATCATCTGGTGTTGGCAGGTGGTGTCGCCCTGAACTGTGTTGCCAATGGCAAAATAAGGAAAAACAATATCTTCAAAGATATATGGATCCAACCGGCTGCAGGAGATGCAGGAGGAGCCATTGGGGCAGCCTTTGCCGTCTGGCATATTGTACTGGGAAAAGGACGTGCGGAGATAAAGACTGATCTTATGTCCGGCACCTATCTCGGCCCGGCTTTCACTGATAATGATGCAGAAAACCTTATCCGTAAAACCGGAGCAGACGCCAAATATCTACCACAGGAAGACTTATATCAGCAGACAGCCAGCTTATTAAGTAACGGGGCTATCGTCGGTTGGTTCCAAGGGCGTATGGAGTTTGGCCCCAGGGCACTAGGCAACCGTTCTATCCTGGCTGATCCCCGTAATACAGATATGCAACGTAAACTGAATCTTGAAATTAAGAACAGAGAAAGTTTCCGTCCCTTTGCGCCCAGCGTATTAGAGGAAGACAACAGGAAATATTTTGAGACAGATGCTCTCTCCCCTTATATGCTGATCGTGGATCAAGTCAACCCCAACCAGCTCACGCCCCTTCCAAAGACATATAATAATATGCCGTATATGGAAAAACTATATACCGTACGGTCGTCCTTACAGGCAATTACCCACGTCGATTTCTCGGCAAGGGTTCAAACAGTATCAGAGCAAACCAATCCGGTATATTACAAGCTATTGCAAGCATTCAAACAAAAAACAGGTTGTAGCATATTGGTTAATACCAGCTTCAATGTAAGAGGTGAGCCTATTGTCTGTACCCCTGAGGATGCCTATCGATGTTTCATTAATACCGGGATGGACTATCTCGTTATCGGCAACTATCTATTTAAAAAAAAGAATAACAGAAATAATATCCAACTTCAAATTAAAAAAACATGAAACAGTACTTATTACTACCGCTCGCCTGCTTCGCCCTATGCGGATGCCAGGAGCAACCAGCTAAAGAAACACCTTTCAAGATGATTGAACAGGTTGATTTCTCCCATGTAAAGATAACTGATAATTTCTGGTCGCCACGCCTCAAAAGCCATGTAACGACAACTCTTCCCGTCTGCATCGATCAGATCGAGAATCAGACAGGCCGTATCCGAAACTTTGAAAATGCAGCCAAAGGGGAAGGTGAACATTCCGGTATCTTCTTCGACGACTCCGATGTGTATAAAGCTCTTGAAGGAATGGCTTACAGCCTCATCAACAATCCTGATCCGGAACTTGAAAAGAAAGCGGATGAATGGATTGATAAATTCGCCGCTGCCCAGCAACCAGACGGTTATATCAATACGTTCTATACATTGACCGGGCTCGATAAACGCTGGCATAATATGGATAAACACGAAATGTATTGTGCCGGTCATATGATCGAGGCTGGTGTTGCCTACTATCAGGCAACCGGAAAACGTAAGCTACTGGATGTCTGCATCCGTATGGCTGACCACATGATGAGCCTCTTCGGCCCTGATAAACGCCATTGGGTGCCCAGGCATGAAGAAATAGAGTTAGCCCTCGTCAAATTGTATCAGGTAACCAACGAAAATAAATACCTCGACTTTGCTAACTGGCTGATTGAAGAACGTGGACACGGACACGGAACAATGGGTGGCGAAGGTAACTGGGATCCATTCTATTACCAGGATGAAAAGCCCGTACGTGAAATGACGGATATCGCTGGTCATGCCGTACGCTGCATGTACCTGTATTGCGGAATGGCGGATGTAGCTGCTTTAAAGAAAGACACAGGTTATGTGGAAGCATTAAACCGTCTGTGGGACGATGTCGTTTACCGCAATATGTATATCACAGGCGGCATCGGTTCTTCCCGTCATAACGAAGGCTTCACTGAAGATTATGATCTCCCGAACCTGGATGCTTATTGCGAAACATGTGCCTCTGTCGGTATGGTTTTCTGGAACCAGCGGATGAATCAGTTTACAGGAGATGCCAAATATATTAATGTGCTGGAACGTTCGATGTATAACGGAGCCCTTGCCGGTACTTCCCTGGCTGGTGATCGTTTCTTCTATGTAAATCCGCTCGAATCGAAAGGTGACCACCATCGCCAGGCCTGGTACGGTTGTGCTTGCTGTCCGAGCCAGATTTCGCGTTTCCTGCCTTCTATCGGTAATTATATTTATGGGACATCCCATGATGCTATCTGGATCAACCTTTATATAGGAAATAAAGCAGCGTTTAAAGTGGATGGAAAAGAGATCGAATTACATCAGGAAACAAATTATCCGTGGGATGGCGCTGTAAAACTGACCATATCAACTTCCTCTCCGGTACAAAAGGAAATGCGCCTTCGCATACCGGACTGGTGTAAACAATATACCCTTTCAGTGAATGGAACAGAAACAAAAGCTCCTATAGAAAAAGGATATGCAGTGCTTAACGGTAATTGGAAAGAAGGAGATATAATTGTCCTGAATATGGCAATGCCTGTTGAAATTGTAGCTGCTGATCCAAGAGTAAAGGGAAATATAGGAAAACGAGCTATTCAACGTGGCCCACTGGTATATTGTATGGAAGAAACAGATAATGCCAAAGACTTTGACAAGTCAGCCATATCCCCGGCAACTTCTTTCAACAATCGTTTCGACGTTTCCTTATTAAATGGAGTTGTTACCATCCAGGCCAATAACGGAGATCAGAAATTATCACTTATCCCCTATTATTCGTGGGATAATCGCGAAGCCGGAAAAATGAAAGTCTGGATAGATTATAAGGAATAAGACAAACGAACCATCACCCCTTCACCTTTCACTCATTCAAAGATCTTTTGATTTTTAAAGCATTCATATGAAGGCAAGAGTGAAAGGTGAAGTAAAAAAAAAGATATGACTTTTGATTTTAAAAGTCCTGTCTTTTGAATACAAAAGTCTAGTCTTAACATATCAAAAGACAGGACCTTTTTCGATGCCTACCCGCTAGCCTTCCGATAACTATCGGTTGACACACATAATGCATTCAGGAGAGACGTGTCAGCATAACCTACTAGCATCCAGGTATTAATAAGACTTGACAGATGAAAGCAAAATAATAACTACAAAAAATGGGGCTATCCCATTCCTGAGATAGTCCCATTTTTTAATCGACCGGAAACCAGGAAATCTTTTCCTATTTAACCGGT
Organism: Parabacteroides sp. HGS0025; assembly: GCF_000969845.1. Classification (NCBI taxonomy): domain Bacteria; kingdom Pseudomonadati; phylum Bacteroidota; class Bacteroidia; order Bacteroidales; family Tannerellaceae; genus Parabacteroides; species Parabacteroides sp. HGS0025. The sequence continues at coordinate 3,529,270 of NZ_KQ033902.1, forward strand.
ATCCAAACCTTATACGGGTTTCCTTCCGTACGGTTTCCTACGGCATAATATGGGATAGCTGATACAACGACTTCCTGTGCTTTCGCATTCAATGCTTTTCCTTTTACTACATTCACTCCGTTAAGAAGGCCCGGATTGTAATCCATCGACATCGGAACATTTGTTTCCAGTTTAAGATCGGACAAATCATTATTATCGCAACCTTCCAGGCAATAGACAATCGGGCCGGCAGCAATGGCAGCCATACCTTTCAGATTATCTACCGCTTCATTTGCTTTGATAACACGAGGTTGCATCGGCAAAGACAGTTCGACCTTATCCCCTTTCGCCCATTTACGGTTAATGGCGACATAACCATTCTGAGGATCGACAGTAACAAGCTCACCGTTCACTTTCAACTCTATAGACTGCTTCAGGTTAGAAGAATACAAACCATACGGGTTTTCTATTCCCCTCGCCCATCCCGGAATACGGACATTCAATGTAAAGGTCGACTCTTTTTCCGGATTGACAGATAAGGCGATCGCACCGTCCCACGGATAATTGGTTTCCTGCTTTAGCTGGACATTTGTCTTTCCGGCTTTTATCCGGGTTTCGCTACCGATAAAGAGATTGATATAGATCTCATTTCCTTTATGGGAGTAAATGAAACCAGGTAAGGCCGATACGATCTTCAGGAACATCGGCGGACAACAAGGGCAGTCATGCCATTCCCAACGCCCGTGCTTTTCTGCATTCAACGGATTTTGATAAGTATAGTTTACACCCGAAAGTGAAATACCTGTCAGCACATTATTATACATGACACGTTCCAGTTCATCCATATATTTGGCATCCCCCGTCAACTCGTTCATACGCTGGCTGAAGAAGCCGGCACCTACAGCTGCACAGGTTTCCAGGTAAGCGTCCGTTGGAAGGTAGTAATCTTCACCGAACTTTTCATCGAAATGAACAGCACCTACTCCACCGGTCACGAACATACGGCGCCCAACCATATTATCCCAAAGACGTTGAACAGTATTGATATATTCAGGAGATTGATTTTCGAGGGCGGCCGTAGCAATACCCGTTGCCAGTAGAGTAGCACGGACAGCATGGCCTTCGATCGTTTGCTGCTGGAAAACAGGAATGGAGTCTTGCGCATAATCACCCCAGGTAGGACGAAGGTGCGTACCGTATTCCGGGTTATTATATTTTGCATCCCTGATCCACTGTTCGGCAACCGGATTACTCCAGGTTCCCCATAAAGGATAGCCACAATGATGACCTCTGTTTTCAATCCAGAATTTAGCTAATTCATAGTAGTTGTCTTCTTTGACAGGAACATTGATCTTAGCTTTCAGCTCCGGATTGCTTTTATATAACCAATATAATTTAACCAGTGGTTCTTCCGGGCCGGAATGGGCAGGTACTACGTTTTTCTTGGGCTCCGGCCCCATTGTATCATACATCATGTTTGCAAATCGGGTGGCGACTTCCAGTAACTTTGTTTTCCCGGTTGCATTATAATAATGTATACCGGCCTCTACCAACATACCGGCATTATAAACATCGTGCTGCCAGCGTAACATACCACCGTTTTCTCCCCAGCGATGATCTGATTCCATCAACTGGGTATAGGTGTTGATATAACCGTCTGTTTCCGAAGCTTGTGCGCTTGCGATACGGTCGATATAACCATCCAGGCGTTTCTCCATTCCGGCATCGGGATTAGAGGAGATAAAGTCGGATATACCGCGTATCGTTTCGTACACCAGGCCGTCGAACCAGGGAGCACCGGCATGTTCGTTGATGTCTCTTTTACCCTGGGCTACCAGGTCGAAATTACGGAAGGTGTCGTGTAGTTTACATTCCTTGGCATCATGGATATGTTTACCTTCGAATTTGTCGAGGACATCATTGGCTGTTACCTGCCGCCATTGTTCAAACTTTGGACGCCAGAAAGCATCCTGTACTTTTACTTCGTTCACTTTCTGGAATTCTATATTCCGGCTCTCGTTATCCACCTTGTTTTCGGGTGAACATCCGGCACCAAACAAAGCCAGTGCCGGAAGAAGTAATGTATGTATTTTCATCCGTTTGCTTATTAATTATTTAACATCAAATTTATATACGCAGATATGTTTGTATTGTTCACCCGGCATCAGTACAGTCGATGGGAATGACGGTTGATTAGGACTATCGGGGAAATGTTGTGTTTCCAAGGCTAATGAAGCACGATGATTATAATGTTGGCCTTGTTTGCCGACCATCGAACCGTCGAAGAAGTTACCACCATAAAATTGTATGCCCGGTTCGGTTGTCCATACCTCCATGTATCTACCTGAAGCCGGCTCATAAACAGTGGCTGCCAATTCCAGTTCGTTAGCCGTCTTACGGTTCAGTACCCAGTTGTGATCGTAGCCATGACCGTAGGCCAATTGCTGGTAATCGTCGTTCACTCTTTTGCCGATAGGTGTTGCTTTGCGGAAGTCCATCGGAGTATTGTCCACACTAGCCAGTTCGCCTGTGGGGATCAGCACTTTATCGACGGGAGTAAATTTGTCTGCACAGAGCATCAATTCATGATCATTGATCGTTCCGTTCCCCGCACCATGCAGGTTAAAGAAAGAATGGTGAGTCAGATTGATGATTGTCTTCTTATCTGTAGTTGCTTCGTGGCTGATGATGAATTCATTCTTATCTGTCAGCTGATAAGTCATCTTTACGGTCAGATTACCGGGATAACCTTCTTCACCGTCTTTCGACAGGTAAGTAAATATCAAGGTTTGTCCGTCTACCTGCTTAGTGTCCCAGACAACCATATCGAAACCCATTGTTCCGCCGTGCAGGCTGTTCGGGGTATCATTGATCGGCAACTGGTATTGTTTACCGTCCATTGTAAATTTACCTTCTGCAATACGGTTGCCGTAACGTCCGATAGTTGCACCCAGGAACCGTTCACCTTTGAAATGGATATAGGCATCAACATTATCATGTCCCAGTACAATGTCGGTGAACTCGCCGTTTTTATCGGGAGCCCATATCTCGACTACTCTTGCCCCGAAGTTGGTAACGGCTATCTCAACGCCATTTTTATTACCCAGATAGTATAAATCTGTTTGTTTTCCGTCTACAGTTGTTTGAAAATCGGCTCTGTTCAGGCCGGAATGACGGGCTTGTCCATCTTGCATGTTTATCATAAATAAAAGAATTAAGAATAATGTTTGTTTCATTTGAATAGGTATTTAATCGTTATTTTATTGCCGTATCTTACACCCGAATATACCTCCGGCAATATTTCCCGGGAGGGCACGGAGTTTAACAGTGACCTTCTCCTTCCCTTTTGTCAGAGTGGCAGGGATAGGATAAGGATGGTCAATAAACAGATCGAACGTCTCTGTACGAAGACTGTGTTCAGCAATGCGGGTATCGTCTACAAAGATTTCGAACTGACGGTTTCCACCATCGGTACTGTGATATGTAAGAACCAGTTCCATCGGCTTATCGGAGATTACTTTCATGTCGTATGAGAACCAACCGTCCTCGGCATCGCGCCATCCGCCGGATTTATCGGCACGGGTGTTCTCTCCCTTCAGGTTATGGGCTTTTTCCGACTCCTCGTTGCCGATCAAAACTTCGTCCACTATCCGCAATTCCTCATGTAGGTTGGAAATAATCTTTTCTCCACTTCTCGGAAGCCAGACTTTCATCTCGCCTGCTCCACGATAGGCACGGGCATAATAAGGGATGAAAGTTATGCGGGCTTCTTCTTTCCTGACATCCTTTGCATCTGCGGAGACAGTATATTTCTTTCCGGTAGCTTCGATCGTGTAAATACCGTTTACCAGATCAGGGCGACTCTTTACTTCATAAAAAGTATTTTCAGGTAAAGAAAGGTTACGGACTTCACCGTTGTTATCGGCAAATTCAGCACAATATACTAGCGGGCCACGTTCTATGGCAACCAAGCCATTGTTTGCCTTAACGGCTTCATGGGTAATCACCTGTCTGGGTTCCATCGGGAAAGAGATTGTTATTTTATCACCTTTCTTCCACTTATTTTTGATTACGGCATATCCTTTCTCTTTCTGATAGTTGCAAGGAATGCCGTTCAGAAGGATTTGAGTCTGTCCTTTCTGTTTCCCGACAAAACTGTATAAATCTGAGGGGACTACACTTCCTTCCGCCCAACCTGGAATACGGATCTTCAGGTTGAAGTCGCTTGTTTCAACAGGGTCTACAATAATATCGACATTGCCACTCCACGGATAATTGGTCTGTTGTTCCAACAAAACCTTATGTCTGTTAAACTGTACCTCGCTGGAACTTCCTACAAAGAGATTGGCATAAATAGACTGGTTGTCAACCGCATAAATATATCCTGGTACGGCCGGAATGAAACGTGACAGGTTGGTCGGGCAACAAGAACAATCAAACCATAAACTACGTTCCTGTCCATTCTTATTTGTCTCAAGCACATTCGGATAAAAAAACTTATCTCCGCTGATGGAGATACCGCTTAACACGGTATTATACAGCGAACGCTCCAGTACGTCGATATATTTTGAATCTCCATGTAGCTTAAACATACGCAGGTTGAACATACAGTTTGCAATAGAAGCACAAGTCTCGCAATAAGCAGTAGCGTTCGGTAGTTCATAATTCTTGCCGAAGGCTTCATTATTGGCAGTCGAACCGAGTCCACCGGTAATATACATCTTCTTGCTGACAATGTTATCCCAGATGGTATCGATAGCATTCAGATAAGCTTTATCCTGCATGTGCAAAGCAATATCAGCCATTCCCGAATACAGATAGAGGGCACGGACAGCATGGCCTACTGCTTCTTTCTGTTCAGTGACAGGCAGATGATCCTGCCAATACATTCCGTTCTTACGTATATCCTGCGATGTTTTATCAAAAAACTTATGTCCCCGGCTTTCAAGGAAATAACGGGATTGCTTCAGGTATTTCTCATCGCCGGTAGCTTCGTAGAGCCTAACTAAAGCCATTTCGATCACTTCATGTCCCGGTGCAATCTTCAGCCCTCCTTCCCGGAAGACACTACAAACGAGGTCGGCATTTTTTATCGCAACATCTAGCAGAGAGCGTTTGCCGGTTGCATAATAGTAAGCGATAGCAGCCTCGTAAAGTTCTCCGGCATTAAATGTCTCATGGCTCAGATCCCAGTCCTGTACCCACCTTTCCTTTCCTACCCAGGGATGCAACGGATTATTGATCGTATGGTTGGTAAAGAGATATCCGTCAGGTTCTTGTGCGGAAGCAATAATTGCGATCACACTATCCAGATAAGCCTCCAGTTGCGGATTTTTCTTAACGGTCAACAAATATGAGGCGCCTTCGGAGATCTTATAGACCTCAGCATCATCGAATGGGAAGAAAGATTGGTATTTGCCTTGCTTCAAACCGCCTGCAATAGCGAAGTTATCGATATAACCAGCCTTTTCACTTCGTTTGAATGCGTACGGGATCGTTACCGTCCGTATCGTATCGATACGGGGTGCCCAGAAATTATCCGTACAGTGCACAGATGTAAAAGGGACTTCATGTATCTTACTTTTCCCCTCATTATTCGCTTTCCCCTGAAAAACACAGAGTAAAGCGATTAGGGCGAGAGATATTGTCTTTTTCATGATATATTAATATTAATGTGAATATTTATCGATTAAGTTAGTTCCTTTTGTATTTGCTCCAGCGACTTGTTCTTAGTCTCCGGTAGTTTCAGCGCGAAGAAGAAACTGAACAACATGGCCACAGCAAAAAAACCGAAGATATACGTACCACCTGTCACCAGGAATACCGGGAACATCCAGGATAAGATCGCATTCCATACCCAATGCGTCATACTTCCAAACACCTGTCCTTTCGAACGAACCGCCGTAGGGAATACTTCCGAGATCAACACCCAAATAACTGCTCCCAACGAAACGGCAAAGAAAGCAATAAATCCCATTAGGCAAATGAGCATATAGTATCCGGAGAAGTCATTCGTATAAAAGCCATAAGATACGGAAGCCAGCGAAATGACCATACCCAGAGAGCCGACATACAATAAATTCTTCCGTCCAACCTTATCGATCAACACCATACCGATCATCGTGAACGTCAGGTTGGTAAGTCCGATAATGATTGACTGCATCATGGCTGAGTCATGGAATACTCCGGAAAGTTCAAAGATACGGGGAGCGTAATACAAAATTGAGTTGATACCCGATAACTGGTTGAATGTGGCTATAAAGAAAGCATACAGGAGAGGTTTCAGGTATTTACGTTGGAAAAGCCCCTCGTTACTGCCAGTATCGCTAGAGAGAGACGCTTCTATCTCTGCAAGTTCTTTGTCTACATCCGTCTCACCGATCTTTATCAACGACTGGCGTGCTTGTTCATCCCGATGCTTCTTTACCAGCCAGCGAGGACTTTCCGGAACAGTATTCAACAGTATACCGAACAAGAGTGCCGGAATAGCCAGTACACCCAACATCCACTGCCAGTCGTTCGGTATACCGCTTATACAGTAATTGGACAAGTAAGCAATAACAATACCGAACACAATATTAAACTGGAAAAAGGCAACAAAGCGTCCCCGCCAATGGGATGGGGATACTTCAGCAATATACATCGGCCCCACTACGGAAGAAGCTCCGACAGCCAAACCTCCAATAAAACGGAAGAACAGGAACGAATACCAGTTCACGATCAGGGCACTTCCCAAGGCAGATATCAGATACAAATAAGCCACAGTCTTCAAAGACTTCAACCGTCCGTATTTCTCTACCGGCCGGCTGCAAACCAAAGCACCTACGATAGTACCGAACAAAGCGATGGCAATCGTAAATCCATGACTAAAATCAGATAACCCGTAGATCTGCTGAATCGCCTTCTCAGCTCCGGAAATAACTGCCGTATCAAAACCGAACAGTAATCCTCCTAAGGAAGCAACGAAAGCAATGTAAAACATAAAACCTTTCACTGATGATTTCATAATAAGTATAAGTTAGTTGTTTATATACCAAATTCTATTCTGTTAATCACATGATCCTGGTAGCATTCTTCCAGCTCAACGAAGTAGCCGCTCCATCCCCATACACGAACGATCAGGTTCCTGTAATTCTCGGGATGTTTCTTTGCATCCAGTAATTTCTCCTTACAGACCGTATTCAGTTGTAGCTGATGGCCGCCTAAAGTAATAAAAGTTCTGACAAGCATACCCAGTTTGGCTACGCTTTCTTCATTACGAAAGACAGACTGATCGAACTCCAATGTCAGCGGGCCGCCATTAATTGTATTCTTCAAATCCGGTTTTGTAAACGACTTGATGACAGACATCGGGCCTTTCTGTTTGATAAACAGGCTTGGAGAATAGTTAGCCGGGATTTTTTCTTCCGCTTTACGGCCATCAGGAGTCGCACCCAATTCGGTTGCATGGAAGATATAATACATTGCCGTTCCGGTTCCGGCCCGGTAGATACCGCCTCTTTCATTCACCCTTTTATCCAGTGCCTTATCGAACGAATTCAACAGGTCTTTGGCTATCAGGTCTACATAATCGTCGTCCTGTCCCATCTTCGGGGCTTCATTACGAAGTTTCTGTTGCAACTCCGGTTCTTGTGAGAAGTTATCCTTCAGTGCATTTATCCAAGTATCGAAGTCGATACAATGTTCTTCAAAATAATACTTCTTAATCGCAGCCAATGAGTCGACAGCCGTTGCAAGGCCTGTCCCGTGAATTCCGTAATTATTATATTTATTTCCTTCGGAGATGTCACGGGCACGTTCGATAGTTCCATCCATCAGCAATGACATCATCGGGGCAGGGATCAGATAGATGTTCCGCTCTTTCTCACAGATACGATCCAGCCGGCGGTTCATTTCCTGCTCTACATACGCATAAAATGTCTGGTAGTCCGGACAATCTTTTAGTTTTCCCATACATTCCTTCACACAATCAATCAGGGAGAGAGCATCTATATTCGGGATATCCATCGCTACACCGGGGATAATAAATTCCCAACAGGCTGCAACAACATAATTTACTGCATCTTCCTTCGCATAGCCTTTACGTACCAGACCAGGAATAACGACATCATCATTGCTGTATTGGGGAAAGCCCAGGCCTATCTTTGTCAATTGAGAACCCAATTCATAGATTTCGGCAGGTGTATCTTTATCGACACGGATATTGATTTTCGGATCGATCAGTTCCAGCTCATAGCTTACCTGCAAACACATGCGGGAAAGGTCGTTGAACAGATATTCGCCGGAAAGGCTCCGTCCGCCCAGAACCAGGCTCTGTCCGTTATCACCCTGCTGCATACCAGGGTACAGGTCGCTATCTTTATTACAAGCCAGGAAGAACTCTTCCAGAAGGTCGAAGACTTCTTCTTTAGTCAATACGCCATTTTCAATATCCTGAATATAATAAGGATACATATATTGGTCGAAACGCCCCAGTGTATTATGATAATTTCCCGACTCCCAGATAGAGAAATGAAGTATTCTCAATAGCTGAAGGGCTTCCCGGAAACTTTGGGCTCCTCTTGTCCGGATAGCTGACAGAGTTTCCGCTATTTCTGTTTCACCTACCGACAGGGCATAGTTTGCATACCGTTCTATAAACGACTGTAAAGAGATGATACAACTATAAGTAGCGTTCAGGAACTCTTTCTGTGTATCTGTCAATGACTCATCTTTCAGGCGATCCTGTATCTCTTGCTTACGGGCTTCCAGGCCATGACGAATTGTATAGGCATAATCGGGAGAGATATTACATACGGTTCCCCGCTCATGGATATAATGATTCTGTTTGATCGCTTCCCACTCCGCCGGAGTATATATATCCGGTATTTCCGTAATAGTACGTGTAAAGACGATTCTTTCGCCTTCCAGAATAACCGGTTCTTCTTTTGCCAACAATTCCGACAAGCATTCAGAAGCCCTGGTTACCGGAGATATATTCTCCTTTTCAAAACGGACACACAGGTCGTTTATGCCCAGCTCCTGCGGAGTCCTGCGATATTGGTGATGCCTTTTATCCAGGATATATGTACGCAGTTTACTAATTCTATTATTCATAATACCAATGTTTTAATATTGTTTTCTTCAAATATGTTATAAATACGTGGGGATATTTCCGGATCGAATGGTGGTTCATATACCTTACCGATCATCGGATATTTGGCTCCCGCTATTTTGTTATAGCGAAGCAACTCTATCCTGACTAATGAATCCACCCCTTTTATGACACCCAATATAGCCCCCATGTTCTCCTCTGTATCGTTTACTCCGGGGATCAATGGAACCCGGATGATAAATTTATTACCGGATAAGCATAATGTTTTCAGATTTTCCTGTATCAATCGGTTATCTACACCTGTATATTTCTTATGCTGCACAGGATCCATATGTTTTATATCGAACAGAACCAGATCCAATAAAGGCAGTATCTCTTTAAAAACAGAAGCTGGGGCATATCCACTGGTTTCAATCGCAGTGTGGATATCCGGTTTTATCCTGCGTAACAGTTTCAGGACAAAATCGGCCTGGAACAGAGGTTCTCCCCCGGTCAGGGTAACACCGCCATTATTCAGTTTATAGATATCTTTGTTCTTTAATGTAAGATCAGCCAATTCGTCTACCGTCATTTTGTAACCGCATAATGCCCGCTCTCCTTTTTTATCCATATACTGAGGTTCGGGAGAAATTCCTTCCGGGTTATGACACCACGCACAACGCAAAGGACATCCCTTCAGGAATAGGGTAGTCCGAATGCCGGGGCCGTCGTTTACCGCAAATTCCTCAATACTGAAAATTGTACCTTGTTGCATAATACTATCTTCTTACAAAGAATATTCCGTCATTTATTATACTTCAGAACCGTGTATGAGTAAGCAGGGAAAACATATTTCATATTCCCGTCTGCTTTCAGACTCTTCTTCACCGGTATAATTCTATCTGGTTGTTCCGGTGTATTACGGTCTTTCAAATCACCGGAAAGGGTGATAACTTCAATGTCTTCTATCTTGGACAAGCCTTTTATTTCCAGATCGGCTTCAACAGCTTTGTCCGTGATATTTGCAATATGTACAACCATTTGCCTACCTTCTTCATCTTTTGTTGCCGTAATATCCAGAGAGGTTGTAGTTTCAGTCTTTACAAGCAAAGGTAAATGACTTTCTGAAGCCATTTGTTGTGCATAGTAGGGAGGCATACCCCATACCTGGGTAGGCGTAAAGAAAACCTGTCCCTGATCCCATCCGTTATCATTCTGTAAATAAGGTTGTAATGCATTGGCCGCACAAGAAGTAAAAACAAAATCACCATGCCGGCGAACTGCATTTTGAAGAGTAACATGCCCTAAAGCCCGTTGCATAGAATGAAGATTTCCGTTTTCTTCAAAAATAGCGCATTTCATCTGAGTGTCGGGATCCCACTTCAGAAAGAGCTGCTGCATCTTTTCCAGCTCTTTGTCCACATTTACACCTGCATCGGGATCATCTGCCCAAGGATGATAATCCCAGTAAGGAGACTTTCCGTTGAGTGCGCGGAATACCATTTCCATGTTAGGAGATTCAGGACGCCACCAAGCTGAGTTGATCACTTCCACAGACTTATCTTTACTTTTAATAGCATCGTACAACAGATTAAAACGATCGATATAATGCCTGTAACCATCCGTAGCATCTGCATGAATTACTTCCTCATTTCCTATCTCTATATATTTGACTCCATAAGGTTTCGGATGACCGTTATCTGCACGTTTTTTACCCCACACGGAAGAGACAGGGCCATTCAGGTATTCTACCATATCGACTATATCTTCCGGTGTTTCTTCGATATTGACAGCGAAAGCAGCTTCAAAACCGGCGGCTTCACAGAACTTCAGGAATTCTTCTATACCAAAGCCGTTAGTAGAATAGGGATTCCAATGCCCTTTATAAGGAGGCCTTTTGTCAGGATCACCTATCATTTTTTTGAAACGGTATTCGGGAGCATTCACCATTGTACCGCCATAACGTAAAAAGGTCAGCCCTTGTTTCTGCATGGATTGTCCGATATCGTTACGGAAAGGCAACCCGAGAAATTGCTCGTCACCCGTACTCATAAGTACCACCTGGTCGACCCAAATCTTGCCCGGACGATCAATATAAACAGCTAGGCGGGAATTCGGATCCGTATCGTTCGACAGCAAGCTGAACGGATATTTCTCCCAGTTACCGGAGAGCATATTTATTGTTTGGGTAGCATATTCGCGGGTACCGTCTGCACTCTGTAAAGCAACAGTCACAGCACCTTTATACTCTTCACCTTTCAGATACAAACGTCCCTGAAACATCTGTCCCTTTTCCACAGATATTCCCCATCGGTTCAAGCTCCTGTTGGCTATCCCGGCAATACCGTTACCATCTTCCTTCCGGATAACCTGAGAGTATTTTCCATTGTAAGCCTCTTTATCGTCATGGAGATATGTCACTTTTGTATCACCTGTCTGTATTGCATCCCAATGTGCACTGACTGCCAGCCCTTTCTTTCCGGTATAAGAAATCAGTTCCTTCTTTCCCTCCTGCTCAATTGTCAGATTTCGAAACTCTGCCTGTGAGTTCCATGTTCTCAGAGCCACTTTCCCCTGAAGGATCGGCGATTCTTTATCTTCATATACAAACAAACTCTTATTATTCAGAAAAATCTCAAACTGTCCTCCGTCCACTCTGACTTTCATTTTATTCCATTCCTGTGGGGAACAATCGACAGCGACTTCTTTCAGCGAGCGCCAATTTTTGCAGTGTTTGCCGAATATAACTTTTTTACCGTCCGCCGCCAGGCTTATTTCATAACCATCAAAATTATCAGCACCATTTCCCGGATCATTTACACATAATAATAAACCGGCATTATGTGCTGCACTTCCATTCATAGAAAGTTCCACCTCTACAGAACCTTTATCCATAACTGTCGGCTCATACACTAACTTTGCACCCGGATAAGCATCTATCGCAACCCCTTCTTCCTGAGGAGTCCAAAAACCCTCATATACAGTGAAATGGTCGAATACAAAACCTCTGACCGGCTCTTCAAAGCTCTCTCCAAAGATCTTCTGGTCGTAAAGTCCCCCGTAAATCTCATGATTCACATCTTCAATACAGGCACCATAAAGATAGGGAGTTACCCTGTTCAGCACTTTTGAGGCATCTATATTAATCCGGTTTTGTTGTGCTCCAGCACCTCCGGGAAGAAGCATCAACAGGCTTCCGCTCAAAAGAAGGCACTTTTTTAATCTATTAGTTTTCATGATATGATATGTTTTGTTATGGTACTAGATCTCGGCAGCAAATATATGCATAATTCACACAACTGGTACGAACTGGTTCGATTTTTAAACCATGTTTAATAACATAGACCAGATCGTACCAGTTTGATACTTTCGAGGTATCTTTGCGCATCTAAATCAATAAGAATGAAAGTAAACGAATCAAAATACAAACTGGTAGTAAATCACGTAATAGACGGTATAAATAATAGTACCTATAAAAAAGGTGATTGGATTCCCTCAATCAACGAATTCAGAAAGAATTACAACTTATCAAGAGATACGGTATTCGCCGGACTAAGCGAACTAAAATCGAAAGGCATCATTGATTCGAACCCTGGTGTCGGCTATTATGTAACCAGTACCCGCATTGCCCACAAGCATAATATATTTCTTCTGTTTAACGAGTTTAATGAATTCAAGGAAGATATCTATAATTCATTTATGGAGTCGATCGGCAAAACCGCAACAGTGGATATTTATTTCCATAACTACAACCGGAAAGTGTTTGAAACACTGATCAACGAAGCTAATAATAAATATACCACTTATATTATAATGTCCGGTAAATTTGCAGGTATAGACCCTCTATTACAAAGTCTGTCCGGCGATGTATATCTGTTGGATCATTTCCATCCCGAACTGATCGGTAAATACTCGTCCGTATTCCAGAATTTTGAAAAAGACACATACGAGGCTCTGGTATTCGGATTACCATACATCCGGAAATACCAGCATATCATCATGGTTCAAAAAGAGGAGAAAGAACCTGTCGAACGATATAACGGTTTATGCACTTTCTGCAAAGACTACAGATATACACACGATTATATATCTTCTGTAAAAGACCGAGAGATCAAACAGGGAGAAATTTATATGATCGTAAACGACCGGGATCTGGTAGATCTGCTAAAACAAGCCGAGAAACAGGACTTTACCCCCGGCCAGGATTTCGGTATCATCTCCTACAACGACACCCCTCTTAAAGAGATACTGGCAGGTGGTATCACTACCTTATCTACCGATTTTAAACTAATGGGACAGACGATGGCAACATTGATCAAAAAGAAAACGATTGAAACGATTGAGAATCCCTGGAGGTTAAATGTTAGAAAATCGTTGTAAAGATCACTCCTGTAAAATTGGAAAGGCTTCATTATACCATACAAAAAGGGCTTCATATGTTTAAAATATGAAGCCCTTTCTTTCTTATTTATTAAATACGGATCTTATGTCCGCTCAAAGCGTAGTAGAAAATCATCAGGTATGCCGGGAAACAGATCCAGTATGCCTGCTGCATATTTCCGGATACGTCGGCTAACCAACCGAACAGTAAAGGGAATACAGCACCACCCACGATAGCCATTACCAGCAAGGAAGAACCTGTCTTGGTGAACTTACCCAGGTCTTTCATAGCCATCGGCCACAGAGCCGGCCACATCAGTGAGTTAGCCAAACCTAATACTGCGACGAACCAGATAGAGATGTTCATCGGAGTCAGGACGATCAACAAAGAGCTGATCAGACCGATAATCGCACAGACGAACATCGCCCGTTCCTGTGAAATATACTTGGGAATGAAGAATACACCAACCAGATAACCGATCACCATACCAATCACCGTATAAGAAGTATACACCTGCGGATCAGGCAGGTTTAAAGAGGTGGCGTAGTCTACGATACTGGCCATTGCCAACGTTTCGACACCCACGTAGAACAGTAGTGATACCAAACCAAGAAGCAAGTGCGGGAACTGCCAGATGCTTGTCTTATTAGCGGCATACGAGGAAGCTGCGGCCTCGTCGTTTTCGTCTTCACCTTCGGCTTTTACTTCAGGCAGCGGAACGAAAGCAACTAAAATACCCAGCAACACAAAGATACCGGAGATGAAGTAGAACGGAAGCTTGATATCTTCCAGCTTTACATCCCCCAGGTTCAGGAAGATACCCAGGAAGATCGGAGCGATCGCCCAGGCCGCCTTGTTGGCAATACCCATCATACTCATACGGGTAGCCGCACTTTCCAGCGGGCCTAAGATCGTGATGTACGGATTCACAGCTGCCTGCAACATGGTATTACCGATACCACTAATGAAAGAAGCCAGCAAGAACATGGCAAAGCTTTGATTTTCCGCAGAAGGAATAAACAAATACAATCCTATCGCAAAGAACAGGAAGGATAAGATCATCGTCTTTTTATATCCGATCGCTTTGATCACCAGTCCGCTGGGATATCCGAATATAATAAAGGTCGAGAAGGTTGCAGCCAATACCAGATAAGATTCAGCAGTTGTCAGATCCAAGGCTGTACGCAGGAACGGAATAATCAATCCGTTAATACCGAGGGCAAATCCGATCATAAAGAACAGGATGCCGATTACCACCAGGGGAAATAGATACCCCTTTGAAGAAGAGTTTGTGTTTTGCATGCTATTTTAATTAACGTTCATAATATTTTAGAAGACAAATGTAAGGATATTTTCGTTATTACCATACAAAAGCCGCTTGAAAGCAATCAACTGCTTAAAAATTCACTCGGGCTCATTCCATAATGTTTGGTGAAGCAACGGGTGAAATATTTGGGGTCGTTGAAGCCGACTTCGTATGCTATTTCGGAGACAGAAACGGGTGCCTTTTCCGCCGACTCCATCAGCTCTTTCGCTTTCGTGAGACGGTAAGAGCGGATCACTTTCACGGCCGACTGCCCTACCAACGATTGCAGTTTCTTATGAAGCAGGCTTTTGCTCATGTGCATCTTCTCGATCAACTCTGCCACATCGAAAGTGGCATCCTGGTAGTTTTCCTCTATCACTTCCATTAACTTATCGAGGAACTTCCGATCCTGCGACTCTTCCCGGATATCGAGCGTCTTTACATCCAGGCTGCTTCCGAAGGCTTTGTGCAGGCGGTTCTTGCTTTCGAGCATGTTATTGATACGGGCTACCAGCAGCTCGGCATCAAACGGTTTGGCGATATAACCGTCTGCTCCTACCTTATACCCTTCGATGCGGACATCCGTCGATGTTTTGGCCGTCAGCAACAGGACAGGAATATGGGAAGTCGTAAAGTTATTCTTCACCTTCTTACAAAACTCCAGGCCGTCCATCACAGGCATCATGATATCGGAAATGATAAAGTCGGGCAAAAACTTCAACGTCTTTTTCAGTGCCGACTCGCCGTTGGAAGCCTCGACGATCGTGAATTTGTCTTCCAGTATCGACTTGATAAAGGCCCGCATATCGGGATTGTCCTCGGCCATGAGCAACAGCGGTTTATCCTGATCCACAGGCTCATGTATTTCTTCATATTCTTCTTCTATCTCCGTAGAACGGTCGTAGACTTCCGGTGAAACGTAATATTCGCTGTTCATCTCCACATCCATATCTTCGGCTGTCAACGGCAGTAGCAGCCGGAAGGTCGTTCCTCCCAAAGGATTATCCTTCACCGAGATCGAGCCACCCAGCAATTCCACGATCTGCTTGCAAAGGTATAGGCCGATACCTGTGCCACTCTGTCCGTAAACAGGGTAAGTAGTTTGATTGTCCGCCTGATAAAAACGCTCGAAGATCAGAGCCTTTACATCATCGGGAATACCGATCCCGGTATCACCTACCGAGATATAAAGATATTTACATATCGTTTGCCGTTTATCGGCTGCTTTACTGTCGAGTAAAGCAGCCGATAAACGGATGTATCCGTTGTCAGGAGTAAATTTGACGGCATTCGACAAGAGGTTAATCAACACCTTCCGGATCAGATCAGGATCGAAACTGAAACAAGGTTGCGTGATCCGGTACCCCTCATCGATCCGTATATTCCGCGACTGGGATAAGGCTTTAAACGGCAGGATGATCGACTCGATAAACTCCGTAAAGTTACCCGGTACCTTGTTCACCTTCATGCTTCCGGCGTCCGCCTTACGGAAATCCATCAACTGGTTGACAAGCGAAAGCAGGAACTTGGAATTCTTACGTACCAACGTCAGCTGATCGATCACTTTCGGGTTCTGACTGAGCGTCAGCGCCTGCTCGATCGGCCCCAGGATAAGTGTCAGCGGCGTACGGAATTCGTGGGTGATGTTGGTGAAGAAATTAATCTTATCCTGCGTAGCCTGTTGAAGCTGTCGGTCGGATTCTTCCAGTTCCTTCTTCTGGGTCAGGATCTCGTCTTTCTGCACTTCGATCTTACGCGTCCGTTCCTCCACTTTCTTTTCCAGCAGCTCTTTCTGCCGGCGCAGGTTGGTGATACGCATTTCATTATAATAATAGATCAGCAGGACGACGATCACCAGCATGGAAACCAGGAACCATTTCTCTTTATAGAAAGGTGGTGTCACCCGGATATTCAGCTCCGTAATATGGTCAGACCATTCTCCATCGGGGTTCGTACATTTTACCCGGAAGGTATAATTGCCTGCCGGAAGGTTCGTATAACTGGCAAAACGGCGGTTAGACTCCACTTCCACCCAATCGGCATCAAAACCTTCCAACCGGTAAGCATAGCGGATCTTTTCGGGAGACACATAATATAAGGTAGCAAACTCGATCGAAATAGACTTATCCTGTTCCCGCAGGTTCCACTTTCCGGAAAGGACACGCGGATTTACCGGCTCGTTATACAGGCGGCCGCCGATGATCGTCACCTTCAGCTCGGTCGTATCCGATTTGCGAATCACCGGATCGAACATAACAGCCCCTTCCACATTACCGAACAATAACTTTCCGTCGGAAGTATGCTCGGAAGCAGCCCAATAAAACTGGTTGCTGGGCAGGCCATCAGTCGTATAATAAGCCGTTGCCCGTTCCGTCTGCGGACAGAAGCTGGTAACGCCCCGGTTGGTACTTAACCACAAATTGCCGGTATCGTCTTCCTCCATTGCATAAATGACATTGTCCGAAAGCCCCGATTCAGTCCCATAGTTTTTAAACATATACTGGTTATCCTCCCGCCCTGTCAACCGGAAAAGTCCGTTGCCGTAAGTTCCGAGCCAGATCGTCTTGTCGGCAGACTCAAAGATACAGTTGATCTTCTCCCGGCGCGACGATTTCCTTTCCGGAGACAACACCCGGCAGCGTTCGGAAATGATCCTGCCCAGCCTGACATCCGAACGGTTCAGGTCGATGCAATGAAGTCCAAGTTCCGTACCTACCCACAGGCGGCGCGAGCTATCCAGGTAGATACCCGATACAGATGTGATCTGCCGGTTTTGTTCGTCCTGTTCCGAAGTATTCAGTACATGCTTCACCGATCCGGTGGCCTCGTCATAGAAGTCGAGCCCTTTCGAGCTTGCCACCCACATACCTTTCTGTACCCGATCATAAGCCATCCAGGAAATAAAGTCGCTGGCGAACGTCCCTTCTTTGACAAAAGAGGTATTATGTTCAAACACCCCTTCCCTGTCCAGTTTCATCCGGTTGATGCCACCACCCCAGGTTGCTACCCAAAGATACCCGTCGCCCTCCGCGATAAAACAAACCGCATCATGCGATAAAGTAGACGGATTTCCCGGCTGGTGCACGAAATGGGTAAAGGTTTTCTTATCGGCATTCCGCTTGTTCAGTCCCCCTTCAACCGTTCCGATCCACAAGACACCCCGACTATCTTCGTAAATGGCATTCACGGGATTGGCGGAAAGTGAAGCCGGTTGTTTGGTATCATGGCGATACAGATCGAACATCACCTCCTTGCGGATCATCTTGTTCACCCCTCCTTTTTCCGTCCCGATCCAGAGTATTCCCGTCGGTTCGACATAAAGGGAATTGATAAAGTTACTGTTCAGATGATCCGGGCTGGACGGGGCACTGGCTATCTGCAGGAAGTTATCCGTCTGTTTGTTGTAGATGGAAAGGCCTTTATAGGTTGCCACGATCAGGTTACCCTCTTCATCGAGCACAATATCTTTTACATAGTTTTGTATCAATGAATGATTGTCTTTCGGGTCGTTCGTATATAACCGGCTTTCACCAGAGCGGCGGTTATAACGCATCAGCCCTGTCCCTCCCCCGATCCAGAGTTCGTCGCCATCCGGACAAAAGGATAACACCTCACCGAACGGTTGCATTACCGGAGTCAGGCTGAAGGTATTGCCGGACAGATTTTTGACAGTGCAGACCTGTCCGTTGGCATATCCCACCCAGACCGTCCCTTCCTCATCCATACAAAGGGCATTCACATTCGCATCTTCCCCCTCTTGTATCAGTTCAATTTCAGCCAGGTCGTTCCGTTCGTTCAGCGAAGCGATAGCAAGTCCTTTATTAAATCCGATCCAGATGCGTCCCTGCCTGTCTTTCAGAAAAGTATTGATGACAGCCGAAAAGATCGGGTGTGAAGCCTGGCGGGAATGATCGATATTGCGAACCTCCCCGGAAGTCAGGTCGATGATATTAACACCTTCTTCCGTCCCTACCCAAAGATGCTGACGGTTGTCTTCCACCAGAGTACGTACGAAAAGGCTATTGAGTGCATTCTTACCGGACTGCGCGTCGTAACGGATAAAATCGTAGCCATCGAAGCGGTTCAAGCCGTTCCAGGTGGCAAACCACATATAGCCGCGGCTATCCTTGTAGATATAATCGACGGTATTCTGAGCCAATCCGTCATCGGCTGTTATATAAGTAAAATTGTATGATTCGGGGTTTAATCCTGCATGCCCTGTCAGGGACAGGATAGAGAAAAGAAACAAGAGTAAATATGTGTTTTTCTGTATATTAAAGTGGTTCATCTCTGTCATGGTTATTTTAAATGACAAATATACACTATACAAAAGATATTACAAGGGATTGAGGGAAGGAAAAAAGATAGTTTAAAAACATATCGGAGAGTAAACATTCAGTATTCCACTAATATTTCATATCTTTGCGATAAAGAACATAGAATATGGAAACATCAATTAATTTAGCAGACTATTATTATTCTTTACTCAAATCATTAAGTAAAGAAACCAAGTTGCATCTTATTAAGAAGTTGACAGATTCATTACTTGAAGAGAAGACTACTAAAAAGCATGCAGATATCGACAAATTGAGAAGTCTTTTTGGAGCCTGGTCTGACGAACCCGATGCAGATGAACTCATCGAAGAGATACGCAAGAGTCGGACATCAGGAGTAACAAGACATATAGAAACGCTAGACGAATGAAGCATTATTTATTAGACACCAACATTTGCATATTTTTCCTGAAAGGTAAATACGACTTATTCACCAAAATAAATAAGATCGGATGGGAAAAATGTTTTATATCAGAGATTACTGTAGCGGAACTTCTGTACGGTGCAGCATGCAGTAATAATAAAGCCAAAAGCCTGGAACAAGTTCACAATCTAATTGAACAGTTTGAAATACTTCCTATATATAATGCTCTACCAATTTTTGCAGACTCCAAAGCACTATTACGTTCCAAAGGAATGTTGGTTGATGACTTCGATTTATTGATAGGTGCTACCGCCATACAAGCCAAAATAACCTTAGTAACAGAAAATCTGAAACATTTTAACCGTATTCCTAATATTAAAGTTGAAAATTGGATTAATCGCTAATTCATATTAGTTATTAACATCTTATTAAAGTGTCGTGTAGCCATAGATTTGATATAAACATCCGGTTTCTTAACTTTGAAATAGTACCATGCCAGGAAACGATTTAAAGTATAAAGATAATCTTCCTGAGGAACGAGATTATCCAACCAAACTTGCTTGATCTTCCTAAAAGGATAAATCAGAAACAACTGGTTGATTTCTTCCAGATCAAGATGCAACAAGGTTTTCTCAATCAGTATATCATCCGGAATATCCTTGATTGAACTTTCATTGTACGACCAGAAACAATGCTCCTGTTTCAGTTTTGACAACAATTCCTGTTTTACTGCATTTATAGACATTAGTTATCTTTATTATAGCAGAACAAAAATAGTGATTATTATTTTTTGAAGCAAATTACAACAAGGAATATGTTGACGGAAATAGCACTAAGTTCGTTTAGAACTCTGTTACTAATGAGTGCAAAGGTAATAAAACATATTAAATAGTGCTTATTGACAGCAAATATTTCATAGCATAGCTATATTTTATCTTATAAAACCACTGCAATTAAAACCTTTTTATCCCTCTTTGGTACCATATTGGAGTAAACATCATTTCCAATAAACGAACAACTTTGATGATTTATATTACATTTCAACAACATTGAATTAATACAAACCTTATATATCATATAGTTTTCCATAGTTCTAAACGAACTAATCTATTATCTAAATATATGATAGACAGGATATCAACAAAGCATTTTGTATGCATTAAAGAGGGAAAATCTACCGATTTTCATCCTCTGTATCTACCCAGACATCAGGGTTTATCCGAACTCATCAACGAACACAACATTTAATAATAATATCATGGCAGAAAAAACAATTCTCACTGTCGACATGTACGATAACGTATTGACAGAAAAAGCAAACGATTTTGCAGGTAAAGTATCCATCACCGGAACGATCCACAACACGGATATCGCCGACCGTATCGTTAAAGCGCGTACCGAGTACCGCCAGGAAACGATCCTGAACATCCTCGGCATGGCAGACGATATCAAGGTCGAAGCCATTGCAGAGGGCAAGAGCGTGGTAGACGGCGTAGGCCAGTGGTTGCTTAACTTCAGCGGGCCGCTCGGTGGAGAAAGCCCCATCTTCAACTCCGATCTGCATAAATTCGGTGTCACCTTTACGCCGGGAAAAGCATTGTTGAAGGCGCTGAAATTATTGGTTCCCAACTTCCGTGTAGCTAAGACGGGCCCGGTTATCAACGGCTTTACCGACTCTAAGACGAAATCAGTCAACCAGATACTGACTCCGAACGCTCCGGGTGTAATCAACGGGGCAGGCCTGCTGTTGAAAGGCGACGATCCGTCGGTAGGCGTTTACTTCACTCCCGACGGGGCCGACAAGACTCCGGTCAAAGTCGACCTGATCGTATCGAACACCACGTCGCAGATCATTATCCAGATCCCGGCACTGCCCGACGGACAATATCTGTTGAGTATCACAACGCAGGCAGGTGCCAGCTATACCCTCGTTAAAGAACCGCGTACGTATCAGTACCCCATTTTGTTGAGTGTAGGTAGTCAGCCGGGTGGCGGCGAAGATGACCGTCCGGTTATCGAGTAAGCTACTGTCGAGGGGAGTATCGAAGCTGTTATCGACATACCCCTCGACACCGTTGTCGAAGCCTCTGTCGATACCGTTGTCGACACCTGTATCGACAGAGGCTTCGACATCCGTGTCGATAACGTTGTCGACATACCCCCAACTAATAAATGTTAAACAAGCAAGTATAAAGAAATTAATATAATTAACATAAGTATGAATAAGAGTTTACAATTAATCATCCGCCTCCTTTGTGTGGCGGCTTTTTTATGGACAACTCCGAATGGAGTTCGGGCAGAGGCCGATGTATGGGATGGAACCTCGAAAACAAAACCGAATGGTTGGAAGGCCGGTGATGCAACACTTACCATCTCTACCGCGGCCGAACTGGCCTGGGTGGCAGAAACAGCTAATAACGGAACTGTAACCGGAAGTGGCAGTGAAACTGGTTTTGAAGGATGTGCGATCTCCTTAAGCTGTGATATCGATCTGAACGATCAGGATTGGACACCGATAGGAACGGAAGACAATCCTTTTCAAGGTAACTTCGATGGAAATAAAAAGACAATCAAAAACCTAACGACAAGTGGTCAAACGACAGATGGGGGACTATTTGGGAGAATGGCAGCAGGAAGTATCAAAAATTTGGGAGTTATTATTAGTGCTGACGGCATTGCCGGAATAAGATCGGCAGGAGGATTAGTAGGAAGTATTGGAAGTGGTAGTACTATTTCTATTGAGGATTGTTTTGTATCCGGAGGTCCGATAAAGACAGTTCAATCTAAGGATGGTGAAGGAGCTTATACAGGTGGAATTGTCGGACAAACAGTATATTTTTTATCAAGTACTTTAACTATAAACCGTTGTTATGTTGCTGTAAGCAGTATAATTTCCTATTTCAGAAATCAATTTGCCGAAGCTTGTGCCGGGGGATTTTTGGGTATTGACGGAAGAAATTCGACTATTAAAAACTGTTTGTCTTTTACTAAAGCAATCACTGTACGTATTGATAAGGAGGCTTCTGTGAAGAGTGTTGGCCGTATAGCAGGAACTTCATATTATAGATGTACCACAACCTTTACAGACAACTATTCTGTAGTCAAAGCAACCTGCATAGAAATAAATTATAACGGAGAAACAACAATAAGTTTCCCGAATGGGGAAAAGAATAATAAAAATGGAGCTGACTTGACAATAGAAAACTTTAACGGAGATGCAGGAAATGCCCTTGCAGAATGGGAGAGTGCCGGATGGATACTTAAAGACGGATACCTTCCTAAGCTGAGTACTGATTCACCCGATATTTCTACCGACGATTATTTTATACCCCAAAACAATACCAGTACCAATCCATATCAGATCAAGGATGAAAGCGATTTTTTATATTATGCCTATCAAATCAACCAGAATGTGACAGGCTTCAATAACACCGAATATTTTAAGTTGGCAAACGATATCACCCTTCCCTCCGGCTGGACACCAATGGGAACAACTGCTCATCCCTTCAAAGGAACCTTCGATGGCGATAACCATACAGTTTCTTTGAGTCTCAAAGCTGATCTCAAACAGGCGCAAGCCGGATTGTTCGGTACGATCGACGGAGGGGCAATCGTCCGAAAAGTGGCGGTAAATGTCGTTGCGGACGGGATTACTTCCACCGCCAGCGGAGCAGAAAGCAAGGCCGGAGCCATCGCTGCCGTTAATGAAGGAACGATCGATCAATGTTACGTCTCCGGTGAAGGTTTTGTCTTGTCTTCCGACGGAACAAACAGACATGCCGGAGGTATTGCAGGCGATAACAGCGGTACGATTTCCAACTGCTATAATCTTATCCCCGTGAAAGTAAATGATAGTTCTGATTCCTATCTCGGCGGAATAGCCGGATATAATACAGGTACAATCGAGTACAGTTTTGCTGCCGGAGAGGTTTCAATAGCAGCCGACGCCGTTGTTTCGAGCCTTACAAATGGAATGGACGAAGCGGCTGGCGGAATAGTCGGTTTTAACGATCATGAAAATGCGGGTATTGTTAGACATTGCTTGGCTGTTAATGCAAAAATTCCTGCTGATGCCCACCGTGTAATCGGTACGGGTGCAGATGCGGACGATGTGAATAATTTCTCTTTCTTCGATATGCCACGCCAGATTACTAAATCGGCTGATACTTATGATCCGCAGGAAGGTACCCCTCTTACAAGCAGTAATCTGAATAGTGATGCAGGTGGTTGTTTCAATGGTTGGAATACGTCTGTCTGGGATTTGAATAGCTTCAGCACTTTGCCAAAGCTGCAAGGGTTTACTTCACAGCCGGAAAAGCTGATGGCTCCCTACCTGCTGCATACCGTCAAAATCGATCCGGGCAGCAACGGGATATTATCGGTAACCCGCCCCGATCCCTTGAACGGATCTGAAATAGCAGTGAATAACGACGATCAGCTTCCTTATAATACAGTACTGACAATTACTGCTATGCCGGATGCCGATTATGAGTTGAATACACTCACCGTAAACGGTACTACATTCAGCAGTGGTTCTTCTTATACAGTAAATAGTGATGTCGCCATCAAGGTCATATTTAGTAAAAAAGAAAGTAAACCCGATCCGACTCCTGAACCTGAACCAACTCCGGTTTACTATACAGTAACTCTTCCGGCCGTTGAGGGAGCTGTAACCGATCCGGTTGCCGGAGCGTATGAAGTGGAGTCATGGGGTAGCTTCCGGTTCTATCTCTCGCTCGACAAGGAGTATGACCAGTCAGCCCCGATAGTAACAACCAGCCGTGGGGAAACCATCACACCCCGTACAAGCGACGGAGCATATATCATTAAATATGTTCGTCAACCGCTCGATATATTTATCGACGGCATTGTGAAGAATCCCGCCCCGGTAGCCAACGAAAAGATAGAAGCCAACCGGCCGAAAGTCTGGAAAACCGGAAACGAGCTGCATATACAAGCCGTTAGCGACGAACCGGGTTATATCTATACCGCCGACGGCAAGCTGCAAACCGTTTGCCATCTGATAGCCGGAGAGGTTGAGACAGTACGGCTACCCGATGGTATCTATTTTGTACGGATCGGTAAGGAACGCTTTAAAATTGTTTTGTAAGAGAATAGGCTTCAATCACACATTCCAGTGCACAGGCATTGGCGGCTGAACTAACCCGATGGAAGGGGCCGTACCAATAACAGCCGAAGCTTTTGGATGCCGGGTCGTAATCTTTCGAGAGGATCGACTCGGCATTCTTTATGATGAAATCTTTGTAGGCCGGGTTCTTTGTCACCTCATACAGGAAAGCCAGATGGCGTATAAAAATGCCTTTGAACTGTACACCGTCGTTGCTATGTTCGATAGCCGGTTTCATTTCACGAAGGATGCCCTCGTCTGTCACCAACCGGTTCGTAATCGTGGCATCGGCTATCTTTCCGGCCAGTTCCAGATAGGAATTATCATTCGTCACCAGATACATTTCAGTCAGGACAGCGATCGCCACACCCTGGTTATAGGTGTAATGGGCATCCCGGTTGGGGGTACAGTCCTTGCCCGTCCCGTCTTCGATCTGGTAAATATCCGTATTGATCATGCCTGTTTGCATATACCACGCCACGTTCTTCTTGAACCAGTCGAGATAAGACGGGTTCTGAGTAGCCTTGTACAAGCGGATAGCCGTCAGCGAGAAAAGGTTGTTGGCGATGGAATTCTTATAATGCAGGGGATTCTTTTTCCAGAAGATACCGCCACCGCATTCTTCACTCCATCCGGTAGTCATATCGTCGAAGATTACTTCCGCCATATCGAGGTACTTCTTCTCCCCTGTCAGTTTAGACGCTTCGATCCATGCCAAAGCCCACCAACCCTCATCGTCGTAATAGTCATTGATGAAATTCGTACAATAGCGAGGTGTCCCCGTCGAGTCCACTCCCACCCGGTAACGGCGGGCTTTCTCATATACATCCTGAATGACGGGAAGCACATCGGTGTCGCCAGTGACGGCTGCGTAGCGGATGGTAGCGGTTAATACGTTGGCGGAGTTCCACCAGCCGGCGGTTTCCCAGATGCCGGTCGTATCGTTTCTCCAACTCAGGGAGGTTTGCATAGTTTCATACAATTTATCCCGGAAAGGAGAAGGTCTGCCACAGGAGACCATAAATAGTACAACTACAAGAGTTGCCAGAAAGTGTCTGCACATATCCATTAAATTTAAGATTAGAACGAGGGCAAAGATAATAAAAAACCCCGCAAGCTGTTAAAATAACAGGCCTTGCGGGGTATATTCTCGCTAATCATCGAATAATCAGATCGATACTTTGAACGGTTCGGTATAAACCATTGCATCGATACCTTCGATCTTCAGTCCCATACGGGCGTAGATGAATCCGGTAGATGGAAGCGAATTGGAGGTCGAATTGACTGATAAGCTGCTTAAATCCAGTTGCAGGGAAACCTGATTACCGGCTGTTGCGGTTGTTGTAGTCGATCCGGCTGTGCCGCCGAAATTATAGCTGTCGTCAACAATCAGGTTGCGGCCGGCATACAAGCCTACAAACTCGATGTTGCGGCCGGCTGTGATCTCGCGTACGGAGCAGGTACCGGAAACAATCTTATTGTTGCAAGTGATGGATGCATTGTCGAGCAGGTAATAAGGAGTTACAGGTATATCGACAGTCTGTCCGCCTCTGCAATTCTCCACAGTGATCGTATCGGCTGCCGTCGGGTTTACCCAAGGGCCAACGTTTGCTACGCGGATCAACTTATAAGTCTTGCCCGTATAGACGCTGGCACTGAATGTACCGTCCTGTGCCACCTGTACGGTCAGATACGTGCTGGCCGAAAGTTCCCAGCCCGGTTCGTAGAGACGGAAACTCACCTGATTATTCTTTACATTAATCGCCTGACCATCGAAAACCATCTTTCCGGTCAGCGTCGTATTAGGCTCTTCATAATTGTCATATTCACAGGAAGTAAATACGGCAGCTAATGCGACGAATAGGAATAAAGCTATCTTTTTCATATCTATGTTCATCTTTAATTAATTGTAGTTCGGGTTCTGTACCAGTTTCGGGTTCTTATTCAGATCATCCTGGTTGAATGAAGTGTAATAGTTACCTACACGGAAGTTACGGGGCGCTTTGAAACGCGGGGCGATTTTACGTTCAAAGATATACTTGCCGTCGTTCGGGCCACCGATCACACGGTAAGGATACAGGGCATACAACATCGTATTTTCAGACTGAACGCCATTCCATTGTGTATGCGCTTTACGCAGACGTTTCAGATCCCACCAACGGTGATCTTCGAGTGCCAGTTCGCAACGACGTTCTTTCAGCAGATTGTCGATGGTCAGGTCGGCCGCAGTCCATGAGTCGGCACCGAAACCGGCACGCTGGCGTACGGCATTTACATATTGCAGGGCTTTGCCTGTCTGTCCCAGTTCCATAGCCGCTTCAGCCGCATTCAGATAAACTTCTCCCATACGGAAGTAAGCCCACCAGATATAAGAACCCTGGCCACGGGCGGAAGATCCAACGGTAGCATCGACATATTTGCGCAGGTTGAAACCTGTATTCGTATAAGTAGCACGGTTCAGAGGGCCGTCTTTACCTACGAACGTACCGCCGTCGGCATTCGGATGGTTGTCGGCTGCTTCATATTTGGAGTTGGGTTCGGAACCGTCGACAAAGAGGTAAGAACCGTTCTGATAAACGGCTACACCGGCCTGTACATCCAGGTGAGCGCCTTTAAATTCCTGTTCCGGAAGCAGGCAGGTACCTTGCAGGCGGTAGTCGCGACCGGTAAAGATATCGGCACGGTTGTCGTAAGCGATGTAGTTACCGTTGGCATCCTTATCGGCCAGCCGAGCGGAAGTACCGTCCAGTCTGCTGAAAGACTCGACCAACTGAAGTGTCGGACAGAGGTCGGAACCGTTATCGTTGTCTTCATTCATCGACTGTGCGATATTGGCGAAGGAGAAGCTATGGAATTTGCTCGCCGAATAATCCTTGCTCCAGATCACTTCCGTATTATTATCTTTAATGGAAACAGCGTTATAGAAAGCATCGGCCGAAGGTGCATCTATACCCTGCAACCGGAACACGCCGCCATTGATGATCTCCTCGGAACAAGCCAACGCCTTTTCATAATAACCGTTCGCATCGGCTCCGGTCATACCTACCACACCATTCTGCAGGTCGGAATGAACCGGGTTGCTCATGGCTGCATTGTATTTTGCGATGGAACCGGCGTACAACATAGAGCGGCCAGCCAGTGCCAGGGCGGTATATTTGTTGGCCCGTGAAACATATTTCACATTGTTGTTGGCTGCCAGTGTTTCTTTGACCGCCATACATTCGTTATATACATATTCATACACTTCAGCTTCGGTAGAACGCGGCGTCTGAAGTTCGGATATATCCATACCCGATGTATAACTTTGTGTAGCCGTAACCAGAGGAATACCTCCCATGCGGATACACATCTGGAAATAAGTATATGCACGCAGGAAGCGGAACTCGGCATCATAAACGGCTACATCCGCTTCGGGTAAAGTGGAGGTCTTCAGCGACTCGATACCCTGGTTGATCTTATAGATATATTCATAATCATAATATCTGAATATATCGTACGCATAAGATACCATCTGGTTACGGGCTGTTTCCACGTCCTGGTTCATCAGTCCGCACCACATGAAATCGTCGTATAGGGAGAAGTTGACATCATCGTCGAGTGAGCCGTTTTTAGGAACATCGTTATAGAGATTTGCAAGAACACCTTGCACCATTGTATTGTCATTCCATACCTGATCAGTCGTCAGGAAGTCGGAAGGATCCGTATTACCCAGCCATTCGTCGCAACCGGACAGCGAGCATGTCAGAACTGCGGATCCAAGGATATATAATAAACTCTTTTTCATACTATTCAATTAATTAGAAGTTAAGATTAAAACCGAATGAGAAGGTACGCAGGTTAGGAGTAACCAGAGCACTGTTAGATTGGATTTCCGGATCGAGCTGATATTTGCTCAGGTTATCGATGCTGAACAAGTTGTAGGCATTTGCATAGATACGCAGACGGTCTACGAAGAACTTGCTGGAAATAGACTTCGGCAAAGTATAACCAAGCTCCAATGTACGCAGCTTGATATAATAAGTATTATGCAACCAGAAATCAGAGTAACGGTTGAAACTTACATTTGCTCCGGCATAACGGGTAGCAGGGAACTTTCCGGCAATCCATTCGCTGTTCGCATCCGTAGGATCGGCACGATGCCATGAGTCGGTCAGCAAATAGGCGGTAGAGTTACCATCGCCCTGGAACGGATAAGCCACTTCCCAGCACATGTGGTAAGATTGTCCGGCAGCGCCGGCAAAGTCGGCTTTCAAGTCGATGCCTTTCCATTCGAAAGAGGTATTGATACCGAAGCTGATGTACGGTAACTGTTCCGGCTGGTAACCGATCGGACGTTCATCCAGGCTATTGATTATACCGTCGCCATTTTGATCCTTATAGATCAGGTCTCCCGGCAACATGGTGGTATTACCTTGTCCGTCATTGTCGACACGGTAGTTCTGGATATCTTCGTAACTTTGGAAACGGCCTACTACCTGATATCCCCAGGTATTGGTGTTTATCCAGCGGTTCTCCGTTGAGTTACGGTATTCGTCCCAGCTCGAACCGAAGCGCGGTTTATAGGAGTCGCCGTTCATTTTGCGGGCCAGCGTGAAGTTACCACCGATAGAGTAAGAGAAATCTCTCACCTTGTCTCTCCAGGTGATACCTAACTCCAAACCTTTATGATAATCGGAGTTCAGGTTTTCCTTTGCCAGCGAGAAGCCTACTTCGGTAGGGATCAATACGTCGTAACGTAAAGCCGGCAGACCGGTACGCTTACGTTGGAAGACTTCAAAAGTACCACTCAAACGGTCATCCAGGAAGCCATAATCCACACCGATATTGATCAGGGTCGATTTGATCCAGGATAAGGTTGTAATAGGGATACCACGGTATACGACACCTGTCATGGCATTCCCGTTCAGTACGGCGTTGCCCGAACCGTAAGTATATCCGTTCAGATAAGAGTAAGGAGAAACGATATCGTCCAGATAACCGTCGCCATCCTCATCCACATCCAGTTTGTCATCCCCCATCTGTCCCCAGGATGCACGGATCTTCAGGTTAGACAGCTTGGTTGCTTCTTTTACACCAGACATAAAGGATTCTTCCGAAAGTCTCCAACCGGCAGAAACAGCAGGGAAAAAGCCCCAGCGGTTACCTTCCTGAAACAGGTAGGAACCATCGTAACGGCCGCTGAATTCAGCAAAATAAGTACTTGAGTAGTCGTATGCGGCACGGAACACCATACCGGCACGGCGGGCGGTAGTCATCTTTGTTTCCATCGACTGCATATCGGCTATACCGTTTGTCAGAGGGATATAGTTATTGGTCGGCAAGGTATTGTATTGCAACCAGTCTCTTGTCTTTTCAAAAGTTTCTATACCTAATACACCTGACACATGATGTTTCTGGTTGAAGGTATGATCGTAGTTCAACTGCGCCTGGAAAGTCTGTTCCACCTTTTCATCTTTAAGACGACGGCGCCACGGGTTCTGGTTTCCCCACTGTTCGTTGTAACTGTCATTCGCTTTGTCGTAGGTATATACTTTATAGGTGTACTCGAACTGTTCCTGGTCGTTACGAGCAATCCAGTAGTTATAAGCCACTCTGGCTTTCAGGCCTTCGATCGGGCTTTGCCATTCCGCATATACGTTGGCTGTTGCCGATTTCCAGATATCATCGGTATAACCTGTAATATCCCGGTCGAAAATAGCGGCACCGGTCGCGTTGTTGCGGGTGGCATTTACGTAGTTTGGATTATCGTTGGCATAGGCGTGCTGGGTCGGCCAGTTCTGGAACATGGCATAATAAGGTTGCCAGTAGTCATCCAGACCCGGAACACCTACGTTATGGCGTTCTTCGATACGACCGCTCAAACGGGCTCCGATCTTCAATGATTTAGTGATATTGGCTTCAATATTGCTTTGCAGGTTTGTACGGGCAAAGTTAAATCCGTTGATCATGGCCTTCTGGTCGAGATGGGAAACACCGAAGTGGTAGTTAATTCTTTCCGAACCTCCGGTAGCACTGACGTTACCGTACCAGATAGGAGCATTCTTGTTGGTGATGAACTTCTGCCAGTCGAAGCTGGAATATTCTCCCTGGCCCTGACGCCACAAATTCAACTCTTCCATCGTACGGGCTGTTGAACCGTAGGTATTCAGATCGGCCTGCATACGTCCTTCGTAGAACTGGGAAGCGTTGGCAACCTCCGGATAACGCATGAAGTTCTGGATACCGTAATAGGCATTGGCTGATATCTGGTTCTTCTCACCGCGTTTACCGGATTTGGTCGTTACCAGTACAACCCCGTTGGCTGCACGTAAACCGTAAATAGCAGCAGAGGCATCCTTCAGGATAGTGATACTTTCGACATCATTCACGTCGATATTATTGAACTGTCCTTCTTCACACTGTATGCCGTCGATTACATATAACGGAGTACCCATATTACGGATCTGGATAGCGGCACTTGCACCCGGGCGACCGTCGGCCTGACGGGCTGAGATACCCGGAGTCTTACCAACCAGGGCACCGGCTGTTGTCGGCGTAGTCGTACGTGTCAGTTCTTCCGATTTCACACTGCTGATAGCACCGGTCAACGATCCTTTTTTCTGGGTACCATAACCTACTACTACCACTTCTTCCAGTGTTTCGCTGTCTTCTTTCAGCTGCACCTGGATATTGTTCTTTCCGACAATGGAAACTTCCTGCGGGGCATAACCGATATATGAGAATACAAAGACTTTACTATTCCCTGTTTCCAATGAGAATTTACCATCCATATCGGTAATGGTTCCAACGGTCGGGTTGTCTTTCAGGACTACATTCACACCGATCAGGGGATCGCCCAGGGGATCGGTTACAGTTCCTGTCACGACATTTGTCTGCGCCATAAGTTGCAGGCTGCTGACTAATAAAAACAAGAGGACTACCGGTAACTTCAGTAGCTGTTTACTCTTAATAAATTGATAACTCATAATAAACTGTTTTAAGGTTACTTAATTCATACTCGTTACTTTCTTGCTGAAAGATGGTGGCTGTGTTTTGTTCTATACTTTTTCTCATACGGCATTAAATTAATTTGTAAGAATATTTTGTGTTCATTTGACCCGTTTACCCCAGACAGAGAAGCCGTGGGAGTCTAATCCCGTAAACAGGATTGTCTTCATTTCATTCTCCCAGTCTTGTCCCATATGTGGAATGAGTCCTTGCATTTCTTCTTCTCCTATACGGATAGCCAATCCTTTTTCCGGAGAGTACGCCCAGCGTCCTTCCTGTTCACCAGTGATCTTTCCATCTGGTGTAAAGGTATAATGAATTGAGACATTCACCTCATTATCATGCAATTCTCCTTCACCCCACAAGATCTGTCCGGCCCAAAGCTGACGCTCGTATTTACTGTCGCGGATGAGGATCATTTCCCACTCGCCCACGAAATCATCCTTTATAAATTCCTGTTGCGGAATGGCGGCATATCTTTCCGGCGAAACAACAGGCCATCCGTCTTTCGTCCAGAATATTTCACGGACATGCAGATCCATCAGCTGGTTAGCCGGACTGAGTCGTCCCTGGTGCATCAGGAAATAACGTCCGTTATCGTTTACCACACCACAGTGAGCCGTACCCGCCCATCCCGGATGATTGTCGAAACGGTAAGGATGTGTCAGCACCGGGTAGTTGTTGGTTTCCTCGCTCATGTCTTTACCGAACAGGTCGTAGAAAGGGCCCTCCGGCTTTTCCGAACGACCGACACGTATATTGTAGGTAGTCATCAGAGGATCGTAAGAGACGAACAGGTAATATTTCTTCAATTCCGGGTTGTAAACGATCTCCGGGGCTTCGATATTATCTTTCTTTCCATCGGCGCGGCGGGCGATACAATGTCCCTGGTCGCCGCTACGCATAGCCAGCCCGGTTTCAGGATCCAGCTGCATTTCATACAGGCCACCGAAATAAGAGCCGTAGACCATCCAATGTTCCCCGTTCTCCGTGATCACAACGCTCGGATCGATCGCATTCATGACGGAAGTAGAGTCTGTTTTTACCACACAGCCTTTCAACTCCCACGGCCCTTCCGGTGAGTCGGACTCTGCCATCCCCAGATAAGAGATTGATTTGGCAAAAGCCGAAACACAATAATACAGGCGGTATTTATCCTTATACTGTACCAGGTAAGGCGCCCAAATATTGGTAGCCCCTTCCCCATCGGCATGGCTCCTGACATGTTCTACGGCTTCTGCGGGAATTTCAGGGAATGCCCAACCGGCAAACTCCCAGTTCACCAAGTCTTTCGACTTACGCACCTGGATGTATCCCATCGGAACGCCTGCTTCCTTAGCTTCCTCTTTATTTTCGCGGAAGATGGCATCGGTTGAATAGAGATAGAACGTATCCCCTATCTTCCGGCAGGCCGGATCGTGTACATTATAAGTTCCCCACGAACGATAATCCTTCATGGCGGAGACAGATGTATAATCGTCTTTCCACGGATTAGGGTTCTTTTCCGGTGTTACCGGCTGCCTGCCTAAGCTGCATCTGGAGACAACAAGGGTGGTAGCAGCCATCAAAATGGCTGCCTTAATGATTGTCTTACACATAAATGATACGTGTTTAAATTATTTCAACTCGATCGTTACCAGTGATTTGGCCGGGATCTTCACGGTCAGTTCCCCGTTTTTATACTTTGCTCCCTTGAAGTTTGCCAAACGCACGTTTTCAGGTTTATCAAATGTATTACATGCACGTACATTCTCTCCGGTAATGATCTGCGCATTACTTACATTGGCGGCATTCGTTCCGCGTACGGCACAGGATATCTCGATATCGTTTGCCGGATCAATATTGACGAGTGAGATATGTATCGCCCCGTTCTTATCTTTCGATGCAGAAGCGCTAACCGCCGGAAGGCTGCGTCCCAGACGTTCATAGTTACTGCATTTCACTTCAATCGGAAGCAGGGTGGCATCCTGATGAACTTTATACATATCGAATACGTGATAGGTCGGTGTCAGGATCATTTTTTCGCCTTCGGTCAGGATCATGGCCTGCAATACGTTGACCATCTGTGCAATGTTGGCCATTTTCACACGGTCGCAATGTTTGTGGAAAATATTCAGGGAAACACCGGCCAGCAAAGCATCACGCAACGTATTTTGCTGGTAAAGGAAACCCGGATTTGTTCCCGGTTCTACATTATACCAGGCACCCCATTCGTCGATGATCAATCCCAGGCGTTTTTCCGGATCGTACTGATCCATAATTGCGGTATGACGTTCGATCAGTTCTTCGATATGTGCGGCATTTTCGATGGTACGGAAGTATTCATTATCATCAAAGCCGGTTGCATTTCCTTTATTTGTCCAACTGTCGGCAAACGTATAATAATGCAGGGAGATGCCGTTCATCATGTGGCCGGGGATATTCTTCATCAAAGTGCTTGTCCAGTTATAGTCATCCACATTCGGGCCACCGGCAATTTTAAACAGGTGGTTCGTACCATAGTTGCGGCAGTAAGTTGCATAACGACGATAGTTTTCGGCATAACCTTCGGGGGACATATTTCCACCGCAGCCCCAGTTTTCGTTACCAACGCCCCAGAACTGAACTTTCCAGGGTTTCTCACGGCCATTCTGCTTACGTAATTTTGCCATCGGGCTCTCACCGTCAAAAGTGATATATTCCACCCACTTCGACATTTCTTCTACAGAACCGCTACCCATGTTTCCACATATATAAGGTTCGGTTCCCAGTTCCTCACAAAGGTTCAGGAATTCGTGTGTACCGAAGCTGTTATCTTCCGTAACGCCTCCCCAGTGAGTGTTGACCATTTTCGGGCGCTGATCGCGTGGCCCGATACCGTCACGCCAGTGGTATTCGTCGGCAAAGCAACCACCCGGCCAACGCAGGTTGGGTATATTAATATGTTTAAGGGCGGCGATAATATCGTTTCTCACGCCATTCGTATTAGGGATTTTAGAGTCTTCCCCTACCCAAAGACCATCATAGATACATCTTCCCAAATGCTCGGAAAACTGTCCGTAAATGTGTCGGTTGATCGTTTCTATACCCAAATCGGCATTAACA
The DNA here is from genome assembly GCF_000969845.1 of Parabacteroides sp. HGS0025. NCBI lineage: Bacteria > Pseudomonadati > Bacteroidota > Bacteroidia > Bacteroidales > Tannerellaceae > Parabacteroides > Parabacteroides sp. HGS0025. Next base: position 3,563,906 of record NZ_KQ033902.1, read on the forward strand.
ACCATCTGGGCTTTCTCTTGCGCGGATATAAATGGTATTGCCACAAAAAGCAATAATCCGGCTAACAAATTCCGTTGTGTATTCATGTCTATTAAATTTGTGATTATCGTGTTTAACGAAAGCAAATGTAGGATGAACACTTTACAGCAGGGTGGATATATTGCTTTTTGTGGTGGATAAAAGTGTATATTTTACTTTTTCGGGAGTTTCTGTGTGGATTGCTCTATTTTTCTCTCGTCATTTACAACCCTACGCTCCAGCTTTTTAACATCTTCGGCAACAGGTAGTTCTTCTGGTTTAATGCCACGTTCACCCAACATATTGCGAACACTCACATTATTCTGAATATGTTCCTTTGTTATGGGTTCTTCTCCAAGCAAATCCTTATTTCCTACGTTATAATTTGTCATTTCAGTAGCCAGATTTTTTGCTGCAATGGTCAATGTCGGTAAGAAATCGGCTAATGGTCTGTTTGATTTTACACCCAACCGCTTCTTCATATCTTCAGTCGTATATCCTCCGAACAAAGCCGTATCTCCCTTGGAACGGATACGACCGAATCCCTTATCATCTACTCCCCGTTCGTAAATGTTTTGAGAAAGTTGTTTTTCTGAGATTCGCAATTTATCTCTTGTTTCCAGACGTGACAAAAGATTAAGCCGTTCTTCTATTAATTCGGCTTTACGGGTTTGAACAGCAAAATAACTCTGAGCGAAAGCGATTTCCTCTTTCTTCGGATCGCCGTTTTGAGCAATCAGATAACAGGCATAACGGGTAAGCATATAGTCCGTTACTTCACGCTTGGCACCACTCCCTAATCCGACCATTTTCGTGACCTCACGAAAATGGTCATCCACGTTGATATTCTGGGCCCTACATGAATCTACCGCTCTGTTGATAGCCACAAGAAAATTCTCCCAACGAGCATAACCCAATATAGGTTGCAGCTCACGGGCAAACCAGATTTCCACTTGTTCTTGGTTATTTTCACCATTTAAATGATGAGCAATTGCATCGAATGATGACTTGTACTGAAGGATACGTTGTTTATCCATAGTTATAAGATTTTAAGTATTTACTATTGCCCATAGGCATTTGTTAAATCAATATGCAAAAGTAACGGAATTATTCTGAATAAAAAGCGATTGCACTAAATAATCGAGATCAGGTTGCGAAAACATATCATTTCGCAATTATGTTCTATCTTTGTAGGTAGGATATGGGAAAATACTGGCAAATACTTAAACGATATAAAGGGGGATTGTTAATCAGTCCGCTTCTGGTACTAATCACCGTGCTGTGCGAAACAGTTCAGCCGATGTTTATGGCTGAAATCATTGATAATGGGGTAATGAATCGCGACCTGTCGGTTATTACTCATATCGGAACGTATATGATACTTGTTTCGATTGCCGGATTAGTGGTCAATATTATAAATGTATATATATCTTCCCGCATCGGTATCGGGTTTGGCACTGACCTACGGGAAACCCTCTTCGGAAAAATCCAACAACTATCCTTCTTCGATATAGATAAATTCAGTTCGGCTTCTCTTATTACCCGGCTGACAAGCGATATCTCCCGTATACAACAGATTGTCCTGATGTCACTCCGGCTCTTATTACGTTCACCGCTGATGCTGGCTATGGCCGTGTTCTTTGTTATCAGAATAAACAGGGAACTGGCAATGGTGCTGATAATCGCCATCCCGATACTAGGGGGAAGCGTTTATCTGATACTCAGCAAGGGATTTCCCTTTTTCCTGAAAGTACAGCAGAAAGTAGACCAGCTCAACAGCGTCGTCAGGGAGAACCTGATCAATATACGTGTAGTGAAATCGTTTGTCAGAGAGGATTTCGAGACAAAGAAGTTTGATAAGAGCAGTGAAGAACTGCGTGATATGGTAATCAGTGCCTCCAACATCGTTGTATCCATATTCCCTGTCATGCAGCTCGTTATGAATTTATCCACTCTCGCTATCCTATGGCTGGGTGGACAAAAAGTGATTCACGGGGAACTGAAAGTGGGTGAACTGATCTCATTTGTGAACTATCTGGCACAGGTATTGATGTCGTTGATGATGCTCTCCATGATCATCATGTCGTACGCCCGCGCATCCGCCTCCTCCAAACGTATCCTGGAAGTGCTCGATACTGAAGCATCCCTGGTAAATACGAAAGAAGGGCTACAAGACAAGCATAAGATAGAGAAAGGGAAAGTGACTTTCGATAATGTCAGCTTCCGGTATATCGGTGGTGAGAATAACGTTTTGCAGCATATCAGCTTTCAGGCTCATCCGGGCGAAACGATCGCATTGGTCGGTGCTACCGGTTCGGCCAAGAGCTCGCTGGTGCAGTTAATCCCGCGGTTATATGATGCTACTTCCGGCGAAATACGGATCGACGATATTCCGGTAAAGGATTACAATCTGGACGAGTTGCATGCCCGTATCGGAATGGTACTGCAAAAGAACGAGCTGTTCACCGGTACGATCATCGACAACCTGAGATGGGGAAAGCCTGACGCTTCCATTGCTGAGATCGAAGAAGCGACCCGGGCTGCCGAAGCGCACGATTTTATCCAATCGTTTACCGATGGTTACGATACCTTGCTCGGACGTGGCGGCATCAACCTGTCAGGCGGACAAAAACAACGTATCTGCATTGCCCGCGCCCTGCTCCGTAAGCCGAAGATCCTTATTCTCGACGACAGCACAAGTGCCGTAGACACCGAAACAGAGTTGAAAATAAGGAACAACCTGAGTGCCTTGCTACACGACACGACTGTATTCATCATTACTCAACGGATCAACACCATGCAGTCGGCCGACCGGGTAATCGTGCTTGAAGACGGGGAAGTCAACGCAATAGGAACACCCGATGAACTGATGAAGAGCTCGGACGTTTACCAGGACATTTATCATTCACAGCAAGTACTCTTTTAAGCTATGGCACACGGAGATCACCTGAAATATAACGCGAAGGCCAAAGAGGGAAAGAAAACCTTCTTCCGGCTGGTATCGTACCTGTCGTGCGACAAACGCCTGCTGTTCGTTATCGGATTCCTGATAATAGTCAGCATTGTTGCCAACCTGCTGGGTTCTTATATGCTGCGTCCCATCATCAACGACTATATCATTCCCGGAGATTTTCACGGACTGATCCGCATACTGCTTATCCTTGCAGGGGTTTATCTTACAGGGGTTGCAGCAGTCTATATCCAGTATATCCTGCTGAACAAGATCGGGCAGCGCACCGTCACCCGTATGCGTTCCGACCTTTTCAGGAAGATGGAGCACCTGCCGGTTAAATATTTCGATACACACCAGCACGGCGACCTGATGAGCCGCTACACCAACGACATCGACCGTATCAGCGATGCGCTGACCGACAGCCTGTCGGACATGCTTTCGAGCGCCCTCACCCTGATCGGTATCTTTTGTCTGATGCTCTATATCAGTCCGATCCTTACGCTGGTAACACTGGTCACCGTGCCGCTTATGTTCCTTTTTGCCAAAGGGATTGTCGGACGAAGCCGCAAATACTTCAAGGCACAACAGGAGTCGATCGGCACACTGAACGGATATATCGAAGAAATGATCAGCGGACAGAAGGTTGTTAAGGTATTCGGCCACGAAAAGAAAGTAGAAACCGACTTCAACGTGCTCAACGACGACCTGAAAGGCAAATCGCAGAAAGCCCAGTTCTATTCCGGTATGATGATGCCCGTTATGCAGAACCTGAATACGTTGAATTATGTATTCATTACGATAGTCGGTGCCCTGCTCGCCATCTTCCGTGGATTTGATGTCGGCGGACTGGCTGCTTTCCTGCAATATTCCCGCCAGTTCGGACGCCCGATCAACGAGCTTGCCAGCCTGTATAACAGCATACAAGCGGCCATTGCCGGAGCCGAACGTATCTTCGAAGTCATAGATGAAGCACCCGAAGCACCGGATACGCCGGATGCCATCACTTTACAGAATGTACAGGGTGATGTAGCCATGAAAGATGTTTATTTCGGTTACAAGCCGGAGAAAACGATCCTGAAAGGGATCTCCCTGCATGCTTCCGCCGGATGCAAAATAGCCCTTGTCGGTGCCACTGGTGCCGGAAAGACCACTATCTTGAATATGCTCCCCCGATTCTTCGATATCCAGTCGGGCGAGATCACGATCGACGGCCATTCTATCCAACAGATCAAACGGGACAGTTTACGTCAATCGATGGCTATCGTATTACAGGACACACACCTGTTCACAGGTACCGTACGCGAAAATATCCGCTTCGGCCGTCTCGAGGCCACCGACGAGGAGGTCATTGCAGCCGCCAGACTCACGGCCGCCCATTCCTTTATCAAACGTCTCCCGCAAGGATACGACACCTTATTGGAAAACGACGGTGCCAACCTGAGCCAGGGACAACGGCAGTTGCTCAACATCGCCCGTGCCGCCATCGCCGACCCGCCTATCCTGTTACTGGATGAAGCGACCAGCAACATCGACACCCGTAGCGAAATCCTTATCCAGAAGGGTCTCGACCAACTGATGCAGGGACGCACCAGCCTGATCATCGCCCACCGTCTCTCGACTGTAAGGAACGCCGACCTTATCATCGTTCTGGAACACGGCCGGATCATTGAACGGGGTAGCCATCAGGAGCTGCTGGCTTTGAAAGGGAAGTACTACTCTCTGAACCAGGAGCAGTTCGAGTAACAATGTAAAAGTAATAAGCTTCACTTTTGTGCCATAGGCAGTGCACAAAAATGCCATAGGCAATGCACAACTGTGCCACAAGTAGTGCACAACTGTGCCATAGGCATGAAACGACAAGAATACTATAATCTACTCTACAACCATCCACTAAGCTATCCCCTGCTTGTAAGCAGAAAATCCCCCCGACGACAAGGCGACCGGGAGGATTCCACAATTCAAATACTAAATCTATAAACTTACAATGCTATGCGATAAACAGAGAAACTTAACGGGCGAAGTATTACTTCTGCTGCCGGAGCTTCCAATTCTACATCCGATACAACGGGGACAACCTGGTCGGGTTTGCAGATTGTATTCTTTGCTTCCAGGTCGGATGCGTGCAATACGGTTACTGTTCCTTTATGCTTTCCACCGGAAAGGCCGTTCAGGTCGAGTTTTATCTTTCTGTGCTGAATGCCGGTGTTGGCTATTTTAATAATCAGTTCGTTTGTTTTCTTATCGACTGCTGCCGTTGCATACAAATCGTTTTGTCCGGTAACCGGTTCATTCTGCATGCTCAACGGAATAACATTCGTACCTGCATTATGGCCGTAAAGTTGCTGTACATAATAATTAGGAGTCTTTACCAGTGAAAGGTTGTCGAACCAGATCAGGTCGGGACGCCATTGCCAGGCATCGACATGGGCGAACAACGGTGCATAAGTACAGATATGAACCACATCGGCATTCCGTTCAAAACCAGTCATAAAGGCTGCTTCGGCAAGGGCCGTCAGGAAACTGTTTTCGCGGTTGTTCGGGTGACAGGCATATTCGCCGGCAAATACTTTAGGGCCGTTACGGTCGTATGAGTCATACCGTTTGGCTCCATTCAGGAACCATTCCGGAGAACGGTAATAATGCTCGTCTACCAAATCGACATTGATACGTTTCATTTCCGGCCATAGATAATCGAAGTCTTCCCCTTCTGCCTGCGGGCCGGAGCTACCGATCACCTGGATTTCCGGGTATTTGGCACGGATCTGTTTTACAAACGGCTCCAGACGTTCGGGATACAGCGATCCCCATTGTTCGTTACCGATAGCCAGATATTTCAGGTTGAAAGAAGCCGGATGTCCCATATCGGCACGCAATTTACCCCATTTGGAAGTGACAGGGCCGTTAGCAAATTCAATCAGGTCGAGTGCATCGTCGATATACGGCTGCAACTTATCGACCGGACAGTTTTCATTCGGATCATCGTTTTCATACTGGCAGGAAAGACCGCAGTTCAAAACAGGAAGGGGCTCTGCTCCTATATCTTCACTCAACTGGAAGTATTCGAAGAAGCCTAAACCATAGGATTGATAGTAATCCGGGAATTTCTTATGAGGGAAAGTATAATTCCAACGGTTGATATTGATCGGACGGTTTTCCACCGGGCCGACTGTGTTCTTCCACTGATAGCGGGTTGCCAGATTGGTTCCTTCCACGATACAACCACCGGGGAAACGGAACACACCGGGTTTCAGGTCTTTCAAAGCCTGTGCCAGGTCGGCACGCATACCGTTCGGACGGTTATTGAATGTATTCTGCGGGAATAAAGAAATATGTTCCAGGTCGGCTGTTCCCTGGGTCAGCATCGTAATGCGTAAGCGGGAATGGGCTTCTGTTGCTTCAGGGGTGAGGACAACGGAATACTTTTTCCAGTCTTTACCGTTTATCTCAACCTCTTTGGTTTCATATATATCATGCTTATCATTGACGAGGTTGATACGGAATTTAATAGGGCCGTTAGTTACCGTACGGGCATAGAAGGACAGATCGTACTTCTCTCCAGCCTTAATACCTATGCCCTTAAAACCTTCATTATCCAGTCCGGTTCCTGTCAATTCCTTATTAAAGGAAAGGCGGGCATAATGAGGATTCTTATCAAAACAGGGCGACTTTGTCTGTATGGTCACATTACCGAAAGGAGTCCAGCCTCCGAAAGGATTCTCAAACTCGAACGAGCGGTTTTTGATCAGTTCCGCATACAGTCCGCCATCCGCACCGAAATTTATATCTTCAAAAAAGATACCGTACATGGTGGACTGAATAGGTGCACCCGTTTGCTGCACGTCTATTTTAAACTCATTGGTCTGTGCCATCAGGCCGCTTACCCCCATACTTAAGAGGAACAGGGAGATAGCTTTTTTCATGCTTCTTCTCATATCAAGTGTTTTTCTGTGAAATAAAAGATTTATTTAGTTGCAAATGTACACTAATACAGCTTTCATTAGGTGGACAAATGCACTCTTTTGGTAGACAAAAAGCCACTTTATGCTCTATAACATCTTTTCGTGCATCCTACTTACAAAGAAGTAGGCTAATTTTACACGCAATTTTGATAACATTACATACATGAAGAACAAGAATACACTGTCTGGCTTGACTGTAGCAAACTTCAGTAAGCAAATAGACGGGAAGGAGACGATGCTATGTATCCTGACCAATAAAAAAGGTGCAGAACTTACCATTACCAACTACGGTGCAAAAATTGTATCGCTTATGGTACCGGATCGGTCCGGCAAGTTAACCGATGTAGTTACCGGACATAATTCCCTTGACGATTATCTGGTTTCTGAAGAACCTTACTTCGGAGCCATCTGCGGCCGTTACGGCAACCGCATTGCCAAAGGATCATTTACACTGGATGGTGTCAAATACGATAAGCTGGCAATCAACAACGGCCCAAATAGCCTTCACGGGGGACTTAAAGGTTTCAATTCTGTAGTCTGGGATGCAAACCAGACGGATGACCAGACCGTAGAATTGAAATATACTTCAGCCGATGGCGAAGAAGGTTTCCCCGGCACATTACAAACAACCGTTACATATCATCTGACCGACGACAACGAAGTCGTGATCATGTATCATGCCGTAACAGACAAACCTACCGTATTAAATCTGACCAACCACTCCTACTTCAACCTGTCGGGAGCCGGTGATCCGTCAGTTGCAGACCATACATTGACAATCAATGCCGATCAATATCTTCCTACGGACGAGACGGCTATTCCTTACGGTGCCCCTGAAAAAGTGGAAGGTACGCCGATGGATTTCCGCACTCCTTATCTGGTAGGTGCCCGTATCGACGAACCGACTGACCAGTTAACCTGGGCAAGAGGTTACGACCATACCTATATATTAAATAAGGAACAGGGAGAACTGGGTTTCTGTGCCCGTTGCCAATCCCCCAAAACCGGTATTATCATGGAAACATATACTACTGAACCGGGTGTACAATTATATACAGGTAACTGGATGACCGGTAATTTCGAAGGAAAGAACGGCCAACGCTATCCGGCAAGAGCTGCTTTATGCCTGGAAACACAACATTTCCCCGACAGTCCGAACAAACCGGAATATCCGTCGACCGTACTTCGTCCGGGAGAAGTTTTCGAGAGCAAGACTATTTATAAATTCTCTGCCGAATAACAAACTCGATTCATTAATAATCTAAATAATCAAAAGAAATGGAATCTACTAAAAAGAAGAATTACGCGCTACCCATTGCGATGATGTTCGCATTATTCGCAATGATCTCTTTCGTTACCGGTCTGCCGGCGCCTTTCGGTGCTATTGTGCAGAGCGAATTCGGGGCAACTAACCTGCAGGCAACTTTAGGTTTTGCTGCTAACTTTATCGCTTACGCCTTTATGGGTATCCCTTCCGGCCTGTTATTGCAGAAGATCGGTTATAAGAAAACAGCATTGATCGCAATCGTTGTCGGTTTTGTTGGTGTAGGTATTCAGGCTCTTTCCTCAACAATGGGATTTGCCGTTTATGTAACCGGTGCTTTCGTATCAGGTTTCTCTATGTGTATGTTGAATACAGTAGTTAACCCGATGTTGAACACATTAGGTGGCGGTGGTAAGAAAGGTAACCAGTTAATCCAAACAGGTGGTTCTCTGAACTCTTTGTCTGCTACAATCGTTCCTGTATTGGTTGGTTACCTGATGGGGACAGTTGTTGAAGAACGTACTATCGCAAAAGCATTGCCGGCATTGTATATCGCTATGGCTATCTTCGCTATTGCATTCCTGGTACTGTTTATCATGAACATCCCGGAACCGAACTTGTCAGTAGCTAAGAAAGATGTAAAAGACACTCACAGCCCATTGTCATTCCGTCACTTCAAACTGGGTGCATTGGCTATCTTCGTATACGTTGGTATTGAAGTTGGTATTCCTCACTTCGCAGGTCTGTTTATGATGACTCCGGAAGCTGGTGGCGGTCTGGCTATCGACTCTACAATTGCCGGATCAGTAGTCGGTACTTACTGGTTCCTGATGTTGATCGGCCGTTTGGTGGGTGCATCACTGGGTGCTAAGTTCTCAAGTAAACAGATGCTTACTTTTGCTTCTACTTTAGGACTTATCTTTATCGCCTTGGCATTTGTTTGCCCGATCACTACTCATGTAAGTATGCCGGTATTTATGAGCGATATCTCATTCGGTATGGCACAGGTGCCCATTAGCATCATGTTCTTTGCGCTTTGCGGACTTTGTACTTCTATCATGTGGGGTGGTATTTTCAACCTGGCTGTTGAAGGTCTGGGTAAATACACAGAAGCTGCTTCCGGTTTGTTTATGGTATTAGTTTGCGGTGGTGGTCTGTTGCCATTACTTCAGGGTGCCGTTTCCGACTCTGTTGGATTTATGGCTAGCTTCGTCGTAATCATTATCGCTTTGGCTTACCTGTTGTTCTACGCTCTGATCGGATGTAAGAATGTTAATACAGATATTCCTGTTAAATAAAAAATAAGTGTAAAATTGATGATTGAAGAAATTATCTAACTATATTTGTGGTCGGATAATTTCTTCATCTTTTATATAACCTTTAAAAGTAATAATATCATGCAGAAAAAAATCAGAAATAAATTTCAAGAGTTATTCAATACAGAAGGTAGTGTATATGCTTCTCCAGGCCGTATCAACCTGATCGGCGAACATACAGACTACAACGGTGGTTTCGTATTTCCGGGTGCTATCGATAAAGGGATGATCGCTGAGATCAAACCGAACGGCACAGGCAAAGTTCGTGCTTTCTCTATCGACCTGAACGATTACGCAGAATTCGGTTTGAATGAAGAAGATGCACCAAAAGCTAGCTGGGCAAGATATATTTTCGGTGTATGCCGTGAGATCATCAAACGTGGTGGCCAGATCCAGGGATTTGATACTGTATTTGCCGGTGATGTACCTCTGGGTGCCGGTATGTCTTCATCTGCCGCTTTGGAAAGTACTTATGCATTTGCATTGAATGACCTCTTCTCTCTGGGTATCGACAAATTCGAATTAGCAAAGATCGGTCAGTCAACAGAACATAATTATTGTGGTGTTAACTGTGGTATCATGGATCAGTTCGCTTCTGTATTCGGTAAAGAAGGAAGCCTGATCCGCTTGGATTGTCGTTCTTTGGAATATAAATATTTCCCGTTCAACCCGGTAGGTTATAAACTGGTTTTGCTGGATTCTGTGGTTAAACACGAACTGGCTTCTTCCGCTTATAACAAACGCCGTCAGTCTTGCGAAAACGCAGCTGCAGCCATCCGTCGCAATCATCCGGAAGTAGAATTCCTGCGTGATGCCACTATGGAGATGCTAAATGAAGTAAAAGGCGATATCAGCGCTGAAGACTATATGCGTGCCGAATACGTGATCGAAGAAGTACAACGCGTACTCGACGTTTGCGAAGCTTTGGAAAAAGGCGACTACGAAACCGTAGGACAGAAAATGTACGAAACGCACCACGGCATGAGCAAACTATACGAAGTAAGTTGCGAAGAACTGGACTTCCTGAACGATGTAGCCAAGAAATGTGGCGTAACCGGTTCACGTGTAATGGGTGGCGGTTTCGGTGGTTGCACAATCAACCTTGTAAAAGACGAACTGCATGATGCATTCATCAAGGAAGCATTCGATTCTTATACAAAGAAATTCGGACACGAACCTAAAGTATACGAAGTAGTCATCAGCGACGGCGCACGCAAACTCGCTTAATAAATTAATTCAATATCCATAAAATCATGACAGCCGCATTTTATCAGAACGAAGTCAAATTTTTTGTTTCAGTAGATTGTATCATCCTGGGGTTTAACAACAGTGAACTCAATGTTTTACTTTACAAACGGAATTTTGAGCCACTACAAGGACAGTGGTCTCTGATGGGCGGTTTTATCAAATCCGGCGAAAGCATCGGCGAAGCGGCTTCACGCGTACTTACCGAATGCTCCGGTATCGATAATCTTTTTATGGAACAGGTAGGTGCTTACGGAGATGTTACCCGCGACTTAGGGGAACGGGTTATCTCCGTAGCATACTATTCATTGGTCAATATGAATGACTTCAATCCGGAATTACTGAAAGAGCATAACGCCGAATGGACTAAACTAAGCGAAGTGCCCGACCTGATCTTCGACCATAATCAAATGATCACGGATACGTTAGCTCGTTTGAAGAGAAAAGCAGCAACCCGTCCTGTCGGCTTCAATCTTCTCCCGGAGAAATTCACCCTTCCCCAGCTTCAAAGTCTGTACGAAGCAATTTACCAGACTCCACTGGACAAACGTAATTTCCGCAAGAAACTCAATTCGATGGACATCCTTGAAAAGCTTGACGAGAAGGATAAAAAGAGTTCTAAAAGAGGTGCGTTCTATTATATGTTCAACAAAGAAAAGTATGACAGATTGCTCGATCAGGGATTCTATTTCTCCTTATAATAAAAGACATAGGACTACTTCTCCTATTACTTGTCATCAATACTCTTAAAAAGTTACAAGCTATGTTTTAAAACATAGCTTTTTTTGTACCATTATGCGAATATGGTGTTACTTTTACACCATCAAATAATAAGTGTACTATATTATACTTATTATCATATATAAAACTATATATTAAGTATATAACAAGCCACAAAACAATACGGTAATGGTTGAAGAATTAAAAGAAAAGGTTTTCAAAGCCAACTTAGATCTGGTAAAACATGGATTAGTCATTTTTACCTGGGGAAACGTAAGCGCAATTGACCGCGAAAAAGGTTTGGTTGTGATCAAGCCATCCGGAGTTTCTTACGAAACAATGAAAGCCAGCGATATGGTTGTTCTCGATTTACAGGGAAATATCCAGGAGGGAACATTGAAGCCATCGTCTGACACTCCTACTCATCTGGTACTATATAATGCTTTTCCGGAAATCGGCGGCATCGTACATACACATTCCACCTACGCAACATCCTGGGCACAGGCCGGACGGGATATACCCAATATAGGGACAACGCATGCTGACTACTTCAGCGACGCGATTCCCTGTACCCGCCAAATGACCCGGCAAGAGATCGAAGGTGAATACGAGAAAGAAACAGGAAACGTGATCGTTGAAAGATTCAAGAACCTGAATCCGGTTCATATACCCGGCGTACTGGTAGAGAATCACGGGCCGTTTTCATGGGGTAAAAATGCCGACGATGCCGTACATAACGCAGTCGTAATGGAGCAAGTTGCCAAAATGGCTTATATCTCTTATGGTATCAACCCACAGCTGACAATGAACAAACATCTGATAACTAAGCATTTTTACCGCAAACACGGCCCCAATGCTTACTACGGACAATAATAAAACAATCATTATAACTATTAAATCAACAAGCCATGAATTTTAAAGACTTAGAAGTATGGTTCGTTACAGGAGCCCAGCTTCTGTACGGAGGCGACGCAGTCGTACAAGTAGATGCACATTCCAACGAGATGGTAAAAGGTCTCAATGAATCAGGAAATCTACCTATTAAGGTTGTCTACAAAGGAACTGTTAACTCTGCCAAAGAAGTTACCGCAGCTTTCAAAGCAGCTAACAATGATGAAAAGTGTGTCGGTGTTATCACTTGGATGCATACTTTCTCTCCTGCCAAAATGTGGATACACGGATTGCAGGAATTGAAGAAACCGTTACTGCATTTCCACACCCAGTTCAACAAAGAAATCCCCTGGGAAACAATGGATATGGATTTCATGAACCTGAACCAGTCAGCACATGGCGACCGCGAATTCGGCCACATGGTAAGCCGTATGCGCAAGAACCGCAAAGTAGTGGTCGGCCACTGGCAGGATGAAAAAGCACAAGCCCGTATCGCCGTATGGATGCGCGTTGCCGCTGCCTGGGCTGATTCACAGGATATGCTGATCATCCGTTTTGGCGACCAGATGAACAATGTGGCCGTAACAGATGGCGACAAGGTGGAAGCCGAACTGAAGTTAGGTTATCACGTAGACTATTGCCCGATAAACGATGTAATGGCATATTACAACGCTGTCGACGACAAAGACACACGCGCCCTTGTTCAGCAATATTTTGCAGACTACGACCACGCTCCCGAGCTGGAAGACGAGAAAACAGAAGCCTACACAAAAGTATGGAACTCGGCTAAAGCAGAAATCGCTATCCGTCGTATCCTGAAAGAAAAAGGAGCCAAAGCTTTCACCACCAACTTCAACGACCTGGGTAACTTCGACCAGATTCCCGGACTGGCTTCACAACGCCTGATGGCAGAAGGGTATGGTTTCGGAGCAGAAGGCGACTGGAAAACCGCCGCATTGTTCCGCACCATGTGGTACATGAGCCAGGGAATGCCGAAAGGCTGCTCTTTCCTCGAAGATTACACCTTGAACTTCGACGGCGAACAAAGCGCCATCCTACAAGCCCACATGCTGGAAATCTGTCCGCTTATCGCCGAACAGAAGCCCAAACTGGAAGTACACCGCCTGAGCATCGGTATCGACAGCGAAACAGCGCGCCTGGTCTTCACCAGCAAACCGGGTGAAGGGGTTGCCGCCACTATCGTCGACATGGGTAACCGTTTCCGTCTCATCGTAAACAAAGTGGACTGCATCAAGAGCAAGCCGCTTCCTAAACTACCTGTTGCCAGCGCCCTATGGATTCCGCAACCCAATCTCGAAATCGGTGCCGCTGCCTGGATACTGGCCGGAGGAACACACCACACCAGCTTCTCGTACGACCTGACAGTAGAATACCTGGAAGATTATGCCGACATTGCCGGTATCGAAATGGTGGTTATCGACAAGGATACAACAATTTCTTCCTTCAAGAAGGAATTACAGTACAACGACCTGTATTATATGTTAAACCGTGCATTACAGTCTTAAACTATGGCTAACGAAAAATATGTAATAGGTTTGGATTACGGTAGCGACTCTTGCCGCGCCGTAATCGTAAACGCAGAGACAGGGGAAGAACTGGCTTCCGCCGTTAAATATTATCCACGCTGGATGGAAGGTAAATACTGCGATCCGCTAAAGAATCGCTACCGCCAGCATCCGTTGGATTATATCGAAGGACTGGAAACGACAATAAAGGAATCCTTAGCCAAATGTCCGGCAGGGACTGCTGAAAAGGTAGTCGGCATCGCTTTCGATACAACCGGCAGTACCCCCGTCCTGACAGACAAAGAAGGCACTCCCCTCGCCCTGCTGCCTGAGTTTGCCGAGAACCCGAACGCCATGTTCGTACTTTGGAAAGACCATACAGCCATCAAAGAAGCTGCCGAGATCAACGAACTGGCTAAACGCTGGGGAATCGACTACACAGCCTACGAAGGTGGCATCTACTCTTCCGAGTGGGTATGGGCCAAGATGGTACACGTGCTCCGTGAAGACGAAAGCATCCGCCAAGCAGCCTATGCCTGGATCGAGCATTGCGACTGGTTGCCCGCCCTGATCACAGGAAAGAGCAAACCGGAAGAAGTGTACCGCAGCCGTTGTGCGGCCGGACACAAAGCCATGTGGCTGGAGAAATGGGACGGACTTCCTTCAGAGGAGTTCCTGACCACGCTCGAACCGTTATTGGCCGGCTTCCGCAGCCACCTGTTTGAAAAGACATATACCAGCGACACACAAGTAGGCAACCTGACAGAAGAATGGGCTGAACGCCTGGGGCTGACAACCAACGTTGCCGTTGCCGTAGGAGCCTTCGACTGCCACATGGGTGCCGTCGGTGCAGAGATCACCCCGCGTACATTTGTCCGCGTGATCGGTACTTCCACCTGCGATATCATGGTTTCCTCTTACGAAGAGATGGGCGAAAAACTGGTACCGGGTATCTGCGGACAGGTAGACGGCTCCGTTATCCCCGGCATGGTCGGACTGGAGGCCGGACAATCCGGATTCGGCGACATCTACGCCTGGTTCAAGAACGTATTGGCCTGGCCGCTCGAAAACATCCTGTCCAAGAGCAACCTGATCGATGCGGAGACCAAAGCGAAGCTGATTGAAGAAACGGCCGGCAAGATCATCCCCGCCCTTTCCGAAGAAGCAGCCAAAGTACCGGTAAGCGAAAGCACCATCCTGGCAGTAGACTGGATGAACGGACGCCGCACACCGGATGCCAGCCAGCTGGTAAAAGGAACGATCACCGGGCTGAACCTGGCAAGCTCCGCCCCGCTTATCTTCCGTGCACTGGTCGAAGCGACCGCTTTCGGATCGAAAGCCATCGTAGACCGCTTCCTCGAAAACGGTATCAAGATAGAAAGCGTGATCGGTATCGGCGGTATCTCCCTGAAATCACCGTTCGTCATGCAGACCTTGGCTGACGTACTCAATATGCCGATCAAAGTAGCCAAAGCAGAACAAGCCTGTGCCTTCGGTGCATCTATGTTCGCAGCAGTAGCTGCCGGTGTATACACTAAAGTGGAAGAAGCCCAGCAAGCTATGGGACAAGGATTCGCGAAAGAATACTATCCGAATCACGAGAGTCACCAAGCCTATCTGGCTCTATATGAGAAATATCGCAAATTAGGAAACTTTACCGAAAATGAATTGTTTGTATGATATGGCGGTCTATATGAAGAGATTCCCTATCTTTGTACAAAAATTAAACTAATTCATCAAAATGAACGATATTAAAGTAATGAACAGAGCAGCGGACAATATCCGCGTCCTGGCAGCGTCAATGGTAGAAAAGGCTAACTCCGGTCATCCGGGTGGTGCAATGGGTGGTGCAGATTTTATCAATGTACTATTCTCTGAGTATTTGGTCTATGATCCTAAGAACCCGGAATGGGAAGGCAGGGATCGCTACTTCCAGGATCCGGGACACATGTCGCCCATGCTTTATTCAGCCCTCGCCCTGACAGGCAAATTCACGATGGAAGAACTGTCACAGTTCCGCCAGTGGGGAAGCCCTACTCCGGGTCATCCTGAAGTAGACATCAAGCGGGGTATCGAAAACACCTCAGGCCCGCTGGGACAAGGCCACACCTACGCTGTGGGTGCCGCTATCGCTGCCAAGTTCCTGAAAGCCCGTCTGGGAGACGTAATGAATCAAACTATTTACGCATATATATCCGATGGTGGTATCCAGGAAGAGATCTCACAAGGTGCCGGACGCGTTGCCGGAACACTGGGACTCGACAACCTGATCATGTTCTACGATGCCAACAACATCCAGCTCTCTACAACCGTAGAAGAAGTAACGTCTGAAAACGTTGCCATGAAATACGAAGCATGGGGCTGGAAGGTAATCACCATCAACGGAAACGACGTAAATGAGATCCGCAAGGCATTGGACGAAGCGAAAGCCGAAGCCAACCGTCCTACCCTGATCATCGGTAATACCATCATGGGTAAAGGAGCCCGGGGAGCCGACCAGAGCTGCTACGAAAACAAAGTATCTACTCACGGTCAACCCCTGTCTGCTGCCGGTGCATCTATCGAAGAAACAATCAAGAACCTCGGAGGTGATCCTCAACATCCCTTCAGCGTATTCCCCGATGTTGCCGAACTATATGCAAAGCGTGTCAAAGAACTGGAAGCTATCGTAGCCGAACGTTATGCCGCTAAAGACGCATGGGCGAAAGCAAACCCGGAACTGGCTGAAAAGATGACATTCTGGTTCTCCGGCCAGGCTCCCCAGTTGGATTGGGCAGCTATCGAACAGAAAGCAAACCAGGCAACCCGCGCCGCATCCGCTACTGTATTGGGCATATTGGCCACAAAGGTTGAAAACATGATCTGTTCATCTGCCGACCTTTCCAACTCGGACAAGACAGACGGTTTCCTGAAGAAAACACATTCATTACGGAAAGGCGACTTCAGCGGTGCTTTCTTCCAGGCCGGTGTTTCCGAGTTGACAATGGCATGTGTTTGTATCGGTATGTCGCTGCACGGTGGTGTGATCGTAGCTTGCGGTACCTTCTTCGTGTTCTCCGATTATATGAAGCCTGCCATCCGTATGGCTGCATTGATGGAGCAACCGGTTAAGTTCATCTGGTCGCACGACGCCTTCCGCGTCGGTGAAGACGGGCCTACCCACGAACCCGTTGAACAGGAAGCACAGATCCGTCTGATGGAGAAACTGAAGAACCATAAGGGACACAACTCTATGCTGGTTCTCCGTCCGGCCGATGTCATCGAAACAACAGTTGCATGGAAGATGGCCATGGAAAATACCGCCACTCCTACTGCTTTGATTCTCTCCCGTCAGAACATCACTGACCTGCCCAGCAAAGGCAATCGTTACGACGAAGCTTTGCAGGCTGAAAAGGGTGCCTATATTGTAGAAAGCGACGTAAACCCAGACGTTATCCTGGTAGCTTCCGGATCGGAAGTATCTACCCTGGAAGAAGGAGCAGCTTTGCTTCGTGCCGATGGCGTAAAGGTTCGTGTCGTATCCGTTCCTTCCGAAGGGTTGTTCCGCAGCCAGAGCAAGGAATACCAGGAATCTGTTATTCCTACCGGAAGTAAAGTATTTGGTCTGACCGCCGGTCTGCCTGTCAATCTGGAAGGATTGGTCGGAGCAAACGGTAAGGTTTGGGGGCTGGAATCGTTCGGGTTCTCCGCTCCTTACAAGGTGCTGGACGAAAAACTGGGCTTCACAGGAAAGAATGTATACAATCAGGTAAAAGAATTATTAGCATAAGAAACATAAGACAAAGGAAGCCCTGTTGTTACGATACCCGCAACACCTCGGTTACGACGATCGTAACAACAGGGCTACCAGTCTGCCTCTAACAGATAAAGATGAAAACACTAGGTTTATGTTGTGACCACGCAGGTTACGAGTTAAAAGAGTATGTAAAACAAATACTGGACTCCAAAGGATTAGCCTATAAGGATTTCGGCACCTGCTCGACAGAGAGCTGCGATTATCCCGATTTCGCCCATCCATTGGCCCATGCGGTAGAAGCCGGGGAAGTATATCCCGGGATAGCTATCTGCGGATCCGGAAACGGTATTGCAATGACTCTGAACAAACACCAGGGAATAAGGGCCGCACTGTGCTGGCAGGAAGATATTGCACAATTAGCACGTGCACATAACGATGCCAACATACTCGTCATGCCCGGTCGATTTATCAGTCAAGAGGAAGCCACTCGCACTGTCGAGGCCTTTCTGAACACCCCGTTCGAAGGCGGTCGGCATATACGACGAATTGACAAAATCCCGTTGTAAAGACAACGGGTATATCATGTAAGACACTATTATGGCAACATTAGATTATATTGTAATAGGGCTATTCGCTATAGCTCTAATTGGGATTATTGTATGGGTATTTAAACAAAAACAAGACAGCTCCGGCGACTACTTCCTTGCAGGCCGTGATGCCACTTGGCTGGCAATCGGAGCTTCCATTTTCGCATCAAACATCGGTTCAGAACACCTTATCGGCCTTGCCGGAGCAGGAGCTTCCAGCGGTATGGCAATGGCACACTGGGAAATCCAGGGATGGATGATCCTTATCCTCGGTTGGGTATTCGTACCTTTCTACGAACGAAGCATGGTACTGACCATGCCCGAATTCCTTGAGAAACGTTATAACAAAGAATCACGCACCATCCTCTCGCTTATCTCACTGGTCAGCTATGTATTGACCAAAGTGGCCGTTACGGTATATGCCGGAGGTCTGGTATTTAAGGAAGTGTTCGGCATCCAGGAACTCTGGGGGATCGACTTCTTCTGGATCGCGGCCATCGGACTGGTGGTACTGACTGCCCTTTATACGGTGGTAGGCGGTATGAAATCAGTGCTTTACACTTCTGTGCTGCAAACCCCTATCCTACTCCTGGGTTCGCTGGTGATCCTGGTACTGGGATTGAAAGCCGTAGGCGGATGGGATCAGGTACTGGCTGCCTGTAGCCTGACTCCGGCCAACGAATACGGAGATACAATGGTGAACCTGATCCGCGACAACCGCGATCCAGACTTTCCCTGGCTGGGTGCCCTGATCGGTTCTTCCATCATCGGTTTCTGGTACTGGTGTACCGACCAGTTCATCGTACAGCGTGTATTGTCAGGAAAGAATGAGCAACAGGCTCGTCGCGGTACCATCTTCGGTGCTTACCTGAAGCTGACTCCTGTATTCCTGTTCCTGATCCCGGGTATGATTGCTTTTGCGATGCAGAAGAACGGGGTGATGATCAATGGCGTTCCTTTCACCATGAGTACGGCCGATGCCGCTTTCCCGTCACTGGTTGCGCAATTGCTACCTGCCGGATTCAAGGGATTGGTTGTTTGCGGTATCCTGGCGGCATTGATGAGCTCGCTGGCTTCCCTGTTCAACTCGTCGGCGATGTTGTTTACGATAGACTTCTATAAGAAATACAAACCGGAAGCGAGTGAAAAGACACTGCTTTATGTCGGACGTTTGGCTACTGTGGTCGTTGTGGTACTGGGTATCCTCTGGATTCCGGTAATGAAGAGCGTTGGCTCGGTATTGTATAACTACCTGCAGGATGTTCAGTCTGTACTGGCTCCGGGTATCGCCGCAGCGTTCCTGCTGGGTATCCTCTCCAAACGGACTACTCCACTGGGAGGTATGTGGGGGTTGATCATCGGTTTCATTATCGGTATCACCCGTCTCGGCGCGAAGGTTTATTATACGACAGCAGGTGTAGATGCCGGCGACAGCTGGTTTAAAGGGCTGTTCTTCGATACGAACTGGTTGTTCTTCTGCGGTGGCATGCTGGTATTCTGTTTGGCTGCGATTGCCATCATCAGTAAGTTCACCCCGGCAGCTCCGGCAGAACAGATACAAGGGCTTACATTCGGCTCCTCTACCCCGGAACAGCGGGCTGCCACCCGTGCAAGCTGGAATAAATGGGATGTGATACATTCCTGCATCATCCTGATGATTACGGCTGCGTTCTATATTTATTTCTGGTAAGAGATAGCAAAAACTTCAATAGCACATACCAATAGGTTCAAGTCTGAAACGAGAACTTATTGGTATGTTTGTTTTTAGCGTCCTGGCAAGAGGAATATTAAGCTATAAAGTCAGGTAATCTTCTTGTACCAATCAAATAACTGTTTATCGTCGGGATAGAGTCTTTCGAGTATCCGGTAAAAGGATTCATCCATAGTATAATCCTTCGCGATAGACAAACGACCGGAGTATTCCATCAAACCAAAGGCTTCAAACAAAACAGACCAGTCTGATACCGACTCATAGTGCAGAACAGTAACACCCGAACCGATGAAATCACTTTGGGGATTTAGCCAAGGTATCCGTTTATTACGCAGGAATAAGTCTTGTCTCTTTCTATTAGAAGAACCAAGCCATTTACAAAAATCCGGAGCAGAGAGAAGTTGTATTTTCCGTAACTCATGTAAGAATGTAAAAGGCAAGGCGGATTTCATTTGTTCATAAACTTTCTCTACTTTGCTCAACCTATTATATTCCTCTCCACTTCCGTAATATTTCCAGGGATAGTTAATCAATCCCCCAAGCCTGACAGGTGTACTAAACTGGCTTTTTGTTTCTTTATAGCCGGAAATAAAACGGTTATAAGGGTTACGTACCATCATCAGCAAACGATATTCTTCAAAGTCTGGTACGAAACGTGGTAAATCGTCATAAGAGATATGCCCAAGATCGGTACCATATTCACGCGAATAAAGTTTCCACCATCGTATCGCCTCTGTGTCACCATATTTCTCCTGATAGATATCTCTCAAAAAAGTACCCCCGCATTTCGGGTTGTGCAAGTAAATTACCTTGCGGCTCTTATCTATTATCATCTATTTTCAACTTTATAGGATTAGCAAATTATAAGTCGTCCACGGATCGGCTCTATTTAACATTTATTTATAAGGGGTATATCAACAACGGTGTTGAGGTCGATGTCGACACCACTGTTGAGTAGGGTGGGAACAACGGTGTTGAGACTAGTGCCAACAAGGGTGTTGAGGCAAGTGGGAATACCGGTGCCGGGCATAGTCTCAACAACGGTTTTCCCATCCTACTCAATAACAGGTTACTCAATAACCGGACGGTCGTCGTCACCCGGATCACTTCCTACGGTCAGCAAGATAGGCAGCTGATAAGTACGCGGTTCCTTCACCACAGAATAGCCCGCACCAGCCTGGGTAGTGATACTCAACAGATATTGTCCGTCGGCCAATGCCGGGATCTGGATAATGATCTGCGAAGTGGTATTCGATACGATCAAACTGGCCTTGACAGGTGTTTGGTTATCTCCATCAGGAGTAAAATAAACACCTACCGAAGAGTCATCACCTTTCAGCAATAAGCCAGAACCAGAAATAATAGCCGGAGCATTCGGTGTAAGCGTCTGGCTGACAGACTGTGTAGTCGAGTCGGTGATATTATTGATAACCGGGCCGGTTTTAGCAATTCTAAAATTGGGTACCAATAATTTGAGGGCATCCAGCAGAGCCTTACCAGGGGTAAAAGTGATACCGAATTTATTCTTATCGGCATTAAATACTGCCGCTTCTTCAAACGAGCCGATAATGTTGAGTAGGAATTGCCCTACACCATCAATCAGACTTTTACCTTCCGCGATAGCTTCAATCTTTTTCTGATCGGCCAGTTCAAGGATATTAAGAATAGTTTCAAAGCGATATTCAGTACGCTCCTTAATGATGCGTCTGGCAATATCGGCGTTACGAACAGTTCCAGTGATGGATACCTTGCCGGAGTAATCGCCGGCTTTTTCTGTCAGTACGTTATCGTACAGGTCAACGGTTAGAATAGTTTTTTCTGCCATGATATTATATTTAAAAGTTTAGTCCGCTGGTTAGACGGAGATAATCCTGTTGTTCATTTAGTAGAAAAAGAGTAGCTAATTGGCTGTTTTTTTCTTGAATTCAATATGGTACACCGCTGTAACGGTAGGGGGAGAGATATTCGATAATGAATCTGCCTTGATGTCGTTTGTTGCTTCTGCATTATATGTTTCAGCCTTTCTGTTATAACGATGCCTGCAATAGCAGATGTTACCAGTATTATGTTTCGCATATTATTCTATTATTGATTAGTCCATGAAGAACTATGTCTATCCCTTGTTTATTCAGGGTATTAAGCCGAAAAAAGTGTTGTTATATATATGTTTTTTCCTCTAAAACGACTATAAGGCAAGAACCCGGAATCCCGTATTGGTATCACAGGAGAACACACAAAAGAACACAAAAGGGCTCTGTGAAGCAAAAATATACACAGAACCCCTGATAATTAATCATGTCAACAGTTGGAATCTGCTCATAATTACTATATTTGCATCCACAATAACATAGTTCTTCATGGACTATGTCTATAAAAGCAGCTCAAATCCACTACAAACAAAAGCCCCGCAGATAACATTCATCATCTGCGGGGCTTTTGTTTTATCTTTACATCATAGCCTGATGCTTTTCTTTCTTACGTTTCGTCAGGAAGTTGCGGGCTACCATCGGGAACAATTCGAGCAACAATACTTCCTTCTCATTTTCGGCAACCAGGACACCTAATTCCTCGATCATCGGGTTCTCTTCCATCTCGTAATCGGTGGGATCGTAGAAACACTCTTCCCGGTCGCCGGTTATCTGAAGACGGAACTCCGGGTCGATGGGCAAAGGTGTCTTTCCATATTCACCCCTGACCAAGGAGACAAATGGATAGACAGGCTTCCGGTATAACGGCTCTCCGTTCATTTCACTCAAGGCACTGGCAACTACCTGTGAAGCGATCACCTTGCTTATCGGAGTAACCAATGGCGGTAGGCCGGCATCCATACGTATCCGGGGGATCAGGAGCATGGCTTTCTCCAGAAGCTCGGGATGGCCTTGCTGCTTCAACTGCGATACGATTTGGTTGTACATTCCCAGCGGGATCTGCGATTTCTGTACCAGTTCGTTGGGATCGGGGAAGTTGAAATATTCTTCGATGGCATGGCAAAAGAGGAGCAGGTCTTCTTCCTTGTCCTTGCGGGCGGCTTCGATAGCATCGTTGAAGAAGCGGTCGATCTCGGTAGGCAGTTTATCGGTCAACGGGTCGAAGGGGTTGGGAAGGCAGGTGGCGGAGTCGTAGCCTTTCAGTTCCTTGCGGATCTTGAATAGCTCGGCGTTGATGCGGGCGACGGCTTCCATATCGATCTCCAGTTCGATGCCCATCTTCTTACAGAATACATAAATCAGTTCGATGGCGGGAGCGGAACAACCGCCGGCGAAATACCAGATGTTGGTGTCTACAATATCTACCCCGTTGACGATGGCGGAAAGCATGGAAGCCAGACCGTAACCGGCCGTACAGCGGGTGTGGAAGTCGATCGGTGCCTTCAGCTCCTTCTTGAAGAGGCGGACGAGCTCGGCTGTACGCTTCGGTGTGATCAGTCCGTTGGCATCTTCGAGGGTGATGATATCGGCAGTGATATGCTCCATCTGCTGTGCTTTCGTCAGGAAATAGTCGTTGGTAAAGACCGGTTTATGCAGGGAGTGACCGTGCAAAGCAGCTTCGATACGTTCCAGTGCAGAATGATGGGGATCGATGGCATAACAGACGGCACAGTCCACCATAGCACCATAACGATCCGTATATTTAATAGCTGACTTCATATTATCGACATCGTTCATGGCATCGAAAATGCGCATGATATTGATACCCGACTCGATCGTATTACGGCAAAGACTTTTTACAACGGCATCGGGATAAGGATTGTAACCGAACAGGTCGCGTCCCCGGCAGAGGGCGGCAAGTTTGGTGTCGTTGCCTATCGCAGCCCTGATCTTCTCGAGACGCATCCAGGGATCTTCATTCAGATACCGCATGGAGATATCGGGAACAGCTCCACCCCATACTTCCATTGCATAGAAACCAACGTTCCGATAGAAAGGGAGAACCCGGTCGATCTGTTGCTGAGACATTCGTGTTGCAAAAGAGGATTGCTGACCGTCACGAAGGGTGACGTCGCGGATAGATAGTTTATGTGCCATACTTCTTTTTGTTTAGTTGGTTGTCATACTTTATATATAAAACAGAGGCGTTTAAGATTTGGTTTATAAGGGAGGGGATATAAGAAAGGGCGGCTGTGTACCGCCCTTTCAGAAGGCGTTCTTATTTCAAATT
The DNA here is from genome assembly GCF_000969845.1 of Parabacteroides sp. HGS0025. Lineage (NCBI taxonomy): Bacteria > Pseudomonadati > Bacteroidota > Bacteroidia > Bacteroidales > Tannerellaceae > Parabacteroides > Parabacteroides sp. HGS0025. The sequence goes on from NZ_KQ033902.1 coordinate 3,587,990, forward strand.
CCACCATAAAGGTGTAGTCGTCAGGTCGGCTCCGCCCAAAAGCTCTAATGCTTTCTGGTAGCCTTCCAGGTTATTGGTCTGGATATTGGCCGGATAGCGGTAGCGTTTCGGATAGAACTCGAGACGGCATTCCTTGGCGGTTGCCATTGTCAGCGGAACCTGGTTCAATGGGTTGTAGTCTTTCTCTACTGCCTGGTTTTCAAAGAAAGGCAAGCCGAGACGACGGTGGTCGCTCCATGCTTCTTCGGGTAACCAGGGTACCTGTGCGATGTATTTCTGGGTGATGATCTTTGTCAATGCATCGTTGTTGTAAGAACCACCCCGGTAGATTGAATTCTTCGGATAGGTATATGTCATCGTCTTATTCTCCTTCGTGTAAGGATCTACATAATTGACAGTATAGGGTTGGGCTTCCGTTGTATGATCGAAGCTGACGGAAGTACCTACCCGGTTGTAATCCGTTGAAGCCAGATATTGGGCGACTTCACTTTCCACACCATGATACTGGAAGCTAACGGTGATACCGTTCTCATAATTCGACTTGGCCGTACCCGGTACAGTCCATCCTTTGACAGCGGCTTCCGCCATCAGGAAGTAGCTTTCCCAGGGGCCGAAGAATACGCGTTTCATCGTATTCATACGATATTGCTTGGCGATGGAAGGATAGTTGTAGTTCTTCCCGGTCAGTTCGCTGACCAGACCGGCCAGGTCATTCCATTCACCGGCCACCCATGTTCCCCAGGTATATTTAGGGTCGATGGAAAGCATCGGTTTCGAATTATCGGAAGGATCCATCAGGTTGACAGTCGTTACGCTGCTGGCCGAACCGATATAATCGGGATAGACAATACCGTCGTTCCAGCCTACTACACTGAACAGTTTCGGTGCACGCGGATCGACATACTGGGGAATACCGTCGAAATAGAATCCGGCACACGGATCATTCGTATTCAGCGGGAAATGTTTCGAGAGATACAATCCCATATAATCGTGCGGATTCTTCAGATGGCTCTTCAGGGAGTCGGGCACGGGAAATTCCGTACTTCCCAGACCGACAACGAGGTTCTTGAACGTCACCGACATCGGCTGTGCATTCCAGGTACGCGACATAACGCCGGTCAGGTCGCCCCACCCGTCTTTTTCCTGTACGGCAGCCATATCGTCCAGGGTAGCAATAAAGGTCTTGCCGGCTGCATCTTCAAACTCGGTCTTTGCCAGTGCGGGCGAGACGTCGGAGATACGCATGGCATAACGCATACGCAGGGAGTTGGCATATTTCTTCCAGGCATTGATATTTCCGGCATAGAATGCATCTTCTCCGGTCATGTCCGACATATCGATCGAGGGGTCGAGAGCCGCTTCGGCTTCTTTCAGTTCACTAAGTATAAATCCGTAGATCGCTTCGACACTGTCGTATTCGGCCGGAACACCGGTGAAGGCGGACAGAGCCGGGATCGGGCCGAAACCGTCGCTGACCTCTGCATTCAGGTAAGCACGCCAGATACGGGCCATCTGTATCACATTCTTATAATAAGGATATTGTTCGGCTTCCCCTTCGGCCACCTTCTTTTCTCCGAGCTCGATGGCTTTGGTGGCCTTGTTGAGCCAACCTACCGCATAAGAGTTACTGAGATAGAGGGTGATGTAGTCATTGTTGTCCGTTCCGATGGTGAAACCACTACCCCGGTTGAAGCGGGCGGCACGGTTCCATTCGGCAATGAAGATACGTTCGGCAATCTCCGGGTTCATCTGTGCCCCGATGATGGAGCCATTGAGGAACCATTCAGGCTTCACTTTGCTTTCGCCCACCTGGTTAGGGTCTTCATTTATCTCCGTAAAATCGTTACAGGAGGAAAACAAAGCAGTTAATGAGAACAAGCCTGCCAGTAATATATTCTTTGTATTCATCTTTATTTGTTCTTAGTTGTTGATAATTAGAAACCTACCGTTACATTAAATGTAAATGAACGGCTGGTCGGTGCAGCTCCATTCTCGAACCCTGTCGCATTCGTATTCGTTGCCGAAACCGATTCAGGGTCGATACCCGGCAGGTTGTAATGGATCATCCAAACATTATTACAGGTTGCAGACAGACGCAAACGCTGGAATGGTGTCTTTTTCAGCATCGCCCGGTTGAAATCGTAACCGAGAGTGATGTTACGCAAACGGATATTCGTGGCGTCGTAGGTGTACATTTCCGGCAGACCGTAATTACCGGTCGAACCGATACGTTCCCAGTAGTTCTGCGGAGTCACGGCAACGGTGTTTTCCTTATACCCGTCGGGAGTCTGCACGACAGAGTTCGGAACGACAAAGCTTTCGCGTCCGCCGTTTACCACCGTTCCTGCGGCATTACCGCGTGAATAAAGATTGGAAGCAGTGGCCGAATAAAGATCACCGCCGATGCGGAAGTCGATCAGGAAGCTCAGGTTGAAACCTTTGTAAGCGAAGTTGTTGGTAAGACCCAGCATCCAGTCGGGACTCTGGTTACCTACTTTCGACTTATTGGTCGTGATGAGCGGAAGCCCGTCCTCGCCAACGATCTGCTGTCCGTAATAAGGACTGTTCTTATCCTCTACCCTTTGGAAAGTCTGGCCGTAGATGTCGCCATAGTAACTGCCCTGCACGGCTACGATCTGGATCGCATCGAGGGTCTTGATATCATAGAGGGTGACACCCGGATAGAGGTCGATGATCTTGTTGCGGTTCAGGGAGAACTGTGCCGTGGCGTTCCAATTCAAGCCTTTCGGGTTGTCGAGGATCGCACCGTTCAGGGAGACTTCAACCCCTTCGTTCTGGATATTACCGGCATTCACCTTGCGCGAACTATAGCCGGAGAAGGGATCCATCGGCAGGTTCAGCAACTGGCGGGTAGCGTTGGTTTTATACCAGGCCGCATCCAATCCCAAGCGGTTGTTGAAGAAGCGGACGTCGAAACCGGCTTCCCATGATTTGATCAGCTCACTGCGTACAGTCGAGTCGAAAAGGACATTGCCCGGTGCGGCGGTCGTGTTGCCATTCTCATCCTTGCCCACCGTAAAGTTATTGTACAGTTGATAAGGGTCGAGGTCGTTACCAACCTCTGCAAAAGAAGCTCTTACCTTGGCAAAGGTGAACCATTCGGGCATTGAACCGCCAATCTTCGGAAGCATATCGGAGATTACTGCGGATAAACTAACGGAAGGATAGAAATAAGAACGGTTTGCTTTCGACATGGTGGACGACCAGTCATTACGTGCCGTAACATCCAGGAAGAGATAGCCGTCCCAGTTCAACTGCAAGGATCCGTAGAGTGAATTCATCTTACGGCGGATCAGTTCGGAAGTGACGGTCGGTTTGTTAACTCCGTTGTTCAGGGAGAAAAGGTTCGGCACCAGCAATTCGCCTGCCGAAGCGTTCATCTTGGTTCTTTTCTGCATCATCAGGTTACCCCCGAAAGTAACGAAACCACCCAGACGGTCGATCAGGTTATCTTTACGGGCTGTGGCCAGGAAGCTGTAGTTATTTTCGTAGAATGTTTCCGAACCTTCGTTGTATAGGCCTCGGGGCGATGTGTTACCGCCGGCGTATACTTTTTCGTTTTTGGTAGTTGTATAATAGTCGGTACCGCCTCTCAGTTCGATGTCGAACCAGTTGGTGGGCGCATATTTCAAAGCGACGTTACCTAACAGACGGTTACGGGTATCGTTATTCTGACGGTACTTGGTTACCCAGTAGGGGTTCTCCTGCGGATTCTTGGAAGCGTCCCACCAGATCATGTTGCCCTCTTCGTCGACACTGTTCTTAAACTCCTTCACATTCAGCGAACGTGGCAAGTTATAAATAGTGTTGAATGCATTCGAAGGGTTGACACCCTGGATCGGACGGTTGTGGGCATTCATATTGATATAGTTCACTTTAGCGTCGATCTTCCACTTCTCCGCTTCATCCAGGAAAGTAGTGGCACGCAAAGTGATATTCGTCTTGTTCAGCTTCGACTCTGGCGTAATCCCAGCATCGTCCGAACGGTTGATAGAGGTAAACACAGAGGTACCCTTTATATTCTGCTGGAAACTGACTCCTTCATTGAAAGAAGTCCCAGTACGGAAGAAAGCATCGATATTATCGTATGTCTGCAAAGGCACCTGACGGCCCAGCCAGTCGGTAACCATTTGTCCTTCGGCTTTCGGCCCCCAGCTCAGGCGCGACTGGTTGTCATAAGCGCCGACCGAACCTTGTCCGAAGCTGTTCTGCATATCCGGTTTCAGGAAGATCGACTCGGTAGTGATGCCGGCATTCACCGTAATCCCTATCCCCTCGTTCTTCTTTCCCGACTTGGTCGTGATAAGTATCACCCCGTTACCGGCACGTGACCCGTACAGAGCGGCCGCCGAAGCTCCTTTCAATACCGTCATCGACTCGATATCTTCGGGGTTGATATCCGAAAGCCCGTTACCCATATCGGCACCGGAGTTACCCCATACATCATCTACCCCACCGGTGAAGTTATCCATCGGCGTCCCATCGACCACAATCAACGGCTGATTGCTACCGGTCAGCGAACTGTTACCACGGAGTACGATCTTCGACGATCCCCCTACCCCGTTACTGGAACGGACGATCTGCAAACCGGAAACCTTACCTGATAAGGAGTTGGCAAGGTTAGGTTCACGGGAGGACAGCAATTCATCCCCTTTCAACTCCTGCATAGCGTAACCTAATGCTTTCTTGTCACGCTTCATACCCAATGCCGTAACAACGACTTCATCGAGTTTCTGCGTATCTTCCTGCATTTTTACATTCAGGGTGGTCTGTCCGGTGTAAGGAATATCTTGTGTGGCAAAACCCATGAAAGAGATTTGGATAATGTCTCCTTTCTTTACGCCTTCTAGTGTGAAGTGACCGTCCATATCGGTCATCGTACCGTTAGTGGTTCCTTTTATTACAACAGAAGCCCCTGCAACGGGTCCGAACTCATCTTCAACTACTCCCGTAACTTTCGTATCCTGTTGGGAAATGTCAATAGCAGGATTCCCGGTATTCGGATCGGCATAAGCGTTTCCGGTAAAGCCCAACGCGCCCGCCAGGAGAATCATGCTGACAGATTTGAATCTTTTCAACATACTGATGTTTTTTGTTTAATTTATTAGACTAAATGTGTTTGGCGCAAACCAACGTCATTTGGTAATTGAAACAGAAAAAAACAGGAGTTGTTGCAAGATTAACATTAATGAAACAAGAAATTAGGCATAACAAAATAACACTTGAAAAGCAGACATTCCCAGTAAATCATAAAAGATCAGTGATAGCAATTTAGGATTCATCATAATCCGATAATAACTTTTTTTTCTTTTTAGTCACATATTATAAAATAGAAAAGGTAAAGCAGAACAACTAGAAAAAGTTATTCAGACGAAAATCGATTAGATTCCATTATAACTTATTCATCGAATATATAATCATCTGTATTAATATAAATGTGTCAAAACCCATTTTAGAAAACGCAGACTATCTTGATTATGATATAATAATTCAAAATTTTCTGCGTCATCGACATCCGTAATGACTTTTTGACACATTTTCTTTATAAGTTTCTTAGAAAAGATTATCGAGCTATTACCTTTACTTGGTAAACGCCTATTTGTCCATTATTCATTCTTACACCTATTTCAAAATGAACAACCGTACCTGAGGGCCTGTTTAATAGACCAATATCATCCAAATTACCCGTAATTACTAATGTGCTACCTAAATCTGTCCAAGCGAAATTAGGAGCACAGGACAACACTTGTTCATTGGGTTTTGGAACAGTTACAGTAAATGAATTAATCTTTGCATCCGCATAAACAGTTGTCAATACACCTAAATTGACGTAACCACCACTAACTACTTCTACCGCAATAGGCGAAAAATCATTTTCAGCCGATACTGAATTCACATCAAAACAAGAAGAGCTGAATAAAAAGACTACTAATAAAAATATATTTTTCATGTTGCGAGTTATTAAAAGACAATATTAATATAGAAAAAAGGACAAGACCATTGTCGAAAAACTCATGATCCTATCCTTTTTCTTATTTAGTTAGCTATTAAAGAGCTGGACCAGCACCCCACTGAGGAGCTCCTTGATCTTGCCATACACGTTCAGAATTCAAAATAGTACCAGAACCTACAGTATATCCCTGGTCTTTATATGACTGTATCAGAACATCATACATCAAATCTGTGGGTGATGGAGCACTCAAAGCCATACGACGAGGAATGGAGGATACAGGAACCTGACTATAATCTACACGATTGAATATATTAGACCCAATTTTAGGAACACCAGAACGACGGGCGGTTGTATACTGATCGATCGGTGACATAAAGAAGTGCAGAATCTGCTGAATATAAACTTTCTCCAAATCCGTTGCTTTATCTCCAGTCAACTTACATGCATCTTTTGACATCATTGTGTCAATTTCACCATCTTTCAAATCGATAGTTTTTTCATTTGAGTCATAACCATAAGTTGTTCCATAATAAGGAATTTTATTCTTACTTGCTAAATAATCATATTCTTCAACAGAAGCACGAACAGCCTTAGAGAAATAATGATTAGCTTCCTGAGGTAGCGCAGCACCTAACAGTTTAAATTCTGCCAAATATAAATTAACTTCAGCTGTTGTCATATACATACCATACCAAGGCTGGTCTTCGACATCCTGAATAACCGGATCATTCGGACAAGTAGGATATGTAAAATCAACACGGCCATAGATCATTTCCTGATTATACATTGAATATGGTCTGTAAGTATGAGTTTCATCATATTTACAATTAATATCATAATTGAACCAATCTCCATAAGTTCCGGCTTGCTGCCCTGCATTAAATGCCAACGGCAAACCATAATAACGTACCCAAGGTTCACCGGCACCTTTCCATGCTTTAAATTTGTAAATGCCATCTGTTCCTACTTCATAATCAACATTATCCATAATATATTTAGGAACATCTTTTTCTCGTTTAGCATCAAAGAACAACTGAACGACTTTTGAATTCCATGAGTTCTTCGTGAAAACAAAACGAACACGAGGATCACGATTATCAATCATGAAATCAATAACAGATTGAGAAGCACCCACCGACTGCAATACACCATTACTCCAGTGATACGCATAATCATTGCTGGAACTGTTATGAGTAGCCTTATTGAATAAGAAATCATCTTCAGCTCCATCAAGAACGCCACAAGAAGCATTTACCACCTCTTCTGCTATTTTTAATGCTCTCGTCTTATCTTTAGAGATCAGTCGAGCTGCTATTTTTAACTTCACTGAGTTTGCGAGCTTCGCCCATTTATCCATCTTTCCATTGTAAACCACATCTTGTGATGAGACAAAAATTTGATCAGATGAAGTTGTAAAACTTTTTATAGCATTGTCTAATGTTGTCAACCAAAGATCATACAGTTCCTGAATGGAGTCATATTTAGGAGTCAATGTACCACCGTGTGCAGCTTGTGCGGCTTCCGTATAAGGTATATTTCCAATAAAGTCTGAGTCGTAAATGCCCATATAGATACATAACACATCCAATGCTGCAGCGTATTGTTCATACTGAGCACTTTCTTCAGGACTCATTGTTGAACGAACATATTTCACCTCATTTACATATTTCAAAACCTTAATACTTTTGAAACCCTGGAAAGAGGCTCCATCTGCAATACTAGATGTAACCCCACCTGTAGAAACAGCAGTTTGTATCCACTGATAAATTTCAGAGGCATTGTAGAACCAATAAGTATAATCCGAGGGTTCAAAATCCAGAACTCCTTGTGCAAACAAATAGCCAGGATTACCTTCTGTAATGGAAGAGGGATCTTGATTTACATCTGCAAAATCATCCCTACAACTTGTACATAGCAAAGAGATACCCGCTAATGTTGCAGCTAATAATGCTTTATATTTTTTCATGTTGTAATCAATTAAAAATAGTTATTACTTATATTTATACTTAGAAACCTACATTTACAGTAAATGTAAAGCTGGAGGTTACACCTGTATATGAACGTACGCGAAACTCTGCTGCTGCTGTACCAGATATAGATTCCGGATTCTCACCACTAGGCATTGTGTTCAGTAAATACCCCAAGTTATGGCCACTTAGAATCAAATTCACATGTTTAGCTTTAAGTTTATCACAGATATTTGAGGGCATACGATAGCTTAAAGAGATATCACGTAATGCAATATAATTCAATTTCTTTATCCAGTCGTCGTTAACTACGCCATAGTTACGTCCAGCCATTGTCCAGGCATTATTTCTATATAACCAGGCTGAAGCGTGAGTTGGTTCGATAACTCCTTTATTAACCAGGTCCTGATAAGATTCACCTGCAGAAGAAAGGCCACTGCCTCCAACAGTATAAACGCTACCATCAGGTTGTGTAATTGCTGTTCCTGAAGGAAGAATACCTTCGGGAATTATACCATCATGATACGTTTTACCATCAAATTTAGAAGTCCATGTAACACCACCATGCCCCGGAGCATTTTTCAAAGAATTTTCAGTAAAACCATATGCAGTACCATAGCGTGAATTATAAGAAGCTACATAACCACCGAAACGCATATCCAAAGACACACTCAAGGCCCAATTCTTATATTTCAAACCTGTTGATACAGAACCTAAAAAGTCCGGCAACATAGACCCTACTTCTTGTATTTCAGCCTCATTACGTAAGTAGTGAGAACCTCTATTTGAATCTCTCCAAGCCAATACCGGTAAACCAGATTCTTCATCATACTTTAATCCACTATCAGTAAGCAACAAACCATAAGCAGAACCTACTTTTGCCACAGAACCTACACGATAATTACCATAGCCTATATCTCCATTTAATGAAATATAGTCTGCAACATTTTCATGTAAAGAAATGATCTTGTTCATATTCTTTGTCCAAGTGAAATCCAAAGTCCACTCCCAGTCTTTGTTTCTAAAAGGTACTGTATTTAATGCTAATTCAATACCTTGGTTCTGAATGTTACCTGCATTGATCAATTGATTACTGATACCTGATACAGAAGGTACAGCAATACTCATGATCTGGTTCTTTGTATTTTCTTTATAATAAGTAGCATCGATTCCAATCCGATTATCTATAAAACGCCAATCAATACCGATTTCCCAAGCATTCTTACGTTCAGGTTTCAAATTCTGATCATAAGTAGAAGAAGGAACAGATAATCCATAATAATTACCATTTGCAGTAGTTGAAGTATTCAATGAATAAGCAGTATTAATAGTATAAGGACTCGTATCGTTACCTACTTGCGCCCATGAACCACGGATTTTTGCAAATGAAACCCAATCTGGTAACTGATCTCTATAAGTCGAACTGATCAACCATGAACCATTTACAGAAGGGTAAAAATAAGAATATGTCCCGTGAGTATCGCTGTAAACCAGAGCAGAAGACCAGTCATTACGCCCGGTTACATCCAAAAAGACCTGATCTCTCCAACTAACACCAGCTTGAAAAGCAACTGATAACATGGTCTTTGTCCCTGATATTTTTGCTGTATAATTCGGAGTTTGTTTTGAATTTGCAATAAAGAATTGGTTAGGAACAATCAAACCACCCTCTGTATTCATTGTTTGTTCCTGAACAAAATTATGGTAATACTCACCACGTAAAAAACCATTGAAAGACCAATCGCCTACTGTTTTGTTAACTAAAAAATTGGCATTAAGATTTGTCTGTTCTTTTGTGTATAAGCCCATTTCATACTTACCACCTTCATTTGCATACCCGGCACCTGGTTGTTTATTTTCAAAACGAGTGTAGTAATAATTATAATTTGCTTCCGTATTAAACTTTAACCAGTCAAGAATATCGATATTCAATTTGATAGTCGGACGAACTGATGTTTCTTTCTTAGTATAATCATTTTCGTAAATATTCCACCAAGTTCCTAAACCAGGATAAACACCGTAAGGATCACCATATTTAGAATCAGCTTGTCCACCATGAGATCCTTTATATTTATCTTTTGCAGTTGTAGGATCATACATTCTTCCCCATGTTCCGTTCACGAAATTTTCACCGATATTGATCGGGCTATTCTTCGGAGTGGAATTAGCAAACGCCATGCTGGCATCTAACTTTATTTTCTCAGTAATTTTATGAGATGCTTTTCCCAAAAAGGATATACGTTGGAAACTATTATTAGGTACAGTACCGTCTGCATATTTATAAGAAAGAGATGTATAGAATGTCGTTTTATCGTTTCCACCGCTAATAGCCACATTCGTATTTGAATTGAAACCTTTCTTATAAGCCTTTTTAAAATTATTCTTTACCGGACTGTAAGGACGGATAGATCCATCGTAATATTCAATATCACTTCCATCAAAAGCCGGCCCGAAACTCATCCCCTCATCAGGAATCAAACTATGGATTCCGTTATTTGTTGGGAACTGATTATGGTTATCATAAATATAATAGTTGCCGTTAGCATCTTTATCTCCATAACCCACAAAACCGGAAATTGTACCGTTACCGAATTCATTCTGAAGATTAGGAGTAGAAGTTACCGCATCAACACCAAATGTCTGAGAGACTTCTATTCCCAAACCTTTCCCGGATTTCCCGGATTTCGTAGTTATAACAACGGCACCATTTAACCCCCGAGAACCATACAAAGCTGTTGCTGCTGCACCTTTCAACACAGAAACAGATTCGAAATCATCAGGATTCAAATTCTTCAGTTCATTACCATAGTCATTACTATTTCCATCCCAGTCCGGATTACCTTCTTTAATAGAGTTATCCATAATAACACCGTCTACAACATAGATAGGCTGATTGTTCTTACCTAATGTAGACACACCACGAATCAAAATCTTTGTAGAACCAAACATTCCACCGTCTGACCCAGAGATTTCAACACCAGCAACCTTACCCTGCAAAGCAGCTACAGGATTAATCAGATTGGCATTCAATTCATCCCCTTTCATCTCTTTCATCGCATACCCCAGGGACTTTTCCGAACGTTTCATACCCAAAGCCGTTACAACTACCTCGTCCAGCTTTTGAGTATCTTCCGATAATTTAACAGAGAGAGAAGCTTGACCGGTGTACTTAATTTCCTGAGTAGTGTAACCAATAAAAGAAATTTGAATAACATCTCCGTTCTTTACACCTTCCAATGTAAAATTACCGTCCATATCGGTAATATTACCATTGGTTGTTCCTTTAACAACTACTGATGCTCCAGCTACAGGGCCGAAATCATCTTCAACTGTACCTGTGACTTTCCCGTCTTGTTGGGAAATAGCGGTACCAGGCCTAGCTGGTAGCAGGTCTGCATAAACACCCATAGGGAAACTTAATGCACCAGCGATCAGAACTAAGCTTACAGGCTTAAAGTTTTTCAACATAATTGATGGTTTTATTAGAACATAAATAGACACTGTTTTGGCGAAACAAGAGTCTTTAATACTAGCTTTGGATATAATTCATAAGAATTATTTAGAACTTGGCGTATTTTCAGTTGGCGTTATTACTTAGTTCTAAAAGAACTCTGTACATTTAACAAATGCAATATGCTGATATATTGATTATTACAGTTTTTGCAATACGATAATTAACTATTTTATCAGGCAAGAAAAGGCATTATATGACGATTCAATCAGTCAAATTATTAGGAAATATTAATTAATGGCTTCGATTTTATTGAAGAATTGAGTGATTTAATTCCATTTATGTGAATTTAAGTAAACACATACTACTATTGATTAGCCGACTTAAAAGGGAAGGAATGTTGCCGACTTGATTTACTTATATATAGAGTTAGGTTGGTAAAGAAGAAATATTTAGAGAAAAAGTGGTGTGCCAAATCTTATTACTGAATGCCGATGATGCAGAATACGCAAAATATTGTAGACTTATTTTTGACACACCACCTTCTCATTTATAATCCCAGGCAATAATTGACTAATGTGATGACATCTTTCGGATTCTTCATGTCTGTCTTCTTTTCTTTGATATAAGTTTCGATGAGGTTCTCTTTGCCGGGAAAGAGCTTTAGTAACGATTTTTTATTCTTAAATTTGAGAGGGGTACCATCACGAAATATACAATATTCATTTTGATTGGCGAGTTTGTTTACTTCTGTATATTGATTTTCGTAAACCCCGTAATTCAACTGGTTAGTGTTTAAACTTTCCACTTTAGCCTGCTGAGTTACGCCGAAAGCATTTTTATATCCCTGGGAAGCATTCTTCAACAACCAGTTTACACCGATAAGACCATTCGGGATCTGTATAATCTCATAATAACTCGATCCGGTCGGAATGAATTTGGAATTTCCAATATAAACCGTATCAATCTGGGCAATGTTGGTCAGGAGCATTTCTTCCGAACCGTTTTTGAACATCATCTTCTGATTGCCGGCATCATAATTGAGCTCTGCAGGAGTCTTGGAGTTGTTCTTCATTAACACCACACCTTTCGAATAGTCTTCGAAAAGCATCTGACGTTTCTTTTGTGCATTAGCACTGCCTACAGTTGCTATACAGCACAGGATGGTGATTAGCAGGTATGTTCTCATTGTGGTAGAATGTGTGAAAGAGTAGTTGCTTCTTAAGCAACTACTCTTTGTGGTTATTAATAAATCAAATTAATTTTTCGGACCTTCTCCCCATTGTGGAGCTCCCTGATCCTGCCATGTGCGTTCAGTGTTCAAAATAGATGTATTTGCATCTCCGGCACCGGTAATGGTATAACCTTGTGCTGCATAAGCATCCCTTTGAATCTGATACAACTGGCTCGTTTCATTAGGTACACCTGTCTGGAAACGACGCGGGAAGTTGGTAACAGGAATAGCACTGTAATTCTCACGGCTGATCAATTGTGAGTTGAATTTAGGTAAACCGGAACGACGGGCAGTTACAAACTGATCGTAAGGATACATGATGAAATGTATCATTTGCTGTAAATAGACTTTTTCCAATTGGTCGCTGGTAGAACCGGTCAGGTTGTAATCGGGAGAAGCCAACATGGCGTCGATTTCACCGTCTTTCAGTTCGATAGAAACTTCGTTCGGATCATAATCGTAAGTTGTTCCGTAATAAGGTATCTGATTTAGTCCGGCTGTTTTGTCATATTCCTGAACAGACAGTCTGATACCTTTTTTGAAATAATCTTCTGCTGTACCAGGTAAATTAGCTCCTAACAACTTGAACTCTGCCAGATACAGGTTTACTTCACTACCACCCAGATACATTCCGTACCAGGGACGGTTTTCTGTTCTGGTGATTACCGGACCTCCCGGAACTGTCGGCAGGGTAAAGGTGTAATAACGTCCGATCACCATCATATGTTGATACAAAGAGTATGGACGATATGATTTTGCACTTTGACCGTTTGCATCGGTAATTTGATAACGGTTACTATAATCAAACCATTCACCGTAGACAGCCGAATTATTGGCAGCATTATATTCAACCGGAAGACCTTCATAACGTACCCAAGGTTCGCCTAATCCTTTCCATCTTACAAATGTTTTCTTTCCGCTGGCATCTGTAGTGTATTCAACGTTTTCTTCAATATAAGAAGGGATAGCTTTCCCCTGATTGTAGAATTCCTGAATGATTGTCGAGTTCCAATCGTTTTTCCGGTAACAGAAACGAACGCGCGGGTCCTTGTTTTTAAGCATGAAGTCTACTACACGCTGGCTGGATGCTCTTCCATCCATAAAGCCATTGCTCCAGTGATAGATATAATCATCACTGCTTGAGTTTACAACACTTTTATTAAACAACATGGCATCTTCCAGTGAATCGATATAGCCACAGGAGGCATTTGCTACTTCCGAAGCGATTGTCAGCGCTTTCGCTTTATCTTGATGTATCAGGCGGGCGGCAATTCTTAGTTTCAAAGAGTTAGCCATTTTAGCCCACTTTGCCAGATCGCCTCTGTAAACGATATCCTGATTGCTTGTGAAAATCTGATCCGTAGCCGTTGTAAATGTCGTGATAGCTGCATTCAACTGACTTAACCACAGGTCATACAAATCGGCAATTCTGTCGTAAGCCGGAGTCAACGTACCACCATGCAGAGCATTACCGGCTTCCGTAAACTGGATATCACCATTGATATCGCTGCTTGAAATAGCAAGATAAGCTGTGAGAACATCCACACAAGCAGCAGTTGCAGCATGTTTAGCTGATTCTTCTTCACTCATGTTCGAGCGCAGATAGGTAATTTCGTGTGCCAGTTTTAATGTATTCACATAGTTTACACCACCTGTAACAGTTGTCAGTGCGGTACTTTCAACAAAACTACCGGTAGGTACAGCCATCTGGCTCCATGCCGTTAACATAGGGGCATCGTAGAACCAAAATGTATAATCGAAAGGATCGAAATCCATAACAGCTTTTGCAAACAAATAGGATGGCTCGGCCTTCGTTACCTGCGAAGGGCTGGAGTTGATATCCGCGAAATCGTCACGGCATCCGGTGGTGCAAAGCAAGGCTACACCCAATCCGAATCCCATTAATATATTATGATAATTGTTCATGTCTTAATTAATTAAAAGTTTCTTTTTCAGGTTTAGAATCCAACATTAATAGTAAATGTGTAATTAGCAGTCAGACCGTTGAAAGAACGGATACGGAACTCGGAAGCAGATGTACCGCGGACAGACTCCGGGTTGATCTTATTCGGCATTGTATTCAGCAGATAACCCAGGTTACGTCCGGATACTGATAAATTCAAGTGCTGGGCTCCCAGTTTGTGTGCAATCTTGTTCGGCATTCTGTATGATACGGTGATTTCACGTAAAGCGATATAATTCAACTTTTTCACCCAGTCGTCATTTACAGTACCCGTACTCCATGCATTATTCCAGTAATGCCATGCGGAAGCGTGTTGCGGGTCAACAAGTCCTTTATCATGTAAAGCCTGATACGTTTCGCCGCCATCGGCTACGATATAAGAAGTTCCGTTCGGTAGAGGAATAGACGTTCCGCCTTCGATTAATCCGACAGGGATTAAACCATCATGGTAAGTCTGACCATCCCAGATAGAGGTATAAGTCATACCACCATTTTCAGAATCACGCCATTTCAAAGAACTTTCAGTGAAACCGTATGCCAAACCGTAACGGTTTGCGTAAGAAGCTACATAACCTCCGAAGCGCATATCTAACAAAGCACGCAGGCTCCAGTTCTTATAAGTAAGCGAAGTACTTACAGAACCCAGGAAGTCAGGAACCATCGAGCCGATCACTTCCGCTTCACCGCTACGCTGGTAATACATGGCATGCATACCTCTATCACCACCGTAATAAGATGTCGCATTCAATACAGGCAGACCTGTTTTTTCATCGATTCTGGGTTTAGAGTCACTCATCAATACACCATAAGATTCTCCAACTTTGGCAACCGAACCAACGCGGTAGTTACCATAAGCAACCTCACCACTCAAAGTGATATAATCGGCTACGTTAGGATGCAACTCTATGATCTTGTTGTTGTTTTTGGTGTAGGTAAAGTTCAACCCCCATTCCCAATCTTTGTTTTTGAACGGAATTGTATTCAATGCTATTTCAAGACCCTTGTTCTCGATATTACCGGCATTGATATACTGGCTGCTGATACCTGAAATACTTGGAACACTGATAGACATAATCTGGTTTTTTGTATTTTCCTTATAATAAGTAGCATCGATGCCGATTCTGTTTGAAAGGAATCGCCAGTCCAAACCGATTTCCCAAGCGTTCTTACGTTCCGGTTTCAGGTTTGTTGAATAGGCCGTAGTCGGAATACTTAATGCATACACATTAGTTCCACCTTGCAATTGGGCAGTCAACAATGAATAAGCCGAGTTGATTGTATAGGCATCCGTATCATTACCAACCTGTGCCCATGAACCACGTAGTTTGGCAAAAGATATCCATTCAGGAAGTTGATCACGGAACGTTTCGTGAGCCAGCCAGGATGCGGAAACAGACGGATAGAAATAGGAGTAGTTACCATGAGCATCAGAATAAACCAGAGCAGAAGACCAGTCGTTACGTCCGGTTACATCCAGGAATAACTGATCTTTCCAGCTGGCACTAGCCTGGAAGGATAATGATAACATTCTCTTTTCTCCTTCAATTGCACCACTGTAAGAAGGTGTATTGATGGAGTTAGCTATAAAATACTGGTTAGGTACAACCAGACCGCCATTCGTATTTTCAGCCATTGTCTGTTGAATATTATTGAAATATTCACCACGGATAAAACCGCCGAATGTAAAATCGCCTACACTTTTGTTGAAAGTGAATGCGGCATTCAGGTTGGTTTGTTCCTTAGAATATAATCCCATTCCATAATATCCGCTATTAGTGTTCGCATAACCGGTACCGGGTTGTTTACTTTCGTAACGTCTGTAGTAATAGTTATAGTTACCTTCGGCGCGAAATTTCATCCAGTCGGTTAGTTCCACGTTCAACACTAATGTCGGACGAACGGATGTCTCTTTCTGTGAATAATCATTTTCATAGATGTTCCACCAAGTATCCCTTCCCGGGTTACTACCATACTCGTCACTGTAGTTAGAACTGGCCAATCCTCCGTGAGACCCTTTATAACGTTTGCGGAAGTAATTCGTATCATAAGTACGTCCCCACGTTCCGTCTACAAATAACTCACCAATATTAGGCTGGGCATTTTTAGGGTTCGAGTTAGCGAAAGAAATAGATGCTTCTACTTCTACTTTGTCGGTTATCTTATGAGATGCTTTAGCCAGGAATGACGTACGGTCGAAACTGTTGTTAGGCAATGTACCGCTGGCATACTTATAAGACAGAGAGGTGTAGAAAGATGTTTTCTCGCTACTACCACTTACTGAAACATTCGTATTGCTGTTGAAACCTAAGTTGTACGCATCCTTAAAGTTGTTCTCAACCGGGCTGTATGCAATAGTCGAATAATCATAATTTTCGATATTGCGTCCGTCGAATGCCGGCCCCCAGTGACGACCTGTTCCATCACGAAGCGTTGGATCTCCTGCAGAGTTCAGATTGAACTGTCCGATGTTGTCATACAGATAGTAATTCCCGTTTGCATCGGTTTCTCCATAACCGACATTACCGGTGTACTGTCCGCGACCATACTTGTTTTGCAATTTAGGTTGTTTGAACATGTGGTCGATACCGAAAGTCTGCGAAACATTGACACCGATACCTTGTTTGCCTTTACCAGATTTAGTAGTGATAACGACTGCACCATTCAAACCACGTGAACCGTAAAGAGCAGTAGCGGCCGCACCTTTCAGTACAGATACCGTTTCAAAATCATCCGGGTTCAGGTTCTTCAACTCGTTACCGTAGTCGTAGTTGTGGGCTGTCCAGTCTGCATCACCATCTCTGATGGCATTGTCCAAGATAACGCCATCCACTACATAGATAGGCTGGTTGTTCTTACCTAGAGTAGAAGCACCACGAATCTGGATCTTGGTGGCACCGAACATACCACCGTCGGAACCTGCAATTTCAACCCCTGCCACTTTACCTTGTAAAGCAGAAACCGGGTTGATCGCGTTGTTCAGCAGTTCTTCACCTTTTAATTCGGTAACGGCATATCCCAATGCTTTCGTTTCGCGTTTCATACCTAAAGCGGTAACAACCACTTCGTCGAGAGCTTGTGAATCTTCTTTCAACTTTATACGAAGAGAAGACTGACCGGTATACCTGATCTCCTGTGTGGCATACCCAATAAATGAAATTTGGATGGTTGTTCCGTTTTGTACACCTTCCAAAGTAAAATTACCTTCCATGTCGGTAATTGTACCATTTGTGGTTCCTTTCACTACGATAGAGGCTCCGGCAACGGGACCGAAGTCATCCTCTACTACCCCGGTGAGTCTCCCGCTTTGCTGGGAAATCCCGGTACTTTGCTTACTTGGCGTCAGATCGGCGTACACATTTCCGGAGAAACTGAGTGCTCCTGCGATCAGAACTAAGCTAACAGGCTTTAAGTTTTTCAACATAATTGATAGTTTTTAGATTACCGAAGTGTTATTTTGGCGAATAAGCACTTCTTTGTTTAAAATGATATATAATGTATAAGTCTTGTAATTTAACGTCTGTGTGAAATTGTGTTTATTACTCTTTTTTTGTCTCCCTAGTTCTAAAAGAACTAAGGTGATTTTAAGGATAAACAACACTGAATATCAATGCATTATGTTTTATTGGATACATATATTAACAGTCATGAAAACAGTCATACATGTACTTTATTACGATTTTTGAGGCTATTTTGTTAGTAAATATTTATTAACTGATTGGGAGAGATTTGTAGCTGGAGCGATTTTGCCTTAATTATGTAAATTTTAGTAAAAGCCGAGTCATCAGTCGTGATTGGTTGTTTAATTGATTGATGGATAGGGATGTATAGGGTGACGCCGGAGTGTTAAAATAGCGTCACCCTTTGTTTTACGGAAGTTCGATTACGTGGTAGTAATTTCCGGTTTTAGTATGTTTCTTTACTACATTATTTTTGAGTAAAATTCTACCGAACATAGCCATGTTGCGAATACCGGATTTTATTTTACTCCGTTGCTCGATGCGTCTCAATATTTCAGCAGCAGGAAGTAGTTCACCTTCCTCTCCGGGTTCCGGTAAACGGAAATATTGAAAAAAGAGTTGTTCTTCCACCGGCGTTTGCTGGAATTGATGATTATTCCGGATTATTCCGGTTTCTTCTTCGGAGGTAAACCAATACCGTTCGTTGTTACGTAATGCCATCGCCGCCTGTGCATATAATTGCTGGTGATTGACTGATATATTATGGTTTATATTGCCGGTTATTTCAATACAGATAAAACGGCGGCTTCCGGTCGGATCGCTTAAAAGGTCCGAATTGTTGGAAGTTGCGATAAACGAGGCGTATCGTTTCAGCGGATGAATGCTGCGTTTGTATGGTTGCCGGGCATTGATGACGGGCTTTTGCAGGATATGTTTCAGAAACGCCTGATGCGACGGGCTGACCGAATCGAACTCGTCGATGTTGATCAGGGCAAAACGATTCAGCAACAGTTCCGCTTCACGTTTATTGCTGAAATCAATACTGTCGGTATAATATTCCCGTAGCTCGGCAGGAAGCAGATTGCGGCACCAGGTGGATTTGCCACATCCCTGTTTACCGACCAGTAGCGGGGAAGCACTGTTTGCGTGCATTTCATCCAACCCGGTCCAATGAGCCACCATACTCAGGAACCATATATAGAATTGATTGCGCCATTCCGGGTTGTTACATGGCAAGGTATCAGCCAGAGAACGAATATGATCCGTCCCGTCCCAAACCGGTAGTTGCTGCATATATTGTTCGATCGGGGAATAACGCAGGATGCGGTCTGAATAAACATATCGTTTCACATCCCGATCCCATATCGGAATGCCTTCTTCCTGTGCATTCAGACTGATACTGTTGAGCGCCTGTTCGCTGATCGGGAAAAAGTTGTAATGATAAGATCTTCTTTCCCGGAATTCCACATCTTCTTTCAGGACATTATACCGGAACTCATATCGCCGTTTCATAAACTCATCTACCTGGAAAATCAGTGACTGCTCCGGCCGGATACAAGGTTTCATGCCGAAACCGGATGAAAGCCGGTAGACGTTACGTACAGTAGTCCTTATCTCCGCTTCAAAAGGTCGGAAATGAAAATGTACGGGTAGCCACTTGATTACATCTTCTTCGGGTATACCACTGCGGAAACAGCTTTCTGCCAGACTGGTCAGAAAAGGTTTGATATCTTTGTCGTTATTACTGAAACCACTGGTGTTCAATGTGCTATGCAAAGCATTTTCAAAAAGTAGTGAAACAATACGGCTTCGTTCATAGCCGGGAACCAGGCGTTGCAGGGCATCGGCTGTAGTTGTTTCCTGTCTAACGGGAAGTTGTTTGTCCGGCATTTTCCAGGGTTGTTCGATGCGGATTGGTAAAGCTTCCGGATTGTAATAAAGATCGGGATCGTAGGAAAGGCGGCAGGCAGCTTCGAGGTCGTTTGCTTCGGATACGATCGGGCATTGCAGCTGTTCGCTGTAATAAGCCTTTGCCCGATTTTGTGCTTCGGCATGAAAAAAGCGGACCAGAGCTTCATTCTGCGGCACACTTCCGTCGGGTAAAGTAAAAGGGACAACGATCTTCACGCTTTTTCCGCACGATCCGATAAACGTCATAAGGGTCTGAAGCGAACTGCTGGCCTGATTGCGTATACGCTTTGCTTCATCCAGGTTGATCAGATTATTTACCTTAAGCAGGACCAGTCCGTTGTATTGGTTTCTTTTCAAATTTCCATCTTGCTTTTTTAAGAGGGAGCAAAAATGGATAACAGGTATCCGCTTAGCCTGTTTGACGGTTATTCCGGGCATTGTATAGCACAATTCGTCCTGCAAAGCAATAATATGTTTTGCTTTGCTACTGTCTTTTATTAATTCAGCCAGACTTTCCAGGCTGATCGCTCTGGGTGTTTTTAAATTTGCACTGAATAATGTTGCTTTCATATCACTTTTCTTTTTAATTATTTTGCTCAAAGATAGCTACCGAAATACTGGTTTGGTACACTTGGAAGTCGATCTTTATCAGGATGATAATGGTTAATTCTTCTATTAAAAAGATAAGCGGGAGCTATTGTATTTCTACCGGATTTTTGTACCTTTGGTCCTATATTCTAAATATTTCTATCATGGTAAAATATATAGTTGACCAAGGTCTAATTAAAGTTTTACCAAGGTAGAATATATAGTTGACATTGGTCAACTATTTAATGAGTCCTTTCTTTTGCATTAAAAGCATATAGGGAGAACAATAAAAGCACACTAGTATGACAGCAGTTTACAAAATGGAGAAGAATCCGCCGAAAAAGGGTTCGGGTAAAAAAATAGTATTGCATCCCCGTATTATTCCCTGGGGTACGCTGAACACCGAAGCGTTGATAGAAGAGGGCTCCAAATGCTCCACTTACAGCAGAGGCGATCTGAAGGGTGCTGTCCGTCTGATTGCGGATATGCTGACGGAAAAACTGGAGGATGGTTATAATGTTTATTTGGACGGGATCGGTTATTTCAGTGTCTCACTACGTTCGCGTCCGGTGGAAGACAAAAAAGAGTTGCGTAGTGAGTCGGTTCATTTCAAAAATGTCAACTTCCGTTGTTGTGCCAAGCTGAAGAAGGCCCTGAAAAATATTCCTCTGGAGCGTTACAAAGAGCCTAAAAAGACTGATTTTTCACAGGAAGAAAAAGAAAGGCGTCTGTTATGGTATCTAGAACGTCATGCTTATATTACCACGATGGGGTATCAGGGGCTGAATGGTTGTACGCAGTATATGGCCCGTAAGGAGTTGAAACAGTTTGTGGCGGAAGGTATTTTAATAGAAGATGGAACGAAGAGATTATGTATCTATACGAAGCGGCCGGAGCCGATAGAATTGCCGGATAATTTTGTGGTTGATTCGAATGTTGGAGATATGTAAAGTATATGGTAAACCGGGGTGGGTGACGCTGTTTCAGCCCGGTAGCGTCATCGGGTTGTGCATTGATTGTTAACGGATTGCCATGCTTTGATGATGGGGTGACGCGAGATAGAGTAGTTTTAACTCGCAATAGACATTGTTGCCATTCGCTACAGTTGGCCGCTATCTACACAAAAGCCACCTGAAACAATGTCCAGATGGCTTTTTTAAGCTATAATGATTTTTAATCAGATTACAATTAATAATTCGGTCCTTCACCATAATTAGGGGCACCGGCATCCTGCCATACTCTTTCACGATTCAGGATAGAAGGTTCAAGACTGGTTCCACCTGTAAAGTTCTGAGACTTCAGAGACGCAATCTTGATCTCATACATTTTATCTGTTTTACTTGGTATACCTATTTCCAATCGACGGGGCACTTCGGTGTTCGGTCCCAGCAGTTGCCAGGGGATTAATGTACTGCTGACTTTAGGAATACCCGAACGGCGTACAGCAACAAACTGGTCAGATGGCTGATACATGAAATGTATATACTCCTGTATATAAACCTTCTCCAACTGTTCTTCCCTAGAGCCTGTTAATTGATAGTCCGGATTGGCCAGCATCGTTTCTATTTCACCATCTTTCAACTCGATAGAGACTTCATTAGGATCATATCCATAAGTCGTACCATAATATGGGATCTGATTTAATCCGGCCCAACGGTCGTAAGATTTTACAGAATATTCAACACCTTTAGAGAAATAGTCTTGCGCCGAGGACGGCAGGTTTGCACCCAACAATTTGAACTCAGCCAAATACAGATAAACCTCACCGGAAGTCATATAGAAACCATACCATGCATGATTTTCCTTATCCTGGATAACCGGACCGTCAGGAACAACAGGAACAGTATATGTTACGTTTCCATGGCAGTTTTCCTGTTGGAAGATGGAATAAGGGGTAAATGTTTTTTCTGCAGAAGCACCAACCAGTTTATAGCGGTTCTCATCGAAATAGTCACCATACTTAGCAGTCTGGTTAGCAGCACCTATGTCGGCAGGTATACCATAATAACGTACCCAAGGTTCACCTGCGCCTTTCCAGCTTTTAAACACTTTCTTTCCATTCTCCATTTCAGAGTTTACATTTGCTTCGATGTAAGCCGGAACATCTTTTCCTGCATCATAGAAAGCTTGTACTACTTTTGAGTTGAAGTGATTCTTGGTATAGAAGAAACGTACGCGAGGGTCTTCGTTCTTAATAAGGAAGTCTGCTACCTCTTTTTTAGGAGCTCCAAAACTCACTGTATTACCCGAATTGAAATGATAGTCTGTGATTCCTTTGTTAAAAATAAAGTCATCATCTGTTCCGCTTAATACACCAGCCGGACTTTTGGCAACCTCTTCAGCAATAGCTATCGCCTTGGCTTTATCCTGTGAAAGCAGGCGAACTGCAATTTTCAGTTTCAAAGAGTTAGCCAGTTTAGCCCACTTGGCGATATCTCCGGCATACACCATATCCTGACTGCCGGGGAATGTTTGTGCCACAGTAGGAGTTGTTGTCAAAATATTGATTGTATTGTTCAACATCTCCAACCAATTCGTATACATCTCTTGTACTGTATCGTACTTCGGTGTTAACAACATCGGACTTGTGTAGGGGGCCATACAAGCTTCCGAGAACGGCATATCTCCATAGCCATCCGTATCGAACATCCCCAGATAAACGATCAACGGATCCAGCAATGTACGTACGTATTGATATTTTGCAGCTTCCTCCGGGCCTAAGTCGTTCATTACCTTGTCCATTTCGCGAGCAATCTTCAACACGCTATAATTCTGACTTCCTTGTCCTCCTGTCTGATCCATACGGTTGTACAATTCCGTATTACCACCTGTGGGAACGAATGCCTGTATAAATTGTGCATAGTATTTACCGTTATAAAACCAGAATGTATAATCGGCCGGTTCAAAATCGTGTACTCCCTGAGCAAACAAATAGGAAAGTTCCCCTTTACTCACTGTACTTGGATTGGTGTTTATATCTGCAAAGTCGTCTATGCAACTTGTTGTAAACAATGTTGCACCGATCAATGTTGCAGTTAGTAATGATGTATATTTCATATTTCTTGTTATTAAATTAATGTGACAGCATTAGAAACTTGCATTTATATTGAACATATAATTAGCTGTGAATGCCGAGAAAGACGGGCAACGGAATTCTGTAGTCTTTGTACCACGTACAGATTCCGGATTTTCATGGTTAGGCATTGTGTTCAACAAATATCCCAGGTTACGTCCGGTAAGTCCGAGGCTAAGAGATTTTGCTCCGATCTTACTTGCTATATTAGAAGGCATACGGTAGAAGATGCTTACTTCACGCAATGCGATATAGTTCAGTTTTTTAACCCAGCTGTCATTTACTACACCTTTTCCCCAGCCATTTCTTTGTAATGTCCATGTTGAAGCATGAGTCGGCTCGATAAGTCCTTTTTCATATAATGATTGGTAAGTTTCTCCACTACCTCCTACTGTATAAACAGAACCATCTGCCTGTTCGATCGCTGTTCCTGAAGGGAATATACCATCCGGAACATAACCATCCGTATAAGTTAATCCGTCGAATTTGCTTGTCCATGTAATACCGCCATGTTCAGCATCACGATAATTCAAGGAATTTTTAGTTGTACCCACAGCATCACCATAACGGCTACCGTAAGAAGCAATATATCCACCGAAACGCATATCCATCGATATATTTATCGAAAGATTTTTCCAGGTAACACCGGTTGATACCGATCCGAGGAAGTTAGGAACGATAGAACCTATTTCCTTTTCTTCTCCGTCACGTAAAGCATAAGCATAACGTCTTGTTTTGTCGTAAGCCAACACTTCTTTGCCGGTAGCTTCATCAATCTTAGGGAGTTGACTTGAAACCAATGTTCCATATTCTTTTCCTACTTTAGCTACCGATTTGATATTAGCATAGTCACCGCCACCATTAGTCAATGTAATATAATCAGCGACATCCGGATGTAATTCTAGGATTTTATTACTGTTTTTAGTATAGGTAAAATTCAAACTCCATTCCCAGTCCTTGTTTTTGAAAGGAATAGTATTCAACGCTACTTCAACACCCTTATTTTCAATATTACCGGCATTGATCAGCTCACTATTGATACCGGATACAGACGGTACGGCAATCTCCATGATCTGGTTTTTAGTATTTTCTTTATAATAGGTTGCATCAATTCCGATACGGCTATCCAGAAAGCGCCAATCGATACCAATTTCCCATGCATTTTTGCGTTCCGGTTTTAAGTTCAACTCCAACGCTTTATTTGGGATACCCAAACCATAAATATAACTATTAGAGAACTGCCACTTATTTAATGTATAGCCCTGGTTGATGTAATAAGGACTTGTATCATTACCTACCTGTGCCCAAGATCCGCGGATCTTGGCAAATGTGATCCACTCCGGTAACTTATCACGGAATGTTTCATTAAGTAGCCATGAACCTGAAATTGACGGATAGAAATAAGAGTAATTACCTGTTTTGTTCGTGTAAACCAAAGCCGAAGACCAGTCGTTACGTCCGGTTATGTCCAGGAAGAGTTGGTTTTTCCAGCTACCGCCTATTTGAAATGCGACAGACATCATTCTTTTGGTACCTTTTAGCTCTCCACTGAAATTGGCCAGGTTCTTACTATTTCCGATAAAGAACTGTCCGGGAACGGTCAGTCCGCCCTCCGTATTTTCAGACATACTTTGCTCCATTGTGTTATAATATTCACCACGCAAGAATCCATGTACATTGAAATCACCGAAAGTCTTATCACCAGTAAATGTGGCATTCAGGTTTGTCTGCTCTTTAGTGTACTGGTCCATAGCATATTTACCGCCCTCATTAGCGTAGCCGGTACCCAGTTCTTTGTTTTCTGCCCGTTTATAGTAATAGTTCATATTACCTTCAGCTTTAAACTTCAACCAGTCCAACAAATCCACACTAACGTTCAATGTCGGACGCACACTTGTCTCTTTCTGAGTATAATTGTTTTCATAAAGCTTAAACCATAAATTATGAGCCGGTGTTGAACCATATTTGTCTCCATAAGAATTGCTGGCCGAACCACCATGATCTCCTTTATATTTATGACGATAATAGTCTGAATCGTATGAACGTCCGAAGCCATCATCGAATGAATAAATATTAGAGGTGAAATATTGGCCGATCGCATAAGGGGAGTTCTTCGGCATTGAGTTAGCGAAACTCATAGATGCTTCAACTGTTATTTTATCCGTGATCTTATGACTGGCTTTTGCTAAAGCAGACAGACGCTGGAATGAGTTATTCGGCAATGTACCATCTGCATATTTATAAGATAAAGAAGTATAGAATGTTGTCTTTTCATTTCCTCCTGATATAGATACATTGGTATTGGTATTGAAGCCTAAGTTATATGCATCTTTATAATTATTTTTAACAGGACTGTATGTTGTCATTTCATGATCATAGCCTTCAATAGGGCTACCGTCGAAACGAGGTCCCCAGGCATTACCAGCCCAGTTTCCAGGTTGCAAGAAAGCATGTCCCCCATTCGCATTCCTGTAAAATTGATTCATGGTATCAAACTGATAATAGTTACCGTTTGCATCTTTATCACCATAAGTTACATAGCCGGCAGGCGCACCGTCACCATATATATTCTGTAAATCCGGTTGTTTATAAACGTAGTCTATGCCGAGAGTCTGAGAAAAATTAATACCCAGCCCTTTACCGGCTTTACCACTTTTAGTTGTGATAACCACCGCACCATTCAATCCTCGAGAACCATATAAGGCTGTTGCAGCTGCACCCTTCAACACGGAGATAGATTCAAAATCATCCGGGTTCAAGTTTTTCAATTCATTTCCATAGTCTTTAATAATCCCTTCGTCCCCACTATTACCGGCTTCTTCTCCGTTACTGACATTGTTATCAAGAATAATTCCGTCAACAACATAGATTGGCTGGTTGTTTCCGCTCAATGTAGAGGCACCACGAATTTGGATTTTAGTAGAACCAAACATACCACCATCTGAATTGGAAATTTCAACACCGGCTACTTTTCCTTGCAGAGAGGCTACCGGACTAATAGTATTAGCTACTTTAATGTCATCCCCCTTTAATTCTGTCACAGCATAACCTAAAGCTTTCGATTCACGCTTCATACCTAAAGCTGTTACAACTACTTCATCCAGCTTTTGTGTGTCTTCTGTTAGTTTAACCTGAATAGCAGGCTGTCCTGTGTACTTAATCTCTTGAGTAGTGTAACCGATAAAAGATATCTGTATGATATCTCCGCTCTTTACACCTTCCAATGTGAAATTACCGTCCATGTCGGTAATATTACCATTGGTTGTTCCTTTCACTACGACAGATGCTCCGGCAACAGGGCCGAAATCATCTTCAACTGTACCTGTGACCTTCCCGTTTTGCTGGGAAACACTTGTACTTTGCTTGGCTGGTACTAATTCTGCATACATGCCTTTCGGTAAACACAATGCGCCAACAAGCAAAATAAAGCTAACTGGTTTAAAGTTTTTCAACATAATTGATGGTTTTAAAATTGAAGAAGTGTTATTTTTGGCGTTATAAGCACTTCTAAATTCATTTTGATACTAAATTTAGAGCCCTTTAGGATTAAAGCCTACGTGAAATGGCGTTTTTAATAGCTTTTAGTTCTAAAAGAACTAAGGTGGATTTTTCTAAGTAAATATTATGTTTATAAACGCTAATTCGCCATCGTGTAAAAATACATATGCTACTTATTACTAGCCGTTTATGCCAAATCTAAACGGCTGATGAAATAGTATTTAACAAATAAAGCGAGTGAATTGAGATAAGTACTTTTTGGGCGTTATTCTAGTTAAAAGTAGAAGCTTTAGAGATGTTAATAAAAAAGTAGAAGTAAAATAAACACAATAAATAATGTAAGGCAATTTAACATATCCTTTAAGATTCAAACGTTGATTTAACTTAATATCGATTGATTATTGTTAGCCAATGTGTTAAAAACGAAATCGCCTGATATTTTTTTGACAAAAAATAACACTGAGTAATAATTATTTCATATATTTGTCGCGGATATAAAATGTACAGAGTTCTTTTAGAACTATGGCTAAACGCCAACTAAAAAAATGCCTAGTACTAAATAATTGCTGAAAATTATATCCAAAGAGAATTAGGAAAGACCATTGTTTCGCCAAAGCAATGTCTATTTTATGTTCAATAAAAACCATCAATTATGTTGAAAAACTTTAAGCCTGTAGGCTTATTGCTATTAGCCGGTACTTTGGGATTCCCTGGGTATGTGTTTGCGGATACGGCTATTGCAATGCCAAGTACTAGCATTTCCCAGCAAAACGGGAAAGTGACGGGAACAGTAGAAGATGAATTCGGTCCTGTAGCCGGAGCATCTGTTGTAGTGAAAGGAACAACTAATGGATCGATTACCGACATGGACGGTAATTTCACATTGGAAGGAGTAAAAAGCGGTGACGTTATTCAAATTTCTTTTATCGGGTATTCCACCCAAGAAATCAAATATACAGGTCAACCGAATTTAAAAGTAAAAATGGCTGAAGACGCTCAAAAATTGGATGAGGTCGTTGTAACAGCTTTGGGTATTAAACGCGAAAAGAAAGCGTTAGGTTATTCTGTAAGTAGTGTAAAAGGTGAAGAGCTAACAGAAGCCGGTACGCCGATGAATGCTATGCAGGCTCTGTATGGTAAAACATCTGGTTTACAGTTGCAATCTACTGCTTCAGGTCCTTCCGGTGGTATGAACATTAAGGTTCGTAATGCTATTTCTTTGACCGAAGACTCTTCTACCCGTCCGTTGATTGTTGTGGATGGAATTCCTATTCATGATGAAAATACCGGACAGTCTGGTAATAGCCGTACCGGTGGTGACCATGGTACAGGTCTAAATGACATCAATCCGGAAGATATTGCTTCCATCGAAATTCTAAAAGGTGCTAAAGCTGCCGTACTATACGGTTCGGAAGGTGCTAACGGTGTTATGTTGATTACAACTAAAACCGGTGGTAAAAAAGGCTTAGGCATTGATTTCGGGATCAACCATTCCTGGAATGTAGCTGCATACTTACCTGAGTTGCAGAATGAATTCGGTACTGGTTCGAGTGCTGGTACTGCTGCTTTGAAAGAAATCTCTAAAGACGGTTTCTATACTATGACTGACCCGAATACAGGACAGCCAGTTGAGTCATTGTGGAGAGGTTCCCAATATAATTTCGGTCCGCGCTTGGATGGTCGCCAGTTGTTATGGTGGGATGGACAGTATCGTTCTTATTCTGCACAGAAAAATAATCAAAGGGATTTGTACCGCACAGGTGGTCAGACTAATGTGAATTTTGCATTGAGTAATGGCGGTGATTTAGGTTCATTCCGTTTATCGTATAACTACCGTGATTACAATGCAATCTCTTATGGTGCCGACAACAAAGCCCATTCATTCAGTTTTGCTGCGGATCTGAAAGCAAACGACTGGATTAAGGTGAAGATGAACACCAACTTCTCAAATACGAAAGATCATAATGCTCCGTATGCCATGCAAAGTTTTGCAACGTATGGTTTTCCACGCGAACAGGATGTCAACTTGATCAAAGACACGTATCTGACAGATGAAGGTTACAATTATTTCAGTATGAACCAATCTGTTACACAGATGGCTCCTTACACAAATTATATTGCTGGTTATTATTGGTCACAGTTGCGCAATTCAAATGACTATGACCGTAATCACTTGATTCAATCGTTGAACGTTGATGTCAAATTCAATGATAAGTTCTCCTGGAATACACTGGGTGGTATTGACTGGACTGTAGCAGATCAGGAGATTAAACAGCATGTCAGCAAACCTTTGTCTTACGAGAATAAGCAAGGCTGGTATCAGGTTGCAAGCAAACGTAACATGATTATGTACGGCCAGTCTTCTTTCAACTATAATCAGACATTCAATGAAGTCTGGGATTTGTCAGCGATGGTCGGTGGTGCTGTAAAGTATAATAAAGAAGATTATCAGGAACAATACGTAGCGGAAACATTCGCTCTTGAAAACTGGTTCTCTTTGAGTAATACCCGAGAAGATTTCGGACCACGTTCCAGTCGCTCTCGTGGCAATGACCTGCTGTTGAGCGTATTTGCTTCTGCTCAATTGGCCTATGCCAATCAGGTTTATTTGGAAATCCAGGCTCGTAACGACTGGTCCTCTATCCTTCCTCCAGAAAATAACCATTATTTCTATCCGGGTGCCAGCTTGTCATGGATTTTTACAGAAGCATTTGAGATCCCGAGTTTAAATTTCGGTAAAGTACGTGCTTCTTGGGCCGACGTAGGTCGTCCAGGTCCCCGTTATTATGGGAACGTAGACTTTTCATTAGGAGCTTATGGCGGACAACCGACCATGTCTTTACCGGATCATTTGCCACCGGCAGACTTTGCTTCTGCTAATGGAGGATTCCCGGTTCCTAACTTGAAACCTGAACGTAAGCGTGAATATGAAATCGGTTTGGAGGGTGCATTTTTACCAGGCAATCGTATCGGTGTAGATTTCTCTTTCTTCCATAATAATACTTATGACCAGATTACGAAGTTGACAGTGCCTTCTTCTTCCGGTTTGACAGAGGTTCGTATGAATGCGGGTGATATCGCCCAGAGCGGTATTGAATTTTCTCTGAATACAAAGCCGATCATGACTAGAGACTGGACTTGGGAAGTGGGATTCAATTTGGCTAATTATTCAACAAAAGTAAAGAAGTTGGGTAAAGGTATTAACCAGTTGGATATGTGGGGTGCTACAGGTGCCTCTGTTCGAAGCATTCCTAACGGTGAATACGGTGAAATCTATATTTATCCGTATCAGCGTGACGAAAATGGTAATCGCATTGTTAATCAAGGAACCGGTGTTTGGGATTTTGACAAAACACAGATGATCAAAGTAGGTAAGATTACACCGGATGTAGTCGGCGGTCTTACAACGAGTCTTTCATATAAAGACTTTTCATTGAGCGCTGTATTCGACTTCCAGTTCGGTGCAACCATGATTTCGCAGACAAATATGTATTTGTTGGGTAACGGTTCCGGTGTTGAATCATTGAAGTATCGCGATGAAGCTCGTGGCGGTCTACCATATTATGTAAATACAGCTGGTGAGAGAATCAAGTTAGATAGCCATTCGGCAGCCGTTCCTGCAGATTCATTCTATCCGTTCATCTTACATGATGGTGTGATCACTCCAGGTGTTACTAGTGATGGAAAGACAAATGAAAAACTGATCACTGCTGAACAATACTATAGTCAGTTATATTGGCAGGGTGGTATGGATTTGAGTGAAGATCAAATTTATAAAAGTGATTATATAGCTTTACGCTCCTTGTCATTTAACTACAATTTACCGAAAAGCTTCCTGTCAAAGTTCAAGATTCAAAGTGCACGTATCAATGCCTTTGCTAACAACTTGTGCTACATCTACAAGGCTATTCCGAATGTAACACCGGAATCTACGCAAGGTACTAACTCCTTTACAGAGGCTACCAGCATCCCGGGTGTTCGCAGCTTTGGTTTAGGTCTTAATGTTTCATTCTAAATTAGATAACAGAATATGAATACAATAAAAAAATATATAACCAGCTTGGCTTTAGGTGTTGCCGTAACCGGAGCGATGGTGTCGTGTGACACACTGGATGAAAAATTTTATAATCCGGATAAATTAACGGAAGCTGATTTCAGCTTGCTGTTTGCTTCTGCCCAGACAAAAGGACACCTGTTCCGATACGATTATGGTGCAACTTATCACTATATGAGAGGTTTTGGTAAGATGCTGGGATTAGGTGTCAGTCCATTATATTTGGACAGAACCCAAAACAATACGATTGTTCGTCCTTGGGATGGCTGGTCGGGTACTCCGTTTAACGAATTTATATTCACACAAACTTGTACAAATTACAGCAAGGAACTCAGTGGTATGAAATTGTTGTATGCCGACATGACAGAAGAAGAACAGGAACAGAACAAAGTGTATATGCTTTGTAGTGATATTATCCGGTCTTATGCGTTCCAGCGTGCAACAGACTTGTACGACGATATGCCTTATTCGGAAGCTGGTGGTGCTTTTCAGGAATTGTTCTATCCTAAATATGATACACAGGAAGAGATTTACACGAGTATCATGGAAACTCTGAAAAGTGCAGCAAAAGATTTAAGTGCATATCAATTCCATACAGAAGCAGAAAAGTCGAAATTCTCATCTGTAGATCTTCTGTGTAACGGTGATTTGGACAAATGGATTCGTATGGCTAATTCTTTGCGTTTACGTATGGCAATGCGTCTATGTCATGCAAAACCAGATGTAGCCGTTTCAACGATCAAGGAGTTGGTTGCAGAAAACCGTATGTTGACCGAATATTCGCATGATCTAGGTTTTGAAGAACAGGATAAAACGCATGCATTCGAATTGACTTTCTTCCGTGGTGTTGATGAACGCGGATACGAATCTGGTGCACCGGCTACAATCATTAATGATATCATGAATTATGAATATCAACCAGGTGATGAAAACGGTATTACTCGTCACGATTTTGATCCACGTTTGTATGCTATGTTCCAGCCAGATATCCACGGACGTTATATAGGCTTGCCGTTAACTATAGAAGAAGCAGAAGCGGAACTTCCTAAATATTATACAACACAAGAATTGACTGACATGTATAATTTTAATGATGTGGTTACTAATACATGGAATCCAGAACGTATTCCGGCAATGTACAATCGTCGTACTTATTTCAATTTTGATATGAAGTTTCCGGTAATGGGATCAACAGAAACAAACCTGTTATTGGTAGAAGCAGCTGTACGTTGGCCGGGTGAATTCGGTAGTATTGATGTTAAACAATGTATCAAGAAAGCAATCGATGCTTCTACTCGTTTTTATTACAATGTTAATAAAACAATGAGCTATAACGAATCTTCTCTGCCGAGTATTCTGTACGTTCAGGCAAAGGCTAAAGCTCCGGAGTTGGATGAAGATCATTTGGCTGATTATGAAGAACTGGCAGCTAACAAGTTTGCAGGTCTAGCTTCAACAAAGGATAAACTGAAATTCATTTTCGACCAGAAGTTCTGCCATATGAACATCATGAATCCGTATGAGATTTACAATGAAGCTCGTCGATTGGTAAAAGACTTTGATGGTGAACTGCCATTTGTTGCTACTCCTAACGTTGTATTCCAAGAACGTATGTTCTATCCGTCCAGCGAGTTGACTAACAATGGCGAAAACTTTGCAAAAGTAGCTCATAAGAATACATATGATACTCCGGTATGGTGGACAACCCGTACCACTGCTGCTGAGAACCATAATGGTAATGCATTGTAATAAACATTAGCTTAATGCTACATAACCGCAAAGGCTGTCGAGAAACTTTTTCGACAGCCTTTATTCACTATATAAATCTAGTGTATAACTTAACAAAATAAGTAATAATGAAATCAATTAATGTGATCCTGTGTTGGATAATGGTGATGATGGTCGGCTTACCGGCTTGTAGTGATGACGATGAAAAGACGATACCGGCTCATACGGAAGAGGAGAAAATATGGATTGCCGATAATCAGAAATATTTTCAGGAAAAAAAGGAAGATGTAGAGGATGATGGTCAATTACTGTATCAACGATTGGTTGTGGATGATGATACGCTTTTGTATCGTATACTGGAAACGAGCCAAATAGATTCTTTCCCTAAGATAGATTCTGATGTAAAAGTTTCCATGTTGGGAATACTCCCTGTTTCCCAAACGGTTATTGTAGGTAACAAAGATGGTAATCCGATAGATCAGACTTTAGATCTGGATAGCCCTAATCTGATTAAAGGCCTGGCTACTCTTTTGCCGGAAATTCGTAAAGGGGAAAGAGTGGAAGCTATAATCCCTTATCAGTTAGGATATGGAGATCGAAATTATCCCAATCCATATATTCCGTTATGCTCAACGTTGCAGTTTACTTTCACTGTAAAAAGTTTTGACTAATCATTATAGGATGAAAGTCTTGTATTTCTTTTTGACGGTGAATTTTCTTTTGTCCTGTCTTCCTCTCGTCTTGGGAGCGCAGGAGACGAAAAAAACTCCAACGAATATTTTCTTGTTTGACCGGTTTACTAATGGGAAAATTTTGCTAACTGATGAACGTTGTATAGTAACTCAATTTAATTACAACTGCCAAACACAGGAGCTATATTTTAAGGCAGCCAATAAATACCAAATGATGTATAACACATCGAATGTTGATACTCTTTATATCCAAGATCGGAAATTTGTTCCGGCTCATGAAGGGTGTCGTTTTCTAGAGTGTATTTCGGTTGGAGAGGAGACTTTACTGGTTGATTGGAAAGTGAG
This sequence comes from Parabacteroides sp. HGS0025, assembly GCF_000969845.1. NCBI lineage: Bacteria > Pseudomonadati > Bacteroidota > Bacteroidia > Bacteroidales > Tannerellaceae > Parabacteroides > Parabacteroides sp. HGS0025. Next base: position 3,621,926 of record NZ_KQ033902.1, read on the forward strand.
GTTTTACTATAAAGGTAAACGAAGTGCGATGGGAGTAGTATCTCAAGCTGGAGGCCAAGCTTCAGTAGACATGGATTGGATGCTAAATAAAGGGTTAAGCAATCCAGATAATAGTGTGTATAAAAGAGATATTCAAAATACATACTGGATCATCTTGAATGGACAGCAAGTATCTTTCAGTAACCTTAAATCATTCTTAAAACTCTATCCTGACACTCGCCGGAAAGCTATCCGTCAACTAGCGAAAGACCAGTCCATTAATTTTGATGATCCATGGCAAGTTGCTAAACTTATAATTATTTGCCAAAACTTTTAAGTCAGAAAGCGATCATTACATAAATTCTAATCCCCCATTACAAGTATTTGTGATTAAAAATAAAAACAAAGAGGTTATTTCGCTTATAAGGAATAACCTCTTTGTTAAATAATCAATTAATACTTCTTCTCATTCGCCAGATTCCACATATTCAGGAAAGAGGCTTTTGTTATATCGACAATCTTATTCCAATTGATCTTTTCTACGTGGTCGCTCGGCATATGGTAATCCGGATGGCCATTGGTGTGATACCAGATAATTGGTATATCGCGTTTCGCAAATGTTCCGTTATCGCTCCCTCCTACCGGTTTATCCCAGGCATGATAGATCGGTTTCAGATTCAGATTGTATTTCTTGATGTCATTCTTCAGCCAGTCACCGAAAGCCTTATTGGCTTCCGTATAGAAATAGTCAACCTGTTCAGGAACTGCTTCATTCGAGTTACGACCGATCATATCATAATTCAAATATCCTTTTATATCTTTCAGGAAAGAACAGTTTTGTACAAAATATTCAGATCCTAATAATCCCTTTTCTTCTCCATCCCAGAATGCAAAGATTACAGTACGCTCCGGTTGCTCACCGGAAGCCAGAAAAGCTTTTGCTACCTGAAGTACGGCAGATACACCCGATGCATTATCGTCTGCTCCGTTATAGATCTGATCGCCTTCCAACATAGGATCGAATCCTAGATGATCGTAATGGGCACCGATAATAACAAATTCATTCGGATTTTTACCTTCTATCTTACCCAGGATATTACGCATCGACAGTTTCTGATGTACACCTTGCTTCAATTGAGCAATCGAATCCGGATGAACCTGGAAACGACCTCTCTTCTGCCTTTCTTTATTATAAGCCTCAAAAGGCTGATAATAAGATTCATTCAAAGGAGCGATACCCATTGTTTTCAAATTGGATACAATATACTCCGCAGCAATACGGCCACCCTGAAATCCAGCCTCACGTCCTTCCAGTTCATCACTGGCTAAAAAGCCGATATAAGCTTCTGCATTTTCTTTATTGATCACGCCTAATCCTTTCTCGACCGGCGACTGTGCCAAAAGGGTAGTAGATAGCATAAGGGATGCTACAAATAATCCTGTTCTCTTCATCGTATGATTGTGTTTTACAAATTATTGGAATAATTAGTTTCAGCTTCCGGTCACAAAGATAAAAGATTAATCTAAGATTTGTAAGGGATAGAAAATAAAAAAAGGCTAATCTTCGCTGTTCTATCAGCGTCGAATGCCCATCCATTATCTCTCACCAGTCTTTATAAAAGACCCTGGTGAAGAGAATACATCAAAATAATATACTTTCTTTTTACTTAATTTTTTGCGTTAGCGCCCATTTCTTCCAACAGGCGGCGGATTTCAGCATTTACTCGCTGACTCATTGTACCATTTCTCATTGACTGGTAACGATCAGCCTGATAACGCAACATCGCTAAAGTACGAAGATTTTCTTCATTTCTACTTGTCATCATAATCTTTACATTTTTATGTCTCCCACGCTTGGAAGACTCATTAATAATTTAACCTAAACTCTCGTCTCTTCTTTTTGTTTACAGTGCAAAGATAAGCACTTTCTTTAAAACTATGCTATAAAACATATAAAATATTTCTATGTTTATATTTATTTAATCTATAGAAATAGTTTTTTTATAAGATAAACAGCCTACTAAACAGCTGTCAATTCACCTGTAACCGAGTTGATTACGAAGCCCCGGACACTAACATCGGACGGAATCAACGGATGGTTACAAACTTGGTTTACGGTATTCCTTACAGAACCTTCTGACGAATCAAAACCATGCAACCACTCTTTAAAATCGACTCCGCAGTAACGTATCATATCAATACGATCTGCCGGAATACCTCGTTTCTTCATTGCCTCAATCATCTCTTCGCTATCCATATGCTGTGCACCGCAATCCGAATGTCCGATGATCATAATCTCGGTTACCCCCAGATCATAAATGGCAACCAACAAACTTCGGATTACACTACCAAACGGATGCGAGATCACTGCACCTGCATTTTTGATAACTTTCACATCGCCATTCTTAATACCTAACGCGGCAGGAAGTAACTCTGTCAGACGAGTATCCATACAGGATACAATGGCAATTTTCTTGTCCGGATACTTATTCGTTATAAACTTCTCATATCCTTTGTTCTTTACGAACTCTTTATTAAATACTAGTAATTCGTCAATCATGAGCTTGCTTTTATAGTTATAACAAAGCTGATCAAATAATGTTCAAATGTTTCAAGGCTTTGAAAATTCCATCTTCATCAACAGAATCCGTGATATAATCCGCATACTGCTTCACATCGTCTTCCGCATTTCCCATAGCGACCCCAATCCCGGCATGTTGAAGCATAGCTACATCGTTGCCCCCATCACCAAAAGCCATACATTCATTCAATGGTATTCTGAAGTATTCCAGCATTTTATCAATCCCTACCCGCTTGCTGCTTCCGGCGGGTACTACATCTGTAAATAAAGGATTCCAGCGGGTGGATTCACAATTGGACAGTATGGTCATAATCTTTTTTTCCTGTTCGGCTGTAAAAAAGGAAACCAGCTGATAAGCCGTCTTCCCACGTATTTCATCCATAGGACGGATAGGCGGCTCCGGAAAATTAAGCATATTGAATATCTCCTCCACCGTTTCATCTTTATAATTCATAAAGATTTCCTTTTCCTGTACGAAAGCACAAGGGAAAGACTCTTCGGTTTCCATATAACGGATCAGGGCCTCGATATCCCTATCAGGAATACTGTGTTTATAGATCACTTTATCTTCCCCTGCGAAACAATAACCGCCATTTAAAGTCACATATCCGTCAAACTTTAAATCGCCCAGATTATTAATGGAGGTGTAATGGCGCCCTGTAGCAATAAAGACTTTAATACCTTTCTTCCGTAAGAGATCCAATGCTTCAATGGTGGATTGGGGGACTTCGTGCGTTTTAAAACTGACCAATGTTCCGTCGATATCGAAAAAAACTGCCTTAATCATACTTTTCTTATAACCTAAATTTGATACAAAGATAAGAATAAATAAACACATGCAATTTTTATATACATTTGTAGATGCTATCTTAATAACAATTTAATAGGTGAGTTATGGAATATAGACAATTAGGTGGTTCGGGACTGTATGTTCCCGTACTCTGTTTAGGTACTGCTACTTTTGGAGGGACAAATGGTTTCGAAGGATGGGGACATACCCAGGTAGAGGAAGCCAGACGAATGATAAACATGTGCCTGGATGCCGGTGTAAACTTATTTGATACGGCAGACGTTTATTCCGGCGGATTATCAGAAGAAATCTTAGGAAAAGCAATGGAAGGACTTCGGAATAAACTACTTATTTCGACAAAAGCTACATTCAATCTGAATCCGGAAAGCCGCAATGCAATGGGCTCTTCCCGCTTCCACTTGATCAATGCTTGCGAGGCTAGTCTGAAAAGACTGAATACCGATCATATCGATATATATCACATGCATGGATTTGATGCAAACACGCCTGTAGAAGAAACACTCCGTGCTTTGGACGACTTAATCACAGCGGGTAAGGTACGATATATCGCCTGTTCCAATTTCTCCGGCTGGCATCTGATGAAAGCATTATCTGTTTCCGAACGGTATGGCTGGAGTCGTTATGTGGCGCACCAGGTTCATTATTCTTTGCTTAACAGGGAATATGAATGGGAATTGATGCCGCTCGGTATCGACCAGAAAGTAGGTTCTATCATCTGGAGTCCATTATCAGCAGGCCGTTTGGGAGGTAAATACAGACGTAACAATCCTATTCCTGCGGATGGACGTGTAGCACGTGGCGGAAGCCCGATCCCGGATGAAGCGACTTCATACGAACGTCTGTATAATATAATGGATGTATTGGAAGAGGTGGCAGCAGAGACAGGACATAGTATAGCACAATGTGCATTAAACTGGTTATTGCAACGCCCGACCGTTTCCAGCCTTATTATCGGAGCAAGTACGGAAGAGCAATTAAAACAAAACCTGGAAGCTGTCGGATGGAATTTAACACCGGAGCAGATAAAGCGCCTGGATGATGTGAGTCAGGTTACTTCTATCTATCCATATTGGCATCAGGCACAATTTCCATTTCTAAACGCACAGCTTCAGTTTTAGAGGAAATAGATTAAGAATGAAAAAGCGGAGATCCGAGTAGAATCTCCGCTTTTATTTTATAAGGGTAAAGTTTTTCTCTACCCTATATTGCATATCAAACCATTATGCTTCTTCTTCAACACCCCACTGCTGTTTAGCCAGACGCTTGTAGTTATTAAGTCTCCACTTAGCGTTGCTTTCGGCAGCTTTGAACAATTCGTCAGCTTCAGCCGGGAACTGTTTAGCCAGAGAAGAGAAACGAACCTCACCTTTCAGGAAGTCCTGGAATTTAGCCCAATCCGGTTCTTTGCTATCCAAAGTGAACGGATTCTTTCCTTCTTCTTCCAATGCCGGGTTGTAACGCCACAGGTGCCAGTAACCACATGCAACTGCATCCGCTTCTTCCTGCTGGCTCTTACCCATACCTTTTCTCAAACCGTGGTTGATACAGGGTGAGTAAGCGATGATCAATGAAGGACCGTCATAAGCTTCAGCTTCACGGATAGCCTTCAATGTCTGAGCCTGGTCAGCACCCATTGCGATCTGAGCCACATATACGTAACCGTAAGTAGTAGCCATCAGACCCAGGTCTTTTTTACGGATTCTCTTACCTGAAGCAGCAAACTTAGCGATTGCACCTACCGGAGTAGCCTTAGAAGACTGACCTCCTGTATTTGAATACACTTCAGTATCCAGAACCAGAATGTTAACATTCTTACCGGAAGCGATCACATGATCCAAACCACCGTAACCGATATCATAAGAAGCACCGTCACCACCGATGATCCACTGTGAACGTTTCACCAGGAAGTGAGAAAGTTCCTTGATCTGTGCGCTGAGCGGACAGCCGTGAGTGATACCTTCTTCAGCAATAGCCAATACCTGAGGAGCCAGTTCTTTTGTCTTGTCGGCATCGTTCTGGTTTTCAACCCAAGCTTTAAGTACTTCCTTAGCTTCAGCAGGTGCGTTGTCGGCTGCGATAATTGCGTTCATCGCATTTGTCAGGCGGGCACGCATCTTTTCGTTAGCCAATTCCATACCCAAACCGAATTCGCAGAAGTCTTCAAACAATGAGTTAGCCCAAGCAGGACCCTGTCCCTTATCGTTTGTAGTATACGGAGTTGAAGGTACTGAACCGGAATAGATAGAAGAACAACCTGTTGCGTTAGCTACCATTTCACGGTCACCGAACAACTGAGTTACCAACTTCACATACGGAGTTTCACCACAACCGGAGCAAGCACCTGAGAACTCAAACAACGGAGTAGCGAACTGAGAATTCTTCACGTTAGCTTTAACGTCTACCAAGTGTTGTTTGCTTGAAACCTTTTCAACGCAATAGTCCCACTTAGGAGCTTCAGCCAACTGAGTTTCCAGAGCAGCCATCTTCAGTGCTTTACCACCCTTCTTCGGATTACCCGGACAAACATCGGCACAGTTACCACAACCCAGACAGTCGAGAACGTCTACCTGAATACGGAACTGCATTCCGTCAAACTGCTTTCCTGTAGCTTTCAATGAGTCGCTGAAAGGAGCACTAGCCTGTTCTGTCGTATCCAATACGAACGGACGGATAGAAGCGTGAGGACAAACATAAGCACACTTGTTACACTGGATACAGTTGTCTGCTTCCCAAACAGGAACGAAGGCAGCTACACCACGTTTTTCGTATTTGGCAGTTCCCTGATGCCATGTACCGTCTTCAATGCCTTCGAATGCAGAAACCTTCAACAGGTCGCCATCCTGAGCATTGATAGGACGAACTACTTCATTGATGAAAGCAGGATCGTTGTTTGCTACAGCCTCATCATCCGGCAGGTTAGCCCAGCTCGGATCAATTGTCAGTTGAGTATATTCACCACCGCGATCAACGGCTGCATAGTTCTTATTAACTACATCTTCACCTTTCTTACCGTAAGACTTTACGATGAATTTCTTCATCTGTTCAATAGCCAGGTCTACAGGAATTACACCTGTAATACGGAAGAATGCAGACTGAAGGATAGTATTAGTACGGTTGCCCAAACCAATTTCCAATGCAATCTGTGTTGCATTAATATAGTAAACTGTAATATTTTTCTGAGCGAAATAACGTTTTACTTTGTTCGGCAGGTGTTTAGCCAACTCTTCACCGTTCCATACAGTGTTCAGCAGGAATGTACCGTTTTCACGCAAACCGCGGGTTACGTCGTACATACGCAGGTAAGCCTGAACGTGGCAAGCAACGAAATTCGGAGTATTTACCAAATAAGTAGAACGGATCGGATGATCACCGAAACGCAGGTGAGAACAAGTGAAACCACCAGACTTCTTAGAGTCGTAAGAAAAATATGCCTGGCAATATTTGTTTGTGTTGTCACCGATGATCTTTACAGAGTTCTTGTTAGCACCAACCGTACCGTCAGCACCTAATCCGTAGAACTTAGCTTCGAACATACCTTCGCCACCCAAAGCGATTTCTTCTTTCTGAGGCAGAGAAGTGAATGTAACATCGTCTACGATACCCAGTGTGAACTGGTTCTTCGGCATCGGTAATGCCAGGTTTTCGTAAACTGAAAGGATCTGAGCAGGAGTAGTATCCTTAGAACCCAAACCATAACGGCCACCTACGATAACCGGAGCATTTTCCGTTCCGTAGTAGCAGTCTTTAACATCCAGATACAACGGTTCGCCTGTTGCACCCGGTTCTTTTGTTCTGTCAAGAACTGCGATACGTTTTGCAGTCTTAGGAACAGCAGCCAGGAAGTGCTTTGCAGAGAACGGACGATACAAGTGAACAGAAACCAAACCAACCTTTTCACCCTGAGCTGTCAGGTAGTCGATTGCTTCACGGGCTGCTTCCGTTACAGAACCCATTGCAATAATTACGCGTTCTGCATCTTCTGCTCCGTAATAATCGAACAAACCATACTTACGGCCTGTGATCTTGGAGATTTCGTTCATATATTCTTCTACGATAGCAGGCACTGCATCATAGTATTTGTTAGAAGATTCTCTGTGCTGGAAGAAGTGATCCGGGTTTTCAGCCATACCACGAGCTTCCGGTTTTTCCGGATTCAATGCACGTGCACGGAATTCAGCCAGCGCTTTCTGGTCGATCAGCGGAGCCAGATCGTCATTTTCCAATGCTTCGATCTTCTGGATTTCGTGTGATGTACGGAAACCGTCGAAGAAGTTCACGAAAGGAACGCGAGACTTGATAGTAGCCAGGTGAGCCACACCGGACAAGTCCATAACTTCCTGAACAGAACCTTCTGCCAACATTGCGAAACCTGTCTGACGGGCAGACATAACATCCTGATGATCACCGAAGATACACAAAGCATGAGATGCCAGTGTACGGGCAGATACATGGAATACGCAAGGAAGCAACTCACCGGCAATCTTGTACATGTTAGGGATCATCAGCAACAATCCCTGAGAAGCTGTGTAAGTTGAAGTCAGGGCACCGGCCTGCAAAGATCCGTGAACTGCACCCGCAGCACCACCTTCTGATTGCATTTCCTGTACCAAAACTGTTTCACCGAAAATGTTTTTACGTCCGGCGGCAGCCCATTCGTCTACATATTCTGCCATAGTAGACGACGGAGTGATGGGGTAAATAGCGGCTACTTCGCTGAACATATATGAAATATGAGCAGCAGCCTGATTACCATCACAGGTCAAAAATTTCTTCTGTTTTGTCATAGACTCTTACTATTAGTATTTAAAAATAATTTCTTAGTATAAAAAGCCAAAAAGCCAAAGCGGGATCATGTTGCCATCACCTACTTCAACCTTGTCTACAGCGTAGTATAAATCGGGATTGTTTTTCACTTTCATACTTTCCTCTATCCTGAAATTATACTTTTCATTAACCAGAAAGTGTGCGTTCTTTATTCCTTCGTTCAGTTTATTGTCTTTCAAAAGCTGGTTATAGAAAAAAGATTCGCGCACCGCTTGCACATTTACCTCCATAGGGCGAATGGGGTACATCAGATTCGAATTATACATATATACGGTAGATGGTTTTTTCGGAAACGATTCGCCTACCGGATACAGCATATTCATCAAACGGGCATCGGTCAGATATTTAATGTAATTCATCACTGTCGCCCGTGATGTTTCAATATCTTTACTCAACTGGCTGACATTAGGCGTACAAGGTGCGCTGATAGCCAGCAGATACAGTAATTTACGGAGTTTCGGAAGATAGCTCTGTTCGATTTGCTTAATGTAAAGGACATCCACCTCCAGCATCATATTCATTGTCTTCAACAGGTTCTCGGAAAAATTCCGTTTCTCCAGAAAGAAAGGATAAAAACCATGATGCAGGTAATCCTGAAAATAAGCCATTGGTTTTGCAACCGAACAAATACCTTTCGCAATCTCCTGGTGGTTCTCAATCACTTCATCAAACGTATAGGCAGGAAAACTATTTCCGGACATCAGATTCAGAAACTCACGGAATGAAAAACCACGCAGATTGTATGAAACGACTTTACCCGACAGATCAGGATTTTCCTCTTTCAACCGCATAACGGACGAACCGGAAAAGATGATCTTCAGATCTTCAAAATTATCATAACAATAGCGTAATTCCTTTGACCATCCGGAATATTTGAACACCTGGTCAATCAACAGAACCTTCCCTCCTTTTGCTCTGAATTCAGCAGCAAAATCGACTAACGTACGTTCCGTAAAATAAAAATGATTCAGATTTATATACAGGCACTCTTTATTATCAGCACCAAAGTATTCGCGGGCATAATCCAGTAAAAAAGTGGTTTTACCCACTCCGCGGGAACCTTTGATTCCGATCAACCGGTCGCCCCAGTTAATCTCATCCATCAGCCCTCTGCGCACCGGCGCATGCAAATGTTCTACAAGGTATTTATGTGTTTTAAAGAATGCTTCCACCTCACTGTCTTACTATATAGGCCACAAAGATAGAAATTATCCTCAACTTTGCAATACCGACATAGCAATTTTATTTTCAGTTGACAATCCAAAGTTGGCAAAGCGTATTGACGTTTGAGAAATTGGAGTTGGCAGTTAACGGTTTTATTTCGTTTGCAGCCGTTAACTGTCAACGTTCCTTATATCTGATTAATCAATAATGCTGACCCAACCGTATGTATCAGGTTCGTCACCGTATTGGATACCACGCAATTTGTTATACAATTTCTCGCAAACAGATCCGGGTTTACCGTCTTTGGCTATCACATACGATTTATTGATATCCAAATCATCGATCTGTGAGATTGGAGCGATTACAGCTGCTGTACCGCATTCTGCCGCTTCATCAAAAGTAGCGATCTCTTCCACCGGAACAGGACGACGCTCAACCGTCAGCCCCATATCTTCAGCCAACTGCTGCAAGCTCTTGTTTGTAATAGAAGGCAGGATTGAATGGGATTGCGGAGTGATGTAACTGTTTCCACGAATACCGAAGAAGTTAGCCGGGCCACATTCGTCCAGATATTTCTTTTCTTTCGGATCTAAATACAAAACAGCTGCATATCCCTGTTCTTTTGCTTTTTCACCGGCAACGAGACTGGCTGCATAGTTACCACCCACTTTGATCGTACCGGTTCCCTGAGGTGCTGCACGGTCATATTCGCGCATGATACAAACCTTTGACGGCTGGAAGCCTCCTTTGAAATAAGGGCCTACCGGAGTTACAAAGATCATGAACATATATTCGGGAGCCGGCTTAACACCAACTTGTGCACCCAGACCGATCATCAACGGACGGATATAAAGAGCTGCACCGCTTTCGTAAGGCGGAACAAAACGTTCATTCAGTTTTACGACCTTGCGAACAGCTTCTTCAAATCTTTCAAGAGGAAGTTCGGCCATCTTGATACCACGGCTGGAAGCCTGCATACGCTTGCCGTTTTCATCCATACGGAACACGCGGATCTTTCCGTCTTTCCCTCTGAAAGCCTTCAGACCTTCAAACGATTCTTGTCCGTAATGCAGACAAGTTGCTGCCATATGAATATTGATGATCTCAGAAGAACTTACTTCCAACTCACCCCATTTACCATCACGATAGTAACACCGTACATTGTAGTCTGTCTTCATATAACCGAATGCCAGATCAGACCAATTAATATTTTCCATATCTTGTCGTAATTAGATTATGAACGCAAAAGTAAGCTATTTCGGATGATAATTGTTACTTTTGCAGCAAAAATAATTAAAATATGAAAGTCATTGATTTGATAAACGGCAGTAAAGCGACTGCTTTCTCATTTGAAATACTTCCGCCCCTGAAAGGGAACAGCATACAGAAAGTGTACAATGTGATTGATAAATTGAAAGAGTTCGATCCTAAATACATTAATATAACCTCCCATCACAGCGAATACATCTATAAGACACTTCCCGATGGTAGTTTCCAGAAGGTAAATATCCGGAAACGTCCGGGATCGGTTGCCATTGCTTCCGCTATCCAGAATAAGTATGGCATTCCGGCTGTACCGCATATTATATGTAAGGGGTTTACAAAAGATGAAACGGAATATGCGCTGATCGACCTTAACTTTCTGGGTGTTTACGACCTGCTTTTACTTCGTGGAGATGTAAAGACATTGGAAGCCGGACAAAATACAGAAATGTATCACGAACATGCCACAGACTTACAGGAGCAAGTTAACAATTTCAATAAAGGAATAGCAGTGGACGGATCAACTTTTGAAGCCAATGAAACGCCGTTCTCTTACGGAATGGCTTGTTATCCGGAAAAGCACGAAGAGGCTCCGAACATGGATTCCGATATCTTCTACCTGAAAGAGAAAGTAAAAAACGGAGCTGATTACCTGGTTACCCAAATGTTCTTCGATAACGAAAAATATTATTCATTTGTAGACCGTTGCCGTGCGGAAGGTATCACCGTACCGATCATTCCGGGTATTAAGCCGGTCGTATTCAAAAACCAATTGACGGTATTACCGAAGATATTCCGCTCCGACATACCCGAACCGTTTGCAACCGAACTTCGCAAATGTAAAAATGATGACGAGGTAAAAGCAGTCGGTGTGGAATGGTGTATCCAGCAATGCAAAGACTTGGTCGCTCATGGCGTTCCGAGCTTGCATTTTTACACTATGATGGCTACGGATAGCGTTTATAAGGTGGCAAAAGAAATTTATTAAAATATAAAAAGGAAAGAAACAGTAAAAACGAGTTTCTTTCCTTTTTAATTAACTAAGTAACATCTAAACAACTAGAACTTTATTATTTCAAGTTTCACTGGCCCGATCAGTCCCGTTTTCTGTAAAGGAGAATCAGGTTGATAATCGTTTATTCCAGCCCATGTTTCCCGTTGTTCTTTCGGCAAGTTCTTATCACCTATCATACGGTTGACCCAAGTATTGACCACATCAATACGAAGTGTATTCTTTCCCTGTTTCAACGCAGAAGATATATCCACACTATACGGCATTGTCCATGCTCCACCCACATATTGTTCGTTAATCCATACTTTTGCCAATTTGTTAACTTCGCCAAGATCCAGATAAACTTTTTCGCCTTTGGATAAAGGACAGTCAAAATTGAAAGTAGTCGTATAAAGCATATTCCCGGAGAAATATTTGATACTGTCATTGGCTGACTTTGATAAATCCTGAAGTTCTTCCAGACGTATCGGAGCCGGATTGGATAATTTGCCATTGAACGTGATATCCCATCCACCTTTCAGTTCAGAGAATGTTACAGGATCAGGGAAATTCTTTGTTCTGGGAGTTGGGTTACCTTTCTCACGGAATACTATAAAACCGCTTTCATATCCATGTAATGTAACTGGCACAGTCGTACCTGTTGCATCTGAAGTAAACTCGGTCAGATCACGTATATTTCCTGTTATAGGATCAAATAATTCAGGGCGCAAACCTTTTACCCGGAATTTAAGAGCAGCCTTTTGTGTAGACTCACTTTGATTGGAGATAAAATAGATTTCCGTATTATCTATTTTACGATGTCCGAAAAGGAAAGGTACACCTGCTGGTATTTTACAGTCCTCTGTACATCCGATCTTTGAGAAAACCTCTTCCAATCCTACTCCGTTAAAGAGCATACCTTTTCCTACTTTTGCCGAAGTAGAATTTTTACCGTCGACATCTTTCCACAACTCCATAGCCATCGCCTTTACCTGCTCATCTGCCTGAGGTTGATTCTGAAGACTGGGTGAATGCGTCGGAGGCGTACCTAAAACAATTGCTCCATCCATAACCAATTGTTTGATTTTATTCAGGACTTCCGGACGCATCGTATTTATACGGGGCAAAACCAATACACGATAAGCCGTTCCATGCGGTAATGTAATCAAACCGTCTTTCACTTGTGCATCACGCAGCAAAACTTCCGCATTGATATAATCGAACTGATACCCAACGGGCAGAGCCGGATCCTGAATACCTGTCATCTTAGGAACATCTTCACCTATAAAATAAGCGACATCCGCTATATTAAGCCCTTGTCGAAGCATGTAATTACAACGCTTGACATAATCGATAAATAGATCAATGTGAGAATACCAAGTGTTTGTCCGATAAAATTCAGTACCAAACCACGCATTTGTCCCCGGATATCGATCAGAATCCGGTTGCTGAATAAATACATGCAATAAGGTATTATTTATTCCTTCCGAAAAATATTTATCAGTACGTTGTTTTGCATCAGCGGGTACACGCGAGAAAGCGGGGCCACCACTGGTATTTGATTCGGCAGAGACCAAGTTCTTGCCATAAATATGTGCACAAGATGAAGCGGCACGATTCTCAATATTTCCCAGATTATTCTCCCAGGAAGGAACCACATTAGGTAACCAATACTCACCTCCTACTTCATCAGATTGTCCGCCATACATCAGAAACTCCGCAGGAAATCCCCAATGTCCATAGTTTTCAAGCCAGGTTCTCAGACCGTGCTGATGGGAAAGTTCCCTGAAACCTCCAACATATTCATAAGCAATCTTATCAGCTACCAGACGTCTCATATCCCATAAAAACTTATCTGATTGGGACTGGCTACCAACTACCTGACCAAAGTAAGCCGGTATGAACGGCAGTGCATCATACCCGTAACGTTCTTTAAAACTTTCCAGGAAACCATCCGTAAAGTTCTGACCTCCGGACTCATAACTATCCTGCACTACGACTTTAAAGGTCTTGCGGTCTTCAGCCGGAATACGTTTTAATATCTTCCCGATAAATGCATCAAAATGGCTGGCCACATGCTTTTTATTAATCTTATCTACTTCCAGGCCTGTTCCATCCGGGCCGGCCGGATTGTTGGTGACTGTCGTCGAAGTCATTCCGGTTCTCGACACCGTCCACTCTCCTTCAGGTACTTCCCATGTCAATGTTCCGTCTGCTGTCATACAAGCAGAAATGTCCAAAACATCTTTAGGATCAATATTCAATGAGGTATCTGAAATCTCAGGCTGGTCACGCCACATATAATAATCCCACTGAGGAAGAGGATCCTGGAACATTTTAGCAAATGTTTTTGCAGCATAATTCTCGATCCGGGGAACAGAAGATAGTTCTACTTCCGCAATGCCTCCTTCCTGGTGGCTGTTCTTTACCAACAAACGAAACTCATTTGCAGTCGTTTCGTCAAGCGTCATAACAATCGGGGCAAATGGTTGAAAACCGACGATAACGGCCAGATGATGCCAGTCAATAACAAAACTGGAAAGCGTACGATAAACATTTCCTTCTTTTGCCTGTAATTCGATCGTTGCATTAATATTCGAATGCGAAGGATAAATTGTCAGACTACGAGCAGTAAACTCTTTCCGAGTCTTTATATCGATACTATAATCTACATTCTGCGGAAGACGCACATCAGATAAACGATCGCCGTCAAACATCTTTTCCACTTGTTTTAATGTCGGTGAAATAGATATCTGGGCATTAGATAAGTTCAAAACCATCTGCTTTGACGCCGACGATGGATAAGCGATCACTTTCACATCCTGAAAATCAGCTTTCGGTTTCTCCAGTTTAACAACCACTTTCTGTGGCCCTTTCACTGTCAGATCCGAATGTGTCAAATAACGCATCGACTCACTTGGTTTTATCCAGGGGCCGCCAGCCTGTGTCCATCCCGGAGAATTAAACAGACCTATTTCAATATTTAATTCTGCCGCCTTCTTCAAAGCCGTATGCAAAATATCCCACCACTCGTCACTCATCAGCCGGACATTTCGTCCGCCTTCATAAGGATCAAAATAATTATGTCCGATAAACGCCCGGTTAATGCCGACACGCTTCATTTCTTCCAAGTCTTTTATAACTCCTTCCTTGGATATATTGCCACACATCCAATACCAATACACACTTGTCTGGACACTTTCAGGAGGAGAGAGAAACTCTGATTCCAGTTTTGAATTATTGACTTTAGATCCGGAACAGGACATAGCCAATAATGCAAAAACTATTATATTTAAATATCTTTTCATGGTTCACTTTATTAATTAGCAAGCTCTTTATCAGGTATCTGACACCTGATAAAGAGCTTTGATCTTATTTAAAAATAAGGACTTAAGGCAGCTTCTGCAGCAGGCAAAGCATATAGCAATGGAATATTAGTATATGCTGCGGGAGAAACCGTATAACCTTGCGGGAAATAATAAGCCTGAGGATTCGCTTTCACACGTTGGCCATAAGCCTTCATCACAGACTCAGCATTACCACTGCGAACCAAATCCAGCCATCTTTTATTTTCAAAAGCCAGCTCCACACGTCTTTCTTTTAAAATAGCTTCACGAATTGCACTCTGTCCGGATGCCGTACAATCTACCAGGCCGGCACGTTGTCTCACCTGATTCAAATAATTCAATGCTTCACCTGTCTTATTCTGTTCATTTGCCGCTTCAGCTAAAAACAACAGTGTTTCAGCATAACGATATACAGGCCAGTTATCATTGGTGTTACCAGATAAAGCATGTGCATGGCAATATTTCTTAATATAAGGGTACGGCTCGCCATTAGCAATCAGCGTACCGACAGATGCATCCTTTCTTAAATCACCCGGTTCATAAGCTGCGATAATATCCGGTGTCGGAATATTATACCCTTCGACCGTACGAGCGGATTCCGCTATACCAGTAATCGCTGTAATTTCTTCTGCCGAGATAGGTTGAGGCAAGAATGTATAGAAAAAGAAGCTGGCATAACCTTCCGTTCCCTCCTTATACTGAATCTCAAATATAGATTCTTTATGATTCTTATTGGAGGTTTCATAAACCTGATGATAATCCGACAAAAGCTCATATCCGGTCACTTCTTTCAATATCGCTTCAGCTTCCGACCATTTCTTCAAATTAATATACACATTTCCCAACAGCATTTTAGCAGCTCCCGATGTTGCACGTCCTCCTTCCTGACTTGCTTTATCTGGTAATAAATTTGCAGCTTGTTGAGCATCCGAAATAATCTGGTTATAAACATCTTCCACTGAAGACAAAGGTAACGATGTCTCTTCCAAAGTCTTTACCGGCGTCAGATGCAAAGGCACGCTACCAAAATACTGAACCAGGTCTAAGTAAGCAAAAGCCCGTAAGAAATAAGCCTGACCTTTAATATTATTTTTTGCACTTTCGTCGAACTCAATGCCATCGATCGGTTCCAATAAATGATTTACCCGGGAAATTACCGAATAGTTGGATGCCCATTTATTTAAAGGGACTCTATTATCTGCCTGTTCGATAAAATCCTTTATATATTCAGCCTGGGTCGTTCCACGGTCATTCGGATTAAACTTATAGGTCGTATTATCAGACCGTAGCTCACCCATAGCCCATGCCCCTTCATTTCCGCTATACATCCCACGTAATGGAGCATAAGCACCATTAATCGCCTGTTCAAAGTCACTCTGACTTTTATAATAGATAGCAGAGCTTAGTGTCGTTTCCGACGGTATGTCCAGAAAATCATTCGTACAACTACTTAGTAAGAAAGTAATTCCCAGAAACGTTATATACTTACATATTTTCATAACAAAATAGACTTATTCGTTTATAATTTATCAATCGATCGTTAAGCTTATACCCAATGTAAATGTACGGGGAACGGGATAAGTAGAGAAGTCAATACCTTGCAGCAAAGCACTTGGCGCATTTCCGTTTTGATCCACACCGGCTTCCGGGTTTCCGTAAGGATATTTTGTAAATGTATACAGGTTCTGGATACTGCCATATACTCTCAGATTACTTATACCTTTAATCCCCGCACAAGGTATATTATAGCCTAATGTCACATTGTTGATTGTTAAATGGCTACCATTGTATACACTTCTGGAATGGTTCAAACGGTCAGGTTCGGTCGATCCTGTTGTTTTACCATATTTCCCGGCTCCGGGATTTTCAGGAGAACGCCATCTGTCTTTAATCTCTTTCAATACATTGAATACACCATCCAGATTCGCAATACCTTCTTCATTCGCCCAAACCTTATTACCATAAGTACCGGATGTCACGATAGATAAATCAAAATTCTTATAAGAGAAATTATTGGTGAAACCGAAAACAAATTTCGGGAACGGGTTTCCTATCTCCGTTTTATCACCATCGACATCCGACCATGTAATCTGGCCATCCCCATTGATATCCTTAAATTTAATCGTACCCACCTGCGAGTCTACCATCTTGGGTGAATTATCGAAATCATGCTGATCGACGTAAACACCTAACTGGATAGGCCCGTAGAACTGTCCGATCCGACCTCCTACTTTTGTAATTGTAGAAACACGTTCTGCATAAGCAACGATCTGATCGCTGTTTCCGGATAAAGACAATACTTTATTATCGCTGAATGCAATATTGAAATTCGTATTCCATTTAAATTCGCCTACGAGGTTTTTTGTATCCAGAGAAAATTCATGTCCCCAGAATTTTAATTCACCGACATTACCCGTAAAACTGGAGAATCCGGACTCCTGAGGAATAGGCAGATTGTAAAGCAATTCGGTTGTACGCTTGTTGTAATAATCGTATGTAAAATTAATACGGTTATTAAGGAAGCCGAAATCAACACCTAAATCCAATTGTTTAGTCGTTTCCCATCCCAGGTTATCATTACCCAGTTGGGTCACGGCCGTACCGCTGGAAGACGTTTCACCAAATACCGTATTAGCACTGCTTACGACATTATAATGAGTATAGTTACCGATATTATTATTACCAACCAATCCGTAACTTCCACGAACCTTCAGGAAAGAAATCGGTTCGATCTTCTGCATAAACTCTTCTTCACTGGCGATCCATCCTAAAGAAACCGACGGGAAATTCCCCCATTTTGTATTCTTACCGAAACGGGAAGAACCATCACGACGGATACTTGCATTCAGCAGATAACGTCCTTTATAATCATAGTTCAAACGAGCCAGATAAGAGATCATACTCCATTCCTGGATATCCATAGAGGGATTATTCTTTACAAGCGCCATATTGATCGTCTGGATGCGGTCGTCCGGGAAACTGGAGCCGGATATTTCAGAATAATCACTACGATATTGCTGAACGGTATAACCACCTAAAATATCGAAGGAATGTTCACCGAGCTGTTTAGCATACGACACTGTATTTTCAGACAGCCACGACCAATAGCGGAATGTCTTGTCCGAAAGATAAGCATTGATCTTACTTGGGGCGGCAGCAAAAGCACGGCCTGCAGTAGACGGCTGGAAATAATGAGTATTGCTATTTCCCAAATCAACACTGATACTTGTTTTTAATTTCAAATCACTGATCGGCTCATATTCCAGATAACCATTGGTCAGCAAGCGATTCCACTGCGATCTGTTCGTTATGTCTTTTGCAGAACGTATCCAGTTCGGAGTTTCAAAAGAGGTTACACCCGGAGTCGTTACCGTAACAGGTAATGAACCGTCTGCCTCTTTCCAGGAAAGAATAGGAGGAGTTAATCTGGCATTATCCAGCAATCCGCCACCACTTCCGAAAAATCCATCAGCAGGAGGAGCATCGTCAAAGCTGAAACTCGGTGCGATATTAAACGCAATCTTAAATTTATCATTGAATTTATATTCATTATTCGCACGGGCGGTAAACCGGTTATAGGCCGAATTATTTACAACACCTTCCTGTCTGAAATAACCCAGAACGATCGAACTTGTAAAATCACCTTTGCTTGCATTGACAGAAACACTATAATCGCCAATCATGGCAGTGCGCAACATCGCATCATACCAATCGTAACCTTCGCCGTATTGCGACGGATTCTTAAAGGCATCAGGAACTTCTATCCCCATATCTTCATAATGTTCTTTCCTGAACTGAGCCCATTCCGTACCATTCATCAGTTCCGGACGCCCATGTTTAGGAACCTGCTGAATACCCATGTAAGCGTTTGCACTTACTTTGGTTTCACCGGCCTTTGCACGTTTGGTTGTAATCAGAATAACACCGAAGGCAGCTCTCGACCCATACAGAGAAGTGGCGGCCGCATCCTTTAAGACCGTCATGCTCTCTATTTCATTCGGGTTAATGTTATTAATATCTCCGACGATAGGGAAACCATCGACTACATAAAGAGGAGTAGATGTAGTAGAAATAGAAGCGGCACCACGGATACGTACATTAACACCCTGTCCCGGTCGTCCCGAACCCTGGCTGATCTGAACACCAGTAACCTGTCCTTGCATTTTCTGAGAGAACTGACCGACAGGCAGCTCGGAAAGATCATCCAATTTTACCGTTTCCATAGAGCCTGTTACACTTCGTTTATTCTGCGTACCATAGGCAACAACTACTACTTCGTCCAAAGTCTTCAGATCTTCTTTTAAAGTGATAGTGAAAGAACTCTTATTGCCAACCAGAGCTTCGTAGCTTGTATAACCGATATAAGAAACTTCCAGGATAGCATCATCGGATGTTTCCAGAGAGAACCGGCCTTCTACGTCGGTCACCGTACCGTTGGTGGTTCCTTTAATCATCACATTAGCACCGATAATAGGAAGTCCGGTTGCATCGACAACTGTTCCTGTTATATTCTTTTTCTGTTGATCGATACCTGGTAAATTCATCTTCAATGTTTTCAGGCTCAACACAATTTGCTTGTCATTTACTTTGTAATCGATATCCGTTCCATCGAACAGCCTATGTAAAACAGATTCGACACTGTTTTCATTTACAGACACTGATACTTTACGATCTACATTGATCAATTTACTATTATATAAGAAATAGTAATCTGATTTCGCTTCTATCTCATTAAGCACTTCTTCCACTGTGGCATTGCGCATTTCCAAAGAGACACGGGCAGACTGGGAATAAAGTGTTTCCGCATGGGCTTGAAACAGAAAACCGGCTAACAAAATTGAAGTGATCCGCATACGCATGGGAATTTTTGGTAATAAGTCACAAGAAGACTTAAATTCTTTCGGAATTAATATTTTCTTCATAAATTCACACTAGATTATGATTAGGTGTAAAAACTTAATTTAAAACGGACTTTGAAAGGTTGGATGTTCAAAGAACGTTTATCTCACAGGCGGGAAAACAGCTTCGTTTTCCCGTTCTTTTTTGGGCTATATTTCTCCTTTTCTCATATACTTTTAAAGTTAACAATTAAACAATATTTATTTCCATATCTCAATATATAGACGAACTGCCCGGAAGAATACCCTACGAAAAAAGTAATCTTTTTTTCAAAAAAATATATTTGCTTTATTTTAAACTGCCCGAACAGCACAAGATTCCCCGAACAGGATATCCGATCTATAATAATCAAGACATCCCATCAATAAAAACTTCACACGAATAATTTACTGAATAAAGTAATTCCAGTTATTTTACTTTGGATAATAAGAATGAATAAGTACCTTTTTCTTCGAGAAGGCATAGTCACCCTGCTGCTCCGGTTCTATGATCTCACAACGGATCGGTGCACTCTTTTCCAGTAAAGAAAGTATTTCAGCCAGTGTCTCCGTAGTAAACGTTGCCGAATAAGAATATCCGAACACTTCTTTTCCCTGTAGTTGAATATCCACATTAAAATGACGGGAAAGTTGCTTGGCAACATCTTCCATCGGTGTTCTGCGGAACATGATCCTACCGTCTTTCCAGGCTGTTTCCATTAATATATTAGCCTTTTGCAAGGTGATATTTTTTTCGTTTCTGGCAAATACAGCCTGCTCACCCGGTTTCAAATGCTTACTCAATTGCAAATCCTCCTGCTCGACACTGATTTGTCCTTTGGCTAAAGTAGCTGTTACATTCGGTTCTTTATCATAAGCCTGTACATTAAACTCCGTTCCGTAAGCACTCACGGTTACGCCATCCGAGGTTTGTACATCAAAACGATGGGAAGCGTCCGATTCTACTTTAAAATAAGCCTCTCCCGATAAGTAAACCTGACGTTTTCCAACAAACCGGTTGGGATATACTAGTTTAGAACCGGAATTTAGCCAAACCTCCGAACCGTCGGACAAAACAACCTTTGAGACAACTCCATAAGCTGCTACCAGTTCCACTTGTTCGACCGGCAAAGATTTCCATTGTTCTAAATGATAATACAAGTAACCAGAAAGGATCAACAGCGGTAATAATAATATTGCAGCAGAAGTTCGTATGAACTGCCCCAGACGCACTTTCCAGCGATCGTTCCTGATACGCTTATGTAGTTCTGTCCAGTTCCGATCCACATTTATTTTTTTCTGTGCCATCAGTCTGTCAGAAAGTTCAAGGATAGATTTCATATCTGTATCATGCTCTTTCATAACTATCTTCTATTTTTACTATATAGACGAACAACCTACCCATATACCCTATGCCTCAATAAAGAAATCCGATAAAAAAAGGCAAATAATCCTTCAGCTCCACCCGAAGATGCTTCAAAGCCTTGGTCATATAGGACTCAACCGTTTTTACCGAAATATTTTTCTCTTCGGCTATCTCCGTATATGTTTTCCCGTCAAAACGATTACTCCGGAAGGTGGAAGATATCTGCTCCGGCAATTTATCTAAAGCCAGGTTAAGAAGGTATTCCAGTTCCACAGTCGTATACAGATCGGAAGTATCCTCTTCCGGCTCTTCCATGAACTTCTCTTCCCAACGCTTCTCGACAGCCTGTTTCCGCAACCAATCCAGACAACTGTTCCTCACGGTAGTCAATAAAAAGTTACGGGCTGAAACATGTATATCCAGACTCTTCCTATTCTTCCATATCCGAAAAAAGGTATCCTGCACAATATCTTCACAGGTTGCTTTATCTTCTACATACCGGTAAGCAAACACACATAAAGGAGAGAAAAAATCGTAGAATAATAGCCGGAAAGCTTCCTCGTCATCTGAAAAGGAAATTCGCCGGAACAATTCATCCGTTCTATCTGCTTTTATTGCACCCATCCTCGTGTAAGTATCATTTATTTATATTCCCTATTTCAATGGAATAGTATACGATTTCGTCCTTCCGTATCCGGTCAGCACAAGTCCGTTCTCATAAATATCCACCACACCAAAAGCATTTTTAGACTCTGTTTCAATCATACCTTCTGTCGTTATGCAGGGAATATTTTTATAATAGGCAAAAGCCCCGGTATGATGATGACCGCTGATCACACATTTCACACAGGAGAAATCGGCGATGGTATCCAGTATCTCCTGATCGTTCAATGCGGTAAATTCTGTAGCAGGATAAATCGGATTATGCGAAAGCACCAGTACTTTCATGCCGTTTTTCTGTGCCTCTTGCAACTGGTCTTTCAGCCATTGCAGTTGTTTGCTACTGATACCGCCGTTCCAATCCTGGTCATTATTACGTTTGGATGATTTAATACGATCCAGCATAACCGGCAGTTCAGCCTCTTTCCAGGTGCCTTTTATATTGGAATAAGAGGCGATTTCATTGGTATTCAACATAATAAAAAGCCAGTCTCCTTTCTTAAAGGAATAATACTCTGCGGGCATATCCAACTTGTTAAACAGGTCTCCATTATTTGTAAAACCTTTGTAATCGTGGTTGCCCGTCGTATGATAAACAGGAGCATCCAGTTTCTTCAGCAAATCGACCACCGGATCTATGTCAGCAGGGCTTCTGTCTACTATATCACCCAGATTAATCGTAAACTGCACTTTCTCTTCATTTAAACTATCTATGCAGGAAGTTAGTTTCTCCAAAGAGTTTCTGTAATAGCGATCCCCATGCGTATCACAATCGCCATACTGAATATCAGCAATCAGACCAAAACGGATCAGAGGAGAAGTGTCTTGACTAAACATACGTGTTGCAGAAAAACTGGTTAACAAAACAAAGAGAACTATTAGATATCTGAGATTTTTCATATAATGAGTAATTAACAGGTTCTATACTCTGACAAATGTATTACTATTTTCAGAAAAAGAAAAAATATCGCTTACTATTATCTATTTGTCATTTTGATAATTTACCTGCCGGAGATTACTCTATTCTGCCCCGTTACACACAACGGTTATAAATAAAGCACTCACAAAGACATTGTATTTATCAAAAAGAAACAATCAGCTAATAAATCCAAGCCACAAAACAACAAAACAGCTTATTTACCATCTTATCATCTACATTTCATAAATATATTGCTCATATAGACTACTTGAAAACAGCTATCCATCCAAGCAATATAGAGAAAAACATGCTCTACGGCATATACTTATCTTACAAAAAGTGCTTATTTCATGAAAAAAAGCCCCCTTATTTACATTTGTTAAGTCCAGTCTTTTGCCAAAAAAGGTCCGGACTTTTATAAATTTTCTTCCGGACCTTTTTCAAAAAACACCCGAATGAAATTTTTCAAGGCCTGTGGAAGGTTCAAACGTTAATGTTTGTAACAATATCAAACCCGAATGCAGCTTTTTAATACCTTTGCCCGTCACTAAAAAAGAGAATACAAGCATATTTTATCACGTATTATTAACTATACATGTCTTTGTGTCATTTTCAACATAAATAAAAAAAAGCTGTTATAATGATAGGGGTTTTCAAAATATTTCTGTCATACAGATAAAAATTAAAAATAAGACTGATATGAAATACATATTATTCATTGCTATGGATTTGGCAGTATATCCTTTCCTGCTATTACTCTTTATAGCTAAAAGTATATTTAGTAAAATACAACCGACACATTAAAACGGCATTTCTTATTTCCCCGATTATTCGTACCTTTGTTCTATCAACTTAACAAGGAGCGTTCATGTACTTCAAAGATATAATCGGTCAGGAAGAGATTAAGAAACAATTAATACACTCAGCTCAGACAGGAGTTGTTCCTCACGCTCAACTCTTTACGGAACAGGGCGGTGCAGGTGCCTTTCCTTTGGCGTTGGCTTATGCCCGTTATCTGAATTGTACGCATCGCACAGAGAACGATGCCTGCGGGCAATGTCCTTCCTGCTTGAAGTATAACGAACTAGCTCACCCCGACTTACACTTCGTATTCCCTATCGTAGCAAAAAAAGAGAAGAAAAAGGAAGTATGCGACGATTACCTGACCGAATGGAGAGGTTTTCTGAAAGGCCGCCCTTATTTCAACATAGACGGATGGCTGGATTATATCGAAGCTGGTAACTCGCAGGCGTTGATCTATTCGAAGGAAAGTGACGAGATCATCCGTAAACTGAACCTCAAGATATACGAAGCTACTTACCGCATCCTGCTGGTCTGGCTACCGGAAAAGTTACATCCTACCTGTGCCAATAAGTTATTAAAAGTGATAGAAGAACCGCCTTTGAATACGGTTATCCTGATGGTATCCGAATTGCCCGACCAGATATTGGGAACGATCCTGTCGCGTGCACAGCGGATCAATGTCCGTTCCATCCATCCGGAAGCGATCACCGCTGCTATGGTCACACAGTTCGGACTGGCTCCTGACGATGCCAAACATGTAGCTCACCTGGCTAATGGCAGTTATCTGAAGGCTGTCGAAGCAATCAGCCTGAGCGAAGAAAACAGTTTCTATCTGGAACAGTTCAAAACAATGATGCGTAACTCATGGGCACGCAACGTAAAAGGAATGAAAGCGATGGGTGATGTGCTCGCCAGCATCGGACGTGAACGACAGAAGAACTTCCTGCAATATTGCCAACATCTGATCCGTGAGAATTTCATGTACCGCTTCCAGTCACCCGACCTCAATTATATGAATCTGGACGAAGCGGGATTCGCCACCAAGTTCGCCCCCTACGTGAACGAACGGAATGTATTCGATATCATGGAAGAACTGGCTAAAGCGGAACGCCATATCACACAGAACGTAAATGCCAAAATGGTATTCTTCGATCTGTCTCTCAGGCTTACGGTGTTGATAAAGAGATAATATCCTTATATCTTCTTATTCCGCCAATTCCCTTTCCAGAGATAGAAGAATGAGATCAGCAGCATCCCGTTGTAAGCAAATTCCGTCGTCCAGCAAACGGCAACATCAGCCATCAGCCAGACTCCAATAAAATAGGTATAAGCCACATATACGAAGATACTTGCCATATCGATCAACAAGGCCGATTGTGTATTTCCGGTGCCCGACACACTAAAGAAATAGATAAAAGCCGGAACAGCCAGTAGATAAGAAGAAAGCATCACCCATAGAGAAGGGATAGAACTCTGTATCAAATCCGGATTATCCGTATATATCCTTAAAACCAGATCCGGGAATAAGGCGAGCAGTGCACTTATAGGCAACACAAAGAAATAACACAGCCGTATCATACGTCCACATAATCCCATCACCTGATCAGATTTCCCCTGGCCGATCAAATTACTGACCAACGAGCTTGAAGTAGAAGCAAACGCATTGACAAACATAAACAGGAAAGAAGATATACTACGCACCACATTCGTAATAGCCAACGGCCGTTCCCCCTGATGTTCCATCACGACAAAGAAGATGAACCAACCGATAAATGCAATGCCATGCTGCACCATAATCCAGATAGATACATTTAATATCTGTTTCAACATCCGGAAATCGATCCCGGTGAAACTGAACATGGCATATTTCTTATAATCGATTTTCTTCCATGTATAAATAATAAAGAACAGCACCGATACAGCTTCCGAGATAGAGGAAGCAATAGCTGCTCCGGCAATCCCTAAGGCCGGAAATCCGAATTTACCGAATATCAGGACATAATTCAGCATCACATTCGTCAGCACCATTACTACAGAGTTGGCTGTCAGTATCTTCGTCTTGGTTATACCCACATAGAAAGCCCTGAACATCACTGCCACGAATGAGAAGAAGAAACCGTAAACACGCCAATCGATATAACTCATCGTCGCATGATACACGTCATCCGAACCGATCAGCTTCCGCAAGATAACGGGAGAATAGAAATGGGATACTGTAAATAAAGTAGCGGCAAGCAGTAACAGGAAAAGCGAACCTTGCATAAATACCGGGCCGATCCGTGTATAATCATGTGCCCCGTTCCTTCGTGCCATCAAGACCTGCGCCCCGACACTAAAGCCGAACCCCAGCATATAAATAACCAGATAATAGACTCCGGCCAATGCCGACGCACCAAGTTCCACCTCTCCTACCCGTCCCAGGTAAGCCGTATCTGTTAACCCGATCATGTGCTCCATCAGCAAGCTGATAAGTACAGGATAGGTGATTTGCCAAATTTGTTTATTCGTAAATTGCATATTGGATATTCAAAAGGGCTGCAAAGGTAGTAATAAGATACTTTCCATACAATATAACGTATAAATATCCGTTTATCAATTTGTCATACTATAGCGGATAAATCAGATTACTATGGCGACTATTTGGAATTAGTATCACGAGTAATATTTTTTAACGTATTAAAATGACAAGGAAAGAAGAAGATACATAACATAAAGATATAAACGATGAGCCTCAAAATATTCCTGACATTCCTCATGACCGTTTGCTTTTGCAGTTGCAACGGACAAAATACAAATGCCAACAGCATTACCTCTGCCGTACCGATGCCAATCAACCGGTTCGACAAAGAATTGTTCCAATTGATCAATTCGGACGACACAACCCTTAATCAGCAGTTATTAGCCAAATATCCGCAAATGACCGAGATACTGGGTAAAGGCATCCTCAACATGCAGTCGCCGGATCTTCCGGGATTCTTTGCCAAACTCGAAAACTTTTATTCGGAACCAACCTTGAAGAAGCTGTACGGCGATGCCATCCAAAAGTACGACTCCGTAGCAGGGCTGGAACAATCCCTGGGTAATGCCTTTGCCTGGATACACGAAAACTTCCCGGCTATGCAAATACCGGCTTTATATATGCACGTCTCCGGTTTCAACCAGAATGTATTGGTGGGTGACAGTTTATTATCACTGTCCATCGACAAATATATGGGAGAAGATTATCCTTTATATCAGGACTTCTTTTATGACTATCAACGCAGTAAAATGCAACCCTCGCATGTAGTGCCCGATTATGTTGCAGGCTGGTTGATGTCCGAATATCCGTTCGACGGAAAAGAGAATGTACTGCTCGACCGGATGATTTACGAAGGAAAGATAAAATATCTGGTTCTGCTGGCTTTGCCCGAAATGACGCCGGCCAACCTGTTCGGTTATACTGACCAATCATGGGAATGGTGTAAGAATAATGAAGCGAACTTATGGAAAGCGATCGTAGAGCGTAAACATTTATATACCCCCGATCAAATGACGACCATGAAGTATTTCGAAGATATGCCCGCTCATTTCCTGACCAGTGATGCTCCCGGAAATATCGGAAGCTGGATCGGCTTGCAGATCATCACTCAATATATGAATGAAACAAATGCGACTCCCGAAGCACTGATGAGCAACAACAATCCGCAGGAGATTCTGACATTATCGAAGTACAAACCATAGGACATAAAAAAACCGCCCTATTCTCACGAACAAGACGGATAACCTAATCTAACTTAATTCTAATACCATGAAAAACACTATATCTTAATAACAGGACTTGAAGAAAAAAGTTCAACTACCCTGTTTATTTTTATTTCTTTCACAAAATAAAGATCGTGAGATACCAGCAGCACCGTACCATTATAGTCCTTTATTGCTGCTGTTATTATATTAACACTCTGTATATCCAAATTGTTCGTCGGTTCATCCAAAATAAACAAATCGGGTGTACTATTGCTAACCATCAGGCAACAGATCGCCAGGCGCATCTTCTCTCCCCCGCTTAGTTTTGAACAGCTTTTATCCCAGGTACCGACCGGGAAAAGAAAACGGCTCAGTATCATTTTTAACTCATGTTCCGGTTTGGCAAACAGGTTAAATTGCTCCAACTGCTCAAAAACCGTAAGATGAGGTTGCACGATCGAATATTCTTGGTCGATATAGATATATTTAAACTCTGCACGGGTAATAGTTCCTTCCGTTGGTTCCAGTTCTCCCAGGAGCAATTTCAGTAAGGTTGTCTTTCCCGCACCGTTATTTCCGCTGAACCGGATACGGTCGCCGCTTTTTATTTGCAGGTTCAACGGATCTTGCCACAAACGGCTTTCGCCATATCCAAAGTTCACGTCTTTGGCCGTTACCAATATCTTTCCTATATGAAGATCCGGTGAATTAAAATCCGTTTTCATCTGCCGCATATTGGGCAAAGCAGTCTGTATATCCGCAATGGAAGAGCTGATCGCACTCATTTTATCATCGTGTACGTTCTTTAATTTAACGGTACTATTCTCTGCGCCCTCCTTCATGGCCCCCATCATTATCCGGGGAATGCCTTTTTTTACAGCGTTTTTCTCTCCCCTTGAACTCGATTTATTCTTTCTCTCGAGTGCTTCCCTGGCTATCTTCTTTGCCAGACGCAACTCTTTTTCTTTTTCACTTAATTGATTTTGCAAGGCAGCCAGGGCTTGTTCCTTCTGTTCCTTGTAGAATTCATAATTACCGCCATAGAGCGAAATGGTGCTTCTGTCCAGTTCGCAGGTATAAGGCAGCAGGTTCAATAAAGTCCTGTCGTGGCTCACGATAAGCATTGTGGCACGGCTCGACTCAATGAAACCGTATAACTTATTTCTGCTTCCGGTATCCAGATGGTTGGTCGGTTCATCCATCAGGATAATTTCCGGAGAATGGATTTGCAGGCCGGACAGAAATACTTTTGTCTTTTCACCGCCGCTAAGCGTACACATGGGCTGATCCAACCGGATATGCTGCAATCCCCAAAAGGAAAGAGCCGCCAGACAACGTTCCTCGATATTCCAGTCATCATCCAGAGCGGTAAAATTTCCGACAGATGCATCCCCGGCAATAATGGCCTGTAAGGCTTTAATTTTAGACTCTACCTGTAAGGCCTGCATAACCGTCAACTGATCGTATTGCCCGAAATGCTGGGGCACATAATAAGGTTGGGAAGAACAAACGACCTCGCCCGAAACAGGTTTCAAACCTCCTTCAATAATACGTAGCAAAGTAGATTTACCGGAACCGTTATTTCCGACCAATGAGACTTGTTCCCCTTTATTTACCGTCAAATTAATATTCTGAAACAGTGGTTCTTTATCCGCATGGATATAGCTAAGCTGCTGTACTGATATGCACATAGACTAATTGCTTTAAAAATGTTAGAAACTAAAGTGGATTAAAAACGTGCCTGAGAGTGGCACTCAGATAGCCGGGAAGGTATATAAGGAAAAGGTAATATAAACAATGGGGGTGAAACCATTTTAAGGCACCTCTTAATTAGTATGTAAACCGGCTTTACTTAAGATATTTTCATCGGAGTATTTATAAAATTATGCGGCAAAGATAAGAATACTTTTTGTATATATCCAAATATTATGCAAATTCAATCTAAAACTATGTTTGCCTCCCACCCTCCCCTTTATTAGTCTGTCAGGGACGGAAAAACGGTAACCGCTTATCTTCTTCAGCAAATAAAATGGCTGTTTTCACCAATGCCAGATGAGAATAAGCCTGCGGGAAATTCCCCAATTGTTCTTTTGTATCGAAGTCGATATCTTCACTGAACAATCCCAAATGGTTCGAATATTTCAGTATCTCATCAAACAAAAGCCTGGCCTCATCTTTCCGTCCGGTAACAAACAAGGCTTGTATCAGCCAGAACGTACAGATCGTAAAAGCAGAGGAAGGCATACCGAAATCATCCGCACTATTATAGCGATACATCAGTCCTTTATGGAAAAGAGCCTTTTTCACGGCATCAACAGTCTTAATATACCGTACATCATCCGCCTGAATAAACCCGTAAGGCTCCATCAATAACAGAGACGAATCCAATGCCAGGTTATCATACGTCTGGGAGAAACTCTGTATCTCCTCTTTCCAACCCTGTTCAAACACGTCTTTCCGTATTTCATCCGCTTCCTTTTGCCAGAGTTCGCAATAACCGGGTTTATCCAATAAAGAAGCAATCCGGACTCCACGATCCAAAGCCACCCAGCACATCACCTTCGAGGATACGAAGTGACGGCTCTCCCCTCTGATCTCCCAGATACCTTTATCCGGCTTCCTCCAATCGTCCGTCACCATAGAAAGGATGCTTTTCACCATTTCCCACATATCTTCTATTTCATCCAACGTTCCGGGCATCAAACGATAATACTGGTAGATCAGATCCATCAGGTAACCGAACGAATCATTCTGCCGTTGATGGTAAGCGTCGTTGCCGATCCTTACCGGCCCGGAGTTTTTATAGCCGGACAGATGGGATAAGATTGTCTCTGTCAATAACCGTTCTCCCCGGATGCCATACATAATCTGATAGGACTCATGACGGGCAACAAAGGTAGATTGTATGAAACGCATAAAACGTTTAGCCGCCCCTGCATGGCCGATTTGGAATAAGGTTTCGATTGACATGGATGCATCCCTCAGCCAGCAGAAGCGGTAATCCCAGTTACGCACGTCCCCGATCGTTTCCGGAAGACTGGTGGTAAGAGCTGCCAGAACAGCTCCGTTATAGTACGACATCAACTTCAGTATCAACAGACTGCGTTCGATGACTTCGTTATATAAGGTATATTTCTTTGTCCGGTTCGTCCAGTTCAACCAATAAACAAGCGTACGGCAATATTCCAGTTTTTCCCGTTCGATATCGATCGGTATCACCTTTTCATTATAAGAAAGAAGGAAGAATTCATCCTTTTCAAGGACGATCTCCTTCTGCTCGACAATATGCATTAAGGGTATGGAAGAATACAAATATTGACGGTCTTTGTTTTCAAAACAACAATAGGTTTCAAGATATTGCGAAGTCATGTTATAAACGACCTTTCCCCGGGCATAGTTCGGGGCCGGATTGTAATCCACCTTAAAACGGGGAGCGCCTTTTACCGGATGGATATACCGGTAAAGTTCTGCCGGAAGATAATGTTCATTGTCTCTCGAACGGTAACAAGGCATAAAATCCAAGACCACAAACTCATCCGTTTCGGAATAAAAACGGGTTTGCAGGATATTGGTATGAGGCATGTACGATTGTGATATCTGATAACTTTTATCCACTTCAAACCCGAAGTTTCCACCTTTCTCCCTGTCGAGCAGAGAGGCAAAAACAGACGGGGAGTCAAAATCAGGCAAACACAACCATTCGATGTTTCCCGTTTCCGAGATAAGAGCTGCCGTACGGCAATTACCTATAACTCCATAATTCAGATTATTCATATCGATTGTTTTATATTATTACTCAGTAATCCTTTGAAAAAGCCAAAAGCCGATTTGATACGGTCTTTTACATTTTTCTTCTTCTCTACCACATGGCGGTCGATAATACTTTGCAGAAACGGTAAGACCTCCGCCTGCGAAGTCAGATTGTAATTCGCTACATCCGACACATTACCGACCTTGATTGTTACCGAATTACCCGGCAAGGCACGAAACATATCCTCATCCGTCGTATCATCCCCGATCGCCAGTATGAAATCATAATGCCGTTGCCGCATCAGCCGGTTTACTTCAGAACCTTTATTATAATCAGGAGATTTGATCTCTACGACTTTATCTCCCTGCATAATTTGCAGATGGAGAGGCATGCAGATGGAAACCAAAGCATTGACCAACTGCTGCGCCCGCAACGAACCGAGCCAAACATCGCATTCCCGGTAATGCCATGCCAAAGCAGTTTCTTTTATTTCCAGACGGGCACGGGGAGTCTTTTCCACAAACTTGTGCAAGACAGACAATAAACCGTCATCCCAGACTTCCTTTTTCCTTATGTTCTTATGCCACATCCCATCCTCTTTATAGAATGCACCATGTTCAGCGGCGAAAGAAACAGGCAAACTTCCCAGCCATTTATCCAAAGTGAGATGATCCCGTCCGCTATTGATGACAATATGGTTGGCCGGATCATCCGAGAGATCTTTTAAGAATGCAAGCAGTTCCCCAGTAGGACAGGCCTCTTCGGGACGAGCTTCAAGAGCTGCCAACGTACCGTCATAATCGAAAAGGAGTAAACGTTCGCGGGTTTCACGATAAGCCCTGCGGATCGTCTCCACCGTTCGGGCAGATATGAGTTTGCGGCGAAGCTGTTGGTTTTTCAATCCGGTGTCGTTCAATTCGTTTACAAAATCTCCCGCCCATTTGTTTACCGTCTGTACCGAAATAATCTCCTGCATACGTTGCAAACGCATTCTCTGTTCATCTTCCGGCATTTCCAATGCCCGGCAAATAGCTTCATCTATCTGTTCGGCATCATTGGGGTTGATCAGCAATGCATCCGTCATTTCTACTGCGGCACCCGCCATTTCACTTAATATCAGGACACCGGTGGTATCAGATTTCGTTGCCACATATTCCTTAGCCACCAGGTTCATACCGTCACGCAAAGGAGTAACCAGTGCCACATCGGCTACATAATACATTGCTGTCAGTTCTTCCAGTGAGAAACTATGATAAAAATAACAAACGGGCGTCCAGTCCATCGTCGAATAACGTCCGTTGATCGAACCGATCTCCTCATCTATTTTCGTCTTCAGTGTCGCATAACTTCCTACATGGTCGCGGGACGGGACGATGACCATCGCCAGGGTCACTTTTCCGTGATACTCGGGATGCTTTTTGAGAAAAGAGGAAAATCCCCATAACCGGTGTAAGATACCTTTGCTGTAATCCAGCCGGTCGACAGACAAGATCAGTTTATTATTCCCGAACTGTTTACGGGTACGGTCGATAGCCGACCTGACTTCCGGCTTACGGAAAGCTTCATGGTACAGTTCATAATTAATGCCCATCGGCAATGCATCCACCCGGACAATACGGTTACCCAACTGTATTTCATCCAGTTTGAAGTCGATACGAAGTACGCGTTCCACGGCACTGATAAAATGCCGCATATAGTCATGTGTATGGAAAGCGATAAAATCCGCACCCAGCAATCCGTTTAATATCTCCGCCCGTTCCGGCAAAATACGGAATAACTCATAGGAAGGAAAAGGAATATGGTGGAAATAGCCGATATTTAGTTCCGGACAAGCCTTCCGCAACATCGCAGGAAGCAGCATCAACTGATAATCCTGTATCCATACCTTGTCACCGGGCTTTACCCAACGGCATATCTCATCACAAAAAAGCTGATTAACCTCCTGATAGGATTGCCAGAAACTATTCTTATAAAGGGTATATACGAAGAAATAATGGCACAAAGGCCAGATCGTACTATTGCTATATCCTTCATAATACTTCTCGATATGCGAACCGGATAAAAAGACCGGGTGAAAGTTCATTTCTTCCAGTTTAGCACTAATCTCCTGCTTTTCCTCCGGTTTGTCCACACATATTCCCGGCCATCCTATCCAATGTTTCTCACAGGAAGTCTGAAGAGAATCCAAACCGGTTGCCAATCCGCCTTCGCTCCGGGATAATGCGAAGGTTCCATTCTGATTGGTTACTTTAACCGGTAATCTGTTTGATATTATATAGAGTTTCATACAGATTACAGGGCAAAGGGTATGCCAGAAGAACTTGTTCTGTTTATACAACTTGATAATCAGCATACAACAAGAATACAACACGACATATACAGATTGGTTTCCCTTTCAAAATGGAGTTGTCTTTTTCATTTTGAAAGGGGGGATTAAGAATATTCGTGTGTATCATTAAGGATTGTGACCGAAAACATATGAATGCAATTACTTTGCTGATAATATCTATCGATGAGCCAATAGATAAAATGAATGGAGAAATCAGATCCGTTTCCCGTTATTATTATAAATTTGTAAACATACAATAAGAACATAACAAAAAGAAAAAGGTAATTATGAGTAGATTATACATTCTGTTGTGCCTGTTGCTTTGTTCCGGTATTTTATCGGCACAATCACCGGACAGCAATTCCGAGAAGATAACCATGCGAGGTAAACCTGTCACCTTATTAGGCACAAAGGCTTATGTAGGTGAAGCAGCTCCTGATTTTACAGGGATAGACGGGAAGATGAAAGAAGTAAAGTTATCCGACTTCAAAGGGAAAGTTGTTATACTGTCCGTATTCCCGTCGGTCGATACAAAGGTTTGTGCCGCCCAGACGAGGAAGTTTAACGAAGAGGCTTCCGGTTTAGGAGAGGATGTGGTTGTACTCACCCTGTCGAAAGATTTACCGTTTGCCCTGGAACGTTTCTGTGCTGCGGAAGGTATCGACCGTATTTATACGCTGTCGGATTACAAGGAAAGCGAGTTCGGTATGAATTACGGTTTTCTTATGAAGGAAAATAAATTGCTTGCCCGTGGTGTGGTTGTGGTCGGTAAAGACGGCAAAATATCTTATGTACAGTATGTAAAAGAGATCGGACAGGAACCGGATTATAAAGCGGCTATAGCAGCAGCGAAGAAGGCGAAGTAAACAAAAGAGTCATGCTCATATAAGTTCCATCTGGTTTCATGCTGAAGAAACGATTGTTTCACCATAGAGAAACTTTTGTTTCATAGGCATGAAACTTTTGTTCCACCCTAATGAAACTATAGTTTCTTCAGGGTGGAACATTTAGTATATAACAAGAGCCAGTATTTTATGTCGTTACTATCTTAATATTACCAGGACATTGACAGGCCCATGCGCACCTAACACCAATGCCTGTTCTATATCGGCTGTTTTGGATGGGCCGGAGACAAAGAAGCCGAACTTGTAATCATCCCCTTCTACACGTCGATAGGCTTCATGCATATTATTTACCAGATCGTCTTTATCGATAATAATAACCAACCCTGTCGGGATGAAGTAAAGCGCTTTATGTTTCACCTGCTGCGTGATCCAGACTGCTCCGTTCTCGGCAACCCCGAAACGACCTTCCACGACAGCCAGGTCTGTATTATTTAATTCCCGCGGATCGGAAACTGCATCCGGATTGAATGTAGCAACGGTTATTTCCGGCAGATTGGAAGCTATCCGTTTGCCTTCGGGAAAGTATTTCCGGATCAGGTCGTTGATATCTTCCCCGGATTGTAAAACG
Source organism: Parabacteroides sp. HGS0025 (assembly GCF_000969845.1). Taxonomy (NCBI): domain Bacteria; kingdom Pseudomonadati; phylum Bacteroidota; class Bacteroidia; order Bacteroidales; family Tannerellaceae; genus Parabacteroides; species Parabacteroides sp. HGS0025. Next base: position 3,656,788 of record NZ_KQ033902.1, read on the forward strand.
ACCGCCTGACCTCCTGCCGCCTTCAGTGACTCGGAGAACTGTTCGGTCTTATCTTCGTAAGTGATCGCATCCAACGTGATTGCGGGTTGCTCATAACGTGTTCCGGTATGGCTGCGGATACGTTCTAATATAGATTCTTTGCTACTCATGATTTTACTTTGTTTTTCTTCCACATATCGTTGAACGACTCTTTGGCAAAAGCCGGCATTTCACGTCCCTTTCCCCAGGCATTCAGCCCGTTATAGATCATAAAGCGGGGCAGTTTATTTACCAGCGGGGCGAACTTCAGGGCTGTATTGAACAGTCGGGGACGTTCCATCAGGAACTTCATACCGCCTGACATGACTTTCTTTTCCGCACTGGCCTTGCCGATCTTATCCAACTCCTGCCGCCAGCGGTAAATCTGTTCGCCCAGGTCTATCTTCACGGGACAGACATTCGAGCAGGACAGGCACAAGGAACAAGCCGACACATTATCCGAATATTCCACCGGGTTCTTCAGCATTCCCAGATTGATACCGATCGGGCCCGGGATAAAGTATGTATAAGAATATCCTCCGCTACGGCGGTAAACAGGGCAGGTATTCATACACTCACCGCAACGGATACAGTTCAGCGTACGGATATGATCGGGACGAGCCAGGATATCACTTCGGCCGTTATCTACAATAATAATATGGAACTCGCCACCGTCAGCCGGTTTGCGGTAATGGGAAGTATAGGATGTGATAGGCTGCCCCGTACCGGAACGGGCAAGCAAACGGGTAAAGACGCCCAATGCCTCCAGGTTGGGAACGATCTTCTCCATCCCCATCACGGCAATATGTACCTTCGGGAAAGAAGTTCCCATGTCGGCATTTCCTTCGTTGGTGCAGACAACGATCTCGCCGGTAGATGCTACGGCAAAGTTCACGCCTGTCATAGCGACATCGGCATGCAGGAACTTTCCGCGCATGTTCTTACGGACTTCATGCGTCAGGTAGGTCGGATCGAAGTTTCCTTTTTCCGTACCCATTTCACGCTCCATCATCTCCCCTACCTGTTCCCTTTTAATATGGATGGCAGGAAGTACGATATGGCTGGGCGTCAGATGCATCAATTGAAGGATGCGTTCGCCCAAGTCACTTTCAATGATATCGAAACCTTTTTCCTGAAGGTATTCGTTCATACGGCACTCTTCGGTCAGCATCGATTTGCTTTTTATCAGGTTACGGGCATTATGTTGCCGAAGGATGTTGTAAACGATTTCGTTGTGTTCGTCTGCATCTTTCGCCCAATGTACGATTGCTCCGTTGGCCTGGGCATTCTCTTCAAACTGTTGCAGCAGCGTATCGAGGTGACTGTTCGAATACAGCTTGATATCGCAGGCCAGTTCACGCAGGCGTTCCCATTCGGGGAGCGAGCGGCTCATTTTGTCTCTTTTGGCACGTACCATCCAAAGGGTTTCGTCGTGCCAGGCTTCCTGTTTCCTGTTCTCAATGAAACGGGCAGCAGCTATAGAATGTTTCGTGCTCATAATCCGGCGGCTAATATTTGAGTAATGTGAATTGTACGGATCGGCAGATGTTCCCGTTCGATCACGCCTTGCATATGCATCAGGCAGGAACTGTCGGCTCCGGTGATAAACTCGGCTCCGGTGCTCATATGATCCTTTACTTTATCGTGTCCCATACAAACCGATACTTCCGGTTCTTCCACGGCAAACATTCCACCGAAACCGCAACATTCGTCGATACGTTTCGGTTCCAGCACCTCAATGCCCTTCACCAGCTTCAACAGATCGCGCAGTTTGGAGAAATAAGGGATATTCATTTCACTCGGAGAGGATAGATGCAGTTCACGCACGCCATGACAACTGTTATGGATGCTTACCTTATGAGGGAAAACGGCGGGCAGTGTTTCCGGTTTTACGATATCGTGAAGGAACTCGCAGATATCGTATATCTTGCCACTGTTCAGGCAGGCATGCCCTTCGGCTTCCAGAATACCCGGATGATTTTCTTTCACGAAAGCGACACAGCTGGCCGAGGGGCCGACCACATAATCATACTGCCGGAACAGTTCTTCCATACGCAAGGCCAGTTTCAACGACTCATTCTCGAAACCTGCGTTTGCCATCGGCTGGCCGCAACAGGTCTGGTCTAAGGGGTAGTCGACATCCAGGCCCAAATGCTTTAAGAGTTTGTAGGAGGCTACACCGACCTCCGGATACACCGCGTTGATATAACACGGGATAAATAGTCCTATCTTCATATTGGTTGAATTATAACATAAGTATAACTATTCCCATTTAAGATATGTTTTCCAAAACTATTAAAAAAAGAGGGGAGACATTCAGTCCCCCCTCTCTTGCAACAGTATCTTATACGTTGATTTATTTATATTCCTGCCAGCTCTTGATCTCGATATCATCTATCGATAAGGTGCAGAATGCTTCGATAAAGGCGCTTGCCAGGCGGGCATTCGTGATCAGAGGGACATTCAGGTCGGTTGCGGCACGGCGGATCTTATAACCGTTGTCCAGCTCACCGGCTGAAAGGTCGCGCGGGATATTGACCACCATGTCGATCTTCTTTTCATGCAGCATGGTGAGTGCCTGCGGCTGTTTGCCTTCTTCACTCGGCCAGTAGACCAGCGTGCTCGGGATATTGTTCTCTTCCAGGAAACGGTGTGTTCCGCCGGTAGCGAACAGGCTGTAACCTTTCCGGGCAAGCATCTTCGCTGCATCCAGCATGGCTACTTTCTGCTTCGGTGTTCCGGTTGAGAGCAGGATATTCTTTGCCGGGATACGTTGTCCGACCGACAACATACTGGTCAGCACTGCTTCTGAAAGATCATCGCCAAGGCAACCTACTTCACCGGTCGATGCCATATCCACACCCAGCACCGGGTCGGCTTTCTGCAAGCGGTTGAAGGAGAACTGCGAAGCTTTGATACCGACATAATCGAGGTCGAACGCATTCTTATGCGGCTTTTCGACCGGCAAGCCCAGCATGATACGGGTAGCCAGTTCGATGAAGTTTATCTTTAACACCTTGCTCACGAAGGGGAAACTACGTGAAGCGCGGAGGTTACATTCGATAACCTTGATCTCGTTGCCCTTCGCCAGATATTGGATATTGAACGGGCCGGAGATATTCAGCTCCTTCGCGATCTGTTTGCTGATGCGTTTGATGCGGCGCACCGTTTCCACATACAGTTTCTGTGCCGGGAACTGGATCGTCGCATCACCGGAGTGTACACCGGCAAACTCGATATGCTCGCTGATGGCATACATCACGATCTCGCCGTGATCGGCCACCGCATCCATTTCCACCTCTTTGGCATGTTCGATGAACTGGCTGACTACGACCGGATGCTTCTTGCTGACATTGGCCGCCAGTTGAAGGAAACGTTCCAGCTCTTCCTGATTGGAGCAGACATTCATCGCCGCACCACTCAATACGTAACTCGGGCGAACCAGTACCGGGAAGCCTACCTCCTCCACGAATGTATTGATATCGTCCATAGAAGAAAGCTCTTTCCAACGCGGTTGGTCTACTCCGATGCGGTCGAGCATGGCGGAGAACTTCTCGCGGTCTTCGGCATTGTCGATACTCTTCGCGGATGTTCCGAGGATATTTACATGTTGTTCGTCCAGGCGCATCGCCAGGTTGTTCGGTATCTGCCCTCCGGTAGAGACGATCACGCCGTGCGGATTTTCGAGTTCGAGGATGTCCATTACCCGTTCGAAAGTCAGTTCGTCGAAGTAAAGACGGTCGCACATATCGTAGTCGGTCGAAACCGTTTCGGGGTTATAGTTGATCATCACCGAGCGCCACCCCTCCTTGCGGATCGTGTTCAGTGCCTGCACACCACACCAGTCGAACTCTACCGAGCTACCGATACGGTAAGCACCCGAACCCAGTACCACGATAGAACGTTTGTCTCCTACATACTGCACATCGTTTTCCGTTCCGCTGTAAGTCAGATACAAGTAGTTGGTCTGTGCCGGATATTCGGCGGCGAGAGTATCGATCTGTTTCACTACCGGAAGGATGCCGCGGTATTTACGATCCTGGCGCACCTGCAGGATGGCTCTTTCGCCGTCTTCCATTTTATCCTTGAAGATGGCGCGGGCAATCTGGAAGTCAGAGAAACCCTGCACTTTTGCCAGACGGAACAGGTCATCGGGAATATCAGTTATCTTGCTGAAACTTTCCAGGGCTCCGGCGGTCTGGATGATATTATATAGTTTTTGAAGGAACCATTTGTCGATCTTTGTCAGGTCGTGTATCTGGTCGATCGTGTAACCGGCACGGAAGGCCTTGCTGATGACGAAGATACGACGGTCGGTCGGCTCGTTCAACGCCTTGTCGATATCGGGAATGACCAGTTCTTTGTTTTCTACGAAGCCGTGCATACCCTGTCCGATCATGCGGAGACCTTTCTGGATCGCTTCTTCGAAGGTACGGCCGATCGCCATTACCTCTCCTACCGACTTCATGCTCGAACCCAGTTCGCGGGCTACACCGTGGAACTTACCCAAGTCCCAGCGCGGTATCTTACATACCACATAGTCGAGTGCCGGTTCGAAGAAAGCGCTGGTTGTTTTCGTTACCGAGTTCTTCAGGTCGAACAGGCCGTAACCCAGACCTAATTTGGCTGCCACGAAAGCCAGCGGGTAACCGGTTGCTTTCGATGCCAGAGCGGATGAACGGCTCAGGCGGGCATTGACTTCGATCACCCGGTAGTCTTCCGATTCGGGGTCGTAGGCGTACTGCACGTTACATTCTCCTACAATTCCAATATGGCGGATAATGCGGATAGCCAGTTCGCGCAGTTTATGATAGTCCGTATTGGTCAGCGTTTGTGAAGGGGCGATCACGATAGACTCGCCGGTATGGATTCCCAGCGGGTCGAAGTTTTCCATGTTACACACCGTGATACAGTTGTCGAAGCGGTCGCGAACCACCTCGTATTCCACTTCCTTCCACCCTTTCAGGCTCTTCTCCACCAATACCTGGGGAGAGAAAGAGAAGGCTTTTTCGACCAGCACGTCCAGTTCTTCTTCATTGTCGCAGAAGCCTGACCCCAGACCTCCCAACGCATAAGCGGCACGCACGATCACCGGATAACCCAGTTCGGCGGCAGCACGGCGGGCATCGGCAGCGTTCTCCACCGCTTCGCTCTTGATCGTCTTTACATCGATCTCGTCCAGTTTGCGGACAAACAGTTCGCGATCTTCCGTATCCATGATGGCTTGTACCGGAGTACCCAGCACACGGACGTTATATTTTTCCAGCACACCGCTCTGGTAAAGCGCCACACCGCAGTTGAGCGCCGTCTGTCCGCCGAATGCCAGCAGGATACCTTCGGGGCGTTCCTTTTCGATCACCTTTTCCACAAAGAAAGGAGTGACGGGCAGGAAATAAACCGTGTCCGCAACCCCTTCCGAAGTCTGTACCGTTGCAATGTTTGGGTTGATAAGCACCGTCTGGATGCCTTCTTCCTTGATGGCTTTCAATGCCTGGCTGCCTGAATAGTCGAACTCGCCCGCCTCACCGATCTTGAGGGCACCGCTTCCTAGTATCAGGACTTTCTTTATATCTTCTTTCATATCTACCTTATTTTTCTTGTTAACATATTTTAGGCGCATCGACTAACCAACGTTGGTTAGCTTGTCTCACTGCCTCCAGAGAGGGATTGTCAGTGCCTCCACTTAGAAGGTGTCGCTGCCGTTGGCAAAAATGCTTTGCCTGCTCACGCAAAGGGTCTTTGCCTTACCATGCAAAAGTGCTGCTACAACAACTCAACGAATTTATCGAACATAAACTCCGTATCCGTCGGACCGCTACAAGCCTCCGGGTGGAACTGTGAGGAGAAGAAAGGTTTCGTTTTATGTTTGATACCTTCGTTCGTGCCGTCGTTCATATTGATGAAGAGCGGTTCCCAGTCAGCGCCCAGTGTATCGTTATCCACCGCATACCCGTGGTTCTGTGAGGTGATGAAGCATTTCTCCGTTCCCACCATGCGAACCGGCTGATTATGGCTGCGGTGTCCGTATTTCAGTTTGTAGATAGATGCGCCTCCGGCTTTTGCCAGCAATTGGTTACCCATGCAGATACCGCAGATCGGTTTATCTCCGGAGAGTGCCTTGCGGATATTCTGGACAGCCGCATCGCAGGTATCCGGGTCGCCGGGGCCGTTGCTGATGAACAGGCCGTCGTATTCCAGCGTATTGAAATCGTAATCCCAGGGTACGCGGATAACCATTACATTACGCTTCAACAGGCAACGGATGATGTTATGCTTCACCCCGCAGTCCACCAGGACAACCCGCTTTTTGCCTTCACCTTCCCCGTAAGTAATCACTTCCTTACAGGACACTTTATCTACATAATTCACATTCGCGTACTCTCCGAAATCGGTTGCTTCGGCTTTTTCCCCGCCAATCACGATCTTTCCCATCATCACGCCATGTTCGCGCAGTTTCTTGGTCAGGGCACGTGTATCTATCCCGTAAATTCCCGGGATGCCTTCTTCCTCCAACCAGCTTCCCAAACTTTCTACAGCATTCCAATGACTATACTCATGACTGTAATCGCTTACGATAATGGCATCGGCATGAATCTTTTCACTCTCCATGAAAGTGGCAATTCCATCCGCTCCGAACGTACGGGCGGGTACACCGTAATTTCCCACCAACGGATAAGTTAACACCATCAGCTGGCCGGCATAAGAAGGGTCGGTCAGGCTTTCCGGATAACCTGTCATGGCAGTGTTGAACACTACTTCGCCGGTTACCTCTTTTTCGCAGCCAAAAGAAAAGCCACGAAAAACAGTCCCGTCGTCTAAGATCAAAGTTGCTGTTTTTTCTGTTTGCATATAATTTGTATCTTGTGTCATTTGACTAAATATTCTTCTTCCATATAATGTATGAAGGCATTGTTCACCATGCGCGCACCGCCCGGAGTCGGATAATCGCCGGAGAAATACCAGTCGCCCGGATGGTTCGGACAAGAGGCATGCAAGCCTTCGAGCGTTTGATAAACAATCTCGACCTTTGCCCGCGTACCTGCCGGGGTAAGCAATTCGACCATCTTGGCGGAGATCTCCTCGTCGGTGAACGGGGCATATATCTCCTTCACATAGTTGACGGTCGAGCCATCCGGCTGCGCCTGTTGCTGTTTCGCTTTCCGGTAAGCCTCCGTCAGCACCGGCTCCATCCCTCGGTCTTTCAGCAAAGCCACCGCCGCCCTGAATGCGATAAACTCATTCATACGCGACATGTCGATGCCGTAATAGTCCGGATAACGAACCTGCGGTGATGAAGAAACGATCACGATCTTCTTCGGATGCAAACGATCTAATATGCCGATAATACTCTGTTTCAATGTTGTTCCCCTGACGATGCTATCATCTATTACAACCAGATTATCGACGAAAGGTTCGATACTTCCGTAGGTAATATCATATACATGGGCTGCCAGATCGTTGCGGCTGTTTCCTTCGGCGATAAAGGTACGTAATTTTATGTCTTTAATTGCAACCTTTTCGGCACGAACACGCATGGAAAGTATCTGATCGAGTTCCTCTTCCTGCAAAAGATGGCTGCGGTCGGCGATCCATTCCTTTTTCAGTTTGTTCAGGTGGTTGTTCAGTCCTTCCTGCATACCGAAATAGGCAACCTCGGCCGTGTTTGGGATAAAGGAGAAAACGGTATGCCTGATATCATGGTCGACCGCTTTCAGGATCGGCTGCACCAGGTTTTCCCCCAGCTTTTTACGTTCGCGGTAGATATCTACGTCGCTACCACGGGAGAAGTAGATACGTTCGAACGAGCAGGCTTTGTTCTCCTTCGGCTCGACGATCTGCGAGGTTCTGAACTGTCCCTCTTTGCTGATAAACATCGCTTCGCCACGCTGCAATTCTTTTATATCTTCGGCCTGTACATTCATAGCCGTCTGGATAACCGGACGTTCGGAAGCCAGTACCACGATCTCGTCATCCGCATAATAGAATGCCGGACGGATACCCCACGGGTCACGTACGCTGAACAACTCGCCGCTACCGGTCAGGCCGCAGATCACAAATCCGCCGTCCCAGGTCGGCACGCATCGCTTCAGTACGTTCGAAAGATCGACATGTGCTTCGATAGCGTTTGTGATCTCCATCCCTTTCAGTCCTTCCCCCTCATATTTCTGATACAAACGCTCTATCTCGCGATCCAGGCGGTGTCCCATCTGTTCGAGCATGATGTAGGTATCGGCATACTTACGCGGATGTTGCCCGATAGCCGTTATCTCTTCAAAAATATCATTTACGTTTGTGAGGTTGAAATTTCCGCAAAGAGCGAGGTTCTTGGCTCTCCAGTTGTTGCGGCGTAAAAAAGGATGGACGTAGGAAATACCGGACTTACCGGTCGTACTGTAACGGAGATGACCCATATAAAGTTCTCCGGCGAAAGGAAGGTTTGCTTTAGCGAAAAGCGGATCGTTTAATTTACCGGGTGGTAAATCTTTGTAATGATCGTGAACGGCGGCAAATATCTCGGTTATAGCTCCTGTTCCCAACGCTCTTTCCCGAAACATATATTCTTCACCGGGACTTGCTTCTAACTTCACGCAGGCTAAACCGGCTCCTTCTTGTCCGCGGTTATGCTGCTTTTCCATCAGTAAGTAGAGTTTATTCAGGCCGTACATCCAGGTACCATACTTTTGATGATAATACTCTAAAGGCTTTAGTAACCGGACCATGGCGACTCCACACTCATGTTTAAGTTGTTCCATCTGGTTATATCTTGTTTATTTCAACTACAAAGATACGCACTTTATCAAACACATTGTTCATATTAATGCAAAATAATTGACATATTAATAGAAATAATCATTTTATCCGGCATTTGGTTAAAATATTATATATTTCCGCATTGTTTCGATAAAGTTACAATTTCAAAGAAAGAGCCGATCGCGAATATAAAATCTGTAAGGAGATTAAGGGGATATGATATAATTAATAACACCCGATCATAGCAAATCCTCCCACTCCCTATCTGTCAGCGACTTCAGCGGATCGTTTTCGGTGATGAATGTTTCGGCCAGTTCGCTCTTGGACTCTTGCAGGTTGCGTATCTTCTCCTCGATCGTGTCGGCAGTGATGAAACGGTAGACAAAGACCTGTTTATCCTGCCCGATACGGTGGGCACGGCCTTCCGCCTGCAACTCTGCCGCCGGATTCCACCAGGGATCGATGATGAATACATAATCGGCATCCGTCAGGTTCAAACCGACTCCACCTGCTTTCAGGGAAATGAAAAAGGCAGAAACATCAGGCCGGGTCGAAAAGCGGGTGATCTCCCTTTCCCTGTCGACCGTACTGCCGGTAAGCATTGCATATGGCCAGTCATGTTCCGTAAATGCCTTCGCCAACAAATCCAGGTGCGTGACAAAAGAGGAGAAGATCAATACCTTATGTCCTTCGCTGACCAATGTCTCAAAAGCATCCAGCACCTGCTCTATCTTTCCCGAACTACCCGTATAATCCGGCATCACCATCCGGGGATGATTTGCCAGCTGACGCAAACGGGTAATCCCGTTCAGAGCGACAAATGCATTCTTATTGCGTTCCTGCAAGATCGTATTTCGCAACGCATTCTTTTCTTTTTGGTAGACTTCCCGCTGTTCCGGTGTCATTTCACAGAATACCACCTCTTCCGTCAATGGCGGAAGTTCGGGCGCTACCTGTTGTTTGGTTCGCCGCAGGAAGAAAGGACGGATAATCTCCTGCAATCTTTTCGCAGCTTTCTCATTTCCCTCTTTCGTGATCGGCTGAATAAAATATTTCCTGAAACCATCCGCAGATCCCAGCAAGCCGGGATTGATAAAATTAAATTGCGCCCATAAGTCTTTCAGCGAGTTTTCGATCGGAGTCCCGGTCAGTACCAGGCGATGCTCACATTGCAGGCGGACAACCGAATGGTATGTCATGGAAGCCGGATTCTTTATATTCTGGCTTTCATCCAGTATCACATACGTAAAACGATACTTCTCCAGCAATTCGATATCCCTCCGGAGAAGCCCGTAAGTGACTAATACGATATTATACCGGTTGAAACTCTTCCAGGGTTCCCTCCTTTTCTGGTCGCCCGTATAAGTATAAACGCTCAATGTACTGAACTTACGGATCTCCCGTTTCCAGTTCGGCAACAAAGAAGTTGGTACGACGATCAGCGATGCAGGGAGAAGCGTCTCCTCTTTCTCTTTTTTCTTTTCCTCATACGGCTTTTCGTCCGGCAAATCCATTCCGAAGAACGAGAGTTGTCCACCAGAGTCGATTGTGATATTTGCTGGTTCAGCTTCAGGCAGAGTAACCTCTACGGGTTCTTCCGGATCATATATATGTTGCAGCAAAGTTATCGTCTGCAATGTTTTCCCCAGTCCCATATCATCCGCCAGGCAACCACCAAAGCCGTTTGCCGCCAGATGAACCAGCCATGAAAAACCTTCCTGCTGGTACGGACGCAAGGTCGCTTTTATTTTAGGTGGAACAGCAACAGACTCTTTCTGCACATACTCCTTCGATAAAGTATCATCCTGCTCTAATGCAGAAACGATCCCCAAGTGCATTTTCCGCACTCTGATCTCCTCTGTCCGGTCGTCGCCGAAGGCAAGCAAGTCGCTATACTTCTCAAACCAGTCCTCCGGCAATAAAGCCACCTGCCCGTCCGGCAGCACAAACTCCCGCTTCCCCTCCTGAATATGTTTTCTGAAACGGATAAAAGGGAATTGGTAATCGCCCATACGAACCATTATACGAATATCGAACCAGTCGGGAGAAGAAGCGATCTCCTGGGTAAGCGAAACCTCTCCCAGATAAAAACTCAGCGAAGTCTCTGTCTTTATAAAAGAGAAGCAAGACTCCAACTCCGTTTTATGTCGTTGCAGCCAATCGATAAAAGTATATCCGCCCGACTCCGCAGCCCGGACAAATTGCGTATCTGTAATCTGCTTGAAGTTCCATTGTTCGAGCAGGCTGATATAAGTTTGTTCCAACCGCGGGTCGCGTGTAAAATAATAAATGACAGGTTTTCCATCCACCTTTTCCAACCGGGGATAAGTAAACTCGCATTTCTTTCCCGGTGAGAAATACCGGTCTCCGTACCGGAATCGCAATTGTAATGCCGGTTCGTCATCTATAGACCGTTCGACGGATAATTCAGGGATACAGGTGCGTGCCTCCCGGATAATATCAAAGCCGGAAGATTCGCTGGGATAGTCACCAATCAAAGGAAGTGCGACCATCTCCAGATACTTTTCGGCATCAGCCAGCGGTACTTCCACATATTTTCGGGTCTGAAAAGGAATAACTTTCGATGCTTCGATCCGCTTGAATGCCAGCAACCTATCATCGAGCAGAAATATAGCAGGTCGGGATGACAGCAACATAAACCGCCTCTTCTTCAGTAAAGGGATCTCTTCCCCATCCATCCGGCTGATGGCTGTATAACGGAAAGAGTGATCCGTTATCTCGAAACGAAAAGAAATCTCCGCCTCTTTCTCTGAAAAACGTATCCGGTCATGTCCATAAAGCTGTTTGACTCCGGGCTCCTTGAAATAGACAGGTAAATGATTCGCCCGCATCAACCTGACCATCTCCCTTATTTTCTTATCTATAAACGGACGAAGCTGCTTCTTCAACAAATCCGGCGCTATCGAGTTCAGGAAAGCAGCAACGGTACGCTGCCTGGAATACACCTGCATCAGATTCTTTTCCGAATAGCTTTGCGCAATGGCAATCGCCCGCTTCTCCATATCCGACAACTCCATGTCGTCCCCGGCATGGGTAGCCTGCTCCTCCACACTGATCACATCCGTAGATACAGGTTTGGCAAAATAAGGAATAAGCAAAGGCCCCAAAACGGGATGGTTACTTAATGCGATGATTAATATATGGTTCTCGGACATTCGACTGATTATTTTATCTGAAAAGAAATTAGTTTATTTACTGATTAATAGTCTTCAATATCAAATCTTTCAACTGCTGCTCCGTTGGAAGTTGTAGTTTATATTTAGACACAAAGATCTGTTCATCCAAACCTGTTGTTGCATATTGAACTAAAGCATTATTCTTATCTGTTACCAACAAAATTCCAATAGGTGGATTATCTCCGGGCTCCATCATCTCCGCCCGATAATAATTCAAATATGAATATAATTGCGACACATGAGAATGATTAAATGCAGAGATTTTCAGTTCGCAAAGAACATGACATTTCAATATTCTATGGTAAAATACCATATCAATAAAATAAAACTCATCACCAATCAAAATACGCTTTTGTCTTGCTTCAAAGCAAAACCCATTCCCCAATTCTATAATGAAATCACGCAAATGGTCGAGTAAAAGTGTTTCAAGTTCATCTTCTTTGACAAATGATAAACGTTGTGGTGGGATATTCAAGAACTCAAAGAAATAATCATCCTTGACAGCATCAGTGACGGTCTGCGGATGGATTTTCTGTTTGATTACAGATAATGCATTTTCTATATTACCGGACAAACCAACCCGTTCATAACTCAAAGATTCGATCTGACGTCTAAGTTCCCGAACAGAAAGTCCGGTTTGAATGGTTAGCATCTCATAATACATTCGTTTAATAGGATCATCAATCTTTAGTAGCTCAATAAAATGAGAGAAAGATATTGAAGAAAATATTTTATCGGCAGGCATTCCATCTATATCACACTCACCATCAACGACTTGCAATTTATGCGACAGTGTCGCACAAATCTCTTCTTTATCCTCTTCCAACGATTTATGTGACGCTGTCGCATAAATTAATCGAAATGAGCCGCTAATAAGTCTGGCAAATGCAGGATAAGTAAGATAAAACTTTCTCGACCATTGAAATAAGGTCACATTTAATCCTTTCTGATTCAATTTTTGTTCCAGTTTCTTCAATAACTGTTCACCATATTGCGCCCGGTCTTCACCATTCTGTTCAAACTCCACAATGTAAAAACCCACAAGCCAATTACGTATAGTCTGGAATTGGTTGACTGCTTTTACTGCATTCTGCTGTAATTGCTGATGAGTATTCTCTATGATAGCTGCTAACTGCTCAAAATTCATTACTACTAACTTTTCATATTGCATCCAAATGTACTTAATATTACATAATCAAATGTATAAAAACATTACTATTTTCAGTTTTACCCTCATATATAAATTCTTCTGAAATAAATAATTACTTTTGTTTAATCATAAAATACTAAATAATTACCGAATCATGTCATACTGCGAATACATAAATACCATCACTGGTTGGGCTCTCGATCTGAACAAAACATATCACGATGAGAAATATGGTTTTCCTATCGAAGATGATAACGAACTGTTCGGCAGGCTCCTGCTGGAAATCAACCAGGCAGGCTTGAGCTGGTCGACCATATTGAGAAAAGAAGCAGCTTTCCGTATTGCTTACGACAAGTTCGATATCGAAACGATTGCCAACTATACGGAAACAGAAGAAGCCAGGCTTTTATCCGATCCCGGTATTATCCGGAACAGGCTAAAAGTAAAAGCTGCCATCCACAATGCACAGGTCATTATGGAACTGAAAAAGGAATACGGCTCATTCAAAAGCTGGCTGGATCATCATCATCCTAAAACCAAAGACGAATGGACAAAACTGTTCAAACAAACATTCAAATTCACCGGTGGGGAGATCGTCAATGAGTTTCTGTTAAGTACCGGATATCTTGAAGGTGCCCATACGCCCGATTGTCCCATATACCAGAAAATATTGGACAAAAACCCGGCATGGAGAAGATTATAACACACTTTTCTGTAAAGCCCGGTATTCACTGGCAGCCATCCCCGTATGTCTTTTAAAATAACGTCCCAGATAGGATTGATCAGGAAAATGGAGTATTTCGGCTATCTCCTGAATGGTATATTCGGTAGACTGAAGAAGTACTTTTATTTCCAGGATCACCCGCTTGTCGATAATCTCTTTCGGTGAAGCAAAAGAGCTGCAAGCATGGCAAACCATGCGGAGATAAGAAAGCGTTATGCAAAGTTTGTCGGCATAAAACAAGGCATCACGCTGTTCGCGGCAATGCGTATCGAGTAAAGACATAAACTGATGATAACGCTCCTGCTTACGGGTAAATTTACCGACCGTTTGCTCAAAATAATTTAGACTTTTATCGTACAACCATAAAAGATAATTCTGTATAAAATTACGGAGCATCAATGCATTGAACTGATTACTTTTATCTTCAAAGATCAGTTTTCCCATATTCATCCAGACAGCTATATTTTTTAATAGCGAAGACTCATCCGGATAAGTATAACAAGGCGTTTCACGCAGGTAACTGGAAAACGGCACTCCCAAACGAAGGCTCACCTCATCATACACTTCCTTAGGAAACGTCAATATTTTGACATGAAATGTTTCTGAAGCACTCAGCAGATAAAAGGTCGTACCCGGCAAAACGATCATTTCCGTATTCTTCACGATTTCACATTTCTGTACACCGACCGAGACAACAGCCTCTCCTTCCGTGCACAATAAAATAAAACCACCTTCCATCCTGAACGGATAGTTAAGCAGCATATCCAGATTCGTCTCACTGTACCAGAACGACTCATTAAAGAACGAAAGATTCTTTTCCATCAGTTTATTTTAATACACAAAAATAGTTCTTTTCAGGAATAAAACCAACAAGAGAGTTGCGATAATGAACAATACAGTCGTACTTATGAAAAGGATCAGGCATTTATATCGGCCTACCTTTGCTGCGTTAAAAAATAAATCGTTTAAACATTTCAGCAATGTCAAAATTAAAAATGGATTATGCGGGGGGAAGTATCGGGAAGTTGTTTATAAAACAATTAGTCCCCAACATCCTGGGAATGGTGTTCGGTGCCCTGTTTATAATTGTAGACGGGATATTCGTAGGAAACGGGCTCGGAAGCGATGCCCTGGCTGCCATCAATATAGTTGTACCGATCTTTACCGTCATGACCGGTATCGGCCTGATGTTCGGTATGGGAGCAGCAATTATCGCAACGATCCACCTATCGAGAGGTAAACGCAGCAGTGCCAATGTGGTGATCACCGAGTCGTTCATTATTTCATCGCTGCTGATGTTTCTGTGTTCCATTATTGGAGTATGTTTTCCGGATGAGATCGTGATCCTGCTGGGTGCACCTTCCGGTATCGTCAGCCAGGTAAGTGAATACCTGATCACATTCTCTTGTTTCTCGGTATTCCAGATGGCTTTGAGTTCGCTACCTTTCTTTGTCAGGATAAGCAGTCCGAATTACAGTTTACTCTGTTTAAGTGTTGCTACGGTTCTAAATATTATACTCGACTACCTGTTTATCTTTGTATTCAAATGGGGGTTGTTCGGTGCTGCTTTTGCAACCGGGCTGGGTCAGGCTGTAGGTACTATTATGCTTATAGGCTTCCTGATGAGAAGATCGTCTCCCATCAGGTTTGTCAGACCTCGTATCAACAGGAGAAATATACAGTTTGCTCTTGGCAATACAGCCTCGATCTGCCGGCTGGGATTTCCGGTGTTACTGAGTGAAATAACAATTTCTGTTATGGCGGTAACGGGCAATTATACGTTCAGCCGTTATATCGGAGTGGATGGAGTGGCTGCTTTTAGTGTGATAAATTATCTGTTTCCCGTTGTATTTATGGTGTTCAATGCAGTAATACAGTCAGCACAACCAATTGTCAGTTACAATTACGGATTGAGACAACCCGCCCGGTACATAAAAGCCGTTCGATTGGCTTTATTTTCGGCGATAGGGATCAGTACGGTATTCGTTTTAGTATCTACCTTATTCAATCAAGTGATCGTATCGATGTTTATACCTGATCTTACCAACCCTGCCGGAATACTTGCAGCCGAAGGATTGCCTTATTTCTCGTTGGATTTCATTTTCTTCGGGATCAACGTTGTTGCCATCGGATATTATATGTCGATCGGGAATGTCAGACGGGCACTGATCTTCACCACGATACGCGGAATTTTACCGGTGATATGCTTTTTGATTCTGCCGGTATGGTTCGGTACGGTAGGTATCTGGCTTTCAGTCCCGGTAGCAGAAATACTTTCGGCTTCCGTAGTTGCTGTCGTTGTTTTCGCTAAGCGGAAACAACGACAGTGCTAACTAGGCATAATACCTTCAATCATCACAGAGATCCTCAAACGACTTAAATTTCCCTATCAACAACATAACCGATTCGGGTTTGCATCGACCGAATAATAATTCTAATTGATGGAATTTTTCTTCCATTGCGCAATACTTCCGAGGGGAATGATTTGTCCCTCTTCCGCTCCACGCAAAGCCGGATTCGCCTGTCGACAAAAAAAGATCCGTGACAAAAGATATTCCGGCTTTCTTTCCTGTCAGTATCTATTTTTTATTTAATGCTTCAAGTAACATCTTACCCGGTTTGAACTTCACGCTGTTGCGTGCAGGAATAACGGTCGGCACACCGTTTTTCGGATTACGCCCGGGTCGTTCTGCCTGTTGCCAAAGAGTAAATGTCCCGAAGCCCAACAGCATAATAGTTCTTTCTGTCAGAATCTCCTCTTCTAGAATTCCTTGGAAAGAATGAATAAAATCTCGCGCCTGCACCTCCGTAACCGACATGCGAAGGGCTATCTTTTTTACTAAATCTGTTCTGTTCATATGTATAATTTATTAGAATTATTACTTTTTCAAAACTCTTTCCATATCTCCTTACTGCCCCAATCGGTCACTTTCACACCCACACTGACACTTCCCTTGAAATTGACAAACACGTTAAGCAGCCGCCCCTCGACAGCCCGGAGAGGTTTACCCTGGCTATCGGACACAATAGTGGTCTTTAGTACGTTCCGGTGATAAATATCAATTTTAATATCATTATCCGTAGAGAATATATTAAAAACGGAAGAGACAAAATCTCCCGTATTATCGAACGCGGCATCAGGACTGTAGCTTACATCCGCACCATTAAGCTTACCGTAAAAATCCAGTCTGTCACTGCTTTTCCGCAGTACGTAATGAAACTCTCCATCCGTATCTCCAACATATTCCTTGAGATAACGTGCCGTAACAACAACACCCGATGTTTTACGTTTAAGGGACAGCACCTTTGTGGAAGTTTCGTTTGCCAGCATATCTATGGAACCGTAAAACAGGTCATCGGGTGAACCGGCGAGGGGCAGTGTTGTTTTAGTTTGGATAAGAGATACAAATGCCGTCTCCAAATGGTCACCTTTATGGAGCGTGGGCATCAACTGGTTTCCTTGTCTGCCGTTTCCCCATACCACCACCGTCAAAGCCTCGTGGTCGGGATAATCGAATGTTATAGATTCCAGGAGAGTACCCTCGTAGGAGTCCAGAAATTTTTTATCTTTATCGAAGATATAAAACGTAACATCTTTTACGACCTCGGCATCGATCTCATTTCCGTCCTCATCAAAGGCCGTAACCTTCAATGAAAACTGGGGTGTACCGGCATCTTCTCTGGCACATCCGGCAAATACAAATGCCGCAACTAACACGGAAAGTAGTAGCCCAAAAGAGTTACGATATTTGTTGTGTTGCATAACAGTTAATTTTAATATTGAAGAATAGTAACCTATAGTATATTATCTTGCAACGGCATTGCATCTGCCGTTGCAAGAAGGTAAATAGGTTGATTAGTTAAATTCTTTATTTATAATTTTTGCCTCCCATGTGGCTGCATTCACTGTAATTGTGATTTCTGCGGATTTCGGTAAATCTTCAGGGGGGGTTGTTCCACCACTACCTCCACCATTATTAACATTACCTGTAAGGGTTAATGTCACGGTATATTTTTTACCGGGCTCAATTGTCATACCCGCATCCGAAGCATTAAAATGTACAGGATAGTAAATCAGATCCTCCGTTCCATCGGCATTAGTACGGGTCGATGCGATAGTCAGGATGGTCGGACGTATCAAGCCGCCTCCGAAATCATGATCGCCATTGTAACCGAATGTGTAAAAATGGTATTCTACCTCCCCAGAGGTTGCAAACGGTTGCTCCACCGTATCATTCAATACATCTGCCTGAGCTACGCCGGTAGTAGTAGCCGTTGCTATTCCGGAAAAGAAGTTGCTTTGAGTCACTTTTTCCGCACTTTCCGCGAAGAATTTACCGTCCGCTCCGGCAAACAATAGAGCCACACTGTTATCGGCAATTGAAACTGAGCCTACCCCCGGAGTATTATTCCTACGTTTGTCCATAACCACCACGTCGATTCGTGCCGCTACAAACGCCAGGTTTACAGAAACCGAAGCCGTCGATGGATCTCCTGAGCTTAATCCCGGAGTGAACGGGCCAACCAAACTCACACCACTCATCCACAGGTGGTCCGAAGTCTGAGTCGACGCACCTGTTTCATCGATAAGCTTGCCCGTGCGGGTTTTAAGGTCATTTTCATCGGTTATGCCCGCAAAAGGCCCTCCATCGATTACTCCCGTATTAGCAACGACATAGATTTTGCTTGCGGTTGTATTTGCATCATTCACGACGCCGTCAGCAGCACTGTTCATATACTTAGGTGTACCTACGAGTTTACCACCAGCATCGAACAGAAATATAATGTAATCGTTTACTGCGACATCTGTCGCATCTCCAGGATCACCTGTCGCTTTGCTCATCGACTCTGCCGAGCCCTTGATTTTAACAGTTATGCTAGCTTTACTCCCTGCCGAAGTCATATTTTCCGTTGTATCTTCTTTTGAACAAGAGAAGATAGTCAGGATAGCGAAAGCCACTGCTAGAAATTTAATTTTAGTCATTGTTTTTCTTATTTAAAATGTTTATAAATTATTTACAAGATCTAATGATATAATATTGCTTATCAACAGTTTTATTTTATTTAATAGGCCCATACTTTATGCTCCCTTATACACCGTACCCTTAACAAATCCGTCTTAGTCCCGTGAACAGGGCCACCCGCCGAACTGCCACCCTCTTTAAGCAGCACTCTATATATCAATTGTTCAGGTCGCGTCTGCTCTTCTGAACTGGTCGAGTATACCTGGTTGTTATCCGGATACCTTACATTTTGATTCTTCAAATCATTGTGCGTAGGCATAAACCAGTTGGCCTCACTCTCATCGATTATACCGTCACCATTCATGTCGCGGTTCTTTTCATGACAATAGCGTGATGCCGAACTTTTATAGATAGGGTGATAAATATTTTCAGCTGGATCAGGATAAAAATATGGAGCAACAGTCGGTTTAGTGTAATTGGGTATCGGACCGGTACCTCCTGTTTTACCATTACCATACATCTCCCGATAAGTTTTCCCGAAGTTTCTCGGCAAACGAGAGTTTATGCCTTCCCAGTTTACCTCAACATCGGTATAAACTGTATGTGCTGTCATTAATTGGCCATGCTCAGTCTTGTGGCCACTAGGTCCATCATATACAACAGTTCCTGAATATCCCCATTGCATCGTGGTCGTTCTCTGCAGCGATGGATCAATACCCGGATTCAGTGCCAGTGCAGCTTCCTCGATCCTTTCGAATACAAATGTTCTCTTGCCTACTATTCTTAAAGCAGTTTCGTTAAAAATAACCGGGTAGGTATTTATCATAGCTGCTGTTTGATCCCCCTTCGGAAACAAGTCTAGATATCCCGTCTGAGTAACAATATAGTCTTTCACTTCAGGCCTTGATCCATTACCGCCTTTATAGAACGAGAAACGGATAGTGGCGCTGCGGGTACCGTCAGGGTCGTCACCGTTCTTAAAGAAATCATCGGCATAAACATATAGTGTATTGTTCGTAACCGTCACACCAGAAAAAGGAATATCCGTAATCTTATAACACATGCGGTAGGTTGCATCGGCATATGTCATCGCATCGTCGTCCTCTTGTCCCTCGGGAATGGTATTCCAGCCACCCTTATCAGCCAAAGCCGCCCTCACACTTTTGTGCGGGATATATTTGGCACGGACAAAGCTGCCGGGCTCACCCGTCTGTTGCTGCCACTCATCATGCGGAGCTTCCTGCTTCACCTGGTGAAACATCAGATTCAGGGGTGATATTTTAAGCCATGTGGCTTCAAAACCGTCCTCGTCATAAGTTCTGCCATCCGCATCCACGATCTCCATTGTAGCCACTCCTTCGGAAGCATGGATACGCATTGGGCGGAAGTCCGGATGACAGTCCATATCCAGGTTATCCCCGTGATCTACCCTGAAATCGCCAACGTAATATTCTACATTCGAATCCACATCAATGTCGTTGAGTCCATTTACCGTTACGTTAAAGGTGTAGTGATTGCCACGAACGATATCATAGTTGCTGTGATTGTCTTCCCCCAGATAGATATAGGCGGAAACCTGCTTGGTTTCGGATCCAAACTTGTGCATCGCGCTGATCAGGATGGCTGTAGCGCGCTTGGGTTTAAACCAGGCTTTCCCCTTATCATCTTCATCATCAAATGCCATTTCCGGATATTGAGCCTCTTCCACAGGCAAAGCTCTATCGACACGTCCCCCACGCCGGTTTTCGAACAAATAGAGTTCCTGAGTGACAGATTTGTTTTCCATATCAATTTCGTCAAACGGGTTATCCTCTCCTGTAGTAAGCCAATACTTAGCGTCGTTGTTGATCTCCGGATCAGGGTTTACGTCCCCGGTTGCTGGAAAAAGATAACTGCTTGTAGGAGCATCTACCACATCCCAACCCAGCACAGTTACCTCCTGGTCTTCAGGGGTGTTGACTCTGACCTTCAGCGTGACCTTGGCTGCGAGGAATTTGAGTTCAATCGCGTCCGGTAACACGTTTTCCCCATCCTGAATATTCACATCCTCCGCATAGCCTGTCATCATTAACGGATTATCATCAAGCCCGAAACCAAGTTCAAGAGCAGCTACCGTAGCATCTTCGAGTTCCGGGTAGGTGTAGATGGCCTCCAGCCGGCTGTCAAGTCCATCCGCCACATTGGCAACGACACAGATTTTGCAGTTGCTACCCGAAAAAGTTTCTACATCCAGTGAAGTGCCCAGATCACCGGTGTATTTCCGGTTGGTCAAGATATCTCCTTGGTTGTTAAATATCATCACCCGCAGGCTCTCAATCTTTTTTTCCTTGTCAGGTGACATCGCCCGGGTCTTCCCGCTGCCCATCGTTGCCATATCCATTTTCAGACTTACCAGAGCCGGCTTGCCCTCCTTCACATTGCTGCCATTATTCCTTAATTCTTCATCAGAACATGATGTCGACAGCAATACTCCAAATAACAGTGTAATTATTATCTTTTTCATCTTTCATTTTATTTGCTGCAAAGTAAGAGTTGTTTTTCAAGGGAGATATTACAAAAGTTTCCAATTCACATAAACAATCTGTCTTAAATCGTATATTTCCCTTGTTTTTCATCCATTATCATATCTTTTCCAATACTTATTTCACCTGCAACAGCTTTTTCGATCAGCACAGTCGGGGTACATTTAAAATTGTGTTTGCAATAGGCCTGCAAATGTGAGAGGTTGTCAAAATCAAACTCGATCATCAACTGTTTGACTGTAATCCCGGGTTCAGCTGCTTTATTAATCATCCTGGTTAACTTTTTAATTGTCAGCCATTGTTTGGTGGTTATGCCAAACACTTCTCTGAATTTGGCATAAAAAGCCGATTTACTCATACAGGATAGCTCCATCAACTCTTTTGCCGATTTCACATTGCCATAATTCTCCAGCACAAAGCGCTTAAACTCGAATGACTGGGAAAGTATCGGATAAAACAGCCCGGCTAGTTCCTCTTTACTATAAAAATAGCGCAGACAAAGAAAAAGCTCATTGTGTTTCGCTTCGTGCAGATGCCCGCAATTCGCTTTATATTTTAGATAACAAACCGTCAATTCGCAAAAGACATCAAACGGGTATCTTATCGGTAAAGGCTCAAAATTGTAATCCATGCTATCAGCCAACTCGGTCAAAAGTTGAAAATTAAGTTTCTCACAACTGGTAGTCGGTGCTTCAAAGGCAAGAGTCAATATCTGAACATCTTCTAGACATTCCCCACTTACCAGTGATGCCTGAGCAATTAAAAAAAATTCTCCCCCACTGATTATCCTGTTTTCCGAAAGATTATAATTTAATCGAATTTTCCCTTCCAGTATAATAACAAGGTAATTTTTCATAGTCTCCCGTTCCAGTTTCCGGGTTGATCCTTTTTTAAATTCCTGAAAAAAAAATCCCGTATCGATCTCTTTGAGATATTTCCCACAGGTCAGATGCTCATTTACATAAAGCAAATTAGCTTTCATCGTTTGTTTCATATGCTTAGTCGTATAAAACCCTTATTTTGTAAATAAGGGAAACGGGCACTTTTTTAAAGATATACCGACTAATTAAAAGGAGATTTTGTTTATAAAGGCTGCTTTTTTTTGACTAAAAACAATGGAATATCAGCTATCAAACAGAATATAGTTGAAAAACGAGGTGTTATCAATAGTTAAAAACAAGGTTAGTCCTACCTGACTATATGCGTATTTTCGGATTATCACGAAAAACAGTTATTGCCTGGAAAAATTTATAAATAAATATGTAATTCAAGATATTTCTTTCTGCAATAGATAAATATATCAGTAGAAACCACTTCTTTTTCTCACTTAATTCTTTACATTTGCAATAAAATATCTTTTACATCATGATTTGTAAGGTGTAATCATTTAATTAATAACTTATTACATGAAACTTACCCTTATTTACAAAATAAGGGTCATGCCACCTTCACTAACAAATCCCCAACCGATTTGGTAATCATACTATTAGCCTCATTCATCACCGATTGATTCAATTGCTTAAGATAAATACGTGTAGTATTTTCAGAGGTATGTCCGAGTGCCTGGCTGATAACAGCAATCGGAATACCACACAATAATGCTTCGGATGCCCAAGTATGCCGGAAACGGTAAGTAGTCAACTGTATCGGGCTTATCAGAAATTGTCCGATCTCTTTCAAAGCTTCATTCTGGCATCTCAATAGTGATTTATAAGTTTCATAAGAAGCATTTTCTTCTTTAAGCAACGGAAAGAGGAAAGGTGTATCTTCCTGCTTATATTTATCCAGTATAATCTTCATCCCTTCTGTCATTCCGATACGTATCTCCGTTCCCGTTTTCCGACGATTGTAAATAATCTCTCCTTCCCTGATATTCTCCAGCTTAAGATGCACAAGATCCACAAATGCCATCCCGCAAGCCATAAAACTGAACAGGCTCAGATCGGCTGCCATCTCCAGTTCAGGCCTGTCGTCCAACTTGAGTCCGGCAATTTCCTCCATCACCTCACGCGACAATGCCCGTTTTGCCGTCGCTTGCTGTTTGATCTTCAATTTTGCAAAAGGCTTGCAATTCTTTACCTCTTCCGATCCATCAATCACCAGATTATACATCGCCCTGAAATTACTCAGATAGGTATTCACCGTATTCACTTTCAATCCTTTGCTTTTAAGATAGGCTTCGAACTCCATCACAAAGCGTTGTGTCACTCTCCTGAGCGGTAGCCTCTTTCCTTCACAAAACAACTCCAACCAGTTTGTGGCCGCCCGATACAGATCTGCAGTACTATCCCTCCCATCCTGTCTTTTCCGCGTTATACACGCCCTAAAACAGGAAAACAAATCGGATACCATCATTACTCTCTCGTTTTTCTTTCTCATATCAAATCTATTTTTCAATTATTATCCCCTTATTCCATGCTCTTTTCAAATATGAGGGGCTAAAAGAATCTTTAAACTCATCCTGTCTCGCTAAAGTTTGTAAAAAAACATCTATCTACATGTTTACAATCTTATCAAAATGTTTATACAACCAGCCTTTTATCATCTTTTTGTCACATTTTCGTCATTAAATAAAACTGTCAAAATCTCCAAAACCTCTCTTTCAGAGATTTTCATTCCATTTTTCAATACTTTTTTGACAAGATTTCAAAAATCATTTAGATGATTTTTAAAATGGTTTAAATGGTTTGCCAAGGTCATTTAGATGAGTAGAGCAAGTTATACTGATGAGTTCGGGAAATCATTTAGATAATCTTGCTGATGGTATACCAAACTGATTGTCGATTGATTGTTTGTGTAGAAATATGATATCTGGAAACTATTGGAGAATAAGATAAACAAGAAATAATCATGCTACGGTCAATCTGACAGCAAGGAGAATACACATTAAATAACAAAATGATATCCATCTTAAGTTATATACTAATCAGTAAAAAGTCATATTTTTGTAGAGCAATGCTTGAAACAAGTAGTTAAGCATTGCGTCACTTTGCCTACTTCATAGTTTTAAAAACTATATTCATAGATAATGAATAATTTAGAAAACATATATATTAAGAATAACCATAAAAATTCAACAACAATGAAATTTAGTAATGTAAGATTATTAGTTAAGGATTTTCCTAAATGCTTTAAGTTCTACTCTGAACAACTTGGATTAGAACCGGCTTGGGGTGATGAGAACAGTGGATATGCCAGTTTTAAGGTAGCAGACGGAATAGAAGGATTTGCTCTTTTTGTATCCGACTGGATGGCACCGTCTGTAGGTAATGCAAATAAAGAATTGCCAGTAGGGTTTCGGGAGAAATCACTTGTATCATTCAGTGTGGATAATGTTGATGATACTTATGCTGCTTTAAAAGGAAAGGGTGTGGTATTTGTCAATGAACCTACCAATATGGCTGATTGGGGGATGCGCACAGTACATTTGCGCGATCCCGAAGATAATTTAATAGAACTTTTTTCCCCATTGGCTCCGGAGCAATGTAGTGAAGAGCTAATAGAAGAATGTAAGAAATATGAATAAAGAAGGGAGTTCTCTTAGAAACCTCCTCTTTTAGAATCTGTATCTCCATACAGTTACTGGGACTGGACCAAGAACACCTAAAAAGTAAAGATAGTAAAGCCGGCCTAATCCCCGGCTTCACACTTTTTACGTATAAACCAAATTACATTAGAGGCCACCTCTCTCATTCATTCTTTCCTTGATTTTCCTCCAGGCATGCGTATCGAACAGACAGCTACTCCGCATGGTATCATACATTTCTTTAAACCGGGACATCGGTATCATAAAACTTAGAATATCCGGCTCAAAATAAGGACGTACGGAAGGATCGAAGAATCCGATGAACGTACGTTTTCCTCCTCTCGCATTTTCAATAACGGCCTGTGTGACTACGGAGCAACAACCGGAACCGAATAGAGAGGTGACAGCGTCTTGTGAATTATTATCGAAAAACGCCCAGGTAGCCAGACCGGAAAGCATATCGGGTGTCGCTAAAAACAGGATTCCTTCCAGATTATCAAAACTTTCGGCATTATCCATACGGGTAAAATTCAGATAATCCATTTTAGCTCTGGGAACCTGCAGATCTTCAAGAAATTCGATTACCCCTTCCGGAGTCTGTTTATATTTTTCCTTTAAGGATACAAATCCGGGAATTCGTTCCGGCATTTCCGTAAAACCTGTATAAAATTTTCCGCCACCACAACCGATAGTTTCGACACTCAAACTAACCGTTTGTCCGGCTCTGACCTCTTTCATACATTTAAATAAACACCCTCCGATTTTATCGACCGGATTTACCGGTTGCTCCGAATACCAAAAGACAATAGGAAGATCTACTTTATCTCCGAATGCTTCGCGATAGTTATTGAGAAATACTTGTATGTCCATGATACAGATGATTTATTGGTTTTGTCAAATATACGAAAAGATTCTATATGCTATGACCGGAAATATCAAAACAATCTGGCAGATAGCGATATTCGCATTACTGGCTTTCGTTGAAGATACAATTGTAATTATCCTAATGAAAAAACTGGAATTAAACAGGAAGAGTCTATTTTTCAATTAGAATAATAGTATATTTGAACTGTTATTTTCAATATCAATCTAAAGACTATAGCCATGTACGAACTTCAGCAAGCAGGTGAACAGAGCTACTATATAAACTCTCCGGCAAAAATCGGTATCTATCGGCAAAATGAGACGGATATTTATCTGATCGACAGTGGCAACGACAAAGAAGCCGCCAAAAAAATCATTAAAATCGCCGCACAGCAAAACTGGAAAATAAAAGGAGTCATCAATACCCATTCCAATGCTGACCATATTGGAGGTAACGCCTATTTGCAACAACAAGTCGACTGCCCTGTCTTTGCAAATGGAATAGAGGCTGCTTTTACACAGTACCCGATATTGGAGCCATCGTTTTTGTATGGAGGGTATCCATGCAAAGATTTACGCAATAAGTTTCTGATGGCTAAAGAGAGTCATACCTTGCCTTTCTCGGACAAGGATTTTCCCCAAGAGGTGGAAGTCATACCCTTACCCGGTCATTTTTTTGATATGGTGGGGTTCCGTACTCCGGATGATACTGTTTTCTTGGCAGACTGTATCAGCAGTGAAAATACCCTCAACAAATATCAGGTTTCTTTCATTTATAATGTAGCCCAATATCTGGAAACACTTGATTTCGTTGAAAAAATCGAGGCTGCCCGTTTTGTTCCTTCACATGCGGAAATGACGGCAGATATCAAAGGGCTGGTTGCTGTCAACCGGAATAAGATTTACGAGATTGCAGGTGCCTTACTCGATATATGTTCTACTGCTCAAAACTGTGAAAATATCCTCCAATCACTTTTTAACAAGTATGAACTATCTATGAACTTTGAGCAATACGTACTAGTAGGCAGCACGATACGCTCCTATCTTTCTTGGCTCAAGGATCTCGGTAAACTATCCGTCAGCTTTGAAAATAACATGCTCCAATGGAAAAGTATTTAATCATCAATATAAATTCAATATCATGAAAATTGTATCAGTACGAGAAAATCCAGCTTATAAGGATATCGCTATCAAATATTTTCAAAGCAAATGGCCTTCCGTATATCCTGTGCTCTATGAAGATTCTATTAATCACAGTATAGACTCTCCGAATCCACTCCCTCAATGGTATCTATTGGAAAAGGATAATGAAATAATTGGTTGCGCCGGACTGATCACCAATGATTTTATCAGCCGGATGGATTTGTATCCGTGGGTTTGTGCCGTATATATAGATGAAAACCACCGGGGACATTTTTACAGTACACTTTTATTGGAGAAAGCCAAAGAAGATGCAGTTAAAGCCGGTTTCAAGAATTTATACCTGTCTACAGAGCATATCGGATTCTATGAAAAGCTGGGATTCAATTACATAGGGCAAGGATACCATCCCTGGGAAGACGAGTCCCGTATCTATGAAATAAGGATAAAACCATAAATCCTACAGATAAATTATACATGATTCGAACTTTTTCAGCATAACTCATGCTTTGATTTTGAATAAATACATATATTTGCTTAAAATTAAATTTGAAGTTATGAGAATCATGTATTTTATCATCACCCTCGTTATCTGTTTCTGCACGACCACTCTCCAGGCAGAAAACAGAGCTAATGATCTAATGAAACAGGCTCAAAGTAGCCTGGAACAGAAAGACTACACTAAAGCCCGTTACCTATTCCTTCAAGCTTACAAAGCCTTCTCCAACGAAGGAGACTACACGCAAGCCATCGACTGTGGAACAAAAGCAACGTATCTTTATTATCGCGAGAACTACTATCAGGAAGCATTCGAACTTTGCCGCCAAATGACTCAATTTCTACTGACGGAAGAAGAAAAAGCGCAAAAAACGTTCTATGATCAACGTTTCCAGTTGACAAAAGAACGGTTGCAAATGTACATAAAACTGAAGAATGCTGCCCAGGCTCAACTTCAACTGAATACACTGGATAACCTGGCCAGCCAGTCCGGCAGCAGCAAGTTGTCAGACGACCTGTTATACACCCAGACCAGTTATTATTATACTTTCGGACAAAACGAGCAGGGAGACGCATCCTTCCAGAAACTTATCAACCAATATAAGGATAAAAAGGAATACGACAAAGTAAGCGATTGCTACAGGAACCTGATTGCTATTGCCCGTACGGCAAACAATGCTTCCCTGATGGAACGAACCTATGAAAAGTACATCGTCTGGACGGATTCTGTAAAAGCATTAAATGCGCAGGATGAATTAGGGGCATTACAGCTCAAATATGATGAAAGCCTGCAGACAATACAGGAAAAAGACGACAAATTATCCGGTAAACAATATATGATAGTCGGTCTCTGTACACTGGTTGTCATCCTTATTGCCGGATTACTTTTCGTTGCGTTCCTATTATTACGTTTCATTGTTCTCAACAAAAAACTGAAAAACATTATCAAGACTACCAACGAGCATAGCGAACAACAAACCTTGTTCATACAGAGTATATCAGAGCAGATGAAACCTACGCTCGATAAACTTGACGTATCAGCCAGGGAGTTGCGTACCACTGCTCCACAACAAGCCGGTTCGATCCAGACACGGGTAGATGCGCTAAAACAGTTCAGTGTAAACATACAGGAACTGTCTTCCCTGGAAAGCTCGCTGCTGGAACCGTACGAAACACAATCTTTCAATGTAGGTAGCTTCTGCAAGAAAACAATGGATAAGGTAAAAGATAAGATTAATCCCGATGTAGAAGTTATTGTAGACGCTCCACAACTGGAAGTAAAAACAAATGCTGAACAATTGGAACGCATCTTATTGCACCTGCTGAATAATGCGGCCCAATATACGACCTCTGGTAAAATATGGCTGGAATTCAAGAGAAAGGGTGCTCACCTTTGCCACCTTATTGTAACAGATAACGGAACAGGTATTCCTGACGAACAAAAGGAAAACCTTTTCAAGCCATTCAGCGAAGTCAAGGATCTGGCAGAAGGTGACGGACTAGGTTTACCTATTTGTGCCCTGATCGCCAATAAACTGAATGGCAATCTCTCTATCGATATGGAATATAAGAAAGGAGCCCGGTTCATTCTGGTATTACAGATATGAAACAGATCATATAAAACTCAGTAAAACCATCAGTATACAGAAGTCTTCCGGTATTCCCGGAAGACTTTTTTGTTCTCTGTCTCACCTGTCAACACCAGCTCAAATCCTAGCTTCTCACAAACTCTGACAGACCCTGTATTCTGATCATACATACGGGCAATAAGCTCCGTACAACCCAACCGATTGAAAGCGTAATCGATCAGTCCTTTGCAGACTTCCGTTCCATATCCCTTATTCCAGTACATTTGATCGATGATATAACCGACCTCCATCTTCTTCGGATCAGAAAAGGAGTTGAATAATCCGGCTTCACCGATAACCTTATTTTCACCTCTGAGTTTAACTGCAAACATGCCGTAACCTTTCGGATATCCGGTTTCATTAATTGCCTTATAACGGTTTTCAAGCTCTTGAAAAGTCCATTCATATTTACCCGACTGAATATACCTCATATTTACCTCCTGCGTATAGATGGATAAAAGAGCCTTCAGCTCCTCTACTATGGAAACTTCCTTTATAATGAGTCTTTCCGTTTCAAAATGAATCATACGGTTATATTTATCAAGAAACACATTAGTACCTAACGCCAGGACACGTTGATTTTCTATAAAGTCCTGGCCATATTTAAGCCATCGCTTCGTAAATGATTTGAATTTACTGCATGGAAAAATCCGGCACTGGAAACAATGAGTAATACCTTTCTCTTTACAACACAGATGAAAAGTTTTGCATCGCTCACATCTATCCGAATACTCTGCTCCCTCGCAGGGTTTCTTTATCCGTGTGTAATTTGGGCAACCTCCACAAAAGACGCCGCAAGCCGGAACTCTGCCATTGTAAACAATATCAATCATACAGAAATAAGCTAAATTTCCTGACAAAGATAAACAAATTCTATTCTTTGAATTATCATTGTGTTAGTTTTTCCTGAGAAAAGCGAGCAACAACACCTTATAGATTGTAACTAAAAACAGGCTTGTCAGTTTCATATTAATACTAATTACCCTAAATATCATGTCAAATAGAAACGTCATATCCCGATAAACAAAAAAAACGTCAATGTTTAACGTTACCACATATGTCATTATGAAAGAAACCATCTATATTTGCCAAACAATTTGACAACAAAATAGGTATTACACAAACATAAGGTCAACAAACAATGAAAGAACAGATCCATTTGAACAGAAAGCAGGGATTATATGATCCTGCGAATGAGCATGACGCGTGTGGAGTAGGAATGTTGGTAAACATTCATGGAGGAAAGTCGCACGACATTGTAGAGTCAGCCCTTAAGGTATTGGAAAATATGCGTCATCGCGGTGCAGAAGGTGCCGATAATAAGACTGGTGACGGTGCGGGTATCTTACTTCAGATCCCTCATGAATTTATTCTGTTGCAGGGAATACCCGTTCCCGAAAAGGGAAAATACGGGACAGGTCTGGTCTTTCTTCCCAAAGACGAAGCACAGCGTTCGGCCATCCTCAGCATTATGATCGAGGAGATCGAAAAGGAGGGGCTTACTTTGATGCATCTGCGGAAAGTTCCGGTAAACAGCGACATATTAGGAAAGGATGCATTGGCTACTGAGCCGGACATCAAGCAAATCTTCATTACCGGCTGCGATAATCAGCAGGAACTAGAATTGAAGTTGTACATCATTCGAAAACGCATTGAAAAGAAAGTCTCAGCTTCCGACCTGGTGGCAAAAAATGATTTCTACGTAGCTTCTTTGTCTACAAGGAATATAGTATATAAGGGGATGCTGGAGTCCATGCAACTCCGGCATTACTTCCCGGATCTGACAAATAACTACTTTACAAGCGGGCTGGCCCTGGTTCACTCCCGCTTCAGTACGAATACATTTCCTACCTGGAGCCTGGCACAACCGTTCCGCCTTCTGGCACACAATGGGGAGATCAACACGATCCGAGGAAACAGGGGATGGATGGAAGCGCGCGAAAGCGTACTCACCTCTCCTACCATCGGCAGTATCGAAAGTATCCGCCCGATCATTCAACCGGGGATGAGCGATAGTGCTTCGCTGGATAATGTGCTAGAGTTTCTGGTGGCATCGGGGTTGAGCTTGCCGCATGCGATGGCGATGCTCGTGCCGGAAAGTTCGAACGAAAAGAATCCGATATCGGACGACCTGAAAGCGTTCTACGAATATCATTCGATATTGATGGAACCCTGGGACGGCCCGGCAGCATTGCTATTCAGTGACGGACGGTTTGCCGGAGGAATGCTCGACCGTAACGGTCTGCGTCCGGCGCGTTATCTGATCACGAAAAATGATATGATGCTGGTGGCATCCGAGGTGGGCGTAATGGACTTTGAAGCCAATGAGATCAAAGAGAAAGGACGTCTGCAACCGGGCAAGATACTGATGGTAGATACCGAGAAAGGCGAAATCTATTACGACGGTGAACTGAAAAAGCAATTGGCCGAAGCGAAACCTTACAAAACATGGCTGGCCGCCAACCGCGTAGAACTGGATGAGCTGAAATCCGGCCGTAAAGTACCTCACACGGTAGATAATTACGATAAATTGCTCCGAACTTTCGGCTATAGCCGCGAAGATGTGGAAAAGATTATTGTACCGATGTGTACCGGTGGAGCCGAACCTATCGGATCGATGGGAAACGATACGCCGCTAGCTGTATTATCCGACCGTCCGCAATTATTATACAATTATTTCCGGCAGCAGTTCGCACAGGTTACTAATCCACCGATCGACCCGATCCGGGAAGAACTTGTGATGAGCCTGGAGGAATATATCGGTGCGGTAGGTAACAATATTCTGGTTCCCAGTGAAAGCCATTGCAAGATGGTACGACTTAATCATCCGATCCTAACCAACACGCAACTGGATCTGCTCTGCAATATCCGCTATAAGGGTTTCAACTCCGTAAAACTTCCGATGCTGTTTGAAGTAGCCAAAGGACGTGAAGGGTTGAAAGCCGCACTCGACGATCTATGCAAGCAGGCGGAACAATCCGTTACGGATGGTGTCAACTATATTATCTTAAGCGATAAGAATGTGGACGGGAAATATGCCCCGATACCCTCACTACTGGCTGTAAGTGCCGTTCATCATCACCTGATATCGGTACAGAAGCGTGTGCAGACGGCATTGGTTGTCGAGACCGGCGAGATGCGCGAGGTTATGCATGCCGCTTTACTATTGGGATATGGGGCTAGCGCTATCAATCCGTACATGGTTTTTGCCATATTGAAGGAGCTGGAAAGCAAGCATGAGATACAACTTAACTACGAAACGGCCCGTAAGAATTATGTAAAATCTATCTGCAAAGGGCTCTTTAAAGTCATGAGCAAGATGGGTATCAGTACGATCCGCAGTTATCGTGGCGCCAAGTTGTTTGAAGCTGTCGGTCTGGATGCGGAAGTGGCACGTACTTATTTCGGGGGGACGACCAGCAACGTCGGCGGTATCCGGTTGGAAGAGATAGCACGCGATGCTATTGCGCTGCACGAACAGGCATTCGACCGTCCGGTGGATGAAATGCTCGAACACAAAGGGATCTATAGTTTCCGGAAAGACGGCGAGAAACATGCCTGGAACCCGGAGACAATCTCTACCCTTCAACTGGCTACCCGTCTGGGGAGCTACAAGAAATTTAAAGAGTACTCGCAGATGGTGGACGGCAAGGAGTCGCCTATCTTCCTTCGCGATTTTCTTACGTTCAGGAAGAAAAAATCCATTCCGATCGAACAGGTGGAGTCGGTGGAGGCAATCATGAAACGTTTCGTCACAGGTGCCATGAGCTTCGGTTCCATCAGCAAGGAAGCCCATGAAACGATGGCTATGGCCATGAACAAGATACATGGGCGCAGCAATACCGGAGAAGGTGGCGAAGACGCTTCCCGCTTCATTCCCCGGAAAGACGGCCTGTCGCTGCGGTCGGCCATCAAGCAGGTTGCATCCGGACGCTTCGGCGTTACGACCGAATACCTGGTGAATGCAGACGAGATACAGATCAAAGTAGCCCAGGGCGCAAAACCGGGTGAGGGCGGTCAGCTGCCGGGTTATAAGGTAAATGACGTTATCGCCAAAACCCGCCATTCGATACCGGGCATTTCGTTAATCTCTCCCCCGCCTCACCACGATATTTATTCGATCGAGGATCTGGCACAGCTCATATTCGACCTGAAGAATGTAAATCCCCGGGCGGAGATTAGCGTTAAGCTAGTATCGGAAAGCGGTGTCGGTACGATTGCCGCAGGTGTGGCGAAAGCGAAGGCAGACCGTATTATTATCTCGGGAGCCGAGGGTGGAACGGGTGCTTCGCCGATCAGCTCGATCCGTTATGCCGGGTTACCGCCCGAACTGGGATTGTCGGAGACGCAACAGACATTGGTGATGAATAGCCTGCGTGGTCAGGTACGCCTGCAAACAGACGGACAGCTGAAAACAGGGCGTGATATTGTGCTGATGGCCTTGCTCGGAGCAGAGGAATTTGGTTTTGCCACCTCTGCGCTGATCGTTCTTGGTTGCGTGATGATGCGCAAATGCCACATGAATACATGCCCGGTCGGTGTCGCCACGCAAGATGAAACGTTGCGCAAGCGTTTCCTCGGACGGTATGAGTATCTGGTGAATTTTTTCACCTTCCTGGCCGAAGAAGTGCGCGAACATCTGGCCGAAATGGGTTACAGCAAACTGGATGATATCATCGGACATACGGAGTTGATCGTCCGCAAATCGTCAGATGGGATGACCAAGCACGATCTGCTCGATTTCTCCCATCTCCTGCATCTTCCGGAACAGGCGGCTCATACGCCTATCCATCACACAACCAATCAGGTACACCATATAGAGAATGTAAAAGACGTGGATATCATCAACCATGCCAAAGGAGCCATCGAGTTTCAGCAGGAAGTATCGCTCGATTACACGATCACGAATACCGACCGTTCCGTGGGTGCCATGCTATCCGGCGAGATTGCCAAACGTTACGGGAATGCCGGACTGCCTGATCATACCCTTAATATCAAGTTCAAAGGCTCTGCCGGACAAAGTTTCGGGGCGTTCCTGTCGCACGGAGTTCATTTCCGGCTGGAAGGAGAGGCGAACGATTATCTGGGGAAAGGACTTAGCGGTGGCCGCATCAGCCTGATGCCCCCTATACGTTCTACTTTTGTGGCCGAAGATAATACCATTGCCGGCAACACCTTATTATATGGGGCAACCGGCGGAGAAGTTTACATCAACGGACGTGTCGGTGAACGCTTCTGCGTACGAAACAGCGGAGCCATCGCCATTGTGGAAGGTGTCGGAGATCACTGTTGCGAATATATGACCGGCGGACGTGTCGTCGTGCTCGGACAAACCGGACGGAACTTTGCAGCCGGAATGAGCGGCGGTGTAGCTTATGTATGGAACAAGGCTGGCGACTTCGATTACTACTGCAATATGGAAATGGTCGAGCTATCGTTGATAGAAGACAGCACTGCTCGCAAAGAACTGCATGAACTGATCCGCAAACACTATCATTATACCGGCAGTCATCTGGCAGGAAAGATACTGGACAGTTGGGATAAACAGGTAGATCAATTTATCCGGATCGTCCCGATCGAATATAAAAAGGTTCTTCAAGAGGAGCAGATGAAAAAGTTACAGCAAAAGATTGAAGAAATGCAGCGTGATTACTAAATATGTGCGTATACGTTTAAAATTATTTATACAGAAACGCCATGCGCTCAACAAAACGCTTCGATAAAGATATTTTTGCGTTTTGTCGTATGCATTTATCCTTCGATAAGGATATTTATACGTTTTGTCGCATGTATTTATCATTCGATAAAGATTTTTTATCGCTTTTACGCGCGTATTTGTCTTTCGATAATTATATCGAAGCATTTTTACGCATGCGTTTGCTCTTCGATACGATTTTTGAAAAGCCCTTATCAGGTAAAAGGGTTATTTATAATCGTATTTTGATGAAAATATTCAAATGATGGTCTCAAAAAATTAAAATAGAAATTATATATGGCAAATCCTAGAGCATTCCTCACTATATCTCGACAAGAAGCAGGCTACCGTCCTGTAGAAGATCGTATCGGCGACTTCAGCGAAGTAGAACAAACACTCAACAGCAGTGACCGCCGTCGCCAGGCTTCCCGTTGCATGGATTGCGGTGTCCCCTTCTGTCACTGGGCATGCCCAATCGGTAACAAACAACCCGAATGGCAGGACTTCCTCTACAAAGGACAATGGAAAGAAGCCTTCCACGTATTGGAACAGACCTGCGACTTTCCTGAATTTACCGGCCGCGTCTGCCCCGCCCTGTGTGAAAAAAGTTGCGTATTGAAACTTAGTTGCGACGAACCCGTCACTATCCGTGAAAATGAAGTGGCTATCGTAGAAGCTGCCTTTCGCGAAGGTTTCATACAACCTGTACAGCCCGTACGTAACGGCAAACGTGTAGCCGTGATCGGTAGCGGCCCTGCCGGGTTGACCGTTGCCAACCAATTAAACCGTAAAGGGTACGAAGTGACAGTCTTTGAAAAAGACGAATTGCCCGGTGGCCTTCTCCGCTTCGGTATCCCTAACTTCAAACTGGGAAAAAACATCATCGACCGCCGTATCCGGCTGATGGAGAAAGAAGGTATCCGGTTCCGTGTCAACACAATGGTCGGAAAGGAAATACGGACAAAAGACATAGTCGGCGAGTACGATGCCGTCTGTGTAGCCATCGGTGCCGAGATACCGCGCGACCTGCCGATCGAAGGCCGTAACCTCAAAGGCATCCATTTTGCCCTCGAACTATTGGGACAGCAGAACCGCCTGCTCGAAGGCATCGCCATCCCCCCTAAAAACATCATCAACTGCAAAGGAAAGAAAGTCCTCGTAATCGGTGGTGGTGATACGGGGAGCGACTGCGTAGGCACGGCCAACCGTCACGGTGCCGCTTCTGTCACCCAGATCGAAATCATGCCTAAACCACCCGTCGGACACAATCCGGAGACTCCTTGGCCTATGTATCCGCAGATATTGAAGACCAGCAGTAGCCACGAAGAAGGTTGCATACGTCGCTGGTGCCTCACCTCTTCCCGTTTCATCGGAGATAAAAACACCCTGAAAGGCGTTGAAGTGGAAGAAGTGGAATGGTTGCCATCGAAGGATGGTAACCGGCCGGAAATGAAAATGACCGGAAAGAAAGAAGTCATAGAAGCCGACCTGGTATTCCTTGCTATGGGCTTCGTCCACCCCGAACAGGAAGGGCTGGTAAAAGAGCTCGAACTGGCCGTAGACGGACGCAAGAACATAGCGGTAGACAGCAACAACCGGATTGCCGGCAGCAATATCTTCGCCTGTGGCGATGCCGTCAGCGGTGCCAGCCTGGTAGTACGGGCAATGGCTTCGGGACGTAAAACAGCAGAAGCAATAGATAAATATCTAACCAAATAAAACAACAGATCATGTGTGGCATTACAGCAATCTTCAACATCCGCAGCGATGCAAACGAACTTCGCAGACAAGCGTTAGAAATGAGTAAACGTATCCGTCACCGGGGCCCGGATTGGAGCGGGATCTACCAAGGCAAATCCGCTATCCTTGCACACGAACGTCTCTCTATCGTCGACCCGGCTTCCGGCGGCCAACCGCTGAAAAGCAAGGACGGTAAACTGATCCTGACTGTAAACGGTGAAATCTATAACCACCGTGAAATCCGCGAGGAGCTGAAAGGTGAATACGACTTTAAGACCGGTTCCGATTGTGAAGTCATCCTCGCCCTCTACCGCAAATACGGTACCGGTTGCGTAGAAAAATTAAGTGGCATCTTCGCCTTCGCCCTTTACGATGAAGAAAACGATACTTACCTGATTGCCCGCGATGCGATCGGCGTCATCCCTTTATATATGGGATATGACGACCACGGGCATCTCCTCGTC
Source organism: Parabacteroides sp. HGS0025 (assembly GCF_000969845.1). NCBI lineage: Bacteria > Pseudomonadati > Bacteroidota > Bacteroidia > Bacteroidales > Tannerellaceae > Parabacteroides > Parabacteroides sp. HGS0025. The sequence goes on from NZ_KQ033902.1 coordinate 3,693,669, forward strand.
TCTTCCGAGTTGAAAGGTCTGGAAGGTTTCGCTACCATCTACAACCAATTCAAGCCCGGCCACTATTTCTACAGTAAAGATACCGATCTCACGAAATGGTATGTCCGCGACTGGATGGATTACGAAAACGTAAATGATAACCCAGCCAGCGTCGCAGAACTTCGCGAAGCCCTCGAAGCAGCCGTGCAACGCCAGCTGATGAGTGACGTTCCCTACGGCGTACTGCTTTCCGGTGGCCTGGATTCGTCCATCACCTCCGCCATCGCCAAGAAATATGCAGCCAAGCGTATCGAAACCGGCGGTAAATCCGATGCCTGGTGGCCGCAACTCCACTCCTTCGCCATCGGGTTGAAAGGGGCTCCCGACCTGATCGCCGCCCAAAAAGTAGCCGACGCGATCGGAACCGTACACCATGAGATCAACTATACCGTGCAGGAAGGCCTGGACGCCATCCGCGACGTGATCTATTATATCGAAACCTACGATGTGACGACCGTACGCGCCTCTACCCCGATGTACCTGATCTCCCGCGTCATCAAAAGCATGGGGATAAAAATGGTGCTAAGCGGAGAAGGAGCCGACGAAATTTTCGGCGGTTATCTTTACTTCCACAAAGCACCCGACGCCCGTACATTCCATGAAGAGACCTTGCGCAAGATCAGCAAGCTCTACCTATACGATTGCCTGAGGGCCAACAAAAGCCTGTGTGCCTGGGGAGTGGAAGGCCGTGTTCCCTTCCTCGACAAGGAGTTCCTCGACGTGGCTATGCGACTGAACCCGTCTGCCAAAATGTGCCCGGGTAAGACGATCGAGAAGAAGATCCTCCGCGAAGCCTTTGCCGATATGCTGCCGGAAGAGATCGTCTGGCGTCAGAAAGAACAATTCTCCGACGGTGTAGGCTACAGCTGGATCGACACATTGAAAAAGATCACTTCCGAGCTGATTACCGACGAAGAAATGTCCCATGCTGCCGACCGTTTCCCGATCAACACGCCGCAGAACAAGGAAGAATATTATTACCGTACGATCTTTGAAGAGCACTTCCCCAGCGAAAGTGCCGCTCGAAGCGTTCCCTCAGTACCGAGCGTAGCCTGCTCCACTCCCGAAGCCCTGGCCTGGGACGCCGCCTTCAGAAATATGAACGAACCGAGTGGCCGCTCCATCAAAGGGGTACATGAAGCTGCTTATTGATCCGCTCCACACAAACCGGAAGCAAATAATCATTCCTCCCGATTGAAAACAGAAATACATCCGAAAGAAATCCAATTTCCTTTCGGATGTATTTTTTACTTTATGTCACCGGATATCTATCTACCGGATACATTTTGATAGTTACAGAAAATCTTTCCTGAGCGGAGTAAACGTATCGATCAAAACGCCTGCTTCCAGGCATTCGCAACCATGCAGAACACCCGGCTTCATATAAACGCCGTCTCCGGCCCTTACAATCTGAGTCTCCCCGTCCGTCGTGAATTTGAAGATACCGCTAGCCACATAAGTAACCTGTGAATGAGGATGTGTATGCGGTGCACCGACACCTCCCGTCTCAAACCGAACCTTTACCATCATTATATCGTCGTTGTATCCCATGATCTGACGTCGTACGCCTCCGCCGAGATCCTCCCATTCGATCCCGTTTTCAAACTGAAAATTTGCACTTTCCTGTTCCATGTCTATTCTACTTCTTTTAGTTATACCACAAAAGTAAAGATAAAATGCAGATAACCTACCGTAAAGCCCCGGATGAACAAAAGAATATCCGGAAATGTTTTAACAAGTGTAGTTTGAACGACATTCCAGCAAGTTTCTACGTATGCCAACTTACAATATAGCTGATATAACCGTTATTAAATTACAATTCATCACAAAGAAAGGGGTATTTTGAGCAAAATCATCACGATACATATATTTATAGTACATTTAGACGCACTTAGTATTTATAATATATCAAAACGTCGTATATTTGCATAGTAATAAAACAAAAGGTAACAATAACAGGAGTAAAATAAATAAAATGACAAATCCAATTACATTCACAAAGATGCACGGAGCCGGAAACGACTATATATACGTGAACACAATGGCTTATCCGCTTGAAAATCCGGAAGAACTGGCCATCAGGTGGAGCGCCCCGCACACGGGTATCGGATCGGATGGATTAGTCTTAATAGGAACATCGGAAAAAGCCGATTTCAGCATGCGGATCTTCAACGCTGACGGCTCGGAAGCCATGATGTGCGGCAATGCTTCGCGCTGTATCGGCAAATACGTTTACGAGACGGGACTGACCGATAAGGAGACAGTTACCCTGGAAACTTTATCCGGTATCAAAGAGCTCCGACTGAAGATATCACCCAACGGCAGCGTCAGCGAAGTAACCGTCGACATGGGAATACCCGAAATAAACGGAACGCCTCTCGAACTGGAAGCCGGCGGACAAACTTACACCGGCACGAGTGTATCGATGGGCAACCCTCATCTGGTTATTTTTGTTAATGATATAGACAAGATCGACTTACCGGCCATCGGCCCGCTACTGGAGCATCACCCGCTCTTCCCCGACCGGACAAACGTAGAGTTCGTGCAGGTATTGAAAGAGGATGAAGTCCGGATGCGGGTATGGGAACGGGGATCGGGCATTACCCAGGCCTGCGGAACAGGTGCCTGCGCCACAGCAGTGGCAGGCATAACAAGCGGTAAGACGAAACGCAAGACGAAGGTAATCATGGACGGTGGCCCGCTTACCATCCAATGGGACGAAAGTTCCGGAAAGGTCTTTATGACCGGAGAAGCAGTCACCGTATTTGAAGGAACAATTAAAATATAGCAACACGAATGGCAGGCTGTCCTGCCCTGAACACAACAACAACATAAAACAATAGAACGAGTATGGCACTGATTAATGAACACTTCCTGAAACTACAAAACAGTTACCTGTTTTCCGACATCGCAAAAAAGGTAAACAGTTTCAAAGTAACACACCCTAAAGACAAAATAATCCGTATGGGGATCGGTGATGTAACACAGCCCCTGGCTCCTGCCGTCATCGAAGCCATGCATAAAGCGGTTGATGATCTGGCAACCACGGACAACTTCCACGGTTATGGCCCTGAACAGGGATACAGTTTCCTGATCGACGCCATCATCAAGAACGATTATGCCAGCCGCGGTGTCTTCCTGGAACCGGGAGAGGTATTTGTCAGCGACGGTGCCAAAAGCGATTGTGGTAATATAGGCGATATTCTTCGCCACGACAACAGCATCGGGGTACTCGATCCGGTTTACCCCGTATATATAGACTCCAACGTCATGAGCGGACGTACCGGAGTATTGGAAGATGGCAAATGGAGCGATGTTGTTTATATTCCTTGCACGGAAGCGAACAACTTCACGCCCGAATTGCCCGCTCGCAGGGTGGATATCCTCTACCTCTGCTACCCGAACAACCCGACAGGCACTACCCTGACTAAAGACGAGTTGAAAAAATGGGTAAACTATGCACTGGCTAACGACGTCCTGATCATGTACGACTCGGCGTACGAGGCTTACATCCAGGATCCGAACATCCCCCACTCGATCTATGAGATCAAAGGGGCAAAGAAGGTAGCCATCGAATTCCGCAGCTTCTCGAAGACCGCGGGTTTCACCGGAGTACGTTGCGGATATACGGTTGTCCCCAAAGAGCTTAACGGCTTCACCCTGGGAGGCGAACGGGTTCAGTTGAATAAGCTATGGAACCGTCGCCAGACAACCAAATTCAACGGAACCAGCTATATCACCCAACGGGGTGCCGAAGCGGTTTACTCTCCGGAAGGGAAAGAACAAGTGAAAGCAACGATCAATTACTATATGACCAACGCTCATATCATGAAAGAAGCCATTCAGGGATGCGGCCTGAAGGTGTGGGGTGGCGAAAACGCTCCCTACCTTTGGATAAAAGCACCTAAAGACCTCAGCTCCTGGAAATTCTTCGATAAGCTGTTGTATGAAGTAAATATCGTTGGGACACCGGGCGTAGGATTCGGCCCGAGTGGCGAAGGTTATCTGAGACTCACCGCCTTTGGCGACAGGGACGATACTTTGGAAGCTATGGCCAGGCTGAAGAAGTGGCTCTGATCATAACGACATAGCGGAAAGGCGCACCCCGCTTCGTTACCGGCAAAGGCTTTTATAAACAAAAAGAGAAACATTATGGAAACAATGACTTTCAGGCAGTCAGCTTTGACTGCTACGGCTCTACTTATGTCTTTTGCGACCTTTGCACAGGAAAAAAAACAATTTGAAATCGCGCCTTCTGCCGACCTTGTCAGCAGCTATGTATGGCGCGGGGTGTACCAGACAGGGGCATCTGTCCAGCCGAGCATCAACTTATCGTATGCCGGCTTCTCTCTCACGGCGTGGGGTTCCACGGATTTCTCCAGCTTAAGCGATCCGGATAAGGGGAAAGAGTTCGACCTCACAATAGGATACGGGATCGGCGGATTCAGTATAGGAGTTACAGATTACTGGTGGGCAGGCGAAGGACATCGCTACGGGGACTACTCGAACAGCCACTTCTTTGAAGGAACTGCCGGCTACAATTTCGGAGAGTCGTTTCCCTTGGGAATAACCTGGAGTACGATGTTTGCCGGTGGCGACAAGAAAGCGGACGGCGACCGGCGGTTCTCCACCTACGTCGAAGCGGCCTACGACTTCAGCGTATTGGGTGTGGATGTCACCCCGAGCATCGGAGTCTCTCCCTGGACAGGAATGTACCACCGCGAAGGCAAAGACGGCTTCGCCCTCTGCACCATCGCCCTCAAGGCCAGTAAGGAGATAAAGATAACAGACTCGTTCTCGTTGCCGGTCTTTGCCCAGGCGATCGTAGCTCCTAACCAGGACAATGTGTTTTTAGTTTTCGGACTAAGTATAAAGTAATTAATTAATGATTTAGGTTATCTCATGAAAAGGATCGTATAGGGAAGCCGGCCGCAAACATCGATTTTATAGAATGTTATACCGCTAAACCACCTGACTATGGCGGGCTGCTCTATACTCCTTTTTGTCAACTATTAAACAGTAAGGTTATGAAAAAGATTGAAGCTATTATTCGTAAGACCAAGTTTGAGGAAGTGAAAGAAGCGCTTCTCGAAGCAGACATTGAATGGTTCTCTTACTACGACGTGAGAGGTGTCGGCAAAGCCCGGCAGGGACGCATCTACCGCGGAGTCGTTTACGACACCAGCTATATAGAGCGTATCCTTATCTCCATCGTAGTGCGCGACAAGAACGTGGAGAAAACAATACAGGCCGTCATCAGCGCCGCACAAACGGGTGAGATCGGCGACGGACGTATCTTCGTCATCCCCGTGGAAGACTCCATCCGCATCCGCACCGGCGAACGGGGGGACATCGCACTCTACAATGCCGAACAGGAGAAATGACCCACGGAACCAGACAAAATAACAAACGAAACAAATACAAACGATTATGGACACGACATATACTATTACAGATTTAGCACTATCGCTCGACACCGTATGGATGCTGCTGGCAGCCATGCTTGTATTCTTCATGCAACCGGGATTTGCCCTGGTGGAAGCCGGCTTCACCCGCACCAAGAACACCGCCAACATATTAATGAAGAACCTGCTCGACTTCTCGCTCGGTTCGTTGCTGTTCTGGGCGGTCGGCTTCGGGGTCATGTTCGGGGCAGGCGGGTTTATCGGGATGCCGCATCTCTTCAACATCAGCTTTTACCAGACTGAATTGCCCGTCGAAGGTTTCCTGATCTTCCAGACCGTGTTCTGCGCTACGGCGGCCACCATCGTTTCGGGTGCTATGGCGGAACGTACGAAGTTCTCCATGTACCTGGCCTATACGGTGCTGATCAGCGTACTGATCTATCCTGTCAGCGGTCATTGGACATGGGGCGGCGGTTGGCTGATGAACGGTGAAGCGGGTAGCTTTATGATGAATACCTTCGGAACGACTTTCCACGACTTCGCCGGATCGACCGTCGTGCATTCTGTCGGCGGATGGGTCGCCCTGGTAGGCGCGGCCATCATAGGCCCCCGCATCGGCAAATACGGCAAAGACAGGAAATCGCGCGCCATCCCCGGTCATAACCTGACCATTGCTTGTCTGGGTGTCTTTATCCTTTGGTTCGGCTGGTTCGGTTTCAACCCCGGATCGCAACTGGCCGCCGCCGGCGAGGGCAACCGCCTGGCTATCTCGCATGTATTCCTAACCACCAACCTGGCTGCTTGCGCTGGCGGATTCTCTTCCCTGATCGTTGCCTGGATGAAATATAAGAAACCGTCGTTGTCGCTGACCCTCAACGGGGTATTGGCCGGACTGGTCGGCATCACCGCCGGTTGCGACCTGGTATCGCCTGTCGGGGCTGTCCTGATCGGTGCGATCTGCGGAACGGTCATGATCTTTGCCGTCGACTTTATCGACCATGTGATGAAGATAGATGATCCGGTCGGTGCCTCATCGGTACACGGAGTCTGCGGATTCCTCGGAACCATACTGACCGGATTGTTCGCCACCGAAGAAGGCCTCTTCTACTCCGGTAGCGCAAATTTCCTGCTGGCACAACTTTTCGGAGCCGTCGTGGTAGGATGCTGGGCGGCTGGAATGGGATTCGTTGTCTTTAAAGGACTCGATATCGTACATGGCCTCCGCGTCCCTGCCCGTGTAGAGGAAGAAGGGCTCGACATCTACGAGCATGGCGAGACGGCTTACAACAGTTAGGTAGGTGTTGCACCACCCGGATGATGCAGACTACCTCACCGGGATGGTGCAGGTAACACCATCCGGATAGTGTAAACTACACCATCCCGATGAGGTGATCAACAACATCCGGATGAGGTAACACCTCGCTCGGGAAGGTAAGGATTCCCTCTCCTCCCGTATCGACAAGAACAATCAACATTTTAAACTATATACACTATGTCACTGATCATTCCAAAAGATTACAAGCAGACGCTTACACCGGAGACAACGGAACAGGCGATCCAGTTGTTAAAGTCCAGTTTCCAGGAGAAGTTGTCGAAGTCACTGAACCTGCGCCGCGTAACGGCACCGCTCTTTGTCCTCTCGGGCACCGGCATCAACGACGACCTGAACGGGGTGGAACGTCCCGTCACCTTCCCCATTCATTGCATGGGCGACCGCAAGGCCGAAGTGGTTCACTCGCTCGCCAAATGGAAACGGATGAAGCTGGCCGCTTACCGCATCCCCGCCGGCTACGGCCTTTATACAGATATGAATGCCATCCGTGGCGATGAAGATCTCGACAACCTCCACTCCCTGTACGTCGACCAATGGGACTGGGAAAAGACCATCCGCCCGGAAGACCGTAACCTGGATTACCTGAAGCGCACCGTGCGCTCCATCTATACGATACTGAAAGAAATCGAGGAGATGGTTTACATCCAATATCCTCATATCACTCCTTCCCTGCCGGACAACATCACATTCATCCATTCGGAAGAGTTACAGAAGATGTATCCGGGCACTCCTCCCCGTGAACGCGAAAACAAAGCCGCCGAGAAGTTCGGTGCCATCTTTGTAATCGGCATCGGCGGCGAACTGCTCAACGGCGAGAAGCATGACGGACGCGCACCGGATTACGACGACTGGAGCACGGTCAACTCCGACGGCTTCAACGGCCTGAACGGCGACATCATCCTCTGGAACGACGTGCTGGGATGTGCCTTCGAGCTTTCATCGATGGGCATCCGTGTCGACAAAGAAGCACTTCAACGCCAGTTGAAGGAACGCGGATGCCCCGAACGTGCCGGACTGGAATTTCATAAGATGCTACTGGAAGGCCACCTGCCCCAATCCATCGGCGGCGGTATCGGACAGAGCCGTCTCTGCATGTTCTTCCTCCGCAAAGCGCATATAGGCGAGGTGCAGGCTTCGATCTGGCCTGCCGAACAGGCGGAAGTTTGCAGACAACATAACATTATTCTCTTATAACCCACGAATAAACAATCACTATAAAATCAGGTATTATGTCAAAGTTAAGATTCAGAGTAGTAGAGTCGGCCTTCAAGAAAAGAGCCGCAGAAGTAGCCGAACCGGCAGAACGTCCTTCGGTATATTTCGCCAAGAACGTGTTCAACCGCGAGAAGATGTTCAAATATCTTCCGGAGAAGGCCTATGCCCGACTGGTAGACTCTATCGACAACGGCACTCCCCTCGACCGCGAAACGGCCGATGCGGTGGCCGCAGGTATGAAGAAATGGGCGATCGAAATGGGAGCCACCCACTACACCCACTGGTTCCATCCGTTGACAGAGGGTACCGCCGAGAAGCACGATGCCTTTGTGGAACACGACGGTAAAGGCGGAATGATGGAAGAGTTTGCCGGTAAGCTTTTGATACAACAGGAACCGGATGCGTCCAGCTTCCCGAACGGCGGTATCCGCAACACCTTCGAAGCCCGCGGTTACTCGGCCTGGGATCCTTCGTCGCCGGCCTTTATCGTTGGCGACACCTTGTGCATCCCGACGATCTTTATCGCTTATACCGGTGAGTCGCTCGACTATAAGGCGCCGTTGCTGAAAGCGTTGGAGGCCGTCAACAAAGCGGCGGTCGATGTATGTCATTACTTCAATCCGGATGTGAAGAAAGTCTATTCTTACCTGGGCTGGGAACAGGAATACTTCCTGGTGGACGAGGGTCTGTATGCCGCCCGTCCCGACCTGTTGCTTAGCGGACGTACGTTGATGGGACACGAAAGCAGCAAGAACCAGCAACTGGAAGACCATTACTTCGGTGCCATCCCGACCCGCGTAATGGAATTTATGAAAGAACTTGAGATAGAATCCCTCAAACTGGGTATTCCTTTGAAAACGCGCCACAATGAAGTCGCCCCTAACCAGTTCGAGCTGGCTCCTATCTTTGAGGAATGCAACCTGGCCAACGACCACAACCTGCTGGTGATGGCGTTGATGCGTAAGATCTCCCGCAAGCATGGGTTCCGTGTGTTGTTGCACGAAAAGCCGTTCAAAGGGGTGAACGGATCAGGTAAGCATAACAACTGGTCGTTGGGTACCGACACCGGAATCGGCCTGATGGGGCCGGGAAAGACACCGGAAGATAACCTGCGTTTCATCACTTTCGTGGTCAATGTGCTGATGGCCGTCTACCGTCATAACGGATTGTTGAAAGCCAGTATCTCCTCTGCCACCAACGCCCACCGCCTGGGAGCTAACGAGGCACCTCCTGCTATCATCTCCAGTTTCCTCGGCACCCAGCTATCGCAGGTGTTGGAGCATCTGGAAAAGAGCGAACCCGAAGACCTGATGCTGGCCGGCAAGCAGGGAATGAAGCTCGATATCGCCCGCATCCCCGAGCTACTGATCGATAACACCGACCGCAACCGCACCTCTCCTTTCGCTTTTACCGGCAACCGTTTCGAGTTCCGCGCCGTAGGCTCCGAAGCCAATTGTGCCTCCGCCATGCTCGCCCTCAACGCCGCCGTAGCCGAACAATTGAAGCTCTTCAAAGCCGAAGTCGACGCGAAGATCGCCGGGGGTAAAGAGAAATTTGCGGCCATCCTCGAAGTGCTCCGCAAAGACATCAAGACCTGCAAAGCCATTCACTTCGACGGCAACGGCTATAGTGACGAATGGAAAGCCGAAGCCCTGCGCCGTGGCCTGGATTGCGAAACAAGCGTGCCGCTGATCTTCGACAACTACCTGAAGGAGAGTAGCATCCGAATGTTCGAATCGACAGGCGTCATGAACCGCAAGGAGCTGGAAGCCCGCAACGAGGTGAAATGGGAAACCTACACCAAGAAGATCCAGATCGAAGCCCGCGTGCTAGGTGACCTGGCGATGAACCATATCATCCCGATGGCAACCCGTTACCAGACATCCCTGATCGATAACGTGTACAAGATGAAAGACCTTTTCCCGGCAGAGAAAGCCTCCGTCCTCTCCGCCCGTAACCTGGAGATCATCGAGGATATCGCCTGCCGTACCAACTTCATCAAAGAGAAGGTAGACGAAATGGTCGAAGCCCGCAAGGTGGCCAACAAGATCGATAGCGAACGCGAGAAGGCAATCGCCTACCACGACACCATCGTCCCGATGCTGGAAGAGATCCGCTACCACATCGACAAGCTGGAACTGGTGGTGGACGACCAGATGTGGACGTTGCCGAAGTACCGCGAATTATTGTTTATCCGATAAAAACCACACACTCTTTCTGAGAGCCGGGATCTCTCCCATCGCATCCCGGCTCTTCACTTCAGACAATAGTTTTTTGTTGATTGTTTTGTGTTGCAAGGGAAGCATGCTGAGAAGTATGGCTTCCCTTCTTTTATTTTCCCAAAGAAATGCATACCTTTGAAGCATCATTATATAAGAAAGGAGTTTACGTTATGACGGCAATGGAAATACAACAAAGGAAAAAGAATTTCATCCGTAATTATCTGGACGAGATAGATAGTCTGGAAATGATGGAAAAACTGGAAAAGTGCACAAAGCGAATACTGAATAAAAAAGCAACCGTTTTGTCCCCTATTGCTTTTAGTATCGAAGAAGCCAACAAAGAGATTGACCTGGCAGAACAAGAACTAAGTGAAGGCAAGGGTATCAAGGAATCAGAAATGCATCAATTCTTTGAAGAATGGAGAAAGAAATTGAAGTAATCTGGGCACCGCGTGCACAAAGACAAGCAGATTTAGCCATCACCTATTGTCTGAAAACGACCATTTAATACATATTGTTTTACTATGGGATTGCCGGCAAGACCCCGATAAACTCAAACACGCTATTCGATAAAATATAAACATATGAACTACGGATTTGTAAAAGTAGCAGCATCCGTCCCCCACGTACAGGTGGCGGATTGTTTTTATAATATTCAGCAGATAGAAGGGCTGATGCGCAAGGCCTCGGAAAAGGACGTACAGATAATCGCCTTCCCCGAAATGTCCGTGACGGCCTATACCTGCCTGGATTTGTTCTCCCAGCAAACGTTATTGAAGAATGCGGAACAAGCCTTGTTGACGCTGGTCGGCAACACCGCCGATCTGAACCTGCTTACGATTGTCGGTGCCCCGTTGGTTACGGAAAACAGGCTGATCAATGCCGCCATCGTCTTTCAAAGCGGAAAGATACTTGGAGTCGTTCCGAAAACATATATTCCTAACTATAAGGAGTTTCAGGAGAAACGCTGGTTTACCTCAGCCACGGAGCTACAAGAAAACACGATCCGGATAGGGAATAACGAATATCCGATGGATAGCCACCTGCTATTCACCGCCGGACAGGCAACCGTTGGTATCGAGATATGCGAAGACTTATGGGTTCCTGTCCCCCCCAGCTCCCTGCTGGCGATGGAAGGGGCGAATATCCTGGTCAATATCTCCGCCAGCAACGAGCTGATCGGAAAACATCATTACCTGCGTTCGCTGATCTGCCAGCAATCCGCCCGTTGTATGGCCGGATATGTATATGCATCGGCCGGGTTCGGAGAATCGAGCACCGACCTGGTCTTTGTCGGCAACGGTATCATTGCCGAAAACGGGAACCTGTTGGAAGAGTCTCCCCGCTTCACCATGCAGGAGCAACTCACCATCAGCGAAATAGATATCGAGAACCTGCAGAACGACCGCCAGGTAAATACAAGCTTCATGCACGGGACTTCCGTTCTGCCGACCGGCCGGGCCACCCGCATCCCTTTTGCCCTGGCCGAAGGTTCAGATAAACAAGTATTGACCCGTCCGGTCGATCCTCATCCGTTTGTCCCGTCCGGTGATGCTTTGAAAGAACGTTGCGAAGAAATCTTCCAGATACAGGTAGCCGGGCTGGCTAAACGGTTGGTTCATACCCATTCTAAAACGGCCGTTGTCGGTATCTCCGGCGGTCTCGACTCTACCCTGGCCCTGCTCGTTACCGTCATGACTTTCGACGCCCTCCGTATCCCCCGCCATCAGATACTCGGTATCACTATGCCGGGCTTCGGAACGACCGACCGCACCTATACCAATGCCTGCGACCTGATCCGTTCATTGGGTGTCACCCTGAAAGAGATCTCTATCAAGGATGCCTGCATCCAACATTTCAAAGACATCGACCATGACCCGTCTGTGCACGACGTAACCTACGAAAATAGCCAGGCCCGCGAACGCACCCAGATCCTGATGAACGTAGCCAATCAGGCAAACGGCCTGGTGATCGGTACCGGCGACCTTTCGGAACTGGCCTTAGGGTGGGCCACCTATAATGGCGACCATATGTCGATGTACGGCGTAAACGGTAGCATCCCGAAAACGCTTGTTAAATACCTGGTAGAATGGGTGGCCCATAACCGTGTGGACGAAGCCTCCCGCGCCACCCTGCTGGATATCGTAGACACCCCTATCAGCCCCGAACTGATCCCGGCCGACGAAAACGGCAATATCAAACAAAAAACGGAAGACCTCGTAGGCCCTTACGAACTCCACGACTTCTTCCTCTATCACTATCTCCGTTTCGGTGCGTCTCCCTCCAAAATATATTACCTGGCTCAGAAAGCCTTCGGAGATAGCTACGAGAAGGAAGTAATCAAAAAATGGCTCCATACTTTCTTCCGCCGTTTCTTCCAGCAACAATTCAAACGTAGTTGCCTGCCCGACGGCCCGAAAGTAGGCTCCGTCAGCCTCTCCCCCCGTGGCGACTGGCGCATGCCGAGCGATGCAATGGCAACACTCTGGCTAAAAGAGATAGAAGGGTTAGATTAAAAGATAAAACGTCCCGCACCTGAGTAATCAAATTCAGATGCGGGACGCTCTATTTCGTTTTTTTAATTCCGGTTATTTTCTCTCAGCCTATAGCTTTCATCCGTTTATAAATGCTTTTCAATATTGGGACTTTAGATATTAATTCATTTAATACAGAAACAATATCATTTTCCAGCAATGGATAATCATGGGCAATCTCATTACGTAATTCCCGAATATACCCCCATTCTTCCGCACTATCTATAAGATGAAAACGCTCCAAACGGTTCAGAATGTCCCGCATAGGCAAAGTTGAGACATCTTCATCCAAATACTCCAGTACATAACGGAATATCTTGGCACCCATCGCATCCTGAAGTTTAGAAAAACGAAAAATAAATTGATCCATACAACGGATTTGGTTTTCATCCAAATTTGTATAACACTCAACAGACATTGGGATATCTGTATGCATAGCCTCCAGAGCCTCATCTATGCGTTGAATGTGACGGTCGCAAATATCAAATTCACGACTCAATCGTTCCATTAATTCCTGTTTTCGGTTTGTCATATCAATCGTATGCCTGTTGTTAATGCTTCCTTTGCTACTAATGACTCCTCATGATCACCTATCACATCTATTTTCTGATCACCTAAAAGTTGTTTCAGACGGGCAATCATGCGTATACGAGCCAAAACACCCTTCTTTTCGGATGTTGTCCGGACTAACAGATCTATGTCTCCACCGCGTTTCTGATCATCTGTTCGGGAACCGAACAGATACACTTCGACTCCTTCACCGTAGATTTCTTTCGCTATCCGGATAATAGATTCTATGTCTTTTATATTTAACCGCATATTATCTCTATTTTCACAAAGATATGAAAAAAGGCCATCAGTTTCCCGATAGCCTTTTGTTTTTTTATCGATTATCTACCGATTACATACCGAATGCAGGTTTACGGTGAATCCACTGACCGCGAGTGAAGTCGGGGAAGTCAACCAAGGCACCGCCACGGGCGATAGACATTTCAGACAAACCGGAGATAGCACTCCAGGCGGCCGCATCGTAGCAATCCATAGGAGCCGGTTTCTTGTTCTTGATAGCATCGATCAGGTCATACATCATGATAAAGTCCATACCACCGTGACCGGCTTCTTTTGCCTGGGCATCCAACTGAGCCCATAGTTTGTGGTCGTATTTCTTGAACCATTCGTCAGAGTCGTCCCAACGGTGAGGTTTGGACTTGCCCTGTACATACACATGATCGCCATCGTTCATCCACAAACCTTCGGTTCCCTGAACACGGAAGCCCAGTGAATAAGGACGAGGAGAGTTTGTATCGTGTGTAACGATAATCGTCTGGCCGTTTGCACATTTGATCATAGATGTCACGATATCACCCAGGTTGAAGCGAACCTTAGCCAACGGATGATTTTCGCCACCATTATCTACAATGAACTTATGCAATCCGCGAGATTGTGTAGCCATAGCCGACAAAGAAAGGAAACGGTTACCGCGGTTGATGTCCATACAATTGGCAACCGGGCCGATCCCGTGAGTCGGGTAAATATCACCGTTACGTGTTACGGAATGTTGTGTACGCCATTGAGCTTCGGCAAAAGCCGTCGGGCCCATACGCAGGTCACCGCTTCCGGGTACATAGTTATAATTCTTTCCATCGTTGAACTTCACTTCACGCAAGTCGTGTTCGTAACCGCAACCACCGTGTAGCAATTCGCCGAACAAACCTTCGCGAACCATGTTCAATGCCGCCATGCAATCGCGACGATAGCAAACATTTTCCATGATGTTCAGATGGCTACCCGTAGCTTCCGATACGTTCACCAGATCCCAGCATTCTTCAATTGTATTAGCCGCAGAAACTTCCACGCCCACATAAGGAACACCGGCTTTCATAGCCGCAACCGACATCGGAACGTGCCATTCCCACGGGCTGGCGATGATCACACAATCGAATTCTTCGTTATTCAGCATCTTCTCAAATTCACGTTCGCCACCTTTGTACACTTTAGGCGCATCCACGTTAAACTTAGCGATGTGTTTCAACGTACGATCGATCGGGCCCTGCTGGATGTCGCAGATGGCAACAATCTTATTTCCAGGGATAGCCAGCACATTGTTGATGTGTTCATGACAACGTGAACCGGTTCCGATAAAACCGAAACGCAATTTGCCGTCATCTTTTCCGGCTGTTTTTTTCTTCTGAGGTTCAGATGAACCTGTCACGGTAGTAGCCGAGGCATTGCCTGCCATAGCCAGTCCAGCCGCACCAACTCCGGCGGCGGTCATTTTCTTAAGAAAGGAACGACGAGTGTTTTCCATGTTCTCTATTTAGTATTTTATGTTAAGTGGGCAAATTTATAAATAATTAATCAACTTCTCAATATGGTTTAGCCAAAAAGAATTAATCTAAATTGCCCGTTAATAATTCGTTATTTTACCAGTCTCTCTTTTGAGCTTCTCAAAAGTCATCATCATCTGACGGAGACGCCTGGGTTCCTTCTCCGCCAGATTATGCCTTTGTCCGATATCTTCTTTTACGTTATATAACTGATAGCAATTACTTAACCCGCAAAAATCAGCTTCTTCCGGATCACCGGAATAATCCGGATAAGGCGGGATCATCACCCAATCTCCCTGACGGAGCGCATAATTAAAGTAGCCTTCTATCACCAGCTCCCTACGTCCCTGGTCGCTTTTCCCCAGAAATACGGGTAATGTATTCTGGCTATCCGTTTTATCGGAGTAGGTCTGTCCGGTCAGTGCGGCCAACGAAGCCAATAAATCCATCTGACAAACCAGCGCATCCGACACACCCGGTTTAACCGCCGTCGGCCAACGCAACAGGAAAGGAATACTTGTCCCTCCGTCATACAAGCTGGTCTTGCCACCTCGCAAAGGGCCTGCCATCTTATGATCGCCAACCAGTTCAACCGCCTGATCCTGATAACCGTCATCCAGAACAGGGCCATTATCACTGGTGAATATAATCAGCGTATTTTCAGTTAGCCCCTGTTTATCCAATTCGTTCAGGAATTCGGTCACACACCAGTCTGCTTCCAGAATAACATCGCCACGAGGGCCCATCCCCGACTTGCCTACAAACTTCTGGTTCGGCACACGGGGCACATGCGGCTGATGCAATCCGTAATAAAGGAAGAAAGGTTTATCCTTATGATCCCTGACAAAACCTTTGGCCTTTTCAAGGAACAACTCAGCCATATCCTCGTCTTTCCATTGGGCCGCTTTTCCTCCCTTTTGGAATCCGATACGCGGTACCCCGTTTACGATTGCTCCGGCATGCCCCACGCTGGGATGCATGCGTAATAGTTCGGGATTATCCTTTCCGGTCGGTTCGCCGGGAAAGTTCTCCTTATAGCTCACATATAACGGATCATCCGGTTCGAGCCCTACTCCCCGGCCATTCTCGATAAAGATACAGGGTACACGGTCGTTGGTGGCCGCCTGGATAAAAGAATAATCGTAACCTACTTCCTTCGCACCGGGATAAACCGTTTTGTTCCAGTCTACCGCCCCATCACCCAATCCCAAATGCCATTTACCGACCGAACCGGTCACGTAACCGGCCTGCTTCATCACCTTCGGCAAAGTGATTTGCTGGGTGTCGATGATCAATGCCGCATTGCCCGGAAGGATCTTGGCATCCCGGTTCGTCCAGGGATACAGGCCGGTGAGAAGCGAATAACGGCTGGGCGTGGAAGTGGCCGCCGTGCAATACCCTTGCGTAAAACGCAATCCTTCATTGGCTATCCTGTCCATACCCGGAGTCCGGATGGAAGTGGCTCCATAACAACTCAGATCGCCATAACCCAAATCGTCGGCTACAATTATTACGATGTTGGGTTGTTGCTGGCTCTGGGCATAGACATTTAATCCCGACAAGGCTCCTATTCCGGTAGCTACGCATAGTAGATTTTTCATATTCATGTTTTTATATACAAATATACTTCATATACATTTGATAAAAGACCTTATTTTTCAGAAATTGCAGATCCAATACCTTTTTTCTAAATAATCAATCATATCAGGATTTCATTATAAATCTAATTTCAATTTTTCTTGTCCTTCTGTATCTATTGCTTTAAAAGTTAATCTAGAACCTTGTTTCTGGAGTACTAACATATAAGCATTCGATAGTTGATTCCCCCCGCCTACAATAATAGGGAAATTGTTACCAACTTCTTTTTTAGGATAATGGGCAAAACGATGCCAGTGGGCATTGATACAAATATCAAATGGTGCATCAGCCAAAATATCACCCCATTTTTCAATACATGGATTATAGCTACCTTCACGGCCCGCATAGATAGGTACATGGTGTACCAAAATACGTCGTTTTGCCTGTTTAAATTCCGGACTGGTCAATTCTTTTCTTAGGAACTGAGCTTGATCTTCACGGAACTGATTGAAGTCATTCAAACCATAATACACCCAGGTGCTATCAGGTTTATCTTCTCCACAATCCAACATAATAAATCGTGTATCTCCTAAGCTAAATGCACCGTAGGTTGTACCATTAATGTAATCAAACAATGAACGCATACCTATAGAGTAAGCTCCTCGGATTTCATGATTACCACGCATAAAAATGAAAGGCTTTGTTTCCGCTGAGGCAATATTTATAAGCTCTTTTAATACATCGACAGCCGAAGCTTCATTTTTGGGGGCATCAATACAATCTCCATTATAAATAACAAAATCGTATTCCATTTTTTGTTCCTTTATCAATTCGGAAAAACGTTCCATTAATTTAAAGTTGTTATGCATATCGTTGAAAAATAATACAGTAAAATCTGTTTTATTCTTCTCCGGCAACTTAAATGTATAAACATCCGAATAAGCTGTGTTTCCAAAATCTTTGCTGTATGCACCGTATGAAAGTATTTCTTCCGAACAAATCCGATAACTGTATGTAACACCTGGTTCAAGATCTGTCAAGCGGAAATGGTGATTGGTATTATTACAAAACATTTGTCCGTCTACATACAATTGCTTTTTCTTATCCAGTTTACCATTTTTACCATATTCAACCCAACTATAAGTCGGTACATTTGTCATCCAACAAATAGTGATTCCATTGTCGACAGCATTCTGTAAATATGGCTTTGTTCGGAATATATTATCAGCAGGTGTGCTGATACGAACATCCACATAAACCGGGTAATGATCAAACTCGGGTACATAAATCACCTGTTTTCCAAGTATGGCATATTTATATTCTTCGCTGCAACCATATATGAAATCAATACAGGCATAAGGTATATTAGGCTCATTAATAACCGGAATAGTAATCTCCTTATAATCATTCAGTATACGGAATTTACTTTGAATTGCATTTTGTGAGGGAGAAAGAAAATCACAATTCATATCCCCTGCCAAGAAAAGAGGTTTTTTAATATCCTTAATAAAATCAAAAATCAAAGGTACAGAAGCGTTCCGGTCTTCTTCATTTTTAGACAGCTGAGTACAACAAAACACATAATTTTTAAACTCGACCAATAATA
Organism: Parabacteroides sp. HGS0025; assembly: GCF_000969845.1. NCBI lineage: Bacteria > Pseudomonadati > Bacteroidota > Bacteroidia > Bacteroidales > Tannerellaceae > Parabacteroides > Parabacteroides sp. HGS0025. The sequence goes on from NZ_KQ033902.1 coordinate 3,711,928, forward strand.
TTCCCCGAGCTTCTTCTCTTCCAGGTAAAGCCTTTGAACGATGGTTCAATGGACGTTCTTTCGATAATACACCCAAGCCATGTTTTCCACCTTCCACATCAAATAAAGGGGAAAAAGTACGATACATCATACACTGTTCTCCCAGCTCTTTCAGTATATCAACTCCGTTACTATGACGTGTCGCACTATCCACTTCCTGTATCGCTATCGCATCCGGATTTACTTTGAGAATAACATCTGCAATATCTTTATATTTAGCAATCCCATTAATGTCCGCCCCATTCCGTATATTATATGTCATAAAACGTAATGAATTATCTTCCTTTTCCGGAATAATTACTGAACGTCCAGGCTGCGCCCATGCACATAACTGGGATAGTAGACATAGTCCTACTAATACTAATTGATATATCTTTTTCATCGTATATATTTTTAAGGTCCCTTTGTCTTTTAATGACAAAACACATCAAAGACAAAGGGAATATATTATAGCTATTGTCGTTTATTTAAGGGTTTTGTGTAAGTTCCGTCGGCCAGGCTTCTATCTGTTGGGATGGAATATACATGACGACATCTGAGTCTGTTGGTTTCATAGTACGGAATGGATTTCCACACCATCCGGGCATTGGACGGGACAAAGATTCTCCTACACGAAAAACATCTAATGTACGGTCACCATGGAACATTAATTCCAAATGACGTTCTTTCATTAATCTATCTTTCGCATTGGTTGTATCCAGTGTTTTATAGCCCTGTCCCGGTATTGCACGTTCACGAACTGTATTTATGTCCGCCATTGCCGCGGGTAAATTATTTAATTTGATACTGGCTTCCGCCCTGATCAATATAATATCACCTAAACGGGATACAATTGGTGAATGTTGTTGTGTATTACCTTCTTCCAATGAACAACGGTAGATATAATAGCGAGGATATCCCATACTCTCATTTACGTACAGGTCATCATATCCCGAATATGTTTCATTATTATATTGAATAGAATACTTCCGATTAGCCAAATCTATTGCTTTTACCGGATATTCAATACCTGTAACTTCGTCTTTTACAGATAGCAGTTCATTAGAAGCCCCCACCTGAGCCGGTACGAATTGTTTATATGTATAGCCAGTTGCATTACCTGAGCTGTCGTAAACTTTTATCACAAAAAGAAACGCACGACGGGTGGAAGCAGGATTATTTTCATCTGTCAATTCATAGTCAGGAACGACAAATGCAGCACGAGCATCTATGATCCCACTCAGATCATTATGACCTTTTCGCCAATCATTCATTCCTGCATCATTCAGTAAATCTATCGCAATCGAACTGGCACAGGTTTCTCCCCATCCCACATTCTGGATACGGGAATACTGTCCTCCTAACTGGGAAGCAAGACGACTGGAAACATCCTCAAAACGGGTACGGCAGGCAAAAATCGTTTCAGTCTGGGTTGCATCCTCCGGTGCAAATTCATTATAACGCATGAAATTATCACGGCTCAGTAGTTGGAATTTACCGCTTTTTATGACCAAGTCGGCATAATAATAGGCTGAATCAGCATACGTTTTGTTCGGATTTTCAAATGTGCCACTCATATAAATGTAAGCTTTAGCCAACGCAGCCTGTGCAGCTTCTTTGGATGCACGTGTTGCAGAATAAGTATTGCATAACTGTTCAGCTTTCCTAAAGTCGGCTATAATCTGGGCATAAACCTCTTGTACGGTAGCTCTGTTGGGAAATTCGTAATTAGAAATACCTTCTTCCGGCATTCCGTTTACGATGGGAACTCCTAAATTCGTTTCTGGATTCTGATAGTACGGACGTCCGAACATATTTACCAGATTGAAATACATCAGACCTCTTTGTACATATGCTTCACCTAACTTTTGGTCCAATGCATCCGATTCCCCCTCTGTAAACATTTTGATAATCTCACTAGCTTGGGAAATTACTTTATAACAATTATTCCATTGGCTGTTTGGAGTACTGGCACTCGGGTTTCGATCCCATGTATAAAAAATGGAGTAACCTGCTGTTGTAGGCTTATCCTTACGGACATTATCGCTTCTATATTCACCAAAACGAATATAAGTGTCATAAACGGAACGCATTGTCGAATAATTACCATTCAGCAAAACATCCAATGTCGTTTCCGGATCTTCCTTTATTGTTGTGTCTGTATAAGCATCATTCGGAAGTCGCTCCAAATCACAACCGGTAACGAGCGTGAGAGCTACAAAAGCTCCTAATATTATATTTTTCATATATGAGATCTTTATAATGTTACATTCAAACTTAATAAGAACTTGCGTGTCTGAGGATAAGCATTGACAAAAGCACCAACACGTCCATCATCAGTATTGATCATTTCCGGATCAGGACCTGAGAAGCCTGTTATTGTAAACAAGTTCTCACCGCTTACATTAATACGGACTCCGTCTACATGAGGAATTTTCCAGGGTAATAAGTAACCAATAGTCAAAACCCTCATTCGTAGGTAAGAAGCATCTTCCAATTGGCGAGAAGATGGTTTGCTTGAATTAGACGTATTCCCGTATACTAATTTTGGATGTGTAGCAATGTCACCGGGTTTCTGCCAACGGCTCCAGCTATCCAGCATAATTTGCTGATTATAGGTAGGATAAGCGCCATCAGAGTCGTATACAGTACGGTTGTAACTAAAAATCTTTCCTCCAACAGAATAACCGAAATTTGCACTTACTGTCAGATTCTTCCATGCAAACTCTGTACCGAAACCACCAAAGAAATTCGGAGTCATAGAGCCTAAAATTACTTTACTGGTTTGTGCCAGGCTGTAACTATTTGTTTTTTCACGTACTCCACTTTCTGTTGTATAATACCACTGCGGATCACCGGTTTGTGGATCTACACCTGCCCATTCTGCACCATACCAAGAATCCAAATCATGGCCTACTTCCATTCTTTTATCCAAAACACCAATAATATTAGCACCTCCATTAGAAACAGTAATCGGATCACCATTACCGTAAAGCTTTGCTATCTTATTACGATTTTTAGCAATATTAGCAGAAATACTCCATTTTAGTTCTTTATTATTCAAAATATCATAAGTTGTAGAAAATTCCACCCCTTTGTTATTTACTTGCCCTACATTCTGCCAAAAGGAATTAACACCAACTACACCTGGTATAGGCACCTGATACAACAAATCCGTTGTTTTCTTTGAATAAAGATCCAAATTTAAAGTCAGGCGATCAAATAAAATCATGTCTAATCCTATACCAGCCGTATAAGTTTTTTCCCATGTCAAATCTGCATTTTCCAATTGATTCAACATAGCTCCTGGAGCAGCATTATATTTCAAATCTGCTTTGTACAACATATATTGTGGATAATCATCCATAGGCCGGTTGCCAACAGAACCATAGCTAGCACGTATCTTTAACTGCTGTACCCAGTCAAAATCAAAAAAATCTTCCTGATGGATATTCCAACCTCCACTAACGGAAAAGAAATTACCATATTTAGCATTAGAACCAAAATTAGATGCACCATCACGACGGAAAGAGAATTGTGCCAAATACTTATGATCATATGAATAATTAGCGTTAAATAACAATGATTGAACGGCATATTCAGTCAATGACCCAGTTGCAGTACGCGGAGTTGCCCCAACGGCAGCAACAGAGAACCCCGGAGCAAATCCTTGTGTAGACTGATCTGCTGTTTCATAACGTTTGGTATTCCATTCATAAGCTAAAACGCCATTCAGCATATGTTTCCCAAACGTCTTATTGAAACGTAATAGTTGATTGGTATAAAGACGAGTTGTATTATTATTACGATCACGAATAATACCTTCCACAGATTCTCCCCCCGAAGAGCGGGGATCAGTATAATCTTTCAAAACATTCGCCATATAACGGTAATTATTGACCGATGCAAAAGTTAGCCAATCTGTTAATTTAATATCAAAATCAACATTAACAGATGCCTCATGGCGGGTACTCTTCTTATAATTCCACTGTAAATCATACAAATAATTACTTTTATCCTGAGCCACCCAATTTGTCGGTATATGTTGTTGAATCAACTCACCATTGTCATCATAAGGAGAATCCCAGGGTAGATTCGTATACATAGCTTCCAAACTATGTTGGCAGTCGTCAGCCTCTCTACGTGCAGCTGAAAATTTAGGTTTCAAAGTTAACCAATCGTTTACCTGATAGTTCATATTGTAACGAAGGGTGTAGCGACGGAAATCAAAACCTTTCACCGCACCTGTTTCATCGTATAAACCTGCTGAAAGATAAGTCTTCATTTTTTCCGAACCACCAGCAACCGATATATTATACTCTTGTGCAAATCCTGTTTGACTACCATTTTTCCACCAATCATAATTCTTATCACGCAGACTTTCATTATATCTGTTAAAGGTTATAGCTTCTTGATTTGTATACTGTTGAAAGAAATCATACAACTGAGAGCCATTCATCATTTTCATATTCCCTTTCACCAGACTAGTAGCAGCCCATTTTGCATTGACACTAATAACCGCTTTACCTGTTTTGGCTTGTCGAGTTGTTACCATGATAACACCATTAGCTCCTTTTGATCCATAAATTGCCGTTGAAGCTGCATCTTTCAAAACAGAGATCGATTCAATATCATTCGGGTTCAATTGACCAGCATCTTCCCCCATTATGACACCGTCAACAACCCAAAGCGGAGCAGAACTTCCATTGATCGTTGATTTACCACGTATTAACACATTCCCTTCTGCTCCAGGTTGACCGCCTCCTGAACCGACCCATACGCCAGGAGCTTTAGCTGACAACATCGTTGTTACATCTGAAGTTGTTATGTCTAATAATTTCTCTGAAGATACAACCTGTAAAGCACCAGTCAAACTCTCTTTCTTCTGAACGCCATAACCTACGACAACAACTTCGTCAAGAGCTTGTGTATCTTCTTTAATTTTGATTGTCATTTTACCTGCCTTAGCTTTCACTTCACTTTTCAGGTAACCAATATATGATATCTCCAATACTGTACCTTCGGGAACTTCCAATTCAAAATTCCCGTCAAGCCCCGTACTTGTTCCATTCAAAGTACCTTTAACAACAATGTTTGCCCCAATAATCGGATCATTGGTCATCCCGTCAACAACAGTTCCTTGTACCTTCATTGTTTTTTGCTGAGATACTTGTGTTGCTGTAATACTTTTATCCTGCTTAGAAACAACCTTGTAAACAATAATTTTATTATCGTTTACAATGAAATCAGCATACTGATTTTTAAGAGCGCTTCTCAGGATATCTTCTACCGACCGATTCTTCATTTCAACTGAAACACGTTCAGTCAGATCAATGTCGTTATTCCTGACAAGGAAAGAATAGGAAAACTCTTTTTCGATCAAGTCGAAAAGTTCTTTCAATGTTGTAGTTTCCATCTGTACAGATACGATACAAGTCTGTAACTCAGAAGCCAACACTGTACTTGGGATCATCGGGACACTTGCTACAATACATGCCGAAAGCATCCATTTCCCGGTTCTCTTAAAATAGTTTATTTCCATGTTAGTTAGATTTAAATAGTGCTGTTCATTATTTATCTTTAATCACTAATTTATTTGCTGTTTGTTTCCAAATATATTTATGCTCTACATCTATTTCACGTAAGATATCATCAAGCGTATAGTAACCGGAAAAACTACCAGTAAACACCTCTTTCTTCAACCTATTACTTTCTATATAAATCTGAAGATTATATTTACGTTCCAAATCTTTAGCTATTTGCACAAACGATTTTTCTTCGAAACGGAGAGTCCCGTTTGTCCAATCGTAAGCATCATGTCCTTCAATATCTTTCATCTCTACCTGGTCGGTTTCCTTATTATAACTCAACATATGATTTGGAGATAATTTGAGTTCTTCCCTATGCTTTATCTCGTCACCTAAACAAACATTCACTTTTCCTGAAACCAGACTGACATCAATAGTCTGATCATTTTTATACGCTTTTACATTAAACTTAGTGCCCAGTACCTTAACACTTAATGCATCTAATTTAACCATAAACGGTTTCAAGGTATCGCGGGCAACCTCAAAATAAGCTTCCCCTTCCAGATATATTAGACGATCTTTCTTATTGAAATCTTTACTGTAGCGAAGGGAAGAGCCCGCGTTGACCCATATAACCGACTTATCCGGTAATATAACTTTTGATTGTGTCCCCATCGGCGTAACAGTCTCAAAATAAGCCAACTGCTCATCATCAATACGTTTATTTCCTAATTGATAAAATCCGATACCTACTGAAATCAACAATAAACCAACTGCAGCAATTTTAGACCACGTTGTCCATTGACTACGTTTTTTAGTACTTTGATGTCCTTCCAACAGCATCAGGCCACTAAAATGTTTTTCAAAATTAGCTTTCATATCGGATGCATAAATGGGTACATGAACAGTCGCCCACCATTCCGCCATCTCAAAATAAAACTTTTTATTCCTTTGGTCTGCTTCCAACCATACCTGTAATTCTTTACTCTGTTCTTCCGTCAATTCTCCGGCAAAGTATCTGAAAAGTAGTTCTTCTATGTGTTCGTTTTCTATTCGCATATAATCATCAAGCTAGCCTTTATCAGTTAGTCTCTCTTATATACACAAGAAATATCGATTGCGTTTAAAGTAAATGCAATTATTTTTGATATAAATTAAACAGGAGAAGGAAAAGTGGGTATAAATCGCCTAAACTGTTTCTAAGTTTAGATAATCCGATCTTGATCTGCACACGCACCGTGCTCGTACTAATATTATATGTTTGCGCTATCTCGTCGTACGATTTATTATGATATAGGTACTGTACAAAAATATCCCTACACTTTTTGGGAAGCTGATCTATGGCTCGATAGATCTTCTCTTCAAATTCTTTATTTTCGAGATAAGCCAATGGATGAGATTCGGCTGTGATTTGTTGTTCTTGTATAGAAAATAAATATTCCTGCGCTTCCGAAATAGGAACCATCTTAAGATGCTGCTGACGAAGATAATTCAAACAACGATTCTGTACGGAACGGATCAGGTAGGGTTGTGCAGGGTATGTTAGTGTGGAACGATTGTTCCACACACTTAAAAATACATCATTTACTATTTCGCGAGCTGTTTCGGAATTAAATATATATTTAGTCGCAACAGCACAAAGGTATACATAGTAGGTGGAATACAATAATTCAAATGATTTTGTATCTCCCTTATTTAATCGTTTTATAGTATCCTCTCTTATCTCCGGCATCTATACTCCATTTCATACTTTGCACAAAAATAAGGAAAATCTGCAAAGTACAGGGCACTTTACGGTTTCTTTTTAGCAACCTTCTGATTTCCGCCTTCCGCCCGCTTCTTATTGCGCCAGTAACTACCGTCGCGTTTGCTACCGAACATATTGCGGCGTTTGGACTCCTGTTTGATGGCTTCTTTCTTTTCCGCCACGGCTGCTTTCACATCGGCCGTTTCGAATTCGTTTCCACCGGCAACGGGTATCTGCTTGCCGATCAGCTTCTGGATATCCTTCAGGTAAGGTACTTCCTCCGCATCACAAAAAGAATAAGCCACCCCGCTACGACCGGCACGGCCTGTACGTCCGATACGGTGCACATATGTTTCCGGAACATTCGGCAATTCATAGTTTATCACGTGCGAAAGATGATCCACGTCGATACCGCGTGCGGCGATATCCGTTGCGATCAGTACACGGGTGGTATGATCTTTGAAATTGGTCAATGCACGCTGGCGCGCCGTCTGGCTTTTATTTCCGTGGATGGCTTCCGCTCCGATATTCGCTTTTGCCAGGACACGGGCCACCTTGTCGGCTCCATGTTTCGTTCGGGTAAATACCAGCACCGACTCCAACGAAGAATCCTTCAGCAAATGGGTAAGCAGGCTAACCTTCTCCGCCTTCTCCACAAAATAGACAGATTGGTCGATCTTCTCCACCGTCGACGAAGCGGGCGTAACTTCCACCTTCTGAGGATCGTGCAGGATCGTACCCGCCAGACGTTCTATTTCGGGCGGCATGGTAGCCGAGAAAAACAGGGATTGACGCTTCTTGGGCAATAAAGGCAGGATACGTTTGATATCATGGATAAATCCCATGTCGAGCATACGGTCGGCCTCATCCAACACGAAATAATCAAGATACTTCAGGCTGATAAATCCCTGGTTGATCAGGTCGAGCAGGCGTCCGGGCGTTGCGATCAGCACATCCACTCCCCGTTGGAGAGCGTCGGTTTGGGGCTTCTGTCCTACTCCGCCGAATATAACGGTATGTTTTATGCCGGCATATTTGCCGTAGGCCGTAAAGCTTTCCCCGATCTGGATAGCCAGCTCACGGGTAGGTGTCAGGATCAATGCCTTGATACCGCGTACTTTGCCATTCTGGCGTTCATTATACAAATTCTGAATGATCGGTATAGAGAATGCAGCCGTCTTGCCTGTTCCGGTTTGTGCACAACCTAATAAGTCATAACCATCTAAAACGTAGGGAATTGCTTCTGCTTGTATAGGGGTTGGAATTGTGTAACCTTCTTGTTGCAGAGCCTTTTGTATCGGCTCTATCAGTTCTAATTGTTCAAATGTCATCTAATAATAATGTTGAGCCATCACGGCTCGTTAAATAAATAATGGGACAAAGATAGGCAAATATACCCACAATTACGCATTTCACGGAAATATTATTGCATACCACAACCGGAGCCGGTTCATACCACAGTTGGATTCCGTTCATATCACAGTTGAGTTTCTTTCATACCACAGCTGTGGTATGAATAGAAGAACAGTATAAAATAATACCAGGTCAAGGCCGATCCGCTAGAGCAGGGAGATAAGCGACTCTATCCCAAGGGAAATAACCGCGATCTTCCTAATAATAATAGGAACATGAAAGGTAATTAGAAATTATACTATCTTTGTGAATTGATTTTAGGACGATGAAAGAGTTGCTGTTGCTATTAAAGAAGTTCTTTGGGTATACTTCTTTCCGCCCATTACAGGCGGAGATCATACAACGTATTTTGAGGAAAGAGGATTCACTGGTGCTGATGCCTACCGGTGGGGGGAAGTCGATTTGCTTCCAACTACCGGCTATTTATCTGCCGGGGACGGCGGTTGTTATCTCCCCTTTGATCGCACTGATGAAAGACCAGGTGGGCGGATTGGTGGCCAACGGTATTCCGGCCGCCGCACTCAATAGTATGATGCCTGACGAAGAACGGCAACAAGTCAAACAACTCTGCATCCAGGGAAAGATCAAGCTGCTTTATATCTCCCCCGAAGGACTGATCGGTGAGCTCCACTGGCTGCTTCCCCGCATGGATATATCGTTGATAGCCATCGACGAAGCCCATTGTATCTCGCATTGGGGGCACGACTTCCGGCCGGAATATACGCAACTGGCGGTACTCAAGGAACATTTCCCTAAAATACCGATCGTCGCCCTGACCGCGACCGCCGACAAGGTGACGCGTACGGATATAATCAACCAGTTGAACCTGCGCGATCCGGAAGTATTCGTCTCTTCTTTCGACCGTCCCAACCTTTCCCTGACGATCCGCCGGGGACTAAACAAGAAAGAGAAAACGGCCGCCATCGTCCATTTCATCCATGCACACCGAAAGCAGAGCGGTATCGTCTACTGCATGAGCCGGAACAGTACCGAAAAACTGGCTGAAGAGCTTTCTTCCTACGGGATCAAGGCAACCGCCTATCATGCCGGACTTACGCCCGCGATGCGCGAAAAGGCACAGGATGATTTTATCAACGATCGGGTAAATGTTGTCTGTGCAACGGTTGCTTTCGGTATGGGAATCGACAAAAGCAATGTCCGCTGGGTTGTACATTACAATATGCCCGGAAGCATTGAAAACTACTACCAGGAGATAGGTCGTGCCGGACGGGATGGGATGAAGAGCGACACCTTGCTGTTCTATTCGGTGGGCGACCTGCTCGTGCTCCGTCGTTTTGCCGAGGAAAGTGGCCAGCGGGATGTCAATCTTCAGAAACTGAACCGGATGCGCCGTTATTGCGAAGCGGATATCTGCCGCCGCCGTATCCTGCTCAGTTATTTCGGAGAAGAAAGCGATCAGGATTGCGGAAATTGCGATGTCTGCAAGAATCCCCCTCAACGCTTCGACGGTAGCATATTGGTTCAGAAAGCACTTAGCGCCATCTTCCGTACCGGTCAGTTTGTCGGCATGAATATGTTGATCAATATTCTCCGTGGATCAGAAAAAGCGGATATCACCGAAAAGGGATATGATAAACTAAAGACCTACGGAGCAGGAAAAGACCTGACCTACAAGGAGTGGAAAGAGTATCTGTACCAGATGCTCCAGTTGGGATATATCGAGATAGATTACGTAAATGCCGGTATACTAAAGGTAACGCCACTGGGAAGAAAAATATTGTTCGGCGAGCAGAAAGCCATGATGGCCATTTACAAAGAAACGGAAGAAAAGGTATTCTTACGCAAGAAAGACGGCAAATTCAAATACCGCCCGATCAAACCGATACAGGCGGCTTCCGTCGAAGAGACATTGCTCGACTCGCTTCAACAACTCCGCAAGCAGATCGCCGAACGGGAACAAACACCGGCCTATATCATCTTCTCCGATGATTCGCTGGAAGATATGGTACAAAAGAAACCCGTCACGCTGGACGAGTTCAGCGAGATACATGGTGTAGGGCAAATCAAATTGGACAAGTACGGCAAAGTATTTGTAGCACTGATACGGTTCGTACTACGGTTACCCAAAGAGGGATAACACTTTACTTTGCCGGTTACTTTCTTCTTTTAAAGGATGTGTTGAACGGGAAGTTCTATCTCTCCGAAACCGATCATCGCATTGAACAGACGGATCAGGGAATAGCGCGACAGATCCTGCGGACGGATCTCGGCGGGAACAATCAGCCCTTTGCCTAATAAAGACGCTCTCATCGTCCCTTCCAGCAAAGGCTTTTCGGGTGTTTCCCATTGTTCGCCATTCCATAGGGCGATATTGGCTATCGAGGTATCTGTAAGAAAGCCGTCGCGGATAATCAATATATCGTCGGCTTCACCTTTCTGCTTGAATAATTCATCCAGCTTCTGCCGGTTACTACTCTTATAGGTGTAATCCAACCCGTCGGATGTTACCATCCTCAGGCTCTTCACCGGACGGATCGTGTAAGGCTGATATTCCACCTTTTCTACTTCATCCTGATATTCGATACGGCATTTGGTACGTTCGGTATACTCACCGGGCTGGATATAATCAGCCAGGTTAACGGGCAAGTTACATTCAAATATATCCCTCCGCGTCTTGTTGAAGCGGTAGTTATGAAAGCCCAGATTAAGGGCCTTCCCATTCTCGATACGGATTGTTTCAATAAATTGGCACATATACTTTTTGTTTCATTTCGTTATATTCACTCTGCAAATCACTCCGGGAAGTGATGCCACCTCCACTCTTAAACACCAGCCGTCCGTCCTGCTCTTCCAGGAAACGGATCATGACGGCGCTATCCAATTTACGGCCGTCAAAATAGCCGGTCACGCCCGTATAAAATCCCCGGTCATACGTCTCCGCTTCCGCAATGATCTCCATCGTCTTTTTCTTCGGCGCACCGGTGATCGAACCGGCCGGCAAGAGGCTGAAAAGGATTTCTCCCAAAGAAGCCTGCCAGCTCCCGTCCAGCTTTCCTCTTATCTCGGAACTGACCTGCAACAAACGTCCTCTGTTGGTAAGCAACTCATCGATATACCGATAACGGGTAACTGTCACTTCCGATGCCACCTGGCTCAAATCGTTACGGATCAGATCGACAATCGTAGCATGTTCCGCTTCTTCCTTGCCGTCTGCCAGGATGCGTGCGCGGGCATCCGGCAAAGAAGCGTCGATCGTCCCTTTCATCGGATAAGAATAGATAAAACCGTCCTCGATACGCACGAATATCTCGGGGGAGAAGACGACAAAGCGATCCTTCGTCCATAATTTATAGGGGGCATGCGAACAGGCAAAAACCTCTTTCAAGGTCAGGTTCGTTTGTACCGGAGTGGCACAGGTCAAATTCACCAGATACGAATTACCGGCATGAATATGATCGGAGACAATACGGAAAGACCGGGAATAGGCTTCATACGAAACCGGATCGGTATGCCACACCACCTGTTTATCCGGCAATGCCACCGTCTCCGGGATAACATTGGTGAAACCATTCAGATCGTATAGCAACTCTTCCGGATCGATAGTATCCGTCTCCCCTATCCAAACCTGTTCCTGCTTATAATCGACGACAAAGATAAAAGGCCGTCCGGAAAATCCCAATCGATTCATGTACCGGACGGCTTCTTCCTTATTGCATAATTTCATATCAGATCAAAAATCGCTCTGTCAGTCCGCCAAATGCATCGATACGGCGGTCGCGGAAGAAAGGCCACCAACGGCGCACATTCTCGCTACGTGCCTTGTCTATCTCTACCACGCGGACTTCTTCATGGTCATTCGGAAATTCAGCCAGCAACTCTCCCTGCGGGCCTGCCACAAAACTATTCCCCCAGAACCGGATACCGTTTGTCTGCCCCGAAGGATCCGTCTCGTGTCCCGTACGGTTCACGGTAATCACCGGAAGTCCGTTGGCTACGGCATGACCCCGTTGCACGGTTACCCAGGCATCCAGCTGGCGTTTCTTCTCTTCCTCCGTATCACTACTTTCCCAACCGATGGCGGTCGGATAGATCAGCATTTCGGCTCCTTTCATAGCCATCAGGCGGGCGGCTTCCGGATACCATTGATCCCAGCAAACCAGCACGCCGAGTTTACCGACCGAAGTCTGTATGGGTTCAAAGCCCAGGTCGCCCGGTGTAAAATAGAATTTCTCGTAATAAGCCGGATCATCCGGTATATGCATTTTACGATACTTTCCGGCAATCGTGCCGTCACGTTCGATCACCACCGCCGTATTATGATAGAGTCCCGGCGCACGCCTTTCAAAAAGGGAAAGCACCAGAACGACACCCAGCTCTTTCGCCAGTGCACCGAACGCTTCGGTAGATGGCCCCGGAATTGGTTCTGCCTGGTCGAACACCTGTGTATCTTCTGTCTGGCAGAAATAGAGCCCGTTATGCAACTCTTGTAGCACGACCAGTTCCGCACCTTCTTCCGCACAAAGCCGGATGCTATTTTTCAGTTTCTTTATATTATCTGTCCGGTCACAGGTATTTGCCTGTTGAATTAATCCTACTTTCATACGATAAAATCTTTCGGGTATTGCATTGTCACACAATGCAACGAACCATGTTGTTTAATCAACGGTAAACAATCGACACCTACAATCTCCCTGTCTGGGAAAGCTTCTTGCAAGGCAGCTTTAGCCACCTCGTCTTTCGGTGAATTATAGAAAGGAAGCAAGACCGCCCCGTTTATAATCAGGAAGTTGGCATAAGTAGCCGGTAAACGTTCACCCTCCCATTCCACTTTATCCGCCATAGGCAAAGCGATCAGGCGGTAAGGTTCGCCGTTGGCCTGGGTGAACTCTTTCAGCTCCTCCTCCATTTCCTGTAATTCGGCAAAATGTTCATCTTCTTCGTCCGTACATTGTACATAGGCAATCGTATCTTCGCTACAAAAACGGGCCAGCGTATCGACATGGCTATCGGTATCGTCGCCCGCCAGGTAGCCGCTTTCCAGCCACAGGATACGATCCAGGCCGAACACCTGTTTCAGGTAGCTTTCCAACTCTTCCTGCTGAAGGTATTCATTTCTGTTCACGGAAGAAAGGCATTCGACCGTAGTCAGTAAAGTACCCTTTCCGTCCGACTCGATACTACCGCCTTCCAATACGAACGGTTGCATATTGACCGGAACGACCTCCTCCGCAAACGTCTTCCCGTGGAATAATTTACGTGTGATCAGGTTATCGTGATTAGCCGCAAACTTCATGCCCCAGCCGTTAAAGACGAAATCGTACACCACCGGTATGCCTTCCTCAAAGACAGAAATACCTCCATGATCGCGTGCCCAGGTATCGTTCGTCTCCATTTCGCGAAAGATGATACGGCTATAATCCACCTCTCCCAACTGGGAGCGTACCAGCGATTCATCCGGACAAACGATCAGTAACTTTTCCCGTTTGATAACTTCTTTGGCAATCGAGACAAAGCAAGGAACCACCTCGTCCAGTATCGGTGCCCAGTCAGTCCCTTCATGTGGCCAGGTCAGTTGAACCGCGCTTTGCGGATACCATTCGGCCGGCAATATTGTTTTATTCTCCATGTCTGCTAAATTTATTTTCTGGTTACAAAGATAAGCATTTATTGAAAGCAAGCGATCACATGTAAAATCCACTGTTTTCAGAAAGCTGATACTTACTAATCAGGCTAAAGACTTGCCATGTCAAGCAAGAAATCGTAGATACTCATCATCTGTATACCGTTCTCATCGCTCCATGATTTGGTGTGTTCACCCACTATCAACAACTTTCTGAAAGAGTCGCCAACCAAACGCAACGAACGCTTTTCCTGTTCCATCTTCTCTTCATCCGGCATACGCCATGCCGACTGGATATAGATTCGTTCGCTTCCTTTGTTGCAGACGAAATCCACCTCTAACGTTACCCTTTGCTGCTGTCCTTCTGAATTTCTAATACGGTGATAGATATTACCTACATCCACAAGCCAGCCGCGTCTCCTCATTTCGTTATATATAACATTCTCCATCAGATGTGTGGGCTCGATCTGCCGGAATGAAAGAATGGCATTTCTCAAACCGATATCCTGATAATAGCACTTATACAAAGAACCGATATATTTACGTCCTTTTATATCGTATCGCTCCGACTTTTCGATTAGAAATGCGTCCTGCATATATTCCAGATATGTAGATACGGTCTTATCGGAAATATTCCGGACATTGCTTACCGACTTGAATGTATTGGCTATGTTCGAGGCATTCACGGGAGCACCTATACTTGAGGCAAGCGCTTGAGAAAGTTCTTCAAACTCGGGCTTCAATTCTATATTGTTCCGTTCATAAATGTCACGCAAATAAACAGTACGGTACAAACGGCGAAGAAACTCTGATTTCTTGTCGTCACCATCCTGCGTCAGCAATTGGGGTAGACCGCCATACATCAGATATTCAGCCCATCCGTCTTCCTTCGAACCTTCATACACAGACATGAACTCATGGAATGACAATGGCCATACATGAATCTCGTCACCTCGTCCCCTAAACTCCGTAACAACATCCGACGAAAGGAAGCGCGAATTGGATACTGTTACATATACATCCGTGCCTTCCGTCACAGACAGACTGGAAAGGACTTCCACAAAATCCTTTACTTCTTGAACCTCATCGACGATGATGTAATAGGTAGAATCATCGACCATCCGTCCGTCTAACCAGTCCAACAGGTAATCAGGATCTTTAAATACCTTGTTTTTCCGACTCTCCATATCTATGATAATGATATGATCGTCTGAAACTCCTTCATCCAGCAAATGTTGACGAAAGAGTTTTTTTAGCAGGAATGATTTGCCGGAACGACGCAGCCCTGTTATGATTTTAATAAGACCGTTGCCCTTAGATCGTTGGAGCTTATCTATGTATGTACTTCTGTTTACAATCATTAATTTGCTAATAAATGTCACATGTGACAGTTTTTCGAACACAAAGTTATATATTTTCCTTCAAACGAGAGCATAGTTCAATGAAAACAACCGACTAAACTTTAATCCTGATTCATAATACTCATAAAAAACACCTCCTTGTAGTTGGTATATTCAGAAACCTTATTAACTTTGCATCACAAAGTACTTTTTATCATAAGTATATGAACAAACAATTAGAAGACATAAAAGCAATACGCGAGATGATGGAAAGATCATCCAAATTCCTGTCATTAAGCGGGCTATCCGGTATTTCAGCCGGGATTATTGCTATTATTGGCGCGGCACTCGCCTATTTCCATATTTTGCAGGAACCTTCAACCGCCGGCTTCGAAACGACCCACGAAGCCATGTTCCGCGAAATAACATTACTGATAACGGATGCTTCCGCCGTCTTGCTCTTTTCTATTTGTTTCGGTATCTACTTTTCGTGGAGAAAGTCGGTTAAGAAAAACCTGATGCCCTCCAAGAGCCTGATAAAAAAGACACTTTACAACCTCGGTATTCCTTTGGTAGCCGGTGGTATCTTTGCCCTTATTTTCCTGTTGCGCGGCGACCTGCCGATGGCTATTACAATGACGCTGACTTTCTATGGCCTGGCGTTGATCAATGTATCCAAATACACCCTCGACGAAGTCCATTATCTTGGCCTGACGGAAGTCATACTGGGAATACTCGCGGCCCTGTTACCGGATTGGAGCCTCCTGCTCTGGACAATCGGGTTCGGAGTCTGCCACATCATTTACGGCACGGCCATGTATATTAAATATGATCTGAAAAAGGAATGAAAAACATAATATCCAAATTAAATAAAGCTTTTGAAAGCCGTATACGATTAGGTATTATGTCTATTCTTTCGGTGAACGAATCGGCTGACTTCAACACGATGAAGCAACTGATGGAACTGACCGACGGGAATCTGGCCAGCCACCTGAAAGCATTGGAGACTATCGGATATATCCAGTCCTCCAAGCAATTCATCGGGCGGAAACCCAATACACAATATATGATCACTAAAGAAGGACGGAAAAGCTTCAAAGAGCATCTGAACGCTTTAGAAGAACTTATCAAATAATTTTTTTACCTATTCACTTTGAAACACAAAGTACTTTTTAGACACAATAAACAGCTTAAGATTATGGAAACAACAATTAAAAAAGCAGGAAAAATCAACCAGTCTATCACATTCAAAGCGCTGGTTATCGGTTTTCTGACCATTATCCTACTTATTCCGGGCATAATGATCCAGGATTTGATACGGGAAAGACAAGACAGAAGTGTCGAAACAATCGAAAAGATCAATGCCAAATGGAGCAATGCCCAGACCATCTGCGGCCCGGTACTCACAATCCCCTACACCACCACTCATGTGGATGTCAACAACAAAACGGTCTTTCAGCAACATACGATAAGCATCACGCCTGAAAACCTGAATATCGACACACAACTATTCCCTGAGGAAAGATATTACGGGATCTATAAAACGATCCTCTACAAAAGTGAAATAGACCTGTCCGGAAACTTCGATAAGATCAATTACCAGAAGACCGACAACAGCACCATCCATTGGGATCAAGCCTACCTGACCATTGGGGTTTCCGACTTGAGAGGTATCACCGAAAATATCAGCTTTACGCTCGACAACAAACAGTATCCGGTAGAAGCCGCCGGTAATTACGACAGGTTGATGGGAAAGATATTGGTAGTCAGTCTAAATAATGCCGACACCCTTTTAACCGGCCAGCCATTAAACTTCAATTGCAAAATAAAACTGAACGGTAGTAGTAATATCAATTTCATACCTATAGGCAAAACCTCCAAAGTCCATGTTGCCGGCACTTGGAAATCCCCCGGCTTCATCGGAAACTTCAGCCCCGAACATACCATTACCGAAAACGGATTTGATGCAAGCTGGAGTGTCCTCCGCTTCAACCGCAGCATCCCTGAAACATGGATAGACAATCAGGTGGAGACTTTCGAAGATGCCTCTTTCGGTGTCAACCTGATCGACCCGGTAAACCATTACCAGCAAAATATGCGTTCGGCAAAATACGCATTCATGTTCATCGCACTGACATTCGTCGTCTTTTTCTTTGTCGAAATACTGACAAAAAAACGCATCCATCCCATCCAGTATTTGCTGGTCGGCATTGCCTTGATCCTGTTCTACAGCCTGCTTTTATCGATCTCCGAACAAATAAACTTCGGCATCGCGTACCTGATAGCCAGCATAGCGACTATCGGACTGATCACGGTTTATACACATAGCATCTTTAAGAATAAGGTGCAGACAGGCGGTTTGGCTGCCATGCTTTGTATGCTTTACATATTCCTTTATGTAGTGCTTCAGCTGGAAGATATCGCGTTGCTGATAGGAAGTGTGGGGTTGTTTATTATATTAGGCATTATCATGTTCTTCTCACGAAAAATTAATTGGTATAGACAAGAGGAAGAAACACCCAACGATTGATCAGAGATAAAAATAAATGCTCACATTATACCCGGATGGTACAACTAAAACACAATCGCTATTTTTGTATCATTCGGGTATAATATGCATATCGAAAAATCATTTAAACTTACGCCATAAACAAATCATATACAAATAGATTCTTGCGATCAAACTCGCTATAGAGGGAAATACGAAAAAAGTATTTATCATTAAATAAAAATCTATCCTTTTCCTCCACAGAAAAGCTTTTACTTCTTTTTTATTCCAATAATAATCATACAGAATAGTTTTAACCTCCATTTTCTTTTGGCTTATGCATTCCAGAAAAAAAGAAAAAAACATCAAATAGACTCTTTCCCTGATCGGTTGAGTGTAAGGATACACATCCAGAAGTGAAAACACAGATCTTATCATATAAAATTTAGATTTCCACATTATTTCTTCATTCCGGTTAGTCAGGGACCCCGTACGCTTTACATAATTATACAGGCAAGCATCGACCACCACCGGTTTCTTTACCTTCAACACAATCTGCATGGTAGTAAATAAGTCCTCTCCGTTAACCACAGGCTTGTAAATGATATCATCGCATAAAGACCGCCTTATCAACCGCGCCCATAACTCATATCCTCCGCGAAGCATACAGAGAAAAAAAGCCTCACCGGATAAACCTTTCATTCTGCTATTACGCCAAACTTCATGCCGCTCATTACCTAATACATCATAGTAATTAGCAACAACATAGTCTGCATCCTGTTTTATCGCCTCATCATATAATATTTCTATTGCATTCGGTTCTATATAATCATCTCCGTCCAGATGAAACACATATTCTCCGCAAGCCACTTCCAAACCTGATTTACGGGCATAAATCAACCCTTGATTTTCTTTTGTAATTACTTTTATACGATCATCTATTGCTGCATATGCAGCAATAATCTGAGATGATTCATCTCGCGATCCGTCATTCACAACAATAATCTCTATATCTTGAAACGTTTGATTGACACAGGATGATAAACATTTATCAAGAAAAGGTGCAACATTATACACCGGAATAATTATTGAAACTTTTATATCCATCTGTTCTATTAGTTATTTATTACACTTATCCGTTTAAGTTCAATGATTTTACTTTTTATCTGAAAAAAATACTGCATTTTATAGAGACTGAATAGTAGCCCAGCTCTGCCATCCAGCATTCCTAAACGGAAAAAATAAGCATACAGAAAATACAAAGGAGCCAAAAACCAACTATCCAGCAGGAAATACTTCACTTTCTGCCGGAACGTCAAAGGGGTTTCGGATTTTATCAATTGAAAAAAACGATGAACCTCCCAGGTCGAATAAGCATTATGTTTGGCTATATAATGCTCCAGTCCTTTATAATCGTTATGAATCAATGGAACAGGCAACACGCCTACTTTTCCGTCTATAACCGGATGTTCATGAATCTCCATATCCAGATGCGACCAGGCATGTTCGTCGATATGCTCGTATTCCCCCTTGTCTTTTCTAAACAAAGCCAACTTTCGCATCTTCACTCCATGCTTCAATTGCCTGCCCATAAAATGATCGTTATAATAAATCCAGAAGCCATTGTAATCCGTATGCTTTATAATCTTTCTGATACAAGCGATAAAGTCTTCCGTTACCGATTCGTCCGCATCCAAAAACAATACCCAGGTATTCTGTAATTCCACATTCCTCAATACCCAGTTCCGTTTTTTGGGGAATCGGCCATTCCATGTAAATTCGATCAAACGGCAACCATATTCCTCAGCTATTTGTGGCGTTTTATCCGTACTGTGCGAATCCACCACGATAACTTCAGAAAAATCTTTTAATAAAGACAAACAACGCGGAAGGTTCTTTTCTTCATTTTTCACCGGAATAATAACCGATACCGGAATTTTTTCCATACTATTTATTCTGATTTCAAAATACGTTTTTTTATCTCTCTTGCCGGATTTCCTCCTACAATAGTCCACGCTTCAATATCTTTTGTAACCACACTCCCTGCCCCCACTACAGCCCCTTCTCCTATATCCACACCAGGCAAAATCAATGCTTTTGCACCGATGAAAACATTTGCTCCGATATTTATTTCACCGATCATCAAGGGAAGTCTTAATGTTGATAAATCATGTGTTCCATTACACACATAAGAATATTGAGACAAAACCGAACGTTTTCCAAAACGAACCACCCCAAGATTATAAACTTCGGAATAAGGGCCCAAACAAGCACCTTCTTTCATTTCCAACAACCAAGGAATAAAAATACGGCAGGAAGAAAAGATGAACACTTTCTCTAAACGAGCTCCAAACAATCGAAGCAGAAACAACCGCCAAAAATTAAGTTTTTTGGGTGTCCAGCGAAAAAAGAGCAACCAGACTATATGCCAGAAACGAATACCCAACGCCTCTTTAACAGACCATGAAGATGTACTAATATCCTTTTGATATATAGCTTTCAACCATACTTTAGCCATGATTATTCAATAATATTTTAAATTCAGATAAATACTGATCGGCTATATGACTGTTCGAAAATCTACGGGAAGATCGAAAGGCTTCCACCCCTATCTCTTTACGCCAATCCGGATGCTCCATCAACTGCTCTATGATCGATGCCAACTCCTCCACAGCATTCGGACTCCGATGGTCAAAAACAAAACCATTGACTCCATCCTCTATAAAATCATTGAAACACTCCAATGCGGAAACGATAACCGGCCGTCCTATCCCCATAGCTTCCAGAGGAGACACACCAAACGTCTCGCCTTTCTCGGCAACAGACGGATAACAATAGATATCGCAAGAAGCTATTTTTTCAGCTAATAACGACGGATTTGATATAGGATCTGCCCACGTAATCCTTCCTTTTGCCATCTTTTCCAATTGCCGGACATATTGCTCTCCTCCACCTCCGGATGCAATATCCCTAGCACCGACAAACACCAGATTTATCCCGGGATACTTAACCCGTAAAGTTTCAACTGCCAGCACAAGTATATTCAATCCTTTTTCCGGGTGAATACGGCCATGATACATGATTATCAGATCATCAGTCGTTTCTTTTTTCCTATACGTATAAATGTTTGTATCTATCGGATTATTAATCGTTCTTATTTTATCCTTTTTATCCGGCAATTGCTTTTTCAACGCCCTTTCTACTGCTGTCGATACACAACAAAACATATCCGTCCAGCAATAATACCGGTATTGTCCTTTCGGGTAACGAGCCACGTTATAGACTGATACCGAATATTTATACCGAAACAACCGGCATAGCAATGGTGACCAGAAAGTATTCATGATCAATATATCAGTCTTTTTTACTTTACGTAAAGCATTGAATGAATATATAAAATCAAAAAACAAATCCTTTGCCAAATGTGCACCTCTACGATAACCGGGAATATAAATATGTTCGATATCCTCATTTCCCGTATCCGAGACCTGAAAACCGACCGGCTTTTTGGATATAATTTCAACGCCGTGCCCTTTTTTAATAAATTCAAGAGCAAGATCATACCAAAGTTTCTCTATCGCTCCGATTCCCTTGGGCGGTATATATCCAAAGGGTCCCATAATAATTACGATCTGCATAGTCGTTTATCTTATTCATACATCGTCAATATTCTTTCTGAAAAAAGACTCAGATGTTCAGCCAGTTTTTGTTGTCCATGCTCATTCAGATGAATATTATCCCGGTAATCATCAAAAGACATATATTTCAACCCCTCTATTACCGGTACGGTATCCCGTACACAAAATTCCAGAATTTCTTTGCCTTCCCTGTTATACGTTCCACGCTCCAATTCTGTTTTCTCCGGATGAAGCCATATAAAAAACGGAATACCGGCATGACGGAAACGAGAAGCCAAAGCCTCAAAACCGGTATTAAAAACCTTTCCATCCTTAGATATTTCAGATACACCCTTATCTGAATCAGGACACCCCAAATAGGAGAGCAAATAACGAGGTATCAAATAACGATCGAACAGTTCGATCCAGGCAGACAAATACTGCCGGCTGGAAAAACCCGGTAATACATCGATAACCGACTGATGATTTATATTATCATGCGCATCGTGCGAACTACAAACCAGAAATGCTACTTTACCGCTAAACATTCCATAACGCTTCAGGTAAGCCTCGCAATTATCCGGACCCCAACTACCGGCTGAAATATTCAGCACTTGTACATCTTTTCCCATAAATGTGGAAAGATCATTGCTTAAACGGGATGTAGCGAGACTATCCTGATCAGTCAATGCCCCTCCATTCAGCACGGAATCGCCTAATCCCAGCACAATAAAAGCTGAAGAATCGACCGGAGTATTCCGTTGTGAATACGCATTGTATACGATGTGTCTTTTAAAACGATAACGGTTCTGATCCGGCTGAGCTATATACTCAAAATCCGGATCGGACTGCATCAATACCGAATCACAGAATCCCCACTCCCGACGGAGGTACACCTCACCTGCCACCAGTAAAACCAACAGACTCCCACCCGCTATCAGCAGGTACTTTTTTACCATCCTTTTCATTTGATCATTTTTAATAAATTCATCTGATTTGTATACTCCATACCTACAAATTCCTGCGAATATCTTTCTGCCGCTTCCTTTCTCACAAGAATATCCTTTGCTGAAAGTGCATTCAGAAAAGTAAGAATCGAGTCCGATAATTCCGTAAAATCCGGTATCAACCAGATTGCTTCCGGAAACATACAGGCACCTTCCGACTCCTTATTGGCATTGTATAATACAGGTATTCCCCGGCAAATCGCACTGACCACTTTCGACGGTACGCAAACATGATTCCATGCCGGTAATAGAGAAGCCACACAGATGTCTACATATTGCATCTCTGCCGGAACAATATAATCCAGCAAGACCACCGTTTCAAATGCACTCACCTCCTTTAGTACCTGTTGCGCTTTTGCTCCATATAATCTAAGTAATATCAAATGTTTCTCGGGATCCAATTGCCTAATCAACTCCAACAAGAATACATCGTTATGGGCCTCGCCGATATTTCCCGCATAACAGAAAATGATCTTATCCCGATTGGCTTTCCGCCAAAGCGGTTCGGCTGCTTCTTCTTTCGGACATATCCCGCAAGGCAACACGATATGAGGAATATAGGATTGTTTATATTGTCGGCACAGATAACGATACTGCTGTTCGCCTAACGCGATCAGGAAATCCGGTACATGACGATAAACAAAAGAAGAGATTATCCGGTACGCAGGATGATTGCATGACACCAACCCCGCCGAAGCGAATGCTTCCGGATACAGATCCATCGTCCAGAACACCAGCTTGCTTCGGTAAAACGGACGGAATAAGACAGCCCAGGCATTGATCAAAGAAGGATCGGTCAATACGACTTTCAATTGATGCTGTGGTAACAACATGGAATAAACCACCAACCGAAAGCCATCTATCAAATTACCTATAAGACGAAGCCATTTATTTTTACCACTATAAAAATCAGGTAATTCGATGGTTTGATAGGGTAATTTCTCCTCACGTTGTGAAACCTGCCCTTTGTAAGAAGCATGAATGGAAAGTACGATCACATCGACTCCGTTTTCCCATAAATAATCAGCCAGTTTACGAACCGGACGTCCGGTTGCCGAAGGATGAAGTGCGCCGTATTTATTGATGATTACGACTCTTTTTCGCATGTCTATTGAATAATTTTATTCATCAATACCACGTGAATAATGTTGTTTTGACAATCTACCAAACTTCAACAACATCCGACAAGAAATCAGCCTACAACATCTTGATATACATCTATTAATAAAATTTTTACGAGTCACCTTCTCTTGCTGAATTTCACTTGGGATTGTTCCTCTTGTAGATTCATCTGCTGCGAAATACGGATAAATCCCCTCTACCTGTATTCCTTTTTCTCTCATAAAAGAAAAATCGTCTGCAACTATAAAAGAACAGTCCGACAGCAGACGTTTCGCAGCCTGACGATTGACCAAATAGCCACAAGTTCCGTATGCTCGATAAATTTTATAAAAAGTAAATTTACCCAACGTACGATATTTCTTCGGATAATATAGATCATGATACCCCAACGTAATGACATAAGGCTTATTATCCTTATATTCATTCAGTATATCGTTTAATATTGTTTCAACATATTCCGGATATATAAAACAAACATCGTCTTCCAGAACCAAAGCAAATTCTTCCTCCGATTCCAAAAGTTTCCTGTAACAGATCCTATGACTTAAGGTACAACCGATCTCTCCCCCTTTAGGAGTACGATAATAATGATTAACAAACTTTTTTAAATCGAAACAGGCCTTGATTTCTTCCTGTTTCAACTTTCTACCATCAACAGCTTCCACCAATTCGACATCCATAAAAGGATATTTTGCAGTTTCAGCCAGTATGGCTTTTCGACGATCAACCGAATCTTTCAGGTTGATTACATACGTTTTTATTTTCATATTCGATTCATTGATAACCATAATAACTTTTACCATATCCGTAGCCATAATATCCGTAACCATAGCCATATCCGGCATGTTTATAACGGACATCATTCAACAAGACTGACATACAAGGCAACTTACCGTTAGTATACAAAGCTTCAATATCCGGCAACCGCCGGCGATCCATCATTCCTTCCCGTATGACATAAATACACATATCGACACACCGGCTGATTATCTGAGCATCAGCCACCATTCCATAAGGAACTGTATCGATAATGATATATTCATAACGCTCTTTCAATAGCCCGATCAACTCGTCAAGCAACTGTCCTAACAACAACTCCGACGGGTTTGGAGGAAGAGGCCCGGAAGATATGACATCCAATCCTTCAAAACCTGTATAGGGACGGATCAACTCATCCGGGTTGTTTACTCTTCCCGATAAATAATGAGTCAGTCCCGGTAATACATTTCCCTCATCATCCTTTGACGACCTCTTACGAATATCCATTTCCAGCAAAACAGTTCGTTTTCCTGCCAAAACCAGAGAAGCCGCCAGATTGTGCGAAACAAATGATTTTCCGGAAGACGGATTAAAGGAAGTCAACATCAGTACCTGCGATTTTTTCTGTTCATTCAGTATAAAGTTCATATTGGTCCGTACAATACGGAACGCTTCCGATACCCCATCCCTCTTTTCCCTGCTTACCACCATCAGCTCTTTTTGACGTTTATGCGGTATTTCTCCCAGGAAAGGAATAGTCAGATTATCTTCAATATCTTTCCGTCCGCGCACAGTTACATCCAGCATCGGTCCCAGATAGAAGAATAATCCCGGTATAAACAAACCGGCAAGCAATGCTCCAAATAAAATCACCCAGGAAGCGGTACCTGCCATACCTGCTCCGTAAGCGGAATCGACTATATGAAGATTACTTTCAGCTGTAGCCGATGACAAAGCATTCTCCTCCCGCTTATTCAACAGGTAAAGGAATAACTCCTCCTTGATTTTCTGCTGCCGTTCTATCGAAAGCACATATCGCTGTTGCGTCGGTATATTACTGATCCTGCCGATTTCCAGCAATCGCATCCTTCCGGCATAATCCAGTTTCATATCGATCTCTCTTTTGGCATTTTTCAGGCTCTGGCTGATTACCCTACGCAGGGAGGCTATTTCATTCGTCAGCGACTTAACCACAGGACTCTCGTCTCCACCACTTTCCCGCAATTTCTCCCGTTCCAGTATGGCAGAGTTATATTTACTGAACAATTCTTCCTGCCCTGCACTCAGTATGCCTGTATTAGCTGGCAAAAGAGACTCATTCTTCAAAGGATCATGCAAATACTGCTGAATCAGGTCAATCAGATCTTTTTGTCCGGTCAGATCGATCACATCCCGATCATACCGGCTTCGGTTTTCCAGAGCGACCTTTGCTTCTATACCCAAATCTGCCGATCGGTTTTGTTTCCGGTAATCCTCGATATCACTCTCTACA
This sequence comes from Parabacteroides sp. HGS0025, assembly GCF_000969845.1. NCBI lineage: Bacteria > Pseudomonadati > Bacteroidota > Bacteroidia > Bacteroidales > Tannerellaceae > Parabacteroides > Parabacteroides sp. HGS0025. The sequence continues at coordinate 3,738,040 of NZ_KQ033902.1, forward strand.
TTTCCCAACTCTTCATTGATCAGTTTTAACCGTTCGTCTATAAAGACCGCTGTGCTTTGCATGATCTGATTTTTATCCTTCATCGACTCATCTACATATACACGAACCAACGTGTTCAGAATATCGTCCGCTCTATCCGGATCTGTGTCCTGATAAGTCAGAGTCAATAAATTAGCCTCTTTAATGGAACGTTCCACATTCAGTTTGCCCAGTAGGGAAGAAACAAGCGATTTATGTTCATGACAGGTAATAAACACCGGCATATTTAACCAATCCTTATTGAAAGAAGAACTCCGGTTCACAACTATCTTTCCGATCGGTGTGATTACTTCCGCACCGAAATTATATTCCATCACACCATCCGGATCATCAGCCAGACCTTGTATTTTGTAACGACTTTCCGACAGTGGAATGATCGAAAAAAAAGCAGGCTCACTGAATGTGGAATCCGGAAAAGAAATTCGGACCGGCATATCCGTATACATCTCTCTTTTTTTAAATCCGTCATCTGCCGCATACTCTATTTCCAGTCCTAATCGCCAGATCACTTCACCCATCAACAAACGAGACTTAAAAATCAGAGCTTCTCCATCGATATTATTATTATTACTATCGTCAAACATCTGCTTTTCATTAAATGCCTCCTCCGTTTTCACTTTGTTTTTTAGCTGCACGATCGCTTCCCGTTTATAGACCACCGGAACAATCCTTGTATAAACATAAGCGCCTCCCACACAAAGAAAAACGGACAAAACAAACCAATGCCATTTCGTCAGCAACACATCCAAAATCGTACGGAGATTAAATTCATCCATCAACTTGAAGCTGTCTGTATAAGGATTCTGTTCTTTCATCTTCTTTTATTTAAATATCAAAATACTCATAGTGGTAAGGAAAGATATAAGCGATATCCAGGTTCCCACATTCGTAAACTGGTTCTGCACACTCGTTTCCGCCCGGACCCGGTTCGGTTCCACATACACCATATCATTCTGTTTCAGATAATAATCGGGAGACTGGAAAACGTCTCTCGAACGCAAATCATGATACAAAATCGTACGTACCCCATTCGTTTCCCGGACAACTGCCACCCGGTTACGACGTCCGTGAATCGTTAAATCGCCCGCCAGGCTCAATGCTTCAAACAAGGTAATACGTTCGGTATTTATGTTAAAAGTTCCCGGTTTACTCACTTCGCCAAGTATCGAGATACGAAAGTTCAGAAAACGAACCGTAACGACCGGATTTTTTATATACCCTTCTTTCTCCAGCCTGCCCTGAATCAGGTTGATTAACTGACGACGGTCCAAACCGACTACTTTTATTTCTCCCAGTAAGGGGAAATTAATCGTCCCATCTGCTTCTACCAGATACCCGGCACTACTTCCCCCACCCATATTCCCATTACCATCGTATTGGCTACCATACCGCAAGAATGGACGCAGTAACTCTTGATCCGGGCAACTCACATTTATATCCAGCAAATCATCTTTCTGTATCTTCAGAGTGACCGTATCGATCACAGTCGTTTTATTCAGTAGATCCTCCCCCTGCAAATAGGCAATATCCTTTACCGATCCGCAAGAAGTTAACAGACAAACTACGATATAACCCCAAAACAGCCCCCAGTCTTTTCCCATATTAAATTATTTTTCATTTATTTTTTCAATCAATCCTTTTCCCGGTTTGAATTTCACACTCACACGCTTCGGTATCTTACACTCCTGACCGCTTCTGGGATTACGCCCTATACGTTCTGTCTGTTGCCAGGGCATATAATGCCCGAAATTCTGTATGAGAACGGACTCGTCATGCGTTATCGACTCACATATCACATCGCTCATAGTGTCTATAAAACACAGGGCTTGCGTAACAGTCGTAGACATACGGCTTGCCACTTCCTTAGCTAATTTAATCTTGTTCATAAGTATATTATTATTTGTTTAGTCATATACAAATTCAGGTTTATCCCCCCGATCGGCTACCCAGGCATACAACTCCTTCATCTGTCGGGAAACGACATCGACCGAATATTTATCCAGCACCAACCGACGGCCACGTTTCCCCATTGCCTGTAATTCATCTTCATTAAGCGACAAAACATCCTGTACTGCTTCGGTCAGCGTATCGACATCATTATTCACCCAACGGCCGCACCGGTAAGTATCCAAGTCCTGCCACGGGGAACCAGTCGAAGCGATAACCGGAACTTCCTGCAGCAGTGCTTCAGGTGTAATAATACCGCAATTTTCAAAATCGCTGGGAACCACAAGGCAAGTCAAGGAAGCGAGCAGGCGGCTCTTCTTCTCTCCTATGACAAAACCCTCGAACTTCACCCTTCGCAACTTCAGCCGTTCCGTTTCATTTCTGAGAAACTGCATATACGCAGGATCTCCGTTGCCCATCACCAGCAGTTCGCCCGGTTCTCCCAGACGATGCCAAATTTCCAACAACCGTTCCACCCGTTTACGGGGATGCACGCGCCCCAGGTAACCGATGCGTTTTATATCTCTCGAATACAACGGCTCCGCCTGATCGTCGCACTCCATCGGATAAGGTAATACGGCTACCGGATTGGTAAACCCTAATGCACGGTAATGTTCCATCTCTTCCCGGCAGGTAGCATGGATACAGGCAGCTTGTTGCAACTGCCGGCGCTGAAATAAATTCAAAGCCATCTTTTTTATCCGGGAAGATTGTGCCAGCGCCTCCGGATACAGCGTTCCGTGAAGAGTAACCAGGTAAGGACATCCCTGCTTCCGGGCATACCGGGCCGTAGTATATCCCGAATACAACCATATACCCTGAATATGATAGATATCGACATTTTTTATCTTTGCAAGTTCCTGCGGGATCGCCTTCGAATATCCCCAACGCTTATCATGAAAACCAAGACGGGGCAGATAACGGATGGAGGGATCGTCCGATACTGCCTCTTCACCCGGAGCCGGTTGGTTTGTTACTATCTCTACATCCATTCCAAGCGATCTCATCCCTTGCATCGTCAATAATGCGGTACGTGTAGGTCCACCATGAGACGTACTCATGGAATTAATGACATGAATAATTTTCATTTTAGTATTTATTTTTTGATTGTGATCTTTGGGGTCGCATACCTCAGGAATAATTCCATATCTTCCGGATACAGCTTTTCAATCATCGCATGCATGTAATTAGGTATGACATAATCTTTTGCAATAGACAAACGGCTTTGATATTCTGATAATCCGAATATATCCAATAACTTTATCCAGTCGCTCTCCGACTCATAATAGAAAACTTCTACCTCTTTACCCCAAAAATAACTTTGAGGGTTCAACCAGGGAATACTTTTATTTCGAATGAATAAATCTTGTTTTGAACGTTTTAAAGAAAAAATCCTTTTACAACAATTCTCTGCAGAAACCGTAAAGAGTTTCTGCAGAGAATAAGGGTATGTTCCGGAACATACCCTTCGAAACAAGGCAGTTTTTCCTTTTAATCTCAATCCTTCTTTTGTAACAAATACATAATAAATTTTAATGAAGCCAATTTTTTTAATACCGATTAACCGACTCTTTACCTCCTTAATTGCAGAATAAAAACGATGATACGGATTACGTACCATCACAACGATCCGATACTCTCTCCAATCAGGAATAAAACGAGATAAATCATTATAAGTAATATGGCCTAAATCCGTATTATACTCCGGTGTAAAAGATCCCCACCATTTTGTTCCCTCTGTTTCTCCATACTTTTCAATATAAATATCTCTGAGAAAAGTTCCGCCACATTTCGGATTATGTAAGAATATCACCTTACGTTCTTTGTCTACAATCATTTTTGTATTACTTAAAAGTTATTATTCATTGTTTAAGTCAATAGCCAGTCCGCTTTCAACACCGGAGAATGCGCCAATAAAGTCGTCACTTTTCCCAACCGTTTATGCAAAGGAATCATACGGGCAAACAGATCTGCACGCTCTGTTGCAGTCAAAGCCAGTTGCAAGTCAGACAACAGTTGTTTGATCTGTTTCAATAAATCGGTTTCATATATTTCCAAACGACTAAAACGGGTTGCTTTTCTGATATATCCGGTAAATTCCGTATCTCCCATCTTGCGAAGCTGTGAATCAGGATCCTGTTCCGGTTCGAGGATGATCCGGCCGACAGAAAAACCTTTTGCTGATAATAGCCGGGCGGATCTGAACCCATTTGTTTGTCCAGCTTCATCACCATCCAGCATGACGATGGCACACCGTGTATATCGACTGAGTTGTGCGACATGATCTTCGGTCAGTGCCGTACCACATAATGCTACCGTGTTTTGAAATCCGGCTGCGTGCATGGCTAATACATCCTTATAACCTTCAGTGATATAGACGAATTTGTGCTTACGTATTTCGTCCTGAGCCTGATACAAACCATACAATATCTCACTTTTATGATAGACCGGACTGGTCGATGAGTTGATATATTTACGAATACCCGTCCCTTCGGTTTCTCCCCGATAACGCCCGGCAAAAGCAACCAACTCACCCCGTTCGTTACGGATCGGGAAGATCAGGCGGTTACAGAATGCATCATAGTCGGGTGGTAAAAAATAAGAGGCGATACCCACCTCGAACCTACTGTATGTCTCCCACAAGATTTCTTCTTCCGGGACATATTCTTCCAGCAGATCCAGTACCATCCGGTGGTTACGGAGCAGATTGTCTATATAAAGCTGACTGACCGGTTCTATCGGTACCGGTTGTTGTTTCGATCGTACCGGAGGGTATTTCACCGGCTGGTAATCGTTTTCCGTATCCGGTAAACCATACCAGGCTGCCAGCTTATGCAATGCCGTACGGAAGTCGCAGCCTTCCATTCGCTGTACGAATTTGAACAGATCGCCTCCTTCGCCACAGGCAAAGCATTTGTAATATTGTTCCTTCGCATTCACATAGAGCGACGGATGCCGGTCGGAATGGAACGGACAAAGCCCCACCAGGGTCTTTGCTGAGCTTCCTCCGCGTTTCAGAGGAAGGTAGCGTTCCACTACCTCCTCCAAACGGGCTACTTGTTTTATTCGATCTTTCAGATTCATGATTAACAGCTGTGAGTTCTTATTCGCGTCATCTGCGTCTAAATCACTTTCGGATCATAATCCGTCAAACAGGTCATAGCGGGATTGTAGCGAAATTTAGCAGTACCAGTCGCTCCGTTACGATTCTTGGCAACCAGTAGCAAACCGACTCCGCGCAAGTCTTCCTTTGTTTTCGGATCATAATAAATATTGTATTTCTCGGCACGGTAGACAAAAACCACCACATCGGCTATCTGTTCGATCGCTCCCGAGTTACGCAAATCGCTCAATACAGGCAGGTGCGGAGCCGGACGGCGTTCGCTTTCACGGTTCATCTGTGCCAGCAACACGACAGGGATCTCCATCTCTTCCGCCATCAGCTTGATTTTGCGGGCTACATTCCCCATAGCCAGGTCGGTCGTTTCCTGCAGGTTACTCTTCGACACGACGATATTGATAAGATTCAGGTAATCGATAAACAAAACAGCCAATTTCCCCTGCTTATGCAACGCCTGTGCCTTGGCACGCATCTCCTCGATCGTATCCGAACCGCAATATTCGAGGATGATCGGAAGCTGTTCCAACTCCTGTTGCGCTTTCTCCAGGCGTTCGCGCTCCGACCGGGTAGTTCCTTTGAAACGCAGACGGTCGGTATCGATCCCGCTCAGCATCGAAAGCAGACGCATCACCAACTGTTCCTTGCTCATTTCCACACTGAAAAAAGCAACCGCTTTTCCTTGCCGGGCTGCCGACAAAGCCATCCACAGCGCAACAGCCGATTTACCCATCGAAGGACGGGCAGGGATCACCACCAGTTCGCCTTTGTACAGGCCGCCGGTCAACCGGTCAAGTTCGCCGAAACCGGTACGGATATGCATGTCCGTTCCGGTCTCACGCTCTGCCTGTTCCCGGTATGAATGGGTCAACACACGGGTAGCCACCTTGGCTGCCTCTTCCAAGGTCGAGACATGCATCTGCTCGCTGCGCAACGAATCGACCACATGATCCAGCCCGTTCAACAGTTCCGTCACATCCGCCGACGGCCGGGCCACTTCCGTTTCTTTCTTCTTCAATTCCTCCTGCATTCGGCGCAGTATATAATTATCGACCAGTTCGTCCGCATGATAACGGATATGGTGATCGCTGCGCACGTCGAGCAACATATCCGAAAGGAAAGACAACCCGTTCAACCGTTCGTACTGCGACAGATCCAACCGTATCATTTCCTGTTCGACCGTCAGCATATCCACCCCTTTGCCGGCATCCACCAACGACAGGATCGAAGTATAAACAAACCGGAGTCCGGGATGGTAGAACATTTCAGGACGTAAACGGCCCATTACGTCGAAGATGGCATCCGGACTACTCAGCAAACCGGCAATCACTGCTTTTTCGATATCCTGACAGACATGTACCTGCCCGGGATTGTTGTTTGTATTCGCATTCATCAGTTCACCGCTCCTTTCTGCCCGTTTTGATGAGTATAAAAATTATTGATCGCATCAAAGAAGCCATCGCCTCCTTCCGTTCCGGCAGGAGGAAGATCCGTCGGATTGTTTGCCGTATCTCTCTTAATCACGACTTGCTGTTCGTAGTTCATCAGGACGATCAGCTTATAGCTATCCAGATCTTTTACCTGCAAAAACAGATTTTTCTCCAATCGCTCCAGGCATCGCTTAACCGATTTACGGCACAAACCGGTCAAACCGGCAATTTCCGTAAACGAAGTCACCCATTCTCCCGGACGGCACACATACGAGAAGTCATTCAGACAAACCACTCCTTCACTGAAATACGCAAAAGTTTGTACACACAGCCACACGGCTGCCAGACGGCTTTGTTCGCCGTCGCCGCTGAAAAAAGCTTTCAGCACATTTCTTCCTACCTTCAGATAACCGCATTTACGGTAACCCGGTGTCATGCTTTCCTTACATTTCCTCATAATTCTACCCTTTTTGTTTAATATTTGAAATGTCCCGGCAAAAGTCCCGGCAAAGGCACATCTGAAAGTTTTTGATTTTCATAATCATCAAACCGCTTACGATCCGTAACGATTACACCCCTTGTTACAGCTCTCTTTAATATAGAAGAAATATTATTTATAATAAATACAAAGGGGACCATCAAAAAATTTTAAAGACCAGCCGGTTAACTATCCGATTACAAGCAAAGGTACATTCCATATACCGGCTGCGGTTTTTATAAAAATACAAGGAAAGCAGAATAAAGCATCCTCATTCCAAGCGTGTTAACTAATTATTACTTGAAATCATTCTTCTTATAATCGGTAAAAAAACTTAAAACAGACTCATATTCCAGCAAGTTGTCATACAAACCCTGCAATATGCTGGAATATTTGAGATCCGGATCGAATACAGAATCGATCGCTACCGCCAGTTCTTTTGCCTGGCAATCGAACCGCCCCGTCTTTAACAGGGCTGTCATGACAGCCATAAATAACCGGGAGTCGTTTACTTTCACCTTCTTTACCTCCAGCACATCCGGCCGGTACCCGAAATATTCGAGTATCGTAGGTCGATACACTTCAAAGAAACGTTTTGAAAACTTTTGCCATGTCTTTTTCTCTTTCACCAGATGGGTAGTACGCAGGAAAACGGCGCATTCGACAATCTTCCCGACCGGGTCGGATTGTTTTTGAATATTAATTCTAAAGGCAGGAAAAGACAGCTGATCCCCTCCTCCCGACATTTGATAAAAAATTTTTGCATAAACAGATCATTTATGCCCGGAAGAGAATGCTTTACCTGCTAAAAATGTATGTACTTTTGACTTTAAAATAAGGTACTTTTGAATTCAAAAGTCTAGTCTTAACATTTCAAAACATACCTATTTCATTTACGGATTATTTTCTTTGCAAACTTTTTTAAATAACTCCATATTTTTTTTTCTATAATCAATTCTTTAATCATATTTTGTACATATCCATATTCTGTCCGTCTGTAAGCTTCACATAAAGATTGATCGAATATATTTCGGAAAAAGACCAGTTGCTTTTCTCTTTCGCCATTATAATAATCCATGAAACTATTTCCATATGGCCAGAAAGGAGTAGTTATTTTTTTCAGGTAGGCGGCATCATCGTTGTCCAAGCGGATTATTTCTTCCACCATCTCTTCTATAGTCGAAAAATCCATTAGATTGACAAACGAGTTCGAACGAATGTTCGAACTGATACTGGGGCTCCCCCAGTATATCGGCAATGACTGTGCCTTAAACGGATCAAAAATCTTCTCCGTCACATAACCCGGTTGAGTTGAATTTTCGATCGCCAAAGTAAATTTATATTCTTTCAGGAACAAATATTTATCCTTTACCTTTTCTCCCATATTATTCAGGAAAGTCCCTCCCGCATCGACCCGTTTATATTTTGACAGGGCATTGAATATCTTTTCACGAAAAGGATCTGCATTCCTATTATTCGAATAAACAAAATTGCAGAATTTACGATTGAGTAATTCCTCCATATTCAAATCCGGAGAATAATTATTCTGGCAGCCGAATAACCGATTCGTAAACGTACGGTCGCCACACTGAATTTCAGATAAGCTTACAGCATAATCGCAGAGGTTCAAATCAGGGATCAGATTCTCACCACAATAAAATATCTTTATACAACGATTATATCGTAAATGTTCATATCCGAAACAAGAATAAAAAAGGTAATCCGGATTTTCTTTGTCGATTATTATATCGTATTCAGATAATAAAAAATTCAAATGGTATTTGTAATCAAATCCCGGCCAAAAGTCAATAAAATAACAACGAATCTTTTTCTTCATTATATTTCAAAATAATAGAGTTTCACAATTTGACGTATAATAATGTGCTAATGCAGATTCAAAACTGGAAATAAATAAAGGGTACATCCTCCAGCTTCGTTAAAAAGAAAAGGGCCATTACAATGCTGTAATAAACCATATACCGCCCCCAACGGGGAAACATATCTATTTGTAATACATGATCCTTATCACGCTGAAACCATTCGCACAAGAATAGCACCAGGATAAAAAAATATATTTTTTTAGGGATTAAAGCCAAAGACCAGTCTGCCACAGATGAGAAACTACATATCTTCGACAAGTAATCAAACGCTTGAGTGATCGTCTCCGAACGAAAGAATATCCAACCGACCGTCACCAGTATAAAAGTCCAAAATATGGATACGGCCTCGCCTGGCGAAGGCAAAACTTTGCCTTCGCCAGGCATATCGATATGCCTGCGATTTTTCTTTCCCAACAATAGAGGCAGGAACAACAAACCATTAAAAAACCCCCAAAACAAAAATGTAAGGTTTGCCCCATGCCAGAACCCGCTAAGCGTAAATATGATCAATGTATTACGAACACTCTGCCAACGATTGCCTCGGCTACCGCCCAAAGGTATATAAACATAATCCCTGAACCAGGTAGTGAGCGAAATATGCCAACGCCGCCAGAACTCTGCTATATCACGTGAGAAATAAGGCACATTAAAGTTTTTCATCAGGCGAATACCGAACAGCCGGGCCGTACCGATCGCTATGTCCGAATAGCCGGAAAAATCACAATAAATCTGAATAGAGAAGCAAACAGCGGCCAGAATCAAGCTAAGAGACGGCTTTGTGATATAGTCCGCATAAATCTGATCTACAAAAGCCGCACAACTATCGGCTACTACCACTTTCTTAAACAATCCCCATAAAATCTGCCGCAAACCATCAACAGCTGCCGGATAAGAGAAGATCCGCTCTTTATAGAATTGTGGCAACAACTGTGTTGCTCTTTCGATAGGACCGGCTACCAATTGAGGGAAGAAACTGACATAAGCAAAAAACGAAACAATATCATTCGTTGCTTCCATTTTTCCCTTATATACATCGATCGTATAACTCAATGCCTGGAATGTATAAAAACTGATGCCTACCGGCAAGACCAGACCGAGCGTACGGACCTGCAAGGATATTCCCAGCAAATGGGAAGCCTCCACAAAACTCGTTACAAAGAAATCATAATATTTGAAATAGCCCAGGATACCCAGATTAAATATAATATTGCCGACGCTAACCAGCCACGCACGGTTGTTAAACCAACGATCCGCTTTTCCGGAATCTTTTTTCCGGAAATAAGCGATCAGCCGGCCGGATATAAAACTCACCAGTGTAGTCAGTGCGATCAGGAACAAAAAACGAACGTCCCACCATCCGTAAAACAGATAACTGACAGCGACAATAAACAAATTCTGTAATTTAAGGTTCCTGCCGAAGACAAACCAATACAGTAAAAACACAATCGGAAGAAAGACCCCGAACTCCATGGAATTGAACAGCATATTACAATCTTATTTTCATCTCAGTTAGTAAAGAATCAACGTCATGCGCCAAACGGACAGAAAAAAGTTCTGCACCTTTATAATTCAAATGAACAGGGTCATAGAAACAAGAATTATCTTCGATCATAAAATCAGTATAATCCAACAAGGGTAGTCGACGAACAGAAGAGACGCTGTCTATCAACAAAAACGAATCTTCTATATTCGATAAATCCTTATAGGCAATCTGCTGTATCGGACTTTTGAACAAAACGACCTGTATCCCTTCTCCCTGACATTCATCCAAAAAACGATAAAACATATCTATACGTTTTACTCCCCTTTCAAAAACACGACTCTCTGATAAAAGCCCTAGTTCCATCATTTCCTGTTTCAGCAAGACTGCACCTTTTCTAAAAATAACATATTCATTTTTTGGCGAATCGATTTTATCTTTCAAAAAATTCAGCACAAGCTTGCTATTTCCCCTATATTTCATACCGGGAACATATAAATCGAAAAAAGAAATATCCATTTCTTCTGTCAGTTCAGAAAAGTAGGGGTCATTCAAAAAAATCAGATAATCTTCTTTTATGGAAGAGTAAGACATATGATATGCTCCCAGCCATAGAAAATCGATATTACACAGAATCAACCGGGGTTTTTTATTATTATGAGAACGATAAAGTTTCCATGCCACATCCGATATTTCAATCGGCCCCCCTGATACCCCTAAATTATAAGATTTCACATGCAGAATACTGTCTATTAACAATGGATCGACATGGCATCCGGCACGTGAATTACCGACAACCAGAACATCCGCTTCTATAGGATTATACAGCATGTTCCATCTTTTGTAAAGTATAGCATCGCTCTTTTTCAAATATTGACCGACTAAAAAGTCGTATAAACAAGTAACGATAACCAAAGGAAAAAGAAAAAGCAAACTATGTAACAAAAATTTTTTCATTTACCTTTTTTTATTCATTTACTATCCTCAGATTCTCACGAGCCAGCCTCGGATTCTGCGGAAGTGATTTACGAAAATAAGCTGTTGCCGTTTCTTTATTGCCATCCATCAATGACAATACACCCAGATTATTATAAGCGCGTCGATCTCTACCGGCCTGATTGAAGAAGTAACGGGCAGACTCTTTATCCCCCTGCGATAAAGCAGCAGCAGCGGCATTCAATTGGATTACAGCACACGATGGATAGGTGTAAGCAGCCAACTCGTATACTTCACGATATTGATCTGTCCCCGGACGGTACAGGGAAGCGGCACGGATAAAGTCAGTCAAAGCAACCTTTTCCGGTTGGCTGTAAATTTGTTCTATCAGGTCAGGATTGTTAACCGGAACAGTCTGCGACTCTGTCTCCACAGCCAGTTCCATACGCCGCAAGCGGCCGAAAAAACTTTTTTCAATGTCTTTATATACAGCTCCGTTATCCATTGCTTTAATTTGTTTACGGCGGTTATCAGGATCGTCGGTCAGCTGAAATATAGCTAGAACACGGCCGCTATATTTCTTATCCGATTTAGCAATGAGTTCTTTTAAACCGTCCCAATCCTCACCAACCCAATCGACTGTAACCAGGCCATTATCAGGCAAGTTGTATTGTTTCTGCAAATAGGCCTTGAACAGGATGGAACGGTTTCCGGCCAGGCGTTCATTTTCCTTCGTACTACCGTCGGGAGAAGCATATCCGGTAATACGGATTCTCGTTACACCACCGTTACCCGATTGTAAAAGGGGTTTCAGATGTTCTTCCAGTTTTGTCAGTTCAGCCCGGTTATTGCCGTATTTGGGATTGACCGATACGCCTCCTGCCGGATAATCGATATACACAGAAAGAAGTTGGGAAACCACCTTCGGAGCCAGTTCTTCATCCGGAGTGATATAATTGATCATCCGGTTGTAAACAGACTGGGCATCGATTTGCAATTGGGGGATCAGGATGCTTCTAGCCGGCAGTCCGGCCGGATCAGTAATATTACTATCTTCTCCCGAAGCTGCTTGCACCTGACTTGCTACTTCATAAATGTCGTTTGTCACTGCTTGTTCCTGTGTATGACAAGCCGGCAGAACGGCCAGCAAACCAAAGCCGGCTATTCCTTCTAAAATTCTTTTTCTCATGATTTGTTATTTATTTTATTATTTGGTTAACAGGTGGTATATTTTTATCATAAACAAATGAAAACAAATGATATTTAAAATGATATTTCCTTATATCCAGTATATTGCCTTTTATCAGATCGTATAGAGACATCTTAAAAAAATCAACCAATTCAACTTTTTGGTCTATCAAATGGCCTTCACTTTCTTCACAATCTGCAAATTTCATATGATACCAACAAAATCCGCCATACAGGGATAAGCAATTATTATGATGAAACCTTTCAATGATCCGATATTTTTTATAATAATCATTATATACGATTTTATACGTTACTTCTTTCGGGTCATACGTTTGATACATAGGGGAAAAAAAGGTATGATCGGATATCTGAAATATAAAAGTATCTCCAGAACCATTAAAAGCTAAAGAGGTACCTATATTTTCCTTGAATCCTGCTATGCCCCATTTACCATTTTTCTTAGACAAATTTATGCCGGATAAAATGGTCATACATTTTATCCGGCATACCTGTTTAAACAGGTATGCGTTATATTGTCTGAACACTGTTTTTTGAAATGGAAGAAAATCAATTAACCGCAAAAAAAACATATTGAAAGACATACCCAATATGATTCTGAATATTTCCAGATATTTATCTGCCATATATTCACCCAAAGTAATCTTCTGTTGCAACTCATTCCGATAAGCATCGCAAAGTCGCTTCAACCGGTCTGAAAAATAAATCTGGTCGGCATCTATTTTCACGGCATACCGGTAGCGGGCCTTCAATAAGGTATAATTATAATAATTACTTAACAAATGAACAGAATCTTCTGGAAGCCCCACCGCATATTGAAAGTCCTCTTTTGAAAGATTATGGGTATATACCGGAGGTGCATAGAAAAAAGTACGTATTTTATCCGGATATTGCAACCTTTTTTGTTCTACTATTTCCTCTGTTCCATCCGTACTTTCCTGATAGCAAATGATCAGTTCATCCAATGCAGCTATACAGCTATCGATACTTTGAGCCACCCAACGGGCTTCATCTTTTACACGCATCAAACCACTTACACCACAAAGACGCTCTCTCTCCAATTCGGACAAATCGACCATATAGTCGACCGGATTATAATCCCCTTTTACACATAAAGGACATGTACACGGAGCCTTTTTCATATTACTATACTTAGTGTATTAAATTTTATCTAGATCCCTGAATTGCTTTTGCCGGGAAATACCCCAAAAAGCAGGAGAACTCAACAGTTCCAGAAACTTCTCCGCACTACTACCTTTGCCAAAAGTATATTCCGGTTTTACCGCTATCGGCCCGATACCGGAGATAGCCGTCAGTATATGCTCCGGATCTTCGGGAACATTACAGATAAAAGAAGAACTGGCCCGATTCTGTTGACGGCTGCCGATATTGATACAGGGAACCCCGTAAGCCGGAGCTTCACGGACACCGGCACTCGAATTGCCGACAATAAACTCCGCATTCTTCAGCAACGATAAAAAATATTCAAAGCGCATCGAAGGGATCAGGCGGAAACGAGGATGTTTTTTTAACCGTTCATAGGTATCCAGTATTAGATGCGATCCCAAGTCGTTATTTGGATAGATCACAACATAATTATGTGTATCCTTCAATAAAGCCTCTACCAGCCGATTGACATGCAAGGCAGTTCGATCGTACTCCGTAGTTACCGGGTGGTACATCACGATAGCATAGTTATCATAAAGTATTTCGTAGTATTCCTTTACTGTAGTCAGAGCCGGTAGTTCATCGGAAAACATGACATCCATATCAGGAGAACCGATCACAAAAACAGACTCTTCCTGTTCTCCCATCTGTATCAAACGACACCGGGCTTTGTCGTTAGCCACAAAATGGATATGACTCAGTTTGCTGACCGCATGACGGATCAATTCATCGATCGTGCCTGACAATTCTCCTCCTTCGATATGGGCAACCAGGATATTATTTAAACTACCGGTGATAGCTCCCGCCAGAGCTTCCACCCTGTCACCGTGAACGACAATCAGGTCGGCCCGATTTTCTTTCAGATAAGTAGACAGCCCATCGATGGTTTTACTCAGGGTCAGATCCATTGTTGCTTCGGATGTGTGGTTCAGATACTTAAAAATTCTTTTACAACCACAACGCTCTACCTCCAGATAAGTCGATCCATACAAACTCTGCATATGCATACCGGTAACAAAAATCGAAACTTCAAAATCCGGATGGCTATCCAGTATCTTTATCAACGACTTCAACTTTCCGAAATCGGCACGCGTTCCGGTTACAAACAAGATACGTTTCATACTTTTTTATTTCTCAATCATATCATACAGTAACTGAACATCTTCATCGATATCCACAGTTGCTTTCTTCCCCAATATACTTTCATACGAATCGGCCAGGATACCATCCACGCCGGGACGCTTCACCCAAAGGTTCTCCCGAGTAAAACATTCGCCTTTTTTTACGGGACGGATCGTAACGACTGTTGCGTAAGCAAAATCGATCGTTATCTGTTCTTCCGGTAAAGGTCCTTTATGTCCGCCACGCATCGAATAGATCATACGGCTTTGCTCTATCAGTTCGCGTGTTGCCTGTTCATCCATCGAACAACAGATATCCGGCCCACGACGATCCATCCGGTCGGTAAAATGACGTTCTACAATCGAGGCACCCAGGGCAACGGCAGAGAGACAGGCCAGGTTGCTTGTCGTATGGTCGGACAAGCCGTATACATAACCGGGAAAAGCCTCCGCCATTTCCTGCATGGCTCCCAAACGAACCAGATTGGCCGGAGTCGGATAAAGATTCGTTGTATGCAAAAGAGCTACAGGTACATGATATTCTTTAAAAATATCTACCGCTTTACGAATACTGTCGATCGTATTCATTCCGGTAGACAATATCACCGGTTTATGGAACCGGGCGATATGCTCCAGCAAAGGATAATTATTGCATTCTCCCGAACCTATCTTGAACGCCGGTACATCCATCCGTTGCAAGCGATCGGCTGCCGCACGTGAAAAGGGGGTACTGATAAAGATCATGCCTTTCGACTGTACGTATTTCTGCAACGCGGTTTCATCTTCTTCCGAAAGTGCGCAACGATTCATTATTTCATAGATGGATACATCCGCATTGCCGGGCACTACCTGTTTTGCCACTCCGCACATTTCATCCTCTACGATATGCGTCTGATGTTTCAACACTTCCACGCCTGCACGTGCTGCTGCATCCACCATCTCGAATGCGGTCTGCAACGAGCCTTCATGATTGATACCCAATTCGGCTACGATCAAAGGAGGATATGCCGGTCCAACAGGCCGACCGGCTATGAGCAATTCGTTTTCCATATTATATATTGATTTGTTTTTTATCAATAATCCCTACAAGCTTTCTTTTTTGTACTAAAGCTCTGATTATGCTATTTTCAATACAGAAGCTACATCCTGTGCCAATAATCGGGTAAACCAGGCAGCCCCTTTACGGTTCAGATGAATATTATCCTTAAAATAAGAAGAATCGGAATTCTCCTCTCTTTCCGAATAATCCAGAAAAGGTATGTCAAAATGCCGGATATGATCAGAAATTAAAGTACGGGTAGATATTTCCCATTGGCTACGATAAGAACTATATACCGGACTATAAAAACAAATTACTATTATATTTTCCTGTCGGCACATCTGAAAAAACAAGTCAAGCGAACTGAAATCCAAAACAATTTCATCCAACGGTTTCACCTCTCTCATAGGAACTTTATCGTCCAGACAAATATAACCTCGCTCGTAAGACATTATATCGCGCCCATAACCGCTTCGTTGAATTCCCGTATATTCCTTGAGGCCTTTCGATAAAAAATGTCTGTGATGCCGATATTTCCATAAAGGGACCACTTTGTCGGCAAAAGTAAAACCGGTTTTTGATATTATAGTTCGCCAGGCAGGATCACTACACCAAGGCAGGTATTCAGTTATCCGTATAGACGGAATATTGGATATATCCAAAGTCGTCCAGTCCATACTCAACAAGATTACACAAGGTACCTTTTTTATATGCATTCGGTAAAGATGCCACGCATGTAAAACTGCATCCATTCCCCCATCGTTTAAACCCAGATTATAAGAATGGAACGGCAAATAAGTATCGAGGATTTCCGGATCGATATGACAAGAGGCACGCGAATTTCCCATAACTAGCAGATTACTCATGGAATCGATTTCACCGAATCGATTCCATTGCTGGTATACCAGCAATTTGCAATTTCTTAAACCTTTATCCGCCATATATGACAATAGGTAAAGTAAAATTAATAAAACAGGAATTCCACTTAATAAAAATAATATACAGAGCTCGTTTTTCATATAAGTTTCCTGATATTTTTACTGAGTTATTTCTATTTCAAATGCTACTGCAGGTAAACCGTCGCCGTTGACCAGATTGGCTTGACAGGGATATGCGTCGAATGCATAATGAACCCGGCAGGGAGACTGCACTTCCGGACAGGCGACAAGCAATTGCTCCTCCTCTATTCTTCCGTCGGCAGGATAAAATTTACCATCTGCTCCTGCCACCTTCATCGTCTGTACTGAAGCTCCGTCCGAGGTTTGCAACCCTGAAGCAAAATCGAACTTAATACGTATTAAGTTCTCGTGAAGCCATGCTTCACGAGGCAGAGGGCCGCATGGTACAACATCTTTCTGTCCGTATGTATAATGCAATGCCAGACGAGCGAGGCGTTCACCCATAGGTCGACGATTTTTAAAATGAACATTATCTTCAACCGATAAGTCGTAAGAGACAGCCATACCGACATAAGGTATTTTCTTCAGCAATTTACGCTGCGCCTCCCGGATTTCAGAATAATAATACTTTGTCCCTTTTCCAAATGCATTCTCATAATTCACGCCATGTAATTGCACATAATTAAAAGGAAAACATTCTCCCCAATCTGTCCGCCAACTACGAATCAACAGTTCTTGTAAACGTTCAAACTGAACTGAATCGTTCAACTGGGCGCTACTTTCACCGGCAAACCAGATACATCCGCGGATCGGATACCCTTTTATCGGACGGATACATACCTCATAGCAATAGCCGGGATGATACGGATGCAATTGTTCCTGTTCCGGTACACTTTTCCCTATATTCTCTATTGCCCGCTCTTTCATCCATTCTGTTACCCGACTGTTTTCATACCAGTTACTCAATATTTCGGGAAACTCCTGTTGTAAAACGTGCCGTTCAATCCAACAATATTCAGCTGTTCCTCCCACCGGATTGACAATCAGACCGACCGGAATACCCAAACGGGAAGATAATTCTTCCCCATAATAATAGGCAATAGCAGACAAATCTCCTAAAAAAGGACTACGACATTCCCGCCAACCTGTATACGATATATAACGGTACCGGTTTATACAACGGTTCACTCCCCAGGCCCATTTACCCGGATAAGTGGGAGCAAATGGATACAAACTGAAGTAACGGTATGGAACCCGATTATTCGGATCTCTATTTTCAGGTAGATAATTCCGCATAGTTACGACCATATTACTTTGTCCCGAACAAAGCCAGACTTCTCCGGCATACACATCTTTATAAACCAGTTGCTTTTTAGGGGTACTTACTTCCATCCGGAAAGGACCGCCGGGAAGAATAGCCTCCAATACGACCTCCCATCTGCCGTCAGACCGACAACAGGTTTGTTGCATGTGTCCGGCTATACGGACTGTTACCCATTCTCCGGAACAAGCCTGTCCCTGTATCCGAAGGGGTTTATTGCATTGCAAGATCATCCCGTCGGCATATAACGGTGACATTTTTAGACCTCGCACACGTTCTTTATTCACACACTTCAGGTTGAAATAAAATGGATAAAGCGTTCTCTTTATTATGCTTAACACTCGCCTGAGCATATCGGTTATTGACTATCTTGTTACTTGTTTATTTGAGATGCCATTGTAAATATTACGCCTTTTCGCTTCCTCTATCAAGGCAGGAGTAACGTCATATCCGGAAATAACCTTTTCAATTCCATCTCCCAGACTGAACACAGCTGTTGAATTTACCGTAATCACTTTATGTAAAGTAATCTCCTGCAACAGGAGTAATTCCAACGGACAAGGTGTATTTAGGATTTGTGCCGAAGGAAAATAAACGGAATAATCCGTTTTTTCATACGGATGAACTTTGATCAACACTTTCGATTCATCCTGACCGGCAAGCAACCTGCGATAAACCTCTATCTTATCCGATTCGGTAAAAACTAATGAATATTCACTAAAGGGTTGAGTCAACAGAAGTGTATCGCATGCTTTCATTAATTCAAGAGTGTTTTCTTCAAACATAAAAACATCCAGTATCTTTTTTTTCTTTGTCGGGCTTTTTCGTTGCCACAATGATTTTAAGTCGATTACTTTTGTTTTGGGAAGGATAATATCCGGTATGGGTAAAATACCGGTTAAATAAATACATTCAACACCATCCGCTAATCCGAAAGGAGGATATGTATCGCCATACATCCATCTTCTCCACCGCACTTTTTCTTTTTTTGTAACCTGATACTCCGGCTCCGTTACGGCTTCGTAAGAAAGTGTTCCATCTTCCAAATAAAATAGATGTTTAAACAGCCTTATAAATAAATTGGTGAAATGTAACCACCCCCCCAAATAAACAGGCAGATTGCGATTCCGTAATGCAAACCAATAGATTGTCAGCAAGGAAGCACAGCGGAATTTCCTTTTTTCAGATAATATCTTTGCCCCGGATATACGTTGTACGATAGATACCGGAAACTTTTCATGAAAGAAAAATAAAGTTTCCTCTTCCTTACAGGGAGCAAGTAAATAATATTGCAACAATGCATAGGGATTGGGGAGATAAACTATTGTCTTATAACGATCTAACAGATTCATCTTATTTATTTGATTTTTTCTTTATTATATTTATGACTATAATAGGCTACCATTTCAAAATCTTCCTGCGTATCGATATCCAGATAGCCGAACGAATGATCGACAATCAATGAATATAACGATTCCCCCCGGATACGACTTTTCAGGATCAATTCCCTATGACTGATATATAATAATCCGTTCTCAAAATAAAGCGGTTCCATATCCTGACTGCGTTGTCCGAATGTAAAGTTCCAGGGAATAAACCGGCCATCTGTCAAACGCCCCAGCTTACGAACTAAAGGAGATACCGTAAACAGGCTGTCGTATATACCAGTCTCTATCGTTTGTAATGCTTCTTCCATCATTCCATCCGGGCGAAGAGGATTCGTAGCTTGCAATAAGATCATATAATCGAACTCCTTCTGGTAGGAAAGGAGTTCGATTGCAGCATGCTGCAAAGCCGAATCGGTCGAACACCGATCGCCCGATAGTTCTTCCGGCCGTTCGATAACTCCTGCCCCATAGCGACGGGCCACTTCTGCGATTTCCTCATTGTCTGTCGATACATATACTTCCGTATCGGGTAGAACCTTTCGGGAATAAAGGATGGAATGAGCCAATAAAGGGATTCCTCCCAGGGGATATATATTTTTCCCAGGAAAACGTTTCGACCCGCCGCGAGCGGGGATTACTGTAACATATTTCATATTAATTCAGAGTTTGTCTTTCCTTCGTAGCGGAAGGAAGTAGTCGGTAGTTCAAGATTTGGTTTAATCTTTAGTAGATAGCAATGGTTCAATTATTGACAGATGTGAATGTTACTTTTCTCTTGAAAGAAAAGTAACCAAAAGTTCAAGGCTACACCGGCTTCGCTGCTACGGTGAAAGACTACGCTGTCGTCTGCGAACTCGCTTCGCTCAAACAGCGCAGCCTCCTGACGCTTCGTCTTTCCCCTTCGCGGACGCTCACCCGCCGAAGGCCTTTCGGAGAACGCGAAACGTTCTTTGGGGATGGCCGATACCGACACCTTTATAACAGGCTGTATCGGCAATCCTTAGAGGAAGCGGAGCTTCCTTGGAAAGGCATCAGCTGGCGAGCGTAAAGCGTAGCAGCCGGAGTGAGCGGTCGGAGCATCCGCTGTCTGAGCGAAGCGAGTTCGGAGGCGACAGCGAACGTAGGATGCGGAGTAGCGAACCAGGTGCAGCCTTGATCTTTTGACTACTTTTGGATCAAGCCAAAAGTAGGTTCAATATTTTCTAATTCAGATGTTAATCGACTATTCAAATTCGCGTAAAGCCTCCGGCTGCCAACCTCTGTAAACTGCAGCAAGCAGACGCAGGCGGGTATTACCGGTACTGGCAAGTACCTTTTCATCGGAGGCATAACGACGTAATTGTGTTTCTGCCTCTTGTATCAACGACTCTACCTTCGTTGTCGTATCGTCCCGTTTCAGAAACTTCAACTCTATAAGGTATGAATACTGCATATCCGGATAATTAGCCAGATTAGGCATTAAATAAAGATCAGAAAAACCGCGACCCGCTTCAAATTCCGGCCAGATGATAAAATAATCCGTCAACCCCATATAAGCCACCATTAATGTCTTAATGGTCGTTTCCTGATAGATCGCATCGCGAAGGACAGCTTTCTTATCTACTTGTTTGGCAAAAAATTCCAAGGCTGCTTCCCATTCTCCGAAATAGGCCATACGACGCATACGATCGGATAATTCCATAAACGGAAAAACGACCGATTCACGTTCTTTCATCGCTTCTACCAGGTAACTGTAAATCTGTTCGCGAACAGCCAGGTTGGGAACTTTCATTATTGTTTCTCCATACTCCACCCGGTCATAAGTCAGTAGACCGAAATAGTATAATAAAGAAACAAAATTACCCGGATCAGCTAGATTCTCTGCGGGAAAACTATCTTTAATCACATTCCCGTTCACCTCGCCGGTATCGATCAGGCGGGTTATAACCGAACGACCTTCTTCCTGCATCTTGTCGATACGGATAAAATGACGCAATTTACTATAATCCGTACGAATATTACGATCCAGCATATCGGAAGGAGGACGTTTTTTCTGCAGATAATTATTCAGAAAATAGAGAACCATGTCCGAATTATACATCGTCTGACCAATGCATTCTTTGGCAAAACAATAATTGTCGTACCAGGGCTTTATCATCCGGACAATATCATCGATAGGATCAGCCAGCATTCCTTCCGATTGATAATAAGATAGCATATCGAATAGTTCCGATTCGCTGAAACCTACCATCGAATTAAATTGCTCATCAGTCGTTATATTCGTCCCGATATTGAACCCACTCGTAACATCGTCCAACGTTACAGGCGACACACCGGTAATGAACATTCGCTTAACAGGTGCATCCGGCCCGGTAGTAATTGCTTTGACAATATTGAAAAATCCGCGATAAAAACCTGAATCATGTGTCAGGGCACGATACACATTATTACCCTCACTGGATAATATCGTATTGGTGAAATTATCATATTCATCGATCAACAGATAAATAGATACCCCTAGCATAGCGGCACGTTTACCAATAAAGTTCAACTGATCGGCTGCCGTCTTCAGTTCCCTGATTTCTTTTGGGAAACCCGGTTCAAAATACGAAGCATATTGATCGGCAAAACCCTCCATCTGAATTTTAGCATAACCATTGAAATTATCTTCCAACGCTTGTCCCGTACCACGAACGGCACTGAAATTGAAATATAGCACCAGATATTTTCCTTGCTCACCGGTAGGATGTTTACCGATGTACTGATTGCCGAATAACTCGTCAAATTTATCAGCATATCTCACATCATAGTAACAGTAAAGCATACTCAGGAATAAAGACTTTCCAAAGCGACGCGGACGGATCAAAAACAGGAAAGCTGCCGTCTTTTCCAAATCGTCAATATATCGTGTCTTATCTACATAATAATAATTTTCCGTAAGAACACGAACATAATCCGTCAATCCATAAGGTATTTTCTTTGCCATATCTTTCTTCATTCTATAATTTCACCTACTCTTTCGGGTAGTAGTCACACAAAGATAAATAATTAAACCGTATGTACTGTCTAATTTTAAATTCTTAATTTCAATTCTCAGGGTTCCCCCAGAAAGCGCCGCATCTGTTCGGTTTGCAGCGGGGTGAGTTTGCGCTGTCCTTTTATCCAACCGGCTTCTTCCAGGGCGGCAGATAGTTTGGGATTATAATTGATCCATCGTCTCAGGGCATTGGCGGCTGAAGCCGGTTGCAATGTCGGGTTATACAACATGGCGAGCTCTGTAAAGCCATACGTTCTGATCTCAAATTTCTTTTCTTCGGGATAATTGTCGGTGTTCATATCAGATATTATTTTATTGGTTTTATGTTTTAAATTTACAAAATAAACGCCATATAAACAACATCTTATCCCATTAAATTCAACGATATTTCATTATATTTTCCCGTATTCCATCCTATCCTATCACATCCCATTTTGCCCCTTCCCGCCTGTCGTACCTTTGAATTGTTATCGATAACCAACAATTATTCATTATTAGTTATTCATCATTAATTATCAAAGTTATGTCATTAAATTTTCATGTAGTAGAACGTCCCGATATGAGCAAAGATGCTGCTAAGGGAGATAAATTGTATTATGGACAGATCCGTTCGTTGAAAAAAGTCAGTTTTCAAAAGCTTTGCGACATGATCGCCATGCGAAGCACTGCTTTTATCGGTGATGTCATGCTGGTAGTCGAAGGCCTTCTGTCTGTCATGCAGGAGCGTCTGGAAGAAGGCGATATCATCCAGATGGGCCGCCTGGGTAATTTCCGCATGGTAGCCGGCAGCAAAGGAGCTGCCACTGTCGATGATTTCGACACTTCTCTTTTCAAGAATGCACGTATCGTGTATGTTCCGGGAACCATGTTGAACGACATTCGCAAGAGTGCTACGTATGAAGAAATTAAACCGTTATCTACCGAAAAGTCATCACCTTCTACTCCGGACGATGACAGACCGGTGATCGAATAATCCATATTATGCATAAAAAAGAATTTATCCAACAGTTTCTTCCGGCTGCACAAGCAGCCGGAGAACATTACAAACTGAATCCGGTCGTTATCCTTGCCCAGGCGGCTGTTGAAAGCGGCTGGGGCGAAAGCGATCTCTGCAAAGTGTATCACAACTACTTCGGTATTACCGGCTATGGCAAATCCAATATTTATTGGAATGGCGGTAAAACAGAACCGGGAGAAAAGTCGCATCTCCAGTTTCGTATTTACCCAATGCCGCAGCAGAGTTTCTTCGATTTTGCCCGGTTGATTACTACGGCTTATCCGTTCGCAGCCGCTATGAGTTATCATCCTGAAGCGTATGCCAAAGAGATTTCATACAGCCACTACATCAGTGAAATGAACGGCGACAATCGGACTGACTATCAAAAGATGCTGGTTAGCATCAGTACCTATATCACCGGTATAATGCCTGATATTACACATTAAACTATTCTTTATTATGAACACTTTAAAAGTTATCTTCGACTTTTTGTTATCCGTGACTCGTCTGATCTTTCGGGGAAAAGGGAGGCATCAATGCCATCAGCCTGAGCCTGGCGATAGTAGCCACACTGGCACTCTTTCTCCGCAACACGGAAGTGGCCCTGGCTGCCATCGGAACGATACTCTCGCTTTACCGGAAAACTCCCCCTCCCCCGAAAATATGATGGGATGGGCATTAATCGTCTGCGCAGCAAGCGGGTATCTGATGAAACTCCTGGCATAGAGTATTTAAACAGGGAAGGCATGCGGACAACGACATATCTTCCTTGTTTTCTATTCACGATAACGGATAAATTCCTTATGTTTCATTATACCCAATTTCTTTAGTAGTATCCGGAAACCTTCATCTGCCAGAACACGAAACTCCATCCACGAACGAGGAAATCTTAGCGTCCGTTTTTTTCTTTCAGAACCGATCGAAGAACAAGAGTTATCATTATGATAAACAAACGAGGGATACAGAGCATCAATGCGAATTCCTTTCCTACGAAATAAACTCCAATCGTCTGCAACCCAAAAAGGAGGTCCGGCTGATACAATCATATTTGCAGCTTGTCTGTTAATAAAATAAATTGTTGCAGATGCCGCCTTATATGTCTTATATATTTTATAATTATCTTTAACTGAAATACCTTTTCCCATATAATCGAAAAAAGCGAAATTCAATAAAACTAAAGGTTTTTTACTCCTAATATAACGAGCACTTATTTTCAATATATCATCATACGGCTCATTCCATTTAAAACCTATATCATCTTCAACAATCAGAGCAAACTCCTGATCTGATGCAAGTAATTTTTTATAACACTCTAAATGACTCAAAGTACAGCCAACCTCACCCAATAATAAATCATAAGACTGATAATTCTTACTTTTTTTGAAATCAAAATTTTCACTGAGTTTTTCTTTTCCGAGCTCTCTACCATCTACCGCATCTACAAACTCAATATCAAGATAAGCTATTTTACTTATTTCTTTAGTGATGTAAATCCGACGCTCTGTATCTTTCGGAAGGTTGATTACGTATGTTTTTATATATGTCTGCTCCATCCCGCTATATTTTATTCAAGTCCTTCAGATCTACTATTTTACGACAAACAGCCAATGACTCCGAACGATGGGAAATGACCAACAGAGTTAATCCGGGGCATTCTTCCGACAACCGGACAATCGCATCATTGATGGCATGCTCCGTCGTTTCATCCAGAGAAGAGGTTGCTTCGTCGAACATCAATATTTCTGCCTGTTTATACAAAGCGCGTGCAATACCGAGCCGTTGGCGTTGTCCGCCCGAAAGCATACATCCTCCTTCTCCTATCGGGGTATCCAGACCATGCGGTAAGGTTTTAATAAAACTATCCAACGATGCCAAACGGATTGCCTCCCCGACTCGATCCCTGTCGATTTCCACTCCATCCACTCCCATCGCTATATTTTCCAACAAAGTACCTTCAACCATAAATAATTGTTGGGAAACATAACCTATCTTACGCCTCCACGATTCCAATCTATCTGCCGACAGGGGAACATCATCCACATAAATACCTCCTGCATCCGGTTGAAGAAAACCCAGTAACAGGTGGAATAAAGTCGATTTTCCAGAACCCGATTCTCCACGAAAACCGATAAAGTCGCCTTTATGAATATCCAGGGATATATCTTTTAACACCTGCACCTCTTTATCATAAGAAAACGAAAGAGAGCGAATCGATATGACATCTTGAAAATCTAGTAGCTGTTGATCCAATACATGTATTTCTTTTTGCTCTGCTTCCAGGTCACTCAATAATTCGGAAGCAAATGAATTTCCTTTCATTTGGAATATAAATCCGGAACTGCGAACCAAGCCGGGAAGGACACGATAAACAGCTATCGCAAACAAACCTATTATCAGTCCCAAAGAGGGTAATTCAAAAAACCGGGTGGCCAGAATCAATACAACCAACGAACAAACAATTGCAATCTCCAATGCTTTTTGTAAAGATCCATTCAATAATAAACGCCGTACATTAATCCGATTTTGTTTGATCATTAAATCCTGAAAACCGCCGAAACTTTTCGAAAAAGAATGGCTCATTTCCATATCCGTATAGCCGACAAAGGTTTGCTGTAACAATTTTCCTTTCAAAGGAATTAACCGGAATAACATGTTTCCGTAAACCTCCATACGGGAACGGGAAAAACGATAATATATTGAGGTAATTGGAATAAAGGTTAACAAAACTAATAGAAAAACATAGACATTGAACAGTATCAAACCTACCAGAATAGACAACATAACCACACATTCACAAATCAATTGGGTATAAGGAACCAAATATCCGAGTATCAGATTATCTGAGATACCATTGACCTTATTGATCAAAGTTAGACTGTTATGTCGCTTGATATACAAAAAACCTTTTTGATAATAATAGTTATACAAATGCAGGGACAAATAGCTGGAGATAGTAAACAAACGCTTGTTCTGCATGTATAACAGCCATGTGCAGAACACTACCCGGACAATTGTAAACGACAGGATAGAAGCACAAATAAAAAACACAAAGGATGAAAAATCAGTAAACTCCCCCCATTGGTATATCCCGGATAAATATTCATTCTTATCGATCGTTTTTTCATCCAACACCAATAATAGGATGGGAAGTAATGCCCCTGTACCCAGCAGATCAAAAACAGACATAAGAAAAATAGTCATTCCTGTCATCCAGATACGCATTCTATATATCCGGGGTAACAGTTTGTATAAACGGATTATAACCGAAGGAATAAAAAATATCATGCTGATAAAAGTTTTTTGTTAGTAGTTGGTTGTAAAACTTGTTCGCTTTCGGATAAACTAAGCCATAATAAAAAGCAGAGATAAGCTCCGGAAGCAGTGATATACCCTTCAATAAGCATATGTACAGAAAACAAAATCATCATAGAACTTAACAATCCTCCTTTCAGTCCTGTATCCAACTCTTTGAAAAGTATATATATACCATAAGCAAAGGGTAAAAAAAATGAAAGAAAGCCATACAGTCCCATAGATGATAAAAGAAAAAGCCAACTGGTTCCCGGCTCTATCGTACCAGTATGTCGGTTTATCGTATGTTCGCTCTGAATATAATCCAGGTTAAAACTGGAAAATCCCACACCAAACAATGGGTAGGCGGTAAATTCGTCTATCCGGTCCTGCCAGATACCTTCACGGGAGGCTACAGTTCCCCCATTCTTCCTACTCGTTTCTGTTTTCTGACGAAGCCTTTCCGTATAAGGCCACCAGAGAGCTGATGTGGATACAGCCAAAAGAAGAATAAACAAAACCGCTTGAAGCATTTTGCCCATTTGGCGCCTGTATAAACGGATATAAAAGAAAGCCACACCGACTACTGTCGCAGCTAAAGCTCCCCGGGAACCGCTTAACAATAAAACCAGAAAACTAATGCCTATATAGGCAGATTCTTTATAAAGCTCCCGACGAGTTTCCGAGAAATGAAACCGGTAGAGACTGTATAAAATACAAATACCGGCTAAAGGAGATAACACCATCGAATGGGCAGTCAGTCCGCAAAATCCCGAATCATTGGTAACCTGGTCGGGAGCTATAAATTTCAACAGGAATGAAAGCAATACAATCCAACGAAGGACAAGTAAAGTCTGGATGAATAAAAGCCGTCGCATACGAATTAACCGGTTATTTACAAAAAAAGGGCCTACCATAAAAACCAGACTAAAAAAGGCAAACGTACGGGCTGAGACCTTAAATAAAGCCGGTATATCATTCAGCCAAATAGAGAAAAAAACCGCCGAAATAAAAAAAAGATATTTCTTATTAACAATTATCCCACCTCGGAACAGCAACCAAATGAAACACCCCAGATAAATACCATAATAGATTACATCGGGTAAAACCAGAAAACGATTGACACATTTGGTTAAAGAGGTCAAAAAAACAAGCCAGAAAAGTATCTTCTCCATTCCGTATATATAATCAACAAGGTTTGTTCTCAGACAACGATTCCTTTTGGGAATGCCGTATCCATACATTCAATGATTTACTCAACCCTATCCCCAAAAGTAAATCGACTACCAGCAATACATTTATATTACAGATATCTGCCAACCAGTTATTCAGGAGCAATAAACCGATCGTAAATACCAGCACCAGTTCTGTTGCCTGAAGATGTGTCAGGCCCGCTGCCAGGCATTTATGGTGCAAATGGTTCCGGTCGGCCAGAAATAGCGGGCGATGATGTATCGCACGCACGACCATCACCCGGCAAGCGTCGAACATCGGAATAAATAATAAGGTAAAGGGGATAACCAAGTTCTTTACGTCAGGCTCTGTTTCTGAGATATAAGCGGGAAACTTAATTATTAAAAATGATAACAAAAACCCCAACGATAAAGAACCGGCATCCCCCATAAACATTTTTGTTCCTTTGGAAGCACGCCCCCATATATTGAAATAAAGAAATGGAATCAGGCATCCGGCTGCCGAAAAAGCCAGCATCGAATACAACCATAATCCTTTCTGAAAAAACATCCAGCCTATCACAACAAAAGAAAAGGTACTCCCTCCGCCTGCCAAACCGTCTATGCCATCTATCAGGTTCACCGCATTTGTAATAAATACAATCAGCAGAATAGTCAACGGAACGCCAACATAAGCCGGCAATTCGTATAAACCGAATAAACCATATAAATTAGTCAGATAAAAACCGGATATGGGAAGTAAGGAAGCGACAAGAAACTGGGTAATAAACTTTTTGCGATATCGAACACCGATCAGGTCGTCCTCGACGCCTACCATGAACAGGAATAGACAGCCTGCCGACAAAAATAAAAACTCCAATAAGATATGTCCTGTTAATTGTTCATTCATCGGGAAACCAATCAGATGACGATAACCTACGACCAACGACATTGCCAGAACAATGGATGGAAAAAAAGCGATGCCACCTAAACGGGGTATTTTCTCTTCATGACTTTTCCGGCTATTAGGAATATCATACAACCGTTTTCGCTTGGAGACCTTCAGTATCTGCGGTAGAAAGATTGACGAAAATATAAATGACAAAATCAGACAAAGAAATATCGAGATTCTACTTTTCAACGGCTCGCCGTAAATAATACTCAAAACAGCTAAAAATGAGGATATTAACATGTATTTATTGTTTAAGTGTCTATATAACAAAGGTGGTCAGTCCCATTCCTACGGGCGACATACTAGTGCTTTTGTTTTTGACCCTTATTTATGGAATAAGGGTCATTGGGTTTAAATCACTATATTTCAGCATTATACTAGATATTATAATAAAAAAGAAGGCAAAAAGTAATTGCTTCACACAGTATGCATAATTTAAAATAAGTACAGGACAACTCTGATTCGGAAATAATGTATCGTGAAGTACTGAGAAAGGAGAGAATAATAATTTATTTAGTAAAATAGTCTTGCAAACCCGGAGATTTCTTAAATAAATGTCAAAATAGAATTTCCTACGATGTTTATGTTCGCGCTAAATTCAGTTAAAAGAATTTTAGCGGCAGATATTGTTTTTCATAACAGTTTCATTTCTAGCAGTTTTATACCTGCTTTTATGTAAAAATCAATAGCTTTCTTTTAATATTAGTATTTTTTAAAGCACAAAATATCTTTCTGATAGAATTTTATCAATTAATTTTTTTTACTTTTGCACCCAATAGGAATTTCAAGCCATTTGGTAGTATAGGGTATAGAATAATCGTTATTTTTCGCTACCTATTTATTGGCAATGACCCTTATTCCATAAATAAGCGTCAACTTTTAGACTTCCGTTTATTCATCCACTTTTCCACAAAGCCAATGATTTTCAGATTAACACGATCTATCTCCGATTGATCCAGATCACTCAGATAAAATTTTGTTGTTCGTTCAGAAGTATGCCCCAATGCCTGACCGATTACTGCCACCGATGCAGAGTTCTCTTTTGCACACATTGCCCAGGAATGGCGCGCCACATAGGAGGTTAGTTTTACAGGGCTATTCAACAGATTTCCTATTTTACCCAAACGGCGGTTATAGGTTCTCAAAGCCACCTTATAAGTCTCATAAGAAGCATCCACTGATTTCAATATAGGAAACAATAACTCAGACTCCGCTTCTGAATACTTTTCCAGTAAATAACGCATACCCGGAGTGATGGTAACACGTATTTCCGTTTTGGTCTTTATACGATAATAAACCAGTACATTCCCATGCAGATTCTTCCGGGTTAAATGCGCCAGATCCACAAAGGTCATACCACATGCCATAAAACTGAAGAGAAAAAGATCGCGGGCAAAATCCAACCGTTTATTCCCTCCCAAATCCATTTGCATCATTTCCTTTATTACATTTATTCCTACCGAACGTTTATATGATGGCATAGGACGTAAATGAAGTTTCTGAAAAGGATTCTCTTTGGGAGTAACCAAATTCTCTGAAACGGCACTATTATATACACTCCGAAATGCACTGGCGTAATTACTGACTGAGTTATGGCTTAAAGAGATCGATTGCAAATAATCGACAAAGCTGTTTACCAATTGAGTATTTATACGTTTCAGATTCAATTTATCCTTACCGACAAATAAAGATAACTTGTTACGTGTTGCTTTATAAATAGCAGCAGTTCCATTCTTTCCCGATGCACATTTATCTTTTTCAAGATAAACCATATAGCTCAACAAATTTCCATGAGCTATCTTTTCTTTGTTTTGTGTCTTTACCATAAAATCTTATTTTTGAATTAGAAATAAAAAAACAAATATAAGCGATATTTGGTTTCTTCTTACCCGAAAGCTGTTGAAAGACAAAAAGAGAGAATACCTCACGGTATCCTCTCCTAACGCAACGAATGAATTATTAATACTTATACTTAATTCTTCTTACTTCTTGCAATCGCAAGTGGAATAAGCTACTAACATCCAAACTAATTTTTCCTGTTCTTTCAGATAATCGCTCATCAGCGCAACCGTAGCTTCGTCTCCGGCTTCAGAAGCCAGGGAGAGTAGTTTACGTTCTTCAGCGATAAACTGGCCGTAAGTGCTCAGAATATTTTCCAGGGCTTCGTCGCCGCAGGATACGCCTGATACTTCTTTCACTTTTGCCACTTTCAGATATTCGCTGAATTTGTTTACAGGTACACCACCCAACATCAGGATACGTTCTGCCAGTTCGTCCACCTTTTCGGCTGCATCGTTATACATATCTTCAAATTTACTGTGAAGAACGAAGAAACCGTGTCCTTTAATATTCCAGTGGAAACCGCGAAGGTTTGTATAAAACACCTGATAATCGGCTAATAACTGCTGTAATGATTCTACTACTTTGTTTGCTGCTGATGCATCTAAATGCAAATAATCTAATGTTTTCATATTCTTTTGTTTTTTAATTGTTATACGTTTTTGTTTTTCTTGTACTGCAAAGATACAGCAGATATAAACACCTGTCAAACAGATAATTACTATCATAACATAGATAAAATCTATCAACACAGTCTCACCTCGTTTATTACTATTACATAGTTATATAGAGAAAAAGATATACTATACACATCAAAACATATATACATTATTTTTTAAACAAGAAGTAAAGTAATTAGATTTTACATTTCAGCCATCAATCTTTACATTTTCACCGATTTTCAAGGTATATAAAATAAAAAATCATAATCAGAGTTAATCCACACCGTTAACATTTGTAGTCTAAAATAGTTTAATTTACATTTGACTGAGAGAACAATTACCACTAATAGTTTCAAGATGATACGAAAAAACTTTATTTTATTGCTATTACTTCATTTTACTGGGGTACTTTTTGCGCAATTAACTATTTCACCAACAAATTCACCTTCAATACCTGAAGGTAGTAACATTAATCTGGGAAGCCATTTCAGTGCCTCCGGAGGCACGCCTACCAAATGGACTCTAGATGGCAAAGAGATTACTTTAAGCAGTGTTTCCTTATCTTATAAAGACGATGGGAAGTTATTACAATGTATGTCCGCTTCGGATACGAGTAATCTGGTTCCCGTTAAAGTTGTCGGAAAACCGACCGTAACCAGTTTAACAGGAATGCCGACCGGTATTCTGAATGAAGGGGACCCGGTAACATTAACAGTCGCATTCAAGGCTAACGGATCGACAGGGCATACCTACAAATGGTATATCGGTAGTGAAGAGATAGCCGGTCAAACAAGCGCAACATTGAATTATACATTCAAAAAAGCTGATCATGGCAAAACGATCAAGGTCGCTATCAAAGCTGCCGAGTTTACTGAAGCTACCGAAGCATCCGTAGGCGTAACGTTCGATGGGACGATGGTGACGGATAAGAATCCGGCGTTACCGGCTGGTAAGAAAACGGATAATACGATATTCCCGGTAACAGTCGGACAAACGTTTACTGATCCAACTGTTGAATATGACGGACCAACTAATGGAGGAACAAACTTTTTTATAACACAAGATGCTATAACTTACAGCGACGGACAGTCTCATACAGTTAATTACAAAGGGAAAAACTATGTGTGTACTGTTAAAGTGATTGAACCTACTCCCTATGCTTATCTTAGCTCGACAATAACCTCCGCATCACGCGTCACAGGTTCATTTATCGACAATAATAATACACTATTCTTTGACTCCGGTATATATATACCTCAAGAAACAGCCGGCCAGGCACCTTTCTATAAAGACGGCTTAAAAATAATTGGAACCGGAAGTAAAGAAAATCCCTCCATTATCGGACCGAATTACGGGAAATGGGCAGGTTCAAACTATGAAGGACACGTTGTATATCGTATTTTCAACAACATGGTTATTGAAAATATCGTATATGACGGAGGTAATATGAAATTTTACGGTCAAGTATCAAGCGGAGGATCCAATCAAAAAAACAACTATTATTTTATAACTATCGGATCTGCTCCAAACGTTATTTTAAGAGATATAACCTTTAGAAATATCGGAAATTCCAGTATGACTAATGTTCGCTCCGTACTCAATTTGGTAGAAGGAACAGCTGATAGAGATCCTGACAGAAAAAGATATTACATAAATATTCTTTTTGAAAGTGGAAAAACAAGCGGTACTTATGCCCCCATCAATATTAATGCGACCGATGGACATTATTTCAAAGATATTGTTTTCGGAGAAAATTTCGCCAGTACAGGAGCTGACTATATTTCGATTACCGGACAAAACAATCATGCAGTTAGAGAACCGGGATGTAGGAATATTGTTTTTGATGGAAAACTGACCATGCCAACGGGAAAAAGAATACGTATATGGAGATACACAAGCCGGGGTATTTCTTTTCCGGAAGAGTACAAATATCTGGAACTAAAAACAACCTCTACCGGATACAGCAGTACTTTGGATTATACCTATGATATGTATGTCCATAGAGATATAACATCTCCATCTTCCAGCAAAGCTTATCTGGATGTATCCAACAGTTCATACATTGTATTCAATTCGTTGAATGCATCGACGTTTAATACACTTTACACTTTACACACCAGTACATCAAGCCCTGTAAGTGCGATATGTACGTTACCCGAACCTAATCTGGTCAGGCTAATAAGCAATAGCAGTAATACTGTCGGAAACTTCACAATTCCGTCTTATTTCGGAAAAAAGCAAACCAATATAGTGACTGTAAATTCATTAGCAGATCCATTAACACAGGTTAGTGAAACAGGGCTAATACCTTTTAGCGGCACCGCAATCGGTTTGCCGACTACCGATCCGGAATATATCAAACTACATAACATCGACTTTTCAGAAGAATACTCTATTTATGATGCGATCAAGGACGATGGAAACAATGTGGCCAACTCCCGTTACGGAAGCTTCTATAATTGTAAGTTCAAAGCTCCAAAGCCCGGTGATCCGCTGACAGTAGAAGGAGATGTTGAAAAACTTCAATGGTCGGTATCCAAAACGACCAATGAATCGTATGAATACAACGATGTAGAAAATAATTCCACCACTTCAGTAATGGTGGGAACGCCTGTTTATGTGCAGATCAGGCCTGTCAATCTTAATAATATCGATTACGACACGTGGTCAATCGAATATGCGGCCACGCCTGCGGATTACCACTATCCGGTGGATGCCCCAATCGCTAAAACGGTGCGCTACGACTTCAACAAGGGAGACGCCCACACGCTGGAGGGTACCTATTATTATAATGTCACCAAGTTGATCCTCTACAAAGCAGGTGCCGAAGTAGCCACCTACCTGTACCGTAACGCAAGCTGCACGCATAAGGTCATCATCGAGGACAACCCCGTCAAACCGGTTCCCGCCCTGCAATGGTCGGTTTCGACCGTCACCTACGAGCAGCCCTACTTCAAAGATGTGAACGACCAGGCGACCACTTCCGTGAATTACGGAACCCCCGTCTTCGTCCAGATCCGCCCGGTAGGACACGAAGGCCTCAACTTCGAACGCTGGGATGTTGAATACACCGTGACCCCGGCAGAGCACTATTACGGCATGAACCCGACGCTCAAAACCGAACGTCACAACTTCAACAACCGGGAAGCGCATACCGAAATCGGGACTTACATATATACTGTCACCAAACTGACGCTGTATGACCTCTACGGCAACCAGGTGGTCGAAACATACGACTACGCTACTTCCCCGTACCGTCACACCATCATTATCAAAGACGGTGAAGGCCCCGGCCCGGGCCCCGGAGGAGGCCTGCAATGGTCTGTCTCCACAACTTCGAACCAACTCGAAGATTTCCGCGACGTGGACAACCTGACCACGACGGCGGTGAACAAAGGCACGCCCGTCTACGTCCAGATCCGTCCGGTAGGTTTCAGCAACGTCACCTACGACCGCTGGGAGATCGAGTACACGGCCACGCCCGCCGACTACCATTATCCGCTGGATGAGGCCGTTGCCAAGACCGAACGCTACACCTTCAACAAAGGGGAAGCCCACACGCTCGTAGGCACTTACGTCTACACCGTCTACAAGCTGACCCTTTACAACGGTGAAAGCATCGCCACCGAGCACTACTATACCGAGCCGGCCTACGTCCACACCGTCATTATCCGCGACGGCGGCCTGATCGGCCTGGGCGACATCGCCCCGTATTGCGGGACGGAAAGCGAGTTCCGTATCCCCATCCAGTTGCTCGACCCGGACAATATCCTCGAATACGCCGTCCGCTTCTCCGATGAAGCGCAGCAGGCCGGCTTCAGGGATACGGACTACAAGGACGTGACGGCGAACTACCTGACCGTCCCCGTCAGCAACATCATCGCCAAAGGCATCTACTCCGGCAGCGTTTACGTACGTAAGAAGAGCGATCCGGGACTGGTGGAAGTGCATCCTTTCGAGATCGAAGTGCTGCAAACCACCACGATCACCAAGCAGCCGCAGTCGGTGAAAGTCTGCGACGGCGACAACTTCGTGCTGAAAGTGGAAGCCATCGGCATCAACCTCAGCTACCAGTGGTTCTTCAACGAGGAAGCCATCCCGGGAGCAACGGCCGACACCTACGAGGCACCGCTGACCCCGCAGAACGAAGGCATCTACTACGTCGACGTCTACGGTGACTGCGGACTGGAAACCAGCCGCAAGGTAACCGTCGCCAAGAACGGCCTGCGCATCCAGATCAAATGGAACGACTTCATGTACATCACCAACCCGGACAACGAATATGTCCGCTTCCAGTGGTACAAAGACGGTCAGATGATCGAAAAGCATGCCAACTCGATCTACTATTCCGTGCCTGAAGGCCTGCTGGGAACTTACTGGATCCGCGCCTTCCGTGCCGACGAGACCTATATAGACAGTTGCCCGATCACGTTCGAGACGCTGACCCAGTTCCCCGTCACCCGCGTCTTCCCGGCTATGGTGAGCAAGAGCACCCCGATCACGGTGCAGACGGGAACGCCCGGCGACGCACCCGGATCGGCCGTCGTGGAGGTGTACAACCTCAACGGCCAGCTTGTCAACCGCCAGGAGA
This sequence comes from Parabacteroides sp. HGS0025, assembly GCF_000969845.1. Taxonomy (NCBI): domain Bacteria; kingdom Pseudomonadati; phylum Bacteroidota; class Bacteroidia; order Bacteroidales; family Tannerellaceae; genus Parabacteroides; species Parabacteroides sp. HGS0025. Next base: position 3,774,012 of record NZ_KQ033902.1, read on the forward strand.
TGAACACCTGGGAGACAACGATCCCGACCGACATGGCTTCAGGCAGTTACATCGTGAAGGTAACGACCGAAGAAGGCAAGACAACAACCCATAAAATCATCATCAAATAAACGAATCCAAATATGACACACATGATATCCAACATAAGAAGCATCGTATTATCGCTGGCTGCCGGCTGCCTTGTAACGACCGTTTCCGCGCAGCAGGGAACGGGCAGCCGCGAACGCAGCCAGTACGGCGACCGCCGCCAACAGCCGCGTGAGTACCGCGAGTCGGAGCAGGACACCACGAAAAGGAAGACTTCCTACCTCACCGTTTCGGGCGGGGTGGGCTCCTCTTCCTTCCGTTACGACCTGAATTACCAGATTGAAGGTTTCCAGGAAAAAGGCAACCGTAACAGCAAGTTGGGCTACGAGATCGATATCCGTTACAGTTACTTCTTCAACCCGCACTGGGGCTTCGCAACGGGGGTAGGTATCTCCCGTTACGCCACCGTAGGCAAGTTGAAAGGTGATATGTCGGACGACAAGTACATGAAACTGGGCAACATGATCGACGACGACGATTTCTCCGGCCACCCGCGCGAGTTTGAACTGCGTGCCCGCCTGAAAAACCTGGAAGAGAAACAGACCGCTTTCCTGCTCGATATCCCCCTGATGGCCATGTACCAGACACGCTTCGGCGAGGAAGAAAAATGGGGCATGTACGCCGGCCTGGGCGTCAAGCTCCAGATACCCGTGCAGACGAAATACAAGGTGCAGGGCAATCCGGCCAGCGAACTGAACATATCGGGTTACTACCCGCATATCCCTTCGGACGTGGGTTCGCCATCGGAATCGCCTGTCCCTCACCACGGCTTCGGCACGATCAGCGACCCCGGCCGGGAGCTGGGCTGGAAGGGCAAGAACAAATTGAAACTGGGTGTGGCGGGAACAGCCGAACTGGGCTTCCTCGTCGCCCTGGGTGAAGACACCGACCTGCTTTTGGGCGGGTATATCGACTACGGGTTCACGGACATGAAAAAGAAAAAAGACCAGGGCCTTTTATCCTCTCCGGCTTCATACCATCCGGAAGGAAACAAAACCGTTGGCCAGGGAATACCTTACAATGGCATGCTTAACTCAAATATTACTGATAAAGTCAAGGTAATGTCCTTTGGCGTAAAGCTAGGAGTTAGGTTTAAACTAAATTAAAACTACTAGTATAAATCCTTTAAAGAGAAAGGGGAGGGCCGTGAGGTTCTCCCCTTTTTGACTATTCCACCGCCCACTCAAAAAGACCGGCTGAATTTTTCTCCGGTTGAACCACTTCCAACTTGACGGCAGAAGTTTTTACCGGAGTGAAACGAACGGTATTAGGTTCTCCTTTGGCAATGCCATAAGAAGAAGTGTTCGCTACGGGTTGCCAGTTACCGGAAGCGTCTTTATAATAGATTTTCCAGCTTTGCGGGATACGGCAACCTCCCCAGGGAGCATCGTCATACCAGTAGATAGTGGTGCTGGAAATTTCTTCCGGCTGTTCAAACTCATAAGCGATCCATTCGGTTGTTCCTTCCTGTGGCCACCAATGATAATAAGGAGCCGTACGGTCATTTTCATCCTTTGGGGTCAAGCCGTCGTTGATGGCTGAGATTGATTTTGCCATGTGGGAAGCTGTGATCTTTGCTTTGGAAGCGATCGTTGGTGGCATTACCGGACGGGTGGCACTCACGTCCTGTGGCAGCCAGACAGCCATTTCACCGGTACCACGATGTGCCCAGGCATAATAAGGGATCAGAGTCAAAGTGACATCTTTAGTCACCAGACGGCCGGTTTCGTCGTAACCCAGGGTTTGCGCCTGTGTTTTCAGTTCGTCGATACCATATAGCAGTTCCGGTTTACGTTCTACGGTAAATTCCGGCTTACGATTCATAAAGACACTCAGTACGCTGAAGTCATTATCCGGCCATTCGGCGCAATATACAAGCGGGCCACGTTCCACAGAGATCTTTCCACGGTCGGCTTCCACCTTTGAATTGGCTTTTACCGTACGTGGTTCCATATCGAAATGAACATCTACGACATCCCCTTTTTTCCATTGACGGTCAATAGAAAAATATCCTTTATCAAGTTTGCTTTCAACCGGTTCTCCGTTTACTTTCACTGCATAAGCTAATTGCTTATTGTCGGTGAATGTATATAGGTTACTTGGGACAACTTCTCCCTGTACCCAACCAGGAATACGGATTTTCAGAGTGAAATCCTGTTTGCCTTTCGGAGTCACAGCCACACGGATATCACCGTTCCAGGGATATTCGGTAGTCTGCGCCAACGTTACTTTCTTTCCCTCTACATTCAGTTCTGACGTATTACTCATAAACAGATTGACATATACATCCTTATTATGTACCGCATAAACATATCCGGGTAAAGACGGAATAAAACGGCAGATATTAGACGGACAGCAAGCACAACCGAACCAGGGCTGACGTTGATGCTGGCCGATAGACTCCAACGGGTTCGGATAGAAGAAACCGCCACCGTCCAGAGAGACACCGGAGATCAGCCCGTTATATAACGAACGTTCCAGTACATCGTAATACTTCGATTCTCCATGCAGGAGAAACAAACGATAGTTCCAATAAACATTACCGATCGCAGCACAGGTTTCACAATAAGCTGACATATTGGGTAATTCATAATTTTCCCCGAATGCCTCACCATTACTTGTGGCACCGATACCTCCGGTAACATACAATTTCTTCGTTACCACATTATCCCATATCTTATCGATAGCATGTACATATCCGGTATCACCGGTCAGGGCTGCGACATCCGCCATGCCTGAATACATATAAGCCGCACGAACGGCATGGCCAACTGCCTCATCCTGTTCCAGAACAGGTTTATGAGCCTGGCTGTACGCATCCGTACGGGAAGTATAACCACGTTTATCGAGAAAGAATTTAGCCAGGTCGAGATATTTCTGTTGACCGGTTACAAGATATAGTTTAGCTAGCGCCATCTCTGCGATCTGATGGCCGGGAACGCGAACGAGCTGTCCGGGCTTATCCCCTATCTCCCGTTCCACACAATCGGCATACTTAATGGCGATGTTAAGGAAGTTCTTTTTTCCGGTGGCCTGATAATGAGCGATGGCGCCCTCTATCATATGTCCTAAATTATAAAATTCATGGCTCAGGTCTTCTACCTTTTCCCAGCGTTTGCTTCCGGCCCATTCATGCGGATTCTCCGGATTCATGGTACGAGAAGTATACAGATACCCGTCGGGTTCCTGTGCGGCAGCGACTATCGTCAGTACGCTATCGATATATTTAGCCAGTTTCTTGTCCGGATAAGTCTGCATGGAATAGCTGGCACCTTCAATCGTTTTATAGACATCGGTATCATCAAAAGCAAGACCACCCACCTTATACTCGCTACTGGGATGAGCAGCTTTACAGAAATTTTCATAACGGCCGGTTTCTTCACATTTGCTGAATGCCAGGGGTATTGTCACTTCACGACTGGCTTTCAGGCGTTGTCCCCAAAAGCTGTCGGTTACTTTTACAGAAGTGAATGGTACGGGAGTGATCGGATACCCTCCGTCATGTGTCTGCGCACTTCCGGCCAGGCATATACCGGTTAGTGCTATTACCAGAATACTTTTCATGTTATTAGTCATTAAGTGTATATCATTATACTTATTTATTCGTGGTGTAAAAGTAACACCTTATCAATAAATGAGTGTATCATCGGACATGTTATTAAGCAGATATCTAAAGATTTAATGCAGGCATTGACCTCCCGTCAAGCCTGCATTTTTCTCAAATCAAATACTTAATCTACAAAAAGTGTATAACAGTCTATGATGTTTTAGTTAACTTTCCATTCGATAACACCGCCTGATTCGCCTTTCTGCAGGTTGATCACCAGTTTCAGGCCGGAAGTGGTCACCGGTTCAAAATCGACTGAGTTGTAACAGTCTTTCTTGCAGCCGTATTCGCCTTTGGCTTTTACGTCTTTCCAGGTGTTTCCTTCCTTATATTGTACTTTCCAGTTGGCCGGAACACGGTAGTTACCATCGTAATGGTCGAACTCGAGCCAGTAGACTTCGACATTCTTCACTGTTTCCGGTTGGTCGAATACATATTCGATCGCTTCTTCCGAACCTGTTTTCAACCAGAAATAATGATAGGGTTTCGACATATCGTCCGAACTCTTCGGATCCCACTGATCATTCACACCGTAGCACCATTCACGACGTTCGATTGGCAAGCCGTCTTTCTGGATCGGCGCACTGACAATAGTAAATGATTTCGCACGGGAGGCGATACTCGGCTCCGGAGTTGGCTTGGCATAAGCGGCGGATGCAGGGATCCAGACAGCCATTTCAGCATTCCCCCGGTTATTCCAGGTTGAATAAGGGATCAATCTGACCGGAACATCTTTCTCTCCAACCGTTCCGTCTGCATTACGATCCAGTTCTTTAGCAGTTCCTTCGAGTTCTACGATTCCATTCAGTTTATCTTCCACATATTTATAAGAGAAAGAGTTATTATCCGGAATATACTTATTAAACACATGTTTGTCAGGCATATCCACCCCTTCAAGACAGTAAACAACCGGGCCGCGTTCAATAGCCAACAAACCTTCATCCGCTTTTACTTTCTCATGTGCTTTGACACGGCGTACATCCATCGGCAAAGTCAGCTCGACAATATCCCCTGCATTCCACTGGCGGTCGATAGCTATATATCCCTCGTAAGCTTTACTTTTAACGGCTTTTCCATTTACAGAAACAGTATATTTATCTGCTTCCTGTGAAGTAAAAGTGTACAGGTCGCTTCCTGTGACAGGTTCGTTTTCCGCCCATCCCGGGATACGCAATTTTAATGCGAAGTCGACTGGTTTCTGAGGAGTAACGGTCAGTTTCACTTTCCCTTCCCACGGATATTCTGTAGCCTGATCCAGTTCGATCTCATTTTCTCCGAGTTTGACAGCACTATTGCTGGCAATATACAAGTTTACGAAAACACTGTTTTCCTGTGTTGCATACATATACATTGGAACAGAAGCCATAAAACGGGTTACATTACCCGGACAACAGGCACAACCGAACCAGGGAGCACGTTCGTGCTGTCCCATAGACTCCAGCGGATTATCGTAGAAAAATTTATCTCCGCTTAGAGAGACACCGGAGATCACACCATTATACAAGGCGCGTTCCAATACATCCACGTATTTAGCATCACCGGTTGCCAAGAACATACGTTGGTTCCAGTAAACATTCGCGATAGAGGCGCATGTTTCGCAATAGGCACTGTGATTATGTAATTCATATTCCGGCCCGAAGCCTTCGCCCTGCGCTCTTGAACCGATACCGCCGGTGATATACAGTTTCTTCGTTGCCATATTGTCCCAGATACGGCAGATGGCATTGAAGTAAGCAGAATCTTTTGTCAATGCAGCCACATCGGCCACACCGGAATAAAGATAACCGGCACGTACGGCATGTCCGACAATCTCCTCCTGTTGCAGGATAGGCATGTGATCCTGACTGTATGCATTCAGGCGATGACCATCGGTTCCACGTCCTGTTTCTTCCACGAAGTAGCGAGCCATATCCAGATATTTCTGATCGCCTGTCACTTTATACATCTTTGCCAGTCCCATTTCTACAATAGGATGCCCCGACGGCACATGTTTTTGTCCTTCTTTCGGGCCAAAGACTTCGCAAACCAGATCGGCATTTTTTATGGCAACGTCCAGTAACGAGCGTTTACCCGTAGCCCGGAAATGGGCAACTGCGGCTTCATATAAATGTCCGCAATTATAGAGTTCATGGCTATTCAGTTTCTCCCAGCGTTCTTTTCCCCACCAGCGCGATAATCTTTCGCATTTATTGGTTACACAGGTAGTCAGGTAGCCATCCGGTTCCTGGGCGGCACCGATCAACGTGATAACACTATCCAGATAGGCATCCAACTGCGGATCATATTTAACGGCCAATGAATAAGAGGCCCCTTCTATAATCTTGTACGGATCGGTATCATCGAAAGGAAAATCTCCTTTATGTTCTCCTTTGATAAGTCCGCCGGCTAAGGCGAAATTATCGAAACGTCCGTTCAATTCGCATTGTTTGAATGCAGACGGGATAGAGACTGTCCGGTTCACTTCGATACGGGGAGCCCAAAAATTATCTGTCAGATGAACTTCGGTAAACGGAACTTCAACGATCGGTTCATTCGACGTATATCGATCCGGATTAGACTGGCACGCGAACAAACCTACTACGGAGACTGATGCAAATAAAAGTTTTTTCAGCATAGTGTGAATATTTTGTTTTATACTACTTAATCGAAAATTACAAATGCAAATAAAGAGAATAAGAAGCGCTTTATATAGAAATATTGTCCATTAGAATAACAGATTAGACTATTCTACCATTATTACGGACTAATAATACACTCTTATCGCTTTTTCAGGGAAATGGCAATACCGCCGCCTGGGGCCATCAACAACTTCAACCGGGTTTGTGAAGTAACAACCTGTTCTTCCTTTTTATAGTCGGCAGCCTGCTTTGCCGCATTTGCCCCATCTTTAAAAATTGTAGCCGTATAGTCACCGCTATCAAGAAAAGAAAGATCCAGTATCACCTCGCGAGGCTCCCAGTTTGTCATTCCACCGATATACCAATCTGTCCCTGCACGGCGGGCCGATACGATATATTCTCCCATTTTTCCCTGAAGAATACGTGTCTCGTCTATTCCCGTATTGGGAATACTAACGATAAAGTCGGTACATTCCTGTTCCTTCCGGTAGATGGTGGGGTTATCGGCCAGCATAGTCAGCGGTGAATCGTGCACAATATAGGCAGCCAGCTGATGGCAGCGTGTTCCCTGGCTCATCGGGTTATAGTAAATATCTTTGAAATCTTTCTTTGAGGCATTCCTCATCGCTCCCGGCGTATAATCGACTGGGCCGGCCATCATACGGATATAAGGCATGATCACATCATATTGCATCATATCTTTTTCAACCGTACTCCATTTCATTTCTTCCATACCGAACACACTTTCGAAGTTGATTATATTCGGGAAAGTACGGTTAAGTCCTGTCGGTTTATAGATGCCGTGCAAATCCAATGTCAACTTATGTTTTGCTGTCGCTTCGGCAATCCGGTAAACCATATCTACTGCTGTCTGATCATCCCTGTCAAGGAAATCGACCTTGAAGCCGCTGATACCAAGTTCTGCGTATTTTTTGCAGGCAGCTTCCAGTTGTTCATCGAGTACATTAAAAACAGTCCACAAAATAATATCTACATTTTTACTTTTAGCATAATGAACGAGTTTGGGCAAATCCAGTTCCGGTATAACCGTCAGCATATCACCGGATTTCGGATCGTACCATCCTTCATCCAGTACAATAAACTCAATCCCGTTCTCAGCCGCAAAGTCAATATAATATTTATATGTATCCATATTGATACCAGCCTTAAAATCCACGCCATAAATTCCCCAGTCGTTCCACCAGTCCCAGGCTACCTTTCCCCCTTTTACCCATGAATAATCTCCGATACGATTCGGGGAAGCCAAAGCATACACCAAATTATTCAAAGGCATCTGTGTATCATTTTCAGATACGGCAAGAATACGCCAGGGGAAGCTGCGTGTACCTTCCGATTTCGCTATATAATCATTGCGTTCGACCACATAACTCATGTGCCGCCACGGGTGATAATCCATACGAGAGGGATAAGAGGCAAACTCTCCTTTCAAAGAGGTCGTTTTGCCATCTCCTTTTACAAACATTCCGGGATAAGTTTCCAGATCGGATTCCGTTATTGTCAGTTTGACTCCGTTGGCATAATCTACCGTCACAGGAAGAAAGGCTACATTTTCCGTATCAAAAGAGGTTAGTGGTGCTTTTACATAAAGATTCTGGAAAGCCATAGCGTATGGATCCTTATTCTTTGCTGCCGTGGAATAAGCCATATAGGTTGTATAGTCTTGATCGAAATTAAATTCAGCCAACTCATTTTTCAGGATAAATGGCTCCTTGAAGGATGTATTAAAGCGATATGCAACACCATCGTTATATGCACGAAAAGTGACACTATACTTTCCTTTGAATGAAAGGTTTATCTCATTATAATCCGTAATAAATGAGGGCACACGATAAAACGGAGAATGTACCTTTTCCGAAACTGTCTTGATTTTCTTCGAAGCAACCTGTGGATCCTGTCCTAGTACATGATCCTCCAATATTAAAGCAATTGAACTTTTATTCAGTAGTTGTTGTCCAGCAAAGTTAAGGGAGTAAGTAATTTGTTTATCTACATTGATCGTTGTGACCAGTTTTCCATCCGGTGATTTTAATATATAATCTTTCCCGTATGCAAAGGCTCCCATACAACACATTAAAAACACAGATACAATTTTAAAACTTTTCATGTCAATGTATAATTAGAATTTGGAATAAAAAAGGGAGATGCCCGATAAACAAGCGATATAAAACTCAGACATCTCCCGAACAATTAAAAGAAAATTCGTATTGATTACTCTATATCGGTACCCGAAATTTTAATTTTATAGGGCCATTGAGCATCGACTTCAGTAGATGAATTCATCCAGTGTTCTGTCGGAGCTCCCATTACAACCAACCACAAGTACGATAATTTTACATCGGAAGGAGTTGTAAAGGAAATCTGCCCTTCCGCATCACGGCCAACGGTTCCCAAAACGGATTTCCCTTCAGTCGTAACACCTACAAAACCATAACGCCAACCGGCTTTATCCGCATTAATCATGTTATAGCCTGTAGCTTCTGACAAGCCTTTGAAATAGACTTCTACAACCTGTCCTGCTTCCGGTACCTTAAGTTTAATAGCATTAAATCCGTAATTCTCCGGACATGCCTCCTTTACAACCTGTAACCAACCGCTTCCATCCTCTTTCAGATTTGCTTTAAAGGGGGCAAACGAGTTGGCCCATTGTCGGGTAAGATCATAGACACGGTCGTAATCGAGATTGACCAAATGCAGATAAACATCCATCATTTCATCATTAAACTGCTCCTGTGTCATTTCATTCATCCTTTTATAGGTAATGACAGGATCTTCACCTTTCAATCCCTGTCGGAACATCTCTGCGATAATCGGCAACCCATGTTTAACACCCCAATATTCCAGCACGTAAGGAGAATGATAAATATTATCAACATGAAGGAATGCTTTATGTGTCAACTCCTTGAAAGCAACCCAGTGATAGTTTTCATCCTTCATCCAATCTGGATTTACCTGCCAAAGCATCCACTGAGACGCCATTTCATAAATACCGTTTCCTCCCCAGGCTTCGCCTTGTCCGTCGGCAATGATCTGTAACTGAAAGCTATGACCGAGTTCGTGAGCGACGGCATTCAGTTTTTCGTCTTGTAACCGGTTAGGTGCTGCCCAGAATGCTCCGATCTTATTATCGTAAGTACCGCCATAGGCTGTTCCTTCCAATGAATACATGATCATGACCATCATCCGGTATTTTTCACTCAGAGAACCCGGTTTGACGAATTGCAGTTCATCACGAAAATAGGTATAGAATGTTTCCAGCTTCTTTTTAAGGTTGTCAAGATCGACTTTCATCGACTTTCCTTCCAATTCCGGAGGGTTCGCCAGGTTTTCTCCAAAACCTTTTTGCCAGTAAATAACCAGATTATCGGTATAATCCATCCGGTTATAACTGTAATCGCAAGTATCCGACCACCAATTCTGCCCGGAAAATTCTTCGGGACGATAGAGTTCTTTACCTTCAGGCAGTTTCCCGGTTTCACCGGAACCACCTTCTTCGCTATCTTTACTGCACGACGAACAGGCGGCAAATAATAATAAGGCGGCAACCGGAATGCATTTCAAATATGTTTTCATTCTCATTTTCTTTATACTATTTATTCATACGGGAGCAGATCAATGAGTGGAGCTTTTTCATATTCTTCGCGCATAACCGGCATCCAATAATTCTTCTCTCCGTTAAAAGTCATAGTGCGGATCGGGTCAGGATTTCTCACATACAACTTCGAACCATTTGCATATTTATAAATTGTCATGCTATATCGCGGATGTGAATACACTTCCTCCAGTTTTTTCCAGCGACGCAGATCAAACCAACGCTGCCCTTCAAAAAGCAACTCCATCTGACGTTCATATTCATATTCCGCACGAATGTCTTTACCTGTTGCTGGAGGTAATAAAGCACGCTCACGGACTAAATTGATATACTTTAAAGCTTCCGTATTATTACCCAGTTCAATCTGACATTCCGCATAATTTAAATAAACCTCAGCCAAACGAAATACAAACCAGGGGGTTGAATTCGATAATGTTCCACTCGTATCAAAATTCGGATCCAAGAATTTACGCATACTAAAGCCTGTTATTGTAGCATTCCAGTAAGAAGGGCCGCCACGACTGTCCAGACCGGCAACAACGCCATCCTCTCCAGGCATAAAATACTCAACTTCACGCTTATCGGCACCATAGCCCCATTCATCTCCATCAACCAAAATATTTGCTTTCAAGCGAATATCCCGGTTATCCCACGGATATTCATCTTCTGCTTCAATTTTATATTCAGTACCATCAGCACATTGGAAACGATCGACTATTTCCAATGTCGGTTGCATCGTACCCCAACCACCATAACCACTACCCGTACCACAAGGTGACTGATGCAGGAATGAATTATTAGTTTCAGATACTTTCGACTGCGTATCATACAATTTTTCAAAAATTACTTCAGGGTTGTTCTGATCCAGGAACAAATCGGCATAATCATCCGATCCGGAAACCGATTTCAGATTGTATACTCCCAGATCGATCACAGCTTTATTGGCATCTGCCGCTTTTTGCCATTTATCTGTAGAAGGAGTTCCGAACAACGGACTTGCCATATATAATAAAGTGCGTCCTTTCAAGGCCAACGCAGCCCCTTTGGTTGCACGTCCCAGGTCATCTCCCGAACTATAAATGGCAGGTAATAACATAGCTGCACTATCGCATTGTGAAACAATATAGTTACCAACATCATCCAGATCAGCACGTGTCTCCGTAAATTCCGAATTCAATTCATGCGTATTACTAATCAAAACAACACGTCCGTATAAACTATATAACATATGATAGAAATAAGCACGGAGAAAATATCCCTGTCCCTTTAACTGATCTTTCCATTCTTCATTTTCTTCCGTTTCAGCAGGGACATCATCAATATGCTCCATGAAATAGTTCACATCCTTAATTGCGAGGTAATAAAATTCCCACATCCGATACTTACTTGCATCATAACCGATTGCAAAATACGGGTAGTCAGTTCCTAATGTACCATCCAACGCATGTTCCGTCCAATAAGAATGCATCTGGTGAACCTCGTCTGTCAAACTGGCAAACCGGCTTCCACAAGAGTTTTCAGCCACTATTTTAATATAGCTGTTATTTATATATGTTTCAGCTAATGCCAAATCGTTCCATACAGATTCATCCGTAAATGAGTCCGTCGGTGATACATCCAATACATCACAAGAGGATATCCCGAAAAGCGCAGTTATTAATGCGACACTGCATATATATTTTTTCATTTTCATAATCTCTAATTAATTAAAAGGTTACATTGACTCCAAAATTGATTGTCCGTTGCAACGGATAACCCAAAATACCACCGGAAGAAACCAAATAGCCATCGTCGTTATAATAACTTGCCGCTTCCGGATCCGAAACCTTAATGTGATCTAATGTAAACAGATTATTTGCATTCAGATAAACACGTGCCCGTTCAATACCTACGTTCTGTAAAAGAGTCTTAGGTAACGTATATCCTATTTCAATTGATTTTAAACGCAGGAATGCAGCATTCCTCAGCCACCAGGTAGAAGATACTCCGTTGACATCATCCATATAACCCGAGTCATTGATACAAGCACGTGGCCAGCGGGCTGCGGCATTTTCCTCTGCGCTATTGGTTGCAATCCAACGTCCTTCATAAAAATCTGTCAACATATTCATGGTCGGTGTAATCAACTGATGAGCCATAGCTTGTCCCTGGAAAAAGACATTCACATCCAGTCCTTTCCAACCTCCGTTTAAAGTGAAACCATAAATAATTTTAGGTACAGCAGAATAATTATCATAATATCTCATATCATCTGCTGTTATCTGACCATCATTATTAAAATCTTCATACTGCAAATCGCCAACCTGAGTTCCTGCCAAATGAGGGGAATTATCGATCTGTTCCTGTGTCTGGTAGATACCCAATGCATTGTAGAGCTCCAATCCTCCGTAAGCACGGCCTGTCACCCTCCGCCATTCGACTTTATTTGTTGCTTCATCGGAGTAAACCACTTCATTTTTAGCAAATGTAAAGTTTCCGGTTACCCCCCAGGAAAATTCATCATTTCGATCCTGATAAGAAGCAATGAACTCAATACCTTTATTATTCATCTTACCTATATTTTCAGCCGGCAATTTCAATCCGGAATACAATGGGATAGACGCATTACGGGTAATCAAAATATCACTACGTTTAGAAAAGAAATAATCTACATCCAAACTAAACTTACCATTTAAGAATTGAGAAGAGAAACCTAAGTTAGTAGTACGTGCCGTTTCCCAGGTAACCAGAGGGTTCGCAGTACGGGAAAGATACAGACCTTTATTTTGTGAACCGAACTGTATACTACTTTCATTAAATAAATACTGGGATAGATATTGGAAAGCCGTAATATCATCATTACCCATTTTACCCCAGGAACCTTTCAGTTTGAAGAAATTGACAGTCGGTTTTAAATTTTCCCAAAAGGCTTCTTCCGACATGACCCATCCCGCAGAGAAACCGGGAAATAATCCCCAACGATGCCCTGGTGCAAAGTTCATGGAGCCATCGTAACGCAGCGTTACTTCTGCCAGATATTTATCCTTATAGCCATAGTTGACACGTCCGAAAATATTCTGACGGGCTGTCTTTGTGGAATAACCGCTGTTGGACTGGTCTTCCGGATCATCGCTACCGGCATTGATTTCAGGTATTTCTGTCGAAAGGTAGTTCGTACGATAAGCCCCCAAACTGCTAAAATCATACTTACTTTGTTCGTAAGCGACAAAAGCATCTACTTTATGATCCTCATTGAATGTACGGCTATACCCTAAACGGGCATTCAATGTTATACGGGTAGAATTGTCAGACCATTGATTTACACTGATCGCTCCGGTTTGATCACGCTGATTTTCATATTCTCCCCATACACCTTCATTTTCCCGTCCGGAAGAAACATATTTGTACACGTCATACGGATGGTTAAGTGTCTTACCATTACGGAACATAAAGTCCATAGCTGCATACCCTTCAAAATACAAGCCCTTCGTGATAAAATCCATATCGACACGTATGATAGGCTTTAGATTCAGATAATTGTATGTATATTTAGTTTCACCCGGATCTTTCGTTACCATGACAGCCGGGTTTGTCGATGCATATTCCATGCCGACCAGCGGATACTGACCATCAGGAGAATAAGCTCCGTAAATCGGCTTGCACTTCATCAGGAAATCAAATAAGTAGTTTGTCGAGAACACGCCGCGTGTACGTTTTTCCTGACGCCCCTGAATATCTAATCCGACTTTTATATATTTACCGACCTTTGCATCGATATTGGAAGTTAACTGATACTGGCCGTAATCCTGAGCAGCCTTCTTATAGATAGCATCCTGCCACATATACTGAGCAGAAGTATAAAAAGAAATTTTATCATTACCACCGTTCACCGACACACTGTGTTCCGTTTGCGTAGCCCAGTTTTTAGATACCGTATCCCACCAGTTCGTACTCGGATACTGATAGGGGTTTTCGCCATTCTGTGCCCAATTTATTTGATTTTCCTTGAAAGTAGTTTCCAGTCCGTGACCTGTCTGGTACTCATTAACATAGGTCATATACTGATAAGAGTTCAACATTTCCGGAACCCGTGTAGGCTGTGAAAAACCTACACGTCCGCTATAAGAGAGAGTGGTCTTTCCTTCTTTACCACGTTTGGTTGTAACCAGGATAACACCGTTCGCGGCACGTGAACCATAAATAGCAGCAGAAGCATCTTTCAAAATAGAAATCGATTCGATATCTTCCGCATTCAAACGGCTGAAACTACGATCGGCAATACCGTCAACTACAATCAGTGGGCTGGTACTGCCAAATGTTCCTTGACCACGGATCTGAATAGTCGCTCCATCTTCTCCCGGTTCACCAGAACGAGTGTTAGCAATTACACCAGCTGTTTTACCAGCCAGGGTATTACTCAAGTTGACAGCCGCCACCTTCTTTAATTCTTCACCGCCGACAGAAGATATAGAACCGGTCAATGTCGCCTTTTTTTGTGTTCCGTATCCGACTACCACCACTTCATCCAAACCTATATTACTTTCTGATAAGACCACATTGAATACGGTTTTATTTCCAACTGTAATTTCCTGTGGTTGCATACCTATATATGAAACTACCAAAACGGCACCCGACGGTACTTCCAATTCGAACTTACCATCAATATCAGTTACCGTACCTATTGTTGTACCCTTTACCTGTACAGCTGCCCCCGGCACTGAGATACCTTGCTGATCGTTGACAGTTCCGGTTATCTTCCTGTCTTGTTGTACAATATCCACAACTGGTATACGATCATTCATCAGATGTGACACATCTGATGTTGTAGCACGTGCTACAACAAATACCGGAGATAGGCCTAACAGTCCTATTGCCAGCAACATTGTCCTGTTCTTACTTAAGCAATTAATGCTCTCCACAGGATACAAATTCTTCAATTTGTTTTCTTTTACTTTTTTCATACTAATAGATTATTAGATTTATAATCCGTTTGCTATATACAAAGGAAAAGGATATGTAACATTTATTATAAAAGAATCAAACAATACGATCACAAAATAGTCCAATTCGGCCATCTTTACTCGCAAGACATCAAGCATTAATAATCAAACGATTCAAACCAACACTTGAATTATTTTTCTATTTATATGGATAAAAATTACATTTCACAAAGACCCTTAAATAAATGATTGATTCTAATACCCCGGATTCTGTTTCAAATTCGTATTTGTATTCAGATCATCCAAGTGGATCGGGAACAAAATAGCATGATTACCGACCGGTTTATGATTGAACCAACTCTTTGTCTGGAATGTACCGAAGCGGATCATATCTGTGCGACGTCTGGCTTCTGCGGCGAACTCCCATCCCCACTCATCGTACAAACCGCCTAATTCGACAGGAGTACGATCTCCCGGATCTGTGATATTGCCGTTTTCATCCAGGATACCATATTGGATCTTCGTATCTGCTTTCAGCTCTTCCACTGTTACACGGGCTTTCTCCGGATTATTCTTAAAACTACGTTCACGGATCTGAGTGACCAGATTGGCAGCCTCTTGTTCGTCCTGTCCCAGTCGAAGCAAACATTCCGCTTTCATTAATAAGACTTCTGCATAGCGGAAGTAAGGAAAGTCATTACTCAGAGCAGACTTAGCGCCATAGGCAATCTCATACTTCCCTACACGATAACCATCGTATGCTTCCGATTTATATAAACTAGGTAGTTTATTGGTATATTCAAAGATGGTTTCACCGGCTGAATTTTTCTGCGGCCCTTGTAACCAGGTATCCTGCATACGCTGGTCGTCAGGATCATAACTATTAATGAACTGAGGGTTGGCTCCGCTGCCATTCCAGGGTTGAGCCAACATATCGTATACCTGATTACTTTCCGAAGCTAACCACTTCATATGCATTCCGAACACCGGGCCATTATTGGTTCCCATATTAAAGATAGCATCATAAGGGATGGCAAAGATGGCTTCGCCGCTATTTTCATTATCCGTCTTGAAGTTATCTTTATAATTATCTTCCAGAACAAATTTGTTGGATTCAATGATCTTATTACATTGTTCCAAAGCCTTGTCCCACGCCGGAGTACCGGTATATACTTCCGCATTCAGATACATACGGGCTAACAGACAACGAGCTCCCCACTGGGTCAGACGTCCATAAGTAGACTTATTCACATCCTCTGACAAGGTCGGCAGCACTTCCGTCAACTCTTTGATAATAAAATCAAATACCTCCTTCCGGGTAGATTGTTTTGGAATATCCGTCGAAAAACTGGTTTGTATAGGAACATTCCCATGAGAGTCGCAAAGAATTGCATACCACAAAGCACGGATTGCCCTGACTTCAGCAACTATCGCATCCTTCCGCTCCGGGACAAAGAAACCTTCATCTGCTCTAAACAGTATCTTATTTGCATTATTAATTCCGTTAAAACAATTCTCCCAGGTAGTTTGCGGTTGCCCCTGCTGATTAGTCCAGGTATGCAGATGCATCCTTTTATAGACACCACCGTCATCCCAACCGTTCGGACGGGTGGGTGTGACAATCACATCACCCGATTCTTCCTGTAAATCAAAATATCCATACCAATCCATAATAAAACGGAGAGGCGTATAAGCGGTTGCCAATACAGGCACTTCATCTTCTGTTGAAGGGACATAGACATCTTCTGTAATTTCAGAATAAGTTTCTTCATCCAGATTAAAACAACCATTCAAGGTTAACATGGAACCTAAGCAAAGGGCATATATGCCATATTTATATCTTTTCATGATCAAATGCATTTTGTGTGATTAGAATGTTACGTTAACACCGAAAGTATAGCTTCTCACGGTTGGATATTTATCGCGGTTATCCGTACCTGCATCGAGCAGACCGTAATCGTTTGAGCTCAACGGTACTTCAGGGTCTATGCCTTTATAACCGGTAATAGTTGCCAGGTTCAATACAGAAGCGTAAATTCTCAGGTTCTTGATGATGTTTTGTTTGCCCAGATTGAATGTATAACCTAATGTAACATTGTCGATCTTCCAGTAATTACCATTCTCTATATAATGGCTGACATAACGCTGGTCATCTTTAACCGGGCTCTTTCCATATACCGGATCGAAGGCTGAATTCAGGCGGTTGTACTGGATGGACGGCTTGGCATTTTCATAATACATACGCTGATAGTTCAATATCTCGAAACCAAATGCACCACGCATATTGATACCCAGGTCGAAACCTTTATAATTGATCGTATTGTTCCAGTTCAGATAATGTTTGGGAATACCGTTTCCTAATACCTGCCAGCTGTTTGCATCGGTTTCGTCGGCTCTCATCGGTTCCCATTTTTGAGTTTCATTGTTGAAGCCTTCGACAATCCATAAGCCATCGTCTGTGATATCGATCGATTTCAAACCATAGAATGTTCCTACGGGCAAACCGACCTTTACAATATGCGAAGTAGTCTGTATGGGTTCTCCTACATATCCGGTATAAAAATAATCATTCGTCATCTGGAACTTATCGTTTTGGATAGACACCACTTTATTGTTATTGGTGGAATAAGACACATTTGTACTCCATTGAAAATCTTTTGTCTGAACCGGAGTAGCATGTACCAACATTTCAAAACCGTTATTTTTCAATTCTCCGGCGTTAGCCAATATCGTTCCGTACAAATAAGGAGGAACAGGTACGCTATAATCCCAGACTGCATCTTTCGTAATACGGGTATAATAATCTAACGTTCCACCCAAACGTCCCCCCAAAACATCCCAGTCTAAACCGACATTATATTCCAGCTTTTTTTCCCAGCGAAGATCCGTGTTATTATTACGAACGGTAATCAGTGCTTTCTTCCAAGTTCCGTTATATAAAAAAGAACCTTGATAGTTTATACTACTGATAGAAGTATAAGGATCAGCAACATTGATACCTGTAACACCGAAACCGGCTCTTAATTTCAGATTATCCAGCCAGGTATAATTTTTCATAAATTTTTCCTTATTGACTCTCCAGCCGACAGAAACACCCGGGAAATTACCCCATTTATGATCGGCACCGAATTTAGAAGAACCTTCGCGACGGATCGAGAACATAAACAAATAACGATCGTCATAATTATATCCCACACGGGCAAACAGGCCAATCAATTTATCGGAATCTTTATAGCTCGACATCGTCGCTTCACCTCTTTGCAGGGCGGCTCCTGCTTCCATTTTATTATAAGAATAAATATCGGAAGGGAAGTCATAGTTGTCGATCGCCATATTCGAATTGGTATTATCTTCGTAGTTATATCCAACCAATGCATTCAGATTATGTTTACCAAATGATTTCTGATAATTGGCAGTAAGTTCGGCCAGATTATTTGAAAAATCGGAGTCTTTACGATAGGCATATCCGTTTTTACCATTCTTTGTATTGGAGACATGCTTTTTGGTTTGGTAATAGCCATCCATAGTGGTGGTACTTCTACGGGCATACATGGCTTTTAATGTCAATCCTTCTACAGGACGATAAGTCAGGCTACCGGTAAAGCGGGTATTCTTACGTTTCATTTCACCGATAGTTTCTTTTACATAACTTACCGGGTTATCATAAAAATACAGGGTACGTTCAAACCAACTTCCGTCTTCATTCTTTACAGGTTCTGTCGGGTTATGGATCAAAGCCTGGCGATATGCATAATTATTCCAGCTACGCGGCATTGTATGTTCACTCAAAACAGCAGATACATTTGCTGTAATCTTATTATCGAACATCGAATGATTGATATCGAAACGGCCGGTCAACGATTCGAAATCCGTGTTGATAAATGTACCCTGACGGTTACGGTAGTTCAAGGATGCAGTATAATTTGTTTGTTTACTACCACCACGTAAAGAGAGATTATGCACATGGCTGACTGCGGTACGGGTAATTTCATCTAACCAATCAGTATCATACCCGAAGTCTTCATTATTAGCACCAGTAAACTCATATCCTTCCGACCATTTCTGGCGCAAATCGCTTGCCGACATGAAATCAGGTTTTCTTAATGTATTAGAGACTGAGATATATCCCGAATAATCGATCGTAGGAGGCATTTCCTTTTGGCTGGTTTTCGTTGTGATGATAATTACACCGTTCGTTCCACGAGTACCGTAGATAGCAGTAGCAGAACCATCTTTCAGGACATCTATAGATTCAATATCCTCCGGTGCCACCGTATTCAGGCTACCGGGAACACCGTCTATCAGAACAAGAGGAGATGTTCCCCCTTTCAAAGAAGAAATACCACGCAACATGATCTGGGTACTTCCGGTCGGGTCACCCGAAGGCATCGATATATTCAGACCAGCAACTTTTCCCTGAACCAGTTGCCCGGCATCGAGAACAGCCCCCTTCACAAAACTTTCTGATTTTACACTGGAAATAGCACTGGTCACATCCCCTTTCTTCTGTGTTCCATAACCAATAACTACCACTTCATCTACCAGTTGTGAGTCTTCCATCAACTTCACAGTGACAGACTTTTGATTACCGACAGCCAGCTCCTGACTCTGGAAACCGACGTAAGAAAATTGTAAGATTGCTTTCGTATCAGATACAGTGAGCGTGAACTTTCCGTCCATATCACTCATAGTTCCGTTCATGGTTCCTTTCTCAACCACATTTACTCCCGGTAATTCCATACCTGAAGCATCCTTGATCACTCCGGTAATCGTTGTACCCTTTTGCTGTGAAACTTCCAATAAACTGTTTTCTGTATTGGCAAACAGTTGATGGCTTCCGGCATTCGCACTTAGTAAAAGACAAGCAGATAATAAGAACTTGCTGTAGCCTTGATTGTGGAATCTTTTTCTCATATCATTATATATTAGTAGGTTGTTAACATTGAACAGATCGGATATTTTTATTAAATCAACGACAGCAAAATAAGCGTACATTCGCCATTTATCATGCAAAAATCGTTTAATACGATGAAAGAATAATACATTTGCCGAAAAGTTGACAATCGGCAAAAAGGATTGATAAACAATATACAGACAATTCCAGTAGACTATTTTGTTATTTTATTGGACAGATTCTATTGCTTTTCTATGAACAGATTGCCTGACTGAAGTTCCGGAATAGTGTAATTTTTACCTGCACTGCCCGGATATTCTATATATTTTCTACCTTTGTACCCTATAGTATATCTCCGATAATAACATGAAAGCACTATCTAAAGTCCGATATATTAATATTATCATTGTTTTCCTGTTATCCTGCCAATGGATTTATGCGGAACAATTCAGGTTCATCCATTACGAGGTTGAAAATGGATTGTCTTCCAATACAGTCCGCAGTATCACGCAGGATAGCCAGGGATTCATGTGGTTTGGTACGGAAAACGGGCTGAACAGATTTGACGGTTATAATTTTAAGATATTCAAAAACATTGTCGGAGACTCCACTTCTATCGGCAACAACTATATTTATTCCTTATTGGAAGATTCTGATAAAACATTCTGGGTAGGTACGGATGAAGGACTTTATATCTATAACCCAGAACTCGAACAATTCAAGTATTTTGCAGTCCAAACAGACGAAGGGGTCAATATCAAGAGTAATATCACAGCTATCGCAGAAGCATCCGACGGAGATATCTGGTTTGCCACATTAGGACAAGGTGTATTCTGTTATAACAAACAGACACAGCAACTAAAGCAATATATATCTGTCCCGGGTGACGGGAATACGCTGAGTTCAAATACAATTTTCTATTTACATATCGACAATCAGGGATCGATATGGGTTGCCCCGCAACAAAACAAAGGAGCTATAAGCTGCTATGACCGGGATCACGACCGATTCATCACTTACCAGATAACAAAGAGGAACGGGGAACCGTGTGACCTGCGAATCTATGCAATTGAAGATGGCGATGAGAATAACCTATGGATAGGAACCTGGAATCACGGCATCTGCCGGCTTGATAAGAAGAGCTTGCAAATGCAATCATATCTAGCTCCGGGAACACCGAACGGCATTTCTCATGTCCATTATATAGCCGAGTATCAACCAGGCATCCTCTTGATCGGCTCAGACGACGGACTCGCTTACTTCGACACAAAAACAGGAAAAGCAGAAGTCATGACGGCCACCGAATTAAAGAACAGCAGCCTCTCGAATAAATTCATCTATCCGATCTACAAAGACCGGGAAGGTGGTGTATGGGTCGGCACTTATTATGGTGGTGTGAACTACGCCGCCCCGATAAAAGGTATGATCAACGGATATACTCACTCCGACTACAGCAATTCCGTCGGTGGAAATATCATCAGTTGTTTCTGCGAAGATCCGGACGGAAATATCTGGATCGGTTCGGATGACGGCGGCCTGAGTTATTTCAATACGCAAAACAAGACATTCAGGAACTATCTGCCGGATCCCAGCCGTAATAGCCTGTCATATCATAATATCCATGCTTTATTCCTGGATAATGATAACTTATGGATCGGAACATATTCCGGCAACCTGAACATACTGAATACCCGTACCGGCAAATTCACCCAATACCCGGCCGGCTTGTCCGATAAGATCCCGGCAGATATGAGTAGTGTTTATTCTATCTACAAAGATAAACAAAGCAATATCTGGCTCGGAACAATGCAGAATATCATACGTTATGACCGTAAAAACGACAGTTTCATCAATGCCAAAGAAACCGGAACTACGACCAGTTGCATATTGCAGGACACCGACGACAATATCTGGTTTGCGACATTGGGCAAAGGACTTTACAGTTTTAAGCCGGGACAAGAAGAATGGAAACAATACACATTCAGCCCGGATGATAAAAACACATTATCAACCAACCAGATAAATAGCCTTTGCCTGGATGACAAACAACAATTATGGGTGGGTACCGATAACGGGATTTGCCGGTACGACAAAACAACCGGTAACTTTATCCGCGTACCGCTGAGCATTTCACAGGCTGCCGTAACCGGTATTGTTTTTAATCAGGGATATTTATGGATCAGCACGATAAACGGTCTTATCTCTTATTGTCCTGACACCGGAGAGCAACGGATTTTCTTTAAAAGCGATGGTTTACAGAGCGACCAGTATGGAGTCAATGCCGTTTTACTGGCCTCCTCCGGACTTCTATACCTGGGAACGACCAACGGTTTCTGCGAACTCGATACCCGGACGATCTCCCTCAACGCTTATATACCGCCGGTAGTTATTACCAACCTGCAGGTATTCAACAAAGATGTTAAGATAGGAAATGAGAGCCTCCTGCCCCAATCGACAACCAGCATCAAAGAAATCGAACTCTCCTATAAATATAATGTATTCAGTATCGAATATGTCAGTCTGAGTTATAGCGTACCGGCAAAAAACCAGTACAAATACAAACTGGAAGGCTTCGACAAAGACTGGAATTTTGTCGGCAACCAGCGAAAAGCGACTTATACCAACTTGCCGGCCGGCAAATATAAGTTCCATGTAATGGGTTCCAACAACGACGGGATATGGAACGAAGAAGCTACAACTGTAGATATCGTTATTCATCCCCCTTTCTGGCGTACCACTTTCGCCTATTTCCTCTATATCATCTCTATCATAGGATTGATCTGCTACATTATATATGCCATGAAACTGCGGACGGAGAAACGTCATAAGGCCCGAATGCTTCAGCTAAGTGTAGAAAAAGAAAAAGAGCTGCATGACGCAAAGATCAATTTCTTTACATTGATCGCCCACGAAATACGAACCCCCGTGTCGCTGATCATCGGCCCGCTGGAAAAGATAATGGAAGCTTCGTCCACACTTCCTGCGACAATCCAGGATGCCCTGAAGATAATCGACCGGAACAGCCAACGGCTTCTGTCGCTGGTCAACCAGTTACTGGATTTCCGGAAAGCGGAGCAAGGCGCGTTTGTGATCAATTTCTCCGAACAAAACATATACGAACTGCTCCTGAACCTGTACGATCGTTTCAAGCCGATGATCGAACAGAAAGGGATTGTTTTCTCTTTTGGAATGCCGGACAAAGAAATTACAGCTATCGTCGATCCAGAAGCGATCACCAAGGTAATCAGCAACCTGCTGACCAATGCGACCAAATATGCAGACAGGAAAATAACAATGACCTGCGAAACAAACAACCGGTTCGTTGTCGTCAGAGTAAGCGATGACGGCCGGGGAATATCCGAACAAGAACTAAAAAATATATTCCTTCCTTTCTACCAGGTTGCCCAAAGCCATAGACCGGGTACGGGACTCGGACTTTCACTGGCCAAACTGCTGGTGGATGCCCACCACGGCAGGATCGAAGTAGAAAGTGGGACAAATCAAGGCACTACATTTATTGTTACAATCCCATTGGTACAGCAGAACGCCCTTCCAACCGTAGCAAAGAAAAATAATCTGGTAACGGCTTGTACGGTTCCCGACGAAGAACCATACACCGCAGAAGATGCCACCAGGCAATCCGCCACCTCTTCCATCCGCCCTACTCTACTAATTGTAGAAGACAATACGGATATGCGAAGCTTCCTCCACGACAGCTTCATGGATACATATAATATACTATTGGCCGGGAATGGGCAGGAAGGACTTGAACAACTGAAGAAACAACCTGCCGATCTGATTATCAGCGATGTGATGATGCCGGTAATGGATGGTTTCACCTTTGCGAAAGAAGTGAAGGAAAACCTCTCGTACAGTCACATCCCATTGGTCTTGCTGACAGCCAAGACCGACAATACATCAAAGGTTGCCGGCATAAAGTCCGGAGCCGATGCCTACATAGAAAAACCATTTTCCACACAGGTGCTGCGCGCCCAGATCGAGAATCTGCTCGAGTCGCGGAAGAAGCTTCGGAAAAAGTTCTCCGAAATGCCGTTCGTTCCCCTGGATAGTGTAGCCGTCAATAAAGCAGACGAAGAATTCCTTTCGAAGATGAACGAGATCATCGAAAAGAATATTTCGAATGTAGACTTCTCCATCGATTTGCTGGCAGAACAATTATGTATCAGCCGATCCGGCCTGTTCGCCAAAATAAAGACGCTGGTGGAAATGACCCCGAACGAACTGATACAGCTGGTTCGTCTGAAAAAAGCCGCCGAGCTGTTAGCAACACAGAAATATCGCATCAACGAAATATGTTACCAGGTTGGTTTCAACAACCCTTCTTATTTCTCCAAATGTTTCCAGAAACAATTCGGAGTTTTACCGAAAGATTTTATGAACAAAAAAAACTAAAGTAGTATGAATATACAACAACTCGAGTACATTCTGGCAGTAGACACCTATCGCCATTTCGCAAAAGCAGCAGAGCACTGCAGAGTAACACAACCTACCCTCAGCATGATGATTCAAAAGCTGGAAGACGAACTGGGTATCAAATTATTCGACCGCAACATGCAACCCGTCTGCCCTACCCCGGCCGGACGCAAAGTGATTGACCAGGCACGTACCGTTCTATATCAGGCTTCCCTGATCAAGGATATCGTGAATGAAGAGGAACAATCGTTGAAAGGGACTTTCCGCCTGGCAGTCCTGCCGACCATCGCCCCTTACCTGCTTCCCCGTTTCTTCCAGCAGCTATCGGAAAAACATCCGGATCTGGATATCCGTATCCTGGAAATGAAAACGGCTCCCACAATGGCTGCCATATTGAATGGTGAGATCGATGCCGCCATCATAGCCAACCAGCCATCGGAAGCGCAGCTTCAGGGAGATACATTATATTACGAACAATTCTTCGGTTACGTAGCCGAGAATGATCCCGTATTCAAAAAAGAGCTGATCCGCACAGCCGATATCAGCGACGAACATCTCTGGCTACTGGATGAAGGACACTGCTTCCGCGACCAGTTGATGCGTTTCTGCCAGATGGAGAAAGTGAAACTACGCCAGGCCGCCTATCGCCTGGGAAGTCTGGAAACATTCATGCGCATGGTTGAAAGCGGCAACGGAGTCACTTTTATTCCCGAACTGGCCACCCTGCAACTCAGCGAAGAACAAAAGAAGCTGGTACGTCCTTTCGCCATCCCCAAACCGGCACGCGAAATCGTATGGATCACCCGCAAAGACTTTATCCGTCATACCATTGCCGGTATGCTGATAGAGAGTATCAAAAAGTCTGTGCCTAAAGAAATGCTGACGTTACAGGCCGGATTAAAGGTCGTCTAAACATTATTTTTACTGCATGACGAAAAATATTATCACTTTTTGCTTGTAGTTTCCAAAAAAGCGTTACTTTTGCTGCGTATTTAAAAACAAACGAAACAAATGAATCGATTTAGCTTTACATATTTCTTTTATTACTTTTACTTTAGCAGAGTGAAGGCAGGAATTTGTATGTAAAGCGTTGATGATAGAAATGTATCAATAAATAATATAAAGTCCTGCCGGTTTCGGTGGGACTTTTTTTGTGACAATAAATTAGAAAGATGAAAAAGAAAGTAGCAATTCAGGGAATAGCCGGTTCGTATCACGACATCGCCGCCCGTAGCTTCTATGAAGGTGAAGATATTGAAATTGTTGGATGCAATACATTCAGAGATGTTATTTCAGCCATAAAGAAAGACCCGTCTTTGTTAGGACTGATGGCCATCGAGAATACCATTGCAGGAAGCTTGCTGCAGAATCATGAACTGATCCGCGAAAGCGGTCTGCGGGTGATCGGCGAATACAAACTACGCATTTCGCATTCGTTGGTTGCGCTGCCGGGAACGTCGATACACGATGTCACGGAAGTCAACTCCCACCCCATCGCACTGATGCAATGTACCGACTTCCTCGATACCTTGCCGAATGCCAAAGTGGTGGAAAAAGAAGATACCGCGATGAGTGCCCGATGGATTGCCGAGAATAAGCTCGAAGGACATGCTGCTATCTGCGGGAAACTGGCCGCCCAGATCTACAAGATGGAAATACTGGCCGAAGGGATAGAAACCAACAAACGCAACTTCACCCGCTTCCTTGCCATAGCAGACCGCTGGACAGCTGAAGATCTTCTTGAGAAGTCAGACGTCAACAAATCTTCACTGGTATTCGCTCTCCCTCACACCTCCGGCAGTCTCTCCAAAGTTCTCTCTATTCTTTCTTTCTACGACATGAATCTTTCTAAAATACAATCGTTGCCGATCATCGGCCGCGAATGGGAATATCTGTTCTATATCGACCTTACATTTACTGATTATACAAGATACAGACAGGCATTGGATGCAATCATACCATTAACAAAGGACTTAAAAATTTTAGGCGAATATGCAGAAGGAAAACAAAGTGTGTAACATCACACCCGCTGACCGTGTAGGCAGCGTACAGGAATACTACTTCTCAAAGAAACTGAAAGAGGTAGCCGAAATGAATGCCGCAGGCAAGAATGTGATCAGTCTGGGCGTAGGTAGCCCCGATCTGCCCCCTTCGGAACAGACCATCGAGACCTTGTGCGAACATGCACATAATGCGAATGAGCATGGTTACCAGCCGTATGTGGGTATCCCCGAACTGCGTAAAGGTTTCGCCGACTGGTATCAGACATGGTATGGAGTCGAACTGGATCCGAAGACAGAGATACAGCCGCTGATCGGTTCCAAGGAAGGAATTTTGCATATCTCGCTAGCATTTCTGAATCCCGGAGATGGCGTATTGGTTCCCAATCCCGGTTATCCTACTTATAGCTCTGTCAGCAAACTGGTACAGGCCAACCTGATCTCCTACGAACTGAAAGAAGAGCTGGGATGGCAACCGGATTTCGAAGCATTGGAAAAGACGGATCTCTCTGGCGTAAAGCTGATGTGGGTCAATTACCCGAACATGCCGACCGGCGCGAACGCCAGCATGGAGCTTTTTGAAAAGCTGGTTGCCTTCGGACGCAAACACGGTATCATCATCTGTAACGATAACCCTTACAGCTTCATCCTGAACGATCAGCCGTTAAGCATCCTGAGTGTTCCGGGAGCCAAAGATATCTGTATCGAAATGAATTCGATGAGTAAAGCGCACAATATGCCGGGTTGGCGTATGGCGATGTTGGCCTCGAACGCACAGTTCGTCCAATGGATACTGAAAGTAAAGAGCAACATCGACTCCGGCCAGTTCAAACCGATGCAGCATGCAGCCGTTGAAGCGTTGAAAGCGCCGAAAGAATGGTACGACAACATGAACCGTACCTATCGCAGCCGCCGCGACCTGGCCGGACAGATCATGCACACGCTGGGATGCGAATACGACGACAACCAGGTAGGAATGTTCCTCTGGGGAAAGATCCCGGCAGAAGCGGAAGGCAGCGAAGCGCTGGCAAACAAAGTGTTGTATGAAGCCAACGTATTCATCACCCCCGGATTTATCTTCGGAAGCTGCGGCGAACGTTACATCCGTATCTCACTTTGCTGCAAGAACGAAGCATTACAGGAAGCATTAAACAGAATAACAAAAATAATAAAATAGAATATCATCATGGAAATGGAATTAGAATCAATCTTATTACCCGGTGTAGACCCTCAGCGTCCTATCATCATCTCAGGCCCTTGTAGTGCCGAAACAGAAGAGCAAGTAATGGAAGCGGCTACCCAGCTGGCATCCAAAGGCGTTAAAATATTCCGTGCCGGAATCTGGAAACCCCGCACGAAACCGGGTGGCTTCGAAGGTATCGGAGCTGAAGGCTTGCAGTGGTTGAAACGTGTAAAGAAAGAAACAGGCATGTATGTAGCTACCGAAGTGGCAACAAAAGACCATGTATTCGAAGCATTGAAAGCCGGGATCGATATTCTGTGGATCGGTGCACGTACCACTGTCAACCCGTTCGCCGTACAGGAAATTGCAGACGCTTTGAAAGGCGTGGATATACCTGTCCTGATCAAGAACCCGGTAAACCCTGACCTGGAGTTATGGATCGGTGCTTTCGAACGTCTGTATGGTGCAGGTATCCGTCGTCTGGGTGCCATCCACCGCGGTTTCAGCTCTTACGACAAGAAGATGTACCGTAACCTACCGTTGTGGCACATCCCTATCGAACTGCGCCGCCGTATGCCAAACCTGCCGATTTTCTGCGATCCCAGCCATATCGGTGGTAAGCGCGAACTGATAGCTCCGCTGTCACAGCAGGCGATGGATTTGAGCTTCGACGGTTTGATGATCGAGTCGCATCCTTGTCCGGATTGTGCCTGGAGCGACGCTTCACAGCAGATCACACCGGATGTACTCGATTATGTTGTCAACCTGTTGGTTATCCGTAACGAGACACAGACTACCGAAAACCTGGCCGAACTACGCCGCCAGATCGACGGCATCGACGAACAACTACTCGAACTGTTGGCTAAACGTATGCGCATCTCCCGCGAGATCGGTGTGTATAAGAAAGAACATAACATGCCCATCCTCCAGTCACCGCGTTACAGCGAAATCCTGGAAAAACGTTCGGATATGGGGCAGACGATGGAACTGAATGTTGATTTTGTAAAGGAGATATTGAAAGAGATACATGAAGAATCTGTTCGCCAGCAGATGATCATCATGAATGAATAATAGCAGTTTTCATCGGCGGTAAGAGACGGCAGCCGTCACCCCTCGTTGACGGTTGTCGTCAACGAGGCCAGACGTTACCCGTCACCTCCCGTTGACGGGTAGCGTAAATTATAGACAAAAAGAATAAGACAATGAAAATATTAATATTAGGTGCCGGAAAGATGGGTTCTTTCTTCACCGACCTGCTGAGTTTTGACCATGAAGTGGCTGTATTGGAAAACGATCCGAAGCGGATGCGTTTCATCTACAATGCCCTTCGCCTGCAGAAACCGGAAGAGGTTGCAGGGTTTGCCCCCGAACTTGTTATCAATTGCGTAACATTGAATTACACGATTGAAGCATTCAAGGCAGTTTTGCCTTACCTGCAGCCATACTGTATCATTTCAGACATAGCATCCGTAAAGACCCATCTGAAAGAGTTTTACGAAACCTGTGGTTTCCCGTATGTTTCCACTCACCCGATGTTCGGCCCGACATTCGCCAATCTGGGTAGCCTGGAAAAAGAGAATACGATCATCATATCGGAAGGGGATCACCTGGGAAAGATATTCTTCAAAGATATCTATTCCGCCCTGCGTCTGAATATCCGCGAATATACATTTGAGGAACATGACAAGGTGGTTGCCTATTCTTTAGGTATTCCGTTCGCTTCAACAATGGTATTTGCTGCCATCATGAAGCATCAGGATGCTCCGGGTACGACATTCAAACGCCATATGAAGATTGCCCGCGGTTTGCTGTCTGAAGATGATTATCTATTGACGGAAATACTCTTCAACCCGCGTACCCCGAAACAGATTTCCCGCATACAGGAAGAACTGAATATCCTGCAGGAAATTATCAAAGACAAGGATTCGGAAGCGATGAAAGGGTATCTGACCAAGATACGCAAGAATATCGAATAAGAAATAACATCAGAAATTCCTTCCCGTATCCCACCACAACCGGGTACCGCAATTATCGGGGCCTCCAAGGGCTTCGACCAGGGCGTTGTACTGCTCCGGGTTGGCGGTCTTGATACCGACGAAGAAATTGAAACGACGAGGGCCCAGGGCGGTATCGACCGTTCCCTGGCTATCGTTCACCAGGACGGGAAAGAGACGCGGATAGCCCGTACGACGCTGTTCGGCCCAGGCTTCGCAGCCTTCGGGATAACAGGCGATCCATTTCTGGGTGATGATCTTTTCGAGTTTCACTTCGGGGGAAGCCGTTTCGTCCCAGGCCGGAGTAACCCGGCTCACGGGCTGCACGTCGAAGGCAGCATTGAAAGCATCCTTATACGCAACCGGCGTACGGGTATTCTGAAGATATGGCACGACATCGCCTGCACTCCACTGCGCAAAGGAAGCCCGGATGCCATTCTCGTAGCACCACTGCACGTTCTCCGTCGACCATTTCCGCAAGGCAGCCTCGGCACGGAGGAACCAAACCTCGGCAGCAGTCATCAGCACGGCATTGGTCGACTGGGTAATCGTCGTTTTTGAATGCCCGCTATAATTCTTATGGTTGAACCCCGTTCCCTGGCGAATACCCTTATAGGTACCGTCCACCGGAAAGAGTTCAATACCTTTACCACCGACGGCCCTGGAGAAATATCTCGGCAGGCGGGGATCCTGATACCCCGTCAAATACGACTCCATATTGGCATTCATGATCGCTTCGCCCCAAGCTACGTTGATCTCTCCCAGCGGATTATAGTAGCCGCTACCGTTGGCCGAGACGGCAACGATATCGTCGTCCTCCTCCAACAATCCTCCCGCGTCGGACAGAGCTTTACGGGCTTCGGAAGCGGCCAGCTGCGGGTCGGCCATCGCAATACGGACAGCCAGGCGGAGACGCAGGGAATTGGCAAAACGGATCCACTCGGCATAAGTACGTTTCCCCACAGGCATAAGGATATCGAACTTGGCAAAGTTCTCCACTTCCGGATGTTCAGCCATATACTGGCGGATCATTTCGATACCGGTATCAAGATCTTTGAAGAAAGCGCGGTAAGCCTTCGGCTGGGTATCGGGCTTCGATCCGGTCTTCGACCCGAAGTCCGTGTAGATAATGGGCCCATACAAATCCGAAACACGGTGCATGCTTTCCACTTTCAGGATGCATGCTATTCCGAAAAAGGAGGCATACTTTTTTTCGGTCAGTTCCTGCGCCTTCAACACTTCGGGTAGGATGAAACCGTAGGTGTTTTCCCAAAAGGAACCGTTCCAACCGTCCTGCATGTTGTAGATGGTGTTGCCCCGTCCCTCGATGAAGGGATTGAAATCGTGGAAATAGCCCGCGAACATATCCGCACCGAGGTTCTGCATTACCTGGAACGTCCAGTTCTTTCCCCCACCCCAGTCGTAGTTGAAATAGATTCCCTGCTGGACAACTTTCAGCGGAAGGCCGTATTTATTGAATTCCTGTTCCTTCAACCCATCCGGAAAGCCGGTATCGTCTGTATTATACGACTCGAAACTACCCGTACAGGAAACCATGCCCAGCAGACAGGGCAGCAGGGCAAAGGCGATATATCTTGTGCACTTTTTCATCTTCATCTGTCACCGTTAGAAAGTAAGTTTAACATTCAGTCCCAGGCTGCGGGTGGTCGGCATACCGAACACGTCCACGCCCTGATTATCATTCTTCGTAGAAAGCACTGCATCGGGGTCGAACGGTGCCGATTTATGCAAGAAGAACAGGTTGCGGCCAACGAACGAGAGCTGCACTCCGCGCAACAGCTTCGACTTTTCCATCAGCTTCTCCGGGAACGTATAGCCCAGCGAAAGCTCGCGCAGGCGGATGTTCGTGGCGCTATACATATAGTATTCGGAACAACCGTTACGGCCACTCACGATGGTATAGAACTTCGACGGGTCGAGGTGGGTACCTTCGAGATCGACATAGCCTGCATTACGCGCCTCGCCCGACTCCCAGCTGACGCCTTTCTGATCCATATCGGCCTGTGTTTGCGACAGCACATCACCACCGAAACGTCCATCGATCAGAAAATAGAGGTTGAACCCCTTATAGCTAAGCGAATTGCCCCAGCCGAGCATAAAGTCGGGGTTGCTGTTGCCCACCTTCTCTGTGTTGCCCGAGCCGATCACCACGGGTACCTGGTCGCCATCCACATCCTTGGTGTAGACGATCCGGCCGTTCGCGTCGCGCTTGAAAGCCTTTCCGTAGATGTCGCCCATCGAGCCGCCTTCGACCAGGCGCATGGAGTAAGAGGACGAGAAGCCCTCGTCACCATAAATAAAGGTTTTCAGGTCGGGATGAAGCGCGATCACCTTGTTGCGGTTGGTCGAAAAGTTGAGTAAGGTCTTCCACTGGAAATCGTTTGTCAGCACCGGCGTGACGCCCAGGCTGGCTTCGATACCCTGGTTCTGGATATTCCCGGCGTTGACATAGTAGTACTTATAGGTCGCACCGGCGGATGAAGGCAGCGTGAAGAGTTGGTTCTTCGTGTTGGTTTTATAATAGGTAAAGTCGAAGTCGACCCGGTAATTGAAGAATTTCCATTCCGTACCGACCTCCCAGGAAGTGCTCATTTCGGGCTTCAGCTCGTCGAAAGGTGCTCCGGTATTTGTCTGGATCGCCCCCCCGGCTATGATCTGGTCGTTGCTTCCGGCGATGGGGTTACTGAGGAACAGGGGTAGGTCGTTGCCCACCTTACTCCACGAACTCCGCAACTTGCCGTAGTTGACCCATTCCGGCATCGCAAGCGAATTGTTGAGTACCCACGAGAGCCCCACCGAAGGGTAGAAGAAACTTTTGTAGCGGGTGTAGGCCAACGTTGACGACCAGTCGTTGCGGGCGGTCAGGTCAATGTACAGGCTTTCCTTCCAGCCCAGCTGCGCGGTGGCGAAAACCGACTGGATGACGCGCTTTTCATTGATCTGTTGGTTGATATAGGCGGCGGTCGACATGATGATGTTGGCCACCGTGAAAAGGTTCGGGTAGTAGAGCGAAGCCGTTTTCGAGTCGAGCCTCAACGAATTGACTATCCGGCTGTTGATGCTTCCCCCGAGGGCTCCCGTCAGGGTGATGTCGTCCCATTTCTTATTCACCATCGCCATCACGTCGCCATAGTAAAGGTTTTCCGTATAATTGAGGTTGATGTAACGACCGTTCGCTCCCGCTAGGGCCGGAGCGGTAGAGGCATACATTTTCTGTTCGAATGTATCGTGTGCGTAGTCGGCCGTACCGCGAGCCTGTAAATTCAGCCAGTCCGTAATCTTCAGGGATGCCGTGAGGGAAGCGATGACGCGGGTACGTTTGTCGTCGCTCTTGATGCGGTTGGTGAGCCAGTATGGGTTCTGCTCCATGTCGAGCTCGCCATCGGTGTACCAGTTTTGTTCCATCAGGTTGCGTCGCTCGTTGAAGGTTTCGAAACGGGTACGGTACTCGTTGATGTCTTCGCCTCGCGGGAACCGGTAAAGTCCCACCAGGGGATTCATGTAGTAACCGCCCGAAGCCGGACGATCCTTGATGCTCTGTGTCATCAGATTGACGTTGGCATCGAGTTTGAGGTAGTCGTCGAAGAAGCTGGCGGTTTCGCGAAAGTTGAGGTTATGCTTCTGCATCTTGTTGTGTTCGACGATGCCCCGGGCCGAAGTGTTGGCATAAGAGAAATAACTCTGCATCTTCTCGTTGCCGGTTGTGAACGACAGGGAGTTGATAGCGGTCAGGCCGTTGCGAAAGAAGTCGCCCACGTTGTCGTAACGAGGCAAGGCGGTTTTCGCACCCCAGCTGGTCTTTGTTTCGCGATCCATGCCGTAGTCGTTCTGGAACCGGGGGAGACTCACGGCATGGTCGACCGTCAGGCTCGACGAGAAGGTGACGCGCTGCACATCCTCCTGTCCCTTCCGGGTAGTGATCAAGATCACGCCATTAGCGGCCTGCGATCCATATAAAGCGGCAGCCGATGCACCTTTGAGGATACTTATACTCTCGATATCGTCGGGATTGAGGTTGGAGATACCGTCGCCACCGTCGCGGTTTCCGGCATCCGCCGTGCCACCGATGGCGGATACGGCCTGTTCGTTGCTGCTGTTCAGCATCGGGACGCCGTCAATCACATACAAAGGCTGGTTGTTTCCCGACACAGACCGGTAACCACGGATGATAACTCTTGCCGAGCTACCCAGTCCGAAAGAGGTGCGGTTGATCTGTACACCGGCGGTTTTCCCAGCCAGCGTCTGAATGAAATTCAGGTCTTTCGCCCTCACCAACTCATCACCGGCCACCAATTGGGTAGCGTATGGAAGGGAGGCCTCCTGCTTATGAAGCCCGAGGGCGGTAACGACCACTTCACCCAACTGCTGGGAGTCTTCCGCAAGTTGGATCTGAAGGGTTTTCTCTCCATCATACTGGATTTTCTGCGGAAGATAGCCGATATACGACACCTGGAGAGTAGCCTTGGGCGGCAGATAGAGCGTGAAACGGCCGTCTGGATCGGTCACAGTGCCTTGGCTCGTGCCTTTGATCAGGACGTTGGCACCTATAACCGGCTCACCGCTTTTATCCTTTACGGTGCCTGTTACCCGGCGGGGAGCGTTTTGCTGCATACGGATCACATCTTCGCGGTGGTTCAATATGATTTGTTTGTTAACGACCGTGTAGGCGATATCGGTGTCTTTAAATAAAAGATATAAGAGATCGAACAGGGTTTTACCTTCCCAGTTGTCGCGGACGGGAACAGAAAGGTCAATCACCTGCGCGTCATATATAAAGGAATAAGGGGTTTGTTGCTCGATCATGTCCAATATCTGCGCCAGCGTTTTCCCGGATATATCGGTTTTAAGCACAATCAGGTCGTCCCGGACTACCTGTGCTTTGACCCCGACACACAAAAGCAACCCCAACATTAAGAGGTAAATTTTCATAGTAACGTTATTTATCATGCTTTATAATCAGATCTTATTTCGGGTAAATGTACGCAATTATTACACAAATACAACTTCAGCCCATAAAAAAACTCACCTGAAGGCCCCATCTTCACAGAAAGAGCACTTCAGGTGAGCTTACTATTAATTATGTTGAAATAATTTCAAAACATGTCCAACCGGATTTATTCGGCAGAGGTACAGTAGTTTGCATTTTTGTCCCACCATAGGTTGGCTGCAACGTTGTCCTTACCACCCAACATCTGGACACCTCTATTATATTCATCCTTGTTTACCAGACTTTCCTTTACCGGATACTTGATACGTTTGATGAAGTTCTTCGGATCCTTGATATCTTTCGAATAACCTCCGTAAACGGTTTCATCACGGTAGATAGCTACATCCAGGCGCGGCAGGTTCAGGCGGCGTTTGTCGCTCCAACCTTCCCAGGACAAATCGGGAGTACCGGCAATGTATTTCTGAGTGATGATCTTTTCAAGAGCGGTGTTGCCAGCTCCGGACTGATCGTCATATTTGGCACTTGTTCCGGCCAGGTTCTTTTCCGTAGAGGCCAGGTATGCATCGGCTTCACTACCTACACCCCATTTTTCGAAGGATGACCTTACACCTTCTTCATATTCGTGCTTGGCATCGCCCGACAGAATACCACGGGCAAACAATTCAGCTTTCAGGAAACATACTTCTTCGTAAAGGAATACGTCGTACGGGCGTGAGTTGTATTTGCCACCGTCTTTCACCAGGTAACCCAGTTCGGCGTAGTTCTTCACCACGTACTCGCCCTTGTTCTGTTCTTCCGAACGGGCACCATACGGCAGACCTTGCCAGTTACCGCCTGTGATAGAAGGCTGGAAAATTTTCGGGGCACGCGGGTCGACCTTAGCCGGATGAACGGAAGATACCGGAATTGCCGGATCACCGTTCAGTGTCGGAGTCGTATTTTCAACGCCGTCAGGCCATGCAACACCACCGATGTTAGTAACCAGTTTCTCAAACGATTTCGACATACTCAACGGGCCGCCCCAGGTGATCTGGAACATCACGTAGTTGTAATCCTGTCCCCATGAGCCGTCAGCCTTCGGAGGCATGTAGGCGTTCTGGCGGGAGCTGCTGATCAGGCCACCGTCGGCATTGATCGCTGCCTGAGCTTGTGCCTTACAAACGTCGGGAGCTACTTCGGAAACGCGGAGAGCCAGACGCAGGCGAAGTGAATTGGCGAAACGCTTCCAGGCCTCATTGTCGCACTGGTATACGATATCGTTGCTCTTATCCGTGAAAATACTCTTTGCACCGGAAGTGAACATCTTCGGAGCTTCGTCGAGTTCGGCGAAATACTCTGTATAGATATCCTCCATCTCACGGTAAGGCGGGTTAGCCTCGGCGTCGTCGGACGGTTTCGGGAAAGGCATCGGGCCGAACAGGTCGGAAGCCATCGAGTGTACATACACACGCCAGATACGTGCAAAGGCTATTGTATTTGCATAACTGTCGGCATCTTCACGGGCCGAAAGGTCGCGGATCACAATATTCAGGGAAGCGAGCTGTTTGAGGTATTGTTCCCAGATAACCAGGTTCCACCCATCGTTCTGAACATAGTTGGCTGTCGACCAACCGCCTCCATCGACCAGCATCTGAGAATACAGGTCAACCTGCAAGGCTTTTAAACGCTGTTCAACATCACCGTCTATGATTTTACCTCCACGGACGGTACCGAGCAGACGCGGCTCGTTCATATTATAATCGACATCGTTGGACGGCTTGTTTGGGTTCTCGTTCAACCCCGTCAGATCACAACTGGACACGCCCAGTAAAAGAAGTGAACAAGCAGCTAATATCTTAACATTTTTCATAACAATTCTTTTTTAGATTAGTAGATTTTAGAAAGCCACATTCAGGTTGAAACCTAAACTACGCATCGTCGGCATAGAACCGTATTCAATACCTTGTGCATTACCTGAAGTATAAGCTGCTTCCGGATCGAACCCTTTGGTCTTACTGTAGATCATAAACAGGTTGCGGGCAACGAAGCTAAGCTTTAATGCTGTGAACGGAGTCTTTGAAAGCATTGACTTCGGCACGCTGTAACCCAGGCTCAGCTCGCGCAGGCGGATATTGGTTGCATCATACATCCAGGCTTCTGTAATACCGGAGATACCGTTCCAATACTTTTCAGCACTTACATTCTGTGTATTCTTGGAACCGTCGGCCAGTACACCCGGAACAACGATACCGTCTTCACGTCCGTCGAGTGTCATTTCTAACGAACCATTGGTTGAACCCTGACGGATAGATCCCATGTATACATCACCACCCTTACGCATATCGATTAAGAAGTTCAAAGAGAAGTTCTTGTAAGAGAAAGAGTTGTTCCATCCCAACAGCCAGTCCGGCTGGTTGTTACCCAGTTTCACCATATCTTCTGAACGCAAGGGCACACCGTCGGCACCGACCATTATGTTACCATTATCGTCACGCTCGTAAGCATATCCGTAGATATCGCCAAAAGCACCCCCTTCGTGAGCCACGATTTTCAGGAAGGTAACGGAAGGGTCACTTAAAATCTGCTCTTTCGTATCGCTGGTCAGTGAAACGACCTTATTCTTATTTTTTGACCAGTTCAGCTGAGTGTCCCAGGTAAAGCCTGTTTCAGTAATCACCGGAGTAGCGTTAAGAGCGATCTCGACACCGCTATTCTCTATATTACCAGCGTTGATCATTTTCTTCTTAAAGCCGGTTGCGGAAGGAACATCGATCTTAAGGATCTGATCTTTTGAGTTTTTCTTGTAGTAAGCCAGATCAACACCTACGCGGTTGTTGAAACCTTTCAGTTCAAGACCCAATTCCCAGGAGTTGATCGTTTCGTTCTTCAGGTTAGGATTAGCCATCCAATCTTCGTTGTTCGCGCTGAAGATACCACCCTTGATATCATAACCGATCTTATAATAGTCGCGCAACATATATGCGTCGGTATCATTACCTACCTGTGCCCAGGAAGCACGCAGTTTACCGAAAGTAAGGAAACCTGTGCTACCACCCATCTTATTGATCATCTGGGTAAAGATCCAGCTTGCACCCACTGACGGATAGAAATAAGAAGCATTGTCTTTAGGTAAGGTAGACGACCAGTCGTTACGGGCTGTCAAATCCAGATACAGGTAATCGTCCCATGACATAGAAGCCGTTGCATAGACAGAATTGATCTGTTTGCGTGTCTTTTCATACTCGCCGCCATGTGTCTTACCGTTGGCGATAGCATGGAAATCGGGAATGATAAATTCGCCGGAGTTCTCGGTATAAAGAGCGGTAGAGCGATACATGATATTGCCACCTACTGTACCCACGATACCGAAACGATCCCAGTTACCTTTGGCTGTCAACAGGAAGTCGGAGTTGATCTCGTTGAATTTTTCGGATTTGGCCTGCATACTACCGTTTGTTTCCCAATACGGTGTACCTGTTCCACGAACCCATTCATACTGAACGGTATAGTTATCCATACCTGAACGCAGTTTCAAGCTCAACCAATCTGTAAATGTAAAATCCAAAGCTGCGAAACCAATCAAACGGTCTTTCTTATCGTTGTTAGTCATACGGTAGGCAGACCAGAAGGGGCTCTCCGCATTTGTCTTGTGATCCACTACGAAACCGGCGGCACTACCATCGGCACGTTTCCAGTTGTTGGATTCATAACCGGAATAATCGGAGAAGCCCACACTACGCGGCATGCTCAGGTAATTCAGGAAAATGTTGTCGGGGTCGGTAGCCAGCTTGATACGGTTATTGGTATGCTGGTTGATATAGTTTACTTTCACGTCGGCAGATAACCATTTAGCCAATTTAGCGGTAGAACGCAAATTGATAGAGGTGCGGTCGAGGCCGCTGTTAGGAACTACCCCTTTGTTGTCAAGGCGGGTCACACCTGCACGGAAAGTAATATCTTCAGAGCTCTTGCTGATGTCGACACTGTTCGTCCAGGAAGTACCGGTACGCAGGAAGTCTTTATACAAATTGTTGTCGCGTGCAGCATAACCGAATGAACCTAAAGCCATGTCCTTTGTCGATCCGTCCATCTTCGGGCCCCAGCTACCATATACATTATTATCAAAGGCACCGGCAGCACCCTGTCCGTAAACGTTCTGGAAAGTAGGAGTCTGCATCGGGTTCTCGGCAGTAAAGTTCAGGTTGTAGTTTACGCCTACGCCTTTCGACTGCGAACCTTTCTTGGTTGTGATCATCACAACGCCGTTACCGGCACGGCTACCATACAGCGCAGCTGCGGCCGGGCCTTTCAGAACAGACATGCTTTCGATATCGTCGGGCGAAATATCCGACATACCGGAACCCTTGTCCACGTTACCGTTACCGTAGAAGTCGTCGGTACCCCCGCTGAAGTTGTCGATAGGCACACCGTCGACTACAACCAACGGCTGGTTGTTACCGGCAATCGAGTTGTTACCACGAATCACGATACGGGTAGAACCGCCTACACCGGTACCGTTCTGTTTGATCTGCAAACCGGCCACTTTACCAGCCAGGGCGTTAGCCACGTTTGCATCGCGAGTCTGGGTAAGCGACTCCCCTTTCAGTTCCTGCATGGAATATCCCAGCGCTTTCTTTTCACGCTTGATACCCAAAGCGGTAACCACTACCTCGTCTATTTTCTGTGTGTCTTCACTTAATTCTACGTCGATCTTAGTCTTGCCGTTGATGGCAACCGTAATCGTTGCGTATCCTATATAACTGAATTGCAGATCTTTTCCACCATCCACATCAAGTGTATAGTTACCATCCACGTCGGTGATTGTACCGTTAGTAGTACCGGGTACTAAAACGCTTACGCCCGGAAGTCCGAAACCATCATTTGCATCCGTCACTACGCCGGAAACCTGCTGTGCACTCAGGTAACCACATGCTACCAGTGCGATGAAAATACCCAGTAATTTTCTTAATCCTGAGCAATTCTTTAATAAAGAGTATCTCATATCGTTCTTATTTAGGGTTACAAAGTATTTATGAATTGGTTTTCATAACTTTGTGTTTTTTAATGAATTAAACAATAGATATATAAGGCTGTCGTTCAAAACAGCACACGTCGGTTGAAATTCCTAAGTATATTCCATAGGCAATCAGATTATTTAACAATTAATACTAGTTTATTATTTTGATATTTCTATTATCGGGATGTCTTGCGTTTGAGTTGAGTTTACAGGTACTTTGTGGATAGTATATTTGATCCCCGAAGCCAGACGGAGATATTCCATCACCTGGGGTAGTTGTTCATCTTTAAACCTGGCTGTAATGATCGACTTCAGTACCAGGGAGTCTTTCACCTCGAACTTCACATGGTAGTGACGGCTTAATACCTTAAGTACCTGCGACATCGGATGATTGCGGAAGATTAGTTCGCCATCTTTCCAGGCTGTTTCATGTTCCGGATTAACGGTTTCCACTTCAAGCTCTTTCGTTGTTTTGGTGAAGGTTGCCTTTTCGCGGGGCCTTATCCGGCGGGATAGTTCCTGTCCGCCGACAGTCTTTACATGTACGTTGACGGAGCCTTCCACCAGCGTTGTCTCGATCCGGTCGTCGTCGGAATACGCTGCGACGTTGAAAGTTGTTCCGAGCACTTCCACTTCATACTCCTGTCCGGCATGGACGATAAAAGGTTGTGCAGCATTATGCGTTACTTCGAAATAGCCTTGTCCTTCGAGTTCCACCTCGCGGCTACCGGCCACGAAGTCGGACGGATACGTCAACTGGCTGGCCGAGCTCAGCCAAACGCGTGAACCGTCGGGCAGGTTGAACATCGAAACGACGCCCGGATTGGTGCGCACTTCAACCATGCGCACCTCCTTTTTACCTCCCTGCATCCAGAAGAATGCAGCTAAAACTAATAACGGAACAAACAGAACTGCGGCTACCCGCTGTGCTAAACCAATCATCCGGCGAAGGCGAACCTTCTTATCTAACTTATGAACTTGCGCTTTGAAACGGCGTAACGATTGTTCGGGGTCGACCGACTGCATCACGCGTACCCGGCTCACCACTTCACGGGTGAAATAAAGCTGCTCCAGCAACTTCTCGTTTTCGGGAGAAGCAGCCAGCCACTCTTCCACGGCTGCCGCGTCATTTGCGGTCAACATTCCGTCGATGTACTGTAATAATATTTCCTCGTTTATCGTTTCCATATTCTTCTGCTTCTAATATTAATACAATTCAGCGAATAAACCTACTAAACAGAAATGCAATTATTTTTAGAAAAAATTCAAAATCTTTTCCGCTTGTTCGGTTGTTATCCTATAAGACAGAGAGTTATCACTAATAAAAAAGTTTATGAAAAAGATTGTTTTACTCCGCCACGGCGAAAGTGCCTGGAACAAGGAGAACCGTTTTACCGGCTGGACCGATGTCGATCTCACCGAAAAAGGAATAGAAGAAGCCCGTAAGGCAGGTGACCTGCTGCGAAAAGAGGGGTTCGTTTTCGACAAAGCCTATACCTCTTATCTGAAACGTGCTGTAAAAACTTTAAATAACGTACTCGACCGGATGGATCAGGACTGGATACCAGTTGAAAAAAGCTGGCGACTCAACGAAAAGCATTACGGCGACCTGCAGGGGCTCAACAAGAGCGAGACAGCCGAGAAGTATGGCGACGAACAGGTACACATCTGGCGCAGAAGTTACGATGTGGCCCCGCATGCCCTCGGAGAGGACGACCCTCGCAACCCGCGCTTTGAACTCCGTTATAAGAATGTGCCCGACGATGAGCTGCCGCGCACGGAGTCGCTGAAAGATACCGTAGAACGCATCCTGCCCTACTGGAAAGAGGTTATCTTCCCTTCGCTCAAGACGTCCGACCAGATCCTGGTGACCGCCCACGGCAACAGCCTGCGGGGTATCATTAAATATGTACGCGATATAGCCGACGAAGACATCGTGCATCTGAACCTTCCCACCGCAGTGCCTTACGTGCTCGAATTCGACGACGACGGCATCCTGGTAAAAGATTATTTCCTGGGTGACCCCGAAGAAATCAAAAAGCTGATGGAAGCGGTAGCCAACCAGGGAAAGAAAGCTAAGAAATAGTTATTTAATTCAAATTCAAAGCCCGGAAGCATAAAAAAATTCCGGGCTTTGCCTGTTTAATAAGGAAATAATTGCCTATGTTTGTACGAAACAAAAAAACTAGCTATTGTGATTACGGAAAATGAACAAACCTTACATCTCTTAAAAACGGGGGACGAACACGCCTTCGACACGATCTACAAGCAATATTACCGGGGGCTGTGCGCCTTCGCTTCCCAATATGTAGCCGAAACTGAGATAGAAGAAATCGTACAGGAAGTAATGATGTGGCTCTGGGAAAACCGTGCTTCGCTGGTTCCCGAACTGTCGCTGAAATCATTGCTCTTTATGATGGTGAAAAACAAATGCCTGAATAACATCACCCACAACCAGATTAAGCAACGGGTGCATGAAAAGCTGTTCGCCAAATTCGAAAACCAGTTTGAAGATCCCGACTTTTACATAGAAAACGAGTTGATCGCCTTGGCAGCCAAGGCGATCCGGGAGCTCCCGGAGGATTATAGAAGAGCGTTCGAAATGAACCGTTTCGACAACCTTACCTATAATGAGATTGCAGAAAGGACGGGGGTTTCGCCCAAAACTGTGGCCTACCGCATCTCACAAGCGCTGAAGATCCTCCGCGTCGAACTCAAAGACTATATGCCGTTGCTCATGGTTTTGCTGAGCTAAATGAAATCAAAACAAATGTACGTTTAAACAAAATATAACCAAACATGTTTAAATAATAGGGTACCCTCTATTTAAAACAACTAAAATAAACGATAAAATGAAACGTACATTATTCATGATATTATTTGCCGCACTGGCAACGATCGGATATGCTCAGACCGACGACAAAGGCTATGAGGAAGGAAAATATGTATTGAAAGGCGTATCAGGCCTCAACCTGTCGCAAACGGCGATGACCAACTGGTCGGCCGGCGGCGAGAACTCCGTAGCCGGAAATGCTTACCTCAACGGTTCGCTGACACATAAAAGCGGCAACTGGCTTTGGGTGACCAACCTCGTACTCGACTACGGACTGACGAAAACCAAGTCGCAGGGCATGCGCAAGAGCACCGACAAGATCGGACTTTCCACCCAGCTGGGCTACTCGACCAACAATGTCTGGTTCTACACCCTGATGGGCGACCTCAACACGCAGTTCGCCAAAGGTTACAATTACCCGGACAAGGAGCATTATATCTCCAACTTCTTCGCCCCGGCCTACTCCAACGTTTCGCTGGGTATGGAATACCGTCCGAAGAGCAACTATTCGGTCTACCTCTCTCCCGTTTCGGCCAAGATGACCTTTGTGGAAGACGATTACCTGTCGGAGATCGGAGCCTTCGGTGTCGATCCGGGCGACCGTTTCAAGATCGAATGCGGCGCTTATCTTAAAGCCCGTGCCGAAATGCCGGTGATGGAAAACGTGAGCCTGATCACGACAGCCGACTTCTTCACCCCCTACAGCAACCAGTTCGGCAACATCGACGTCAACTGGGATATGCTCATCAGCATGAAGATCAATAAATTCCTTTCCGCCA
This sequence comes from Parabacteroides sp. HGS0025, assembly GCF_000969845.1. NCBI lineage: Bacteria > Pseudomonadati > Bacteroidota > Bacteroidia > Bacteroidales > Tannerellaceae > Parabacteroides > Parabacteroides sp. HGS0025. The sequence continues at coordinate 3,816,935 of NZ_KQ033902.1, forward strand.
CGCTCAACACGACGCTTAAATACGACAACGACGTGAAAACATTCGACGACAACGGCACCAAACACGGCGCAAAAGTGCAGTTCAAAGAGATACTCGGCGTGGGGCTGGCCTACAATTTCTAACCAATCGGTCAGGTTCTACATGAAGCAGATATCGATCCCCATTAGGGATAAAGCAATTGTGCATTGCTTATGGCACAGTTGTGCCACACGTAGTGCACAAAAATGCCATACCTAGTGCACAATTGTGCCACTACTATGGCACAATCACCGGGATAGCCTGAAACTGACCATTCTTTCCTATCAGAGTAACTTTTCCATCCGAAGCAATCTTTTTTCCTGAAAAACCTGCTACAATCGGTTGCAGTATCCAAAAGAAAGGACTAAATTTGCACGTCGAAAACAAATATGATTAGAAATGATCAATAAAATCAAGGCTCTGCTACAAGAAGTAGAGAACATGAAGGCAGCAAATGCCGAAGAGCTGGAAGCTTTACGCATCAAATACCTCAGCAAAAAGGGAGAAATCTCCGCGCTGATGAATGATTTCCGCAACGTGGCGGCCGATCAGAAACGTGAAGTAGGACAGTTCCTTAACCAACTGAAGGAAACTACTCAGAACAGGATAAACGAACTGAAAGAGAGTTTCGATAACGTGCAGACAGGCAACGATGATATCGACCTGACCCGTACGGCTTATCCCGTTGAACTGGGAACACGCCACCCGCTTTCTCTTGTTAAAAAGGAAATATGCGACATCTTCGGACGTCTGGGCTTTAGCATCGCAGAAGGCCCCGAAATCGAAGACGACTGGCATGTATTCTCTTCATTGAATTTTGCCGAAGACCATCCTGCTCGTGATATGCAGGATACATTCTTCATACAACATAATCCGGACGTTTTACTCCGTACACACACATCCTCCGTACAGACCCGCGTGATGGAGACTCAACAGCCTCCCATCCGTATCATTTGCCCGGGACGTGTGTACCGCAATGAAGCGATCTCTTACCGCGCACACTGTTTCTTCCACCAGGTAGAAGCGCTGTACGTCGATAAGAATGTTTCATTTGCCGACCTGAAACAAGCCCTGCTTTTCTTTGCAAAAGAAATGTTCGGCCCGGAAACGAAAATACGTTTACGCCCCTCCTACTTCCCGTTCACGGAGCCTTCTGCGGAAATGGATATTTCCTGCAACCTCTGCGGCGGCAAAGGATGTGCATTCTGTAAGCATACCGGCTGGGTAGAAATCCTCGGCTGCGGTATGGTAGACCCGAATGTTTTGGAAAGTTGCGGTATCGACAGTAAAGTTTATACTGGCTACGCCCTGGGAATGGGTATCGAACGTATCACAAACCTGAAATACCAAGTTAAAGACCTTAGAATGTTCTCAGAGAACGATGTTCGTTTCCTGAAACAATTCGAATCAGCCAATTAAATTGAAAGCCTAAATCATTTACCATCTTCCCCGGGCCTTTAACCAGCCCGGGGGAAACACACAAAGGAGGATAATATGATAAAGGTTTTAATTTTAATTACAGGAGGTGCAATCGGCACTGTATTACGCTATGGAGTTTCCATGTGGGTACAGCGTTTGTTGCAATACTCCTTTCCCTTCGGAATTCTTTCCGTCAACGTAATAGGCTCTTTCCTGATCGGCTTTTGCTGGAGCCTGGCCGAAAGTTACAACTTCTCCGTCAACACACGGGCATTCCTGTTTACCGGACTTTTCGGCGGATTTACCACTTTTTCTTCGTTTGCACTCGATACAATGTCGCTGATGAAAACCGGCGATTATAAACTTGCATTCATAAACATACTGGCGAGCAATGTTTTAGGACTTATTGCCGTATTTCTGGGTTTGCTGGTCGGAAAAAATGTATTATCTTTCGTGAAATAATAAAGATGAGAAAAGAGGAACGATATAAAGGTGTGCTCAACTGGTTCAACGAAAACGTACCGGTGGCAGAAACGGAGTTGCATTACGACAACCCCTATCAGTTGCTTATTGCCGTGATCCTGTCTGCCCAATGTACAGACAAGCGGGTAAATATGATAACCCCGGCATTGTTTGAAGATTTTCCGACGGCCGAGGTGATGGCAGCGTCCACCCCCGAAGTCATCTTCGAATATATCCGCAGCGTCTCCTACCCCAACAACAAGGCGAAACACCTAGTCGGGATGGCCCGGATGCTGATCTCCGACTTCAGAGGAGTAGTGCCTTCCGACATCGACGAATTGCAGAAACTGCCGGGTGTGGGACGCAAAACGGCTAACGTGATCGCTTCTGTGGTCTACAACAAGCCGGCGATGGCGGTAGACACTCATGTGTTCCGCGTGGCCAACCGCATCGGACTGACCAACAACAGCAAAACACCTCTCGAAACAGAAAAAGAGCTGGTGAAACATATACCGGAGAAAATGATCCCAATCGCCCACCACTGGCTGATCCTTCACGGACGGTACACCTGCATCGCCCGGAAACCTAAATGCGAAGCGTGCGGCCTCAAGCCCTGGTGCAAACACTTCCTGACAACAAAAACGTAAAACATGATGGCCTATAAGCGGGAAATAGTCATTTTTATCATAACTGCTCTCGCTACGCTGTCAGCAGTCTACTACTTTTTCGGTGATATGGAAGAGGGTAAGAATGTGGCGCAAACCGACCTTTATACGCTGACAGCTCCTTCGCCGGCGGCCATACTGTCCGTAAACCGCCCGGCCGCCTTTGCCAAACTGATCCTGACCAAGCAGCCGGTATATCAGGCTTTTGCATCGGAAATACCCGAGATATTCCTCTCGATCGTCCAAAAGAACACGGCAATACCTGCCTTACAGTTCTCTTTCCACACGCAAGGGGTAGTGATGTACGCCAAAGCGGACAAAAGCATCGTAGACAATATCGAGAATAAAATACTGAAGAGTTCCTTCGGAGCATTCGAGCCCCAAAAACAGAAAAAAGGAGAGATTACTTTCACTTATTTCCCGGATGCCGGAAATCGCTTTTTCGGATATTATCAGTACGAGGGCATCTGGGTGGCCAGTTACAGCAAGAAGCTGCTTGAAGAAGTAGCCACCATGCAAACCAACCATACGAATCAGCTGCAAAAAGAACAAATCCACCTGTGCAAATCGCTCGACCGGAATGCGCCCCTTAACCTGCTGATCCGCTCTGAAAAGCTCAACCTCTACGTAAAGACGAACGACTCCACCCAGTGGAAGATTGACGACAGGTGGTTGGGAGCCGACTTGTTTGAGAGCGAAGGCAACATCTGTTATTTCAGCAACCTGCCTTACCATGCCCCGGCCGACACGCTCTACCGGACTATCGCCGATACGCTTTCGTTACGGCTCGAACAGTATTTCCCGCAACTCCATATCTCCAGCCAGAGCTACGAAGAGGACGGGAAAGTGTTTTATACGGGGTGCACTTCCACCACGCAACCGTCATAAGCCAAATGCACATGCGAGGGCAGTATCTTTTCGACCTCGGCGTGCAAGCCTATCCGGTGACTCATATGAATGAGGTAGGCCTCCTGCGGACGGATACGTTCGACCTTCGCCAACGCTTCCTCCAACCCTTCGTGCGCAGGATGTTCCCCTTGCTTAAGGGCAGTGAGGATCAGTAGTTTCAATCCTTCCAACTTGGCATATTCTTCTTCCGGCAGCAACTTCAGGTCGGTCAGGTAGGCCATATCCCCTATCCGGTAACCTAGGATAGGCAAGCGCCCGTGCATCACACGGATCGGCAGGATCGGCAGGCCGGCTGCCATAAAAGGTTCATTGCTAATATGATGGAGGGCGAACTTCGGCACGCCCGGATATTTATGTTCACGGAAAGCATACGGTATGCGGGTTTCTATCGCCTCGGCCACATATTCTTCGGCGTAGATGTCCAGATCCGTATAACGGGTAAAAGGACGCAGGTCGTCCAGCCCTCCTACATGGTCGTAGTGTTCGTGCGAAATCAGAACGGCGTCGAGCTCATACGTCTTACTTCGTATCATTTGCCAACGGAAATCCGGGCCACAGTCCAACAGGATGCGTTTCCCTTCCGTTTCCACCAAGACAGATGTACGCAGGCGCCAGTCGCGCGGGTCTTTGCTCGTACAAACTTCACACTGACAGCCAATTTCGGGAACTCCGGTAGAAGTCCCCGTTCCCAAAAAAGTAATTTTCATTATCCTACATATTTAACCTCCGGCATTATCTCTATGCCGAAACGATCTTTCACAGCGGCACGGATACTTTCGGCCACCAAAGCGATCTCGTGTCCCCTAGCCTCTCCCAGATTGACCAGCACAAGCGCCTGTTTCTCGTACACACCCACCGCCCCATGCGATTTTCCTTTGAAGCCGCACTGTTCGATCAGCCAGCCGGCAGGTACTTTCACCTTGCCTTCGCCGGCAGGGTAAGATGGTATCTCCGGATACTGCGTCTTCAGTTTCTCGAACTGTGCGGCAGGGATGACCGGGTTCATAAAGAAGCTTCCGGCATTTCCCAGCACCTCCGGATCAGGAAGTTTCTCCCGGCGGATGGCTATGACGGCTTCCCGGATCGTCTTCAGGGTGACTTCCGGGTATTTAGCCAACTCATCCTTCAGGTTACCGTAGTTAACGGACAGGCGGGGGTGTTTATCCAACCGCAGTGTTATATAAGTAACAATATGCGGATCGTTATGTTCGTTTTTGAAATAGCTGCTGCGGTAACCGTACAGGCATTCTTCGTTCGTGAAGATACGTTTCTCGAAAGTCAACTGGTTATAGGTCTCCACCGTTTCGATCACATCCTTCACCTCTGCACCGTAAGCGCCGATATTCTGGATAGCGGCTGCTCCGGCCTCCCCGGGTATAAGCGACAGGTTCTCGATACCTCCCCACCCGTTCGATACGGCATAGGCAACGACATCATCCCATTGTTCGGCGGCACCGACACGGAGATAGACATGATCGTCCGTTTCCTTCACCGGCGTCATGCCTTTTATGGCCGAGTGCAGGATAATCCCGTTGAAGTCATTTATAAATAACAGATTGCTACCACTTCCTATATGTAACGACAAACATTCCTGGAAATACTCATCATGCAAAATACGTCCCAGCTCTTCTTCATCGGCATACTCCATGAACCAACGTGTTTTAACCGGCAAATGGAAAGTGTTATGCTTTTCCAGCGAGTAATTTTCTTCTATCCTCATAATATCTGTTTATTTATTGCAGGACAAAAGTAGTTATAAAATTGAAAACAGGGAATTCAAAACTGAAAATTACGTCTCACCCAAACGCAACGTTGCATCTAGCTTCGATGTAACGCTGCATTGAGACTAAGTGTAACGCTACATCGACACCCGATGCAACGTTACACTGACACCCGATGCAAAAACAACCATGTCAAAGTGCCTTTACTATACATTAATATATAGGCAAAACCTATAATGTATCGACTATTTCCCTTTGTTTCGTGAAATAGATCATTCGCTGTATTTCTCCGCTTTGGGAAATCAGGGTGGAATATCGTTTCAGGGATTGTATCCACTCCTTTTGTGCGCGGCATATTTCCGGATGTTGCGAATCCATATAATTAATAGCATAAAGGCGGTACATCGACAACTGGAAACTACCTTTCTCCACAAAGCTGTAGGTCGCTTCAAAATTGATGTTCGACAAATAGAGGTAAGCCTGCTTCCCGTTGGAGAACTCACCGGAAGATGCAACATATTCCAGGTCGTCCAACAGGCGGTGCAGTTCGGTCTTCATCACCTCGATATCCTCATCCGACAGCATGTTCAATCCGGCAAAATATTTTACTTCCCTTACAAACGACTGGAACAGGTTATTATCCAGAATAGTATAAGTAGTAGGCATCAGGCGAATCTCCTGCGTCAGTTTCTTCTGCGACTCCAGCACTTTCTCCGGAACCACTACGTCTGCCATGCTTCCGGTCATCTTCATTCCGTTATTCTGGTGCATCCACCGGCACAGGCGGAACTTGGTCATTCGCTCGAAAGGCGAATAAAGTGTATAAGGAATAATATTGCAAGCTGTACTGACCACCGCTTTCGGATCATCCTTAACAAAAGAGAATAGCTTAAGGTAACGTTTGATGATATCATGGTAGTTATCGATATGACTGGTGCCATCGGCCACATTCAGGTTAAACACGGCACCTTCAGCCCTGTTCGTACCGACAATCTGATCTAGCGAAATACCCAGACTCTGCGACAAGAGTGATACCTCATAAAAAGTAAACGGAACTTCCCCCCTTAACCGGCGATAAACAGCTTCCTTTCCTATGGATATTATATCCATAATATAGTTAGCCAAATTAGTCTCCTCCGGGAGATGTTCCCTCATGGCTTTGATAAGCCCGTTATTCAATGCATCTTTCATAATTATTAGTGTGCTATTTTTATTGTTTTTACTCATGTTTTCCATAAAAAAATATCCGGCTTTGTATGGGCAAATGGCATTAAGCCTTGTTTTTGTTTCGATTACCGCAAACAGCCATCAATTAACGTTTTTTGTTTCTCTAATCGTAACAAAAGCCCGCAGCTATTGTTTAATAAGAAATGAACGCTGATTTTCTTGTCTGCAAAAAGACACCATTTAGAAAATACTATGGCGTACATTTGCAATGTATATAATCATTAAAAAGAAACACTCATGAACAAAGCAGAACTTATCGAGGCCTTAGCAGATAAGGCAGGGTTACAGAAACAGAAAGCAAAAAAAGTATTAGATGCTTACATCGAGATCGTAACCGAAAAAATGTCACAAAAAGAGGAAATTACTCTTATTGGTTTTGGTACACTGATACCTAGACCTCAAACAAGTCGCCTGGCTCGTAATCCAAAAACTGGTACTCCGGTACAGATTCCAGCCAGAACAACGGTAAAGTTCAAACCCGGTAAATTCTTGCTGGAAGCTATGAACGGCACTGGCGAAAAAAAATAATATGATTTGTTTTTCTAACTTCCTTCATGTTAACGCATGGGGGAAGTTTTTTTCACCTCCTTTTCTCTTATTTTATGACATCTGCAAAAATACACATAGTATTTTAGTAAAAAGAGGTGTTTTTAAAGTATACCACAGCAGCCCGGTTCTAATTAAACAACCGCATGTATATCCCCACTCCTATTATCGCAACAAACGAATCCGGACACAACTCTTTGTTTCGGAATACGAAACTTTGCGCCTACACGGGGATTTTATCGGTAAACATTTGTAGGATGCTCTAATTATATCTAATTTCGGCTCCGAAAAATTAATTGTCCGGTACATATAAAATACTCACATGAAAATAGTTAATCTGGGAGAATCAAACTCCATCTTAAACAGGTTCGTTTCTGAACTGCGGGATGTCAATATTCAAAAGGACAGCCTTCGTTTCCGTAGAAATATCGAACGGATAGGTGAAATTATGGCTTACGAAATCAGTAAAGATTTCTCTTATAGCCAAAAGGATATACAGTCACCGCTGGGGATCGCCCCTATGAGCACTCCCGACGACCGGGTTGTAATCAGCACCATCTTGCGTGCAGGCCTGCCGTATCACCAGGGCTTTTTGAGTTATCTCGATTATGCGGAAAACGCTTTTGTCTCAGCCTACCGCAAATACAAGGATCGCCTGAACTTCGATATTCACATCGAGTATATAGCTTCACCGAGATTAACAGACAAGACGCTGATCATCACCGACCCGATGCTGGCTACCGGTAGCTCGATGGAACTGGCCTACGAAGCATTGCTGACAAAAGGCCATCCGGCCCATATCCACGTCGCCTCCATTATCTCCAGCAAACAGGCTATCGAATACCTGCAAAGGAAGATGCCGGATGATAAAACGACCGTTTGGATCGCCGCCCTCGACGACGAACTGGACGACCATTCCTACATTATCCCCGGACTGGGGGATGCCGGAGATCTGGCCTACGGAGAAAAAGAATAGGAATCAGCGGGGTAAGGAAAACCAGAAACAGGAACCTTTACCGACTTCGGATCTTACCCCGATCTTTCCTTTCATCTGTTCCACAATGCTTTTACAGATAGAAAGGCCAAGACCTGTTCCCTGCTTGAAATCATTCCCTTTATAAAAACGGTCGAATACATGTGCACGAACTTCCTCGTTCATGCCTACCCCGGTATCCGTTACAGAAAATTCTATTTCGGACGGACGGATCTCATATCCCAACATGATCGAGCCATGCTCTGTATATTTAATCGCATTGTTTACAAAATTAGCAAGCAACTGAGTCAGCCGGATCTGGTCGAAACTGAATACACAAGGTTCCAGCCCCGGTACACAACCGAGCGTTACCCCCTCGCCTACCTTTATACTCATCGAACGGACGATCTCTTCCAGAAACTCTTTCAGCTTTATCTCTACCGGCTTGAATTCTATCGTATTGGCTTCAATCTTTGCTAAGTCGAGAATATCGGAGATCAACTGAAGTAATAGTTCATTATTCTTCTGGATGATACCGACAAACTGTAGCTGCTCGTCCCTGTCGTCGGTATCGACCAACAAGGTGGAGAAACCGACAATAGCATTCAGCGGCGTACGTATCTCATGGCTCATATTGGCCAGGAAAGCCGACTTCAGGCGGTCGAGTTCTTCCGCCTTCTCTCGTTGCTGCTCAGTTTCTTTCAGTTCCGTGATGTCATAATTCACACAGATCATTTCCAGTTTATCCGGATTGTTCGACTGAGGGTTGCGCATGACATTTACACGAATCCACTTCCAGCTATCCTTCGTCCTGACACGCAACTCCTTACGGATACTTGTAGCTTTTCCCTCCTTTACCTTTTCAAAGAAGTCGAGCATTACAGCACGGTCTTCAGAGTGCACGGCTTCGTACAAACCGATTATCTCTTCCAACGGTTTACCATCCTTCTCGCCAAGATTATGATACCACTGGCTGATGGCATATCCTTCGCGAGTCAATAAATCAAACTTGGCATATCCGACTTTAGCATAATGGCTTACCAACGTAAAGAAATATTCGAACTCTTCTATACGGTTATAGGCTATTGTCTTATCCGTATTATCCAGGTTTATAAACAAATAGTTTATCAGTTCTCCCTTATTATTATAAAGCATACAGACCTTTGTGAGCAAGTCGATCGCTCCTTCTTTGCGGGTTGGGTAATAATTACTGGATACCACCTTAGTGAACGGATAGCTCAAACGGAAAGATACCGGCTTTTTATTGCGCATCTTGTCGAGGACATCACTGGGGATCACCGGATTATCAAATATATTCACACCCAGAGCATCCTTAGGAGAGCGCAGCCCGAATATCTCCACATCCTTTTTATTTATGTCAATAAGATAGCCATCCTTATCATAAAGTTCAATTCCAACCGGGATATTTGTATAAATATTACGCAACAACTTCTCGCCCCGGTCAAGTGCTTCGTTGATTCGAGCCATCTTGGTTATAATACTGATGATGTTAGCGATCGACGAGAACCACTGGTAATCCTCCAGGCTCCAAAGCCGGTTCCTATCCATGATATCGATACCGATATATCCCCAAGCCTTATTTTTTATTACCAGCGGAACCAGTATCAGGGAGAGTGATCCACGGAGTTGAAGGTAGCGCTTCTCTTCGGCAGCTTCAACGGGCAGTTCATCCAGGTTATTGATCAGCACCGGATAGAAATTCTGTATTTTCCTAGTCGACCAGGGAAGTGTAGAAACGGGTATATTTTGTAAAGAGGAACTAACAGAAGCCACTCCTTCGCTGCATACTTCATGCGTACAACTCAGCGTTTGTAGGTTATTGCCATACTCCATAATACAGGCGCGTCCCTGTGCACCGATCGAATATAATATTTCCGAAAGAACCTCATGGATCGACTTAGGCAAATCATTTGTCTGGATAAAAGAGTGCAGTGCACGCGAAAGGCTTCCTAAATGTCGGAGAAGACTATCCACCTGGTTGGTCATACTCTGCTGGGTATCTTCCACATTATGAGGGAGCAGTTGCAGGATACCCAGCACTTCTATTTTCCCGTTGGCATCGATCTCCCGTTTGCAGATCTTCGAGCGGACAAACTTAAACCCGTAGCAAGTCTTCAACGGGAATATCTGTTCATAGATACCTATTTCCTTGAAAAAAGCGAATTCACTGGCAATCCGGCTTCTATAATCTTCACGGATCAATTCCATAAAATGATTGATAGGGATATTCCTGTCATGCAACTCCAACAGACTCATTATATAGTCCGAACATATATAACACCCATTTTCGAAGTCGGCTTCCCACCAACCTACCTGAGCATTATCCAACAACAACTGATATTGATCTATATCCATTTGCTTTCTTATAGCTAATATGCATACAAAATACGTTATAATAAACCATATCCACAAATTTTAATTACTTTAATATTCAAGAGGTTTCAAAGATTTCAGTTAAAACAAAAGCGGAGACAGGTAAAACCGGCCTCCGCTTCGCAAATGGACAATACTATCTTATTTCAGTTCTTTGATACGGATATTGCGAAATTTAACCGGCGAACCATGACCCAAGAAGCCGATATGCCCTTTCTTATTGAACAATCCCGGGTGTTCCTTTCCGTCGGGAGTTCCGTTCTTCACAGCATCGCGGATGTTACCTTCGAGGATAACCACACCGTTCACTGTTACGCGGATATTATCTCCGTTAGCCACGATCTCTTCCTCGTTCCATTCGCCCACTGGCTTGAAAGCCTTGTGGTGATCGGCATTCGTAGGAATAATCCCGTAAACGGAACCATGATGCTGATATTTGGTAATATCCTTATAGATAGGATGTTCGCAATCAAGTATCTGGATTTCCATACCGACATAAGCGGCATCCCCTTCCATCGGGGTACGGATACCCACTCCGTTGTTAGCCCCCGGAGTAAGCTGGAACTCAAAGCGATAAACGAAATTACCGAACTCATCCTTGGTATACAGGTTTCCGCCATAACTCTTGCTCGGTATCATGGAGATACAACCATCTTCGATGGTATAATCTACGGTGTTACCTGTCCACTGATGCATGTTGGTTCCGTCAAACAAGACTTTGAAACCTTCTTTCTGTTCTTCGGCAGAAAGTTTGAACGGCTCTTTACGTTCCAATTCCTTCACATATATATTACGGTAGTAAACCTTGCTTCCGTGAGCCTGCAATTCCAGTTGCTCAACCGGGAAGATCGGGAGCTTACGATCCCAATAGTTTTCAAGGATCACGTCGTCCACCACCTTCTCGCCGTTGAGTACAACCGTCACACGGTCGCCAACCATCTTGATATAGAAGCTGTTCCATTCGCCCAACTTGTTGTCTGCCACTTTCAAAGGTTTGCTTGGATTCACCTGGTTATTATACAAGCCGCCTGAACCAACTTGAGCACCCACGTTTACACGGGAAGTATCCCAAATCTGCACCTGGGGCGTTCCACGCAGATAGATTCCGGCATCCGCTTCCGGGCCGGCCGGATCGAGCATCCAGTCTACATACATTTCAAAGTCGCCATATTGCTTTTCGGTACAAAGGTTATCACCTTTACCTGTAAACATCAAGACACCATCTTCCACGATCCAGCCATTACGCATAACCTGATCCGCTTTTTCCTGTTCCTTCGCCAGTTGAGCCGGTTTCATCTTACTACGGGCAATCGGGTTAGCAACCAGTCCTTTCCAACCGGATAAATCCTTTCCGTTGAAAAGAGATACGAAACCTTCTCCCTGCGGCATTTCAGCCAGATGCTTCTTAATCGCTTCTTTCTGGTAACCGGCGTCCGGATTGTCGAGCACCTGCATCACCTTGTTCAGCAATTCGCGAACGTTCGTACCCATATAATCCTTATTGCCTAAAGCAATATTCATCACGGCATTGGCAGCCGCTTGCTGGACAGGCTTCTGATCGAGGAACTCGCCGGCATACAACATACCGAGGAACGTACCTGTCCGTTCGATCTGTCGCAGGATTACTATTTTCTGTTCATCCGTCTTGGCTATTTCCATCGCCTTGCGCAGACCCAGCAAACGGTTTTCACCCGTAAAGGACGGATTTGCAACCAACTGGATATAAGCTTTCAGGGCACGGTCGAAGTAAGCAGACGAAGAAGCGTCCTTGCAAATAGCGAATAACTCGTCAGCCGCCTCGATACCTTTCCAGTTCAGTAAAGCCTCGAACGCAGCGTCACGGGCATCGCCTTTCCCTTTATGGAAGCCATCCACAATAGCTGCCAGGGCATCTTGCTGACCGGTTGTTGCCAGAACGATATAATAGAGATACTTCTTGCTGTCGCCAGCCTGAAGCATACGGCGGGTAATCGTTTCCTGTTGCTGGGCAGGAGACATAGAGGAGATAGCGGAGATAACAGCCTGCTGTATAGGAGCAATGGCAGAAGCGTCCGCCGTTTCCAACATACCGCACAAGTTAACCAGGTCACCTTCCGAAACCACATCCTTCAAAGCCGTATAAGCAGCCTTCTTCACCTCCGGAGAGCCGGACTTAATCAGTTCGAGCACGTTGTTAAGGTTGGCCGTTGCCTTACGCATAGCCAGTAATTCAGCAGCTGCGATCTTACCTGCATCCGTAGCAGACGGGATAACGCGAGCCACAGCCTGGTCGATATCTCCGTTAAAGGCAGCCAGGGCATCCTGACCCAGCAGGATTATCTGTTTGTCGTTGCTGGCAAGCAATTCGGCCAATACAGGGATCACCTGCTTGTCCCCGATCTTAACCAACGTCCAGACCGTAGCCTGTTTCACATCGAAGTCGGTACTCTTCAGCTGAGCGAGCAGCACCTGCATGGCAGTCAGGTCGAAACGCAATTCGAGATTCTTGATAACATCATGTTTCGACGGGCATTTCGCTTCACGGCCGATCCAGTTGATGATATCCACCTTCGCTTCCGGTTTTGCTTTCTGCATCGCCTTCATCACTTCGATATATACCTCTTTGTTTACAAAGTCTGAAGCATAATTCAGAGCTGCGTTGCGGTAAGCCTTGTCCGTATCCTTCAGGGCTGAAAGCAACAGCTTGGTACTGTTTTCCTTCTTCAGCGACAAGAGGATTTGCAGGGCGGCATCACGTGTTTGCGTCTTTCCGGCTTTCGTGGCCTTCTTCAGCAAATCGTTGGCTGCTTTTTCCACCTCTTTCACGTCACCTTGTCCGGCCACACGCTTCAACAAAGCGATATAGGCTTCGTTCGCTTGCGTATTGGTCATCGTATAGCCCGCAGCAGCAGCGGCATCGGCCATTTCCTTGATGGATGCCTTGCTACCGACACGACTCAGCGCGTGCAAAACGGCTTTCTGCATATTTTCGTCACCCGAACCCAGGAGCGCCTTCAGCAGTTCTTCCGAATCTTTCACCTGTGCTTCGCCGATGGCTACAATAATATCTTTTTGTGTTTTCGGAGTACCCATACGGCGCATCAGAGCCGCTTTCAGGGCTTTGCCTGCATTTTCGGTGCCGATAGATGCGAGCGCACGGGCAGCCGGGCCACTCAGGCTCTCTTCGTTCAGGTAAGAAGACAGGGCATCGATACATTCATCCTGTCCCAACAGTTGGAGCTGACGGATGATAAACGCTTTTGTTTCGCGTTCGTTCACCATATCGAGCGCTTTCAGATAAGCGTTGGCGGTTGCCAGACGGGCACTTTCCTCCCCTTTCGCCATCACATAATGCGTCAGCCCGCTCAGGGCATAGTCTACCTGCGCGTTACTTCCCTTACCGGGAGCGTTGATCATATTAACCAGCATCAGAACACCTTCTTCACCGGTTCCTTTCAGATCGCTGATCAGTTTATTATATTCAGCCTGCTTTTCCGCGGGCATCTGCGCCAACACATCGGCCGCAGTTGTCTTAGCTGTACGGTTTGCCGGTGCCTGAGCCATCAGGACGCTGCCGAATAACAGCAAGCTGGCAATAGATATATATACTTTTCTCATTTTATTTTCATTTAATTAGATGTTCCAGGGAGAACGCATTGGCTGATCCAGCAAACGATTAGCGGCCTCATCATTAATAAACTCAAGTTTAACGGGGTCAAACTCCAGCGTACGGTTCAGGCGGAGAGCAACGGCACCCATATTCACGATTGTTGCCGAACGGAAACCATTCTGCTCGTTCAGGGCGAAAGGCTGGCGTGTCTTGACACATTCGATAAAGTCGGTCACCTGTGGTTCCGGTTCCGGATAATCAGCCAGTTTCTTCTCCCAGTCGGGGATATCGCATACAAAGTTCTTATATACATTACCGTTCGGGCCGGAGATATAAGGTGTATTCGGATCACCGAAGTCGCCACCCCAAAGAACGATCTGGCAACCATCTTCATAAGTATATGTAATTGAGCGCCATGTACCTACTGCATCCGGGTGCTGCTGCGGAGCATCCACTTCCACCTTCACAGGGCTTGTATGGTCTTTTCCGAGGAAATACTGCACAGGGTCGATATAATGCTGTCCCATATCTCCCAGTCCGCCGCCATCATAATCCCAGTATCCGCGGAAAGTACCGTGTACGCGGTGGGCGTTGTAAGGCTTGTAAGGGGCCGGGCCCAACCACATGTCGTAATCGAGTTCGGATGGAACGGGTTGTGGTTCGAGATACTCCTTACCCACCCAGTAGAACTTCCAGTCGAAACCGGTGTGTTTACTGATAGTAACCTTTAACGGCCATCCGAGCATTCCGCTCTGAACGAGTTTTTTCAATGGCTTAACGGGTGTACCCAGACCATAGAACGGATCGGCAAAACGGAACCAGGTGTTCAAACGAAACATACGTCCGTTCTGTTTCACGGCTTCCATCACGCGTTTACCTTCGCCGATAGTACGTGTCATAGGCTTCTCACACCAGATGTCTTTGCCAGCCTTGGCGGCTTCTGTCGACATAATGCCATGCCAATGGGGCGGAGTAGCGATATGTACAATATCTACGTTCGGATCAAGAATCAGATCACGGAAATCGTGGTAAGCGGCAATCTTATCTTTCACCAGCTGTTTTCCTAATTCAAGATGTTTTTTGTCGACATCGCATACCGCTACCAGACGTGTTCCGGCATAGTTCACATGTCCTCGTCCCATACCGCCTGTACCGATAATACCCTTTGTCAACTGATCGCTTGGAGCAATAAAGCCTTTTCCAAGCACGTGGCGCGGCACAATAGAAAAGGCCGCAATACCTCCCAGAGTTTTCAGGAAGTCCCTTCTGTTTGTTCTCATAGTATGAATATATGTAAATGATTAGCTATCACTTCTGTTTTCCATGTTAAAAAAGACATTAGAAAGCAAATACCCCTCTAATGTTTCACAAAGATATTATTTATCCAATAACTCTTGCAAATATTTACGAGTTTTTATGACATAATCATGGCGGGAACCATTTAACTCACATTCAATAGTTACAGTCCCTTTAAAACCTTGTTTTTTTAACTCGGCAATTACTGCTGGAAAATCAACTTCGCCAGTAGGTATAGGAACCTCAGGCCCTAATTCATATGGGTTATTGGGATCCGGATACTTGCCGTCTTTTGCATGAAACTCTTTAATTAACGGACCAAACAATTTCACAGCATCCAGAGAATTCGCCTTGCCATACATCAATAAATTTGCCAAGTCGCAGTTGATAAACACATTTCCGGTACCTATATCTTTAATTGCACGAATCAAAGTTGTTGGTGTCTCTTGTCCTGTTTCAAAATAAATCATGACCTTACGTTCTTTCGCATAGTTAGCAAGATCCTGCATGACTTTGATAAAATCCTTATATTGTTCAGAAGAAGGATCTTCGGGGATAAATCCGAAATGAGAATGCATGGCCGGAATATCCGCCATTGCACAGAAATCGATCATTTCATGATATACTTTTATTTTATCCGTACGCTCTTCCACAGGAACAAGACCTATAGTAGCCGGCCCCTGCCGAAAGTTCCATACACTTTTACTTCCCGGCACACCGACCAACGTCGTTACTTTAATATTGTGCTTCTTTGAAGCCATTTTCACCTGTTCTGCAAAGTCTTTCGTCAACGCACTTTTTCTGTAATTGATCTCGCACGAACCGAATCCCTGATCATGCAGATCTTTGAAACTTTTATCGATATTACTCAAATCATACTGGATAACACCGATTGTGATTTTATCCTGGGCTATCATTTCAAAACACATAAACAGCAAAACGAAGATCAATAAAGAGTATTTAGTTTTCATCGCCTGATATAGATTAAGTTAATTAATAATGAAAAAGAGAGGGACAACCAAAGGGGTGTAAGTCTTTTGGCTTCCCTCTCCATTTATGAAAAAACAAAAGTAACAATTTATTATATTGTTATATTAAAAAGCCGACAGAATCAATATCCCGGATTTTGTTCTAATTTCGGGTTCAAAGATATTTCACTATCCGGAATAGGCAGCAGGTTATTTTTATTCAGATCATAACCATTCGGAAATTTCACCTCTATCAATTCTCCCAAACCACCGATCACATCACACGGATAGAATTCAGGGCCAGCATTCCAACGTTTAATATCATCCCAGAATTGCCCTTCGAGAGCCAATTCTATCCGGCGTTCATGACGCAATACCTTACGAGCTTCTACCTGTCCTATTCCCTTTTTGATTAAAGGCAACTTCACATCATTCCGCTCAGAACGAATACGGTTAATCAAATTGATGGCTCCGTCTATATCCGTATTCGTTTCAATCAAGGCTTCCGCTTTACATAACAAGACATCTCCATAGCGCAGAATCATAAAATCAAGTGGTGACTGGTTAGCGACTACCTGCATCGTCTCAATCGTATATTTACGTATGCCGAAACCTACTTTTTGCCCTGTGTGATTCTTTATTTCAACCGGATATAATTGTCCCTGAAAATAAGCACCCGGACGCAAGATCGTAAAATCCAAACGAGGATCTCTGTTTTTATAAGGATCAGAAGGATCTACAGGTGAACCATCCAATGTTTCATATTCATCAACCAACAATTGAGTCGGAGCAACAGAATTGGAACCATCCATTCCATATTTCAGATTTTGAGGTTGCCAATGCCGGTCGAACGCACTCCCCTGAGAAAAAGCACCATCCATAAAACAAAGAGCGAATAGTGTTTCGTCATTTCCTTCATTTTCATACTGAAATAATCCATAATAAGAGGGGAATAATTTATATTTCCCAAGTGCATCGATTTTATCGCAATATTCCAACACCTTGTCCCATTGAGAAGTATACAAATATGACTTCATCTTCATGCCGAATGCAGCTCCCAACGTTGCATGTCCATTTGCTACGGCATCTTTCGGAAGCCGTTTTATAGCCTCATCAAAATCGGCATGTACCTGACCCCATACTTCTTCAGCAGAAGCACGTGCCACATTACGTCCTTCTTCCGAAGTAAGTGTTTGTGTTACAATTGGGACTCCACCATATGACCTGACTAACAAATTATAAAAAACACCCCGCAGAAAATACACTTCACCCAGCATCACCTCTTTTTCTGCTTCATCCAACCCTTCTATTTTATTGATATTTTCAAGAAAATAGTTTGCACGATAAATTCCACGGTAACAAAATTTCCAACGTTCGGAAACGATTGCCCCGGAACCTGAAAAGATAGAACCATCCCCAACCTGCATATGCTGTCCTTCCCAATGTGCCCATTGATAAGCATTCGGAGTACAAGCATCTTCACCTCCGCCATATCCATATACATAATCATTCCTCAAAACATTATAAACCCCATTCAAGGCCAGAGTTGCATCTTCAGGAGTCGTCCAGAACGTTTCGCTTGTAATCTTATCATCCGGAAGGATATCCAAGTAACTCTCACAACTGCTAAAACCTAATGTTGCGACAGATAATATTAGTGTTGCTATTTTTTTCATATTTCTTTATATTAGAATCATTCAACATTAAAAAGATAGATTTAAGCCTATCGAAAAAACACGAGGTATCGGATAATGTCCATATCCATCAGCAAAAGTGTCCCTTTCCGGATCAAACCCTTCATATTTACTACTTACAATAGTGAATACATCTGTTGCATTTACATATACATAACATTTTTGTAAAAACATCTTATTGGCTAGTGCCGTAGGCAAAGTGTAGCCTAACTGGATATTTTTCAATTTAAACCACGACATATTACATGCCCAGAAAGATGATTGCTGTCTATTCCAAGTGTCATTTACTTTTATTTGAGGTAATTCATTCGATGGATTTTCCTTTGTCCAGGCATTACGCCATCTTTCTGTAATAGAGCCACCCGAAATGCCAAGAGGCTCAGTCCAGGCATTCTGGAAATAACCATGCACACCGGCAATCCCTGCAAACTGGAAATTCAGATCAAAGTTTTTCCAAGAGAGACTACCGTTGATACCATACGTAAATTTAGGTATCGTATTACCAATTTCCTCTTTATCCCTGTAATCCAATTTACCATCGCCATTCACATCCTTATACCTCAAATCACCGGCAGTCGGCATATATCCATTGTCATACATATGTTTCTGTGCTTCTTCATCCGTCTGGTAAACACCTTCCTGAATAAAACCATATAATGTTTTATAAGAATATCCTTCACGGATCAGATAAAGCTGATCAGGCGCTTTCCCTCCCCTGAATTTTGTTACTTCATTATCCACATACGTTAAATTAGCACCTATGCTGTAGCTGAAATCAGAAGCGGCGATACGATCCTGCCAATTGACATTCAGTTCCAAACCCGCATTTTTCATCTCTCCTACATTTTCAAAAGGAGCGGTCAGTCCACCTAATATTGTCGGAATAGGAAGCTGTACAATAATATCGGACGTTTTCCTTACAAAATAATCTGCTTCTATATTCAGTCTGTTTTTCAGGAAACCCAAATCGAGCCCTATATCTGTAGTGGTGGTTGTTTCCCATGTGATCATCGGATCAACCAAACCTGTAATAGCAGCTCCGGGAGCCAGCGTATTGTTGAAATTATAGCTATTCTCATAATCCTGTGTCAACACTGTCAGATATGGGAAATAGTCTCCATTACTAGGATTGCTGAGATCTCCGATATTCTGATTTCCTAATTTTCCCCATGAAGCACGAATTTTCAGGTTATCGAAAATACCCAGTTTTTTAATAAACTCTTCTTCACCTAAACGCCATCCGGCAGAGAAAGAAGGAAAATACCCCCAACGGTTCCCTTTTGCAAAACGGGAAGACGCATCCGCCCTTAAATTGACTTCTGCAAGATATTTTCCCATTAAGGCATAATTTATACGTCCAAAATAAGAAAGCATACGCCATTGGTATTTATTACCTATTGCCGTCGGATTCTTTGTTCCGGAACTTACCTGATGCAAATCTCCTTTGGAAGGGTCTGTTTTAGAAGCTTCGGTCACCCGCTTGGTTAAAGCTTCCTGCTGATATCCGAGCAATGCCGATATATCATGTATCTCACCAAAGGTTCTATTAAAATTGATATTGGCAAAGAATGTGGAGTAAAACTCATCCGACACTTTACGGTAAACATTTAAAGTGGAAGGAAAATCTAACGGTTTACTTTTATTGGAACCATCCAGATCGGTATAACAATAATGAAGCTGGTTATATTTATCCTGGTTATTATTGTTATATTGTCCACTATATTGTGCAGTCAGACTCAAACCCTCCATAAAGTCAATCGTGGCATAGACATTTCCCTTCATAAAATTATTAATAGACTGATTTTGTCCATTATATAAATCAGGGAAAGGATTACGGGTATCAACTATCGGTTGTCCGGCTTTATCCCCGGAAAGATACAAAGCCTGCGTTCCTCCAAATGTTTTTCCATCCTGTAGATAAGGAGTAGAGAACGGATGACCGTTTGCCATCATATAAATAACACGGCTAATCCCATCATAAGGTTGATTACTCACCTTTCGCATTAAACGGGCTCTTGCTCCCAAACGCAACCAGTTACTTACTTTCGCTTCCGTATTTACAGTCAAACTATAACGTTCCGAATCCGTATTTTTCACAATACCGTTATTCTTTAAATAACCCAGCGAGATATAACTGTTAGATTTTTTCCCACCTATCGTTGCCGATAAATTATGCTGGGTCGTAAACGAATTATGGAATACTTCATCAAAATAATTCGTACTTGGATATTTATAAGGATCATTTCCATTCCGGAATGCCTGGATCACATCATCCGGAAACAAAGGATTACTACCACTGTTGGTAAATGCAGAGTTCCAAAGTTCCATATACTCCGGACTGTCCGTAATGATATCATATTTTCGACCTAATTGCTGCACACCAAAATATCCCGTATAATTAACAGAGACTTTATCGCCCGAACCTTTCTTCGTCTCGATCAGGACAACACCGTTTGCAGCACGTGAGCCGTAAATAGCAGCAGATGCCGCATCTTTCAAAACAGTAATGGAAGCGATATCATTAGGAGCCAGTTCTGACATCCGTCCTTCCACCCCATCGATAAGAACCAACGGATCCGTGTTATTCAACGTACCATAACCACGCACTCTGATAGTAGCCCCATCAGAACCGGGTGCACCCGAATTCTGGCTAACCCAAACGCCCGTCACTTTTCCAGACAAAGCCTGAGATGGGTCGGTAATAGGCCTATTTTCTAATTCCTGACCATATTTTACAGTCGACACCGAGCCTGTCAGATTTGCTTTCTTCTGGACTCCATATCCAACCACCACAACTTCATCCAGTTTTTGTGTATCCTCTTTCAGATTGATATTCAATACGCTCTTTCCGGAAACCGGTATTTCCTGATCTAAATAGCCTATATAAGAAACCACCAATATGGCTCCTTCCGGAATATTATCAAGCACAAACTGACCGTCCACATCGGTAATCGTTCCATTTGTCGTACCTTTTACTACAATATTAGCTCCGATAACAGGAATACCAGAGTCATCAAGTATAGTTCCCGATATTTTTTTGCCTTGTTGCACAACCGCTAAAACGTTATTCACAACGTTCTCCCCTTTTGATTTCAGATTATCTTTCAAAAAGATACGATTATCTATAATTTTATAGCTTATACCAGTATTATTAAAAACTCTGTTCAAAACATTCTTTATAGATTCGTTTTTCATCTTAACCGAGATATCTCTTATTTCTCTATCCAATAAGGCTTCATCATAAGAAAATTCATATCCGGTTTGTTTACTGATATGTTCGACTAAAACACCAACTGTCGTTTTATTCAATGAAAGTTCCAAATTTACATATGTTTGAGGGGAGCTTACAGCTAATGATGGCGGAACAACCCCTAGCAATAAAACCAATGTCGCAATATATGCTTTGCTATTCATAATATGTGATTTATAAATTAGTATTAATTTCAGTTATAACTTCTCTTTTCGTATTTTCTGAATACGCTTTCTCTCTCTTCTTTTTACTCCATAGGCATTCCATTTTGTTGTTCATATATAAAGACCTCTTTTCCCTCTATCCGGTACCGGATCGGAGCTAAAAACGTGAGAAGTTTCAGGATGTCAGGCAGGCTCTCATCCTCATTGATTACACACCGGAACTTACGCCGGGCAAGAATAGAAGATTCAATGTTTATATTCACATTAAATTTTACGGAAAGTTTATTTGCTATTTCACGGAGAGTTGCATTTTCAAAAACGAACTGATTCAAACGCCAGGCTGTATAAATATTGGAGTCTACAGTCTCCATAGTATATTCATTCCTGCTTTGGTTATATGTCACTTTTTCGCCCGGGGAAACATCCAGCACTTTATTCCAGGCTCTATCCAACAAATCTATTTTTCCGGTTACTAAAACCGTTTCGACTTTCTTATTTCCGGCGTCTACTTTCACATCAAATGAAGTTCCTTTTACACGCACATGCATATAATCAGTAGAAACACAGAACTGTGATTCAGCATTCTTCGTTACGTCAAAAAAGGCTTCTCCCTGTAAAGAAACCCGACGTTTTTTAGTAGAATACGATTCCGGATACTTCAGTGTAGACCCACCTCTCAACCAAACGGTAGTTCCATCGACAAGTATCACCTTTCTTACATCCTCGCCGGAGTTAACTGTAATACTTATCTGTTTTTCAGGCTTGAAATATTCATATCCGCCATAAGAAAAAGAGAATAAAACAAGGATGATTGCCGCATATTGTATTACCTTATACAAAAGCCGTTTATAGCTGGAACGATCTATCCTTACATTCAGTTTTTCAAGAGCATCATCAATACGCTCTGCATCACCATAAAGCACTGCATTCCAGGAGATACGCAAACGCACTACCTCCGAAAACACTTGCTTATTTTCGGAAGACAGATTGCTCCAATCTACCACCTCACGCATTTCATCGGGTGAGATATTATCGGCTAAATATTTTGCAAGAAGTCCGTAATCAAAATCCATTCGTCAATTTCTCTTTTTATAAGCGAAACGAACGAACGGGAAAAACTACGGAGACAAATACGATTTATCAGGAAATATTTTTCATTACCATTCCTTCTGTAAGCAAAAGAATATACAACAGGTAAAAATCTTTTTTAGACATATGCTCTTTCAGATACTTAACAGTCAGATAGATATGACTCTCCACCGTCCGTTGCGGTATTTGAGTCCGGGCGGCAACTTCTTTTGCTTTCAATCCATTAATATAAGTCAGAATAAATACTTCACGCCGCTGAGCAGGCAATTGGTCTAACAAATCATATAACCGCTTATAGAAATCTTTCGAATATAATTTTTCCATTACTGAAGTTTCCTCCCTCAGTAAATCACCATACTCCTTTAGATAGGTTTCCTCTACATGAAGGTTGTATTTTCCTGCTGATTGCTGCTTTTTAAAATGATCGAGGCAACGGGTATAGGCCGATTGAAATAAATAGGAATGAAAACCATCCCCGGCATACAACTTATTGCGGTTTTCCCATACGTACAGAAAAACATCCTGAACGATATCTTCAGCAATCTCTTGTTCCACCATAGTAGTAACATATGCCATAACACGAGGATAATAATGACGGAAGAGACTGTTAAAAGCCTCCCGGTTCCCTTCTTTCAATTGACTTAACAAAGCAACATCAAACATACTTGTATTAAATTTATAAAGAAAGCGTGGAAGCTATTGATATTACTACATTTGAGGCTCTGGACGGCCCATCACACTATAATATACAATAGCCCCACGCTTATGATTGCATATAGGTTCCTTCTTCAGGTAAGTATATAACAACATAGGCGTAGGAGCATCTTGGATATTATCCAGTATGATGAAATTGTCCAGATTTCAAATGTAGGATAATATGTAACGCTTCTACGTTTTTTTAGTACGTCTGGCAAAGGTAGTATCAAAATAAATAAAAACAAAGGTAGCATATGAAATATTCAATACCTTTGCCCCTACAAATTACTAAAGATAAAAATATGAATTACTACGAACTAAAATTCACATACGAATCGCCTGTCGAAACAACTGTCATCAGCGACATTCTTGCCGCCGAACTGGGTGAGATCGGATTCGAGAGCTTCACCGAAAGCGAAGACGGGTTGCTGGCCTACGTATCCGACTCATTATATAATGTAAATACATTACAGGACAAACTGAAGGAATTTCCGCTTGAAAACGTCGCCATCCATTACACCGCACAAGAGGTGGAGGGCAAAGACTGGAACGAGGAATGGGAAAAGAACTACTTCAAACCCATCCGTATCGGCAACGACTGTATCATCCGCGCCTCCTTCCACGAACCGGAGCCGGGCTATACATATAATATAGTAATAGACCCCAAAATGGCATTCGGGACAGGTAATCACGAAACGACCTTCCTCATGATCAGCGAAATGCTGAAACTCGACCTCGAAGGAAAAGACCTGCTCGACATGGGATGCGGCACAGCCGTACTGGCTATCCTGGCGAAGATGAAGAAAGCCGGTAAGGTGGTCGGCATCGACATAGACGAATGGGCTTACAACAACGCCCTTGAAAACACACGCCTGAACGATACGGAAGATATACAGGTCGCACTGGGCGGAGCCGAACAGATCCCCGCTTTCGGACAGTTCGATATCGTGTTTGCCAACATCAACCGCAACATCCTGCTGAACGATATCAAACATTATACCGAATGCATGAAGCCGGGCGCGCTCCTTTTCATGAGCGGTTTCTACACCCAGGATATCCCCTTCATCCGCGAAGAGTGCGAACGTAACGGGTTGATATTCCTATCGCATGCCGAAAAAAACAACTGGGTGGCTGTCAAGACGCAGAAGCCATAACTTTATTTAACAGTAAAAGTTAACACAGAAGTAAACTATCATTCGAAGAAAAGCGTTATTTTAGTAGACACATTTAAATGTAAGAGTTATGAAAAATGTAGATTCTAAATTATTACTAGGTTTGGTAGTGGGTGCAGCAGTAGGTGCAGCAGTCGGATATCTGGCAGCTACCGATAAGAGAGAACAGTTACTGGAAGAATTGAACGGTGTAGTTGGAAAAGTAAAAGAAGGCTTTAATTCCGCTCTCGCCAAGTACAAAGAAGGTAAAGCTGAGGTAGTAAAAGCTACAGAAGAAATTGTAGCTGAATAATCATTTATGGAAAAGGATTCAGGAAAAATCTTTCGTGAGCTGAAAGAAGACGTTTCAGCTTATGTAGAGTTAAAGCTTGAACTTTTGAAGTTAAGCACATACGAAAGAAGCGGCCAACTGATCGCGGTTCTTTCGTATGGCTTAATTTTACTGTTTTTGGCTTTCTTCGCTATCCTGTTCATATTCCTGGCTTTAGGGTTCTTTATGGGAGATATCTTCGGTTCGATGGGAACCGGGTTTGCCTTTGTGGCAGTACTATACCTCCTATTGATCGGGCTCATTATAATGAACAAAGGTAAAATCTGCCATACAGTACTCAACGTAGTGATCGCAGCATTAAACGGTAATGACGAAAAAGACGATGCAACAGAAGCAAAACAAGCCCCTGACACCGCTGGAGAAGCTGATTTCTGATAAAGAGCGTATCCGCAGGCAATGTGTTATACAGGAACAAAAACTGAATGACGACTTTTCTTATATCCAGGAGAATGCAGGAAATCTGCTGATTTCCGGTTTTACCACCTTATTATTCCCGAACACTAAATCGAAAAAAACAGAATCTGCCGACCCGTCGGCCTCATCCGCCTCCCCCGCAGAAGCAGCAATCCCTATCGGCTTCTCGGATTACTTAAGCATAGCGCAAGGCCTTCTTCCCGTCGCATGGGACGTTGTTAAGCCATTTTTGCTTACCTGGGGAATACGAAAGGCTCAGAGCTGGTTTACAGGCTTATTGTTCAAGAAAAAGAAATAGCCGTGAACAATTAATTTATGTTAGAGGGCATATTTTTCTCTACATAATAAATGTAAAATAGAAAAAACATGACTACATTTGCAGTCGTTAAAAACAAGGATAAATAATGAAACATAGTATTTCTCTTTTGATCGCATTCACAGGAATGCTCCTGATGTTGGTTTCGTGCGCAACTCCTTGTGGCTGTTAAATGGATTTTACGTAATATTTTTAATAAACCCATAAAAGTTTTATTACAATGATTAAAGTAGGTATTAACGGTTTCGGCCGTATCGGACGTATGGTGTTCCGTGCTGCAGTTAAAAACTTCGGCAATGATATTCAGATCGTAGGTATCAACGACTTGTTGGATGCTGATTATTTGGCATACATGCTGAAATATGATTCAGTACACGGCCGTTTCGATGGCACAGTTGCTGTAGAAGGTAACAATTTGGTTGTAAACGGTAACAAAATCCGTTTGACTGCAGAAATGGATCCTGCTAACCTGAAATGGAACGAAGTTGGTGCTGACGTTGTAGTTGAATCAACTGGTTTCTTCCTGACAGACGAAACAGCTCGCAAACATATCCAGGCTGGTGCTAAGAAAGTGATCATGTCTGCTCCTTCTAAGGACGCTACTCCTATGTTCGTTTATGGTGTTAACCATACTTCTTACGCAGGACAGGACATCATCTCTAACGCTTCTTGTACTACTAACTGCTTGGCTCCTATCGCTAAAGTATTGAACGACAAGTTCGGTATCGTTAAAGGTTTGATGACTACAGTTCACGCTGCTACTGCAACTCAGAAAACAGTAGACGGTCCTTCTAAGAAAGACTGGAGAGGTGGCCGTGGTATCCTTGAAAATATCATCCCTTCTTCTACAGGTGCTGCTAAGGCTGTAGGTAAAGTTCTTCCCGTATTGAACGGTAAACTGACTGGTATGGCTTTCCGCGTTCCGACTTCTGACGTTTCTGTTGTTGACTTGACAGTAGTTCTGGAAAAGGCTGCTACAATGGACGACATCAAAGCTGCTATGAAAGAAGCTTCTGAAGGCGAATTGAAAGGTGTACTGGGTTACACAGAAGATGCAGTTGTTTCAACTGACTTCCGTGGTTGCTCTAACACTTCTATCTTCGATGCTAAAGCTGGTATCTCTTTGGATGACAACTTCGCTAAGATCGTATCTTGGTACGACAACGAATGGGGTTATTCAAACAAAGTTTGTGAAATGGCTCGCGTTATCGCTGGTAAGTAATCAAATACAAATCAGTATATGGAAGCCGTCCGCTGCAAAGTGGACGGCTTTTTTTGTATCTTTGCACTAAGATGAGAACATATCAACTTATTACGATACTTGGGCCGACCGCTTCCGGTAAAACTCCTTTTGCCGCAGCCCTGGCCGACCGGCTGGATACGGAAATAATCAGTGCCGACTCCCGCCAGATCTACCGTGGCATGGATATTGGCACCGGGAAAGACCTGGCCGATTATACCGTCAACGGTAAGCTTATCCCCTATCACCTGATCGACATCTGTGATCCGGGATACAAATACAACGTTTTCGAATACCAGCACGATTTCTTCCGTGCCTATCAGGATATACGGGAGAAAGGGAAACTGCCTGTCCTCTGCGGCGGCACGGGCATGTATATCGAAGCTGTACTAAAGGGATATAAACTGCTGGATGTCCCCCAGAATCCGGAGCTGCGTGAGTCATTAAAAGAGAAATCACTGGCAGAACTGGAGCAAATATTGTCGACCTACAAGGTTTTGCATAACAAAACAGACGTCGACACTGCCCAGAGAGCGATCCGGGCGATAGAGATCGAAGAGTATTACAAGGCGCAAGCCCCGGATACCAACGAATACGATCCGATCGACAGCCTGATCATCGGTATAGATATAGACCGTGAGCTGCGTCGTGAAAAAATATCCAGACGATTGCGTACGCGCTTGGATGAAGGCATGGTCGACGAGGTAAAAGGGATCATCGACTCGGGCGTAAAGCCGGAAGATCTTATTTACTACGGACTGGAATATAAGTATCTGACATTATATATCATCGGTGAACTTTCATACGAGGAGATGGTTTCCCAGTTGGAGATAGCCATCCACCAGTTTGCCAAACGGCAAATGACGTGGTTCCGCGGAATGGAACGCCGGGGATGCACGATCCATTGGATCGATGCCACCCTGCCGACCGAAGAAAAGATAGAAAGGACATTGGAATTATTGAACGGATAAACAATATAAAAAGGAATACATAAATGTTTTTTTAAAATAAACTATCACACTATCACTTTTTGATGTAAATAGCTATATATCTGCTATTTGAACAGTGATAGTTGGTCGTTTTAACTATCACTCATCTATCACTGAACTATCACTATCCTGTTTTAAAATGAAACGGGAAGTAGTATTTTTTCAGAAAGTATATGACTAAAGTTCAGATAGATAGTAATAAAAGTTGGTTGACACCCGGGTGTTGACAGTCCCGACACCCGGGTGTCAGCGGCATTGAGACGGGGGTGTAAACAGTATTGAAACGGGCATTCCGGAAACAAAAAGCAGGTATCCGGGCGTAATAAAGCAATAGCTTTGGAAGAAAAAAGTCCGGGGAAACGGATAAATACGCCGGTATGCAGTAGCACAGATCGTTATTTGAGAGCAAAATGATCATGCATTAGTTAAAATAGCTTATTCCTTGTTATATCGGATAGATATAGAAAATGTTGAACCTTAATAACGAAATATAAATTCAAACAATTATGATAACAGTAAACGATTTTAAGAATAAAGAGAACTTCTTCCTGATGGCCGGCCCTTGTGTGATCGAAGGAGAAGATATGGCGTTGCGTATCGCAGAAAAGGTTGTTGGTATTACTGAAAAGCTGAATATACCATACATCTTTAAAGGCTCATACCGCAAGGCAAACCGTTCCCGCCTGGACTCATTCACCGGGATAGGCGACGAGAAAGCGTTAAAGATACTCCGTAAAGTAGGCGAAACCTTCAACATCCCGACGGTAACGGATATCCATGAAACACACGAAGCAGCTATGGCCGCCGAATATGTGGATGTCCTGCAAATCCCCGCTTTCCTCTGCCGGCAGACCGACCTGTTGGTTGCAGCCGCACAAACAGGAAAGATCGTCAACATCAAGAAAGGGCAATTCCTTTCTCCGGGAGCTATGCAGTTTGCCGTACAGAAGGTCGCCGATGCAGGTAATAATAATGTCATGGTGACGGAACGCGGGACGACATTCGGCTACACCGACCTGGTTGTCGATTATCGCGGCATTCCTGAAATGCAGACATTCGGTTACCCGGTTATCATGGACGTAACCCATTCCCTGCAACAACCCAACCAGACATCAGGAGTAACAGGTGGCCTGCCCGCATTGATAGAGACAATCGCCAAAGCAGCCATTGCCGTAGGAGCAGACGGTCTCTTTATCGAAACACACCCGGAACCTTCCAAGGCAAAATCCGACGGCGCCAATATGCTGCAACTGGATCTACTGGAAGGACTGCTGACACGCCTGGTTCGTATTCGCGAAGCGATCCGGTAAACAATCGCTTAACCATAAAAAGAAAGGGCTTTCGATTAACGAAAGCCCTTTCTTTTATATTCTCAAATATCCTGGTCTTTATTATCCCATCTTACTGATCTTCCTCAACTTGTCGTCGTCTATCAACTTGATTTTTCGTCCGTCGATAGCGATGATACGTTCGGAGACAAAGGTAGATAATGTACGGATTGCATTGGAAGTAGTCATGTTCGACAGATTTGCCAGATCTTCACGGGACAGGTAGATACTTAAAGTAGCACCGTCCTCTTCCAAGCCATAACTATCTTTCAGGAATAACAAAGACTCTGCCAGACGACCCCGGATATGCTTTTGAGTGAGATTCACGGTGCGTTCGTCCGCAACTCCCAGATCAAACGACAACTGACGAATGAAGAACATAGCCAGATGCGGATTACCCATCAGCAAATCAGTAACAACTGTCATCGGTATCAGGCAAACGACAGATGCTTCAAATGCAGAGGCATTTGTCAAATAGTTTTCCTGAGCAAAGTTAGCACGGTAACCAAAGTACTGAACAGGCTTAATCATACGGATAATCTGGCTTCGACCGCCAACACCTTCCTTAAAGATTTTCACCTTGCCTTTTAGTAAGCACATCATGTCCCTTGGTTCGTCGCCCTCGCAATAGATCAACTCGTTACGTTTGAAATGCTGGATCGTCGAATTATTACGGAGCACCTCCCGTTCTTTATCGGTCAGAACTCTCCATACTTCTGCTAAACTGGCCGACAGATCGACCTCTTCTTTTTGTTGCTTAACCACGACTGTTTTATAACATACTTATGAAGCACAAATGTACAACTTTTCTTTTGAATTAGTAAAATGTTTAATACGATAAATTGTATTTTCAATTACATTTTACTTTCTTTTACTACTAATTCAAATTTTATTCGTTACGTTTGTAGCAAAAGGGGTGATAATTTGTTGAAAAGATACGTTTTGATATTTGCTCTGATTTTATTGACTGTAACGACTTTCGCCAAACCGGAAAGTGGTTATAGAAGCAGGGTATTGCCCGACTCAAAAGAGAAAACGGAGTCGTCCGTGCGGGCAGATTCCATTATGAAAGAGGTAATTAAAAATGCCGATAAATACCAGCATATCTTATCCAAGTACGAAGCCGAGATCTACATCAAAGGACGTACAGAGATACTCAAACACAACTTTCTGCTACGGTTCGGCCACCATCTCTTTCCTGTCGACAGGAAAAACAAAGACATGATCTTCGAGATGGTAAGCAACTCCAAGTTCACCGCCCCGAACAGTTTCCTGCATAATTTCCAGGCAGTGAACGGGAACAGCATCCCAAACAGCAAAAAGCAGCAGGAAGCATTAGGTTTCCTGAACCTCAACGTATATTCCTCCACTATCTATAACGAGGGGATCATCACCCCTATGACCAAAAGCGCATCGAAGTTTTATTCCTTCAACCTCGAGGAAGTCTCCGACTCTACCGGACTGAAGATATATAAAATCAGGTTTATGCCTAAGTTGTGGAGCCAGAAGCTGGTCTGCGGCGACCTGTATATCCGCGATAAATCATGGATCATCGACAAGATCGATGTGAACGGGCGTTTCGACTTCGCAGAGTTCAACCTGGTAATGACGTTCGGCAGGGACTACCGCCGCTTCATCCTCCCGGACAAAGCCAGCCTGTTCCTCCGCTACCATGTGCTGGGGAACGTGATCGCGACCAGCTATCACTCATCTTTCAAATACAACGCCGTCGAATGGGTAGAAGAAGATAACGAAAGTAAGAAATGGAGATCGTTAGACCTCACCGGATACTATAAACTATCCTCAGACACCGTACCTATTATCCGCGATACGGCTTTCTGGAATAAGGAACGCGACCTTCCGCTGACCCCGGAAGAAAATAAACTGTACGAGATAGTCGACAAGGAAACCCAGCAGGAGACAGACACCGCCAATATCACCAAATATCTGAAGCTGACGGAAAAGTTCACCAATACGATGAGCATGGATTATAAAACGACCCGTCTCAAATATTCGGGAATCTTCAACCCGTTCCAGTTAGGATATTCGGGACACAACGGTATCACTTACAGGCAACGTCTGCGCATCAGTAAGACATTCGACAAAGACCGCCAGATCCGTTTCCGTCCGGATGTCGGTTTCGTATTCAAAAGAAAGGAAATATTTTTCAGCGTAAACGGCGACTGGGAATACCAACCGGAGAAGAAGGGAATACTCAGCATCTCTTTCGGTAACGGCAACGAGAGCTACTCGTCCGCCATCATGAAGGATATCAACGAGCAGTTAAAGGATTCATCCTTCAACTTCGACGACCTTAACCTGGAGTATTTTAAACATTACTATGCGGAAATACGAAATAATATAGAGTTGTTCAACGGCTTTCAGTTGTGGGCAGGCGTCACTTATCACCGCCGCATTCCGGTAAAGAAAAAAAGTGAAATACCCGATCCGGGAGAGGGAGTGGAAGAACTGATCAACGAGAATTACCACGATTTTACCCCTGTGATCGGAATATCCTATACGCCCCGCCAGTATTACTGGATGGACGGATACCGGAAGGAGTACCTCTATTCCCACTATCCGACCATATCCGTAGAGTTTGCCCGTGCCATCCCCGGAGTAGGCAAAAGTACGGGTGACTATGCGCGTATAGAAGCCGACATCCATCAAAGCATCCCGCTGGGATTGTCTCGGAAACTGAATTATCACCTCAGCGGCGGGGTGTACCTGAATCCGAAGTCTATTTACTTTGCGGACTTCCGCTATTTCTCCCGCAGGCAATTCCCGGAATCGTGGGGAGATGAGTTCGGCGGGGTATTCAACCAGCTGAGAAGTTTCTGGTTCAATGCCTCCGACAAGTACGTGCAAGGGCATCTGATGTACGAAAGTCCTTTTATCCTGTCGCAGTTGTTCAAGAAAAAGACATCCAAATATATCCTGTCCGAACGATTTTACTTCAGCCAGTTGTGGACACCGGTGTTACCCAGCTACACGGAAGTCGGATATGGTTTCGGTAACCATATCTTCAACGTTGCCGCCTTTGCCGGGTTCGACAGGTGGAAATACCAGAATATCGGTATCAAGTTCGCCTTCGAATTGTTTCAATGATTTGCCTGCGGACGGACAACCATTATCCCGCTGTTCCGTTTGATGCCTTCGACATATTCCTGCAAAGGCGCCTCATTGACGATCACTTTCTTCTGTGTCGTGGAAGCGTGAACGAAGGTCAGCTTCTCTCCTACCCGGCAAATCACACCGACATGCGATATATCCAAGCCTTTTATCGTGGTGACAAAGCAGACGATATCGCCTTCTTTTATGCCGGATGCCAGCTTGTCGATTTCTGATTCGGGAATATAATAATAAGGACGGGCGCTGATCTCCTTTTCTTTCGAAGCGATCTTTGCTACCAACGACGGATTCTCCTTCAACGGTTTGTAACTATCCGGGTGGGTAGACATGAAGGAGACTGACACCGGAAGGGATACCCCTCCGATCCCGTGGGTTACATCTTTCAGGAAACCTCTTTGTTCGTTCTCGAATATCCAGTCGGTCGTATAATGCAGGCGGCTCGTATAGTCGTCGATCTCTCCGTTGCGATAGCGAAGGGATTGCAGCGTCTTACAGAACATATCGAAGGAAGGAGAAGCACTTTGCAGGGTTCTTGTCAGGGCTACCGTATTTTCCACCAGGGTCATACAATCCATTTCCCGCAGGTTGATCACCAGTCCTTCCGGCTCCTTCTCCAACGTGGCAGCCACATAGGGAACGCCCAGGAAGAAACGGGCGGTCTTAACCATCAACTCGCCGGTGGGCAAGGATTTGTCGGGCAGCATGGTTGAGAGATAGCGGTCAAAAACAGCCCGGTCTGCTTCGGTATAGTAGACTTTGTCGGCTGCCTGGCCACAAAAGAAAAAGAAGGTAAAGATGAATAATAAGATTGTCTTCATAGGTTCATTTCTTTCTACGCTTTTGTTTTCAACTGATCTTCCAATTTGATCAACTCATCCCTGAACTGGGCGGCTTCGAGGAAGTCGAGCTTTTTGGCTGCTTCGGTCATTTGTTTCTTCGTACGCTCGATGGCTTTTTCAAGTTGCGGACGGCTCATATACTTAACAACAGGATCGGCCACCAAGCTTGGTTCCGGTTCGATATAAGCATACGGTTCGGCGGTAGCCTGCTTTTCACCCAGCAGAGAGACACTATTCTTAATCACCTGCTTAGGCGTGATGCCATGCAGTTCGTTGTAGGCCAGCTGCTTTTCACGGCGACGGGTCGTTTCGTCCATCGTCAGGCGCATACTATCGGTTATCTTATCGCCGTAGAAGATTACCTTCCCGTTCACGTTACGGGCGGCACGTCCGGCGGTCTGTGTCAGCGAACGGTGCGAACGAAGGAAGCCCTCTTTGTCGGCATCGAGGATAGCGACCAACGAAACTTCCGGCAAGTCGAGTCCCTCACGAAGCAGGTTGACGCCGATCAGGACATCAAAAAGCCCCTTGCGCAAGTCATCCATGATCTGGATACGTTCCAGGGTATCGACATCGCTATGGATATAGTTACAACGTATTCCCATACGGGTCAGGTAAGAAGTCAGTTCCTCCGCCATGCGTTTGGTAAGGGTTGTCACCAGCACACGCTCGTCGACTGCCGAGCGTTGGGTGATCTCTTCCATCAGGTCGTCGATCTGGTTCAGGGTCGGGCGCACTTCGATAATCGGGTCGAGAAGTCCGGTCGGGCGGATCACCTGGTCTACCACGATCCCCTCGCTCTTCTCCAACTCGTAATCGGCAGGCGTCGCACTCACATAAATGGCCAGCGGGGTAAGCGACTCGAACTCATCGAACATCAGCGGACGGTTATCCATCGCGGCAGGCAGACGGAAACCATATTCCACCAGGTTCTTCTTTCGTGAATAGTCGCCACCGTACATAGCACGTATCTGAGGGATCGTTACATGGCTTTCATCGACCACCAACAGGAAATCCTTCGGGAAATAATCGAGCAGGCAGTAAGGACGATCGCCCGCTCCACGCCCGTCGAAGTAACGGGAATAGTTCTCGATACCCGAACAATGCCCCAGCTCACGGATCATTTCCAAGTCGAAAGTGACACGTTCGTACAAGCGCTTCGCTTCGTAATGTTTGCCTATCTCTTTCAGGAAGTTCACCTGTGTGCCGAGATCAACGTCGATCTGACCGATAGCAGCGTTGATACGTTCCTGGGTAGTGACGAACAGGTTGGTCGGATAGATATTCAGTTCGTCCTGTTCGTCTATCTCCTGCCCCGTTTTCGGATCGAAGGAAGACAGGCGGTCGATCTCATCGCCCCAGAATTCTATCCGGTAAGCCACGCCGTCGAATGTTTCGATAGCCGGGAATATATCGACCGTATCGCCGTTCACACGGAAGCAGCCGCTATTGAACTCCAGTTTGTTGTTTACATACAGTGCATCGACAAACCGCCGCAATAACCTGTCGCGGTCGATCTGCATCCCTTTTTCCAGATGGGTCACCTTCTCGGCAAAGGCAGTCGGATCCGCCATACCATACAAACAGGAGACGGAAGACACCACGATCACATCCTTTCTCCCCGACAACAAAGAAGCCGTGGTACGGAGACGGAGCTTATCTATCTCTTCATTGATCTGCAAATCCTTCTCGATATAGGTATCGGAAGAAGGCAGATAAGCCTCCGGCTGATAATAATCGTAGTAGGAAACGAAATATTCTACCGCATTGTTGGGGAAGAAAGCTTTAAACTCGCTATACAACTGTGCAGCAAGTGTTTTATTATGACTTAGTATCAAAGTAGGCCGTTGCACCTCCTTGATCACATTGGCAATAGTAAATGTCTTTCCGGAACCTGTCACCCCAAGGAGCGTCTGGAAAGGCACACCACTCTCAATGCCCTCGGTCAGTGCCGCTATTGCTTCCGGCTGATCTCCCGTAGGGCTGAATGGTGATGATAATTCAAAGTTCATTCTTAATAAAAAGTCTTTTTAGGTATTACCAACCAAAGGATAAAATAGGCTATCACTCCGGAAAACATCGTAAACAGACTCAACAGGATATATCCGACACGAACCAGCGTTGGGTCTAAATCGAAGTAATCCGCTATGCCGGCGCATACACCGGCAATCATACCGTTATTCGAACGGGTCAGTTTTTTAGGTTCTTCTTCCATGATTTGTCTTTTTAGTTTCGTAAAGATAAGGATAATATATATAAGGAAGAAGATATGGGGTTATAAATTGAACCAGTAATTCATCTTCAGCATAAAAGTGTTGGTTGCCGGAAGGCCGAACATCCGGTCGAGGTTGTTCCCCCAGCCGCTTACCATCCGGTTGTCCTGATTCGACATCCGGTGTTCCCACACAAAGTAAAGAGTGGAACCCGGCAGATACTCCCAGCGTGCCACCAGGTTGGAACGAAACTCATTGAAACTGAAATCCGGGTTCGCAAACGAAGCCTCCCGGTTGCCATTCTTTATCGCATAGACGCCATCCGCATAGCTGATCTCATCCGGGGTAAAGACATGGAAGCGCTTGTCGTACGTATGCGACCGGGTATCGGCCGCTTCCTTAAAGTCGCTGAACTTCGCTGTAGAGGTAAACGGAGAGCCGTAGAACTGGATGGAGATATCAGGAGTCACATTCACCTGCAACTTCATAGTCAGCCCATACGTTTTCTGCTCCATATGCCCCATCAGGTAAAGCAGGGACGGGTCATTTTGGGTAAACAGGCCTTTCGACGACTTCAGCGTCCCGACATACTGCATATTGTCCGTGTTCCAGGCATAATCCACCTGCCCCGACAGATAGACATGGTTGCCCAGGCGGAAAGTCAGGCTCGGCATCAGCGTGTTGAAACGGTTATAACCGTCGAGATTGTGATTGCCTTCATATTTAAGCATGAACATCACCCGTCTGGCCTTATCCGTATTGACTTTGACGGAAGTCTGGAAGTAAGGATCGAGACGCATATCAGGGCCTCCGCGAAGCATACGGCTGTCGAGGCGGTTCCATACGAACGTCTCCTTCATATCCATTTCATACCGGTTCATCGTCATGCTCTGCCAGCGGAGAGCCAGGTCGTTGCTGAACGGATTGCCTCCGTAATCCCACTGGTTTTTCTGCGTCAGCGTGAAAGCATTATAACGGAACATCTTCCAGATATCGGTCTGGCGATAAGCCACTTCCGACTCATTCGTCCGGTTGTCCGCCTCTTTCATATATCCCATATCGTTGAGGTCGAAGCCGGGAGACGACCAACTGAATGTTTCGGAGAAAGCCCATTTCGCGTTTCCTTTCCGTCCGGCTTTCACATATCCGCCTGTCCCGTTCAGGGCACGGCGATCCGGGTCGACACCCAGATAATCGGAAGCAGACGCCCGCTGGTAATAATGAACCGGACTCATCTGCCGCAGGGCAATCGCTTCTTTGCTGCCACTAAGGGAACTGAACATCCCTTTCATATCGATATAATAAAGCCGGTTCTTGAAATACTGCGTGAAGTCGATCCCGGCGGTAAAGGCGTTGCGTACCATGAAATCTTCGAGGTAAGGCTGATCCAGGGCACGGTTGACGGACGTAACCATTCCCCCCAGCAGGCTGTTCCCTTTCCAGTTTTTCTGCACACGGGCAACCGTGTAATTCGTCAGGGGTTCAACTACTTCCACATCTTCCGCACCGTTGCGGGTCACTTTGGCAGACGAACGGGCGGTTACGCTTTGTACCACTCCCACCGTCACCCCCTGCCGGTTCGTTCCTGTCAGCTTCAGGGCGCCGATGATAGGCACATTCTCCTTGCTGTCGGCAAAGCTGTTTATATTGTCTATCCCCTCGGGGCTATACGAAGGGGCTGCTCCGATGCGGCGGGTATAAAACATCATATCGCTGCCGTTGGCGAAGTCCAGGATATGTTTCCCTTCGAGGAAGAAAGGACGTTTCTCGTCGTAAAAAGTCTCGTAGGCGGTCAGGTTCATCACCGAGGGGTCGAGCTCCACCTGCCCGTAATCCGGGTTGATCGTCAGGTCGAGCGTAAAATCGGACAAAGCGAATTTGGCGTCCAGCCCGACATTGCCTCCCCAGCTATGCCCTTTCTGGTAAGGGCTTCCAGGTATCTTCGGTTCGTTCCGGTATTTCCCCATCACATAAGGAAGGAACTCGATACCTCTTGGTTTGGGCAAGTCCGTCATCCCGTGCATCTCCCCGAAAGAGAAAACGTGTCCGTTGTTCTTCAGAGGGATCATACTCCAGTTCTGCACTTCGTTGTTACGGCGGATGATGCGGCGGACATGCAGCCCCCAGATCCCATCGGCGGAAAGTTGGTTATACCGGAGTTGGCTGAACGGGATACGCAATTCGGCCGTCCAGCTCGAGTCGGCCAGGTCGATGTGTGTCTTGCCTTCCCATACGGCATTCCAGCTCAGGTTGACATTGAGTTTGTCGGTGACTACCAGGTCGGTCTTGTTTCCTCCCAGGTTGATATTGAATTCGGGCGCCGCCCTGTAATCATGGTAGGTATCGAACGCCACACTGATCAGGTCGCCCATGCTGTTGTCGTCGCGGTTCCCGATGAAACGGTTCATCTTCTCCGGCCTTATGTCCTTGCAATAGACACCGACATAGATATATTTATTATCGTAGAATAGCTTCACATAGGTAGGAGAATTGGTGAATTGCCGTTCATAAGGGATGATCTGGACGAAACGGTCAGACCATTCCCCCTGCTTCGTCCAGAAGTCTTCGTCCAGACGGCCGTCCATGACCGGTCTCTCCCCCGCCACCTTCGTTATGGTATAGGTACGTTTGTAAGCATCTTCGAAGGGGACGATAGAGTCCTGCTGTGCATGACAAAAGGCAGTGCACAGCAACAATAAGGCAACAAAGGGCGACCGGTTTTTCATTTCACATTACAGGTAAGCCGATACTTTATTCCTGTCCGTCTCCACAGTCTCGAACTCGGACGAGACGATGCTGCTACCCAT
The DNA here is from genome assembly GCF_000969845.1 of Parabacteroides sp. HGS0025. Classification (NCBI taxonomy): domain Bacteria; kingdom Pseudomonadati; phylum Bacteroidota; class Bacteroidia; order Bacteroidales; family Tannerellaceae; genus Parabacteroides; species Parabacteroides sp. HGS0025. The sequence goes on from NZ_KQ033902.1 coordinate 3,854,796, forward strand.
CGGGACGTTCTCGTTGCGGTATTCCATCTTACTATATACGATGCTGCGTGCCGAGGTATGGAACTCCTTCGCACCTGTCTCCGCCTCAATCTGCGCAACGTTGTTTTCGCGTACGCCACAGCCCGGCATGATGATGATACGTCCGTCGGCACGTTTCACCAGTTCGGCGATCAGGGGAATACCTTTCACGGCATCCGACTGCTGACCGGATGTCAGGATACGGTCGCAACCCAGCTCTATCAACTGCTCCAGGGCAGCGAAGGGATCGCGGCAGACATCAAAGGCACGATGGCAGGTCACGGACAAAGGTTTCGCCGCGTCGATCAACTTCCGCATCAGAGGTACGTCTATATCGCCCTCTTTGGTCAGGCATCCGAACACGACACCGTGTACTTTCAGCTGCTTGCACAGTTCAATATCCAGCAGCATGGCGTCTATTTCCGCCGGTGTGTACAAAAAGTCACCGCCACGCGGACGGATAATCACATTTATATCGATCGACGAGGTCAGTGCCTGGGCTGTCTTGATTTCTCCATAACTGGGGGTGGTTCCACCTTCCGGTATCCCGGCGCAAAGTTCCACACGTTTAGCCCCTCCAGCTTCAGCCTCCACACAACTTTGTGCCGAGTTGGCACAGATCTCGATTATACGGGTTGATTTCATAGACATTCTATTTTATAATGTTCGCAATACAAAGATACGATATTTTCATATGACAGCCTACCGAAATGGAAAAGCATACATGCTTTTTTCAGAAAGGGCGCATCCTTTCCGGAAAGAGGGCACATGCTTCCGTTTCAGAAGGGGTATGCTTTTCCGGACAAGCTGGCGGGGAAAAGAGAAGGATATGTGAGTATTATCGCTACATTTGTACCGGATTAAAACAGCAAGACGATGAACACAGAAAAATTAAAGGGTCATATATTAATTCTGATCGCAAACATATTGTTCGCCATCAATATGCCCATCTCCAAATACCTGTTGCCTTCCCATGTACAGCCTGAAGCACTTACGATCATGCGAATGAGCTCCGCCTGCCTGTTATTCTGGCTCACTTCGCTCTTTATAAAACGGGAGAAGGTGACGATGAAAGACCTCGGCTTGCTCTTTATATGTGCTCTTTGCGGTGTCGGGATCAACCAGGGATTGTTTATCGTCGGACTGAACCGTACTTCGCCCGTCGATGTATCCATTATCGCAACGGGGGTTCCTATCTTCGTCATGTTGCTGGCGGCCGTAATCCTGAAAGAGCCGATCACAAAGATGAAGGCTTTCGGGGTATTGCTCGGATGTTGCGGAGGTATCTCGCTGATCCTTGCTTCCACCCATGCAACGGGACAGGCGAGCAGCCTGGAAGGTAACCTGATGATCATCGTTAGCGGCTTCGTCTACTCTATTTACCTCGTATTATCCAAGCCATTAAGTTTGCGCTATTCGGCCGTAACGATGATGAAATGGATGTTCCTCTTTTCTACGCTTGTGCTATTGCCCTTTACCTGGCAACATGTACCCGGAACACCCGCCTTTCACCGGGAGGCATTTGATATGAAAGAGATAGGTGCGATCTGCTTCGTCCTGATCGGCGCAACGTTCATCCCTTATCTGCTGATACCGATGTCCTTAAAACGCATCCGCCCTACAACGGTTAGCATGTACAACTACATACAACCGATCATTGCGTCATTGATTGCGGTGATGGTCGGACAAGATACCTTTTCGCTGCAAAAAGTATTGTCAGCCGCCCTTGTCTTTGTCGGCGTTTACCTGGTGACCCAGAGTAAGAGCCGGGCAGATATGGAGAAAGAGAAAGCCGCCTGACAGCCATACGGGTACACGCCAACTGATCTGTACCCGTTTATATATTAAAATTTATATCTGTTTCCATCCCCTTTTTCTGTTTTACTTTGCAACAATTTAATACTCAACAATACTTAATAGGATGATGAAGTTAGGTTTTGCAAAAAGGATGTCTTATATAAAAGCATCGGAAATCAGAGAGATACTGAAGGTGACGGAACACGAAGAGGTCATTTCGTTTGCAGGAGGTTTACCTGCTCCCGAACTTTTCCCGATAAATGAGATCGACGAAGTAAACCGGATCGTTTTAAGAGAAGCGGGTACCAAAGCGCTTCAATATACGACCACCGAGGGGTATCCCCCGCTGAGGGAATGGATCGCCGCCCGGATGAACGAACGCTTGGGGACGGCTTTCGACAAAGATAACATCCTCATAACCCACGGATCGCAGCAAGGCCTCGACCTGTCAGGAAAAGTCTTTTTAGATGAGGGCGACATCGTCTTGTGCGAAAGCCCGACCTACCTGGCCGCCATCAGTGCCTTCAAGGCTTACGGATGTAATTTCATCGAGATCCCGACGGACGAAGAAGGTATGGATATGGGGGCACTCGAAGAGGTGTTAAGCAGCACTCCCAACATAAAACTGATCTATGTGATCCCCACTTTCCAGAACCCCACAGGAAAAACATGGAGCCTGGAAAGACGCAGGAAGCTGGCTGAAGTATCGTCGAAATACAGCGTCGCGGTCATAGAAGACAATCCCTATGGCGAGTTAAGGTTTGAAGGGGAGCATCTGCCGTCCGTCAAGTCTTTCGATACGGACGGAAATATTTTATGTACAGGTAGTTTCTCCAAGATTTTCTGTCCCGGCTTCCGGATCGGATGGATTGCCGGAGATAAGGATATTATCCGCAAATATGTGCTGGTCAAGCAGGGCACAGACCTGCAATGCAACACGATCGCCCAGATGACCATCGCCGAATATCTGAAACGGTACGACATCGACAAGCATATCGGACGGATCGTAGAGGTTTACAAAAAGCGCAGGGACATAGCTCTCAGATGCATAGAGCTTTACTTCCCGGCGAATATAAAGTTTACGCATCCCGAAGGCGGTTTATTTACCTGGATAGAACTTCCCGAAGGTATTCCGGCACGTGAAATACTGGAGAGCTGCCTCGAAAGGAAAATAGCCTTCGTACCCGGCGGCTCTTTTTTCCCGAACGGGAACAGGGAGAATACGTTCAGGATCAATTATTCCAACATGCCTGAAGAGAGGATAGAGAAAGGGCTCAAGGTAATCGGCGAAGTCGTGAAGGAATACATTGCCCGGTTACAGTGATTTCCGGATGATGTCTCCCAACATCTTCAGGCGTTCTTCGATAAGGGGGCTCCAACGTTGCCCGTAACTCAGGCGCATACAGTTCCTGAACTGATCCTGCAACGTGAACATGCGCCCGGGGGCGATACTGATTTTCTCCTGCATAGCCCTGCGGTAGAGGTTCGCGGTATCGATCCTTTTGTCCAACTCCACCCAGAGCATAAAGCCTCCTTGCGGGGTGATGCACCGGGTATCATCGGGAAAATAATCCATAATCGCTTGTATGAAACGCAGGCTATTGCCATGCAGCTCATGGCGTAGTTTGCGTAAATGGTTCTCGTAACGGTCGTTTTCCATAAAGTTAGCGATAGCTTCCTGATTAAGGGTCGGCGTGGATATCTGATGGATATGCTTCCGCCGGATAACGGCCTCTTTGAACCGACCGGGGGCAATCCAGCCTACCCGGTAACCGGGTGCCAGCGTTTTCGACACGGAACCGCACCATAGCACACCACCCGCTTCATCGAAAGCCTTGCACGGGCGGGGGCGCGATTGGCCGAAAAAGACATCTCCGTAGAGGTCGTCTTCGATCAATGGTATATCCCGCTCCGACAACATCTGCACGATCGCTTTCTTATGTTCGTCAGGCATGCAGCTTCCCATCGGGTTACTGAAGTTGCTGATAAGCAGGCAAACATTTATTTGGGGCAGTACCTTCCTTAATGCCTCGGGGTCGATCCCGGTAACAGGGTTTGTCGGCAGTTCCAGCACACGGAGCCCCATGCTGATAGCCAGTTGCAGTATGCCGAAATAGACAGGGCTTTCGACGGCGATGGTGTCGCCTCTTTGTGTCGTGACGGACAGGGCGAGTGAGATGCCGTTGGTCACGCCCGTTGTCGTAACGATGTCGTCTTCGGTTAGATTCCCGTTCCAGTTATAAGTGAAGCGGGCTATGTCTTTCCTCAACCGGATGTTGCCTTGCGGGTCTTCGTAGCGGGTGCCGTTACCCGGAAGGGAGTACATCGCCCGGGTAAGTTCCTTATTGAGTTTAGCGATAGGTAACAGTACATCTTCCGGTATCCCGAGGGAAAAGCGGGTGATGGAGACGTCTTCGATGGAATGATAGACCTCGGCAATCAGGTCTTCGTCCTCTTTTCCGGCAAACTGCACCGGAGGTTGTGTGGTCGCAGGAGCCGAGAGACGCAGCGGTTTATAGTTGACAACATATCCCGACTTCGGACGCGAGATAATGAACCCGTCCTTCTCCAGTTCATAATAGGCCTGGATTGCCGTATTCAGGCTGACACCGTTTTCATGGCTGATAGTGCGCAGGGAAGGCAGCTTCTCTCCTGTTTTCCACACGCCGTTCTTTATCTGCCAGGCGATTGTTTTCGCTATTTTCTGATATAGGATCTCTTTTTCCATACTTATTCTGTACCCCTGCAAATATACAAAATAGGATCTGTATCAGGCTGGTAAATATGAACCTTTGCATATCTTATTTGTTTTATGCAATAAATATACGTCAAAACTATGGATACAGTAAGTCCCTCTAAAAAAGCATCGGGCAAAGGTATGGTATGGCTGATCGCCATCCTGGTTGTCGCAGTTGTCATTGCTTTCCTGTGGTGGTGGAACTACCGCAAATATATAACAACGGATGATGCGAACCTCGACAGCTTCCGGGTAAGTGTCGCTGCGCAGGTCATGGCCCCCATGCTGAAACAGTATGTCTGGGAAGGCGATACGGTGAAAGCAGGCAAGGTGCTGGCCGAACTGGACAGCAGTACTATCGTGGCAGAGTTGCAAGAAGCCGTTGCACGACGGGAACAAATGATTGCCAACCTGAAGCTGGATAAGGAAAACCTCAACACGGCTATCAAGAACCTGAGCCTGGCGGAAATCAGTTACCATCAGGCAGAAGTGAATTTTGAGCGCGACAAGAAACTGTACGGTAAAGACGCTATTTCGCAGGAGACTTTCCAGAATACCGAGGATATATATAAAAGTACGCGCATAAAGGTGGAAGTTGCCAAAGACCAGATCAAGGTGTCACAAGCGCAGATTGCCGCCGGAGAAGCGGCCATCGCTTCAGCAAATGCAGCCATCGAATCTACCCGTGTCTCTCTGGGGTATTACCGTGTCATCGCGCCGGTCGACGGGGTGATCGCCAAACGCTGGTCGCTTCCGGGGGATATCATCCAACCGGGACAGACACTTTTCACCATCAACGAAGGGAAAGATCTCTGGGTGGCTGTCTATCTGGAAGAGACTAAATACCGTAATATCCGGCTGGGACAACCGGCAGACTTCACACTCGACGCTTTCCCCGACCTTATGTTCTCGGGAAAGATATTCTATATAGGAACGAATACCGCTTCCGAGTTTTCGCTTATCCCGCCCAGCAATGCTTCGGGTAATTACACCAAAGTGGCGCAACGCATCCCGCTGAAAATATCCGTCGAGAAGGCGATGAAGAAAAAGAGAAGGTGGCAATGCCCCGGTTAGTGTCGGGAATGTCCGCAACCGTTAAGATCATCAAGGAGAAATAATGGGTACGACCGGTAATACAGATAATAGCGCATACAAATGGCTGGTGCTGGGAAACATCATGATCGGTACGTTCATGGCCGTGCTCGACTCTACCGTTGTCAACACCGGGCTGCCTGCTATCATGGGGACGCTCGGTGCGAGTATCAATACGGCGGAATGGGTGTTGACGGGTTATATGCTGGCCATCGCCAGTATCCTTCCGGCTGCCGCCTGGCTCTCCGACCGCTTCGGGTACAAAAAGATTTATTTCCTCTCCCTGCTGGTGTTTACCTTCGGCTCGTTTATGTGCGGCAACTCCACCTCGATCGAGGAGCTGATCTTCTGGCGGGTGATAGAAGGATTGGGATGCGGGGCTATCATGCCGGTCGGTATGGCGATAGTAAGTAATGTTTTCCCGCCGGAACAACGGGGGATGGCGCTCGGTTTCTGGGCGATTGCCTCAGCCGCTTCCGTCTCTTTCGGCCCGTCGATAGGGGGCTATCTGGTGGATAACCTGAACTGGAACTATATCTTCTATGTCAACGTTCCGGTCGGTGTGCTGGCCTTGTTCTTTACGGCAATCCTGCAAAAAGAATATAAGGCAGAAACGGTACAGCCGTTCGATATTCCGGGGTTCATTACTTCGGGTATCTTTCTTCCTTTGTTCATGTATGGTTTGTCGGAAGTAAATTCGTCGACCAACACACAGGGGTGGAACAGTCCGGTGGTACTGGGTTCGATGTGGATATCGGCCGTCGTGTTCATCCTTTTTATCTATTTCGAGCTGACGGTGAAACATCCGCTGATCGACCTCAGGATATTCAAAGACCGTAACTTCGCGTTATCCAACCTGATGATGTTCATATTCGGGATAGGGATGTTCGGCAGTACGTTCCTGATACCGCTTTACCTGCAAAACAATCTGGGGTATTCGGCGTTCCAGGCCGGTATGTTCTTTATTCCGGTAGGGATTATCCAGGGTTTCTGCTCTCCCACCGCGGGTGCTTTAGGGCAGAAAATCAATCCGAAGATATTGATAGCGGCCGGATTGCTCCTGATGTCGCTCAGTTTCTATCTTAACTTCTTCCTCTCTTTTCTCACGGAAAAGAGGTATATCATGATGAGCCTTTACCTGCGTGGTGTGGGAATGGGGATACTTTTCACGCCGCTACTGACTTTATCGCTGGCTCGTATCGGTGTCGACAAGATGGCGCAGGCTTCGAGTATTACCAACATCGTCCGCCAGATGGGTGGCAGTTTCGGGGTAGCGATCTTCAGCCATATGCTTACACAGCGCACCAGCTATCACACGCAACGTTATAGCGAAGCATTGAATTATACGGGCGAAGCCTACCAACAGACCATCGACCGCTTAAGTTCCTTCGCCCAACAGACCGCCGGGGCAACCGGCCATACGGCACAATCGCTGGCCGAACAGTTAATCATCAAACGGCTTGAACTGGAAGCATATATAGGCGGCATCAACGATGATTTCTACATCGCGTTCATAGTCACCTTGCTTTGTATCCTTCCGGTGTTCTGGCTTCGCAGGGTGAGAAAAACCAAATGACTTATCTTGCTTTTATCCAAACTAAATCATATCTTTGTTTCCATAAAAGCAAATAGATTGTCTAAATGGAAACAACTCAGGAAATCCTCAACAAACTACGCGACTATAAAGCCGCTTTTGCAGAGAAATACGGGATCGAACGTCTCGGCCTGTTCGGTAGTTGTGCCCGTGGCGAACAAGACGACCGAAGTGACATCGATGTGGTAATCAAGATGAAAACGCCGAGTTATTTTACACGTTTCGATATTCGAGAAGAACTCGAAAAACTCTTTAGAAGAAAAGTAGATTTAATAACCTTACACGAAAATCAGTTCCCTGCTTTTCGTCAAAATGTAGAACGAGATGCGATCTATGTCTGATAACATCATTGCTGATTTCCGTTCAGGCAAACACGATAATAATTTATACAATAGACTATAATCTGCCCCCTTTTCCTGTCAAGTTTCCACTATTTTATCACTTTCTACTGAAAAAATGCTTGCATTTGAAAAATAATGTGTAATATTGCCCCTGCAATAAGATATGAAAACTAGAAAAGTAAAAGAATGATTGCAGGTATAGCATATTATACATGGGCATTGATGACCCCTTGGGGGGTTAGAATTTACAAATAAACAAGCGCAGCGGCCACGTCCTGCATTGTTGCAATCATTTGTATTGCATCCTTTATGCCGGTTCTTTCCGGTTCTTTTTATCAATTAATTTAGTACAAATATATTGTCAGTTGTCAACCGTCAGCTGTCAATTAAAATAATACATACCGATGAAAGTATTGAAATTCGGCGGAACGTCCGTAGGTTCCGTGAATAGTATTCTGAGTGTTAAGAAGATAGTAGAGGCTATTGAAGAGCCTGTAATCGTTGTCGTATCGGCCCTGGGCGGCATAACCGACAAGCTGTTGGCAACTTCCGTCATGGCTTCCAAAGGGGATGTCGGATACGAAAGAGAGTTTTCTGAAATCATAACACGTCACCTGGATGTGATTGAAGGCGTTATACCTGGCAAGATGCAGCGGATCGAAGTGCAGAAAAAGGTCATGAGCCTGCTGGATGAACTGGGAAATATCTTCAAAGGTGTGTACCTGATCAACGACCTGTCGGCCAAGACTTCCGACACGATCGTAAGTTATGGGGAACGTATCTCTTCCCTGATTGTTTCAAACGTGATCGAGGATGCGCAACTGTTCGACTCACGCAAGTTTATCAAGACGATCAAGCAGTTCAACAAACACATCGTCGATTTCGAACAGACCAACCAGTTGATCAAAGAGACATTCAACCCGCTGCCTAAAGTTTCGCTGGTACCCGGTTTCATCTCGTCGAGTACGGAGAACGGGGAAGTGACGAACCTCGGACGCGGTGGTTCCGACTATACCGCCTCTATCCTGGCAACCGCCCTCGATGCTAACGTCTTGGAAATATGGACAGACGTGGATGGTTTTATGACTGCCGACCCGCGCGTGATCAGTTCTGCTTACGTGATCGACCGGCTGACATTTACCGAAGCAATGGAATTGTGTAACTTCGGTGCCAAAGTGATCTATCCGCCGACGATCTATCCGGTATATCATAAGAATATCCCGATCCGTATCCTGAATACGTTTAACCCGACCGCTCCGGGTACTTATATCTCGAAAGAGAAAGTAAAGGAAGAGGGTAAAGCCATTATCAAAGGTATCTCTTCTATTAACGATACTTGCCTGATCACCGTACAGGGTTTGGGCATGGTCGGTGTGATCGGTGTCAACTACCGCATCTTCAAGACATTGGCAAAAAGCGGCATCAGCGTATTTATGGTATCACAGGCCAGCTCTGAAAACAACACCACTTTCGCCGTCCGTAATGCGGATGCCGATCTGGCTGTGCAGGTGCTGGACGAGGAGTTTGCTCTGGAACGTGCGCAAGGCGATATGAACGATACAGTTGCTGAAAAAGACCTGGCTACCGTAGCGATCGTCGGTGAAAACATGAAACGTACGCCGGGCATTGCCGGTAAGCTGTTCGGTACGCTGGGTAGTGCCGGTATCAGTGTGATTGCTTGTGCACAGGGAGCTTCCGAAACAAATATCTCGTTTGTTATCAAGCTCAAATACCTGCGTAAGGCGTTGAACTCTATCCATGATTCCTTTTTTCTGTCACAATATAAGGTACTCAACCTCTTCATTGCCGGTGTAGGTACTGTCGGTGGTAACTTACTGGAACAGATACGTATCCAGCAACCCAAGCTGATGGAACAAAACGGCCTGAAGCTGAATGTAGTCGGTATCGCCAATAGCAGGCGTGCCCTCTTCCTCCGCGAAGGACTGAACCTGGAAAACTGCATCGAAGAATTAAAAAAGAACGGTGAAGCAAGCTCTCCCGAACATCTGGTGGAAGAGATCCTGAAAATGAATATCTTTAATTCCGTGTTCGTGGATTGTACAGCTAATCCGGCTGTTTCCGACTTATACGAAACACTGCTCAATAATAACGTATCGGTAGTGGCAGCCAATAAGGTAGCCGCCTCTTCTTCCTACAGCAATTATATCAAACTGAAGGAAACAGCCCGCCATCGCGGCGTTAAGTTCCTGTTTGAGACAAACGTAGGTGCCGGACTTCCTATCATCAATACGATGAACGACCTGAGAAACAGTGGCGATCATATCCTGAAGCTGGAAGCTGTTCTGTCGGGTACATTGAACTATATCTTCAATACACTGAGCGCAGACATCCCCTTCAGCAAAGCCATCCTGATGGCTAAAGAGGAAGGATATTCCGAACCCGATCCCCGCATCGACCTGAGCGGAAAGGATGTTCTTCGCAAGCTCGTAATCCTAGCACGTGAAGCCGGATATAAGGTAGAGCAGCAGGACGTTCAGCGTAAGTTATTCATCCCTGAAAAGTTCTTTGAAGGATCGTTGGATGAGTTCTGGTGCAAGATCAAAGAAGTAGATACCGAATTCGAAAGCAAACGCCAGCAACTGGAAGCAGAAAACAAACGTTTCCGCTTCGTTGCCAAAATGGAAAACGGTGCTTGCGAAATAGGATTGCAGGAAGTTGACAGCCACCACCCGTTCTACGAGTTGGAAGGCAGCAACAACATCATCATGATCTCTACCGAAAGATACCACGAGTATCCCATGATAATAAAAGGATATGGAGCCGGAGCCGACGTAACGGCAGCAGGCGTATTCGCCGATATTATCTCCATTGCAAACATTCGATAAAATGAAAAGTATAATTATTCTGGGAGACGGCATGGCCGACGAACCCATCGAGGCACTTGGAGGTAAGACCCCTATGCAATATGCAGATACTCCTTATATGGATAAGCTGGCTGCACTGGGGGTTACCGGACAATTGAAAACAGTTGCCGACGGTTTCCATCCGGGCAGCGAAGTTGCCAACATGGCCGTATTAGGATACGACTTACCGAAAGTATACGAAGGACGTGGCGTACTGGAAGCTGCAAGCATCGGCGTCACGCTCCAACCGGGCGAAATGGCGATGCGTTGCAACCTGATCTGCGTAGAAGGAGAAATCCTGAAAAACCATTCGGCCGGACATATCTCCACCGAGGAAGCCGATCAACTGATCCAATATCTCAACGAGAAACTGGGATCCGACCGGATCAAATTCTATACCGGCGTCTCTTATCGTCACCTGCTGGTAATCAGAGGGGGCGACAAAAGGCTGGATTGCACGCCGCCTCACGATGTGCCTCTCCACCCCTTCCGCCCTTTGCTGATAAAGCCGGAAGTACCCGAAGCACAGGAGACAGCCGACTTGTTGAACGACCTGATCCTGAAATCGCAGGAAATACTGAAAGATCACCCGGTCAACCTGAAACGTATGGCGGCAGGGAAAGACGCGGCCAACAGTATCTGGCCCTGGTCGCCCGGCTACCGTCCGGCCATGCAGACCATGCACGAAATGTACGGCATAAAGAAAGGCTCCGTTATCTCGGCGGTCGATCTGATACGCGGTATCGGTGTATATGCCGGCCTTGAAATCATCAACGTGGAAGGTGCTACCGGGCTTTACGATACCAACTACGAAGGCAAGGCTTATGCCGCCCTCGAAGCCCTCAAGACAAACGATTTCGTTTACCTTCATGTGGAAGCCAGCGACGAAGCCGGACACGAAGGTGACGTGGATCTGAAGATAAAAACAATCGAGTATCTGGATAAACGGGCTATCCGTATCATTTACGAGGAGTTGCAGAAATGGGACGAACCGGTTGCGATCGCCGTCCTGCCCGACCATCCTACCCCCTGCTCGATCCGTACCCATACCAATACACCGATCCCCTTCCTGATCTACAAACCCGGACAGGAACCGGACGCAGTGACCTGCTTCGATGAATTCAGCGTCCTCAACGGCAAATACGGTGTATTAGAAAAAGATGAATTTATAAAAGAGTTATTATGAAATATTACAGCACAAACAAAAAGGCTCCCCTGGCCACACTCGAGGAAGCCGTTGTAAAAGGCCTTGCCGGTGACAAAGGATTATATATGCCCGAGCACATTGTCCGTCTGGACGAGGGCACGATCAACAATATGAAGAACCAGTCTTTCCACGAAATAGCCTGCACGGTAGCACAAGCTTTCTTCGGTGAAGATATTGATACGGAAACACTGGACGAGATCGTAAAAGACACGTTGTCGTTCGACACTCCGGTGGTTCATGTCAACGATAATATATACAGCCTTGAATTGTTCCACGGCCCTACACTGGCATTTAAAGACGTAGGCGGCCGTTTCATGGCACGTGTGCTGGGATATTTCATCAAAAAAGAAGGTCTTAAACAGGTAAATGTGTTGGTTGCCACTTCGGGAGATACCGGAAGCGCCGTAGCCAACGGCTTCCTGGGCGTACCGGGCATTCATGTATATGTGCTTTACCCGAAAGGAAAAGTAAGCCCTATCCAGGAATGCCAGTTCACGACATTGGGACAGAACATTACCGCTTTGGAAATAGACGGCACCTTCGATGATTGCCAGGCGCTGGTTAAATCGGCTTTCATGGACGATGAACTGAACCGTCACATGAAACTGACCTCTGCCAACTCCATCAACGTAGCCCGTTTCCTTCCGCAGTCTTTCTATTACTTCAATGCGTATGCCCAATTAGACAAGATAGGTAAAGCCGACAACCTGGTGATCTCCGTCCCCAGCGGTAACTTCGGAAATATCACCGCCGGCCTTTTCGCCAGTTGGATGGGATTGCCTGTCAAGCACTTCATTGCAGCCAATAATCGCAACGACGTATTCCTGGAATATCTAAATACGGGTGTTTATACGCCGCGTCCTTCCGTTGCCACCATCGCCAATGCAATGGATGTAGGCGATCCGAGCAACTTCGCCCGCATCATGGATCTGTTCGAAGGCTACGGAGATAAACATGAGGAGATATGCCAGTGGATACACGGCTACCGCTTCACCGACGAAGATATCGAGTATACAATCAGATACGTATATAAAAACGACGGCTATCTGCTCGACCCACACGGTGCCTGCGGCTATCAGGCATTGATACAAGACGCACTTGAAGCGGATGAAACCGGGCTCTTCCTGGAAACCGCCCATCCGGCCAAGTTCAAAGATACTGTCGACCGCATTCTGGAAGCGAATATCGAAATACCGGCCAAGCTCAAAGCCTTTATGCAGGGGACCAAGCAAAGCATCGAACTAAGCAAAGATTTCGATACATTCAAAGCCTATTTAATGAAACAATAACCCACTTCTTGAAGTCACCGCGGCGACCTCTTCATCTCACCGCGGTGACTTCTTCATCTCACAAAGCTGAGTTCTTCATCTCACGAAACCGACTTCTTCATCTTGCAAAGCTTACTTCTTCATCTTTCAGAGTTGAGTTCTTCATCTTAGCTTTGTGAGTTCATCTTCTCAACCAAAAAGTCTTTCAGGATTAGCGCATGATTATGATCCGGGCTCTTGGAAGCATAAAGTAACGTGACAACCGGATATTGCCTGACCTTCTCCACAAAAACCTTTGCAGCATCCGAACCGTTCAGTTCCTTACGATACAACCCGGCAAACTCATGCCATCTAGCATCGGGATCCTGATGAAACCACTGGCGTATCTCCGGCGAAGGGGTAATGTCTTTCGCCCATAGATCATAATGCATAGCTTCCTTTTTCATCCCTCGGGGCCACAAACGATCAACAAACACTCTGTAACCATCCGAGCTTTCGGGATCTTCGTACACTCGTTTAATCTTTATCCGTGTCATATCCTTTTTATTTACATCATTTTAGGTATAAACAAGGTCGATAAACCGATTGTTGCAATCAATCTTCATAACTTGTTTTCTATCTTTTCCATAAACTTTCTTTTAATCCGAGTTGTTAGATAAATGCAAAACATAAACATATAAAGTTATGAGTACAACAACCGTAAAAACAGAACAGAAAAAAGAAGCTGCCCGTACATCAAACAAAGAGATCGCAGCATTTATCGGAGAGCTTTTCTCATTCAACAGCAGTTTGAAACTTTTCCATTGGAGCGTTACCGGAACCGGTAGTTACGCCAAACACATGGCTTTGGACGAAGCCATCGCTTCTTTACTGGATGTGATCGACAGAATTACAGAAACAACATTCGCTATGGTTGGCGACATGAATATCTCAATCCCCGAAACAAAAACACCAAAGGATATCGTTAAGCATGCCACCGATTTCTACAACTATGTAGAAAAACACAGAGACTTGTTCCCGGAAGCATTTTCACAATCAATTATCGATGACTACCAGGAAGCTATTCAACAATTGGTTTACAGATTGGTCAGACTGCAATAATCCGCAGACCGATACAACTGTCATTTTAAGTTTATATAGAAAAAGGTTATCTCCAAAAACGGGATAACCTTTTTCATATAATTAATATCACTTACAAAACAGATCAATCGACAGCCCACTGTTTCATTTCATACATATCAAGATACTCCTCCCATTCAGGATCTACTTCCGTATAGATAGAAATAGGAAGCAACTCGAAAGAGGCTAAAGCTTCATTCAACCGTTCGCCAAAAACACGAACCGTACGGGTATAGAAAACCCAGACCTTCTCTCCTCCTCCGGTATAAACACCTGTAAGGATAGACAGTTTATCTTTCTCCATGGCCTTCTTCAAAGTCTCCTGCACGTTTTCCATTTGTTCGGCGAGCTCCTCACTGGGCATTCCTTTTTCATCCCCCTCATATTTCCAGGTGATTTCCACACGCTCTTTAAACTTGCCCGACTGAACAAACTCGGTCAGTTCGTCACGACCAGATACAGCTACCAGATTTCCGGATTCGTCTTCCGACAAGGCAGTAAACCATTCATTGCTTAATTTCATATAATTATTTTCTTTATTATTCTAAGCGATATCATCCGAATAAAAGACAGCGCTTTCATCTTTTAACGAGTACAAACTTAGATAAAAATATGGGATTTATACCGATCCGGCAACAAATACTTATGTTCTATTTTTTGACTAGTCTGGCGGTTAATTTGTGTATGAGTTCTTCTCCCAACTCTACATCTTCAATCTGTTTGATCAATAGCTGGGAAGCTAACCGTCCCATATTGGCTATCGGTTGATGGATATAGGGAATAAAAACAGGCATAAAGTCAAATGCGTCACTCTTATCAAAGCAGACAACGTGTACGTCTTCCCCTATCCGAAAGCCCAGGTTCAATAGTTGCTTGATACCGGTCATGGCAATCGTATTCGTCGCAAAGAGAATGCCATCCATATCCTTTCTTTTCTGAGCTAACCAGGTAATTGCTCCGATTATATCCTCATCCATGTATTTATACCTAACTCTCTTTATAAGTTCTTCATCATACAGGCCGGCATCTTTCAAAGCATTGGTATACCCTCTTTCACGTTCGATCATATGCGGCTGGCTGTTCTCGTAAATGAGCAACGCAACTCTTTCACAATGAGTATCTATCAGATAACGGGTCGCTTCGTAAGCCGCCTGGTAGTTGTCGATCAAAACACCATTCACCTGCAACGAAGGGTAATAACGGTCTATCAGAACCAAAGGTATACGGTTATCTACCAGTTGTGCAATACTTTTCTCACCAAATTCAGTTGGAACGATAATGAAACCGTCGACCTGTCGACTCCGCAACAAACTGATCATCCTTTCCATCTGAACGTCACTTTCGTCAGTATTCATTATTATTACTGCATATCCGGCCTTTTCCATTTCTTCCTGTACATAAAAAGCTAATGTACCGAAGAAGGGGTTGGATATATCGGCAACCAGAAGGCCTATTGTCTGCGAACGACCACTTTGCAAACTCATAGCCAATCGATTCGGCTGATAGTTCATTTCGTGAGCCACCTTTTTTATCTTTTCAGACATTTCCTTACTGACACGACCGTTTTTATTTTTTCCAGTCAAGACTAGAGATACAGTGGCTGTAGAAACACCTACAGCCAATGCTATATCTTTTATTGATACTCTTTTCATACGTTCCATCATAAATCCTCCGCAAAGTAACAAAAAAATGCTCTATTTATTACGTTGTTTTACAGCGAATAGAGATAATAAGAAGCCTACTAAAAATATAAGGATCGTTCCAAATACGATTGTCAGATAACTATGGAATACCGTATTATTGCCAAAGCTCATCCAGGCAATCAGGATAACGCCACAAACGACTCCGATCATTGCATGGATACTTTTGACCCTCTTCACCATATACCCTAGCAGGAAAAGCCCTAACATACCTCCGCTGAATATGGCAGCCAGACTCCACCAAGCTTCAAGAGCACTTTGTACAGACATCATTGCCAGGCCTAACCCCATGCCCAGAACTCCCAGGATGAAAGAAGTTACATACAGAACATACATATTTTGCTTATCCGTCATCTTTCGTTTATGCTGGAAGAAGTCTGTCAGGATAATCGTAGCCGAACTATTGATACTGGTAGAAACCGTGCTCATTCCCGCTGCACAAATCGCCGCAATCAGCAACCCGGTAATACCCGTTGGCAAACCATGAACAATAAAATAAGGGAAAACAGCATCGTTCGCCGTCCCTTCCGGAAGCAACTCGGGAGACGCGGCATAGTAAGCAAACAGGGCTGTCCCGATAAAGAAGAAAAACATACTTACCGGAACATACAGAAGCCCTCCGAACAAGGCTGCAGAACGTGCACCTTTATCGTCTTTCGCCGTTTTATACCGCTGTACATAATTCTGGTCGATGCCATAATTTTGCAGATTAATAAAAAGTCCATATACCAGAGTGACCCAGAATGTGGTAGTCCCCAGGTCAGGTCCGAAACTACCTAAAGAGAATTTGTCATACTCCTTTGCGATCGAAAACAACTGTGAAGGACCCTCCGGCATGGAGAACAGCAGAACTATGACACAAGCCAATGCTCCGGCGATCAACACAATACCCTGTATCGCATCTGTCCAGATAACGGCAGTTATTCCCCCCAGGACGGAGTAAATAACTACGCAAAGCCCGGAAACCATAATAATAACAGGAATGCTCCACCCCAACATGGAGTGTAACGGTAACGCCATCAAATACAGGACAGACCCGATCCGGGCTACTTGTGTCAGCAAATAACAACAGGAAGCATACACCCTGGCCCAATACCCGAACCTTTCTTCCAGATAACTATAAGCAGAAATACTATTGATATTCCTGTAAAAAGGGACAAAATATTTAGCTGCGATCCAGGAGGCGATCGGTATAGACAAACTGAATACAAACGGGTTCCAGTTTCCCATATAAGCGTTTCCCGGCAATGCTAGAAAACTGATGCTACTGACATAAGTTGCAAATATAGACATCCCCACCACCCAGGCCGGCAATCTTCCTCCGGCAGAGGTATATTCGTTTGAATTTCTGTTTTTCGAGAAAAAAGAACATCCAAACAATAAAGTTCCTGCCATAAAGGCAAAAAAGACGATAAAGTCGAGTATTGATAGTTCCATAAGTATTCTTCTAATATAAATTATATCACAATCTTGTTTCAATAAAATGGCCTAAGTCCAGATATTTTTGATAAAGTGGCAGGTATTGATGGTGTATATCCTCATCCGGATCATATTGGGTGGCAAAACCTTTTCCCATTATCTGTTGCGCTTCTTCTATCCTGGAATAAACTCCGGCAGCCACAGCCGCGAACATGGCTGCACCTAAAGCGCAGGCTTGTTCTGAACGGGCTACTTTAATAGGCATATTCAATACATTGGCAAGCGTCTGCATCACAAAAGGTGATTTTAAAGAAATGCCCCCGATCGCAGTTATACTCTCTATCTTTACCTGTTGTTTCAGGAAACAATCGACAATCGATTTTGAGCCGAAAGCGGTAGCTTCTACCAATGACTTAAAAAGTAACGGGGCAGAAGTCCCCAAAGTCAAACCAGAAATAAGCCCGGTCACATTTTGGTTTGCATCGGGGGTACGCCTTCCGTTCAGCCAATCGACAGAAACCGGTATGCTTTCACTAACCGGTATTTTCCTGGCTTCTTCCGTCAGTGAGGGTAATATCCTACGATCCAGCAACCGGACAATGTTTTCTGCTTCCTCTTCATTATAAACCGACGGCAAAATGTTTTTCAAAGGCCATAACAACATATCTTTAAACCAGGCATATACATCACCAAAAGCTGATTGTCCGGCTTCCAGTCCGACCATCCCGGGTATTACAGAACCATCAACCTGTCCGCATATTCCGGATATCTGAGAATTCTTTATCTCATCATAAGAAGCCACCATAACGTCGCAAGTAGATGTGCCCATCACACGAACGAATGTTTTCTCAGAGATCCCGGCCCCTACTGCCCCCATATGGCAGTCGAGGGCACCGACACCTACGGCAACCTGGATGGGGAGCCCCAAACGTACCGCCCATTCTTCCGATAAATATCCGGCACAAGCATCACTTGTATAAGTAGATTGATAAAGGTGACCTTTAAAGATATCCAATAAGGGATCCAGTGTCGTAAGAAAATCAGAAGAAGGCAGGCCGCCCCATTTCTCACACCACATTGCCTTATGTCCGGCAGCACAGCGGCTCCGACGGATATTTTCCGGAAGAATATTTCCAGTTAACAAAGCAGGCATCCAATCACAATGCTCCACCCAGCTATATGCAGATTTCCGGATTGACGGATCGACACGAAGCAGATGCAACATCTTAGCCCACACCCATTCTGCAGAATAAATACTTCCACTATATGCTGTAAAATCTGTTTCCCATCGTTTAGACAAATCATTTATCTCACCCGCCTCCTTCACTGCCGTATGGTCTTTCCATAAGACAAACATGGCATTTGGATTATCCGAGTATTCGGGTAATAATGATAATGGCATTCCGCTTTTATCCAATAAAACAGGGGTAGACCCGGTTGTATCGATTGCTATACCGACAACTTTCTCCGCTGTTCCTTCCGGACATTGGCTTAATGTCCGCCTGACAGCCAACTCCATACTTTCCATATAATCTAACGGATGCTGGCGATACTGGTTTATTGCAGGATCACAATAGAGTCCTTTCTTCCAACGAGGATAAAATTCTACATCTGAAGCCAACTCCTCTCCTGTAATTACATCAACCAATAATGCCCGGCAGGAGTCAGTACCGAAGTCAATACCAATTACATATTTATTCATAACTACTTACTTTTTCTTATTTGGGTTTGTAAATAAATAAAGATGACCATCTTCTGCTCCAACCAAGATATCTTTTACTCCATCTTTATTCCAATCCGAAACCGTCGGACAAGTGGTATGTCCTGCCAGTTTCTTTTCTCCCATATCTCCCCTATCGATATAATAGACCTGTCCATTATCTTCTTTGAGATTTTCCAGATAGGCAACATTCTTGCTGTTTATGATAATATCCAAATCACCGTCACCATCCCAGTCTACAAAGCAAAACTTCCTCCTCCCTGATGCTCCAGCCTGCTTATCGTTCAATCTTAAAAGTTCCGTTTTATCCGATTGTATCCGGTGGAATATACGTTTACCCGGCTTTAACCAAAATTCGTCACCTTGCTTGAATCGTTCATAAAAGCATAAATAACCTTCATTATCCAGCATGACAAGATCGGTCAATCCATCCTTATTCCAGTCAATAGCAAAAGCAGACGTACGCCATTGAGTAACCAGATCTGTTGGCCCCGGATTCCACCAGTTCCATGCTGGTTTCTGAGGAGTTCCTCCCCAATCCACCTTCATTTTAAATGGTCCCTGAAGATTGATAGGATCTCCTGTGTTTTTATACCAAAGAATTTCCCCAAAAATAGAATTAATAATTATATCTGCTCGACCATCATGATCCCAATCAGCCACAGTTGGTACCGTATATCCCCATTTTGCCTCACAGGGACCTTGTATTGAGCCATTTTCACCAGCCAATATTCTGATCGGCTCATTATTTGCCAGTAAAAAAATCGGGGCTGCCCATACCGGATTTTCACCACCTGAAAGATTTTCGATAAATGCCAAATCTCCTGCAGAATTTCCTACGATCAGATCTTCGTCTCCATCTCCATCCCAGTCAACGCTATAAGGTGTCACTAACGCACCGAATTTCACGTTATCTGCTTTTTGTTTTAAATAAACCAGAGATTCAAAAACAGGCATGTTATCTTTGACCTTTCCTGTATTTTTTATGAACGCAATTCTCCCATCTTCTTCACCTGCAAGAATATCAACATGGCCATCTCCATCAAAATCAATAGCAACCGGAATAAACATCTCCAACGTTATCTTTATCAGTCCTTTTTCGTTCTCTAAATAACGCCCCTCTCTAAAGACCGGCTTTTCACGGGTTCCTATATTTTCATACCAGGTTAGTTTATCAACAAACTCTCCACATATGATATCCAGATCACCGTCTCCATCAAAATCGAACATCATCGGACAAGGATATCCATAGCTGTCTATCGGTCTGCCATCCGCATTCAACCGACCTTTATTGATGTATTTTCCATTTTGATTTTCCAATAGATAAACATATCCGTGCAATGGGCCGTTCTTCCAATTCCCGTTCGCATCAAAAGCATTATCCCAACCATAATCGCTCCACTCATCGATACCGACCAAAATATCCCAGTCACCATCATTGTCGTAATCAACATAACCCCATTTATTGCTTCGGGTCTTCTTTATATCAGTAGCCGGATTCACGTCTACATTTATATCAACCAATTCAGAAAACAAATTCTTTCCAAAGTCTCTATATTCACCACCAGGCTTCAACACATGCAATTTATTCCCTTTATAAGACGGATAAATAGCATTTGTACCTTCTGCAATCCATACAGGTTTATCAAACAACGGCTCGTTCTTTGTTCCGATGTTTTTATAAAAATAGAGTCCTTTATTTGGAGCAGAAGTACAGGATACCAATATATCCAATAACCCGTCATCATCATAATCCACCGGGATGGGAACAGGCCATAATCCGACTTCCAAATCGACAGTCAAATCCGGATTATTATATTTTATGATCGAGAAATCTTTACTCTCTCCATATAATGTAATTCCAGTAAATAAGAATAAGAAAAGGATACTTATGCATTTCATACCACACTATTTTATATTAATCAATACTCACTTCAGAGAGCTTTCTAAAATCTTTTATCCGATGGAATGTCAAAAAATTAGCATCGTGATTATTACGTGCTCCACCTGTTTCATCATCAAATGCAGTACGGGAAAGGAATATGATATCATCCCCTTCAAATAGCCATTCTACATATTGGAAACCATGATATTTGACATCCGGATGTTCTAAAACGATCTTGTGAACCGTCCAGTTCTGTAAATCTATTGAACTACACAGAGCTTGCGTATTACGAACTCCGGCAGGATTACCTTTGCCTCGGAATTCCGGTTTAACGTAATTACTCAACATCCAATACCGTTGTGATTTCTCATCATAACGAATGGTAAATTTCTTACTACCACCAGGGAGTTTTATAAATCCTGTTTCCGGATCAAATGTTGCTTTTTTCCCATTTTTGCTGATCTTGACAATGGCCGCATACTCGTCTTCTCTACTGGGAGCATCCACTCTCAATATATCAAACATTTCACCTTTAGGACCAACGACGGCATTTCCTTCCAACCATGCATTAAAAGCTCCATTCAGATATGTAGAATCATACATTAAATAATTCGTCTTACTCCAATTATCTGCATTCAATAAATCAGAATTAACCGGAGCAGAGATCATCATTGCGCTATATCTCTGTCCCCACTTCGTTGTAGGTGCCGTTGCATATTCTAAAGCTCTCCATATCCGTCCGTTATGAATTACCATAGGCATTGGCGCTGTATGATACTCTCCCGGTAAGATCAATCCGTTTTTCGAATGATAAGGGATTGTCCATGTATAACCGCCATCATCCGAACGACGTATATTAAAATTTCCATGATGTTTATTTGGGCCCATAACATAAACTATACCATTATGCACAAATAAATTTGACCAGAACTGCCCATCAATAGTCGCAATCTGTATCCAACTCCCCCCTCTGTCTTTCGATAAAAATATGCGAGTTTGCGCAGATCGAAATTCTGATGACTTAGGGCCGAACTCATCATGCGAGGCTAAATAACTTCCATCCGGTAAGACACACATACCCGGTGATCCGATATACTTCCCTGTTTCCTTTGAAATATGGCTCACGACTACTCCCGGAGGATTGTTCTGAGCAAAACAAACACAATTCAAACAGACAAAAAAGAAGAAAGCATAATATTTAAGATGTTTCATATACAATGTTTTTATGGTTTAGAGAAAAGAGCAGTTTTCACCAGTTTGTTCAACTGCTCTTTTAATGTACATATTAACTTATTTCAGCCACTCAGAATGCTGAACTAGATTCTTCGCTTTATCAATAGCCGACTGAGGCAACGGCCATACATAATGCTTATTAGGATTAAACACTCTCGTTTCAATGATTTTAAGAGGAAGAACCCCTGGGATTTCATAACTTACAATCTCTTTATTCAATACTTTCTCTGCAATTCTCCAACGTAAAATATCATAATATCGTAAGCCCTCTCCTGCTAATTCAACACGACGCTCGTTTCTGATAAATTCCCGTAATTTGTCCTGAGTATTATACCTATTTCTATCCACAACCGGCATACCAGCTCTCTTTCTGACCTGATCCAATGCATCATAAATAGAGGCATCAGGCCCTGAAGCCTCATTTTTAGCTTCCGCATACATTAATAAGACATCGGCATAACGGAAAATGATCCAATTCACCCACATAGAACGCTGCTGAGTATACATATCGCCTATATATTTTCTAAAATAGACATAAGTCTTTGCAGCAAGCCCGTCATGTTGGTTATTGATGGGGTCATAAGTCACACCTGCAAATGTTTCGAAAGGGACAATAAAGTTCATCTTAAAACGAGGATCTCTGTTTTCCCAGGGATTCTGAGGATCGAACAGAGAAGATTCTGTAATAGGTAAACCATCAGAGCATTCATAAGAATTGACCAAATCCGGTAACGGCATAGATAAACTGGAGCCACCAATTGTATAGAATCCATGAGCAAAACACATGGTATGTGTCTCCAGATTTTCAGCATATTGACGAGCTAGAATAACTTCTTTTGTTTGATTATTAAATGCTGTCAAAAATAACTCATCATAATTAGGATGTAATTCATAAGCATTCAAATCCATTACACCTTTTGCAGCTTCAGCAGCTTCACTCCAGCGCTCGTTGTATAATAATACTCGAGCTTTTAAAGCGAGAGCTGCCCCCTTAGTAGCCCGACCAGCATCTGAGGCAGGCCAGGAAACCGGTAACTCATCTATTGCCAAATTCAACTGCTCAAGTAAATATTTCAAGACTTCTTCTTTCGGAGATTTTTCAATATCACTTTCATCCATAGACAAGACACTGGTCACCAATGGTACATCCCGGTATAAAGTAATCATCTCAAAATAACGCATCGCTATAATAAAGCGAGCCTGACCCGCTAAATTATTTTTCTCCTCCGCTGTCAAATTAGGTATGATTTCAAGCTTATTCAATAATTCCAGGCAATGACGGATATAAGTATATCCCCATTTATAGGAAACAATATTCGTTGTTGACTCAAAAGTTCCATTAGCTACCAGGTTACAATTTCCACGTCCCGGGCCAGCAGAATTATCACTCATAGGCTCAAAAGAATAATCCTGCCAACCAGGCAAATCCTTATAAGCATTATTGACCCACATCTCAGCCCGGTCATACGAAGTCCAGAATGTTGCATCGGATGGATTCGCCAAAGGTGGCGTTTCCAGAAAATCAGAACAAGACATCAAGCTCAATCCGATACCCAGCAAATATATTTTATTCAAAAGTTTCATATCTGTATTATATTTAGGTTATACTATTAAAACGACACATTAACACCAAAAGAACATACTTTAGTTAACGGATACATATTACCATTACCAACTGGTGACTCAGGGTCAACACCTTTCATTTTGGTAAATGTAAACAGGTTCTCTGCATTCAGATAAAAGCGAATGCGCTCCATTGACAATTTCTTTACAAAACCTTCAGGAAGAGTATATCCGATCTGGATATTCTTAGCTCTCAGATAAGCTGAATTCTGTAACCAGAAAGAAGAGAAACTACCGACATTGATACCGCCGATCCTCAGTTTAGGATATTTTCCGGCTATCCAGCTTCCATTGTCATCCTGATGCCAACGATCCATGTGATGTTCCTGAAGTGAGCCCAAACTCTCCGGTAACGGAAGGCCACCATAGCTATTAATATATGTTTTCTGAGACGCTACACCTTGTAAGAATATATTCAAATCAATACCTTTCCATCCAAAATCAAGATTAATACCAAATGGGAATCTAGGGCGGGAACTACCTAAGCGAACGCGGTCGTTTGCATTAACAGTCTCGTTTTCATCTGTATCCTGATATTTCAAATCACCAATACCTGTTTTTATATTTTGGAATGCATGATTTTTTACTTCTTCGTCACTGGCAAAAATACCTTCACATTTCCAGCCATACCATTCATTCATTTCATGTCCTACTTCTGTAATATAATTACCGCTAATTACCGGACTACCGATCATCTCTTTCACTTTATTCTTTGCGTCCGAAACCTGTAATGTTACTCCCCATCTAAAGTCATTTTTCTGGTCACGATAAGAGAACATAGCCTCCCAACCAATATTATCAACCACTCCTACATTCATAATCGGAGCACTCATGCCATAAGTGTCAGGAACAACCGGAGTCATTAAAATATCGGAAGTACGGTCTTTAAAGCCATCCAATGACAAAGAGAATTTATCATTCAAGAAAGAAACATCCACCCCTATATTGGTTGTTGTTTTTGTTTCCCATGTCAACTGATCGTTAATAGACTTTGTATAATATGCACTTGTATGCGACATACCACCAAAATAATATGCAGAAGTGGAGATAGTGGAATAATGTTGATATAAAGCAGATGTATTCTGGTTACCGGCCTGTCCCCACGATACTCTCAATTTAAGATTTGAAATATAGTCTTTTGCACGGAAAAACGGTTCTTCCGAAATACGCCATCCGGCAGAGAAAGCCGGGAACAAACCCCATCTCACCTTTGAAGAGAAACGTGAAGATCCATCATAACGCAAGTTCGCTTCTGCAAGATAACGACCTTTCCATGAATAATTTATACGTCCAAAGAAAGAAGCGATAGCCCAATCGGAAGCTGTTCCGGAAGTTGTCCAGACATTAGGATCCGCACTACCGGCATTTATTACATAGATATCATCAGTTAAAAAATCACGTCTGCCTACTGTTTCCTGGTAATCTTTATTCCATTCAATAGATGAACCCGCCATAACCTTTAAATCATGATCTTTGGCAAATACTTTGTCATACGTAAGAAGAGCCTGCAGGTTATGTTCGTAATTGGATTGATTAAATACAGTCATTGAGTTTGTACTATAATCAAAATCAACAGTTTTACAATCTTCCGGACTAATAAACTGCATACGCTTACTAAAGTTGACTTCACGTGTAGGGTCATATTTACCAAAATAAGTTCCTTTCAGATTCAAGCCATCCAAAATATTCCAGGTTAAAGATAATGATCCATTAATACGATTGAATTTCCTATTCTGGAAACCACCATCTTCCGAGGCCAGACCAAAACGGTTGGCCCAGGCTGTAACAGAAGCCCATTGTCCGTCTTCTGTGAAAATAGGCAATGCTGAAGGACGCCTGTAAGCAGAAGAAATAATGTCACCTAAATTACGGGTAGGCCCACTAGGATATGTCGCAGTAGATGGAGCATGCCGAGTCGATGGCATAAAATTTAATATAACTTCAGCTGTTAATTTCTCAGTTATTTTATACTGATCGTTTACCCTGAAGTTCAAACGATTGAAACTGGTATTTTTCATAATACCATCTTGATACAAATATCCGAATGAGAATAAAAAAGTATTCTTTTCACTACCTCCGGACACAGTTACGTTATGTTGAGTTTGAATAGACGGATCAAACAAATAATCAGGTCTGTTCGCACTAGGTTTCTTACCCGTACGGAATTCTTCCACTTGCTCCTCCGACCAGGTATAAGTCGTTGTATTCGGATTGTCATTATACTCAGCTTCCCTGAATAACCGGGCATGATCATAAGCATTTACCATTTTAGGATAGGTAGTTGCATCCTGTACACCGACATAGCCATCATAGGAAACACGTATTTTGCCCGCCTTTCCTTTTTTGGTTGTAACCAGAATAACACCGCCAGATGCCCTCGCTCCATAAATAGCTGCTGCTGCCGCATCTTTCAAAACCGTAACACTCTCGATATCCTGTGGATTCAAATTAGCCATCGAAATAGCTTGTCCGTCTACGATAACTAACGGATCATTCGAACTAAATGTACTTTTTCCGCGAATACTCATATTCATTGCTTCATTACCGGGTTGCCCACCTGTCTGAGTAACAGTTAACCCCGGTATTTGTCCCTGAATAGCCTGTTGTACATTCGTATAAGATCTGTTCTGAATTTCTTCTGAATTAACAGAAGCTACGGCACCGGTCAAATTCACTTTCTTTTGTGCACCATAGGCAACAACTACAACTTCATCGATCTTTTGAGTATCTTCCACTAACACAACTCGGAGATTTTTACCGTCACCCACCGGCATGTTTTGAGAATTATATCCGATAAAAGAAATTTGTAAAACAGCATTAGGGGAAACTTCGAAAGAAAAACTACCGTCAACATCCGTTATAGTCCCGTTTGTGGTTCCTTTTTCTACCACATTAGCTCCGATAACAGGTTGTCCGCTTTTATCAACGACAATTCCAACCACTTTCTTTTGCTGTTGCGCAACTTCGATCGCCATATCACTAATATCCTGTGTCTTAACAGGATTCTCTGCTAAAATTATAGCAGGACTCGCTAACATAAAAAACAAGGCGATAAACGCATTATTTTTCTTGTAAAAATCAGTTTTCATAATACATTTTGAATAGGTTACTATATAAAGAATTAAGTATAAAGTATGAGATTTAAGGAGATTGCCTCTCAATCATTCCAAGGTATTTTCACTACAATTTTCCGAACCATAGCCGTCTTTCCTATTTCCAGGCATGGTTTGTGCACATCATCGGGGAAAAAGACAAAAAAATGTTCTTTATCTGCATGCAAACGTGTCCCGGGTTTCCCTTCTAAAAACATTATATCAGCTTGTTCATCATAATCCGGATTTTCTGTTACTTCATTCATAGGTAATAAATCAATATACTCCTCTCCTTTTGAAACATATTGAATATCGATATATTTCCTATGCGCCTCATATCTGGCTGTCTCATGTTTTTTTGTTTCATATTCAGACACTGTTGCATATATTCCGTCATCCGATAAATCATACCGTCCAAGGGCTAATTCATTCAGATTATTTTTTTTCAGAAAATCAAATGCAACCTGCCATGCTTTTCCATTTCGTTCATTTTGTAAAACGAACAACTCCTGATTAATACTCTTGTCTGGTTTCATCGCCAACTCTTTATACCAAGCCGATTTAGAAATCCATTCATTTATATATTGTGTCGACAATTCAGAAGTTTTTTTCTTTTCAGATTTACATCCCATTATAAAAAAAAGAATGATAATGATTAGATAATAAAATACTTGCCTCATAAGTCATCAGATTTTATATTCAAATCCATTAGGTTTTTTCTTATGATTTCACGTTCCGCATCTTTAAATTTATGGAACGGTTCTCCCATATAATCACTGCAGACCCCCATCAGGTTTAAAGCAGTTTTTACCCCTTTTATATAACTGGAAGCATATTTTCCGATATTATATAAAGAAAGGCTGATTTTTAAAACCTGGGATTGCAGTTCTGCCAGTTTCTCAAAATCTTTACAGGCTGCAGCATTGTAAAGAGCAACATATAAATCCGGGAATAGATTCGCTCCACCGTTCACACCGCCATGCCCTCCCATCAAAACGACTTCGGCTGTCATTTCTTCCGGGCCACATAATAATGTAAATTCCGGATCGTCTTTAAGTAAATAGATTAACTTCTGGAAATAAACCCCATTCGCAGAACTATCTTTCAATCCTATGATATTCGGATTTTTAGATAGAGACAGTACTGTTTCCGGTTCGATCATCACCTTTACATGGGAAGGCATATTGTAAAGGAACAACGGCAAAGGAAGTTGATTGGCCAGATCGTTATAATATTGAATCAATTCTGCTTGGCCGGGAGCAAAATAATAAGGAGGAGCTGCCACCAGAGCATCTGCACCATAATGAGCAGCACTTGCTGCTAAAGATAAAGATTCAGAAAAACTAGTGTCCGTAATCCCAACCAGAACGGGAACGCGTCTTGCCACAATACGGCATGTTTCTTTGATCAGTTCTTTTCTTACATTATAACTGATATTCTGGGCTTCACCACTGGTACCCAAAATGAAAACACCGGAAACACCTCCTTGGATCATACGATTCAGAAGTTTTTCCAATCCAATGATATCCAACGTATCATTATCTATCATTGGAGTAATAGCTGGAGGAATAATTCCTCTTAACGGTTTAGTAAGCATAGATGATTATTTATATAATGGTCCAAAATTTTTACATGCACGATAATCTGCTCCTTCCAGGTTAGATCCGAATGCATTCCAGGCAGAAGGACGGAAAACCTTATCATCCTCTACATTATGCATACAAACAGGAATAGATAACATAGAAGCCAGTGAGATCAGATCCCCCCCTATATGTCCATAACTAATAGCTCCGTGATTTGCTCCCCAATAGTTCATCACAGAATACACATTTTTAAAATGACCTTCGCCTGTGACTCTGGGAACGAAGAAAGTAGATGGCCAGGTTTTATCAGTCCGTTTATTTATGATATTAAAAACATGATCAGGGAATGTAGCAGTCCATCCTTCGGCGATCTGCAATACAGGTCCCAATCCCTTAACCAAGTTCAAACGACACATAGTTACCGGCATTCCGGAACGGGTCAGAAAATTTGAAGAATAGCCATTGCCACGAAAATATTCAAGCGAAGCCGGATACCATGTCGTAGCTTGTAACATTTTATCCACGTCCTCATCCGTGATTTCCCAATAAGGTTTCATTATAGGTAAACCATTTCCATCTTCTTGTTGTCCTGTCCCATCCAATGTGGTCGAGCCTGAATTTATCAAGTGGATAGCTCCATCCGCCAGAAGCCCATCCGGTTTCCAACCACTCACACGCTCTATTGCTTCCGGACTCCAATAAGTTCTAACATCAGAAAATATCTGCGCACGGTTTGTCAATAAATAACCAAACAACATAGAAATACCATTCAAATGATCATCCTCTGTTGCAAAAGGAATAGGTGCTCTCTTTCCATTCCAGTCGAATGATGAATTTAAAATAGCCTCTGAGAAATCCCCATTCGGTAAGAAATCCGTCCATTGCCGCTGTCCTTGAAACCCTCCGACAATTGCATTATGCCCCATTGCCTCTTCTTCATATCCCATATCCCACAATTTGGAATTTCCAAACATCAGGTCACGCATGATGATCGTCATTTTAACAACAAACTCCCAATCTGCATCCTTTTGTTCACGCGTTTTACGAATAGATTCCGGATTGTAATCTTCTCCTTCCCGAGGCATACAATTAGTCTTTGTCCATTCCAGTGCTTTTTCATATTCATCCTTATCATAAATATTCAATTGAATACGTCTAAGCAATTCCGAACAATCGACATACTCCGTACGCATGCCCAAATATTCCTGCAAAAAATCAGGATTCACAATAGAGCCGGCAATACCCATAGAAACAGAACCTATGGCCAGATACGACTTTCCACGCATCATGGCAACAGCCAATCCAGCTTTAGCAAAACGCAATAATTTCTCCTTTACATCCGAAGGTATTTCAGTATCTGTCACATCCTGAACATCTTTACCATAAATACCAAATGCAGGTAATCCCTTCTGATTATGAGCAGCCAATGCCGCTGCCAAATAAACAGCCCCCGGGCGTTCTGTTGCATTAAATCCCCAGATAGCTTTCGGGATCAAAGGATTCATGTCAATCGTTTCAGAACCATAACACCAACAAGGCGTAACAGATAATGAGAGTCCAACTCCTTCTCTTTCAAATTTTTCAGCACAATTAGCTGCTTCTTTTACTCCACCGATACAGGTATCGGCAATAACACACTCTACCGGAGAACCATCCGGATAACACAATGTCTCACTATACAGCTTTGCAACCCGAATAGCTAACCCCATTGTCATTTCTTCCAATGACTCCCGAATACCACGACGTCGCCCATCAATAATAGGACGAATACCAATTTTAGGATAACAGTTTTTCATGATTTCATAAATTAGAATTATATTAAACGATTAACTCAAGAAAACACAACAATTTTAATTCTCTAAACAACTAATTTCCGCATATAATTAAACGATTAACTTTAAGAATTAAAAAAATATCTCCTTTTACAGTTGCAAACATAGTTAAGTTAAACGATTAATCAAAGATGTAATTACATGTTATTAAACAGTTTATTTTAATTTTCCCCGTAAATTATCCTTATTATTATCATTTAGAATAGACATAGCAGACATCTATTCATCAATTTCCAGAAACTTCTGCTGATTAATATTCAATAAACATATCCATAAATTTAATCGAATCTTTCAGTCTCTTTCTTCCTTTTTTTCCACAATTGGTAACTATTAAAAATATTCTGCCACAATACATACGATCCCGGCCCTACTGAAGAAACCGGATCGAGATAAGTATAAGACATCCAGATTGCGAGCACCGTATTCTTTTGTCCCAAAGCCTGTCCGGCACTGATACAGTCTTTATAAATAGTACCAATTCGTTTTCCGAGAAAGAATTGCAGGGCACAGGTTATAAAACCGGCAAGCGCGATCAAGATCTCCACTTCCACCGGAATAGTACTATGCGCCAGCGATTTTACAGTTTGAGCCGTGACGATAGCCAAAGCCATTCCCCACATATAAAAAGCCAGGTCATGAAAACCTAACAGGAAGTGATGTATCTTCGGAAGGCAATACCGGAAGAACAAGGCCAGAAAGAACGGGAAAAGTAACAACGGAAATACCTTACTCAATATCTTCAGAAAGGCAGTAAAGAAAGTGACATCCGCATGAGGTTCAACCAAAGGAAATATCAATGGCACAGCTACCGCAGCCAGGATATTCGATAATAAGGTATAAGTAGTCAGACTCGACGCACTCCCACCCAACTTTCCTGTAATCACAGCTGCCGCCGTTGCCGTCGGACAGATCAGGCAGACCATTGCTGCTTCAAAGACTTCCCGGTAAGAACCTCCCATAGGGACAAAGATCAACAGTGTAGCCAGCAAACATGATGAAACGATCTGAAACAGCAACAACCAACCATGCCACGGAGACGGCATCAACTCCCTCCAATCTACTTTACAAAAAGTAAGCAACAGCTGACCAAAGATTAAAAGCGGGGTTAGATACGAAACAAGCGTATTTACAAACGGTTTTGTCGGCTCCAGAAATGTAAAGTTGGCAAAAATAAAATATCCCAGTGCACCGGCCAGCATTGCAATAGGCAACGTCCAGTTTTTCAGAAAATTCAACATAGCACCTATCTTTAGATTTTCGGGACAAAGATAGGTATAATACTTAAACGAAGAGCCTCATTCGTCATGGAATGAGGCTCTCTTTTTTATTTATCTTCAGATCGGGAATCTTATTTTCTGAACGGCGCTTTCACCACCTGGGCTTTCAGGTTCCTGTTACGTACTTTCACAAAGATTTCCGTACCGGCCTTAGCATACTCAGGTTTCACATATCCCATACCGATACCTTTCTTCAATACAGGAGACATCGTTCCGGAAGTCACCACACCGATCACCTGGTCTTCGGCATCGACGATCTCGTAACCATGACGGGGTATACCCTTGTCTATCAGCTCGAATGCACATAACTTACGGCTTACGCCCTCTTTCTTCTGACGTTCCAGCTCTGCACGGTTGGTAAATTCTTTTCCTTCGGCAAACTTGGTGATCCAACCCAGACCGGCTTCAATCGGAGAAGTCGTATCATCGAGATCGTTACCATACAGGCAGAAGCCCATTTCCAGACGAAGCGTATCGCGGGCACCCAAACCGACAGGCTTGATACCTTCCGGCTTTCCGGCTTCGAAGATGGCATTCCAGATCGTCATAGCATCATCCAGATAGAAATAGAGCTCAAAACCTCCGGCACCGGTATAACCCGTGTTAGAGATAATGACGTTCCTGCATCCGGCAAATTCACCTGTTACAAATGAATAATAAGGAATAGAAGAAAGATCGACCGGAGTAAGGCGTTGCAGCACTTCAGTCGCTTTCGGCCCCTGGATAGCCAGCTGGGCTGTACGGTCGGAAGAGTTTTCGAGCTCTGCCCCCACTGTGTTATGGCTTACACACCAATCCCAGTCTTTCGCAATGTTACCGGCATTTACAACCAGCAGATATTTTTCCGGTTCGTAATGATAAACCAGCAGGTCGTCCACAATACCGCCCTTATCATTCGGGAAGCAAGTGTATTGTGCCTTACCCAAAGGTAAAACAGAAGCATCATTGGATGTGATACCCTGGATGAAAGCCAGTGCGTTCGGGCCTTTTACCCAGAACTCACCCATGTGAGATACATCAAATACACCTACACCGTTCACAACGGTCATATGTTCGTCAATGATGCCGGTATATTCGATTGGCATGTTATAGCCGGCAAATTCGTGCATTTTTGCTCCCAATGCGATATGCACATCGGTAAACGGAGTTGTTTTCATGTTATTATTCGTTTAAGATTTCTGAGCTAGCAGCTCGGTTATTTTTATTATGGTTTGCATACTTTTTTCCAGTGAGTTGACCGGTAGGAACTCGTAACGTCCGTGGAAGTTCAGCCCGCCTGCAAAGATATTCGGGCAGGGCAATCCCATGAACGACAGACGGGCTCCGTCCGTACCGCCACGGATCGGCTTAACCAACGGCTTAACGCCGACAGCTTCCATCGCTTCGAACGCCAGGTCTACGATATATTTCTTCGGTTCGACCACTTCACGCATATTATAATACTGATCGCGAAGTTCGAGCGTTGTGCTGCCCGGATGAATCTCATTCATACGTTTTACCAGCAGGCGCAACTGTTCTTTCTTCTCTTCAAACAAAGTACGTACATGGTCGCGGATGATATAAGACAAGGAAGCCTCTTCAACCGTTCCGGACATATTGGTCAGATGATAAAAACCTTCATAACCGGCCGTATGTTCCGGGCGCTGTGAGACAGGCAACCAAGAAGCAAACTCAATAGCCAGCAGCGAAGCATTCAGCATCTTATTCTTTGCATAACCCGGATGCACGTTCAGTCCCTTGAAAGTTACTTTTGCACCGGCCGCATTGAAGTTCTCATACTCCAGTTCGCCAATCTGTCCGCCGTCGATGGTATAAGCCCATTCGCAACCGAACTTCTCCACGTCGAAATGATCGGCACCCTGTCCGATCTCTTCATCAGGAGTAAAGCCGATACGAATCTTTCCATGTTCGATTTCCGGATGGTCTTTCAGATACTGAACAGCCGAAATGATAGCTGCTACGCCAGCTTTATCGTCGGCACCCAGCAAGGTCTTACCGTTGGTCACGATAATATCCTGGCCTTTATAGTCGTTCAGTTCAGGGAACATCACGGGAGAAAGTACGACATTCTCTTCTGCGCACAACACGATATCGCCGCCTTTATAGGATACGATACGGGGTGTTACGTTCTTACCGGACATATCCGGACTGGTATCCAGATGCGCAATAAAACCGATGGTAGGTACCTTCTTTGCCGTATTGGCGGGAAGCGTAGCCATGAGATAACAATTGTCATCCAGGGTAATATCTTCCAGACCGATTGCTTCCAGTTCCTTTTCCAATTCAAGGGCAAGCACCAGTTGTCCGGGAGAACTGGGCGTTGTGCCCCTCTCTTCGTCCGACTGCGTGTCGAACGTAACGTACTTCAAAAATCTCTCTGTCAGATTCATAAGGCTGTGTTTTTTAGAAACAGCTTGACCCGTCGTAGCAATGCGTACAAACACATTCCTTAGGCAAGCCGATCGATTGAATTAAATCTTCTACGGTGTTAAATTTGAGCGTGGTGATGTTCAACTGTTCACGGATACGCTCAACAAGGTTATTATATTGTTCGGTACCCGTTGTGGAATACTTATCCAGATCTTTTGCATCATCACCCTCTATTTCTTTAACAATCCGGCGGGCAATAAGTTCGAGATGAGATTTGGATGCAGAGAAGCCTACAAACGGGCATGCATGCAGGATAGGCGGACATCCGATACGCATATGTACCTCTTTTGCCCCGTATCCATACAGTATATTTACATTATCGCGAAGCTGTGTTCCGCGCACGATCGAGTCATCACAGAAGATCACCCGCTTGCCACGCAGCAGTTCACGATTAGGGATCAGTTTCATTTTAGCCACCAGGTCGCGCACAGCCTGGTTAGCCGGAGTAAAGCTGCGCGGCCATGTCGGCGTATATTTTACAATGGCACGGCGGTAAGGAATACCTTTTCCTTCGGCATAACCCAGAGCCATACCGATACCCGAATCGGGAATACCGGAAACGAAGTCGGCTTCCACCTCATCCTTCTTAGCCATCGAAACACCGCTGGCATAACGGGAAGCGTCCACATTCACTCCTTCATATTCAGACACCGGATATCCGTAGTACACCCAAAGGAAAGAGCAAACCTGCATCTTCTTATTCGGTTTACGCAATTGTGTCATCTTATCAGCAGTAAGATGTACTATTTCGCCGGGGCCTACATTATATTCCACTTCATATCCCAGGTTCGGGAAACTGCAAGGTTCGCTGGTAGCGGCATAAGCACCTTCCTTCTTACCTATTAATATAGGTGTACGTCCCCATTTGTCGCGGGCGGCAATAATACCGTCTTCGGTAAGGATCAGCATCGAGCAGGAGCCTTTTACCTTTTCGTGTACGATTTCTATTCCTTCCAGAAAAGTCTTACCCTGAGAGATAAGCAATGAGATCAATTCGGTTTGATTGGTTTGTCCGGAACTAAGTTCGGAGAAGTGACAACCTTTATCCAACAATTCTTTCTCCAGCTCGTCCAGATTATTCACCTTTGCAACCGTTACTACGGCATATTTACCCAAATGAGAATTAAAGAAGATCGGCTGCGGATCTGTATCGCTGATGATACCTATACCTGAATTTCCCTGAAATTTATCCAGTTCACTTTCAAAACGTGTACGGAAATAAGAATTTTCCAGATTATGGATAGAACGTTTAAATACGCCATTGTGGAGAGTTGCCATACCGCCTCTGCGGGTTCCCAAGTGAGAATTGTAATCTGTGCCGTAGAATAAGTCGGTAGCACAAGCCGAGTTAGAAATAGTTCCGAAAAAACCACCCATTGTTCTTACTATTTTTGATTTTTGAATTAGGACACAAATGTACAAGAATATTTAGACATATACCAAACCTGATAGTATTCTATCTAAAAATTATAATGGAAACATCTCAAACCTTAATATATATCCGTAAGCATTCGGCGTAGTGTATATAAACAACCTCTGAATGCTGCTTATGGAAACAGTATTACCTAAACTGTTTCATAGTAGTGAAACAAGTGTTTCACCTAGGAGAAACAACTGTTCCATCTAAGTGAAACACTTTTTCTAAAGAGTGTTTCATATCGGAAAGAAATAGACTTTCGACTAAAACTACGGTAAACAAAGAGCACCGATACGCAGTAAACATTTTTTAACTACACCAAAAACAAAAGGTTTCCAGCCATTTAGAAACAAATATCACTCCCGGTGAAAGAAAACGC
Organism: Parabacteroides sp. HGS0025; assembly: GCF_000969845.1. Taxonomy (NCBI): domain Bacteria; kingdom Pseudomonadati; phylum Bacteroidota; class Bacteroidia; order Bacteroidales; family Tannerellaceae; genus Parabacteroides; species Parabacteroides sp. HGS0025. Next base: position 3,890,423 of record NZ_KQ033902.1, read on the forward strand.
TTGCATTGTAAAAAATAATATCTACTTTTGCACCCGGGTAAGTCCTACACGGCATGCTCCCTCGGAATCCCCCAGGGCTTGACCGCAGCAAGGGTACTTGGTTGTAGCGGCGCGATGTAGTAAGCTTACCCACCTGCCTCTTTAGCTCAGTTGGCCAGAGCACGTGATTTGTAATCTCGGGGTCGTTGGTTCGAATCCGACAAGAGGCTCTCCAAAAGAGGAAGTTTATTTATGTAAACTTCCTCTTTTTTTTATTATCATAATTGCATATTCTTGCAAAAGGATTAATTTTGCTGATGTAAACATTAAAACAGCAATATACATGGAAGAAAATAAAGGTTTACTATTAAAAAGCGCGATGACTTATGGCCTGGTCATGGGTATTTTCTGGGTGATAAAGTATCTGTTCTTTATTTTCAGTAATACAGTGCCCTCTCTTAATATTGTTTATCTGGGGTTGACACTGCTCGTTCCGTTTATCGCCTACTATCTGACCAAACGATATAAACAAGATATCGGAGGAACAATCAGCTTCTTCCACGCCTGGCGTTTCGGTACGATGCTGTATTTCTTCGCAGCCTTGATCGTTGCACTGGAACACTTTGTGTTTTTCCAATTCATCGCACCTGCCGACTTCCTGTCGAACTCGATCAACCAAATGATAGATGTACTGAAAGATTCACAGGTAAGTACCGAAGTAATGGAGGCTGTCGGAAAAACGAACTTCACTCCTATCCATATGGCTATTCAAGGTATCTTTAACAATATATTTTACGGCATCATACTTTCTATCCCGGTAGCTGCCATTTTATGCAGAAATAATGAAACCGGAAATGTCGGACAAGCATAACAAGGAGAAACAAGACAAATAATGGACATATCAGTAGTTATTCCGTTGTATAACGAAGCTGAATCACTTCCCGAGCTGGAAACATGGATTGAGCGGGTAATGAAAGAAAATAACTTTACTTACGAAGTTATATTTATAAATGACGGGAGTACGGACAACTCATGGGAAGTAATCGAAGAGTTACAACAAAAGAACGCATGCGTCAGAGGCGTTAAGTTCCGTCGTAATTATGGTAAGTCACCCGGGTTGCACTGCGGTTTCCAACGTGCCAAAGGGGATGTGATCATAACGATGGATGCCGACTTGCAAGACAGTCCGGACGAGATCCCCGAACTGTACCGTATGATCAAGGAAGACGGTTACGACCTCGTTTCCGGATGGAAAAAGAAACGCTACGATCCATTATCGAAAACAATACCAACCAAGCTGTTCAACGCAACAGCCCGTAAGTTCTCGGGGATAAACAACCTGCATGACTTCAACTGCGGACTGAAAGCATATAAGAATATTGTAATAAAGAATATAGAAGTGTATAACGATATGCACCGGTATATTCCTTATCTGGCTAAGATCGCAGGTTTTCATAAGATCGGCGAAAAGGTCGTGCAACACCAGGCACGCAAATACGGTACTACTAAGTTCGGGTTGAACCGCTTCGTGAACGGTTACCTCGATTTAATTACACTGTGGTTTACTTCCAAGTTCGGAAAGAAACCGATGCATTTCTTTGGTTTGTGGGGAAGCGTTATGTTCTTTATCGGTTTTATAGCGCTGGTGATCGTGCTGAGCATGAAACTGGTCTCGATGTTCTCCGGTGATTTGCGTCCGCTTGTGACGAACTCACCTTTCTTCTATATCTCGCTTACCGCAATGATATTGGGAACACAGATGTTCCTTGCCGGATTTATCGGCGAGCTGATATCCAGAAATGCACCTAACCGGAATAATTACAAGATAGAAACGGAAATATAAATACGTATTCCGGAGTTATTCGCCCGGACTCCGAAAGAAAAGGAAGGCGACGCTAAAGGTTAGCAAAAGGGAAACTTTTAAGTTATGTCAATTATAGAAATAGTGTTACTAGCTATCGGTTTATCGATGGATAGTTTAGCCGTGTCTGTGACCGGCGGTGCAATGATACGTACATGCACCGTATGCAATATGGTTAAGATAGGCTCTTTTATGGGGATCACACAAGCGGTAATGACAGTTCTGGGTTATCTGGCAGGGATCGGGTTCCAGAGATACATTACGGCTTTCGACCACTGGATCGCTTTCATTCTTTTATTGTACCTGGGAAGTAAAATGATTTACGACAGTACACAGGAAGAGGATGAAGAATGTAAAGCCAATCCGCTTTGCAACAAGACATTGTTCGGGTTAGCCATTGCTACGAGCATCGATGCGATGGCAATCGGCATATCACTGGCAATTCTTAAATCGGATATTGTCATACAAGCGTCCCTGATCGGTATCGTCACTTTCCTGATGTCCGTTTCCGGTGTTTATTTCGGAAGCCGTTTCGGACGCAAGGTCGACTTAAAGCTCGACCTAATCGGAGGATTGATACTGATCGGCATCGGAGCTAAAATATTAATAGAACATTTGTTCTTCAGTTAAGAGATACCATTATGAAAAGCCAGGAGTTACGCAGACTAGCCCCGGAAATCGACTCACTCCGCCTTGGTAGCGGATGGAGCATCGGTGACCTCAGCAAGCCCCAGATCATCGTTGAAAGCAGTTACGGACACAGCCATCCCGGCAGTGCCCACTTGAACACACTGGTAGAAGAAGCCGGAAAAGGCGTTGGCGACGCCGGAGGACGGGCAGCCAATTATTATGTAACCGACATCTGCGACGGCGAAGCACAGGGACACGATGGAATGAATTACTCGCTGGTATCACGCGACATCATGGCCGCCATGATGGAGATACATGTAAAAGCGACTCCGTTCGATGCCGGGGTATTCATCACCAGCTGCGATAAATCCGTACCGGCTCACCTGATGGCTATTGCCCGCCTGAATATGCCGGCTATACTTGTGCCCGGCGGAATCATGAAAGCCGGTCCCAATCTCCTGACATTGGAACAGATAGGCAAATACAACGCACAATACGAGCGTAAGGAGATCAGCGAAGAGCAATTCCTGGCTTATAAAAAGGATGCTTGTCCGTCCTGCGGTGCTTGTTCGTTTATGGGAACAGCTTCCACCATGCAAGTGATGGCCGAAGCATTAGGTATCGCTTTGCCCGGCTCGGCTCTGATCCCTACCCATATACATTATTTAAAAGAGACTTCCCGCCGTGCCGGCCAACGTGCCGTCGAACTGGGATCAGAAGAATTACTTCCTTCCGACATTCTTACTATCGACGCCTTTAAAAATGCGATCATGGTACATGCCGCCATAGCCGGATCGAGTAACAGCCTGCTACATTTACCGGCTATCGCACACGAACTGGGCATCCAGCTTCCCCCCGAACTATTCGATGAAATACACCGGAAAATACCTTTTCTGCTGAATATACGTCCAAGCGGATTCTGGCCGGGCGAATATTTCTGGTATGCAGGGGGTGTCCCGGCTATCATGGAAGAGCTGAAAGATGTCCTGAACCTGGATGTACGGACCGTTACAGGTAAATGTCTGGGAGAAAACCTGGAAACTCTCCGTCAGAACGGCTTTTATGAAGGATGCCGTAAATATCTGCCGGCACTCGGAGTGAAGGTCGGCGATATTATCAAGCCTTTCGATAATCCGATCCGCAAACAAGGAGCGATTGCCATATTAAAAGGGAACCTTGCCCCGGAAGGAGCCGTAGTAAAACACGCCGCCATCTCCCCCAACCTGATGCAAGCCACGTTGACAGCACGTGTATTCGACAGCGAAGAAGAGGCATTACAAGCCGTATTGCAAAAAGATATCCATCCGGGCGATGCCGTCTTTATCCGCTATGAAGGCCCGAAAGGAAGCGGTATGCCCGAAATGTTCTATACAACGGAAGCGATCGCATCCGATCCGGAACTGGCGGAAAGCATTGCCCTTATTACCGACGGACGTTTTTCCGGTGCAACCCGTGGCCCGGCTATCGGCCATGTCTCACCGGAAGCACACGAAGGTGGCCCTATTGCCCTGGTTGAAGACGGCGATCTGATCCATATCGATATTCCGGCACGCAAGCTGGAGATAACAGGAACGAACGGTGTACAACAGACTCCGGAAGAGGTAGACCGTATACTTTCGGAACGCCGTACGCTATGGAGTAAACCCGCTTCCCGCCATACGCGTGGCATTCTCGATATATTTACGCACAACAGCGCTTCGCCCATGAAAGGGGCTTATATGGAGAACAGAAACGCTTAAACATTTGATATTAGTTGAAATACAATAAATTTTAGTATCTTTGCCGACCTAAAATTTAAAAGAGATGTATAAGAAAATCGGCTTTCTGGCAAGTCTATGGATACTTGTTTTCACTGCTTGTACAAACCAGAAACAATATTTTGAAGAGAGTGGTTCCGTATTTCATACGCTCTACCATATCAAGTACGAGGCCCCTGAGTTACTGACAGAAAAGATTGACGCTGAATTCCAGAAATTTAATCTTTCATTGAACCCGTTCAACCCGAACTCTATCATAGCCAAAGTGAACCGGAACGAACCTGTAGAAGCAGACGACTGGTTTATCGAGGTATTCAACAAGGCTACAGAAGTCTCCAATAACTCCGAAGGCCTGTTCGACATCACCTGTGCCCCGCTGATTAATCTTTGGGGATTCGGCTTCAGCAAGATGGACAGTGTAACTCCGCTAATGATCGACAGTATCAAACAGTTTGTCGGTTATCAGAAAGTAAAACTAAACGGACGACAGGTTGTTAAAGACGATCCGCGTATCTTACTGAACTGCTCTGCCATCGCTAAAGGATACGCCAGCGACATAATCGCCCGTCTGCTCGAACGCGAAGGCGTTAAGAATTACATGGTTGAAATCGGCGGAGAAGTAGCAATGAAAGGAGTCAATCAGAACGGAGACTGCTGGCTCATCGGTATCAACAAACCGGAAGACGATTCCACCGGAATAAAAAATGAGATAGACGAAGTAGTTCAGCTATGCAAAAAAGGAGGCGTTGCCACCTCCGGTAATTACAGGAATTATTATGTAAAAGACGGCAAAAAATACGCGCATACAATCGATCCGCGTACAGGATATCCGTCTGAACAAAATATTTTAAGCGCAACAATCGTTGCAGACGACTGCATCACGGCAGATGCCTATGCAACTGCTTTCATGGCGATGGGACTTGAAAAAGCACGCCAGGCAGCCAAAAACATTCCCGGTATTGAATATTATGTTATCTACTCCGATGAAAATGGTAAACATCAGATAGAATACTCCAAAGGTATGCTTCAATATCTACCCGACAGGCAGTCTGAAGCAATACTGAACGAGTAATATTTTTTTATGAAGAATTTTTTTAATCAGTTCGAATGTAAAGAAGTCAAAGCAAAAGAAGTAGCATACGACACGGAGTCGATTGGTAATGTATTACTTTTTGTTACAGTCGGAAAACTTCTTATCAGCTCAACGACATCGACACCGGCCATAGAACTAAACGAAGGACATTTTGTATTGCTACCAGCAGAGAATCGTTATCTCATTACGGCCGTTACAGATGCAAAAACAGTGTTAATGCATGCAGGAAGCTTATCAGCGATGATCACGGAAGATCCCGAATGGAATCCGGAAAGACCGGTAATCCTCCCGATCTTCCCTTCATTAGCTAAGACGATCTACCTGCTTGAATCCTATCAGAAAGAAGCAAAGACGAAGCTTAATTAAAAGCTTTTGATCAGGAATGACGGATTTATCCGGAAATAAATCCCGGCAGAGAAACTGGTAGCACTACCGGATTTACGGATTCCGTCAACTCCCTGCTCATACATGTTGACAGACAGATGTTGATAGACATCAACATCTACGCCCACGGAAAAGCCTTTTCCAAAACTCCGGGAGTATTCCAATCCCAGATATACCAAATTTTGCCCGTCGAACGTTACACCATCCATTGACGTTGACACTGCACCATAAAAAGGACTGCCAAACATCGAGATGAATTTATTACTGTTCCAATAAGAGGTCTTCACACGGAAATCATAAATATCGGCAGAAGCCCGGACATAAAAACCGGACCCGCTACCATAAGGCCATAAGTCGCCGGCTTGCTGGTAATAACCGGCCACGTCAAACTCCAGGTTCACATTCTTTACGATCGGATTACCGGTATTCCAGACAGCCCCGGCACCAATAGCCCCGTTCATCAGGGTCTGGACGGAATTGGTGTAGATCGTATCGATCTCCCCTCCTCTATGTTGAGCAAGCCCCTGCAACGGCATATAGAAATGAAAACGCGACTCCGGATCATTCAACTTATATCGGGCCGATAGTCCGACAGTAAACGCTTCCTGATGCGTATCGCCATGAAATATAAAGCTTTCCCAGTTCACCCACACATCCAGGTCGAACCGGCGGGAATCATACAGCAGTTGCAAGCCGGCTTCAGGATCGGCGGTCAGGTTCAGCTCAGGATTATACAAGGGTTCGATAAGGTTATGATTCGCTCCCCCATAAATATCTCCCAATACGATATTTACATGATCCGACAATGCCATCTGCGCACGAAAAAAAGGAAGCACATGAAAGCCATGCTGATACTGGTTCCCCTTCCAGGCCGCTATGTCCTGATAAGCCAGGCTCGGATATTTTGTAGCTCCCCAGTAGCGCAACATATGTGCACCGACCTCAAGCTTGATATTACTTAACGGATAAAATACCACTTTAGGCTGAACCCATAACCCGGGCAAGGAATACCCCTTCATGATAGAGCCTGAATATTCATTGTCCTTAAAGAAACTTATATTATCCAGTTCTACGGATAATTGCCCTTTCTTACCCGGATCAATCCGATGATCCGATTTAAATACACGTTCGGGGATTTGTGCAGAGACAGTTTGTATGGCTAACAAACCCATAAGCACAAGAGTTATCATTTTCATTTGTTTTCTAAATTTGCAGCAAACGTAAGAAATTATCGGCATAAATAAAAAGGGATACGGAAGTTTTACCTTCCATATCCCTTTTAATATCCTATTTGTTAAAACTAGCTCAACGTCTCGGAGTAGCTTCTTTAACAACCATCTGACGACCTTCGTATTCAGCACCGTCCAATTCTTTGATCGCATTTCTTGCTTCGCTTTCATTAGTGAACTCAGCGAATGCAAAACCTTTAGATCTGTTAGTGTCGCGATCAATGATTAACTTTACTGATTCTACAACTCCATACTCTTCCAGAACCTGCTGTAAATCAGATTCTCTAACCCGGTAATTCAGGTTACCAATGTAAATATTCATACAAAAATGATATAAAATAATTAATAAAAAAGGGAAACAAATAATCTTGGAAAGGTCGATTACTACAAAATAAATTCATTTTTGAATATTACATCGGAGATAAAAGAGCTATTTCTGAAAACTATGTTGTTCACTTGGGACAAAGAAAAGTATTTTTATTTGATAAATCATCATAATCACGAATTTATTTGCCACCTAATTTACATTTTATAATTTTGTAACATAAAAAACAGGGCATGAAGCATATAGCCGAACTGCCATATTACAATACGTCCGGATAAAACAGATTTCTACGAAGTCATACTTTAACAGATATATCCGGACAAGTTAATGGAAATTATAGTATTTTTGACCAATTATATCGCATATTTATCCTTTTTAATCCAAATAAGAAGGGCTAAATTTGCACAATTATTTTTGAACTTGAATTGACATGGAAAAAATCGAAGTAAAAGATGCCAAGGGTAAACTTGGCATTCTCGTTGTGGGTGTAGGTGGTGCAGTCTCTACCACTATGATAACAGGAACATTAGCCGCCCGTAAAGGGTTAGCCAAACCAATCGGATCGATCGCTGAAATGGCGACCATGCGTTTGGAAAATGGAGAAGAGAAAGCAATCAAGGACATTGTTCCTTTGGCAGACCTGAACGATATCGTATTCGGCGGATGGGATATATTCTCCGATAACGCATACGAAGCTGCCATGTATGCTGAAGTATTGAAAGAGAAAGACCTGAACACTGTAAAAGACGAGCTGGAAGCTATCAAACCAATGCCGGCTGCCTTCGATCACAATTGGGCCAAACGCTTAAACGGTACACATATCAAACAAACCACTTCCCGTTGGGATATGGTAGAGCAGATCCGCCAGGACATCCGCGATTTCAAAGCTGCCAACAACTGCGAACGTATGGCTGTACTATGGGCTGCAAGTACTGAAATTTACATTCCTCTGTCAGAAGAACATATGTCGCTTGCTGCTCTGGAAAAGGCAATGAAAGAAAACAACACGGAAGCAATCTCTCCTAGTATGTGCTACGCTTATGCAGCCATCGCAGAAGGCGCTCCGTTCATCATGGGTGCTCCTAACCTGTGCGTAGATACGCCTGCCATGTGGGAATTCTCCAAACAGATGAATGTGCCTATTTCCGGTAAGGACTTCAAGAGTGGACAGACATTGATGAAAACCGTACTCGCTCCGATGTTCAAGACACGTATGCTGGGTGTAAGCGGTTGGTTCTCTACCAACATCTTAGGAAACCGCGACGGCGAAGTACTCGACGATCCTGCAAACTTCAAAACAAAAGAAGTGAGCAAGCTGTCGGTAATCGACAACATCTTCGAACCTGAAAAATACCCGGATCTTTATGGAGACGTATATCATAAGGTACGCATCAACTACTATCCGCCGCGTAAAGACAATAAGGAAGCATGGGATAACATCGACATCTTCGGATGGATGGGATATCCGATGGAGATCAAGGTAAACTTCCTTTGCCGCGACTCTATCCTTGCCGCTCCTATCGCGCTCGACCTGGTGCTGTTCAGTGACCTTGCCATGCGTGCCGGTATGTCAGGTATCCAGACCTGGTTGTCATTCTTCTGCAAAAGCCCGATGCATGATTTCGAACACCAGCCTGTTCATGACCTGTTCCAGCAATGGAGAATGGTTAAACAGACGCTGCGTGATATGATCGGTGAAAAAGCGCCCAGTTATCTGGATTAATAAAACACATACAGAAATAAAGGTTTCTTCTTTCCGTGAAAAGCTTGCCTTCTCACAGAAAGAAGAAATTCTTTTCGTATATCACTCTTTTTAATTCAAACAAATTCTGAATATGGATTATGCAATCATTGCAGCAGGCGAGGGTTCCCGGTTGGTGCAAGAAGGTGTTAAATGGCCCAAACCTTTAGTACAGCTAAATGGGATAACTCTGATAGACCGTCTGATCAATGTCTTCCTGAAAAATGATGCGTCTTCTATTAGTATTATTGTAAATGAGGAAATGACAGAAGTACAGGAGCACCTGCAGAAGCTGGAACTTCCGGTTCCCTTCTACCTGCTGGTAAAGTCCACCCCCAGTTCGATGCACAGTTTTCACGAGCTCAGCCATTACCTGGACAGCGACAATATCTGCCTGACAACTGTCGATACCATTTTCAAGGAAGATGAATTCAGTGGATATATACAAGAATTCCTGAAAGAAAGCCGGTTGGACGGTCTAATGGCCGTAACCGATTTTATCGATGACGAAAAACCTTTATACGTAGATACAGACAACGATTTAATGATCCGCGGCTTTTTAGACAAACAGGGAGAGCCCGCATGTACTTACATATCCGGCGGGATCTACTGCCTGAGACGTTCCGGACTTACCGTTCTGAACAACGCTATCGAACAGGGTATGTCGCGCATGCGCAACTATCAGCGTCAGCTTATAGCCGAAGGCTTAAGGCTGAAAGCCTACCCATTCAGCAAAATCGTAGATGTCGACCACGCAGAAGATATCAAAAAGGCCGAAGAGTTTTTAAAAGATTAAACAATGAGTAAACTAACAATAGCAGGTATCCGCCGGGAAAATCAATTCTCCCCCAATCATATTGGAAACGATGCCGCCATCTTTTCGCTGACCGTTCAGCATTTGCGCGATCTGGGATGTGAAGTAAACGAATACATAGAATCAGACCTGATTATACGTAACTTTGAGGAAACAGCCATCTTCAATATGGTACGTAACTGGACTTCCATCCATAAGCTTCAGCAAATGGAAGACGAGGGATACACCGTTATCAACTCCGGTTATGGGATTGAAAACTGTACACGCGAGAAAATGACCCGCCTGTTAATGTCGAACAACATCTCACATCCTGCCAGCCTGATCCTTCCTACCGATGAAGATCCGACCGCTGCGCTCGAAGAAGCAGGTTTCTATACAAGCTGGATCAAACGCGGTGATTTCCATGCGATCCACCGGGAAGATGTCACGTACGTAAGGAACCCGGAAGAAGCCAAAACAATTCTGAAAGAATACGCTATCCGCGGAATAAAAACAGCTGTGATCAATGAACATCTGGTAGGCGATCTGGTCAAGTTCTACGGAGTGACCGGAACCGATTTCTTTTACTGGTTCTATCCATCCAACCAGCATCACAGTAAATTCGGTTTAGAACAAATAAACGGAACGGCCAAAGGCATTCCGTTCGACGAGCCAAAGCTGCTGCAGCTTTGCAGTCAGGCTGCGGAAGTACTGAATATACATATTTATGGTGGCGACTGCATCATATCCGAAGACGGTTCGATCCGGTTGATCGATTTCAACGACTGGCCAAGCTTTGCCCCTTGCAGAGACGAAGCTGCTCCCCGGATAGCCCGCCGCATCTATAACTTAATCAACAAATAATGGAAGGAGCAAAACAGAAACCCAATATAGAATCGACTCTCAAGTCATTAGATACGGAAGAGTTTATCGATATTCATTTCTATCGCCCGATAGGTTATCGTTGGGCTTTGTTCTTCAACAAACTGGGAGTATCGCCCAATGCCATCACCGTCGCCAGCATATTCATTGGGATTGCGGCAGGTGTCTGCTTCTATTTCCAGAGCCTAACGATCAATGTAATAGGTATGCTGCTGCTTGTATGGGCAAACTCCTACGACAGTGCAGACGGACAGCTGGCCCGTATGACCGGTAAAAAAACCCCACTGGGACGTATCCTGGACGGTGCTGCCGGCGACTGCTGGTTCATAGCTATCTATGCCGCTATCTGCCTCCGCCTTACTCCGGAATGGGGAATCTGGATATGGATATTTGCCGCTATCACCGGTTTTTTCCATAGTAAACAGGCGGCTATGGCCGATTACTACCGGAACATTCATTTGCTATTCCTCAAGGGGAAAGCCGGAAGCGAACTGTCCTACTCTCCTATTCTAAAAGAGAAATACAAGACTATGAGCTGGAAAAAGGATTTTATCTACAAGCTTTTCGAAACGTTCTATATTAACTATACAGTCGGGCAGGAAGCTTTGAGTCCTAAGTTTCAGAAGATGATGAACATCATCCGTACCAAATATCATGACGAGGCACCGGAATGGTTCCGTCAGGCCTTCCGCAAGAAGAGCCTTCCGATGATGAAATATACGAATATGCTGTCATTCAACACACGCGTAATCGCATTATTCATCAGCTTGTTTATCGATATGCCCTGGTTGTATTTCGCATTTGAAATAACTGTTCTGAATATAATGCTGGTATATATGATATATACGCACGAGCATTTTTGCACGGTATTTACGAAAGAACTTGAATCAAAATCATAATTAATATGTTCGAATCAGACAAGATCAAAGGGATCATTTTCGATTACGGCGGTACCATCGACAGCAACGGCATGCATTGGGCTGAAGTGATCTGGATGGCTTACCAGGCGGAAGAAGTGCCGGTAAGCAAAGAAACCTTCCGCGAAGCCTATGTGCATGGCGAGCGTACTCTGGGCAAAAATCCGATCGTACAACCGCATCACACCTTCCTCGATATGCTGCGCCTGAAAACGGACTTGCAAATCGAATGGCTTAAAGCCGGTGATTTTCTTCCGGAAGAACTGGCCACTCCCGGATTAAAACAACGGCTGGCAGACTGGTGCTACGCCTATGCCCGTAAATCGATAGACTCAGCCCGTCACATACTCGCCGCTCTATCCCGAAAATACCCGCTGGTACTGGTATCTAATTTCTACGGGAATGTCGAAGCTGTATTGAAAGACTTTCATCTGGATTGTTATTTCCAATCGATCGTCGAATCGGCTGTAGTCGGCATCCGTAAACCCGATCCGGCGATATTCCGGTTAGGTGTAAAAGACTTATTACTACCGGCAGAAGAGATTGTCGTGATCGGTGATTCTTACGACAAAGACATCGTTCCTGCCACTTCCATCGGCTGTAAAACGATCTGGCTGAAAAGTATCGGTTGGAGCGAATACGAAGGGAATGAAACGGCAGACCTCGTGATCACCGACTTCGCAGAGTTGGAACAAACGTTCGGCCTATAGGCATTTCGACCATCAAAAGTTCAATAGAGACCTTTCCAAAAATAAAAGTCGCCCTATCTTTGTAAGAAAAAAGATAGGGCTTTATTATGATAAAAAAATACGCTTTACTGCTGCTTATCACACTTACCTCGTGTGATCTGATCGATTATCACCCGTATGACGGAAGAGTATCAGATAAAGAAGACAAAGACATCAATGCAACAAATATTGCCAGGATAGAAAATGCCTGCATGAATAAAGATACGATCCGTTTCGTCTTTACCGGAGATACACAACGCTGGTACGATGAAACTGACGACTTCGTGAAACACGTCAACCAACAGGACTCCATCGATTTCGTTATTCACGGCGGAGACCTGACTGATTTCGGTATCAAAAAGGAATATCTTCTCCAACATTCTATCCTGTCCAAACTGAATGTTCCTTACGTAGCCCTGATCGGCAACCATGACATTATCGGTAAAGGCGACCTGGTATATGAGGATTTATATGGTGACGAGAATTTCTCCTTCCGTGCAGGTGGCTCCCCTTCAAATGGAGGAAATATCCGTTTCATCTGCCTGAATACGAATGCGCTTGAATACGACTACTCTACACCGGTACCCAACTTTACCTTTATCAAGGAACAGCTCAAAGAGACGACGGAAGAGGATAAACGTACTGTCTTCGTCATGCACGTTCCACCGGGAAGCGACCAGTTTAACAACAATGTATCGGATATATTCCAGGAAAAGATCAGGGAGTTTCCCTCTCCCCTTTTCTGCTTACATGCGCATGAACATAGTTTTAAAGCACGCGACCTGTTCGATGACGGGATTATCTATTATGGCTGTGACAATATCGGGAAACGAACTTATCTTATCTACACTATAACACCGGATGGCTATTCATATGAAATCATTAAATACTAAATATCTCCTACTGTTTCTATTCTTGTCCCTCTCATTTTGCATCAATGCGCAAGATAGCATTCCTGTTCCCACCTTGTATGAAAGGCATGTGGAAAGATATACCTCGTTCTGGGAGAATCTGATCCCACGATACAGCAAAATACAATTTGCAGGCTCCATAGGTATGTTCTCTTTCGGATTGGGATGGGATTATTACCGCCATCACTGGGAGACAGACCTGTTATTCGGGTTCGTACCCAAATCGACCCGTAATCTGAGTGCGGAAAGTGCCAAAAGACGCCATGCAATGGCAACCTTTACGCTGAAGCAGAATTATATCCCCTGGAGGGTTCCTTTACATAAAAGCATCGATTTTGAACCATTGACAACAGGTTTGTATATCAGCACCCTGCTCGACCGGGATTACTGGGTACATAGCCCCGGCAAATACCCCGACGGATATTACTTCTTCCCGACACGGATACGTACCCACATCTTCCTGGGCGAACGCGTCACCTTCAAATTCAACAATCCTGGGCGATGGCATAAATCCGTCACCCTCTTTTACGAACTCAGTACCTGCGATTTGTATCTCCTCAGCAAATTCGGAAACAAATACCTCAAACCGAAAGATTACCTGAGCCTGTCGTTCGGGCTGAAGTTCCAAATATTATAGAGTCCATGCTTCCATAAGTTTTCTAGGATGATGAAACATAGAGGGTAATTATCTACCCAACTCATATGATAAACAGTTTATACAAACACCCGATGCCCCCAGCAGCCATCAGGCAATAACCGGCTATGTCTATAGGTTGGATATCGGAACGGAGTCCCCAGTCGCCTTGCCGGAGAGCGAGAGTATCGCTCCGATCGCTGTCAGGGTCACTTCCGTTTGTTCCATCAGGAGAGACAGCAGGGTGATCGCCATCAGGAAGAGGACGAGGATAGGGATGGGGACAAGGGCAGTCGCCGGCTGCCGGCTTTCGCTTGCGGGGAAAGATGATCCGGGCAAGACTGGTGAAGAAGGCAAGAATCGTTTCAAGAACATTCATGATTGATTGAAAATTAATGATTGAAAAATGATTACGGATTAATAGAATTATCTTATCTTTGTATAATAACCAAGTAAAAATATTGTCTTATGAAAAAATTGAATGAATATCCCATTGCAGAGAATGACGCTTCTTCGGTAAAAGAACCGGAAGCTACATACCAAACATCTTATCCTTATATGTCAAGAGCTGAAGCCCTAAAACACGGGATGCCTTTAGAAGAATCCAAAAGACTTATCTTAGAACGGATTCATAGAGATTTCCCAAAATAAGCGATATGGACGTAATGATTAGCGATCAGGTTCATGAGATTATCATGGACTTTTATGAAGCGTCTAAACATTTGCATATAACTCTTGATGAACAAACTGTAGTCAGGAAGATGGTGCGTATTTACGACAAGGTAAACGATCTTGGGAAATATGCAACTTCTTGCAATACAGCTCGTCTGAAATTGAAATGGAAACAAAATGGTTACAAAGAATGTGTCATTGAGAACTTTCATTTCGCTTTTCAGATCTATCAGGATGAAAATGATGAGTTTTATGTTTATGTTCATGACGCTTGTCATAGCTATTTGTATACAGAATGAATTAATTTTCCGATCGACCGGCAAATCGAAACCAGCATTCGCCGATACGCTTCGCGGTTGTCGCCGTTGACTTCGCTGATGTATTTGCTGTAACTGATTTTGAGGGCGAAGGCAGAAGGACATTTGGAGTCTAACCTGTCACCGGCATTAAAAAGGATAGCCGGCGAACTGCATACGGAATATGACCGGATATTCCAGGAGGAAGAAGCGGCATTCGGGTTACTTTACCCGGGAGCGTCCAATGTACAGGATATCTATCTGACCCGTTTGTTATTCCTCTACTCCGAAAACCGTATCCTCAGGGATATACAAAAAGAGGTTACCCGGTTATTAAAAACTCCTTCCGGAAATAAAGAAAAACGCTTATCCCATCTTGTCCGTATTGCCGACCGACGGGAACAACTACGTCATGTATCGGAAAATCTGGACAGGCCGGGAGCCGTTTGGGATCATCTATGAAAAAAAAGAACGGGAAGCTGCCGCTGCAGTCTTCCCGTTTTCTTTAATAAACTACATAAAACACTTAAAAGAACAAACTTCTGGTTTAGAATGCAACACCGAAGCGTACGCCCCAGTTATTTATTCCATCCATAGAATAAGTCAGGACTTTACTTTTATTTGTTGCATAATTATAGTAAGCAGCTACGTGCAAACCGAATTTCTTTTCCGGAGTAAAGAAAATATTCATACCGACTTCGGGAGCTACATAAAATCCCCACTGACGGTCGTATACTTTCATTACATTCATATAAGTCGACATTTCGCTGTACTCGGTACCTAATTTTGCTGATACATAAGGTTCGAACAGACCTTCGCGGGTAAAGCTATAGCGGAAAGCCGCACCGAAAGGCAACTGGAACAAAGAGTGTTGCTGATCGGATGTGATAGCTGATGTTTCACCTACAGAAAGAGTCTGGCGATCGATATATTTATTATTCGTGTGATAAGAAATAAAGGCACCTACTGCAAAGTTAGGAACTACATAATAACCGGCTTCACCATGAGCACCCCAGCCGCTTGTCTTATCTGCAAAATCATTGCCGAACGGAGTGTTAATATCCCAGTCGATATTGAAATACATATTGTTTACAACCTGGGCGCCAGCCAGGGAAGGCATCGCTAAACAGGCGATAAGTAAAGCGACTAATTTTATTGATTTATTTATCTTTTTCATAAGACTCAAATTTTACTGATTCGCGTTTAATTATTTCCTGATATAAGAAGACTGAACAAATGCCTGATCAAGGGCACGGATGCATAACTGAGTATCTACCTTGTCAGAACCTGACAATAAGCCGGACATATAAGCCGTCCAGATAACCGGCAGTTTAGTATCTGCTTTTGGAGTCGGCGATTTCAGGTCTACCATTTCAGCAAGCAGTGAACCAACGCTATAGCTGTAGACAGTTGCATACGGATAATACCAATCGTGCCAGTCATAACCCCAGCTTGGGCCCCATCCCGGTCTCCAGTAATTCGGTGTCCAATAACCTGGGTAACCCCACCACCAGTAGTTGTTGTTATAATC
The DNA here is from genome assembly GCF_000969845.1 of Parabacteroides sp. HGS0025. Classification (NCBI taxonomy): domain Bacteria; kingdom Pseudomonadati; phylum Bacteroidota; class Bacteroidia; order Bacteroidales; family Tannerellaceae; genus Parabacteroides; species Parabacteroides sp. HGS0025. The sequence continues at coordinate 3,906,786 of NZ_KQ033902.1, forward strand.
ATTATACCAGTTTGTAAAATAATTTACATTTTCTACAAAAGATACCTGCAAACCCAGGTCGGCGCTTTCTTTATCCATCGTACGGGTGTAACCACGGCTTTCCATATTACCGATCAATGTTGTGATGATATCGTCGGCTTCGGTGGCTGTCCAGTACTGAGGTTTTTCGCTACTGCCGATTAACAGCACGCTATCGGGTACATAGAATGTAGTGAAGGACTTAAAGTCCGCCTTGCTATCGTGATCCGTGTACACCACAAAATCATTGTCCAGTTTAGACATATCCGGATCTTTCTGACAGGATGCCAGTAAAAGGATCAACAAGAAAAAAGGAATAATCTTTTTCATCTCATTTTAACGTTTAAAACAGTTTATACTATTATTTGTGCTTATATATAAGTTATCCATGAAACAACAAAAAATTAAAAAAGGTTCTCTTTGATGTTATTTTGGCTGTGTTAATTAACTTGTAGTAAGACTTCAAAACGCTTCTAAACGATAGTTAAACGAGACCGCACAAAAAAACGCAGACTCCTGCAGATCATCCATTTAGGATATCTCTGCGTGAGCCTGCGTCACTATTTAGCGTATTCGCTATGTTTACTTCAAGGTACCTTGCTGTGCATCCTGTACCATCTTTTCGTTCGCTAAGATCAGGATTTCCACACGGCGGTTCAGTGAACGTCCTTCGGGAGTGTCGTTGCTGGCAACAGGGTCGTGAACGCCTTTACCTTCATACTCCATACGGCGGCCGCTTACGCCCTGGTCGACCATCAGATAATCGTAAACGCTTTTGGCACGTTTTTCAGATAATGTCTGATTATAATCTACCTTACCGGTGTTGTCGGTATAACCAACGATCTTGATGTCGGTATCCGGGTTCTCATTCAGGCTGACAGCCAGTTTACGCAGTGCGCTGCGTGAAGCGTCGCTCAACGTACTCGAGTTGGTTGCAAATAGAATACCAGAGTCGAAAGTCACCTTCAAAGCCTCGCCATTGTTGATTGTCTCCACAGTGGTTTCGGGTGGCAAAGTCGCTTCGAGTTCCTTCTTCTGTTTGTCCATCTTCTTACCGATCAGGGCTCCGGCCGTACCACCTACGGCAGCACCGATAACAGCACCTAAGGCCGTATTACCGGCCAATGCACCGATCCCGGCTCCGGCAGCAGCGCCGCCACCTACACCGATGGCTGTTCCCTTACCTGTATTTGTCCATGTCCCGCAACTTGTAAATACTACTGCCATACATAGCAGTATTGATAATAACTTAAAACTCTTCATGATTTTTTTACTCTTTTATAAACCTTATATGAATATAACAGTTTATCAATCGAACATGTTGATAGAATCGCAATATTCAAGTTCGCCCTGCACGATAAAGCTGATCGCTTCGGCATCGAATTTGCCTACGCCATCCTTCTGTGCGTTTTTGATTACATATTCGATCAATTCGTCTTCGTCGATTTCGATATCGGTGTTATCGTCGGCATCATCGTTCAGATAACCGCGTGATTCGTAGAAATCGTAGATCAGGTCTACAATATAATTGATATCGTCGTTACTGAATTTTCCTTTCAACTCCTGCGGAAGATAGTTCTGAATAAATTTTACAGATTCGTCTTCGTCGTAAATCAAATCGTCTTTCTCGCTCATAACTTTTTCAGTTTAATTGGTTACATACTTATGCAAAGATATTCTTTTTTTGGATTGGAATTATCTTTATCCGTTATTTCACTAAACTATCGAGTGCCTTTTGCCCCTCTTTGATGGCATTGTTAATGCCATGCTTTGCCTGGATGGTGATATACTCCGCTTTCAGCTTGGTGAGCTCGAACATCTCGTCGGTAGTCAGTTCGGGGCTGTATTTGTCGTATTTGGTAACGGCAAATTCAGTGAATGTCTTTTCTACCTTCTCCCAGTCGGCAGCCTTATAGTTGTCAGCTTCTTTCTTCACCTTCTCGATAAACTTCGTGAAGTCCTTCACATACGACTCTTTCGTCTCGCTGCAACTGCTGAACGTGAAGAGCGTTATCACAGCGACCATTACCATTAAAAACCTTTTCATATCTTTTCCTTTTTAGATTAATTGCAACAAAAGTAAACAAAAAAAGAGGATCTGCCTTGTCCGGCAGAGCGAAACTGTCGTTTAGAGGTAACTTACCGTAGTCACAATCCGCTCTGACGTCCAACTATCAACGACTACCTGTATCCGGTCTTCGGGCAAAGAGGTGGTGAAGCTGATCTTAAAAGTAGAATAGTCACCCGGCATCAGCGTGACGTAATTATCCGAATAATGAACGGGAAGGATGCGCTTTCCGGTTTCTTTATCCAACACTTTGATGCGGTTGAAAAAAGAGATATTTGTTTCCGAATGGAGCGATATGACACCGGAATAGGTTGTTCCTTCGCGTTGCAGGGAGACTTTTACTTCAGGCTTTGCTTCAGGCAAACGGGTCAAGCCGGAATAATCTTTCGGGAGCGTAGTCAGCCAATAGATATTCGGTGTTTCCGGTAATACAGCGTCTGCATTGGAAGGCAGAGTGGGCTCGGCCGTTTGCATAGACAGGCGGAGAAAATAAACACCTTGTATCTCTTCCGGGACAGAAACATCAAACAAGGGCTCTACCGTATTGGCTTTTGCCTTCGGATTTATTTCCTTTTCCCAACAAAGTTTACCGCCGGTGTTGTAGATACGGGCATTTACAATCAAATCAGGGTAATCGGACAAGGTGGTATTCAACAACTCTACCTGCCGGGTGACGGGATTATAGAAGGGATGCAGGGGTTCGCATCCTTTACGTGTACCATAAAGGGAAGCGTTGACGTCGAGGAACCAGTCGTACATCTGGCCACGAAGGGAAGTCCACGGATTCTGGGTTTTCCAGATCAGTATGCCGGTGTACCAGTCCCACAGGTGAGACCCCCAGCCTTCCATGAAACTGCGGTATTGGTCATAGTTCACAACCTGGGCGTATTTGCAATAGGTTTCGATGTCCTTCACTTCACCGTAACGCTCCAAATGATCCTGATAACCCAGGTCACGATGATAACGCCAGGTGGCATTACGGGTAAAACCTTTCCGAGGAAAGCCTGCCAGATCTCTTTCCTTCATCATCTCCCGCATGCTCTCTACTTCGGGCGAACCGACCGAGCCGGCTTCGGGATTGAACGGATGTGAACGGAACGTAAAGAACCATTCCGGCTCCTGGATACCGTAAGGGCCGTCGCCATTATCGCCCAAGAGGTTGCGGGTAAAGAGGGAGTCGGTCGAATAGCTGACGAAAAGGCGTTCGGGATCGAGCTGGGGGAATACTTTTTCTTTCAACTGTTTGTCGATGTTCTTTGCCAAAGGCCATTCGTTGGCTCCACACCACAGGCAAAGGCTCGGGTGGTTGCGTATCATTTTTACCTGGTCTTCTACCGAGGCGATAAAGAGATCGTGATTATCGGGGTATTCCCAGCGACGCTGGCGTGAGTCGGTTTTCATCGGGTCTTCCCAGGCACCGTTGCAATCGCCGCTTCCCCAGAGATCCTGGAATACCAATATTCCAAACTCATCACAGGCGGCATAGAATTCGGGACGTTCGAGCAGGGCACCACCCCAGACACGGATCATGCGCAGGTTCATTTCGGCATGGAAACGGACTTCATCGCGGTAGCGTTCGGGGGAAAGACGGAGAAGCCAGTCGGAGGAGATATAATTTCCCCCTGTCATATAGATCTTCTGTCCGTTGACGAAGAAACGACGGCCGCCATTGTCGGGGCATTTATCGCTTGTGATTTCACGGATACCGTATTTTAAATGTTCGCTATCGCTGATCCGGTTATCCGACTCGAAATAGATATGCATGTCGTAAAGGGGTTGCTCTCCTATTCCGTTCGGCCACCAAAGGCGTGGATTTTTTATTTTCAACGGGTTGAATTGTACTTCTTTCTTTTCATAGGGAGACAAGGTAAGTTGCTCGGTCAGACGCATTCCATTCGTTTCACAAATCAATACGCCTTTACGCGGCGTTTCTGTTATATTCTCAACCTCTACCGAAGTCTTTACAAAGGCATCTTCCTGTGTTTTTTTCTCCGGTGAACGGACACCCGGAACCTTCGTTACAACATAAGGTGACCGGACGGTAACAGCACCGGTGGTAGTGATCGATACTTCATCCCAGATACCGGTATTACGATCCCTGATCGGTTGTACCCAGTCCCAACCGGGGGTATATTGCATGGTGTTGTTGCGGGCGATGAGTCCGTCGCCGCCTTGTCCGCCATTCGGATCTCCCGGATAAGTGGGGGGATAGACGAGGACGGCCAGGATGTTCGTTCCTTCTTTCCGAAGATGATCTGTTATATCGAATGATTTCCGCAGGAACATTCCTTCGTGGGTCGTATTATTGAGCCGTTTACCGTTCATAAACAGTTCGGCTTTGTAGTTGATACCACGGAAGTTCAGCCAGACAGTCCGTCCTTCCTGCAGGGTAGGTGTTTCAAATTGGCAGACAAACCAGTAGGTGTAGAAATCATTGCCTGCTTCATAGATATCGGGGATCAGGTTATTGTTCATGCCGAATTCGGGAGCAGGATAGAGATTGTTTTCGAGAAGGGTTGTCAGGACGGTTCCGGGTACACGGGCGGGCATCCAACCGGCTTTATCCAAAGGGGCGGTGCTCAGGGTATTTCCGTCCGTTTTCATCTCATTAGCCTTGCGTGCCAGCCATCCGGAATTGACCAGGGTCTTCTCCCCCGGTTCGGGGATTGTCAACAGGTTCTTTTGCTGCGCAGAAAGCGGAAATAATCCGCAAGCCATAATAAACCAGCAAAGTAAAGAAAGAGAATTGTGTTTCATAAGGTATTCAATTTAGTTGCCGTAATATACAATAAAAAGAGAAAAGGCCTCTCCCTGATACGGGAGAAGCCTTGTTCTTTATACATTATTAATATATGATTAATTCTTAAACACTAATCCGTCTCCTTCCCTATCAATCAGGATCGGGCGGTTACGGTCGATCTTCATACCGAGTATTTCCTTCGACAATTCATTGAGGACATACTTCTGGATAGCACGTTTCACAGGACGGGCACCGAATTGGGAATCATATCCGGCATCCGACAGGAAGTCGATGGCAGGCTCTGTGAAGTTCAAAGCCACACCGTTATTAGCCAGCATCTTCTTCACACTGTTCAGCTGCAAAGTAACGATCTTGCGGATCTCTTCTTCATTCAGCGGGGTGAACATGATGATTTCGTCGATACGGTTCAGGAATTCCGGACGGATCGTCTTTTTCAGTAATTCCAGTACCTGTATACGAGTTTCATCGATCACCTGCTCACGGTTGTCGGGAGTGATCTTTTCGAAACTGTCACGGATCAACGACGAGCCCATGTTACTGGTCATGATGATAATCGTATTCTTGAAGTTTACAACACGCCCCTTATTATCCGTCAGACGACCGTCGTCCAATACCTGCAACAAGATATTGAATACGTCCGGATGCGCCTTCTCTATTTCATCGAAAAGGACTACGGAATAAGGTTTACGACGGATCGCTTCCGTCAACTGGCCACCTTCATCATAACCGACATATCCCGGAGGTGCTCCGATCAAACGGGTCGCACTGAATTTCTCCTGATACTCACTCATATCGATACGGGTCATCATGTTTTCATCGTCAAACAGATATTCTGCCAACGCTTTGGCAAGCTCTGTCTTACCGACACCGGTTGTACCGAGGAAGATAAAAGAACCGATCGGACGTTTCGGATCCTGCAATCCGGCACGGCTACGGCGTACAGCATCAGCAATAGCACTGATAGCTTCCTCTTGGCCGATCACACGGGTATGCAGTTCGTCTTCCAGACGAAGCAGCTTATCTTTTTCACTCTGCATCATCTTGTTGACAGGAATACCTGTCCAACGGGATACCACGTCCGCGATATCTTCACTATCCACTTCTTCCTTGATCATAGCGGCAGCACCCTGCATCGTATGCAGTTTCGCCTGTATTTCCTTGATCTCTTCTTCCTTCGCCTGGAGTTTGCCGTAACGGATTTCGGCCACTTTACCGTAATCACCTTCACGCTCGGCCTTATCGGCTTCAAACTTCAGGTTTTCGATATCTATCTTATTCTGCTGGATCTTGTTGATCTGTTCTTTTTCGCTTTCCCACTGGGCTTTCTGTTTCTTTTCTTCTTCCTTCAGGTTCGCGATCTCTTTGTTCAACTGTTCCAGTTTCGGCTTATCATTTTCACGTTTGATTGCTTCGCGTTCAATTTCCAGCTGTTTGATACGACGGGAAACTTCATCCAACGATTCCGGCACCGAGTCTACCTGCAAACGCAGACGGGCAGCAGCCTCATCCATCAAGTCGATCGCTTTATCCGGAAGGAAACGGTCTGTAATATAACGGCTCGAAAGCTGAACGGCCGAAATGATAGCATCATCTTTGATACGTACCTTATGGTGATTCTCGTACTTTTCCTTCAGACCGCGAAGGATGGAAATAGTATCCAGCTCATCCGGTTCTTCCACCATCACCACCTGGAAACGACGTTCCAGCGCTTTATCCTTTTCAAAGTATTTCTGATACTCATCCAAAGTAGTTGCACCGATGGAACGCAGTTCACCACGTGCTAGGGCAGGTTTCAGGATATTGGCGGCATCCATTGCGCCGTCGCTTTTACCTGCTCCTACCAAGGTATGTATTTCATCAATGAAGAGGATGATCTCACCATCCGACTTCGTAACTTCATTGACTACGGATTTTAACCGCTCCTCAAACTCCCCTTTGTATTTGGCTCCGGCAATCAGGGCACCCATATCCAAAGAGAAGATCTGTTTCGACTTCAGATTCTCCGGAACGTCTCCACGTACGATACGATGAGCCAGACCTTCAGCGATCGCAGTCTTACCCACCCCCGGTTCACCGATCAGGATCGGATTGTTCTTTGTACGACGGCTCAGGATCTGCAAGACACGACGGATCTCGTCATCACGACCGATCACGGGATCGAGCTTGCCGCTTCGGGCACGTTCGTTCAGGTTGATAGCGTATTTACTCAATGAGTCGTACGTATCTTCAGCCGACTGGCTGGTTACTTTATTACCTTTACGTAATTCTTCAATAGCCTTACTTAGTTCATTTTCCGTAACACCTGCATCTTTCAATATCTGTGAAGCAGTACTTTTTACTGTCAACAGAGCGAGGATGATATGTTCCAGAGAAACATACTGATCTCCCATCTTGCCTGAATAGTCGATTGCCTTCTGCAGAACGGCATTCGATTCACTGGACAAATAAGGTTCACCACCGGATACTTTCGGATAGGATTCTATCTGACGATCCAGCACCATGTTCAGATTCTGGATATTCACACCCAGTTTCTGAAAGAGGAAGTTGGTCACGCTTTCGCCCGTCATAATGACAGCCTTAAGCAAATGAACCGGCTCGATCACCTGCTGGTTATTCTTCTGAACCAACTGAACGGCCTGCTGAACAGCTTCCTGTGACTTGATTGTAAAATTGTTTAAATTCATACCTTATATTCTTTTCTTGTTATCTTTCTTATTTCAAATTTCCATTGATAACTCTACAAAATAAATACCACATCGAAAACAAGTCATTTTGTCAGTATTATTACTACACATTTTGCACTTTCGGTAAGAAAACAACAGGGAAGCAAAAAAGGTTTACTTTTGCAGAAGATGTGTGACTTTTTCATTTGCCGGGGTACTAATCCTATACAAACTAAAAGAGAAAAGAATATGATAAAACGTGAAACAGACTTCCTTTCCATCCTGGAGTCGAATATAAGCATCCTCATCAAGATTGCCCGGGTGTATGCTTATACCACCCAGGACAGGAAAGACCTGACCAACGATATCATCCTCGAATTGTGGAAGTCGTACCCCAAATTCAAAGGCGACTCCAAAATATCGACCTGGATCTATCGTGTCTCGCTGAATGTGGCATTGAACACCAAACGAAAGCGGGATAATAACAAGGTATTGTTTTTCGATGAACTGAAAGTACTGGACGGTAGCGACATCCTCGATGTCCCCAACGACAACTCATCGGAGATCGGACTGCTCTATCAATGTATCGAACTTCTGTCGGAACCGAACAAAGCCATTATCCTGCTTTACCTGGACGACAAATCGTACGAAGAGATCTCTCAAATCCTCGGCCTATCCAAGACAAACATTAGCACCCGTTTGAACCGGATAAAAGAGCAACTAAGAAAACAAATGAATCCTCAAAAATGAATTACTATGGAACTCGATAATATAAAAAACAGCTGGAGACAGGAAAACCTGCAAATAGCAGCAAATGTACAATTGAACAAAGACTCCTTAATGGAGAAGATCACCAGGGAAACAAACCGTATGAAAAGGAAAAACTTGTTGCTTTTACTGTTCAGGATACCTTTTCCTATCGTGATATTCAGTATCATCTTAACGCATCTTCAGATACGGAATATCTTTAACTTCTATATCGGAATGGCGTTGTTCCTGGCTTTCGCCTGCTTCACCATCCGGGGACTGATCAATTATTATATGAAAGTCAGGAAACTGGATCTGACTGCATCCTATCTTGAAAACAGGAAGCAAGTCCGCGAACTCGAATTATACAAGCTAAAGGTAACAAAGCGGAATTATTGCAGCAGTCCAGTCGGCATAGCCGGTATCTTTTTAATCATCAATGCCCCTATATTTACGACCACCGAAGGCGCTATCATGCTGCTTCTCATCATGCTCGTCATGGCTGCCTCGATCTTTATTAATCTGAAGTATATCTTACCTGCACAATTCAAAAAGCTGAATGCGGAGATAAAAAAGATTAAAGAGATAGAAGAGTTATAATAAATCCATCCCATAAAGACATAATTGAAGTACTTGTCTTTATGGGATAGATCGAATTTACTTTGTCAACGGATATAGGTCATAAAACAGAAGTACAGTTTTATCCACTTCGTCCAAGACATCCTCTTTTCTTAGATATTCAAAACCATTTTTCAAATAAAAAGGAAGAGCTATCCGTAATGCATCAACAGTTATAAAACCACATCCTGTTCTATTATCAGTAACAAACATTTTCTTAATAAAGAAAAGTATATCAGAGCCTAAATGTTCATGTTGATACTTTTTACTAACAGCAAGTCTACCAATTTTCACAGCTGGATAATCATTCCTATGCTTTGCATGAGGAAAACGCTTTTTTATTCTGCGCCAGGTAGCTTTATCACTCTCCGGGATAGAGATTTTATCATTAGATAAACTAAAATAAGCTACAACATCATTATCTGAAACCATTAGATAAGTAACAGAAAGCAAGCGCTGTTTATAGGATAGCGCATCATCTACCAGAAAATTATTCAGATCATTATCTCCACAGTCAAAAGGTTTTAGCTGATAATCTTCCGATAATTTAATTATTCGGAAATCGGATCTCATATTCCTAAAATTTAAATGTTATCATTTTATTTATTCGTTGAAATCCGGCGTTCATTCGTTCCAGTTCTTCTTTACTGGCTTTTTTACGCTGTTCTATTTTACTAAGAAAATTGACAGCATCTTCGCCCTTCAGGACAGGTGTTGGTTTAATTTGTCGTGCCATAATATTAATATTTTAGTTATGCAAAGCTAACAAGAAATTATCTTAGTAACAACAATTGACTGATAATTTCATTAAACTTCTCAGGAATTCGTTTCTTAACTTCCAGCTTTATATCTTCCGGAATACCATAAAAAGCCTCAGCGATCCCACCGGTAATACAAGCCAACGTATCGCTGTCGCCTCCTAAAGAGACAGCTAAGCGGATAGCATCCTCAAAATCAGAGCTATCCAGGAAAGCAATGATTGCTTCGGGGACGGTTCCCTGGCAACTTTCATTAAAGCGATAGAAGGGTCGTATCTCGTCGCAGGTACGACCCAGATCGTAGGAGAAAGCCGTTTCGATATATTGCTTAATATCCTGTTTGCTTTTCCCTGTCCGAGCCAGATAAATAGCGGCGGCGGTAGCTTGTGCACCTTTTATTCCTTCGGGATGATTATGAGTAACGACGGCTGTTTCCTTTGCTACCTCCAACGTCTTTTCCAACGAGTCGAACATCCATCCGACAGCACTTACCCGCATCGCCGATCCATTGCCCCAACTATTATAAGGCAGCGGATCTTTTTCACGAAGCCAGCCGCTGAAACGTCCGCCATAACCACCTGTAGGATACGGATATTCACGTCCGTATCGTTGCATGACTTTCGCCAGGTCTCCCCCATTCAGCAACCAGTCGGCTACGGCAACCGTCATGATCGTATCGTCCGTATAATCACTTTCGTTCGTAAACAGCGGAAAGTCCGTCGTCTTGATATTATCGAATTCGTAAACGGAGCCGATAATGTCTCCTGCTATTGCACCTGTCATAATCTATTTATATTTAAACTATTTTTGACCACCGATATTTATCAGGCAATCCTGTCCGAACAAAACTTCTTCCGCTTACAACTCTTGCACGGAATGCCCATCCATAAGCAATCGAACTGTTCGACCGCTTCTTTAACCAGCTCCTCTACCGAAGTAAACACTCCCGCTTCGAAATTCCGGTTGTCTTTTCCTTTCATGCCTAAAGCGGCACCTGTCAGGTTAGCTGATCCGATATAGACTTGCTTCAGATCGAATATCAACAACTTAAAATGGACACGCGGGCAAAGTACACGTTCCATCCGGCTCCAAAGCAACGGGTACTTATCGAAGTCATCCCGAAAGTTCTGTCCCGGCTCCTTGGCATGGATCAAACGGATCTCCACCCCTTCCTTCACCTTCTGTTCCAAAAGCTTCAGCAAGGGGACAGCCTCTTTTCCTTCCTTAATATACAGGTCTTTAATATCGGCAGTCCCGATCCAGACTGTTCGTTTGGCCTGCCGGATCGCTTCGATAAGGAAAGAGTAATGTTCTTCGTTTTTGATGTATCGGAGCATAAATAATAATTTCTCTGATGAAACCCTGGTGTCATACTATACGGTTATTCAAATATATAGGATAAATTCCATTCCGACAATTATTAAGCGAGCGATAAGAAATAAAAATCGCACTTTCTATCGGTTCTCAGATTAATTTCATACTTTTACAGACATACCCAAAGAAAGACATTCCGGCCATTCTACCGGATACGGAAGAATGAACGTTGAATCATAAAACGTATACCTATGAGATCAGTCATTTTATACAATCTGTTACTTTGCATTCTTCTTACCGGATGCACCAACAAACAAAAGCAACCGACAATTATTGGCGGTGCAAGCGGCACAACCGAAATCACCATTGCCGATACCGACACACAACAATACGACATAGATGCCCCTATCCCTTTGTCAGAGATAGAACAATATAACAAACGAGTGACCTTGAAACGTATACCTAATGTAACGATCACCCACCCGGATGCTTACAAGATAAAAACCCAAAAGCCAGTTTATACGACTAAAACGAACGAAATCATATTAGACGTGGTCAACGTCGATGCTCCTTCCGCCGAACTTGAATACCACAGAATGGAACAATGGGAAAACGGGGAATGGATTGAATTCCCATTCATCGACAATCTTGGGTTTGCCGGAGGAGGCAGAACTCTGTCCAAAGGAGACACATTGCCGGAACATATCAGCATGTCAGAGTTTAAATATCTTTTAGAACCTAATAAATACAAAATCCATTTCTATGTCTTTGCCAATATCTACACCTATTGTACCGTAACGGACAATAGTATTCAATCCGTAAAAAACAGCGAAATGAAAGGTGCTTTCAATTTCCGTGTATTGAACTCAAAGAACGATTCACTTCGCATTCTGTTTGAAAATCACACCAACCTGTCAGTACAACCCATATTCCTACCCAGTGTCGGAACAGACGAATTGTACAATGTCCATCCGTATGCCCGTTCAGGCTGGGTCGGAGAATCTCAATGGATGAAAAGCCATGCCCTATTGAAAGGCGGGGAAGCCATGCTATTCAGTATTCCGATATCGTGGGACACCAATGGTTTACAATCACGCCATGATAAAGAGAGTTTCAAAGCAGGAATACTAGCTCCCGGAAAATACAAAATAGGATTACAGATTGAGGTTTATATGGAGACAAAGTTTAAGGTTGAATATTCACCTATACCTTTACAGTCCACGGAAGCCACTTAAATTACAATACCCTATACCACTATATGAATACATTAGCGATAAGAGTAAAACAGATAGTAAATTTAACAAATTAATAATGTTGAAAAGTATGCAAAAGAAGAAAGTATTGCTGTTTCTGGCAAAGGCATTTGAGACAATGGAATTTAGTGCTTTTATAGATGTTCTAGGTTGGGCCAGAGTTGATTATGGTCATAATTTATTTGTAGATACTTGTGGTTTTACAGAAAAGGTCATAAGCACTTTCAATGTTCCTGTAATAGTAGATAAAACCATAAATGAAATAAACATTGACGAATATGATGCTTTGGCAATCCCCGGTGGATTTGAGGAATTCGGTTTTTATGAAGAAGTATATGACGAAAGATTCCTTGACTTAATCAGGGAATTCAATGCAAAAGGTAAAATTATTGCGACAGTTTGTTCCGGAGCATTCCCGCTAGGAAAAAGTGGAATCCTTAAGAACCGGAGAGCTACTACTTATCACTTAAGAGACGGCCATTGGCAAAATAAACTGAAAGAATTTGGAGTGAATGTTGTAAACGAACCAATAGTAGTTGATGGTAATATTATTACGTCTTATTGCCCCGAGACAGCTCCCAATGTAGCATTTGAATTATTAAAGATGCTAACCTCGGAAGAAGACACAGCAGTAATAAAAAGAGCTATGGGATTTTAAGAAGAGCAGAATTTACAAAACTTTATATCTACAGTAACTAAATAAGTAATTTCCCATTCATTTTTAAATCGCCAGTCGTTGGCTGACGATTTAAAAATGACCTTCTCTTATTTTCATTTCATTCTATTCCTCATTTATTTCCCCCTCTTTCCGCATCCCTTTCTGCCAGTTTTCCGCCAGCACATAATACTTCTGCTTGCCCCTTCCCAGCCGGAGTAATTTACCCTGTTCGTGAAGCTTCTTCAGATCTTTCAAAGCCTGATAGCGGCTGCATTGGTTAAAACACATACAGTCGGACGAGGAAATGAGGTGGTTAGTTTCCAGTTTGGTGAGGATGCGTTGCAGACGATCCTCTTCGGCCTGCTCCTTGCGTTTGGGAAGGACGGCGCGTTCCAACGGCATTGCTCTTAGTTGATGCTTGAGTTGGGGAGAAGAACGGTAAACAACATTGTTGAAGCTGATCGACTCGGCACGGATCTGTTTCGGACTGGTGATGTCTTTCGGTGTTTTTAAGGTAACGGAGAAATTACCTATACCATCCAGATCAACGGTTTCTCCATATTTCAAATGAAAGGCCAACCTGTCCGACAAAGCACGGATCACCCCCTTTACATCTGCGGAACTGAAGGAACAGATATCAGCTATCTCATCAGCCAGATTGTCGGTTGTAACCTTTCCACCGGAGACCACTTTCGCATATAATGAACCTGTTTCTCCCGTCTCACGGTTCGGCGGATTCTTATAGAACGTATATTTAGCACACATAAGCAATAGATTTAAGTTTTAAGTCCTTATTATTTAGTTCGAAATATACGAATAATTATTCTTTTGTGCAAGCATAAAATCAATTTTGAGCTAGCTCAAAATTAAATTCGGCCATGCTAAAAATTAATTTCGAGCATGCTCAAAAGCAAAATAATATAGGAGAAAAATAATAGTTATTCGTATGTTTTGAGTTAGGATATAAGGAAGAAAGCATTAAATTTACCCGATAAACCAGAAACAACAAGTAAATATGCTAATCATCCTCACGTCGGCCAAGACAATGACCGGCACCTCTAAAATAAAGGCTCCTGCGGGATCGACGCCCCGTTTCGCACAGGAAGCGAATGAAATAGCCCTGAATATGGCGCAGTTCTCTACCGACGAACTGAAAAAGATATTGAAGCTGAACCCGAAACTGGCACTGGAGAATTACAACCGGTTCCAGGAGTTCCATACCGAAGAGGTTCGCTCTCTCCAGGCATTGCTGGCTTATACCGGAGTGGTTTTCAAGAATATCAACCCCAAAGATTTTACGGAAGAAGATTTCTTGTATGCCAACGACCATCTGCGGATCGCCTCCATCTGCTACGGATTGTTGCGCCCGCTCGACCAGATCAAGCCTTACCGGATGGAATATGAAGTGAAACTGCCGGAGCTGGGCGAAGGGAATATGTACAATTTCTGGCGTCCGCGGCAGACGGAACTGCTGATCGACGAGGTAAAGAAGAACGATAACATCCTGATGAATCTGGCCAGTCATGAGATACAAGGGGCATTCGATTGGAAAAAGCTAGGCAAAGCAGTCCGCATCATCACACCCGAATTTAAAGTCTGGAAAGACGGTAACGCGAAAACCATCGTGATCTATACGAAGATGGCACGCGGACAAATGACCCGCCACATACTTAAAAACCGGATCACCGACCCGGAAGAACTGAAAAACTTCTCGTGGGAAGGTTTCGCCTGGGATGCGAGCCTGTCGAATGGCGACAACTGGGTGTTCCTGCAAAGCTAGGTGAAAAGAAATCAGCCTTTCGCTCAATAATCGGAAGATAAAAACGTTATATTTACGTTCCTTTTTAAATGAATGATGAAATGAAAAAGACCTGTTTACTATTGCTTTTGCTCGTTGGGATAATCTATATAAACGAAGGTTATAAGATTATAAGCGAAGATATGCCGGTGAAAAGTACCACCAAAGGTTCCCTGTCCGACATTGCCGAAGAGGTGATCGCCATCCCGTTGGAAACGACTTCCGACTGCCGGTTGAAACATGCCACGCAGATCAAGCGCGACAGGAATGAACTGTTCCTGGTAAGCAACGGACAGCTTTTCCATTTCGACTGTTCCGGCAAGTTCCTGAGCCGGGTTACCAACAATCAGCACTTCCTGGTTACCGATTATGTGATCGATCCGGTCGAAAGACAATTGATCATTATGGACGACAAGGAAAATGTCTATTATTATGATTACGACGGGACGTTGCTGGAAAGAAAAAGCCTTGCCGGGATCAATCCCCTGAATACTCCTACCCGGCTGATGTATCACAACCGCCATATCTGGATGACGGCACAATCGTTGTCGCCTTCCGCAAATGAGCCCGGTAAACAATGCGTCAACCAGTGGCTCTATAAATTCGATACGACGCTTAATCTGCAGGATGCACGTAAACTGACAGCTGCCGACCTGGGACGTTTCTATCTCGGAGCCTGCTTCCCAGCCGAACTATCTGTTGCCGACGGGAATGTATATGCCTACTCGCCTTCCACCCAGCCGGACGAGTTACTGGCGGACACGCTCTATCTGATCAACCGGAACAAACTGAACATCCATGAAGATTATTCATCGATCCTGCCGCTATGCATAGCCGGACGCTATCTGGTTTCCACCTACTCGAATGCCGCCGATGAAGAGTTGAATTATACGTTCTGCTACGACCGCCGGGAAAATTATGCGTACAATGTGACGGGGGGTTTTGAAGATAATTTCTATCACACAGGAAAAGTCCCCGACCTGAAATCGCTGGATGCCTATAACAATTCTTTCTGCTATTGCCGTTCGGGAGAAGAGGTGAAGAATGCTTTCCCGGATCGTACGGAAGAGGATAATCCGGTCTTATTTATCGTCCGGATGAAGGCATAATGAAGGGAGAATGAAAGCTAAATGAAGGCTCTACCATCACTGCTCCATCTATTAAAAAACAAATATCCAGACATTTCCTTCAAGAAATGAATGCTGAAGGCAAATGTCCGGATAAACTATTTACAGGATCAGAATAACCGGCCGCAGAAACGAACCTTCATCACCGGATAAACGGTCAGCTTATCCATGACCTTTGTGAAATCATCGTCACTGTCTGCTAATGCACCACTCAAATCTCCGGCACTTGAGTAAAGTTTCGGTGATCCGTGGAATTGTACTCCCAGTTCAAACTGTACGCCTATACGCTTTTTAGGAACAGCGCGTCCGAAGCCTACACCGATATAAGGGCGGAATCCCGATACCTTAAAACCACCGGATACATTACCGTTCTTATCGACCGGGATTACTTGATCGCCGATAATAATACCGGCCTGGCCACCTTCTTGCACATACTCGGCCAATTCATCGCTATGCCCTTTGACCTTCAGCAACTTGTTGCCACCGAAATAAGCACCGGCAGTAACAAAGAAAGAAGAACTCAGGAACGGATAATAATTTACCAGCAACTCACCGGATGCACGTTTCATGTTACCTGTAAGATCGAGGGAAGAGGTTTGTTCTCCTAACTCCGGATTTTTCAAATCCACATCCACATCCGTATCAAAACTGATACCCGGCATAAAAGAAACACCTCCACGGATAGCGAAATGGGGAGTGACGGGGGTTGCCACATCAATGCCGATACCTGTTGTACCCGCACTTACACCCACCGAAAGAGAATTGAAAATACCCAGCTCTTTTTGAGCAGAAACAGGACTACACATCATAGCAATGGACAAGATTGCCCAAAGAAAAATGATCTTTTTCATACTTGATAGAGTTTAATATTATATACTAGTTCAGAAATTAATAAGATGTATTTATCAGCCGCGAAAATACATAAAAATCAAACGATATAAAAAAAGTGATGCGGGAATTACTCCGGCATCACTTCCTTTTAACATATTGAATAGGACTTTATTCTTCCTCGCTGTCGTCTTCCTTGATATTATGGAATACATTTTGAACGTCGTCGTCCTCTTCCAGTTTTTCGATCAGCTTATCCAATGTTTCACGTTGTTCGGCTGTAACTTCTTTCAGGTCGTTCGGGATACGTACAAACTCGCTGCTTGTGATTTCGTAACCGTTCTCTTCAAGATATTTCTGGATAGCAGAGTTCTGGGAGAATTCGCCGTAGATAACGACTTCGTCTTCATCCTCATCCACTTCATCCACACCATAGTCGATCAATTCGAGTTCCAGGTCTTCCAGTGAAATGCCTTCCTTCTTCGCAATATGGAATACGCACTTATGGTCGAACAGGAATTCGAGGCTACCGCTTGTACCCAATGAACCACCATGTTTGTTGAAGTAACTGCGCACATTGGCAACCGTACGGGTTGTGTTGTCAGTAGCTGTTTCCACGAAGATAGCGATACCGAACGGGCCGTATCCTTCATAGTTCATTTCCTTATAACCGGTAAAGTCTTTTTCTACAGCACGCTTGATGGCACGTTCCACATTGTCCTTCGGCATATTCTCCTTCTTTGCATTCTGCATCAATGCACGCAAATGGGGATTGTTTTCCGGATCAGGGCCACCGGCTTTCGCTGCAATAGTGATTTCCTTACCCAGTTTTGTGAATACGCGGGCCATGTTACCCCAACGTTTAAATTTTCTTGCTTTACGGAACTCAAACGCTCTTCCCATATTATATCTATATTATATTATTATAAACTTTTGTCTTATCTCAATGATGCACCCAACTTGCTTTCCAGATTCTTACGGATCTTCTGCATGATTGCGTCGATCTGTTTATCGTTCAATGTCTTTGTTTCGTCCTGCAGGAAGAAGCTTACGGCATACGATTTCTTTCCTGCCGGCAGGTTCTTGCCTTCGTAAACGTCGAACAGAGAAACTTCCTTCAACAGCTTGCGTTCGCTTTCTTCAGCAATCTTTTCGATTTCAGCAAACTGTACGGATTTATCGAGCAACAGTGCCAGGTCGCGTTTTACTGCCGGGAACTTGGAGATTTCCGAGAAAGTAACCTTATTCTTCTTAGTATCCTTCATCAGCAATGTCCAGGACAGTTCCGCATAATAAACATCGAAGTCGATATCCATTGCTTTGCAGATCTTACGGTTTACGATACCGAAAGTACCCAGTTCGCGACCGTTAGCAGTCGTGATACTTACACCCGTGGAGTAGATATCGTTGCTCAGGTTTCCGAAGATGACCTTCTTCATATTCACACCCAGGCGGACAAGGATATTTTCAACATAGGCTTTGAGTTCGTAAACGCTAGACTTTTCGTCTGCATGAGCCCAACTGTTCTCTACACGGTTACCGCATACCCACATACCCAGACGATAGTCTTCCGAATATTCGGCCAACGTAGCGTCTTCTCTTTTCTTTTCTACATTATAATTGTAGCAGTTACCGAACTCGAAGAAACGGATATTGCCGTTCTTACGTTTCGCATTATGTTCGATACTTTCCAGACCGCCGAACAAAAGTGTCTGACGCATGCCGTTCAGGTCTGCACTCAACGGGTTCATCAGCATAACGCAATGAGATACCGGATAAGTAGTCAGCTCGTCGTAATAAGCGGAACGTGTCAGCGAGTTGTTCATGATTTCATTGAAACCGGAACCGCAAAGCTGTTCGGAGATCAGGTTCTGCAATTCGTAGCTACGGTCGGTAGCGGTCTTGTAGCTCAGGTTCGACTTCACACTGTCGCTGAACTCAATATTGTTATATCCGTAGATACGAAGGATATCTTCGATCACGTCTACATCACGCTGTACATCGATACGGTAAACCGGAACATGGATCGTCAATCCTTCGGCAGTTTCCGAAACGATCTCCATTTCCAGGCTGGCCAGGATACTCTTAACCGTCTCTACCGGAATATCTTTACCGATCAGGCTGTTGATCTTATCATAGGTCAGTTCAACCGTATAAGGCTGTACCGGATTAGGATAAACATCCTGGATAGCTCCGGTGATCTTACCTCCGGCCACTTCCTGTATCAGCAGGGCGGCACGTTTCAATACATAGATCGTATTGTTTGCATCCAATCCACGTTCGAAGCGGAAAGAGGCATCCGTATTCAAACCGAAACGACGGGCTGTCTTACGGATCCAGGTCGGATGGAAGCAAGCCGATTCCAAGAATACATCCGTAGTCTGTTCCGTTACACCTGAGTCCAGGCCGCCGAACACACCACCGATACACATGGCTTCCTCCGTGTTGCAGATCATCAGGTCGCGGTCGGTCAACGTACGTTCTACGCCATCCAGCGTCACGAACTTCGTTCCTTCCGGTTGTGTCTTGACGATCACTTTATTGCCCTTTACCTTGCCTGCATCGAATGAGTGCAAAGGTTGTCCCATTTCATGCAAAACAAAGTTCGTTACGTCCACTACATTATTGATAGGACGCAAGCCGATTATATTCAGACGGTTCTTCAACCATTCCGGACTTTCTTTTACTGTCACGCCCTTGATCGTCACACCGGAGTAACGGGGACAGGCTTCCGTATTTTCAACGATCACTTCGATAGCCGGAGTTTCGTCGTCTATTTTGAAAGCATCGACAGAAGGACGTTTCAACGCTGTCGGCTTACCGTTTTGTTTCAGATAAGCAGCCAGGTCGCGAGCCACACCGAAGTGGGAAGTACCGTCTACACGGTTGGGAGTAATATCCACTTCCAGCACATAGTCGCTCTTTACATTATAATATTCCTTTGCAGGAGTTCCTACAACCGCATCAGCCGGGAGAACAATAATACCGGCATGGTCTGTTCCGATACCGATCTCATCTTCCGCACAGATCATACCGTTCGACTCGACGCCACGGATCTTTGATCTTTTGATTGTAAAGACTTCGTCACCATCATACAGTTTCGTACCGTTGACAGCAACAACCACTTTCTGGCCGGCTGCAACATTCGGGGCACCGCAAACGATCTGTAAAGGTTCTTCGCCACCTACATTTACGGTCGTAATATGCAGGTGATCGGAATTCGGATGTTCTTCACAAGTCAGAACTTCACCGATAACCAATCCTTCCAGTCCACCTTTGATAGTTTGAACTTCGTCTACTCCGCCGGTTTCCAAACCGATAGAGGTTAGTGCTGCTGATACTTCTTCAGGCTGTAAATCGAAATCAAGATACTCTTTCAGCCAGTTGTAAGATATATTCATTGTTTTAAAATTTATTCAATCAAACAAATATCCTTTTGCAGGGTTAACTACAAAGGGCAATTTGACCGACAAAAGTACAAATAATAGAATAATTATTCAACGTGTGTGCAGACTTTATTCTCACGTCATTCTAAAAAACTTATAAATCAACGGTTTTTAAGCATTTCACATCTAAAATCTTTGTTCAATATAAAAATTCAGTCTAATTTAGAGGCATGTTTTCGGCCAAAGAGATAGACCCGGAGACTTCATAGGGATCATTTTCGAGATATTAAAACACATAAAACACTAGGGATAAGACTTTTATTCTATCAAAAATATATGCTAAGCAAGCTAGTACCCATACAATATATATGTATGCTCTTTCTATTTTTATTTTTAAATAGTTCCTGCAACCAGACGACTCATCAAAAACATATATTAATCATACAATCTTATGAAAACGGATTTCCGGGATATAAAGAGATTAAAAAGATATTTGCCGAACAATTGCAGGAAAGGGACATAAAAGCAGAAGTTCACTCGCTTTATCTGGACTGTACTAAAAAGACAGAAAAACAACAACGGTTAGTTGTATATGAGAAACTGAATGCTTTGTCGTCGTGGAGTCCGGACATAATTCTGACTTGTGACGATCAGGCCCTGAATGCCTTACTTACCTGCGACCATCCTTCTGTTAAAACGATTCCGGTTGTCTTTACCGGAGTGAATTATCCGAATAAGGCTTTTATCCAAAGATTTCCCAATATGACCGGTTTTCATAACAAGCCGGATTATAAAACAAATGTTGAACTGATAGAACGACTCATCGGAAAATGTATTGTAGTACGTGTTACGGATGATTTTGAGACTGATAAAGTAATCCTGGCAGATATGGATCAACAAGTCAAGGATATCTGTAAAAATAACAATATTCTTTCAACCCAGGGAATACGGTTGTCCGGAAAAAATGGCATATCGATATCCAAAGACAAAAAGATAATACCGGATGCAATGTATATAAGTACCATCAACGGAAAAGCAACCCGGTCACTGGTAAAAGGGCTGGGTGAAAACTATTATAACAAAGCTTATCTGGCAATCAAGAGGGATTATCTGACCCTTTCGTTGGGGCGCTTCAGTTCTTTCCCCGGCTTTTCTGTCATCAACGAGATGATCGGTTATAATTATGGTGTGGTCGGAGGCTATGTGACGACACAAGAAGAGCAAACTATCCAGGCTGCCAACCGTATAGCCGACATATTGAACGGAGTGCCGGCCAATAGTTTTCCGCAAATTACAGAAACAGACAAAAAGTATGTCTTCGATTATAAGATACTGGATCAATGGGATATCAGCCTTAACAAACTCCCGGCCGGAAGCGAGATCATAAACATTCCTTTCTATATACGCTATCAGTTATATATAATATGTTTAGCCATTTTATTGGGAATTGTACTGATAGTCATTATCATTTATCAAAGGACATTATATAAAAGAGAGACAGCACATAAAAAGGAAGTACAGGAAAATTTGAAACGGGAAAAGGAATTTCTTTCCTTTGCCCTGGAAAGCGGTAATATATTTACGTTCCGTTACAAAAATGGTATCTTTTATTTTGATAAAGAGTTTTACCATTATCTGGATATGCCGGAAAAACCGATCAGTGCAGAAGAGTTCAGCAATGCCATTCATTCGGATGAACAGGCAGACTTCCAGCTGAACAGGTATAAACTGGATCACGGCTTCCCTTCCCGGCAGATTACGAGGAGGAGATACGACTTCAACAAAAAAGGCCATCAGTGGTGGGAATTCCGGTATGCACAAAACACGAACATTAATACTGCAAACAACGACTATTCTGTCGAAGTAAACGGTCTCTGCCTGAATATACAGCAAATTAAAGAATCGGAGATAAGTCTGACCAAAGCGTTGAAAAAAGCGGAAGAGTCCGATAAGATGAAATCTGCGTTTCTAGCCAATATGAGCCACGAGATACGCACACTGCTCAATGCCATCGTCGGATTCTCCCAGTTGCTCAGTTCGGATATGGAGCTGGAACAGGAGGAGAAGAATGAGTTTATCAACCTGATCAATACAAATAATGATTTGCTTCTTAAACTGATCAGCGACATTCTCGATTTATCACGTATCGAATCCGGACAGATCTCTTTCACTTATGCCGACTGCGATCTGAACCAGCTGGTGGAAGATATATTTAATACACACCGGCTACTTATGCCCGAAGGCGTAGAGCTGATCAAAGAAGTTCCGGTGGTTCCGGCTATTATCTATACAGACCGTTTCAGATTGACACAAGTAGTTACGAATTTTATTAATAATGCGACCAAGTTTACCACCCAGGGATATATCAAAGTCAGATACGAGTACGATGCTGAACACATCTTACTTTCAGTTGAGGATACAGGAAAAGGTATTCCCCGGGATAAGATAAAACAGGTGTTCGAACGCTTCCAAAAACTGGATGAGTTTGCTAAAGGAACAGGCCTCGGACTGGCAATCAGCCTGAGTATAATAAAGACATTCAAAGGGACTATTCTCCTGGATTCAGAAGAAGGGAAAGGAAGCAAATTTACTATTTCGCTGACGATAGCCCTGCTTCTGCTTCTTTGACTCTCTTAAGGGAAAGGAAGCAAATTTACTATTTCGCTACCTTATACTCCTCTATAAAGCGTTTATTGGCTTTAGCTTCCTCAATCCATTGAGGTACAACTATTTTAAGGAATTCTTCTTTGGCTGTCATTTCCGATTGGATATCCAGCCCGATGTATTTCTGTGCTTTCTCTTTTGTTGAGATATCCGGCAGAGGAACATCATCGTTGTAACCATGTTTACTCAATACTTCCTTTACTTCCAACCTGGCTTGCATTGTTTTATAAAGGCCGTCTCCCAATATACGTTCCACTTCCTGGGGAGCGTGAAATGCGGCACCATGTGAAGCTATACAAAAGTCCCAACGCCATTGAGCCTGCCGCAATAACTTAAGAACGGGCTCCATCTGTTTCTCCGTGGCTCCCCTATCCCAGGCAAACTTCGCTTCGATATGTGCTTTCACCAGTTCCTTTTCCAGGTGGGTTCGTATCTCCATCACCTTGTTCTGCCGGGTATATACATCCTGACGAAGTACATCCGCACTTTGACGGTGACAAGACTGGCAAGTTTTTTCGACCATAGCCAACGGACTTTGTATATGATGGTTATTATACGCTCTCAGTTCTTCTTCCATATAGGGCATATGACACTCGCCGCAGGAAACGCCTCTACGGGCATGAATTCCCATCTGTGCCAGTTCATAATCCGGATGCTGGGCTTTCAATATGGGTGCTCTGCTTAATTTATGGGTAAAATCCGTAAAGCCGATCTGATCATAGTAGTTTTCAATCTCTTCAACCGTATATCCGTTATCCCACGGCAAAACGACTTCTTGATTTTCTCCTTTCAGATAATATTCTGCATGGCACTGGGCACAAATAAGTGAACGCATCTTTTGGTTAGAGGCATTCTCTATTGGATTATTCCCCCGTTTCAAAGCATCGGTCAGAAAGGAACGGGAAACTCTCAGATCCATGCTTTCCGGATCATGACAATCTGCACAACCGACAGGATTGACTACTTCTGATCCCCAATCATACCATTTCTTTTTGTAGAACCCCTGCAAACCGATCTCATCCACCAACCGGGAAACGTCCAGGCTTTTACATGACCAGCAGGAAGCCGGTTGCGGACCGTCATTTGCCTTTCGGGGAGAACCCGTACGCAGACTATGATGAAGATCATCGATAGCATACATGTGTCCCCTTGGAGAATAATAACTTTTGGAAAAACCGTAGCCTGCCCACAAAATAACCATCGCAGGTCGCATAGCCAGAATATCTTCCGCCTGGTTCCCGTTATACAAACTTTTGAAAGTAGTATCTGATGTGTTCTTCCAGCTTTTATATTCACTGGAGTTGGATAAATTCAATTCATCGGATTGGAGACTAGCCTCTATATCTCTGTTGTCCACCTCATCAACAAATGTGATCTTTCCCTTATTAACATAAGAATATCCGGTAGTCACAATTAAAATGGCTATCGCAATTACTATCAGTAACACCGTAAAATGCCCTACACCAAGTGTTTTCTTCATGATATATTATTGCTTGTATCAAACTCCTGCTTCTAAAATGCAAAAGCCATTGATTTTTCTGCTGTTTTTATCAGATTACAAATGTAGTAAAAAGAAATTAAGCTCCAACAGAATTTTGATAACTATAAAATAATGACGTATTTTTGCACCATAAATAAATGAACTTCTATGCGTATTGACATACTAACCGTACTGCCGGAAATGATCGATGGAATGATAAACTGTTCCATCGTAAAAAGAGCACAGGATAAAAACCTGGCCGAAATACATTTACATAATCTACGTGATTACACGACCGACAAGTGGCGGCGCGTGGATGACTATCCTTTTGGCGGTGAAGCCGGAATGGTCATGCAGATCGAACCGATCGACCGGGCTATATCTGCATTAAAAAGCGAACGCGACTATGACGAAGTTATTTACACTTCTCCGGATGGGGAAACATTCAACCAGCCGATGGCGAACAGTATGTCGATGCTCAACAATGTGATCATCTTATGCGGTCATTATAAAGGGATTGACTACCGTGTCCGGGAGCATCTGATCACCAAAGAAATATCCGTTGGCGATTATGTGCTGACCGGTGGCGAACTAGCAGCGGCAATCATAACGGATGCCGTCGTTCGATTAATCCCAGGTGTAATCGGCGATGAGCAGAGTGCCCTCTCCGACTCTTTCCAGGACGACTTGCTGGCTCCTCCGGTTTATACACGCCCGGCCGAATATAAAGGATGGAAAGTACCGGATGTCCTTCTTTCCGGCCATCAACGTAAAATTGAAGAATGGCGGTTACAACAGTCGCAGGAACGGACAGCTAGGTTACGGCCTGATTTGTTGAAAGATAAATAAACTCTACAGAAGCCGGATCAATTTAAATTGATCCGGCTTTTTGTTTAAACCACATTTCCACACTCCCCATTAGTTAAAATAGATAAAAAACCGAATCCATTGTAAGTACCCTCCTCCCAATTCTTGTCACTCTAGTAAAGTTATATATCATAAAATTTAAATGATGATTACAGAAAAATATTCAAGCAGACTTTACTTATCAGTGGTAATTATGATTATGTTCGGATTTACATCTTGTAATAATACGGAACACAATACACTGACAGATCAGGAAAAGGCAGAAGGGTGGCAACTCCTGTTCGACGGCGAGACTTTAAATGGTTGGCGTGATTATAATGGCATAGCCCTTACCGGACCCTGGGAAGTAGTAGACGGGACTATTCAGGCAAATGGTCATGGTAGCGATGCCAGCGGTTATATTGTAACCGACAAAATGTATGAGAATTTCGAAATCACGTGGGACTGGAAAATATCAAAAGGAGGAAATAGCGGGCTATTATACCATGTTCTGGAACGTCCGCAATTTGCAGTTCCTTATATTACCGGCCCGGAATATCAGTTAATCGACGATGACAATTTCGCCGAACCGTTAGAAAACTGGCAACGTTGTGGAGTTGATTATGCAATGCATCTACCCGACTTCTCAAAAATCACAATCAACCCGGCAGGACAATGGAACAACTCGAAGATCATTTTTGATAACGGACATGTGACCTATTTTATGAACGGTAAAAAGACCATCGAGTTTGATGCCTGGTCTGACGACTGGTTTAACCGCAAAAACAGCGGAAAATGGGGGCATGCACCTGAATACGGATTAGCCCGTAAAGGATTGATTTGCCTGCAAGATCATGGTTACCCGGCATGGTTCCGTAATATTAAGATCAAAGAATTACCCCGAAAAGCAGAAGAAGTTAATTTATTTAATGGCGTAGATCTTCAGGGATGGGAGAAATACGGAACAGAATTATGGTACGTAAAAGACAGCCTTTTAATATGTGAAAGTGGCCCGGACAAACAGTATGGATACCTGGCTACACGCAAATATTACGATGATTTCGACCTTACCGTTGAATTTAAACAAGAGTCTGACGGAAACTCCGGAATATTCATCCGCTCCTTTGTCGAAGATGATGTCAAGATAAACGGCTGGCAGGTGGAAGTTGCTCCCACCGGTTTCGATACAGGAGGTATTTATGAATCTTACGGCCGTGGCTGGTTAATCCAGATACCTGACGAAAAAGAGTCTATTTTAAAATATGGTGACTGGAATACTATGCGCATCAGAGTACAAGGTGAGAATGTACAAACCTGGCTGAACGGTGAGAAAATGGTCAATATCAATGATGAAAAGATCGGTGCCGGACAAGGACGTATCGCTTTACAGATACATGATGGAGGTGGTATTAAGGTTCTCTGGCGTAACCTTCGTTTAGTTACTTTATAAATAAAACAAATATAGTTTTCTTTAATTTTTAATAGTTATGAAAAACATTTCAAGAAGAAACTTTTTAAAGACAGGAGCCATAGCGGCGGCAGGTCTGACTATCGTTCCCGGTTCTGTATTAGGAAAGTCTTTTGGACATACGGCACCCAGTGATAAATTGAATATTGCAGGTATTGGTGTTGGTGGTATGGGGCGTCGTAACCTGGCAAATATGAATACAGAAAATATTGTTGCCTTATGCGATGTGGATTGGGGATATGCCGATAAAACATTTAAAGATTACCCGCAGGCCAAACGGTTTAAAGACTGGCGCGTCATGTTTGATGAAATGGGGAAATCGATCGATGCAATCATGGTCGCCACACCGGATCATACTCATGCAGGTGTTACCGCCCATGCAATTACACTGGGAAAACATTGCTACACACAGAAACCCCTGACCCATTCCGTATATGAATCACGTCTACTGACAAAGCTGGCTAAAAAGTACAAAGTTGCTACACAGATGGGGAATCAGGGTAATTCCTTTGATTGGTGCCGTCAAATTGCCGAATGGATACAGGCTGGTATCATCGGTGATGTATATGAGGTACATTGCTGGACAGACCGCCCTATCTGGCCACAAGGTTTGATGCAACCGAAAGATGCACCGAAATGTCCGAAGACATTGGATTGGGATCTATTCATCGGCCCGGCACAAAAACGTCCGTACAATCCAGTCTATACTCCGTGGAACTGGCGCGGATGGTGGGATTTCGGTACCGGGGCTCTCGGTGATATGGCCTGTCATATTATGGATCCGCTTTATTGGGCACTGGACTTGAAATATCCGAGCAGTGTAATCGGTAGCTCAACCTTGAGTAACCTGTATTCACCCCCACATGCTCAAATTGTGACTTACACATTTCCGGAACGTCCTTCTAAAGGGAATGTCAAAATGCCGGAAGTAAAAGTTTACTGGTACGATGGCGGCCTTATGCCTCCACGTCCGGAAGAGCTGAAAGACGGTCAGATGATGGGTGACGAAAACGGAGGTATCATCTTCATCGGAACAAAAGGGAAGATCATGACCGGATGCTACGGTATGAATCCGACATTATTACCAAT
This sequence comes from Parabacteroides sp. HGS0025, assembly GCF_000969845.1. Classification (NCBI taxonomy): domain Bacteria; kingdom Pseudomonadati; phylum Bacteroidota; class Bacteroidia; order Bacteroidales; family Tannerellaceae; genus Parabacteroides; species Parabacteroides sp. HGS0025. The sequence goes on from NZ_KQ033902.1 coordinate 3,934,330, forward strand.
CTCGGATATGGAACATTTCAATCAGCCCAAGCCAACGATAGCCCGAATAAAAGGGGGAAACGGTGATATATGGTCTACCAATGCACACGAACAGGACTGGATCAGGGCTTGTAAGGAGTCACCGGAAAACCGGACAGAAGCATCTTCCAACTTCCAGTTCTCAGGGCCTTTCAATGAAATGGTCGTAATGGGCGTTTTAGCCGTTCGCCTTTCGGGTCTACAGGGATTGCACCGGGAGTTACAATGGGATGGGGAAAACATGAGGTTTACCAATATCTCTCCGACAGATAAAATAAAAATTGTAACGGTAGACGATTTCAAGGTTATCGACGGAGATCCCCGTTTCGATCGCCGCTTCGCTGAATTCAATGCGGCAGAGATGGCAAATGAATGGATCAAACATACATACAATAACGGATTCTCCTTGCCAGAAATGCCCAAATAATCATTAAAACAGTAAATCAGTTATGACAAAACAACTACTCAAGGCTTTTATAGTCCTGGTTTGCAGCCTGTTTACATTTTCGTCACAGGGGCAGACCAAAGCTGAAAAGAACGGATGGCGCCTGGGAATGCAGTCGTATAGCTTTCATTTATTCACTTTAACTGAAGCTCTCGATAAGACACAGCAACTGGGATTGAAATATATTGAAGTCTATCCGGGCCATAAACTGGGAGGCAAATGGGGAGACAAAATATTTGATTTCAATCTGGATAAAAAGACTCAAAAGGAACTAAAGGAACTGGCTGCAACGAAAAATATAAAAATTGTAGGAACAGGCGTTTATGTTGCGGAAAAATCCTCTGATTGGGAAAAGATGTTCCAGTTTGCAAAAGACATGGATATGGAATTTATCACATGTGAACCGGCATTGGGCGATTGGGATTTAGTAGAGACACTTTCCAAACAGTACAATATTAAAATCTCAGTCCATAATCACCCCCAACCTTCTGATTACTGGAAACCGGAAAATCTATTGAATGCAATATCCAAACGCAGCACATCTTTAGGCTCCTGTGCAGACGTAGGTCATTGGAGAAGAGAAAATCTAAACCAGATCGATTGTCTGAAAAAGCTGAAAGGACGTCTTATCTCTTTACATTTTAAAGATATAGCCCCTAAAAAGGAGGGAGAAAAAGAACAGCATGATGTAATTTGGGGCACTGGCATATTAGATGTAAAAGGCATGCTGAAAGAACTAAAATCCCAGAATTTCAAAGGTGTGTTCTCTATTGAATATGAATATAATTGGGAAAATTCAGTTCCCGATATTAAAGAATGTATCAGATATTTCGATAAAGTAACTGAAGATATCTTATAAGATAGGTCATAGTTTACAGGTAGTATGCATAGGTCTGAATAATACCAGGCCTGTGCATCTATCTTCATAATAAAAACATTCGACAAGAAAATGACATCTGATGAGCAAATAATCACACAGATTAAATTAGGGGATGTATCCACTTTCAACTCTTTGTTTAATTCAGTTTATATCCAGTTATACATTCATTGCCGGAAATTCATATCCGATCCGGAGGAGGCTAAAGACCTTCTGCAAAATGTCTTTCTTCATTTCTGGGAGAAAAGGGACTCTATTGATATTCATACTTCTTTAAATGCTTATTTATATAAATCGGTACAGAATGAATGCTTAAACCATTTACGTACTCTCAAAACGATCTATACAACAGAAAATAAAGACTCTGATGTAAACAAGGATAAAATAATAGAGAATACAAATCCTTTTTCTGAACTAACAGTTCTTGAAATTGAACAAATAACAGAAAACACAATAGAAGAATTACCAGATCAATGTAAATCCATTTTTAAACTTAGCCGTGTAAACGGATTGAGAAATCAGGAGATTGCCGATTCGCTCGATATCTCAATACGAACAGTAGAAACACAAATTTACAGGGCACTTAAGATTCTAAAAAACAGGCTGAAAGATTATTTGGCTTCTTAACAAATTTATCACATAAAAAAATAAAACAATCTTGTAAGTAGTCCATCCCGTAAATGTGTCATACTTAGAGAAAGGGAAAAGTAAAATAGAAAAATGAAGGAGTATATAAAAAATATAATTGAAGAAAGTTTGATCAATGAAGTAGAAGTCGATAAAGAATGGGAACGCTTGCTATCGTCCATTAACACGAACAAGGGAAAGCCATCCTTTTTTATCACCCAAAAAAAAGCACTTCATCAGATCATGAGGTATGTTGCGGCTATTTTCATTGGAGCCGGACTATCTTTTGCCACTTTCTATATTATAAATCAAAAAGCACCCGCAATAATAGGGAACTACAAATTAGTGACCTTGAAAGGAGAAAAAAGCTACCTGCAACTTCCTGATGGTACCAAAGTATGGTTAAACTCCTGCACGACTATTCAATATGCAGAAGATTACGGCCATTCAAACCGTGATATCCACCTGAACGGAGAAGCCTATTTCGAAGTTGCTCCCAATAAGGAAACACCATTCATCGTGAAAACCAATGGGATTAATGTAAAAGCAGTCGGGACGGCTTTCAATATATCTGCCTATGCGGAAGACCCTCAACTGATAACCACACTCTTCAGCGGAAAAGTAGCCGTTCAGCCCACACTTACCAAACAACAGGTTATGCTTACCCCCAATCAGGTTGCTATTTATCATAAAAGCGGGAATAAGATAGAAGTAACCCCTTATGATAAAAAATTATTTGCCCAGTGGCGAGGCGGGTATTTATCTTTTGAAATGATGTATCTGCAAGACATCACCAAACTGTTGGAACGGAATTATAACGTAGTATTTCGTTACAACAATCAAAAGATCAAGAAATTAAAATTCAGTGGAAGTTTCCGTAACAGTGAAGACCTTACCCAAATTCTGAATGTGATCAAAACAAACACTGGCATTCAGTACCAGATAAAACAGGATACTATAGTAATCAAATAATACACAGTATTAACCTTTAAAATTAAATTGCTTATGAAATAAGACTGAAAAATATCTTTTCTGTTTAATGGCGGTTCATTCCGTCAAAGGTAAAATTTATTACTAATCTTAAATTTACAAATTATGGCAAATCATTCAGGGAGCTCCGGAAGAGCTAATTTGGGCACCCTTAAAAGATATACGATTATAGGTTTGTGCCTGATTATTTTTCAATTAAATGTGGTTGCAGCAGCAGCCCAAATGATTTCGTTAAGTATCACGAAAGGTACCATTTCCGATGTTTTTAAAGCGATAGAAGACCAAAGTGATTATAAATTCTTTTATAACAATAAACAAGTCAATATCAACGATGAAATAGATATCAAAGTTCATGACAGTTCCATAGAGAGCGTTTTAGATAATATCTTCAAAGGAACAGATATTACTTATAAGATTGTAAAAAACCATGTCGTTCTCACGAATAAAAGAATTGAAGAAACTCAATCAGAGTCAGTAAATCAGGATAAGAAATCGGTATCCGGTAAAGTTACAGACCAAAACGGAGAGCCTCTTATCGGAGTAAATGTGGTTGTAAAAGGAACGACAACAGGAGCTATGACCGATATTGACGGTATATACAGACTGGAGAATGTTCCGACTAATGCAACCGTTGAATTCTCATATATAGGCTATGTTCAACAAAGCGTAAATATTGGGAACCGGAACAGGTTGGACATTATTTTATCAGAAGATACCCAAAAGCTGGATGAGGTAGTTATTGTTGGCTACGGTTCTTTCAAGAAAAGGGACTTAACAGGAGCTATCACCCAGGTTAAAGGGGATGAGATTGCCAACCTGCCACTTCGCAGTGCAGCAGATGCTTTACAGGGAAAAGCCGCAGGTGTTACAATCACTGCCAGCTCCGGTAGCCCAGGTTCTTTGGGCGATGTACGTATCCGTGGTGTAGGAACGATCAACAACAATAATCCTTTATATGTAGTGGATGGCTTACCTCAAGACGATATAGGTTGGCTAAACGCACGCGATATCGAAAGTATCGAAGTGTTGAAAGATGCATCAGCCCAGGCTATTTACGGTGCTCGTGCAGCCAACGGTGTGATCCTTGTCTCCACTAAACGCGGTGACTCGGGAGAAAGTTACCGGAGCAATATCGAGTTTGATATGAATATTGGTTTCCAGAATATCCCCAAACGATACGATGTATTGGATGCCGAAGGTTTTATGGAGTATAAGAACAGAGCCTATACAGCTGCCGGTAAGGCATTGATCGATGACTTCTCCACTCCTGAAAAACGGGAACAGATCCTCTCCTTCCTCGACAAAAACGGAGGACGTGAAGGAACGGATTGGTGGAAAGAGACGACAAGAAAACCCTCTGAAGCAATTAATCAGAATTACAACCTGGCATTTTCCGGAGGTCTTAACAAGCTTAGATACCGCAGCAGCTTTGGATACATGAAGCAGGACGGTATACTGAGAGGCTCCGACTATGAACGTCTGTCCGGACGTTTAAACATGGACTCCGAAGTAACCAAATGGTTGAATTTATCAGCCAATGTGAATGTAATTTATGAATCCAGAAGGAACCTCGATGAGAATAATTCATATACGGCAACCGTATTCAGTACGATCAGTGCCGACCCGATTACGCCCGTGTACAGAGATAACCTTACCGATATTCCGGATTTCCTTCAAGCCCGCATCATGGGAGGATATGAACCTACCAATCCCTGGTCGAGATATACAGGTGTTATTTACTCGAATAAGCCGAATACAGTGGCACAGGTAGACCGCATGGCTCAGAATAAATGGCATGGAATAGCTACAAAATCAAACATTTCAGGAGAATTCAAGTTATTCCCGTTCCTAACATTCAAGTCTAGCATCGCTTTAGACCTGAACCGTAATCAAAGCGACGGATTTACACCTAAATATTATCTGGATGGAGATGAATACAGTACCTATGCGACAGTAAGCCGGGGAGTTTCCAACACAGACTATTGGGTCTTCGATAACTACCTTACTTATAATCAGAAATTCAACAAACATTCCGTAAGTGCTATGGCCGGTACCTCAGCCGAAAAGAAACGTTATGAATATATCGGTGCATCCAAGCAGGGTATGGTCAATAATGATCCAAGCCAGCAAATTATAAATGCCGGAACCCTCAACCCGGGAGCTAGCGGATATGTTGTAACAAACTCTTTGAATTCATACTTTGGCCGTATATTCTATTCGTTCGATAATCGTTATATGCTTACAGCCAATATCCGTTGGGACGGTTCTTCCCGCTTTGCTGACGGAAACAGATGGGGATGTTTCCCTTCTATCTCTGCCGGATGGAATTTTTCGGAAGAAGCATTCATGAAAAACTTCGACTGGTTATCCCAGAGTAAGTTAAGGATCGGCTGGGGTGAGATCGGTAATCAGACTATCTCAGACGGTGCCTATCTGAATACTTTCGGAAACGGTAGTTACTATATCTTTGGAAATCCTTACACGACCAGTTTATACGGAGGACGTGCACAGGTTGGTAATCCCGACTTAAAATGGGAAACGACCCGCCAGCTCGACCTTGGTTTAGACATGGCATTCTTCAACGGTTCCTTACGAGCCAGTTTCGATTATTTCAATCGCAAGACACAGGACATGCTTGTACAGGTACCTGTCCCGACCAGCCTTGGATATCCGAATGTACCCTGGGTGAATGCAGGTAGTGTCAGCAACAAAGGCATCGAATTAACCATAGGATACAATGGCAAGATCGGTAGTGATTTTAAATATGCGATCGACGGTAATATCTCGACTTACCGTAACAAGGTGGAAAGCCTGGGCAGCGGAGCTAATATACCGGGAAAAGGAATCCATCTGGGATATTATACTTATACAATGACCGAACCGGGCATGCCTATCGGCTATTTCTACGGGTATAAGACAGACGGTGTATTCCAGACCCAGGAAGAGATCGATAATTATAAAAACAATGGACAAGTCGTTATGCCGGGAGCCAAACCGGGCGACCTGAAGTTTAAAGACCTGAACGGAGACGGTAAATTAGATGACGAAGACCGGACAATGACAGGGAATCCACATCCGGACTTCACATTCGGTCTGACATTATCTGCCGAATATAAAGGTTTCGACATATCGGCTTTCTTCCAGGGATCAGTAGGTAACGATCTATTAAATGTATTGAAGTATGACATCTATTCCGGAACCGGATGGTATAATGCCCCTAAAGATATCCTAACGACTTACTGGAACGGGCCGGGAAGTACCAACAAAAACTTCGGCATCGATGCAGATAGCCGCATGAATCTGGAAATGTCAGACTGGTATGTAGAAAACGGCTCTTATGTCCGCCTGAAAAACCTGCAAATAGGTTATACATTACCGTCTTCTTTAACCAGAAAGATTACGATCGACAACCTACGAGTGTTTGTTGCCACCCAGAATTTATTCACAATAACAGGGTACTCCGGTCTTGATCCTGAAGTCGGTGAAATCAACAGCAACCCTCAATATAAAGGTTGTGATATGGGCTTTTATCCACAGGCAAGAACATTTATGTTCGGTGTAAGTTTCAAACTCTAATCTTAAAAAGAAGATATTATGAAATCAATAATAAATAAAGGAAAGCTATTTTTATCGATAGTATGCATTAGCTCCCTGACAGTTAGTTGTAGCTCCGATTTTCTGGACAGGCCGACATTAGGAACTCTTGATGAAACGACTTATCTCAGTACCGAAGATGCAGGATACAAAATGCTGGTAAACTGTTATCAACCCATATTGAACCAATGGGATTTTCAAACAATGAAATTCGATATCGGCGATCAGTTGACAGATGATTGTTCGAAGGGAGGATCGGATGCAGGCGACCGCTCCGTTATTACAGAAGTAACCCGTGGGAACCCTGCTGCCACCAGTAGTATGCTGACACAACTCTGGGATCACCGGTATAAACAAGCTATTTCCCCCTGCAACGTTTTCCTGTCATTAATAACTCCTGAAGTGCAGCTTATACAGGCCGGAGGCGCTTTAGTTTCCACCGAAACAAAGAAGCGCTGGATAGCTGAAGCACATTTTATGCGTGCATTCTACTATTTCGATCTGGCAATGCTGTTTGAAAATGTGCCGATTATCGATAAACCGTTAAATGTAAGCGAGAAAGAAAACATCACAAAAGCAAACAGGGAAGAAGTAATGAAGTTCATACTCGCTGACCTGGAAGCAGCAATAAATGAACCCAATCTGCCGGGAGCAAGTGTATTGCCGGCAAGCGAACTGGGACGTATCACCAAAGAAGCGGCATTAGCATTCCGGGCACGAGTTTATCTGTTTTACGGTAATTATGAAGCCGCAAAAGCTGATCTGAAAGCGGTTGTAGAATCCGGTTGTTATGAACTGATCGATAACTATGAGACTTTGTTTAATAGTGCGGAGAAAGGTTATATGTCTAAAGAAGCTGTATTTATCACTTTACGCTCTTATATTCCTAATTATACCAACGGTAGTGTTTGTCCGCAGATGAATACCGGGCGTGCAGGCGTTGGCGGTTGGGGCGGTGAGTGCCCCACGAACGATCTGGTCAGTGAATATGAAGTCGGCGATCCCCGCCTGGTTCATACGATTCTTTCTTCCGGTGATATTTTTATAAAATCAGACGGAACAGAGGAAGTCCATGATTATTCCGGATACGATAACTTCTCGCTGCAACATAGCCGTAAACAATATCCGGACTGGTCAAGAAGACCGATCGGGGATTTACAGAATACAGACTGGACATTCTATCATATCCGCTATGCCGATGTTCTATTGATGTATGCCGAATGCCTGATCGAAACGGGAGACGATAAGCAAAAAGCGGTAGACCTGATCAATCAGGTTCGCCATCGTGCCTTCGTCTCCAGTACAACGACAGACAGTTATGCCCAGTATCGTAAATTCAATATTCCGGAAGAAAACAGGATAACGGAAGAGGTATTTAATTCAAAGTATAAGGTAAAAGTATCCGACGATCTGAAGAAAGCGATCCGCCATGAACGGCGGGTAGAATTAGGATGCGAAGGGTTACGCTTGTACGATTTACTCCGTTGGGGAATATTCGTTCCTACCATGCAGGCTTTCGGTCAAACAGCCGAAGGTAAATATTCCGGAGCCGGAACACACGTAACAGATAAAACCTGGCCCTATCCTATCCCGCAAAATGAGATCGATTATGTAGGTGGCGCTTTAACTCAGAACGATAATTATTAATTATATTGAGTTTCATTGAAAAGGCTGAATTCTCTCGGAATTCAGCCTTTTACTCTGCTAACTACCTATTTTATCAAAATACACAAATTCTCTTTTTTCTGTCTGGCCATTAGCTGGGTGATATACAGGGAACGGGGAAAGATATTGATCTCGTTCTGTCCTTCCCAGACTCCTTCCGGACGATCGGTAAAATGACCGGGATATTTTTCTCCTTTCATTCCTATATTATAGTTCTTTCCCGAAGTCGAATGTGTCCCTACGGGCACGAAGTCGTCCGTTATCTTTGTCCTTGTGCCTTGTACTTCCTGCATACTGCCGGATAACAGGGAATACTCCTATTGCCATGATGATAACCGACCCGGCTGAAATCAGGAATTGTGTTACCTTCCTCATCCGGCATATAAGTTAATATTCCCTCATTACTGATCTTTACCAGATCGGATTGCCAAGCCGGAGATAACTTTGTTTGTGCATGAGAACAAACAACTGTTACCCCGGCTACCAATCCTACTACTATTTATTTAAAAGCGCTCATCTATATAATCAATCTTCGATAATGACACGGAAACCTACATTATGCACTTTCTGCCAGGGAAGATAAGACCGGCGATAGTAAGCCGTTGCCGTCTTCGGATGGTCAATCCATGAACCGCCACGTACCACCTTTTCGAGTCCGCTTCCCTGTACTTTCTCATTATAAGGATAAGGCAGATAGTCTGAACGAGTCCATTCCGCCACATTCCCCTGCATATCATACAAGCCCCACGGATTGGAACGGTAACCACCCCCTTTGACCATCAGCATATTGCCATCGTCTACCTGATTATCTTTCGGTTGATAGGTGTAATATTTGTACCACGGATCCGTAGGACTCATCGGTTGCGGGTCTACACCTCTTACAGCCAGTTTGTTCAATTGCTTATCCGCCATATTCTCATAGGCTGAAAAATCGGTATTCAATGCTCCGAACCAGAAATCGGAATCACTTCCGGCACGGCAAGCCCATTCCCACTGTACTTCTGTCGGCAAAGTAACTTTCAGGCCAGTCTTCCGGCTTAGCTCTTCACAGAAAGCCATCGCTTCCTCCCAGCTTACGCGAATAGCGGGTTGTTCCGGTTTATTGGCCGGATAACCTTCGTGCACATGGTCTTTCCATAGCTGGTTGATAAAGCGGCTGTTATGATCCGGATAAATTGTACGGAACTGTTCATTGCTCACTTCGATCTCTGCCATCCAGAAAGCTTTCTTCACCTCCTGTTTATTAGCCGGGGAATAATCGGAATGCCCTTTGTTGCTTCCCATCACAAACGTTCCGGCCGGAATACGGACAAAATTCATAACAATATCCGGTGCCAGTTCAATGCTTTTCTTTGTCTCCTGCTCTTTCGCCTGCATATTGGAAGCGATTGATGCATCGAACGGCCAACCTTTTATTTTGACTTCTTTATCCTTATACTCTTTCCGTTCCGGTTTTACCGGAGACGGCTTCGGCTGCTTACTCAGGTAGTCGGCATACGAACGGATTTCCTCTTGCCAGTCAACCCCGGAAGAGGCATATTTATTCGTCAGCTCGGTTCTGCGGCTGATCTGCTCCACACCTTTGAAGATGTTCGCTTTAAACTTACTATGATAAGGAGCATTAAAGTCGATCCAGTTATAAAGGGTCTTCCATTCCTTATCTGTTAACGCCACACCATGATGCCCGGTTTTCAGTATCTTGATTAAATCACTGGCCGATGCATGGTATTCATACGGATTCAGCACTTCGATCTCTGCTTCCGGCCCCTGACGGTGAATATACGGATGCAGGTTCAGATAACTTTCACCGAAACCGGAGAAGCTATCGATACGACCGCCTGTAAAATCAGCCAATTTATTTGATCCGTCATGGCAAGCGATACAGGCACGGTCGAGAATGGGTTGTATTTCCAGTTCGAATGTGAAGGGACGTTGTCCGCCTTCCGGTAACGCGATTGCGTGCGGTTTAATCGTTGAAGCCACTACCCGCTTCGGGATAGGTAACTGATTCTGGTCTTCGTGGCAACCGATACAGGATACTGTTTCTCCCGGCATACCGGTCAGCCAGCTTCGCATCCATTGCACAGCCCGTCCGCATGAGTCGAGCGGTTGTAGTGAGATCGGTGTATTTGCCGGGATAGTAAATAAAGCCGAGCCATCCTCTTCCACAGGAACCGTCCCCAACAGGCGTTTAATATCCCATCCGCTCTGAACGCCCTGCGCCCAATGGTCTGACGGAGTTTTATTATAAGCATATTCGTAAGACAGTACACGAAAAGCTTTTACCGTACCACGAGGTACGCCTTTTAATCCTTCACCCTCGTAAATATCCTGGATAAAGACCGTAGCTTCTTTCGTATCCGGTTTGGTTCGATCGGGAACGACCGGCGGGACAGGAGTTTTCTTTACCGGTATCGGATGGATCAATCCTTCCCCTTCGTATTCAGCAATCAAGGTCAGGTTATCATAAACATCGACCAGGTAAATCCCCCACAGGGCATTCTCATTCAGTTTGGCCGTTACCAGGAAATATTTATCATTCAACGGATAAGGTTTGATAAACTGCGGCCATACGCCATCCACCAGACGATCTTTTACGATCGGTTCGATCTTCCGGTTACGGAAAGGCAATTCCTGCACCATTCCCTGTACGGACTTACGTCCTTTTGAGGGATCGAACAAGATCAGACGACCGGAACGGGTCACTCCGTGATGGCCGGAAATAATTCCAATGAAACCTGAAGCCTGGCCGGGAATAGGCTTGGCATCGAACGTACTGTTCGGAAAATAAGAGCCACTGCCATAGAGCGCTTTCTGTTCCGTCCCGTCTGGATTCATGTGCATCACGAAACGGGAGAAGTAGTGCGTCAGGTCGGTATATTCCCAACGGGTGTACATTACTTTTCCGTTATTCATAAGTACGGGCGACCAGTTGGCATCCTGATCGAACGTCAGGCGACGCAACGATCGGTCTTCCGGGTTATAAAGCACCATATTGCCGACTTCATCATTTCCGTTCACACAGGGAACACCATTGTAACCGATATTGGATATAGCCATGATCTTGCCCGAAGGCAGCCAGGTTGCATCAAAGAACTCCAGATCCTTTTCCGGTGAGTCGATCAGTTTCTTTAAACCTTTCCCATCCAGGCCTATTTCAAAAACCTGCCAGCGCTTATCCGTATCGACCATAGAAAATAGGATACGGTCGGCATCCCAATGCAGCTTCAGGTCGGGAACGGATGATCCGTTATCCGGTTTGAAGACAGTGCGCGACCGGATATCCCCGCGAAGATTGGAGAGTTCGACGATCTCCGCATCAAATCCGCCACGGGCGGCAGAGGTCTGGTTCGACCAGTTATTGTTTTGCGTTCCCAACGATCGGGGATTGATCTGGCGGGCAGACGTCCCGATACGGTAACGGCCTACGATCAGTTTATCCATATCCAGTTCGGGATTAGCCAAGAGTATCTCCCTTTTTAAACGTAAAGCCTGTTGTGCTTCCTTTATTGTATTTTCATCGTTTGAATAGATACCGGAGAAACCTTTACCGGCCAATCCTTTTAATGCAGAAAGTTTGGATTGGTTAACGGCCTGGTCAAACGATTTATTCCGTTTCATATCATTGAAAGCCTCTTCGATAGCCTGTATGTTAAGCCAGCTCAAAGACTCCTGCAACTCGTATACCTTCATCGCATCCTGCGCTATGTTCAGATAAGCGATTACTTGTTTTGCCAGTTCCTTTTCCTGACCGGCAGCAGTAATACGGGTTGTAAAATAATTCTTGTCCGCCAGCAGGTCTACAACCGACCTGGCGATATGTTTCTCTATATCTGCATCATAAGTGGTGACTAACGCTTTCATGTCGCTTCCGGCAAACGGAAGGAACTGCGCCGACTCAGCCGGAAAACTGGCTATAATATCTTCGGATAACTCTCTGCCGGTTATCCCTTGCAAGCGGAATATAACTGTTCCTGCAGAAGAACGGTTTTCCAGTCCGATTTCCGCTTCGAAACGGACATATTTCTTATCCAGAGGAACAACGATCTGGGCATTGGCATTCGCCATGATTGTCCGTTCGTATGTTACTCCTTTCATAACGACCGGAACGTCTTTGGCGTTGGCATTAAAGACCAGGCGTCCCGTGCCGGTATCTTTGAAAGTATCTTTCAGGTCATTCAGCCAGACGGAAGAGCCGTCGGCAGCAATTAAGCGGGCGTTTGCCCATACAGCCTGGTCGTCGGTTGTTCCGTCGACAGTTCCCCAGGTGTAAAGCACCATTTCATCCAGTCCGGTCACATCGGCGGTGAACCTTTCGGCAGCCTGTTTTGCTTTTACGACTTTCGATGAAACCGGCAGACTGTTTTTCTTCATCTGCTCGTAAGCATTCTGCTTGGCAGCAGCAATTTTCTCCGACCAGGAAGCGAATGTAGTCCCCTTCTTTCCTGGCTTTTGAGGAAAGGCGAAAAGCGACAAGGCCAGACAGGCTGACAAAATAATTAACTTCTTTTCCATGATTCTATCTCTTATATTTTACTATTTGCCGCACTATCGGTTTAATATAATTTCCGGCTGTTACTGGTGACAGTGTGTCACTAACGCTAGTGACAGTGCCTCACTAACGTTGGTGACAGTGCCTCACTAACGTTGGTGACAGTGCCCCACTAACGCTAGTGACACCATCTCACCAGAGAAGGAAAGAAAGCCTCGCCAATAACGACGGGGCTTCTTACCCATACTTAAATTATTATCGAATGATCAATAATTCGGATTCTGTATCAATACACCGTTGGAGAAGTCGATCTGATCCTGCGGTAAGGGGAAGTATTCGTGCGCTTTCGACCAGGCTGATACGTGTCCGGACAATAGCGGATCTAGTTCCACACTATTCAGTCTATCCATGATCTTCCAACGTTTCATATCATAATAGCGGATCAATTCGAACGGAGTTTCCACACGACGTTCGTGGCGGATTGCTTCACGCAACTGATCTTGATTCAAGCTGGCGGCCAAATCAGCTAGACCGGCACGTTGACGAACCAGATTTACCATGTCGGCAGCACCGGAAATACCCAGTTCATTGGCTGCTTCAGCTTTCAAGAGCAGCAATTCACCCCAACGAAGGAATACCCAGTCCTGTTCGCTACGGGTACTTGCCTGCCACATATCACCATCTTTCATCAATGGGGTCAGCCATTTTACCATTGCCTTTTTCAAATCGCTTCTATTCAGAGATACGACTTCACCTCCCGGCCACTGATATTTATCATCAAAAGCGACAATCTGTCCCAACCGGTTATCACCTTCCTCATACTCATTTGTCAGATTAGCGACCGGACGTACTCCGGAATAGTTTCCATATATATGGTCGAAATTATTATAATTGTTCGGAGCCAGAAACTTGATTGAGAAGACAATCTCCGGACTGGTTTCCTGTGTATCATAAGTAAAGTTGTCCGCATAACGACCGGCTAAAGAATAGCCTTTTATTTCATTCAACAAATTGTATGCTTCCTGTACTTCGTTACGATTGGCTACTTTTCCGTCTTCACCAAAAGCATGGAACATCAGGAGACGTGCTTTTAATCCCTGGGCAGCTCCTTTTGTAGCATGTCCGCCGGCACCCTTGAATGTCTTGTCATCCATTTTATCGATCGCAGTCTGTAAATCTGTGATCAGATTATTATAAACTGTTTCCAGAGATTCTTTCGGCATATTCTGAGTTGTAAGATCCAGCGGTTCCGTTGGATAGGGAACTTCACCGTAACACAGATAAAGCAGGTAATAGCAGTAAGAACGTAAGAAAAGCGCCTCTCCTTCATACTGGTTACGGACAGTATTCATATCTCCTCCCTGATAATTCTTCAGCTGATATAAGAAGATATTCAGACGGGTAATAGCTTCATAAGCTTCTTTATAAAGTTCCGGAACGAATCCTGTCATTGACGGATCTATATTATCCGCCTGGATCAGGTCTGTTTTATACACATAGCTGGAACCGGAACTACCGTAACCATTATCTGTCAGACAGTCGTAAACAACCATCCCATAGGATAATGTTTTAGCCTGCATACCTTGATAACAGCCGGTCAACGCGGAATCAAAATCAGATTTTGATTGCCAGAAAATGCTTTCTGACGGAGAAGTTGTCGGTGGCGTATCCAAAATATCAGAACAGGATGATACAGCCATCATACCGGCAACCAATAGTGAAATATATGATAGTTTATTCATTTTCATAATTACTTTACAATTAAATTAGAATTCAAGATTTACACCGAATGAAATGATACGGTTCTGCGGATAATAAACCAAACGTGTACCCTTTGTGGAATTATAGTTACGTTCCGGGTCACCACCCTGTGGGAATTTAGTTATCGTCAGCAGGTTGTCACCAGAGAAGTAGAAACGCAGACGTTCGATCTTCGCTTTGCTTGTCAGTGCTTTCGGCAATGTGTAACCGAATGTCAGGTTCTTCAGACGGAAATAAGAAGCATTGTATAACCAGTAGGTACTTTCACGCTGGTTCTTTGCACCACCTAAATCAGCGAAATACAGACGCGGATATTTGGCGTCTCTATGATCTTCCGTCCACATATTATCGATATAGTCTTGTGAGATAGGCGTTCCCTGATAGAACGGACGTAATCCCCAGCCGCTGGCATAATGTTTAGCACCTTGTACACCTTGTCCCATCAAAGAGAGGTCGAAACCTTTCCAACTGGCACCCAGGTTCACGGAATACTCAAAATCAGGGAAGCGGCCATCAAGTACTTTACGGTCGTTTTCATCGACAATGCCATCGGGTACTCCATTAGGGCCACTGATATCGGCATATTTAATATCACCTGGCAATGTCTTATCATTAAATTGCTTGGGGGAATTGCTTACATCAGCTTCATCCCTAAAGATACCGATTGCTTCATAACCATAGAATGACTCATAAGGTATACCTTCCTTATAGATTAAACCTTTAGAAGAGTCTATATAATCGGCACCATATTTCGTCAACTCATTTCTCGTACGATCAAAGAATACACCGGCATTGTAATTTAAGCCTTTGAATACTCCTTCTTTTATATATCCGTTATAAGCCAACGATATTTCAATACCTTTGTTTACCATTTCACCAGCATTGACATACGGAGCTTTCAAGCCCAGTAATGAATTGCTCTGTGCCTCACGAAGAATATCGTATGTTCTTTTCTTATACCAGTCGAAAGTAATATTGAAACCGTTGAAAGCAGTGATATCGATACCGAAGTCACCGATAGCCGTAGATTCCCATTTCAGATCACGGTTGGTAAGGGCGGTCTGTGCAACACCGGCTCCCAGATTCGAGTTGTCGAAACTATAATCCTTACCTGTTGTAACCAAAGCATAGTAAGAATAAAGATCGATATTCTGGTTACCCAGGATCCCCCAGGATCCACGCAACTTCATGCTGTTCAGCCATTCCCAGTTGAGATCCTTCATCCATTCTTCTTCAGTCATACGCCATCCCACAGAGAAGGAAGGGAATATACCCCAGCGGGAATCGGATGAAATGCGGGAAGAACCGTCGTAACGGGCATTCACCTCCAATAAATAACGCTGTTTGAAAGCATAGTTGGCACGGAAGAAAGCAGACATAATGCCCCATTCTTCAGATTCACCTTTGTTAGTCTGTACAGAAGAAATACCTGTATTCAGTTCATGCAAGGGGAAGTCATAATTCTGACGGTAACCTTCCAGATTATCCATTTTATAATATTCCAGATTGTAACCTGCCATAAAAGAGAAGTCATGTTCTTTATTAGGAGTAGCCCAGTCGTATTTCAAATACGTATATAAGTTATAGTAAGAACTATTTTCCATTGTACTTGTCAAACCTGTTCCGTTTGTATTCAATGTACCATTCTGTACACCGTCATGATAGTAGTAAACCGGTGTCGGAAGCGCTCCCCAGTTCTTTGTATGCTGTTGCTTGTAGCGCATAGCACCTTTGGTATACCAGCTTAAGCCTTTGATCGGACTTACTTCCAACCAAGCCTGAGTGTTTACATCCGTATTCACATAGTTCTTGAAGTTTTCCGTTTCAGTAATGGCAACCATGTTTTTATTATTACTTTCAAAGGTAAACGCTTTCATCGTGTAACGCTTAATGCCTGTGCCATCATCCGGCAGCCAGGGCATGTAAGTCGGCGCCTGAGAAATAGTTGACAGATAAGCGTCGGTATCCCCCTGGCGTGTTTCCTGGCGATTGCTGCGGCTGCCGGTAAAATACATTCCGAAGCGTATCCAATCGTTTACTTGTGAAGTCAGATCCAACGTTGCATTGTAACGCTTGAATTCCTGCCCTTTCATGGTACCGGGCTGGTTGATCATACTTAAAGAAGCGTTGTAAGAAGTTTTACCGGTAGTACCGGCTACACTCAGGTTGTGCTGCTGAACGAAAGCAGGATCAAACATATAATCCAACCAGTTGAAGCTGGGGTATTTGGTCGGGTCGGACGGATTGGTGTAGTTTGCAATCATCTCTGCCGAATAACGGTCAGTTGCCGGAGCTCCGGAATTATCCTTCGCCATATTGAAATATTTCATATAGGTAGGAGAATCCCAAATCACATCCAGCAGGTTTGTCGGATTGTGTACGGCAAAGTTGCCATTATAACGAACGGAGATGCGGTCTTTTGTTTCCGAACCATTCTTCGTTGTAATCAGAATCACACCATTTGCTGCGCGCGAACCATAGATGGAAGCCGAAGCTGCATCCTTCAAGACGGAAACACTTTCAATGATGTTCGGGTCGAGGGAAGCGAGATCCCCCTCTACTCCGTTAATCAGGATTAACGGGTCAGAGCCGGTACCGGAATAAGTACCTTGGCCACGTACACGGATCTGAACCGATTCGTTACCCGGCTGGCCTTTGTCGGAAGTAATACGCAAACCCGGCATCTGGCCTTGCAACATGGTCGATGTATTGGCTACCGGACGCTTGGCTATTTCTTCACCGGTAACGGCGGAAACAGCACCGGTCAGGTTCACTTTCTTCTGCGTACCATAACCAACCACTACTACTTCATCCAGATTCTGAGTATCTTCCTGAAGAGTTATTTTCAAGCGGGCATTACTTGTTACTTTTATTTCCTGGTCTTTGTAACCAAGATACTTTACCAATATAACATCCCCGGTTTTAGCCGGAACAATAAAATTCCCTTCTACATCCGTAATAATACCTGTGGTTGTTCCCTTCACTAGTACCGATACACCGATCATCGGCTCTCCAAACTCATCCAGAACGATGCCGGAGACAGTCGGTGTTTGCGCAAACAAACTTAGACTTGAATTAAACGCCACCAATAAAAATAATAATCGCCAAAACGATTGAGTGGCACTCTTGATTTCTTTTTTCATTTAATCATGGATTTAATTAGACTTAAAATTTAAACAAATTCAATAACACAAAGAAACGTATTCTCCCCGCTTTCCAAAGAGAATACGCTCCCAATTTAGTATTAAATTATTCTATATGAATAGATTGATACAAAAGTGACAGGAATGTGAAATGATTTTACAAGTTCTCCTATTCCTGGCTGTTATTCATCTGCACAAACTCGGTCGGAGTGCACCCGTAAAAAGCTTTAAATGAATTCGAGAAGTAAGAATGGCTATTAAAACCGAGATGAGAAGCTATTTCCGATACATTCATTTCAGATTCTTTCAACAATTTCGCTGCTACTTCCAGACGTTTGTTACGAATCAATTCCATCGGGGAAAGTTCGGTGATGGATTTTAGCTTTCGATAGAGGTTTGCCCGGCTGATACCGATCTCCGAACACAACAACTCGACATCCAGTTTTTCATTGGAGATGTTTTTCTCGATCACATCAAACAGTTTCTGGGAGAAACGTTCGTCGGCCGACTTTACCTCGATTCCCATCACTTCCGGTGAGAAACGTTTCCCATACAGTTTCTTCAATTGCTCCCTTAAAGTCAATAGGCTGCGGATGCGTGTTTGCAACACGTCCATATTGAACGGTTTGACGATATAATCGTCTGCACCCGCCTGGAACCCTTCTTTGATATGGACGACCATCGAGCGGGCGGTCATCAGAATAACCGGAATATGCCCCACCCGTATGTCATTCTTGATCATCGTACAGAGTTCCAGCCCATCGCGTTTCGGCATCATGATGTCGCTGAGTACCAGATCCGGGAAGTCCTGCACTACTTTTTCATAGGCTCTTACCCCGTCGGCGGCTTCGATTACCGTATATTCAGCTTCCAGGCTTTTCCGCAGATAATCGCGGACATCCTTGTCATCCTCGACCAGCAGAATCTTATATTTCGGCTGGTCTCCTTTATCTACAACCGGCAGGGAGACGGAGATATCCTCGGTATTCGTTATTTCCGCGATCTTATCTATCTCCCGGCTTTCTATCTGTTCCTCGGAAAAGGCCGCACGGGAAATCGGAAGGATGACAACAAAGCAAGCTCCCTGAGACACGGTATTATCCACATAGATTACTCCGCGATGGAGCTGTACGATCGTATAGACCAGGCTTAAACCGATGCCTGTCCCGGATAAATTGATACCCGACGTCTCCGGGATCTGGTAGAACGGGGTAAATATCTTATCCGCTTCCTCTTCTGCAATCCCTTTTCCGGAGTCTTTTACTTTCAGCCGGACATAATTTATATTTTCACCTGTATATAATCCCTCTGTCCGCTCCGGTTCAAGCTCTTTTAGAGAGACTTCCGAAACTTCCATGACAATCGATTCACCGGGACTGGTATATTTGAAGGCATTCGATAGCAGATTGAAGACTACTTTCTCCAAAAGGGACTTGTCAAACCAGGCATCGATCGTTTTAGGGGTACAGTTCAAGGTGAATTTGACCTCATTCGTCAAAGCAATCTGGTTAAAGGCATAATATATTTCCTTTATATATTCACAAATGTCCCCTTCGCTCACCTTCAGATCCATGCTGCCCGCCTGATTTTTATGCAGATCCATCAACTGATTGACCAGCAGCAGCAGTTTTTGTGCATTCTTATAGATGATGGACAGTTTGTCATGCAATTCCACCGGTATGTCTATCCGTTTGACTAATTCCTCAAACGGGGTGATAATCAACATCAAAGGCGTACGTAATTCATGGGAGAAGTTGGTAAACAAGCGTATCTTTGCCTGGTGAAATTCTTCCTGCTTCTGTTTCTCCAGTTGCTTTAATTTCAAACCGGCTTCCAGGTTGCGTTTGATACTCACATAATAGAGGATTCCGTAGATAATGGCGGCAAAAACGATGACATAGAACAGGTAAGCATACCAGGTTCTCCACAAAGGCGGCTGCACGATGATTACGAGCGAACGTCCTGTTTCGTTCCACACATCGTCATTATTAGAAGCTTTCACACGGAATACATATTTGCCGGGGCTCAGGTTGGTATAAAATGCGGAATTGCGTTCGCCAACATAGTTCCAGCCGGTATCATATCCTTCGAGCTTATAAGCGTATTGGTTTTGGGTCGAATAGATATAATTCAAAGCCTGATAGGTGATTGAAAAGTTATTTTCGTTGTAATGGAGCCGGATCGTTTCCATGCCGTCCAGCGTTTTATCCAGAATGGCGGATTCGTCGCCGACCATTACCGGCTGATTATTAACGGATAGTTGTTCGAGCACCACTGCCGGGATATTTTCATTCTTATCCATCGCCTCTACCTGGAGTGTCACGAACCCGTTACTTCCGGCAAAGCAGAGGTTTCCATCCGGCAAAGCGATTCCGCTGTGTAAGGTAAATTCGCGGATGTCGATTCCGTTGTGGCGGTGGTAGTTACGCACTTCGTTGCCGGCAGGATCAAACATCGTTAATCCATTGACAGTACTCATCCATAGTTTCCGGTCGCTGCTTTCTACCAGGGAGCAGATGTTATTATCCAGCAAGCCTTCTTTAGCCGTCATGACGCGCCGGATTCCTTGCGAGGGATCGAACTGAAAGAGACCGCCGCCGTAAGTTGAAACCCATATGTCTCCTGATTCCGTGCGGGTGATGGCTGAAATATAATTGTTCGGGATCCTGTACTTTTCTACAGAGGCTTCATTCGTATATTTCGTCAATTGCTTTTTATTCGTGTCGAGGTGAAGCAATCCATCTACGGTACTGCCCAATAAAAGCGTGCCGTCTTCATTCTCCAACATACAACGGATATTCGAGATGTAGAACGGTTCATCCACATTGTTGGTTAATGGCTTAACGAGCTTGTCATCTACGAAACAAGTCAATCCGTATTCGGTCGATGCGCCGCCTACCCACAAAATGCCTTTATGGTCGCGGATGATGGAGTAGATCGAGTACTCAACCGGATATCTGTGATAAAGGGAGAATTTACCGGTCTTGATGTCGAACTTGTAAATTTCCCCTTTCGTGGTTCCACACCAGACGGTTCCGTCTTCATAGAAAACTGATTTGATAATGTTTGTGTTAAAGGCAAAACGGGAAGAAGGGTCTACCAGATAATAATGCGACTCATCCGTCTGATAATTATAGCTCAACAATCCGTATCCTTCTGTTGCGATCCAGAGTTTCGATGGGGATTCGTAGGTTATGGCGCCGTAAATACCGGTTCTGATGTTCAGTTCCTCTTCCGGCTTATGGAAGACAAAGCGGCTGGTAAATTTGTTCAGGTAGTTCACACCGCCGGCAAACGTACCGACCCATAATGTTTCGTCCCGGTCTACACAAAAGGCATAGACAGAATAATGGCTCAATGATTTATTTATGTCATCGTATCCGGCCATTTTCACGATCCGTTCGGTCGTCGGATCTAAAGAATATATACCATCGAAAGTACCGATCAGAAGTTTGTTTTGCCATTCGATCAGGCAACGGACAGAGTTATTGGCGAGCTTGCTGTTTTCACTCGTAAAAGCTAGGATTTCATTATTGCGCAGGTCTACCTTGTTAAGTCCATATTTGCTGCCGATCCATATCTGTTTCTTTGCATCTTCATAAATAGAGGTGATATCGTTATTGTTTATGCGCATATTTTTCGTTTCGGTCGAAAAATGGCTGATAAGATTCATCTGGTTGTCACATAGAAAGACTCCTTTGTTTCTTGTCCCTATCCAGAACTTACCGGTGCTGTCTTCAAATATAGTTGCCACTGCTGTGTTATCCAGTTCTCCGTCCAGGGAAAAGGATTCAAAAGAGTCGTTATCACTGTTGTAACGGCTTAAGCCATTCCAGGTTCCAATCCAGAGATGGCCGGAATGATCCGTATATATCGCTGCAATACTGTTTGTTATCGCTCCGTTTATCTCGACGCTGTAACGTTTTATCCGGTTCGTGTTCAGGTCTATACGGTTTAATCCGTTGCCTGTTCCTATCCATAGGTTTCCATTCCGGTCTTCAGCTATCGAAGTGATAGAGTTATTGGATAAGCTCTGTTCGTTTCCATCTTCACGGCGGTAGATTATGTATTCTTTCCCGTTAAAACGGTTTAATCCGTTCTTGGTGGCAAACCATAAATAGCCTTTTGAATCCTGGAAAATATCCATGACAGACAGCTGTGAAATACCTTCGTTTAAATCTGAATTAAAGATATAGGGATATCTTGTCTTTTCAGCCTGTAAAATGAAGGAAAAGCATATAATAGCAAGTGTAAATAGATATCTCATATCAGGAGTATTATTCGTTTTCTTTGCAGGTGGCAAGCTCTAATTCGAGCTTTAGTATATATCGCTCTTTATCGATCAAACGGTCGCTAAGTATTTCAACTTTCCGTTTCAACGCGATGATTTTCGGACTATCTTCATCATCCGGAGTGGTATTTTTTGGAATAAGCATATTTCCTTTACCGACAGCGAGCCATTCGAAGCTGACTTCCGGATAACAATTTATAATCTTTTGTACTGTTTCAATACTTGGGCATGCACCGCGATAACTCAGAGAGTGATAGGTGCTATAAGGAATATGGCTACATCTTAATATTACTGAAGGTTTAATATTATAATATGTTGCGATGTCTTGAATACGGTCGTAGAATGATTGCATAGTAGTATTTTTATTAGATTAAAGCTATATTTTGTCATTAACTGGGAGATAAAAATAGACAAATATATCTATTTCGCAAATTAAATATGCTATTTATTGATAAAATAGACGTACGATGGGAGTAGAAAACAATTATCAATGCGAATAATCGTGGTTTTTGTATGCAATAACGTATTTTTATTAACATAAACTACGGAATGTAGTTGTTTGCATCGATTAAAGACTTTGTAAAACTGATTCGACATCATTAATAAGCAGTTATTACTTATAAAAACGATCTACGGCCGTAGTTTTCTCTTTTGTTTTCTACTATAATCCGTCTACGAAGGATATTTGCAACTGTTTTTATCCTAAAAAAAGACGGATTATAGTAGAAAAATAAGGAATTATTCGACTTCAAGGAATGTGGTAGGCAGTCCACTCGACTTGACAGCGACAATATTCTTCTCTTTTTTAAGATTTACCTTAATGCGAGCCCTTCCGTTGTAGGTTTGAAGCTTTCTACTTCCGGTTGAAGTCCCCTGATTCTGTATCAATGAACCATTTCCTATAATTTCAAACTCGACATACTTCTTTGAATCAAGGCAGCGAATATTATTTTTGTCGAAAAGTTGGGCTTCCAATAAAACGGTATCGCCTTCACGTGAAACAACCGACAACGACATAGATGCTTCCTCACCCCACTTTTCAGATTGGTACTCCTGGATGATCGTATCTGCTATTTCTGTTTTTCCTTTTTTGGCGACAGCACGGATTTCATTCTGGCCTTCTTCATAGACACAGTTCCAACGCAGTCCGGCTGCCGGATAATCCTGGCTATTGCGTTTTTTTACGCCCTGGCTGATGCCGTTGACGAATAGTTCGACTTCATCACAGTTGGAGTAAACCAGCACCTCTTTCCGGTCGCCTTTGTTTCCCCAACGCACCGGCCAACTATGGCCGTAGATATGAACCATCGGGGCTGTCGTCCAGTAGGATTGGAAAACATAATAGCTTTCCTTCGGTGTGAAATCACGTTCAATCACGCCTTTCTGGTTGACATAGGGAACCGGATTTTCGGGACGTACGGGAGTTGAGAAGTCTTTGAACGGCCAATAGGCAGTGCCTGTCAGCCAGGGCATTGTTTCCTGTTCCTTCAAATGCCAGTCGATCAGGCGGACGATATAGCTTTCCGACCAGTCGCCATCTTTCGAGGCACGGGCGGTTCCTCCGTATAAGGAAGCGTCGCCGGCGCGTTCATCGGCTCCCTGGCCGGATTCCAGTCCTTTCAGATTAGCGAATACATTTTCCGAGTGACGGCGGGCATGGCTGTCACCCCCCCATTCTACATGCAGGAAACGTTTTACCTTTTGCATTTCCTGCTCCGAGACGTTTTTATAATCGGTAAAGACTCCGCGATACCATCCTGCCCAAATGGATGGGGAATATACATCTACTATATCGCTGCAAAACTCACAGCGCCGGATAGCCGTCATGCGGGTATCATCCAGTCGATGGGCCAAGTCATGCAGTTCCTTCATAAAGGCACGGATAGCCCCTTTGTCGAAGGTACTGAAATCGTTAGGCCAGTCGTTTTCGTTGCCAAGTCCCCAGATGATTACTGATGGGTGATTGTGATGCTGGCCGATCATATTGGTCAGCATACGGCGTGCCTGTTCTTTGTATATCTCACCCCCTAAACCACCACGGCACCAGGGTATTTCTTCCCAGACAAGGATCCCTAATTCGTCACAAAGCCGAAGGATGATTTCCGATTGCTGGTAATGGCCGAGACGGATGAAATTGACACCCATGTCTTTCATCATTTGCATTTCAGTGCGCATCATATCTTCGGTCATTGCCTGAGCAACTCCGGCATGGTCTTCATGGCGGTGCGTTCCGCGAAGCAAAAGGCGTTTGCCATTCAGGAAGAAAGGGCCTTTCTCTTTAAATTCCGCCTGGCGGAAGCCGAAATGTTCTTCTGCGGACAGAGATTGTCCGGCGGCGTTGATTATCAGTTCGCAAGTGTATAAAGCGGGATTGTCGACATGCCATAAGGCCGGGTTCTTTACCTTTACTTCGGTCAGGAACTGGTCGCCTAAAGGTAATATACCGGTTATCGTCTGTGTGAATATTTGTTTGCGGTTATTGTCATAGACAGAGACTGTTACATCTGCTTCCTTTATATCTTCGGGGTTATAGAAAGTTGTTTTTACCTTCAATATTCCTTCTTTCCTGTCAGCAGAAAGTTCCGGTTCGAGACGGATCTGTTTGAAAGAAGCTTTCGGTAGATAAACCAGATTCAGATAACGGTAAAGGCCGCCGTAAAGATTGAAGTCCGAAAGGTCGGATGGTATCATTTCCAGGTCGCGCGAGTTATCGCAACGGATGGATAAAGGAACTTTTCCTCCGAAACGTTTTACCAGTTTATCATTTTTAAGGAAGGAATCTACTGCTTCCGTTATATCCACGCTCCATTCATCATATCCGCCGACATGCCGGCCGACAAGAGTGGTGTAGACATAAACGTCCGTCTTCTGTCCTGCTCCTTCGAAATCAAGGACAATGCGGCCGTCAGGATAAGGATTATCGATCGACAGCCCTGTCTTGTACCATCCAGGCCCCTGGTAATAATTGAGATCGGGGTCGACTGCATCTTCTGCATTGAAGCAATGCGGCAGCGTAACTTTCTGCCAGATAGGAACCGTTTCGGGATTTCCCGGTGAGAAGGGGCGCACTGCTTCCCAGATTCCGCCCAGATCCCCTTTCAGGTATTCCCAATTGTCTGTTAATCTTATTTTTTGTTTCGATGGAACCTTCCCTGCAATCGAAAAGCAACAGAGCAGGAAAAGGCAAGAGAAGAAAATGTTTTTCATTATCTATTCGTTTTATATTAGTTTATTAAACAGCTATCTATTTAATATTTATATATTCATAATATGGCTGTGCCCTCTTTCTCCAGTTTCTGTTTCCGGAGTAAGGCTTCCAGATAATAATAATCGGCATATACAATAGGGACGTCGACTTCTACATTGTGCATTTTCGATCCTGTACTGTGTAGCAACAAAAAGCCTCTGTCTTTGCCTGCTGTCGTACGGTAGTTCTTCGACAGGTTATTCAGTATTGTATTTGCTTTCGATACGTAATCATTCTGTTTCTCCGGGACGTACATGCTTAATTCGTACAAGGCAGAAGCCGTAACGGTTGCAGCGGAAGCATCGCGGGGTTCGTCCGGTATTCCGGGCGCGTTAAAGTCCCAGTAAGGAATTAAATCTTCCGGTAAATCCGGACTGGAAAAGATATAATCGGCGATATGTCCGGCCTGTTCAAGAAACTCCGGTAAGCCGGTTTCCCGGTAACACATCGTATAGCCATAAAGTCCCCATGCTTGTCCGCGCGACCAGGCTGATTCGTGTGCATATCCCTGATGGGTATGCCTGTTTATTACAGCTCCGGTTATAGTGTCATAATCCACTACATGATAAGAGCTATAATCGTCACGGTAATGATTTTTCATAGTTGTACGGGCGTGGTTAACGGCTACATTATAAAATAAAGAATCGCCGCTGGCTCTGAATGCCCAGAAAAGCAACTCCAGATTCATCATGTTGTCGATGATAACGGGGCACTCCCATTTATCACGGCTATGATCCCAGGAACGGATAGCTCCTATTTTTTCTTTGTAGCGGGTAGTCAGTGTATAGGCCGATTGCAGTAGGACTTCTTTGTAGTTAGCGTCTCCGGTCAGGCGGTAACCATTTCCAAAAGAACAATAGACTTTAAAACCCATATCATGCGTACCGCCATTCAGTTTTTCGCGTTCAATCAGTGCCGTTTGCTGACGTGCTTTGTCTTTCCAGAAATCATCTCCGGTGTATTCGTACATATACCAAAGTTCACCGGGAAAGAATCCGCTTGTCCAATCGCGTGAGACTACCATGTGCAGCGTTCCGTCAGACTCTATATTTCGCGGGCTGGCCAATGGCCCCTGATTCAGTTTATCACGTAATGCTTGTTTTTCCGGCAGTTCGGAAGAACGGACTAAATCCATTTCAACAAAAGCCTGCTTCAGTTGTGTTCCTGCAAATGTAAAGTTATCACGTACTAAATCGCTCTTATCCGATCCACAGGACGCAAGAGCAGCTAATAAAAGTAAGAGAGGTGTTTTGAATTTCATGTTCATCAACTATAAAGTAAACTAATTATTTTTCTTATGTCTTTACAACCATAAAAGAGGATGGCGAATAGGAAGATTGCGTATCACTTCGTCATTTTCCGGATAATGCTCCAGTGCAGACCAAACCGATACATATTCTTCGTTCGGTGTATCATAAGCGCTGAATAGTAAAGCGGGTTGTGCTACAGGCCATTGCTCCCAATACATTACATCTTCTTCAAAAGGCCAGGCAGACTTATCCTTTATATAAGGGAATAGCCAGGCTACTCCTTTCTGCATATTCCGTCCATCACCGGTTGTATATTGCCATAGGTTGTGAGTATCATCGGAAAGGATATGGCAAATTGTCGCCATTGCGTCGAGGTTAAACAAGGAATAGCCATAAGGCTTGGTACGGTTTAACTCCAGCGGAAAACTGCCATCAGCATCCATCTGGCCGGGCAATAAGACTGTCTGATAACGGTCACGGCAGAAGTCCGTCAGCTCCTTATTGCCTGTATACTTCGCAAACTGGGCCACCTGCATTACCCAGCAAGTCCCGTGATTGTTTTTAGCATTCATTTCATCCAGGCCGTAAGGATGGTTTGTCAACCAGTGGAGATAGTCTGCAAACCATTTTTTCGTCCCTGTTAAGTATTCTTCAGAGAGTAAGTTCGCATCTTCCAGCAGGATCAACGATTGAACGACTTCCAGTAAATGAATTGTATCGATAATACCTATCCCCCGCCCTGTTGCTATCCCTTTTATAGCTTGCGCATATTGAAGATTGGGGTTCATCCGTGTTTCGGGATCGATAAACCAGGCATGGATATGTTCCAGAGCCTGCACTGCATACTTCTTATCTCCGGTAATAATCCAGGCAGATGTCAGGTCACCGACAAGCGTACTGAAACGGATCATGGCATGGCGATGGGCAACAAAGTTATCGGGATTGGTTTCTCCGTCACGCCGGATGTAGGCGCTGTCCGGACTTATGGGGTTCGGCCACCAATAATCGCCTTCGGAATAGAAGTCGTGCATATTGCCGGTACTTCGTTCGGCTATAAAAGATGTGATGGTAAGAGGATCCTGTGTTAATGCAGTATTTCCCCGGGTAATGATTTCGGCATGCAACAGACCGGAAACCCGTTTCTTCAGCTGCCCTTCTCCGGAGCAGCTGACAAAGGCAAGCCCTATGACGGATATTAAAAAGAGTAACTTTGTATTCATGGTATATATCGATTATTTCTCGACCAAAAATACAATATTAGGCACACCCCGATTTTTAATATTATCGCAAAAGCTTGTAGATTTATTGCAAATACAACAAATTGAGAGATAATTGTACAATAGCGACAGATAATCGCATCCGATATTGAGGATGCAATTATCTTATTATGATGTATCTGTTACTTCGAATAGATAAACTTGTACTCATAGGTAGTCTGCTTCGCTATTTTGTCCGTAGAGTTGGTCTGCTCCTGGATAGTCATGCCGGTTATATAATCGCCGGTTGTCGTAAAATGATATGTATACTTAGCTGTTGTGTCATCCTCTCCGGAAAGACTATAGTAAGTAGCCGATTCAGGCAAGTTCCTGCTCCGGTTTCCATAGAGTAGGTTAATCGGGGAAAAAGCATCGAAACCCACCGGATTGAAAGATGGTATTACACGCCAGGGGAAGTTGGACGGAGTTAAAGCCGTGCCGTATTTATATTCAATTCTCTTCTTGTCTTGGGTGAAAAGGACTACATTGCTGTTTTCCCATGCATAGGTCTCCTCCTTTTCAAATGTCTGCGATTCGTAGCCTTCTTCTCCCTCTTTCGGCCAGGTCATGGTTCGTGAAGCCCCGGTCAGGCTCGAGCCACTATACTGATATTTATAGTTATCGCTTGTGTAGATCTTTCCGTCAAAAGCATTTTTCTTCATAACAGACTTGTCAGTGACAACCAACCCGCCAAGAATATATTCAATGCGTTCGACTCCTTCTTCAGGATTCATCATCGTGATCTTCTTGTCTACATATATAAAAGGAATGTTTTTCCCATCAACAAAATCGATAGAAGCAATCTTATCATCATTCGTATAATTGATATATGCAAAAAACACTACGTCTGCCTCTTTGGTACAAATTACTTGCGTCAATTTGTCTAACTCAGGAACAACCGGTTTATCATCATCTCCGCAGGATAACAGCCCCAGAGCCATTATCACCAATAAGAATGTATACTTTTTCATCTCTTTCGTTTTTATAATTCAACACGACAAAATTAGAACATTTGGAGAAATAAAGGCTGATGTAACCAATTTTAAGTGATCTCTAAAATTTCATAAAACGCTCTCACTCTCCTTTTATCAACTCCTGTATCTTACCCTTGTCGCCTACAACCCAGACCAGATCATCCAATTCAAAGACCGTATCGTTATCGGGGGTCATCAGGGAGTCGCCGTTGCGTTCGAGGGCGACGATCAGGCAATTGTAGCGGCGGCCGACATTCGACTGCATGATACTCTGTCCGAGGAAAGGGAAACTCTCATCGACGACAAACGAATTGACCGTAACATCTTTAGGCTGCCCGTCCGAACATGCAGATCCGTTTTCCTGATCTTCCAGCTTGGCCTGAAAAGCTTTCAGCTGCTCATCGGTTCCCACCACGACTACCTTATCCTGCGGGTAAATATGGTCGGAACCTCCGGGGATATAAATCTTATAATCGTCCCGGATAATCTCTACAATACTCACTCCGAAATCCTTCCTGAGAGGCAATTCCGCCAACGCCTTCCCGGCATAGGGAGAACAGGGCGAAACCGGCACGATCGCCAGATGGATATCCTTATCGCTCAATTGGTTGTTAAAGCTCGCTTTCAACGGATTCCGCTTCCGGTCGACTTCCTCCCGGCGATTCAGGTTAGTCAGGAAATGGGCTTCCAGCCTGGAATACTGGTTCAGGTCGCGGCGGAACAAAATGATCAGGATCATAACCCCCACGGCTATAATCGCACCGACCCCATACTGCACATGATAATACTTGATCAACACGATCGAAACGAACAGGATGGCGACAAAGACCCTGAACAGAACCAGCGCCACCAATTTACCATGATTATATTTGTTATCCTTCCACAAGCTCATAAACAATTCAGGCGAATTATTCTTATTGGCTACCAACCCCGACAAGAAAGGAGTCATCAGGAGAAGTGTCAGCACACTCATGATAATGCTTCCCCACATCTCCATCGCCGGGAACTTCTCCACTAGCAGCGGATGGATAACCTGGGTAGACAACAACAGGATAGCCGTCAGCAAAACGGAATGGATCAATATCTTTCCGGCATAAATCTTCAGCAGTTTCCGCCAGTCGCTCTCATGGTTGATCGTTTTCGATCCCGACGAATAGCGATCCAGGAAGTCACGCGCCTTATCCGGCAGTATCTTATAGAGCCATTCTGCAAACGGCCCCGACAAACGGATAAAGTAAGGAGTAGTAAACGTCGTTATCACCGACACCGCCACGATAATCGGGTACACATAATCGTCTAGCACTTTGAGCGACACACCCAAGGCTGCAATGATAAAGGCAAACTCCCCGATCTGTGCCAGACTGAACCCCGATTGTATGGACGTTTTAAGCGGTTGCCCCGACAACAGGACACCAAAAGAAGAAAAGAACGCCTTCCCTACAATCGTAACCAGCGTGATAAGAATGACAGGCCATGCATATTCAACCAGGACAGCCGGATCGACCAGCATACCCACCGACACGAAGAAGATAGCGCCGAACAAGTCCTTCACCGGCTTGATAATATGCTCGATACGCTCCGCCTCGATCGTCTCCGCCAGGATCGACCCCATGATGAAAGCCCCCAGGGCTGCCGAGAAACCGGTCTTTGTAGCCACAACCACCATCCCCAGACATAAGCCGAGGGCAATTACCAGCAACGTCTCATCATTCATCAGCTTCCTGACCTTTTTCAGCAAAGCCGGAATAACGAAGATACCCACCAGGAACCAGAGGATCAGGAAGAAGGCGACCTTCAGGATACTGCCGATCATCTCCTCTCCGGCAAACTCCTGGCTGACAGCCATCGTCGAAAGCAACACCATCATGATAATAGCCACCAGGTCTTCCACCACCAACGTACCGAATACAATCCCCGTAAAACGCTGGTTCCGTAATCCCAAGTCATCAAACGCTTTTATGATAATAGTAGTCGACGACATCGACAACATCCCTCCCAGGAATATGGAATTCATCGTAGACCATCCCAGCAGATGCCCGATCAGATACCCCACGATCAGCATCGTTATCACCTCCGTCATTGCTGTGATAAAGGCGGTAGACCCTACATTCATCAACTTTTTAAAGCTAAACTCGAGCCCGAGGGCAAAGAGTAGGAAGACGACTCCCATCTCCGCCCAGAGATTAATATTTTCTACATCGACAACCGTCGGAAAGATATGGATATAGGGCCCGGCCAATAACCCGGCCACGATATACCCCAGCACGAGCGGTTGTTTCAGCCATTTAAATAATAAGGTTATCACACCTGCGGATATAAGGATCAAAGCCAGATCGGAAATCAAATCGGGTAAATGCGACATATGTAATTATTGATTAGTAAGTTTCGTAAACAAAAATAACATTTTCTGACGTTTTATCAAGCATAGCTCCCCGTTTTTTCTAACTTTGCCTTCCGTAATTATAAGCAGTTTACAAGCAAAGAACTATTAATTTAATACTTGTCAGTATATGAAAAACAGATTATTCCTCAGTCTTGTTCTGTGCATCCTGTTTAATTTAAACGGAATAGCTCAGAGCGCCGTCTTCGAGTCGCTGAAATTCGATAGTAAGAAACTAGGTAAAGAGGTGTCCTACTCGATCTACCTGCCGTCCGATTACAACACCTCGCAACGTAATTACCCGGTACTCTATCTGCTGCACGGCTACACCGACGATGAAACCATGTGGATACAGACCGGCGAAGTAAAAGAAATTGCCGACAAAGCGATCGGCAGCGGCGACGCTTCACAAATGATCATCGTGATGCCCAATGCCTGGGATACCTGGTACATCAACCAATACGACGGCAAAGCCCCTTACGAAGATATGTTCTTTGAAGAACTGATCCCCTATATCGAAAAGACCTACCGCGCCCGCAGCCGTCAGGAGTTCCGCGCCATTGCCGGGCTTTCGATGGGTGGCTACGGTTCGTTCCTTTACTCGCTGCATCACCCGGAAATGTTCGCCGCCTGCGCACCGCTCAGCGCTGCAGTTTTCGACGACAGCGTAATGGAAAAACGTCAGGCCCAATCTCACAAAGATCTGTTCAGCCGCCTGTTCGGCCCCGGGCTCGACTACTGGCATCAGAACAGCGTATTGAAAATGCTATCCGAACTGGATAAGGACAACCTGCCCCGCATCCGGTATTATATCGACTGCGGAGATAAAGACGGCCTGCTGGAAGGCAATTTCCAGGCCCATAAGATCATGCAGGAAAAAGGGATGAAACATGAGTTCCGTGTACGTGGCGGCGGACATACCTGGTTATATTGGCGTACCGCCCTTCCGGAAGTACTCAGTTTCGTCAGCGGGGCATTCCGCAGAAACCAACAATAACAAATCAACGAATGAAAAGAAACACAATAGCCGGGAGAGGACAGGTCATATTGATTACCGGAGCCTCTTCCGGTTTTGGGAAAACCACAGCAACATCTTTAGTCGACGAAGGATATATCGTATATGGAACGAGCCGGAAGGCGATAGAAGAGACAGACGGGATAAAAATGCTGGAAATGGATGTCACCCGTCCGGAGTCTATCCAACGAGGTATCGACCGTATCCTGGCAGAACAGGGACATATCGATATCCTGATAAACAATGCCGGCCTGGGTATCAGCGGGGCACTCGAACTGGCTACCGGCGTAGAGATAGACCGGCAAATGAATACGAATTTCCTGGGAGTCGTACAAACATGCAAAGCCATATTGCCGGTCATGCGGAAAGCCGGTCAAGGCACGATTATCAATATCAGCTCGATAGGCGGGCTGATCGCCGTCCCTTTCCAGGGCTATTACTCCGCCTCCAAATTTGCCGTAGAAGGTTTCAGTGAAGCATTACAATATGAAGTACGTCCGTTCGGTATTCGCGTCTGCCTGGTCGAACCGGGCGATTTCTGCACCAACTTCACGGCCAACCGATGCATTTCGGATGCCACCCTCGCCCACCCGGATTACCGGGCGGCCTTCACACAAACGATAGCCGCGATCGAAGAGATGGAACGGAAAGGTACGCATCCGGATAAACTGGCACTTACGATCAGCCGCCTGATAAAAAAGCGACACCCTCCGTTCCGTACCAAAACCGGCCCTATCGAACAGGTGCTCTTCGCACGCTGTAAAGGCTGGCTTCCGGATCGGCTCGTAGCATGGATGGTACGAAAAGGGTACAAACTGAAATGACCTATTCGGCAAAGGGGATCATCGCTTGACCGATCCCTACCTTCTTTTCTATCCCGGAACGGCCTTTTTCCTTATACAGATACCCCCGGAACATACCGGTGGTATTGAAAGGCAGGGCGATATTTCCATCCTTATCGACAGCGATCAGACCGCCTTCGCCAGCATTGACATTCAGTTCCGTATGGATAATATAACCGGCTGCCTGTTCTACCTGTTCCTTCAGGTATTTATACCGGGCGCACAGGTTAAAGGCTACGGCGTGACGGATGAAATATTCGCCATGACCGGTACAGGAAACGGCACAACTCTGATTATCGGCATACGTTCCGGCACCGATCACCGGAGAATCGCCGATACGTCCCCATTTCTTTTTAAACGTACCGCCGGTACTGGTTCCGGCCGTCAGGTTTCCCTGTTTATCGAGGATAACACAACCGACTGTCCCGTTCTTCCGGCTTTCCTGCTTCAGCTTATCGATCCACTCCATCGTCTTGGGAGTGGCGAAATACATATTATCATCGACCAACTCCAACCCCTGTTCGGCAGCGAAATCGTCCGCCCCTGTGCCACTCAGCATCACATGGCGGCTCTTTGTCTTGACGGCATAAGCGGCATTGATCGGGTTCTTTATCGTCTTGACCCCGGCAACCGCTCCGGCAGAGAGGTCTTTCCCTTCCATGATAGAGGCATCCAGTTCGAAAGTACCGTCGGCCGTGCAGGTGGCACCCTTTCCGGCATTGAATAACGGATTGTTCTCAAAATAATTGATCACAGCCATGACAGCCTGGGGACCTTCGCCACCGGCGGCAAGAATACGGTCGCCGATCGTCAGGGCAGAGTCGAGAGCTGCATAATACTGGGCCGAACGCACCGGATCGCTTTCCACTTTAGCGACATCGCCCGCCCCACCATGTACAACGATTACATATTCACGATCTTGCGCCTGCGCCAGAAAGCCACAAGACAAGGCTACAGTAAAGATTAAATTTCTTATCATAATGCAATAGAATTAAGTCTGTAATAGAAAATGAAATACAAGAATGAACCAATTATGAGGTGAAACTTCATAATTGGTTCATATATGTTTTAATTAGATACAACCACGTTATTTCTTATACCAAACCGGCCCCGGTTGATTCCCCATTTCAAACTCAAGCGTTGCACCGCTCATAATCTGTTCGTGGGTAATATAGCTCTTATCATACGGCTGGCCGTTCAATTTAACCGACTGGATATAAATATTTTCTGCATTGACACCCGCAGCCAGGATAGTAAATGCCTTACCGTCTGCCAGATGCATTTTTACTTCGGGGAACAGAGGCGTACCGATTTCGTACTGCCCGCTTACCGGATCGACCGGATAGAAGCCCATCGCACTGAACACGAACCAGGCTGACATCTGTCCGCAGTCTTCGTTACCGCAGATACCGTCGGGAGCATTCAGATACAGGTCATGTAATACCTGTGCTACATATTTCTGCGTCTTCCAGGGTTGGTCTACCTTATTATACAGATAGATCACATGATGGCTGGGCTCGTTGCCATGTGCATACTGTCCGATCATACCTGTACTGAAAATCGGCAGATCCTCTTTCGCATCCGGAGCATAGGTGAACATGCTGTCCAGTTTCTCCGTGAAACGTTCCTTGCTGCCTAACAGTCCGATCAGGCCGTCCAGATCCTGCGGTACATACCAGAAATACTGCCAGGCATTACTTTCACAGATATCTTCGGTATAATCTTTTGCATTGAACGGAGTAACGAACTGTCCTTTTTCATTACGCGGCTGCATGAAGGTTGTTTCGGGGTTGTACACATTCCGGAAGTTCTGTGAGCGTTTGTAGAATTCATCCGCAATCTCTTTCTTGCCCATCTTCTCTGCCATACGCGCAATACAATAGTCGTCGTAAGCATATTCCATTGTTTTAGACAACGACCAGTTTTCCCATTTAGCCGGATCGCTGTTAGCCGGTACATATCCTAACTTCTTATACTCTCCGATTCCCCGGTAGTCATCGCGGTTGGCTGTGGCGACACATGCCTGCAAAGCAAGTTCCGGATTGAATGTCGCGATACCTTTCAGGTAAGCATCCACAATGACCGGAACAGCATGGTAACCGATCATCATATTGGTTTCATGGCCGTAAAGGTTCCACAAAGGAAGCGCGCCATTCTGTTCGTAGAATTTCAGGA
Source organism: Parabacteroides sp. HGS0025 (assembly GCF_000969845.1). Classification (NCBI taxonomy): domain Bacteria; kingdom Pseudomonadati; phylum Bacteroidota; class Bacteroidia; order Bacteroidales; family Tannerellaceae; genus Parabacteroides; species Parabacteroides sp. HGS0025. The sequence continues at coordinate 3,969,372 of NZ_KQ033902.1, forward strand.
AGCCCTGGATCATGTCGTTTACACGCTTCGGATCCGTATAAGTGTACAACGGATGAGCTGCACGGAAGGTATCCCACAAAGAGAAAGTGGAATAGTTATTCCATCCGTCCGCCTTATGGATCTGATTGTCGGGGCCGTAATAAGAGCCGTCCACATCGCTGAAGATGGTCGGGGCGATCATCGTGTGATAAATAGCGGTATAGAACTTCACGAGGTCATCCGTATTATTTCCGTTCACCTCGATCTTGGACAGTTCTTTGTTCCAACGGGCAACTGCTTCTTTATGGTACTTGTCGAAATCATTCAAAGGAACTTCCGCCTGGAGATTCTTCGCTGCGCCTTCCATGCTGACACCCGAGATAGCCGTATTGACCAGGATCTCTTCGTCTTTCTCTGTATTAAAATCGAAACGGGCGATGTAAGCGGTTCCGATCTGTCCCTTATCTTTTGTCACGATAGCAGTCGTATCCATATGATAGGCGACAAACGGTTTGGAGAAACGTGTCTGGAAATAAACGTGCTGGTTAGGCGACCATCCCTGCGAGAAACGGTATCCGCGGATAGTCACCGAGTCGATCACCTCAATATAGGAGTCGAGGGTAAAGTCCCAATTCATCGCTTTCTTCAGGTTCAGGAATACCGAAGCTTCGGCTTTCGGGAAGGTATAACGCTGGATACCGCAACGTTCGGTAGCCGTCAGCTCTACATTAATATTATAGTCCTGCAGCAAGACGCGGTAATAACCGGCCGAAGCTGCTTCTTCATTATGCGAGAAGGTAGAATAAATGCCCAGAGGAGCCGGAGCTTCTTTATAAGGACGGGTGACAGGCATAAAGGAGATATCATACAGATCTCCTGCCCCTGTACCGGAAAGATGGGTATGGCTGAAACCGGCAATCGTCGTATCGGGATAGAAATACCCGGAGATACGATCCCACCCCGGCAATCCGTTGTCAGGACTAAGCTGCACCATACCATAAGGAGCCTGTGCTCCCGGATAGGTATTTCCGGTGAAATCGGTACCGATCATAGGGTTAACATACTGTGTATAATCTGCCTCCTTTGGTTCCTCAGGCGTGCAGGCTACCAGAGCCAGCAGGGAGACCGCCAATAATGATATGTGCCTCATTTGTTTATAATTTTGTTCAGACGTTTACAAAGATAAGAATGATCCGAAAGAGAACATACAAATCCAGTATCAAATCTATATAATTTAAATATCCTCTTTCATTTTTTTGATTACTACGATCAATGGATCCAGCTCATTTTCCAATACCCACCACACTTCTTCCGCATCTATATCGAAATAATGGTGTGCTATTACATCCCGAAAACCCATCACCTTTTTCCAAGGTATATCCGGATAAAGCGGCAACAACTCCTTATTCGTCACTTTATCCAGGCTTTTCAGACTTTCACCGATCGCAATAAAGAGCATACAAACAGCATCCAGCTTTTCAACCCGTTCAGGAGATAATAAAAAGTCATTGGCACAATGGATATCAACCGTTCGGTGCTTCAATCGCAATAAAGCTTCTTCTATTTGAATCAGCATGGATGTGACTAACTCTTTGTTATACATAGATACCTTCTTTTTCTATCTGTTGACGTAAATAAGGGTTCATACGTTCACGATAACGAACGATATCGACAGAGTGCTTAAACATATTTTCCAGTTCTTCTTTCAAATCCATCAGTAGAAAAGGGTTGGGAGTTTCTGTTTCCACACAAACATCCAGATCACTACCCTCATGGTTATCTCCCCGTGCAACAGAGCCGAAAAGACGGATAGAACGTAACCCGAACTTCTGCATAAGCTGTTGCTTACAGGCTGTCAACTGACGTATATAATCTTCTTTTTTCAGCATAGGAAATGAATTTAACTTTCACAAAAATAGGATGATTTAAGATAAGAAGCAAATTTTAGGCTATATAATAAATCAGGCATGAACCCCACAGTTTTATCTGCGAAATCCATGCCTGAATAAATTCATTTCTAATGTCTACGGCCTATTAAGCTTCATTTTCTTCTTCATCGTCGTCGTCAGGCTCTTCTACCGGAGCTTTTCTGACAAAGAATGCACTTAATTCGTACAATCCGTATAACGGGAAGAATACAACGCTCAATGTAAACGGATCGCTACTTGGGGTAATGAATGCCGCAGCAACCAATAATCCGACGATAGCGTGTCGTCTGTATTTGTGGAAAAATCCTCTGTGCAACAGCCCCAGCTTTGAAAGCAGCCAGGATACCAACGGCATCTCGAAGACAATTCCCATCACAAAGATCAGCATAAGGAAGTTATCCATATACGAATCCAGAGAGACCTGTTCGGTAATGTTAGCACTCAATTGATACGTTGCCAGGAAACGAAGTGTCATCGGGAATACCATAAAATAACCTACGGCGCAACCCAGGAAAAACATAATCGTTCCGAAAAAGAATACCCACCGGATGTTCTTCTTTTCATTCTCGTATAAAGCCGGACTTACAAACTTCCAGATCTCATACATCAAGTAGGGAAAAGTAAGCACGAGGGCCAGCCAGAATGAGGTCGACATGTGAGTAAAGAACTGGGAAGCCAACTTGATGTTGACTATATCTACGTGGAAGCCGTCATTACAAAAGTCAGGCAGAACATCGAACCAGGAGCTTATACTGATAAGCCATATATTTAACTCACACAACCATTTATAAAGAACAAAATCGGCGTAGCAGGGAGCCATGATAACGTGATCGAAAATATCACGCATAAAGGCAAAACTACCGATAGCAAAGACAAAGAGTGCTAAAATAGAACGGAATAAAGTCCAACGAAGTTCTTCCAGGTGATCCCAAAAGGACATTTCATCTTGTTCCAATTCTTCCATTTTTTACTTCTTATCGTTGTCGTCGAGCTTAATATCGTCTTCTAATCCTTTTACACCGTCTTTAAAGTTCTTCACACCTTTACCGATACCTTTCATCAGTTCAGGGATTTTCTTTCCACCGAAAAGTAACAACACAACAATGGCGATGATAACAATTTCGCCAGTACCTAAGTTTCCTAAGAATAGTAATTCGTTCATGATATTATAATAATTAGTCGTTAATATTCGCCTTTTAATAGGGGCAAAGATACTATTTGTAACGAATAGTCACTCCATTATTCTAATTTTATTACCTTTGCACCGTCTTAAAAAACTGAAATTAGAAAAAGATTAGAAAGATGAAAGCTTATGTATTTCCCGGTCAGGGTGCACAGTTTGTCGGAATGGGAAAAGACCTTTACGATAACAATCCCCTTGCAAAAGAGTTGTTTGAGAAAGCAAATGATATTCTTGGTTTCCGCATCACAGACCTGATGTTCGCAGGAACAGACGAAGATCTGAGACAGACGAAAGTTACGCAGCCTGCTATATTCTTACACTCGGTTATTCTCGCTAAAACTCTAGGCGACCAGTTCAAACCGGATATGACAGCAGGTCATTCCCTGGGTGAGTTCTCTGCACTCGTTGCAGCAGGAGCACTGTCTTTTGAAGATGGTCTGGTACTGGTTTCCAAACGTGCTATGGCTATGCAGAAAGCCTGCGAAGCGACTCCTTCTACAATGGCTGCCGTTCTGGCTTTGCCGGATGCAACAGTTGAAGAAATTTGTGCAAGCATTACTGACGAAGTTGTTGTTTGTGCAAACTATAACTGCCCGGGTCAGCTGGTTATCTCCGGTTCGATCCCTGGAATCGATGCGGCTTGCGAAAAGTTGCTGGCTGCCGGTGCTAAACGTGCACTAAAGCTGAAGGTTGGTGGTGCATTCCACTCTCCGTTGATGGAACCGGCCCGTGCCGAACTGGCTGCTGCCATCGAAGCAACTCCGATCCACAAACCTGCTTGCCCTGTTTACCAGAATGTAAGCACAAAAGGCGAAACTGATCCCGATACAATCAAGGCAAACCTGATCGCCCAGCTGACTGCTCCAGTTCGTTGGACTCAGAGCGTTCAGAACATGATTGCCGACGGTGCCGATCATTTCATCGAATTAGGCCCGGGTGCCGTACTTCAGGGACTGGTTAAGAAGATCAATAAGGAAATGACAACGGAAGGTATGCAATAAGCTTACAATTCAACTTATATATAAAAAGGTTGGCAGAAAGGATCTGCCAACCTTTTTTATTCATTTATCTGTTTTATGATTTCATCCAGCTGCTGCCCCAACCGCTCTATCTCCTGGTCGTACGCATCCGTTTCCTCTTCTACGATCTTTGCTGTCACCTTATACATATCAAGACGAACCCGGCAATAGTCCAGCAATAAGTTGGAGTACTTTACATATTCGGAAGGGATATCTTCTATCGCAACCACTGTTTTCAATAAATCCATATTTTCCTGTAACTTAGGTATGCTGACCGTTTCAATATACTCTATTACTTGCTTCTTCGGCTTATCATCCAGTATATCATAGACATGGAGACCTAAAGCATCGTTCCGGTCGAACTGTTCCATCTTCGCATTATATTGATCCATATCCCAGTCTTTTTCACCGAGCCAAAGGCCACCTATCAGTACGGCAACAGAGATCAAACAGCAAACAGCCCCTATCCCGGTAGCGCGCCAGTTTGAATAGAAAGCTCCGTTCCCCGCTTTATGAGCCTTCAGTTCCTTTCCCTGCAACTTTTCTACGATATAATAAATGATAGCGGTATAGATAGTCGGGAACAAGGCATTCGGAACTTTATCCAAATCGGACTCCGGTATCACGAAAATACATCCGAAAAGGAGAAATGTAGTAATAATACCGATTACCAGTGCGTTAAATCCCTGCCGCTCATGCCCCAGGGTTATACAGTTCTTCCGTATCAGAATACCGGCGGCAAAAGGGCCACCGAAAAAGGTCGCTACAGCTATCGCATTCTGCGAATAGAGTTTGTTGTTTTCTTCCATATAAGACTATCGTTTAAAGTAGAGTTCCAATAATAACACTTGTTGTTACCGTTATTGAATATCATTAACTGAACGTAGCCAAAGATATAAAACTATTTACGAAATGCCGGCCTATTCGGTATAATACTTTTTCCCGTTTCATTTTTTATTCCCACATTTGTGCTTCAAACAAGTCGTTTTATCCAGTAACTAAATACATTATATTATGATAGAAGCACCGGAAGCCCTGTATATCTCGGAACAAATGAATCAGACGATCAAAGGGAAAAAGATCACTTTCGTCAGTGCGGGATATACTCCGCACAAGTTTACCTGGTATTATGGTGATCCGGCCGGCTATCCGGATAAGCTCCTGAATAAGACTATCGGAGAAGCACATGCCTACGGGGGATTGATAGAGATCGATATAGAAGACGTAAGGCTTCTTTTCGGAGACGGGATGAATATCCGCTATTACGCTCCGGGGGAAAAGATACCGGAGAAGCATCAGCTGCTTATCGCCTTTGAAGATGAAAGCTGCATCATGGGATCGGTGCGCATGTACGGAGCAGTCATGTGTTTTCCGGAGAACAACTTCGAATGCAACTTCAGTTCCTACAGGGAAGGAGCCCGTACGAAACCGCAGGTTCTGTCCGAAGCATTCGATAAGGCTTATTTTTTCAGCCTTATCAACAGTGAGGAGAAGCAGAAGAAAACGGCCAAAGCGTTCCTCGCCACCGAGCAAACAATCCCGGGATTAGGGAACGGAGTCTTGCAAGACATCCTGTTCCATGCCCGCATTCATCCCAAGACACGTATCAACGCCTTGACAGAGAAACAAAAAGAGACGTTGTTTGATTGCGTAAAGAGTACCTTGCAGGATATATACCGGGCCGGTGGCCGTAACACCGAGACAGACCTGTTCGGGAATAAAGGGCGCTACATCCCTGTCCTATCGAAAGACACAGGCGGCAAACCTTGCCCGGTCTGCGGAGAAGCGATCCGGAAGGAAAACTATATGGGAGGTAGTATATATTACTGTTTTGAATGTCAGAAACAGATTTAGCCGTAAGGCTCCATGTCTTCACATACCCAGTCGGAGCTGTGTTCGATGGTATAACGTAATTTTTCGGGTTCCTGACGAGTATCAAAGAACATAGCGATTTTAACTGCACCATCTTCAATCCAGTAAACGATCTTAAGATTCGGATGCTGAACAAACGTTCGAAAGCACTGGGGATAATCCGTAACAGTCGGCTCTATATACCCTATACCAGGATAACAGGTTATAGTCTTAAGGTTATCTTTAATCGAAAGATAAACCTTTTGAGCTACAGACAAACCATACATTGTTTTATAATAAGTTTTCAACTCTTGGGTTTGTCCTTTAGCCAGAGGAGAAACTATTAATTTCAGTCTTTTCATCGATCCAACTCAAATTCTTTATCCATTTCTGCAAAAAACTCATCTCCATCAATCATCCTCCCGTTCCTATCATCCTCCAGAACCTGATCGATCAGACTACGAAAATGCTCTACCGAATGGATCTTTAAACTTTCAGGAGATGAGAACTGCATCCGTTGCCCCTGCTGATAAGAGAACAACTGATCTTCGAGTGTAATCAGCAGTTCCTCATCCTCTATTTGGCTGATCTGTTTAATAAGGTCTTCCCGGCGTCTGTTTATTGAATTGATTGACATAATGCTTAAGTATTAACGTGACCTCACAAAGATAGAAATAATATTACTCGATATCATATTTGTCCGGATCAATTTGTATGTTTGCAGTATGAAATGGAAATATTCTTTTATTGTATTATTATCAGCCCTGGTTGCCTGCAACGGTACGGAAACCAAAGAAAGCGATGGCTCTAACCAGACATTGGAAACAATCTTCAACCGGAAAAGTGTACGTAAATACACGGAACGTCCGGTAGAGAAAGAGAAACTGGAAACGCTGGTTCGCGCCGGCATGGCTGCACCCTCCTCCAGAGACCGCCGTCCCTGGGAATTCGTTATTATCACGGATCGGGATTTGCTGGATAAAATGGGAGATGGATTGCCACTGGCACGCATGCTGAAAGAAACCAAGCAAGCTATTATCGTTTGCGGAGATACCGTTAAGTCGGAGAACGCCTGGCAACTGGACTGCTCCGCCGCAGCCCAAAACATATTGCTGGCCGCCGAATCGATGGGACTGGGTGCCGTATGGACGGCAGCTTATCCATACCCCGAACGAATGAAGATAATCCAGGATGCTTTACAACTACCAGAGCATATCCTTCCGCTCACGGTGATCCCGCTCGGCTATCCTACGGGCATCGAGAAGCCGAAAGATAAGTACAACAAGAAACAGATACATTATAACGGCTGGTAAAAACAGAACAGGTGTTGCAAGAACGAGTCTTACAACACCTGCTTTTTATTCATCCTTTAGTTCCGGGAGAAATCAGAATCCCGCATGTTCCTCCTTGTTGACCGACTGGTCTGAGTCGCGTTTCTTCTCACCGCTATACATCCACTCTATCTCGTCTTCGTAAGTCTTACCGTCTTTCACCACGACAGTCTTTACTATATTCTTTCCGTTCTCCAGGGTAACATGATCTATTATATAATGTACGGGAGTATATCCTTCGCGGATGCCGGACAGCTCCTTACCGTTCAGATACACCTTCGGCGTTCCGATATTTGAATAGACAGTTACGGATGTCTCTTTCTTCTCACGATCCCAGTTACGGCGTTGCGTCAGGAAAAGAACCGGATCTTTGCTCCAGTTGGCTTTATACCAGAAATAAGAATCCTTCTTCACCTTACGGTCGAAAGTAACCAGCCCTTTCATGTTACGGGCCGGAACACCTCCACGTACCCACAACGGAGCACAGAAATCGAACGTATTCCAAAGGTAAGAGGCGATAATATACGGATGTGCCGCAATCACGCTCCACTGGTATTCGTGCGTCTTGGTCTGGAATGCCTCGGGATAGAACTCCTTCGTCCAGTTCAGCGCTTCACCCAGATACTCCGTCTGATGGTTCAGGTTAGCATCTGCACCGTATTCGGTAAGCATAAGTTTCTGGTGAGGATATTCTTTCTCCAGATTCTCCACCCAGGGTTTAATGTCCTGTATCTTCTTTTCGTACCAGCCGAAGTAACGGTTCATTCCCTGGATATCGGCAACCAGATTCACCGGATGCTCCATATGCCCGTAGCCGTTGACCGAAACGGTATAACGATCCGGATCTTCCGTCTTGGCCAGGTCGTGCAAAGACTGTGTCAGCTCTCTGGTATACTGGTGCGGCTGATATACTTCGTTATGCAATCCCCATACATAGATGGAAGGATGATTAAAGCTCTGGCGGATCATTTCGCGCAACTGGTTACGGCAATTCTCCGCTTCCTCTCCGCTGACACGGTTGACAAAGGGTATTTCCGCCCAGATGATCAATCCCAGGCTATCGCAACGAGAGTACAGATAGTCGGACTGCTGGTAATGGGCAAAACGGACGGTAGTTGCACCGACATCCATAATGGTCGCCAAATCGAAATCATGGTTCTCATTCTTCAAGGCACTGCCCAGCCCCCACCAATCCTGATGGCGGGTAACGCCATACATCGGGTATTTCTCCCCGTTCAGATAGAAACCTTTCCCGGCAACGATCTCGTACTTGCGCAATCCCAGCGGCTGCACCATTTCGTCGATCACTCTCCCGTCTTTAATCAGGCGGCTGACCACCTTATACAGATAAGGATTCTCGCGTCCCTGCCACAAGGTAGGATTTTTGATCGTGAAGGAAGACTCATAAGCCTGCTCACCCTGCGCGCTCAGTTCGAAAGACCGGCTTTGCGTCGCGATCTGCTTCCCTTCCTGATTATAAATAGTATTCTGCAAAGTGACAGGGGCAGGCTGCAACGTTCCGTTATCCAGCTTCACCTTCACGTTGACATCGGCCTGTTTCTTAGATACATTCTTCTGGGTCACATAAACACCCGGAGAGGCACAATCGGTTACAGATATATTATAAGGCTCGGTAACGATCAGCCATACCGGACGATAGATACCACCATATACACCAAACAAGTTATGATTGATAGGGATAACATCCGGACGCGATTTATTATCCGCCTTCACGATGATTTCGTTCTCCTCCCCCGCTTTCAGCAACGGGCTGATCTCGCAGGCAAAGGCGGAGTAGCCACCTTTATGAGAGGTCGCCAACATCCCGTTCACAAACACTTCTGCGCAGGAGCCGACTCCTTCGAAACGCAGGAAGACACGCTTACCCTTCAGTTCGGTCGGGAAGAAATATTGTTTCTTATAATAGGCTGCCCCTTCGTAAAAGTTGTCAGCCTGCACCTGCATATCTTTTGCATTCCAGGTATGAGGGATTTCAACTTCCGACCAACCGCTGTCCCACTTACGGGCATTAACGGCCAGTTCTTTTTCCGCCGGGGCCTTTTTAAATGACCAACCGGAGTTGAAGGACTCTACGCTCCGGCCTTCCGCCCGCATGGTAACCAGACTCAGGCAGGCAAATAATAAGGTTAAACTCAATACTCGTTTATTCATGATATGTTAATTATTATGCTGCAAATATACGCCAGTCTTACTTACCCTATTAATAAAATCATCTCAATACCGATCAGGATTGTCTCTATTCACCGGTAAAAAACAACTATAAGAGGCGAAACAAGCCGTTAAATGCCAGTCGGCACCTATCCGGGATGCAACCGGCGGAAGGAAAGAAAAAATAAAAAAGGTGCCCGACAGAGATACAATATGTGCCGAGAGTAAGTATCTTTGGTGCCGAGAGTAAGATTGTCCGACGGGTGTCGAACAGCTGTTCGACCCTTGTCAGACAGCTGTTCGACCTCCGTCAGACAGCTGTCCCACAGGGGTCGGACAAACATTTTGTGCCGAGGTAGGCAAGATTACCTCGTCTATCGTTGAAGATTAGTTCGGCTACTGTTGAAGATCAGCTCGGGATGATGAAGAATATAACCGGGATATCCCACTTAAACAATACAGCCTATGTCAGCCACTTATAACCTATTTAAGAATCCGGGGAAGGGAGACAACCTCCATGCCCGCCAGGTAAACCAATATACCATACGCATCGACGAGCTTTGCGACGAGATCTCCGAAATCAGCGCTTTCTCCTCTTCGGATGTGAAGGGAATGCTGGAAGCGTTGAAGAACCGCATCGCCTCCCATCTCAAATACGGGGCTATCGTCGAACTGGAAGGACTGGGAACGTTCAACGCCTCATTGAAGTGCCCGCCCTTATCCAGTGAGAAGCAAATCACCCCTCATCTGGTGAAATTCAGCAAAGTAGTCTTTCGCTGCTCCAAGGAGTTGAAAAATGAGTTGCGACAGATGAAGCTGGAACGGGCAAACGAGCCCAGCCGCCTGAAAGGATACACGGAAGAGAAGCGGAAAGCCAATATATTGAATTACCTGAAACAGAATAAGACGATCTCCAGCTTTACGTGCCGCTCCATCAACGGTTGCTCGAAATACATCGCGTTGAAAGATCTCCGGACTTTACTAACCGAAGGGAAAATCATTCGTTTGGGCTACCGTTCCAATGCGCAATACGGCCTGCAAGAGAAGGGGGAATGAGTATGAGATTCATTGGCAGGCTGGTTTTATTCCTTACACTATCCTTATTCTTCGTTTCTGTATCCGGCAGGAATGAAAGGCCTTTCTTTTTCTCGCATCTCGGAGTGGAAGACGGTCTTTCGCAAGTTTCCGTTCTCAATATCTTCCAGGACTCGGAGGGATATATTTGGTTCGGGACGCGAAACGGGGCTAACCGGTATGACGGTTACGAGTTTAAGATCTATCAGAACGAGGTGAACAACCAGGCGTCGATCAGCGACAATTACATCCGTTCCATCAACGAGGATAGCCAAAAGAATATCTGGGTGGGGACGTCCAACGGCATGAACTGCATCGATTACAAGACCAAAAAGATCACCCGGTTCTATCCGCAGATCATCAACCCCGACATAAGTACGAATGCGGTACACCGCTTCTTCAAGCATTCGGACGGCCACTTATACGCATTCACGACACGAAGCATGCTGAAATGTTCTCCGGATAAGACAGTGGAATACATGCCTTATCTCACCGAGGTGGAATCGCCCATCTACGCAATCGTGCAGGATGAGCAGGAAGACATCTACATCGGAACGGAAGAAAGCGGGCTTTATATATTCTCGTCCGACTGGAAACTGAAACATCATTTCCCGGCTGACAGTAGCAGCAACCGGGAAACACTTCCGACTAGTACAATTACTGTATTATTGGCGTCTGCCAATAATACTTTCATCGGTACCGATGAAAACGGCGTTTGTGTGTATAATAAAGAAAAGCAGTCATTCAAACGCCTCAACACCAGCAACTCCGGGTTAAACAACAACTCGGTACGCACAATGCTCCCCCTCAATAAAGACTCCATCCTGATCGGGACATTCAGAGGCCTGAACATCCTCAACACAACCGACATGCATATCTCTCCCATCGAGATGAATATGGACGAAGAGGGAAGCCTGAGCCATTATTCGATCCACAGCATGCTGATCGACCGGGATCAGACCTTATGGGTCGGCACTTATTCCGCCGGAGTCAATTACCACAGCCCTTTCTATAAGCCGGTGTCTTTCATCACTCCGGAAGCCTTCACCGGAATTATCGGTAAAGGCGGTGAAGATGAGAACGGGAAGATGTGGTTTGCCACCGAAGGAGGCGGCCTCCTGTTCTACGACCCGCTAAACGGTAAACAGCAACTATACCCGATCAAGCCGTTGCATGAAGGGAACTATGAGATCAATATTATCAAATCGATCCTGATTAAAGGGGACTCCATCTTTTGTTCCACTCATTTCGGCTCCGTCTACCTGTTCTCTATCAAAAGCAAGCAGTTCAGGCTGTTGTATGATTTCAAGCATAATGACATCATGACCTTATACCTGGATAGCAGGCAACGCCTGTGGATACCGACTTTTACTCCGTATCAAACGGTTCTGGTAGATGGGAAGAATTATATAAACATGTTCGACATCAACGGCGAGCAGCAGCAGTTGAAAGGTATCAACGCCATCAACGAGATAGAACCGAACGTCTTCCTGCTCGGCGGTTACAACGACAGTCTCTATCTGTACGACATGAATAAGCAGGCGATGCAGAACATCAGCGTACGGCTTCGCAGTAAAGATAAGAACCAACGGCTGGGAACAATCGCCTATATCCTCAAGGATTACGAGGACGAGCTTTGGATCGCTACCACAAAAGGCGGCTTGTTCCGGTTGGACAAGAACCTCGAGCTGGTGAAGAATTACCAGAAAGAAGACGGCTTATCCGCCAGTTATATCACTTCCATCTCAATCGACCGGAAAGGGGATATATGGGTTGTCACCGGAAACGAGTTATATAAGTTAAACCGCTTCTACGACAAGTTTAATCAAGTCAAACCGGTCGATTCACCCACCCAGGAGTTCACGCTTTATGCCGGCGACTGTATCTCGTCGGACGGTACGCTCTATTTTCCCGGCAACCGGGGCATCTTGTCGATAAACCCGCAGAAGATGACTACGAACCCAAATTCCCCACCTATTTATATTACTTCTTTAGTAGTAAACAACCCGGGGAACTCGTCCGACAAGAATGAACAGAATACAATATTATACCCTTCGGAATACGAAGATAAAATCACGTTGGACGCCGACCAGGGCAGCATAACGATACGGTATACCGCCATTAATTACGTGCATTCCGAGGAGAACTCCTACGCATACATGCTAGAAGGAGCCGACCAGAGCTGGCACCAGATCGGAAACCGCCGGGAAGCCTACTACAGTAACCTCCGCCCCGGCAAATATATTTTCCGGGTAAAGGCCTCCAATAACGACGGAGTCTGGAACCCGCAGGAAGCGACCTTGCATATCACCGTCGACCCTCCGTTCTACCAGACCTGGTGGGCATACCTCACCTACCTGGTTATCATTTCGTTGATCATCATGCGCATCGTGCAGCAACAGCACCGCAAGCATGAACGGGAACGGGAAGAGAAATACAAACAGCTGGAACAGGATAAGATGAATGAATTGCATGAAGAACGGATGCGCATGTTCACGAACTTCTCCCATGAGCTGCGGACACCGCTTACATTAATCATCAACCCGCTGAATGATCTCCTCCAGCGTGTCACCTTCTCACCGGAAGTGAAAGAGGCCTTGCAGATGATCAAAAAGAATACCGGACGGATGTTACTGCTGGTCAACAACCTGATGGATATCCAGCGGTATGAGGCCGGGAAATCGATCCTGCAAAAGACGCGGTTCAACTTCTCCTCATTCATCCGTGAAATGTACCACTCGTTCGAAAGCGTGGCTCATAACCGGGATATCCGGTTCACTTTGGAAAATGAATTGCCCGAGCTTTACTTCACGTGCTATGATGAGGCGGAGATAGAGAAAGTCTTTTTCAATCTGCTATCCAATGCCTTCAAATTCACTCCGGCGAATGGCAGTGTCACGATCCGTATCAAACGGATCTCCCAGAGTCAGTGCGAAATGTTGCCGATGTTCCCCGAACAGCAAGCCTCGACCCTGATCGAGTCGTCGTATCTGTTGATAGAGATCGTCGACACGGGCAAAGGGCTGAACAAAGAGGAAGCCGAAAAGATATTCGAACCCTTCTACCGGGCCGAGGAAGATATACACAAACAGGTGGCAGGTACGGGGATCGGCCTCAGCCTGACCCGCTCTATCGTCCTGCAACACCAGGGATGCATCTGGACGGATAGCTCCGAAGAAAAAGGCACCGACTTCCTGATCCTTCTCCCGGACACAGAAAAGCAGGATATAAAGAAGGAAGAGGAAACCGTGAACCCGCATTCGTCCGAGATCAGCAAAAAGGTTGCCCTCCTGGTGGAAGAAACGGAAGCCCGCAACAAACAAACCGTCCTGCTTGTAGACGATAACCAGGAAGTGCTGCAATACCTGGAACAGCAACTACAACCCGACTACATCGTCATGAAAGCCATCAACGGCAAAGATGCGCTGGAACAGCTGGAAGGAACCTTCCCGAATATCGTGATCAGCGACGTGATGATGCCGGAAATGAACGGGCTCGAGCTATGCAAACGGATCAAGGAAAGCCAGGATTTCTGCCATATACCGGTTATCTTGCTAACAGCCAAGTCGATGGTGTCGCAGATTGAAGAGGGGCTGGAAGCCGGAGCGGACGATTACATCGTGAAACCGTTCCAGGTATCTCTGCTGAAAGCACGCATCAGAAACCTGCTCTCGCTGCGGGAGAAGATGAAAATCATTTACGGCGAATCACTGACCCTCCGTAACCTGGGTGTAGAGGAGCCGGAAGAAGACAACGACTTCCTGACGCAATATATAGATATCGTGAAGGCAAATATCTCGAACCAGGAGCTGGATGTCTCGGTCATCTACCAGGCGTTGGGCATGAGCCGTGCGAACTTCTACCGGAAAGTGAAAGCGGTTACCGGGCTCTCCCCCATCGAACTGATCAAGAATATCCGTCTGGAAGCAGGAGCTAAATTGCTGAAAGAGTCGAATATGAACGTCTCCGAGATCGCCCAACACATCGGTTTCAGCAGCAGGTCTTACTTCGCGCGCAGCTTTAAAGCGGTTTACGGCATGTCGCCCACAGAGTATCAGGAGAAATGAGACGTTTGTACTCGCATTTGGGATGATCGTGTTTTTCCATGAGTCTGTTCTTTTATTCATTTGATTATGCTTATTAATCTAATATAAAAGAACAGATTTATGGATTTTAAATTAATGCCGCTTAAACACATTGCCGCAGCAATGATGCTTGGTTTCGTAACAATCTCTTCATGGGCCGCACCTGTACCGGCCGAAAAACCATCCGGCCTCGACCGGGCAGAAGTACTTTCCGTAGCCCGTAAGGTCGCAGACTGGCAGGTCAAGGAATTTCCCAACAACCCATATGCAGTCAAGGAACCCAAAGGCTGGATAGCCGGAGCGCTTTACCTGGGGATGTACGACTGGGCCGAACTCAGCGGAGAGGAAGGATACTTCAACTGGCTGAAGAAAGTGTTCAACCGCCAGTACTGGCAGGCAGCCGACCGTATGTACCATGCCGACGACGTGTGTGTCTCGCAGACCTATATCGATATGTACAATAAATATAAGGAAGAGAAAATGTTGCTTCCCACCCTGGCACGTATCGACTGGGTTATCAACAACCCTTCCAAAGGCGGCCTGGATATAGATTACAGCAAACCGCTCTCCTACGAACGATGGTCGTGGTGCGATGCGCTCTTTATGGCTCCGGGAGTGTACACCCGCCTGTACACGCTCACCGGAAATAAAAAGTATATGATTTTCTCCGATGCCGAATTCAAAGCCACCTATAACCACTTATATGATAAAGAAGAACACCTCTTCTTCCGTGACAGCCGCTATTTCAACCAGAAGGAAGCGAACGGTAAGAAAGTGTTCTGGGGACGAGGCAACGGCTGGGTGATCGGCGGACTGGCAGAAATACTGAAAACACTGCCGGAGAACGACACCGAATACCGCCCTTTCTACCAACAACTGTTCTGCGAACTGAGCGAACGCCTGGCCGGACTTCAAAACAAAGACGGCTTCTGGCATGCCAGCCTTTTAGATCCCGACAGCTATCCCTCTCCTGAAACCAGTGCCACCGGATTTATCGTCTACGGACTGGCCTACGGTGTCAACCAGGGTTATCTCCCGGCAGACAAATATCTCCCCGTAATCGAAAAAGGATGGAAGGCGCTTGTCTCCGCCGTCGAACCGGACGGAAAGCTGGGTTGGGTACAACCGGTCGGAGCCGATCCTAAAAAAGTAACCCGGGATATGACGGAACTTTACGGCACCGGGGCACTCCTAATGGCAGCAGTGGAAATCTACAAGCTATCGGAATAATTTTATAGAAATTACATGTTTTTTAGCGTATTGGGACGATAATACATCCTTTTGAGACGATTTTGTCCGCACACATAACGCGTATTTCATTCTTTTGACACAAAAAATCAAAATAGCCATCTGGTTAATTACTTAAATTGTTTAATGCGCAAATAAATTATGAAAAGCATGAGCAGACTACTGGACGGGAACCTGCCTCCCTGTAAAAAGGCAGCAGAACGAAAGAACAGGATTCTTTCTTTATTATTCTTCTTTATGGCGTTTATATCTGTACAGGTATATGCGCAAGACATCAAAATCTCCGGAACAGTTATTTCCGGATCCGACAATTACCCGATCATCGGAGCAAACATTCTTGTAAAAGGTACTACCATCGGAACCATTACAGATGTAGACGGTAATTTCTCATTCGAGGCTCCCAAAGGTTCTACATTAGTTGTATCTTACATTGGTTACCAATCACAGGAAATGCAGGTAAGCGGAAACGCACCGATTAAAATTGTTTTATCCGAAGACTCTGAAAAGCTGGACGAAGTAATCGTTATCGGTTACGGTTCACAGAAAAAGTCGGACATGACAGGCGGTATCGTTGCCGTCGGTAATGAAAAACTTCAGATGGTTTCGACCAACAACCTGATGGATAAACTGGCCGGCCAGGTTCCGGGCTTGAACATCACAATGGAAAAAGCCAACCCTTCGGAAGACCAGGTATTACGCGTTCGTGGTGAAAACTCACTGACGGCCGACAACTCTCCGCTGATCGTTCTGGACGGTATTCCTTACAGTGGTTCACTGGGTGACATCGATCCGGATAATATCGAAAACCTGTCTGTATTAAAGGATGCTTCTTCTGCTGCTATCTACGGTTCACGTGGTGCAAACGGTGTTATCCTGATCCAGACTAAAAAAGGGAAAAAGGGAACAGCAACAGTCAGCTATAAAGGACAGGTAGGTTTCTCTCAGCCGGAACGCCGTGTCGATGTAATGAAGGGCCCGGAATACGTAAAGTTCCTACAGGATCAATGGGCTTATATGAACTATAACGGTGTGATCAAAAATCCGGAAGACATTCTGAACGTAAGTGAAATTGAAAACTGGAGAAACGGTATTGAAACAGACTGGCAGGATCAGATCTTCAGAACTGCTTTGACCAACAGCCACCAGCTCAGTGTATCCGGCGGTACGGAAAAGACTACTTACATGGCTTCTATCTCTCGTTTGAATCAGGAAGGTGTAGTGAAAGACACCGGTATGAAACGTACAAATATCGCCTTGAATATTACACAGCAATTAGGTAACTGGTTGACGATCGGTATGGCAACACAAGCCGTTCAGAAAGAATACGGTGGCATACAGGCCGGTATCTCCGATGCTCTTTGTCAATCTCCTTACGGTCAGCCGTACAACAGCGACGGTTCATTGAACTTCTATCCGATGGATCAGACTTTGCATGCCAACCCGCTGGCTGACTTGGAAGCAACAAGCGATAAAACAGATCGTAACATCTTTATTTCTACTTATGCAGATGCAAAGCTTCCGATAAAAGGATTGAGCTTCCGTACTAACTTCGGTTATAACTACCGCAGCAAATTCGAAGGTTCTTACTACGGACGTAACACCGTGACAGGTAAAGCGAAGAACGGTTCTGCCGCTATCAAGAACCAACACGACTGGGATTATACATGGGAAAATGTATTAAAGTATGAACTTCAGTTGGGCAAGCACAAATTCGATGCAACCGGTTTGTTCAGTATGCAGCAGACATCGCAGGAAATATCCGAACAAAAGGGTACCAGCTTCGTAAATGACGATTCTGAATATCACAACATGGCAGGTGCGGAAGAAAACAAAACCGTTACTTCCGAACTGACTGAAACAGCTATGTTATCTTATATGTTACGTTTGAACTACAATTATGCAAACAGATATTTGTTTACTGCAACAGGTCGTTCGGACGGTTACTCTGCATTCGGTACAAACAATAAATATGCATTCTTCCCGTCTCTTGCCGCTGCATGGAATATCTCTTCCGAAGAGTTCATGGAAAGCACAAACAGCTGGATGGATATGTTAAAGATCCGTTTGTCATGGGGTTCTAACGGTAACCAGGCTATCAAGGCTTACCAGACACTTGACCGCTTGAAACTGACAAACTACATCTGGGGAGATAAAGGAACAACCGTGAACGGCGTGATCTTGTCATACAACTCGATCGGTAACCCTAACCTGAAATGGGAAACTACCCGCACAGTCAATGCCGGTGTCGACTTCAGCTTCTTCAACAGCCGCCTGTCAGGTAGCGTCGATTTCTATGTCTCAAATACTTCTGACCTGTTGATGAGCCGTACGGTTCCTATCATGAACGGTTACAACTCTATCATGGACAACGTAGGTGAAACACGCAACACAGGTATCGAACTGGCCTTGAATTCTGTAAACATGGAAAACAAAGACTTCCGTTGGAGCACCAGCTATAACTTCTCCCTGAACCGTGATAAGATCATCGAACTTCGCGGAGACGGTAAAGACGATATCACAAACAAATGGTTTATCGGCGAACCGGTAAAGGTTTACTATGACTATAATGTAGTAGGAACCTGGCAGGAAGATGATAATTTCCTGAACGCAGACGGAAAAGAAATACAGAAGGGCGCAAAACCCGGACATGCCAAACTGGAAGATGTTGACGGTGACGGTACAATCACAGCCAAAGATAAAAAAATCATCGGTTCCAAATTACCGAGCTTCACCATGTCATTAGGCAATACATTTACATATAAGGATTTCACATTCTCATTCCTGTTGAACGGAGTATTCGGTGCATGGAAGGAAATGATCGATTACAACTTCGACCGTTGGAGCTCCAAATACAACTACATCAGCGGCATGGATTACTGGACTCCGGAAAATCCGACAAACGCTATGACCTCTCCGGGTTATGTTCCTTACGACAAACATTCATTCTACAAAAAGATGAATTATGTACGTATCAAGAATATCACATTAGGCTATAATATTCCGAAGGCAATCCTCACCCCGGTTGGAATCTCTGCTCTGAACGTTAACCTGAGCGTTAACAACCTGTATACATTCAGCAATGTAAAGAATGCGTTAAACTTCGACGGAACAGACTACAATGCCAATATTGTTTCCTGTTACCCGACAGCACGTTCCTTTATGCTGGGCTTAAATCTTATTTTCTAATCTCATAAACAAATACAGAATATGAAAAATATATTAGCCGCTGCAGCCGCAGCATTTTTACTGATCACAACGACAGGCTGCTCCGATTTCCTGGATGAAGATCTGAAAAAGGAATTGGCTCCTGATAATACCTATACCAGCACATACGGCTTCCAGGTTGGTGTAAACGGATTGTATGCCTGGGCACGTTCTGAATTCAATACCTGGGGAACATCACCGACAACATTAGGACAGGCTTGTCCTTACGAATCATTCCAGGTAGCAACAGACATTGTATATACGGGTCATGGCGACGGCTCACTGGTTCCTTTCGAAACACTGGCTATCACTCCTTCTCTGACATTCGTCGAAAACTATTGGAAATGGTCTTACGGACTGATCGCATCTGTCAATGAACTATTGACCTATGCCGATAAGAACGAAAACTGGGATGCACCGACAGATAAAATCGGTTTCCAAGCCGAAGCACGTTTCTTCCGTGCCTATGCTTACCGCTACCTGGTTTATCTCTATGGAGATGTTCCTTATGTAGATAAAATCGAAAGCGACTTCCGCATAGACTTCACTCGTACACCGAAAGCGGAAGTGCTGAATCACATGATCGAAGACCTGACATTTGCTGCTGATAATCTACCGGAAAACCCGGATAATGTAAACGAGGTGGGTAAGTTGACCAAGTGGGCAGCAATCCAACTGTTATCCGAAGTATACTTAATGGCCGGACAATATGATAAGGCTGAAGCTGCAGCCAAGCAAGTAATTGATTGTGGTTATTTCCACCTGATGACAGAACGTTTCGGTGTAAATAAATCGGGAGCAGGCGACGTATTCTCTGACATGTTCCTTGAATACAATCAGAACCGTACAGCAGGTAATATGGAAACTATTTGGGCAATGCAGCTAGAATATAACACTCCTGGTGGCGGTGGCGACAGCGAAGACTGGACTAAACGTGCATGGGTTCCCAAATACTGGAATGAAACAGGTTTTGTATTGTGCGACTCTCTGGGTGGCCGTGGTCTGGCTCAAATCGTTCCGTTCAAATGGTGGATCGAAAGTGAAGACTTCTACGCTCCTACGGATATGCGTAACTCTAAATATAGTATCAAGAGAGACTGGTATTACAACAATCCTGCAACACCGGAACTGTTTGGTAAAAAATGTGAGGTAACAGAAGACACATGGGCCAAATGCTCTGTTTTCCCAACTATCACCAAGTTCAACTATGGTAAAACGGACGACGATCCTGCTTACACAGGTAATAACAAAGACCGTATGAAGTTCCGTCTGGCAGAAACTTATCTGTTGTTGGCAGAAGCTCGTTTACAACAAGGTAATGCACAAGGCGCAGCCGAAGCAATCAACGTTGTACGTAAACGTGCCGGTGCACCGGAAATTACAGCATCACAGGCAACGATAGACTTCCTGCTGGATGAACGTATCCGTGAATTGGTTGGCGAAGAATTGCGTCGCTTTACATTGGTTCGTACAGGCAAGTTAGTAGAACGTACCAAAAAGTACAACTCTCGCAGCAGCAAAATAGACAACGATCATATTTTGTGGCCTATCCCGCAATCTATCATCGACTCTAACACAGGTGCTGACTTCCCGCAGAATCCGGGTTATTAATTATACTACATGGTAAGGGGCATCTACAGGCAACGTATTTGCCCCTTCTTTCTCTCCTTTCACATACCAAGAAAACATCATATCATGAGATACCTACTCCTAATAATAAGCTTATACATCTCCTCAACCCTCAGCTCATCCGCCCAGGACTGGCTGATCGACGGCTCTTCGTATAAATCGAAAGTACAGACAACACACGAAGGGAAACGTCTCGAACTAACCAACGGCCTCCTGCGCCGTACCTTCCTGCTTGCTCCCAACGCAGCCACTATCGCCCTCGACAACCTGATGACCGGACAAAACGAACTGCGGGCAGTCCGTCCCGAAGCCTTGCTCGTTATTAACGGAAAAGAATATCCTGTCGGAGGATTGACCGGGCAGCCCGTCAACAACTTCCTGACAGATGAATTTATCAACAACATGCAGGCCTGCGACTCCGCTTTTACCCTGGTTGACTACCAGGTCAGCGAAAGCAAGGAACGCTTCCCCTGGAAACCGAATAGCCGGTGGATATCCAACCTGTACCCCTGGCCTGCCCCCGGCAAACGGATCACCTTCAACTACCAGGCTCCGGCAACAGCTCCCCGGGAATGCAAAGACCTGAAAGTACGCGTCATCTACGAACTATACGACGGTGCCCCTATCCTGACCAAATGGATCGAAATCGATAACAAAGGGACGGAAACCGTCACACTCGACTCTTTCAAATCCGAAATACTGGCGTTGGTGGAAACCGCCCCGAAAGTGCATTACGGTGAACCCCATGAAGTACGCATGATGGCACAGGAACCGGGCGCTTACACGAAAGACTTCCGCCGGCAACCCGTGCAGACAGATGCCCCCCGCGACTATATCGACCGTTTCACCCAGCTGTTCGTCGTCACTGACTACGCGATGGGAGGCGATATGGAAGCGATGAAAGATAACCCGGCTGTCCGTTGGGTGTTCGACCATCCGGAATATGAATTTACCGGCATACGCTATTACGGTCAATACAAACCGGCCCGTTTGGAAGTCACTCCGCTGCTAGGCCCCGGTCTCGACATCGAGGCAGGCGACAGTTTCGAATCGTGCACCGCCTTTGAAATGCTGCGCGACGCCACCGACCAGGAACGGCGTGGCCTGGCAGAATGCAAGTTCTGGCGTATGATGGCTCCCTGGACACAGGAGAACCCGATCTTCATGCATGTTCGCGAATCAGATAATGAAGCCGTGAAACAAGCCATCGACCAATGCGCCGCCGTCGGCTTCGAGATGGTGATCATGACATTCGGCAGCGGCTTCAAGATAGAGAACGATTCCGTCTCCTACCTGCAACGGATGAAAGAACTGAGCGATTACGCTACCCGGAAAGGCATTGCCATCGGTGGTTACTCTCTGCTGGCAAGCCGTGGAGCCAAAGACATAGACGCCGCCATTAGTCATAAAACCGGGAAACCGGCCAACACACGCGAAGAAGGTAGCCGTTTCGGCGTATCTCCTTGTATCGCTTCCGATTGGGGAGATACCTACTTCCGTAAACTGCAAAACTTCTTCACCACAACAGGGATGAATGTTTTTGAAAACGACGGTTCATACCCCGGCGACCCTTGTGCTTCCACGTCACACAGCGGCCATAAAGGGTATCTCGACTCGCAATGGCAGCAATGGAAAAAGATTAACCGGTTTTATCGCTGGTGCCGTGCCAACGGAGTCTACCTGAATGTGCCCGACTGGTATTTCCTGAGCGGCTCCAATAAAACACCGATGGGATATGTCGAAACCAACTGGTCGCTGCCCCGCGCCTACCAGGAGATCATCGAACGCCAGAACATCTACGACGGAACCTGGCAGAAAACACCCAGCATGGGCTTCATGTTCGTCCCTCTCACCCAGTATCACGGAGGAGGTGAAGCGGCCACGATCGAACCGTTGAACGAGCACTTGGATCATTACGAAACCCGCCTGCGCAACCTGTTCGGTGCCGGAGTGCAAGCCTGCTACCGCGGTCCCCGTCTGTATGATACCGACGCCACTAAAGAACTGGTCAACAAATGGGTTTCCTTCTATAAAAAGTATCGCCGGATACTCGACTCCGACATCATCCACCTTCGCCGTCCCGACGGCCGGGACTGGGACGGTATCATGCACGTCAACCCGGCTTTGAAGCAAAAAGGATTTATCTCCGTCTACAACCCGCTCGACGTCCCGATCCGGAAAGAGATCAGGATACCTCTTTATTATACCGGGCTGACCGACAAAGTCACCGTCAAAGAGCAGGATCAGAACAGTAAGGTATACGTGTTAGAGCGCGACTACTCCGTCACCATCCCTATCGATATTCCGGCGAAAGGATATAACTGGTACGTCATCGAATAAACAGATTTGTATAACCATATAATATAATGATCATGAATATAAATAAAACACCGGCCAAGCGGCTGATCCTGTGCCTGTCGTTCGGGGTTCTTCCTCTGCTGAACGCAGACAACAGCAGTTTACAGGCTTCACAGCCCCATGCTCAAAAAGGCCAGAAGAAGATTTATCAGAAAGGTTGGATCGACTTCAATAAGAATGGAAAGAAAGACATCTACGAAGATCCTTCCCAGCCCATCGACAAACGAATAGACGACCTGCTCCGGCAGATGACCGTGGAAGAAAAGACCTGCCAGCTCGGCACCATCTACGGATACGGCGCCGTCCTGAAAGACACCCTGCCCACCGCCGAATGGAAAACCCGTATCTGGAAAGACGGTATCGGAAATATAGACGAACACCTGAACGGGGAATGGAAACGCACCTCGCTCGACTTCCCCTACTCCCGTCACGCCGAAGCCATGAACAAGGTACAAGCCTTCTTCGTGGAAGAAACCCGCCTGGGAATCCCCGCCGACCTGACCAACGAAGGCATTCGCGGACTGAAGCACGAGAAATCGACCTTCTTCCCCGCCCAGATCGGCCAGGGCTGTACCTGGGATAAAGACCTGATCCGGGAGATCGGACGTATCACAGGAGAAGAAGCCCGGGCACTGGGATACACCAACGTCTACTCCCCGATCCTCGACGTGGCACGCGATCCGCGCTGGGGTCGCACGGTAGAAAGCTATGGCGAAGACCCGTACCTGGTCGGCGAACTGGGACGCCAGCAGGTGCTCGGCATCCAGAGCAACCGTGTTGTCTCCACCCCGAAACACTTTGCCATCTACGGCGTTCCGGCCGGTGGACGCGATTGCGAGTCGCGAACCGATCCGCACGCCACCCCGCAGGAAGTACATGAGCTGCACCTCGAACCTTTCCGCATCGCCTTCCAGGAAGCAGGCGCACTCGGAACCATGTGTGCACACAACGACTACAACGGTACGCCCGTCAGCGCCAGCCATTACCTGATGACGGAACTGATGCGCAACCAGTGGGGCTTCAAAGGATATATAGTTTCCGACAGCTGGTCGATCAGTAAGAACGTCGACTTCTACCATATCGTATCGACTCCCGAAGAAGCCGTCGCCAGCGAACTCAACGCCGGACTGAATATCCGCACCTTCTTTGAGGAGTCGGAAGTCTTTATCGAAACGCTGAGAAACGCCTTGAAGAAAGGGCTGGTAACGGAAAGCACCCTCGACCAGCGTGTCCGCGAAGTGCTTTACGTCAAATTCTGGCTGGGACTTTTCGACCAACCGTACGTAAAAGACACCAAGCTGGCCGACCGGGTAGTCAGCAGCGACAGGAACCGGGAAGTATCGCTCCGCGCCGCCCGCGAATCGATCGTCCTTCTGAAGAATGAAAACAATACACTCCCGCTCTCGAAAGGGATCAAAAACATTGCCGTGATCGGCCCGCAGGCCGACGAGTACAAATCGCTCACCTCCCGTTACGGCTCGCACAACCCGAATGTAATCACCGGTCTACAAGGCTTGAAGAACCTGCTCGGCGAAAAGGTCAACCTGATGTATGCCAAAGGCTGTAACGTCCGCGACAAGAACTTCCCCCAAAGCGACGTGATGTTCTTCGAGATGAGCGACAAGGAACAGGAAGAAATCGACAAAGCCGTCGAAATAGCCCGGAAAGCGGAGGTCGCCATCATCTACGTGGGCGACGACTTCCGTACGATCGGCGAATCGCGCAGCCGCGTCAACCTCGACCTGTCAGGCCGCCAGAAAGAGCTGGTACGCGCCGTGCAAGCCACCGGAACACCGGTCGTACTGGTACTGTTCAACGGCCGTCCCGCCACCCTCAACTGGGAGAATGCGAACGTGCCTGCCATCGTCGAAGCCTGGTATCCGGGCGAATTCTCCGGACAGGCGGTAGCCGAAGTGTTGTTCGGCGACTATAACCCCGGCGGCAAGCTGTCGACCACCTTCCCGAAGTCGGTCGGCCAGATCCCCTGGGCTTTCCCGTTCAAACCCAATGCCAACGGTAAAGGCTTTGCCCGTGTAGACGGCGAACTTTATCCTTTCGGCTACGGACTGAGCTACACCACCTTCGAACTGAGCGACCTCCAACCGGAGCAAACCCGTATTGCCGACGGCGACACGCTGGCCGTCACCTGCCGGGTGAAAAACACCGGAACAGTGAAAGGCGATGAAGTCGTACAACTCTACCTGGTAGACGAAACGTCTTCCATCTCCCGTTACGAAAGGGAATTATGCGGTTTCGAGCGCGTCACCCTCGATCCGGGCGAAGAAAAGACCGTCATCTTCCGGGTCAACCGCCGTGCTTACGGCATGTATAACGATAAGAATGAGTTTGTGGTAGAACCGGGCAAGTTCCTGTTGTATGCCGGCAACTCATCCAAATCAACCCCGTTAAACGCTGAATTTTATGTGGAATAAATTACTGATACCCCTCCTGCTGCTCCTTTGCAGCCAGGGGGGCTTCGGCCAGACAT
Source organism: Parabacteroides sp. HGS0025 (assembly GCF_000969845.1). Taxonomy (NCBI): domain Bacteria; kingdom Pseudomonadati; phylum Bacteroidota; class Bacteroidia; order Bacteroidales; family Tannerellaceae; genus Parabacteroides; species Parabacteroides sp. HGS0025. The sequence goes on from NZ_KQ033902.1 coordinate 3,994,918, forward strand.
GGCTGAACAAAACGGACAAGGACATCCTTCAATATGTAGAAGAACATAAAGAACGCATTCAAGACAGCCGGCAAACGCCCTCCCTCTTTACCATGACCTGTCAGGAGGAGGATGAGCTGGGTCGCCTGTTCGACGTCACCTACCGCTTCGACCTGAAAGAAAATGTATGCACCTCCTACGAACGCCTGCTACCCGCCCACCGCTACTGGGCTTCTACCCTGCTGGAACAGGCTTCGCAACAGGAAGCCGATGCCTCCGGCGATGAGATAGATGTAGACGGGGAAACGCTAAATACGGTATATACGTTCGACGATCATGTAGTACATATTGCATTGAAAGACGATCGGCTATCGCTTATCTATACGTTGGCTAATAAATAGAACAAAATAATTAGCTATAAAAGTTTGTACATCCATTGAAATGAGAACTGGAAGAAGATGAGGCTCGGAACTAGAAAGATTTGAGTCAATCTGTCCATAGGCTATCTGTATCAATAAGGCAAGCCTAGTTACAGGTTTATTTGCCGTCTGCTTCAGCTGACGGTTTGCAAGCTGTTTCTCTCTTTTGGCTTTAGCCACATTTCTCTTTAATAGAGAGAGATTTAAAAATGGGACTAAAGTCCAAAGAGATAGACCATCTACTGATCCGTCAGCTGAAGCAGACGGCAAATAAACCTGTAATAGCCAAGTCACTTTGATATGGGATAGTTCAAAACTGTCAATAACTGAAACATCCAAAACGGATAACTATCGAAATATTCGCTCTCCCCTAATCCTTCTAAAAGGAAGGATATTCACATTATTTAACGGAGATAAGCAAGTGAGGGACAGAGTCCTAATAGGACTTAATCCATTCAAGCTTATGCAAAACGTATTAAAAGGGTGGCTCGTCGACAACACGGTGACCACCGATGATCTGAATGACAAGATCTTACAGCTAGAATCGGCAGGTAGTGCAGACTTCGACGACATCATCAGCGAAATGTTGAAGGAAGATACCGGACTGCGTATCGAAACGCTCCGGCATTCCGTTTCGCTCTACAATCGGGTCGTTGCCCGCCTTATCCTCAGCGGATATAGCGTGAACACCGGAATCTTCCGCGCCGTGGCGAAGTTCCTCGGCATTGTGGAAGGCGGCGTTTGGAACAAGGAAAAAAACTCTATTTATGTAGCTGTCACACAAGACAAGGCTTTACGCGAAGAAATCGCTAAAACATCGGTCAGCATTCTAGGAACGAAATCGAACGTAATGTACATCCTCGAAACGGAAGACCGCAAGACCGGACTTAAAGACGGGACGGCTACTTCGGGACGCAATCTCGTGGTTCGCGGTGCCGCACTGAAAGTGATAGGCGACAATGAGACAGTAGGCGTAACGCTGACCAACGGCGAAGGTGTCGTTACAAAGCTCGATGCCGACATGATTGCTTCCAACAAGCCGTCGGAACTGATGCTTTTGATCCCTTCCGGCCTTGCCGATGGCGAATACACGCTAACGGTGACTACACAATACTCCACCGGAGCCGTTTTGAAAGCACCGCGCAGTAGCAGCATCACCCTTTGGATGGGTGGCAAATCCAGTGGCGGCGGCGAAGATGACCGCCCCGTTATAGAATAACAAGACTCCTCTCATTTCCGGAACACCCCCGGCTGCAATCGCAATCGGGGGACTATTCCGGTCGCAATCGGCACCCAATTACGGTCGCAATCGACACTCAATTACGAGCGGAATAGGGTAAGCATTAAAAACTAACTGCAAATTAACTCTCTTTATGCATAAAATTTCTACTCTACTCGTTCTACTCTCACTTTTATTCTCCTCTTCGCTTCATACTGAAAATATAACCCTTAGCATTTCCACAGGAAATATCACCATTACAAATAACGGTTATACACAAACAGGCGGTGGGTCTGGTAGTCTGTCTGGTAGTGGTGGGAGTTTTATCATTACACAGACGGATAATGGACAGACAACTGGAAATACGATCACTGTTTCCAGAGGTACGCATATGATTACCCTAAACAAGATAAATATTCAGAAAACCGGAAGCAATGATTGTGCTTTTGCAATCAGTAACAGCGCAACCGTTTCGTTTCCCTCCTACTTTTGTTTCAAGGCCGGCCGGTCTGTCTCCGTTTTATTTACTTTAACAAAGTATAGATTATTAAGAGAAAACTTATATCTTTACGGAAAATCACTATTGAATTATTGCTTAAGCAAGAGTAAAAACCGAACAAACTATTAGTATGACAAGAATAACCACTAAATTATTTTTGCCTGTCTTTTTCCTTGTATTCCAACATTTGGCTGGTATGGAAACCTCTCCATACTTTTTTACACAGATAGGGGTGGAAGACGGGTTGTCGCAGGGTTCTGTCTCGCATATCTACCAGGATACCGACGGCTTCCTATGGCTAGGTACCCGGGGCGGACTACACCGGTACGACGGATATGAATTTACCGTTTACAAGAATAACCCGACCGACTCCTGTTCGCTGACGGATAACAATATTCTGGATATCGGAGAAGACAGGAACAAAAACATTTGGGTAATAACGGATCACGGTATCCATAAGATCACACGACAGACGGGCAACATCAAACGCTATCGGGTAAAAGAGACACGGTTCATGCACTGCTGCATGTTAAGCCGCAACGGTGATTTCCTGATGGGCGGCGAGAAATTCCTGTATCAGTATGACGAACAGGGCGACTCGCTCGTTTACAAAGACTGGTTATCGTCGACTCCCATCGCATCCAATATTAAAAGCATTCAGGAAGATGACGAAGGCAATCTGTATATCGCCAGTACATTGGCCGGGATGGCTGTACTGAACAAAGAGAGGGAAGTCGTCCACTATTTCCAACACGATCCGGATGATCCGTCTTCGCTGGTCAAAGGGGCCATCCGCAGAATGTTTACGGACAGCAGTAAACGGTTGTGGATCCTTTCGGAAACTTCCGGTATCTGCTATCTGGACAAAAAGAATAATAAGTTCGTCCACCTGAATACCGCCAACTCAAAGCTAAGCAGCAACGTAGTCCGGGCCATCGCCGAACCGGTACCGGGAACCTTGCTGCTCGGTACCTTCTCCGGACTGAATAAGGTAGACGGGCAAACGCTGGAAGTAACTCCCTACAAATTCAACCCCGACGAACCGGGGGCATTGAGCTATTACTCCGTGCACAGCCTGCTGAAAGATAACACCGGAGCCTTATGGGCCGGAACATGGAAAGGACTGAATTACTACAGTCCGGCCCGCAAGCAATTTTACCAGATCACCCCCAACGAATTTACCGGACTGCTGGGAAAAGGGGAAGAGGATGACGAAGGTAACATCTGGTTCGCAACGGAAGGAGCCGGACTGTTCTGCTACAACCCGCAAACGCAAAGCCAGCAATTCTATCCCAAGAAGTCACCTTACAAAAGCAATTACAGCTCAAACATATTCAAATCGTTGCTGATAAAAGGAGACAGCATCATTTGTGCCACCAACCAGGGGGCTGTCTACCTGTTCTCCCGCAAACGGAAAGATTACCGCCTGCTTTACGATTTCCAGCGGGGCGATATCTATACGTTGCTAAACGACAGCAAGGGCAGGTTATGGATACCGACAAACTCCAGCACAGGGTTGGTCATGATAGAGAATGGCAAACAGATCAACCAGTTCCCAGTGGACGGGACAACCAAAAAGTTTTATTTCGTTACCACCATAAAGGAAGTAGAGCCGGATGTGTTTGTCATGGGGACACTCGGACAGGGCATCTACAAATATGATATGAAAAAGGAGACACTTAAGACGGTCTCTTCACCGGAACTCAACTTGCCGGATAATATAAAACCCGGAATAGTGAGCGGCATACAGACCGACTCCATGCAAAATATATGGGTTTCATTCTACGGGAACAGCATATTCCGCTTCGATAAGGAGTTGAACCTGGTCAAACAGTATACCGGAAAAGAGGGGATCACGGATGGTTATATCTATACGATGGTGTACGACCGTAACCAGCTTTTATGGGTTCTATCCGGCAATGACCTGTACTGTTTCGATCCGGCCGAAGACCGCTTTTCGCCTGTCTGGAACGACAGCCAGCTGGTGCTGGAACCTACAATTCACGCAGGAACGACCGATAAACAAGGCATTCTCTATTTTCCCGGAAATAAGGGAATACTATGCTTCAACCCTTCCCAAATGAACAAAAACACATATATTCCGCCTGTCTATCTGACCACCTTATCTATCAATAATAATCCGGTAGAATTTAAGAACACGCAACCACTCCGGTTAAAGGCCAATGAAACCAACATTGCCATCGGATATACTGCTCCGGACTTTATTTCTCCGAAGCAGAACCAATACGCCTACCGGATGGAAGGAGTAGAAAAAGAGTGGAACCATGTGAGGGGAAGAAGGGTCGCTTATTATAGTAATTTGGCCCCGGGTACTTACAATTTCAAAGTAAAGGTTGCCAACAGCGAAAATCTGTGGAATCCGCAAGAGGCCTCCATGAGCATCATCGTAAGCCCTCCCCCATTCAAAACCTGGTGGGCTTACACCTTGTATATCATCATTATTGGCACCATCATCTGGCGGTTTATTTATCATCAGAAAGTACGTCATGAGCTGGAAAGCAGCATTCGTTTCAAACAGTTGGAACAGGAAAAAATGAAAGAATTACACGAGGAAAGAATGCGCCTTTTCACCAACTTCTCACACGAACTACGCACTCCTTTAACACTTATCACCAATCCTCTTGAAGATATGTTGCGCCATAGTTCCTTCTCTATGGAGGTAAAAAACACGTTGCAACTGATGCGTAAAAACACGCAACGATTGCTTCTACTCGTTAATAATCTTATGGATGTGCAAAAATACGACTCGCAAAAAATGGTTCTTCAAAAGGAGAAATTCGATCTGACTGTATTCATTAACGAATTATATGAGTTATTCGCTCCGGTAGCCAGGAACAGGAACATCTCATTTACCCTGAAAAATGATTTACCGACAGACTTCTGCGTCTATTACGACAGGCAAGAGATTGAGAAAGTGATGTTTAACCTGCTTTCGAATGCCTTTAAGTTCACATCCGAAGGGGGGACAATCGAAATGAAACTATCCGCTCTTTCCAACGAAAATGACATAGTTCGTGTGAAACTCTGGCAAAACAGAGACCTCTCGGAAGACTACTATTTACACATACAAGTATCTGATAATGGGGAGGGTATAGCTTCGGAAGATATCGAAAAAATCTTCGAACCATTCTACCGGTCTTCGCAGGACTTACACCACCAGATTGCAGGTTCAGGTATCGGATTGAGTCTGGCCCGTTTTATCGTGGAACAACATGGTGGAATAATCTGGGCTGAAAACATGCCGCAGGCCGGTACACGGATGCATGTTTTGCTTCCGCTTCCCCAAAAACCGGTCAGCAATCCGGTGAAACATACGGAACCGTCTTTACTGGTGAATACACAGGAGTTCCTTCCTTCGGATAAGAAAGAAATTCCGATCATTTCGCAGACATTACTTATAGTGGAAGATAATAAAGATGTATTGGAGTATCTGGAAAAACAGTTTGAAAACGAATATAAAGTACAAAAAGCAGAGAACGGGCAAGAAGCGCTCAAACAAATCGCTATAAAAGTGCCCGACCTGATCATCAGCGATATCATGATGCCGGAAATGGACGGGCTCGAACTGTGCCGACAGGTCAAACAAAACCAGAAATTGTCTCATATACCAGTAATCCTCCTGACAGCCAAGACAATGCCCTCGCAGATAACCGAAGGCTATAACGTCGGGGCAGACGACTATATCATCAAGCCGTTCGACATCGTGCAACTGCAAGCCCGGGTACGCAACCTACTGGCTTCCCGCAAGCAGATTCGTAAGAAATATGAGAAAAAGATCGATCTCAACGAGTTAGGTGTAAAGACATCCCCGCTTGACGAAGAGTTCCTGAAACAATACACGGCTATTGTCAAGGCTAATTTCTCCAATCCCGACCTGGATGTAGACATGATCTGTAAAGAAATAGGCATGAGCCGGGCTAACTTCTACAGGAAAGCGAAAACACTGACCGCCCTCTCTCCCGCCGAAATGATCAAAAATCTGCGCCTGGAAGCTGCCGCCCAAATGTTGCGTGAAACAGATTTAAACGTAAGCGAGATCCTGGAGAAAGTGGCATTCAGCAGTAGCGGTTATTTCGCTTCTTGCTTTAAGCAGGTATACGGTCTTTCGCCAAAAGAATACCGAAAAGTTAATTCTAACGGAAATACCGATAGCTGACACAAAACTAACCATCATTGATATAAAATTAACCTTTCGTATTGGATAATACCGACAATTTTGTCTCGAGTTAATTAATAAGAGTTAACCATTTATTAATATTATTCTATATGAAGAACAAAGTTTTAACCACTTTGATGGGCTTTTTCCTTTTTGCCCATCAATTATTTGCCCAGGACATCAGCGTGTCCGGTAATGTTAAAGACGAAAAAGGAGACGCTTTGATCGGGGTTACAATCCAGGTGAAAGGAACAACCACCGGTAGTATTACCGACATGGACGGTAATTTCAGGCTTCAGTCTGTGCCCGCAAACGGCGAGTTGGTATTCTCTTATATGGGGTATCAAACTCAAACCGTCCCTGTAAAAGGGAAAACGGTGGTCAACGTAGCTATGAGAGAAGACTTACAGGCACTCGACGAAGTGGTCGTAGTCGGTTTCGGTACACAAAAGAAAGTGAACCTGACAGGTGCCGTCGCTTCCATCGGTTCGGAGGTACTTGAAAACAAGCCGGTTGCCAACGTAGGCCAGGCTTTGCAGGGAGTTGTACCTAACTTGAATGTAGCAGCTACCAACTCATCACCGAATGCAGCACCTACTTTCAATGTGCGTGGTGGTACATCCATCGGTCTGAAAAAGGACAAGACGGACGAATGGGAAGTAAAAACCGGAAGTCCGCTGATCATGGTAGACGGTATCCAGGTCGATGCGGATTATCTAAACATGATGAACCCGAGCGACATCGAAAATATCTCTGTATTGAAAGATGCTTCCGCTTCCGCAATCTACGGTGCACGTGCTACTTACGGGGTGATGTTGATCACGACTAAATCCGGTAAGAATGACTCCAAGGCAACCGTTACGTACAATCTGAACCTGCAATGGAACACTCCTTCCCGCATACCGGATATTCTGGACTCTTACACCCATCAGCTGGCTTCCAACAAGCAGGCTTTAATGACCGGTGGTACAGTGACTCCCTGGATGGAAAGTTTGTTGGCTGCCAAGAAAAAATACATGGAAGATCCAAGACCGGAAAATGCATGGATTTACAACGAAGGTAGTACCTCTGCCATGACATGGGTAGCGAACATGAACCCTTACGATGTGGGAGTGAAAGACTGGACACCGCTTCAGCGCCACAACCTCTCTATCAGCGGTGGTTCTGCCAAAACGCGTTATTACATCTCTTTGGGGTACCAGCGTCAGGAAGGTATGTATAAGATCAATACGGATATACAGAACCGTTACAACATCAATATGAGCCTGAATTCAAAAATTAATGACTGGCTGGATGTTGCTTCCAAGATCTCATACAACACGAGTAAATATAATGAGCCTTTCATGAACGTTCAGAAAGGATCGGTATGGAAAGCTATGAAAAACGAACCGGGACGTAACCTGAACATGCCGATTATGACCGGCCCGAACGATCCGATTCCTAATACATATACAGATAATATCCTGGGATGGCTGGCCTATGGGGCAACGCAAGAAACCCGAAATACGAATGCCGTATTCAATATTACTCCAACCATCACGATCACTCCGGAGTTTAATGTGAAAGCCGAGTTGTCTTACCGTCCGACTGATTATTTCCAGAAACAATTTATCCCGGTACGCAACTATGTGGTAGACTCCTGGCAGGGTACGGTGAATACGCATACTTCTCCCTCCAGTGTAAGAGAAGAAACGACACATTCCGATTATTATACGATAAACGCTTACGCCAATTTCAATAAAGCATTCGGCAAACATAATGTTTCCGCCGTAGCAGGTTTCAATCAGGAATGGTATCAGTATCGTAAAACATGGGGAAAGGCGGAGGATGTCATCACCAACGACCTACCGACACTGGGTATGACCAACGGTGCACAATACACCGGCGATAACTTTGAGCATTGGGCTATCCGCGGTGCTTTCGTTCGTGCCAACTACGATTATGACGGACGTTATCTGTTTGAGTTCAGCGGTCGTTACGACGGTACTTCCCGCTTTTCGAAGGATACACGTTTCCAGTTCTTCCCTTCTTTCTCCGCCGGTTGGAGAATCTCGGAAGAGAAATTCATGACGGGTACACGCAGTTGGCTGGATAACCTGAAACTGCGCGGTTCATGGGGTTCTTTAGGTAACCAGAATGTGGCCAACTACGCCTACATTGCCAGCTACGGAGCAGCCAGTCTGATCTCTTGGTCAATGAACGGCGAACAGATCAAAGGTATGAACCCGACAGCGATCGTTCCGAACGACCTGACCTGGGAAACAGCCAAGACATTAGACTTCGGTCTGGATGTAACCGCATTGCACGGACGTTTGGATGCTTCCTTCGACTGGTACACCCGCCGGACTACCGATATTTTGATGAGCGGAACCAAACTTCCTGCCGTACTGGGTTCATCTGTTCCAAAACGCAACTCCGGGGAGTTAAAAACTAACGGTTGGGAATTGAGTCTGAAATGGAGAGACCAACTGAGCAATGGCATCCGTTACGATGTCGGACTGGTTCTTTCCGATTATCAATCTGAAGTTGTCAAGTTCACAGGGAATCCCAACAAGTTGCTGGATACATTGTATGACGGCATGAAAATGGGTGAAATCTGGGGATATGAAACCGTAGGAATTCTACAGGAAAGCGATTTCACTGTCGACGAGAGTGGTAAGTACACCTTAATTGGCCCGTCACAGAACAAAGTAACGACTACTGCCTCAACCTGGTATCCGGGAGATGTCAGATATGCTGACCTGAACGGTGATAATGAAATATCAAAGGGAGAAAATACGGTAGATGATCCGGGAGACAGGAAGATCATCGGTAACACAACCCCGCGTTTCCAGTATGGTATCACTGGTAATATTTCCTGGAAAAACATCGACCTAAATATCTTCTTCCAGGGAATCGGTAAAAGAGACGTTTGGATTGACGATAACGTATTCTGGGGTGGCTCCGGTACGGCAGGTAACTGGGAGATGTACAACAACTCATGGACACCGGAACGAACTAATGCCAAATATCCGATGTATGCAGGACGCGGACAGAATCAGGTTGCACAGACCGGTTATATTTTCAATGCCGCCTATCTTCGTCTGAAAACGCTGGCAGTAGGTTATACGTTGCCTAGAGAATGGACAAACAAAATAAAATTGTCGACTGTACGCTTTAGCCTGTCTGGCTACAATCTGTTTGAAATAACTAAAGTTCCGAATCTGTACGACCCGGATCAGATCTCATCCGACTATCCGATGATGCGTTCCGTTGCATTCGGTCTGCAAGTAGGTTTCTAAATAATACATTTATCATAATCAACAATTAAAGATAATCAGTTATGAAATTCAATTTTAAGAAATATATATTGGCACTCGGAATGGCTTCGGTATTATTACCGAGCTGTAACGACGACTTTATGGAACGTTACCCGCAGGACCAGATTACGGACGAAAGTTTCTGGAAAACAGAAACCGACCTGAAGCTTATGCTGAACAGCCTTTATCCTCTTTATATTATCGGTCACGGAAGCGGTTGGTCAGACGGCAAGACTCCGGTATTGAACGTTGTCGGCAGTCCGCTGATGTACGGTGACTATTATTCGGACAACTGTATCAAAACAGGTAATGAAGTCACCGGTCTGGCCGGCGAATTTATTGTGCCGACCGGTGCTACAGAGCAAACCGGCTGGTATTGGTGGAACCTGCGCAAAGTAAACTTCTTCCTTACTCATTACGACAAAGCTGAACTTACCCCGGAAAAGAAAAACGCCTATGCCGGTGAAGCTTATTTCTTCAAAGCCTGGGATTATTATCTGAAAGTGCTTTACTTCGGTGATGTGCCTTGGTTGACCCGCGACCTGAATGTGGACTCGGAAGAGTTGTATGCCGCCCGTACTCCACGCGCAGAGGTGATGGACTCCGTTCTGATGTGTATCAACAAAGCAGTGGAATGGTTACCGGAAAAAGCCAACCAGGAAAAAGACCGTCTGAACAAGGATCAGGCAAACTTCCTGAAAGCCCGTATCTGTCTGTTTGAAGGTACATTCCGTAAATACCATACTGAGCTAAACCTTCAAAGTACAGCCAATAAATTCCTGGAAGAAGCGGTTAAGGCCAGTGAAGCTTTAATTGGCAAATACTCTCTTTACAACTCCGGAGAAAATGCGTACTGGAAGATGTTCACCGCGATCGACCTGTCGACCAATCCTGAAGTTATTTTAGGACGTACCTATCTGGAAAATAAAGTCGGACACGCGGCACAACGTTATTTCAACCAGAATAACTCCAACCGCCAGTCGATGGGTGCCACACGCGGAATGATCGACGAATATCTTTGTATCGACGGACGTCCGATCTATACCGGAGGCAGTGAGGGCAACTACACGAATAACCCGAACTTCCTGGGTTACGGCAAATGGACTGAACTGGAAAACCGCGACCCGCGTCTGACACAAACAGTCTGCCGCCCGGGCGAACATGTAACGATCTACCAGGGAGGTGTTCTCGATATTGAAACGAATGGTATCACTTATCCGGGGTTGAACTATACCGGCAGCGGTTCGACCGTAACCGGTTACCGGGTGATCAAACACTGGATGGGCGACAAAATAGAAGAAGACCGTACCACAAAAGGTATTCAGGCTGCTATCGAATTCCGCTATGGTGAATTACTGCTGATATATGCTGAAGCCAAATACGAACTGAACGGGACTCTGTCTCAATCGGATGTAGACAAAACGATCAACGCATTGCGCGAACGTGCCGGTTTCGATTTCAGCAAATACCCGTCTGCCCGCCTGACGGTGGGTAGCGAACCTGCCGACCCCCGTCTGGATAAGATTTATGCAGACAAACTGGAATACCAGGTTCCTCCGCTATTGCGTGAAATCCGCCGCGAACGCCGCGTTGAAATGGCTATCGAGAATCATCGTTATATAGACCTGATGCGTTGGAAAGCCGGTAAACTGTTCACCGTTCCTTTGCGTGGAATGAACTTCCTGGCTGTACAAGATCTGTATGACGGTTCACATACTGAAAAGCCGGAGATCGCAGTCAAAGTGGAATTGGACAAAACAGTATTCGTCGACGAACAGGGCTTCATTATCTGCTATCCGAAGAGCCCGTACACCAATACAGTGAAAGGAACATTACCCTGGGATGACTACCGCTACTACTGGCCTATCCCGAAAGAAGAACTGGTAATGAACCCGAATCTGGTACAAAACAAAGGTTGGGAAGATAAATAATTATCGAATACCTGCTTTATACGAAAAGGGATCATCCTCTGGACCGGGATGGTCCCTTTTTTCTTCGTAAGAGATAATAATGATCGCATTTGATACGATATTATTACTCCCCGTCCCGCTGAATTCCTACATTTGTTGGTAATAAGAATAACTTTAAAACGGTATCATGAACATGAAATATAAAGCATATTTATTTTCTCTCTTATTTGCTTTTCCTGTTTTAAGTATGGCTGCCGGCGAAGCTGACTCCCTCCGGCTATTACAAATAAACAGATTGCAGGAACAAGTCGATTGGGTAAACCCGGAGGCCATTCGTGCCTACCTGAACGATACGAAGTCATCGCTGGGCGACAAAACACCGGAACTCTATCAAAAACTGGAAGAGTTGGAAACATTATTACCTCAGGTTCGCCGGCATTTATCGACAGATACAACCCGCCGGACTATCGACGAAGCACAAAAATTACTTGACCTCAAAAGGGAGATCCTGCTGGCTAACCCGCTACTGGATATAGATAATATCCTGGTGGCACGTTACCGTCTGGGTAATCAGGCGCGTACAGCGATGGGGCCGGCACTCGGCACCTCCAATGCCAACTACAATTCCTTATTCTCCAGCCGGCGCAGCGGATATGATGCAGAGATCAGCCGGCTATCCAATCTGCGGGGATCTATCGAGAGCCGCACCATCTATAAACCGGAAGCAGATGTCCCCCTCTCGGATATCCAACTGCACTGGGATGCCGACCGCCTGCTTTTCTCCTCCCTCGATGAAAACCGCCACTGGCAGATCTACGAAATAAACACCGACGGAACCGGTCTTCACCAAAAAGTAGTTGTCGACGAACCAGATCTGGAATTCTGCGACGCCAACTACCTGCCCGATGGCAAAGTCGTGGCTACCTGCAATATCGGCTATAACGGCGTACCTTGCGTACACGGCGATGATGTCGTTGCTAACCTTGTCTCCTACGATCCGGAAACGAAAAACATCCGCCGCCTGACATTCGACCAGGACGGTAACTGGGCTCCGATCGTTATTCCCAACGGCCGCCTGATGTACACCCGCTGGGAATATACCGACCTGACGCATTACTTCTCCCGTATCGTGATGCACATGAATCCGGACGGGACAGAGAATAAAGCCCTTTACGGTAGCGGTTCCTACTTCCCGAACAGTACGTTCGATATGAAACCGTTATCCAAACACAACAGCCGCTTTGTCGGCATTATCTCCGGCCATCACGGAACAGCCCGTTCCGGCCGGTTGGTCATCTTCGATCCGGCCAAGAACCGTAAAGAGGAAAAAGGGATGATACAGGAATTACCGTTCAGCCAGCGTCCCATCGTTCCGATCATCAAAGACGAGATGGTGGAAGGGGTATGGCCGCAATTCATGAAGCCTTATCCGCTGAATGAAAAATACTTTCTGGTTGCCTGCAAGCCGGGGCCGGATGCACTCTGGGGTATTTACCTGGTCGACGTATTCGACAACCTTACCCTGATCACCGAACAAGAGGGCGAAGGCCTCACCGCCCCTATCCCATTGAAGAAAACGGAAACGCCTCCTGTCATCCCTTCCAAGATCAAACCGGGAGAAAAGGAAGCGACCGTATTCATACAAGATATCTATGAAGGCGAAGGCACACAAGGTGTTCCCCGCGGAACGATTAAAGCCCTCCGTATCTTCGCTTACGAATATGCCTATATCCTCGCTCCTTCCGACCACGATGCCCAGGGCATCCAGAGCGGATGGGACATCAAGCGCATCCTCGGAACCGTCCCCGTAGAAGAAGACGGATCGGCCATGTTCAAAGTACCGGCCAACACCCCTATCTCTATCCAGCCGTTGGATAAGAACGGTGCCGCTATCCAATGGATGCGAAGCTGGCTGACCGGCATGCCCGGCGAGATCGTATCTTGTACCGGTTGCCATGAGGATCAGAATACCATCGCCATGCCGAAACGAACTATAGCCTCCACCATCACGCCCCGCAAGCTGGAAGTGCCCGAAGGTGGTATCCGCCCGTTCACCTTCCGCCTGGAAGTACAGCCGGTACTCGACCGCAACTGCGTATCCTGCCATAACGGAACGATCGCGCAGCCGGACTTCCGCAAAGACCAGATGGTCACTTACAAACGGGGAGTCCTGACCAAACTGGAACGGCATTACGACCAGAGCTACCTGAACCTGCACCCTTACGTGTATCGTCAGGGCCCGGAAGCGGATATTTATGTTCTTCAGCCTTACGAATATTACGCAAATAACAGTGAGCTGATCCGCATCCTGCAAGCAGGCCACCACGGAGTGAAGGTTCCGGAAACAGACATGCAGACCTTATATACCTGGATTGACCTGAACGCTCCTTACTTCGGCGCTTTCACCCAACTGGATCTGAAAAAGGAAGCCCCTCAAAACCAGATAGAGCGCCGCATGGAATTATCCGAGAAATACAGTGGAGTGCGTGTAGACTGGCAACAGGAGATCAAAGACTATGCAGCCTGGCTGAAGAATAAGGAAAACAATAAAACAGACGGAACAACAGGAGCCACCGCTTCTTCTGATACTATAAAAGAAAAGAAGAAAGCAAGAACAGTCAAAGTAAAAGGTTTCCCTTTCAACCGGGAAGAAGCGGTACAGAAGCAAACCGAAGCAAACAAAGATCGCCGGCAACTGACTATAGCCCCCGGCATCACTCTCGATATGGTCTGGATCCCGGCCGGCACTTTTGCAATGGGCGATAACGGCGAACCTTCCGCTACCCCGGCTTTCAAAGCGCAGGTTAAGAAAGGTTTCTGGATGAGCACCACCGAGATCACCAACGAACAATACGGTGCCTTGTTCCCCGAACACGACAGCCGTTATATCGGTCAGACCTGGAAAGACCATACCACCCCCGGTTATGCCGCCAACCTGCCGAAACAACCGGTTATCCGTGTCAGCTGGGATGATGCGAACGCATTTTGTAAGAAGCTAGGAGAACTGAACCAATGCACCGTCAACCTTCCTACCGAAACACAGTGGGAATGGGCGGCCCGTGCCGGATCGGCAAACGACTTCTGGTTTGGTGACCGCCAGGTAGATTTCGGAGCGTACGAAAACCTGGCAGACAGTACCACTGTCGACCTGGCCGTTACCGGAGTGAACCCCAGGCCAATGCGTCCCGACGATCCGATGCGCAAGTTCTGGGACTTCCTGCCGAAAGAATCAGGGGTGAACGATCATCATTTAATATCGGCAGACGTAGCCTCCATGCAACCCAATCCGTGGGGATTATATGATATGAACGGCAATGTGGCAGAATGGACTCGCTCCGGTTTCGAGCCCTATCCCCTGAAAGAAAAGGCGGATCAGGCAGTTTCCGAACAAAAGGTAGTACGTGGAGGTTCCTGGCGCGAACGTCCGAAGTATTCCACCTCGGCCATCCGCAAAGCGTATTATCCGTGGCAACGTCCGTTCAATGTCGGCTTCCGCATCATTATGGAAGAATAATAAAAACAGAACAACAAATAGATAGTTAGAACAACATAAAAAGCAACATTCTTAAATATAGAACACTCATTCTTTAAAATAGATATTGCCTGGTAAGGAGTAAAACAGTTAATTTGTCCTGGTTTTAAAAGGAATAAACTTATTATTAATTAAATGACTTTATTATGAGCAAAAAATTACTGTATCTACTTACACTGATCTGTTCTATCTGTCTATTTACAGCCTGTGGCGATGATGACGAAAAAAAAGAAGAAGAAATAGACAACAGCTGGGAACAGGTGGCAGGTACTTATGAAGGGGAAAAGCTGGTACTCTCATACGGTGAGACTCCTCTGACAGGGAAAAAAGTAACATTCTCCGCATCAAGCGGCACTAACGGGACTCTTGCACTAACAAACGTTATCCCGGGTGAAAACGCAACGACAATCTCTGATATCAAAGTGGTAAAAAGCGAATTCTCCGGAACAGCAACTACCACCAATGCAAACGTAGAATATACCGGCTCTGTAAAAGACGAAGTAATGACGCTGAAACTAACGGTCGTTATGAATGACCCGAATGGTTGGGCTAAAACATATAATCTGGCAGATTATACAACAGGAGAACTTGAATATAACGGATATACAAATCCGAGTGCCGTACTTGCCGGTGCAGGTTATGTTAATTACGTTTGTGTCACTTCTTCTTCGGATTACGGAACTTCTTACGGAGCAATGTTCAGAGGTCTTTTCGGTATTCTTCTTCCGCAAGTATTAAACTCCGTTACTTTAGGTACTGACGGTACGATTACTGCAGAATATATGAAAGGAAAAGGCATCACCTTTGACCCCAGTTGGATATTCCAGTCTCCGGCAAAAGAAACAGCAGAAGCACTTTTCCCAACTTCCGGTTGGTTGGATGCTCCCAAGCATCTCGCTTATTGGTTTCATAAGGATGGAAAGTTGTATACGAAACTGGATCTTGGCAATATCATCACACAGGTTATGGGCAGTGATGCAGAAGGTATGTCAGGGATCATTAATCAAATCATGTCAAGTGATCCTGCAACATTAAAAGGTTTATTAGGCACTATGCTTGGAATTGAAATTCCTATCAGCGATGAAACAATCGCTTTATTGCAGAATTGGACTATTAATGGAATACCGATGAATGTAAAGACAGAGAACGGTCATACTTATCTTTATCTTGACAAGGCTACATTTGATCCGATCATGAAAATGCGTGACGGTTCTTCCGACCTATTAAATATATGGAATATGTTGAGTACGGCAGGGATCATTCCGGCTGAAGCGGCTATGGCTGGTATGCTATTGACATCCATCAGCTCTAATTGGGATGCAACAGAAGCATTCGACTTAGGTCTCGATTTACAATAAGTCTATTAAGACAGTCAGATACAATTACAACAAAAAGAGAATGTGGTCTAGTGTCACATTCTCTTTTTGTTTTTACTTTATTCATACAACCTCCAGAAAACTTCTTCCATTCCCCGCACGGCTCACCCGTATCTGCACCGGAATACGTTCCGTCATTTCCTGTACATGCGAGATCACTCCGATCTTACGTCCTTGTGTGCGCAGGCTTTCCAAAGCATCCATAGCTATACGCAATGTATCGGCATCCAACGAACCAAATCCCTCGTCGATGAAAAGACTCTCCACCTTCATCCGGTTGGAAGAAAGGGACGACAAACCGAGTGCCAGCGCCAGCGATACAAGGAAAGACTCACCGCCCGACAAGCTATGCACCGTACGGATCTCGTCGCACATATCCCGGTCGATCACCTGCAAAGCCAGTGTTTCAGGCACCCGCTCCAACCGGTAACGGCGGCTCAGGTCACGCAACTGCACATTTGCATAGCTGAGTAATACGTCCAGCGTATATCCCTGGGCAATCCGGCGGAACTTGGCACCATCGGCTGAGCCCGCCAGCTCATTCAGCTTCGCCCAGCGTTCATTTTCCAGGCGACAGGCATTCAGTTCCTCCTGCTGGCTGGCAATCTTCTGTTTATTCTCGGCCTGGGTACGCAGGCGGAAAGCATATTCGTTCTTTTCCTGGGTAATACGGGGAAGAAGGAGTTCCAGCGGCTCATTGTCGTGAGCAGTATTCCAAGCCTCAGTCCAATCGGCCAACGCTTTTTGCCGGACGACGAGATCGTCGGAAGCCTTTTGCAGATCCTGCGCTATCTGTCCGGCAATGCCCCGTAGTTGGTCGGCAATACCGGACTGTTCAGTCTGGACAGTCTGCAAACGCTTCATCCGTTCTTTCAGCACCTCTTTCCGACGGGTATAGGCTGACTCCACCTGATCGGCCGGCTTGCCACCGAGTAGCCGGGCACGTTCCGACTGCAAAGCCAGCAGAGCCGTACGGTTCTGCTCATGAAGCAACGTTACCTCCTCCACCTGTTTGATAAGCGAAGGCAGGAAAGAGGCGTATGATTCGTATTCCGCTTTTTGGGCGCTTTGCTCCCGTTGCAGCTGCTGAAGTTTTTCCGTATTGTCGTGCCACTGACGGGCGAAGGTCGTCAACGTATCGCGGAAAGAGTCCGGGTCTTGCTGCCAGCCTCTTTGCCAGTCGTCGTTACCGAAAAGACGGTTGGCGGCCGACAATGATTTGGCAAGGGTTTCCTGACTTTCGGCACGGATCGCCTCCTCCCGGGCGATCTGGGTTTCCGCCAGCTTCTGACGTCCCTGCAAATCGGTACGGGTATGATCGGCTTCGGTCAGTTCCTTATGTAGTTGCAGGAGTTGCTGGCGCAATTGGTTCAGTTGCTTTTCACTGCCGGCATAGGCTGTTTTACGGGCATTCAGTTGTTCGAGTTGCAAGGTCAGTGCTGCGATGACTTTCGGTACTTCAGTCACTGCCGGATGCGTAACCACTGGATGGTGCGTACTACCGCATACCGGACAAGGAGAACCTTCCTGCAACTTCTTCCGCAGTTCGAGCACATCACCGCTGGCCGCCTGCCGTGCCTGTTCGATCAACAGGTTTTCACGTTCCAGGCGGACAGACTCTATCTGCTTATCGAGCGCTGCAATATCCAGCGCCTTCAATTCCTTTTCCGAGCGGACGATTATCTCCTCTGTCTTTTGAAGCTGTGCACGCTTCGTCTCCGCTGCCTGCCGGATAGTAGCCAACTGGGCTACCAAACGCTCGGCCGTTTGTTTTGTCGTCGCAATCGTTTTACCGGCCTTTTCGATAGCCTGACGGGCAGCGGAAGCAGCATCGAGATGCAACAGCAAAGCCGTTAACTGCTCGGCGATGCTCTCCTTACTACGATAACGTTCGCGCCATTCGCTTAACCGCGCGATCTCCGCCGTACTTTGTTGCTGACGGGTTTGGGCGGCTTTCAACTTATCTTCGCCCTCCTTTTTCCGTGCCAATGCCTCCCGCAGACGTGTTTCGGTATCGGCCACGGAACGGGCGGCAGCGTCCAGACGGACATCCAGTCCGCGAGCCTGCTGTAACTCCTGTTGCAAAGCCCTGAACTCCGATTCGGAACGTTGCTCCTCGACCAATCCCTGTTCGTAATCCTTCCGGGCGGCATTCAGCAGTTCGGTCGCCTTTTCCAGTTTAGCGGCAGCGTCTTTCTGCTGGGTCTGCCGGGTAGCGATCTGCTGCTCGGTCGATTTAACAGCTTCCTGCAATGTCTGTTGTTCGGCTTTCGCCTTTTCCAACGCCAGCAGAGAAGCTTCGGACTCCTTCAGGCGGGCCTGCAACTCCTGTTCCACCTCCTCCGTCAGCAGTTCGATTCCCTGAATACGGGCCTGTATCTTATCGTAGGCCTCTTTGGCTACGGCATTCTTTTCAAAGATCGTTCGCGAGATAGCAGAATAGAGCTCTGTCCCCGTCAGCTTCTCCAACAGGGAAGCTTTCTCTCCCTGTTCTGCTTTCAGAAAGGTGGAAAAATCATTCTGCGCCAATAAGACCGAACGCGTAAACTGCTCGAAGGTCAGGCCGATCAGTTCGACGACACGGGCTTGCAGTTCGGAACGCGTTCCCTGCTCCTCTTCCTCTTTATCTATATTATGTAATGTAACGCGGGGACTCTGTAAACGTCCGTTCTCCTTATCGCGGGCACGTCCCACCGACCAACGCGAGCGGTAACGGTGTCCGTTCAACGCCAGGAAATCCACCTCGGCATACCCCGAAGCCGTCCCCCTGCGCAGCAAAAAGCGGGGGTCGCTCTGGGGGAGCACCTCCTCATTCACATCCCGCAGTTTCACATTGTTCTCTTTTGCCTGGTCTGTACGCGGCGTACGGGCAAATAATGCCAGGCACATCGCATCCAGTATCGTTGATTTACCGGCACCGGTAGGGCCCGAGATCGCAAAGATCCCGGCAGATAATAACGGCTCGGACGTAAAATCAGCTTCAAACTCTCCTTCCAGCGAAGCCAGGTTACGCCCCCGTATAGCTAATATCTTCATAAGGAAACCTCCCTCATTACTTCTTTAAACAATGATTCAATATCTTCCGGCAACTCGCCGCCATACTTATTGGTAAAGGCATGCTTCAGCATATCCAGCGGATCGATACGTTGCAGGTCGCCGTAGGTAAGCGGACGTACCGTATCGTCGTCCTCCCGTTTCGGATAAGACGGGACGATTGAAGTCAGGCGGACAGCCTTATCGGCCAGCACCTCCTCCACCCGGTGGCGAAAGCCCGGATCAGGCTCGGTCATCAGGACACGCACTTCCACGTAAGGCCAGCGGTTCGGGTCTTCGTAGCCTTCCGTCCCGGCAAGAGGCAGTTCCGCCAACTGTGCGATCACCTCCTCCGACAGTGCAGGCTGTTGCGGTATCCGGTGCAAGTCCGTCAGTAAAGGGACAGGCACCGGAATGATCTCCGACAGGCACCCGTTCTCCAGCGTAACGGCTACAACCTGATGACGGTAGTTTTTCTCCGAGAAAGACATCGGCAGCGGACTGCCGGAATAACGCAGGTTCTCCCTCCCTCCGATGCGCTGCGCCTTATGGATATGCCCCAGCGCGGTGTAGGCCAGACCCTCGTCGAATGTATCAGAAGAGACAGACTCGAGCCCGCCCATAATGATCCGTTCGCTGCGGTCGTCGTCCGACAATTCGGCACCGGTGGCATGCAGATGCCCCATCGCCAGGAGGGCTTCACCGGGCTTGCGCCTGGCATCGGCATAGTCGTACAACTGCCGGTACATACGGTTTATACCGGCGATATAAGTATCGTGCCCCTCTTCCGAAGCCGGATAATCCCCCTGGCGGAGATACGGGACTGCCAGGCACCAGGCCTCCCGCTCCCTTTCCTTATTATATAAAGGGATAAGAAGCGAGTCGAAATCGATCTCCCCTGTCTCCGTCCGCCGGATCAGGCCGACAATAGAGGTATTCAGCTCTTCCAGCAAAGGGATCGGGGATTCCAGCCGGGCGGCCGAGTCATGGTTGCCGGCAACGACAACGATCTGCAAATGCGGATTGCGCCGGTTCGCTTCCTTCAGGAAATGAAAGAAACGCCGTTGCGCCGAAGCGGACGGGTTGGCCACATCGAACACATCCCCCGCTATGAGCAGGACATCCGTCTGCTGTTCGGTCAGGGTATCGGTCAGCCAGGACAGGAAAGCATCGTGCTCCTCCTCCCGGTCGTAGCCGAAGAAGGTTTGGCCGAGATGCCAGTCGGCGGTATGTATAACTTTTAATGACATAAATCAACGTTCTCTTTTGAGTAGTCAAAGATAACTAGAATAGAAATAACAGACATCAAAATTAAACTCCTATCTTTGCACCTTTATTAAACACACTTGTATGGATTGGTTACAGGAAGCTTTTTTAGAGCCGACAATGTTGCAGGCAGTAATAATCATCTCATTGGTTTCGGCCGTGGGACTATTCTTGGGAAGGCAGAAGATATTCGGTATATCGCTGGGTATCACCTTTGTCTTCTTTGCCGGTATTCTGGCCGGGCACTTCGGCATTGTCGTAAATAAAGATATGCTTTACTTCGCCCAGAGCTTCGGCCTGATTCTGTTCGTCTATTCACTGGGGCTACAGGTAGGCCCCGGATTCTTCTCCTCCCTGAAGAAAGGGGGGGTGGCGATGAATATGATGGGGCTCGGGGTCATTCTGCTGGGATTGATTCTCACCCTTGTATTACACTGGACGACGGGCGTCTCACTCCCTAATATGGTCGGGCTCCTGTGCGGTGCGGTAACTAATACCCCTGCCCTCGGTGCCGCCCAGCAAGCTCTCTTGCAGGTAGACCCTACCAGCACAAAGATCGTGACCGACATGGCGCTGGCTTGTGCCGTTGCCTATCCTCTGGGAGTGGTAGGGGTGATACTCGCCATTATCATCATGAAGAAGCTCTTTGCCGACAAGAACGAGAACCATAGCAAAGAACAAAAAGACACCACGACCAACGTGGCCGAGTTCCATATCAGCAACCCTGCCATCTACAATAAGAGCATCAAAGACATCATGAAGCTGACGGAGAAACACTTCGTTATCTCCCGCGTATGGCACAACGGCAAGGTGAGCATCCCTACTTCGGATACATTGCTGAAACAGGACGACCACTTGCTCATTATCTCCATCAAATCGGATGTGGAAGCCATCAAGACGCTTTTCGGGGAACAGGAGAATGTGGATTGGAACAAGGAAGATATCGACTGGAACGCGATCGACTCGCAACTCGTCTCCCGCCGCATCGTCGTGACCCGCAACCGGGTGAACGGCGTCAAGTTGGGCTCGTTGCGCCTGCGTAACCTCTACGGCATCAATATCACCCGCGTAAACCGTGCGGGTATCGACCTGATTGCCGACCCTAACCTGCGCCTGCAGATCGGCGACCGCCTGACTATCGTCGGCGAAAAGAATGCCGTGAACAATGTCGGAAAAATACTAGGCGACGAGATCAAGCGTCTCGACAACCCGAACCTGCTGGCCGTATTCATCGGTATCTCCCTGGGGGTATTGCTGGGTTCGCTGCCTATCATGCTGCCGGGTATGAGTACTCCCGTGAAACTGGGTATCGCCGGCGGCCCGATCATCGTTGGTATCCTGATGGGTGCTTTCGGCCCCCGTTTCCACCTGACCACCTATACCACCATGAGCGCCAACCTGATGTTGCGCCAGCTGGGTATCGTCATTTACCTGGCGGGACTGGGTATCGACTCGGGTGCCCACTTCTTCGAAACGGTCTTCCGTGCCGAAGGTCTGCTATGGATCGGCCTGGGCTTCCTGCTGACCATCGTTCCGGTACTGATCGTCGGGTTCATAGCTGCCCGGTTCTTCAAGCTCGACTATGGGCACAACGTGGGAATGCTCTGCGGCAGTATGGCCAACCCGATGGCCCTCACCTACGCCAACACAACGGTAGAAGGCGACGAGCCCTCCGTTTCGTATGCCACTGTCTACCCGTTGTCCATGTTTATCCGGGTGATATCGACGCAGCTGATATTGATGTTGTTCATGTAAATTTCAAAGCAGAAGGGGACGTATCATTACTGATACGTCCCCTTCTTGTTACTGCCTATGTCTCACATTACCTTCCTACCTGCACCTTAAACCGTTCCCCGCCAGTCACGACAATGTAATTACCTTGCGGCAACCAGAGCGCGGTGTCGTCGGAAAGGGTGCTGTATGCTTTGTACAGGCGGCCTGTAAAAGTATAGATCGCTACCGCTTCGGGCGACGGCAGATGGATATGGAGAACAGCGCCCGAAGTCCAGACCTGCGTTGCATCCGCTGCCACCTGTCCGTTGGCTACCGGGTCGGGATTCTTCACAATACCAGTGATAGTGATCGCAATCGGCTGGCGTACCTGCTTGATAATGTATGTACCGTCACTACTACGCGGCTCAATCGTCTCGCCACGGTCGGTAGCGACAACCGGGACTGACTGGCTATACTCCTCATCGAGTGTCAAGGTGAAATGGAAATCACTCCACGATTCGATCTCGTAACTACCGGCTACCGGATCAGTCACTGCTCCTTCCACCTGCGGCAATATAACCGTGTAAGTCGTCGAAGGAGTATCCGGAATAGACGGCGTTTCCGGTTGAGACTCTTCCAGCTTCACTGTTACAGTCTGCTCCGCAACAAGACCGGCCCGATCAGTCACCTTGAGATAAAGCGTATGATTACCATATTCCGACTGGAGGTTCAAGACATACGACTTATCACCGGCATTCAACCCTGATATTACTTGAACCAGGTTGTCCAGTTTGCATTCGACAGAAGCAATACCACTGATATTATCAGTGACAGTAACCGAAATTGTTTTTCCCGACCCCTGCGGCGCACTAATCACAGGAGCCGATTTATCGAGCTTCACGGTGATAGCCTGGCGATCGGTACAAACAGCTCCTTGAGTAGCATCGGCCGCCGTACTTTTCAGCAGATAACTGATAGAGAACTCACCATCGTTTGTCCAGGTGAAATGGTCGTCCCATGCAAAAGCCGCTTTGCCGGAACGCAACAGGCCGGCAGCCGACACCACCGGATCGGAAACCAACGGTTCGGCTTCCAACAAGCAAACCTGATGGCCGGCCGGAGCATTGAACTTAATTTCGCCGGTATACCAGCTGTTATCCCCTTCCGTCGCCTCCACGGTCGTTTTTATTCCGGCATCGGGAGTATAGGCATTGATTGTCAGAGTAGCTTCGGAGGAAGAAGCAGAGCTGTAGTTGTCGCTTTCCGGGTAAACGGCAGTGACCTTATATTCGCCAACCTCGATCACACACTTATCGGCTGTTTCCGCTTTTGGGGCAGGAGCATTACCCGGCTGTAATACATACGTATATTGCACAGCCTTCAGGAAAGCCTCTTGATCCGCACTCAATACGTTGCCGGGAATAGCTTCGATACGGATATATTCGCCGGTATAATAAGCCGTTTTACCATTCAACGTGAGAGTCGGTGTTACCCGGGCTATATTGAATGTCAGTTCCACATCGGCTGTTTCGCCGTTGACGGCTGTGATAGTGACAGTCACCTTTTTATCGGTACAGGCGGCTGTGGGAGTACCTGTTATCTTATCGCCGGAAAGTGTCAGACCGGCAGGCAATACACTCCCCTCTTTTACGGAATATGTTTTCGCTCCCGAGTTGTCGGAGTCGTCTATCAGGGTAGAAAGTTTATATTCGGAAACAGCCTCACCATAGGTACCTTTTATTTCCCGGCTCACATCACCTTTAAGTGCGATCTTGTTGGCTACCCAAAGAGCATAAAGGGAAGTCCCCCCTGTTGGAACCGTATTGAAATCCCACACTTTTTCCGCCTTTCCGGCTTCCGTCGTCCAGTCTTTGAAAACATAGAACTCTCTTGTCGGATCGACAGGGCGGTTCACCTTCGCACCCGGGAAGAACAGTTGTTCCTCCGGAGCAGCCGATCCTCCCTGCGTATCGAACGTGGCAGATAAATAACCGACGGTTGCCGCGCCGCCGCTAACAGTTATATCCGTTCGCGAAATCAGAACACCATCGAAGAAGGTATACGTTTTATCTTCCAGGTCATAGCAATAGACTTTCCCGCCAATGATCCGCGAAAGAGCAGCCGACGTTTCTTTATTTATTATTGTATATTCGTGCGCATAGTCGTTCCAGACTGTACCGTTTTTCGTAACGGTCAGATTGGATGAAGACGGGTCGACGCTAGTGGTAATAGTAGGGGCCTCGCTACCTTCGGGCAGCCATACGTACACTTTACCGTTTTCATCAGCATACATATCATCAGTCGCGTAACCGGAAGCACCATCCAGCCCTGTCACTTTGACTCCGGTAGAGGAGGCTTCAACCTCTTTCATAACCACTTTGTTGTTTGATTCGTCTTGAAAATTAGAGTACACATTATCCATGCTTGCCCATACGCTTCCACCGATGATAATAGTTGGAACGCCCCCGTCGATATAACCCGGGTAATCTCCATATTTACCAATAACAGTTCCGCCCGTTATTTTTATTTTATTAGAACTCTGGAGAGCGCGCCCGTCAAAGTTACTTTCTTTTACATCCCCCACAATATATCCTCCGTTAATAGTAATATTAGAACCGCTTATTGCCGGAACATATGCCGGAATTATAGCAGTTATTGCCCCACCATTTATAGTTAGATCTCCATAAAAGTTTAGAGAAGTAAACTCTTCATAGTTTACACCTATGGCACTCGCCCAGACATTTCCCATATCCACCGTCAGGCTTGCCCCGTCACTTTCTTTCGTTATAGTGAGCGACTGGTTTTCGGAAATATGCAAGGCTGCTTTTTCTTTCCCGTACTCTCCATCCCCCGTCACTCTTAAAATATTAGTTCCGGACAACGTTAAGTTTACCGCTCCTTCTATAATCTCAAAAAGAGAACCGACAGAAAAGTCAGCTTCAATATGTATGCTTTGGATCGTGATGTTCACTGTTTGGCCTGATGCGTTGACCTTGATCGTGTTTGTTGTTTTTGCCCCTGTACCTGTTATCAGGTAAGTACCGGCAGCATCGATAGTCACAGACCCGGCATTAATATCGTACGTTCGCGTGTACGTTGTCTCTGCTGCTCCGGCCGGTAAAAGGATGGTGCAAAGAATGAGTAATGATAATAGATGTTTCATCATAATTATTAATAATTTATTGTTAGATATTCGAATATTACACACTCCCTATCCATTTCAGGAGGAAGTAAGTGAACCTCATTGGCAATTAACCAACGTATACCACTGTATATCAGCACATTTTTATTTTTAACAAAATAAGTATGACTATAAAAAACGATCGTTTTTTATAGTCACTTTCAAGAGGTTACATGATAAAGCTGTATTTTCAGAAAAATGGATATTCAATGTATTGAAAATCTTTCTGTTGATAAGATTTGGAGAGAAAAAAAGGTTTGATTACTTTTGTTGCAAATTCATGGCGAGAAAAAACGATCATTTAATCTAGTCATTTCACTTTGCTAGGCAATAAAGCTATATAACTTCAAAAATAACACTTCCAGCAAGTCATTTCCTAAAACCGTACGCTTTTTCGGATGAAACCGTGCACTTTCTGACAGAAAAACTTGCGCTTTTCCGGGTCATTAGTGACACTAATGCCACTTGTGCCAATAGACACTAACGTAGGTCAATCGTCGAGCCGGCAGTCGCCTTTGCGGTAATTGCCACGTGAGAGACGTACCAGCAAACCATCATTGCTCCAACGTTTTAGCAAGCGTTTCACCGTCCGCTCCTTCACGCCTGCCGAGTCGCCCACGGCGATCGCTTCCGACGTCGGGAAGCTGTCGGGCAGACACCGGTAGAACCGTTCGTAATCGTCGGAATCGACAAACTCGTCCCGTATCTTTCCGGATGGCAACAACGAAGCCAATGCCTGTATATGTTTCTGGAAAGTGAGGACAAACATCATCGCCAAATCGAAATCGACATCCAGCACACGTACCTTCTCCACCTCGCTCCCAGCCTCGGCCTTGCGCAGGGCGGTAAGCAGCATACAGATGCGGAAATGCATATTCCCCAGACGGTGAATCACACTGAGCTCGTCGTCGCCCTTGAACCAGCGCACTTTTTTCGACATGGCACTGAAGCGGCGGTTCAGCCGTTTGCGCTGTGCATCGGTGTAGCAGACAAAGGTCTCATGTTCGTCGAGGAAGATACCAGTCAGTTTGATACGTTCGCCCAAGGCGGGGTAGTAACTACCCGTATGGGGATCGTCGTCGATATCGGTCAGGTCTTTCCACTCGGGAGCCTCGTCGATGGTGTAGGCCAGGAAGCGGGAGAAAAGTCCGTCGTCGGTGCCGCGTATCAGGTCGGTGAACTGTCCGAAGGTGCCGCTGGTAAGGAGCGACATCCGGGGGAAGTCGCAGGAGAGGACACTGTTTTGCAGG
Source organism: Parabacteroides sp. HGS0025 (assembly GCF_000969845.1). NCBI lineage: Bacteria > Pseudomonadati > Bacteroidota > Bacteroidia > Bacteroidales > Tannerellaceae > Parabacteroides > Parabacteroides sp. HGS0025. The sequence continues at coordinate 4,021,771 of NZ_KQ033902.1, forward strand.
GAGCCGCGCCCGATCGTTTCGTGTTGTGCGATCTGGTTGAGCAGGTAGATGTATTTGCCGTACTCCTGTCCGGTGGCATCTACCAGGATACCGATCTCGGTTTCACACATCAGGCCGGGATAATGCTCGTTGGTTTTGAGCAGCTCGGTGAGCTTGGCCTGGGTGATGGTGCCGGGGATGTCGAGCTCCATCTGTTTCACCTCCAGGGGACGGGACAGGATGGGGATCTTGCCGGCCTTGCGTGCCGCGGTGTTATGATGGTTATAGGCTTCGAGCTCCTCTTCATACTTTTGTACGCGCAGGCGCGAGTTGTCGCGTATGTACTGCTGCCAGACAAGCAGGGCTTTGCGCACTTCCTGGAGAATACCCTTACCGAAACCGGGCGAGGCCACGACGTAGAGATAGAGCGTCGGGGCGTCGGTATGGCCGTGATACTGGCCGGTGACGTGCGGGGTTACTGTAGATAAAGCCACCAGCGCCCCGGCCAGTGCGATGTCGCGCTGGCGTCCGGTCAGGTCGGGACGAAGCATGTCCTGCAAGAGCTGTGGCGCCCGGCTTAAGAGGGCATAGTCGAAGAAGGGGGTCAGGCTTTTATCTTCTTCAGTATCAAAACGTTCCTCTGCCGGGTCGGTTTTACGGCCGGAAGGAGCCTCTCTAGTGGCACGATTGGCATTTGTGTCACTAAGGGGTCGCGCGGGCGGGGTGTATTCGCGGCGGTTCACGCCGTGTTCGGCCTGCGACTTCGTGTAGACCGAGTCGATCACACGGCCGATCTCGCGGTCGTCGAAATCGCGTTGCGCATAGCGGCTGATGCAGGCCTGCGCCACCGAGAGTCGGTCGAACCCCGCCCGGTTGAGCGAGTAGGCCAGGCTGACGAGTTGCATATGCCGCTGTCCTTTCTGCCAGCTGACGCGTGCATCCACCCGGTCGAGGTAGAGCGCAAGGCGGTCGGCTTCGGAAGGCGGCTGATAGCCGGTGGCGGTTGGGGACTGTTTGCCGGCTACCGGTGGCTGCGCGAGGCGGAACACTTCGGGACGGGGGTTGTAGTAGCAACCGGCATCCCAGCAGAGCAGGCTGGTGCGGGTCAGGTCGGTGCAGTTGCGGTCGACGGGTTCTCCGAAGGTGGCTTCGAGCAGGTCGTAGAGGGCGCGGCAGACGTCGGCGTGTGTGGCGGCGTCGGTCTCGGCCCGGCAGATCAGGTGCAGACCCTTTCCCCGGGCGCTAACGTAGGCCAGGGCGAGGAAGGGTAGCGACTTGCATTGCTCGAAGTAGCCGGCCACGGGCCCCGACAGTTGGTCGATATCCACCAGCACATAGCCGGTGGGTTCGGCGGCCTGGTCGTTGTAGCGCTCGTCGGGAAAGAGGAAGGAGACGGCAAAGGTCGGGAGCGACAGTTTCTTTTTCCTTGTCTTATCCACTTCCCCTGCGGCATCGAGCCGGCGGATTTCGAGGGTTTTCAACTTCAGTTTCGGGCCGGCAATCACGTCGCGCAGCTGTACTAGTGTCATTTTTCCGTCTTCCCGGAGATTGTAGAGCTTCCGGTAGCAGGAAAATAATTGGTCGTTTTCATTATCCATAATTCATGGTGTATTAAGTAATCAATCGCGGGCGGGTCATGGCTCGCCCAGATGGTCAAAAATGCAGGTGGACTGGCGAGGGGTAAGGAGTTTCTTGCCGGGTTTCCAGTCGAGTGCGAGCAATTTGTCTTTCAGGTTGCCCGACTCATTGATCCACCGCCTGAGCTTCTCGGAAGCCACCTTCGGCGTCGACTCGGGGAAGTAGCACAGGGCCAGCTCGTAAAAGGCCCATACGCGGGTGTAATTTCTCGTTTCTTCCATACTTTTCAGCTATTCGTTAACTCTTACAAGGTAAGGAAAAAGAGGGAGAAAAACAAATATATAGGCGTTGATATTTAAAGCTTTATACAATTATTTCGTCAATACAAAAATCTATACCCTAGAGAAAAGTCCTCAAATATCGTGGACTCTCAAATATTTATATTACCTTTGCGTAGATGATTATAATCGAAACATGGAAATCAAGTTTGATAAGAAATATTTGGAAGAACTATATCTTGAAGGTAAAGCTTCTGATAAGAAACACCGCTTTCAGCCCCCGATTGTCGCTAAATACCGTAAGACAATCGATATATTGGAGTCGGTGTCAGCAATAGAAGATCTTTTCAGATACCAAGCCCTACAATATAAGGCACTGGAAGGAGATAAAGCCGGCTTGGAATCGGTCAGGGTAAACGATCAATACCGTATAGAATTCAAAACGACAAAAGTGGTTTCCGAGGTTGTAGTCACCGTATGTAACATTATTGAATTGTCGAACCATTATAAATAAACAAAGGAATATGGCAACTGTAAAATTCGGATATACCCCGACCCATCCGGGAGAAGTGTTGAAGGATGAAATAGAATACCGGAAAATTTCACAACGGAAATTGGCCGAACAAATGGGTATCTCTTACAAGGTGCTCAACGACTTGCTGAACGGACGTCGTCCGCTTACCACCACCACAGCCATGATGTTTGAAGCTGCACTCGATATTCCTGCCGACTCATTGATGCGCCTGCAATTGAAATATAATATGCAGGAAGCAAGCAACGACCAGACATTCATGGATCGCTTAAGCAAAATACGCCAATACGCCGCCCTGCTGTAAAAGGTATAAAATATATATTTTATTCGTCCCGTAAGGAGATTCAGCCCCTCTTTACGGGACGTTTTGTTTCCGGAATGCCCTCATATACCCTCAAATGCCGCACTTGGGCTGCCTTCGGCAACATTGGGCCGGATGAAGGGCGAAGGGGGTTGTATCTTTGTATCATACTAATCACAGATCACTAACCCTTAATCTTTTAATGTTATGTCAGTAAGGTATAAATTGGTTCTGCGTAAGGACCTGTCGAAAGACGCACCCGAAGGTGCGCAAAAGTATTTCGCTTCGGTAAACAGTAACGGGATGATGAGCTACAAACAGATGTGCACCTCTATCGCCGCTTATTCAACGGCTTCGCCGGGCGACGTGCATGTGGTGATGGATGGCCTGCTGTTTGTGCTGAAGGAAGCCCTTTTGCGCGGCGAGGTTGTGCAGGCGGGCGAGTTGGGAAATTTCCAGATCAATGCAGGCAGCGGGGGAACGCCGACTACAGAGGAGTTCAAGGCCACCCTGATCCGTAAGCCCCGCATCGTGTTCCGCCCCAGCGTCGCACTGAAGGAGATACTGGACAAGGTGAGCTTCGAGCGCATCAGCTCCGGCTCTACCGGCAAAGAAGAAACGCCCGGTGGCGGCGAAGACGATCGCCCCGTCATCGAGTAATTATTAATTATCAATTACTAATTATCATGACAGCTCAACAAATCCGCTTCGTCAAAGACTCCCTGCCGGCCGCCGTGTCGGCGGGAGCTGCTTTCAACATGAACCCGCTGGCCATCCTCTCGCAGGCGGCTTTCGAGAGTGGCTGGGGCACGAGCAACCTGGCCACCGCCGGCCGTAACTTCTTCGGCCTGACAGCCTACGGCTGTAGCAACGAGTACTGGCATGGTGGAAAGACGGCCGTCCGCACCACCGGTTACTCGCTGGATTTCCGGCGGTACGACACGCGCGAGAATTCGTTCCTCGACTTCGCCCGCCTGATCCGCAACAACTACCGCTCTGCCTGGCAGGTGAGCCACGACCTGACGGCCTACGCCCGCGAGATTGCCTACAGTCCCTACATCAGCGAACTGAACGGCGACGACCGCGAAACGTATCGCCGAAGCCTGGTCGATATCGCCGCAACAATACAGGCGGTTATCGAGATGCTTTCGTAAAATCACTTACATTAAATAGTACCACCATGTCCAAATTCAAGCGAATTATCGAGTTCATTCTGGCTTTACTTAACTTTTTGTTTCACTTTAAACCTTCACCGGATGATGCTGAAAAGCCTGAAATTACCAGATCTTATCCGCGTCCTGTGCCGGCTGGCCCGGCAGGGGCTGATCCTCTGTTTGAAGCTATCCCTTCGGATTAGGGTAGGCTTCAGATAGCTTCTTAAGGTTGTTTTCATGTTGTTTTTTGCCGCAGTCCGCCGCTTATCTCCTTCCGGAGATACGGCGGATTGCGGTTTTTTTTTACCTTTACGGTCAATTTTACAGGCTATATATTATGAACAAAGAATCTATACTATTCACCCCGGCCACGATCGGCCCGCTAACACTCCGCAACCGGACGATCAGGGCGGCCGCTTTCGAGAGCATGTGCCCGGGTAACGCCCCGTCGGAAATGTTATATGACTATCACACTTCCGTAGCCGCCGGAGGGGTCGGCATGACGACCCTGGCTTATGCCGCCGTCACACAGAGCGGACTGTCTTTCGAACGTCAGTTGTGGCTGCGTCCCGATATCCTTCCGGGACTGAAAAAGATTACCGATGCCATCCACCGGGAAGGGGCTGCGGCCTCCATCCAGATCGGCCATTGCGGGAATATGTCGCATAAGAAGATATGCGGCTGCACCCCTATCTCGGCATCCACTGGCTTCAACCTCTACTCGCCTACTTTCGTCCGGGGGATGCACCAATCGGAGATCGCCGCTATGGCCAAAGCTTTCGGGCAGGCCATCCACCTGGCACGTGAGGCGGGCATGGATGCCGTGGAAGTGCATGCCGGACATGGTTACCTGATCAGCCAGTTCCTCTCCCCTTACACCAACCACAGGAAAGATGAATACGGCGGAAGCCTCGAAAACCGGATGCGTTTCATGAAGATGTGCATGGAAGAGGTGATGAAAGCGGCCGGATCGGATATGGCCGTCCTGGTCAAGATGAATATGCGCGACGGCTTCAAAGGCGGCATGGAGACAGACGAGACGCTGGAAGTAGCCCGTACCCTGCAAAACGAATGCGGCGTACATGCCCTGATACTCAGTGGCGGATTTGTGAGCCGTGCCCCGATGTACGTGATGCGCGGCGCCATGCCGATCCGCACCATGACCCATTATATGCCTTTCGGATGGCTGCCTCTCGGAGTACGGATGGCCGGGCACCTGATGATACCGACCGAACCGTTCAAGGAAGCTTATTTCCTGGAAGATGCGTTGAAGTTCAGGGCAGCCCTAAAAATGCCGCTGGTCTATGTCGGCGGACTTGTCTCACGCGAAAAGATAGACGAGGTGCTGGGGCATGGCTTCGAGTTCGTCAGCATGGCACGCGCCCTGTTGAACGATCCGGCATTCGTCAACCGTATGAAGGAAGACGAGCAGGCCCGTTGCGACTGCGGACACAGCAATTATTGCATCGCCCGCATGTATTCGCTCGAAATGGCTTGCCACAAGCATATGCAGAACCTACCGAAAAGTATCATTAAAGAAATAGATAAATTGGAATATAAATAATGGAAAAGGGATTAGCCATTATAACCGGAGCAGACGGCGGCATGGGACAGGTGATCACGGAAGCGCTGGCCCGCGAAGGCTATCCGGTGATCATGGCCTGCAAGGAACCGGAGAAAGCCCGCCCTCTTTGCGACCGGATCAAAAAGGATACAGGCAACGACCGGATCGAGATCCGGCAGATAAACCTCGCCTCGCTGGCTTCCGTCAAGGCATTTGCAGACAGGCTGCTGGCCGAAGGGCGCCCGGTGAGCCGGCTGATGAACAACGCCGGCGTGCTCACCACCCCGGTACGCCGAACGGAAGACGGGCTCGAAACCATTGTCAGCGTGAATTATGCAGGCCCTTACCTGCTCACCCGGCAACTCCTCCCCCTGATGCATGAGGGTACGCGTATCGTCAATACGGTGTCCTGCACTTATGCCATCGGCAAGATAGAGGCCGACTTTTTCAGTAAGGGGAAGAACGGGCGTTTCTCCCGGATAGCGGTCTACGGGAACACGAAGCTGGCGTTACTGCTTTTCACCCGCGAGCTGGCCGAACGGGTGAAAGACCGGGGCATTACCGTCAATGCGGCCGACCCCGGAATTGTCAGTACCAATATGATCACGATGCAGGCCTGGTTCGATCCGCTGACCGATATTCTGTTCCGCCCCTTCATCAAAAGTCCGGAACAGGGTGCCGCCACTGCCATTTACCTGGCCCGGTCGGCAGATGTAAGCGGTAAGACCGGGTGCTGTTATGCCAACTGCAAAGAGAAAAAACTGGCGGAACGTATCCGCCGGCACCCCCTGCAAGGCCGGCTTTGGGACGATACGGAAGCATTGCTCCTCTCCCGTAATCTGCTGGATATAAAAAATATTCAGGAGACTGTTGGAACGTATTGATAAAAACTTTACCTTTGCACCGCTTTTAACCCCCGTACGTGTGATGGGAAATTAGGAAGCACTAATTTTGAGTAACACAATTAAATTAAGAAAATGAAAACATTCCAATTAGAAGGAAAAGGTAGAGAAGTAGCTTCTACTTCTGCCGATCAGAAAAGAGCTTTGAAAGCTTTGCGTAAAAATCAGGAAATCCCTGCTGTATTATACGGTGGCGAAAAAGTAACTCACTTCGTTGTAACAGTAGACTCTGTACGTAAGCTGGTTTATACTCCGGAAATCTTCGCAGTAGAATTAAGCATCGACGGCAAAAAGACAATGGCTATCGTTAAAGATATCCAGTTCCAGCCTGTAACTGACGCTATCATGCACATGGACTTCATGGAAGTTTCTGACAGCAAGCCGGTTGCAATGGAAGTTCCTGTTGTTCTGACTGGTCACGCTGAAGGTGTTAAAGCCGGTGGTAAGCTGACATTACGTATGAGAAAGCTGAAAGTGAAAGCTATTTATACTCAGATCCCTGAAAAACTGACTATCAACGTAGATCACCTGGGCTTAGGTAAATCTATGCAGGTTGGCTCTTTACACTTCGAAGGTCTGGAACTGATGAATGCAAAGAACGCTGTTGTTTGCGCCGTTCAGTTGACTCGTGCCGCTCGTGGTGCTCAGGCTAAGGCGAACTAATTAGTCAATTAAAGTTTCCGGTTATTCCTTAAAGGATGATCCGGCTTTGATAAAGAAATAAAAGGGAAGGATATTCAGCTGAATGTTCTTCCCTTTATCATTATAACAATAAAGAATTATGAAATATCTGATAACCGGACTTGGTAATATCGGCCCTGAATATTGGGGAACGCGTCATAATATCGGTTTCCGTGTGGTAAATGCATTGGCCGAAGATGCCGGCGTCCCTTTTACGGAAGAACGCTATGGCGCGATCGCCCGGATGCGGGTGAAGAACTGTGACCTGATACTGCTCAAGCCGAACACATTTATGAACCTGAGCGGCAATGCCGTACGCTACTGGTTGCAAAAAGAAAACATCCCCGTCGAGAACCTCCTGGTTGTAGTAGACGACCTGGCTCTCCCCTTCGGTACCTTACGCTTGAAGCCCAAAGGGAGCGATGCGGGTCATAACGGATTAAAGAATATACAGCAAATTCTCGGCACACAGGAATACTGCCGCCTGCGTTTCGGCATAGGAAGCGACTTCCCCCGTGGCGGACAGATCGACTATGTATTGGGTAAATTTCCTCCCGCAGAGCTGGAACTCATGCCCGAAAAGCTGAAACGTGCGGAAGAGATTGTCAAGAGTTTTTGCCTGGCGGGTGTACAGATCACCATGAACCAGTTCAATAACAAATAAGTAATAGTATGAATGAAGTACGAATAGATAAATGGATGTGGGCTGTCCGCATCTTTAAATCCCGGACTATTGCGGTAGAAGCCTGCAAGAAGAACCGGGTAATGATCGGTGGCGTGAATGTGAAGGCTTCGCGCATGATAAAGGTAGGTGATGTCATACAGGTGCGTAAACCGCCGATCACCTTCTCCTTCAAAGTGCTGGCCCTGACGGAACGCCGCATGGGAGCCAAGCTGGTTCCCGATTATATGGAGAATGTAACGACTCCGGATCAATACGAGATCCTGGAAATGAACCGTATCTCCGGCTTTGTGGATCGTGCCCGCGGTATGGGTCGCCCCACGAAGAAAGACCGCCGCGAACTGGAGCAGTTTACCGAACCCGGTGCAGGGGACGGATTCGATTTCGAGTTCGATTTCGGGCCTGAAGAAGGGGAAGAATAAATATATGACCCCAAAGGGCGGATTTGAAATCCGCCCCTACGAGGTCTGTTATCTTCTTATTTCTGTTCTTCTTCCGTCAGCAACCCCCCTTCATCATCCCATGTTCGCCAAACGCCGCTTTTCTTGCCGCGGGTGTAGAACATTTCGAAGCGGAGCACGCCTTTATCATTCCAGATACGCCAGGGGCCATCTTTCTGTCCGTCCTTGTAAGAGGCCAGACCGACCAGGCTTCCCGCTTCATTGTAGGTACGCCATTCGCCGTGGAAGACTCCCTGGTAATAGGAACGAACCTCAGCTATTTTTCCGTCCGGATAATAAATGACATACGTACCTTCGGGGCGGCCGTCTTTCAGAAACAACTCCATCTTCAGCATACCGTCGTCGTAGAACTCGGTATAGCGTCCGGTGTAAGGGGTTGTCTGCGTGGCATCCGTATAATATTGCCCTTCACTGAGTACCAGATCCTGTGCCCGGATAGCCAGGGTACTTCCGGCAATCAGTGTAGAAGCGACTAATAGTTTCCTTATCATAGTGATTAATAAGCTGTATTCTGCGGATCCCAGTTAGCCCAACCTTTTGTCCAGTCGTTCGTTCCGTCGAAAGCGCCTTTGTAAGATACCTTGTCGAAGTAAGCATCGGTCAGGGCGGCATCGGAGAAGTCGGCACCGGCGATCTTATCTACTACAACGGAAGAGTAATCGGCATTCGTGGCGATCAGGTCTTTGCTGGAAGCATATACCTGGTTGTTCAGGCCGTTTGTTTCGAAGTAACTTTGGCTGGCATCATCCTTGAAGTTCTCCCACATTCCGGCGAAGATCACGTTCTTAACCGTAGCTCCCGCATTCGCAGTCTGAAGATACAAGCCATACGGCCAGCCTGTGAAGACAGAGTTGTAGACATTCAGTGCCGAGTTGCGACGGATATGCATGGCAGCCTGGAACTGTCCACCCTTCGCACCGTTGGCGGCATCTTCCGTATTATACAGGATATCGCTTTCCGCTTTGCCGGCCGACTCGCCATAGAACGGGCCGATCAGGGTCACGTTGGAGAAGATAGGGTTTGTGAGCGGCTCATTGCCCGAACCATTCGCATCATTGTCCGACTCGAAGCCGTTAGACTTGGATGTATCGGCCACCTTCGGGTCGCGAACGCCCAGCAGGAACTGTAACTTACCACTATAACCATAATCCGTATCGAACTCGTCATCCCAGCCTTTGTAAGCGATTAGGTGCTTGGCATTCACCGTGCCGCCGAACCATTCGAAAGAGTCGTCGCCACAGAAAGCCACCTGGATATATTCCAATGTCGTGCCGCTACCTACCCCACCGCAAGTCAGACCGTTGATCTCCTTGTTCGGTTCCAGCGGATATCCGGCGAACTCGATACGTACATACTTCACGATACCCGAGTTGTCTTCCGGCTGATCGCCACCGTATCTGGTACGCGGCCCCCCTTCGATCTGCGGTTTGGAAGTGGCATTCACCGGCGCATTACCGCACAGGATCAAGCCACCCCAGTCGCCATACGCACGCGAACCGGCAGCCTGGTCGGAAGTAAAGACGATGGGCTTCTCGGCCGTACCCTGGGCAATGATCTTACCGCCCGGTTCAACGATCAGGGAACCTTTGGTGGCTTTCTCGCCTTTGATCACCGTACCCGGTTCGATCGTCAGCGTCACACCGTCGGTCACGTATACGAAACCTCTCAGCAGGTTATTGTCCGTTGCCTTCAAAGTCATATCAGACGTTATTTCATTCTCCAGTATAACATCTTTCGTTTCCGGTGTTTCACCTCCGGACACAGGATCATCCTCGCTACATGCTACGCTTCCAAACATTGTGGCCATGCACAACATGGCGGCCACACCTTTCAATAAAAACTTGTTCATAATAAAACTAATTTAGTTTGTATATAAGTGATACTAATTAAAACTTGACGGATACCCCCAGGTTGACAGTCACGCCCGGACGGTAGCTGCGCACCAGCTGTTCCACTTCCCGTTTCGCGCCGGCACCGTCTGTCAGCTCCAGGAATTGTTTGTATTCGATCTTCGAATTCAGCAGGTCTTTGATACCGGCTTTCACCTCCACATATTTACCCAGCCTCTTCGAGAAACTCAGGTCGAGCGAGTTGCGGGGCATTTCGTAGATGTCGGGAATGTCGTCGTTCGGGTTCTGCGCCGGCACGCCGACCGTCTCGATACGTTTGCCGATGCGGTTGTAGAGCACCGAGGCCGACAGCCCCTTGTCGTCATGCTGGTAGAACAACCCGGTATTGATCAGGTAAGGCGACTGCCCCTGCATGGCCCGGTCGCGCTCGAAAGCCCCTTCCGGGAAATAGACCTTGCTATGGATATAAGCGCCGTTGAAGACAAAGCTCAGATCCTTCAGGCCGATAAAGTCGAGGTGCTTCTTTATATCCACCTCTATCCCGAAAGCCCTGGCATGGTCGGCGTTATGATAGGTATATTGCAGGCCGGAACCAGCTTCGTTGTAAGTCTGCTCGATCGGGTCTGCAAAGTATTTATAGAAACCGCCTACCGTAACCGTCTCGCCCGGCGAAGGGTAGAACTCGTAACGCAGATCCACGCTGTTGGTATAGGCATTCTTCAGATCCACATTTCCGGTGATATTGGCATCGAGCGTAAAGTCGTAATATACGTAGGGCACTACCTCGCGGAACTCGGGGCGGTTCACCGACCGTCCGTAAGCCACCCTCACCTGCTGCTTGTCCGTCAGGCTGTAAGCCACATTCAGCGAGGGGAAGAATTCGGTGGAGCTCTGATCGAGGTGCACCGGCTTGATGCCGTCCGACTCGTAGCCGTCGAGCTTCAACCGGTAGTATTCCATACGGACACCGACATTCGCGTTCAGCTTCTCCCCGTAGTTCAGCTTGGCAGCCACATAGGCGGCACCCAGCAGGTTGTCGGAAGTATACGAGTCGCTCTTGTTCGTGCTCTCTTTCATATAGATACGGTCGGCGGAGATATTCTCATCCGTGAAGATCGAGCTGTAATCCCACTCGGCAAAGCGGTTGTAACCAGTCCCCAGCAGGTTGTAGACGAAGCGGCGGGCGTTGAACGAACGGTCTTTGTATTCGCCGTACAACCCGGCATTCAGTACCGGCTTAAAGAGTTCGGAGACGGTGAACGTATGCTCGTAGTTCGTACCGACCGAGAAGCTGTTATCCGTCAGATCCTGGTAGTAGCGCGTCGGGTCGGAGACATAATACTTCAGCTCCTCCTCCTGCTTGCGTTCCATCGACTTCACGACCTTGCGGTCGGGTTCCTTGTAAGCGGCATAGGCATAACCGACTGTCCAGTCCAGCTTGTCGGCATCCTCCCGCCAGCGGTGTTCGCCCGCCAGCTGACCCGCATAGGTGGTGCGCCCGGTGTAGAGCGACTCCCATTTGCGGATATTCTCTTCGGAATAATAGTCTGTCCCCTGCCGTTGCGACAGGGAAGAGGTTCCGCGCTGGTTGAAGAAGTTGCGGAACTCATATTTGTTATTGCCTTTCAGGAAAGACCAGTTGAACAGGACACCGAGCTTGGTGGTGTTCTTATACTGCACATCGTCGTATTTGTAACGGTAAGACGATTGGTCGTCCGTCATATTATACGAGAGGTAGTTGTTATTCTTCAGTTCGTAGTAATCGTATCCGGTGCTGTAATTCACGTTGGTGATATTGCCGATCTTCCAGCCGCCGAGGTTGAACAGGCGGTTCATGGTGAAAGTCAGCTTCTGCTCCGGCAATGCGGTAAACCGGCTGATGTCCCACCCCGTATTCACCCGGCGGGTAAAGGCGGCGGCATCGGAAGTGTTCACATCGTTCAGGTGGGCGGGGGTATTAGAGGGAAGGCCGCGTTTACCGGCACCGAAGCCCAGGTAGTCCACCGCATGCCCTTTGGTGAGCTGGAAGTCGCGGAAAGCGGAATTCGTATTGAAGCCCAATTGATAAGTGATATTGAAGGTGTTCCCCTCCGACACATTCTTCGTCAGCAGCCGCACGAACCCACCCGAGAAATCGGCGGGCAGCTCGGCCGACGGACTCTTATAGACCATCATATTATCGATCAGGGAAGAAGGCAGCACATCGAAGGAGAAGGCACGGCTGTCGGTCTCGCTCGAAGGCGTCGTTGCGTTGTTCAGCCATACGTTATTATAGCGTTGCGCCAGACCACGGACAACAATGAAGCGGTCGTCCACGATCGTGATACCGGGGATGCGACGAAGCACCTCGGCGGCATCGCTGTCCTGCGTCTTGCTGATCTGCTGGGCGGAGATACCGCTAACTACCGGCAGGCTCTTGCGGACGGTATTCAGTACCGCCGTCTCCGTCCCCAGTTTGCGTTGGGCTACTACTACTACGTTCTGCAACTGAAGGTCGGCGTCGGAAAGTTCGATCCGCAACACAGTTTCCTGGTGGGCTACGACGGCCACGTCCTTGATCGTTTCGGTCTTATAAGATACGTAAGAGGCTTGCAGGGTGTATTTTCCCGGCTGCACCTTTTCGATACGGAAGTTACCGTCTATGTCCGTGATGGCTCCGGTGGATGTCCCTTCGATAGATACGGTCGCACCGATCAACGGTTCTTTGAATTTGGCATCGGTCACGGTTCCGCAGATCACACCGGTCTGTGCCCCGGCCGTTAATGAGAGCAAACAGCCGGCCAGCAGGATCAGCAGTTTCTTTATTTCCCTAACTCTTATAGTACTCATTCTTAATACTTATTACATCTTTGATTGTTTCGGGAGCAAAAGTACAGGGAGAATATGTCAGGGTTGTTTAGATTTTGTCACAGTGTGTGACAGTTCGATTACATTGTAATGACAGAGAGACAATCAACTCCGCATAAACTTATTTTTACTACATTTGTGCCTTTATTATTCTAAACAGATAAACAACTTATGAAGAACACTAAGATTTTTCCGAAAGACTGGCTGCAACTGCATCCCTATAAACAATCCGGCCCTATCGACCTTTATTATACACGTATGGCTAACCAGATACATGATATTCTGGAACATACCGATCTGGTAAACTCTTTTGAAAAAGAGGATGCCCTGCAGGTTAGTATGCGTATGGCTGCTTACTTCGAGGATGTTATCTCGGGACTGAATATCTGGCGTGCATTCATCACTGAATATAAGAAACTGACCGGCAACTACGTTCCTTTCTATACCGTCAGCGACCATTATTACGACGATGAAGCCAACCTCGAAGATGTCCGCTTCCTCCTCTGGCATTATCTCCAGCAGTATCACGGAGCGAAAAAGGGCACGTTCGTCAACCCCGACAACCCCACAACCGAAGAGACAGCCCGCCTCATCTACCAGCTTTTCTGCAAGGAATGGACTACCGCCCCCGAAAACACGAAGATGCAGCTGCTCTTTGCCCCGGAAACATCCTACGAGACACCGGAGCAATATGTTCCGCTGTTGCACTGGTTCCATTACGACTCTTACTTGTCTACCGATGCAAAATACAACCTTAGTGAAACGTTGAAGGAGTATTGGAGCCAAAGCCCGGAAAACAGGAATAACACCGAGGCACTTATGGCGATCCATAACTCGATGTCGTATATCGACCGGACAGCTTTCCTGGCTTACACTTCCCCGAAATGGTTGTCGCTGATCCTGCCCGAAACACATCCGAACCATGCTTTCTTCGTAGAAAGTGCAGAGAGTGCCGAAAGCTTTGTCGACCCGGCCATCCAGGAACGGGAAGAAAGTAACCGGGCTATTTACAAGAAATTTACGGAGATGGCTGACGGTAAGTTGCTGTTCTACATGAAAAGCAAACAGGAGTTCATCGACTTTGCTTCCGGGCAATTGAAGCTGGAAGAGAGCGAATACACCCCTCTGGCCGATTGCATCGAGTTCGATAAGTTTGCCGTATACGCTTCTGCTAAAGAAGGTCTTCAACTATTAGTCGACGGCATCGAATTCATCAAAGACGAACAGAACCCCTTCTACGACGAAAAGAAAGCATCCGAACAAGGATTAGGCTTCTTCATCGTCAAACATTGCAGCCTGGATCTGCTGAAAGCCCTCGAAGAACGCGGTATGCTGGCCGACGCACAGACCAAAAGCCTGCATAGCCCTGAACGCGGCAAGGCTATCATTCATGATAATTGGGAGTTCCTGGTGAAGTATTTTATTAGGGAAGTTTGATTATAGAAAAATGTGAACCCAAATGACAGGCTTTGTAGGGGCGGGGTTTGCCCGCCCTTTGCGACAATAATATAACAACCGGTGGAGAAGGGCGGGCAGACCCCGCCCCTACGGTCGAACCTGCCTGTTCCATTATGACGGCGCCTGTAAGGGCTGTTCGCGAACCGCCCCTACCAACGACTCTACATTCACCTCTGTCAAGAACTGAAACACCTATCTCTATCAAATCCATCCGCTACCTGTCAGCCGGATAAACAACCCCCAACTGGCGGCGTACCTCGTCGATAATCTCCAGGGTAATCAATGAATTCTCATGGCTATTGATCTCCGACTCACGTTTACCGTTCTCAATCAGATCCATAAACTCAGCCACCTCATAATAATATTCATTCTTATCCGTCACCGCACTTATATCCATCGGTTCAGAAACCGCAGTCTTTCCCGCACCCGCCGGGACACGGGGCGTATAAGTAACCTTTCCTATTATATTGATACGATCCAGATTGATATTCCCCTCCTCCCCTTGTATCTCCGTAGGCAGATAAGAGTTAGCGATCTTGGAATACAGTATGGTGGCATTCATCCCCTCATACACGAAATTGACGGCACCCTGTCCGTCAGCCCCCGAAGAAAGCACGACGCCCGTAGCCTCCACCCTTTGCGGACGGCCGAACAATACCACCATCGGGTACAACGTATAAATACCTATATCCATCATCGCTCCATTCGAGAGCTCCGGCTTGAAAGCATTCAGTACGACCCCTTCCCTGAACTTGTCATAACGTGAGGAATACTGGCAATAGCAGGAAAAATACCGGCGTATGGTTCCCAACTTATGCAGATTCTCTCGTACAGTCCGGAAATTCGGGGTTAGCGTCGGCTTCATCGCTTCCATCAGCGTTACATTATATTGACGGGAGGCAGCAATCATTTCCTTTACCTCCCTTGCATTAGAGGCAAAAGGTTTCTCACACAGTACATGCTTGCCGTGCTTCATACAAAGAATACTCTGTGAAGCATGAAGGAAGTTGGGTGACGCGATATATACCACATCGATCAACGGGCTCTGCGCCATTTCCTCCAATGAAGTAAAAGTATGGGGTATCTGATGTTTGGCTGCGAAAGCATCCGCCGTCTCCTGTGTCCGTGAATAGACAGCCACCAGTTCAAAACGTTCATCCTGCCGTGCACCGGCAATCACCCAATCTGTTATAAAGTTCGTTCCAATTACTCCGAAACGTATTTTATTTGTTGTAGCCATTTGTATTTATCATTTCTGTATTATCAAATCGTAATAACCTTCTTCAAAACCAAAGTTTCCCCTTCTATCGTCAGCTCCGGAACCACAATGGCACTATCCGGTGTGAGGCAGTAAGGGACGGCATCTTCCAGATGATTTGCTTTCAGGCGGGCCATGTGATCGGTCGGATCGAGGTAAGCGGTCAGGTTCTCTTTGTTATTCGTCCACATATCGCGGGCTATGACGGCGGCATCTGTAGCCGGTTCGTATTTACCGGTTTTAACAAGCACCTCAACCAAAGCGCCACCGAACAAGGTATCTTCTATATTCACCTTGTCCTGCCAGCCGGAACATAACACAACGACATCGCGTCCATGAAACAGACAATAGTCTGCCACCGCCTGCAAATTAACAAAAGCACCTGTGATTACGCGGTAAGCCGACTTTGCGATCGTGATAGCCCGCGTTCCATTGGTTGTTGTGAATACAACATCTTTGCCGGACACCATCTCCGGGGTATAGTCGAAGGGTGAGTTTCCGAAATCGGCAAAATCACAACGTTTCACATTTCGCTCGGCTCCTACCAGCCAGCCCTTTTCCTTATATTCTTTCGCTTCTTCCACTGTTGCCACCGGACGGATACTACGTACGCCATTCTTAAAAGCAGCCGCCATCGTCGTTGTCGCACGAAACACATCCACTACCACAACAATCGCTTCCGGATTATGATATACCGGATACAGAGCCGGCGAAAAACAAACATCTATCTTCATATCTTCTCGTTTTTATCATCTGATATTACCGCAAATGTACTGGATAATTCGCTGAATACCTAGCCTGTCGCACCCACAACATGGCTATAATATTAAAGTTTCAATAATAAATATGAGGATTAACCAAATAACCCTGATAGAATGTTATAGTATCTGTATTCGCTTATTTGCCAGAAACCTTTTTACCCTTTGCTTGTTTTTTTATTACATTTTGAAAACGTTTTAAACTAAATCGTATGAAAAGAATTGTATCTTTTATCGTCGTTTTCACTCTAGTTATGGGGGGAATGACACATGCACAGGCTCAGAGTAAAGCCGCAGAAAAAGCAGAGAAAAAGTTAGAAAGAAAGGAAAAGAGAGAAGCCAGAGAAGCAAAAGATGCTGTCATGGATGAACAGGAATTCAACACAGCTCTGCAAGCTATCAACAACCAGTCTTTTGTATTGGAAGCCAACTCCGTACAACCGATGAACGGAATGGTTTACTATGTGAACTCTAACACTAACTTCGTCTCTTTGAATGACGGACAGGCAATGGTTCAGATCGCTTCCAACTCTCCGTATCCAGGTCCTAACGGTTTAGGTGGTGTTACCGTACAGGGTAGCGCTTCCAACATACAAAGTAAACAGGATAAAGACGGTAACGTTTACCTGTCTATGAGTGTACAGGGTATTTTCATCTCTGCCACTGTGAACCTGGTTCTTATGAACGGTAGCAACAGAGCAACTGTTACAGTTGACCCTAACTTCTCAGGAAGAGACTTGACAATGAATGGAACTTTACTTCCATATTCTCAATCAAACATTTTCCAGGGTACTACTTATTAATAAAGTATCCACTCAGGAATAATAAAAGAAGGTGCCCTGCAAAGGACATCTTCTTTCTTTTTACAGACAGCTCCGTTACGAGCATAAAAAAAGGTATCCCCGAAAGGATACCTTCTTCTATTTTATAGGATAATGTTCTTATTTATCGAACGGGATCATATACTGTACAAATGCTTCGATCGCTTCATAAGAAGCCAGACCCAATTCTTTATACAGTTCGGCAGTAGCCCGGTTACGGTCTTCTGCACGTTGCCAGAACAAACGTTCGTCATCTCCCAGGAACGGAGCACTTTCTGCCTGTGACTGGTGTTTCAGGATAGCGTTACGTTTGAAGCGCAATTCTTCGGGACTGATAGGAACGGCCATTTCAATATGGTCCATTTCCCATTCTGCCCATGCACCACGGTACATCCATACACGGCAATGTTTCATCCATTCTTCTGTTTTCAGTTCGTCAATAGCGGCCAGAACAGCATCCAGACAAACTTTATGTGTTCCGTGCGGGTCAGCCAGGTCACCGGCAACAAACATCTGATCCGGTTGGATTTCCTGCAACAGTTTCTTTACGATAGCGACATCGGCATCACTCAGGTCGTTCTTCTTAACAAGGCCGGTTTCGTAGAACGGCAGATCCAGGAAATGTACATTTTCATCCTTCACACCTGAATAACGGCAGCCGTGACGGGCTTCTTCACGACGGATCGTTCCCTTCATGAAAAGTACGTCTTTCTTTTCCGGTTCCCCGTTTTCTACCTTTTCGAAACGCAGATATTTAATGATTTCTTCCGCTTTGTCTTTTACCGTAGCATCGTTCGGAGAATACTTATCGCAAACGTCACGGAGATATTCGCAATAACGGATCACTTCGTCGTCACCTACAGCGATATTACCGGAAGTTTCATAAGCCACATGCACATCATGGTGTTGGTCGCACAAACGGCGCAGCGTTCCACCCATAGAGATCACATCGTCATCCGGGTGCGGACTGAATACGATCACTTTCTTAGGATACGGAGTGGCACGTTCGGGACGATTGGAGTCGTCGGCATTCGGTTTACCACCCGGCCATCCGGTGATTGTATGCTGGATATCGTTAAATATCTTGATGTTTACATTGTAAGCCGAACCATACAGGGCCAACAGTTCGCCCAGACCATGTTCGCTGTAATCTTTATTAGTCAGCTTCAGGATCGGTTTACCAGTCAACTGGCACAACCAAACGATAGCACGACGGATCAATTTGTTATCCCAATCGCAGTTGGTAACCAACCAGGGATGGCTGATTCTTGTCAGTTCGTAAGCAGCAGACAGGTCGATAACAGCCTTTGCATTCATATGATTCTGCAAATAGGTAGAAGGAACAGCTTCGCTCACCTTACCTTCAATCGTATTGGCTACGATACGGGCTTTATCTTCACCCCAGGCCATCAATATAACGTTCTTTGCACGCAGAATAGTAGATATACCCATTGTGATCACACTGGCCGGGACATTCTCGATAGACTTGAATGTTCTGGCGGCTTCCTTACGGGCATCATTATCCAGCAACACCAGACGGGTACCTACACTGACAGAAGAACCCGGGCCGTTGAAACCGATATTACTTGCATGCCCAACGCCCAGTAAGATGTAATCGATGCCTCCTACTGCCTGGATTTGCTGTTCATAGTTTCTGCAGAACTCAAAGATAGCATCCTTCGGCATGGAACCATCCGGTGAATAGATATTCTTCGGATCGATATCCACATGATCGAGGAACGATTCTTTCAGATATGTCAGGTTACTATTAGTCGATGCACTCAGGGGATAGAATTCATATACATTAAATACGATCACGTTGCGGAAGCTCAATTGTTCTTCCTTATGCAGGCGGATCAATTCTTTAAAGACGCTCTGGGGAGAACGTCCTCCGGATAATGCCAGAACAAACATTTCTCCGGCATCCTGTTTTTTACGTATTTGTGAAGCCAATTCCTTTGCGATCGCGAAGGAACCTTCATTTGCCGATTCGTAGATGTTTGTCGGAATCTTTTCAAAACGAGTTAAAACTGATTGCTCGTAAGCGTTTTCCGGACGGTAATACCTGAGCGGTATACGCGTCAGGGTAATTTGAGAACTAAGGTTCGTCTTCATGTTTAATTACGATTTAGTACAACTTTTTTACTTGAACTACAAATATAACAATTCTTCGGCAAATAAAGATTAACGGAAGCAATCAAAAATATCTATTTACCTATAAGTTGGTACTGTCTGTCATCAGGCCAATGTATTCGTTCCTTCCACCAAATGCCCCATCGACCAAACCGAACGGACGTTTAGTTTACGATCCAGGATAACGATGTCCGCATCCTTACCACGCTGTAAAGAACCTTTACGATCGTCCACACCCATCAGACGAGCAGGTGTTTCGGAAGCCATGCGGATCGCATCGGCCAAAGGTACACCGGCTTTCTGTGCCATCGTGCGAACCAATACATCCATTGTGGCAATACTACCGACCAATGATGAATGATCAGCCAACTTACAAACGCCATCTTCGATGATAATACGAGGGTCGGTAACCGGCTTCCCTTCGTTGGCCGCATACGCCAAAGCATCGGTAGTCAGGCAAGTGTTCTCCACCCCTTTCAACTTATAAACCAAACGAAGGATCGTTGAAGGCAAATGACGGCCATCGGCAATAACCTCAACGGTCATGTTATCGACAAGGAATACACTTTCCACTGTCCCTTCATATTTGTATTCGCGACGCTTGTGGAAACCCGGCATCGCATTATAGAAATGAGCGGCATGCGTAAAACCGGCTTCATAAGCTGCTTTAATATCATCGAATTCAGCTTCCGTATGTGATACAGCCGCCAAAATACCTTTGGAATGCAGATAACGGGCAAAATCCAAAGCTCCCGGTAATTCGGGGCTGGCATCCCAACGTTTAATGCAAGTCGTACTATCCAGTAAAGACATGTATTCCGAAGATTCAGGATCTTTCAGGGCGTCCGTCAAAAGACTACCTGCCATCTTAGGGTTTAGATAAGGGCCTTCCAATTGCAATCCGAGAACAGGGCTGTTCTTTTCAGCCATCACGCTTTCGCAAACGGCAATACCTTTCCGGATCTCAGAAACAGGCAGCGGAGCCAATGTAGGGAAAATACAGGTAGCGCCATATTTCATATGGGCATTTACCGCTCCATGAAATGCTTCTTCCGTACATTCTTTGAAGTCGTATCCTCCCCCTCCGTGTATATTCATTGCCACGAAGCCCGGGACGATATACATTCCTTTGGCATCGATTATAGTCGCACCGATCACAGCCAGGTCGCTGTTGGTTACTTCCAGTATTTTACCATCACTGATCAGGACGGAACCATCCTTCAACCATCCTTGCGGTGTCAGGATCTGTCCGTTTATTATTTGTGTCAACATAACTTCTACTATTTTATTTGTGTTCTATCCTGTTAAAACAGTTTATTGGTTCCTTCCACCAATTTCCCCATCGCCCAAACAGCACGTACGTTCAAATCTTTATCCAGTACCATGATATCGGCATCCTTACCACGCTGTAAAGATCCTTTGCGATCGTAAACACCCATAATACGGGCAGGTGTTTCCGAAGCCATCCGGATAGCATCTTCCAAAGGTATCTCCGCATTCTGCACTACCGTACGGATCAGGCGATCCATAGTAGCGACACTTCCCGCCAAAGCCGAACGGTCTGCCAGTTTACATACACCGTCCTCAATGATCACACGGGGGTCGAAAGCAACCTGACTGTCACTTGCGGCACAAGCCAGTGCATCCGTTATCAAACAAGTGCGTTCAACTCCTTTCACCTTATAGACCAAACGAAGGATCGTGGCAGGGACATGGATACCGTCAGCTACGACTTCAACCGTCATATCATCGATCAGATAGATACTTTCCACAGTTCCTTCATATTTATATTCACGACGTTTGTGGAAACCGGGCATCGCGTTATAGAAATGCGTTGCATGCGTATAACCGGCCTCGTAAGCCGTCTGGATATCTTCATACTCAGCCTGTGTATGACCGACAGCAGCCAGAACACCTTTTGAAGTGATATACTTACCGAACTGCATTGCTCCCGGTAATTCGGGGGCAGCATCCCAGCGCTTGATACAATTGGTTTCTTCCAGCAACGGGATATACTCTTCCGGATCAGGGTTCTTGATATTTTCCGGAATCTGTCCGCCGGCCATCTTCATATTGAAATAATGACCTTCCAGATGTAATCCCAGGATAGGGCTATCCTTTTCAGCCATCAGTTTTTCCGTAGTAGCTGCCGCTTCACGGATCATAGGAATAGTTGAAGATGACAAGGTGGGGAAAATACTGGTAGTACCGTGTTGCATGTGAGCTGCCACTGCTCCACGGAATGCCTCTTCCGTTCCTTCCATAAAGTCACGGCCACCACCGCCATGAACATGGATTTCCACTCCGCCCGGAACGATGTACATTCCTTTGGCGTCAATTAAGTTCGCACCAACTATGGCCAGGTCACAGTTCGTTACTTCCAGGATCTTGTTATCACTGATCAGCACAGAACCATCTTTCATCCAGCCCTGCGGTGTCAGGATACGACCGTTAATAATTTGAGTTAACATAATATTTTGTCTATATAAATTAGGCGTTTGTTATTTATCAATTAGCTACGATTCATAGTATAACAGATAAAGTCTGTGAGAGAGCAAAAGTAAATACTTTTATTTAATTGAGACCCTTCTCCAATCAATATCTTTCAAAAAAAGCGTCTCCGGATTACCGGGACGCTTTTTCGTTTAATTCTTCTAATTCTATCGTCTGTTCCGTCCATGTATCCATGACATCTGACAACTCTTTTTTCAAAGAGGAATAATCGTTGTATAGTGAAGTATCGGAAGCTCCTTCGGGCGTAGCCAGTTTAGCTTCGACAGCTGCAATTGCGTTTTCAAGCTCCGTTATTCTCTTCTCGGCTTCGGCCACTGCCTTTTCAACTTTCTTGATCGCCTTGCTTTGTTCCTTCCGGGCTTCATACGAAAGTTTGTTCTGTGTGGGCTGGGCATCCATATCGTTGGAAGAAGAGGCAGCTTGCGTAGCACGTTCCAGTTCGCGCAAGCTATCCATTTTCTTTCTTTCCAGGAATTCATAAATACCGCCCAGATGTTCAACGACACGCTGGTTACCGAATTCATAGACTTTATCCACCAGGCCATCCAGGAATTCACGGTCATGGGAAACCACGATCACGGTTCCGTCGAACTCTTTCAAAGCATCTTTCAGTACATCTTTCGAACGCATATCCAAATGATTCGTAGGCTCATCGAGAATCAACAGGTTGACCGGCTCGAGCAGCAGGCGGATCATTGCCAACCGGCTTCTTTCACCACCTGACAGGACTTTTACCTTCTTGTCGGAAGCCTCGCCTCCGAACATAAAGGCACCGAGTATATCACGTATCTTTGTTCGTATATCTCCCTCAGCGACATAGTCGATGGTGTCAAAAACCGTAAGGTTGTCATCCAGCATCTGCGCCTGGTTCTGTGCAAAGTAGCCGATCTTTACATTGTGGCCCAACTGTAGTTTTCCCTCGTAGTCGATCTGATCCATAATACATTTTACAAGGGTAGACTTACCTTCCCCGTTCTTCCCGACAAAGGCTACTTTATCACCACGGTTGATAGTCAGCGTCACATGTTCGAAGATCAGATGATCGCCATAGCTTTTGGAAACTTCCTCTGCGATAACCGGGTAAGAACCGGAACGGGGAGCCGGGGGAAACTTCAGGCTTAACATGGCTGTATCCACCTCATCCACTTCGATACGTTCTACCTTTTCCAGTTGTTTGATACGCGACTGAACCTGCACAGACTTAGTTGCCTTATAACGGAAACGTTCGATGAATGCTTCCGTATCGGCCAGTTTCTTCTGCTGGTTCTCGAAAGCACGGAGTTGTTGTTCGCGACGCTCTTTGCGGAGTTCCACGTAATCGGAATATTTTACTTTATAATCGTATATCTGTCCCAGTTCGATTTCAATAGTACGGAAAGTGGTATTATCGATAAAAGCCCGGTCGTGGGAAACCAGTATTACGGCATTAGCACGGGTTGCGATAAAATTCTCCAGCCATTGGATAGACTCGATATCCAAATGGTTGGTCGGCTCATCGAGCAACAAGACATCGGGACGGCGAAGCAATAACTTTGCCAACTCGATACGCATACGCCAGCCACCGCTGAATTCGGAAGTAGGACGATCGAAATCAGTACGGGTAAATCCCAATCCGATCAATGTCCGTTCCAGTTCAGCATGGTAATTGCTCCCTCCCATCATCTGGAAATGTTCGGAAAGGTGGGTTACTTTGTCTATCAGCTTCTGGTAAGATTCAGTTTCATAATCGGTACGTTCAGCCAGTTGCAGGTTCAACCGTTCGATCTCTTTCTCCATTTCCCGGATATGACCGAAAGCCAGTTCCGCCTCTTCCTTAACGGTACGTGTATCAGTCAGCTGCATTTGCTGCGGCAGGTAGCCGATCGTCGTTTCTTTGGGTACACTGACTGTACCGGATGTCGGAGATTGCAATCCAGCAAATATCTTCAACATCGTAGATTTTCCCGCCCCGTTCTTACCGACCAGTGCGATACGATCTTTCTTGTTTACCACAAACGAAACGTCATCAAAAAGCGTAAAACCGCCAAATTCAACTGTTAGTCCTTCAACCGAAATCATAATTATTTCTATTTTACGGGCACAAAGATACAATTGTTCAGGGCTTCTTCACAAACTTTTCAATGAATAAGAGCAAGTTCTCGTTGACAGGAAGGTCTGGATTAGTGTAAACAGCCATCTGTTTCTGCCTGTCCATCGTGTCGCAATCCTTTAATACATGGTTCATACCGTCTATCAGATGTAATTCTGCCGAAGGCAATGACTGCTTCAGCAGTTCTGCATCTTTTACGGAAATCTGTATATCTGTTTTTCCCTGCAATAGCAGGACAGGAACGGTCAGTTTCTTTATTTCTTCCTGCGGGTTATATTTATAACAGGAAATAAGATACGGTTGGACGGAAGAACGGAATAAAGCTTGTAACCCCAGCGGAACACTCGGTACTAACTTCCCTGCCTTCAGTGAGTCATTGATGGATACAATCATTTTCCGTATCACTTCAGGTTGTGCCGACATCTGCTCTTCCAGTATATCCGACAAAGGGCGGCCTGCTCCTGCCAATGATATATATCCTTTTACTTTCGGGTTATTCTGGCTTGCAACCATTCCGATCAATGCCCCTTCACTATGACCGGCTATATAAATGCCACTCAAACGACGGTCGCGGGATAAGAGATCGATCCACTCGCGTACATCTTTTATAAGGTCTTCGAAGCGCATGGAATATTCATCTTTTCCGGCAGCCGCACTTGAAGCTATTCCCCGCTTATCAAAACGAAGAGATCCGATCCCTCGCCTGCCCAACTCTTCGGCCAGATATTTCAACGAATTATTCTTCATCCCCGCAAGGGCTGAATTACCATCCATATCGGTAGGCCCCGAACCGGCAATAATCAGCACCAACGGATAGGTAGAAGCTCCCGGTGCAATTATCTTTCCATTGATCTGCCCGGTGGAAGTATTCAGACTGATGGAACGTTCGTTTAGCCGGACAGGCATTTGGGCTGAAATTGCCAGGCTAAAAAACAGGATACAAAATGAGACGAATATACGGTAAGATATATGCTGCATATACATTAATATTATATTATACTCACAAAGCTAAGAAAACAAATACAGATATACAAAAAACTATCCGGCAAGTAGTTATAATACCATATATTATGATATTGCATTCTCATATATTGTGACACTCTATTATTATAATATATGGCACTGAAGTATCACAATATATGGAACTAATATATCATATATTATAATGACTTTACCTGAAATAGGTTTACAAATTAATTACTTCAATACTAAAAAACTTGTCAAAATAAGTTTATTCATACTGATACTCTTTACAGTAGCTAACCGTGTCTTACTAAAAAAGTTTACACGGTCAACAATGGACAATCCGGAGCCTCTTTCTTTCCGGGGGAACAAGTGGGAGGGCTCGATGCCCTTCCTCTTGTTTAGGAATAACAATGGCATAAACCATCGCCTATTCTTTCCGGGTCTTGCAAAGTTATACATAATCCTGATTCATAGCCTCTTTAGGTGTATAAACTTTGTTTTTCCAGTACTTTTTCAATACCCCTGTGCCCTGGTGGGCTTTCTCGGGAGTAAGCATATTGTTACTCATATGAGGACGCTTGGTATTATAGAAATCAATGATTTGACACATTTTCTTTTCTATCTCTTCCAGCTTCTCAAACACCCCCATCTTGTAAAGCCACTCCTGTTTGATTATTCCATTAACCCGCTCGGCTACAGCATTGTCTGTTGGCTTGTAATCCTCTGTCATACTGATAGCTATATGATGGTCAGTCAATGTCTGCACATATAAGTCACAGCAATACTGGACGCCTCTGTCCGAATGATGAATCAGTCCTGACAGAGGTTCACTACCAACCTGTTTTATAGCCTGATTTAAAGCACTTAACGTATAAACGGCATGAAGCCCGGGAGCCATGCACCAACCAATTATTTTATGAGAATAAGCATCAGTTATCAGATGCAGATAGCAAACCGTATCTTTTAATGGTATGTAGGTTATGTCGCTTACCCACAATTGATTACGCGCATCCGGTGTGAAGCCTTTTATCAGGTTCTTATGCTTGCGATACCGATGATTGGAGTTTGTTGTCCGACGTCCTTTGGAAGGCTTGAGCATCAGATTTTTACGCCGTAGAAGCTTGTAAAAAGAATCACGTCCCATCATTTGATCACGCCCATAGAGATCACAAAGGATTAGATACAGTTTAAAAGCACCTATGCCGGGATCTTCCATTCGATATTCCTTTACAGCCGAACAAATCATGTTCTCCACGATCTCTTGGCCAGCATGTTCTTTCTTGTACTGATAGTAGGCTTGCCTACTATTACCAAACAATCCGCAAAGAGTTTCAACACTTTCTTGCTGATACTCTTCACGCAGGAGAGTTACTGTTTGGCACCAGGCTTTTTTCTGATGCTTATGCCCTCATTCTTCTCTGCTACATCAATGAGGAGCTCCAAGCCGCGAGCCCGGAGATTGGCATACCACAGAGCCTTTTCAAGCTCTGCTATACGTTGATTTAACGCCTTTTCGGACCGGGGATTTGATCGGTCTTCAATCTTTGCCATATGCTTGCTTATTACTTCTTCTGACAAAGATAACTCTTTGCCATCAATAGGATAGCGTTGCAGCCAGGATAAAAGCACACGGGTACAGCTTAGACCATACTTCAATGTTATTGAACGAACACTGCTGCCACTGGCATAGTAGTCTGTTAGAACCTCTAATTTGAAACTTTCTTCATAATGACATTTCTTACGCTTTTGCATTTTTTTACACTTTATGGTTACACTGGGTGTAAACCCTATTCAGTATAAGACATAATAATCTTACAGAAAAGTTACTTATTAGGTAGAAACAAACAGGGGGTATTTATTAGATAAGTGAGAGATCAATAAAGACATAGTTCTTGTAGAACTATTTTAAAACAACGCTGCAAATATAGTATATTTTTTATTATCAATGCATAAATATATTAAAAGTTATCACTAAATACGGAGCCTACAGCCTGCTTTGTTAATTATTAATTATTTAAAGATGGTAATACTCTTCTTTACTTTCTGAAGCAATGAGTGGCTAACATTCTGAAGCTTTGCTGATTGTGTGTTATTGACTAACCATAGTTCTACAAGAACTATGTTAGCAACAGTACTAGTATTAATTATCAATCAAAAAACACATGAATTACAGGTCTATTTTAAAGCAAAATCAACTATCATTGCTTTTAATCGCACTTGCTTTTCCTGTTTCTGTAACCACATCTTCTCTGTATGCCACTACAGCAGAAGCATCTATTACCCAACAGAAAAAAGCCATAAGCGGAGTAGTTTTCGACGGTGGAATGAATGAACCACTGATTGGAGCCAATGTCGTTGTTAAAGGAACAACAAACGGTACGGTTACCGATCTGGATGGAAAATTCACATTGGAAGCCAACCCTAACGACATTCTGGTAATCAGCAGTATCGGATTTAAAACTCTGGAAATTAAAGCTTCTGAAGCTTCCAAAGGAAAAATCACTTTGAAGGAAGATTCACAGGCGCTGGATGAAGTAGTAGTAGTAGGTTATGGTGTACAGAAGAAAGCGAACCTGACCGGTTCGGTTGCTTCAGTAAAAGCAGAAACCATAGAATCCCGCCCAGTATCGAGTGTATCAGCTGCCCTGGCCGGACAAATGCCTGGTGTTACTGCCATCCAAAGTACCGGAAAACCTGGTGAACAGACAGGTACCATTACTATTCGTGGTAAGAACTCTGTAAATGCAGCTAGCCCGCTGGTTATCGTAGACGGTGTACCGGGTAGTATGAACACGATCGATCCATCCGATATCGAAAGCCTAAATATTTTAAAAGACGCCTCTTCAGCAGCCATCTATGGTGTACAGGCTGCTAACGGTGTTATCCTGATTACAACCAAGAAAGGTAAAAAAGGAGAAAAAGCCAGTGTTAACTATTCCGGTAGCGTAGGTTGGTCTACTCCAACTATGCGTCCTAAATTTTTGGGTTCCGCCGATTATGCAATGTTGTATAATGAAGCAACATTGAATGACAACCCAAATAACCCGCTTCGTTTCACAGAACAAGATATCGAATTGTATCGTAACGGATCGGATCCTTACGGACACCCGAATACAGATTGGTATAAAGAAACGATGAACAAGAATGCCATCGAAACGATGCACCACCTGGGAATCAGCGGAGGTTCAGAAAAAACAAGTTATAGTGCATCAATCGGTTATACTCAACAGAACGGTCTAATAGATGCCAACAACTACAAACGTTTTAACGCACGTACCAGCATCGATTCCCAAATTAATAAATGGTTCTCTGCCGGCTTGAATTTATCCGGTTACAGAGGTACTTTGATGGATAGCTGGAATCGTGTTTCCGGAATGACCCAGTTTACAAACCGTGCCACTCCGATAGAAGGCATACGCAATGAAGAAGGAACTTTCCTGTATCATGGAAAAGATAACCCGGTTGCATTATTGGGACGCGACGGCTTCAGAAGAGACATGAATCAGCAGGTGAACGGAACAGTGTATGCCCAGGTTAATATCTTACATAACCTGACGGCAAAAGCTTTATTCTCCGTTCGCAACGATGAAAAAAGCGAAGAAGGATTTAAGACACAAATTAATTACGGGCTTAAAAATGAAGCGACCACCGGTCTTCGTGAAGCATACGAAAAACAAACATGGTGGAACTGGTACACTACACAGGTATTGGTCAACTATAACGAAACCTGGGGTAAACATGATTTAGGTTTACTGGGTGGTTTCGAACAAATCGAACATACCTATAAAAAACTGGAAGCCCAACGTAAAGGAGGCGGTAATAATGAATTACAAGAATCATTAAGTACGCTTGATGCCTCTACACAAACAAATAAGGAATCAAGATATGAAGTAGCTCACCGTTCATACTTCGCCCGTGGCCAATACGGTTTTGCCGACAAATATCTGTTCGAAGCTAACGTACGTATCGACGGTTCTTCCCGCTTTGCTTCCGACAATCGCTGGGGAGCGTTCCCTGCTTTCTCTGCCGGTTGGAGAATCACGGAAGAAGAGTTTATGAAGAATGCCAATATCGACTGGTTAAGCAACCTTAAGTTGCGTCTCGGTTGGGGACAAACAGGTAACGAAGAGTTGAAAGATGAAGAAGTATATCTGACTATTCCTTCATATGCATATCAGGAATATGTATTAGGTAATAATTTGTATGCTACCACTTATGAAAGCCGCTATGCCAACAAAGACCTGAAATGGGCTACAGTTACCAGTTGGGAAGGTGCTATCGAAGCTTCATTCTTGAATAACAAGTTAGGCTTTGAACTGGCAGCTTATAAGAAGACAACCAGCGACATGTTGCTATATTTGCCAGTGCAGGGTATCTTCGGTATGGACGCACCACGCCAGAACGCCGGAAAGGTGGAGAATAAAGGTTTCGACCTGAGTATCTTCCACAACAATGTGATAAACAAAGATTTCAAATATGATATCATGTTCAACCTGGCATATGTACATAACGAACTGACGGACTTAAAGGGTACAGAAGGTAAAGATCCGGGTGAAGGAAGAGACAAGTTCTGGTATCTGGAAGGTCATCCTATCGGCTCTTACTACGGATATGTAGCCGACGGTTATTTCAATACGGAAGAGGAATTAAAGAGCCTTCCGAAACGTACCGGAACAGAGCAACTGGGTGATATCAAATACAAAGACCTGAATGGTGACGGAAAGATCGACCTGGCTAACGACCGTACCGTTATCGGTAAAGAGTTCCCGAGCTGGACAGCCGGTTTAGGAGTCAATTTGTATTATAAGAATTTCGATCTGTCCTTATTCTTCCAGGGTGCATTCGATGTGGATGCCTATGTGAACGGTGAAGCGGCTTATGCATTCTTCAATGGTGGTAAAGTATTGGAACGCCATCTGGATCGTTGGACTCCGACCAATCACGATGCTTCTTATCCGCGTATTACGATGTCCGACCAGATCAACTATGAGTTCTCTTCATACTGGTTGGAGGATGCATCTTATGTACGTCTGAAAAACCTGACACTTGGTTATAATGTCCCAAAGGCATTGCTGAGTAAAATCAACCTGACACGTGTAAAAGTATTTATCACCGGCGAAAACCTCTTTACGATTACCGGTATGGATACCCTCGACCCGGAATCGGCGCCAACCAGTTCGCGTGGTGGTCTCTACTCAAATGTAAGAAAGATTTCATTGGGTCTTAAAGTTGGATTTTAAATAACAGTTTATCAATCAGAAAATATGAAAAAGAGTTTTATATATATAGCTATTTCAGCAGTAAGCCTTCTGGGTTTTACTTCTTGCAGCGATTTTCTGGACAGAATACCACAGGATGAACTATCCGACGGTAGCTACTGGAAAACGCCGAATGATGCCAAAATGTTTGTTGCTGATGTATACAGGCAGATCTTACCGGGAAAATGGACAGGAGATATCGACGGTGATATAGATTCCGATAATGCCGTACATGGTATAAAATGGGCTGCCGGTAATGTATCGAAAGGTATTTACGATGCGGGAGATATGGCTTGGACAGATGAGTATAAAGCCATTCGCGCATGTAATGTCTTACTGGAAAAAATCGACCTGATCGAAAATTACGATCAGGCAGATAAGGAAGCGACGATAGGTGAAGCCCGTTTCATGCGTGGATATATCTACTTCGGTCTGATACAAACATTCGGAGATGTACCGTATGTGGAAGGAACACTCGACCTGCATGACATGGGTAATGTAACACGTACTCCTGTTGAAGAAGTATATGCCAAAGTAATGGAAGATTTCGATTATGCTATCGCTCACCTTCCAGCACAATGGGGTAGCAGCGACTACGGACGTGCAACCAAAGGAGCTGCCAACGCTATGAAAGCACGTGCTGCCCTTTATTTCAAACATTACGACACAGCAGCCGACGCAGCGAAAGCAGTAATGGACTCCGGCGAATATGAACTGTTCGATGCTGCAAACAGCGGACAATATGCCAAATTATTCTGGGAAGAACAGGAAGCCTGCAAAGAAGCGATCCTGGTGAGACAGAACATAGCCGGTAAAAAAGATGACGAATGTTATATCATTGGCTGGGAAGCCTTCCCGACACTTGGTTGGGGTGGTATCAACCCAACACAGAGCCTGGTGGACGCATTCGAATGTATCGATGGTGCTCCTATCTCTGAATCTCCTTTATATGACGAAACGAATCCGTTTAAGGATCGCGACCCACGTCTGGAAGTTTGCGTATTGCATGACGGCGAAACGATGTATAACGTAACAGTAAAGACAGCTCCGATGAAATCAAGCGGTAGTACGGGTGTAGCCCAGCATAATGACGCAACGGCAACCGGCTATTATCAACAGAAATGGCTCGATCCGAGTATCGACCCGCAATCGGACGGCTGGAACATGGGCAAAGACTGGCACGTAATCCGCTATGCAGAAGTATTATTGACTTATGCAGAAGCCAAAAACGAAATTGCCGCACTGGATGCTTCTGCCTTCGACGCTGTTAACCAGGTACGTCGTCGTGTAGGCATGCCGGATCTGCAAAACTCAGATCCGACCAAACCGACTTATTGTGGTACTCAGGATGCTCTTCGCCAGCGTATCCGCAACGAGTGGCGCGTAGAGTTCGCTTTGGAAGGCAGCAAACGTAAATGGGATATCCGTCGTTGGGGTATTGCTAAAGAAGTATTGAATGCCCCGTTCCTGGGTATGAAATACAAATTGGTAGACGATGCAGCCAATGCAGATCCGAAAGATGAAGGAAAAGTATGTATCCTTTATCAAGGGGAAAATATCAAGCTGACAGGTAGCAAATACGAAGATCATAACTATTTGTTCCCGGTTCCGCAAACAGAACTCGACCTGAATCCGGCATTAGGCCAGAACCCGGGTTATCCAACTTCTAAGTAAACACTTGCTTAAGTTAGATCTATAATACATATGAAAGAGAGTGTTGCATAACATGATTGTAACACTCTCTTCTTTCATTAAATATTTATCGTACAAATGAAGTATTTCCGGTATATAATTGGTCTTATGCTTTTTCTCTGTTGTCTCCTTTTATTGGAGGGGCCGATGTTTTATATACCTTATTATCACGAACAGCATCATCTGTTCCTTTTCACCCAAGCTTATCTGAACAGCCATCTTTCCGCACCGGGACAGTTGCTCGGTTACCTGACCGATTTCTGCATACAGTTCTTTTATCTGCCGCATACAGGAAAGGGTTGGTTCGCTTTGCTGCTTTCTCTACCTTATCTTCTTAACGTCACGATCTGCCACAGATTAACCAGGAAACACGATCTCTTTCTATTGGCTTTGGTTCCTTCCCTCTGGCTCCTGATCCAATACCTGTCTGTCGATTTTCCGGTTGCCTATATTGTCGGGTTAGATCTTTGCCTGCTGGTTTATTGGGCTATCAGTTCCGTAAAACCGAACCGGCTGAAACTTATATTATTCATACCGGCTACTGCCATATTATATTGGATATGCGGATGGATTTATCCGGTCATTACGCTCATTATCATTCTTATCCCGATGTTATCCGCCTTATCTGTAACCGGATATATAACAAACAATAAATACCGTCTGGCTACCAACCTATTCAGCTTACTGGTCTACGCCGGAGGTACTTTCTACTTTTTCATCTTCTCGTATAATATGCGTGAACGGCTGATCATCGAAGCTGAAATACATCTTAAGGCCGGCCAATGGGAACAGGTAATAGACTGCTGCCGACGATACCGTGGACAAAACCAGTTAATCTTATATCTCAACAATATAGCCCTTTACCATACGGGTAAAATGCCTGACAACCTGTTCGACTATCCGCAAACGATGGGAGTACAATCACTCTATCTGCCCTGGAAAAGCGATAGCCGACAAACCGAATACGGACATTATATCTACGAACAACTCGGCTATATAAACGAAGCACACCGCTGGGCCTTCGAAGCGATGACCGTCTTCGGCGAAACAGCTCCGAACCTGATCAACCTGATCCGTTACAATATCGTCAACCGCCGCCCGAAAGTAGCCATGCGCTTTATCCGGAAGCTAAAGCACTCTCTTTTCTACCGGAAACAGGCAGAGGAACTGGAAAAACATCTTTCTTCCGGAGAACTCCCCGGCTTAAAGGCCATCCCTTACGATAAAGACGAAAAAGTCCGCTTTGCCAATATTCTGAATATAGGGCCGGAGCTTAGCTATTTATGCGATAAAGACTCTACCAACCGGATGGCGTTCGAATACCTGATGAGCGACCTGTTATTGAGTAATCAGCTAGTCCGTTTTGCAGAGAACCTGAAACGGATACGCTCTTTCTCCTATCCGGCACTTCCCCGGATATACGAGGAGGCACTTTACACCTATCGACTGGGAGTAGACGAAGATACCTTCAACAAACTAGGCTTCGACATCAGCCCGGCCACGGAAGAAAGGTTTAAAGCCTATTACGCCCTTTACCAGAGAAAAGACAGGCAGGCACTGAAGAAGCAATTCGGTAACACCTACTGGTATTACCTCAACTTTCTCAGTCCTTACGGAAACAAAGTAATCACCAAGTAATCCCCCTATAAAATGAAATATTTCCCTCTTCATTGGCACATTGGCATACTAGCCTGTTGGCTCATTATCTCCGTTAGCTGTACTCAGCCCCGTATAACCCCGGAAGTACAGACCGACAAGGCGGTCGCCCTCTTCCCCGACTATACCGGAGTCACTTTCCCTTCCAACATAGCTCCCCCCAATTTCAGGATCTTGGAAGAAGGGGACGAATTCTACACGGAGATCGGCAATAAGGAAAATACCTATATTACGATCCGAAGCAAACAGCCATCCGTAACGATCCCCGCCGGGCAATGGAAAGAGTTGCTAAAGCATACAGCCGGTAATACATTCTTTATCCGCATATCTATCAGTCAAAACGGCAAATGGACGCAACATCCGGATATTACCAATGTGATTGCCCGTTCTGCTATCGACCCGTATCTTGTTTACCGGCTACTTTACCCAGGATATGAGCTCTGGAATCAAATGGGCATTTATCAACGTGATCTGACTTCCTATAAAGAAACACCGCTTATCGAAAACCAATCCATAGAAGAAGGGTGCCTGAACTGCCACACCTTCTGTAAAAACTCTCCGGAGACAATGATGATACACATACGTGGAAAAGCGGGAGGCACATTGATCCGCCGGCAAGGGAATATCGACAGAACAGAAGTAAAAGCACCGGGGATGAACAACTCCGGCGCTTATGCAGCATGGCATCCCGAAGGCAGATACTTGGCTTTCTCCGTCAACGAGATACAGCAATACTTCCACTCCACCGGCCCTAAAGCGGTAGAGGTATCAGACTCCGAGTCAGACCTGGTGATACTGGATACGGAAACAAATACACTGATCACAGACACTGCCGTCTACGGTAAAAAGTGGATGGAAACCTTCCCTGCCTGGAACCCGTCAGGAGACATGCTTTATTACTGCCGCAGCAAGGCCATAAATA
Organism: Parabacteroides sp. HGS0025; assembly: GCF_000969845.1. Taxonomy (NCBI): domain Bacteria; kingdom Pseudomonadati; phylum Bacteroidota; class Bacteroidia; order Bacteroidales; family Tannerellaceae; genus Parabacteroides; species Parabacteroides sp. HGS0025. Next base: position 4,056,105 of record NZ_KQ033902.1, read on the forward strand.
AAAAGACCCCGTTGGATAGTATCCGTTACGACCTGTACAGGATTCCTTTCAATGCGACAGATGAAAGTTTCGGCCCCCCCGAATGTGTTTTCAATGCTTCCGAAACAGGCAAAAGTATCTCTTTCCCCCGTATCTCACCGGACGGAAAGTTTCTAATGTTTACCTGTTCCGATTACGGAAACTTCTCCATCTGGCACCCGGAAAGCGAATTATATCTGCTCAACCTGGAGACTGGCAATATACGTAATATGGAGGAAGTAAACAGTAACGATGTAGAAAGCTTTCACACCTGGTCATCTACCGGCGAGTGGTTCGTTTTCAGCAGTAAACGGCTGGACGGATTATGGGCACACCCTTATATAGCAAGCTTTGACAACCGGACAGGCATGGCAGGAAAACCCTTTGTCCTTCCGCAGAAAGATCCTGATTTCTACCTCGATTTCACGAAGACATTCAACCTTCCGGAACTGATTACTAAACCGATAGAATACAGAGAAGAACTGATCGACGGGTGCCGAAATAATAGAGGAACAGTAAGTTGGAAAACAAAATAATTATTATCTTCGTCCCCAATTAACTAACTACTAACATCAATTTCAATAATTCATGAAGAAAAAAGGATTAACATTATTAGTGGCAACCACATTAGCCAGCAGTGTATTGTTCTCTTCCTGTATCGGATCGTTCGGTTTAACGAACAAACTCCTGGATTGGAACAGAAACATCGACAGTAAATTTGTAAACGAATTGGTATTTATCGCATTCTGGATCGTTCCGGTTTATGAAATATCTGCACTTGCCGACGTATTGGTTCTCAACTCCATTGAATTCTGGAGTGGAAACAATCCGGTAGCTGATGCGGGAAGTGTTAAAACAATAGAAGGAAAAGATGGTATCTACACCGTTGAAACAAAGAAGGACGGATACCATATCCAGAAAGAGGGCGAAGAAAAAGCAATCGACCTGGTATTTGACGAAACAGACAAGAGCTGGAGCGTTGAAGCTGACGGCGAAGCAACCAAATTACTGAAGTTCAAAGACAACGACGAAGTTGTCATGTTCCTTCCCGACGGCAAGGAAATGAATGTCGAGCTGAATCAGGCCGGTGTTCTGGCATTCCGTCAGGTTGTTGAAGGATACTCTTTCTATGCTGCTAAATAAATAGCATTCATACTCATCAGGGGAACTGATAATTATCCAGGTGCTTAATTATCAGTTCCCCTTTCTTCAGACTATACCAATCTAAATAAATACAGATGAAACACTCTATTAAAAAAGCTGTGCTCGCAGGAGCATTCAGTTGCTTCCTTCTGGGGTCTGTACTGGCTGACGGTACGCCTACTACCCAGACAACGAAGCCGTATTGGCAAGACATTCAAGTCGTTGCCGTAAACAAAGAGCTGCCACGCTCCTCGTTCATGACGTACGGGGATCGTTCTACCGCTCTTTCTTCCCGCTTTGAAAAAAGTCCGTACTATTCGCTGCTGAACGGTACATGGAAGTTCTTCTTCGTAGACTCCTATAAAGATCTTCCTGCCAATATTACTGATCCTTCAATAAACACTTCTTCCTGGGATGATATTACCGTTCCGGGTAACTGGGAAGTTCAGGGACATGGCACAGCCATCTATACCAATCACGGGTATGAGTTCAAACCACGTAATCCGCAACCTCCGCAATTGCCGGAAGCTAACCCGGTAGGTGTTTACCGCCGCGACTTCGAAGTACCGGCCAACTGGGACGGACGCGATGTATATCTGCATATCGCCGGAGCCAAATCGGGCCTTTACGTTTATGTAAACGGACAGGAAGTCGGTTACAGCGAAGACTCCAAGAATCCGGCCGAATTCCTGATCAACAAATATCTGCAACCGGGTAAAAACGTACTTACCCTGAAGATATTCAGATGGAGCACCGGTTCTTATCTGGAATGCCAGGACTTCTGGCGCCTCAGCGGTATCGAACGTGATGTGTTCCTGTGGTCGCAGCCGAAGATCGCCGTGAACGACTTCCGCGTGATCTCCACACTCGACGATACGTATAAAAACGGTATCTTCAAACTGGCTGTCGACATCAAGAACCATACAAAAGAAGCCAAAGACATTACCGTATCTTACGAACTGCTGGATGCTAAAGGTCAATCCGTTGCAACAGCCGACAATAAGCTATGGGTAGGTGCCAACAGCATCCAGACAGCCTCTTTTGAGAAAGACCTGAACGATGTAGCTACTTGGAACGCTGAACACCCCAATCTTTACAAATTGTTGATGACAGTAAAAGAAGACGGCAAGGTGACAGAAGTCATTCCTTATAACGTTGGTTTCCGCCGCATCGAGATCAAGCCGATCGACCAGATCGCCGGTAACGGTAAGCCGTACACAGTCCTGCTGTTCAACGGACAGCCGATCAAGTTCAAAGGCGTGAACATCCACGAACATAATCCGTTAACCGGACATTATGTAACGGAAGAACTGATGCGTAAGGACTTCGAGATCATGAAGAAGAACAACCTCAACTCCGTTCGTTTGTGCCACTATCCGCAAGACCGTCGCTTCTACGAGCTGTGCGACGAATATGGACTGTATGTATACGACGAAGCGAACATCGAATCGCACGGTATGTATTACAGCCTGAGCAAAGGCGGTTCACTGGGTAACAACCCGGAATGGTTGCTCCCGCACATGGATCGTACCATGAATATGTATGAACGCAACAAGAACTACCCGTCTGTAACCATCTGGTCGCTGGGTAACGAAGCCGGTAACGGATACAACTTCTACCAGACTTACCTGTATGTGAAGAATAAAGACAAAGAATTGATGGACCGTCCGGTCAACTACGAACGTGCCCTTTGGGAATGGAATACAGATATGTATGTACCGCAATACCCGAGTGCCGGATGGTTGGAAGAGATCGGAAGTAAAGGTAGCGACCGTCCGGTAGCTCCTTCCGAATATGCCCACGCAATGGGTAACTCGACCGGCAACCTATGGGATCAGTGGAAAGCGATCTACAAATATCCGAACCTTCAGGGTGGCTGGATCTGGGACTGGGTAGACCAGGGACTTCTTGTTAAAGATAAAGACGGCAAAGAATTCTATGCTTATGGCGGCGACTTCGGTGTAAACATGCCTAGCGACGGTAACTTCCTTTGCAACGGTATCGTAAACCCGGATCGCACTCCGCACCCGGCAATGGAAGAGGTTAAGTTCAGCCATCAAAATATCGGCTTTGAAGCAGTAGACGCTGCTAATGGTGTATTCAAAATCACCAACCGTTTCTACTTCACCAATCTGAAAGATTATATGATCACTTATACTGTTAAAGCAAACAACAAGGTGATCAGCAGCAACAAACTATCTCTCGATATGGCACCGCAGGCTTCACAGGAAATAACAGTTCCGGTCGCCGGATTAAAACCGCAGGCCGGTGTAGATTACCTGGTTAATTTCGTTGTTTCTTCTACCAGACCGAACGGGGTTGTTCCTGCCGGTTTCGAGGTGGCAAAGGATCAGTTCCTGTTACCTATCACTGCCGACAAGGTGGCTTATAAGGCCGGTGGTCCTAAACTGACTGTATCTGAAGAAGGTGACAATGTGAAGGTTACTTCTTCTAAAGTAAACTTCGTGTTTGATAAGAAATCTGGTGTTGTCAGCTCCTATAAGGTAGGCGGCACGGAATACTTCAACGAAGGCTTCGGTATCCAGCCGAATTTCTGGCGTGCTCCTAACGATAATGATTACGGTAGCGGTAACCCGAAACGTCTGGAAATATGGGAACTGTCAAGCCGTAACTTCAACGTAACAAAGGCATCTGCCGAAATCGTCGAAGGAAATGCGATCGTCAATGTAGAATACAAATTACCGGCCGGTAATGAGTTCCTGATTACTTACAAGATCTATCCTGACGGTGTAATGAACGTGGCTACCCACTTCACTCCTGCCCATCTGGATGGCGTAAAGATCGGTATCTCCGAAGCGACTGCCACTGCAACATTCTCACCGGGACGTGATAAAGTGAGCGAACGCGATAAGATGGTTGTTCCCCGTATCGGCGTACGTTTCCGTCTGCCTGCTACGATGGATCAGTTGGAATACTTCGGACGTGGCCCGCTGGAAAACTACTGGGATCGTAAGGCCGGTTACATGATCGGACAATACAAAAGCACAGCGGAAGATCAATACTTCCCCTATGTTCGTCCGCAGGAAAACGGCCACCATTGCGATACCCGTTGGATCACACTGGGTGGTAAGGGCAAAAACCTGTTGATCGTTGCCGACGACGAAATGGAATTCAACGCAATGCGCAACTCCGTTGAAGACTTCGATGCAGGTAAAGCAACCAACCGTCCGTACCAATGGAACAACTTTACGCAGGAAGAAATCGACAACCGACCGAACATCGGCCCGTACGACAAACCTCGCCAGACCCATATCAACGACATCACTCCGCGTAACTTCGTGGAAGTATGTGTTGACCTGAAACAACAGGGACTGGCCGGTTACGACAGCTGGTATTCACGTCCGGAAGCCCAATACACATTGCCTGCCGATCAGGAATACAAATGGGGCTTCACTGTGATCCCCGCCGGAAATGCCGGCAGTGCACAAAAGAAAGCCGGCTTTAGCTACAAATAAGTAAAGCAATATTATAAGAAAGAAAGGGGATTCTGAATGAACAGAATCCCCTTTTTGTATATTATGAGAACTGTTAAGTGCGTATTTACTACATCATGAAACTATACAAAGCCAGCCGTATATCCGAATAACGGAACACGTAGCCGGCAGAGAGCAGGCGGGCTGGATAAGCCTGTTGCCCTTTGGTGAGCAACTCCTCTCCTTCTCCATAGAGATAGTGAAATATTTTTCCGGGAATAGTCAACCAGGCCGGACGGTGCATCACCTCGGCAGTCGCTTTTGCGAAAGCCCGGTTCGTCAACGGTTGAGGGGCGACCAGATTGATAACTCCGGAGAGCTCGTCATGGTCGATAATAAACTGAAGAGCATACAATACATCATCTATATGTATCCACGAAAATCCTTGTTTACCGGAAGCGATCTTCCCACCCACAAAGAAACGGAACGGCAACAACATCTTCGGCAGAGCTCCCCCATCTTTCGACAGTACCACACCGAAACGGGCAATAACCAACCGCACATCCCTCGATAGCTTCTGGGCTTCTTCTTCCCAATGGATACAGACGTCGGCCAGGAAGCCGGTGCCTTCGGAAGTACTTGTTTCCGAATAGATACCCTCATCCGGGTAAATACCTACTGCGGAAGCGGATATAAACAATTGCGGCTTGACCGGCATCTCATTAATGATCGACACCAGTCGCCGTGTCGTATACACACGGCTGTTCTTTATTTTACGTTTAGCCCGGCCAGTCCAACGTTGATTAATGGTTGTACCGGCCAGATTGATCACGACATCACATCCGGAAAGAGCCTCTTTCAGCTTCTCATTAGTCCTGAGACGAAACATCGAATGCTTCAGAGGGACAACGATATCTCCCCTGCCGGAAAAGAAATCCGTCAGATGCCGTCCTATAAAACCGGAATTACCACTAATTGCGATCTTCATCTCCTTTTTAATCAATTTATGCTTCTCTAGTAGAACAACCTGAAGAAGTGGTTTGTTTTAATTGATTGGAGACGATTGTATTAAAGGTTGTAATTCTTCTTCAAAAATATCTTTACTGATAATACGGTAATGCGGGGAGAGTAACTGTCTTCTCCGCCGCGGAACCCCACAGGCAGAGAAGACAGAGAAAGGATATAAGCAGATTTCGCTTCATACTTATTTAATGACTTCTTTTAATGTATCGTGCAATTCTTCACCGGTGATATTCTTGGCGATGATTACACCATTAGGATCGAGCAGGACATTGGCGGGGATACCACGAACACCGTACAATGCAGGTATTTCAGAGTCCCAATACTTCAGGTCGGATACATGTGTCCAGGTCAGCTGGTCGTCGGCAATTGCTTTCAGCCATTTATCCTTATTGTTATCAAGGGAGATTCCCAAGATGGTGAAATTCTTATCCTTATAGTCCTGGAATGCCTTCACGACATTCGGATTCTCGCGGCGGCAGGGAGGACACCAGGACGCCCAGAAGTCGAGCAACACATATTTACCACGGAAATCAGCCAGGGCAACCGCTACTCCGGCAGTGTCCGGCAAAGAGAAATCAGGAGCCGTCTTACCGATCTGTACATTCTCCAACTGGCCGATGATACCATCCAGATCCTTTACATAAGGACAACCGGCCAAAGCCGGAGATATCTTGGCGCGGGTAGCTTTCAACTGATCCAGCGGTAACTGGTAGGTGAAATAACGATACAGATAGAAAGCCGCAGCCGGAGAGTCCGGATATTTGCTGATCAGGCTGTCGATATCGAAACCATTCTCAAATACTTTGTTCTGATTTTCCTGGAAAACGGCATTCACGGGAGAGTTCTGCACGATAATCGTCTCACCGTCATTCCCGATCGTTACATCCATAGTGGTATTCTCAACAAAGAGCTGCACCGGATAATTCATATTCTCGGTGGCCAGGCCATACAGGAGAGGCTGATCCACTTCCCCCTTAAATGTAAACTTACCTTCCTTGATCTCGGCGGTATCTACATCGAAGAACATTTTATTACGGAATGATTTCAGGTAGATCTTGCCATCCGGCATATTCTCTACGACTCCGTTTATCACATAACCTTTAGGCGTTTCCTGGCAGCTTGCCAACAGGAACACGGCCATAACCATCATTAACAGTTGTTTCATTTGACGTTGTTTTTTTATTTAATACCGGGATGATGATATCTCCCTTTCTTCAGGCTTATCTTACCATACTCTATGGCGCGTACCGGGCAACGGTGAATGCAGGCAACACATTGCACACAGGTATCCGACCAGACAGGCTTCCCATCGGACAGCGTGATCGTGCCGGTTGGACAAACCCGTTCGCACAGGCCACAAGAGATACAGTCGTCTGTCACCCGAAAGGAGTTCTTCCCTATCGCAAAGTTAGTAAAAAGCGGATATACACAGTAGCTTTTCAGTCCGGGCAGGCTTCCTTTCTTGTATAAATTAACGTTTTTACCATCCCGGATAGCTTCGGAAATAGCGGCAACCGCCGAAGGGGCTTCTTTCAGTTTTTGCTCTTCCACCTCTTTACTGTCCACATCGAAACCCGGCAGCAGGATATAGTTGTTAGGCATAATGACGGAGTAACTGGCGGTCAGTGTGATACCTCTTTTCCCCAGTGCTTTCCGCATTATATCTGCGGTGTAGCCACATTCATCCCCGCAGGTGGAGACGGAGTAGACCGGTTGCTGATCGTAGCCGGTCAGCTTCAACCGAGAGATAAAGCGGGCAACAGGAACAGCCGGCCCCCAGGAGTGAACCGGGTAAACGAACAGCACTTTCTCGTCTTCCCTGAGCGGGCAGACAAATTCCTTTTTACCTGTTTTTAACTCCTTCGCAATCGAAACTACGGGCTCTCCCAAAGCAATACCCAGCGTATCTGCCACCCAACGGGAGTTGCCGGTTCCTGAAAAGTAAAATATCATACGCGTATCTCTTATTAGCCCACAAATGTAAAAATAATTCAGAATTAATATCTTATCTTTGCCAGATAAGAAGAACTAAAGCAAATAATTATGACAACAATGGACTGTGCTTTTATTACTACATCTCCACATCCCAAACCCCAGCACTTTTCTCCAACTCCACGAGAGCCGTACTGTAATTAAACAGCGTTTCTATATACTGAGCCTGTACATCATCATACGTTCGTTGGGCATCCAGCACTTCCAGCAGGGAAACTTCGCCACGGTTATAGCTATACACTTTCCCATCGATCACTTCGCGGGCGGCATGGAGCATCCCCTTCTCGTAATGGCCGACCTGTTCGGTTAGCGACCGGTAACTGCGGTAGGCCTGCATCACTTCATTTTGTACCTGCAATAAAGCCTGCTGATATTGCGTCTCCGCCTGTTGCTCACGGAAACGGGCAGCACGAACGGCTCCCTTATTAAAGTTCGAGAACTTCAGGGGAACAGCAATCCCCGCCGTCACCCCGGTAAAAGGAGGAGCCGGAGCCTCTTCGTTATGTACCCGGGCATTCTTACTGACAGCGATGGAAAGATCCACATCCGTATTCCGTTCCCGACGTGCCACCTTCAAAGCACGGGATGCCACCTCTTTATTCTTCAGCGCAGCCACCAGGTCGGCACGGTTGACCGAAGCAGTAGAAATCAGGTCGGCAAGCACAAAATCACGGGGTGACAAATGCAGGGAAGCTTCCGGAACATATAAAGTATCCTGTGCAACCGCCCCGGTCAGCAAGTTCAGGTTGGAAAACGCATTATGCAGATCCGTTTCCGCCTGCAACAGCTCGTTCTTCAAAATACCGGCTTCCAACCGGCTTTGTATGGCATCGATCTCCATGATCTTTCCCAACGCGAAACGGACACTGTCGCTCTCAGCAAGCTGGCGAATATTATCGTACGCATTCTGCTTTACCTTATATAATTCATATTGTTTCAACGCTTCCAGATAAGAGATCGTTGCATCCGCACGCAGGTTACGGAAATAATCAGCTAGCAACGCCTTCGACAGTTCGCTTTCACTCCGCGCCAGGGCGATATTCGCCCCACGTTTCCCGAAAGAAAAGGTCTTGCTCAACTCTACTTCCACCCCTTCTCCCATCTGCAGGTTGTTGTTCTCGTTATTGAAATAAGAGACAGAGAGATTAGGATCGTTGAATACTTTCGAAGCAACCACTTCGGCATCCGAAACATCCACATTCAGGCGTTCGGCCGCATATTCCAGGTTACCTTCCGTCACTTTCTGCATATAACTGCGATAGGATAAAGGAATCATTTGTTGCGCCCCGGCGGAAAGGCATCCGCAAAGCAGGCACATTGTAATATATTGTCGCATATCTTCTATTCTTTTTATCTATACTTTCTAATCTTTTGCTTCAGGAGATACCACCTCTTCATCCAGGTAATGCTTTTCCACCAGATAATACAAGGCAGGAAGCACATACAGGGTAATAACAGTCGCAAACAGCAAGCCATACACAATGACGGTTGCCAGCGGACGCTGTACATCGGAACCAATACCCGTACTCAAAGAGGCCGGCAGCAAACCGAGCACGGCCACCGTTGCCGTCATCAGGATCGGGCGGAAACGGTGTTTCGCGCCTGTTATGATAGACTGCTTGAAACCGCGGTCACGACTGCGCAGGTTATTAATATGCGAGATCATGATCACCCCGTTCTGGATCGCCACACCGATCAAAGCAATAAAGCCGACGGCAGAAGACACATTCAGCGTCATACCCCGGACATTCAAGGCCAGCATACCACCGAAAAGAGCCAACGGAACGACACACATCATCAAGGCAGCCTGACGGAATTTACCACAGGCGGCAAACAACAGCAGCAACATAATACCCAACGCCAGGGGAACCACTGCCGCCAGACGGTTATAGGCACGGTGCTGGTTCTCGAACTGTCCCGCCCATTGCAGGTGAACGGTATCATGGTTATAGTTCACTTCCTTATCGATCAGCCGGTTGGCCTTATTCAGAAACTCAGTCAGGTCTACGCCGCGCAGGTTGATATGGATGGTCAGATGGCGCCTGTTCATCTCGCGGGAGATGGTACTGGCTCCGGTCGTCATCTTCACCTCTGCCACCTGCGAGAGGGGTATCTTTGCTCCTGCCCCATTCGTAAGCAACAGGTTACCGATACTTTCGGGCGAGTTACGGCTGGCGTCGTCGAAACGGCAGATCACATCATAACTTTTACTTCCGACGAATATCTGCGAGATCGCCTTCCCACCGATTGCCAACTCGATCATATCGGCTACATCGGAGAAGTTAAGGCCATACTGCGCGATACGGTCGCGGTCGGCGATGATCTGCAACTGCGGAAGCGGCGGTTCCTGGTCGATAGCGACATCGGCAGCTCCGGGGATCGTACGCAACACATTCACCACCTTATCGGCGATATGGCGGGTATCGGTGATATCATCGCCATATACCTTTATGGCCAGGTCGCTGTGTGCACCGGCTATCTGATCCATTACCATGTCGATGATCGGCTGCGAGAAACTGACGGTATAACCCGGCATAGCCGAAAGCTTTTCCGACATTTCCTCGATCAGGTCGGCCTTTGTCTTACCGAACTTCCAAGTATCGTAAGGTTTCAAACCAACTCCGCATTCGATATGGGAAAGGGAGAAAGCTTCAGCTCCCTCATCGTCACGCCCGACCTGGGTCATTACATAGGAGACTTCTTCAAACTGTTTCACTGCTTTACGCAGCTCGGCTCCCATCTCCTTCGACTTCTCTATGGAGATACCCGGCGGCAACTGCACCTGTATCCAGATCGCTCCCTCGTCGAGCGGCGGCAGGAAGTCTTTTCCTACCGTATAACTCAGCACACCGGCAGCCACCAGGATCACAAGCAACGGCATCAACACACGCTTAGGTTTGTCCAACAGAGCAATGATCTGTTTATGGTAGATATCCCCCAACTTCTCCAGCCAGCGGTTGTGATAAATCTTGCGCGGCTTGCGGTAGGCATAGAAAGCCAACCCCGGAATCAGGAACAAGGCAACGGCCAGGGCACCCAGCAAAGCATAACCTACGGTATAAGCCATCGGGGTAAAAAGTTTCTTCTCGATATGCTCGAAAGCGAACAAGGGAAGATAGGCAGTGATAATAATCAAGGTAGAGAAGAAGATCGGGCGAGCCACTTCGGTTGTACGCCGCAGGATAGACTCTTCGGTCAGCAACTCGTCCGGATGCCGTTCTCGCTTCTTGAGGACAGTTTCCATCATCACGATCGCCCCGTCTACCAGAATACCGAAGTCGATCGCTCCCAGCGAAAGCAGGTTAGCCGGAATATCGGTCAGCTGCATCAGGATAAAAGCAATCAACAGGGATAACGGGATGGTGAGCGCCACCAGCAATGCACCGCGCCAGTTGCCCAGGAACAGGATCAGCACCAGCACGACCAGCACCATTCCTTCGAACAGGGTGTGGGAAACGGTATGCAAAGTGGTATCCACCAGATTGGTACGATCCATAAAGACATGCAGATGGGTTCCTTTGGGTAACGTCTCGTTATTCAGTTCGTCTACCGCCCGGTGTACCCCTTCGAGCACCTGCGAAGGATTCTCCCCGCGCAGCATCTGCACGATACCTTCCACACCGTCGGAATAGTCGCGCACACCGTCGAAGAAGCCTAATACGCCTTTCCGTTCCAGGTTACCGTATTTCAGCGTCCCCAGATCGTCGAGGTAGACAGGTATGCCGTTCTCGGTCTTGATAACGATGCGCCCCAGATCCTTCAGGTCTTTCACAAGGCCGATACCGCGAATCACATAGCTCAGGTCGCCACGGCTCAACATACTGCCGCCGGCGTTTACATTGTTCTTTTCGATCTTTTCGGTGATATCGCCCAATGTAACGTTATATTGTTCCATCTTATGCGGGTTCACCTCTATCTGGTATTGGGTGGTGATACCGCCGAAGTTGCTGACATCGGCAACGCCTGTTACCTGCTTCAGACGGGGAATGACGACCCACTTATGCAGGTCGGTCAGTTCGCGTATATCGAGTTGGTCGCTTTCCAGTACATAACGGAAGATCTCACCGGTAGGCGAAGTCAACGGGTTAAGTCCCGGCACGGCATCATAAGGCAATTCTACGTCCACCAGACGTTCCTGTACCCGCTGGCGAGCCCAGTAATCGTCGATGCCGTCATCGAAAACCAATACGACTGTCGAAAGGCCGAAAGTATTTTTGCTTCGCATCACGTTCAGTCCCGGCATACCGTTCATCGCCCTTTCGATAGGGATGCTTATCTGTTGCTCGATCTCCTCTGCTGCCAGGCCGGGCACTTGCGTTACGACCTGTACGGTGGTATCGGCGATATCCGGATAAGCGTCGATCGCCAGTTTCGTCCATGAATAGTATCCTACTACGGCAAGAAACAGGAATAGCACGAACATCAGTCCCCGCCGATGTATCGCAGTATAAATTATCTTTTTCATAGCGTTTACCGGGCATCAAGTAAATAAAACGCTCCGGTAGTCACGATCGTATCGCCGGGAGTAAGGCCGGAAAGGATTACCGTCTTACCACCTTCACTGACGGAAGTCGATACCTTTTGTTTCCGGTAGCCATTGTTACCCAACGACACCAGCACGTAAGCACTCTCTTCTTCCTGAAGGATCGCAGAGTCCGGGATACGGATCATTTCAGCGCTACGGTCGCACAACCGGACGGTTCCGTACATGGCCGGTTTCATCAGGTGCTCGCTATTATTGCATTCGATCAGCACTTCCACCGAACGGGTATCTTCGTCCAGCATCTCGCTGATATGGTAGATCTTTCCGGGAAGGGGCCGGTCGGGCATAGCCACCAGACGTATCTCCACACTATCCAGCGACTGGATCATTCCCATATCCTTTTCCTTTACATGGGCGGCGACCCACACCTTGTCGAGATTAGCGATAACGGCTACCGGCTCGGCATCCTCGCGGATATACTGGCCGATCACGATACGGTCGGTCACTATCTCCCCGGCTATCGGCGAACGGACAATCAACGGCTGACCCAGTACCAGTTCCTCAGGATCGATCTGAAATACTTTCAAGGCGGCGACAGCGTTCTCGTAATCCTTCTTCTTCAGTTCGTAATTCACTTCGGCTTCTTCCAGCTCTTTCTGTACACCTACTTTGTTCTGCAACAGGTCTTTTTCGCGTTTCAGGCTTTTCAAAGCCAGCTCCATCTCCTGCTTAGCCTGGTAATAACCTTTCCCCGTCTCAAAGAAGGAAGGGGAACTGATCTCAAAGACCGGACTCCCCGGCATCACCTTCTGTCCCAACCGCACGAACGATTTGGAGATACGCCCGGCAAACGGAGAAGCGATCTCCGCATAATCGGAAGGAATAGCCCTGACTACCCCCGAGGTGGTAAACTCCGGACGGTAAGCTTCCTTTTTCACTACGTCTGTTTTCAACCGGGATAAGATCGACGATTTATCCCCTATTTGTATCGTGTCGCCCCGCAAAGTTACGGCAATAGCAACCTCATCGTCCTGCTTGTTTGAGTTGCAGGAACATAATACCATTGCCGGGAGCAATAGCATAAGTAATTGTTTCATATTGTTGTTATATTGTATTAAATAATTCTGTTTTCGTTACGAATAGATTATTTAATACAAAGGCGGGGCACGCAGACTGAGATTGCGTACGAGACGTACAGAGGTTATATACCGGTGTTCCTGAATAAACACGGAGAGAAGTACCCAGGCTGTCGCCAATGCAAAGAAGAAGGCGGCCGCTTCCACCAGCAGATCGTCCAGTTCCTGTATCGTATTGAAAGCAGACGAACTATGTGAATGATGCGGCAATCCGTCCGCACCCGGCAGGAACGGATGGGAGTGGGTAATCGAATAGGTCGGGAAATAATGGGTATGAGTGAACGCAGTGCCCCCTACATAGTAGCTCACAAAGAGAACTACCAGCAGATATTTTGCTATGGCATTGCAGATAGATTTCACACGCTCCCGATTTTGTCGCAAAGGTATTTATTTATTTTGATTATACTTTTACAAAACTGTAACGATTATATTATTATTTCTTGCTTTTCATTTGGTGCGCATTATTTTTATCCATTAATTTGCAAGACTTAAACAAACACTTGTATGAAAAGGACTATACTTCTTTTTGCAGCTGTGGCCTGTATGGCCGTATCCTCGCTGCCGGCACAGGATGCCGCTGTAAACAAAATCATTGAGACCGGACGTACCGATAATCGTGTAATGAACCATCTGGATATCCTGACCAACCGTTTCGGTGGCCGTCCTATCGGCTCCGATGCGTATGATAACGCAACGGAATGGGTAGCCTCCAAGTTCAAAGAATGGGGACTGGAAGTAGAATTGCAGGAAGCCGGAACACTTCCGGTTGGTTTCAACCGCGGCCCGTGGTTTGGTAAGCTACTCGGGGAGCAGGGAATGGAACTGCACTTCGTCACCCCTTCCTACACTTCCGGCACAAAAGGCCTGCAACGGGGACATGTACTACTGGAACCCCGCACACAAGATGAGTTCGACCGCATCAAAGGCCAGCTGAAAGGTGCCTGGGTCTTGGTGAACGGAACGAATGTAGGATGGCCGATCGACCGCTCCGCTGCTGGCGACTCTATTCGTAAAGGCATCATTGCCGAAAACAACGAAACAGCCCAAAAGAACCGTGAGATCATGACGGGTAACTGGGAAAACAAGACAAACAATCCCCTGCTACCGTTAAAAGAAGATATCCCGGCCCTGTTCTATAAAGAAATGTGCGAAGCCGGCGTGCTGGGTTTCATCCAGTCCGCCCCTGTCCCACTGCGTGCACTCTACGACAAAAGCGTCGTATTCAATCCGGATATGACAATCGAGACATTACCGACCGTACCCGACATCAAACTGGATGAACACCAGTACGCCACCATCAAACAGATGGTAAAAGAGCGCCGTTCCTTCATGCTTGAATTCGATATACGCAACCATTTCCGTATGGGCCCGGTGAAATATTATAATGTAATCGGTTCTATCAAAGGAAGCAAATATCCCGGCGAATACGTTATGCTTAGCGGGCACCTCGACTCTTTCGATGTCGGCACCGGCGGAGTCGATGACGGCTCAGGCATTACTCCCGTTATGGAAGCTGCCCGTCTGATCACCACCTCCGGAGCCAAGCCCAAGCGTACCATGTTATTCTGTGCCTTTGCCGGTGAGGAATTTGGTTTGCTCGGAGCAACAGCCTGGGTGAAAGGTAATCCGAAGAAACTGGATAAGATAGCCAACCTCTTTAACCGCGACGGCGGCCCAACACCTCCGGTGGGTATCAGCGTACCGAAAGCAATGTATGATGATTTCGTTAAGATTTGTGCCCCTATCCAAAAGGTCAATCCTGAATATCCGTTTGAAGTGAAGGAATCCGCTCCCCGCCGTCAACCCAAAACACCGGGTGGCACGGATGCTTCCGTTTTCGCTATCGAAGGTGTACCGACTATCGGCTTTATGGAAAAGGATATAAAAGGGTATAACTTCAGTTACGACGAGATCTGGCATACCGAACGCGACCTCTACACCAAGAGTATCCCCGAATATCAGGAACATGCCGCTACCGTCATGGCTATTGTCGGCCTGGGCGTTGCCAACCTGGATCATCAGCTATCCCGCGAAGGGCTCTATCAGAAAGAAGAATAAGGTTTGATCAGCAAGCCATAAGAATCAAATAAGGCAGACGCCCCTGGGCATCTGCCTTATCTCTTTTACGGTTGTAAACTTTTTTCGATACATGCACCCGGTTATGACTTACCGGACGTCCGTGATTCTCGATTTCCGCTTCGCGGCTACCTTTACGGTTGGCCTTGATGTACTCGTCCAGCGGAGAGACTTTCTTTTTCTTCTTCATAGCTGTACTATTTAATTACGGCTACAAAGATACAATTATTTTTCCGGATATTGTCTTTTCGGATTTTTCGGGAACCAACCTTTCAGCACGCGTTCTTCCTGTTCAAACACTTCTTTGATCGTCCAGAACGAAGAAAAGGCAAATACACCGCAGATCGCCGAGACAAAAACGCTCTCGATCAGTAAAGAGGCAACCGTTCCTGCAATCCCCAGAATAAGGAAAATCCACCAACATTTGGTTCCCCAATAATATTCAGCCTTCACAACTACCGGATGGAACAACCCGATTATCAGAAAAGTAGCGATCCCAATCAATAGACCGTCAAAATTTATCATATCCATAATATTGTATTGTTTTATATAAAACAGTTTGATCTGTCCCAACAAAGATACAAAAATCAACCGTCATTCCTCATAAAATATATCTATCCGGATATAAAGCATACAGATACAAAAAAAAGATCAGCTAACAGATTACCGCATCACAAAAGAACTAAATATCAAGAAAAAGGCTGTATCAGCCGGAACCAAAGTCCTTTTGATACAGCCTTTCGTATTAGTCAGCTTCCTTTCGGAAGGAGCGAAAAACCGTTACTGAACGATAACCTTTTGTGTTTGTACTCCGTTAGCATTACTTAATCTGACAATATAAACGCCTGCCGAAACAGCCATCTGTTTCTTTTCAGACAGTTTACCCTGCCAGATCACACGACCGGTCATATCGGAAACAAGAACCTGTATAGTCATCGCGGGTTCCAGAACGATAGAACCATCCTGTGCATATACGCGGGGTTCCGCTCAGGATATCTTCTACCCCTGTCGGAACAGATACGGTAATTTTGCAGGTAGCAGTGAAACCGCCGTCATTGGTTGTTGCCGTAATTGTTGCAGTTCCGGCTTTCAGAGCTTTTACATTTCCTTTTGTATCTACGGAAACAATATCCGGGGCACTGCTACTCCAACTAACTCCTGTATCTGTTGCATCAGCAGGAGCAACAGTTGCCTTCAGGGCTAACGTTTCATTTACGGCCAATGTTTTGCTGGTCGGCTCCAGAGTAATACCTGTTACATCTACTGTTGAAGGACCTGGCTCAGGATCAGTGCCGGTACCCGGATTATTCCATGTAAAGGAAACTGCAACTTCCACATTACCTTCTACTGGTACTATATATTCTGCCCCGCTCTGGTAAGCACTTCCGCCAATGGTTGCCGATGGCTTATAATTAGCAGCTGTCGCAACATAGGTAACAATCAGTTTATCACCTTTAGTAACACTGGCTCCAGCCACAACCTCACTACCATTCAACGTCATAGTAACAGTTCCCTTTTCCGGATTTGTTATATTGACATTCAAAGTACGCAAAGTTACGCCGGTAGCTTCGTTGACTGTTACCTTCGTAGTCAACTCTCCGCTTTCCTTATAATTGGCATTGGCTGGAACGAACTTAGCTTTCTGGTTGCCTGTTTCTGTCATCAGAACAGTCGGGTCGATCCATACGAACGAACCGTCTACATCAGCCGTACCGGAAAGAACGGACTGTGCCAAAGACTGTCCTTTCAAGACTGAAGTTGCAGCAGTAACACTGGCTGTAACCTGTTTTTGAGCAATTGTGAAGGAACCGGCCTTCTGATCGATCACTGCACTATAAAGATTATCTGCCGGACGGCTTACATAAATACCGTATGTGCCGGCATTGATCGGAGTAGAAGTGGCAACACCGTCTTGTTTGAAGGTGATTAACCAGTTATCTGTTACCGTACCGCTTTTAATTGCAGGTACTCCGGTTCCATAAATAGTTCCGTCATAGATTACATTGCCTAAACCATCCAATCCGGGGAATGCCGGAGAAGACTTTGCTGCAAAAGTAGCAGAAACAGTAGTGCTTCCCTCTGCCAATGTCAGTGTTGCTTCCGTATCTGTTTGGTCGCTAAGCGTACCATTGGTGACAGACCAAGTTACTTTAGCAGCATGTGTGGCATCCGGGGTAGCTACCAAACGGATCTTTTGTCCTGCATACAAGGTTGTACCGGAAGAAAGCACAGCGCTACCATTCAAGACAGCCAAAGAACCGCCGTTTACGGTGAATTTCACATTCGGGCTTGTACTGCGGGTTTGCAAACCACCCCAGTCAAGAGTTACTTCTGCCGGCTTCGTACCTTTGCCGGTAAGGATAGAGAATGTTGACTTCTTAAAGTTTTTACTTGTCGGGGTAAAGATAGCATTGTGAATAGGAGCGTCATTTCCTACACTTCCATTTTCCCAAGCATAACTTCCTAAATCCGAATTTGGATTACTCTCTAAATTACCACTACTAGCCGTTGGTATAGCAACCCCTTTCATATCGGCAGCCAGGATAACAAGTCCACCTTCGATTTCCTGCGACACTGCGGCATATACATCATCAGCATCACGGGTAATGGTTACCTTGTATGCTTTTTTATTATAGCCGGCTGCATCCTGGGGAACAGCATCATATGTCACAGTAAATCCACCGATACCTGCCGGAATTGTCTTTACAACGAATTCTTTCTTATTTCCATCGTAAACAAATGTTTGCGACGTCTTATCGATAACGATCGTTGCTAATTGACGCATAACGGCTTTAACTTCTGTCTTAGCTGTTACAGTAAAGCTTCCACCGTCAGCTATCTCCTTGCCGTTAACGACTAAAGAAAGCAGCTTGTAACCATCATTAGGCTTAACGCTGGCTGTAAGTGTTGTACCATATGGAACCTTATCCAAACTATCAGAACCTGTACCGCTGATCGTGATAGTCGCATTCGTATTCTCTTCTGTTGACACAACAAATGTTTGTTTTTCGAAAGCAGCCGTGATAGAAGCAGCAGCAGTTACTGTTATTTTACCACCGGAAATTGAAGTACCATTATTCTTTATACCATCGCTTGTCAACTTATATCCCAGATCAGGAACAGCCAGCACACTGATTACCGTACCTGTTTCAACCGATGTACCGGCATTGATCGCATTACCATCCTTATCATACAACAGGATCTTACCATTCTGAACAGCAGGAACCGATACGACAAACTCATCTGCTGGCTTTTCCGTAAATGATCCAGTAATCGTAAAAGGTTTGTCTACCGTAACAACGCCATTGCTTATCACTTTGCTGTCAGAGCAAGTCAGTGAACCGATATAATCGGTAGCCGGTATCACCTGTACGGCCAGTTCGGAGCCTTGTGGTACGGAAATAGTATTCGAACTTCCGGTATAAGCTGTCCCATTCACTGATACACTACCGTTGGCACCGGCTGCAATCGTAACCGTATGCATAATCGCTTCAAAGGTAGTAGTAACCACTTTGTCTTCAGTGACATTCAGGGTTGTTTCAGCACCGGCTTTCGTTTTATAATTTACATCCGGATGATAAACGAGAGTCAATGTACTACCTTTCAGATAACGGTTGGCTGCATTCGCCTCTTTTATTTCCACACTACCGTTCTCACATTTACCGGTAGTAACTGTATAATATTGCTTAATTGCATTCTTACCGGAGAAAGTATAAGAAGTCTTTGCCGGAGAATAACCAGACAAGTCATTAGGAGTAAAGACCACCGAATAAGTTTGCTCACCTTCGGCAGCAACAGTTTTCGGGTCTTCCCAGGCAAAAGTTCCGGCAATCTCTTTTCCATCTGCCGTTGCTTTACCTCCGCTCAGAACAGAAGCGGAAAGCGTCTGTCCGGCTTCGATGGTAGAAGCAGTCAGCTTAGAGTTGTCGATTGTCGGAGCGTACGTCTTCTTCACTGCTTTATAATCACCACCTTCAGCTTTTGTGATAACCAATACCGGAAGGTCGTTTCCTGCCAGGCTTTCATTCGTCACCAACCAGGCATCGCTACATTTTATTGCAATCGCTTTGCCGGTAAGAGTCGGTTTTTCAGTAGCGTTCAACGCTGTCAAGACAGCTTCATTAGTTACTGCCGAAGCATCGATCGTCCCTTTATCCATCGAAAGCCATGCATCGGCAACACCATCGGCACTTTGGGTATGGCTATATACATATTTACTGTTCGTCATATGGATATAATCGGCAAAGCAATCGGTGTAAGTGTTTGCGCTGGCAATAGCCGTTTCGTTAAAGTTGCTAACAGCAGGTAGAACAACTTGACCATTTTCTTTTTTATCTAATGTATACCCGTCAGCCATGATAATAGCTGTAGCAGTCCATTTCTTATCCGATGTTGTCCCTTTGAACATCGTGAAAGTATTACCGGTTAGCTTATATTCGGGTGCTGTTGCGGTAGGAAACAGGACAATGCCGTTAACTACCCACTCTTCGGCATGTCCGGCCTGTATGCTTCCTACGAAATCACAGGTCGTGATCGTTACTTTTTTTCCGATTACGCTTACTGCGTTCTTTTGCCAGTATTTTGTACCGGTGCTTACAGTCTCAATTTTCAGATTGTTCAGAGCGACATCCTCTGCTTCAATACAGATATTTCCCTTGATGATTGCTTTATTGTAAACATTGGAGGTTATTGTAACTGCTTTATTGATATTTAAAGATTCATCTGAGAAATCATAGGTTACACCATCCTTCAATGAAATAGCAGTCACACTTTCCCGTGAAAGCAATGTTTTCAACTCGCTGGCCGGTATAAAGTAATCCGATTGCGGTTTGCCGGTTTGTACTGCCGTTCCGCAATCAGTCAATGTCGGAAGTGTTGTCTCGCTTAACGTCCATCCTTTATTTGAGTCGAAAAGAGTCGGCAGGTCGAAACTGACCAGGATTGTACCGTCTTCTTTGTCTATACCCTCGGCTGTTACGATAGTAGATTGGCTGTCTATGGAAAGTTCTATTCCTACATAAGCATAATTTCCTGAGAGAGTTGTTTGTCCTTCATTCTTTCCGAAGATACGGTGCACGGCTTTCTTAGAAAAAGATTTATTTCCTGAAACAGAAATAGTTCCATTCAAAGCGGCACAATTCTCTATTTTTGAACCTGCTTTATTTATGCCATATCCAACAATTCCTCCTGCCCATACTTCACTACCTGCGTTGGTTGTGTTGGGTAAAGAAACCGAAATATCACCGGTTGCATAACAGTTTTTAACGACAGAGTTCTGTGATATAGTGCCACTAATACCTCCTGCTATACCCCATGCCTCTTCAGTGCGGTTGGAAGAGGATGTAATAGTACCCGTAGAGTAGCAATCCAATATCTGAACTTCATAGGAAACATGTCCTACAATACCCCCCGTATAAGGTGTTTGACCTCCGGTAGATGTCATATTTCCGGTAGAATAGCAATTCTGTACTTTTACCGATTCTGCACGTCCGAGAATACCACCGGATAATACTCCATTGGTAGTTTGTGTAGTGGTACAGGTAGAAGTCATATTTCCGGAAGAAGAACAATTAATAACACCAGGATAATCCGGGTCACTTGATTTTTTCCCTCCGGCGTACACTTCCCCGGCAATACCTCCGGCAACTGCCGAATTTTCAGAACCTTTAGCATTCGCCGTTGTTGGTGAAATACTAACGGAAATGGAAGCAGCGGAATGGCAATTCTCAATTGTTCCTGCAAAAGCAGCCTTCTTATTCTCCTGAGTGATTCCCTGGGCTAAAGCGACAATACCTCCGGCAAAGGCCTCTTTATTACCACTAAGTTCGATTGAAGATGTACCTGCAATAGTTACATTCTTAACAACTGCATCATTCAATATATAACCGAATAATCCTCCGATAACTTTTTCTTGTTCATTATTTGAAGTAATCGATATCTTCATATTGGATATAGTTTTACCATTTCCATCGAATGTTCCTTTGAAACCTTTTTCGAAAGAATTACCTATCGGTGTCCATTCGTGAGCGGCCAAATCAATATCATTATTCAAAATGATTGTTTTTCCCTCGAAGCTATTACCGGACTCTCCATTCACCTGGCTGGCTATCCAGGCTAGTTGTCCGGCGGAAGTAATAGTATATGTATCGCCGCTTGGCGTTACTTCTTCCGCATGGGTACTCCAATTATCTGTTTCTGCATGGAGCAACCCTATATTTGCCGTTAATCCTATAATTACGGCAAACAATGTGAGTATATTTTTCTTCATTGTTTTCAAATTGTTTGATTTTAATACTAGTGAAATTAAACCTTGTTGTAGTCTTTTCTTTCTTACTTCATCGGCTATATATATTTAGGCTCCATCAGTTCCCGGAGTGGATGGTTATAAAAATAAAAGAGGCGTAGGAACTGTTGAATATATCTTATAGTGAGGCCTTCGACTGCCCTAGATAGTGATATAAACAACAGCCCACGCCCTTTTATCTTGTCTATACGCATGGCTAGCATGAGTGTACATAACAAGGAAAGGTACGTGAGCGTTCAGTTGTCTATTATCCACTATCTATGAAAGTGTCGAAGTTTCACTATAAGGATAATATCTTTAAACGCTTCTCGTAATCAATAAGATGCACAACCATGTATCGCTATACTAGTGTGCAGGGGCAAAAGTAGAGAGAACCGCCTGAATATGCAAACAAAAGTGAAACTATTTTATATATCCATTGAAAACAAGGAAGTGATGGTATAATCATTGATTTAACCAAACAATAGAATAAACAGGTGTATTTATCAGAAAAAGTAAACCGATAATATTTACTATATATATTTTGAAAAAACAACTATCACACTATCACGATTCTACTTTATACCATAATAATCAATGTTTACATAAGTGATGGTTACTGTTTTCAACTATCACTCATCTATCACCAACTATCACTTATCTTGTCCTGAAAAACAATACATGCCTGTCTTATTACACAAAGTACACTACTAATTATCAGATATATAGTTATAAATACCGCTTGACACCCGGGTATCAACCACCCTGACACCCGGGTGTGAGCATCGTCAACATGGGGGTGTAAAACAGGTTGAAATGCGGGTTTTAGAAACAATTAGTAAGTATTTTGATGAAAAAAACTTACCTATTCAGTGTAAATATATAAGGGGAAAGATGAATATGCAGATGGAAAGAATCTCCTTTTAACGGTGTTTTTGGGAGATAAAAACGCTGTCAATAAGTTAATATACAGTTAAAACAAGGCATTTTGTGATAGTTAGTGATAGATGAGTGATAGTTGAAAACAGTAACCATCACTTATGTAAACATTGATTATTACAGCGTAAAACAAATTCGTGATAGTATGATAGTTAATTTGCCGAAACAATATAGTAAGCAGGCTTATATCCATAAAAAAAGCATCCCTTGCGGAATGCTTTTTTATATGCATTTAAATATTTGATAAATATCTAACTTATTGTGCTTGTGCAGGTTCTTCAGCCGGAGCTTCTTCTGTAGCAGCAGCCGGTTGCTGAGCTGTACCGAAGTTAGGCGCTACCGTATTCGGATCGATTGTAACAGCTTCGTTTACCTGTTGTTTGATTTCAGATTGAACAGTTGTTGTTGCTCTGGGGATGAATGCAGTAATAACGATACTACAAACAATAACGAAACCTGCCAGGCCCCAAGTTGCTTTTTCAAGGAAATCTGTGGTCTTACGTACACCCATAATTTGGTTAGAAGAAGAGAACCCCGAAGCCAGACCTCCACCCTTTGAGTTCTGGATCAATACTATCAGGATCAATAGTAATGACGCAATCAGGATCAAAATAGAAATAAATACGTACATCTTTGTTTTATTTTTTAGTGTTAATAATCAATTTTTCCAAAAATCTTATTTGGTCTGCAAAGTAAGCATTTTTTTCCGGATAATTCAAATATAAGTTTTTAATAATTTGCAGAGCTTTCTCATATCGCTTCTGTTTAACATAAATATGGGCTAATGTCTCGGTAAAATAAGAATCATCTTCCAGAGAACGAGACTGTTCCTCCTCCTCCGGCTTCAAAGGCGAAACCGGGTTGTCTTCACCCGGCTCCAGGTTAATACCCAGGCCACTGCCCGGCGCCCGCTGTTCGTCATTCTTAATGAAAGAATCGATCAGATCGTGGTGCTGCAATTTAACGGACGGATCTTCTTCCTCCGTTTCGGAATCCTTTGTCAGCGACCAGTAGATATAATCCGACGAAACGGATGGCTGGAATAATAATGTAGAATCTGTTGCCTGTTGCTCCCCTTCACTTTCACGGTCGGCAAGGAAGGCTTCAATCAGAGAAAAGGCGTCGGCTGTTTCTGTTTCTTCGCCCGACGCAGTTTTAAGATGCATACCGTAACGTTCCCCTTCTATCAATGTAAATAACTTTTTCCTGTCTGGTATATAGACAGCCATTTTCCTCAATTCGGCGGCAAAACGCATATCGTTCAATACAGCCAGATTCTTCAGGTAAAGCATCCGGGCTATATGGAAATAAGGATATTCGTCCACTATCTGCTTTAGTTGAGGAAGGGTTTCCTTCGTCAGCAGAGAGGGATCTTCTATCAGTTGATATAAATCTGCCGCTTTCATTTTTTACCAGTTCGCTACTGTTGCATTATAAATCTGATCGACTATTTCCTCTATAATGAGCGGACATAACTCCGGTTCTACATCCTGAAGCATTCGTGTTGCGTCAAACTCCTGATAAGCGGAGAATGTCTGTTCAAAATCTTCATCCGGGTTCGTACGGTTCGAGTAACGCACACGTACCGTGATCGTCAGCTTCGTTTGCGAAGACCAGGCATCTTCCTTGACTGCCATCGGCGTCAACTGATAACCTGTTATCTCACCTTCCAGCTCCAGGTCGCCATTATCGTTGACCAGCTGGAGACGTGTCTGACGAATATATATATCCTTCAGTGCTTCGGTAAACTCCTGCGATAACTGCGGGTAAACCAAAGGTGCCTGGTTAGGAAAATCCTTGATCGTGATGGTCTTTACCTTTGTATAGTCGATAGAAGCTCCATTGAACTTATAGGAGATGGAGCAAGCAGTCAGCACGACTCCTATCAGCAGGCAAAGCCAGATCACATTTTTTTTCAACATATTATTCCAAATTATATTCTTTAATCTTCCTGTAAAGCGTACGTTCTGATATCTTCAGGTCGGCGGCGGCATTCTTACGGCGGCCGTTATGCTTTTCGAGTGCTTTACGGATCATTTCTTTCTCTACCTCTTCCAACGACAAGGTTTCCTCCTCTTCCACCGCTTCCACTTCCTGTATGGAAGAGGTATGAACCGGATGAATAGGATGTGCATAGGTTGTCTCTTCGGCAACCGGCATCTGCATCTTTCCTCCCATTATGTCGTGGACAAGCTTCTTCAGCTCGTTCACATCTTTCTTCATATCGAAAAGAACCTGATAAAGGATTTCACGTTCGCTGTTGAAGAATTTCTGGTCGTTATCCTGCTGCTTGACCAGCACCGGATATTTTTCCATATTCAAGTCAGGAAGATACAAACGCAAAACATCAGCTGTTATATCACGGTTTTCTTCAATGACAGAGATACGCTCTGTTATATTCTTCAGTTCACGGACGTTACCCGGCCAGCGGTATGCAGTGAGCAACTGGCGGGCTTCATCATCCAGACGGATCGACGGCATACGGTATTTCTCCGCACAGTCGCCCGCAAATTTACGGAACAGAAGGATAATATCATCCGGGCGTTCACGCAAAGGCGGAATCTGGATGGGAACCGTATTCAAACGATAATACAAGTCCTCGCGAAACTTTCCATCGGCCACGGCCTGTATCAGATTCACATTTGTTGCAGCCACGATCCGCACATTCGTTTTCAGCACTTTGGAAGAACCGACCTTAATGAACTCCCCCGTTTCAAGCACACGCAGCAAACGGGCTTGGGTTGGTATAGGCAACTCCCCCACTTCATCCAGGAAGATTGTTCCGCCGTCGGCCACTTCAAAATAACCTTTCCGGTCGGCCAATGCCCCCGTAAAAGAGCCTTTTTCGTGTCCGAACAATTCGGAGTCGATCGTTCCTTCAGGAATGGCACCGCAGTTTACGGCTATATATTGTCCGTGTTTACGCGGACTGTTCTGATGTATAATCTGTGGAAATGTTTCTTTACCGACACCACTCTCACCGGTTATCAGGACAGACAAATCTGTCGGAGCCACCTGGAGAGCCACATCGATAGCCCTATTCAGGCCAGGGCTATTTCCTATAATTCCAAAACGTTGCTTTATTTGCTGGACGTCTAGCTTTATCATCATATCTGTTGAATATCTGTAATTATTTCAGTTTGTCTGCCAAAATTACAAATCTTAATTCAAATTCCAGCTATCCGAAGTAGATTCTATCGGCGGTTTCTCATTTTTTAGCACCATACGTCCTGTTGAACAGGAATTCTGCAAGCGCAGTATCGTCGGTAAACTTCTTTATTTCCTCCGGTGAGATCGGTTTCCCGATATAGACATCGACCGTTTTACCTCTTTTGTTAAATGCTTCCGCCGGAATACGCAGTGTACGGATCTTCCAGCTTATATTCCCTAACCAGTAAAAGAAACGGGAATTAAGGAAATCAAAATAAACCGGATAAACTGGTACATTCGCCTTCTTTATCAAACGGATCACGCTATGCGTCCAGGGTAAATCATGGATTTCTTTATCTTCCTTATTATAAAAAGAGATGGCTCCTGCAGGGAAAAAGCCCATAGGATGGCCTTCTTTCAGGCGCTGAAGTGAATAACGGACACCGTTTATATTAGCCGGATTCGGCCCGTTGCCTGTTGAATCGGGCATGACCGATACAAAATTATCCTTCATGGCTCCGATCTTTGTCAGGATACCATTTACCATTACTTTGAAGTCGGGACGACGGGATGCCATGATGTCGATCAGCATAATGCCGTCCACCGAACCGATCGGATGGTTGGAGATGGTGATAAATGCTCCTTCCGGTAAGTGATCCAATACCTCTGCGTTGTGCAGATTATACCTGATATCGATCAACGGATCACTTAATAACGCAGATGTAAAAGCCGACCCGCGCAAATGGCAATTGTTGGCATGTACCCTGTTTACTTTATCTACCCCCAATCCTTTAATTAATAATTTGCCAAGGAAGGTGCCTATACGGCTTTTGAAGAACGGGGCAGCTTCCTGCAAATCATTAATGTCTACTACGCTCTTTTTCATACTTTTTTATTCTATAAACGATGCGCACATCTTTTCGTGCTTTCGCATAGCCAGCAATAAAACAATGTTCAATACTATTATTTCATACAGGAAATAAATCCAGACTTCTCCTATCAACACAACGATAAACATAACAATCGTACGTCCGTTGAATGTGAGTAGGTCTATATAACGCATTAACTCACGGCTTTGTTTACGGAAAGCGACCCGCACGTTTTCTGGAATATCATCCCCATATTTAGCGTGCAGGCTTTGCAACATACGCTGCAAAGCGGGAGTTGCCTTCACCTGAAGTAAAGTATATCCTCTGTAAAGAAAGTAAAATGTCTTATTAATACCGAGCTTCATCTCTTTATGGCGG
Organism: Parabacteroides sp. HGS0025; assembly: GCF_000969845.1. Classification (NCBI taxonomy): domain Bacteria; kingdom Pseudomonadati; phylum Bacteroidota; class Bacteroidia; order Bacteroidales; family Tannerellaceae; genus Parabacteroides; species Parabacteroides sp. HGS0025. Next base: position 4,083,029 of record NZ_KQ033902.1, read on the forward strand.
GCTATCACCTGTTCCAGCGATTGGAACTCGGCTCCTTTATCCTTGCTGATAAAATAAAGATGAAGTGTTTTGTAATAGTCGGTAATATTAGCCTGTACCAAGTGGGACAGCCCTGATAAAACGGCCAAAGCGAAGAACCAGTGGGTTCCGTAATCGTGTGACAGGCGCAGGGCGAAACCTACATAAATAGATGCGAACCATATATCACCGGCAAAGCCGTCAAGTATTCGTCCGATAGCGGACTTTATACCGGTCAGGCGGGCCAGCTGCCCATCCACGCAATCGAGGATATTGGCAAATACCAATAACAATATACCGCAAATATTATAGACCAGATTATCATGGTAAAACATAAAACCTACGGCCGCTCCAACAAAGATAGAAATTACCGTTACCATATTCGGGGTAATTCCTGTACCACGCAACATACGAGCTATACGGAAACCGATCGGACGGTAGAATGCCCGGTCGACAACATTTTCTGTTTCTATCGATTTCAGCGATGCTTCGTATTCCTTATCCAAATTACTCATCTATTTATTATTTATACGAATAACCGCCGTCTACAACGACCACTTCGCCATTAAAATAACTATTTTCAATTAACATCTTATATACTTCGGCCAACTCATCCGGATCGCAAAAGCGACCGAGAGAGACCTTATTCTCTATATTCCGGCGTATCTCCGCAGGTTTTGTTTTCTGCCATTCCGTATCCACAAATCCGGGAGCGACTGCATTCACACGCAGTTCGTAAGGGGTTAGGAACTTAACCAGATTCTTCACAAGGGCATGCACCGCACTCTTTGTCACCCCATAAACAAGAGAAACCGAGTGAGGTTGGATTCCCATCAGGGAGCCCGTAAAGACAACACTGCCTCCCTTATTTATCCGGCCAACGATACGTTGCAGGAAAAATACTGGAAAATGTATATTGGCAAAGAAGACCCGTTCCCAGTCTGCAAGCGACAGATCTTCAAAAGAGTCGCGACAGGTCAGGCCGGCATTAAAGACTACTGCGTCAAGCCGTAAATCTTTTGCCTGCAGATAAGTATATATTTTTTCTATGGATTCTTTATCCGTAACATCAGCCTGCAACACAAATACCTTGATCTGTAATTGCTGCTGCAACTCCTCACAGGCTTGTTCCGCGGCGTTCGCGTCTGAAGCATATGTAAGCACAAGGTTATACCCGGCTTTACCTAAACAGAAAGCCACCGCTTTACCTATACCTTTCGTTCCACCGGTAATTAAAGCATACTTTTCCATGAGTCGTTTTTATTCTTCTCCCTGGCCTTTTACAGTTGCGGGTTTAGCGTGTCGTTGATATTTCAGATTTTCTTCATAAGAGTCATGAATGGTTTTCTTCAGGTTGGAAGAAGAAACCCCTGTTCCGTACGGGAAATAAAAAACCTGTACACCCAGATCTTTCAGATAATCATATTTACCAAACCAGTCATCGCCCACAACAAAAGCATCGATATTCAGCTTCTTTACTATTTCCGTATGATCCAGCGTATGTTGCGGTATGACAATATCCGGAGTCTTCAACGCTTCGATGATCTGAAGACGTTCGTTGAACGGTATAATAGGGTTTGCCTTATAAGAAGAGACTAACTCGTCCGTACTCACGCCGACAATAAGGATATCAGCCAGACTACGGGCATAATTGATCATCCGCAGGTGATTATAATGGAACATATCAAACGTTCCTGAGGTATATACGATCGTTTTATCTTTAAACATAATTCATGTTGCAATTTGAAACCACAAACTTACGCAAACTTTTCCTATCAAAAAAAGATTGAAGTCAAAAAGCGTAAATTACTGTGAACAAACATCCGTATCGTCATCCTCCCTGGTAAGGTCGAGTTTTTCATTATCTCCGCCTTTATCAAAGTATTGCTTACGAAGCGGATTGGCTGTTGCTTCACGGAAAATCAACCGATTCCGGTAAATATCCAATGCGGCGTACAAAGCCTGGCGGAAAGACTCCTCAGAGGCTAAATTCTGCCCGGCAATATCATAAGCCGTTCCATGTGCAGGAGATGTACGTACAATAGACAGGCCGGCTGTATAGTTTACGCCATCGTCCATTGCCAGTGTCTTGAACGGAGCCAATCCCTGGTCGTGGTACATAGCCAGTACACCGTCAAACTTATCGTACATTTGCGAACCGAAAAATCCATCCGCTGCATAAGGGCCGAAAGACATGACACCTCTTTTCTCCGCCTCCTGCATAGCCGGAATAATGATCGTTTCTTCTTCCTTTCCCAGCAGGCCGTCGTCTCCGGCATGCGGATTCAATGACAAGACAGCGATACGCGGCTTAACGATTCCGAAATCCTGTTTGAGCGATTGATTGAATATGCGCAGTTTCGACACAATGTCCTCCACCGTTATTTTGGACGGTACTTCCGACAAAGGGATATGCCCGGTCACCAAAGCAACCCGCAAGTTATCCTTCATCAGGATCATCAGGGCTTTCCGCCCTACTCCGCCAAAACGTTCTTCCAGATATTCCGTATGTCCCGGAAAATGGAACTGGTCGTTCTGGATATTGTGCTTATTGATGGGAGCCGTCAGCAAAACGTCTACTGCACCACGTTTCAGATCAGCTACTGCTGCTTCCAATGACAGAAAAGCGGCTTCGCCAGCAATAGTCGTCGATTGTGCCAACTCTACTTTAGTTTCATCATCCACACAGTTAATGATATTCACGCGGTTTATACCGGCATCTTCAGCCTGAGAGATGATGTTCATATTCACAGGGGGCAATTCCAATGCTTTCCGGTGATAAGCTGCGATCTTTGACGATCCGTATATGATCGGAGTACAAAGTTCGGCAACCCTGGCATCCGAGAATGTTTTCAATATCACCTCATATCCGATGCCATTTATATCTCCGTGGGTAATGCCCACCTTTATCAATCGTTCTTCCATGTATTATGTTTGTTTATTTCTTACTTTCCGGAATATCCAGCTTTTCTTCTACCGATTTATCGAATTCGCCCGGCAGACGAAGTGTGTATAAAGCGGCTTCGATACGGCGGATAAAATTACGTTTATCTGTTTCAGGAGCAAATACAAAACCTTCGGCTACCACTACGCGGTTGTTCTTTTCGTCCAGACGGACATGGCTGACGAACGGCCCTCCCATCATATCGCCGACCATCTTCCACAAACCACGCATTTCACCGCAATATTTTCCGTTTACAGTGATCGGGGTATAAGTTACTTCAGCACGGGTTTCGGTGGCCATATGAGATTCAGGGAAAGCGCCCGGCAAATTCACCTTCAATACGGAATCACGTTTAGCTATCAGATATTCGGCTGTAAACGTATTCGGATCGGAATAAGGGAATGTATATACGATCAGATCCGTACGACCTGTATTGGCATTATTGGACGCCCAGAAGAAATCGGTCGTATCCCGGTAATAAGTCATGTTGGCAGGCGCATTCAGCATCAGGTCATATTTATCCTTCAGGTTTTCCATGACTACCGAACTGTAATCTTTCTGCAACTGTGCTATGGCGCGGTTCATTTCTACCTTTACAAAGAAATCGACCAATGCCCTCGGATGTTCTTGCACATATTCGAGAATAGCTTCCGGAGAAGGTGCATTCAACGTTACTACAACCTGTCCTTTTGCCCAACGGTCGTTTTCATAATTAACTGATACCTTTGTATAAATAGCTGGATCGACGTTTACAATCAAAATATTACGTACAAAAGTCAATAACCCGTCGAATTGCGAAGGATCTACATAAGTTATTTTTAATGCAGGTTCAGATTGAGGAAGGCCTGGGACATCAGATGTCAGTTCTTGCTTGATAGCCTTTCCCGAAGGGCCATCCCAGTTTGCTTTTTTCATTACGACAACAACCTCATAAGCGAGGCCTGTGGCCCGTTTTCCAACCGGCCCTGAGCTACATGCTCCCAGCAATACCAGAAACATCAAAAAGCTGATCAGTAAAGAAATCTTTTTCATACCCATTCGTTTTTAATACACAAATATAATTCTTTTCTATTAAATGACTTGTCTTCTATCCGTTTTGTTGCTTTTTAGCAGTGGATAACATTCCGCAAGCAGCAAAGATATCTTCCCCTCGTGAAGCCCTGATCGTACAGATTATCCCGGCATTATTCAGTGTATCACGAAACACCTCCATTCTTGCCAAATCCGAACTTTCCAGCGATACACCGGGAATAGCGTGAAAACGAATCAGGTTAACCCGGCAATCCAATGTATTCAATAAACAAATCAGAGCTTTAGCATGTTGCGGACTATCATTTAAATTTTTAAAAACTATATATTCGAAAGAGACACGACGTTGATGAGAAAAATCATATTCCTTGATCATATCGATGAGACTCTGCGCCGGATAAGCCTTTTCCACAGGCATCAGCGACAGTCTTTCTTCATGAAACGGAGAGTGGAGACTTACAGCCAGATGGCAGTCGCTTTCCTCCAGAAAACGTTTTAAGCCTTTTGCCACACCGATGGTCGAAACGGTTATTCTTTTAGGACTCCAGCCATAACCATAAGCAGAGGTCAGGATTTCAAGTACTTTAAAGAGTTCATCCACATTATCCAGCGGTTCCCCCATCCCCATAAAGACCAGGTTAGTCAAACGATCGGATTCGGGAAGTGATTGTATTTGATTCAATATCTGGTTGGCAGTAAGATTCTTAGTAAACCCCTGCTTGCCCGTCATACAGAACAGGCAATTCATTTTGCATCCCACCTGGGAAGATACACACAAAGTGGCACGATCGTCTGTTGGGATATAAACGGATTCGACAAAATTACCGGGGCCGGCTGCAAATAAATATTTTATCGTTCCGTCTACCGACTTCATACAGTCTATGGGAGGAACTGCTCCTACCTCGAAAGACTCTTCCAGTAATGTACGTTTAGCAGCCGCAATATTGGTCATTTCAGCAATAGAGGTAACTTTCTTCTTATACAGCCAGTCAGCTATCTGCATAGCAGCATAACCCGGCAAACCGGTCTCTGCAGCCACCTCCTTCAACTCGTTCAGCGTCATGCCCAACAATCGTCTTTTCTCTTGCATTGTTTTATTTATATAGCGATTAATCCGGCACAAAGATAAAAAAAGCTGCCGGACTTTTTGGAATAAGTCCGGCAGCTTTCTGATAAAGGTATCGTTATTACCTTTTGTTATCTTTATTTATTTAGAAGAAACGTACGCGGTTATCTTCTACATCTGCTTTATTTACCAATGACTGAATAGCCTGGAATCCGAAACGATAAGCGTTGGATGCATCCAGCGTACGGATTTGTTCAGCTTCATTGAATTCTTTAGCGTCTTTGTTTCTGTCATATACTTTGAATACATATACGCCATTGTTACCTGCTACCGGTTCGCTTACCTGACCAACTTCTGCAATTGAAACCATTGCATTCATTTTCGGTTCTACACCGATACCTGCGATACGACGTGTACCGAAGTTGATAAACTTAACAGAGTCAACTCTTGATCCCATTGCATCCGCATAAGCTTCAACAGAAGTCAGACTTTTAGCTTTCAGGTCGGCAGCGATCTTTTCACCTTTCTTCTGAGCAGCGATCTCGGCTCTCAAAGCCGGAGTAACAGAAGCAACCGAACGGTAACCTTCTTTCAAAGTACCTTCAACGCCTGCAATTACAAATTTATCATCACATTCGAAGATCTCGGAGATTTTACCTTTGTCGTTCTGGAATGCCCAACGGATCACCGGACGAGAATTCTTAATGCTTCCCAACGTCTGGTTGTCAGCTGTAACAGTTACACCGGAAATCAGGTTATAGCCTGCTTCTTTAGCAGCGTCATCCAACTTAGCCAAATCGCTGTTCTTTGATACAAACTGGTTCAACTCGTTATAGATATTGCTGTAAGTCTTAGAGCTTGGAGATACTGTCATGTCAATATCAGCAACCTTATACTTATTTACGTTATTCGTTTTTTCAGTAACCTTTACAAGGTGAGTTCCATATAAAGATTTAACTTTTGCGATGTTGTTCACCGGAGTTGAGAATACGGCATTCTTAAATTCTTCATTTACACCTCTCAACGCAGTAATTTCAGTAAACCATCCCAGTTCGCCACCATTTTCAGCAGCCTGGTCAGCAGAGAATTCTTTTGCCAGCTCAGCAAAGTTACCACCATTCTTCAATACGTTCATCAAGCTATCGGCCAAAGCTGTTGTACGAGCTTCGTCGCCTGTGTTTGCCAACATGATGTGACTAACTTTTACAGAGTCGGGAGCGACAGTCTTGTCTACCAACTTGAACATTCTGTATTTGTCGTTGTCGAATACAGGGCCATAAACCTCACCTACTTCGGCTGTTGTTGCAAATTGTTTCATTTCCGGATCGAATGCATTTTCTGTAAAGAAAGCATCCATATAAGGAACTTCTGAGTTTTCATTTACTATGTCAGCCACCTTTTCAGAAGTCTTGAACTCTTCTTTCAAAGATTCGATATCTGCACTGGCCTTGTCATAGTCTTCCTGGCTCGGACGGATATCAACAGCGATATATTTAATTACTTTACCTTCTTTTTGTTTGTAAAGTTCTTTGCGCTGATTGTACAGTTTTTCGATTTCGCTCTTGCTAACTTCCACGGTTGAATCGGGGATGCTTGCATACGACTGCATAGCATATACGATATCTGAACTTTCTGCAGCGTCATTAAATGCTTCTTTAGCATCCAGAACGTTAGCAGAAACTGCTTTGCTCAACAAGGTGGTATATTTCTGTTCCAGACGCTGACGTTTGATGTTCTTTTCCCAGAACAACCAGAAATTACGAGCCTGGATCAACTGTGCCTGTTGTTCTGCAGGATAGTTTGCAATGTTATCATCATCGATCGATTTCAGGAAGTTCAATAATGCTGTTTTGTCAAACTGTCCGGTCTGAGGATTTACGAACATCTGCATCTGTTGGATCATCGGTGAAATATTTTCACCCTGTACCATGTCAAACAGTTCTTCCGGGCCGACCTGCATACCTAATTTATCAGTTGCTTCGTCCAATACAATTTCCTGTACCATAGCGTCGAATACGGACTGACGGATCTGATTCATGTATTCCTCAGGCAGACTACTTGAACCTGACTGCATCTTATACATTTCAGTCATTTCATCAATACGTCCCTGATAATCCTGAATTTTAATTACTTCCCCGTCAACCTTAGCAACTCTCTCCTGAGTTTGTCTGAAATAAGTAGAACCGGAGTTCAAAAAGTCTCCAATGATAAAAGCGAACAATGCCAAACCCACAACGAGTACGAGCAGTCCTGCTTTGCTTCTGATTTTTTCCAGCGTAGCCATTTATCGTTATTTATTTTTAAAGTTTATATTTTACAGTTTAAGGGCACGAAGATACGAAAAAAAGGATTTGTTACATCTTTTATTTCATTTTTTTTCATTAACCACCCACTTTCATTCGCACAAGTTCTATTTTTGTCGCTGTCACTTTCATTATTTTGAAAGTATACTTATCTATTACGATTGATTCATTCAATTTAGGAAATTTTTGATAGAAATGTAAAATATAGCCGGCTATCGTTACATAGTCGTCCGATTCCGGCAGCTCCAGATTGAACTTCTCATTCAACGAATCTATCTCCATACGGCCAGATACGAGATACTCGTCATCCGATACTTTCCGGGCGACATACGACTTCATATCATGTTCATCTTCAATCTCTCCGAATATTTCTTCCACAAGATCCTCCAATGTAACGATACCGGATGTACCACCGAATTCATCGACTACGACTGCCAGACTTTTCTTCTCCTGCATCAATATCTTCATCAACTTATTAGCGGCCATTGTTTCCGGAACAATGGAAACAGTTTTTATATTTTGCGTCCAGTCCTCTGGGTTCTTAAACAACTCCGAAGAATGGATATAACCGATGATATCATCTATATTTTCGTTATATATCAATATCTTCGACAAACCGGTTTCAATGAATTTAGAACGAAGTTCTTCCATACTGACAGTCGTATCGCAAGCTACGATCTCTGTGCGCGGTACGATGCAATCACGCAAACGTACGTTCGAAAAGTCGAGCGCATTCTGAAAGATCTTCACTTCCGTATCCATATCCGAATTAGACGGGGCATCATCTATACTTTGTTGTATAAAAAAGTCCAGATCGACTTTCCCCAGCGTACGTGCGGAAGACTTCGATACATCTTTAACCCCAACCAGCTTCAAAAACAGATAAGAAACCAAAGCGGAGAATTTGGATATCGGATATAAAATAATATATATAATGAATAAAGGAACCGAAAACAGATTCAGAGAAAAGTTCGGATTCAATTTAAATATCGTCTTAGGGATAAACTCTCCGGTAAACAAGATCAGGAGAGTCGAAATGATCGATTGAACGAGTACGATCAGCGCTTCATTGTTTACGAACTTTGCAATAAACGGCTCCAGTATGATTGCCATTTGCAGACCGTATACAACTAATGCGATATTATTACCGACCAGCATTGTAGAAATAAACTGGTTCGGATTCCGATAAAAGATATCCAGTATTTTACCGGCAATAGTTTTGTTCTTTTTATCCAGTTCGTGCCGAAGCTTATTTGAGGAGATAAATGCGATCTCCATCCCTGAAAAAAAAGCGGAAAAAGCCAATGAAATTAATATGTACGTTAATGCATTCACACTACTCCTTTTTTATTGAGTCTACTTTTGAGACAGCCACTACGGTGGTATCTGCAGATGTATTTACCCGGGATGAGTCGGGGGCAGATTCGCTGACAGGGAAAGTTCCCTGCGAGTTAAAGATTTTATATTTTGTCATATTCAGGTTGGATTCAAAACCAATACCGGTAATGATCTTCTCCTCTTCCTGCAACTCGAAATATTCATCCGTATAAACCCGATCTTCGGTCTGATCAATAAACAAGATCGAAGTATCCAGTTTTTTATTATCCTGAGTCAAAATATTCACATGACCAATCAACTTAATCAAACCTTTCTTGTCCCAATGATAAGCCGTATCGGCTTTTATGCTGGTTTCCACATTGAACAAAGAATCAAATTTCTCCACATAAACACCTTGAGGAAGATAGGAATAAGGCTCTTTTGCCTTGCCAAACATCAACCACTCTTTTGCCTTCATCCGATAACGAGTAATACCGGAGTCTGATATCAAGCTAGTGATGTCCGTTGTTTTCATTGTGTAGGTAGTTTCAGGTGCAAACTCCACCACTACGACTTCTTTATCTGAATTGCGACAGGAAGCCATAAATAAAAGAAGCATAACAACCACCACAAAGGTAGTTGTTATGCCATATTTTCCCGTTTTACTAAGAAAACGCGTTTCTATCATAATTATCTGATTCTTGTTGACTCGCCGATCCAACCACCAACAGTAAATGTTTTACCCTTTTCCAAATCGGGGTGCATAAATATTTCTTCTGTTGAAGGTAAATGAGCACGATAGGTACCGATCAATTTATTTGCTTCATCTATACAGCTTTCGTCCACTTGTTTTGCTTTTTCAAACTTATCGATAGCTGCATTGTAAGCGGCTCTTGCCAATACACCGTCATTCGGGAATACAGACTTAACTGTTGCTGCATACATCTGTCCGATCAGGATGTAAGGCTGCCCGTAGCTTGCGTTGGCTGATGCAGCTTTCAAAGCATATTCTCTTGCTTTTGAATAGCTCTTCTGGTCGAAGTTAAGCAAAGCGATCATGTAAAAGTCTTCTGCTTTTGAAGCAGGGTCTGTTTCCATGTTGGCAGCTTCTTCGAAATATTTGATAGCTTTATCGTAATCTTTGTTCTTCACAGCTTGTTTTGCAATACCGATAGCTGCGTCAGCACTCGGTTCCAACTGATAAGCATAACCTGCAGCAGCAAAGAATGCGTCGATTTCCTGACAACGAACACGTCTCAGCAAAGTAACGATTTCTTTCAAAGCAGCCAGATCGCTTTTGCTTTCTTCCACTTTAGGAGCATACAGATTCTGCAGAGTTTCGCAGTCGGCAGCACCACTGTTAGCAAACGCACCGTTTACACTTGTTTTGAATGTAGTCAGGTTGTTTACTTCTTTTTCGTTATTTGCAGCCTGTGCAGCCTGCAACTGGCTATCAAGAATTTTAGAAGCTTTCAGATAATCCTCTACATACTGTCCTTTATGATTAGGATCGTCTGCCATCATCTGGTAAGAAGCGAACATATATAAAGAAACACCTAATGCTTCGGTTTTATCACCATATTCATTGATGATATCGCCCAACCATGTATACAGTTTCTTATAATCAGCCTTTTCACCCATCTGGGCAATATAATCCTGAGCCTTACGTGAAACGATCCAGTCTTTACCATAACGTCTGTCGTCGCCGAAATATTTCACACGCTTGTCGTATACAGCCATCAAGTCATCTACCAGAGCAGCTTTCTTTGCCGGATCCTTTTCATTGGCAATCTTCCACGCCATGATCTTTACACCATGCAGATAGATATCCTTTGTTGCTGCAGGACATTCATCGTACACAATCTTCCAAAAATCATATGCATCCTTAAAGTTTCCTGCTTTCGCATAAGGAACGAACAAGCTGATATTGGTAATACAACGGATACTGTCTTCACCTGATCCGAATTGCGTACCATTATCTACTCCTTTCTGTGCATAAGCGCCAAATGCTCCTAAGGAACATGCAGCGGTAATCAATAATACCTTTATTTTCATATCTGTTTTTAATTTAAGTTAGCAATTTAAATTAATCCACTTTTTTCTTCCAGAACCACATTTCGTTGAATGTGTAATTAACAGTAAAACGGAAATACTGTTCATCAATCATGTTCACACCTCCGGGCTTAATCTTTGTATATTCAAAAGATACATTTACCAAAGAACGGTTATCAATCAACGGCAACCCCATACCGAAACTCACTCCATATTCGTTATATCCATTACCTTTATAAGCGGCATCATCTGTGTTATTAATCATCAAATAAGAGTTACTATAATGAGCTCCGACGCGATATCTTACCCGGTTGAAAAAATTACGATTCTGATAATTCGGAATGAACTCACCCCCGGCAGCAACCCTGACACGGTTTTTGAAATTGTCTTTCGAATCATCATAATTCGCATTATCCCATGCTTCGTACAGTACATCCGCAGCCAATGTCATTTTATTATTTTTCACGTATGATGCACCAAATCCGATTGAGTTCGGGATATCAAAAGCCTTACTCTTCGTAGTATCGGAAGCAACCACTTCCGCAGAACCTGAACTATTCGTCTTATAAGCCATATTAATATATGTAGCGTTCAGACGGTTTTTCGGAGAAAAGACCAAACCCAATGTAACATTTTCAGTTTTACTAATCGGATGAGTGTACTGAACACCGAAATCCAACTTAATATCTCTGACTTCCAGACTCTGAGCCCGAACAGAATTAAAACCGGAACTGTTTACAAACGAATTAGCCTGTTCGTGCTTGGTTGTACCAAAAAGATATCCGACATTTGCTCCGACAGCAAGACGCTTCTTCCATATATCTATAGACAATCCTAAATACAAATCGTTTAATCCGCCTGAACCATTATATGATTCTATATAAGTTCCTTCATCATTTGTCCTCAAAGCACCAAAGCTATATCCTACATAAGAATAAGGTAAAAGCCCGACACTCATGGCAATACGCTTATGAATAGGGAACTGTAAAGCGATATATTCAACATTACCATTTACATTATTTTGCTTATTGATCCCGTCATCAAACCACGAAAGCTGGCCGGATGCTCCGAAATCAAAAAGAAATGTCAACGAATCCATACAGCTGTAAGACGCAGGGTTCATGGGGTTTATCTGGCTCGACGATCTCAGTCCGAAACCAACACCACCCATTGCCCGTCCGGCTCCGAATGAACGATCAGCTAATTCACCATACCCAAAACGGGTATAGGGCGAGTTAGTGTTATTTTGTGCCGCTAGCGACAACTGTGTAAATATAAGAATGCTTGCTATTAGTAGCTTATTAATCTTCAACATTATACTCTAAGATTCTGTTTAATCCTGTCAACACTAAATTAATGTCTGCAAAGATGGAGTTTTTTAGCCGTCTTTCAAAATAAAACGAATGACCGCCTGTTAAAAAAACCAAAAGGTTAGGATATTTTATCCGTAACATTTCGATATATCCATCCATCTCGTAAACAATTCCATTTACTACTCCTGCCTGAATAGCACTCTCAGTACTGGTGCCTATCAGAGGTATTATCTCCTCTTCCGCCACCAAAGGTAGTTTTTTTGTATAAAAGTTCAAAGCCTTGAAACGCGTAGTCATACCCGGAGAAATATTTCCCCCGAGGAAAGTACCCGATGCTTCGATCAATTCGTAAGTAATTGCTGTGCCAGCGTCAATGACCAGCAGGTCTTTTCCCGGTTCCAGGTAATTCGCACCGACAGCCGCCGCCAGCCGGTCTTTCCCTAATGTTTCGGGCGTTTCATATTGAACCGAAATAGGCAACTTTACAGTTTCATCCAAAAAGATAAAGCGCCGAAGTTTACCCCGAAGGTAATCATTCAGCACTTCGTTTTTGCCTATCACAGTCGACAATATTCCATGTTTAAAATCGTATTTCCCAAAGAGAGACTCCAATTCATCAACATCGAATTTCTTGTATACGAAAGAGGCTACCATATGCTTCTTATCGTATACCGCAACTTTTGAAGAGGTGTTTCCTTGTTCTATTATTAAATTCACGTGACTGAAATTTTCCGCAAAGAAAAACAAAATTGACGAGATATCACGCATAACCAAGGGATAACCTGCTAAATTTCTTTGAAACTTTTCCTTTATCAATGAAAGCGACAACTGCTAATTCTACTGTTGTCCAACTCCTTTCCCGGGTTCCAATTACAACTACCTGCCCGGAAAAATTGAATTATCCGGCAGAGAATGATATTCCCCCTTGACATATTCTTTGTCCGACAAGGGTCGAACAGCTGTCCCACCTTTGTCAGACAGCTGTTCGACGAGTGTGGGACAGCTGTCTGACACCCGTCGGACAAAGAATATCTCGGGGGTTGGCAACTTTACATCAGGGCTGATTGAAATTAAGAGCCGGATAGTTCTAATTAAAAGCGAGGCCGGACAAACAAAAGCCCGTACCCGTTTGTTCTATCTACAAACTAAAGAATAAGAGATTATGGGAATTATTGGTTCAATCGTTATTGGGATCCTGGCCGGTTTTCTGGCAGGAAAGATTTTGAAAGGGAGTGGATTCGGGTTGATCGTCAATCTGATTGTCGGTATAATCGGCGGTGTACTGGGTGGATGGCTATTCGGTTTGCTGGGACTGAGCGTAAACGGAGTGATCGGAAGTCTGGTTATGTCAACCATCGGTGCTATCGTTTTATTATGGATCGTTTCACTATTCAAAAAATAGCTCTACCTTTGTGCGGTAAAACAATTATCGTATGAAGAAGTACCTGCTTCTGCTTTTTTTGCTCCTTTTGCTGGTTCCGGCAAAGGCACAGATCAAATTAAGCGACGAAGCTCAGATCAGTATATTAACAGCTGCTCCGTCTGATGAAGCAGTCTTTACCCTGTACGGACATACAGCCGTACGGGTTAAAGATAGTTTACATAAAATAGATCTGGTATTTAATTATGGTATATTCGATTTCTCCAAACCGAATTTCATCTACCGCTTTACAAAAGGGGAAACCGATTACAAGCTCGCCGCCTATAACTTTCAGCATTATATAATCGAATATCAGATGCGCGGAAGCGAAGTGACCGAACAGGTATTAAACTTCACACCCGATGAGATAAACAAGATTTGGAATGCATTATATATTAATGTACAACCGGAGAACTGCGTTTACCGTTACAACTTCTTTTTCGACAACTGCGCCACCCGTCCTGTCGCCATCGTGGAAGAACAGGTCGACGGGAAGATAAAATATAATGATCCGCCGGAACCGCAAACGTTCCGCGATCTTATTAATTATTGTACGCGCAATAACTCATGGCTAACCTTCGGATGCGACCTGGCACTGGGAAGTCCGACAGACCGCGTAGCCACTCCCCATGAAATGATGTTCCTGCCTGTCTATCTGAAAGAAGAATTCGACAAAGCAACGATCGTCAACCCGGACGGAACAGAAAGAAAGCTGGTGAAGTCGACCACCCGCCTGGCAGAAGAACTGACAGACGATGATCAGGGGGAAAAAGAATGGTTCACTCCTATGTTATGCAGCATGATTATTTTCCTGCTGGTATCACTGATCACTTATATGGAATGGAAGAAAAAAACATACTTCCGCCTGGTGGATTGTATCCTCTTTCTCCTTGCAGGAGTGGCCGGTACGGTATTGTTCTTCCTTTGCTTTATATCGACCCATCCCTGCATCTGGCCTAACTGGTCGATCGTGTGGTTGCAGCCGTTTGACCTGGTAGCTGTTATTTTGTTTGCAGTAAAAAAGTACGGAAAGGCTGCATATTATTATCATTTTATTAACTTTGCGGCGCTTACGCTGCTGTTGGCGGGTTGGTATTTCATCCCACAACACTTAAATATAGCCTTTATTCCGCTTGTCGCCACCCTTTGGCTACGTTCAGGATTCGGTGTTTACAGAGGGCGGATGCACATTTGAAGATATGGACAATCGAATGAGAAAAATAATAACGTCGCTTATTGCGATCCTGGTAGTCACTAACCTGGAGGCACAACAACGTACCCCGAAGTTAGTGGTTTGCATTACCGTCGATCAATTAAGGGGCGATTATGTGGAATACTTTTACAACACATTCGGCGAACGCGGCTTCAAGCGGTTGATGAACGAAGGATTGGTGTATAACAACATCAAATTCGAATTTTCCAACATTGACCAGGCCAGTGCCTTTGCCACCTTGTTTACCGGAAGCAATCCCTGCTTCAATGGCGTCAGCGGCGGTAAATACTACGATTTTGACAAGGACAAGGAAGTTTCCATCCTGTATGATGCAGAATATCTCGGCAACTATACACGTGAGAATTATTCTCCTAAAAAGTTATTCAGCTCCACAATCGGAGACGAACTGAAAATAGCTTCCAAAGGAAGAAGCGACGTTTATGCCATCGCCCCCGATGCGGAAAGTGCGATCCTTTCGGCCGGACATGCGGCGAACGGTGCTTTCTGGATGGACGATGTAAACGGTAAATGGGCAACAACAACCTATTATAAAGGTATACCCTGGTATGTTGACCGTTATAACAACGGAGTAGAATCGCTGTCGGCACGTCTGGACAAGATGGTGTGGACTCCTTCCCTCCCCTTGGAGAAGTATAACGCTTTCCCCTATGTACTGGACGAAATTCCTTTCAAATATACCTTTAATGAAAAGACAAACGATTGTTTTCCGAAGCTGAAAACGACACCTTTCATTAATAAAGAGATAAACAGGTTAGCCCTGCAGTTCCTTGAATATGGCGCATTCGGTACACGAAGTTGTCCGGACATGCTGTCAGTTACCTATTATGCCGGTAATTATAAGGGGACAATGAGCAAGGACTATACCCGCGAGATCCAGGATACTTATTATCAGCTGGATAAAGACCTGGAGCAACTGCTCGATGCCATTGACAAAAAGATCGGCCTGGCAAACACACTGGTCGTATTTACCGGTTCCGGATATTACACGAGCGAGGAAGAATATGCCGACGGATTACTTATCAACGGCGGCGAATTCCATCCGAAACGTTGCGTAGCCTTGTTAAACATGTACCTGATGGCCATGTACGGGCAGCAAAGCAGTTGGGTAAAAGGTTTCTATAACAACCAGATATACCTGAACCGCAAGGCTATCGAAGATGCAAAGCTCGATCTGGTAACCATACAAGATAAAGCGGCTGCCTTCCTGATGGAATTCAGCGGTGTACAGCATGTCACTACCGACCACGCCCTGCTTGCCGGCGAATGGAACGAAGGTACAGTCAAGTTCCGTCAGGGAACCCATCACCTGAAACGTGGCGACCTGATCATCGAGCTGCAACCCGGCTGGATCATCAACAACGACAATCCGAAAGAAAAAGTAAAAATAATTCGTAATAATGCAGTAATTACCCCATTGGTATTTATGGGTAACGGTCTCAAACCGGAACATATCTACCGTGAAGTGAAAGCCACAGAGGTAGCCCCTACGGTAACCCATGTGCTGAGGATACGGCCACCGAATGCATCCCAAAATCTACCACTTTGGGAGTTGACAATCAAAAGATGAGACCTCTGACCGGTCGCATATATCAGATGGGATTAATTCTGGCACGGTATTTGATAGCAATATATCATTCCGGTGATCAATTAAATCCGATCGTCAACAAATAAACACTTTACGAAATAAAATAAATTAATATATATCATGGGATTTAATGAATTTATGACGAAGCTGTTCGGCAACAAGTCGCAGCGAGACCTGAAAGAGATTACTCCGTATGTGGATAAGATCAAGGCCGTATATCCGTCAATCCAACAGCTTTCTAACGATGAACTGAGAGCAAAAACAGATGAGATCAAACAACGTATCCAGGACTATGTAGCCGACGAGCGCGCGCAGGTTGAAGAACTCCGCAAAGGCATCGACGATAAAGAGCTGGAAGAACGTGAAGCCATCTGGGCAGAAGTAGATAAAATTGAAAAGGCGATCACCGATAAGATGGAAGTAGTTCTGGAAGAATCTCTGCCGGAAGTATTCTCTATCATGAAAGAAACAGCCCGTCGTTTCTCTGAAAATGAAGAAGTAGTTGTTACTGCTACTGATTTCGACCGCGACCTGGCTACCAAACATGACTTCGTACGTATCGAAGACGATAAAGCCATCTTCCTGAACCACTGGAAAGCCGGTGGTAACGAAATTACCTGGGACATGGTACACTACGACGTTCAGTTGTTCGGTGGTGTCGTTCTGCATAAAGGTAAAATCGCCGAAATGGCAACCGGTGAAGGTAAAACATTGGTGGCTACCCTCCCGGTATTCCTGAATGCACTGACCCGCAACGGTGTACACGTTGTAACCGTGAACGACTATCTGTCAAAACGTGACTCGGAATGGATGGGGCCGCTTTATATGTTCCACGGACTTTCCGTAGACTGTATCGACAAACACCAGCCAAACTCGGATGCGCGCCGCGCCGCTTATAATGCAGATATCACCTTCGGTACAAACAACGAATTCGGTTTCGACTACCTGCGTGATAACATGGCGATCAGCCCGAACGACCTGGTACAACGCAAACATAATTACGCCATCGTCGATGAGGTCGACTCTGTATTGATCGATGATGCCCGTACACCGTTGATCATTTCAGGCCCAATCCCCCGTGGTGAAGAACAGTTGTTCGAACAGTTCCGCCCGAACGTGGAAGTGGTGGTTAACGCACAGAAAGACCTGTGTTCAAAACTGCTGATCGAAGCTAAAAAGAAAATGGCCAGCAGCGATCAGAAAGAAGTAGAAGAAGGATCTATCCAACTATACCGCTCATTCAAAGGATATCCGCGTAACAAAGCGTTGATCAAATTCCTGAGCGAACAAGGTATCAAAGCACAGATGTTAAAGACTGAAGAATACTTCATGTCTGAAAACATGCGCCACATGCACGAAGCAACCGACGAGTTGTATTTCGTGATCGACGAAAAAAATAACAGCGTCGAACTGTCCGACAAAGGTATCGACTTGCTGACCGGACGTACGGACGACCCGACGTTCTTCGTATTGCCGGATATCACATCCGAACTTTCCCAGTTGGAAAACTTCCAGGGAACCGAAGAGGAGAAACAGGCTAAGAAGGATGAAATCCTGGCAAACTATTCTGTCAAAAGCGAACGTGTACATACGATCAACCAGTTATTGAAAGCCTATACTTTGTTTGAAAAGGACGATGAATACGTTGTGATGGATAACAAGGTAATGATCGTCGACGAACAGACCGGACGTATCATGGACGGCCGTCGTTACTCAGACGGTCTGCACCAGGCTATCGAAGCCAAGGAAGGTGTAAAAGTGGAAGCTGCCACACAGACTTTCGCTACCATAACCTTGCAGAACTATTTCCGTATGTATCATAAACTGTCAGGTATGACAGGTACGGCAGAAACGGAAGCCGGTGAATTCTGGGACATCTACAAACTGGATGTCGTAGTGATCCCGACTAACCGTCCGATCGCCCGTAACGATATGAACGACCGCATCTACAAGACCAAACGCGAAAAGTATGCCGCTGTGATCGAAGAGATCAGCGCATTGGTTGAAGCCGGACGCCCGGTACTGGTAGGTACGACTTCCGTAGAAATTTCGGAATTACTGAGCCGTATGCTTACCCTGCGTAAGATCCAGCATAATGTATTGAATGCGAAGTTGCACCAGCGTGAGGCCGAGATCGTATCGTTAGCCGGTCAGAGCGGAACGGTAACTATCGCAACCAACATGGCCGGTCGTGGTACCGACATTAAGCTGTCGGCTGAAGTGAAAGCCGCAGGTGGTTTGGCTATCATCGGTACGGAACGTCATGAGAGCCGCCGTGTAGACCGCCAGTTGCGTGGTCGTGCAGGACGTCAGGGTGACCCGGGTTCTTCTGTATTCTATGTATCACTGGAAGATAACCTGATGCGTCTGTTCGCTTCCGACAAGATTGCCGGACTGATGGATAAGCTGGGCTTCAAGGAAGGCGAAGTTCTGGAACACAACATGCTGAGCAAATCTGTTGAACGTGCACAGAAGAAAGTGGAAGAAAACAACTTCGGTATCCGTAAACGTTTGCTGGAATACGACGACGTAATGAACTCACAACGTAACGTGATCTATACCCGTCGCCGTCACGCCCTGATGGGAGAACGTATCGGTCTGGACGTATTGAACACGATTTACGATACTTCTATGGCTATTGCCGAACAGCATTCCGACGGTCTGGACTATGAAGGTTTCAAACTGGAATTGTTCAAGACATTCGCTATGGAAAGTCCGTTCGATGAGGAAGAATTCAAGAGCCTGAAGGCCGACAAACTGGCTGACAAGCTGTTTGAAACCGCATTGCATACATTCAAACGCCGTATGGAACGTATGACTCAGGTTGCTAATCCGGTTATCAAACAGGTTTACGAACACCAAGGTGCCATGTATGAAAATATCATGATCCCGGTTACAGACGGAAAACGTATGTATAATGTTTCATGTAACCTGAAGGAAGCATACGAAACAGAAAGCAAGGCGATCACGAAAGCATTCCAGAAATCAATCGTACTGCATACCATTGACGAAGCATGGAAAGAACACCTGCGCGAAATGGACGAACTGCGCCACTCCGTACAGAATGCCAGCTACGAAAACAAAGATCCATTGTTGATCTATAAATTGGAATCTTACAACCTGTTCAAGACAATGGTTGACGTTATGAACCGTAAAACTGCTGCTGTCCTGATGCGCGGTCAGATCCCTGTTCGCGAGGAACCGACTGAAGAGCAGAAACAGGCGATGGCTCAACAACAGGCTGCCGCAGCCGCAGCTGCCGAACGTCAGCGCATCGAAGTAAGACAGGCTGCTCCGGAACAACGCCAGGACATGAGCCGTTACCGTACTGAAAAAACGGATATCAGCGGAAACAATGATCCGGAAGAACGTGCTCCGCAACAACCCAAACAAGAACCGGTTCGTGCCGAAAAACGCGTAGGCCGTAACGATCTTTGCCCCTGCGGTAGTGGAAAGAAATATAAAAACTGTCACGGACAAGGTTTATAATACCTGACAGGATAACAGATAAGAAAAGGGTAGCCGTAAAAAAGCTGCCCTTTTTTGTATCTTTACCTCTCAAATGAAAGTATCATGAAGATAGTTATCGCCATTGACTCATTTAAAGGATGCCTCTCCTCCTCCGCCATTGCAGACGCAGCGGAAGAAGGGATACGGAATGTCATTCCCGGATGCGAAGTGGTAAAAGTCCCCATAGCCGACGGTGGCGAAGGGACGGTGGAAGCACTGACCGAAGCGACTCGGGGAAGTATCATAACGATCCCTGTCCATAACCCGCTGATGCAGCCGATCCGGGCCAGCTACGGCATAACCGGAGACAGCCGGACAGCTATTATCGAAATGTCGGCAGCCAGCGGCCTTGCCCTGATTCCCCCGAAAGCGGGCAACATCATGCATACTACCACGTATGGTACCGGGGAAATGATAGCAGACGCCATCCAACGCGGCTGCCATAACTTCATAATCGGCGTAGGCGGCAGTGCCACCAACGATGCAGGTGTCGGGATGATGCAGGCATTAGGTTTCCGTTTTACCGACCAGTCTGGCAACGAAATAGAGAAAGGTGGTAAAAGTCTTTCCTCCATTCAACGAATCGATACCCGTAATCAGCTTCCGCAACTACAGGAATGCACCTTTCATATCGCTACCGATGTTACCAGTACTTTCTACGGGCCACAGGGCGCCGCCCGTATATTCGGCCCCCAAAAAGGAGGCAGCGAAACACAAATTGAAGAGTTGGACAAAGGTATGAAACACTTGGCAACCCTCATCCGCCAAACCTTCGGTAAGGAAATCGACAACCTCGCCGGGGCAGGAGCCGGTGGTGGTATGGGAGGGGGATGCGTAGGCTTTCTGCAGGCAAGCATTTCCCCGGGCATAGACCTGGTCATGGACTATCTTCATTTCAGCGAAACGGTCAAAGGTGCAGACCTGGTTATTACGGGAGAAGGTAAAATAGATCGGCAGACCTTATTCGGCAAAGTCCCGGTCGGAATAGCCGGAGTAGCTGCCGCACAAAATATTCCGGTCATCGCTATCACCGGGCAAGTGGATGTCGATCAGGAACTGAAACAGGCCGGTATATCCGCCATCTTCCCTATCCATCCGTCTCCTGTCAGCCTGGAAGAGGCCATGCAGCCCGTTTACGCCGTCCGCAACATCAAACGGACAATGGAACAAATCTGTCAAACACTACTTATTTTAGTCAAATAGTAAAAAAAGAAGCTTTTCCAGAGCATAATGTCATACTTTTCTGTATATTGCAGCATAATAACTATTAAACATTAACATTATGATCATCGGAATTCCCAAAGAAATCAAAAACAATGAGAACCGGGTAGCACTTACGCCTGCCGGGGCAAAAGAGTTGGTAAAAAAAGGGCACACCGTTTATGTACAGCATACAGCGGGTGAAAACAGTGGTTTTCCTGATTCAGCCTATGAGAAAGCAGGAGCACAGATACTCCCGTCGATCAATGACGTTTATCAAATTGCTGAAATGATCGTAAAGGTAAAGGAACCGATTGCCGTAGAATATCCGTTGGTACGGAAAGGGCAACTGGTCTTTACTTATTTCCATTTCGCCTCAGATGAAAAACTGACACTAGCCATGATGGATAGCGGTTCGATCTGCCTGACTTACGAAACGGTAGAGAAACCGGACGCTTCACTCCCACTCCTTATTCCCATGAGTGAAGTCGCCGGACGTATGTCGGTACAGGAAGGAGCCCGCTTCCTCGAAAAGCCCCAGGGAGGAAAAGGCATCCTGCTGGGCGGCATACCGGGAGTAAAACCTGCCCGCGTATTGGTTCTGGGAGGTGGTATTGTCGGCTATAATGCCGCTTTAATGGCTGCCGGACTAGGAGCAGACGTTACGATAGCGGATATCTCACTTCCCCGCCTGCGTTACCTAAGCGAGGTTATGCCGGCAAATGTAAAGACACTGTATTCATCTACACATAATATAGAAACAGAGCTTCCGGCTACCGACCTGGTGATCGGTGCCGTATTGATCCCCGGAGCCAAAGCTCCCCACCTGGTCACTAAAGATATGCTGAAGCTTATGAAGCCGGGCAGTGTGCTGGCCGACGTAGCCATCGACCAGGGCGGTTGCTTCGAGACTTCGCATCCGACCACTCATGCCGACCCGGTTTACACGGTCGACGGTATCGTTCATTATTGCGTGGCAAACATTCCTGGAGCCGTTCCGCAAACATCCACCCTGGCATTGACCAATGCCACGCTGCCTTATGTTCTGAAACTGGCTGACAAGGGTTGGAAAAAAGCCTGCAAGGAAGATAGGAGCCTGCTGCTCGGATTAAACATTATCGAAGGTAAGATCGTTTATCCGGCTGTAGCCGAAGCGTTCGGATTACCCTGTTATCCGGCTGTATTATAAACAAAAAAGGTGCAGATTATGTGGAAACCTTCAGTTGTAAGGCGGCCATAATCTGCACATTCTTTTCCTCCTAAAAGAATTCTCATTCCCTTTTAATTCTAAAAAGATGTAAAATTGCTTTGATACTTTTATCATGGTTACTAACTTAGCGCATCATAAAATTAAATTTAAATCGTTTAACAACCATGAAGAAAATTGTTTTGTTATTGGCTTTTTGCCTGAGTATTGGAAACTTATTTGCACAAGACGCTGATAAACTGCGTGATGAAGGCGATGCAGCATTAAAAGCGAAAAACTATCCGGAAGCTTTTACAAAGTACGATGCATTCCTTAAACAGACGAACAACGAAGATGCCGACCGCGTTTTCAATTGCGGTTTCGCTGCTTTCCAGGCCAAGAAATATGAAGATGCCGTAAAATATTACGATCTGGCCATCCAGAAAAATAAAAACGTAGATGACGCTTACACCGGTAAGGCTATGGCATTACGTAACCTGAATAAACCCGCTGAGTTTACAGCTACTGTAGAAGCCGGATTGAAAGTTAAACCGGGTGATACAAATCTGGAAAAACTGCTTTACGGATATTGCATGAAGCAGGCACAGGCTGCGCAAAAGGCAGGAAAAACTGCTGATGCAGAAGAGTTGTTTAAAGATGTATTAATCGTTAGCAACGCGAAGTATAAAGAAAATGCGCTGTACAGCTTAGGTGCTATGTATTACAACGAAGGTGCAAAGATTCTGGCTGCTGCTACCGACCCTGCTAAATACGAAGCAGAAAAAGACAAAGCTGACGTTCAGATGAAGAAAGCAAAAGAATACATCGAACAGGCTGTTGCCCTGAATGCAGCAAATGCCAACGCCAAAAAGATCCTTGATTCTATCAACGAAACATTGGCAAAATAATTTCTATTACATTGCAACATGGGACTTGGTTCCCAATATATAGTAAAAGGGCTATCCAAAAGTTGGATAGCCCTTTTACTATTGTTCATTTCAGTTAAATTTAGTATCTTACCATTGCAAAAAATATTACATTTGGCTACAGGCTGCATTAAATCCTGTATTCTTTCGGAGAACATCCAACTATTCGTTTGAACGCTCTGCTGAAATATTGGGGATATTGATAACCCAACGCATAAGCAACGTCACTGATCGACTTGGACGGATCGGCTAATAGTTCTTTTGCAACAGCCATTGTTTTTACCAAAATATATTCCTGGGCGGACGTTCCGGTTTCTTTCTTGATTAAGTCACCGAAATAATTAGCAGACAAATGCAACTGATCCGCACAATAAGCAACGGTAGGAGTTCCTAAGGATAAAGGTTTTCCGGACGTAAAATAGTCATTCAGCAACTTTTCGAAATCGGTCAACGTATCTTTATTCGCCTTCTTACGAGTGATAAATTGCCGGTCGTAGAACCTGACACAATAGTTAAGCAACAACTCGATGGCCGAAGAAATAATTAAATTACTGTGTTTGTCCTTCGCCTCCCTGATCTCCTCGTCGATCTTCATCATGCAATCTATTATGGTCTGGCGTTCCTGCTTTGAGAGGTGCAACGCTTCATTTACAGCGTAGGAAAAGAAAGTGTAGTCCTGCATATGATGCCCGAGATGCGTGCCATGCAATAATTCGGGCTGAAAGGTCAGCCACCATCCCATTGGCTGAAATTCTTCTCCTGTATCGTCATTGCCGATCACTTGTCCGGGAGCCGCAAACACCAGGGTATTTTCCTGAAAATCATAATAATTCCTTCCGTATTTGATCTGATCGGCACATTGAATATCTTTCAGGTAAACGACGTAAAAACCAATATTCTTACGTACATGACGTAACGGACTGATCTTTGACGCATCGATCACACTAACCAACGGATGCGGTGTTTCGATACCCAGAAAGTCATTATAGTCTTTAACCGTATTCAGTTTTATGATTTTATCCATGCCGGTGCGTGATTTATGTTTTCGACAAATGTAATAAATATCTGCTAGTTATATGATCCGATCAGTAATAATTATACGTATATCCGTAATTCGTATCATACGGAATCTTTTCGGGTACGGTAATTTTGTAGTATGCTAAATAATAATTAAATAACAATAGAATAAATGAATAATAGGGGACTTATGACGATCGATCAGTTTAACAAATTGACGGGGCGGGAAACCCTGCATCCGCTGATTAGTATTATTGACCTGTCGAACGCAAATCTGAACCGCGATATCCGCATGATGTGTGATTTTTACGGACTTTTGTATTATGTAACGTTAGACGGAAATCAATATTCTGGGAAAGACAAACTCCGCCTCATCCATCCCGGAGAACTGGTAGAAATCCCATCACTCGAACATCGTTCAACCAATGGCTATACGGGCATTATATTCCATCCCGATCTGTTATATGAGACATCATTGGAGGGGCGTATCGATAGTTATCCGACACGTTGCCGCTGCCGGGAACCGCTATCAGCACATGAGCAACAGGTCATATCGAACAGTCTTCAAAAGATCAGGGCAGAATTGCATCATGCCATCGACCGCCACAGCGCATCGATCATCGCTTCGCATATCGAGTTGCTACTCAATTACTGCGTGCGCTTTTGTAATCAGGCAAACTAGACACATTTACTCATATCAGTAATAATTATACATGAATCAGTAATTTATGCCTGTTCCGGATGGTTTACACCTAGTAATTTTGTACCAGATAAATAAAAGTAGAAATAAATGAAAGTAAGACTCGGATTCGCTGCTACATTATTATATATCCTGTCGTTGGCGGGAAATATGGTAGCACAAGCTCCCCAAACAGAACAAATGATGGATAAGAAACGACAACACATTGTGGAGATTGCCACCCTGACCGGCAAAGGCGACCTCGATAAATTGAAGACGGCCCTCATTGCCGGATTGGAAGACGGTATGACCGTCAATGAGATCAAAGAAACGATGGTACACGTACATGCTTATTGCGGATTTCCACGGGCATTGCGTGGCTTGCAGACCTTTGTCGGTGTTCTCAACGAACGCAAGGCAAAAGGTATCGAAGATAAAGCCGGACGGGCAACTTCGCCGATAACCGATTCACGCAGTAAATATGAACGCGGACGAGATATTCTTGCCGAAATATCAGGTGTCCCTGCTGATGCTCCGAAAGCTGATTACGCTGTGCTGGCTCCCGAAATAGAAGTATTTCTGAAAGAGCATCTCTTTGCCGATCTCTTTGAACGGGATGTACTGACCTATGCTGAACGGGAGATTGCCACCGTATCGGTATTAGCCGCGATCGGCAACGTTGAACCGATGATGAAAGGACATATGAATATCGCTTTGAATGTGGGCGTTACTCCCGACGAACTGCGTAACCTGCTTGCCATTGTCGAGAAACTGGTCGGACGCAATGAAGCCGATAAAACGGCAGTCCTGGAAACATCTTCGGCGACAGCGATATTTCCGAAGGGAAATGCCATAGAAGGAGCAAATTTCAACGGAACGGCTTATCTGCAACGTCTGATGACCGACAGCGAAACATTTGACGTGGTAGTGTCCGATGTTATATTTGAACCGTCAGCCCGTAACAGCTGGCATTCACATCCGGGAGGCCAGATTCTGATCGCAACTGCCGGTAAAGGGTATTATCAGGAAAAAGGGAAACCGATTCAGGTTCTTAAACCCGGAGATGTTATAGCTATTACTCCTGACGTGAAACATTGGCACGGTGCGGCCCCCGACAGCGGATTTACACATATTGCCATCAACACAAAGGTTTCACTGGGTGCGACCGAATGGTATGATCCGGTGACAGATGAAGAATATAATGATTATAAAGAATAATAGTATGAAACGAATATATATAAGTTTGTTGGCAGCATTTGCATGGATAGGAGTTCACGGACAGGATACAACAACCGATAGACCGCTCACTATCGCCAAACAAGGTAGTTTCGCTGTCAGCGGAACAGTTTTACAACGTCCGGGGACATACGACAACCATAAATTCATCGGTTGGGGAACCCCTGTCGAACAGGGACAAACATACCATGCAGACCATGCTGTCGTAGATTTTCAGATTCCGGTAGAAGCCCGTCAACTTCCGCTGGTGTTCGTACATGGTTACGGACAATCAGGACGTTGCTGGCAGATGACACCCGATGGTCGGGAAAGCTTTCAGACATTGATGCTGCGGCAGGGATTCGGTTCTTACGTAGTTGATATGCCCGGTCGGGGACGTTCGGGACGGACAACTGCCGAAACGGTATTGAAACCGAAAGCCGACGAACAGCTTTGGTTCGATATTTTCCGTATCGGCGAGTGGCCTTCGTTCAATCCCGGCGTACAGTTCCCTACCGATTCGTTATCGCTCGACCAGTTTTTCCGTCAAATGACGCCCGACATCAGTGCACATGATATGAAAACCGATCTTACCGCGCTTGATGCATTATTCGATCGAATCGGTAACGGGATTATCGTAACACATTCGGCCGGAGGTTTTCCGGGATGGTTGGCTGCTATAGAGAACCAGCATATTCAGGCTGTCGTTTCTTACGAACCGGGAGGATATGTCTTTCCCGAAAATGAAGTCCCCAACCCTATGCCAAGCCTCACAGGAACACTTTCCGGAACAGGCGTTTCGATGGAAGACTTTATGAAACTGACGAAAATCCCCATCGTACTCTATTTTGGCGATTACATACCGGAAGAAATGACAGATAAACTGGGCGGTGAAAACTGGCGCGTACGACTTCAAATGGGACGTAAGTTTGTTGAAGCAATTAACCGCCACGGAGGAAACGCCAGACTGGTTGAACTTCCCGAAATCGGCATCTATGGGAATACACATTTTATGATGTCCGATCTCAATAATGTCAAGATAGCCGATTTATTGGCTGAATGGTTACATGAAAATAAATTAGACAAATAATATCCCAATAGAACAGTATGAAAAACTTATTATTAATCTCGCTTTTACTTTTCTCCGCAACAACCATAGGTGCCTGCTCGGAGAATAATGATATCTCTTTTCCGGATACGGAACAGCCGGAGTCTTCCGACCTGCCTTCCGGGAACAGTAAAACATTAGTGGCCTATTTCTCGGCAACCGGCACAACACAAGCAATAGCCGAACGTATCACCGAACTGACCGGAGCTGACATATACCGTATTAATGCAGCCGATCCGTATGCGACGAATCCTTATGATGATACCGAACGGATACAAAACGAAGCATATAACGACCTGCGCCCCGGTGTAGCAAACCTTCCCGACAAAGAGGCGATTGCACAATACGACACGATATTCGTCGGATCGCCTTGCTGGTGGCATCAACCGGCAATGGTGGTCTGTACATTCCTCGAAAATTATGATTTAGGCAATAAGGTAATCATTCCGTTTTTTACTTACGGTGCTACGACTTACCTGAACGAATCGATGCAAAAGATTTATAAGGTAACGCCTGAGGCTATTCATATACCGGCAACATTACCCGAAGATCTCGATCCCGAAAATATCCGTGAACCACAAAATGATGATGCCGGGATAGATATGCCGAACGGTCCAGGTGATGTAGAAGCATGGTTGTTGAGAATCAAACAGAGTCAATGAAAATTAATTACAAACGAATAAAATGGAAATAAATAAGACATCAACCTCACCCGGCGGACGTATTACAGTAATTGATGCCCTGCGTGGTTTTTCACTGATCGGTATCTGCCTGATTCATGCCATGCAACATTTTGGAGCGATAGGGACAATGGCCCCCCAAGCAATGTTTCCGTGGGAAGGAACGCTGAATGAGATTTTCAGGTGGTTTATAAATTATCTGGTTTTCGGCAAATTCTTCATTATCTTCTCTTGCCTGTTCGGTTTAAGTTTCTTTATCCAGATGGACCGGGCGGCAAAGAAAGGACTTGATTTCCGGAAACGTTTCTTATGGAGGTTATTGCTGCTGGCGGTAATTGGCTATCTGCATGGTTTGATTGTTCGTGTGGATATCTTGCTGATATATGCGATATTAGGTTTCGTGTTGGTATTAATGTATAAATGGCCGACGAAATTACTGGCAGGTATCACCTTGTTTCTTTTCCTGGGAGGCGCCTCACTTGTACCGGTAGTCTATAAAAGTCTGACGGCACCGGCTATAGAGCAAGTGGAACAGGTTACTGCCAGACCTGCATCCCGTCCGGCTGGTCCCCGGCAAGTTCCTACTTTATCTGAAACGATAAAGAATAACGCCTGGAACGGACTGGTCAGTAAAATGAGATTCCAGGTATCGAGCGGACGTATCTACCAGACTTTAGGACTTTTTATCTTAGGGCTTATTGTTGGACGTATCCGTTTATTCGAACGCATGGATGAATTCCGGAAACGGTTAAATCGCTGGGCATTGGCTGCCCTCGTATTATTAGGTCTGCTTTACGTAGCGAGACCTTATATTCCGGCAGTTGCCAGGGGAGAAGTTTCTTTCTATTCATGGATGGGATCAACTACCACCAATCTGATCAATCTGCTGACCGCTTATCTGTGGGTAATTATTGTAATAGAAGTTTATCGTTCACAAAAAGTACAACGGGCCGTAGAACCGTTGGTCAGTTACGGCCGTATGGGGTTGACAAACTATATCGTACAGTCCGTGGCCGGTGTCTTCATCTTTTCCGGTTTCGGATTGGATTGGAGTCATTTGGGAGTTTTCCTGAGCGTATTGGTTTGCCTTGCTTATACAGGCATACAAATCGTAATTAGTCATTATTGGCTGAAAGGTTTCCGTTATGGCCCAATGGAATGGCTGTGGCGAACGGGAACCTATATGAAATGGCAACCGCTGATACGCTAACTGTAAGTTTTTATATCTCCATCTAAAAAAACATCGTTCCGCTGATCATCAAGTATCACCGGAACGATGTTTTTTTGAAATCACTTTATCTCTTTGACCACCCGGCAAGGATTCCCTACCGCCAGTACATTCGATGGAATATCTTTTGTTACCACACTGCCGGCACCGATCACGGTATTATCACCGATGGTTACTCCCGGCAGGATATTTACACCGGCACCGATCCAGACATTATGTCCGATAGTTACGGGACGGGCATATTCAAGACCACGGTTTCGCTGCTCTGCATCCAACGGATGGCCTGCGGTATAAATGCCGACATTCGGAGCGATAAAAGCATTGTCACCGATACAGACCTTAGCCCCATCCAGAATAACCAGGTTTACATTGGCATAGAAATTCTCTCCTACTTCAATATTATATCCGTAATCACAAGCAAAAGGCGGTTCGATGATCAGACTGTTTCCGGTCTTACCCAAAAAGGATTTCAGTAATTGCGTCTTTTCTTCCTGCTGAGAAGGACGCAAACGGTTGTAATCGTAAAGCAGTTCTTTTACTCTTTCACGGTCTGCCAACAATTCTTTATCATAATTGGCATCGTACAACAGGCCAAGGTGGCACTTTTCTTTTTCTGTCATCTTGTTTATTTTATTTGTTACAACCGGATCCTTTTTCCCGCCGGTCACTGATTCAATACATGTATCGTATGACAAGCCACCAGCGCAGCTGTCTCCGTACGAAGACGGCTTTCTCCTAATGAAATAGGTTCAAAACCCTGCTGTAAAGCCAGCCCTATCTCTTCAGGGCTAAAGTCTCCTTCAGGGCCGATCAGCACTAAGGCGTTTTCACCCGGGCGATACGTTTGTTTCAATAATGTTTTATCTCCATCCTCACAATGAGCGATGAACTTACGACCGTCAAAAGGTTGGCTCACAAACGATTTAAAATCAGTCATTCCTTCCAGTAGAGGTAATGTAGCCTTTTGCGACTGCTTCATGGCACTGACCAGGATCTTTTCCAGACGGGCAGGTTTTATCTCCCGGCGTTCTGAAAAACGACAGTTCAGGCAGGTAATAGCATCAATACCGATCTCGGTCGCTTTCTCTGCAAACCATTCCATCCGATCCATATTTTTTGTCGGGGCAACTGCGATATGAAGACGGAAGTTCCATAAAGCCGGTTGCTGCCAACTCTCCAGAATGGACACTTCGCAATGTTTATGATGGGCACGACTGATAGCCGCCTTATAAAAAGCCCCTTTACCATCAGTCAGTAAAATTTCATCGCCTTCGGTCAGACGAAGTACACGGATGCAATGACCTGCTTCCTCTTCCGGTAGTTCCGGATTTACTGCAATATCCGGCGTGTAAAATATCTGCACAACTATTTAGTTTTCTATTATCAATATTCAATTAACCTAATATCATGCCTATAATCGTGGCTGACAACACAGAGACTAAAGCTCCCGCTATCATGGCCGGAAACCCGAAACGGGTTATCATTTCCTTCTTCTCAGGAGCCAATACGCCCATTCCGCCCAATAAAATCCCGATAGACGAGATATTGGCAAAGCCACATAATATATAGGTAGACATCAATATGGATTTCTGATACATGAACATACCGGCATCCTTCCACTCCTGCAACTGGAAATAAGCCACGAATTCATTCAGTATCGTCTTCTGTCCCAGTAACGAACCAACCAGCATAATGTCGGAAGACGGAATACCTATCAGCCACATGAACGGCGCCAGAATCACTCCCAGTATGAACTGGAATGTCAACCCCTGCGCTTTTCCATCCGTTATCGAAACGATCCAGTCGTTCAAACCGGTATACCGTCCGATCAGGCCATCCAATATATAATTAGCCAAAGCGACCAATGCAATAAAGACCAGCAACATAGCTGCGATATTCACCATCAGCCGGATACCCGTCGAAGTACCGGCAGCCAAAGCGTCCAACGCCGTCGGATGAGCACTTTTCTTTTCTAGGCTGGCAGCATGATCGACAGCCGGTTCCGTTTGCGGACAAAGCATCTTGGCCAGTACGATCGATCCGGGAGCCGCCATCAAAGAGGCTGAAATCAAATGTTTGGCAAATAAAACCCTTGCCACCGGATCACCACCGGACAACATACCGATATAAGTAGCCATCACCGTACCGGCAATGGTTCCCATTCCAGATACCATCACCAGAAAGATCTCAGAGCGGTTCATAGCCGGCAGATAATTCTTAATCAACACCGGCGACTCTGTCATTCCCATAAATATATTACCGGAAGTCACAAGACCTTCCGCTCCTGAAATATTCATAAACTTCCGCAGTAGCCAGGAAAAAGCCCCTACTACACGCTGGATAATCCCCCAATGATAAAACAAAGAGACCAAAGCCGAGAAGAAAATAACAACCGGCAAAGAGTGGATCAGGAATATAAAGCCATTACTTTTCGTGGCATACGGGCCTAATAGGAAACCAACCCCAGCCTGGGTAAAATCCATCAGTTTAATGAAAGCCTTTCCCATCAACTCAAGTGCTGTCCCGATAAACGGAATATACAGAACAGCCAAAGCAAATATTAATTGCATGAAAAGCCCACCGCCAATCAGTTTCCAGTCGATCCGTTTACGGTTATAACTCAGGGCATATGCGACAGCCAGAACCGTTATAATACCCAATATTCCACGCAAAAGCGATTCAAGGCTTATTCCACTCTGTTGTTCTATCATTCTGCTTCGTCCTCCTCTTCCCGCCGACGAATTTCGTCTTTATACATCTTTGCGTATTCGTAATTCTCATCGGAGACGGCTTCGTCCAACCGTTCGGTCAATTCGTCTTCATCCAGCAAAGAGAGCCATTTCTTCAGCTCTTCCGCGTCTTCGATATCTTCGGGTTCTTTATCCAATAGAGCATATTCTTCATCATCCTTATCGGTCATAGAAGAAGCATCTTCCAATACGACCCCACATTCGGCAACGATCTGGTCGGTGGTATAAATATCACATTTCACACGCAAAGCGATAGCGATCGCATCCGAAGTACGGGAGTCCAGGCGTACCTGCGTAATTCCATCATCGAATAACAATTCGGAATAAAATACCCCATCTTCAAACTTATAGATAAAGACCTCACGCAACTGAATGCCGAAAGCCTGTGCGAAAGTGACAAACAGATCATGAGTAAGAGGTCTGGGGGGGGTAATATGTTCCAACGCGATTGCGATAGATTGTGCCTCCGATGTCCCTACTATAATAGGTATACGACGGGCTCCTTCTTCTTCAGCCAATATCAGTGCATACGCACCCGATTGGATCTGACTATTAGTCAAGCCCTGAACCCGTAATTTTATTTTTGTATCCACACCATATAATTTTATAGTAACTATACAAAAGTAATATTATTTCGTAATTAAAAGAGGGAAAGTTATAAAATGATTGGTAAGGTGTATAAAAAAGAAAAGGTTGTCTCCCGACAACCAATCTTCATTGCTAACCTTAAATCTAATACCATGAAAAACACAGTGCAAATATAAGCACTTTATGTTATTCAGCATAGTTTTGCAGCATAAAACAACTACTATTTAGCAATATTTCAGTAAAACACCTCGCTTAATAAGGTGTATTAACAATTAATTCTTATCCTTCATATATTCATCCGCCTTCTCCTTCATCCGTTGCACGCGTTTAGCTGTTTCCGGATGGCTTGAAAACATTTGACGGAATTTCGATGACTTCGGTGCTTCTTCACTCAAACTCATCAGTTTATTCAATGAATTATGCATGCTGTACGGATCGAGACCATTGGCCACACTGAATTCAAAACCATAATCATCCGCTTCATTTTCCTGTTTTTGCGAATATTGTGCACCAGCCAACGCTGTTGCCAGGTCACCCAACTGTGAATCAGACAATTTAGCGACAACATCACTTGTCGCTCCGGCGGCATTCTTTGCAGCAGAAGTAAGATAAGCATTCTTCATGGCATCTTTTGAATCGGAATGAAGCACATGCCCTATCTCATGTCCGATAACTGCCATCACTTCATTGTCGTCCATCACTTCCATCAATCCGCCGCAAACGCGAACACTACCATCACCACAAGCAAAAGCATTCACATCAATGACATTATAAACTTTGAAGTTCAGGTTCAATCCGTCTACCTTGATATCTTTGGTCAATCGTTCCAGACGTTGCCCCATTTCCGTATCGGAACCGGCCACTTCATTATGGGTATCCATCCACTCGATATATTCCCGGCTCATAGTTACGATATCGGCATCGCTCAGTGTAACAGCTTTAGCAACATCGGTTGCTGCATTTACCACCTTTTTGGTGTTAATCGTTTTCCCTCCGATCTTAAACTGTGCAGACGCCGTCAGACTGACACCTGCCAGAAACATGAATGATAATAACGTTGTTCTCATACTCTATTTGTTTATTGCATACTTAGTTTGTTTGCATCTGTAAGAATTCTGCCAACTGGTTAAAAGTAATATCTTTCAAAATGACCTTTTTGTCTTTATCCAGTAAATAAATTGTGGGTATGGCTTTCAGGTCATATATTTCATCATTTTTTAAAGAGATCGACTGATCATAAGCATTTATCCAACTTGCTGGAACATCTGGGATATGCTTTTTCCAGGCTTCCTGGTCCTCATCCGGATAAACTGCCAGTATCTTCAACGTCTTATCCGCCTGCATTTTGTCTAGCAACGGCCATCCCGCTATCTGTCCGGTTATTTCTTTACAGGCATGACAATCGGGATTATAGAAGAACAGCAATACATAAGGAGCTTTTACCCCATACAGTGTACCTGTTTTCCCATCTGCAAGCGTATAGGTGAAATCCGCCGCCGGCTCTCCCACCCTGTTTTTCAATGCTAATTCCAGCAAATGAGCCGGACGGATCTTGTTCACCTCATCAAAGACCGGGGCAGACAAGATGGACTCTAACACATAAATATACAGAGATTCATCGCGCATCGGTGAATTGGGATCGTATAAATATTTCTCATACAGACCGGCCATATGAGTAAACACGGTACTGTCGGCTTCTGCCTTGTGCATCATCCCTTTGATAGAAGACGAAGCGACTTCTGGAGTTACATACTTCATCAGATCGATATAATTGGAAACGGCTTGTTCCGTTACCTCCGGCATATGAACATATGCTGTATCGGTAAAATCAAATTTATCCCAATAATGCTCCACTAAATATTTAGCACGTTCGCCCGGTTCCGTGATCATACTGGGGACAGGAACCATTTCAAAGGTTCGCGGCGTTGTATCCTCTTTCTCTGTTTTTGCAGTTTGCTGGCCGTGACATGAATTAAATATCAACGCAAATGCCAACAAACAAAGCATTCTGACTATCATATCTTTATGTTTTTATAGTGCAAATATAATAGTTACTACAGTTTAAGATATAACTTTATTCAATTATTTTACATAGAAGTTCAAATGAGTTCATCTGTTAACATTCCGATCTTACCGTATAATCACCTTTTCGGTTTTTTGTCGGTTACGAGTAGTTACAGTTATCAGAACTACTTGTTCGGGAATTAATACATTAAGTGAAACAGAACTCTGCCGGATGGATTGTTTGTTATACATCAATCTACCGCTCAAAGCATGTATCTTTACAGACTCGATCGGATCGTCCGCAGGACTGCTCGCTATGACCCGTCCCTTGTAGGTAGTAATACGTATACCAGCATCCGGAATATCGTCCTTATCTATTTCTCCTATTCGGAGGAATAATCTTCCTTTCACGGGGCCGGAGTGGTTATCGAATGTATATTCAGGGTTCTCCCTCATATTTTGTAACGTCCCAGTGTAAGTGTCCTGCAGATAGATATCCTGAGACGCATCAAAAGTCTCCATTCCTGACAAACGAAGAGTAAGCTCACCTTTGACATCGGTACGGATACCCAGTTCGACAGGTTCCGACAAATCCCCCAGCGTACGTATAGAAGCCGCCTTTCCATCCAACAACGTATATAAAACAGCCGGTTCCGTCTTTTCTTCCGAGAAGAGAGTCCACATATCTTTACGTGCACTATACCGATTATCTTCAAACGGAACATATTTCAGGCGGATATGGCTTTGGGATACCTGATCCCGCAACACATCCATCTGTAGTATCGCCTCTTCCATATTCCGGGTAGAGCGGAGGGTAACGCCAGAGGTTGTTGTCGACATCATGAAGTCGAACTGAAGACGGGATAGCTGACCTGTCTTTTCTACAATAAAAGATTGCATAGGTGCAATAAGCTTCGGATCACTTGAAAATACTCCCGGATTATACGCTTCAAATGTCTCATTATCCGACCATATATAATAGCCGCCTGTTATTTCCGGATTGGCTGTTTTAAATTGGCTAAAATCCAAATGCGACATAAAAGGGTTACCCAGCAGGGCAGTCGTATAGCTGTATTGATCATTATTTACAATCACATCAAAACCAGTGACATCCCTGTTCAAAGGCAAGTTACCATCCATACTAATACATTGTTCATAAATAAACCGCCCCAGACCGGAACGGTCTATTGTCGTTGTTTTACCCAGATAAACACCATGGTAGTTCCAAATTGAATAAGCAGTACTGTCTTTGGGAAAACGGAAAGATTGCAGTTTGGCAGCAATATCTTCTCCTTTATAAACTCCGATAGCATATCCCAACCCCGGAGACAGCTCTTCGGTTAGCGTATTGAAAGGGTTCGAGAAATCACCTGTCACTTTTGCCGGATTTTCTCCTGTCTGTGGATTGGATGTATTATATTTCATCATATAGACTGCCGGATTCTGCCGCTTCACACTTCCTTCGACAAAATAATCACCGGAATACATAGCACGCAAAGGAGCCGAAACCGTATACCA
The DNA here is from genome assembly GCF_000969845.1 of Parabacteroides sp. HGS0025. Lineage (NCBI taxonomy): Bacteria > Pseudomonadati > Bacteroidota > Bacteroidia > Bacteroidales > Tannerellaceae > Parabacteroides > Parabacteroides sp. HGS0025. The sequence continues at coordinate 4,118,919 of NZ_KQ033902.1, forward strand.
GCGACCATGCTTTACATCTAGATCCACCTCAGCAAATCTATAATTCAGATAATTCGTACGGGCCACTCCGCCTCCCATTTTAAAAGTTATCGTATCACAAGCAGGTCGGAGAGAAAAACCGCCATCATTCCGCTTTTCTTTCTGTAGATTCAGATTAGACTGATTCCGGGTATAATTATTTACTATATTCAATGAATCTACCGTCGGCTTTATCAGTAAAGGATAATGGTCTAACAGGGTAGTCTGATCCACAGTGATCGATTCATTGGGGATAATTACATTGGTGCAGTAACCAGGCACTCCGTTATCCCAGTTACGGAAATCGTTCCAGTTGTTTGTCTCGCCATTACCGGTCCAGGTGGTTACTTTAGGAAATAAGACAAACTCATGCATGGAAGCTTCGGTACACCCCACCGAGTTATTGGCTGTCAACGAAACGGTATAGAATCCGGGAGCATAGTCTTCCAACTTCAATTTCACCGCTTTTGCCGTAGTATCAGAGACTACTGTCCCCCCCACCATCCAGGTGTAACTTGCGTAAGGATTATTTTCACTGACTTGCGTATCCTGATTTGTAATAGTTATATACCCGTCTTCATCCACATCTGAATAACAGAAAGCTGTTCGATTGTCGGACAGTGAAGGAGCAGGAATCTTATCTACGGAAGCGGCAAAAAGCAGCTCACGAGGCTCTGATATAGCCATACAGGCATAATTCGGAGTACCGTCAAAAGATCTCGACTGCCCCACCACCAAACGATAATATCCATTATTGGCTGCAGTAAAAGGATATATCTCGAATTTAGATTTATCAGTTGTTATCACACCTGAAGTAACTTCTCCGATAACACTGGCAAGGGGTTGCCACGGGCCATCCTTGCCAATAGAGCTGTACTCCCATTGATAATCGAGGTAATTACCCAAGGTTCCGTCATCGGTATAGGTACCATGCAAGGTAAGCACTCCCTCATCTTTTCCACAAACATAACCGTTTACGGAGGGTACGAGGGTAACGGGTGGGATAACCAGATAGATTTCAATATCATCCATTAACACATCATTTCCCCCTCCGGTGCCAAAATTGTTATTAACGACTTCCAGAGTTATACCGGTTACTTCATCCGGGACAGGGAATCTGAATCCGAACTGTCTCCAATTATTACCTTCCCCATCGAGCATATTACCGGAAAGATATTCGGCTAATGTCTCTCCGGTATCTGTGTTTGTCAATATAAATTTAAGATTTACTTTTTCCAGTCCGTTCCATTTCACAAAGCTGGTAAACCAACCTGTAATAACTAATTCGATATTACGGCATGCACCCAGGTTCGTTAATTGATGAGTATAAAAACGTCCGGGAGTTTCCGTAGCGTTCACAGCTACCAAATAACCATGAGTCTCATTCGGAAGGTCTTCATAAATATGGTCTGGCATAGCCATCCATCCGTTTGAGCTCCCTGCTGGACTTTTCTTCGTAATCATATAACCACCTTCTGGTAAATTACCGTCACCGGATTTATACAGTTCGTAATCAATCTTTATATAATCGATTGGTTCTTGCTTAACATTTGGATCTCCGGGAGCTGTTCCTCCAAAGTTCTCCCTATGAATACGGCGGGCATTTGCCGGAGAAATAACAGCATCTACACTGCCGCACAGATAACCCGGCAACAAATAGTACGCAACTCTTTTGTCCAAAATAGGAACTCCATTCATATCGCATACCTCTACCCAATAGGTTCTTGCTTTAAACTGTCCGTCTGTATTTCTTTCGTTCTGGACAGATAAAGTATGTGTCATTCCGTCGGACAATATTATGGGATCCTTAATAGCCTCCACTGAAGAATATTTCTGATCATGATCATACTCATCCTGATCAGGCAACAGATCTTCCAAACCTCCGAATTCACTGGTATACCATTTATACGTAACACCAGTTATTTCCGGTGCTTCCATATGGATGAGCGAAGGCAAATAGCCAGGTTCACCCAGACTCACCATTCCGGGAAGATACACACTGCTTCCTCTGTAAGATCCAGCCTGATCCTCCGTCATGTTGTCCGGACATACGAAATAGGTTTTCGATTTAGATGCATCTTCCGGTATAAATTTAACCCAATCAGAATGGGTCGGCCCATTTTCCCCTGTTACTATAAAACGATAATAGACAGTTTCATTAATGGCATTTGTAGTATAATCGGTCATAAAATTTCCATTTGCGACAGTACCGGTAGCCCCGGTTCCACTACAATTGACCCATTCCCCGGTCTCGGTACGTTGCTGCCATTGATAGGTAAGCGAACCTGTCAAACTGCCACATGCATAAGATCCTGTAAGGGTTTCTTTCTTACCGGACAACACAATTATTTCCGTCTTTGCAGGTGTAAATATCTGTGCCGGACTTAATAGCTTTATTTCAATGTCATCCAACGCAAACCCCTTCCCCCAGTCCCAGGCTCCTTCCGCAAACAAGGAGAGTGTGGCGGTAGTAGCACCTTGCGGTACAAAAAAATCAAATCCGTATTGTATCCAAAGAGAATTACTACCTCCGCGGATATCTCCGGTTGTATATTCCTGGATATTCCCGTTGTCGAAACTGACAAGAAATTTGAAATTCTGCTTGGTATTGCTGTTTTTCTCCAGGTTAGCAATCCAGGCTTTAAACGAAAGTTTCGAACCACCACAGAGATTAGAAAGCATCGTTTTATAAAATGGCATATTTTCACCGTCCGACGTTCCGCTGGCATGAACCAGCAGAAAGTAACCGTCTTTACAACTGGAATGATCTGTTACATCCGTATTCCAGTTTGTCGTGCTTTCAGAGTGATCCTCATTTGTCCAGTAATTCAGATATACCTGATTCGTTATTATATAATTACCACTACCGGGGTTAGGCCTTACGGTTCCCTCCGATGCCGGAGTATATTCATACCCGGGAATAACGTATGGATTGTCGGCTTTATAAATAAAATTCTGTGTAGAACCACACCCTCCAAAATCTTCTCTGACCAGGTAGTTGGCATCCCGAAACAGTTGCACAGGTGCTGAAGCCAAAGCATCTGTAAAATCAGCATTATCGTCGTTTCCCTTGATCGCCAGGACTCGGTAATAGTAACCGTCTACCACAGCAGGTACAGTCACAGTAAAAGTCCCGCTTTCACCTGTCGCCGTACCGTCAGATCCGGCAATATCGGCCCATCCATTGCCGTCGGCACTTCTTTGCCATCTGTAATTGATAGTAGGACTGATATATTTATAATCGACCGTAAAATCCACATTGAAACCGACAATACTTCCCGACACAGGAGATTTGATAGTTATAAATGATTCATATCCGGTAAGGGAGATATCATCCAATCCAAGCCATAAGTTATCGCCCACGGATGATATACGTATTTTAATAGCATCGTCCTGGTAATTACCGGGAATGTAAAACAACAATTTTCTTTCCTCCCATTCGTCGCTAACCTTAAACTTAGCGAAGTCCATCACAACACCTGCAGCATCTTCAACCTCCAGCTTAAATTGATAGGGAAGAGTATCGACCCTTCCCCACAAGGCTACCTGCCATGTACTGAGAGAAAAGGTTTGTCCTAACATGTCCGTTGTTACCGGAATACTGGCTTCATAAACAGTCTTCTCTGTATTTGTACGGTTCACAGCATACATAAAATAACCTTTTGAATTGTCACCTGAGATACTGTGATCCTCAAAGCCTCCTTTGCCACCACCATCTCCATCTCCCCAATTCCATTCTATACCCGGAAAACCAGGAATAGGCAACTTCCATCCGGCCAGTTTTGTGATTGCGTAAGTGGCTGCTCCTCCTATATCCAGTTTGATCGGTCTTTCACCGTAAGCTTGCTCGGCTTTGTCCCTGTTGTATAATCTGTCATCCGGGTCTCCATAAGTAAAATCCGTTGTTATTGTCGGGTGCGGGCCAGCAGTGATCCACCAGTCACCCGAAGCTCCTGCTTGGTTTGTCGAATCGGTAGAAGGCCAACTTCCGCCAAAGTCCTCTTTAAACAGATAATCGGTCGCAGTGTACTCTACTGTTATTATGTCCGAATACAAAGTTTTACTACCGGCAGCGACCACAAGCCGGTAATAGACCGGACCTGGTGCACTTTCTGCCGCCGGGACGAACTCTGCTGTAAAAGATGTTCCATTAGCCCCTCCTGTCACTCCCGTACCGGTGGCCTGTACCCAAGAACTACCGTTGTATTTCTGCCATACATAGGAATATGCTTCATTACCTAAAGGATTATTGTATTTTGCCTGAAAAGGATCAGTAACCCGTGTATTGATTTTCGTATAGGTGTATAAAGAAGCAGGCGAAGCCATCTGTATAGCCTTCATGCTCACTGTAATATCGTCAACCCCAAATTTGTGCTTCTTATTATCATACCCATATTTATCAACAAGACTAAAAGTAATGGCTCCATCTTGTGTTGCCGTAACAGAATGAGACCAAAACACCCAGCCGCCATTCGAGTTCGCATAGTTAGCCGAAGTTTTTGTCTGACCGCCAAGTCCCGTTCCCGTGGCCTGTATTTCAAAATTATATCCGCCGTCCACATCATCATAATAAACACCGAACTGAACAGTTTCTCCCTTTTTTACATAAGGTATTGTAGCAGCATAGATTTTTTTGGGATTAGTGCCTGCTTCCTTTACGGCAAACAGGTAATAGCCGGATCCTGTAGTATGATCAGGATGAGGCCATTGCGGAGGTTCACCATGACCGACAAGGTTTGAATTTTTAGTGATGATACATTTTCCGGCATCATCGGCCATCGGTACAGAGGTTGCATAGGTGAAATCATAGAAATTCCATATGTCCGGATTCGGATCTATATAATTACCACTAAACCCGGGTCTCTCAAAATCTTCATTGACAACGTTTACTTTGGTTGCCTGCTGTGCTTCCACCTGTCCACCTACCAATAATAGTCCCAGGAATATGATGAATTGTATCTGCTTATAACAGATTGTCTTTTTTGAAATATTTGTCATAGCCCTTATACTTATTTAGAATATGATTGACTGATTTCTGATCAGAATATTCGCGTTACTTTTTGTCTCCGGTACAGCAGACCGGGTAGCATCCTCTATAAACTCAGATTTGGGTTCCGGCAAGACTGGTGCTCCGATTGAGATCATATTTTCTATATTCAGTTTATACCAGTTATTCCGCACCACACCGAAACGTCCGTATTTTCCGACACCTTGTGCTTCGGAGACGGAAAAATGCTCGATCGGCACTTCATAATATATTTCACCGTTTTTATAAAATGAAAGATTGGCCGATTGTGCCGGCTCCTCGTTTTTCCAGTCGGAGAAATTAAAGCTCGGATTATCTACTTTAAATTGGTTGATAGCTTCCAGAATACCATCCCGAAGATATATATGGATGTGTTCCGTTGTAGTAGCTGAAGCATAGATCGCCACATCTTCCGGACGGAGAATAAAAAATGTGGTATTGTCTTTGTTATAATTATTGTATTTATAATTTTCGATATCCGTATTCCCTCCTTTGAAGACGAAAAAACCTTCGACCGACTTTAACGGAAGTGTCGGATTCTCTTCCGTTTCACTCATATCAAACTGTTCTCTTTTTAGAACCGCTCTAAAGATAACCCGGGTTACGACATCTTTCTTTTGTTCATTCTGAGTCATAGTATTTTCAGGGATATACACCGGTTGGGTATCTCCTTGTTTCCATGACCAATAGTTATAGTATTTATAACCGGAGAGTTGGGGATACAGCTTTTTGGCCGTACTGCCGGATGCACCCGGAATTAATTCGTTGCTGTTTGATATATACCTGAAATTATTCTTGAGGTTGGTTTCCCCTGTCCCAGAAAGAGCGGAGAAATTAGGGTCTTCGGCATAAAAATACTCCCGATCTATGTGTCCCTGCTCTTCCATTTCGGTACCTCCGGCTTTATACGTAAGATGTCTGAGCCAATAGCTTTTTTTATTGATAACATCGACCTCCCAGGTAAGGTCGGTTGCCACCATGTAACGTACCCGGTCGGAAACAAGTCCCAGGCCGTCATACGTATGAAGATAAGGTTTGGCACTACACTGTTTCGTTTTCCGGTTAAACTTACCGTTACAACCTTGTACCGGACAGTCTATACAATCTTCCGGTATATCGTAATCGTCTCCCCAGGGAGCGGCAAGTTGGTTATTATAATCCAGTAGCATCACAAATCGTCCGTATGGAGCTACCGCCGTAGATTTGGTACTCGTTCCTCCCTTATAATCACAGGTGACTTTAGCCGCAACACGCTCCAGATTGATGAAGGCCGGGCTATTCACTGCTTTTTCTTTGGTGGCATAAAAGTGTCCCGGTACCAATTCGACAAGGTTCTGAGAATTCATCATCAGGAAATAAGCAGGTTCTTCGTATGTTCCCTCTACGCCGCTTACCGTACGGGAACGATACATACCGGCAGTATTGAATGCAGCATCAAGCGCTGTGAACGCTTGCCCCACTTCCGTTTTGGCTTCGATCGAATCATTCGGATTGATTACAACAAGCATATCATAGTTACCCCGTTCAAACGTACGGGCTGTTGTCTGAATAAATATCCTGTTCCCATCAGTAGCCCAGTTGTAGAGGTCGCCACCGGTTATTTTAAAGCCACTGTTTTCAGGTTGTACCTGTATATCCAAATCCAGACAGTATTTAACCACTTTACTTTCATAGAGTACCATTCTTATTCCATCTATCAGGATTTCCGAAATGCTTCCCCTGTCCACCCCATTATAGGCCTTTGTATCCATATAATCTTTGGGTAGAGGTATTCTCATTGCCAATGAAAAGATATTCCCGGTACCGTTGGGGGTGCTTTCTTCGGGTATGTTTCCGGGACCATCATCTATAAGAGTTTCTGTGCCCGTGCAAGAGACAAGCCATACGGCTAATCCCCATACTACCAAAATACGATACATATACTGCTTCATTCTTCTTATACTCTATTTAATCATTTGACACCTCCCTGAATATGCTCTCAGAGCCCTATCCCCTGCTCCCGCTCCACCCAGGGTAGGATTGTAAACTCAACGGATAACCAGGAGTCTTCTTTGTCATCCGGATCAGGCCTGTCTTTCGGTATCTCACCCGTGCCATAATTCCTTATACTGGTCAGTGATAGATTATACCAGCTATTGCGGACAACGCCATACCGACCGTATGCCATGGGTTTACTTTGAAGCCCGTCTCTGAAATGCCGAATAGGCACATAGTAATAGTTAGGGGCGTTTGCAGCAAAGAAACTGACCGTTCCATTCGATTTAACAACATCTTTCGAGGTCTCGGGAATGTCCGTATATCCATTAAAATCCTCAGAGCCTTTCATTCCATTTAAAATATCAGGTAAAGCAATAATCCTGGTATTTGCAGCTTCCTCCGTAAGAACTTCCCATGTTTTACCCGCACTGGTAATAATCGTTGCCGGATTACTATAAGCAGCATAAATCTGCTGTATATCCGTGAAAGTGAAAGCCATATTACGGAATAAGAAGTATGGAGAACCTAAGCCCAACGATGTTCCAAAATATGTTGTTTTTGGAGTAATGACCGCAGAGATCAGCACACAGGTAGTTACATCCTCCCATTGCTCCAAATCGGTCATTGTGTTTTCTGTGACGTATGCATCGACAGGATCACTGGATGTTGAAGGTACTAAAGTAAGAGCAATAGTTCCGGTTTTATAAGTAAACTCATTTGTAAGCGAAGTTATAAGAGTTGGATTGCGGCTATGGCTGATTCCATCCCAATTGGGGTCCGTGGCATACATATAGATACGATTCTCGGCTGTTGCTACTTCCTGGGTGGTCTGGGTAGCAGATCCTGACGAAATAGTAGTTTTGTCAAGCATGGGAGCCGCGTTTCTCATCCAGAATGTTTTTTTGTTTACCACATCGACATCCCACTTAATTTCACCAATAGTTGCCCCCAGCCTCGTTGAAGCAGCGGCTAGATTATCCGCAACACTCAAAGTCACTTTGGCTACTGCACGCTCAACATCTAGTTTTACCGGAGCAGCTTCAGCTTTGGCTTCGGTATCGTAAATATCGTTTCTAGCCACATCGGCCAATCCCGCAAAGTTACTCATCAGAAAATTGTCTCTTGCAGTCTTCCCTTTGGTAAGCAGGTCGACAGTGACCTTTGCAGCAGCCGTCATAACCCCCAGTTTCTGACCCTCGATCGTTAAGTCCTTCAGAACGGCAGGCGGATTAAGAAATACCGCAAGTTTATAATTATCTTTTTTAATTTTCCTGGCCTTTGTTTTATAAGTTGTAGTATTCGTCCCCAACGTTATACTGTGCATATCACTACCAGGCATAGCCGGAGTACCTATATCTGTAAATTCAATCTGATACTTTACCTCACTAGTAGCAGGATCGTCGCCATTATATAAAACAACAAGAGCTGAATTTACTTTATTTTCATTTGCAGTTCCATAATGCAGGTCATCATCCGCTTTTGTCTTCATGCCAGTTCCGCTACCGTTGATGAATGTAAGGGAGATATACCCCTCCAGCTCATCTTTATCACCCGCATTGCCCTTATCCTCATATTCGTGGGAATAGTCCAAGCAGGATGTAAAGATCAGTCCTCCTGTCAAAATAGCCAAAACGACCTTTTTAATAGATATAATTTTTATAATAATCTCCTTTCCAACTAAAGCTCTCATCATAGTTTTTACTCCACACAGCCACTCAAGGCCATGAATAATTATTCCTCATAAATCATGGGAGAGATTTCATTTCGTATAGCCGTTCGGTGACGCCTACATAAAAAACAGAGCCTGACTAATCATATCCGTACGAAAACGCACTGATACTTTTCCGGCTTTCACCTGCAATTTTTAATCGTGATCTATAACATTATTCATTATATATGGTCTCTACCCATGTCATATCCACAAAACACTCTTATGATTTTACAATCAAAACTGTGGTCTTAATGTATACAAAGGTAGCTTATTTGTACATACAATTGATTAATTACAATTAAAAAAAGCACAGAAACTCAGCATTTTAATATCTGTTTGCTTTTATTCATAAAGTCCTATCCGTCTCAGGATACGCTACTAATCTCTTTTAATTTGGAGGATAGAAAGAATCAGATGCCTTCGTAAATTATTATTAATAGCTATAAACAAAATTGTCGATAGCTGTCAGCAACATTACTGACGGCTATCGACAATTTCACACCCCACCAGGGAGCTTTTACTTGATACGTCCTGTGCCATCCAGGAAGTTCAGGTAAGCCTTTTGGCCTGCTGAAACATTCACAGCTTCCTGATCACCTCCGTTTTTACGGTATTCGATCTTATTAGCCAGGATAGCAAACTCGGTGCGCCACCAGTCGGTTGACGGTAATTTAATGCACATGCGTAAAGCGCCGCCGGCTACGAAAGCGGGTGAAACAAATTCGCCTTCACCGGAAGGTACGGTAAACTTGCGGGCATCGTCAAATGTGTCCCAGCCGCCGGAAGGATCACCGGTCAGGTAAATATCGGGAGCAAGGAATTCAAGGGTGTAATTCAAGTCCTTTCCTTCCAGTTCGGTTGTAACCACCATGATATACCAGCCTGCATTCTTCACACCGATATTCTGTCCGCCGCTTCCGTCATCCACTCCGGACACACCGGCATAAGAGGCCGATGCAGCAGGAACAAGGCCTTCCGAATAAGCGACCTGGTTACCGTCCCAGGTTGGCTGGGCATTGAACTTCATCACATTATTACCTCCGAAATACTGTACAGACCAGAATTTACCCGGCGTATCCGTTACCGGAATCATTTCGACCCATTTGCCCCAGCTGCTACCCGAAGCAAAGTCGCCGACCAGGAACATCCGGGCAGGCAAAGTCACAGGCGACTCTACGTTGTATCCCAAGACTTTCGGCAGCTCGATGATATTGGAGTAGATCTGTCCCATGCCATTGTTGGATAAAGCGGCATTCAGACGGATATAGACCGGCATAGGTGTTTCCGGCAGGTCGGCATTATCGTTCGATGCTTTCCATAAGGAGAGCATGGCCATAGCGAACTCTACGGCATCCACTTTTAGTTGCGGTAGCGTATAAGTGGTAGAGAGGGTGGCATAATTAGCTGTTGTTCCGGCAGCTTCGTCGGCTTCCTTAAATGTATTCTCCAAAGAGAGTTGAACCTTATAGGCTGTTGCGGCCACATAACCATAGTCGGGCTGCGTACAGGTCAGTTCGATGGTTGAAAGATTTTCCAGGTCATACACATCGGTAGCCTGCGCCGGAGTATTCAGGTTAAACTCGGTCGGTTCCTGGAATACCGGATTATCGTCTCTGTCGTCTCCGCAACCGGCCCACAACAGGGAACCGGTCAGGAGAAGAACTAATATATTAAGTTTCTTCATTTGTTTACAGATTTAGATGTTATTACTTCAATGATTCGTAACCCGGGTTCTGCACCAGATTCGGATTGGCTGTCAGGTCGCGGTCGCTGATCGGATAGATGTTGAAACGGCTATCGACATTGGCTACGCCTTCCAGTGTTCCGCCTTTATAAGCCCAGGCATAATCTTTCGTGAATTTGCCGAAGCGGACAAGGTCGGAACGGCGTTGGCCTTCCCAATATAATTCGCGGGCACGTTCGTCGAGGATGAAATCCAGAGACAGGTCGGATGCTGTGATGTTGGCACTCTTATCGCCATTGGCACGTTCACGAAGCAGGTTGACATACTCAACAGCCTGCTCCTTATTGGTTCCGGCCGCATTGCGGGCTGCACACTCGGCATAGATCAGATAGATATCCGCCAGGCGGAACAACGGGAAGTCAGTGTTCGGATCGGGTGTGGGCGTTACAGCTGCACCGTCCCATCCCAAATTGGTGAACTTATAGCAAAGGTAACCGGTATTCCAGTCCTGCATTTTCGACTCCGGCGTACGTGTACCGGCACCGTCGAAGAAGGCATACCGTTTATCTTTCTTGATGAGACTGCCGTGGCTGTCGGTTCCTGCATCCGGGCTTCCGCTGAAGAATTCGATCATCTGCTGTGTCGGCTTCAGGCAAGTCCATGAAGAAGACATCCCGAACCAGGTTTGATCCATATCGCCACCATAAGCAGCAGCCGTCAGCATGATTGTGCTACCGAAGCTCTTTGCATTCACATTATCGAAGGGGATGGCATAGATGATCTCATTCTTATGCGTACCCGTCAGATGGTTCTCACCACAGAACAGGTTGGCGTAATTATCTTCCAGACCGAAGCCCGCATCGATCACTTTCTTTGCATAAGCGGCTGCCTTGTCGTACATCGGAGTGCCGGTGTACACTTCCGCATTCAGATACATTTTAGCAAGAAGCGTATTAATAACCGGTTTCGTTACACGGCCATAAGTAGCCATAGAAGGAGTTTCATCCAGGTTACCGTTCTCTGACAGATCGACCAGTTCGGCAACGATCTTATCAAAAAGAGCCTCTGCTCCTATCTGTGACGGTTTCCATGATTTGTCGTCCGTAGGGCTGTCGTCCCAAACCACTCCCGGATTACGGTAAAGGTCGATCAGGTAATAATAGTTCATAGCACGCAGGCCACGTACCTGATCGCGGTATTTCTGAATATCAGGGATGTTGCTGTCGTCGGCATAAACATCCAGAAACTCTTTACAGTAACGAATGTTCAGCATGGCACGCTGGTAGAAAGAATAGGCATAGGGCAACGTATAATCCCAGTTGACCTGGCATAATTCCACGATACCTTCGTCCGCCCAGTTCCAGATAGCCTCATCGGTCGGGAACAACTGTAAAGAAAGCAATCCACGAAGGAATACGAGCGATCCCTGGTCTCCCCCCTGCAAGTCAGGTTCGACACTTGCATCGGACGAGTTACCCGACAGGCCGAAGCCAGAATATATCTTTGCCAGGAACGACTGGCAATCGGCTTCGTTATGAATAGAATTGCTGGATTTATCCAGGATAGGCTCCTGATCGAGGTCTCCCAGACAGGAAGTAGCCCAGACACAACAGAATGAAGCAATACCTAACGATATATATTTTTTCAGTTTCATGATCGATACGTTTTAGAAATTAATGTTAACTCCGAATAATACAGTCAGTGGACGAGGATAGACGTTGTTGTCCATACCATCGTTTACCTCAGGATCCAGGCCGTCATATTTAGTGATAATGATCGGGTTCTGTACGGTGGCGTAGAAGCGAGCATTCCAACCGGTCTTGATAAACTTGTCGACATTATATCCTAATGTGATATTATCGATCTTCAGGAATGAGGCATTCTGGATGAAGTAGTCCGACAGACGCTGGCGCGACTGGAAACCGGTCTTCAACGCTGATACAGGTTTGTTGCTCAACGCATTGTTACCGAACAATTCGTTGACGCCCAATGCTGCATTGGCGGCCGTTGCGTTAAAGTTGTAATTACCCAGGCTGACACGTCCGTTGAAACCGAGATCCCATTGCTTATAAGTAAACTTCGAGTTGAAGCCCATCAGGACATCTGCCACCGGATTCTTATAACGGTACAGGTCGTTGTCTGTTATCACGCCGTCGCCATTGCGGTCTACATATTCTCCTTCGATCGGATTGCCGGCGTCATCATACACCTGTTCGAACACATAGAAAGAACCCGGAGCATATCCGACACTGTGTATCTTCAGGCGCAAACCGCCATCACCACCGGTCGACTCGTAACGTTTACCCGGAGAGTCCGAGTTATCGTTGTAGGTCAGTTCCGTGATCTTTGTCTTGTTGTAGGCGATATTGAAGCCCAGATCCCAGCTGAAATCACGGCTTACGACCGGACGGGTATTGATAGAGAACTCAACGCCCTTATTTTCCAGTGAGCCGATATTTGAAACCACATACTCGGCAAAGTCCGTTCCGGCGGGAACGTTTACCTCGGCATTGATCAGGTCTTTCGTCTTCCGGTAATAACCGTCGATAGCACCGGTGATCCGTCCGTTGAGGAAGCCATAATCGAAACCGACGTTGTAAGTCGTCGTTGTTTCCCATTTCAGGTTCGGGTTGGCTGCTGTCGGAGCCATTACATTTACCCAGGTCACGTTTCCTGCCGCATCATAAGAAGGATACATCGCTCCGCCTTTTCCGTCACGGTAGAAAGAAAGATACGGATAGTCGCCCTGGTTGATGTCCTGCTGTCCGGTAACACCCCAGCCTAAACGCAGCTTCAGTTCATCCAGCTTGCTGAAATCTTTCATAAAACCTTCTTCATTGATCTTCCAACCCAAAGCCAGTGAAGGGAACAGCCCCCAGCGTTTGTCTTTGGCGAAACGGGAAGAAGCATCGTCGCGAAGGGTGAATGTCAACAGGTATTTATCCATCAACGAATAATTCATACGTCCGTAGAAAGAAGCAAGTACATATTTCGTATCGGTTTCCTTAAACTCATTGCTTACCGTTGTGTTCTGTCCGAATGTTTCAGGCTTACGCGACAGATAATAAGTTACATTATCCGTCTTGCTCTGGTAACTCTGGTAAGAATATCCTGCCATGATATCGAAACGGCTGGCAAGGGTGGGCAATTCTTTCGCATATTGTGCATAGAAGTCAAACAGTTTGTTGTTGTGCGAACTGCCATAGATGCGGTTGCTTCCGGTGGCATCATCGTCCGGTTGGTAAGAACCGGGAGCGTTCGGATCGACATAATTCGTACCGTCCACAGTGGCATAATCGATACCCATATTCATATTGAAACGCAGTTCGGGCAGGAAATGCAGTTTGTAATCGAACTGTGCATTACCGATAAATGACTTGGCTGTCGAACGGTCGTCTCTCATTTCCAGCATGGATACCGGATTGACGCCGGCTGAAGTGGATCTTGTTCCATCGGGTGTATAATCACCTGTCCAAGTGAAGAAACCGCCGAATTTACTGTTATTATATACCGGTTTGGTCGGGTCGAAAGAAACGGCACTACCTAAGGCGCCTGTATCGGCAAAACGGTTCTTGATATATACACCTTTACCGTTCAGGTTCACATGCAGGTGATCGTTGAAGAAGGTCGGAGTCAACGAAACGCTACCAGTATAACGCTGGAAGTTGGATGTTTTCAGGATACCGTTCTGGTCGGTATATCCGAAAGAGACACGGTAAGGCATAAACTCTTTTACAGAACCATAGGCACTGATATTATGATCGGTAGAAACTGCCGTGCGCAACACTTCATCCTGCCAGTCTGTGCTGACACCCGGATGCAGGTTCAATGCAGTCAGCATACCTTCGGTCGTATTCGGTGAATTCGTTATATAATCGCGGAACTCATCGCCACTCATCACATCGATCGTGTTACGTTTCGTACTGATCGATACATTTCCGCTATAATTGATCTTCACGCTACCGCTCTTACCCTTCTTCGTCGTGATGATGATAACACCATTCGATGCACGCGAACCGTAGATAGCTGTAGCCGAAGCATCCTTCAAGACAGTAAAAGACTCGATATCAGCCGGATTGATCGTACTCAACGGGTTGCTTAACCCATCGGGGGCACTGTTGCTCATGATCACCCCGTCGATAACCACTAACGGATCATTCTTAGCAGACAAAGAGGAACCGCCACGAATACGGATCGTCGACGATGAACCGGGCTGTCCGGTAGAAGAAGCAACCGACACACCAGCCACTTTACCCATCAACATATCCTGCGGGCTCACCTGCAATCCCCGGTTCTTTTCATCCGGTTTGATGGCTGTAACAGATCCGGTGGCATCATTCTTCTTTACCGTACCATATCCGATCACCACTACGTCTTCCAACATCTGGGAGTCTTCTTCCAACAAAATATTCATGTTGGCGGCAGCCGGAAGTTCCATTGCCTTATAACCGATAAACGAAACCGAAAGGATATCCCCTTTGGATGCAGCCAGAATGAATTGGCCGTCTATATCGGTAACGGTCCCGTTCGTCGTTCCCTTTATAATAACATTCGCCCCGATAACCGGCTCTCCTGTAGGATCTTTCACAACACCTTTCACTGTTATCTGCTGGGCAAAAACAGAAAGGGACATACATAAGCCTGTGATCAACATCAACAGAGCTTTAAACCTTAAATGTTTCATGTACTTAAATTTAAGTTCTTTACAAGTTTACTTAATAACCTAAACAATCCTTTTACCTTATAGATTTTTTAACCCTTTTAATTCTTTCGGGTCACTCACTTCCTGAATACTGATGGCAAAGCCGCCGCCACTGGCTGCGTTCAAATTCAATTTGCTTTTGCTTGTCAACACACCTTTCTTTATAGTATATGCCTGCGGATTATTTTTCCAGTCGGCATCTTTTGCATCGGCATAAACTACGGCCACATATTTCTTTCCCGGATCGAGGAAGTCGAAAGACAGGCGGGACTCGTGTCCGTTCTCATCGGCCGTACAGCCAACGAACCAGTTACCTGTTCCTTTTGCTTTGCGGGCAATCGTGATATAATCACCCGGCTCTGCTTCCAGGTAAAGCGATTTGTCCCAATCGAGAGCGACATCTTTAATAAACTGGAAGGCATCGGCATACTGTTCGTAATGTTCGGGAACATCGGCTGCCATCTGAAGCGGACTATACATCGTTACATAAAGTGCCAGTTGGCGTGCCAGTGTCGAACGAACCTGTGAAGTGTTCGACGGATTCATCGCGCTGCAATGTGTTTCGAAGATACCCGGCGTATAATCCATCGGGCCACCGATCAGACGAGTGAAAGGAAGAATCGTTGTATGATCCACGTTATTACCGCCGAATGATTCATATTCTGTTCCGCGAGCCGATTCGTTACCGATCAGGTTCGGATAGGTGCGGCACAGGCCGGTCGGGCGTGTTGCTTCGTGGGCGTTTACCATGATCTTATAGTCGGCAGCTTTCTTCACGGCATACAGATAATGGTTACACATCCACTGTCCATAATGATGTTCACCGCGGGGAATGATATCGCCTACGTAACCGCTCTTTACACTGGTATAACCATTGTCTACCATAAACTGATAGGCTTTATCCATATGACGTTCATAATTGCGGACGGAAGCGGATGTTTCATGGTGCATCATCATCTTGATACCTTTGCTGGCTGCATACCGATGGATTTCCTGTACGTCAAAATCAGGATAGGGAGTAACAAAGTCGAATACATAATCTTTGCTCTTGCCGAACCAGTCTTCCCAACCTTCGTTCCAACCTTCCACCAGGACGGCATCGAAACCATTGGCTGCCGCAAAGTCAATATACCGTTTTACGTTCGTTGTATTGGCAGAGTGACGGCCGTTGGGTTTTGTTTTTGAATAATCGGTTTCCCCTAGTTTCACGCTGCTCAGTTCGTCGGTATAAGCCCATGTTCCTTTGTTGGTAATCATATCCCACCATACACCGATATATTTAGTCGGCTTGATCCAGGATACATCGTCCAGCTTACACGGTTCGTTCAGGTTCAAGGTGATGCGGGATGCCAGGATATTACGGGCATCATCGCTTACGATAACCGTTCTCCACGGTGACTGACAAGGTGTCTGCATATATCCTTTATCGCCTTTTGCATCCGGTGTCAACCAGGACTCGAACGTCATCGTTTTATCATCCAGATTCAGATGCATACAGGAATAGTCTACCAAAGCGGCCTCATGCAGGTTGATATATAATCCGTTATCCGATTTCATCATTAACGGAGTCTGTACACCGGTCTGCGAGAAAGGTGTTTGTGATGAGTTGGGAGTAACAGCTTCTTTCATCAAACCGCGGATCTCGCTCAGGCGAGAGGTCATAGTACTGTATTCCTGTGTATCGTAATCGCCCGGCAACCAGAATGTCTTATGGTCGCCTGCCATAGCGAACTGCGACTTTTCTTCCTTGATCACAAAGTAATTCAACTCTTTCTGTTGAGGGAATTCATAACGGAAACCCAGTCCGTCGTTGAACAGGCGGAAGCGAACCACGATAGAACGGTCGTTGGAAGGTTGTTCCAGCGTTACAGCCAGTTCGTTGTAGTTATTACGGATCTCTTTTTCCTCGCCCCAGACCGGTTGCCAGGTTTCATTGAAGCTGGAAGTACGGGTGTCCTTTATCCGGAAACCGTCATACAGATTCGTTTTCTTATCCAGTGCATCCACATCCTTGCGTTGCTTAAACTCAAAGTCGACGGCGGCATCCGCATCTTCTTTCTTCAGTTCCAAGCCCAGATGGCTGGGTTTGATCACCTCTTTTTGTTTATAACTCAGATCATAAACCGGTGCGCCCTTTTCATCCAACCGGAAGTTCATTTCCAAATTTCCGTCAGGCGACAACAATTGTTGTGCATAACTGATCGTGCTGCATCCGAGCAGGGCGATCCATATTAATACTTTACTTCTCATGGTGTTATTATATGATTTAATTAACTTTTCCGAATTCAAGGATCAACACGCCTTTACCTTTCAGCGATAAAGAGGTCTGCAAATCGATCTGCCGGTCGTTCAACAGGTCGTAAGCCCGTCGGGCGGGAAGCACTTCCCGATAAGGAGCCAGATCGACCGTGCGGTCGGCATCAGAACCGTTCAGGAAAACGACAACGGAATGATTTCCGTACTTACGTTCGTAAACGTATACTTCGTTCTGCGTAATAAAATGTTTAAACGAGCCTTTAGCTATCGCATCATTGCCTTTTCGCCAGTTGAGTAGCTTACTTATATATGTATAGGCTTCGTTCTGCTGAGGGGTGCGACAGGCCGGAGTAAATGCGTTTTGCTTGTCACCTGCCCATCCGCCAGGAAAGTCACGACGCAGAACACCATCGCCTTCGGCTTTATCGGCAGCCATCAGTATTTCGGTGCCATAATAAATCTGCGGGATACCACGAATGGTCAGCAGGAAAGCCAAAGCCTGTTTGTAACGGTTCAGGTCGCCTGTAGGCGGTACTTTATAAAAACGGGAGGTATCGTGGTTATCGAGGAATACCAACAGATTCATCGGGTCGGTATACACGATATCCTGTGTCAGGTAATCATAAATACGTGCCAGTCCCCTATCCCAACTGTTCGTCTCTTCATCGAATGCCGACGACATGATATTCATCAAAGGGAAATCCATTACCGTAGGCAGGTAAGAGTTCCGGGGATAAGCCACTTTGCTGTCCTTCTGCCAGAAAGAGACACCTACATTATTTCCGATCCACGTCTCTCCTACGATATTGAAATCGGGATATTCAGCATTGACAGCCCTGCACCAGCGTGCCATCATATCAAAATCGGCATACGGATGCGTATCTTGTCGGATACCGTTGATCCCTGCATATTCAATCCACCAGATACTGTTCTGGATCAGGTAAGAAGCCACGTGTTGGTTACGTTGGTTCAGGTCGGGCATCGACTGGGTGAACCAGCCGTCTATATTTTTCACTTTGTCGTAATCAGAACGGTAAACGTCGGCCTGCGGCATCGTCTGGTAACCGGTCTGCACGAAATGATCCTGGAAGTTAAACCAGTTGTCGGACGGTTTGTCGGTAAAGAAGAAATGTTCGCTTCCGCAGTGATTAAAGATCATATCCATTACGATCTTCAAACCCTTATCTTGAGCAGCACTAACCAGTTGGCGAAACTCTTCATTATCACCGAAGCGAGGATCGACTTCATAATAATCCGTAATGGCATACCCGTGATAGGAGCCTTCGGCCATATCGTTCTTCAGGATAGGATTCAGCCAAATAGCGGTAACGCCCAGGTCGGAGAAATAATCCAGATGATCGGCTATCCCTTTCAGGTCACCTCCGTGGCGGGCATACATATCCGTACGATCCACTTTCGACTCGCGCATTCCGGGAACGACATCATTCTTCGGATCACCGTTGGCGAAACGATCGGGCATGATCAGGTATAAAACGTCTGAAGCATGGAAACCTTCCCGGGCAGACGAGTCCTTCTCGCGTTCTTTTATCTGATAAGGAATGATCGTTTGTTCTCCGTTCTTTGTCAGTTGAATGTCGAATTGCTGCGGAGCAGTTTCCGACATATCCAGATAAAGCAGTAAATAATTCGGATTTTGTAGCTTCACGATCTCTTTCACGCGAATATCGGAAGCAGTTATCGATACGCTATCGGTCGCGATATCCGTACCGTATAATAGGATTTGCAGTTCGGGATTCTTCATACCCGACCACCAGAAAGCAGGTTCCACTTTCTGTATTTTTACGCCTGACAAAACAGGCAGGCAAAAGCCCAGACATAATACAAAGGTTACAATTATCTTTTTCATGGAATGATTTGTTGGTGAACGATGCAAATGTAGCGGGATGGATTACCGGGAAAACGCATTAGAAAAAAAATCAAAACCCTTAAAACTCCTTTTCACCTGTAATACAACATAATAACATATTTCAACCAGGCAAAAAATCAAAACGCATTAAAAGGTATTTCAAATGTATTTCACTACCTTTGCGCTAGATGAATCAAATCAACAACATGAAAAACACGATATATTCTCTTTTTCTACTCCTTTTGTCGATATTGCCGGCACATGCATCCGGCGATAAGCCGACGATCAAATCCCTGCTCAAAGAGCTGGATCGTACTATCGCTATGAAAGCCGACTTTCACAAACAGCGGGAACACGAGATAGACAGTATCCGGAAACTGGCACATGCCACTCCTTCGCCGGAAAAAAAATACCACCTGTACAGTTCCCTGTACGGAATCTACCTACATTACCAGGCCGACTCGGCACTGCATTATCTGGAAAAAAGGAAAGCACTCCTTCCATCCCTCCAAAATCCACAGTACGAGAATGACTTATGGATCGCAAGAGCCGAAGTACTGGGAATCATGGGACTTTACAATGAGGTGGCCGCCCAACTGGAACAGGTACGCCGGGATCAACTGGACAACCAGACCCTGCTTTACTACTATTATACCTGCCGTACTTACTACGGTTGGATAGCAGACTACACCCGTACCGACGAGCGACACAAGTATATCGAGAAAACGAATGCCTACCGCGACTCCATCTTATCCCTCACCACCAACCAACTCGACCACAGTGTGGTACTGGCTGATAAAATGATCGTAGAGGGACAACCGGATAAGGCAATCGAACTGATCAATAAAGAAATGGAAGGTTTGGACAACCAGGAGTCAATGGTCTATCTGTTATATAACCTGTCGCAGGCCTATGCCCAGAAAGGCGACACCGAAAAACAAATCTATTACCTGGCACAAACAGCCATAGCCGACCTGAAAGCCGCCAAACGTGAATATATATCCCTGCAAAAACTGGCGTTGCTGATGTTTGAAAAGGGAGATATCGAACGGGCCTACAAATACCTGAGTTGCTCAATGGAAGATGCCGTTGCCTGTAATGCCCGTCTCCGTTCGGTAGAAGTAACAGAGTTTTTCCCGATCGTGGATAAAGTGTATAAACTGAAAATCGAGAAAGAGAAACAGATATCGCGCACGTTACTGAGCAGTGTGAGCTTTTTATCTTTCTTATTATTGGTAACGATCATCTACCTGTACCGTCAGATGAAGAAACTTTCCCTCATGCGAAAAGCAGTCAGTGCCTCCAATGAGCAATTACAGGAGATCAATAAAGAGTTGAGCCAGGCCAGCAAAATAAAGGAAGAGTACATTGCCCTTTACCTGAACCAATGTGTCATCTATCTGGATAAACTGGATACATACCGCCGTTCTTTAGCGAAACTGGCTATGGCTTCCAAACTGGATGACTTATTCAAAACAATCAAGTCCGAACAATTCATACGCGATGAACGGAAGAATTTCTACAATGAGTTCGATAAATCGTTCCTGAAGCTATTCCCCCATTTCATCAAATCGTTTAACGACCTGATGACTGAGGAAGGAAAGTTATGCCCAAAATCAGGAGAGATATTATCTACGGAACTCCGCATCTTCGCCCTGATCCGCCTGGGAATCAACGACAGCAGCAATATCGCCCATTTCCTGGGTTATTCGCTGGCTACCGTTTATTCGTACCGCAGCAAAGTGAGAAGCAAAGCGCTCGACAAAGAGAAGTTTGAAGATCTGGTTGCTTTGCTTTAAGTTTGAAGTAATTTAAAACCGATAGCCCAGTGACAAATTCATTCCCTGCAGGGTAAAGCTGTTAAGGGAATAGGTTGCCAGTTTCTTGGTACCGCTGCCGGGGATTAATTCGTAGACATCGACGGCATCGTTACGATAGCCTGCCTGTAGCCCGGCTTCGACATAGAAACCCTTCCAAACCGGTTGAAGCCAGCCCACGGAGATCCCGGCGCCATAGAACAAACCGGTACTGTTATCCTCCAGCTCCTCCTTTATACGTACATTGAAACTCCCGTACTGCCCGTACACGCCGGCATACAGTCCACGGAAACGGCTGTCGCCCCACAACCACCAGCGCGGTTCTACCTCCAGACAGGTCATGCTGAATAGATTATACTGATCCCCTTTATTGTAAGGCATTGCATAGGCAAACGACACCTGCGCCGAGAAACGATCCATAAAGTACACCTCCGCTGCCACATTCGCAACCGGCGAATACATCGACCCGTCGGGCAACAAACCGGCAAACAACAATGCATTCGTCTTTATCCCCAGCCCGACAGTCCCCAAAAGGAAATGGTTGGCTGGTACAGATTTTGAGACAGACTTCGGCGCCGGTTCAGCCACAGTTTTCACCTTCTTCGTTCGGGGTTGCCCTGCTGTAGCCTTCTGCTTGCCGGACGGCTCTATATCTTCTTCGGAAGAACTTGAAACAACCGACTGCCGCTTCGTTACGACCGGATGTTTCTTTACTTCAACAATCACGCGGTTATCCAGGTCGGTACGGGCATCGACATCGAGTTCAAACAGGTCGGGGTCGTCCAGGCAGCAGCTTCCCGTCAGATATTCCTGCAAAAAGGTGGCCTGTCTCATCGCCAACTCGCGGGCGGCAGGGTCGTAGCGTTTTGAGACACTCTGAAGCGCCGTCAGTGAAACGGTATATTCGCCTGTTGCCAGTTGGTGGCGGCAGTCCGACAGCAGCGTGATCAGCTCTTCCAGGTTATTGGCCGTTTGCAGCCGTTGGTGATTGATACGTTCCGTTCCTTTGATAAAATGGATGGTGTAGCTCTGTCCGGCAGCTGTGAAGGCCAACAAACAGAGTATGGCCAGCAGTCCGGAGAATCGTGTACGTTGTTTCATTTCCGTATGTTATTTGATTGATTGTTGTTTCTTTTCATTGTTTCGACAGGCTTTTCGCCAGATTGCAAGCTCGCTGCAATGATATGGGTTCGGTGGCATCTATCCCGTAGTCGGCCGGGCGGGGTAGTTCCAGCTCGATACCCGAGGGAAGAGCATCGGATGATGACGTATCGAGCGACGACAGTACCCTTCTATTCCGGTCGTAGATATAGACCCAAAACACTTCTCTGCCATAATAAAGCCGTGCCAGCGAGCGTAGGGTCATCCCCGGACGTGTAATGATTGAGGCCGGAATGACTGTCGCAGTCTTTTTACGACGAGGCTGCACGACTTTTTTGACTGTCCTTGCAGCGGTCGGGTGGATGGTGACCGGACGAGTGATTACCGGGCTAACAACGACAGGGGCGGATGGTGAAGGAGATTCCGTTTGCAATGGCCATTCCTCCGTGTTGTCCGCACTGTAATCCGCACTGTCGGCAGCCGTGTCTGCATATATATTATCCGCCTCATCTGTGTTGTCCGCGTTATCCGTGTTACTCACATCGTCCGATATCTTATCGGTTATCCAGATGCTGCTATCCTCTTCGGTGGGCATAGCAGGCATGGGGTACTCGAAGGCGGTTTCTTCCCGTGCAGACCCTGTTATTTCCATCTCCCACATACACAGGATTCCGATCAGCAACAACAGGCTGGCAAACAGCAATATAATACCCCAGCGCCTTATTATCTGTCGCTCTTTCCGGATTTCACTCAGTTCCTTGTTTACTTTCCGGATGATATCCAGATTATTATCTTCGTCCCCCATCTGTTCAGGCTATTTTGTTGTTAATCTTTTTATTGAGAGCTTCCAACAAAAGCTTCCCGGGTCGGAATTTGACACTGGTACGGGCCTGGATCGTGACCGCTTTGCCGGTATGCGGGTTGCGTGCACGGCGAGGAGTCTGATGCCAGGGTTCCAAGATTCCGAAACCTTGCAGGTTGATGGAGTTGTCGTTTACCAGTTGTTCCGTGAATACCTCCATAAACATATTCAGCAACCCTTTCGCTTCCACCATTGTGCAACCCCGCGCCTTCCGTATGGCGTGAGAGAGTTCTTTCTTATTCATAGTCTATTCATTTATATATGTTTATTCATAAAACCTCCGGTCAACGCTGTCCCATCAGTTCCTGTGCCACCGCTAGATTCTTCCTTGCCTGGCGCGGGTTTTCGGGCATAGCTTTCCGGAAATAATCGCAGGCGCTGTTCACATCGCCATCCATCAGCAGCAAAACACCCTGATTGATATACGAACGGGGATCTTCTGCGCATCGCTGACCGAAAATACGGGCCGACTCTTTATCTCCCAACGACAATGCCGCCGCCATCGCATTCAGTTGTGCCACCCGGCAATCGGGAAAACGGTAGGCCATCAACTCGTATACTTCCCGGTATTGCTCCGTGCCCGGACGGTATACCGCAGCGATCTGGAGAAATTCTTCCTGCGACAAGGTTTTAGGAGCTGTGTACAGGCGGGCGGCCAGTTCGTCCAATTCGACAGAACCTTGTCCGACTGCGTTTACTGCAGGTGTTTCACCCGTTACGGTTAACTCGATGCGGCGCAGGCGGGCGAAGAAGGTTTTCTCCAAATCTTTGTAAACTGCACCTTTCGCCAGGCCACGCAATTGTTTGCGGCGGCTGTCGGCATTGGCCGTTCCGTCCAGAATAGCGAGTACCTGGGGTGCATACGCTTTGTCTGACGCGGCCACTTCGCGACGCAGCCCTTCCCAGTCTTCTCCGGCCCAGTCTACCGACACCGTGCCATTGTTGGGGAGTTTATACTGTTTCAGCAGATAGTTCTTAAACTGGATCGTACGGTTACCCGCCAGTCGTTCGTTCTCTTTCGTGCTGCCATCCGGCGAAGCATAGCCCGTCAGCTTGATATGTAGCCCTTTCGGGGAAGCCAGCAGCGGGCGAAGGTGATCTCCCAATATTTCCAGTTCGGCACGGTTATTCCCGTATTGGGGGGTTAGTGTGATACTGCCTGCCGGATAATCGATAAAAGCCGTCAGATGCTCGGTGATATTTTGGGGTGCACTCCCTTCTTCCGGGTCGGTATAAACCAGCATTTCGCGGTAAACCGAAGCGGCATCGACCCTCAGCTGCGGAATTTGGAGGTTCCGTATGTCTGGGTCGGATGGTTGACTAGCCTTCGCCGGTTCCTGTTCGAGAGGGGTAATGGCCTGACCGGGGATTATATCCTCCACCGTCATCGTCAGTTGCCGCTGTCCGGCACAGGATGTCAGTGCAAGGCCCAGACCCAGGCATCCTTGTAATAGTCGTTGTTTGTTCATTTTATTATAATAAATCTTTATCTGTTTATTCTTATGTTGACAGTGAGTGTTTCTGTTCTTGACAACTTCGATCGCGAAGCCTAATTGTCAATTCCCGCGATCGTCCACACGAAACTTCCGCCGGTTGTTGGTGTCGCTTTCATCCATGACGGGTCTATCCTGTAGGCTTCCAATGATTGAGAAGGAACCTTCAAGGTGCGCCGACTTGTATTGATCTCCACCCCGCCGAACGTTTCCGCAGGATAGTCGGGATCCAGTGCCGGTACCGGTGCCCTACGGAGACAAGTTACTGTCGACAGTTGCCGGCAATTATAGAAGGCCCTCCGACCGATTTTCGCCAGCGTCGCTGGCAATTCGACTTCCCTAAAGCCCGTATCTTCAAAGGCGCTGGCAGCAATAAACGTCATACCCGAAGGAAGCTCCAACTTATCAGCGGCGGTCGACAAACTCGACAGGCTCTCTTTGAACACCTCCGCACCGATTTCCGTCAAACGGCAGTTCGACAAGTCCAGTCCCCCCAGCGCCGCACACCTCATAAAGGCACGATCGCCCAACTCTCTCAGGGAAACCGGCAGCACCAGCATTCCCGTCAGGTTTTTGCAATTATAGAAAGCCTCCGCACCGATCGTTGTCAGCGACTCCGGTAAATCAAGTGTACCCGCCAGATTATAACATTCGCTAAAAGCCCCTTCTCCTATCTGCGACAAATTCATCGGTAATGTTAGTTTTGTCAATGTATTACATGCCCGGAAAGCATCCTTACCAATCGTTCGCAGGCCGGAAGCCCCTACCAGATCCAAATCGTTCGATTCGCTCTCGGTGAATGCACCGGCAAAGGCACGCTCACCGATCGATTGCAGGCTGGAGATAAAAACACCATCCATCTTCAACCCGGAACATCCTTCGAAAGCCCGGTCGCCGATAACCTGCAACACCCGTGGCCCCGAGTATTCGAGCATCTTCAAACGGCTACCTGCAAAGGCCGCATTTCCTACCGACAACAGTCCTTCGGGTAATGTGATCTTCTGCAATGTACGGTTTCCTTCAAACGCACTCTCCGGCAGATTCACCATAGCGACGCCGGCCAGGTTTATCTCCTCGACTGCCAGCGCCTTATTGCGCAACGTATTGATATCATCCGCATTGATCCCGTTCTGCGAGACCAAACGGATAGACTTATACCTATCCATCTTTGAGAAATCGATGAACGAAGCCAGTGTTCCCGGCCTGTTCAGTTCGATATAGGCTCCTTCGGTACCACTCTGGTTGATCCGGATCTCCACCGGCTCCTTATCTTCAGGTGTCAGGTGGATCACGGCGCTACGCTTGCCGGTTGCACTATTGTCATCCACCCGGAAATGAAGTTTTCCGCCACTGGAATAAATATCGTGTACCCAATTTGAAGGCTCTCCGGCATCATAGTCTATCGTTGCCCGGAAAGCACCCAGATTCACCGGTACGGTTTCTATAACCACACTTCCTTCCAGCAGGTTATACAGGCGGGGAATAAGCTCCGTGTCCGTTACTTTGGCTGCCGCCTGCGTAACGGTAATGGTCGCTTCGACAGGTATGTCGCTCTGCAAGCGCAGGACGATCACAGCCGTACGCGCTTCCGGCCGGGTGTTCTCTTCGACCTTGAACCGCAAGGTACCACCCAGTTGTACACCGGTCGACCCGGTCAACCAGGGAGCGTCTTTCGGCAACTCCACTTCAAAAGGGCCGCTGGCTACCACCGGAATATCGAATGTCTCGCCTGCTACCGCCGCTTCGTACGACTTTATTTCGGGCAGAAGTACATTCTCCCGTCCCCGCTGTACCAGTGTAAAGGTATCGGTCAACAGGGCACCTGTACTTGAATCGTTTATTACCAGGCGTGCCTTGCGCGGCTCCGTCTTTGTGTTCGGTTGAAGCGTCAACCGGATACGTTCTTCCGTCGGCACCGCCTTGCTACGGGGTGGCATGGTGATCCACGGGGCTTTGTCGAGCAGACGCAACCCGTTCGATGCCGTATTCTTCATCAAGGAGAGTTCGTACTGTGTATCGGCGGCTCCCACCGTGTCGCGACTAATCACGAAATACAAGGCTCCGCGTCCCCCCTGGGTAACCGTTACTTTTGAGGAGAGCGTGCCGCTGCTGACGGTCACCGTCGCGGTACGTGCATCATAGGTCGGATTCTCATCGTAGGCCAGCAGCAGCGTCTCTTCCTTCACCGCCTTCGTGGCGGAAAGTTTCAGCCATGCGGCATCGCTTACGACTTCATAGTCCGCCATGTTGGTGGCAAGGGTGAACTCCACAGAGCCTGCCGGCCAGGCCACGACAGCCGAGTTGCGGTCCAGTCCCAGTACATCCTGCTGTGCCTGCGACACTTTGATCGTACTGATTTTATGGCCAACCTGTACATCTACTTGGGCTGTGCGTGCCACCGTCGACGTATTGGCTGCCGCCGTCAATGTCAGTTCGTAGGTGCCTGCTCCGCCGTTATCCGGCGAGACAGTCAGCCAGGAACCCGACGAAACAGCGGTCCAGGCATGGCTTGTCGTAACCTTTACCGTCTGCGCTCCGGTGACCTGTGCAAACGACAGGTTTTCCTTTCCCGCTTCAATGCGTGCCGAGTGAGGTAATTCCTCCTGGCACCCTGCCAGCGACAAGGCGGTCAGGAGGATCGTTATTAGTCGTTTTATATGTTTCATTTCCGATTGATCGTTTTGAGAAGGTCCTTACCGGGTTTAAAGCTAACCGTTGTGCGCCCGTAGAACATAGCCGGGGCACCGGTCTTAGGGTTACGTACCAGGCGTGCATTTTGTTTACGGGGAGATAAGCGGCCGAAACCAACAAATAAAATATCTTCTTCACGTTCCAGGACTTCGGTGGTGAGTGTTAAAAAATCATTTACGAGTTTGTACATTTCAGTTACCGGCCGGTCGGTACGCTTTGCCAGCTCACTAATAAATTCCGTCTTGTTCATAACTTTATATTTTATGCTATTTTTAAATATTGTTCATCCAGGCTTCGAACTGTTCCCGATAGCTGTTTATTTCTTCGGGTACGGTTATTTCTATATATTCGTCTCCAACCAATGCGGTCATCCGACCGGAAAGCGAGAACAGGCTAGCCGACGGGAAATAGGTGTAGACAAACTTCACACCTTCGGAATTACTGCCACGCACCACTTCCAGTTCGGGAAAAAGCCAGGTAGCAAAATAAGCTGAGTAGCCAAAAGCCATCAGTCGATCTTCTTTCAGGTATAAAAAGATCCTGTCCGTATTGGTTCGTTCCCTTTCCAGGATGGTGTCTATTCGGTTCATATTGTTTGTCTTTTTGAGGTTAATAGTCTCTAACGCATCTATATTTATAAGAAGAGGTCTTTGCTGCGGAATTCGATTGCGGTGCAGCTGTGAAATCCAGATACCAAGCCTCAACCGCCGTATTCTCCGTGGCGGTCCAATACGGGCTTGCGCTTAACTGTCCACTGGAATAAATAACATCGATCCCTGCCTTGAACAACCACATCAGCATCATCTCCCGCTGCGTAGGCAAGCGCCAGCCACTGGGAAATTCGGTGGTGGAATAGCCAACACATCCACTTGTGGTTACTGTTCCGTCCTGGTCGAGATTACTATTTGCCGATGCATCGATTCCCATGGCCGCTGCCCAGCTTACCCCTCCGCTTGGCCCATCTGCCGGAGCGATGATAAAGCGGAAAGGCACTTTGTCGTTTACGGCGATATTCTCTCCGTTGCCTCCGCCATGAGTATGGCGTATGGTAGAGCCGTTTGTACCGTCTGCATTCTTTACCAGTAACTTCATGCCCAGGGGCCAGACGGCACTTTCGGACATACCGTAAGAGTAGAATACGGCGTAATTGCTGCCGGAATTGCCAGGGTTGGTCCCTATCAGCTTTTCTTTTCTTAATTCCTGTCCGAAGGCGGTTGCGGCCGGAAGCAGGCAAAGTATAACTGCTGCTATGAATAATCTATTTATCATATATTCTGCTTTAAGGTTCATATCGATACTTTTATTTGGCGGTGTTTCCGGGGAGTAAATCTTTAACACATCTCAGGTAATACAAACCAGATGGAGATTCTCCCTTACTTCGACCGGTCCATATCTTTGTTGCCCATGCATTCGTAGCATCGGTAGAAGATGTCCAGTAAGTTGCATTATGCAATGTTTTGAGTGTGCTCGAACCGGATACGTAGATGCCGAGCGCCTGGCCGAATGAAGGCGTATACCATTCCAGGTTAGTAGAAGTTACCCCTGTTCCGTTCAGGTCGATACATTTTTGTATTGCCGGATAGTCAGCTTTTTTATCAAACAGGTCCGTCGTATTCTTCTTTCCGTCCATAAGGCTATTGGCTGAGGGCATGGATGCACCGCTGGCCAGCCATACTCCGTTTCCACCTACATCCGATATATAGACTTCGATGCGATTTTCGTATCGCCAAGTGGAAGCTTTACTTGCGTTTGATATTGTGCTACCATCCGCACTATACATTTTAAGGATACCACTAAAGTAACCGGGGATGAACTTAATAACGCGCGAGTCGTCGTCGTTTTCGCCGGTTATGGTAATGTTGTAGGTGTATGCATAGTTGGGTGAGACGCTGTAATCGTCGGTAAAATTACTTCCCAGATGGATCTGGTAGACCACGGATTTACTGATTGTACCGCTAGCAGTCGGTTCGATTCCCATAATCTGCAGATAGGTCGAATTGAAAGGGGCGTTGGTTACCCGCTTCTCCGGGGTTGTAAACGGAACCGGATGGCGGAGGTTGACCGGCAAATTCGCGGTGATGGTTGTTGCGTACGATGATGAGGTAGAAAACGATATATTACCCAATGCATACTTGTCATACTCGACAGCATCTCCGGGAAAATCCGGTGTGTGCCCTATCGAATAATAAAAACTCGTCTTAGGGATACCCATAAACTGGTAGTTCCATACAGCATAACCTTTACCTTGCATATTATTTCCCAGCTTAAGATTAACCGTCACCTTGGCTATCGCTCGATAGAGCATGATGTCGGCCTGTGCATTTTCCGTTACAATAATGTCGGTACTTCCGGAAAGAACGGGACGGGAGCTACCGTCGGAAGGACTGAACAATGGAAAGTTCGGTTGACTAAAGTTGATTCCCATATTGTTAAAACTCTCCAGGCTGCAACTCCCATCGGTCTGCAAACCAGTAAAAGTATTCAAATCCGCATTTGCTATTACGATAATCCTGTTCTTCACGGAAGATGTTTTCAGGGTAACATCTTTTACGGAATGACCGGAATAATACCGTTTCTGAATAAGCGTGCTGACAGCTTCCGTACCGTTAAACTGAAACACCCAGAAATTCTGAACATCGCTCATACCGTCTGCCCGCGTTTCCGGAGTTACCGGAGTTTTCACCAGGCTTATCTCCATACCCTTGCATACCTCCGTAGAGCTAACGGTCTCGCCGCCAGCTTTGGTGCCGGCAGTGAGAGGAGATTGCAGGGGGTGTATGTTGAGCGAAAGGTTGACAGGTACGGGTTTGCCGGACTTACCGCCATTAGCGGAAAGCGTGTCGGTATAGGTTTCGTCCGTACAGGCTCCTAGCAGGAGGAACAGGCTTATTGTATATAGGATATGTTTCATATTTATCATGTTTGTATGAAGGGGTTACTTGGTGGGTTTATTTTTATCGGCGTCTCTTACGCAACGCACATAAAATGATTCTTGTTTAGAATATGACTTTGGATAATAATTCGTGCCACCATTTTTTACTACAGCATAAGAAGCCGTAGTACTAGCTTCTGTTGCACTCCAATAATCTTTACCCTCCAGAGTTACAGCTTGATAATCCATCATAAAGCACTCACCTATTCTGGGTAATCGCCAGTCAGAAAATCCTCCATCCCTGAACTCGACACATGCTTGTTTGGCCAGAAGAGTTCCTGTTTCTTTATCCTTCCACGGGATTTGTGCTCCCCCTGCTGCTAAGTTGCCAGCAATATGTATAGACGGATAGATAGGTTCACTTAATATAACGCTCTTCCATTGTTGATTTTTATCATTGCCGGAAGGCTCGGCAACGTACTTCCCATTATTATTTTCTGCCACTTCTCCCAGATAGGTATGGTATATATGATTACCTGCAGTTAACAGATAAAGATTAGTAGCTAGGTTGCCAAAACCCAAAACAGTCTTGTCACTACCATTGAAACTCCGCGTCTTATACTTCTCACCCACCGTCCCTTCTCCCAGTTTTGCTTCATTAATGGAGATTGTCTGCCAACCGGATAGCGAGAGGTTCATGGCCGAGTTGTTGTAAACGATGTGATAGGTGTTGTGCATACCTTTCCGGAAGCCGTAGAGAGTGGTACCGCTAGAGTCATCCCGATTCAGATGCGTAAGCGATAAAGGGAAGGTGAGCACTTTTTCAACCTCGGGAGCACCGGCGCCGGCGCTTTCGAGGGTCGTAACTTCGATCACGATATCGGAGTTCTTTATATCCGGACTCATAACAGGCGGAACAAGGAAATTGAATACAGCAGCTGAGGCACCCGGTGCACCTTCCGTATCTAAAGTAATAGGCTGCGAACCCAGATCTATCTTCAGTAGTCCGGAAATGCTATTGACTATCTCACCTGTTTTTAGATTCAGAGTTCCCTTATTTACAATCGTACCCTGCCCGGCATAGGCGTTTCCGATGTTTACGGCTTTCACTTTCACCGTGTTGTTCGATGACAATTGCAACAAATTGATCGTCACCCAGCAGAAAGCGTGGGAGAATTTCAAGGGAATAGGCCCCATTCCATCGGTTATGTTCTGCAGACCGGTGGGGGATGATAAATAAAGCAGGTCTGTCCAATCCTTCGGGTTCGTGCTGCTTAGGTCGAAAGGGACGGCGGTGGCGGTGGCATCCGCTGTCCACGGATAATAGCCTTTTATGATGATGCTTTCTCCGTTGTTTGCAGCCAGGGAGATGGGGGTCGTACCCGTTTTATCGGTATGGCTCCACGTTTGTGTGCTGCCGGACACCGTAAGTGTCGACTTCATATTATCGTTATCTCCGGAGCCATCACTCAGGGCGGTTCCGTCCTCGTGGGTGACGAACATACCGAATAGATGCTCACCCTCAGCGAAGGCGATTCCCTCCGTAATCGTCGGCTGGGGTGGCTGCCCTGCTTTGGTAGAGGGGCTGTCGGAGATGGAGGCGGAAAAGCGGAGTTCGACTTTTGCCACACCTTCCCCGCCTGCAGGCAGCTCGCCATTGTCGCAGGCGACGAGGTATATTCCCGACAAGGATACGCCGATCATGGCGCATAGCCGGGTTGCTTTTTCTTTTATGGTCATATCTGTTTGCATATTTACGGTAGTTAGTTCTGTTTTCTTACTTGACGGACGCATCTTACTTTATAAGACTCCGATTTAGACACCAGCTTTATTTCCCCATTCCGGTTGACAGTATAAACCTTGTCGTTTTTTCCCTCGGAGCCGGTCCAATAAGTTTCGCCTGACTCGCCGAGCGAGGTAAAGCCTTTGGAGCTGTTAATCGTTGCTTTGTTCATCCAAAGGAGCATCAGTTCCGAGAGCCGGGGCAATCGCCAGTCGGACTGTCCCTGTCCGCGGTAGTCCCAGCAGACTTTTTTGGCATCGAGGATACGGTCTTTTGTAGGAGTGCCCGCCAGTGTGCTTCGCCATACAACACCTTCAGATGCGTTGTCGGGGGCAATAATCAGTGTTGGGTAGGGGCCTTCCCTATCGAGCGCATCGTTCACATCCTCATAAGTACCGCCGTTCGTTACTCCATTGAAGCTATTGTCAAGGGCTTCCCCCATCATGCTGCTATAATTTAGGGAAGTATACTTTATATTGCCATCATCCGTTTTAAAATGGTCTTTTTTCTTGAGGATCGTAAATGGTTTGCTAACTCCATTTTCAGACATATTATCTTTTACTACGGTCCCGTTTATCCCTTGGAAATTCAATCGCACGAACATATCCGGAGCGGGCGAATCGAGGTCTTCAGTTTGCCAGTCGACAATATCGGCCGTGAAATCCAGTCCGACCGACCTGCCCTTGTAGGCTGCCTGGGGAGTTGCATATCCGGATTGGCTTACGTTGGTGATGGAATAGCGGTAGATATGGTTACGCAAGACATCGTGTAAGGGCACATTTGCCGCGTTGTACTTCTCGGTAGTAAAGTCGATACGGTAATAGTTGAGTTTACCCTGATATATGCCACCGATAACGAGTGCCATGCGGTTCTCATGGTTTGCGTCGTAGACGGTTCCTCCTTTGAGAGCGACTTCGGGGAGGTATATTTCGGCTTTGCAAGAGGTATTGTTTGTTATAGTGTATTCCATATTAGCACTCTGATCCCCAACCTGCGAAGGGGCGGTGACGGAGGGGATGCCATTTACATCGTATTCAAGATTGCTTAAAACCGGTATGAGCGTATACTTATTTTGAGGTTTGAATACGTAGATTTTTTGCAAATCGAAATTGACACCCCCTTTGTTCCATTCACCAGTTTGTTCACTATAAGTTCCTACTCCCACATCCACCCGGGCTACGGCACGCAGCAGGTTGGCGGAGAGTGGTGGCATACCTTCCGTTATTTCCAGCGGTGTGTCGGAGCTGTTACCGGCAAAGCCAAACATAGGTATCCCGTGTTCGACAAATGCCGGTGCAGCCAACTCCCCACTAGTCAAAGCTGCTTGTACCCCCTCGTATGTCATGCCAATATTTACCAGTGGATAAGGGTTTTGGTTAGCGACCAGGAGCAGCTTCGTATCGGCTGCTCCTGATACGCTGCGGCGGAGAGTGAAGCTGAATTGCCCACCGCCACCGCCGCTTACCGATCTCCCGGTTGCATAGTACTTCAGAAAAAAGGCTCCAGTCGCATCCGGTTGGAATGCAAGTATATATAGGTCATGGATAGAGTTCTCCTGCGTGTCGGTCAACCCTGCTTTGGAGGTGAGGTTTTGCTCGCCTGCGGCAGGACCTGCCGAGAGGGTGACCGTCATGAGTTCACCTTCTTCGACATCCGGTATTCGCTCATAGCTGCAAGCGCATAAGAAGAGGGCGGCGCACAGAGCGGCTGCCTTTCCTAGTTTCAACAGGTGTGAATGTGTCGTGTGCATATCTTGTTTGTTTTTTATCTGAATGATTCTTCTATATCTTACTGGTAAGTTACATCGACGTCGCTCGATACCCAGCCGGGCGGTTTTATCTCTGCGCTGCCGTCGGCATTGAAAGCGATCGGTAGCATCAGCTCCTGGCCTGCCACGGGGACAAGCGGTTGTCGGTTGCTTGTCTGCGTGAATTCTTTCAGCAGTTTCCCGTTGTGAAAGACGGCGATCTTTATTCCTTTGCCATCGGGTGGCGGGAAGACACGGAAGGATGGGACGATGTATTCTTTTTGGGAATTGAAAGAGCCCGTAACCTGATGGACGGCGGTGCCTCCGGGGGTTCCTTCGAAGTCGATGCGGGCGGCCGTTCGGCTCACCTCGACGGTGTAGTTGCCGTCTGTTGTGCCGGTGGCTCTGGACAGTCCGCTGATCGTTATATGTATCGACGCCGTGGCGGGTCGCATTTCCATCGTGAAGGACGCTCCGCGGGCGATCGTTTTGTTGTCTGTGTCGATGGCTCCCCTAAACAGGTCGGGGGGCGTATTGAGGTATTGCGTTTCAGCCTTTACGGACGAAAGCGGTGTGAGGGCGAGGTATGCTCCGTCGAGCAGGTCGCCTGGTTGCAGCGCCGGAAGCCTGAGGCTTTTATCGTTGCTGTTGCCCCATGCTATGCAGTGGAGGGACCGGGTGGAGGGACAGTCGAGCGAGATGGTCTCGCCGATCGTACCGGTGGCACGGTTGATCAATTGCTGTTGATCGTCGAATACAAACAGTTCTATCTCGCGGATAGCGTCGTTACCGGCCTGCGAAGCGCTGTGAAAATTGAATTTCAATTGTCTTTTACCGGGCAAACTATCCCTCCAACAACCTGTGACCGTGAGGAACAGCACGGCAAAGAGTAGCAGCAACAGATATTGCAACCGCCATAGGGGGGAACCGGGATATGTGTGTTTGTTTTCGTTCATTTTATTATTTAATTACAGATCATGTACCGGCTATGATGCCAAGGATATTCCGCCCTGAGCAAATAGTATGCGCGGAGGGGGTGAGAGAGGAAGATCTGCAAAAGCCGCCATGACAGTACGTGCTTTTAACAGATCTTCTTTTAGAGGAGATTACTCAAATGGTTTCTCTGTAGGTGTGTCTGTCCAGTCCGCCGGAGTCACACTGATAGACACATTCGCACTGATGTTCGGCTGATCCGGGTTATCGTCACCACCACCACCGTTACCACCGTCACTTTCCGGACGGAAGTCGCCATTGAATGTCAAGGCTACATTATAAGCTTGTCCCGCTTTAATTACGCCTTTATCACCAGGTGCAAAGATAACGTTGAACATTTTCATTACTTTTTCCTCTGCTACACCAGCAACATCGTCAGCCTTTGTTTTTGTCCATTCTACCTCTACCGCAAGGATTGTCGGATGCTCTGTCGGAGCAACTGTAGCCGGATCATTTTCAAAAACATACCAGTGAGCAATGTCTGTTTTGGCTGTGGTCATATCAGGAAAATTAAGAGCCTGATTGAAGTCTGCAACAACAGGATAACCGGGATCTGTACCCCAGGCAGCCTCCCATGCGACTCCGTTTGCATACGCTTTCGGATCGGGGATATAGCTGTTAGCAGTAGGGAAATAATGAGATTTGGTCTGCACATTCAACAAAAAAGCACGTGTGAATTTGAAATCCGTACCATACACTCCCAGTACTTGAGCTCCTAATTCGATCTTTGACAATGTGATTTTAGCTGCGATGTAATCTAAAGTAACTGCTGCTGTTGCAGTGGAAGCACCCCCTGCCGGATCGGCTACCATCTCTGAAACGTTTCCTTCACCCGACATAAGAACATCACCTTTTACCTGAACCGGAAGCGGCGGATTATCGGTATTCACCAAGTCTTGTACCACATTGACCAGTTGGCTTCTGGTAGCTACGTTAAGAGTTCCGCCAGTCGCTGTACGATCTTCTCCGATATTTGCAATTACCATCATTTTAGTAGCCGTAGTTCTTGTTTCTACAGTTGCCTTTTTTACTCCCGCATTATCCGGATCGTCCGTTAAACTGGCTCCTGTCACATATTGTCTGGAAACGATCTGGTCCGTTGCATTCAGGAAGAATACGGTGACATTGCTGATAGTCTTGTCTTCAGCTGTTGTAGCAGCTCCTGAAGCCTTTGTTATCTCTCCGCTGCTAAGGGTGATGTTTACCAGCATTTTTTCACCCTCCTGCGGGTTAGGACTGGGCGGGTCGATAAAATCTTGTTTTGAACAACTAGCCAATGCCGCTATCGCCAGCATCGACAGAAAAACTGTTTTCATTTTCATTTGTTTTACTTTGCTTGATATTAATAATAGTGTAACTTAAAAATGTTCGATTATTTTTGAGTGGAGCGCTCCCTCTGGTTAGAGCGACTCGCTCTCCCTAGCTAGAGATGTGTGCTCTCCCCGGCTAGAGAAGCGCGCTCGATTTTCCTTGCGTTATTCGATTACCGGTCTGTCGTCTTCACCGCCTCCACCAGGGGTATCGGCCACATCGCCTACCACAAAATTGTCCGACATCGTTGCCGTACGGGGCTCTTTCACCAGGGAAGAGCCGTTGCCGCCTAGCTGTGTGCAGAGCATAACGCTCCAGACAGAGCCATCAGGAACGGTGGCGGGCAGCACGAAGCCTACCTGCGTAGGGGTGTTGGGATAAAGTTTCGAAACGGGGAAGAAGAATGTTTCGCCCGAATCGCCGTCGGTGCGCCGGATGGTGACACCGATCTGGCTGCCTTCACCGCCCACCTTGATATGTTTGCCTTTAATAACGCAGGTCTGCCCGGCGCTGATCGGCATGCCTTCGCCACGGGCGGCGGCTGCGGGATTTTGTGCGTCTTGTGCACTGACCACCATAAACAGTTGCGGACCGGCCACAGACATCTGTATATCGACATCTATCTCGGCTTCGTCGAACGCCTGACGCATTTCCTGGCTCATGGAGTAGGCCACGCCGAGCTTAATACGTTTACGGTCGGGAGCCGACATGAGTTCGCTTTCGAGGAAAACACCCTGGGAGGTGGGGCGGAAATAGCCCAGCAAGGTACTGACGCTATAACCGGAAGAGAGGTACCACATCATGCGCTCCATCAGCAGGTTACCCGTGCGGGTAATTTCGTCCACGTCTTCCTGGCGGGTACTGAGGGCCGCTACTTCGCTGGCCAAGTCGCGCATTTTCAGACATTTTTGCAACTTGGGTTGCAGGTAACGATCGTTTGTGACGTCCTGAGTAAATGTCAGGTCGAGGGCTTTGAGCGTGAGCTTCGCCTTCTGTGTCGGGTCTTTTGCCATAACTGTCTGTTTTTTAATTACTGATATCTTTTTTTATATTTCCGGTTTACGAATTAGCCGGGATTTAGAGGATAATACGTTTATATCAGTAGCTCCTGAGTAGAAAAGCTGGTGAAAAACAACCGGATTCTTTCCCTTTTTTTGCTATCAGGATGGTCTGTCGTAAAACGTAACCTCGTATGTCCTAGTGCTTGAACATAACATAAATAAAATGACTTAGTCCATTAAAAACTATGGTAAAACAACTGAAAATCAAAGTCCACAAACAATCATATATTATTAACCACAGATAAGTTAGATAGAAAATCGGGAGATAGACAATAGCTAAAAAAACTCCTTTTGGTACCCTCTAAGTATGAAAAAAATAAACAAATAAGGTCATATTTGCTCACTAATTACTCTCACGCGATGAATTTTAATTGCCAGTTTGTATGATAATCAAATTTTTTATATATCTTTGCGCAATCTTGACACAGTTTTTAATGAACTATGGCAATTTCTCTCCATAGCATGAAATACAGGATAAAGCCTTTTAACGGGAAATATGTCTCTTCCATATATAGTATATAATATATTATCATCTCCTAAATTGAATATTTAACATGATACCGTTCCAAATAAATTCGCTACATTTGTGACCCATTATATAAGGAAGGAAATAAATTAAATGATCGATCAACCTACCATAGACCGGATACTTGACGCTGCAAACATTGTGGATGTTGTTTCAGAATTCGTTACCCTACGCAAACGAGGGGTAAACTATGTAGGATTATGTCCGTTTCATACGGATAAAACACCCTCTTTCTACGTCTCTCCGGCCAAAAATATCTGTAAGTGTTTTGCCTGCGGCGAAGGCGGTACGGCTGTCCACTTCATTATGAAGCATGAACAGTTGAACTATTTCGACGCCCTGCGTTACCTGGCCAAGAAATATAACATCGAGATACAGGAACGGGAACTGACCGACAAGGAGAAGCAAAGGAAAAGCGACCGCGAAAGTATGCTGATCGTCAATAGCTGGGCGCAGCAATACTTTACCACCCAACTATACGAACACATAGAAGGGAAAACGGTCGGACTGCGCTACTTTGCCGAACGAGGATTCCGCGAAGACACCATCCGTAAATTCCAGTTGGGTTACAGCCTCGACCAACGGGATGCCCTTTACAAAGAAGCGAAAAAGAACGGATACAAAAAAGAATTTCTGGAAAAGACCGGGCTAGTAATCGCTTACGATAACGGAGGGGTGAACGACCGCTTTCGTGGCCGTGTGATTTTCCCGGTTCATACGTTGAGCGGTAAAGTGGTCGCCTTTGGCGGACGTGTACTCAAAAAGGATGAAAAGACGGCCAAATACGTCAACTCCCCCGA
The DNA here is from genome assembly GCF_000969845.1 of Parabacteroides sp. HGS0025. Taxonomy (NCBI): domain Bacteria; kingdom Pseudomonadati; phylum Bacteroidota; class Bacteroidia; order Bacteroidales; family Tannerellaceae; genus Parabacteroides; species Parabacteroides sp. HGS0025. Next base: position 4,157,217 of record NZ_KQ033902.1, read on the forward strand.
GAGTGAGATTTACCACAAGAGTAACGAGCTCTACGGTATTTTCTTTGCCAAGCAGGCCATAGTCAAAGCCGACTGTTGCTTCCTGGTGGAAGGGTATACGGATGTGATATCCATGCACCAGGCAGGTATAGAGAACGTAGTCGCCTCTTCCGGTACGGCTCTTACGCAGGGACAGATACGGCTTATACACCGTTTCACCAGTAATATAACCGTATTGTATGACGGTGATGCCGCCGGTATCAAAGCTGCCCTGCGCGGTATCGACCTGCTGCTGGAAGACGGCATGAACGTCAAAGTGGTTCTTTTGCCGGACGGTGAAGACCCCGACTCGTTCGCCCGTAAACACAACGCGAGCCAGTTTGCAGAGTTTATCAAACAAAACGAAACGGACTTCATCCGCTTCAAAACCCGTTTATTACTGGATGATGCAGGAAACGACCCGATCAAGCGCTCGTCGCTGATCACGGATATTATCCGCACGGTAGCCATCATCCCCGATAATATAGCCCGTTCCATCTATATCCGCGAATGCAGCAGCATGATGGAAATAGACGAACAGGTGTTGCTGAACGAGGTTAATAAGATCCGGTTAAGCAAAGACGAAAGACAAAGTCCCCAGGCTCCTCCCCCACAGGCAAACATCAGCCCGATCCCGGAATACACCGATATTCCCGGCTATCAACCATACACGGGAGAGGTTGCGGGAGAAGCAGAGAGCTTCCTTCCGCCGGACGATAACATACCGCCTCCTCCTCCACCCGAAGAATATCCAACGGAAGAGACAGGCCCTATGGAGGTTCCACCGATGGCTCCGCCTCCTCCCCAGCCACAGATGCCTCCGCAGCCGAAACGTTCGCCTTATGAGGCGTATGAGGTGACATTGATGAAATATATCGTGCGGTATGGTGAAAAGGTATTGTTCGACTATGTGGATGAGGAAACGAACGAGCATATCGTTATGCATGTCGCCGATTATATCCGTTACGACCTGGAGCGTGACGACCTGACTTTCTATACCCCGATCTTCAAGAGCATGCTCGACGAAGCCGCCGAGAAATGCAAGAACGAGGGATTCATTGCCAACCGTTACTTCCTTGCCCATCCCGATCCGAACGTAAGCCGTTTGGCCGCCAACCTGATAAGCGAGAAGTATCAGCTGAGCAAATACCATAGCAAGTACCGCGAACTGGAACAGGAGGAGGACAAACTGGATCAGCTGGTGATCCGTGAAATATATGCCATCAAGGATGCTTATATCATCCACCAGATAAAGGAAACCCAACTGGCGATCAAGGAAGCGCATCTGAAAGGGAACGAAGACCAGGTATTCGAGCTGATGAAAAAGCTGACTCACCTGAACGAGATAAAGAATGTATTAAGTAAAGAACTGGGAGAACGTATCGTATTAAAAATGTAACAACAACTTATAGCCTATGAACTTTTTGGAAACGGAAGATGTGGTAAAACAGTATGCCAACCATCTTGCATTGAACAAGGTTAGTATACAGGTTCCCGAAGGAAAGATATTCGGGTTACTCGGGCCTAACGGTGCCGGCAAAACCACCCTTATTCGTATAATCAACCGCATCACCGCTCCCGACAGTGGGCTCGTCCGTTTCAACGGACGTGAGTCGCAGCCGGAAGATATCTATCAGATCGGATACCTGCCGGAAGAACGCGGACTGTATAAAAAGATGAAAGTCGGCGAACAGGCAATCTACCTGGCACAACTGAAAGGGTTATCGTATCCCGAAGCCCGCAAACGCCTTACCCGTTGGTTCGAGAAGTTCGACATCATGCCCTGGTGGAACAAGAAGCTGGAAGAGTTGTCGAAAGGGATGCAGCAGAAAGTCCAGTTCATCATTACGGTTATCCACGAACCGGCATTGCTTATCTTCGACGAGCCGTTCAGCGGCTTCGATCCGGTGAATGCAGAACGGCTGAAACAGGAGATCCTGGAACTGAAGGAGAAAGGCCATACCATTATTTTCTCTACCCACAATATGGCTTCGGTCGAAGAGATATGCGATAATATCGCCCTGATCAACCGGTCGCAGGTCGTACTTTCGGGGAATGTAACGGAAGTAAGGAACCGTTTCCGCAACAATACGTTTACCCTGCGTATCACTTCCGACAGTTCCCTGCAGGACGACCAGACACATATCTTCACGTTACTTTCCGAAAAGGAACAGAGCGGGATACGCGAACTTCAGATACACAAGGCCGAAGGCATCAGCAATTCTACCTTATTATCCGCCCTGTCGGAACAGGCTGAGATCCTTTCATTTGCAGAAGAGCTACCTTCCATGAACGATATATTTATTAACACCGTATCAGGTACAAACACGACACAGGCATGAATAAAATAGGACTTATAATCAAAAGAGAGTATTTGCGCCGGGTAAGTAAAAAGTCGTTTATCCTGCTTACGTTACTGACTCCGTTCCTGTTTGCCGCACTGGTATTCGTACCGTTATGGTTATCCACGATCAAAGGAGACGAAGTACGCAACATTGCCATTATCGATACGACCGGGAAATATGCCCAACTGTTTGAGAACAACGAAAGTTTCCACTTCGTCCATAGCGACAAGACGTTAGACGACTACCGCCGGAACAGTGACAAGGAAATATTCGCCTTCCTGAGTATTACAGATGACCTGCTGAACAACCCCAAGGCAGCAACCCTTTATTCGGAAAAGCAGGTACCTGTCGAACTGAGCCGGCTGGTCAACCAGACATTAAGCAAACAACTGGAAAGCGAAAAGCTTGCTTCGTTCAATATTCCCAATCTGAAAGAGATTATCAAAGAAAGCAAGATCAACTTTAACGTACAGACTATCAAGTGGAGTGAAGACGGGCAGGAAAGTACCTCGTCGGCCACCGTAGCTTCTGTGATCGGAATGGTGTTTACCTTCATTATCTATATGTTTATTATGATGTACGGGGCGATGGTGATGCAGGGCGTCATGGAGGAAAAGACGAACCGTATCATCGAGGTGATGATCTCTTCCGTACGGCCATTCGACCTGATGATGGGAAAGATCATCGGGATAGGCTTTGTCGGCCTGACACAAGTGTTCCTATGGGGGATTATCACGACCATACTGGTTAGCGTAGGAGGTTTTATGTTCTCCGGTGGAGTCGATGTGGCATCCCTGCAAGCCGGCCCTCAAATGGGGATGATGGATGCGAATGCGCTGGCGTCTTCTTCAGGCAATGAGATTATGGGGATTATCAATTCGATCAATATCGCAGAGATCGGTATTTCCTTTATTATCTACTTCATTGGCGGCTATATGTTGTATGCATCCATATTCGCGGCTATCGGTTCGGCTGTAGACAGCCAGGAAGATACACAGCAGTTTATGGCGCCTGTTACGATCTTTATGATCTTTGCGCTGTACGCCGGTATTTACAGTATGGAAAATCCGGATGGCCCGTTGGCTTTCTGGTGTTCGATGATCCCATTCACGTCACCGATCGTTATGATGGTACGTATTCCGTTTGAAATACCTTTATGGGAGAAGCTGCTATCCGTTTCCTTATTATATGCTTCTGCTATCGGTATTGTCTGGTTATCCGCCAAGATATACCGTGTAGGTATCCTGATGTATGGAAAGAAACCGAGTATCAAAGAAATGGTGAAATGGATTAAATATAAATAAGATGGACTCAACGATATCACTCATATTAAGCCGTCACGGAGAGACGGAAGAAAATAAATTGCATATCATGCAGGGACAAATGCCCGGCCATCTGTCTGAACTGGGTAAACAGCAGGCGGAACAACTGGCCGAGCTGTTGGAAGAGGAAGAAATAGATGTAATTGTCAGCAGCGACCTGGCCCGCAGTTACGACACCGCTATGGCTGTTGCCCGGCGCAAGGGACTGGAGCCAGTCCAGACTCCCCTTCTCCGCGAAATGGATTGGGGAATCTATACCGGAAAAGTGGCCAATGAAATGGATTTCAAGAATCTGCCGGAAAGCGTGGAAAGCGTGGAGGCGTTGTACAAAAGAGCCGGAGAGTTTCTGCAATTCCTGCAAACGGAATTTCCCGGTAAACGTATCCTGGCCATCGGACACGGCGGGTTCAACCGGGCCATTATCGTACGGATAGAAAAAAGGCAGCAAGAGGATATCCTCTTGCTGCCGATTATGAAAAACACAGCTTGCCTGCGTTTTTCGATATAAAACCAAATTAGTTTATACCTGCGGTTGTACGACACTGAATGTGCCGGATGCTTTGCTGACGAGCTTATCGTCGCAGTAAATCTCGCACTCGCTGAAATGTACATGCCGTCCGGGTTTGATAACCGTGCCTCTGGCAATCAGTTCTTTTCCCCAGGCTGCCCGCAGGAAAGAAACTTTCAGTTCTGCTGTCAGCACATCCTTGTCCAGCGGGGTCATCGTATAAGCGGCAAAACCTGCGATCGTATCCGCCAGAGCAGCCAACACACCACCGTGGATAACACCGCTGTATTGGCGTTGTTCGTCATGCAGGGGCATACGCGCCTCAACGATCCCGTCTTCGACAGTGGTGAATTGTACTCCCAGATGATTTACATAGGGATTGGTCTTCACTCTGTCAAGCAATCTTTCTTTTACTTCTGTATTCATTATTTTTACTCAATTAGTTGGTCTCATTCTAGCGGATGGTGATCTTGCAGTCGTCCAAACTGTCGATAATAGCCAAGCTTTCCACATGGATACCTGATTCCCGCAAAGCTTTTCCTCCATCCTGAAATGCCTTTTCGATAATAAAACCCATACCGGCGATCGTCGCGCCTGCCTGCCCGGCCAGGTCGATCATTCCCATAGCGGCATTACCGAATGCGAGGAAGTCGTCGATAAACAGGATATGGTCGTCTGCCGTCAGAAAATTATTGCTGATACAAACAGAATAATCACGGTCTTTGGTGAAAGAATGAACTACCGTGCTCAGCATATTCTCCATTGTCTTGGGTTGCTTCTTCTTCACAAATACCACAGGCAGTTGCAGGATATATCCGACCATGATAGCCGGGGCGATACCACTTGCTTCGATCGTTACGATCTTATTGATATGCTCTCCTTTAAATCGATTGATAAATTCTTCGGCAACCTTATACAGAAGCATCGGGTCCATCTGGTGATTAATAAAACTATCCACTTTCAGGATACCTCCCGGATAACATCTGCCGTCTTGCAGAATACGCTGTTTAAGTAATTCCATTTGCTTTTTTATTGTGTTTTATCTTCTTTATCTTCCTTCACCCGGATGAATATATTGGCAACAATAGCCGTCAGGCCACCGGTCGTAATGCCGGATGCAAAAATACCTTTTATAGCATCCGGAGCTGTTTTCAGGATATCGGGCATCAGCTCCACTCCCAGTCCCAACGACAGGCTGACAGCCAGAACCAGCGTCGCCTTCCGGTTGATCTCCTGTGAAGCGATGATACGGATACCTGCCGCAGCCACAGTACCGAACATCAGCAGGGTCGCACCTCCCAGAACCGGATCGGGCATCAGCGAGAACACTACGCCCACGATCGGGAACAATCCCAACAGGATAAGCATTCCGGCTATATAGTAACCTACATAGCGGCTGGCTACCCCCGTAAGCTGAATAATTCCGTTATTCTGTGCAAAGATAGAGTTTGGAAACGAATTAAAGATACCGGCGATAAAAGAATTTACACCGTCTGCCAGGACACCGCCCGAAACACGTTTCAGATATCCCTCTCCTTCAATGGATTTACCGGAAATCATTGAATTGGCAGTAACATCCCCAGTCGCTTCAATGGCTGTGATCAGGTAGACCAGGCCGATGGCAATAAAAGAAGATATATTAAAATCCAGTCCGTATTTAAAAGGCATCGGGATATTGAATCCGGCCAGGTTCTGGGAAGCGGCGGCACTCATATCGACCATTCCCAACGCGAAAGAAAGTCCGTAACCGATACACAACCCCAACACGATGGAGCTCATGCGCAGGTATTTATTCTTACAACGGTTAAAGAACAATACGCTTAACAGCACAGTTGCCGCAACACCTATATTCTTCAGACTTCCGAACGTACCGTTATCCATAGCGGCAAAACCACCGCCACAGGATACCACGCCTACTTTGATCAGGCTCAACCCGATCAGCAATACCACAATACCCGAAACAAGCGGGGTGATGATAGAACGCATATACTTAAACGTACGGCTGATAATCATTTCAACCGGAGCAGCCGCCATACAAACACCAAAGATAAGCGGCAAACCGCCTGCCAGCCCGGCCGATATGATCGGGCCGATAAAGGAGAAACTGGTACCTTGTATACAGAGCAGCCCGGCTCCCACCGGGCCAATCCGCTTACATTGCACGAAGGTTGACACACCCGAGGCGAAGAGCGCCATCGACACCAGGAAACCGGTCGTTTCGAGATCGAGTTTTAATGCTCCGGCGATAATAAGAGGCGGAGTGATGATGGCGACAAAAATGGCCAGCAGATGCTGCAAAGCGGCAAACAAAGCCTCTTTCAAAGGCGGGCGGTCATCTATACCATAAATCAGATCTGTTTCTTTTACCGGAATGATAGTCTCTTCTAACTCTTCAGTGTTAATCTTCATATTTACTTTTTATATATTACAATTTTAAATCCTGGAGGGTTTCGCCTTTAGCATTCAATACCCGTAACGTCATTTCCTTTCCTTTTTTCTGAAGTACCATAACCGTTGCTCCGTCCATCCGGTAACCGCCGCCTACAACAACCGGAAAGTTGTTATTATTGGCTTCCCCTTTCGGATAGTAAGCATGACGATGCGTATGTGCATTGATACAAACATTGAACGGAGCCTTAGCCAGTAAACCGCCCCACAATTCCAGACAAGGATTATAACGGTCTACATCTTTTCCATAAATAGGCACATGGTGGATCAGGACGCGCTTAGCCGCTTGTTTGAAAGGCTTGGATGCCATTTCCTCTTTCAGGAAGCCGACCTGTGCTTCACGCAAAGCAGAAAAGTCGTTCAGTCCGTAATACACCCAATGATCATCGGGTTTATCTTCGCCGCAATCGAGCATAACGATACGGGTATCTCCCCAGTTAAAGGAACCATATGTTTTATCTCCTACATAGTCAAACAGGTTGCGCAGTCCGATCGAATAAGCATTTCTGATCTCGTGGTTTCCACGCAGATAGAAGACAGGCTTATTAGCTGCACCTACTGTTTCATTCAGCTCTGAAAGGAAATGAGTCGCTTCGTCATGGTTGGCCGGATCATCGATGCAGTCGCCGTTGAAGATCACGAAATCATAATCTACATCCTTTACCTGTTTATACAAGGCCTGTAATGTTTCAGAGTGTTTGTGCAGGTCATTGAAGATGACAGCAGTGAAATCAGCCTCTGAAGAGGTAGGCAACGTGAATGTATGGAAATCCGAAACGGCTGTTTCACCGAACACTTTCTTATATGCCTGATAAAGCATGATCTCCTGTGAACAGATACGGTAATAATAGGTTTTACCCGGTTCCAGATTATCCAGTCTTATTTTATTTTGCAGGTCATTACAAATTACCTGTCCGTCTACAATCGTACGGGCTTTCTTTAGTTGGTTCTTGTCCGTGCCATATTCTACCCAACTGTAAGTAGGTACGGTTGTCTGCCACATAACAGTGATACCGTTTCCTACCGGATTCTGCAGATAAGGTTCTGTACGGAATATCTTAGCGGCAGGTTGCACAAAAACAATATCCGTAACGATCGGACGGTGATCCGAAGCAACCGGTTCGTCTACCACCCAGGAGGAAAGACGGGTGAATGCGGTAGTATCTTTTGCATAAGCAGCAATATAGTCGATTGTTTCTGTCGGTTTATCAGCCGGGAAAGTCGGTTGCTTGATATTGGAAAGAATAACGAAATCGTTTTGCATTCCCTTGATTACCTCCGAGTCGGGATGTGCATTCAGGTCTCCGGCAATAAATAACGGTTTATTGGCTTTAGCCGCTTCCTTACGGATGATATCCAGAGAAGCCAGACGATCTTCCCCTGCCAGGGAAAGATGGGTACAACAATAGATATAATTCTCAAATTCAACGATCAACAGGGCACGCTCTTCTTCCCTCCCCGGCAGAGCCAGGTAACGGGTAGCGAGCGGCTTTTCTTTACTTAACATACCGATCCCGTATTTACCTCCATCATAATCGATGGCCGGCGCATAAGTAGGGTACATCAAAGTCTTTTCACCCAGGATACGCAACACATCGGTCTGTCCGCTCCTGCCTGTCACACTATCCACTTCCTGCAAGGCAACAACATTCGGACGCACTTTATTGATCACATCAGCTGTACGCTGATAGTTGGTAACATCATCCATCCCTTTTCCGTTGCGGATGTTATAACTCATAATACGTAAGGTATTATCCTCCCTTGCTCCATTCTCCTGTGAATGAAGGCTGCATAATGGCAGTAACATAAAAAGTATTGCCATTAACCTGTTACTGTGTTTCATGATATTTGATTTTAGTGGTTTATTATTTCATCACTTCTTTCAAGTCCTGTTCAAACTGCGCGATATCTTCTCCGGTCGTATCCCAGGAAGTTACCAGGCGCGCCTCGTTGTTTTCCTCATTCCACATATAGAAGAAATAACGCTCCAATAGCTTCTTCAAGGGCTCGGAAGGAATTGTAAAGAATATCTGGTTGGTTTCCACCTTTTGCGTAAACTGTATCTGAGGATATTGCTTAAGGGCTTCCGCCAGTTTTGCAGCACTGATATTAGCTTTCATGGCGTTTTCAAGCCATAGGTTATTCTCCAGATAGGGAATGAACTGGGCTGACAGATAGCGGAGCTTGGAAGCCAGTTGGGCTGACTGCTTTCTGTAATACTGCAAATTCTCCGTAATCTCAGGACGGAATGAAATGACAGCTTCTCCCATCATCATACCGTTCTTTGTTCCGCCAAAGCTCAGGATATCCACACCTGCGTCTACCGTAACCTGCTTCATCGTACATTTCAGATAAGCACAGGCATTTGCCAGACGGGCACCATCCATATGCAGATACATATTATGGGCATGCAACAGATCAGCTATAGCCTTCACCTCCTCTATCGTGTAAACGGTTCCCAATTCGGATACCTGCGAAATATAGACCGCTTTAGGTTGCGAATGATGGCATACACCAAAATTGTGTAAACGGGGTTTGATGAGTTCAGGAGTCAGTTTACCGTCTGTCGTCGGAATGGTCACGACGGCACATCCGGTCATCCTTGCCGGAGCTCCACACTCATCGACATTGATATGTGCCGTTTCAGCACACAATATACTATTGAAAGGACGTGTAACAGCTTGCAAAGCGACCGAATTGGCTCCAGTTCCGTTAAAAACAAAAAAAGGAGAAACCTCTTCACCAAATACACTTTTAATCTTCGCTACAGCGGCTGCTGTCCAGGGGTCATCACCATATCCTACTGCGTGATCCTCATTTGCCTTAATCACGGCTTCCATGATCAACGGATGGACGCCGGAGTTGTTATCACTTGCAAAACTTCTCATTATATTCCTGATTTTTGCGGCAAAAGTACGGATTTATTCATTAATATGTCATTTTTAGGATCTATATATTAAAAAAGAAGGAGTATCCGTTTGGACACTCCTTCTTTTTATTAACTTGTTTGTTAGAATATTAACCATTATCCCAAGCGAAAATCCTTCAAAACTTTTTGTAATTCCTGGCGGGCAAAGAATATACGGCTCTTTACCGTTCCCAGTGGTACATTCAATTTGTCTGCGATCTCGTTATATTTATAACCACTCAAAAACATTGAGAAAGGAACTTTCAGTTCATCATTCAATCCATTAATGGCCTTTGTGATCTCTTGAATTTGATATGCTCCGTCCGGAGAGTCAAATCCCGAATCATTTACGACGTCCAAATTATACAAGTCGACACCTTGGTCTACAACTGTTTGCGTACGTACTATCTTATGATAATTATTAATGAAAATGTTACGCATGACGGTCAGGACCCATCCTTTGAAATTAATATTGTCAACAAACTTCTCCTGATTGTCTAAAACCTTCAGCGTTGTGTCTTGCATCAAATCTTGGGCGTCATCCCGATTTGCAGTGAGCATCAGTGCAAAATTCATCATGTTTTCTTGCATGCTCAGTAATTTTTTCTGAAATTGCAACGCATTCATATTATTACTTATTTATAAAAGGTTAATACCGGTTAAGTATTGCCTCTCACTATCGAGCGGCAGCACAAATATAGGTATTTTTCCTGAAATAAATAGCCCTTTGAGGAATATTAATATTAAAAACCGTAACTTAATATATTTATAGTAAATGTCGCTGAGAATGAACAGTATTTGCAAGTTTAAGACTTGCAGAATTACAAAATTTACAAGTTACGAGTTACAATTTTCAACAATGTATAAAAAATATAGACAATTAGACAAAATGATGAAAAATTCAGGATTCTTATGGATACTATTTTTACTACTGACAACAGCTTTTAAATCAGTGGCTAAAGACACTCCGCTCATTTATCAGATCGATATAAAGAAGGAGATAGATAATACAACCCGTATTTATCTTAGTAACGGTTTATCAGAGGCCAACTCACTGGGTGCCGATGCCATCCTGATCCATATGAATACGTATGGAGGATTACTCGAAGCGGCAGATTCAATGCGTACCGCCATTCTGTACAACCCTGTTCCCGTCTACGTTTTTATCGATAATAACGCAGCTTCGGCCGGAGCTCTTATCTCAATCGCGTGTAAAAAAATCTTTATGAGAAAGGGGGCCAATATCGGTGCTGCGACGGTCGTCAACCAAACCGGAGCCGCTTTGCCTGATAAATATCAGTCGTATATGCGCTCCATGATCCGCTCTACCGCGGAAGCACATGGAAAAGACACCATCATCCAGGGGAACGACACCATCTATAAATGGAAAAGAGATCCGCTGATTGCCGAAGCAATGGTAGACGAGCGCGTGGTTATCCCCAACCTGATCGATACGGGGAAAGTGCTCACCTTCACCGCCGACGAAGCCCTGCAATGGCATTATTGCGACGGGATCGCAGAAACACCGGATGAAGTGATCACCCAATATCTCGGATACGATACCTATGAGCTGAAAACATACAAGCCATCCTGGTTCGATGACCTGAAAGGATTCCTGATGAACCCGATGTTGCAATCACTTCTTATCATTATTATTATAGGAGGGATCTACTTCGAAATGCAAACGCCGGGATTAGGGTTCCCGTCGGCCGCTGCCCTTGTCGCCGCCATCCTCTACTTCGCCCCGTTGTATCTGGACGGGCTGGCCCAGAACTGGGAAATACTGGTATTTGTCATCGGCTTGCTGCTGATAGCCGCGGAGATATTCGTTATCCCCGGCTTTGGAATAGCCGGGATCAGCGGAATTATTTTCCTGATTGCCGGCCTGACCCTCAGCTTACTCAATAACACGGATTTCAACTTTGATGGTGTTTCTACCAAAGAGATCGGGGAAGCCTGCCTGACAGTACTGGTTGGTCTCGGCCTCGGATTCGTCCTGATGATCTGGCTTTCCAATAAGATCGGAACCAAAGGGCTGATGCGAAAAGTGGCACTCCACAAAGACCTGGAGGAAGCCCACTCCTCTCCTTCCCTCGCTCCGCTTATCGGAAAGGAAGGGACAGCCTTTACGGTGCTCCGCCCTTCCGGGAAAGTAATGATCGACGGCGAATTATACGACGGGGTATCCGATTCCGGTTTTATCGAAAAAGGGACGAAGGTGAAAGTCGTGCGTTTTGAGAATGCCCAGGTATATGTAGAAACACTGCATTTATAAGGAAAGCTTATCCTCTCCCGGTATGCGCTGATAGAGGATGCGTTTATCCACCACTACATACCGCAGGGCATCGATCGCCAACAGATCGCTCAGAATATTCTTGGCCGTGTAGTAATTTACGCGGCCAATCCGGCAAAGCTGGCTTACATTTATATATGGGTGTTCATCCAGATAGACAAACAAACGTTCGACGGGCTTGCTGATCTTCAGCAAAGTACCGTCCGGCTTACGCTTCTTCTCCCAGGATAGCATGAGTACTTCATTAGCCAGGATATTTTCATCCGCCACACGGATATAGGCTTTGTATTTATCTTCTTTGTCAGGGGCCAGATGGGGCTTCTCACTGCTCGGCGCTATATAAACCTCCAGCACCGTCTTCCCGTTTATCTCCCAACGGGTAGCCTCGAAAGGGACTTCCGGACGGGTGTACATCTTCGAAGCAGCCTCTATCATATAATATTCTTCTTCACTCCGGACACCGGATATATTTCCGTTATCCTTCACTCCTATCAGCAACCGACCGCCATCGGTATTGGCAAAAGCAGACAAAGTACGGGCAATTTTCTTGCTGTCGCTTACTTCAAACTTAAAATCGAGTTGTTGATGCTCGCCCTGTTCAATCAATGCTTCTATCGGATGTTTCTTCTTCATTTTGGCATACTGTTTGACCGGCAAAATTAAAATAAATGTCTAACTTTGCCAACGGAAAAAGAATGAAAGCATGTCGCAGATTCCTCCATTAATTTCTGACCTGGCAGTAATATTGATTTCTGCAGGGTTTGTCACTTTGCTTTTCAAGAGATTAAAGCAACCGGTCGTATTAGGTTATATTGTTGCCGGAATTCTGGCCGGACCGGCTATAAAAGAAATCCCCACAGTTTCCGATGTAGAAAGTATCCGTATCTGGGCGGATATAGGCGTCGTGTTCCTGCTTTTCGCACTGGGACTGGATTTCAGTTTCAAGAAACTGATGAAGGTAGGCGGTACTGCTGTTATCGGAGCGATAACGGTCGTGATCGGCATGATGACGTTCGGATATATCACCGGTATGTCGCTGGGCTGGGGACACATGAACAGCCTTTTCCTGGGCGGGATGCTCTCGATGTCGTCTACTACAATCATATTCAAGGCATTCGATGATATGGGGTTACGCAACCAACGGTTTGCCGGCGTTGTCTTCGGTATACTGGTGGTGGAAGACCTCTTCGCCGTCTTATTGATGGTGCTACTTTCCACCCTGGCTGTCAGTAAGCACGTCGAAGGTATGGAGCTATTGGACAGCGTGGTCAAACTGGGCGTTTTCCTGCTCTTCTGCTTTGTCGTGGGAATTTACCTGATCCCTTCTTTCCTGAAAAAAGCCAGGACATTCCTTAACGACGAAACATTACTGATCGTCAGTCTCGGTCTTTGTCTCGGCATGGTGATGATCGCCACTAAAGCCGGTTTCTCCTCCGCACTGGGAGCCTTTGTGATGGGATCGATCCTGGCTGAAACAATCGATGCGGAACATATCGAACATATTGTCAAACCGGTAAAAGACCTTTTCGGAGCCATCTTCTTCGTTTCGGTCGGTATGCTGATAGATCCGGTATTGCTCTGGGAATATAAAATACCGATCCTGATACTGACAATCGTCGTGATGGTCGGACAGATATTATTCGGTAGCTTCGGAGTGCTGTTATCCGGACAGACAGTGAAGGTGGCCATCCAATCCGGTTTCTCGCTGGCACAGATCGGTGAGTTCGCCTTTATCATCGCCTCCCTGGGGTTGACATTAGGCGTGACCGATAATTTCCTTTATCCGATCGTTGTCGCCGTCTCCGTCATCACGACTTTCTTTACCCCTTATATGATACGGATGGCCGGCCCTGCCTATAAAATAGCCGAACGTACCATTCCGGCCAACTGGATGAGCTTCCTGGAACGTTACTCCTCCGGCTCGAATACCATCCGGCAGAAAAGTGCCTGGAATAAACTGCTGAAAGCATTAATGCGCATTGTCGGAACTTATACAGCCGTAACACTGGTGCTGATCTTTATCTGGCTGCAATTCGTCGCACCGTTCATCATCAGCAAATTGCCTGGCATACGGGGAGAAGTGATTTCATTAGTCTTGATCCTTATCATGATATCTCCGATGCTCAGGGCTATCATGATGAAAAAGAATCATTCCACCGAATACCAGCAACTCTGGCACGACAGCAAATACAACCGCGGCCCGTTGGTTTCCCTGATCGTATTACGTATTGTATTATGCATAGGTCTTGTGATGCTCCCCATAGCACGTTTGCTGAACGCTGCCGCAGGAATAGCGATTGCCATCGCCGCCACAGTAATAACGCTCGTGATCCTTTCCAAATGGCTTAAAAAGCAATCGATCCTGATGGAACGTCATTTCTTCACCAATCTGACAGCCCGGGAAATGGAAAGCGAACGTAATGCCCCCATCAAACAGAAATTTGCCAGCCACTTGCTGGAGCGCGACCTTCACCTGGCGGACTTCGAGGTGAAACAAAACTCACCCAGTATGGGCAAAACCCTGATGGAACTGAACTTCCGGCAAAAATGCAACGTCAATATCGTTACCATTATCCGGGGCGACCGCCGTATCAATATACCGGGCGGTAACGAGCGGCTTTACCCGTTCGACAAATTGATCGTAGTCGGTGCAGACGACGACTTGAACCATTTCCGGCACTATATAGAAGAACGTTATAAGGAATCGTTGAATAACCGTCAGGAAACGAAAGAGGTCAATATGGAGCAATTCTTTATCAGCGAAGGCTCCGGACTGATCGGACGAACCATTCTCGCATCCGGGATACGCGACAATTCGGGTTGCCTGGTGATCGGTATCGAGCGGGACGCCCGTTCCATCAAAAACCCTCCTCCTACGACCGTATTCGAACAAGGCGACATCGTATGGATCGTAGGTGAACATGAGAAAGTAGTACGCCTCAGTGAAGGAAAAACAGTGAAATAGTAAATAAATATATAAACAAACGGAGTATGAAATTTATCGGAATTATACCGGCAAGATATGCCTCGACCCGCTTCCCCGGGAAGCCTTTGGCCGACATGGCCGGAAAACCCATGATACAACGCGTTTATGAGCAGGTAAAAGATGTTCTGGATGCTGTATGTGTTGCGACTGACGATACCCGCATAGAAGCTGCGGTAAAAGCCTTCGGCGGTGAAGTCGTTATGACATCCGATCAGCACCGGAGCGGAACCGACCGTTGCTACGAAGCTTATACCAAAGTAGGCCTGGGATATGATGTCGTTGTCAACATCCAAGGAGACGAACCTTTTATCCAGCCGGAACAAATAGAAACACTGAAGGCCTGCTTTACCGATGCCGGCACACAGATAGCCACATTGGTAAAACCGTTCCGTTCGGACGATGATTTCGAGACAACGCTGTTCAATGCGAATTCCCCGAAAGTCGTTCTGAATAAAAACAGTGAAGCCATGTACTTCAGCCGATCGATCATACCGTATCTAAGAGGTAAGAATTACCGGGAATGGTTGCCCAACCATACCTATTATAAGCACATCGGTTTATATGCCTACCGTGCCGATACATTAAAAGAGATCACCCGCCTGCCCCAATCATCGCTCGAATTGGCCGAAAGCCTCGAACAACTCCGGTGGCTTGAAAACGGCTATAAGATAAAAGTCGGCATCACCTCACAGGAAACAATCGGTATCGACACACCTGAAGATATGGAGAAAGCCCTGGCTTTCCTTAAGAAACAGCATGGCTAAGCACAGAAGATATCACAATTAATATCAGCAGTCCGGACATAACGGATACCGACCATACGTTGGCACGCATGTTCCGGATTGCCTTGAATTGAATAACGACCAATATACCGGCGACCGCTATACCCGGAAAGAATGCCGGAAGCCACGGATGCGGATATTGATAAGCCTGTGCCTCAGAAAGAGAATACACGCTTTTCAGGAATTCGGGTAATACAGTTCCCGTTATCAACAGTAAAGCCCAGTAAACCCATCGTTTTTCTCCAATCTCTGCCTCATACAGCAACACCAGGATAACAAAGATAAACAACCTGCTACCCACCAGGCTGTACACAATAAACAACAAGGCAAACCCCGACAACATCGACAGCCATTTATTTTTAATGAGTGTATAACCGCAAAACACCAACAGGACAAGAACCAAAGACAGGATAGAAGCCAGATGATAGCTCGGACTGCAATAAGTACCCCATTCCAGGGCGACAGGAAATAAAGCATATAAGAAAGCCATCTCCCCTACATTAAACCGCTTCAGAATGACTGTTAATACCCACCACTCCAATAACAATATAATAGTAAGCAGTAAAGCTCCTCCTCCAACAGGCACCAGCAGTGACAAAAGAGTTTTCGCCAAAGCGCAAGCCAGCCATGCCGGTTTATCCATACATTCCGACACAGCATCCGACAGGAATGATAACCCCACCACCTGCTCTTTATCAAACAAATGATTCGAATCGAAAAACTGGAAAAAAACGATACATGACAATACAAAGATCCCAGTTATAACTCCTTGTAAAAGTCTTTCCCTCTTATTCATCTTGGTTAATTATTTAGAATCCAATCAAAAAAGTCGTCAACATCAACCTAACAACCATAAAATGACTTACTGCCTAGTGTTGCAAATATATAAATATTATATAATAAAATGATCTCCCCCCCATTCAAATTCAATTATCCGATCAAAATATGCAAGCTTTTTATCAGTAAGTTCAACTTTTTAGAAACACAAAAGGTGTGCCTGCACCCTGTAGGGCCGGCACACCTTTTGCATTTATTGCTATATCAGAGGAGATATTATCTTCTCTTTTTTTGCTCCTGTTGCTTCTTCAACTGTTCCTGCTGTGCACGCTGTGCTTCTTCCAAACGTTTCATGAAACCGGATTTCTTCTGCGGTTTCTTCTTGTTTGCTTCCAACTTAGCCAGCAACTTATCTTCATTGATCGTATAACGGAACACCAGTGTCTGGACGATCGTAAACAAAGTGGAGATAAAGTAGTAGTAAGTAAGACCGGATGCATACTGGTTAAAGAACACCAGGAACATCAGCGGCATCATATACATCATCGCCTTCATACCAGGCATCTGCTGTTGTCCGGTATTGGTCATTTCCATATTATACTTCGTATATACAATGTTGGTTGCCGTCATCAGCACACAGAACAGACTGATATGGTTACCGAAATACGGAGTAATAATAGGAATATATTTATTCCAACTGAAGATCGCATCATAGGTAGACAAGTCATGCGCCCAAAGGAAACTCTGCTGACGCAGCTCGATAGCCGACGGGAAGAACATAAACAAGGCGATCAACACCGGCATCTGCAACAACATCGGGATACATCCGGCCATCGGACTCGCCCCGGCCCTGCTATACAGCTCCATTGTCGCACGCTGACGTTCCACTGCCTTATCCTGTCCCGGATACTTCGCATTCAACTCTTCTACCTGCGGACGAAGTACACGCATCTTGGCAGACGACATATAAGATTTATACGTCAGCGGGAATAAGATCAACTTCACAATGATGGTCATCAGGAAGATGATCAGACCATAGCTGCTGATATATTTTCCCAGAAAGTCGAACATCGGAATAACAAAATACTGGTTCACCCAGCGGAATACGCTTGCACCCAGCGGAACCAGACGTTCCAGATCCAACTGATCGTCGGTAGGAACCCCTTTATCGAATGATTTCAGCAAGGTATAGCTATTCGGCCCGAAGAAATAACGGAAAGTTGTAGGTTCGTTTCCTCTTAGGTCGAAAGGAACCGCCGTAGCAGCCTTGAATTCTTTGACGATACCGTCGGCCTCAACCATCTTCGAGTCGAAAGTAGCACTCTCGAAACCTTCACCGGAGATCATAACGGATGAGAAGAACTTATCCTTATAACCGATCCATTTCAGACGGCCTGACACCTTCTTATCCTCACTTTTGCTTTCGCTCAACTGTTCAACGCCATCAGCCAGGAATTTATAATACAAGGCAGTATATCTGTTTTCATATTTAATACCCTGCTCCTGCTGGCGGATCTTCTGTTTCCAGACCATATCCAACGCCGTTGTACTCGGTGCCAATACACCGTTCAGGCCGGAACCCTTAATATCGAACTGAACCATATAATCGTCCGGCTTGATCGTATAGATAAAGTCCAGCGAACTGCCTTCACCCGTGTTCAGGCGCATGATCAATTGATTCGGATCCTGTGTCTTTACCGGAGTAAAATACATTTCACCGGTATTCAGCACACGGTTGGTTGCCGTTACCAACGTAAAGTCGAGCGATGCATCTTTTCCTTCGAAAAGGATCAGCGGTTTGTCGTCGTACGTTGTATAATCTTTCAGGCGGGCATAAGAGATACGTCCCCCTTTATTGCTGACATGAAGTTCGATCAGGCTATTTTCCAATACAGTAATATCGTCAGTACCTGTCATGGCATCGGCCAATACCCCGAAATTACTTTTCAGCCGGGCTTCTCTCACAGAGTCCGGCAGATTATCAAAAGAGTTATCGGCAATGCTCTTGCTATCCTCTTTTTGCATATCAAGCTGTTTAGCCAGTTCGATCTGTGCGATCGAGTCCTGATAACGGCGCTGCGCTTCCAACTGCTCAGGCGTCGGTTTGTTTAACCAGCTGAATGCAAATAAAACAATACCAATAAGCAGAAAACCTAATAATGTGTTTTTATCCATCTATAACGTTCTTATTTATTATCAATAGCGGCTTTTACAAAGCTGACAAAGAGCGGGTTCGGATTAACTACCGTACTGTTGTATTCCGGATGGAACTGTACACCTACAAACCATTTCAGTGAAGGTATTTCAACAACTTCAACCAATCCTGTTTCCGGGTTCTCACCGACACATTTCATCCCGGCAGCTTCAAACTGGTCGCGATACTGGCTATTGAACTCGAAACGGTGACGATGGCGTTCCTGGATATGTTCTTTTCCATACGCTTCATAAGATTTCGAACCTTTCTTCAAAACACAGTCGTAAGCACCCAAACGCATGGAACCACCCATATTGGTAACATTCTTCTGCTCTTCCATCAGGTCGATCACTTTATATTCCGTATTCGGTTCCATCTCCGTAGAGTTGGCATCCGTCATACCCAGCACATCGCGGGCATATTCAATAACCATACACTGCATACCCAGACAGATACCCAGGCAAGGCACATCATGTTCGCGGGCATATTTCAAAGCGGCAAACTTACCTTCGATACCCCGCTGTCCGAATCCCGGAGCGATCAAGATACCATCCATATCTTTCAACAGTTCGGCTGCATTGTTCTCATTCAGTTTTTCAGAATGGAAAAGATGCAGATCCAGTTTGCGGTCGTTGTAAATAGCAGCCTGCAATAAGGATTCGTCGATCGACTTATAAGCATCCTGTAATTCCACGTATTTACCAACCAAACCGATCTTAACGGTTTCAGTTGCATTCGTTTTCTTCTGAAGGAACTCGTTCCACGGCTTCATTTCGGGAGTCGGACCCACTTCCAGTCCCATTTTCTTCAGGATGGTAACATCCATGTTCTGACGCTGAAGCACCAAAGGAACCTCGTAAATGGTCGGAACGTCTACAGACTGAACAACCGCATCGGCATCCACATTACAGAACAAAGCGACTTTGCGTGTAATATCGTTGCTCAGCAAATGTTCCGTTCTCAATACCAGCACATCCGGCTGAATACCCAGTTCCTGCAATTGTTTTACAGAATGCTGTGTCGGTTTAGTCTTAAATTCTTTTGCAGCTGCAATGTAAGGTACATAAGTAAGATGTACGCACATACAGTTCTTACCCAACTCCCATTTCAGCTGACGTACGCTTTCGATGAAAGGCAGCGACTCGATATCACCCACCGTACCACCGATCTCCGTGATCACAAAATCGAACTTATACTTCGATCCCAACAGTTTTACGTTACGTTTGATCTCATCGGTAATATGAGGAACTACCTGTACTGTTTTACCCAGGTAATCACCTTTACGTTCTTTATTTATTACGCTCTGATAAATACGGCCGGTCGTAATGTTGTTCGACCGTGTAGTCGGGACATTCAGGAAACGTTCGTAGTGTCCTAAGTCCAAGTCTGCTTCATGTCCGTCTACGGTTACATAACATTCACCGTGCTCATAGGGGTTCAATGTACCCGGGTCGATATTAATGTAGGGGTCAAACTTTTGGATAGTAACCTTATAGCCTCTTGCCTGAAGGAGTTTACCCAATGATGCAGCAATAATTCCCTTACCTAATGAAGAGACTACGCCGCCCGTAACGAAGATGTACTTTGTATCTGCCACGATAGTAATATTTTAATTATCTTATAATTGCTCACTCGCATTTCAAAACTGCAAAGTTAGTCATTTTCGTTCAGACAGCAAGGGTATGGGATATTTTTTCAAGCGGATATCGAAATGAAAAGTTACCATGCTACCTTTTGTTTCACCTATATGAAACAGTTGTTCCACCTATATGAAACAAGTGTTTCACTATGATAAAACACAGACAACCTCCCAGAAAAAGACTAGTTCGTTCACTATCGTGCCTGTCTTACTATTCGAATCGTTAAGATTGTTATATGATGTAAAAGATTAGCACATCTCATACTTTTTATCTAATTTCGCACTCTAGATACTTAAAGAGTGTAAATTATAAGGTATTATGGTTATCAAGAGGTACTTCATTCTATTTTCTATACTTACATCACTGACAAGCCTGGCAAATGCACAGGAGGGTACTGTCATTACTGGAGCTAATGTCAATAAGGCAGCAGAGAGAGACGTGCCGGACACTATCCCCATGATTGAAATCGAAGATCCGGATCTGGATAATATCATAAGTCTGCGGGCGCAATTTGAAAAACAGAACCGGTCGTACTCCGCACCGGCCAAACCGACTGAAAATCTGCTCCGTTTCCTGAAGAAAGATGAAGTGGAAATATCCGACGAAGCCATGTATTGGGCACGCCTGGTACGGGATGCCTCTACCATATTCGACAACAATCTGACTTTCCGTGATACCGTGATTGTAAGTCCTTTGTTCCTGCCGATCGTATTTAAAGGTGAACTATTGCCTAAGGATCTTACCTTCTATAAAGAAAACTTCTGGGAGAAAAACGACCAGTTGCCTTTGCCGTTCACTCCTGATACATTATTTAAAGAAGAAGAGTTGAAAAAAGAGGTAGAAGACAAGGCATATAAATATGTACAGTCCAATTATCCGGATTATTTCCGCTATTCGACAAGGGATCTTCCTCAAGACAAGGTGATAGCGAAGGTGATCAAGAAAACGAATTACAAACCGGAACTTATCAAGGTGGAAAGCGAAGCGGATTTCAGCGATGTGGATGCACCGGTAAAGTTCATTCCGGAAATACGTTACTGGACTTCTCATTTTGAAAGTGCTATTCAGTTTGCACAAAACTATATCTCCCCCAACTGGCATAAGGGAGGTGTAAGCACGCTAAACCTGACAAACCGTGAACTGTTTACCTTTAATTATAACAAGGATAAAGTAAAGTTTACGAACTCGCTCGAAATAAAGAATAATTTATATACAGCGCCTAAAGATACTTTACGTGACTACAAGGTTGGAGATGATGTATTCCGTATCTACAGCAACTTAGGTTATAAGGCTTTCAATAAATGGTATTATACACTGGAAGTCGATTTCAAAACCCAGTTATTCAGCAGTTATGCAGAGAATCAAGATGTTAAACTGGCTGGATTACTTTCTCCATTCAGTATCAATATCGGTCTCGGTATGCAGTACGACCTGAATAAAACGTTCGCATCGTCAAAGCATAAAAAAGTTGCCCTTTCAGCTAACATCGCCCCTATATCTTATACGTACATACGAACCATAGATAAAGACATTGATTTGGCACGCCACTTCCAGAAGAAAGATAACGAAGAAAATTATCCGTACAAACAAAGCTTGTTCGGTTCAACTGTGAATGCAACAATGACATTCCAGTTCAGCCGGAATATTAGCTGGTATTCGCGTCTGAACTATACAACTAACTATCAACGTATCCAGGGTGAGTTTGAAAACCGACTGAATATGGCGATCAGTCGATTCTTCTCAACCATCATTTCACTCAACTTACGTTATGACGACGGAATCGCGAAAAACGAAGACTTCGACAGTTATTTACAGATCAACGAACTCTTGAGCTTTGGTTTTAATTACAAATGGTAAGTAAAGCTCAATTATTTCTGTAATAAACTTTGTTAATCGTGACATATTATCTAAATAATCCTTACTTTTGCCCTGGTTTTGCAATGTCGAGATTACAAACATGAGCGAAAGTATCAATCACAACGGTAGAATCGAAAAGATCGAAGGCGATACGATCTTTGTCAGGATCATTCAACAATCGGCCTGCTCCGGTTGCCACGCAAAGGGTATGTGCAGTGCATCTGATCAGAAAGAGAAGATTATTGAAGTGAACGATCCCGATTCCGGCAGATTCCATATAAACGAAGAAGTTACGCTATGCGGTCAGAGTTCGCTCGGACTACAAGCGGTATTACTGGCCTTTATTCTTCCGTTGATCATTGTAGTCGCAGCCATTGTAGCAGGAAACTACTTGCAATGGGACGAAACAACCAGCGGGTTAACCGGTCTATTATTATTAGTTCCCTACTACTGCATACTATACTTTTTACGCGAGAAACTAAAAAGAAAATTTATATTTACCTTGAAAAAACTTAATTGATTAAATATCATGATTTTAATTGCCGTTATTTCATTAGGAGCCATTGGAGCCATCGGTGCAGTATTCCTCTACGCCGCCTCCAAGAAGTTTGAAGTATACGAAGATCCTCGTATCGCACAGGTTCAGGAGGCACTTCCCGGAGCCAACTGCGGTGGTTGCGGATATCCCGGTTGCGGTGGTTTTGCTGCGGCCTGTGTAAAAGCTGATTCGCTGGAAGGACTGTTATGTCCGGTAGGCGGAGCCGATACAATGGGGAAAGTCGCATCTATCCTGGGTATGGAAGCCGCTACTGCCGAACCGATGGTAGCCGTTGTACGCTGTAACGGAACCTGCGAAGCCCGTCCGCGTACCAACCGTTACGACGGCGTGCAGAGTTGTGCCATTGCATCTTCACTGTACGGTGGCGAAACGAACTGTACGTTCGGTTGCCTGGGTTATGGTGATTGTGTAACAGCTTGTGCCTTCGACGCGATCCACGTCAACCCTGCTACCGGACTGCCGGAAGTAGTGGAAGATAAATGTACTTCATGCGGTGCCTGTGTAAAAGCTTGTCCGAAAAACATTATCGAACTGCGTAAGAAAGGCCCGAAATCACGCCGTATTTTCGTTAGCTGCGTAAACAAAGACAAAGGAGCTGCCGCCCGCAAAGCCTGCGCCAATGCTTGTATCGGTTGCGGTAAGTGTGTGAAGGAATGCCCGTTCGAAGCGATCACGCTCGAAAACAATGTAGCTTACATCGACTATCGCAAATGCCGCCTGTGTCGCAAATGTGTAGCCGTATGTCCTACCGGTGCTATTCACGAACTGAACTTCCCGCCGCGTAAAGAAGCTGCTCCAACTGTGGACGCCGACAAAGTAAAGCCTGTAACGCCTAAAGCAACACCGGCCCCGAAAGCCGAAGCTATGCCAACAACAGCATCCCAGGCAAAAACATCATCAGATTTAGCAAAAGATGATTCAGATGTGATTTCATTAAGAAATAAATTAAACGAATAAAAATCTAATAGTATGCTAAGGACATTTCGAATCGGCGGTATACATCCACCCGAAAATAAATTGTCTGCCGGAAAAAAGATCACCGGACTGGCTATACCCAAACAGGTCATTATACCGTTAAGCCAGCATATCGGGGCTCCTGCCCAGGCTGTGGTGAAGAAAGGTGATCCGGTTAAGGTAGGTACACTGCTGGCTAAGGCCGGAGGTTTTGTATCGGCAAACATTCACTCGTCGGTATCCGGTAAGGTTAACAAGATAGATAACGCTCTCGACGCAAGCGGATACAAACGTCCCGCTATCTATATCGATGTAGAAGGTGACGAATGGGAAGAAACAATCGACCGTAGCGAAACACTTGTAAAAGAGTGCCCGCTTCCTTCCAAAGAGATCGTAGACAAGATTGCCGCAGCAGGCATCGTAGGTCTGGGTGGTGCCACTTTCCCGACACAGGTGAAACTGATGCCGCCTCCCGGAAGCAAAGCCGAGATCATTATCATCAATGCGGTCGAATGCGAGCCGTATCTGACTTCCGACCATTCGCTGATGATGGAAAAGGCCGAACAGATCCTGGTCGGTGTGACCTTGCTGATGAAAGCAGTCAACGTGACCAAAGCTGTGATCGGTATTGAAAACAACAAGCCTGACGCCATTGCTCATCTGGGTAAACTGGCAAAAGATTATAAAGGCATAGAGATCATGCCGCTGAAAGTACAATATCCGCAGGGAGGTGAAAAACAGTTGATCGATGCTGTGATACGCCGCCAGGTAAAGAGTGGGGCACTGCCTATCTCCGCCGGAGCTGTGGTACAGAATGTCGGTACGGCTTTCGCTGTATATGAAGCGGTGATGAAGAACAAACCTTTGTTCGAACGTGTCGTGACAGTTACCGGTAAAGCGGTTACTACTCCTTCCAACTTCCTGGTGCGCATGGGAACTCCGATCAGTGCACTGATCGAAGCGGCCGGAGGTGTTCCTGAAAATACAGGAAAAGTAATCGGTGGCGGCCCGATGATGGGTAAGGCGCTGATCAGTCCGGAAGTACCGGTTACCAAAGGTAGTTCAGGCGTATTGCTAATGACAAAAGAAGAATCCGTACGTAAACCGGTATATGATTGCATACGTTGTGCCAAATGTGTCAGCGTCTGTCCGATGGGCCTCAACCCTACCCTGCTGATGAATGCAACTGAATTCACAGAGTGGGATCTGGCTGAAAAGAATTATATCACCGACTGTATCGAATGCGGTTCTTGTAGTTATACCTGCCCGGCCAACCGTCCGTTGCTGGATTATATCCGTTCAGGTAAAGGAAAAGTAATGGGTATCATACGGGCACGAAAGTCATAATAAAGAGCAATATGGAAAATAATTTAATAGTATCTCCTTCGCCCCATATCCACGGCGGCGATAGCATAAGCAAAAATATGTATGGTGTACTGATTGCCCTTGTTCCGGCTTTCCTGGTATCCCTCTACTACTTCGGGCTGGGTGCGCTGATCGTTACTGCAACATCGGTCGTAGCCTGCGTCCTCTTTGAATATCTGATCCAGAAGTTCCTGATGAAAAAGGAACCGACCGTATGTGATGGTTCGGCCATCCTGACCGGTGTGCTGCTGGCATTCAACCTGCCGTCGAACCTGCCTGTATGGATCATCCTGATCGGTGCACTGGCGGCTATCGGTATCGGTAAGATGTCGTTTGGCGGGCTGGGTAACAATATCTTCAACCCGGCACTGGTCGGACGTGTATTCCTCCTGATCTCTTTCCCGGCACAGATGACAACCTGGCCGGAAGTCGGACAGCTGACAGCCTACACCGATGCAACCACCGGTGCGACTGTTTTGTCTCTGATGAATGAGGGGGCATTGGATAAACTGCCTACACTGGTGGATATGTTGCTAGGAAAGATGGGCGGTAGCCTCGGTGAAGTAAGTGCACTGGCTCTGTTGCTGGGACTTGCCTTCATGTTATGGAGAAAGATCATCACCTGGCAGATCCCGGTTTCTATCCTGCTGACTGTATTCGTATTCACAGGCATTATGCACCTGGTTAACCCGGTACAATATGCAAGTCCGTTCGTTCACCTGCTGTCGGGAGGTTTGATGCTGGGAGCTATCTTCATGGCAACCGACTATGTGACTTCGCCGATGAGTAAGAACGGCATGCTGGTTTACGGTGTCGGTATCGGTATCCTGACTACGGTGATCCG
Organism: Parabacteroides sp. HGS0025; assembly: GCF_000969845.1. NCBI lineage: Bacteria > Pseudomonadati > Bacteroidota > Bacteroidia > Bacteroidales > Tannerellaceae > Parabacteroides > Parabacteroides sp. HGS0025. The sequence continues at coordinate 4,183,017 of NZ_KQ033902.1, forward strand.
TCTGTTCGGTTCTTATCCGGAAGGTATGTCGTTTGCTATTCTTATTATGAATGCATTTACTCCGCTGATCAACAGTTATATCAAACCTAAACATTTTGGAGGGAAATAAGCATGGCAAAACTAAAATCAACATTACCCAACATGCTCTTGTCGCTTACCATCATCTGTTTGGTTGCGGGAGCGATATTAGCCGGAGTAAATATGTACACCACCGGCCCGATTGCAGCCTCCAAAGCTGCGGCATTGGAAGCAGCTATCAAAGCTGTTACGCCGGAATTCGATAACAAACCGTCGGAAGATGCTTATATGGCTATTACAGCCGATGGTGATTCGCTGAAGATCTATCCGGCCACCAAAGGCGGCGAGTTCGTCGGTGCGGCTGTCGAAAGCAACACCAAGAAAGGATTCAGCGGCGAGATCAAAGTAATCGTCGGATTCGATAAGGAAGGCAAGCTGTTGAACTATTCCGTATTGCAACACGCAGAAACTCCCGGCCTGGGAGCCAAGATGCAGGAATGGTTCAGTACGGACAAGAACAAACAGAGCGTTCTCGGACGCAGCCTGGCCGGAGGTGCATTAAAAGTAACTAAAGACGGTGGCGATATAGATGCTATTACAGCAGCAACCATCACCAGCCGTGCATTCCTGGACGCGGTGAATCGCGCTTACAGCGCATTTGCCGGAACTGACGGAGTAACCGGTGCAACAACCGCTAACACTAATGAGGGAGGAAACGACAATGAGTAATATGAAAGTATTGATGAACGGTATCATCAAAGAGAACCCGACATTTGTCTTATTGCTGGGTATGTGTCCAACTCTGGGAACCACTTCCTCAGCACTGAACGGTATGAGTATGGGACTGGCAACCATGTTCGTCCTGATCTGTTCCAATATGGTTATTTCAGCCTTGAAGAACCTGATCCCCGACATGGTACGTATTCCTGCTTTTATTGTTGTGATCGCCACCTTCGTGACCGTGGTGCAGATGTGTATGGAAGCATTCGTTCCGGCTCTCTACGCCAGCCTGGGATTGTTCATCCCGTTGATCGTTGTAAACTGTATCGTACTGGGACGTGCAGAAGCATTCGCCGCTAAAAACGGCGTGATCCCTTCCGCATTCGACGGACTGGGTATGGGACTGGGCTTTACACTGGCACTGACCTTGCTGGGAGCTACCCGCGAACTGCTTGGGACAGGTAAACTGTTCGGCCTGACACTGATGCCCGAACAATATGGTTCGCTGATCTTCGTATTGGCACCGGGTGCCTTCATCGCGCTGGGTTACCTGATTGCTATTGTAAACAAATTGCGTAAAGCCTGATATTAAAAAACGAAAGATATGGAATATATATTAATATTTATCGCAGCCGTATTCGTTAACAACGTTGTATTAGCGCAGTTCCTCGGAATCTGCCCGTTCCTGGGTGTTTCCAAAAAGGTAGAGACAGCGGCCGGTATGGGGGCAGCAGTAACATTCGTTCTTACTATTGCAACCATCGTAACCTTCCTCGTTCAGAAATATATCCTGGATAGGTTCGGGCTCGGGTTCATGCAGACGATCAGCTTCATCCTGATCATTGCCGCACTGGTACAGATGGTAGAAATTATTCTTAAAAAAGTTTCTCCGGCTCTTTACCAGGCATTGGGTGTGTTCCTTCCGTTGATTACCACGAACTGTTGTATCTTAGGTGTGGCTATCCTTGTCATACAAAAAGAGTATAATTTGTTGGAATCTGTTGTATATGCGATCTCCACAGCTATTGGATTTGCGCTAGCTTTAGTTATCTTTGCAGGGATTAGAGAACAGTTGGCATTGACACGTGTTCCCGAAGGTATGAAAGGTACCCCTATCGCGCTTATTACAGCCGGTTTGCTGGCTATGGCGTTTATGGGATTCTCTGGAATCGTATAATTAATCTAAATAGAGACTAGCATGAAAAAGAAAATCTTAGTAGCAGGTGGAACCGGATATATTGGCTCACACACTACAGTTGAGTTGCAGAATGCAGGTTATGATGTAGTCATCATCGACGACCTGTCGAACTCCAATATCGAAGTATTGGATGGCATTGAAAAGATCACCGGTATCCGTCCTGAATTCATCAAACTGGATTTGAAAGATAAAGAAGGAACCCGCGAAGCATTGAAAGCACATCCGGGTATCAACGGTATCATCCTTTTCGCAGCCAGCAAGGCGGTAGGCGAATCGGTTCAACAGCCGCTGAAGTACTACCGCAACAATGTCGTTACGCTGGTCAACCTGCTGGAACTGATGCCGGAATTCAATATCGACGGTATCGTGTTCTCTTCTTCCTGTACCGTTTACGGACAGCCTGATCCGGAAAATCTGCCTGTAACGGAAGATGCTCCGATCAAACCGGCTACTTCACCATATGGTAATACCAAACAGATCAACGAAGAGATCATCCGTGATACTATTCATGCAAATGCTCCGTTCAAGAGCATCATCCTGCGCTACTTCAACCCGATCGGTGCTCATCCGACTGCAGAGATCGGCGAATTGCCTAACGGTGTTCCTCAGAACCTGATCCCGTATCTGACTCAGACTGCGATGGGTATCCGTAAGGAATTGAGCGTATTCGGCAACGATTACGATACTCCCGACGGGTCCTGCATCCGCGACTATATCAATGTAGTCGACCTGGCTAAAGCACACGTGATCGCTATGGATCGTATGCTGGGTGGCAAGACGGAAGAAAATGTTGAATATTTCAATCTCGGAACCGGCAACGGTGTAACCGTATTGGAACTGATCAACACATTCGAACAAGCTACCGGCGTAAAAGTTCCCCATAAGATCGTTGGCCGCCGCGAAGGTGATATTGAAAAGGTTTGGGCTAACCCGGAACGTGCAAACAAAGTATTGGGCTGGACTGCTAAAGAAACATTAGCCGACACATTGGCCTCTGCCTGGAAGTGGCAGGAAAGACTGCGTGAACGCGGTATTCAATAATAAGACAAACGTATTTACATACAAAAAATCGAGCGATAAAAGGCATGGAGCATATAAAGCTTCATGCCTTTATTTTTTCACATACAGCGCTTAAAAACCAAGATTAACAAATAAAACAGTCCTTTTGGAAGGTCAAAACTGCGAAATAATGAAAAAACAAGCTATTCCTATTGAATTATAACGCTTTTTCAGTTGCTATATTCATTTTTTATCTACTTTTGTAAAATTCATTTGGCCACCGGCCAAAGATTCGTTGCAAAAAAGAGGGTTACATAAAACATGACAAGCGAATATAAAGAAAAATTACAAGCATACGGAGTTAACCTGGACAGTGCTTTAAACCGGTTCATGGAAAATGAACAGTTTTACGAAAGGATACTTTCCAAATTTCCAATGGATGAAAACTTCGCTCTGATGGAAAAAAGTCTCAAAGAGAATAATATTTCCCAAGCATTCAGACATGCCCATACACTAAAAGGATTGGCGGCAACACTCGACCTGACCAATCTGTCAACGATATTGAATCCCATAACAGAACAACTCAGAGCCGGTGAGACGGAAGGCATACAGGAACTGTTTGCCCAACTGAAGGTGGAATACGAGCAGATCTGCGAACTAATTATCGAACATAAAGCCTGATATAAAAGCGAACAGCATGGAAAATAGACTTGAGCCAAACGGATCGTTGGCTGACTACCGGTATCTCATGGATACTATCTGGACGATCTATCTGGAAGACGGATGTGTTGAAATACAAAAAGACTCCATGAATCCGGAGCTTGCAAACACAAAGCATGATTATATCAGTCTCAATAACATCATAAAAAACGATGTCTATCCTCCCGACCATAGTTTATGGGATGAAACCGTTTCGCTTGAAGCTTTTCATAAAATGATCGCTGAAGGATGTTTCCATAAAACATTCGATATGCGTTTCTGCAACGATCATTTCGGTTTTGAATGGCACGAAGCCTTTATCGATATCCTTTTCGACAAGGAAGGTAAACCGGACAAGGTAGTTCTATCCAGCCGCAATGTCAATGATTTCAGGAAATCACAAATCATAGAAGCAGCCGTTAAATCAGAGTACGACTATGTGATTTATATAGAAGCCTCGAAGAACAGCTACGTTATGTACACGGCCGGTTCGGCAAGCGAAACCCCTCCTCCTATCGCCAGCAGCAATTTTGAAGCCGTAGTTGCCGAGTACAACCGGCAATATATGGATCCGGAGCTTAGCGAGGCAATGACCGAGAAAATGCGTATAGCTCATGTCGATCCGATACTCCGGAAGCACGGAGAATACATTCTATACGGTACTATGATAGAAAACGGCGAGCATCGCGATAAGAAAATGCGATTCAGCTATTTCGACAAAGAAAAGAATATCTGGTTAATGACCAGAACCGACATAACGGAAATCAAAGAGGAAAGAAGACAGAGGCAACTCTTACAGGAAGCTTTGCAAAGCGCAACAGCTGCCAACCGTGCCAAATCCGACTTTCTGTCCCGTATGAGCCACGACGTACGTACCCCTATCAACGCCATCGTCGGCATGACGGCCATAGCCAGCCTGCATATGGACGACCAGAAGCGTATAGCCGACTGCCTGAAGAAAATAACCATTTCTTCCAAGCTCCTGCTGAACCTGATCAACGAAGTGCTGGATATGTCGAAACTGGAAAGCGGACATATCATGCTGGCGGAAGAAAGTTTCAGACTCGATGAGCTGCTGGAAAGTCTCTTCGTGATGGTACAATCCTCTTTTGAGACGAAAGAACAAAAACTACTCATACACACCAAGGTAAAACACGAATGCCTGATCGGTGACGTACAACGCATACAACAGGCATTGATGAACATGCTGACAAATGCGATCAAATATACGCCGGAAGGAGGGCAGATCCGAATAGAAGTAGAAGAAAAACCTTCCGTTTATAACGGTTACGCCCGGTTCGAGATAGTAGTCGAAGACAACGGCATAGGCATGAAACCGGAGTTTTTACACAAAGTGTTCGAGCCGTTCGAACGTTCGGAAGATGTGTCTGTCCGCAATATTCAGGGAACAGGCCTCGGTATGGCTATCAGCCGCCATATCGCCCAAATGATGAACGGCGATATCCTGGTGGAAAGCGAATACGGAAAAGGCTCCAAATTCACCATGACATTCCATGTTAAACTGGGAGGTTTGGATGAATACGACAAAGAAATGTTGGTAGACCTGCCGGTATTGGTGGTGGATGACGATGATATCTCCTGCGAAATAGCCTGCGAGAACTTACTGGAACTGGGTATGAAACCTGACTCTGTCTTTTCCGGTAAGGAGGCCGTACAGAAAGTAACCGAAGGCAACAACTATTTCGCCATTATCATAGACCTGATGATGCCCGGAATGAACGGTATCGAAACGACAATGAAAATACGGGAATGTGTAGGCCCGGATATTCCTATCATCATCATATCGGCTTACGATTACTCCGGTTACGAAAACGAAGCCCTGAGAGCCGGAGTCAACGGCTTTATTACCAAGCCCATCATGAAATCGAAGTTATTCCATCTGATGAAAAAGTTTGTTACAGACAAGAAGGAGGAAGAACAGCAGAGCATTGTTCCTGCCGATATCACCTCTTTCCCCGGTAAACGAATACTGGTGGTGGAAGACAACGAACTGAACCGTGAGATAGCCTACGAGCTACTACAGGAAACCAAAGCCGTAGTAGAAACAGCCGTCGACGGACAGGATGCGTTAGATAAGGTATCCGCTTCCCCGGAAGGATACTACGATCTGATTATCATGGATATTCAAATGCCTGTGATGAACGGCCTTGAAGCGACAAAAGCCATCCGCCGACTCGACCGGAAGGACATAAAAGACATGCCGATCGTCGCCATGTCGGCCAATGCTTTCGCCGAAGATGTACAATTAAGTCTGGATGCGGGTATGAACGAACATATCCCCAAGCCTATAGAGATCGATAAACTCTACAGTGTCATGGGGAAATGGTTTCATTGACAGCTTCACGCCAATCCTCCCCGTTTTTGGGTTGGTAGGTAACGAAGCCAAGCGCCTGTCCTACTTCGATATTACTGCTGCCATCATCCACAAAGAGTGTTTCCGAAGGGATCAGGCCGGTGTCTTTGATCATATAGTCAAAGATACGGCGGTCGGGCTTCGTTGCTCCGACTTCATAGGAGGTGTACATTTTATCAAAATAAGCACCGATCGGACGACCCGCCGGAGTAAATTGATCCGTCCTCGCCCAGCCTTCCTGGATGATGGGATTGGTATTGCTCAACAGATAAACATTGTAGTGTTCGCGGAGTTTCAACAGGTAGTCGAGCTTATACTGGGGCGTATCGGAAATAAATCCGAGCCAGGCATGCTTTATATCCTCATAAGGAATATCTTTTCCTGCATGCTTACGAAGCTTTTCACAATACTCTTCAGCTGTGATCGTTCCGTTCTCCACTTCCAGGAAGATACCTTTTTGCTCATAAGGATCCAGCAACTGTTCAGCATCTGCCACGCCAATCTCTTTAAAACGACGGACTGCCTGACCATGATCCAGATCGATAAGGACTCCTCCCAAATCAAATACAATGTTTTTAATCTTTGCCATAATTATGTGCTTTTTACATCTATCTTGTCTCTATCGTAATGCCGAACAAAGATACTAATAATAAGTGTAAACAACAGTCCTTACGCCACAGCAAGTCAATACCCGAGCGTAAACCGTTCCTTATGATGTTTCTCCTGTTCCAGTTCGTCGATCATAGCCACAGCAAAATCTTCAACGGAGATATTACTGTCGCCACTCTCGTCGACAATCAAATCATCCTTACCCAAACGGAATTTACCGGTACGTTCCCCCGGAGCCATATTAGCCGCCGGACTCAGGAATACCCAATCGACCGACTTTTCCGGAAGTAAAAGGTCGGTATATACTTTTGCCAGGCTGCGTATGCCGGGTAAAAGTTTCTTCGGAACATCCGGCTCATCCATCAGCAAACGTCCCGGAGCGACAAACAGGCTTCCGGCACCACCTACCATCAAGAAACGGTGCACACCGGAATTTCTTACGGCACAAAGAATGGAACCGTACCCTTCTATCGTTTCATCATAAATATTCGGATTAGACCAGCCGGGATTGAATGCACTGATCACAGCATCCGCCTTGGCCAGTTCACGGGACAGGAAATCGGTGTCGGTGACATCACCTCCTACCACTGTCAGTCGCGGATTTACAATCGTTAGTTTCGATGGATTCCGCACAATTGCTTTAACCTGATGTCCTCTCCCTAATGCTTCTTTCAGAATGGCTGAACCGACATAACCGGTTGCGCCTATGATAACTATTTTCTTCATGACTAAATGTATGTTTGATTACTTTATATAGAACAACATACAGTAGCCAACTGTTCCCACCCCGGCACAAAGACAGGTTACTTCTGAAATACTTTTGTCGATTTGATCATTACATCACGAAGGGGACGGTCGTTCTTATCGGTCTTTACCAGCGACATCTTTTCTACAATGTCGAAGCCGTCTACCACCTCTCCGAAGATGGTCACAGAACTATCCAGGTGAGGCACTCCCCCTACTGTCTTATATACTTCGCGGTGTTCAGCCGGGATCACGTACGGGCCGAGTTCTGCCAATGTATCTTCAACCATGATCAACGCACGGTTGGTCAGTTCTGTTTCCATCGAGTCGACAGCCAGAGAAGGATCTTCTTTCTTCAACTGATCCAGGAATTTATAATACAACCAGTTGCGGCGGATCTGGTTAATCCGTGCCTCTTTCTCGTCCAGTTCGGCATCGGTATGTTTTTTCCCCTGTACGAAACAAAACTGCGTACCGGCTGATGCCCGTTCAATATTTACATCGTCGCTTTCCTTGGCATCGATCAAGGCACCGCGTTTATTAAAATGGTTGGGAAGTATTTCGGCCGGAACAGTATATCCCCCGTCACCGTCGCCATACAAAACATCGGGTTCGTGCGCTTTGCTCGCCGGATCTCCACCCTGTACGACAAAGTCTTTAATGATACGATGGAACAGCATTCCTTCATACTCTCCGGACTGGCATAGTTTGATAAAATTATCACGATGCAGCGGAGTATCGTCATACAACATGACAGTGACGTCTCCCATCGTTGTTTTTACCGTCACATAAACGGGTTTAGAGGGATCGAGCGGTTTATCGGCACAGGAAGCCAGGGTAAACAAAACAAGTAAAAGGGAGAATAGGTGTCGTTTCATTTTCGATTAGAATTTAATAAATAACTATACTGCAAAGATAGCTATTTTATATAGCTACGAAGAGAATCGCTACCAAGTTTTAATTATTAGACGATTTGACCAGATCGTTAAAAGATGAAAAATGAAATAGTCTTAGTAGAACTACGTTAATAATGATAACAAAGATATAAATTATTTGTTACAGCCAAACCTTTATATTCAATTAATTCATAAAATATTAGAGAACACGGATGACGCGAAACACGCGGATATTCGATTTAACCATCCGTGCTTCTCCGCGTACTCTGTGTCGTCTGTGTTCCTAATTTTAGCATTAGTTCTACTAAAACTAATGCATTATAAACAATGAATATTAAAGTGTTATATATCAGAAGATACAAAAACAGGGTAACTCAGACCATTTCCACCAAAATAGGTAAAATAGAGGCTTATTTCTACCATAATTCTACCTATTTAATACCGATATCTCTATTATTAACAATATAAATTTAATAGCATGCTTAACACATTAAAAGGTTGGCTGGCCGACAATAGCGTGACCACCGACAACAAAGACGACAAAATCCTTCTGCTCGAATCATCCGGCAAAGCTGGTCTTGAACAAATCTACAAAGAAATGAAGGAGGAAGACACCGGCCTCCGAATGGAAACAATCGTTCATGTGGTAACACTCTTTCTGCGCGTAGTTATGCGACTGATATTAAACGGTTACAGTGTAAACACCGGGATTTTCCGTGCGGTAGCACAGTTTGTCGGAGTAGTAGAGAAAGGGCAATGGAATCCGGCTACAAACTCCGTTTACGTATCGTTTACCCAAGAAAAACTCCTGCGCGAAGAGATTGCCAAAACAAAAGTGGAGATACTCGGTACAAAAGCAAATGTAATGTATATCCTCGAAGTAGAAGATCGCAAAACGGGTTTAAAAGACGGCACCGCTACTCCGGGACGCAACTTCTTTGTACGCGGTTCGCACCTGAAAGTAGTCGGTTCCAACCCTGCCGTTGGTGTTACACTCACCGATAGCACAGGAAATGTAACCAAATTAGTGGATGACGAATTAAGTATCAACAAGCCTTCGGAACTTACCCTATTGCTACCGGCCGGCCTGAAAGACGATACATATACCTTGACAGTTTGCACTCAATACAGCCAAAGTGCACAATTATTAAAAGAACCGCGCAGCGTCAGCACTACCATCGTAGTAGGTACTCCCTCCGGTGGCGGTGAAGACGACCGTCCCGTCATCGAATAGGCAAGCCCTCTTTGCCTTATCACGCAAAGACCCTTTGCGCGGTAAGGCAAAGACCTTTTGCGTGGGCGGGCAAAGATGCTTTGCATAAACAGACAAAGGTGCAGGAGGCAATAATAGCGAAACATAAATATGAAGAATATTAATTTAAAGATATAAAGTTTATGAAAGAACATTTACTACGAAAATGGATAACAACGTGTTGGATAGGGATATTTCTCCTGTTAACGTCTGTGATGGCAAAAGGACAAAGTGGTTCAACGTATCCCGTTTCTAATTATTATACTGGTGGAACACTTAATGATATAGCGGAGGTTACAATAACCCAAACAACAGAAGTTCCCCTTCTGACTTACCTCACAATTAAAATGCGACAAGGTTTTAAAATTGAACAATTATATCTAAATAACACGTTTTTGGGATCTATAGAATCAGGAAGTAAGAACGGTGATTATATTACTTATACAAAGAAGATAAATACTACTATGTATGATTCTTATACAAATGGTGGTGTAAATATCTCTTTTAAAGCCCAATATACCTTTTCTGATATTGAAGACCTGAATGATCTGAAAAGCATATTCAATTATTATGCTCCCAACTCCACAGTACTATCACAAACTGATGCCAATACCTTAGAAGTAAGTCAAGCTATAAATGGACCAGGTCCGGGTAGTTCTGTTAATCCCATGAAACTTAATTTTATACCCCAAAGTGGACCTATTATCATACATCAGATGAATGCTAATAGTCGTATATCCAATTTTGATATAAATCTGAACGGGGGAGATCTCACTTTTAAACAAGAAAAGCATACCGGTTATTTTTTGCCTTCTATCGAAATGAACTCTGGTTCACTAACATTGGAAGGGAAAAACGCAACCCTTGCATCATTAACTATGAAAGATGGTACTCTTTCTCTGAAAGATGGTGCAAAAATCAATAATCTCACCGCCAATAAAGGGAATATAACAATTACTAATAATACATCTTCTTCCTTTGAAGAACTATCTATTGAAGGAAATGTCACAATCATTGGAGATTGTATTATCAAAAATGAACCAGCATACAGAAAAAGCGACTTCTTAGCAGAAAAAACCACCATCAAAAGAGGTACAGTAGTCCTAAAACGACTTAGATTGAGTCCTAATTATCCTTTATTTGTAGAAGATGGCGATGTAACATTTGAAGAAGTTGCATGTGCACAAAACTTTAATGCGAATTCTTCTGGTTTTAATAAAATCACCTCAGCCATACAGCAAAAAGGCGGAAATATACTATTAAAAAATTGTTACCTGAATAACATTGTAAGAGATGACAAAAATGCAGATTATTTCATCAACGTAAATGCAGGATCATTGATTATAGATGGCGGACTCTATTTGAAAAGTGGTGAGATAGGATTGCTTCGTATGACAGGAGATGAAGCCCATGCGACAATAAAAGACGGAAACTTCCATTCAGCCGGTTTTAATGAAGATTACTTTGCCATTTATCAGGAAAAAGGAACAACAAATATCTCAGGCGGTCTATTTCGTGCTCCGGTCTGTATTGAAGGAGGAACTTTAAACATTTCAAAAGCCCATTTCCCCGTAGAAAATACAGTATGGAATAAGATTGCTGCAAACATCCATATACTGGGTAATCAGGCAAAAGTATCTTTAAGTGGCGGATATTACGGCGGATATGCTGTATATATAGACCCCAGCCTTTCCATTCCCCCCGAAAGTTTATTAGCCGACAGCTATGGTTTTTATACATGGAACCAGAAAAATCAACCAGATACCGAAGTTACCCATTTGGAAGCAACAGCATCCTACTACGGTGTTTCTTATAAATACCTGAAATTTGGACAGGTAAAACTCAAAGACTCAACTCCTGTTTCCAATGACCGTTTGGAAGCTGCAAAAACAGCCGATATTGGACCTACCGGTACAGATATAAAAGTGATAAAAGTAAACGACAAGCCGGTTCCCAATACAAATTATGACCTCCAAATAAATACACCTAAAGGACTGGTTTGGTTAGCAACAAAAAGTGATCATGATAAATATGGTATAATGAATGGGGCAGAATATAAATATAATAATATTAATGTGATACGGCTTACTGCTGATCTTGATATGTCTGCTTACGACTGGATTCCATTTAGTTCTATAGGACAAAAGTTTGATGGACAAGGACATTGTGTCAGCGGATTGAATGTAAGCCAAAATGAAGCCGCCTTTATGTCTTATAATTCGGATACTTTAATTAATCTGGTGGTAAGCGGTCAGTTTAATAGCATTTCTACTCTCTATACCAATACAGCACAATATGCAGCCGGACTGGCTATACGAAACAACGGTACAATTATAAATTGCGGTGTGCAACAAAGCATAGTATCTTGTACAACTACCGATATTTTAGATGCTTGGGTCGGAGGTTTGGTTGCCATAAATCAGGGTTCCATCCAAAATTGTTATATGACAGGAAATGTAACTTGTTATTCAACACCAATAAACAGTATACTTCCTCCTGATAATCTGGGAAAAAGCCATAGAATCGGAGGAATTGTCGGGGAGAATTGGAAAAACATTTTAAATAGCTATCATGCTGATGGAATAATTAATATATCTCCAAGTACCACAACAAACCTGGATGTAAAAAAAGATGATATTGCCGTGAAATATCAAGATGCGTCTCAAGATGATTGTACGACAACCCCTACTTTAGAAACTCTAAATAAAAATGTCGAGACACACAATGCAGATATTGAAGCTGAGGGAATAACCTGGAGCAGCTGGATTATCTCCGATGGTGTTAATAAGAATCTTCCCGTTCATGAGTATAAAGAAGATACGAATGATCCGGACGGCCCTTCTTCTATCGAATCTAAATTTACCTTATTAGTTCAGGGCAACGGTGATTTCAAAGGTACATATTATGTATCTAAGAAACCAACAGACCCGGAATCAGCACCAGAAGAACGAACCATTGTAGCAGACACCACAATCACTGTGATTAATGGGAAACCCTTCAGCTTGACAGCTACTCCCGGCAAAGGGGCCAGTTTGGAAAAAATTGTTCAGATAATAAATACTAACGAAATTCCATTGGATGATATAAAAGAAGGAGAATCCTTTACTTACAATGTAGTAGTAACAGATACTTTAAAAGCTTATTTCCGTACCGATACTTTGTATGTGGAAAATGATACGACAGTGATAGGAAACACCGAAGATATTACGGAAGTTAAGCAAATCAGTATCTCCGACGCTGGCACAAAAGATAAGCCTGCAGTCATTGAATTAGGTAATGTAACTGTAAAGCCGGATGAAGATCCGAATAAGGAGGCAACTACGACTATCAACGAAGATTCTCATGTTATTCTTCAACTTTCCGGCAATAACAGTTTAGGCAAGCTGATTAACGAAGGAAATACAACATTGAAATTTGCAGATAATCAAGCAGTAACTCCTAATCTATCGGTAACAGAGGTAGTAAATAAAGGTGTCCTTGTAGATGAAACCGGTCTGATAAAAACGGTACAGGACGAAAACGGTGATCTGCAATTGAGTGTTAAAGAAGAGACTAACAAAGAAATTAAAGAAGGCTCTTCAACCACGTTGACTGCCGGAGCACAAGTCGGTGACATTTATAATGTCATATTCTTGTGGCAAAGATGGAACGGTTCGAGTTGGACTGATATACAAACAACCACCGAAACATCACAACAACCTTCAATTCGAACCAGAACAGTGCTTCGCGCTTCTTCCCCTATCGAATTGACTAATACATTACCGGTTACATTGAATACGGCTGACACGTATCAGTATCGCTGTTTAATAACTAACAGCAAAACAGATGTTAGTACCACTTTAACGGTAAAAGCAGAAGTGAAAGTCACTGCAACAAGTGGAGATCCTGATCCTGTTCCGGAACCTGATCCTGTTTTTTATAATGTTATCTTACCCTCTGTGGCAGGTGTAAAAACAGAACCTTCCGCCGGAACTTATCCGGTAAAAGCAGGAGATTCTTTTACATTCAGCCTGACATTAGAAGAAGCATATAACGAATCTCATCCCATTGTAACAGTCGGAAACCATGAGATCATCCCTGCTATAAATGGAGATTATAAAATACAGACTATAACAGAAGATATCTCAATTTCAATAGAAGGTATTGTATTGAATATTCCGACAAGTAATATCGTGACAAAAGAGAAAGCCATAAAAGTATGGGGTAATAAGAATACATTACATATTCTTACTCCCCAGCGGACGAAAGTCTTTATTTATACATTTGGAGGACAACTCTATAAAGCGCAAACTGTATCGGGAAAACATAGTTTCTCCGGGATACCTCCCGGAAATTATTTGATTTATATCGATAACAAAGTATTCAAAATAGCGTTGTAAAGTAACATATTTTTAGTCAGTCGGACATCTCCTCCATCCTCACCAAATCACAACCGCGGAACTGCATAATAATACAATGCAGTTCCGTTTTTTTAACGTGAAATTCAAAGGTTTCGCGTCAACAAACGTCAGAATTAATTTACACTGCCAGATCAGTCCTTCAGGCAGCCTATCGGCACTACGTATACGCCATCAGTCCTTTGATAAGCATACGAACCGTTTGCAGTCAACACCATCAGGAACGACGGCTTCTTCATCTTCGTCGTATCTATCTTTTCCGCCAGAGAAGTAAGTGTTTGTACCCCTTCTTCGATGAGTTTGTCGCCCCCCAGCTTTATTTCAACCAAACCATAATGTCCGCTTCGCAGATGAATCACAGCATCGCATTCTAAGCCGTTTTTATCACGATAATGATAGACAGAGCCGTTCAGTGCCTCCGCAAACACGCGAAGGTCGCGCATACAAAGTGTTTCAAATATCAATCCGAATGTATTTAGATCAGAGATGAGATCGTCCGGCCCTAACCCAAGCGCTGCAGTCGCGATAGAAGGATCTGTAAAATAGCGTGTATCCGATGTGCGGATAGCCGCCTTAGAGCGTAAATTAGGATTCCAGGCTTCTACATCCTCCACTACGAAAATACTTTTCAAGGCTTTGATGTACGACGCTATGGTCTCTTCACTAAGCGAATCCCCCTCATTGTCTGCAAGATCAGCACGCATGGTTGCATAACTTGCCTGAGCCCCCTGGTGGCGGGCATACGAACGTAGCAGGCGATGCACCCTTGCCGGGTCGCGCTCAACGCCATCTGCCTGTTGAATATCGCGCTGTTCTACGGCGGTAAGGTAATCGAATGCCTGGTCTAAAGCGATATCGTCCTCCATGTCCACAGCCAAAGGCCATCCTCCACGGCAGGTGACAAAAGCAACTCTTTCCAAATCCAGCTTCGATACTCCTTCTATCTGCTTTTTACCCTCGAAAATATCTTTGAGAGACACCTCACCCGTAGAATCTCCTGATTCCCAAAGCGACATCGGTCGCATTTTCAACCAACCAAACCGTCCGGTGCCACTATGTACAACCGAACTCATATCAGCAGGCACGCACGAACCGGTCAGGATAAACAGCCCCAATTCATGACTATGATCCGCTTCAAAACGAATACTATCCCATAACTGCGGAGCGACTTGCCACTCATCGATCAAGCGTGGCTTATCCCCCCTTAACAGCAATCCCGGATTCATTGTTGCCAATTGTTTGTTCTGTTCTATTTTGCCGGATTCGGACATATACAACACGCTTCGTGCTATCTGTTCTGCCGTAGTAGTCTTTCCACACCACTTGGCGCCCTCCAACAAAACAGCTCCTTTCCCAGCCAGTTTTCTAACCAACAAACGGTCGGCAATTCGTTGTTTATATGCTTTCATCATATTTCTCTATTTTGAATAAAGTTATTGAAACTGAGAGCAAAGATAATACTTTTTCTTGGCGTTCGGTCATTTAGCGATGTTTCGTTCGGCTATTTGGCGGCGTTTCGTTCGGTCATTTGGCGCTATTTCATCCGGTCGTTTGGCAAAAAGTCCGTAGCGTATACCAACATCTGGCATCGCTTGCAATCGAACTGCAGGCGGAGCCGGGTGTCTTTATATAAAAGGTAATAGGGTTCCTTATAAGGGGACTTTTGCTTCTGATAAGTCGGACACCATCCCATACTATACCGCAAACAATGCTTCATAAACATCAACGGTACATCTTTCTCCGGCTTTAACTCGAAAGCTTCGGCAACCGACTCTACCCCGTGCGTTTTATAAAAAGCCTCTGCCCGGCTGTTCGATACATTCCCCAGATAGGTCAACTGGCGTTCCGGGAATGGAATCTCTTTAGCAGGTTCAACCTTACGCGACAGTTCACGCTGATAGCGGATCATACGGTCTGACTGTAACTTCTCTACGGCCTTGCGGCGCATATCTGCCAGAAGGGACGACGGGACGAACCAGTTTTCACTCATCCCTATATATACTTCCGATGCTTCAAACGGCGTGTTTCCCAGCTTTGAAAGCTGTGTACGGATATTATCCTGCTGGTCACGGCGGGCAAGCTCTTTATTGAAAGGCTCGGTCAGCATGACACGTGCACCGGTTTCATCCTCCATAACCAGCGTAAAGCCGAAAGGATTGTCGAGGAATTCCATCTTTACAGCCAGCTTACGCTCGGCAGAAGGTTTCGCCAATTGCTTTTCAAAAACCTGGTCGAAGTTACGATACAAAGGTGTCTTGGGCTTTATATCCGGCATATCCAACGGAAAGACACGGTTCGCCTCTACCCTGTTGACACGAAACCCTTCCAACTCACCCCGGCTATTGAAGAAAACCAGGCCATCTCCGTTATTGAGTTGCTTCAGTCCGGCAATGGTAAAGGAGTTTCCTTTCAGTTCCTTAACTGTTCCTACGGGTTCACCTAACGATTTCGGGGTGTTGAAGGCTGTTATATCTTTTGTACGTTCATGCAGGAAGAAAGGAGTAAATCCCCGGTTGAAACTTTTCTCGGCTACCGACTCAAACTCATAGCTGCTTTTACCTGCCGAAGCACGGACATATTCGGGTCGGCGCGACAAGATAGCGTCGAGCTTCTTCCGGTAATAAGCCGTTATGTTCTTTACATAAGTGACATCTTTCAGGCGCCCCTCTATTTTAAAAGAAGAAGCACCCGCATCCAACAGGGCTTCCAGTTGGTCGGAACGGTTCATATCCTTAAGAGACAACAGATGTTTATCATGCACGATCTCGGTGCCGTTGGCATCCACCATCGAATAAGGCAGGCGGCAATACTGCGCACACTCCCCCCGGTTGGCACTGCGTCCGCTAAGCGCAGCACTCAAATAGCACTGCCCGCTATAACTCACACACAATGCCCCATGTACAAAAACTTCCAGCGGCACAGATACCTGCTCCGAGATACTGCGGATCTCATTCAGCGATAATTCGCGCGCCAGGACGACCTGGGTAAAACCGGCTGCTTCCAGAAACCTGACCTTTTCGGGCGTACGGTTATCCGTCTGGGTACTGGCATGCAAAGGGATCGGCGGCAGGTTCAGACGGGTGATCCCCATATCCTGCACGATCAGGGCGTCGGCACCGGCCTGATAAAGATCCCATATCAGTTTTTCCGCTTCCGGCAATTCCTCTTCGCGAAGGATCGTATTCAGAGCGACATAGATACGGGCATTATATAAATGAGCATGCTCGCAAAGGGCACGGATATCATCCAGTGAATTACCGGCTGCGGCACGGGCTCCAAACTTCGGGGCACCGATATACACAGCATCGGCACCATGATTAATGGCTTCGATACCGCAGTTCAGATCTTTAGCCGGCGAGAGTAATTCTATGCGGCGGGGTTTTATTGGCATATTGTTGTTTCAGATTTATCAAAAAAGTACAACTCACAAAACAAATTCGCGCATCACCTCCGGTTGCCAGCCACGGTAAACAGCGGCTAGCAGGCGTAAACGGGTGTTACCGGTGCTGCTGAGTATCTTTTCGTCTGCGGCGTAACGGTGCAATTGTTTTTCGGCTTCCTGCAATAAGGCTTCCACATCGGTTGTCGTATCATCCCGTTTCAGGAATTTCAACTCTACCAGATAGGAATATTGCATATCCGGATAGTTTGCCAGGTTGGGCATCAGGTAAAGATCGGAGAAACCACGGCCTGCCTCAAACTCAGGCCAGATAATAAAGTAATCCGTCAACCCCATATAAGCAACCATCAGTGTTTTAATGGTCGACTCCTGATAGATCGTATCACGAAGAACCGCTTTCTTATCAACCTGACGGGCAAAAAAGTCCAAAGCTGCTTCCCATTCCCCGAAATAAGCCATACGCCGCATCCGGTCGGACAGGTCCATAAAAGGAAAAACAACCGACTCGCGTTCTTTCATCGCTTCCACCAGATAACTGTAAATCTGTTCGCGGACGGCCAGGTTAGGTACTTTCATGATCGTTTCGCCATATTCCATCCGGTCGTAAGTCAGCAAGCCGAAATAGTAAAGCAGCGAGGTAAAGTTACCCGGATCGGCCAGGTTCTCTGCAGGAAAACTGTCTTTTATCACGTTTCCGTTCACTTCGCCGGTATCGATCAACTTTGTAATGACCGAACAACCTTCTTCCTGCATCCTGTCGATACGGATAAAGTGGCGCAATTTGCTATAATCCGTCCGGATATTACGGTCGACCATTTCGGAAGGCGGACGTTTCCTCTGTAAATAATTATTCAGGAAATAGAGCACCATATCCGAATTATACATCGTCTGCCCGATACATTCTTTGGCAAAACAGTAATTATCGTACCAGGGTTTCATCATCCGGACAATATCATCGATAGAATCGGCCAGCATACCTTCCGATTGGTAATAAGATAACATCTCATGCAGTTCCGATTCGCTGAAACCGACCATCGAATTAAACTGTTCATTTGTCGTTATATTCGTCCCGATATTGAAACCACTCGTCACATCATCCAGCGTAACGGGCGACACACCGGTAATGAACATTCGTTTCACTGGGGCTTCCGCTCCGGTGGTAACACCTTTTACCACATTAAAGAATGAGCGATAGAAACCTGAATCGTGCGTCAAAGAATGATACACATCATTTCCTTTAGAGGATAATATCGTATTGGTAAAATTATCGTATTCGTCGATCAGCAAGTAGATAGACAGTCCTTGTTCTTTGGCACACAAGCAAATATATTCCAGACGTCCGGCAGCCTCCGGAATCAATTTTAGCTGTTCCTGGAAATCAGGTTTAAAATAAGAAGCATATACACTGGCAAAATACGCTGTTTCCAAACTGATATGCCGGTTGAAGGCAGCTTCCAGTTTATCGTCCGTAGCCCTTACCATGCTGAAATTAAAACGTAAAACCAGGTATTTACCCTGTTCAGCAGTCGGATGCTTGCCGATGTATTGATTGCCGAACAGTTCCTCAAAACGGGCGGCATATTTCACATCGTAATAGCAGTTAAGCATATTCAGGAACAACGACTTCCCGAAACGGCGCGGACGGATCAGAAACAGGAAACGTCCGGTCTGCTCCAACAGATCAATATACTGCGTTTTATCTACATAGTAATAATTATCAGTCATTACTAATACATAATCCGTCAATCCGTAAGGTATTTTCTTTGCCATATATACTCTTTATTTAATAGTTTCGTCAGCTCCTTTCGGTAGCGATATTTACAGACTACCCAGATTCTTTATATCCTCGATATTGAACGGTGTTTCCTGGTAAACGTAATAGTTCAGCCAGTTCGTAAACAGTAGGTTCGCATGGCCGCGCCAACGAACTACCGGGCCTTGTGCCGGGTCATTGTTACGATAATAGTTATGAGGGACAGAAATAGGAAGCCCTTTATTTATATCGCGGATATATTCATCGCTCAATGTATAAGGCGAATACTCCGAATGCCCTGTGATATAGAACTCACGCCCACCACGCGACATCGCCATATAAACACCCGATTCCTCACTTTCAGAAAGCAGCGTCAGCTCGGGCACCTTGCGGATATCTTCGCGGCGGATTTCCGTATGACGGCTGTGCGGCACATAAAACTCATCATCGAACCCGCGGAATATCGGCAGGTAAGGCTCGCGCAACGTATGACGGAACACGCCGAACATCTTCGCAGGCAAATCATACTTAGGCACGCCATAGAAATGATACAGACCGGCCTGAGCCGCCCAACATATATATAATGTAGAGGTTACATGCGTACGGGCCCAGTTAAAGATAGTCGTCACTTCATCCCAGTAGCTGACCTCTTCGAAAGGCATCTGCTCCACCGGGGCACCGGTGATAATCATACCGTCATAATAATCCTTTTCTATATCATCGAAGTCCTTATAAAACTCCTGCATATGTTCGATCGGGGTATTCTTCGGGGTATGTCCCTTTATCTTCATAAAGTCGAGCTCTACCTGCAAAGGAGTATTACTCAGCAGACGGATCAGGTCTGTCTCTGTTGTGATCTTCAGCGGCATCAGGTTCAACACCACCACGCGCAAAGGGCGGATATCCTGTTCCGAAGCCCGCAACGAGTCCATCACGAAGATGTGTTCCTTCTTAAGAAGTTCAATAGCGGGTAAATTCTTTTGTAAATTTAATGGCATTGTGATTCCTCTCTATTTATTTTTCAGAAGTACAAACTTAAGCAAAATATACGATTTAAAAACGTTTACCCGACAAGAAAATAATAGTATAACGCAACATTCAATTGAAAAGATTCCGCAACAAGATAATCCCATTGAGAAAAAGAGATACACTATTTAGATAATAGTTCTTAATGGACTATGCATTTATTAACAGCCGCAAATATAGGAATAATAATTGATAAACAAAGCCTTATCTCTCTTTTCTTATTTTAGCTCCTCTCAAAAACAGCAGATATATTTAACTACATTACACATATAATATACTAATACATAGTCATTTATAAGATTAACAATCACCATAGTCCATTAAGAACTATGGTAAAATCAATTCAATATGGCAATAGAAGAACCTAAAAAACACAGCATTACCGGTAACCTGGTAGCCAACATGCTAACAGAACGTGAAGATGATTACACCTTCAATGTTACTTACACAGCCAACCGTACCATCAAAGATCTTTGCCGATTAGCCGCCAACAGCAGTAAATTCACGGCATCCGAGCTTGAGAGTGCCTACAAAGACCTGGAAGAAGTAGCCAAAGCAGAAGTATTTAACGCTGCAACGGTAGAATTTGGTTTCACCAACAACTCGCTGGGCGTAGACGGCCCCTTTATCGGGCCGGCTCCACTCTATAACCCTCTCGTCAACAGCGTTACCTTACGCTGCATTCCGCGATCCGTATTCAAAAAAGAACTGGCTGATATGGACGTGATTGTCGGACAGGTAGCCGAAGGCCTGCCTACCATCAGCACCGTAACCGATGTAGTGACAGGCGAAGTGAATGCCCACATCACGCCGGGCGGTAGCCTTAACGGCAAAGGCAAGCGCCTGCGCATCATCGGCGAAGAGGGCAAAACTGTCGGTTATTCCTTTATTAATACAACCGACAATACCGAAACTGTCGTTCCCATGACGGCCCTTTCACGCAATGAACCGTCTAATTTCTCTTTCATCATTCCGCAACTGGCCGATGGCTCCTACTATCTGGAAATAGCCACCCAGGCAGGAACCAACAGCAAGACATTAGTAAAAGAGGTGCGCCGCAACCGTTTCCCCTACGTATTGACCGTTGGAAACGGAGGCGGAAGCGGAGAAGACGACCGCCCGGTAATCGAATAAAACGCACCGCTCCCTTTGACGGAGGTCGTCAACCCGGGTTGACGGCTCCCGTCAATGAGCGTTGACGACCTCCGTCACCTCTCGTTGACGATCGTCGTCAAAAAAAAGTTTCCAAACAAAAAAGCTAAAGAGGTAAAATCAATTCACATGATGAAGATAAACAAGCATCATACATACAATCGGGCAGCCTGCATTTGCATCGCTGCCTGTCTGCTATTCCTGTCGGCGCTGACGGCATGCAGCAGCGAGGCGGAACCGGAAGTCATGAACGAGGAATGGATACCCCTGGAAATCAACATCGGCAGCATCGAAAAGCTAGAAGTAAGCCCTATGAGCAAAGCCGAAACGACAGAACTTCCGGATATCGTCAGAACGAAATTCAGAGTGGGGGATGAATTAACGCTGTACGTTTCCGGTGAGCGTCCGTCTCTCGTTATCCTGCAAGCCGACGGCTCCTGGAAAAAGGAGGGCGGCGCATCACTAATGCTCCGTCCTAACACCGATTATACCATTTCTGCAGAATATGGAACCAAATTGGAATACGATAGTTTCGGCAATACCGACTACTTGCTGGCAGAAGATGCTATTCCTGTCTATAACGAATCAACCAAAACATATACTTGCAGTTTCAACTTCAAGCGTCCTGATTTATATTCTTGCTTAAAGATAGAATTTGATATAATAGATCCCGGTGATCCGATAGGGGAGGATCTCAATGGACCTGTATATGTAACCTTTACAAATGCAACGCTTATTACAAATCGTAGAGCTCTTGGTCCATTTCCTATTATCAACAACTGTCTCGAAACTTTTTTTAGGGGGGATGGGCTGGAAGATTTTATAGTACATGGTGTAACATTGGAGCGTTCAGATCGTCAAGGAGAGGTACGTCTCGAATATTTCGACTCCGAGAATTCCAACTATAGTTTCACTCTGACTCCCAACCATATTATAAACGTACGCCTGATATACCCATATCCCGTATGGGAAATACCTTAAACAAAGATAATTCATGAAACTATTCTATTTACCGGCCATTATTCTGCTAGCAGTAAGTTGCACGAACGAAATAGCGGAAAATACCGATACCGGAGAAAACATTCTCCGTATCGGAGAGATCGACACGCGTTCCGGCGAAACAAACGAATGGGTATGGAAAGAAGGCGACAAGTTGACTGTTGAGGCGAATAGCCAGACCGCCGTTTATACACGTACCGCCGAAGGGAAATGGACTTGCGGGAATGCATCTTTCACCAAAGAAAAACTTGGAATGGTGGCGACTAACGGCGTTTCATTTACTTTTGGCCAGTGCGAAATTACCGAGGATCAAACGACAGAAAGTAAATACCGCGAAGCCGACTATATGACCGGCACCGGATCGCTCGACGTTGTCACGATTAGCGGTAGTCTGACCCATCAGCATACCGATATGGTAATCAATATTACAGAGGGCAAGGGATGGAACGATATGTTCGAAACTGCAATGGCCGATGCTGCTATCGGGTTCGATATAGCAGCAGGTGGAAGCCATACCGTCAAGACATACCATAAGGGAGCCACTTTCCGGGCAATTCTCCCGCCGAACTCGGTACCCACAGGCAAGGACATTACTCTGGGAACCCTGACATTAGGAAATGGCAACGGTACCCCACAGGCACTAAGAGGGAAAACAGCGACCATTATCTACACCAACAATAATGGTTTAACGGCAATCGGTAAGCGGCTCACGCTCACCGTTGAGTTGGACGCATTGCTTAACCTTACGATAACCGGCATAACGGTCAATAATTTTACCGGTGTAGACGTTTCCGACGAACTCAAACCATAATCACAAGTCAACAAAATACATCTCAAATGAAAATAGATCGTTTATTCAACAAAGGCATCACCGGTATGCTGGCACTGGCCGGCATCTTGTGTGGCTGCGCGGAAGAAGAGCACGAAATCTCGCAAACAGTGCCCCTCAGTATCTCGGCAACCTGTCCGGTTCTAGCCGGAGACGTTACTACCCGCACCACAAATACAGAAGTGAAAATAGCTTTGAACGCTACGGCGGGAGGGTATGCGACAACCGCAAAGACATACCGGGTGACAACGTCGCCCTCTATCACATTCGCCCCCCAAGACGCAGATAACACCTGGGAGGTTACAGGCGATCTCACCTTGACACCGCTTACCATATACGGTTGGCTCGACGAAAATACACCGGTAGCCTGTAGCGAAAGCAACATAGCGGTCAGTAACGGCAATATATCGAATGTCGCTCTTTCTCCGCTCTATGCCTGCATCGGCGTACGCGTAGTGCTCGGTAAAGATACGGAAAGGGCAGGTACCTACAAGATTAGCAGCAAGCTGAATGGTATCGGTACCGCATCAGCTAACAATGACTGGGATACGTCAGGGGTTATGCCGGTTCTCAAGGCCGGCAGTTCATCGCCAGCAGCGATAAAAAATACCGATAAAAAGACAGTCAAAGAAATCAAAGCCAGCGATCTCACCACCGACTACTTTATGCGGGTTGCCCCCACCACAATTCAGCCGTCGACCGCTAGCCTCTTTACGATTACCTTACCGAACGGTCAGCAATTGCCGATCGCTTCCGGCGCAAAGGCAATAACGATTGAAAACGGAAACTGCTACT
Source organism: Parabacteroides sp. HGS0025 (assembly GCF_000969845.1). Classification (NCBI taxonomy): domain Bacteria; kingdom Pseudomonadati; phylum Bacteroidota; class Bacteroidia; order Bacteroidales; family Tannerellaceae; genus Parabacteroides; species Parabacteroides sp. HGS0025. The sequence goes on from NZ_KQ033902.1 coordinate 4,206,877, forward strand.
TCTTCACCGTCAACATCGGTAGCGAAACCTCTTTGACGATCAGCATCGAGCAAATGACGATGGATGCCAAGACAACCATAGTACTCCACCCTGACAATGTCCCCCGAAAGCCGGGTATTTTTTCCAGAAATGATTGGGATCAGTTTGTGGAGGCCTACAGGAACAGGCAAGATATAACGAAATGGCTGGATTCGGACCGTGTCCTTAATTTATATACAGACATCGACTTGAATAATGAAGAATGGATACCGTTCACCGGTAACGGTGATGAGGGATTTGGTTTTAATGGAAACGGCCATACAATTTACAATCTGAGAACTATTTCAGAAGGTGGAGGAGGAGGATTTTACGCATTCCTATACGAACCATACAGCATAAAAGGATTGACTATAAATGGGGTTAGTGTTATATCCGGTTACAATGGAAGTAGCGGAGCTTTTGTAGGCTCTTTATCTGGAGGGTCTGTTATTGATTGCCACGTTAAAGGGAAGGTCGAGATTAGTGCATATGAGTTTGCTGGTGGCATAGTTGGAGCCTGTCATAATGGTCAGGGAAATATTTATGCATGCACATTTGCACCTGATGAGATGCCTATCCTAACCGCACCAATAGCTGTAGGAGGTATAGTTGGTCGGTCAGAAGGGAGCTACCGTGTAATGGGCTGTATAGTCCATGATTTTACTTTTACAGACGAAGATGCAGAGTTATTGGGCGGTATCTCTGGGATGACAGAAGGTGATGATATCTGTCAAGGTTGTGTAGTTTATAAGATAAAAGTCAATAGGAGTGGGTATTTGGGGTGCATAACCCCTACGAGTAATTATCGGTATTGCTATTACTATGATGTATTCGGCCGTTCTTCTTCAGAAAGTGAGGGGGCGAATAGTGTAGCTATAAACAAATTGGAAGATCTTAGTAACAAAACAGTTATAACCGAACTTAATGTTCCTTTATACTATTCACTTATTGAACCCAAATTCCATTTTGAAGCATCCCCCACTCCTACAATAACAGGCCCGACAATAAAACCGGGGGAACCGGAGGAACCAATACTAAACTAGCCTCCCTCCGCTCTTTGACATATTGGAAATGAAAACAACCTGATTCAAACAACATTTCCAATATCTCAAAGAACGAATAGGGTATATTAAAATTGATTCGTAAACGATTTAATATAACACATACATGTTGAAAGTAAACATACCGATATTGAAACATCACCTATTCGCAGCTTTCAGGGCATTACCGTCAGCCGCCATCGTCGCACTGCTGTCGTTGGCGCTTGCGGCATGCAGTAAAGACGATCCCGAACCGGAGCCGCCCCTCCCGCCGAACCCGCCGACACCGGTTGAGCCCGGCGCTGCGCAAAGGGTGGCCCTGCGCCTTCAGGCACGTCCTGCCGGCGACAATCCCGAACCCTGGTCGCCTACCGACACCCTGCACCTGGTACTGGCTGAACCCGCTGCCCGCACAGCCTTGGGCGATACCGCCCTGTTCCGCTACGTCTTCCCCGAAAAGGCGGATGCAACGGATAAGGCAACCTGCTTCATCCCTGTTTCGGCAGCCGACAGCGCTTTTCTCCCGTCCGACAGCAGCCTGGTAGACCTGATGGTTTACCGCCCGGCATCACCTGCTTTCCAACTCGACCGCTTACTTCTATCCGTCGACACCCGCGAGCAGACAGCCACCGGACGCCCCCTGATGACGGCCGAGCGCACCGTCGGACTTCATGCCGGACAGCCCGAAGCCAACATCGTCCTGTCGCATCGCCTGACAAGGCTATACGTCAATATGAACATGATAGACAGTACCGGCACTGCCACTGCCACCGCTACCGAAATAAAAGCAAAAGCAGTCGCAACCTCTATCACCTTACACGGTAACCCGGCGCAAGCCGTATGGAGCCTGCCCGACGAGAGATTCATCGAGTATGGCGACACGCTGCCGCAACCTTTTGCCATGCAGAACGACGGGCTGGGCGGTTACCTCTATACCCTACCCGGTATCGAAGGAAATACACCTTCCCTGACACTGACGATAGAGATTCCCGACCGCGCCCCGTTAAATATCTCCTTGAACGAATACCTGCCGGAAGGCTTACTGCAAACGGGTGTCTCCATCGAAATACAGATAGATGTGCCGAAGAACCCCGATCCCGGTATAGACCCGGAGCCCGATCCAACCCCTGACCCTGACCCGAGCCCAGATCCCGATCCTTCACCGAATCCCGATCCGAGTCCCGACCCAAATCCGAACCCGAGTCCCGACCCGGACCCCAGCCCGGGCCCCGATCCGACTCCGCCCGATCCGAATATTCTTCGCATACAGGTAACGCAAAGCGACTGGGAAGATATCATCTACGATATTACCCTCGACCCTGACGGGGAAGGCTGGTAAGCGGTTATTCACAAACAAATAAGTAAATAGAATACAAACAATTAAAACAATATCCTCATGAAAACAAAACAACTCACAAACGTAGCCCTGTCTCTTAGCTGCTGTCTGGCAGCATTGACAGCCTGTGTTGGGGAGGAAACCGAAGTTTTCCCCCCGGAAAAGCAACCGGTAGGTATCTCCGCCACGATCACCGGAGAGGTGACGACCAAAGCGGAGCCGGATTACAAGCCGGCATCAGATACGAAGATTTACATGTATTACAAAAACGGTGGCAATACCACTACCGGCGAAAAAGGAATTTACACGTATAATGGTGCTAGTTGGAATGCTGCCGACGAGCTTTTAAATGCCGGGGATCGTATCTTCTGGGACGATCTTGTAGCAGTATCCGGCAAATATCCGTTCTTCGCCGTCTCTCCTAAAGACCCCGCCGGTGTAACAACAGGCTCAGTCGAGACAGACCAAAGCAGCGAGCCAAACTTCGCCAATGCCGACCTGTTGATGGCTTACAGCGAGGTGGCCAGGCAGGCAAAAGTGCCCCTTATATTCAAGCATATGCTTGCCAAATTGACGGTAAAGGTGAATACGGGAGTAGTTTCTGCTTCCATTAACCAAATTAGCGTTTCTGTTAAAGATGCAATAAAGGAGTATACGGTAGCTTACACAGGAACACTGTCCGGAGATTCACCGGCAAAGATAACAACCGGCTCAGAAAGAAATGCAACCTTTACCCCACACACTGAAAGTACAGAAAGCAACGGAAAGGTCTATGTTTATTCCGTGATCCTTCCGGCACAGGATATCAGTAGCGCAGCGGCAAAGGTAAAAACAACGATCACGATTGGTAATCCGGGTAGCACGGAAGACCTTGTATATACGTATGCCCCAACTAGTGCAACCACACTTGCCAACGGCAAAAACACCATCCTGACACTTACCGTTAACGGGACAGTGCTCGAACTCGGGGATGTGAAAGTGACAAATTGGAATGAAGTTTTGGCAGACGGTAATATATCTCTCGACAAATAACTCTGGCCATAGATATACAAAACAAATTATTCACTAGTACAATAATATTAAACAGTATGAAAACAAGAAGTTTAGTAAGCGGCACAGCCGCATTGGCGTTAAGCGCCCTCTTATTCACCTCATGCAGTAACGAAGACGATCCGGTGCCTGCAATCAGTAGCCAGTATGTAACCATTGCCCCCAGCGTAAGCGGCGAAGTAATCACCAGAGCCGGCAGTGCCTACGGGGAAGATGGCGACAAATTGTATCTGTATTACAACACGGCCGGAAGCACTACTGCCAACCAATTTGCCGATTTCCGCTACGATGGTACGATCTGGGATTTGGGGACAACTAAAATGAAGTGGAGTGATTTACATTCCGCAGCCTCAGGTAATCTCCCGTTCTACGCAACCGCTCCCGTTATAGCTCCGACAACTGCTACAAAAGTGGAAACCGATCAAAGCTCAACTGCCGGTTATAAAAAATCCGACTTGCTGGTTGCCTATAAAGAGATAGCAAAAGCCGGCGATGCGACAAAATACACCGCTCTTGACATCGACATGAAGCACGTACTGGCTAAGCTGACTATCGAGGTCAACGCCAAAGCGATAGATGGTGCCACTATCAACTCGGTTACGATCAAAGGTGCTGTACCTGATTATACGGTAGCTTACTCAAGTTCCGAAGTAACCCCGGCAACAACAGCTGCTGACGGTTCTGATAAAGCTGAAATCAAGCCACTGCAAAACGGTACGGTTTATAGTGCAGTTCTACCGGAACAGGCAATCAAGAAAACAGACGGTATTATTATCGTTATCTCAGTTAACGATAAGACCTTTACTTATCAGCCGACAGATGCCATAAACCTGCAGCAAGGTAAGAACACCACGCTGAAGCTCCGTCTGTCCGGTGAAGGTGTAGCCCTGGGTGATGTTACCGTTTCCGATTGGGGAAAAGGTGATACGACACAAGGTAATATCGAGGAAGATCCCCAACCCTGATACGGGATCATAAAGATACAGGCCGTATCCTATTACTATAAGATACGGCCTGCTTTTTTTGCGGCTCCCTGTCGAGCGCGGGGATAAGGTACATAAGGACTAATCAATTACTTTCATATCCTCCTCCCAGAGCTTTATACAGATAAACAACCGCCAGTAATTCATTTAGTACAGCATTGTTCAAGCTGATCTGGGCATCCAGATATCCACGCTGGGCATCCAATACATCGATATAATTAGTTACTCCGTTGATGTATTGCAGTTCCGCCAGTTTCAGATACTTGCCGGAAGCGGCTTCCAGCCTTTCCTGTGCAAAACGGATCTCTTTCGCTTTGCGGATAGTTATGATCGCATCATTCACCTCTTTAAAGGCACCGATCACACTTTTCTGGTAGCTGTACACTTCCTGTTCGTAACGGGCTTTGGATGCTTTCAGTTTCGCTTTATTCTTACCCATAGCAAAAAGCGGTTGAAGCAGGTCGCCTGCCAGGAACCAGGCCGGGCTTTTCAGCAGGTCGCCCAGTTCTTCGCTTTCCAGTCCGAAGTTGCCGGTCAGACTGATCTTGGGGAACAGGTCGGTATAGGCTACTCCCACCTTGGCATTAGCTTCACGCAACTTCAATTCGGCCTGCCGCATATCGGGACGGCGTTCCAGCAAAGCGGACGGCAATCCTACCGGTAAGGCATCGGGCAAGCGCTGTTGTCCAAGAGATAATCCACGGGGAATATAGCCGGGATATTCGCCCAACAAGAGGGATATATCATTTTCTTTTATCCTGACCTGACGTTCCAATGACGGGACAAGTGTTTCCGTACGGGCCAATTCCACTAATGCCTGGTTGTAAGAAGTCTCGGAAGTCAACCCGCCTTCAAAGCGAAGTTTAGCCAGACGAACACCTTCACGACGGGCTTCCAACGTCTGACGGACGATATTCAACTGCCGGTCGAGGGCACATAATTCATAATAAGCAGCAGCTACTTCAGCGACTAAAGTCAGTTGAAGGCCACGCTGGGCCTCTACCGATTGCAGGTAAGCTGCGATGCCGGCTTCATTTGCCCAACGCAGGTTTCCCCATAGGTCGAGTTCCCACGAGAGAGTCAGCTTTGCTCCATATTCAGGATCGGGCTTCGGATTATCACCGCCATAATTTAAACGCTCCTTCTGTCCGTATATACGTGCTCCGATTTCGGGGAACTGTTCGGCAAAAGTGATACGTTTGGCGGCTATCATCTCTTTGATCTTGGCTGCTGCAATCTTCATATCTTTATTATTTTCCAGAGCCGTTGTTATCAGCCGTTGCAAAGTGGTATCGGCATACAAACTTTCCCAGGGAATGTTCTCCACGGAAAGAGTATCCGATTCGCCCTCAAACTGAGCCGGAAGATCCAGATCCGGACGGGCATACTTCTCTCCCAGCTTACAGGAAGAGAGCGACACCAACGCAACCGTCACAACCGCAATAAAAAGGAACAGCTTTCTCTTCCGGAGAATTTTCTCCTTCGGAATGATCCGGCTAACGCGTTCCAGTTTCAATACCTTCTTTACTTTATAGATAAAGACAAAGAAGAACGGTACCAGCACAATCCCCACGGTAATAACCACCAGCATACCAAAGAAGACTCCGGTTCCGAGACTATGACGGGAAGCCGAACCCGGCCCGCTGGCCAACACCATTGGAAGCATACCCAGTACAAAAGCCAGGGAAGTCATCAAAATGGGACGGAAACGCATCTGGGCTGCATGAATGGCCGCTTTTATGACGTCGACACCCGCATCCACCTGTACCTTGGCAAACTCCACGATCAAAATCGCATTCTTTGCCGCCAAGCCTATCAGGGTGACAAGCCCGATCTGGAAATAGATATCGTTATGTAATCCGGTAGCCCAAATCCCCAGATAAGCTCCCAGGGCAGCAACCGGTAACGACAGCAATACGGCAATCGGTACAATCCAGCTTTCATACTGTGCTGCCAGGAATAGGAAGACGAACAGGAAAACAAGTGCAAGCACCATACCGGTCTGCCCTCCGGCTTTCTTTTCCTGATAAGACAATCCGCTCCATTCCACACCGATATTATCCGGCAGATGTTCGCGGGCGATCTGTTGCATAGCAGCCATCGCTTCTCCGGAACTGTATCCGGGAGCAGCCACGGCACTGATCGCAGCCGTAGAGAACATATTGAACTTCTTGATCGTACCGGGCCCGGTTGTATAACTTGTCGTACCTAACGCGGTCAAGGGAACCATCGAACCATTCTGTGCTCTTACAAAGAATAAGCCCAAGCTTTCAGGAGTGGCACGGTAAGGTGCTTCCGCCTGGATATATACCTTATATATACGGTTGAACATATTGAAGTCGTTCACATAGACGGATCCCAGATAAGCTTTCATCGTCGAAAAGATATCGGTCAGCGGAATACCCAGGAATTTAGCGCGGTCGCGATCCACATCAAAATATAACTGAGGGATCTGCGGTTGCAAAGCAGAAGATACACCGGTCAGTTCCGGTGCTTTCGATGCATACAGCATGAAGGTATCGGTTGCACTTACCAGATTTTCCCAGCTGGCTTCCCCACGGGCTTCCAACTGCATTTCCAGACCACCGCTTTCTCCCAGACCGGGAATCACAGGCGGACGGTTCAGATAAGCCAATATCTCAGGATAATACTCAAACTCCTTACGGGCAACTTCCATTACATCTTCAACTCCCATGCCGGAAGATTTACGTTCTTCCCAGGGTTTCAGAATAACGGTAAGAGTAGAACGGCTTTGTGATGTTCCTACACGAGTACTGCTACCGGTTACGTTTTGCACATAGGCTACAGCCGGTTGTTTCTCCAAAAACTCGATGGCACGGTCGGTCACCTTACGTGTACGTTCAAGGGTTGCTCCTTCGGGCATTACTAACTCCACGGTGAAAAAGCCCTGGTCTTCTTCAGGGATAAAACTGGTCGGAATAAAACGGTTCAGTACAAAGATGAAAACCAGCACCATACCGAAGCCCGCCAGTATCCGCTTAGGATTTCCAATAGCCTTTGACAACAAATGGATATATTCATTATTTCCCTTATGCAGCCAGATATTGATTTTACGGAACACGAAATTCTTCTTTCCGGTGGTCGGACGCAAGATCAAGGCACACATAGCAGGACTCAAGGTCAAAGCGACTACTGTTGAAAGCAATACGGAAACAACAATCGTTATAGAGAACTGGCGATATAACGCACCGGTAATCCCGCTCAGGAAACTTACAGGAACGAATACGGCAGCCAGTACCATTGATGTTGCGATCAAAGCGCCGGTCAATTCACGCATGGCCTTATGGGTGGCTTCACGGGGTGTCAGCTTTTCTTCATGCATAACACGCTCCACATTTTCAACGACAACAATAGCATCATCCACCACGATACCGATAGCCAGGATCAATCCCAGCAAGGTCAGCATATTCAAGGAGAATCCCATGATCAACATGAATCCGAATGTACCGATCAGAGAAATGGGAACGGCAATAGTCGGGATCAAAGCGGCACGCCAGTTCTGCAATGACAGGAACACTACCAATACTACCAGGAACAAGGCTTCAAACAAAGTCTTATAAACCTCATGGATCGATTGTGAAATATATTCCGTCATATCGAACGGAAACTTATACTCCAATCCTTCCGGGAAGTTCTGGCTGATTTCTTTCATCGCTTCCTTTACATTGGTGGCAACTTCCAGCGCATTAGCTCCCGGCAACATATAAATACCGAGGATCGCAGCGTTCTCTCCGTTTATCCCACTTTCAGTAGAATAGGAAGAGGCTTCCAATGAAATACGGGCCACGTCACGCAAACGGACGATAGAACCGTCTTGGTTAGCACGAACGACAATATCTTCAAACTCTTTCACTGTCGAAAGACGGCCACGGGCTGTAATAGGTATGGTGACATCGACATCAATAACCGGTTGTTTTCCCAACTCTCCGGCTGCCGATTCACTATTCTGCTCTTTCAAGGCATTCTGTATATCTTTTACCGTCAGTCCCATATTGGCAAGACGATCCGGATATACCCATATCTGCATACCATAATAACGGCTACCGATGTTCGATACACGTCCTACTCCCGGAATACGGCGAAGGACATCGAGCACATTGATCGTAGCAAAGTTACTCAGGTAAATCTCATCAAAGCGCGGATCATCCGAACTCAGACTTAATGTCATCAACTGGCTGGCGGATTGCTTCTCCACCGTGATACCGTTCTGTACGACATCGGACGGAAGACGCGATTCTGCCAGTTTCACACGATTCTGTATTTCTACAGCAGCCAGGTCAGCATCTGCCGACACATCGAAAGTGACCGTAATGGTCAAACCTCCCGAATTACTACTGCTACTCTGCATATAGATCATACCCGGAGTACCGTTTAATTCCTGCTCGATCGGCGTAGCTACAGCCTGCGACACCGTCAACGCACTGGCACCCGGATAAGAGGCACTGATCTTCACGACCGGCGGCGTGATCTGCGGATACTGATCCACCGGCAACAACATCAATCCAATAATCCCGACGATAACAATTAATAAAGAAAGTACAGTCGAGAATACGGGACGGTCTATAAAGAATCCCGGTTTCATTCGCCTGCCTCCTCTCTATATGCTTCGACTGCCTTATCATCACCGGCCTGAACCGGACGTACCAACATACCGGGAACTAACTTATGATAGCCTTCTACAACGACAGATTCATTTTCACCAAGACCACGCTCGATAACAATGCTGTTTCCTATTTCCGGCCCAGTCTGTACAAAACGTTTCTCCGCTACATTGTCACGACGGATAATATAAATAAAGACACCGCCCTGTTCAATGGAGATGGCTTTCCGGGGAACAACGATTGCATGTTCACGCACATCTAATAATAGTTTCACGCGGGTAAACTGTCCGGGAAGTAATTTTTGATTCGGATTAGCTAATTCTGCACGTACACCGAAAGTTCCGGTTTGTGGGTCTACGATCGGGTCAGCGAAATCAACAATACCCTTTACCGGATATTCAGAATTATCGGCAAGGGTTACAGTGACGGTCGGTTGCCAGGAACGGGTTGTATCCTGTTCACCGAACTTGATATTACGACGTTCAGCACGCAGATAATCCAATGCCGTCATTTTAAAGTCTACCAATACCGTATCGCTTTTTACAACAGCAGCCAGTTTTGAATTGACACCGGGCCCCACCAGAGCACCGACATCGACAAAACGTTCACTGATATATCCCGCAATCGGTGAGGTAACTGTCGTATATCCTAATTCCAGTTGAGCCTGATCAAGATCAGCTTTACTCATAGCAATATTAGCTTCCGAATCATCCAGAGATGCTAATGCGTTATCAAGATCCAGCTGACTGGCGGCATGTTGTTCATATAAGGGTTGTAAACGTTCCACATCCCTTTTGGCTTTCGCAGCCTGGGCTTCATTCTTTTTCAGTTGTGCTTTTGCTTTTTCTACACGTGCTTTATAAAGTGCGGAGTTTATTATAAAAAGAGGCTCGTTCTGTTTAACCTCTTTCCCTTCCAAAAAGAGCATTCTTTCCAGATAACCTTCAACACGTGCATGTATCTCTACATAGCTTGCTGCGCGGATTCGACCTACATATTCACCAAAGATCTGCACATCTTCTTTCTTTGGCTTATCTACTATAACAAGAGGGCGCAAGGGCTCTTCTTTCTTCCGACATCCTGTTACCAACATTAAAAGGGCAATTAAGATCAGCCCTCCTTTCATCAATCTTTCTCCTACCATTCTCTAATATCTATAAATGACATTTAAATAACCTATTCTTCTATCTCTATATCTTAAGAATGAAATAACCGTACCATTGTTCAATACTGACTGTTAAAAAACGCTATACAGCTAAATATTAACCAAATAAATAAACAGTTAAATAGAACAGCTTCTTTTTCAAAAATGAGTGTTGTGGAATTATTCCACAGACAAGTGTTATATAATCCACAAAACAAATATAAACCAAATACAAATAATGTATTTACAAATAGCTATAAATGCAAAAAGGGATCAACCTTACGATTGATCCCTTTTCCTTGTTTTGAGTTCTTGACTCTAAAACGGCGGCTATCTACTCTCCCACTTTTACGCAGTACCATCGACGTGGTTGGGCTTAACTTCTCTGTTCGGAATGGGAAGAGGTGGATCCCCAACGCTATAACCACCTTAATATCTTTAAGATGTTTGACCTAGGACAACGTTACTTTAACGTAACCTTTGCTTTATGGCCTGTATTGCTACTTGCCATCTGCTGATATATCAATCCTTCCTACCGGAAATAGAAAGTCTCGGGCTATTAGTACTACTCGGCTTCGACATTACTGCCCTTACACCTGTAGCCTATCAACGTCGTAGTCTACGACGACCCTCATGGGGATATCTAATCTTGAGGCTGGCTTCGTACTTAGATGCTTTCAGCACTTATCCAATCCAGACTTAGCTACCCGGCGGTGCACCTGGCGGTACAACCGGTAAACCAGTGGTCTGTCCAACACGGTCCTCTCGTACTAGTGTCAGAGCCTCGCAAATATCCTACGCCCACGATAGATAGAGACCGAACTGTCTCACGACGTTCTGAACCCAGCTCGCGTGCCACTTTAATGGGCGAACAGCCCAACCCTTGGGACCTTCTCCAGCCCCAGGATGTGACGAGCCGACATCGAGGTGCCAAACCGCTCCGTCGATATGAGCTCTTGGGAGCGATCAGCCTGTTATCCCCGGAGTACCTTTTATCCTTTGAGCGATGGCCCTTCCATGCGGAACCACCGGATCACTATGCTCTAGTTTCCTACCTGATCGAGTTGTCTCTCTCCCAGTCAAGCACCCTTATGCCATTACACTCTACGACCGGTTACCAATCGGTCTGAGGGTACCTTTAGAAGCCTCCGTTACTCTTTTGGAGGCGACCACCCCAGTCAAACTACCCACCATACAGTGTCCTCGCTTAGCGAGTTAGAACTCAAACAACCAAAGGGCCGTATTTCAACGGCGACTCCACAAACACTGGCGTGCCTGCTTCAAAGTCTCCGGCCTATCCTACACATTAGTTGCCCAAATTCAATGTAAAGCTATAGTAAAGGTTCACGGGGTCTTTTCGTCCCATCGCGGGTAATCGGCATCTTCACCGATACTACAATTTCACCGAGCTCACGGTTGAGACAGTGTCCAGATCATTACACCATTCGTGCAGGTCGGAACTTACCCGACAAGGAATTTCGCTACCTTAGGACCGTTATAGTTACGGCCGCCGTTTACTGGGGCTTCAATTCAATGCTTCTCTTGCGATGACATCTCCTCTTAACCTTCCAGCACCGGGCAGGTGTCAGGCTGTATACCTCATATTTCTATTTTGCACAGCCATGTGTTTTTGTTAAACAGTTGCCTGGACCTATTCTCTGCGCCCACCTGTTACAGTGGGACCCTTTATCCCGAAGTTACAGGGTCAATTTGCCTAGTTCCTTAACCGTGAATCACTCGAGCGCCTCAGTATTCTCAACCCAACTACGTGTGTCCGTTTACGGTACGGGTACTCTATGAATATGCTTAGCGGATTTTCTAGGGAGCCTG
>NZ_KQ033902.1:4223049-4363393 GCF_000969845.1 Parabacteroides sp. HGS0025
GTAGTCCCAGGCAGAGTTGAACTGCCGACCTCTACATTATCAGTGTAGCGCTCTAACCAACTGAGCTATAGGACTGGCTTATCTTAATCTCCTGAAACTGCCGGATTTCCTTCAGCTTCATCTTTCTCTACTGGGTATCCAGTTTATAAGATCATATATAAATACATATTCAACCGTAGTACAAGTTAACTAATACCTTTTAGCCAACTTGATAACGAACTCTTCGCTCCAGAAAGGAGGTGTTCCAGCCGCACCTTCCGGTACGGCTACCTTGTTACGACTTAGCCCCAGTCATCGGTTTTACCCTAGGCCGATCCTTGCGGTTACGGACTTTAGGTACCCCCAACTCCCATGGCTTGACGGGCGGTGTGTACAAGGCCCGGGAACGTATTCACCGCGCCATGGCTGATGCGCGATTACTAGCGAATCCAGCTTCACGAAGTCGGGTTGCAGACTTCGATCCGAACTGAGATGGGGTTTGGAGATTAGCATCACATCGCTGTGTAGCTGCCCTTTGTCCCCACCATTGTAACACGTGTGTCGCCCCGGATGTAAGGGCCGTGCTGATTTGACGTCATCCCCACCTTCCTCACAGCTTACGCTGGCAGTCTCTTTAGAGTCCTCAGCATGACCTGTTAGTAACTAAAGATAAGGGTTGCGCTCGTTATGGCACTTAAGCCGACACCTCACGGCACGAGCTGACGACAACCATGCAGCACCTCGCAAATGGCTATTGCTAGAGATCCTCTTTCAAGGACTGTCCAAATGCGTTCAAACCCGGGTAAGGTTCCTCGCGTATCATCGAATTAAACCACATGTTCCTCCGCTTGTGCGGGCCCCCGTCAATTCCTTTGAGTTTCACCGTTGCCGGCGTACTCCCCAGGTGGATTACTTAACGCTTTCGCTGTAGAGCTTACTGTGTATCGCAAACTCCTAGTAATCATCGTTTACTGCGTGGACTACCAGGGTATCTAATCCTGTTTGATCCCCACGCTTTCGTGCTTCAGTGTCAGTTATAGTTTAGTAAGCTGCCTTCGCAATTGGAGTTCTGCGTGATATCTATGCATTTCACCGCTACACCACGCATTCCGCCTACCTCAAATATACTCAAGTTAACCAGTTTCAACGGCAATTTTATGGTTGAGCCACAAACTTTCACCGCTGACTTAATAAACCACCTACGCACCCTTTAAACCCAATAAATCCGGATAACGCTCGGATCCTCCGTATTACCGCGGCTGCTGGCACGGAGTTAGCCGATCCTTATTCATAAGGTACATACAAAACAGGACACGTCCCGCACTTTATTCCCTTATAAAAGAAGTTTACGAACCATAGATCCTTCATCCTTCACGCGACTTGGCTGGTTCAGGCTCTCGCCCATTGACCAATATTCCTCACTGCTGCCTCCCGTAGGAGTCTGGTCCGTGTCTCAGTACCAGTGTGGGGGACCTTCCTCTCAGAACCCCTATCCATCGCAGACTTGGTAAGCCGTTACCTTACCAACTATCTAATGGAACGCATGCCCATCTATCAGCAATTAATCTTTAACAAATATTCCCATGCGGGACCCCTGTTTTATGCGGTATTAGTCCGACTTTCGCCGGGTTATCCCCCTCTGATAGGTAGGTTGCATACGCGTTACTCACCCGTGCGCCGGTCGCCACCAATGTATTGCTACACCGTGCTGCCCCTCGACTTGCATGTGTTAAGCCTGTCGCTAGCGTTCATCCTGAGCCAGGATCAAACTCTTCGTTGTATAAATTGTTTTGTCTTGCTCAGAATCCGTTATTATTTCAAGTTTTGACGGTATTAATTTTTAATACTTGTACTACTTGTTGATATGTAAATCTTTCAAAGAACTTTCGCTTTCTTTTCGATTGCGGCTGCAAAGGTAAGGACTTTTATTTCATACTTCCAAATGTTTTCGGAAGTTTTTCTAAAAAGTTTTTTTCATCATGTTTTGCAGTGCCGTTCTCTCTCGAATGCGGATGCAAAAGTAGTGCTTTACAACATACACTCCAAACTTTATTCGCATTATTTTTTACTTAAAATCGCACCAAACACACTACTTTTCTGAAGCACTGACGATTACGGGGTGAAAAAAAATAACAAATACCCAAACGGGGGACTCTCCTTTAAATTCAGTCGCTATCACCTCTCAAATACCTGAAAAAGCACCTTTCCCTATACATTATTATATGGGAAAAGCCAGCAGATACAACAAAGCCCTTCCCTTTTTTGTTTTTACTAAAAAATAAGGAGATAATTATATGACAACAAAAAAAGTCGAAAATATCATAGCTCCGCCTGCTCCCCATATGGTTGGAGACGGATTCAGGGTACATAATTTCATTCCACATCTGGAACAATTAAGCAGAGAACGTATGAATCCTTTCATCCTTTTGGATTATAATGCAAAAATGGAATTCTCACCGCGTAAAGAACCAAGAGGTGTCGGAGTACATCCTCACCGCGGGTTTGAAACTGTCACGATCGTATATCAGGGAAAGGTAGCCCACCATGACAGCAGAGGAAACAGTGGTGTAATCGGCCCGGGTGATATCCAATGGATGACAGCTGCCTCCGGAGTACTTCATAAGGAGTATCACGAAGAGAATTTCAGTCAGAAAGGCGGTGAATTCCATGTCGTACAATTGTGGATCAATCTTCCGGCCAAAGATAAAAAAGCGGATCCCAACTATCAATCTATTGTAAACAGCCAGATCCCCAAAGTTGAATTACCAGATAATGCAGGACTGATCGAGGTGATTGCCGGCAAGTACCAGGATACAACCGGGATAGCATCCACCTTTACTCCGATAAATATGTTCAATGCAAAAATAAATAAAGGTGCAAGCACAGAATTTTCATTTCCGGCAAACTATAACACAGCAATCCTGGTTGTTGAAGGCTCCGTAAAGATCAATAACAACGAATTGGTTCCAACCGACTATTTCGCCTTATTCGAAAACAAGGGAGAAACATTCACCATCCAGGCTGTAAACAAAGCAACTGTCCTTGTACTGAGTGGCGAGCCTATCAAAGAACCTATCGCAGCATACGGCCCATTCGTCATGAACAATGTAGCAGAATTAAAACAGGCTTATATAGATCTGGGAACCGGTAAATTCGGTGAACTAGACGACTGATCGCTAACATTATTGAAAAAACAATAAATCTGAACTGTATCAAGTTCCGGTATGAACAAACGCTCAATAGCATTGTTTGAACAATACAAACGAGCATTATACTAAACTAAATTTTACAGTTATGGCAAAAGAAAGTGTTAAGATCCTACAGAAAAAATTGGATGTAGAAAGTTTACTATCACAGCTTAACGCTGCATTATCAGAAGAATGGTTAGCATACTATCAATATTGGGTAGGAGCATTGGTTGCAGAAGGCGCTATGCGTGCAAACGTACAGGCTGAATTTGAAGAACATGCCGGACAGGAACTAGGCCACGCTAAATTACTGGCAGACCGTATCATCGAACTGGAAGGTGTTCCTGTTCTCGATCCTAAACAATGGTTCGAACTGGCCAGATGTAAATATGATGTACCAAATGACTTTGATGTTGTCAGCCTGCTGAACCAGAATGTTGCTTCAGAACGTTGTGCAATCGTGAGATACCAGCAAATCGCCGAATTTACAGATGGCAAAGACTTTACAACCTGCGAAATTGCCAAACATATCCTGGCAATGGAAGAAGAACATGAACAGGATCTACAGGATTATCTGACAGATATCGCCAGAATGAAAAGTTCTTTCTTAAATAAGTAATACCCGGTCCGGTATAAATTACTTAAAAAGTAAACCCACTCCTTTCTAACGAAAGTTGTGGGTTTATTTTTTATTGTATGTTTATCTCTTCACAAATTTGATTGTTTTCATTTTTCCTTCCGAGTCAACCACCTGCAAGAAATGGACTCCACTATTCAACTGATTCAGGTCAATAGTCACATTAACAGCAGTCGTCCTTATATTGGAGCTAATACGTCCGGTAACATCAAAGACTACTACAGATTGAAGCGGAGTTTGCGATTCTAGAAGTAATTGATTACCCTGAATTTTATAAGTTATATCATTCCCCTGTTGAATGACAGAATTATCGGTAGGCGGGGTTGAATAAAAATATAAATTGTCAACATAGTAAATACTTTGCCTGTTTGCCTCCATCCGGATAGAATACAGATTCGCTAAATTTATATACTTCTCATAATCCGACAGAAGTATATTAAATGACTTCCACTCCTCTCCCCTACTTGACATGTTTATAGCCGGTGTCTCATAGTTCCCGTCTGACAAGTATAAATTAAATGTTTCCGTCTCTGCTGTCCACACATCCAGATGTAATTGCTCCATATGGTCTACTTTTACATTATCCAAATTAATGAACAAGATGTTAGTGTTGGTCAGTCTCAAGGTATTATTACCATTTATCCGAACATAGTCAACTTCTGTTGTTTGTCCATCCTGACTATCAAAAGAGTACGGGATATTGGCATAAGTATCGCTAAAGATAGAAACAACTCTATTTGCAGCCTGTGTAGGAACAGGAGCAGCTTCAGAAGGAGCAAGCGGCTCTTCCGGTTCAGATGGATCTGTGCCAGAATCTTTTTTATAAAAATAGATATGATCCAGATACAGCGTTCGCCCTCCGAGATCACAGGATAGATTAATATTATCGATCTTTCCCTTTGTTTTAGCCAGAAGCCCGGCTAAATCTATATCAAGCGCATTCCATGTGTGAGGTTTTAAAGTGTAACTATATTTTTGTACTGTACCTTCGTTTCCCGCTGTTACAACCAATTTCAATCCACTTCGCGGATAAACATCCAGGTGAAGATGATCTTTATCATTCAGCACAAGTGATGTTCCCAGCGTGACATCTTGTTTATCAAAATTATCCAGCTTAATAATCTCATTTTCTTTCACATCTTTTTCTTCCCCCTTAATTGTCCCTCCCATTGAAGGAAATGTTACTGTCGACAGACCGTTATTATAGAACGAACTAAAGACAGTAGATACATCCGGCTCACTCATTTTAGGGATAGTAGCAGAACTAATTGCTAGAAAACCTTTCGTTATAGAGATATTTTTAAATGTAAAATGACCTTTTCCCTGACCTCCCATATCTAAAGTAAAACGTGCTTCATTATCCGTCTCCCTCAACATTGTAAAAGTATAAGAATATGTTTCCTCCTGCAGTTTGGGAGAGAATGAGATATTGGGTCCATAGGGAATATAATCGGCACCACTTTTCCCGATATAATTTGAAAAAGTGTAACCTTCAGTATCTCCACTGACAGTAAATGTAACAGTATATATTGCTCCCTCTTCAATGCCGGTAATTAAAAAAGGTTGAACATCCCATGCATTTACCCTTTCGTTAGTAATAGAAACTGTCATCACACCATTATCCCAAGAGTTAGTCCAACAATCTGTTGAGACAGTGTTCCAGTTGCTACCTTTATTAATATTGCTGTCGTAGACGGTTTCGCTTCCAACAATATGGAAGTCCATTGGCTTTTCCGGAATCTTATTTGTAAATAAAGCATCCAATAAATGCTGACGGAATTGTCCGGTAGCAACGTCATAAATTCCAAAGTCAGTTCCAAAATCCCAATAGGCATAACTGTAACCATACTGCTCAATCGTACGTGTGACAAAGGTAGTCCAGAGCAGGCGCGAATCTATGTCCGCTCTGTCATAAGTACCAAACTCGCCGATATGGACGGGTATATTATTGTTAGCCGCAGAAAAATCTCGGATGAGATTAAATTCATTTATTACAGCATCCCTATCACTCTGTGAGTCATACCACTTATATCCAATCGGAGGATTACCGGACCACTCAGCCCCCTGATGGGTAAACGGCATTGGATTATAATAATGAACTGTCAAAATAAGATGGTTATCCTGAGGAAGTTTCAATCCCTCCAATCCATAAACCGTTCCCCAATCCGTCGTACCAACCATTATGGCGCGATTCGGATTCGTTACCCGTATGGTATTTATAGCTTTTTCCAATAATTCGTTCCATAGCGCAACCGTCATATTATCTCTGGGTTCATTAAGTATTTCAAAGACTAAATCTTCCGGATAATTTTGGAAGTATTCAGCAATTTGCGCCCACAAAACAAGGAAACGTTCCATTTCTTTCGTCTGTTCTTCTCCCGATAATTCCATTAAAGGATTATAATGATGCATGTTGATTACAAGCTTTAAATCGGCGGCAAGAATCTTATCTATGACTGTTTTCATTTTCAGCATAAATGCTTCATCTATATTATAAGGCTCTTCATTCAAACTTCTTCCGTCATTATCCCAACGGATAGGCAAACGAACATGCGTGAATCCTTTCTCTTTTACCATCGCAATGTAAGCATCATTCCATTCCAGATTTGATTGGTCATAGATATTTCCAAAATTTATCCCTTTTCCCAACTTCTTATTCAAATACTCAATCGGAGTAGGAGTGAATAGCTCCTTTTTCCTGAAGAAATAAATATTATCAATAAAGAATGTTTTCCCATTTCCATCTTCAAGAGACAAATAATCAACATCATCCAAAGACACATCTGCAAACTCAGATAATGCAAAATTTATACGGTTCCATTCTCCCGGAATAAGCGTTACAGGAATAGAATGTTTATTCCCGCCATCAAGAGTAATACTCAAAGATGTTGCATCCGGCGAATAGATATCGATATGCAAAGAATCCATTCCTGAAAGATCGACGTTTCCCAGGTCTAAAGGAAACTGATCTGTTTCCGTTAACTGATAAAAGAAATTATTACCCCGCCGGACAATTGCTTCTACAGTGGTTTGCCCCTTATCAACAACTTCGGGATAGCCAGTCGAAAGTCCGTTTGTATAAGAATCGCTAAATATAGAAATTACATTCGCCGGATTTAATTGCACGGGAGGAAGATAGGCCATATTTTCTGGGGCACTTTCTACAGGTGTGATATCTTTATCATTATAAAAATAGATATGATTCAGATAGATCGTATTATTACTGCTACCGGTATGGATTTGAATTGTACTTATTTTACGTTCTGTTTTTTCCAGGAAATCAGTGATATCAACATCAATAGTATGCCATTCATTGGCAGCCAGATTAGATGCCTGTGTTTCAAATTCGATATTTTGGGCATTGCCTATTCTATTATCATAAAGCATCAATATTACTTTAAAAGCCGGAAGGGCATTTTCCGAATACACATTTAAACGGAATCTATTGTTATTCCCAATTTCCAGTACCTGATTATTGAGGTCATACTGAATTGCCCCCCAATTAAACCTGGAGAATTTAAGCAATTCATTATCCTCACTATCATTTTTTTTTGAAACTGTATATTTTCCTCCCCAATCTAAAAACACTAAATCAGTATCTGTTCCATATTGAGTACTATAGAAATTAACAACGTTGGCGGAAGGACGTTCCGGTGTTGAAGCAGCCGGTATTTCTATCGGTTCATTAGCTTCCATAGAAAAATAGATATTGTCAAGATAAGCAGTAACTCCCACGTCATCTCCTTGTACGCTTAATAGCATAGAAGTAGTTTTTTGGAGTGCTTCATCTCCTTTCACACGTATAAATTCATTTAAAGGGATTTGAATGGAATGCCATTTTCCCTTTTTATATGTTTTATTACTGGTAAACTCATAATCAGTATCACCTGACGGATATAATTTTATTCCAACAGTACTGACATCCCTACTAAAGAATGCATCTATATTTATGTATGCTGCCGTCGATAAGTCGGCTGGTGAACCATAAAAAGTCAATGGATGGTAATCGAAATTCGATAATTTAATAAGATTAAAGTCATCTTCAGTCAGCGCAAATGAAGGTGTTGTCTTTCCTCCCCAATTGTCATTAATATTAAAACTATTAATTGTACCATTATAGCGACTGCCATAAATCGGAGTCACTTTCTCTATTGGAAGTGTATAGACAATATCACTGGACATATCTGGTCCCGTCACATCTCCGGTTGCATGTATCTCTGTAAATCCAGTTAATAATCCCCATAGAATTAGTATCCTAATAAATAAATCCTTTTTCATCATGTAATTAAATAAAGTTCTACTTTGACTGATATTATAAAATTAAACAGAAAACTATTGGTTTTGATACTATAAGTGGTCGATTTGTGGCGCTATTCTAAAATTCAGTTACAAAGATAATTAAAAGCCGACCGAAGTCGGTATATTGGACTGATGGATTAATTTCTTTTAATCCTTATTAAGTATATTGGCTGGCAAATCTCTTACAATTGGATTCTTTATTGTCCCATCTGTCTCAAAAGCTGCATATTACAAACTTTTATCACTTTCCTGTCTATAGCAATAATCCCCTCCTGCTCCATCTCTGCCAATGCACGCGCCAGTGAAGGACGGGTAACACCAAACGAGTCTGCTATTTCCTGCTGCGTTTCAGTCAAATGAATTACATCCGGTGAGGTATCCGATAATTTACGCAGCAAATAATCTGCAATCTTATTCTTTATATTCTTCAGAGACAAAAACATGATCTTATCACTCAGGAAATGACTCCTTCCGGATATGAGCATCAGAAAGTTTTGAAGAAGTTGTTTGTTCAGTTGCATCCAGTGCGTAAAATCATCCCGGTGGATAAATAAAATCTCTGACGTTTCCATCGCTATAATATTTACCGGAAGATTGTTTTTCGGTGCATACAAGAAAGCCGGCGCCAGCAATTGAGAAGCCTGCAATTCTTCTATAACAACGAGTTTGCCTGCGTCATTCACCATTTGCCCCTGCAAGAGTCCACTAAGGACAATCATCAGGTGATTGCAGGGTGCTCCCTGAAGGGCTACGACATCCTTTGCCTGGTAAGCAGCCTCCCGATAGGCTGCAGTTTCCAGCAAATCGGCAATCTCTTTATCAGAGATATTTTTAAACAGTACGGATTCAGAAAGTATTGCAATCATATTCAATTATATATACAGGCAAATATAACAAAAGATATGGAAGAAACCTTATTTTCCTGCAAAGGTAAATTGTTACCGATACTGTTGGCAGTACACATTCGCTGTAGTGCATATAAACAACCTCCATATGCTTTTACGAAAGCAGTATCATTGATACTGTTTCATCATAGTGAAACAACTGTTTCTCCCAGGTGAAACAAGTGTTTCACTATGATGAAACAGATTTGTAAACATATAGATAAAATGACATAGTGCTGAAACATGTATCCCTCCTTGTATACAAATAAAAGTACAACCGTATTTATCTAAAAATATATTCACGTTTGTAACATTTGGTACAATATAAGAAACCAGGCTCTCCTACTTTTGTATCCAGAAACAATAAACCAATAAATAAAGATAAAGTATGGAAGCTAAAATGTTTTGTTTTCAGTGTCAGGAAGCTGCGAAAGGTACAGGTTGTACAATCAAGGGCGTTTGCGGAAAAGATGATGAAACCGCCAACCGCATGGACTTACTCTTGTTCGTTACCAAAGGCGTATCCGTTGTAGCTACCCGGCTACGGAATGCGGGAATAGAAGTTTCCGCGCATGTCGATCATTTCGTTGTCGATGCTCTTTTCTCTACTATTACAAATGCAAACTTCGATATAGAAAGTATTACTAAACGGATTGTCAACGGTTTGCAATTGAGAGATCAACTAAAAGAAGAGGCCGGCAGACATGGTATTCAGTTACCGGTTATCGATGAACTGGTCTGGAAAGGGGATGAAAGTTCTTTTGAAGGAAAGGCGCTGACGGTCGGTGTACTTCGTGAGGCCAATCCCGATATCCGTTCTTTGAAAGAACTGATCATCTATGGATTGAAGGGAATGGCAGCTTATGTCGAACATGCCGGAAACCTGGGATTCGAAGAGGAAGGTCTGCATCAGTTCATCCAGTATGCGCTGGCCGAAACCTTACGGAAAGACCTTTCTGCCGAACAACTAACGGCCTTAGTTCTGGAAACCGGAAGTCAGGGTGTCAAGGCAATGGCATTGCTGGATAAAGCAAATACGAGCAGCTATGGTAATCCGGAAATCACACAGGTTAATATCGGAGTACGTAATAATCCGGCGATCCTGATCAGCGGTCATGACCTGAAAGATATGGAAGAGCTGCTTGCACAGACGGAAGGGACAGGCGTCGATGTATATACGCATAGCGAGATGCTGCCGGCAAACTATTATCCGGCATTCAAGAAGTACAAACATTTTGTCGGTAACTACGGAAATGCCTGGTGGCAGCAACGGGAAGAGTTCGAGAGCTTCAACGGCCCCATCCTGTTCACGACAAACTGTATCGTCCCGCCACTGGAAGGAGCTTCTTACCGGGATCGTGTTTATACAACCAACTCGACCGGTTTTCCGGGATGGAAACATATTCCATCGAGAGAAGACGGTAAGACAAAAGACTTTTCTGAAATCATTGAACATGCCAAACGTTGTGCGGCTCCGACGGAAATTGAACACGGACAGATCACCGGGGGATTCGCTCACAATCAGGTCATGGCTCTGGCCGATAAAGTGATCGATGCCGTAAAAAGCGGAGCTATCCGTAAATTTGTCGTCATGGCCGGATGCGACGGAAGAATGAAAAGCCGTAACTACTATACCGAGTTCGCCAGCGAATTGCCATCCGATTGCGTGATCCTGACTGCCGGTTGTGCCAAATACCGTTATAACAAACTGCCGCTCGGCGACATAGGCGGCATTCCCCGCGTACTGGATGCCGGACAATGCAACGACAGTTACTCACTGGCTGTTATCGCCATGAAATTGCAGGAAGCCTTCGGGTTGGAAGATATCAATCAGTTGCCGATCGTTTACAATATCGCATGGTATGAACAGAAGGCCGTCATTGTACTGTTGGCCCTGCTGAGTCTGGGGGTTAAGAACATCCACCTGGGGCCGACACTTCCGGCATTCCTTTCACCGAATATCGCACAGGTATTGGTTGAAAACTTCGGGATCGGGACAATCAGCACACCGGATGAAGATATAGAAAAGCTAATTCTTGCCTGATTTTTTTAACAAAATATTGTATATTCGCAACCAAATTCAAACCATTACGGTTATAACATAAAAAAGGCGAATATATATGGGGAAATTTTTACAAGAATTTAAACAGTTTGCCATGCGCGGCAACGTCGTCGACATGGCTGTCGGTATCATTATCGGTGGTGCTTTCGGAAAGATCGTATCTTCAGTTGTTGCAGATATCATCATGCCTGCCGTTGGAGTACTGGTTGGCGGTGTAAACTTCACCGACCTGAAAATTGTGCTGAAGCACGCAGTGATGGAAGGAGACAAAGTGATCACTCCTGCCGTAACGATCAACTACGGGAACTTTATCCAGGTCACTTTCGACTTCATCATCATTGCTTTTGCAATCTTTATGATGGTCAAAGGGATGAATGCCCTGAATAAAAAGAAGACAGAAGAAGCTCCGGCTGCGCCCCCTGCTCCTCCTGCTGACATTCAGTTATTGACGGAGATACGCGATTTGCTGAAAGATAAAAAGTAAATAAACAAAAGATAAATGCCGGTATCAACTGCTTAACTAAGCAGCCGGTACTGGCATTTTTTCGTCTTATAAGAAAAAGATAGTTCCGGTCACTTCTCTTTTACACGTTAAACCTGATTACAAATGTGCTTCCTTTGCCGATCTCACTGTCTACATGGATGGTGCCGCCGTGGGCCTCGATGAAGTCCTTGCTGATTGCCAGTCCGAGGCCACTGCCTTGTACCTTCGTACCCGGAACACGGAAGTAACGGTCGAAAATACTCTGGTGATAACGCGGATCGATACCTTTCCCAAAGTCCTGTACAAAGATCTCGACGGTCTTATCTATTTGACGGGCACCGATGATGATACGTCCGTTCTCCGGTGTGTAGTGGATGGCATTCGATAGCAGGTTCGTCAATACCCAGGCTATTTTCTCACTGTCGACAAACAGCTTCGAGATTTTTTCCGGATACTCCACTTCTATATGGCAGCCGAAGCGTTCCGCCTGCACACGGTTAGCCTTGATCGCATAGTCGATCAATTCTATCGGTTTGGTAATTTTCGGGTTCAGTTGCAGCTTACCCGTTTCCACCTGCGTCATTTTAAGCAGTTCGCCGGTTATCTCCAATAAACGTGTACTGCTGTCTTTGATACTTTGGGATAAGGCCAACTGTTCGTCATTCATTTCTCCAACCCGTTTATCTTCCAATAGCTTCAAGCTCATCATAATGGCAGAGATAGGAGTCTTAAGTTCGTGGGAGATTGTAGAGATAAATGTCGTCTTGGCAGAGTCCAGTTCCTTAAATTCCGTAATGTTCTTCAACAGGATCACGTCTCCTACATACTGGTTTTCTTTTCCGTTCTCGTCGGTCACACGGATCGGGATGTATTTTGCCTGGAAATAGCTTTCCTTGTTATCGGCATATATCTTCAACGGTTCCTTTTTCTCGTCCGGCTGGATCAGCTCGCGGACAAGGCGACGGAGCAGGTCGTTCTTCAAGGCCAGTTCGGCGGCGGATTTACCGATCACGATGTCACGTTTCAGATTCAGGATCGTAAGTGCTTCGTCGTTGGCGAAGAGGATCGAGCGGTTGTCGTCGAGACCGATAATAGGCTCCGTGATACTGTTCACGATCGCTTCAATATATTTCTTAGCCTGGATGATATCTGCCAGTGTACTTTTACGATATTCGGTCAGGCGTTCGGCCATCCGGTTAAAAGAATTCGCAACTTCCGAGAACTCCTGGTACTTACCCAGGTCGAGCCGCTTCTCATAATTATGGTTGGCTATCTCCATGATGCCATCCGTCAGTTTCCTTATCGGCGTATTGATCGACCGGGGCAAACGGATCAGGAAGGCAAAAGCCGTCAGGATGCAGATGATGGCGATCACACATATCCACAACAAGGCACGGTCGGCCGTATGTTCGGCAATCTGGCTTTTACGGTAGATGGTTGCCATATTCAGGCTCATGATATCGTTCAGGGCCATGCGCACACGTTGGATAGTCGTATCGTTCAGTTCCTTATGCATGGCTTCATACTGGGCTGCCAGATGCGTCGTTGCCAGATTCTCGTCTACCTCCGTGATATTCTTTTTTTGCAGTTCCAGGTTCTTAGCGAACTCTGCCTGGGCTACCGGGTCTGTCTTGATACGTTCGAGGGCGCTCAACATCCTCCTGGAATAAAGAAGTGAATTGTAATTGTCCGCCAGGATATTCTGGGTATCGACAGACATATTATTGATGTTCTTTACCGCCAGGCCTCCCAACAATACGATCATAACGAATAACAAACCTATCCCGGAGATAAGCTTTGTTTTAATCTTCAGATTAACTGACTTATTCATACTACGCTATTATTATTAAATCAATATTCAACTGCGACAAACTATTCAGCAATTTCCGGTAGCGATACGACGAGAACAACAAGGAACGTATGCTAAAGGAAGGCTTTCCGATACAAAGAGTAGTTATCATTTTCTCTTTGCACACCTGAACGATACTGTCGGTGACCGATTCGGACTGTATCCGGATCACCTCCCCTCCTAATTCGGTAGCCAGTTTGAAATGGTTCGACAGATAACGCTGGTTGGCCAACGGTATCCGGTCGATACTCTCCCGGGGCGTCTGCACATATAAGACAAAGAACTTTGTATTATAACGGGTAGCCAACCGTGCAGCTTTCCGTATCACTTTCCGGGGAGTACGTTCATTGCTGCTGATACAAGCCAGGAATTTCTCATGCCGCACCCCGGTATTGACCGGCACCGAATTTTCCACCTTCTTCTCCACCCGCAACGCCACTTCCTTCAAGGCCAGTTCGCGAAGCTGAAGAATGTTTTCCGACTTAAAGAAATTATTCAGGGCCGTTTCCACTTTCTCCGGACGGTATATCTTCCCGGCTTTCAGGCGTTTCACCAGTTCATCGGCGGTCAGGTCGATATTCACGACTTCGTCGGCCTGCTCCAATACGCTATCCGGTATCCTTTCTTTTACCTCTATTCCGGCAATGTCCTGCACTTCCTCATTCAACCCTTCAAGATGCTGGATATTCACTGCGGTAATCACGCTGATACCCGCTTCGAGAATATCCATCACATCCTGCCATCGCTTTTCGTTTTTGCTACCTTCTACATTGGTATGCGCCAACTCATCCACGATAACAACTTCGGGGTGAATGCTCAGAATTGCCTGCAAGTCCATTTCCTCCACTTCCTTTCCTTTATAAAAAGACTTACGGCGCGGTATCTGGGGCAACCCATCTACCAACGCCTCTGTTTCGCCCCGTCCATGTGTCTCTATATAACCGATCTGTACGTCGATGCCGCTACGAAGCAGCTCGTGTGCCTCCTGAAGCATCCGGTACGATTTGCCTACACCGGCAATCATACCGATGTAGATCTTGAAGTTACCACGGCGCGACTTTTTCAGCAAGTCGAGAAAGTGCTGTACACTCTGTTCCCTGTTCATCCGTCTTTCTGTATTACGGTTTCAATGTGAATCCGAAAACCAGATGGGCATCTTCGAGACGAGGATTCCAAATGGCTTGTGCAAAAATAGGCAAAGAAAATGAATCGCTGAACTTTATTGCGGTCGTTCCTTTAAGCGCAACATTCGTTACTGCAAAACTATTCGTCAGATACTGCGGAGCATTCCACGGAGTAAACCCGCAAGTCACATTCAGATCGACCATTTTCACATTGAACGGATAGTTCAACTCCACATACGTAGAATAAGCCTGCTCATCATGGCTATTCTTATCCATGCCGGCAAACATAGTGTACCAGGCAATTGATAACGGAAATTTCGCTACCGGCAACGAATAAGCAATAGCACCTTCAAAATGATGAGCAGTTTCATGACTTTTAAAATTAAAATACTTCCCGGCTCCCTGTCCTGCCCACCATAAATCGGCGACCGACAAAGTTAGTCCGGTGTTTCCGAAAGTATACGCGGCAGTCAGGTCGATCTCCTTTGCACCCAAGCCGGAGTTTTCGTTTACTCCGGTGAAGTCGGTCGATCCCCAGGCAGTCAGCGAAAAGCCCGCGATGCTTAACCCGAAGGTCGGTTGGAAGCTCGCACTCGTCTGGTACATTCCACGCCAGACATATGAACTGACCAGATCCCCCTGGACGGTAAAGTTTACATCTTTTTCTCCTACCTGCGCCTGCATTATGGAAGAAGAAGACAAAGAAGTTACAGAGAATATCACTGCTACGGCAGCCATCTTTTTCAATATTGATTTCATGTTGTTATTTATTTGTTTTGTAAAGATTCATTATTTACCCAGGGCTTTTTCGACAGCCACATTCAACTTTAAGACATTCACTTTCTCCGTTCCGAAGAGCCCTAATAAAGGTTCTTCAATGTTGGCATTTACAATCGCCATCAACTGTTCGGGAGTAACACCGCGCGCAGCAGCCACACGCTGAACCTGTACATAAGCCGCTTTGGGCGAGATGTGCGGATCGAGGCCGGAAGCACTGGCTGTAACGATCTCGGCAGGAACTTCTGCGCGTTTCAGATACGGATGATGTACAAGGAAAGTATCGATACGTGCTTCCAGCTCCGCCAGGTATTCTTCATTGGAAGGGCCTTTATTGCTTCCGGCTGAACTCGTTGCGTCGTAGCCGTCACCCGCGCAGGAAGGGCGTCCCCAGAAATAAATATCCTGGGTGAAGGACTGGCCTACATTCGCAGCTCCTACCACCTTCCCGTTCAACTCCACGACTTCAGCATTACCATTGTTGGGAGTAGTAACCCGGGCAAACGCCCACAATATAAATATGTAACAGACACTGAACAGCACACAGAAGGCTATTGTAAGTTTTAATGACTTTATTAAGTTCGATATCATGATCTTTAATTTTTTTGTTGTTGATTACATAAACAGGCTGACAACCATATCAATTAATTTTATTCCAACGAACGGTGCAACTACACCACCTACACCGTATATCAATAAGTTACGGCGTAGCAAGGCTGAAGCCCCGATCGGCTTATAAGCAACCCCTTTCAAAGCGAGCGGGATCAGGATCGGGATGATGATCGCATTGAAGATGATCGCACTCAGGATCGCACTTTCCGGACTATGCAGGTGCATGACATTCAGTGCTCCCAACTGGGGAATAGCCACCATGAATAAGGCCGGGACAATAGCGAAATATTTGGCCACATCGTTCGCAATACTGAAAGTAGTCAATGTACCGCGTGTCATCAGCAACTGCTTACCGATCTCCACGATCTCGATCAATTTGGTCGGGTCGTTGTCGAGATCCACCATATTGCCGGCTTCTTTTGCCGCCTGCGTACCGCTGTTCATGGCTACCCCGACGTTTGCCTGTGCCAGTGCCGGAGCATCGTTCGTACCGTCACCCATCATGGCGACCAGCTTACCGCTTTCCTGCTCTTTCTTGATATAATTCATCTTATCTTCGGGCTTGGCTTCGGCGATATAATCGTCTACACCCGCCTTTTCAGCGATATATTTTGCCGTCAAAGGGTTATCTCCGGTAACCATTACCGTCTTTACTCCCATTTTGCGCAAACGTTCAAAACGTTCCTGGATGCCGGGTTTGATAATATCCTGCAATTCGATCACACCGATAATATAGTCATCCTGCGAAACGACCAGCGGAGTACCGCCGTTGCTCGTAATTTTCTGTACAAGTTCGGCCACTTCCTGCGGATATTTATTTCCGGCCGCTTCACTCATCCTGCGGATTGCGTCGAAAGCACCTTTACGGATACGGACACCATCTTTAAGGTCGACACCCGAACATTTGGTTTCTGCCGTGAACTTGATCATCTTGGAGCCGGAAGTGCTCAGGTCGCGGATGCGGATACCTTTCTCACGTCCCAGTTCGACAATCGATTTACCTTCGGGCGTTTCATCGGAAAGGGAAGCCAGCAAACAAGCCTGTACGAATGCCTGTTCGTCGATACCGGCTACCGGATAGAACTGTGTCGCTTTGCGGTTACCGATCGTAATGGTTCCCGTTTTATCTAATAATAAGGTATCGATATCCCCGGCAGTCTCCACCGCCTTTCCGGACTTGGTAATGACATTGGCACGCAACGCGCGATCCATTCCCGCAATACCGATAGCCGACAGCAGGCCACCGATCGTTGTCGGGATCAGGCAGACGAACAGGGAAATGAAAGCAGCAATAGTAATCTGCGTATTCGAATAATCAGCAAGAGGTTTCAATGTGCCGCAAACAACCACGAATACCAAAGTGAAGCCGGCCAGCAGGATCGTCAGGGCAATCTCGTTCGGCGTCTTTTTCCGGGAAGCACCTTCCACCAGCGCGATCATCTTATCGAGGAAACTCTCGCCCGGCTGGGTAGTCACCATCACTTTGATCTGGTCGGAAAGTACTTTCGTACCACCCGTTACGGAACTTTTATCGCCCCCGGCTTCACGGATTACCGGAGCAGATTCACCAGTGATCGCACTTTCGTCGATAGAGGCTAGACCCTCGATTATTTCACCGTCCGACGGGATCGTGTCGCCTGCTTCACAAATAAAGATATCCCCTTTCTTCAACTTGGAACTGCTCACCACAGAGACAGAGCCGTTTGAGATAACCAGTTTGGCCGGCGTCTCTTCCCGCGTCTTACGCAAGCTGTCCGCCTGGGCTTTGCCGCGTGCCTCCGCGATCGCTTCGGCAAAGTTGGCAAAGAGCAGGGTGAGAAACAACACAACAAAAACAAATAAGTTATACCCGAATGTCCCCTGGTTTTCTGCTCCCGTAGCAGCAGCCCAGATGGTAACGACCAGCATGACAAACGTTACTATCTCAACGATAAACATGATCGGGTTACGAAACATCGTCCGCGGGTCTAATTTAGCGAACGACTGCTTCATGCTTTCTATAACAAGCTCCTTCGGAAACAAAGAAGCGGATTTATTCTCTTTCATCTTATTCTTTATTAAACTATCAGCTAATTAGTAAATGCTAAAATACTCGGCAATAGGGCCTAATGTCAACGCCGGGAAGAACGACAGGGCGGCAACGATAAAGATCACGCAGAATGTCATCACACCAAACGTCACCGTATCGGTCTTAAGCGTTCCGGCACTTTCCGGAATGAACTTCTTTTGTGCCAGCAGTCCCGCGATGGCAACCTGTCCTACGATCGGCAGATAACGGGAGATGATCAGTGCCAGACCGGTTGTAAAATTCCAGAACCAGGTATTATCGCCCAATCCTTCAAAGCCCGAACCGTTATTGGCTGAAGCCGACGTATATTCGTAAAGCATTTCACTGAGCCCGTGGAAGCCCGGATTATTCAGCCACCCTCCTTCACTTTCCACAAAAGCCGGATGATTGACATATATATAACTTGAAATAGCGGTAAAGATCAGGATCACGAACGGGTGAGCCAGCGCCACGATCGTAGCGATCTTCATTTCACGTGCTTCCACTTTCTTTCCGAGGAATTCCGGCGTACGTCCTACCATCAACCCGCTGATAAAAACTGCGATGATCAGGAAAGCATAGTAGTTCATAAATCCAACCCCTACACCGCCGAACCAGGTATTGATCTGCATATTCAGCATTTCCATCATTCCCGACAACGGCATCGTGCTATCGTGCATACCATTCACAGAGCCATTGGATGTTACCGTTGTCGTGCAACTCCATAGCGCGGTGGCAGCCGGGCCCAAACGGGTTTCTTTTCCTTCCATCGCCCCGCAGGTTTGGTCGATCCCCATTTCCGTTATCCTGGGGTTGCCGTTCATCTCATAATATGTATTGATTGCCACGCTCGCCAGGTAAGCAAACAGCATCACACCGAAAATCGTATAACCCAGTTTTTTGCGCTTCAGGTAAAAGCCCAGTGCAAAGACCATCGCCATCGGCAGGATCAGGATAGCCCAGCATTCCACCATATTAGACAGGTAGGTCGGATTTTCCAACGGATGCGAAGAGTTCACCCCGAAATAACCACCACCGTTGGTTCCTAACTGTTTGATAGGGACGATTGCAGCCGTAGGCCCTTGCGAAACCAGTTGTTCCGTTCCTTCCATAGTCGTCACGGCCATTTTCCCGTCGAATCCCATCGGGACACCTTGCAGGATCAGGATAAAACCGACTATCAATGACATAGGCAACAGGATACGGGTACAGCTTTTCACCAGATAATTCCAGAAGTTACCGATCGTATTCGTCGTCTTTGCCGCCATCGCCTTAAAGACTCCGGCCAGTGCCGCCATACCGGTTGCCGCCGTAATGAACTGGAACAGCATGATAACGAACAACTGTGTAAAATAGGTCAGGCCGCTTTCACCGCTATAATGTTGCAGGTTACAGTTCACCATAAAACTGATACAGGTATTGAATGCCAGATCAGGACTCTGGCTTGCGTTACCGTCGGGGTTCAACGGCAAGTATTTCTGTGTGCAGAGCAGCACCATTCCCCAGAAAAACCAAAAAACATTGATCGTAAGAAGAGCTTTCAGGAAACTCTTCCAGTTCATTTCTTCATTCGGGTTGATCCCGCAAAGTTTGTAAATCCATTTTTCAACGGGAGCCATGAAATCCAGCCAAGTCTTCTCTCCCTTATATACTTTGGCAATGTACATCCCCAGCGGATAGGCCAACACGACCATAAGTACAATTTGCGCAATACTACCGATTAATTCCGTATTCATCTTTTCACCTTAAATTACGATTAAAACTTTTCGGGTTTGATCAACACATACATCAGATACCCGAAGATTACTACACAGAGTATAAATAAAGCTGTAAACATCGTTTCCTCCTTCTTTTTTAAATCTTCTCAAACCAATCTACACACTTAAAGAAAAACCAGTAGCAGGCCACTCCCACTACACATAGAAATCCAAAAGATACATAGTCATTCATAATTCAATCTTTTTTTATTGTTACTATTATTCGTTCGCCTTCTTATATGCCAAAGGCGTGCCAGAAAACGGGCAAACCATGTAACACAAAGGTTATCAATAAGATATAGTTTATCTGGAAAAATCAGCAGGAAGAAGAACCCTTCCATTTTGAAAAGGTCAGCTTATCAAAATGAAATAGCTATCTTTGTAATCAATCTGTAAAACATAGTATATACAATGAACTCACAACCTGTTTATCCCAAGAAGCAAATCATTGATTTTGAGAGTTGGGAACGAAAAGAGAATTTCAATTTCTTCCGAAACTTTGAAAATCCAAGCATATCCATCACTTCCGAGGTGGAATGTTCCGGAGCCAGACAGCGGGCGAAGGAGAACGGGCAGTCGTTCTTCCTCCATTATTTGTATGCAATCCTGCGGGCAGCCAATGAAATAAAGGAGTTACGGTTCAGGATAAATAATAGCGGGCAGATTATCTGCTATGATACTGTCGACGTTCTATGCCCGATACGCATGCACCAAAATGGAAAATTCTTTACCGTGAGAATCCCCTGGATAGAGGATTTCGATGCCTTTTATAAGGAAGCGCGCCACATCATCGACACGATACCGGAAGACGGTAATCCTTACGAGGCAGAAAACGTCGCAACGGAAGACAGCCGGTATAGCGTCATTCTGGTAAGTGCCACTCCCGACCTTTATTTTACCTCAATCACATATACGCAGGAAAGAAAAAGCGGCTCCAGCTATCCGCTGCTGAATGTAGGAAAAGCAGTGACCCGTGAAGGAAAGTTGGTTATCCCGGTTGCAATCTACGTACATCATGGGTTTGTGGACGGGGCACATATTGCGGAGTTTTTCCGAAAGACGGAAGAGTTCTTGAAATAAAGAAATCGAGTGGAATAGCTTATCTTTCTATAATCCAGTCTAGCAATAGAATCAAAACTGCTAATATTTGACTCTGTTTATCAAAATGTCATTTTACCTCTATCGTCAGCAGGCTGTACATACCTCTGATTAGGCATATTGTTTTTCATTCAATTCTAAAGAAGATTGAAAACATCTTTATTCTGCTTTTTATAAAGCAAATACAGCTTTTATTCCATTTTGTTGATATAAAACAAACAAAGTGGTTATAAAAGGCCGTCTCCACATAAATATGTCATTCAAACTGCACATGCATTTTCATCTCTTCCAGAAAATAATTCTGCTAAATAACATAAATATCAAGTGATAAAATCATCCAAAAACGATCATATTCAACTATAATTAACAAATATTTCATCTTAAATAAACCCTAACTTCATTTAAAAGAAAAATAATTTCGTTTTAAACGAAGTTCAAATTCGTTTAAAACGAAATTTAGGAACTGATATCAATGGCAATACTGTTAAATATTGTAACCATCCTTTTTCTAATTCAATCAATTCATCCAACATGCCAGATACTAAAACAGCCATATAATAAACTTTATGACAGATTATCACACTAGAATAAATCAAATTAATATTTCAATCAGAGTCTAAATATATTAGAGTCAGTAATCCTGAGCAACTGCACCAAAAACAATTGTATCAGTCATTATCAGCTTCGAGGCTCATATCTTTATAAAAAAACATCCTTTAATTCCGTCAAAGGGTAAACTAGTAAAGATATATTTTGATGAATATTCAGAAGCCTGTAATGAATAGTCTTACAAACATAATATTACTGTCATGCAATATAAAACAAGGCATGCCGTTTTTAGTATAAATATTAATGATATAATTATATGAAGAAACAATGTTTTGTGTTTAGCCTGTTGCTTGTTTTGGTTTTAGCGGCTTGTTCAAAGGATGATTTACAGTCAGCAGATAAAGTAGATCCTTCAGAACCTCAAATAACCTATTTGCCGATAGAAATCGGGGATAGTCTGATTATAAAAGGTTTTAATACTTGTTATGCTTTGAATGTCTATAAAGGAACATTACCGGAACTGGTTGTAAAGGAGTCCGGGTATGATAAATCATATCTATATTATATTCATAAAGCAATGGTAAAAGTGGAAGAAAAAGAAGATAAAATGCTTTTTCCGGTTACTGATATGAGGATGGGATATTCAACACCGGAAATGACTGATATAGGTAATTATTATTCCAGTATACAGGATCGAAATGGACGTATATTTTTGGAAATATATACTTATCTGATCCATTTGACAAAAGAACAGGGTGGGGAAGATATGGATATTTGGTATCCTTGTTCACCCAAAGAACTGGAGTGGACTGCTTTTGAAATTGAGAGGAAGAACAACTAAGAGGAGACAAGGCTCCACCGGCTTTTCGGTCATCTTTACATTTAATGTAGAGGAAGAGTGAAGCTGATGGAACCTTGTTTTTTTATTACTTTTCTATCAAGAGAAAAGTAAAGCGACTATTGTAACATCTGATAAAGTTTATCCAATTTAGGAGCCATAATAATTTCCGTCCGGCGATTCCTACTGCGTCCCTCAGCCGATTCATTATCGGCAACCGGCATATATTCCCCGCGGCCGGAAGGCTGTATCTGCAATGGATTAACACCGTAATCTTTTGTCAGGATGCGGACAACCGAAGTTGCACGGATCACGCTCAGATCCCAGTTATCCTTAAACTGTGCCGTGTTGATCGGTTTACTGTCGGTATGGCCTTCGATATATACATCGATATCCGTTTGCTTATTGAGGACTTCAGCCAATTTAGCCAATGCTTCCTTACCCCGCTTGTCTACACGTGCACTACCCGACTCGAACAATAACTTATCCGACATGGCAACATATACTTTACCATCCTTCTCGGTAATGGTCAGTTCGTCGCTGCCGAAACCCAACAATGCATCCTTTACGCTGCTTAGCAGGTTTTGAACTTTCTCATTCTGGGCATTGATCATGTCCTGCAATTCGTTGATCGTCCGTTCACGTTCGTTCAGTTCTTCCATCTTCTGGCTAAGGAGAGCGTTCAGTTTCTCTTGCTGTGTCATGTTCGAATTGAGCATTGTCTGGTAATTACGGATGTTGTTACCCATCCGAACCGTATCGCGCTGGAGAGCGGCAAGCCGTTCATTAAGTTTGTCACCGGTATCTTTACAGTCGACAAGTTGTTCCTGTAATGCATTGCCGCGGCCGATAGCTTCCAGCCGCCCGTTTTCAGCCTCTAAGTATTTCTTTTTCGTTACACATGATGTGCATATCAGCAGTGCGGAAACTGCCATGAATAAAACTTTTCTCATTTGATGCATAATTTTCGTGCAATGTAATATTTATTACACTTTACTTGTATCCGAATTAAGATATTTGCAATCAATTAAACTTTAATTAAGGCTGTATGAAGATAAAAGAGATAATAAACTCGATTCTCCCCACAAGGCGGTGGAAACTGTTCGCCATTATTGCCGGGGGAGCGATCTGCGGTTTAGGCTTTTATACATTTTATGTATCGAAGGCCTGGAGTTACTTGTCTGATGAGCCGTCTACCTGTGTGAACTGCCATATCATGGGGCCTTATTATGCCACCTGGAACCATAGTTCGCACAGCCGTAACGCCACCTGCAACGACTGCCACGTGCCGCACGAAAATGCTGCGAAGAAATGGTTCTTCAAAGGAATGGACGGTATGCGCCATGCCACTGTTTTTATGATGCGCGGCGAACCGCAGGTGATCAAGGCCATCGACGAAAGTGCCGAAGTGATTATGAACAACTGCATCCGTTGCCACACGCAACTGAATACCGAGTTTGTTAATACCGGACGGATCGACCACAATATGGCAATGGCCGGCGACGGAAAGGCTTGCTGGGATTGCCACCGCGATGTGCCTCACGGCGGTTCGAACAGCCTCTCCTCGACCCCGTCGGCCATTGTTCCTTACCCGAAAACCAATACGCCTGAATGGCTGAAAGATATGCTGAAGTAAAACGAATAAATAAAAATCAACGAATATGGAAAAGAAACTTAAATCATGGCAAGGCTGGTTATTGTTCGCCGGAACAATGGTAGTCGTTTTTGTACTGGGTGTACTGGCCGCTTCGATCAACGAACGGAGGGCGGAGATCGCCAGTGTTATGAATAATAAGAAGGTGGAAATCACAGGGATCGAGGCGGTGAACGAAAAGTTCCAGCCGAACTATCCGCGTGAATATGACACATGGACACAGACGATGGATACCAGTTTCCAAAGTAAGTACAATGGAAGCCAGGCGGTCGACGTATTGGCTGCCCGTCCCGAAATGGTGATCCTGTGGGCAGGATATGCCTTCTCTAAAGATTATTCTACTCCCCGCGGACATATGCATGCGATCGATGATATGCGTCATACTTTGCGTGTCGGTTCTCCGATGACACCCGAAGAAGGCCCTCAACCGGCTACCTGTTGGACTTGTAAAAGTCCGGATGTTCCCCGTATGATGCAGGCTGTCGGCGTGGATAATTTCTATAAGGCAAAATGGGCGGCTATGGGTGACGAGATCGTGAACCCGATCGGTTGTGCCGATTGCCACGAGCCTACTACAATGAACCTGCAGATCAGCCGTCCGGCTTTGATCGAAGCATTCCAGCGTCAGGGACGTGATATTACGAAAGCTACCCAACAGGAAATGCGTTCGTTGGTTTGTGCACAGTGCCATGTAGAATATTACTTCAAAGGGGATGGCAAATACCTGACTTTCCCGTGGGACAAAGGGTTCACCGTGGAAGATATGGAAGCTTATTATGATGAAGAAGGTTTCGCAGACTATACACATAAGTTGAGCCGTACTCCGATCCTGAAAGCACAGCATCCGGATTATGAGTTGTCGATGATGGGTATCCACGCACAGCGCGGCGTATCGTGTGCCGATTGCCACATGCCTTACAAGAGCGAAGGTGGCGTGAAGTACAGCGACCACCATATTATGAGCCCGTTGGCCATGATCGACCGTACCTGCCAGGTTTGTCACCGCGAAAGTGAAGAGACTTTGCGTAACAATGTTTACGAACGTCAGAACAAAGCGAACGAAATGCGTAACCGCCTGGAAGCTGAATTGGCAAAAGCTCATATCGAAGCTAAATTTGCATGGGATAAGGGGGCATCGGAAGATCAGATGGCTCCGGTATTGAAGTTGCTCCGTCAGGCACAGTGGCGCTGGGACTTCGGTGTTGCTTCTCACGGAGGTGCCTTCCATGCTCCGCAGGAAATACAGCGCATCCTGGGTAATGGTCTGGATAAGACGATGCAGGCTCGTTTGGCTGTATCTAAAGTATTAGCTAAATTAGGTTACACGGATGAGGTTCCGATGCCGGATATCTCTACAAAAGATAAAGCACAGCAGTATATCGGTCTGGATATCGCATCAGAGCGCCAGGCAAAGGAAAAGTTCCTCAACACTGTCGTGCCCGAATGGATCAAAGAAGCAAAAGCGAACAAACGATTAGCTGATAAGATCTGATTATGTGGAAGCAACCGTGGGGATATACCGAAGGATGGGCGATCAGTATCGGCCTGTTCATTACCGGAGTCGTTCTGCAACTGACAACCGGGAAGGTGGATGCGACCCTTTTCCAGTATCCCCTCAACGCCTTAGCTGGTGGAGTGTATTTGTTTTTCTTGATAATGATTTATGCCGCGAGCCGTAAAGCCGTTGTCCTGCAATGGTTTTACAGCCTGACGGCGAGTATTACGTCTTTAATGGCCTGGATGGTTTTGGTTATCATCATGGGACTTACCCGGCAGATGGCTCCCTCGGCAACGGTTACTCACGGGGGACTACTGTCAGGGTTAGGTTTCATGCAAATGACGGTTTCGTGGCCTTTTATGCTTTTATTCCTTTATTTCCTTTCTGTATTGGGATTGGTTACGATCCGTAAGATCAGCCGTTTCCGTCTGAAAGATATTCCTTTTATACTGAATCATGCCGGACTGTTCATCACCCTGCTGGCTGCTATTCTCGGTAACGGTGATCTGCAACGTCTTCGTATGACTGCCTCGTTGGAAGGCCCTGAATGGCGTGCAACGGATGATGCCGGTGAAATGGTAGAACTCCCGCTGGCTATCGAACTGAAATCGTTTACGATCGATGAATATCCCCCCAAACTACTGGCGATAGATAATACGACCGGAAAAGCCCTACCGGAAAATAATCCGGAAAATGTATTGGTGGAGACGGCTCCGTTATCAGGCAGCTTGCTCGACTGGGATATTGAAGTTACCAACTCGTTGCCGATGGCCGCTTGTGTACGTGGAACCGATACAATGAATTTTGTGGCATTCCATTCGGAAGGGGCAACAACGGCTTTGATGGTAAAAGCCCGGCATAAAACGGACGGGACAGAAAAAAGCGGCTGGGTAAGTTGTGGAAGTTTTATGTTTCCTTATGTTTCTCTGCCGTTAAGCGACTCGGTAAGCCTGGTAATGCCGGAACCCGAGCCAAAACGTTTTGCTTCTGAAGTAACGGTTTACACCAAGGAAGGGGAACGGACGGATGCGCTTATCGAAGTGAATAAGCCGCTAAGCATAGGCGGATGGAAAATCTATCAGTTAAGCTATGATGAAACAAAAGGGAAATGGAGCCGTACCAGTATCTTTGAATTGGTTAGGGATCCGTGGCTTCCGGTGGTATATGCCGGCATCCTGATGATGTTGCTCGGTTCGGTATGCCTCTTTACAAAAACGATATGATTATGGGATCGATTATGGACTGGAGTCATTTTATATATTTCGCCTTGCCTGCTGTGGCTTGCTGGGCAGTTGGGGCTGTAATGGCTTATCGTCCGAATAAATTCGGGCAGGTACTTTTGTGGACGATATTGGGATTGGCTGTTTTTATGACTTTCATAGTCGGGATGTGGTTGTCGCTCGAACGTCCTCCGCTCCGTACGATGGGGGAAACTCGTTTATGGTATTCTTTTTTCCTGCCTGTAGCCGGGATCATTACCTATGTACGCTGGCGGTATAAATGGATCTTGTCTTTTAGCACGGTCTTATCGTTTGTATTTATCTGTATCAACATTTTCAAACCGGAGATACATAATAAGACATTGATGCCGGCTTTACAAAGTCCGTGGTTTGCTCCGCATGTTATCGTATATATGTTTGCTTATGCGATGCTGGGGGCAGCAGCGGTTGTTGCTGTCTATTTACTGTTCCGTTCGAGAAAGACGGCGATCGATTCGAATGTGATGAGTCTCTGTGATAACCTTGTATATGTGGGAACGGCTTTCCTTACCATCGGTATGCTCTTCGGGGCACTCTGGGCGAAAGAAGCCTGGGGGCATTACTGGGGATGGGATCCAAAAGAGACCTGGGCGGCTGCAACCTGGCTGGGTAACTTGCTGTATATTCATTTCAGGCTTCATAAGGGCATGAAATATAAGACAGCTCTTGGATTGTTAGTCTTCGCCTTTTTCCTGTTGCAGATATGTTGGTTTGGGGTAAATTACCTACCTTCGGCACAGGGAAACAGTGTACATGTCTATAATATGGAATAAAAGGAATTCTTTTTGTGTATTGTATTAGTATAGTATTGAACTTATATAACTTAAAACATAATCGATATGAAAAAACGGATGATTATATTTTCCGGATTACTATTATTAGGTTCGGTGTGGATGAAAGCTGACGAAAACGAAGCAGCTAAAGATAAGGAGAACACATTCTCCATGAGTGCCCAGATACGTCCACGGGCGGAATACCGTAACGGAGCATCCAATCCTCGTTATGAAGGAGAAGATGCTACAGGCTTTATCAGCAATCGTGCTCGCCTGTCTATGAACTACGAACGCGATCGTTTGTCTCTCGGCCTTTCCGCTCAACATGTAGGAGTCTGGGGACAAGACCCGCAGATTGATAAGAATGGTCGTTTTATATTAAACGAAGCCTGGGCACAGCTTGATTTTGGTCATGGTATCTTTGCCAAACTAGGTCGCCAATCCCTGATCTATGATGATGAGCGTATCTTGGGTGGATTAGACTGGAATGTAGCTGGCCGTTATCATGATGCTCTAAAGCTAGGGTATGAAAACTCTCAAAACAAACTACATTTGATTTTAGCTTTTAATCAGAACAATGACAGCAGGAATGCAGGTGGAACTTATTATAACCCGGGTGCGCAACCTTATAAGAATATGCAGACACTATGGTATAAACATGTTTGCAGCAAGGCGTTCAATGCTTCTTTTATGTTCATGAATCTGGGTTTGGAAGCCGGTGATCCGGAAACACAAAAGTCCGACACTAAATATATGCAATTACTCGGTACAAACCTGTATTATGCACCAGGCGACTGGACATTTGGCGGAACTTTCTATTATGAATTCGGAAAGAACATGGCTAATCGCGATGTATCAGCTTTCCTTTGGGCTTTGAATGCTGCTTACAAGATCAATTCACAGTGGAGCATAGCTCTTGGCAGTGATTATTTGAGCGGTGCAAGTAATACAGACGGCCCGGATGCCGACTATAAGGCTTTTGATCCATTATATGGAACACATCATAAGTTTTATGGAGCGATGGACTATTATTATGCCACTCCTTTCAAAACAGGTTTTAATCCGGGATTATGGGATAATCAGGTGAAACTGGCTTATAACGCTTCATCAAAAGTAAATTTGTCATTAGCCTACCATTACTTCTCAATTACCAGCGATCTGACAGTAGATAAGAAAGATTTAGACCGTGGTTTAGGTTCTGAGATCGATCTTCAGGTTGACTGGCAGATCATGAAAGATGTTAAGTTATCCGCAGGATATTCTACCATGTTCGGAACATCGACAATGGAAGCCGTTAAAGGCGGCAGTAAAGACAGTTGGCAGGACTGGGGTTGGCTGTCGTTAAACATA
The DNA here is from genome assembly GCF_000969845.1 of Parabacteroides sp. HGS0025. Lineage (NCBI taxonomy): Bacteria > Pseudomonadati > Bacteroidota > Bacteroidia > Bacteroidales > Tannerellaceae > Parabacteroides > Parabacteroides sp. HGS0025. The sequence continues at coordinate 4,251,768 of NZ_KQ033902.1, forward strand.
AACCCGCGCATATTTATGGCGAAGTGGTGATTTGTCAGTGTCGGAAATGTTCTTAACTTTGTATAAACATTTCCGACACTAAATCGATACTGAATGGATATTACCGATATTTTTAAAATACCTCTGTTCAGGAACTTTACGCAGAAAATGCAGGAAGACTTCCTTGAAAACCTAGAGTATACGATTGAAAATCACTCAAAAGGGAAAACCATTATACATCAGGGTTCCCCTTGTCAGGCTATACATGTATTGCTGGAAGGTAAACTGAACGTAGATGTAGTCGATGTTTCCGGTGTAGAAGTCCGGGTAGAGGTGATCCAGGCTCCACGCACCTTTGCTACACCACATGTCTTTTCCGAAAAGAACCTCTTCCCTGCCACATTCTCTGTTGAAGAAGATGTCGTTCTAATGAAAATAGCGAAAGAATCCTTTTTCAAAATGATGCATTCTATGCCTTTGCTGCTTCATAACTTCTTGTGTGTAAGCACGAGCTGTAACAAATGCACCATGACTCGTCTCCGTGTATTATCTTTCCGAGGTATCCGTAGCCGTTATATATATTATTTACTGGATCATCTGAAAGAAGGGCAGGATACAGTGGATATGGAGCATAACCAAGTGCAATTGGCAGAGTATTTCGGTGTGACGCGTCCTGCACTTTCCAAAGAAATAGGCAAACTTGTTGACAGCGGCTTCATCAGTATTTCCCGTGGAAAAGTAAAGATACTAAATAAGCAAGCCTTGATCAGTCTGCTTTAAAATACACATAATAATATATAGCCCTCTTGTAGAAACGAATAATATTGTACATTTGCTGTTGTTTTTAGAAACCGGACAAGATGGGAAAAGTATTGATTATTGACGACGAGAAACAAATATTAAATTTACTGTCACGTATTATCGGATTGGAAGGCTATGAGGTCTTTCAGGCAACTTGCTGCAAAGCCGGATTGAAACAACTGGAGCAAGTAAGTCCGGAAGTCGTGCTGTGCGATGTTCGCCTGCCGGATGGAAGTGGCGTGGAGTTGGTCGCTGAGCTCAAGAAACTACGTCCGCTTTCAGAAGTGATCTTACTTACCGCACACGGGAATATCCCCGATGGCGTTCAAGCCATAAAGAACGGAGCTTTCGATTATATAACCAAGGGGGACGATAATAACAAAATCCTTCCGTTAATTGCAAAAGCAACGGAAAAAGCAACGGCGGCTTATAACCAGCTCAAAGCATCAAAGTCACCGGTAGGGCAACAATACTCTTTTCATACGATTGTAGGAAAGTCTCCGGCTATCCAGGACGCGATGGCGTTGGCACGCAAAGTCGCTCAGACGGATGTTCCGGTTTTGCTGACAGGTGAGACAGGAACGGGAAAGGAAGTCTTTGCACAATCCATCCACCAGGATAGCAGCCGGCAAGGAAAAGCTTTCGTTGCAATCAACTGTTCTTCTTTTAGCCGCGACTTGTTGGAAAGTGAAATGTTCGGTCATAAGGCAGGAGCCTTTACCGGTGCCCTGAAAGAAACAAAAGGTTTATTTGAAGAGGCGAACAATGGTACGATCTTCCTGGACGAGATTGGCGAAATGGCTTTCGACTTACAGGCAAAACTGCTTCGTATACTTGAAACGGGAGAGTTCATCAAGATAGGCGATACCCGTCCTATCAAAGTAAATGTGCGTATCATTGCAGCAACAAACCGTGATCTGTCGAAGGAAATAGCCGAAGGACATTTCCGTGAAGATTTATTCTACCGCTTGTCGGTGTTTCAAATCCACCTGCCGCCGCTACGCGAACGCATCGAAGATATTCCGCTTCACATAAAGTCTTTTGTAGACTCTCTGTCTGCCAAGATAGGTAAGATTATTCAAACTATTTCACCTGAATATATCAATATCCTGAAACAACATGTTTGGAAAGGAAACGTGCGTGAGCTCCGCAATGTTGTTGAACGCAGCCTGATCATAGCCGATGGCAATACGCTCACTCCGGAATCGCTCCCGTTGAACTTGCAGCATCCTGAAATGGCGAATTCCGGATCTTACTCCGGCTTCGACTTGAGCGGAGTTGAAAAAATGCATATCCAGAAGGTATTGAAATACACGAACGGCAATAAGACCGAGACATCCCGTTTGCTGGGTATCGGCCTGACTACGTTGTATCGAAAGATAGAAGAGTATAAATTGCAGTTATAGCAATATGCTTCAGCTACAGTTTATTGTTTTGAACCATTTAATACCAGTATGATATCATGAAAAGACCTTGGGTTTTTAATCTTGTTTTTTATCTGTATTTCCTGTGTGTGTTCACTCTTCACGCACAGAGTAATATTCATTATTACTTTAAAACACTGGATATAAAAGACGGTCTCTCTCAAAATACCGTGAATACTATTTTGCAGGATAAACAAGGCTTTATGTGGTTCGGAACCAAGGACGGATTAAACCGTTTCGATGGACTATCTTTTCGTATTTTCAAAAAAGAAGAAACAGATTTAGGTAATAACTTTATAACGGCTCTCTATGAAGATAAAGCAGGTAAAATCTGGGTTGGCACTGATGCCGGCGCATTTATATACGACCCTGTATTAGAAACTTTTACCCGTTTTGATGTGGTTAGCAATACAGGGAGTGTGATTGAACGAGCTGTCACTATGATTGGGGAGGATGAGAATAATGATATATGGATATCCGTAGATTATCAGGGATTGTTCCATTATCGCCTTCAGGATAAACAACTGACTAATTATTTAGATAGAGATGAACATGGAAACAAATTAGCCAATGTAACCCGTTTTTGGTTTAATGGAAATACTTGCTGGTTTAGTCTATACGATGATAATCTATACTATACAGAAGATAACTTTAAGACCAAGCCTGTTTCTTTTAAAGATGTTGATGGCAATGAACCGTTTAAAGATGATATAATAAATACCCGGATTATAGGCTCCCACAATTGTATGTATATCGGTTCTTCCAATGGATTGACAGAAGTCAATATGACAACGCGTAAAGTTCGCCGGCTGTTGAATTATTATGTCCGTGATCTTCAGTTTAAATCAGATAAGGAACTATGGGTAGGAACAGAGTCTGGTTTATATATTTATGATTTGAGTAAAGAAAGTCATATTCATTTGACTGCGTCAAATGAATATGATCCCTATGCATTATCAGATAATGCAATTTATTCTTTGTATCGCGATAAAGAAGGAGGTATGTGGATTGGCTCTTATTTTGGAGGGGTGAATTATTATCCACGGCAATGGACTTATTTCGAAAAGTTTTATCCACGAGAAAATATTGAAAACTTTGGACGTCGTGTTCGTGAATTTTGTGAAAGCAATGATGGTACTTTATGGATCGGAACGGAAGATAAAGGTTTGTTTCATTTTGATCCCACAACAGGAGAGATAAAACGATTTCAACATCCGTTAATTTATCATAATGTACATGGTTTGTGCCTGGACAATAATTATTTGTGGGTCGGGACTTTTTCCGGAGGTTTAGTACGTATAGACTTATCGACAAAACAACTTAAACATTATCAGAAAGGTCTCGACGCTAACTCTCTGGATGCGAACAATATTTTTTCCATATACAAAACTACGACCGGAGATTTATGGATCGGTACAACATCAGGATTATTAAAATATAATCGTGCTACAGATGATTTTACACGTATCCCGGAACTGACCAATATGTTTGTTTATAACATATTGGAAGACTTTAATGGTAATTTATGGTTAGCCACTTACTCAAATGGTGTGTTTCGCTATGATATCAATAGTAAAGAATGGAAGAACTTCGTTTACCAACATAATGACTCAACTTCTTTACCATATGATAAGGTTATTAGTATTTATGAAGATAGCCAGAAGCGTTTATGGTTTATGACTCAAGGGGCAGGTTTTTGTCGATTCAATCCTCAAACAGAAAATTTCACCCGCTATGATATGTCAAAAGGCTTTCCCTGTAATATTATTTATAAGATGTTGGAGGATAATCAAGGGAATTTCTGGTTAACAACAAACAACGGGTTGGTCTGTTTTAATCCGGACACTAATTATAAGCGGGTGTATACTACGGCCAATGGGTTACTCAGCAATCAGTTCAATTATCAATCGGGCTATAAAGACAAGAGAGGACATCTTTATTTTGGCAGTATAAACGGTTTTATAACATTTGATCCGGCTACATTTGTTGAAAATAGATTTATTCCTCCCGTAGTCATTACGGATTTCTTTTTATTTAATAAACGACTTCTTGTTAACCGGGAAGACTCTCCATTAGAGAAAAGTATCACTTGTTCGGAAGAAATAGAGTTGGATGCTGATCAAAATTCTTTTTCTTTTCATACGGCCGCATTAAGCTATCAGGCTCCAGAAATGAATCAGCTGATTTATAAACTGGAAGGGTTTGATCAGGAATGGTATACTGTGGGACGAAATGCTTTGATTAATTATTCAAATTTACCTTATGGAACTTATCTGTTCCGTTTGAAAGGTTCAAATAGTGACGGTAAGTGGAATGAAATTGAGCGTACTTTGAAGATTCATATATGCCCTCCTTTTTATTTGTCTACCTGGGCCTATATATTGTATTTCTTATTGCTTATATTTTCCATAGTTGGGGTTATTTATTATTTCAGAAAGAGAAACAGACAAAAGCATCAACAAGCGATGGAAAAGTTTGAGCGGGAAAAGGAACGTGAATTGTACACTGCTAAAATCGACTTTTTCACAAATGTGGCACACGAGATCCGAACTCCGTTGACATTGATAAAAAGCCCACTTGAAAATGTACTGGTTTCTCAAAACGTACCGGGGGAAATACGTGATGATCTTGAAATTATGGATCTGAATACTAACCGTCTGTTAGATCTGGTCAACCAGTTGCTCGATTTCAGGAAAACAGAGACTCAAAAATTTAAGCTGAACTTTGTCAATTGTGATATTGCGGAATCTTTACAACAAATATATACACGTTTTACCCCTTTAGCCCGTCAAAAAGGATTGGAGTTCACAATTGATTATCCTAAACAATTGTACGCCTCGGTAGATCGCGAAGGTCTGACAAAGATAGTAAGCAACTTGTTTTCAAACGCTATAAAATATTCTGAGACCTATATTCATGTGAAGTTATTGCATAATACTATAGATGAAACCTTTGTTTTGTCTGTTTGTAATGATGGCAATGTTATACCATTGGATATGCGGGAAAAGGTTTTTGAACCGTTTATTCAATATAAAGATGGTATGTCGAATATGGTATCAGGAACAGGTATTGGGTTGGCCCTAGCCCGTTCATTAGCAGAACTTCATGATGGAACATTATCAATGGATGATTCAGTAGAGCATAATTGTTTCCTTTTAACTTTACCCCTTAATCAGGAACATACAATCGCAGTAATGAAAAATGATCGGGAAACTCAGAATATTTTAAAAGAAGAGCCACAAACAATTCAGAAACAGAATCGCCATACCGTATTGATCGTGGAAGACAATCCGGAAATGTTATCGTTTGTAGTAAAACAATTATCTCCGGTTTATTTGGTCTTAACGGCTACAAATGGAGTAGAAGCTTTGAATGTGCTTGAAAATCACACGGTAAATCTAGTGATTTCGGATATAATGATGCCGGAAATGGACGGGTTAGAGTTGTGCGACCATATTAAGTCTGATCTGAATTACAGCCACATACCGATTATTATATTGACAGCAAAGACTACTATGCAATCAAAAATTGATGGTTTAAAATCCGGTGCAGATGCTTATGTAGACAAACCTTTCTCAGTTGAATATCTGAAAGTGGCTATAGCAAACCTTCTTAGGAATCGTGAGAAATTGCATGCAGCCTTTGCACATTCTCCATTTGTTCAAACAAATACAATGGCTATGACAAAAGCAGATGAAACATTTCTGAAAACACTGAATGATGTTACTATGAACAATATGCAAAATCCTGATTTCAGTTTGGACGATATGGCAGGTTTGTTAAATATGAGTCGGTCAAGTTTGAATCGCAAAATAAAAGGCTTATTAGATATGACTCCGAACGACTACATTCGTTTGGAGCGATTAAAGAAAGCAGCACAATTATTAAAAGAAGGAGAATGTAAAGTAAATGAAATTTGCTATATGGTAGGCTTCAATACTCCATCCTATTTTACCAAATGTTTCCAAAAACAATTTGGTATCTTACCTAAGGATTTTGTGAAATAAGACGATCTGATCATAAAATAGAACAATAGGGTCAAACGCCTTCAGAGTATATTCTGAAGGCGTTTTTTGATTCTATTATTGTATTAATTGGAAAAATAGTTGTAGCTGTTATTGTCATATTGAAATACATTTGCGACCAAGAGTTCTAAACAAAAATAAGTAATACCGTGAAAAAAGAAAAGCCTATGACATAAGTATTGTAATCTTTGAATCTTTACATTTCATGTATGTAAAAAACACATACATATTGATTAACTGAAAAGGCGGAAGATCGGCTTTCGCAAAGTTTAAAATCTAATTCTATAAAAAATGATTAAGAAATTATTAGTTCTGTTTTTTACTGTATTTACGGCAACAGCATTTGCCCAGAATGTAACTATTTCCGGTACAGTAGTGGATGCAGAAAAAATGCCGTTGATCGGTGTTAATGTTTTAATAAAAGGGACAACTATCGGTACGACAACTGATTTTGATGGAAAGTTCTCTCTCTCGGGAGAAAGTGGTAATACATTAGTTTTCTCATATATAGGTATGACTTCTCAAGAGATGACGTATAAAGGAAACCCATTGTATGTAGTGATGAAGGATGACTCCAAAGCACTGGAAGAGATAGTCGTGATTGGTTATCAGACTGTGAAAAAGTCAGATTTAACAGGTGCGGTAGCTGTTGTAGACACAAAAGAAATGAAAAAAAGTGCTGCCGGAACAATCGCTAATCAGTTGCAAGGGCTGGCTACTGGTGTAAACGTTCGTAGTACCGGTAAAGCAGGAGAAGACGCATCGATTGAAATTCGAGGCGTTGGCTCATTAAGTGACAATACCCCATTATGGGTCGTAGACGGAATGATCACTTCGCCGGGTGTCGATTTTAACCCTTCAGATATAGAATCTATTCAAATATTGAAAGATGCTTCGGCAGCAGCAATTTATGGTTCGCGTGCAGCAAATGGAGTGATCATTATCACGACAAAGAAGGGTACTAAAGGCCCGATGAAAGTGGGTGTCAGCGTAAAGGAAACATTGGAATGGAGTCCGCGCTATAATTTAATGAATGCAGCCGAATATAGGAAGTATAATGATATTGCCTATAATGAAGCAATAAAAGATGGCATTGCCAGTATTACAACAACACAACAGCATTCTGAATTTGATACAGACTGGCAAGATGAAGTATTTAAGACTGCTTTAGTACAAGATTATAATGTATCGCTTTCCGGTGGTGGAGATTCAGGTAATTATTTTGTATCTGCCGGTTATTATAATAATGACGGTGTTTCTTATGGCAATAATTTCGACAGATACAGCTTCCGTGTCAATACACAGGGTAAAAGAGGCATGTTCTCTTTTGGCGAAAATCTGGCTTATTCATTAATAAACAAAGACCCTCTACAGACAAACCCATATAATGATGTGGTTCGTATGATGCCGACAATTCCTGTATATGATGCTAACAACCCGGGAGGATATGGTTATGGAGATGCAGCAAAATATAATACTTTTGGAACAAATCCGATAGCCCGTGAAAATCTGGAGAAGATGAAAGAAAGACAAAATCGTTTAAATGGTTCTGTTTGGTTGGAATTTAAACCGTTTGATTTTCTATCTTATAAATTCAATGGTGGTATAGATTTATATTTTTATGAAAAATCATGGTTCAGGGGAGAAGGTAACTGGACTCAGAACCAGGAACACCGTGATCCGGAAAGTCAGAAGCAACGTGATAATACCTATAATATGTTGGTGGAGCATACGCTGAACTTTAATAAAGATATCAAGAAACATCATATTGATGCCGTGGTAGGTACTACCTATCAAAAAAACGAATGGGAAGGCTTATGGGCATCTCGTTTGAACTTTCCACAATTAGGTACCGATGATTATTTGACAGTACTTAATGCCGGTCAAAGCAACCAGCAAAATACTAACAGTATCAAGAAAAGTGCAATGATCTCTTATTTAGGCCGCGTCAATTATGTATACGATAATAAATACTATGTAACGGGCACATTCCGCCGTGATGGAACATCCCGTTTATCGAAAGAAAACCGTTGGGGTAACTTCCCGTCTGTTTCTGCCGCCTGGAGAATTTCAAAAGAAAACTTTTTTAATATTTCCTGGATCAATGATTTAAAGATCAGAGGAAACTGGGGACGTCTAGGTAATTCATCTATTGGTGAATGGGATTATTTAGGAACGATCAATCAAAGTATTGTAACCTTGTTGGGAGGAACTATTGTTCCGGGAGCTGCACAAGTTAAAATCGTAAATAACAACTTGGTATGGGAAACTAAAGAAACAATGAATTACGGTTTTGATGCCGCTTTCTTAGATCAACGATTAAGTTTGAGTGCTGAATATTATGTGGCTAAAACCCATGATGTATTAACCGATATGCCAATTGCTTTGTCTACAGGTAATCAGGGAGGAGCTCCGAAAGCTAATGCAGCAAGTTTAAAAAATCAGGGATTTGAAATGACTGTCGGTTGGAGAGATCAGGTAAAAGATTTCAAATATAATGTAAATATGAATATAACAACCTTAAGCAATAAAGTCATAGATCTGGGATATGGAAAAGATGTCTATTACTCAGGTCAGGCTAAAAGCGAAATCGGCCAGTCTTTATCTATGTTCTATTTATATAAAACAGATGGCATCTTTAAAACCCAGGAACAGATTAACAATTATGTGAATTCAAAGGGTGAACCGATCATGATCAACGGCAAACGTCCTCAATTAGGTGATGTTAAATATATTGATACCGATGATAATGCCAATATCACTGCGGATGACCGTCAAATATGTGGAAGTCCATGGGCTAAAATGCAACTCTCACTCATGCTGAATGCCGAATGGAAGAATTTTGATTTTGGAATGATGTGGTATGGACAATTCGGAAACAAGATTTACAATGTTACGAAATGGCAGGGACGTTTGTTTTACGATAACTCGAACTATATTCGTTACGACAAAGGGGAAGAACCTTATCAGGTAAATCAAGATTCAAATACGCCTCGTATCATATATGGCGACCAGCGTAATTCGATGGATAGCGATCGTTTCCTTGAAAATGGCTCATTCTTTAGAATGAAAAATATTTCATTGGGATATAGTCTGCCGAAAGAGTTAGTGAACAACTTTGGTATAGATAAACTTCGCTTATATGTAGCTGGGAACAACCTGATTACTTTTACAAAATATAGCGGTTTGGATCCTGATTTTGTGAATAAGGATGTATGGAATAGAGGAACAGACAGTTTTGCATTCCCTAATACCCGTTCTGTAATGTTTGGATTGGATTTGACCTTTTAATTTATAATCAAGAGAAGATATGAAAAAAATATATGAATTATTAGTTGTTGGCGCTTTATCATTATGTACAGCTTGTAGTGCGGATTTGTTGGATATAGATAATCCGAATGAAGCAACTGTCCCAACCTTTTGGAAAACTGCATCAGATGCAGAAGCCGGAGTGAAAGCCTGTTATAGTGCACTTTACAAAGAACCGACCTGGATGCGTTGGCTATCGTTTCGTTACGATTTATCTTCCGATGAAGGATGGAGTTCTTCTCCATGGGTTGAACTTGGCGACTGGACACGTTTTCTGTATACCAATTACAATTTCAATGAAGGGAATAACCAACACTGGGAATTCTTCTACATGGGAATTTACCGCTGTAACCAGGTTTTACAATATGTTCCTGAAATTGAAATGGATGAAGCCCAGAAGAGTAAAGTATTGGCTCAGGCTTCCTTTATGAGGGCTTTATGGTATTTTCAGATCAATTTGCTGTGGGAAAAAGGGACATTGATATTAGAACCTGCAAATGCTGATTATGTGCCTTCGGATGCATCAGAAGAAGAAATCTGGACACAGATAGAAAAAGATTTACTATCTGCTGCAGAAAATCTACCGGAAGCATGGGATGCAGCCAATGTCGGCAGAGCTACAAAAGGTGCAGCGAAAGCTTTACTGGGTAAAGCTTATATGCAGCAACACAAATTCGATAAGGCCAAAGAACAACTTCAATGGTTGATAGATAAGGAAGGTTCACTATACGGATTGATCGATAACAGAGAAAATAACTTTACGGATCTGGATGAAAATAATAAAGAAGGTATTTTTGAAATTCAGTTTGACGATCAGAATAAAGGAGGAACAGGTAATGACGCAAGTATGGCTATGGGATTCCAGCGTACACAATTTTATGCACCGAGTGGCATTGGCTGGGGAGACGGAAAAGCACGCAGATGGTTGGTGGATGAATTCTTAAAGGAGAAAAGAGCTGATGGTTCGAATGACCTTCGTCTGTATAGCAGCATTTTGTATCACGGCTTCTCACAGGATTTCCCGGAACAGCCCCGAAAATATTATAAAATAGCGGATGCAGATGATAACACACAATGGGATAACTGGGGACAAAGTAAGGAAGATTGCTATATCCGTAAATATAATACTTCTTATTATCGTGAAACGGAAGACTATTTTGCCCGTAACAATTATCGCATCATGCGTTATGCCGACATCCTGTTGAATTATGCAGAATGTATTGTGGAAACGGGAGGTTCGATTACAGAGGCTGCCGGCTATGTAGATAAAGTCAGAGAACGTGCCGGACTTGTCAAATTAGCAGAAAGCCAGTGGAAAAGTTCTCTGAATTCAAAAGATACTTTTATGAAACGTCTGCAAATGGAACGTTCGCTGGAACTTTGCTTTGAAGGCTGGCGTTGGGCTGACCTGAAACGTTGGGGACTTCTGGATACCCAGGCCGGCATTGACGAGTTGAAAAGCCGGGATGCAGATTTTAACAACTTCATTATAGGTAAACATAGACGTATGCCGATCCCGCAAATAGAAGTGGATAATAGTGAAGGGCAACTGACGCAGAATCCGATGTATTAATTTTTTATGTTAACAAAGTATCCTTTATCTTCGTACTCTAATTGTTCGTATGGAGATTAAAGGATACTTTTATAATAATCTTTGCCATGAATATCAATAAAAAAGCGATACTATTATTAGCTCTTTCCTGTTGTTTAGACCTGTGTGCACAAAACATCCGGAACCCAGTGTTGCCCGGAGTTGCTGATGCCGGAGCAGTGAAGTATAATGGAAAATATTATATCGGAGGTGTTTTTACGAATGGTGATTTTTACATCTCTAAAGATCTCGTTAATTGGGGGACTCCGGTGCATGTAGTGTCAATGGATAACGATTGGACAAAAGGAAGCGGAGCCGGAGATAATCAGATCCACGCAAACGATATGTTCTATTTGAACGGAGATTTTCATTTATATTGGTCTGTCAATTATTGGGGGAAAGACAAACATGCCGTACATATTGTACATGCACAGGGTAAAGATATACTAGGACCTTATACGGAACCGGACAAAACAACCTGGATGGATAACCGGATCGATCCTATGGTCTTTAAAGATGATGACGGACAATTATATATGTATATGGTTCGCTTTACAGACGGAAATACGATCTGGGGACGTAAAATGAAATCACCGGCAGAGTTTTCCGGTGAACCGGTATGTCAGTTTGCTTCCTTACCCGACACTTGGGAAACAATGGACAATCGCGTAGCTGAAGGCCCCTGGGTAATGAAGTACAGAGATCGTTATTATATGATGTATAATGCTAATCATACATCGACAGAATGGGGGAATTACCAATTAGGTGTAGCAGAGGCGAATTCTCCACTGACTTTCCAGAATGGGGGAAAGTATAGTTATCCGGTAGTTTTATCCAATCAGACTTCCCTGGAAGAAAATTATGTGGATTTATTAAGATATGGTAAAGCTTATGAGCCGTACTTCGCTTATATGGAAGAACAGCCGGAAGGTAACTGGATGCAACCTGATTATAATGCTTCCGGTTGGAAAAAGGGGGAATCCGGATTTGCTTCAAAAGATGTGGAAGGATCGACTACACGTCATCTGGGAACAGAATGGCAGACGTCTTCCTTATGGTTGCGCAAGACCTTCCAGATAAATAATACGATAAAGAATGCCGCTTTGCGTGTAGCCCATGACGGAGATACTAAGATATATTTGAACGGAGAGCGGATTTATAATAAGCAAGGGGCGGATTATTGTATACTTAATTTGAGTGAAAAGCAGATTGCCGTATTGAGGAATGATGCTCCCAACGTCCTGGCTATTGAAACGAATAAAGGCAGTAGAACGAACTTCTTTGATGTTTCTTTATTCGATATGAAAGATGATAAAGCAGACGACATCCTTTTAACTCCCGGACAACCTAATATTTTGCGTGGCCCGAACGGTTTCGAATGGTGGCTTATTTATATGGCGAATAAGAACCATGAACCTCGCGGACAATACATAAACCGTGTGCAATTCTTCGATAAAACACTTTATGTAGACGGAATAACCGGCCCCAATACAAAAGGATATCATCCGGAACCGGCCAAACCGACTTACGGTGATACTTTTGATGATGCGTCTTTACTAAAAAGCTGGACTTTCCCGGCAAACGATCAATGGGGCGTTACCGATGGCGAGTTGGTATGGCAAAATCAGGAATCTTCTTATGGATTACTAGACAAGGTACAATCAGGCACATCCTATTTGTTTGAAGCCGGAGTGAATGCCACAAATGAAGCCGGAGTCATAGCCTATTGGAAAGATGCGGAGAATTATATAAATGTAGGTTTGGATTCAACCCGCTCCGGTTGGTATCTGCAAACTTGTATACAGGGAAAAGAGCGGAAAGAGTTTTTTAATTTACCGGAAGATTTTATCTTTGGAGTATACCATACCTTTACAATAGAAAAAAATATGGATAATATGAAAGTACTTCTGGATGGCATTCCTGCTCCGGGAAAGTCATGGTTTGAAGGAATACTACCGGGATCAGAAGCCGGTGTCCCCGGTCTGTTTGTTAAAGAGGGAAAGGCTGCTTTTGACGGAATTGTATATACGCTTGGCTTTGATGATTATGATTGTACCATGCCCGGTTGGGAATGTATCAGCGGAAAATATGAAAGCACGGCAAAGGGCTTGAAAGTTTCGGATAATAATAAAACAGAGATACTGAAGGGCGATATGCTGAATAATTATGAATATTCATTTCAGGTATCCAACCTCTCCGAAAAGGGTCTTGCAGGTGGTTATCCGGTCTATATAGATAAAGATAACTATGTGAAAGCTGTAATTAACGGCAGTACACGCACGCTGGATGTTACAATGGTAAAAAACGGTAAAACCTTACAGAAATATAGTTTTCCTCTGGAATGCCTGAAAACCATTTACCCGGATGTCAAATATACAGACTTTATAGAGAAAGGCTATCGCTTTCAAAGCCCTGTCTGGTTAGATGCTCTTTATTTGAATCGCCATGATGTTGGAGATAAGAATGATTTCGCGGAGAATATGTTCGACCGTTTCGTGATAGAATATGCGAAAGACGGGAAATGGTATCCTCTTGGGGAGAACAGCCAAAGTGAAATTGCCCCTCATCCGGCCTATAACAAGCTGTCGTTCTCTCCGGTAAAGACCGATGCATTGAGATTCATCAATAAAGACCCGCAGGATCTGTCACGGCATATAGACAAGATCCGGATCAATGAATTATTGAAGACCTCTTATAATATACGTGCCGTTAAAAAAGACAATAACCTCTATCTGTTTATAGACGGAAAGGAAATATGTCAGTTGGAGGCTGCTTACCCGCTATCGAAAGTCGGACTTTATTCAGAAGGTTGTCAGCCGGCCTATAATGGTGTTTTGCGATATCATATTGGAAAGTAAATTATTCATAGAAAATATAAGACCATGAAAAAAAGTTTTGTTTACATTGGAATTCTAGTATTGAGTGTTCTTGTCGGATGTTCATCCAACAAGGCAAAGGAAAAAGAAAATGTGGAGATAGCAGCAGAAACAGTCCCCTTGGGTGATCCGTTCATTCTGCTGCACAACGGGGTTTACTACGCGTATGGGACACATTCCGACCAGGGGATCGAAGTGTACACCTCCGATGACCTGAATACCTGGAAACTCGCCGGGCTGGCATTGAATAAAGAAGACAGCTGGGCCGACAAATGGTTTTGGGCCCCCGAGATATATAAAGTAAATGATACCTTCTATATGTATTACTCCGCGGATGAACATATTTGCGTTGCCACTTCCAATTCCCCTCTGGGCCCGTTCAGACAGGAAGAACAGAAGCCGATGATAGCCACCGAGAAGAGCATTGACAACTCACTCTTTATCGATGATGACGGTACACCTTATCTTTTCTATGTCCCTTTCAACGACGGGAATAATATATGGGTGGCCAGATTGGAGGAAGACCTCATTACCATAAAGGAAGGCACCTCCCACCCTTGCATCCATGTCTCGCAGGAATGGGAAACCGTCTGGCCGCGCGTAAATGAAGGCCCTTATGTGCTTAAGCGCAACGGACTTTATTACATGACCTATTCCGCCAACAGCTATGAAAGCCCTTTATACGGAGTAGGTTGTGCAACGGCTACGGATATTATGGGAGAATGGACGAAATATGACGAAAACCCTTTGTTACAGTCGCCGGGAGAATTGGTCGGTGTAGGGCACAGCGCGATGTTTACGGATAAAGAGGGAAACCTCCGGATCGTTTATCATGCGCATAAGGATAAAGAGAATATTCATCCGCGCGCCATGCACATCGGTAACGTCAGTTTCGAGAAAGTCGACGGTATCGACCGGATGCGAATCAGTAAAGAATATATAACCCCTAAATTGGCAAAATGAAAAAAGAATTATTACTACTGGCACTATGTGGCTTTGCGGCCTGTTCCTCGTCCGGCTCTAAAGACGAAGGCAATGGCGGAAACACCGGAGAAAAGGCAGAAACCTATCAAAACCCTGTGATTGCTTACAGCCTTCCCGACCCTTCGGTTATCCGGGGGGACGATGGCTATTTCTACCTGTATGCGACGGAGGATATTCGCAATTTACCTATTCACCGGTCGAAAGATCTGGTTAACTGGGAAATGGTCGGCACTGCGTTCACCGATCAGACACGCCCGGACTTTGAGCCCGACGGCGGACTCTGGGCTCCCGACATCAATAAGGTCGGCGACCGGTACGTACTTTATTATTCCATGTCGGTCTGGGGAGGCGAATGGACTTGCGGTATCGGTTGTGCTACCGCCGATCGTCCGTCAGGCCCTTTCAGCGACCAGGGGATGATGCTCCGTAGCAACGAGATCAATGTACAGAACTCTATCGATCCTTTTTATATAGAAGAAAGCAACCGGAAATACCTTTTCTGGGGAAGCTTCCGAGGTATTTACGGCATCGAACTGAGTGACGACGGACTCTCATTGAAAGAAGGCTCCCGCCCTGTGCAGATCGCAGGTACGGCTTACGAAGGAACCTATATCCATAAAAAGGACGGATATTATTACCTCTTCGCTTCGATCGGCTCCTGCTGTGAGGGACTGAAAAGCACCTACACGACAGTCGTAGGACGTTCGAAGGAGTTGTTCGGCCCCTATGTGGACAAAAGCGGACAACCGATGCTGGAAAACCATCACGAAGTACTGATCCACAAGAACGGTTCTTTCGTCGGAACAGGCCATAACTCGGAGATCCTTACAGACAAGGCCGGTAACGACTGGACGTTCTACCATGCAGTCAATGTGAACGACCCATCCGGCCGCGTCCTGATGCTGGATCGTATCGACTGGAAAGACGGCTGGCCTGCCGTCGCAACCGATTCACCCTCTTTGAAATCAGAAAAACCCGTATTCTAACTTTTAAATATATCAATATGAATTTGAAAAACGTAGCCCTTTCATTGCTGCTGCTGGCCGGAACGACCGGCGTGGAGGCAGTGAACTATTCACCGGAAAACGTGAAAGCCTCGATTGCCCTGAAAGTACCCGGAAACGATGCCCGGCAGTACCCGTTGACCATGCAGAAGTTGCAGGACAATTATTTCGATTACCAGCTCAAGGCAGGAGACAAACTCCCCCTTTCGATCTACCAGAAAATAGAAGATAAGGACGGTAAACAACAGATCACAGTCTGCATCACCGCCTACGAAGACCTTTGGTTCAATTACGCGGAGCAGATCAAGACCGGTTTCAGTCACGACGACTGCCAGTTCTACCTGCCCGGCTTCTGGTACCGTCGCAACCTCCGTTCGCCGGAGAAAGCCCCCTCTTTCCACACGTCCGAC
The DNA here is from genome assembly GCF_000969845.1 of Parabacteroides sp. HGS0025. Classification (NCBI taxonomy): domain Bacteria; kingdom Pseudomonadati; phylum Bacteroidota; class Bacteroidia; order Bacteroidales; family Tannerellaceae; genus Parabacteroides; species Parabacteroides sp. HGS0025. The sequence goes on from NZ_KQ033902.1 coordinate 4,268,171, forward strand.
AGCTGGATCGTACGGGAAGACCGCCTGAGTACCCCCATGACCGCTATCTTCGATGCCAAGAACGGCAAAACGATCTCCGTGATCCGTCTCGACGAATTCAAGGCCGACGCCCTGACCACCCATAAAGAAGGCGAAGTGATCCTCTCCGGCAAGACTTCCATCGGCTACACCGGTTTCGAGAACCTTGCGGGAACAGCCGCCCTCTCCTTCGGTTTCCCCTACAAGGAAGCCCCGAAAACCTATATCCGCAAACTCACACTTGCCCCCGCCGTCGAAGCCTTCCAATTGCTCCGCAAGGACGAAAGCATCACGCTGACCTGGGAAGTGAACGAGTTCAATGCCGCCGACTTCTCCGAATGCGTGCAGCATGCCTGGGAATACAGTTTCGACACCAACCGCCCGCAACCCGTCCAGACCGCCTATACGCCCGACAAGATGAAGGAAGTCTTAAGCAACTTCTTCGTGGAAAGTTATGTCAGCGACTACCCCACCCACTATTATTCAGGCGTGGAACTGCGCACCGAGACTTGCGACAACACCGATGTAGCCGAAGTCGGCTTCGTAGGCCGCACTCTTCTCAATGCCTTCAATGCCCTTGAATACGGCGAAAAGCAGCAGCGCACAGACCTCGTGGCAAATGCCAACTCCATCTTCGACACTTACCTGCAAAACGGCTTCTCCACGGGCGGTTTCTTCAACGAAAGAGTCCATTACAAGAACGACAAGCAGGACGACGTGCATAGCATCCGCCGCCAATCTGAAGGCGTCTACGCCCTGATGTATTATCTCGGTTACGAGAAAGAACACGGCCGCAAACACCCGGAATGGGAACAACGGATCAAGAGTATGCTGGAAAGTTTCCTCCGTTTGCAGAACGAGGACGGCAGTTTCCCCCGCAAATTCAAGGACGATTATTCCATCGTCGATAAGAGCGGAGGCAGCACGCCCTCGGCAACCCTTCCGCTGATTATGGCTTCCAGATACTTCAAGGACAAACGTTACCTGACAGCCGCCAAACGTTCGGTAGACTACCTCGAGAAAGAGCTGATCTCCAAATCGGATTACTTCTCCTCCACCCTCGACGCCAACTGCGAAGATAAGGAAGCCTCTCTCTACGGTTCCACTGCCGCCTATTACCTGGCACTGGCCACGAAAGGCGAAGAACGTGCCCATTACGCTGCCTTGGCACGCAAGGCCGCCTATTTCGCCCTCTCATGGTATTACACCTGGGACGTGCCTTTCGCACCGGGACAAATGCTGGGCGACATCGGACTGAAAACGCGCGGTTGGGGAAACGTTTCTGTTGAAAACAACCATATCGACGTCTTCATCTTCGATTTCGTAGATGTACTTCACTGGCTGGCAAAGGAATATAAGGAAGAACGCTTCTCCACCTTCGCCGAGGTTATCAGTACATCCATGCGCCAGTTGTTACCTTACGAAGGACATATGTGCGGGGTTGCAAAAAAAGGGTACTACCCCGAAGTCGTGCAACACACCAACTGGGATTATGGTAAAAATGGTAAAGGCTATTACAACGACATCTTCGCTCCGGGTTGGACGGTCGCTTCTTTATGGGAGTTGTTCTCTCCGGGAAGAGCGGAATCGTTTCTAAAATAAGCTGACTATACATTATATAAATAAGGAAGCCTGCATGCATTCATCTGCATGTGGGCTTTTTTATTATGAATAATGATTGCATTATCAGGAAAGCAAGAAGTTACAAAAATAAATTTAAGACAATAAGGTTTATTAAGTAGATACACTTGTTAAATCACCTATATTCAAACCAACACAAGCTATGATATTCAAAAGAATAATATGTTAAATAGCAATGACTAGTTTTAAGGATCGTTTTTCTTAGTCACCTACAAAAGTATTATAAAATGTAAAACGAGCAAAGAAAACATCATAAAATTTCTCCAAAAATATTGATTTTCTTTGCTTTCTAAAAATTACGGCTAAAAAAATCAATTTTGCTTGCAAATGTTAAAACGTGACTAGAAAAAACGATCGTTTAATCTAGTCATTCTGATTGTTAATGTATATAAAAAATTAAAATATGGAAGATCCATTTATCAAATAATATCTCTTCGGTTATTTTATCGAAAGGCCATGCAGCCCGCAAAACCCCTCGATAAAAACACGAATGAACGCCGACGTCAGCAAAGCCTTTCGATATTGATATTTAAAGGCCAAGGCGATCAACATAATCATTCGATAACTATATCGAAGAACATTTATAAGCAACATAGCCCTTCGATAAGTTTATCGAAGGACGAAATTTAAAGCAGGGCATAAAAATAAAAGAATGATGTATTCTCTAAGTCTAAATTTATTCATTAATACCTAAATCTATGGCCAAAATACAGACATTTGGAACGAAAACCAGATTAAAGAATAATGAGAGCCTCACGTTTGGCCGCGAAGTTGAGGCGGCAATCGAAGCAAAAGGAGCAGCAGAGCTTGTAGTTGATGATTTGTTTCCGGATTATCAAGTAAAATTACAAGCCTTTGATGATAGTATAGTCAATGTCGCTAAGAGTTTCTATACCAGCCAAATGAACGAAGCCAATAAACAGCGCGGGAATCTTCACGTGGCAATTATCTCACAAATAAAGAACTTCCTGCGGCATTTCAAACCGGAAAAACGGAGTGCGGCAGAGCGGTTAACGGCCTTCACGGACACGTTCGTAGGAGCACAACGGCGTTCTTTCGATGATCAGACGAGTTTTATCAATAATTTTATACAAGAACTATCTTCCGATAAATATAAAGAAGATGTCACACTGGTAGAGCTGGATGACTGGATGAAGGAATTGCAGAAGGTAAACGACCTTTGCTCCTCCCTTACAATTAAACGCACAGAAGAATACTCCGTGAAGTCGGGAAAAGGAAGTACCGAAGTAACACGACCTGCCTTTGAGAAGGCATATAATACTTTGGTAGAAAAATTGAATGCATTGGCGATTGTAAACGGTGATGATAAATATGCCGAACTCTTCGCCTGGTGGAATGCACGTATCGATCATTACCGTGTTGTGATCTCAAATAATCTGGGAGCAGGCATGGGAGGAAGAACAAGCACCGGAACGACGCGCCCGTCAACTTCCGGCAAGGGTGACGACGACGACAGGCCTGTAATAGAATAAAAAAAATCGATTAAACCCTGCGAACAGATGGAATCTAACTGGCTTTTGATACTGATTTGTTGTATTTTGCTAGTAGTAATATTTTTTCTTTTAAATATTATGTATGTTAGACGCATGCGCTCGAATATGCGTATGCAAGAACATGAGCTATTCCAGAAATACTATGATTTGTTCGATCATATGCCTATTCCTTATATACGGTTCAAATTAATTGAGAACGAAGATTGGGACGACATAATAATTTTAGATGTCAATAAGACGTTTGATATTAAAATATATCCGAAAGATGAGATTTTACATAAAAACAGGGCTGAAATTGAGAAAACAAAAATCGGTTCACTAAAAAAGTCAATAGATACGACAAAAGAAGTACTTAAAACGAAAGAGACATATATAGGTGAGCGTATTCTGGGTAAATTTACTTATGTAACAATCATCATACCAGCAAAAGAACAGAATGTTGTCGATATGTTTTTTATCGATATAACAGAGAAAAAAAATATCGGGAAGAATCTGGAGAAATACAATCATAAGCTGTTAATGGCTATCGATGCAGCGGATATGATCTATTGGTATTATAATATCATAGAAGATCTGATCACGATAGAAATGCCTACAACGGAAATTGATTCTATGACTGGAAAAGTAAAAAAGACACTAGTCATAAATAAACAAGTTTCATTGGAAGAAGCATTATTGGCTGTGCATATCGATTATCGCTCTAAGGTGCGCCATTTGTTCAACCAGATGAAAAAAGGGGAAATTGAGAAAGGACGTATTGAATATCAATTAAGTGAATTGCGTACTTTTTACGGGATAGAAGAAATGTGGGAAGAATTGGTCGCTGAATCTGAATACGACGAGACAGGGAATGTGATAGGATTGTCAGGAATCTTCTTGCCGATCACGGAACAAAAATTGCTCGAACAGAACCTTCGCAATGCAATCAACAAGGCCGAAGAATCTAATAAATTGAAGTCGGCTTTTCTGGCTAATATGAGCCATGAAATACGAACGCCCTTGAATGCCATTATCGGTTTTTCAAATTTGTTGCCCACAGCCGAATCGGAAGAAGAAGCAAAGGAATATATCAACATCATTGAAAGTAATAACTCCCTTTTGCTGCAATTGATAAATGATATTCTTGATCTGGCAAAGATCGAAGCGGGAATACTCGACTTTAGTGAGACGGTCTTTTCAGTCAATGCGCTCCTTGATGAGGTAGTACATTCGGCCATGCTCAGGCATACTAATGATAAAGTAGAGATACTTTGTAACAAAAGATTTCCAGATTATATAATCCGTTCAGCCCGGAGCCGTTTGATGCAGGTATTTATTAATTTGCTGAACAATTCGATGAAGTTCACGGAAGAAGGATCGATCAGCGTAGGTTACGATTATCTACCGGAAGAAAAACAGTTAAGATTTTTCGTGAGGGATACGGGTATCGGCATACCGCAAGATAAACTGGATAATATCTTCGGACGGTTTACGCAACTGAATACTTTTGTTCAGGGAACCGGGCTCGGGTTAAGTATCTGTAAAATGATAGTAGATAAAATGGGTGGAGAGTTATGGGTAAAATCGGAGATCGGGAAATGGACCTGTTTCTGGTTCACGATACCCTATTTGCTCCAAGAGGATGCAGATAGATTTTAGAGAGAAGAGACCGTGAGGTTTCGAGTACATTTTATATCGTGATGATATGAGATGACCTTTTTACTCAGGGTGTACCAAAGTGTTAGTTAAGTAAGACAAACACTATACTAGTGATGGCAAATACAAATTCAAGGGTCTTATGTATTTAACATCTTTGATACACCCTTTTTTCATAAAAAACAATATCGGATATATTTACCGGCTATTCTCCTTTTTACATTTCATTGCGAAGTAAAGGATGTAGAGGAAGGCCAGCAGCGGGACAAAAAATCCCATCGCCATGTTGTCCGCCCCGATATATCCCATCAGCATCGGACTGAATGCGCCGCCTGCAACTCCCATCACGATATAAGAAGAAGCTTTCTTCGTATAGCCGCCCATCCCTTCCAATCCCAGCGCGAAGATGGTTGGGAACATGATCGACATAAAGAAGAAGGAAAGATACAGGGCATACAGCGAAACCGTCCCTGCCGAAACAACGACCAGCGCCATACAGATAGCATCCGCCAACGCAAACCAGGTAAGCAGCTTACCGGGAGCCATCCATTTCATCGTAAAACTTCCCGACAGGCGACCGATCATAAACAAGGCCATCCCGCCAAATGCCAGGATGCGCGAGGCTTCGATATTCGTCATTTGCGGATCGAGTTCCGTTACGTAGTTGATGAAGAAGCTGAATATCCCGGTCTGCGCCGCACAGTAGCAGAACTGCGCCACCACGGCTCTAACAAACTGACGGTGCTTCCAGATCGAAGTGGCAGGAAACTTTACATCTTCCTGCACCTCTTCCTCCTCCACCTTCACTTCCGGCAACCGGGTGAAAAAGAAGAGGACAGCCACGAGCAGCACGACACTGCCGACGAGGATATAAGGCTTCGTCAGGGCGAACGGATCGTCTTGCGCTCCCCCGAAGATCAGGGCGCCTCCTACCAACGGCCCCAGTATCCAGCCCAGTCCGTTGAACGATTGCGACAGGTTCAGGCGTTGTGCCCCCGACTCCGCCGGCCCCAGGATGGTCGAATAGGGATTTGCAGCCGTCTCCAGTATGCAAAGCCCGCAGGCAATAATGAACAGTGCCACCAGGAAAGGCGTGGCCGAATGCAGGAAAGCCGCCGGGATAAAAGCGAATGCGCCGGCGGCAAACAACAGCAATCCCAGGATGATCCCTTTCTTATAGCCGTAGCGTTTCATGAACATTCCGGCCGGGAGTGCCATCAGGAAATAGGCGATATAGGTAGAGAACTGCACCAGGCCGCTCTCGGCTTTCGTCATCGTAAACGCGCCCTGGAAATGCTTGTTCAGCACGTCGAGCAACCCATGCGCAAATCCCCATAGAAGGAACAGGCTGGTGATCAGTATAAACGGTATAATGTAAGATTTCCCATTGGGGGCGGCGAATAAGCTTTGTTTGTTTTTCTTTTCCATCGGATTATTTTGATTCGGGTAGTTTAAATATACGATCCATCAACTGCCATTTCTCGGCGGATGTGGCACCGGGAGCGACCTGCTGATACTTGGCCACGAAAGCTTCCCATTCGGCCTGACGGTCGAGGGTGGCGAGACGGGCAAAGGCGGTGTCCCAGTCGAAGTCGTCGGGGGTTTCAACAATCATAAATAAATGGTTACCCAGGCGGTATATTTCCATATCCAAAATGCCTACTTCACGAATACCTTTACTGATTTCCGGCCAGGAGTGTTCGGGTGAGTGCCAATACATGTATTCCTGTATCAGTGTTTCGTCGTCTTTTAAATCCAGTGTCTGACAATATCTCTTCATAAATATAATTTTAAGGAATTGCAAAGGTACGATTTTCCGTTGATAAACGGATGCGCAATCGAGGTGCCCGACCTTGCCGGACACCTTGATCTGCTATTTCTTTTTCAGATAATAGGATGGAGTTATATAGGAAATGGCATAAGCCGAATCGGGAGAGTTCCGGTATAAACTGATCTGTTGAAAAATGAGCTTCGCCGAATCCATATCAAACTCAAGAAGAATGGGGAAAGCCGCATCGGGGATGGTGTCGCCGGGGTTGATGCCTGCTTTGTTCAACTGGTTGGTCCAGAAAGTAGAAAGGCTTTCACCATAAACAAGCTCTTCGGGCTTGTTAAAAATATAAAAACTATCCCGATCGACAGATGTCCACATTAGGGCATTGCCTTTATATCCGGTGACCGGAATCAATGTATGGTAGCCGGATATATCGACCGGGTTGTCGTAGGTAATCTGTATATAAGAGTCGTAATCGTATCCCTTTTCCTTCGGCGGATAATTATCGCGCCGTGTCTGTGAAATGATTTCGATATTCTTGGCCGTAATGCCGGGTATATAAGTGACGGCGGACAGGAACACGATGGCCAGGCAGGCTGCATACAGGTAACGCCCCCACCGCTTCGTAAAGAACAGCAGGGTTAAAGCAGTCAGGATCAAGCCGGTCACCACGAGATACACACGCGGCTCGGTAAATCCGTATTCGTTGATGCGGTAATAAGTTCCTACCCAGTACATCACCAAAGCCGGAAGTACGGCCAAACTGGAGAATCGGTAAAACCAATCATAATACCGTTTCCTTAAGAATGCCTGGCAGCCCTTCAATATAAAAGTAGCTGAAATAAAACTGACGACAATATAGGCGATCGCCCCTTTGGGCAGCGACCATTGAATGGCGATCTTTATAAAATAAAGGTAGAGGATCACCGCATAGATCAGTAAGGCCGGCGAAAGGACATAGTTCAACAATACTTCAAACAAGCGGTTCGGAGTCTCCTCCCCCTCCTTCTTCTGGATGAACATCAGGAACAGCAAAGGCATCCCGCACATAAAAATAAGGAATGCGGAATCGGTATTAAAATGCCTGTCGTACGAATGTCCTATTTCAAATATATACTGCACCGAATAGTAGATCGATAAAGCCAGCAGATAAGCAATACCGGCCAACAGCCCTGCAGAAAACAATGCCCGCAGATAATGCAGGCCGGTAGACACAAAGGCATCGTTATCCCGTTTCCATCCGCTTACCAGATAAAACAGCTGCACTACAATCAGCGAAACCAGATAGGTGGCTGTCCAGAAATTATCCCTTTCTATCCACAGGAAAGGGATAAAGAAGAAAGCGGACAGATAATATAAAGGCCGGAACTTATGCTGTGCCGTCCATCCGTTTAATGTAAAAGTGACCAGAAACAGTACCGGGAAATAAGCTAGTGGAGCTGTCAGGAAACGATAGGCAAAGGCGTTCTCATAATGGAAACATCCAAGCAGGCTGAAAGCGACGGACAACAATACTTCTACCGGATGCATCCGGACGGCTTGCCGTAACCTTGCGGCAAGTATTTCCAGTTTCTTTCTCATATCAAACAATGTTTATTAATTGGTAACGAAGATAAGAATTTCTAATTGCATGTCATAAGAAATAGTAGAATAACAAAACAAATCGAAAAGCAATTTGTTCTATAAATAAAACAACGAACATACATAAAACATACAATTATGACACTTAGTAGAAAATTATCCGACGCTCTTAACGAGCAGATTCTTGCAGAAATGTGGTCTTCCAACCTTTATTTGTCTATGTCAATCCATTTTTCCCAGCTGGGTATGGACGGTTTTGCACACTGGATGAAAAAACAGTCGCAGGAAGAATTGGAACATGCTTACACAATGATCGATTACTCGATCAAACGCGGTGGCCAGGTTAAACTGGAACAGATCAACGTGGTTCCGACAGCATTCGGCACGCCGCTCGAAATATTCGAACACGTGTATGAGCATGAAGTACATGTTTCCGAACTGATCGACAAACTGGTTGATGTGGCCGCAGCCGAAAAAGATAAAGCGACTCAGGACTTCCTTTGGGGTTTCGTCCGCGAACAGGTGGAAGAAGAAGCTACCGTCAAGAACATTGTTGAGAAACTCAAAATGTATGGCGAACATCATGTAGCGATCATGGATCATCAATTAGCTAAAAGATAACGGAAACCCGGTCATCCGGTAGAAAAAAGAAATCCATCCGAAAGAAAATCAAATTTCATTCGGATGGATTTTTTTTATTGTTCCAAATCGTTCCTGTTATTCCAGTATCTTCATGATCGCCTTTCCCCAAAGCTCGCCTAATACGGCGGCTCCTTTTACGTTCGGGTGAAGATAGAAGGTTCCGGCATTACCGTCCTCAGGGAACAGATCCGTCTGATAGTTGGCTTTGAAATAATCGAAACCTTCCGTATCGCCCATAAAGACCTGGCCGGGGAACCGGTTAGCGTAATCCGCCACCAGGGATTGCAGGACAGGGTAATAGCTTTGCAGGCGGTTCAGCCCTTCTTTCAGGTACATCGCACCATTATACGTATTCGGACTATACCAGACCGGACGATGCAACACGATCTTACAGTTCGGATACAAGGCCAGCAGCTGGTTTATAATCGCTTTCATATTTTCTTCATACTTTTCCGGAGAAGCCGGAGCACCGTTCGGGCCGGTAATGGCACTGTCGTTCGTTCCCAACATGATAGAGAAGACAAGCGTCGCCCATGTTTCATCGGCAAATTTATCGGCTGCGGCCTTTGCTTTCGGAAAAAGTGTTTCCGTCTGCGGCAGGTAATCGGTTGTCGTGCAACCGCTCACCCCCTGATTAGAATACTTGACGGAAGTGATCGAAGGCTGTTTGGTCAGATACAGGGCTGCTTTCACCGGTGGCGCATCATGCACAGGATCCTGTATCAGCGCTCCTTGCGTTATGCTGTTGCCTATAAATACAACATTTACATTTTTCATATTCTCCCCCTTCATAAAGGGACTACCGATTGCCAGTCCCAGCAACAAACAAGTTATTTTCCCGATCAGTTTCATATTCGTTTTGCAGAGTTAATTGATTTGCTGACGAAGGTAAAAATAAATCGATTACCTCCGGATGTTTTTTCAACCAAACTTTTGCACCTTCCAGTTCCCTCATCGGATAATCCTCCATTATATCCATCAACTCGCTCAATTGCTCGCCCGTAAATTTAAAGTTCCGGAAGAACTCGGCTACATAAGGATGAGTTTCCGAGAAACCTTTTGTCGCAACTGCTTCTATATGTTCTGCTTCTCCATAAATACCTTTTTTGTCTTCCAGGAACTTCAGCCCATAGCGCGAAAACATCCAGTGGGGCATCCAGCCGGTGACAACGATCCATTCATTATGCTCGACCGACTTTTGCAGGAAGGCAGTCATGGTCGGGCCGCTCGAAGGCTTCAGCTTCAGATGTAAGCCATAGTCATCGACCGCCTGTTCCGTCAGGTTCATCAGACTGGCGCCGATATCGATACCGATAATCTCATCCTTGAAATGTTCCCGGTTCGTTTCCAGTTCTTCGATCGTATTGATCGTCACATACGAAGGGACAGCCAATCCCAAACGGGCATTTTCAAACGGGACGCCGATCGTTTCCAACCGGTCGCCATATTGCCGCATATAATCGACATGCGTATCCGGAAGCCAGGCATCCAGAAAAAGGTCTACCTTTCCGGCAGCTACCGAGGTAAAGATCGGTGCGATATCGGCATTCTTCAATGTTACTTTATATCCTTGTTCTTCCAGCATCGCCTTTGCCAGATAACTCATGGCAATCCCTTCCGACCAGTTCACATACCCGATAGAGATCTCTTTCGGGTCTTTGGCACGGCTGCATCCAGCCAGGAACAGGATCACGACCAGAAGCAGGATCAGGTTGATAAGTATAATAAATCTTCTCATATAAATCTCTTTTTAATTAATGACTAAGGATCAGTTCTTACGAACAAATCCCTGGGTTATACGATCCAGAACGATAGCCAGGATCACTACTGCGATACCGCCCTCAAATCCAAGACCGATCTTCATCTGGGTAATCCCTTTCAGGACAATTTCACCCAACCCTCCGGCTGAAATCATAGCGGCAATCACCACCATAGACAACGCCATCATAATCGTCTGGTTGACGCCTGTCATAATAGTTGGCAAAGCCAACGGCAGCTGCACCTTAAACAATAACTGACGTGAAGTAGCCCCGAATGAGCGAGTAGCCTCGACAATATCTTCCGGCACCTGGCGAATCCCCAGATCGGTCAGGCGGACAACCGGCGGCATCGCAAATATCACTGTCGCAAAAGCTCCCGGCACAGGCCCCAACCCGAAGAATAAAACAGCAGGTATCAGGTAGACAAAAGCAGGCATCGTCTGCATCAAGTCCATCAGCGGACGGATTATTTTTGCGGCAATATGGTTGCGTGCCGTCCATATCCCTAATGGAACGCCTAAAACCAAAGCGATAACGGTAGAGGATAAAACCAATGCCACTGTTTGCATCGTCTGCTCCCAGAATCCCATGCCATAGATCAGGAACAAGCCGAGCAAAGTTAATACGGCTGTTCCTTTCCCGGCCTTAAACCAGGCTAAAACGGTTAATGCCAGGATCATTACATAAAAGGGAATCCAAAGTAACCCGTGCTGGAAGCCATCGATAAAACCACCGATGCCATTATTTATTATATCAAAGAAAGGTGCCCAATGTTCCGTCAGCCAGTTGATGGCTATCTCTATATATTGTCCGATATTGATCATAAGTCTATTGCGTTTTGAATTATTTCTTCTATTTCTTTCTGGTCTTTACCTGTCATCTCGATAATGATGGCCGAAGGAGAAACAACGCCTGTCAAGCGGTTATTCTCGTCGACAACGGGTAAAGCCTGGCGTACTTTAGGAAGTAACGGCAACATATCCTCTACCGTAGTATTTTCCAATACAGAAGGAACTTCCTTTATAACGATAGAACTCACATCCTTGCTACCTTCCTTTCGCAACCTCAATACATCTTTATATTGTATTTCACCAATAAACTGATCCTCATTCCCGATAACAGGCAAAGCATATAAATGCTTCTCACGCATCTTACGAAGAATCGTTTCCGGCCCGTCTTTTTTAAGCCTTACTACGATAGGTTGTTTCAGCATGATGGAGGAAGCCGTAACGATGCGTCCACGATCTACACTTTCGGTAAAGCGCGTTACGTAAGCGTTCGCCGGGTCGGTCAGGATCTCTTCAGGCGTTCCCACCTGCACGATCTCACCATCCTTCATGATCGCGATACGGTCACCCAATTTGATCGCTTCATCCAGGTCGTGGGTAATAAAGACAATCGTTCTTTTCATCTTCTCCTGCAAAAGGAGTAGCTCATCCTGCATCTGTTCGCGGATAAGCGGGTCTAAAGCCGAAAAAGCCTCATCCATCAGAAGCACCTCCGGATTATTCGCCAGTGCACGAGCCAGTCCGACACGTTGTTGCATACCTCCCGACAATTCATCTACCCGCTGGTTTTCGTATCCCTTCAACCCTACAAGCAAAACACTCTCCTGCGCTTTCTGCATGCGTTCATCTTTAGGAACACCTTGTAATTCGAGACCGAACGATACATTGTTCAGCACCGTACGGTGAGGCAGAAGTCCGAAATGCTGAAACACCATTGCCATTTCTTTTCTACGTATCTGCAACAGCTCCTTATCCGACGAGCGGGTTATATCGACACCATTGAGGCGAATTTCCCCCATCGAAGGTTCGTTCAGCCGGTTAATACACCGGAGTAAAGTCGACTTACCGCTACCGGATAGTCCCATAATAACGAACATCTCTCCTTCCTCTATTTCCAGATTGGCATTGCGTACCGCCACGGTACACCCTGTTGCCTTCAGTATTTCCTGTTTACTTTTTCCTTTCACGATCATCTTTTTCGCTTTGGCCTTCTCAGGCCCGAAAAGGATGGATAAGTTTTTTATTTCTATTTTTGCCATATATCTTTAATTTATGATACAGCGATATTATCTCCCTGAACCGGTAGTTCAGACAAGTATAATCCAGTACCGGAACCAGACGATGGATCCGATAAACTTTTAACTGTAAAATTTTGAATTGTTTTTTCCTCAGGTTGTGGCTTTTTATCCTATGCCACATCTATAGAACAAGCAAACGTTGATTTAGTTCATTTAAAGCTTATTTATAAAGCAAAAGATCCCATTTGCATACCCTTCCGGACAGCTTCGGACAAAATGTACATTAACACTAAACTTTCTTGATTTTCAAGAATATGAATAACATCGTAAAAAATATATGATATTTTTGTGGGAAGATACTCCCTGCTAATCCCGGATGGCTCGACCAGCCATTAAACATTCCGACCGGACAAAGAAAAAAGAAGCGTGGATACTGTTGATATATAGACATTGAGGCTCTCGACAGGCCCCCCAACAAATATATCACAGTACCACGCTCTTGTCCATATACACGAATCAATTTCAAACAATTCTCATTGTGCATAAACAGATAAGAACATTTGCATCTACTGTCTATTATTTGTTAGGTATGAAATTGTCGAGATTTCAATGCCAAATAATATTTAAAACGCTTATGTCCAACAAAAAACGACACACGTTGCAACTCGTTGCATTTCATGCGCAGGGCAAAGATAAGCAGAAGATTTCAATAATCAATTTTTCTCAAAAAAAATATTACTCGCAAGGGTAATTTAAAATACCCACTATAGTAATGACAATTTGATAGATGAAGAAGATTGATAAAATCAGTTATCTATTCGGTAATTCGAAGAGAAACTTGTACATTTGCGTCTTATAAGTATAAAATTAAATCTGTATCACGATGAAGACGCAATTATGCCAAAAACTGGTGGCTCTATTTCTCATTAGTATTTTTGTCAGTGGTTGTAATACCGGAACAAAAAAGACGGCGGATAATGATATAAAATTCGACTCGATCAGTGTGGACAAAACCTATCATTTGCTGGAAAACCCGGAAAATCCAAACTGTAACCTACAGATAAACTTCACGTTCCCGGTCAAATACGACAATAAAGACATACTGAAAAAGATTCAGAAACAGTTCGTCTCCTCTTACTTCGGAGATAACTATGATGCTTTATCCCCCGAAGAGGCAACAGCTAAATATACACAAGACTACCTGGATAGCTACAAGGAACTGGAAGAGGAATATAAGGATGAAGTAGCCAAATCGGATGAAACTCCGGTGGGAGCCTGGTTCGGTTACTACGAAATGTCATCGAACGATATTGCTTATAACCAAAATGGAATCCTGAGCTATACAGTCAATTTCGATAATTACACGGGGGGAGCACATGGAGCGCACAGTTTCAGCAACAATGTCATCGACCTGAAAACTGGTGATCTGATCAAAGAAGAAGATATATTTATTGATAATTATCAGGACGACCTGGCACAGATACTGGTAGACCGGATCGCCAAACAAAACAATGTGGATAATCCGAAAGAACTGGAAAACGTAGGTTTCTTCAGCGTGGAAGAGATTTTCCCCAACGGAAACTTCCTGATAGACGATTATGGTATTACCTATACATTTAATGAATACGAGATCGCGGCCTATGTAGTGGGGGCAACTAACGTACATCTTCCGTACGAAGAGATACAATACCTGCTGAAAAAAGACAGTCCGATCGCTCATCTGGCATTTTAAAAACAATTTATGGAACTTATAAAGACTTATTTTCCGGAGCTGAACGAAAAGCAACTGGCACAATACGAAGCTCTGTATGACTTATATACTGACTGGAACTCAAAAATCAATGTCATTTCCCGCAAAGATATAGAGAACCTGTATCCGCACCATGTACTCCATTCATTGGGGATCACCAAAATGATGAAGTTCAAAGACGGTTCTACCGTTATGGATATCGGTACGGGCGGGGGATTTCCGGGTATTCCCCTCGCTATCTTCTTTCCGGAGGTGCAGTTCCACCTGGTCGACAGCATCGGGAAAAAGATCAAGGTAGGACAGGCCGTTGCCGAGGCGATCGGTTTGGAGAACGTTACTTTCCGCCATTGCCGCGCCGAAGAAGAAAAACAACTTTTCGACTTCGTTGTCAGCCGGGCGGTCATGCCATTGGCCGACCTGGTCAAAATATCCCGCAAGAACGTAAAAAAAGAACAACAGAATGCGTTGCCGAATGGTTTGATCTGTCTGAAAGGGGGCGAACTTCAGCATGAGATACATGCATTCCAGAAGCAAGCGATCACGATCGAGCTGGGTGACCATTTCAAAGAAGAATTTTTCAAAACTAAAAAAGTAGTTTACGTACCGCTATGATTACAATACAAGCATTTCAATTTAATTACTTCCAAGAGAATACCTTCGTATTGCATGACGATACGAAAGAAGCGGTCATTATCGACTGCGGATGTTGCCGTAAGGAAGAAGAGAAGCTATTGAGCGACTATATCACCGAGAATAAACTGACAGTGAAACACCTGCTTTGTACGCATCTTCATCTGGATCATATATTCGGCAACCCGTTTGCCAACCAGACGTACGGACTGAAACCGGAAGCACACAAGGCGGATGTGGAACAATTACCGTCGCCCGAAGCACAGGCCAGGCAGTTCGGCGTACCGGGCAAGATGGTGAATATTCCGGTAGAGAAATACCTGGTAGGAAACGAAGTGGTTAAATTCGGACATTCCGAACTACTGGTGCTGACCGTACCCGGACACTCACCCGGCAGCGTTGCTTTCTATAATAAGAAAAACGGTTTTGTCATTGTGGGAGACGCCTTGTTTGCCGGCAGTATCGGCCGTACAGACCTGTGGGGCGGAAACCAGGAGGTACTGATCGCAGCCATCAACGACAAACTATTATCCCTTCCGGACGAAACGGTCGTTTATCCCGGCCACGGCCCGGAAACAAGAATTATCGACGAGAAATTAAACAATCCTTATTTATAAACACATTAAATACTATGGACACAAATAAATTTGTAAACCGTCATGTCGGTATTGCAGAGGAAGATATTCCGGCAATGCTTGAAGCTATCGGTGTTAAATCGGTCGACGAATTGATTGACCAGACCATTCCGGCCAATATCCGTCTGAAAGAACCTTTGAATCTTCCGGAACCCATGACGGAAAGGGAATATGCCGAACATATTTCCGAACTGGCATCCAAGAACGAAGTATTCACCTCCTATATCGGCATGGGTTGGTACGATACCATCTGCCCTGCCCCTATCCAGCGAAATGTATTTGAGAATCCGGCATGGTACACTTCCTATACGCCGTATCAGGCAGAAGTATCGCAGGGACGTCTGGAAGCCTTGCTTAATTTCCAGACCGTGATCAGCGAACTGACCGCATTGCCGTTGACCAACTGCTCGCTGCTGGATGAAGCGACTGCCGCAGCCGAAGCTGCCAGCATGTTCTACGGAAGTCGCAGCCGTGCACAGGCTAAAGCGGGTGCCAATACGTTATTTGTAGATGAAAATGTATTTGCTTCCACCCAGGCTGTCATCAACACCCGTATGATTCCGCAGGGTATCAAGGTAGTGACAGGCGATTACAAAACATTCGAATTTACTCCCGATGTATTCGGTGCGATCGTTCAATATCCAAATGCGAGTGGTTCCATCGAAGACTATAAAGAATTCGTTGCCAAAGCAAATGCGAACGAAACCCGTGTAGCTGTTGCAGCCGACCTGATGAGCCTGGTATTGCTGACACCTCCGGGCGAATGGGGTGCGGATGTAGTATTCGGTAGCAGCCAGCGTTTCGGTATCCCGATGTTCTACGGCGGTCCTTCAGCTGCTTTCTTTGCAACAAAAGACGAATACAAACGTGCCATTCCGGGACGTATCATCGGTATCTCCAAAGATGCTTACGGACATCCGGCTTTCCGTCTGGCTCTCCAGACACGCGAACAGCATATCAAACGCGAAAAAGCGACTTCCAATATCTGTACCGCACAGGCTCTGCTGGCAACAATGGCCGGCTTCTATGCCGTATATCACGGAGCAGAAGGTCTGCGCAACATTGCAGGACGCATCCATGCTTCTGCCGGCTTCCTAGCTGCCGAACTTGAAAAACTGGGTTACAGACAACTGAACAAAGATTATTTCGATACGCTGAAAATCGAATTGCCGGCTCACGTTTCCGTGAATGTCCTCCGTGAGATCGCGCTGGAATGTAAAGTGAACCTGCGTTACTTCGAAGCCGGACAGGTGGGCATCAGCATTGACGAAACAACGCAACCGACCGATATCGGCGTACTGCTTTATATCTTCGCCGGAGCAGCCGGAAAAGATTATATGCTGGAAGAAGCCATTCCCGAAAAGACTTATTTCGATAAGAAATTTGCCCGTACATCCGACATCCTGGTGGAAGATGTATTCAAGAAATATCATACGGAAACAGAATTGATGCGTTACATTACCCGCTTGGGACGTAAAGATGTATCGTTGGCACAATCCATGATCTCCCTGGGTTCCTGTACGATGAAGCTGAATTCAGCATCGAGCATGTTACCACTGGGTCGTCCTGAATTCCAGAATATCCACCCGTACGCTCCCGAAGAACAGGTAGAAGGGTACAAGGAACTGATAGAGAACCTTTGCAACTACCTGACTGAGATAACAGGATTCAAGGGTGCCACCCTACAACCGAACTCCGGTGCTGCCGGTGAATATACAGGACTTCGCGTGATCCGCGCTTACCTGGAAAGCATCGGACAGGGACACAGAAACATCGTTCTCCTGCCCGCTTCCGCCCACGGTACAAACCCGGCCAGCGCAATTCAATGCGGTTACACGACTGTTACGGTAAAATGTGACGACAACGGTAACATCGACCTGGAAGATTTCCGCGCCAAAGCAGAAGAGAACAAGGATAACCTGGCTGCAACCATGATCACTTATCCTTCTACACACGGTATTTTTGAAGTCGATATCAAGGAAATGTGCGACATCATCCATGCATGTGGCGCACAGGTTTATATGGACGGTGCCAACATGAATGCACAGGTGGGACTGACTAACCCCGGTACGATCGGTGCCGATGTTTGTCACCTGAACCTGCATAAAACATTTGCTATTCCTCACGGCGGCGGTGGCCCCGGCGTAGGCCCGATCTGCGTAGCCGAACACCTGGTTCCGTTCCTGCCGTCTCACCCTGTTCTGTGGGGGTCCGATCAGAATACGGTTTCTGCCGCACCTTACGGTAGTGCCGGTGTTCTTCCTATTACATATGCTTACATCCGCATGCTGGGTACGGAAGGACTGGAAACAGTAACAAAAACAGCTATCCTGAACGCCAACTATCTGGCTTCCAAATTCAAAGACACTTACGGTATCGTTTATACAGGTGCAACCGGACGTGTAGGCCACGAACTGATCCTCGAATGCCGTGGTGTGAAAGAAGCATCCGGTATCGACGAAGGCGATATCGCCAAACGTCTGATGGACTTCGGTTACCATGCTCCTACGCTGTCATTCCCGGTACACGGCACCTTGATGGTCGAACCGACCGAAAGCGAAAGCAAAGCCGAGCTGGATCGTTTTGCCGAAGTAATGGACTGCATCTGGAAAGAGATCAAAGAAGTAGAAGAAGGAAAAGCATCCAAAGAAGACAACGTGCTCAAAAATGCTCCTCATCCGGAATATGAAGTAACGGCCGATGAATGGAAGCATGAATATCCCCGTAGTAAGGCAGCCTTCCCGCTGGAATGGTTGCACGAAAGTAAATTCTGGATCAACGTAGCCCGCGTAGATAATGCTTACGGCGACCGTAACTTGATCCCTACTCTCTGTGCTTGTGAAATTTAATAACGACAACAACTAATTAATGAAGAAAGTATTTATCGCTTTGGCAGCTGTTGCTTTACTGGCAACGGCTTGCACCAAAGCTCCGGAAACAAAAGTGAAAGTGTACGGTTGGCAAGGCGAAGGCGGCAACACAACCGAAGAAACCCTGCAAGCTGATTTCAGCAAATGGAAATCGCATGGACTGGACGGCATGTGCTATAATGCCGGACACGACCTGCAGAAAATCCAGCGCGCAGCCAAAGTGGCTCATGCCAACGGTATGGAATATCATGCCTGGATACCAGCCATGCTGCAAGGAAATATGGATTCTACATTGTATACGGTAAACCGTAAAGGCGAATCGGCCTACAACGTACAGGCATACGTTCCTTATTACAAAAGCTTATGCCCGAACCATGAAGGTACAGCCGAATTCCTGACCGACCTGTACGGTAAAGTAGCTGATATCCCCGAAGTGGATTACGTTCATCTGGACTATATCCGTTATGTAGACGTGATCCTGGCTAAAGGCCTCTGGGAAAAATACGGCCTGGTCATGAACGAAGAATACCCGACTGCCGATTATTGCTATTGCGATAAATGTGTGGCCGACTTTAAGGCTGCTACCGGTATCGACATCAAATCGGTTGAAGATCCTTCAAAATGTGAAGAATGGGCACAGTTCCGCTGCGACCTGATCACCAAGCTGGTCGATCGCATTGCCGATACAGTGCACGCCAAAGGCAAGAAAGTCAGCGCAGCCGTTTTCCCCGGCCCCGATTCTCATGCGAAATGGATGGTTCGTCAGGAATGGAACAAATGGAACATCGATGCATTCTTCCCGATGAACTACAACGATTTCTATCTGGAAGATGCAGCCTGGGTAGGCGAAGTAACGAAAGAAGAAGTGAACTCCGTTAATGGCAAAAAGCCGGTTTACAGCGGCCTGTTTATCTGTCAGGATTGGCAGAATAAGGCAAACATCAAAGATCCGGAAGGCCACGGCCTGATTCCTTCTGAGATGGAAGAAGCTGTACGCGGTTCGATGGAAAGCGGTGCGGCAGGTATCGCCCTGTTTACGCCCGGTAATATGACCGACGAACATTGGAAAGCGTTCGACAAGGCTATTCACCAGTCATATACGAAAAAATAAATGACTTACACGATATGTAACAACGCAGGTATACGCAGCTCTAATTTTCTCATCTGCATATACCTGCGTTTTACATTTCTATTCTAAATTCTAAAAACAAATAACTATCACATGAACACAACGACAAAGAAAGAGAAAATCAAATTTAGTAAAGCGTTTTGGGTAGCCAATACCGTCGAACTTTTTGAACGTGCAGCCTATTACGGCGTATTTATCGTAATAACCCTCTACCTCAGCCGTATCCTCGGATTCAACGACATCCAGGCGGCTACTATCGCCGGAACATTCTCCGCTTTTCTTTATCTGCTCCCCACATTTGCCGGAGCACTAGCCGATAAAATAGGATTCCGTAACTCCATGCTGTTAGCCTTTTCCCTGCTCACCATCGGTTATACCGGACTAGCTCTTTATCCTACCTGGCTAGAATCGGCCGGTCTTGTCGAGTATGGAACCACCACCACATTCAAAGGATTACTGGAGAGTAACCTTCGATATGGTATCATTCCCATTATGGCACTGATCGTTCTCGGGGGCTCATTCATCAAAAGTGTGATCACCGGAACAGTAGCCAGAGAAACAACGCCCGAAACCCGTGCCAAAGGTTTCTCCATCTTCTACGCGATGGTTAATATCGGAGCCTTTTCCGGCAAGACCATTGTAAAGCCGTTGCGCGAAGCATTAGGAAACGAAGGGCTTATTACCCTCAACTATTTTTCGGCATCGATGACCTTCATTGCTTTGATAGCCATTTGGTTCTTCTATAAAAGCGCCCAGCATTCGGGTGAAGGAAAGACATTCGGTCAGATATGGACAGCATTAATCAAAGTCTGCACAAACGGACGATTGATCACCCTGATAATCATTATCACCGGTTTCTGGATGGTGCAACATCAATTATATGCAACTATGCCTAAATATGTATTACGCCTGGCCGGTGAAGGAGCTTCTCCATCCTGGTATGCCAATGTCAATCCATTGGTAGTCGTATTGACCGTAAACCTGGTTACTCAGTTAATGCGTAAGAAAACAGCGCTAACCTCTATGACGCTCGGTATGTTCATCATGCCGGTATCGGCCCTCTGTATGGCTTATGGAAATATGCTGGACGGAAGTACGACAATCCTGGGTATGCATCCGGTAGCTTTTATGATGGTAGTCGGTATTGTCTTCCAGGGACTGGCAGAAACATTTATATCTCCCCGTTTTCTTGAATATTTCTCATTACAGGCTCCCAAAGGGGAAGAAGGTCTATATCTTGGTTTTAGCCATCTACATTCTTTTCTGTCATCCATTCTCGGATTCGGTTTATCCGGTTTCCTGCTAAGCAAATATTGCCCGGAGCCGACCTTATTTGCGACTCATGAGGAATGGGTAGCCGCCAGTGCACATGCACATTATATATGGTATTATTTCGGAGTAATCGCGCTGGTATCTGCGTTTGCCTTGATCATTTATGGCAAAGTGGTGAAGAAGCTGGATACATCCAATAAATAAAAACGAAACAAGAGCAGAAGAACGATAGCATTCATTTTCTTCTGCTCTTGTTTTTTCACCTCTTGCGCTACTTTCCACATCATCCGGTATTTACTTATCATCACAATAAAATGATCATAATAATCGTTCAAAACCGACCTTAAATCTTACATTATTCTCCCAAATTCACGGATATAAATACGATTTTTATTATTAAATAAATTACACTTATCAACAATATTATCTGAGTTCTTGCAGAACTTAGTACATTTACAACAATAATTCAACATATCGCTTTAAGCCCCAGTCAATTATAGCCTTTATAAAATTCTCATTACATAAACACATTCTGAAATCAACTATCGCCAGCCTATTTGGACATGGCGCAATTTATGAATTTATTTTTTAAATAATACAATTATTACAATAAAAAATCAATCAATATTTTAAAATAAATATCACAAAGGAGATACAGCTGTCTTTTTGTGCAGGAAAAGTATAATTGTGTTATAAAATTACTTCTTCGTTACAGACCAGTAATAATACCCGCTTATTCCTGCTAATAATCTTATCCGGACTATAAAAAGCTACTCATTTTCTACTTAGCCTAAATAAAGTTTAAACCTCAAAACATGTTTTTCATTTTAACTGGTCGAAAACATGTATGCATACCGACTATACTAATTTCTCACACACTAAGTTCTGCAAGAACTACAGCAAATAAACGACCCAAATTCGATATGAAAACAAGGTCGTTTATAAGAACCAAATAAATCTAATAGTTAACAGTATGGTAAAAAAATTATTTTTTAGTTTGCTATCCTTCATCTTATGCACGGGAATAGCATTTAGCCAGACAACGAAAGTAACAGGTACCGTTACTTCTGCAGATGACGGATTACCTATCATCGGCGCATCCATCATTGTCAAGGGAACAACAGTTGGAACAGTAACAGACGTAGAAGGTATGTTCAGCCTGGACGTTCCGGAAGGAGGAAAAATCCTGCATATTTCTTTCGTCGGAATGAACTCGCAGGATGTAGCAGTAAAACCCAAAGTCACCGTTGTTCTCCAATCCGACACACAAGACCTGGAGGAGATTGTTATTACTGCACAAGGGCTTACCCGCAAACAGAAATCACTGGGCTATGCCACTCAGCAATTAAAGGCAGACGAATTGATCCAGGCACGGCAAACAGACCTGAACAATGCGCTGGTCGGCAAAGTATCCGGAGTCCGCTTCCTGGGTTCATCCGGTGCTACATTCGATGCCGGTAAAATCGTATTACGCGGTACTTCGTCGTTGACGAATGCCGGAGGTAACGAACCTATTTACGTTGTCGACGGTGTGATTACCAGCAATATGTCCATCAACATGGATGATGTGGCTTCAGTCAACGTGCTAAAAGGGCCGGCAGCAACAGCACTGTACGGAGCCCGTGGAGGTAACGGCGCCATCATCATTACATCCAAAGGCGGAACCGGAGAACATAGCGAAATAACAGTAAGCCATACCCTGGCCTGGGACAAAGCCAATATCCGCTACGATCTGCAGAATGAATATGGCGGTGGTTATCTGGGAGCTGATGCAGAAATGCCTGTATTCAAATACGATCCGAACAAACACCCCTCTTATTTAGAAAAAATGGACGGCGTACGTTATTACGACTACAACAATGATGCCAGCTGGGGGCCGAAACTGGACGGTCGCGAATATGCTCCCTGGTATTCATGGGATCCGACAGACCCTCGGTTCGGGCAGACAACCCAATGGACACCACAAATGAATCTGAACGACCTGTTCAGGACAGGTATCAGCAATACGACGAACATCGCATTTACCAAGTCAGGTAAAGACTATATGAGCCGTATCTCTTTTTCCAACGTATCACGTAACGGCGTTACCCCGAACAGTGATGCATCACGCCGTTTCCTTTCAGTAAAGACCTACTTTAAACCGATCGACCGTTTAAAAGTATCACTGGATTACAAATATACTTACCGCAACAACCACAATGCTGCGGCCGAAGGATATCAGGAGTTAGGAAACGCCCTCTACTCTTACGAACAATGGGGGCATACAAACGTAAATCTGAAAGACCTCAAGGATTACAAACGTCCGGACGGGACGTTCCGCACATGGAACATTACAAGTCCGACCAATCTGACCGCGGCATTCCACGAAAACCCGTTCGCCTTGTTCAATGAGATCAACCAGAACGAAACGTATCAGTGGAACGTATTCAGCGGCGATGCAGAACTGGAACTTATCAAGAACCTGAAAGCCGGTATCCGCGTAAACGGAAATATCCGCAGTTACAAAAAAGAAGTACGTTTACCCCAAAACATACATGGTGAAGTTTCAGAATACACACAAGACCAGAGTCAGTTGTCAGATATCCAGACACAGGGACGTTTAACCTGGAGCGATCATTTCGTAGACAGCAAACTCTCATTCGATGCCGCTTTGTTCTTTGAAGACCGTGTCTATAACCTCGACGAATTAGGGGCTTTTACCCGCGACGGCCTTTTCATGGACGGTTTCTTCAGTACAGCCGCTTCTTCTGGTTTACCGGGCGGTAGCAGCAAAAAGACCAAACAACATGACCAAAGTGTTTACGGTACGGCTACCATCGGTTGGGACAATACCTATTACCTGGATTTCTCTTTGCGTAACGACTGGACTTCCACACTGCACCCGGATAAGAACAGCTTCCTCTATGGTGGCGTATCTGTTGCCGCAATCGCCAGCAACTGGATCAAAAATGCAGAATGGTTGTCATTCTGGAAACTGAGAGCATCTATGGCGCAGGTAGGTTCGACGATGAACCCTTATAATATCTATCCTACTTATGTATTGAAAGACAGTGACGGTAATCTGATCAAATACGGGCAACTATCCAACATGTGGAACAGCACAAACCTGAAAGATCTGTACATCAAACCGACAATCTCCACATCCTATGAGGTCGGTACGGAATTCCGTCTGTTCAACGATCGCTTATGGGGAGATTTCAACTTCTATAACCGCGATTCAAAAGACCAGATCATCAACGTAAACACTACACCTGCCAGCGGTTACAGGACACGTAAAATGAATGCGGGCTTGATCCGTAACCGGGGTATCGAATTTTCTTTGGGAGGCCAGGTCATCCAGACCAAAGACTGGACATGGGAACTGAATGCCAACATTTCCCGCAACCGCAATACGCTGGAAGAACTGATCGACGGACAAGACACTTACCAGATTTATTGGAGAAGTTGGTCTACACGTGTTTATTCGTATGCAGAGGTAGGCAAACCGATCGGTGTGATCAGAGGTTCGACCTGGAAAAAAGATCCGGAAGGACGTACTATCCTGCAAGCAAGAAGCGATCCTAACCACCAATACGGCCCGTATGCTCCCCTTCTGGAAACAACAGCACAGGAAGAATTAGGCAACATCCAGCCGGATCTGACCGGAGGTTTTTCCACCTCTTTGCGCTATAAGGATTTTCATTTAGGCATGTCGTTCGACTTTCAGGTCGGAGGAGCTATTGCTTCCGCCACCAATATGTTCGGAGAAAATTCCGGTTTGCTGAAATCCACGACAGGCAATAACGACAAAGGTAATCCGGTTCGTGCCAGCGTAGCGGACGGCGGCGGTGTACGTATAGACGGTGTAGTGGAAAACCAAGACGGTACCTACACTCCGGTAACAGCCTATGTGGATGCCAATTACTACTATCAAAGCCGTAAAGGAACCATTTGGGAAGATTATGTTTATAAAGCCAGCTACCTGAAAATGCGTGAATTATCGATCGGTTACGATGTTCCGCGCAGCTTCCTGCAAAAAGCGAACTGCGGCATAAAGAAGGCAAGCGTATCGTTCGTTGCCCAAAACCCCTGGTTAATTTATTCAGCAGTACCTAATATCGATCCGTCGGAAATGGGTGCGGCAAGTTATAATTATGTGGAAGGTGGTCAGGCGGCCTCTGTACGCACATTCGGTTTTACTGTAAATCTTACCTTCTAATATTTTTAAAGAAACGGATTAAATTATGAAAAAGATAAAACTATTTGCATTAGCATTGATCGGACTATTATCCTTTAATAGTTGCGGGGATTACGGTGACGACAATATAGATCCGAACAATCCTTCGAACCCGGAAACGCGCTTCCTGTTCACCTATGCCTGTAAGAAAGTATCCCTGTTTTCTTATGTGGCCAATTACAACCCCTGGACACAGTTGTTTCCGCAATATTTGTCGGAACGTCAGAACATCCAGTATTCAGACTTCGGTATAACCGATTTCAATACAGGCCCGTATTACTATGAATATATCCGGAACCTGGAAACGATCATCAAGCTGAATACGGACGAAGAGACTAAAAGTTTATCGACGGTCATTCAATTGGGAAGCACGGAAAACCAACTAGCCAGCTGCCGTACATTACGTGCATTCTACTATATGCACCTGACCGATATCATGGGTATGCTCCCCTATAGTGAAGCTTTAAAAGGGGATGACGGCAACTTCAATCCCAAATACGACACGCAGGAATCTATCTACGAAGATCTGGATAAAGAATTGACCGAAGCATATGCCCAGTTCGACGAATCGGGTACGCTCGACAAGACTTACGATATCCTTTACAACGGAGACATTACCAAATGGAAGAAACTGAACGCTTCTTTACGGATGATGATGGCTATCAAACTGTCGGATGTAAATCCGGAAACCGGAAAAGCCCGTTTTGCCAAAGCGTATGCGGATGGAGGTATGACAGATAACAGCGAATTGCTGCAATACAAATACCTGGCGGAAACAGCTAACCAGAATCCATTGTACACCAATATCATAGAAGGAGGACGTAAAGACTTTGCCCCATCCAAAACGATCCTGGATCAATTAATTGCCTATAATGATCCCCGTTTGATGGAATATGCTGTTCCCAATTCTGAAGGAGAATACAACGGTGTACCTTTTGGTCTAACCCAGTCCGAGATCACCCAATATACGGATATGGCCTTTTTCAACGAAAGATATTACCAGCAGGATGCGCCTATCGTTGTTATCTCTCCATCCCATATTTTACTGATCGAAGCAGAAGCCGCTATACGCGGTTGGATCAGTGCCAATGCGGAGGAGTTATATAAAGCAGGTATCAAAGCCTCTTTCGAGCAATACGGGATAAATGCATCCGAAGTCGATAAATACGTAGCACAGGATGCTATCAAGCTGACAGGAAGCGATGCCGAAAAGATCGAAAAGATCGGCATGCAACGCTGGCTGGCAAACTTTATGCAGGACGGCGTTGAAGCATGGTCTGACTGGCGTCGCCTGAATGTACCGAATATCAAACCGGGGCCGTCGGCTACCATTACACATATTCCATATCGTCGCGTATATTATCCGGACGATTATAACACAAATAAGGCTAATTACGACGCAGCCATTGCTGCGCAAGGTGCAGACGACCTGAACACACGCGTTTGGTGGGATGTTTCCGATAATAAATAAGAGACCATCCTTTAACGAATAACGCCAAAACCTTTCTTTATCGGACATAAAGATAAAGGACACACATTTTAAGGCCGGAGCTGATTGTGAGATTGGCTCCGGTAACAAATAAATACCAGCCATTTACTGCTCAAAAAAACCTAAAGTGTGCATATTTCAGGTTAAAGTTCTTTGATATAAAGAATGTTTGACTACTTTTGCAATCGGTAATTTTTTTACTAATTGCCGAATAATTTTCAGGAAAATAGAAATCTAATATTCCTATTAATATGAGTTTAAGAATTATTGTTTTAGCGAAGCAGGTTCCGGACACACGCAACGTGGGAAAGGATGCGATGAAAGAAGACGGAACGGTAAACCGTGCCGCCCTTCCCGCCATCTTTAACCCGGAAGACCTGAACGCATTGGAGCAGGCACTGCGCCTGAAAGATGCCTACCCCGGATCGACTGTTACATTACTGACTATGGGACCGGGACGTGCCGCCGAAATCATCCGTGAAGGTTTATACCGCGGAGCAGACGGCGGTTTTTTGTTAACCGACCGTGCCTTTGCAGGAGCCGATACACTGGCAACATCATACGCCCTGGCTACGGCTATCAAAAAAATTAACGAGTACGATATTATCATCGGCGGCCGTCAGGCTATCGACGGAGATACTGCACAGGTAGGTCCCCAGGTAGCAGAAAAGCTGGGATTGACACAGATCACCTATGCTGAAGAAATCCTGAATGTGGATGAAGCAGCACGCCGTATCACCGTAAAACGTCATATCGACGGAGGCGTGGAAACTGTAGAAGGCCCGCTGCCTATCGTAATCACAGTAAACGGCTCGGCAGCTCCCTGCCGTCCACGTAACGCCAAACTGGTACAGAAATACAAACGCGCTCTGGGTGCACAGGAAAAGGCTGCTCAACCGACTGCCTGCCATCCTAACGGCCCGGAAGCAATTCAGTATCCAGAACTATACGAAACACGCCCGTATCTGAACATCCCCGAATGGAGTGTGGCAGACGTAAACGGCGACTTGCCTCAATGCGGATTATCCGGCTCACCTACAAAGGTAAAGACTATACAGAATATCGTGTTCC
Source organism: Parabacteroides sp. HGS0025 (assembly GCF_000969845.1). Classification (NCBI taxonomy): domain Bacteria; kingdom Pseudomonadati; phylum Bacteroidota; class Bacteroidia; order Bacteroidales; family Tannerellaceae; genus Parabacteroides; species Parabacteroides sp. HGS0025. The sequence continues at coordinate 4,295,824 of NZ_KQ033902.1, forward strand.
AGGCTAAGGAAAGTAAAACGCTGACCGGTTCGGACAAAGATATAGAAGATATGATTGTTGAACTGTTAGCTAACCACACCATCGGATAAGATTATGAATAACGTATTTGTATATTGTGAGATTGAAGGCACAACCGTTGCCGATGTAAGTCTCGAACTTCTGACCAAAGGTCGCAAGTTAGCGAATCAGTTAGGCTGCCAGCTGGAAGCGATTGTTGCCGGTAGCGGCCTCGAAGGTATAGAAAGCCAGGTGTTGCCTTACGGTGTCGACAAACTGCATGTGTTCGATGCACCGGGCTTGTTCCCTTACACATCCCTGCCCCACTCTTCCGTACTGATCAACCTGTTCAAGGAAGAAAAACCCCAGATCTGCCTGATGGGTGCTACCGTTATCGGTCGTGACCTGGGTCCTCGTGTATCATCTGCACTGACCAGCGGTCTGACTGCCGACTGTACTTCATTGGAAATCGGTCCTCACGAAGATAAACGGGCAGGTATCACTTACGAAAACCTGTTATATCAGATCCGTCCGGCATTCGGCGGTAACATCGTTGCCACCATCATCAACCCCGAACACCGTCCCCAGATGGCTACCGTTCGCGAAGGTGTGATGAAGAAAGAGATCCTGGACGCCAATTATAAAGGCGAAGTGATCAAACACGACGTTGCTAAATTTGTTCCTGAAACGGATTATGTAGTAAAGGTGATCGACCGTCACGTAGAAAAGGCAAAACACAACCTGAAAGGCTCTCCGATCGTCATAGCCGGCGGTTACGGAATGGGTTCGAGGGAAGGATTCGACAAATTGTTCGAACTGGCTAAAGAACTTCACGCCGAAGTAGGTGCCAGCCGCGCTGCTGTCGATGCAGGTTTCTGCGACCACGACCGCCAGATCGGCCAGACAGGTGTAACAGTTCGTCCGAAATTATATATCGCTTGCGGTATCTCCGGACAGATACAGCACATTGCAGGTATGCAGGATGCAGGTATCATCATCTCTATCAACAACGACGAGAACGCTCCGATCAACACGATCGCCGACTATGTTATCAACGGCACAGTTGAAGAAGTGATCCCGAAGATGATTAAATATTACAAACAGAACAGCAAGTAAAGAGATGGCAAATTATTATACAGACATACCGGAACTCAAGTATCACTTGAACAATCCGATGATGGAACGTATTTGCGAACTGAAAGAACGCAATTACAGAGATAAAGAAGAGTTCGACTATGCACCGCAGGATTATGCCGATGCAATGGATTCATTCGATAAAGTGCTTGAAATCACCGGGGAAATCACCGGAGAGATCATCGCCCCCAACGCCGAAGGTGTTGACGAAGAAGGCCCTCACTGCGCTAACGGACGTGTGGAATATGCTTCCGGAACAAAACAGAATCTGGATGCAATGGTAAAAGCCGGCCTGAACGGTATGACCATGCCGCGTCGTTTCGGTGGTTTGAACTTCCCGATCACTCCGTACACCATGTGTGCCGAAATCGTTGCCGCCGCCGATGCCGGATTCGGTAACATCTGGTCGCTTCAGGATTGTATCGAAACATTATATGAATTCGGAAACGAAGACCAGCACAACCGTTTCATCCCGCGTATCTGCGCCGGAGAAACCATGTCTATGGACTTGACTGAGCCGGATGCCGGTTCTGACTTGCAGTCCGTTATGCTGAAAGCGACTTTCGACGAAAAAGAAAACTGCTGGCTCCTGAACGGTGTAAAACGATTTATCACCAATGGGGATGCAGACCTTCACCTGGTACTGGCTCGTTCGGAAGAAGGAACGAAAGACGGACGTGGTTTGTCTATGTTCATCTATGACAAGAGACAGGGTGGTGTAGATGTTCGTCGCATTGAAAACAAGTTGGGTATCCACGGGTCTCCTACTTGCGAACTGGTTTACAAGAATGCAAAAGCTGAACTTTGCGGCGACCGCAAATTAGGCTTGATCAAATATGTAATGGCGTTGATGAACGGTGCCCGCCTGGGTATCGCCGCCCAGTCTGTCGGTTTGAGCCAAGCAGCTTACAACGAAGGAATGGCTTATGCCGAAGAGCGTAAACAGTTCGGCAAAGCGATCATCGACTTCCCGGCAGTTTACGATATGCTGTCTATCATGAAAGCGAAACTGGATGCCGGTCGTGCACTGTTGTATCAGACTTCACGCTATGTGGATATTTACAAAGCGCTAGATGATATTTCACACGAGCGTAAACTGACTCCGGAAGAACGTCAGGAACAGAAGAAATATGCTAAATTGGCCGATGCACTCACTCCGTTGGCAAAGGGTATGAACTCGGAATATGCCAACCAGAATGCATACGACTGTATCCAGATTCACGGCGGATCAGGTTTCATGTTGGAATATGCTTGCCAGCGTATCTATCGTGATGCCCGTATCACATCCATCTATGAAGGTACGACACAGTTGCAGACCGTTGCCGCTATCCGTTATGTAACAAACGGTTCTTACCTGGCGATGATCCGCGAATTTGAAGCTATCCCCTGTTCTGCCGAAATGGAACCGCTGAAAGCAAGACTGGTAGAAATGGCTAACAAGCTGGAAGCTTGCATGAATAAGGTGAAGGAAGCACAAAATCAGGAATTACTTGACTTCGTTGCCCGCCGCCTGATGGAAATAGCAGCAGACTGTATCATGGCTCACCTATTGATCCAGGATGCAACCAAAGCACCCGAATTATTCAGCAAATCAGCCGTTGTATACTTGAACTACGCTGAAGCTGAAGTAGAAAAACACAACAGCTTCATCGAAAAGTTCAACGCTGACGAATTAGCAAACTACAGACAATAATAAGTATTGCCTCTCCATAAAAAAGCCGGATATCCTTTGATATTCGGCTTTTATTTTATTATCGACGATGCCATAACGCCCATTGCATAAGACCTCTTAATGATAAATATACCAGAAATGCCATCCATAAGGCATGGTTTCCCATTGAGGCATAAAAAATATAATAGATCAGGAAGAACATTCCTGAAGCCACTAGCATAGAATAAAGCATCAAACGGGTTGCGGTGGCACCGATCAGGATGCCGTCCCAGAGGAAAGCGGCAAATCCAGCCAAGGGAACGGCCAATACCCAATAATAATAGGTTCCCGCCGCCTCGATAACAGTCGTGTCATTCGTCAGCAATCCCAGGAAGCCCTGTCCTCCCATCATATATAGGATGGTAAATGCTAACGACAATCCCCAGCCCCAACGGAACAACAGGCGGATCATCCTTTGCAATCCGTTCCGGTTCTGTGCTCCGACATAACGTCCCGTCATTGCTTCACCGGCATAGGCAAAGCCGTCCATGATATAAGAGAACAAAGTGAATAACTGCATCAATAAGATATTGACTGCCAGCACCACATCCCCCTGTCGGGCACCCGTCGACGTAAAAAAGGTAGTGACAGCCACCAAGCACAAAGTACGGAAAAAGATATCGCTGTTCACCTCGAAGAACCTGCGCATAGCCGTCCTCCCCACGATCTCACTCCACCGGAAAGCAATCTTCAACCTGCCATAATATCGTAACCAAAGCAATAAAGCCATGAACAATCCTGCATACTGGGCAATCAACGTCCCTAGAGCCACCCCTGTAATCTTCATGTCCAACAGGAACACAAACGCCAGACTCGCCACGATATTCACCACATTCTGCGTGATCGCTATAAACATCGGGAAACGGGAATTCTGCATCCCGATAAACCAGCCGGCAAACCCATACAGTCCTAACACAGCGGGAGCCCCCCAGACACAAATATTGAAATAAACCGTAGCCAACTGCCGTACCTCCGGTGTTGCATCGATCAGATGGAAAGCGACCGCCCGGATCGGATATTGCAGCAACAACAGACAGAAAGCAACAAAGCCCCCTACCGCCACCGCCCGCAACAAAACCCGCGTCACTTCTTCCAGGTCACGCCGCCCGAAAGCCTGCGAAGTCATACCACTCGTCCCCATCCGCAGGAATCCGAACAGCCAGTAAATGATATTAAACAACATTCCCCCTACCGCGATCGCCCCGATATAAGCCGCCGATCCTAAATGACCGACAATAGCGACATCAATCAGCCCCAATAAAGGCACGGTTATATTTGAAACAATAGAAGGAATTGCTAATTGAAGTATTTTTTTGTTCATGTTATCGTATATACCAAAAGCTTATTCTTAAATTTGTAAGCAAAGTTACGGATTACTTTATATATAAACATTATAACGCAACAATGTTTCAATAACAGATAAAACGCGAACCTAGAGTGGTTGTAAAAACACAGGATGTTCGCACTCCCTGTTATTCTGATATTTACAATATTATTAATAACTATACAAATACCAATTATTTGTACACTTTATTATTCGCAAAATTATATGCTGAAAATGTTATCAATAAAGCTTTCCACAAACATGCAGTCGCATCCTTTACGGGTGCGTGGGTTGAAACATTAAATTGACAGAGTTCGTGACAGACTCTGGTGTCGCATCCTTTACGGGTGCGTGGGTTGAAACAATATCAAAGCCTGTATTACTTTCGTCTACCTGACTGTCGCATCCTTTACGGGTGCGTGGGTTGAAACCATCAACTTTTTTTGCTTTTCCCGATCTACTGTGTCGCATCCTTTACGGGTTCGACACGTCCCTTTCTCAGAGCGTTCAAATCATCATCGTTTCAACCCACTTAGGGAGCTCGTTTCATGACCAAGAACTGCTATACAAAAGTATAATCATAAACAAAATACAAACGACCACAACAAAAAAATATCATTATTTATCAATAGACTGTTCTTATGTTATTTACCTATTCTAAATCAAATTTATTTGCCTTCCTTTGTAAATTAAAGCATGAAAGCTTAGTTCATTAAAAAATAAAATATAACTTTGTGAAATAGGAATAACAGAGAAAGTATATTTCTCAAAGTGTGGACACCTATATTATTATTCACAATTTGTTAACCTAAACTTATGGTATACACGAATAAAGAATATTGTCTTGAGGTTAAAGGAAGCATGGCCTGTTTCACTAGGCCTGAAATGAAAGTCGAAAGAGTCAGCTATGATGTAATAACTCCTTCTGCTGCACGTGCTATCTTTGAAGCGATCTTTTGGAAACCTGCTATACGATGGAACATAACCCGGATAGAAGTATTAAATCCCATTAAATGGTTTTCCTTTAAAAGGAATGAGGTCGGGAACCTGATGAGTCCCCGTGCATCCGGGTTATTCATTGAAGATAACCGGCAACAAAAATCCAGTTTATTACTGAAAGATGTTTGTTACAGGATTTTCGCGGAACTGGAATTTATACCTATAAGGAATAGAACAGAAGAAGATAAGTCGAAAGCGACAGCAGGATCCTCCGACGAAAATCCAGGCAAATATAATGCAATGTTCGAGCGCAGAGCTAAAAAAGGACAATGTTTCAATCAACCCTATTTAGGTTGCCGTGAGCTCTCCGCAGATTTCACATACATCGAAAATCCGGTAAAAGGAAATGGAATACCCGAAGACCGCGATTTAGGATATATGCTATATGATATGGATTTCACAAACGAAAAAGATCCGAAACCAATGTTCTTCCGTGCAATAATGAAACAAGGAGTCTTGGTTATTCCATCCATTAACAGTGAGGAGGTACGCCGATGATTCTGCAAGCATTATACGAATACTACCAGCGTAAAGCCGCTGATCCGGAGAGCACCATCGCTCCCCGCGGATTAGAATGGAAAGAAATTCCTTATCTTATTCTGATAGATAAAAAAGGAAATTTTTTAGAACTACAGGATACCACCGAGGGGGTAGGAAAACAAAAACGAGCAAAAAAATATCTGGTTGTTAAAAGTAAAGGACGTACCGGCAGCAACAGTTGGCAAACAGCAAATGTATTTTGGGACCATTTCGGATATGTATTAGCCCAACCTAAAAATACGGATGATAAAGGAATGCCAAAAGCACTGGATGATGCCGCTAAACAAAATAAATCCTTTGTTCAGGAAGTCAGGCGGCTTGCCGAAATGCATCCTTCTAATGAAGACATTCAGGCTGTAGCCGGATTTTACGATAACCCGGAGAATCTTCAACGTATAAAAACGGACCCGTTATGGGAAGAATGCATCAAAAAAGACGGGACAAACCTATCCTTTAAAGTAGCCGGACAAAATACTATCGCAGCCGCAAATCCGGATGTAACATCATCCACTGAAGATTGTTCGGAGAAGGATGAACCGATAGGAATATGCCTTATTACCGGAAAAAAGGCTCCAATAGCTATACTCAATAGCGCCATTACCATACCCGGAGGCAAAAGCGGAGCAAAGCTGGTCGGCTTTCAGAAGAAATCAGGTTACGATTCATATTATAAAGAACAAGGTATGAACGCGCCTATTTCAAAAGAGGCTGAAGCTGCTTATACCACAGCATTAAATACGTTATTAGGAAAAGACTCCTCTAACAAATATCATTTACACGACACATCCGTTGTTTTCTGGTCGCAGAAACCGGCAAATCTGGAGCAATGCTTCAGTTTCATATTTGCACCTCCTTCGAAAGATAATCCAGATAAAAATACGGAAATTATCAGAGACTTCCTTCAATCCCTTTCTTCCGGGGTATTGAATGATGAGGATGAAACACCCTTTTACATTTTAGGCTTAGCTCCTAATGCCGCCCGTATTTCCATAAGATTCTGGCGACAAGGAACAGTAGGCGAATTTGCCAGTCATATCAGACAACATTTTAAGGATCTGGAAATCATAAAAAGCAAGAATCAAAGAGTCTATTTTTCTCTATTCAATTTACTGACCCAGGTTGCATCCTTAAATAAAATGGAAAATCTGCCTCCCAACTTAGCCAGCGATTTAAGCCAAAGTATATGGGACAACCAACCATACCCAACCACATTGCAGATGCAATGTCTGGTACGAATCAAAGCAGACCGGAATATAACGTCGATAAGAGCCGCTATACTCAAAGCCTATTTAAATAGAAAATTCAGAAATCATCATAATCCACCTAAAGAAATTCAAATGGCACTAGATTTAGAAAATAAAAACCAGGCGTACTTATGTGGCCGCTTGTTTGCTATCCTTAAAAAGATCCAGAGTGATGCTATCCCGGGAGCTAATTCTACGATTAAAGAGCGTTACTACGGTGCAGCGTCGACTACCCCAACAACTGTATTCGGCCGCTTGTTGTCTTTATCCAGACATCATCTTGCAAAATTTGATACCGGGAAATCTGTTTATTATGAAAAGTTATTGCAAAGTGTTATCACCGATCTGGATAGTAACGGATTACCTAAATATTTATCGATGGACGACCAGTCGCGTTTCGCAATCGGTTATTACCATCAAAGAGAAGATTTATATAAAACAACAACAGATAAAGAAAAAAATTAATACTATACAAACATGGAAACAGCAATAAACAATCGTTACGACTTCATTTATTTATTTGATGTACAGGATGGTAATCCGAACGGTGATCCCGATGCCGGAAACTTACCCAGAGTTGATCCGGAAACAGGTGAAGGCCTGGTTTCCGATGTCTGTCTGAAGCGTAAAGTCCGGAACTTTGTTCAAATAGTAAAAGGAGGAGAAAGACCGTATGATATATTCATTAAAGAGAAAGCGGTATTGAATAATCTGATCGCAGACGCTCATAAACAGGAAGGGGTTAAAGATATAAAAGAGAAAGGAGATAAAACAGAGGCTGCTCGGCAATGGATGTGCAGAAACTTTTATGACATAAGGACATTTGGAGCCGTACTAAGTACAGGCGAAAATGCCGGACAGGTTCGTGGCCCTATCCAGTTTACTTTTGCCCGTTCTATCAGTCCGATTGTTACTGCCGAACATAGTATAACCCGTATGGCCGTAGCTACAGACGAAGAATCTAAAAAACAGAGTGGAGATAACCGCACTATGGGACGCAAATTCACTGTTCCTTACGGATTGTATAAAGCTAACGGATTTATTTCCGCTCATTTAGCGACACAGACTGGATTCAATGAAGAGGATCTGAATTTATTCTGGGATTCATTGAAAAACATGTTCGATCACGACCATTCAGCAGCCAGAGGAATGATGAATGCCCGCAAATTGATCGTATTCAAGCACAGTACAGCATTAGGTAATGCTTCAGCTCATTCTTTATTCGGTTTAGTGAAGGTTCAACTTAAGGATGACCAACGCCCACCCCGTTCGTTTGAAGATTATATTGTTACCATCGACAAGGATAAACTACCGAAAGGCATAGAAGTTCTGGACATGATATGATAGAATACGGAGATGAGGACCTGTTGATGCTTTCTGGAATCCAGCACATAACTTTCTGTGAACGTCAATGGGCCCTTATACATATCGAACAGCAGTGGGCGGAAAACAACCTCACTATTGAAGGAAACTGGATGCATCAAAAAGTAGATGATCCAACCTTGATGAACCGTAATAAAGATATAGTTACATTAAGGTCTGTTACGCTTGTCTCCAGACGGCTAGGACTTTATGGAATATCTGATGTAGTAGAGATGGTTGCTTCCTCCTCCGGACAAAATGCAATACAACATCCTAAATATGCGGGATTCTGGCAATTAATTCCGGTCGAATACAAACGGGGCAAACCTAAAAAAGACCAGATAGATGAAGTTCAGCTATGCGCACAAGCGGTTTGCCTGGAAGAAATGTATAACGTCAGCATAGAAAAAGGATTTTTGTATTATGGGGAAACCCGCCACCGGAAAGAGGTTCCGTTTACCGGAGAATTGCGAAAACTGGTTGAAAATAAATGTGCCCAAATGCACCGGTTATACGAACAAAAAGTCCTTCCGCCGGCAATATACAAAGCGCATTGCAAGTCATGTTCATTATGTGACGTATGCATGCCTAAAGTACTGACAAAAACACCGAAAGTGAATACTTACCTGTCCCAGTTATATGATTAAAATATGAGAAAATTATTGAACACATTATATGTAACTACTCCTGAAGCCTATTTAACTAAAGATGGAGAAAACGTAGTAATCAGGGTTAAGGAAAAAGATATATTCAGAATTCCGGTTTTGAATATAGAAGGTATTGTCACATTCGGATATATGGGTGCTTCTCCGGCATTAATGAAGATGTGTGCCGAAAGAAACGTAGGGTTATGTTTTTTAAGTGCCAACGGACAGTTTCAGGGTAGAGTCTCTGGCCCGACAAAAGGAAATGTCCTTTTGCGAAGAACACAATACAGGATTGCCGACGATGCAAATAAATCGCTGGAGATCAGCCGTCTGTTTATTGCCGGAAAGATAGCAAATTCCCGGACGGTTATCGACCGTTTCAAAAGAGACCATATTTCTTCCGACGAACAGCTATCCTTGTTTTTATCCGTATCTGAAAAATTAAAGAGATCAAAGAATCAGGCTTTAGCTGCTGAGTCTTCCGATACATTAAGAGGTATAGAGGGAGAAGCCGCTACAACTTATTTCTCTGTATTTAACCAGATGATCATATCACAATGTGAGGATTTTCCTTTTAACGGAAGGAACAGAAGACCGCCCAAAGACAAAGTAAATGCCCTGTTGTCATTTGTTTATACCTTGCTAAATCATGAGGTACAATCTGCATTGGAAACAGTAGGGCTCGATCCGTACGTAGGCTTTTTACATACCGATCGCCCGGGAAGAGCTAGTTTAGCGTTAGATATGATGGAAGAGTTACGAGCCTACCTGGCAGACAGGTTGGTATTGTCTTTAATCAATCGTAAACAGATATCCGGTAAAGGTTTTGTTGAGCACGGAGATAACGGGATCGTTATGGATGAAGATATCAGAAAGGAAGTGTTACTCGCCTGGCAGAAGAGAAAAAAAGAGACAATAATCCACCCTTACTTAAATGAATCCGTACCAATAGGACTTACCCCATATATTCAGGCGATGCTTTTAGCTCGTTTTTTGAGAAACGATTTAGATAATTATCCGGTCTTTTTAATGAAGTAATTTTATGTATGTTCTAGTTACATATGACGTAGAAACGATGACTTCCGACGGACAGCGCAGGTTACGTCAGGTAGCACGTCAATGCCTGAATTATGGCCAACGCGTCCAGAATTCCGTTTTTGAATGCTCTGTCTCGCCTGCTCAATTTACCGAGTTAAGATTAAAGCTATCGGATATCATAGATCACAAAAAAGATAGTATCCGTTTCTATTTCCTGGGAAACAATTATTCTAAAAGGGTTGAATACATAGGTGTCGTCACATCCTATAATGTAGAAAACGAACTTATAATATAACTGTTCGCGAACATTAAGTATTACCCTAAAAGCCGGGGGTTTCGCATTCATTGATTATTAATCTATTGAACATATCTATTAGCTCTATTACATCAATAAAGAATCCCAAAAGTTTATTATCGCATAAAGGCATTGATAACAGACTGTAAATGTTTGTGTTATTTGTAATGCAGTCGTACCTTACAGAGGTACGTGGGTTGAAACAGAAAGAAGACGAGTACCCGCAAATCGACTGGAAGTTGTACCTTACAGAGGTACGTGGGGTGAAACAGCTCATAGTCTGTAGAAACAACATGATTGTTTTGTCGTACCTTACAGAGGCACGTGGATTGAAACATGGTTTATTTGGAGTTTAACCCTCGGGACTACGAAATCGTATCCCACTAGAGAACGTGGGTTGAAATACAGAAGAAAAGACTCGATACAAATTCATTATTAGTTGTACCCTCACAAGATACAACTATATTGTTTCGTTTTTTGTCCTACTATTTGCTGTTTCAACCCACATACTTATAACAATCAACTCTAATTGCAATCCCTATCACACCAACAGCAACTCCTCCACCCAAGCGCCATCCAAAACCAACCCAGCCCGTTCATCATAACACCTTCCATCCTCCAATATAAAAATCCCGGCATACTCTCCCACAGTTCCCTGTTTACGGAACTGTTCGAAATCCCATTTTCTGATAGATACGCTATACTGTTGCAGCTTACGCAATAACCAGAATTCCGGGCCAATCCGCTTCAGTTCCTTCAGTAAGGTTGCGCCATCACCATAGCCAACTAAGATGGATACCGAGTCTTTATCGTCTATCAACCGGAATTGATCGGCCGCCGTAGCAAAAAGGAAATTCATTTCTCCGGCACCTTTATATAAAGAGTCTTTGATCTCTGCCTTATCAAAGGTGTTACAATTGCTATAGAATAACCGGAAATATTGAGCCATGCAATCCGGGGAAAACAAGTCACTCCCATCGGAAATAGACAACATCTCCCGTAAAGCAACCGCCCCCTTTCCCATCAAACCACGTAAAGTACTATTCTCCAGTTTGAAGACAAAGACCTGTCCCAACTCACCCTTCTTGTTTAACTTACCTTCCCGATTACATCTTCCAGCAGCCTGTATGATTGAATCTAGACCGGCAAATGCACGGTACACTACAGGGAAATCAATATCTACCCCGGCTTCAACCAACTGCGTACTTATCACACGGACAGGTTCATTGTCCTTCAATTTCTGCTTAATCAATTTTATCACTTCCATGATATGTGCAGAACACATCATACGCGACAGATGCAAAGTACCTTCAGGCATGCGCTGATAAAGCTCCCGCGCCTCCTTACGGGTATTTACAATACATAACACACAATCATATCCGGACAGTTCGTCGGCAAGGTCATCGAAAGTCGTGGTCGGTTCCGGCCAATGCAATTCTGCCCGTTTAAAAGCCTCAAATAAATTATCATGCACGGAAGTAATTTCTGTCACGGGACTCTTCAATCCGCTAAAAGCCTTCTGCCCCGTTCCGATACGACCGGCAAAAACGGGTAATGTCGCTGTGGTAAACAAAATACTGGTTTTAAAAGACGATTGCAGGCTCTGCAAGATATCCAATATCGGCTGCAAAAATTCAACGGGCAACATTTGCGCCTCATCCAGAATAACAACCGAGTTACAGATATTATGTAACTTCCGGCACCGCGAAGTCCGGCAAGCATACAGCGACTCAAAGAACTGTACATTTGTCGTCACAATAATCGGAGCATCCCAGTTTTCCGTTGCCAACTGGGAAGGAGACCGTTCGTCATTACTATCCGGCTGCAAATTACTATGATGCTCCACCACATTCTCCGCACCGAAAATATCCCGGAGCACGGCAGCCGTCTGTACAATAATACTCGTATAAGGAATGACAATGATAATCCTATCTTTTTTATAACGAACAGCATGGATGAGCGCCCAGGCCATCGAAGCCAATGTCTTTCCTCCGCCCGTAGGCACTGTCAGGCTGAAAAAACCGGGAAACTTTTCCGCCATCTCACGGCAACGAGATAAGATAGCAGCGCGCTTCTCATTGATGAAAGAGGCAGGAGCACCGGCCGTGAGCGATTCCATATGTGTATCGAACCGTTCTTTCAACGTTTCCATAGAATCATATTGCCCGCGACGAACAGCCTGCTCCGGCTGCATAAACCGCTCCGTATCCAGATAGTCGGCATCTACCAGACATGAAAACAACATGCGAATCCACTGGTGCATTTCTTTCTGAAAATCATCAATCATAGGCGCGTTCAGCGAAAAGACCGCTTCCTGCATCTCTTCCGGCGCATCTTTCAACATTTCCTGGTAACAGTCTGTTTTAGACAGACGTTTATTCAAATTAGCCTCCCCGGAAGAAGTCCAGTCCAGCAATCCCGAATGATGCCCAGCTATACAATAAGCCAATGGGGGATAATAACCCGGTAATTTCTCTTTTGCCAGAATAGCTCCGGCTGAGGAATGATCGGGTTTATTCACCGCTTTTTGTTCCACTGTCATACCAGATGCACTACGGATATAAGGTTGAAAACTGCCCTTCGTATATTTCCCCATATCATGCCACCAACCATTCTGCTTTCCCCAGGCCGCAGCCCCGAAAACAGATGCGAACGATTCGCTTAAACCGGCTGTACCGACAGCATGTTCCTTCACCGTCTGTATCTGAAAAGCATTATCTTCTATCCGGACATGCGCTATAAAGTCCTGCTCCTTTTCCATCTTACACAAATGTTTTTACTAATTTATTTGCCATTTGCAATATTACAACATAAACACATACACAACAGACAATTACAGCATTGCAAACACTGTTTTCATTTGCAATGCCGTTTGCCATTTGCCATGCATCATTTATTCCTGACAACCAAATAACACGTACCTCTCATCGTACGGCGCGACGGGATCTTATTCTTTTGAAGCAAGCGTCCGAAGTATGTCAACCGTTTAGTTCCCAACCTTATACCACTTTTATCTTGCAGATATTGAAGTATTTCGAGAGCAAAAAGTTCCTCGTATTCCTCGCCCGGCAACGGTGCACGGAAATTTTGCAGGAACAATTGTTCCTCTATCGGTATCTGCTGGAACACATCATTGTTACGAGTGGTAGAAGATTCTTCTTCGGACGTAAACCAATAGCGTTCGCCTGCCTTTAAAGCCGATACTGCCTGCGCATAAAGCTGTTCATAATTAACCGATACAGAATTATCTGCTGTCCCGGCTATCCCGATACATATAAAACGGCGGCTACCGGTCGGATCGGTCAGCAAGTCATAATTATTACAAGTGGCAATGAAAGAAGCATACCGGTGCAACGCCTGAATGCTCCGTTTATAAGGTTGGCGGGCATTAACCACCGGCTTTTGAAGAACATTCTTCAAAAAACTCTGATACGCGGCACTTACCGAATCGAACTCATCGATATTGATCAATGCAAAACGGGTAAGCAACAACTCCGCATCCCGTTTATTGCTGAAATCGATACTATCCGTATAATACATACGTAGCGAAGGGGGCAGCAGATTCCGGCACCAGGTCGATTTGCCGCATCCCTGAGGGCCGACCAGCAAAGGCAACGAACTATTGGCATGCAAATGATCCCGCCGGTACCAATGAGCGACCATGCTCAGGAACCAGATATAAAACAAATCGCGCCAGTCAGTATTATCTGTTGGCAACGTATCGGCCAACGTACGGATATGGTCTTTCCCGTCCCATGCCGGCAAATTTTCCAGATAATCTTCCAACGGATAGAAAACCGGTACCCTGTCGGAATACACATACCGCTTCACATCACGATCCCAAAGTGCCAACCCTTCAGCCTGTGCATTCAGTCCGATACTGTTCAGAACCGTCTCCGTCACAGGGGCAAAACGGATATAATATGAACCTCTTGCCCGAAACTCCACTTCGCCGGCCAGCATATTCCGCCTGAACTCATAACGCCGTTTCATAAACTCATCCGTCTTTACAGACAATAATTGTTCGGAAGGCATCACCGGTTTCTTTCCAAAATTCTTCGAAAGCTGGTACACCGTATGAATGGTCTCCCGGATCTCCTCTTCAAACAGTTCCAGATGCTGGTATATCCTTGTCCAGCGAACCGCATCCTCCTCCGGTATTCCGGACTGGAAACAATTTTCAGCCAGCTTTGTCAGGAAAGGCCTGACCTCTTTTCCGTCATCCAAACCTCCCGTTTTCTCCAATGCATCCAGCATACAAGCATTATAAAAACGGGAAATAATACGGCTACGGTCGAACCCGGGCATCATACGTAAAAGTGGGTATTCTTCTTTCGATATGATTTCCCGGTATGTCGGTTCGTCCGGCATCTGTGTCGGTTGCTCCTGAACCAACGCAACAGCCGAAAAATTATAGTATAAATCAGGATCGAAGGAATGGCGGCATCCCCGCTCCAAAGAGGGAGTCTTTATCTCTATATTGCATTGCAGCTGAGCCTGATAATAAGCAACAGCGCGCCGGTAGGCTACCGCATGAAACAATTCCGCCTGCTCCCTGTCCCGTGGCAATGTTCTGTCAGGCAAAACAAACGGTACCAATATTTTTACACTTTTTCCGCTGGAACCGGTAAAAGCAGCCAGTGTTTGAGGGGCTTGCGATGCCAATTCTCTTATTCTAGCCACCTCTTCCTTATTCGCCAGATTTCCGACCTCCACCAGAACCAGTCCGTTATACGACCGGAACTCGACCTTTTTATCTCTTTTCCCGAATAATGCGGAAAAACACAACGCCGGAAGATTCGTTGCATGTATGCTTTTATCACCAGGCATCGAACAAGCCAGGAGCTCCCTGTATTCATTCACCACCTTCCGGTACTCGCCGCTACGCATACCGCATAAAACAACGTGCAACGCCATATTTTTAAAAGTTTTACCCCCATTCTTTGTTTGTGTAATGTACATAGTATATTTTATTTTTATCCCTCTTATGATATGACAAATGGCAAACGCCATTGCAAATAAAAAAGGTATTTGCAATGGTTTAAATTTCTATTATACAATATATTGCAGGACAATATTGCAAATGGCAAATACTTTCCTGAAACTTTATGTACAACCTTATTTCAGCCTCGTAAACTCAATATCGCTCAGCCGATCTTTCAGCTTCGGACTGGGTTTGAAGCCTATCCCTTTCAGTTTGATGGATTCAGCGCGGATTTTAGACGGTTCTTCCACATCGCGGTTCGGCTGGGCGGTTACTGAGAAGGTGCCCAGACCGTCGATCGTCACCGTATTGCCTTCTTTCAAGGCTTCCGATATCAAAAGAGTCAGATTTTCGATCATCCCTTTAACATCCCCATACGTGAAGGTGCTGGCATCGGCCATTTGTTCTGCCAGCATATCGAGGTTTACATTACCATAACTTACGGTGGTAACCGAATACTTTACCTGCTCTTTGCCGGTAATATTATCATTGATTTTTGTGAGTTTGTACCTTACAGCCATGCGGTTCCCTTTCTGTTAGATTTAATATTACTACTAGTTATTTCAAAGGTTACTACCTTTTATATCATTGACTACTAGTTAGTAAAACCAGGCTGTACAGGATAATCGAATAAGGTGTACAGGCTGGCCGACCAGGGTGTACAGGATAATCAGCCAGGGTGTACAGGATGATATTACTAAGTCAGGACTAAAGGTATAAAATATAAGGAGATATACAATAGTTTATCCTATATTTTTATCTTCTATTGCCGTCCATGTTAACAACAACACTTCGATTTTTCAAACTAAGACACAATAAACGTCACCTGGAAACCGGGCACAGGCCGTTCAGCCAAACAAAGGTCCCGGCCTTGCCGAACCATCATCTGCCGGGAAAGTGACAAGCCGATACCCGAACCATTCTTTTTGGTTGTAAAGAACGGAACAAAAATCTCCCGCTCGACATCTGCCGGAATAGGTGCACCGTTGTTGCTGATCCACAACTCCTTATTCCAACGCACATCCATAGCCGTCGCCCCGGCTTCGCAGGCATTCTTGACCAGATTGATCAACACCTGACGCAACATATTCTCATCCGTAAACATCGTGGCAGACAAAGGGATGGAAATATGCCACTCCAAATCCGGATAAAGCGTCCGAATTCTTTCCACGAAAGCAGCCAATGGAATCTCCACAAGAACCGGCTCCTGCAACTCTGCCAGTTTCCGGTAACTGTCCACAAACAAGGCAAGCCCCCGGCTGGTGTCATGAATGGCACGGACTCCCTCCTCGTAAACCGTCCCCGCAATCGCTGGGTTATCCAAATAGGCCTGGCTGATGCTGGCTATCGGTGTCGTGGCATTCATGATTTCATGGGTGAGCACACGAGTCAGCCGCTGCCACGATTCCACTTCGTTGCGGGCAAGCAGCACACCTATATCCTTACCTGTTTCGTTAAGGGCTTCCTGCAACGCCCGTTCTCCGAAGAACAGACCTTTCACTGGAAGACGGAACGTGAACTCTTCGTTGCGAATCGCCTCACGCATCAGATGCGCCCGGTCTCTCAGCAACACCTGATGACGATAGAACCATCCGAAGAAGACAACAACGACCACCAAAAAAGAGACTATCAGAATCATAGTTTTTTCATTTTAGCATACAACGTCTGCCGGGTAATCCCCAACAGTTCGGCAGCCCGGCTGATGTTGCCGTGGCAACGCTCCACGACCTTATGCACATGTTCCGCCTCGACTTGTTCCAACGAAACTACTTTCCGGCCGGCATCAATCGCATCTTTCAAGACACGGATCAACTCCTGGTTGTCCCAAGGCTTGGTAACAAAGTCTGCCGCTCCCATCTTCAACCCGCGCACCGCCAATTTGATATCAGCGTATGCCGTCACCAGCACCACCGGAATGGCCGGATGCTTCTTATGGATTGCCCGAAGCCAAAGCAAGCCGTCTTGTCCGGAGTTTCCCCCTTGCGTGAAGTTCATGTCGAGCAAAATCACATCCACCTCCTCTTGTGCCAATACCGTAAGAAGCGTGTCGGGAGAAACAAGCGTCAATACTTTGTCAAACTCACCGGCCAAACAGATCCTGACTGCCGTAAGAATCGCCGGATTATCATCCACCACCAATATCGTCCCGTAATTCGCCATATCCGATTCGTTTAGATTACCTTCATTTATCAGAGGCAAAGGTACGGAAAAAGGCTGTATGAATATCATACAAACAGGTGTATGATTTTCATACAAACTGCTCTAACCGCACTCTTCATCCATTGCCGAATGCCGGTAACCTTATACATTTGCAACAAACAAAACAATGAACAAAGATGAAATCGTACTTCACTTTTCTCAGCCGCAACAAGCTCTACACGGCCATCCAGTTCTTCGGATTGGCCATCGCATTGGGAGTCGTCCTCCTCTTAATGCTATATGCTAAAACCGAATTCAATATCGGTAACAGGCAGCCATACTCCCGCCAACTGTATGCTGTTGGCTACGGCAATGGCATCGGTATGACAGTCGGTACCGCCCCGGAATTATTCCCTTCCATTCCGGAAATAAAAGAATGGACACGCTTCATCAACAACGAGTTGACAGACTTGACCATAGACAACAACTACTACCAGGCTAACTGCCTTGCCGTCGATTCCAACTTCTTCCGGATGTTGGGCTATCCGCTCATCGGATGCAACCGCGACAAGGCGCTAAGCGGAACAGACGAGGCCGTCATCTCCGAACCGTTCGCCCGCAAAGTATTCGGCAATGAAGATCCTATCGGACGCACAATCATGTACCTGAACCAGACACCGCTACGGGTTATCGGGATTCTCCCGGCTTTCGATCCGACAGAACTGTTGAAACCGGTAGACCTCCTGATCCCTATCAAATTGATGGAAAAGACTTATGTCTGGATGGATAACTTCGGTTCAACCCAAACGTTCGTCACATTGGCGGAAGGGGCAATACCCGGCACCGTCACCCGAAAACTGCTCGACAGCTATAAAAGTTATTGGGATTATTGGAAAGAAGACAACAGCACGAACACCTTTCTATGGGGTTCATCACTCACACGCATGGACGAAATATACTTTTCACCCTTGAACTATAATACTCCTTTCCGCAACGGGACACGGAAACAGGTCCAAATCTTATTGGCCATCGCGATGATCTTGCTCCTTTCGGCCGTCTTCAACTACATCAACCTGACCGTGTCGCAAACCGGCAAGCGGGCACATGAGATGGCGACTCGCCGATTGATGGGCGATTCTGCCGAACAAATCGTATTGCGCTACCTCGCCGAGTCGGCAATCTTCACAACCGGGTGCTTCATCGCCGGATGCTTCATTGCCGTCATTGCCAAACCCTATTTCGAATACTTGCTCTCTACTCAAATCGCCATGTCGCTTTCTCCCGCAACGGTCGCCTACGCCCTGTTGTTGTTGGCCGGAATCACCGGCATATCAGGGTTACTACCGGCACTCATCATCCGTAAATACAGCCCGATAGATATTGTAAAGGGGAACTTCCGCTTGCAGAACAAGCAACTATTCAGCCGCCTGTTCATCATCGTGCAGAACGTGATCAGCACGTTCCTCATTGCGTTGGGGCTGACAATGGTCGTCCAAATACACTACCTTGCTACCCTGCCGACCGGCTATAATACCGATCTGGTCTTTGTACGGGCTTGGGATTTAGGACCGACCTACGACAAACAAGCCATCCTCCAGAAACGTTTGCAGGCATTGCCCCAAGTGGCAGAAGTGGCATTGGCACGGAAACTGCCTTTCATCAGCGGCCACGATGGCGTACACCAGCCGGACGAAGAGGGAATGTCATGGCTCCACCTCTCGGATGTGGACAGCACAGCATTCCGGATGTTGGGCTTTGAAGTGACAGAACGCTGGTCAGATCCGCTACCCGGCATGGTTTGGGTAACGGAAGAGACCTGCCGCCGTTACAATCTTTCGGCCGACACCCCCCATTTCGGGAAGATCAGTGACGAGGGCGGCTACCGGTACTACGTCTGTGGAGTTATCCGTGATTACCGTTCACTCATGCCGTTAAGCACTCCGACACCCGATTCGCACGGAGCAGTCGGGGTGATGGACCCGCAAGACTATGTGATCAGCCAAGTCGTCCGGACCCAAGGTAACCGATCGGAAGCTTTGGCCGCCATCCGCCATACCTGTCGGGAAGTGTCCAAAGAGGTGATCGGGATGCCGAAAGACCTGGAAGCCGATTATATAGATGATTATCTAGACAAAGATTTGACACACGAGAAGAACATCGTGACGCTCGTCCTATGCTTCATGGCCATCTCCATCCTCATCTCTGCCATGGGACTATTTGCCATGTCAATAAGCTACACCGAACAGCAAAGCAAGCGGATTGCCTTGTGCAAAGTGATGGGAGCCGAAACAAGCGGTGCGGTATGGGAACTTTCCAAACGGTTCATGACGCTCTCGTTGCTTGCCGCTTGCTTCGCCCTGCCCATCAGTTTGAAAGCGGTTCAAATCAGTTTGGAGTCATTCTATAACCGCATCGCCTTCCCGTGGCATCTCATAGCCGCGGCTGTTTTGGCAACCATAATTATCGCTTTCGTGTCAATCATCAGCCAAACTTTGAAAGTTGCCCGCCGTAACCCCATCAAAAGCATCCGGATGGAATAAAAACAACAGTATATAACAGGTAACATCATTATAAAAAACGAAACAAGTCATGATTAAAATAAAGAATCTCAGCAAAAGTTTCCGAACGGAAGAAATAGAAACCATCGCACTCAACGGCGTAAGCATGGAAGTGAAAAAGGGCGAGTTCGTCGCCATCATGGGTCCAAGCGGATGCGGCAAATCGACCTTGCTGCATATTCTCGGCCTGCTGGACAACCCGGACGAAGGCAGCTACCTGTTGGATGGGGAAGAAATGGGACACTTGAAAGAGAAAGACCGTACCCGTTACCGCAAAGGACGTATCGGGTTCGTCTTCCAGAGTTTTAACCTCATCGACGAGCTGACGGTGGAAGAAAACATAGACCTCCAACTGAAATACCTTGGCGTACCCAAAGCCGAACGCAAGCAGCAGGTACTTGACATCCTGCGCAAAGTACGCCTCAGCCAACGCGCCAAACATTACCCGCAACAACTATCCGGAGGTCAACAGCAACGAGTAGCCATCGCCCGCGCCGTGGTAGGCAAACCTAAATTGATTTTGGCCGACGAGCCGACCGGCAACCTCGACTCCAAGAACAGCCTCGAAATAATGAAACTGCTCAGCCAGTTGAATGCCGAAGGAACGACTATCGTCATGGTGACACACTCGCAACACGATGCCACATACGCCGACTACATCATCAATCTTTTCGACGGACAAATTGTCAATGAGTTGGATGGAATACTTTAATACTTATAACATTCTCTCAATATCATATAGGATTCAGTTTCGTCTGCTATCTGCAACAAACGGCAGGGCGTGTCGCTTCATTCCCGGATTACCAGCGATTATCATGGATTCTGTCCTCAATCCGAATTTCTTTCTGCTTACAAATATGTGCGTTTTCGGCCGGATAACCGATAGCAAGATAGCAGGTAAACTCATATCCCTCGGGGGTTTTGACCTGTTGTTTTACATGTTCCGGTTCGTTGCCGATGGGAATACGGAAAGCACATGCCAACCCTTCTGCCGTTGCTGCCAACAGGATATTTTCAACGGCAGCCCACGCCGAAGCGAAATAGTTGAGCGAACTCTGGTCGGCAGGCTGACACAGAGGATAATCCTTTTGCCGGAAAAACGGCAGAACAAGGCAATTGCTCTGCATAAGCATACGTTGCTGCTTAGGTAACGCATCGGTAAACATGGCATGCTCATCTCTGTCCATCACATCGGCAGCAGCGTTAAGCCCTGTCTGCTGAATATTTTGGGTGTTTTGTGCTACGGGCGATACGAGTCGGGCAATATTCTCCCGTCCTCTCACCACAACAAATTCAAACTGACGCAAATGGTCATTGGTAGGAGCTTTAAAAGCAGCCGACAACACCTTCTTCAACACTTCGTCCGTAACTTCTTTATCAGAAAAATCCCGGATCGTTCTTCTTTTCTCTAATACTTGATAGAAATCCATAACAATACATTTTATTGGTTATACTTATCGTTTCCGGCAGCAAAGTTATCCGGCTTTCTTGTTACATATTTGTGATATTATTTCGTATACTTGCCGTATATTTGCATTCGGATCATTTTAAGCATACTTTTATGGAAGATACTGCTATTCCTTATGAATTACCCGAAGTGGAAAATCATTCGTTTTTCTTTATAGACCAACAGGTAGAAACGGATATCGAAGCCAAATTGCATCAACATGATGCATGGGAGTTGTATTATGTTGTCCACGGGTATGGCAACCGGATGGCAGGCGACACATTACAACCTTTTGAAGCAGGCGATGTGGCATTGATACCTCCATCCATGCTCCACCGCTGGGAGTATACGCCGGATTCAGCGGACGAAGAGGGACATGTCCGTTATCTGATGGTAGCTTTCAGCCATTCGCTGGTGGAACGGTGCATACAGGTATTTCCCGAACTGCGTAACCATCTGAAAGGTATTACATTCCCCGTCGATGCACTGAAATTCGGCATCGAAAGTTCACGAACCATCCGCCGGATATTGTCACGGATGAACGATCTGGACGAGTTGGGACGATTGTGCGAAATGTTCCGTCTGCTTCCGGTCATTTTCAAATCGTCCGACCATACGTTTGCAGGCAGGCCGATGCGCATCGAACGGAATGTACGTCGTATGCAGCAAATATGTAGCTATGTGATGGCTCACTATGTCCACACGATCTCGTTAGATGATATTGCCGCCGAAGTGGGTATGAACCGCTCTGCTTTCTGTTCTTACTTCAAGCGTTGTAAAGGAATAACTTTTTCGCAGTATGTAACTCAATATCGTTTAAATACAGCCTGCAAACTTCTGAAACATTCCCAGAAGCAAGTATCCGAAATATGTTTCACGGTCGGATTCAATGATTTACCTCACTTTGTCCGGGTTTTCACAAATAATATAGGAGTCTCTCCCAACAGGTACAGAAAACAATTTCAATAATTATCTTATATAGTTTTCCCTTTTGTCTGTTGTATTCATTTATCTTCATAACTGCTTTGACCAGTAATCAAGGTTATAACATCCGTAATTCATCTACAAAACGAAGTAATATAAGCCCTTACCTTTGCCTGTGTAAAATTAAATGATTCTTTAAACATAGATTAAACAGAAAAACAATGGAAAGAAAAATTGTCATGATCACAGGTTCCGGAATGGGGATTGGACTTGCTTGTGCCGAAGCATTTGCCCGTGAAGGTGCTACCGTTATAATGGCGGATATTCAAAAGCCGGATGAACAGGCGCAAAAACTGGTTGATGCCGGATATGATGCTGTTGCTTATCAATGTGACGTATCGGATGTTCAGGCTGTGAAGGAAATGATCGATTGGATTGTCTCGACTTACGGTCGCCTGGATGCAGCACTTAACAATGCAGGCATTCAAACACCGCAACGTCCGATGGCGGAAATTACGGACGATGAGTTTGACCGTACTGTTGCAGTCGACCTCAAAGGGGTATGGAACTGTATGAAATTCGAGATCGAGCAGATGCTAAAACAAGGAGGTGGGGCTATTGTCAATACCTCTTCGCAAGGAGGAGTAACGGCTTTTGCCGGACAAGCCGCCTACATTTCCTGCAAACATGGTGTTATTGGCATGACACGTACAGCAGCTATGGACTACGCTGCAAAAGGAATCCGTATCAATGCCGTTTGTCCAGGTGTAATACTTACTCCGATGGCAGAAGAGTTAATGCGTAGAAATCCGCAATTAGAGAAAGAACTGATCCGTGACATACCGGCCGGGCGTTTAGGCAAACCTGAAGAGATAGCAAATGCAGTGTTGTGGCTCTGTAGTCCAGCCTCCAGTTTTGTGCATGGCCATGCTTTATTGGTAGACGGCGGCTTTACGATTCATTAAATCTATAACATTCAAAGGCATGGCCGCCATTCTTACAGAGAGACTGTGCGGCCATACCCGGTTCATTTCATAAAGCTATCCCTCAGTTTTCCTATCGATGGCACAAAAAACGAAATTATCCCGATTATACCGACCAATGCCCCGCCGATTATAAATGTATTCCCTATCCCTATGTTATCCGCCAGAAACCCGGTACTCAGCAACCCGATCATCGAAGGCAACAAACTGACACTCATATAGAAAGAAAATACCCGTCCCATCACGACCGGATTGATACGCGTCTGTACCACCGTGGTAAAGGAAGCCATATAAAGGGAACCGGAGATACCGCCGATCGCAGTCAGTCCGACGAACAGAGGATATCCCGAAACAGGCAAGATACCGGACAAGCCGAAGGTCAGCCCCAGCAGGACATACATCCAATTAATCAAAGAGATCTCATTCAGCTTAAACTTCTTCATTCCCAGGAAAGCACCACCCAGCAAGGCCCCTATTCCCCAAGCTGCTTCCACCAGACTGATCTGAAAAGCATTACCGGAATAATGATCCAACGTCATCAACGGAAATAAAACGCTGACCGGCATAATAAAGAAGGTGGCGATGATAGAAAGCACGAACAACCACGACAATCCGCTTTGTGTACGCACTTCCGTCAAGGCCTCCTTTGCCTCCTTCAGCAAATGAACCTTCTGCGTCCGCTCTGTATTGTCCGGATCGGGTATCTTCACAAACAAAAGAGACGTACAGGCCAATGCCGCCCCGATCACGTCCAGCAACAAGATATTCGTCATCTCCATAAAAGAGATAAAAAGGGCAGCCAATGCCGGCCCGGCAATATTACAGGCCGATTGGATGATCTGGTTGATACCGGCTATACGGATCAACTCCGATTTGGGCGCCAGCAAAGGGACAGAGGCCTGCATAGCCGGCATGTGGAATGCCGAACCAACCGAACGCAATGCCAGCAGGATATAGATATGGCCGATCTTCGCCACATCCAGGTAGAACAGGACGGCAAGTATCAAGGTGCAGAAAGCGATAAAGCTATCCGCCATGATCATAACCCGCTTCCTCTTCCAACGGTCGATATAGATACCCGCAAACAAACCGAGCACCGACTGCGGAAGCATGGCGGCAATAGCGGCAAAAGCCAGTACCTCAGCCGACTTTGTTTCGAAACTAAGCCATAGGATGATTGCAAAATTAACGATCGAGCTGGTCAGGATAGAGAAGAACTGACCAGTCCATATAATAGCGAATACTCTTTTCCAGTTATTCATAACTTCTTTTAATTAAAATAAAATATGTATAGAAAGTCGATCCCCGACAGACTGCCGGAAGTAAAAAACGAAGGCTCAAAAGATAAGAAAGCTCTTATCTTCCGTTACACAAAGTAAGCGAAGCCTGATTTAGAAGTTATTGAACACATAAAGATGAATTAATTTGTTGCAAGTATACGAATAAAATCTGAATTACCAAACTGTTTAAAAAACGAAGGCTGCGGGATTCACATCCGACAGCCTTCTACACTAACCCTTAACTTTAACCAATGAAAAACAATAATCTACTTAGTTTTTTAATGAAGCGATTGCTGCTTCATAATTCGGTTCGTTCGTGATCTCGGAAACAAGTTCCTCATAAACGACCTTTCCTGATTGATCGACAACTATCACGCCACGGGCCAATAAGCCTTTCAACGGACCGTCAACCATCAGCATCCCGTACTTATCTTCAAAACATGAACAGCGGAATGCAGAAAGTGTAATCACTTTATCGATACCTTCCGTAGTACAGAAGCGTCCATGTGCAAAAGGTAAATCTTTCGATACGGCTAAAACCACAGTGTTGGGTAAAGAAGCAGCTTCTTTATTAAAGCGTCTCACTGATGCGGCACATACGGCTGTATCCAGACTGGGGAATACATTGATCACAACATTCTTCCCTTTCAGTTCTTTCAGAGACAATTCAGACAAGTCACTTTTTACTCCTTTGAAATCCGGAGCCTCTGCTCCTACTGCCGGTAATGAACCATTTGTATTTACGGCGTTACCTTTAAATGTTATCTTTGCCATCTTTGTAGTATTTTATGTTTTACGTTACAAGCGGCTCACAAATATAAGTCGCTTTGTATGACTAAAACAAAAGTTAAAGAATAATGTTTTTCCTTTTAACTCTTTTTAATTACTTAGCGAGAGAACAGTTTTTCTATCTTTGACGCAAATTAAAAAAACATGGATTGGTTAATTATCGGCGGACTGCTCGCCATCATCATTTTACAACTGTTATTCCGTCCGAAAAAGGACACTTCCGATACACAAAACGAACTGAAACGCTTGCTTGACGAAATGCAACGTTCATTCGAACGCATCGAGAAAAACTTCCGCGAAGATTTCAGGCTGAACCGGGAAGAGGGTCGTATCGTCGCCCGCGACAACCGGGAAGAACTGACCCGCTCCATGAGCGAGTTCCGCGAGGCTTTCGACCGGGGTATCGCTTCTTTCAACAACCTGCAACGGGAAAAGTTCGCCAACCTCGACGAGCAGCAGCGGCTACTGGTTGCCAACACGGAAAAGAGACTGGAAGATATCCGCGTCACCGTCGACGAGAAACTACAAAAGACACTGAACGACCGGATCGGGCAGTCGTTCCGCCTGGTCACCGAACAACTGGAGAGCGTGCAGAAAGGCCTCGGCGAAATGCAAACACTGGCACAGGATGTAGGCGGGCTGAAACGGGTATTGAGCAACGTCAAGACACGTGGGAATATCGGAGAGATACAGCTGAGCATGCTGCTCGAACAGATACTCGCCCCGGAACAATATGAAGCGAACGTCCATACCCGCAAAGGGTCGGATGCCGTCGTGGAGTTTGCCGTCAAGCTGCCCGGACGCGATGATGTACGCGAATATGTCTACCTCCCGATCGATGCCAAGTTCCCGAAGGATGTCTACGAACAACTGCTGGATGCCTACGACAATGCCGACCCGCAGGCAATCGAAGCAGCCGGGAAGTTACTGGAAACGACCATCAAGAAGATGGCCAAGGATATCTCCGACAAATACCTGGCTCCTCCCGCCACCACCGATTTCGGTATCATGTTCCTCCCGTTCGAGGGCATCTATGCGGAAGTGGTACGCCGCTCCGCCCTGATGGAAGAACTGCAACGGACGTACAAAGTGGTTGTAACGGGGCCTACAACGCTGGCCGCCATACTGAACAGCCTGCAAATGGGCTTCCGTACCCTGGCCATACAAAAGCATTCGGGTGAGGTATGGACGATACTCGGTGCCGTAAAGAAGGAGTTCGAGAAGGTGGGCGGCATGCTGGAAAAAGCACAGAAGAACCTGCAAACGGCCAGCGGCCAGATCGAAGAGGTGCTGGGTACCCGTACCCGCGCCATCCAACGGAAACTGAAAGATGTCGACACCCTGAGCGACCGCGAAGCCCGCGCCATCATCCCCGAACTAGGCCCCCTGACAGATATTGAAGAAGAAACAGATACAGAATAATCATGAAGAAAAGACAGATACCCCACACTTACGTTATTATATTTTACATCATCCTCTTTTGTGCCGCCCTGACCTGGGTAATCCCCGGCGGACAGTACATTGAAAGTATCAACGACGCGGGACAGAAAACCGTGATATACGAAACTGTGGACAGGGTTCCGCAGACCTGGCAAGTGTTCTCCGCATTCTACAAAGGCTTCGTGGACAAAGCGGATATCATCGTCTTCATCCTGATTATCGGCGGTGCATTCTGGATCGTAAACGACAGCAAGGCTTTCGATATCGGTACCGTCAGCTTCCTGCGGAAAGCCCGGAAGATGGAAACGAACCCGCTGATACGGAAGATCGGAGTAGAAAATTTCCTGCTCACCTCCATCATGTTGCTGTTCAGTATATTCGGTGCCGTGTTCGGCATGAGTGAAGAGACGATCGCCTTCTGCCTGGTATTGGTACCGATGGCGATCTCGATGGGATACGACTCGATCACCGGGGTCTGTATGGTGTTCGTTGCCGCCGGACTGGGCTTTGCCGGGGCGATACTCAACCCGTTCACGATCGGAATAGCACAGGGGCTGGCGGGTATTCCGCTTTTCTCGGGGATAGAATACCGCATCTTCTGCTGGTTCGTAATCAATATCATCGGCTTCACCTGGATACTGCGTTATGCTGCCAAAGTGAAGAAGAACCCGAAGCTCTCCCCCGTTTACGAGGAAGACCAATACTGGCGCGACCTGCATAGCAATACGTCACTGGATGTTACCTACCATACCCCGAAAGCTGCCTGGGTAAGTTTCGCCCTGCTGACCGTGGCACAGGTCATTTTTGCCGTTTACTATCCGCTCACCACGTTACGGATCGGGAACAGCGTGATCGAAGGACTGCCCTTAATGCCGATCCTCACCGTTGCTTTTATCCTGACCTCGGTCGTTGCCCTGAAGAAAACGGTTCACCTGTATATACTGAACCTGTTGTTCTTTACGATCTTCTACCTGATCACCGGGGTGATGGGCTACGGCTGGTATATCATGGAGATAGCCACCCTGTTCTTCGTACTGGGAATAGCGGCAGGGATAGCCAACAACCGCACGCCGAACGAACTGGTAAAACTCTTCCTCGACGGATGCAAAGACATTATGAGTGCCGCCCTGGTTGTCGGACTGGCAGGCGGCATCATCGTAATCCTGCAGGACGGGAAGATCATCGATACGATCCTGTTCAACCTGGCTAAAGGGATGGAAGGACTTGGGCAGGTAGCTACCGTCGGCATGATGTACATTATCCAGACACTGATTAACCTGGTGATCCCTTCGGGGAGTGCCAAAGCCGCCCTTACGATGCCCATCATGGCACCTTTCTCCGACCTGATCGGACTGTCCAAGCAGGCAACGGTCATGGCCTTCCAGTTCGGCGACGGCTTTACGAACCTGATCACACCCACCTCCGGCGTACTGATCGCTGTACTCGGAGTCAGCCGCATCCCTTACGACAAATGGTTCGGCTGGGCCTGGAAGTTTATCCTGGTGATGGTGATCGTCGGATTTCTGCTGCTGATACCGACCGTACTGGTTCCGATGAACGGGTTTTAATTAATTTACCTATCTTTGTGGCTTCAACCGATTGGAATATGAAGAATGATGGTTTTACTTTCCGCAAACGGCTGCGTAGTTTCCGGTATGCTTTCAACGGCATACGCTTGCTGGTCACGAAAGAGCATAATGCTTGGATACATTGCTTTGCCACCGTCTGTGTGATCGCAGCAGGCTTCCTGTTGGATATCTCGCAACTGGAATGGATCGCCGTAGTGATCGTGATCGGCGCCGTGCTGGCAGCCGAAGCAGTCAACTCGGCACTCGAGGCGCTGGCCGATTTCGTGTCGCCCGAATACAGCGAAGCCATCAAACGCACCAAAGACCTGGCCGCCGGAGCCGTCCTGCTGATGGCGATCGCAGCCGCCATCGTAGGCGGGATCATCTTCTTTCCCAAGCTGGCCGCTTTATTCTGATATTAGGAACGTTCTAAACAAAACAGGATCAAACATAGTTATTTCGATAACTCATTATTCATTATTAATCATTAATTATTCACAACAATGAAACTTCCCGAAGACCCGATGATGCTTTTCAGCGTAGTCAACATGAAACTGCGTGACAAATACGCATCCCTTGATGAACTTTGCCGTAAAATGGATGTAGACAAGGATATGCTTGTCCATAAACTGTCTGTTGCCGGATTTGAATACAGCGCCGAGAACAATAAGTTCTGGTAAACGCCGTTCCTATCAACAACATCAGTAATAAAAGAAACATGAAACCTATCAGACACATTCTTATCGTCTTTCTGGCCCTTGCCGCCTGCCTTACCGCAGGTGCACAGGAAGTAAAGATCAGTGGAAGCCGCAAGGCGGTACGTACCTCCGGCGATGTGCTGGCCTTTGTAACACCGGCCGCCAGCCTGGCAACCATACTGGCCTTGCAGGACTGGCAGGGATTGAAACAGGGAGTATTTGCAGGCGTAACGACCCTGGGTATGACCTATGCGTTGAAGTACATCGTCAAGAAAGAACGTCCCGACGGCAGCGATAATCATTCGTTTCCTTCCATGCACACCTCCGTCTCCTTTACCGGAGCAGCCTTTATACAACGCCGTTATGGTTGGAAATGGGGTATACCGGCCTATGCCGTAGCCACCTATGTAGGATGGAGCCGCACGTATGCCAAGAAGCACGACTGGTGGGATGTGGCTGCCGGAGCCGCACTGGGTGCCGGAAGTGCTTATATCTTCACCCGTCCGTTCGCTAAAAAGCATAACCTGACAATCAGCCCGGTAGCCAGCGACAAGCATTTCGGTATTTATGCTTCGATGAACTTCTGACAGGAGATAGACTGGATTAAAACTGGCGACCCGGACGTGTATCACTACAGATCCGGGTCTTACTATTTTTAAATCTATATGTGTGAACTACCACTATTCATAATGTAAAGCTTCCGCCGGTTCGAGGCTGGCCGCTTCGTTGGCCGGATACCAGATACCGGCAATGATCATCCCGACAATCAGCAGATAGGAAAGAAGGATCCCGGCGATGAAACGTCCTGCCGTATTTCCCAGAAGCCCGGTGCTTGTCAGGTCTGTCAACGCGATATTCAGGCAGATCAGCGAAGCCGGGATAAGCACAAGGGTCAGGAGCATCACCCCTTCACCCAATACAGCCATGCGCAACTGGCTGCGGGTAGATCCCAAAGCCATACGCAGCCCCATCTCCCCCTGCCGCTGACGGGTACGGAACCAGAAGGTACCGACTATCCCCAGGAAGATATTCAGCAGGAGAAAGAACAGGATGAACGTACGGGTCTTCATATCGCTTTTACCCTCCCGCAAGGCATCCTCCCTGATATTCGACAAAGGGGTTATATTCTGAAGATACAGGTTACCCAGTTCCACCTGGTCGCTTTTCTGTGCCATGAAGGTTTCCGCAAAGTCCTTGTCGGCATCCGGCTTTACGCGGACGGAGACTTCCGCCCACGGTAACATATTCGCACCAAATGCTTTCACATTCGCTTCCCCCTGATAGAGAAAGACCTGCGGCCTTACCTTATTGAATTCCGAGCCACGACCTGTCCGGCTCACAGCTCCGATCGTCAGTGTCTGGTTATCGTTGCCGGTGTAGACGGTCTTCCCGACGGCATCCTGGCCGGGGAACAGGCGTTCGGCCACATCTTCCGTAATGACGGCGGTACGGGCGGTAATCCCCTCTTTCAAAGCGGCTTTACTTCCCGCTGCCGGATGGATGCGGTACACATCGAAATAGTCGGGCGATACGAAATAAAGGCGACAGGACACCGCTTCGGAACCGGTGGTATCGGAACGTAAAGCCATATAATTGTCCATCGTATTATACGGAGTGCCGAACCGGGAGAAAGAGACAGCCTCCACCCCGGGCATACGACGGATCCTGTCCATAGCCTCCCACAAATCTTCCCCGACGGAAGACGGATGTTCGGCTGTTGTGAGATACCCTTCCGCTCCTTCTTCACGGGCGTTGAACTGGAAATTGTAGGTATGATCGAGCTCGAAGCCTACCGGGGCATTGAAGGTGTAAAGGACGACCAGGAAGTAGTCGACGATATACCACAGGCAGACAAATACCAGCAGCAACTCCCCCAACAACCAGCTATTGCTCTTCCGCTGGTTCCATATCAGTTTAAGTATATGTTTAATCATCTTCTTCGTGTTTTAAGGATTAGTATTCATTCAACGCATCTATGACATTCTTCCGCGACATCCGGTAAGCCGGTATGCCTGCCGACAGCAGGTTGAGCACCAGACAGAACAGGAAAGCATACAGGAAGATCACCGGGTTCATCAATTCAGACACCGATAGCTGCGGCGTCCCCCCGAACACGGAAGAGATCGACCCGAAGCTGCCACTCAGCAGCCAGGTGCGCATCAGGAAGATGGCGACATAAGACAGCAACAGTCCGCCCACT
The DNA here is from genome assembly GCF_000969845.1 of Parabacteroides sp. HGS0025. NCBI lineage: Bacteria > Pseudomonadati > Bacteroidota > Bacteroidia > Bacteroidales > Tannerellaceae > Parabacteroides > Parabacteroides sp. HGS0025. The sequence continues at coordinate 4,327,125 of NZ_KQ033902.1, forward strand.
CCCCCCAGCAAGGTAAGGAACATATTCTCCGAGAGGATCTGCACGAGCAGCCTTCCTTTCGTCGCCCCGAACGCCTTGCGGATACCGATCTCGGAAAGACGGTTGCGCATTTGCGAGAGAGTCATGCCGGAGAGGTTGATAGCAGGAACCAGCAGCAGGATAACGATCACAAGCACATACTGCAAGATCGTTTTCGTCTTGTCGGGGCCGATGGCACCCACTCCTTTTATCACCAGTTCCAGCTGGGTATCGGGTTGGTTATAGAGAGACAGTTTATACTCCTTCAGCGAGCTGTTGTAACCCGCCAGCAGGTTGTTCATCTCCGTACGGATCGCATCGAAGTCGGCAGGCGAACGGGCCAGGATCACGGCGTGGAACCAGCCGGTGATACTTTCCGCCCAGGTATCATCCCCCAGCATATCCCCGTCGACGGAAGAATATGGCAACCAGGCCTCGGCATAGGCTGTCCGGGCAATGACGGAGACGTCCTTTACCACGCCGCTTACGGTATAGGGTTTGTAGCTGATCATGACAGTCTTGCCTGCGGCATCGGTTGTACCATACAGGCGGCGTGCCATCGTCTCGGTGATGACTGCCTTTTTGATACCCGAAGCCACTTCCTCATGTGTATAGGGGCTACCGGAAATGAAGTCGAAGTTGAAGACCTTCCAGAATACGTCGTCGGTAAACAGCATCAGGCAGTCTTTCTTCTCCTTTCCGCCCGGCAAAGAGGCCAGCTGGCTGCGGCAGGGAGAGAAGAAGGAGACAGCCTCGGGTGTTTTCATCGGAAGCAGGCATTCCTTGATGGTACGGAGCGAGAGGTAACCATTTCCGTAATTCTTATCGTTGAAGGTACGGCCACCCCAACGCACATACATCGTGCGGTCGCGGTTGTCCTCGGGGGAATAGTTCTTCACCCGCATCTGGTAAGTGATGACCATTACCATGATCATACAGATGGCCAGGGCTGTTCCAAGGATGGAGATCAGGCTTAGGAGCTTGTTCTCCTTCAGCATGGCCAGGGCTTGTGTGAGGTATTGTTTGTACATTCCTAAGTAGATTATAGTTTTGTTTTCGGATATGCAAATGGCGTGCCACAATCGTAATATGCTGATAATAAAGAGATAGCACAACAACAAGAGTGTTCGATACTGAACAGTCGTCACGGTATCGAACACTATCGGGAGAAAAGAACGGACAGTAAGAGGAAAGGAGCGGCTAGTCTTTCTCGCAGACCACCAGTTCCCACCCTTTAAAGACCAGGGTGATAAGACCCAGACAGGTATTCCCTTTGGTTTGCGCCACCAGCGGATCGGCGGCATAGCGTTGCAGTTGTACGGCAGCTTCACGGCGCAGTGCTTCTATATTGGCTTCCGTAGCGTCACGGTGGGCGTACTTCACTTCCACAATATAGCTGTAAGCAATGTCCGGTTGATGGAGCAGGTCGGGCATCATATAGAAATCGGCATACCCTTTGGCCGATTCATATTCCGGCTGAATAATATAACCGCCCACCATCCCGAGGTAAGCCAGCAGGAAGCCTTTCACATGCGCTTCCCCTTCGATAAACTCGCGCACCCGGCTCTGACGATCCAGTTCGCCGGCAAAGTAGCGGAAGACAGATTCCCATTCGCCTTGGTAAGCCATCTTCCAGACCAGATCTTCCAGTTCATGAAAATCGAGGTTAAAGATATAAGCTTCGCGATAGGCTTCAATCAGATAGGTATAGAGTTGCTCACGGACAGTCAGGTTAGGGATTCCCAGGATAGTACGCCCCATAGATACTTCCCGAATGGAGAGAAGACCGAAATAGTAAAGCAGACTCTTGAAATTCTCCGGTAACACAATTGCCTCGGCAGGAAAAGATGAGTTTATCTCAGCCATGATACTTCCATTGGCTACCACATCCTGAATAATTGAAGCATTCACACCAAAAGTCTTATCAACACGGATCAAGTGGCGCAACTTGTTATAGTCGGTACGGATATTATTGTCGATCATCTGGTCGGGTGCTTCCTGGTGGGGGAGATAATTATTGAGGAAGTAAAGCACCATATCCGAATTGTACATCGGCTCTTTAAGCGACCGCTTAGAGAAGCAATAGTTATCATACCACGGCTTCATCACCCCGATAAGATCATCCACACTATCGGCAAGCATACCCTGCGAATCGTAATAGGTCAGCATCTCCCGCAACTCCTCTTCGCTAAAACCGACCAGGCCGTTGAAGCGCGAGTCGGCACTCATATTGGCACCGATATTGAAACCGCTCGTCACATCATCCATCGTGACGGGTGATACACCGGTGATAAACATACGTTTGATAGGCCCGTCACCCGTCGCTCCCGCCTTGATCTTATTGAAGAAGTAGCGGAAGAAGCCTTCGCTGTGGGTCAGTGCATGGTAACGTTCGTGTCCTTCACGTGCCAGGATGGAGTTGGCAAAGTTGTCGTATTCATCAATGAAAAGATAGATGGGAAGTCCGCACTGGGTAGCCCTCGATACCAGATAGGAAAACTTGGCATCGGCCGTAGGTTTTGCCATCAGTTCATCGCGAAAACCAGGTTCAAAGAAACGTTCGTAGTTGCCGGCAAACTCCATAAAGCGGAAACTACAATGCTGCTCGAACGATTCGAACACCTTATCAGGCATCGGGTTCACATCCGAGAAGTTAAAACTCAGGATCAGGTATTTCCCCTGCTCAGCTGTCGGGGTATCCGCAATGCGGCATCCGCCGAATACTTCTTCGAAACGGTCTTTCCGGTTGATATCATAATACCAGGTAAGCACATTAATCAGCAACGACTTCCCGAAACGGCGCGGACGGATCAGGAAGAAGTAAGGTGCTGCCCGCTCTATCAGGGGGATATACTGCGTCTTATCCACATAGTAATAATTATCTTTACGAATGCGGGCGAAGTCTGTCAACCCGTAGGGTATATTTTTTGCTTCCATAACTGACTGTGTTTATTGATTGACAGGAACAAATGTACGGAATAATCGCAAGAGATAACAGTAAAAGTTCGCTATTACGCGAACTTTATGAAATACCGACACCAGATGTACGCAATGTTTCACCGGATTGTTATCTTTGTTTCGTTATAACTAAACACACTAGTCATGGATAAGGAACTCCCTAAATCGCAGATGCTGGTCAAGCCCGGCAAGCTGTTCATCAAGTTAAGCAAAAGCCAGTTGCCCGGCCAGGAGCCGTTCTTTAAAGGAACCCTGCCCAACCATCCGACACTTACGATCGAAGATATCGCCACCCGGGCTGTCAAAGCCCGCTCCTCCTACCGCCACGGAACGTTCGTCGAAGTGTTCCGTACGATGATCGACGAAATGTACAACGCCATCGAAGACGGCTTCAACGTCGACTTCGGCCTGGGACGCACGGAACTGACCGTGACCGGACGTTTCAACTCTCCTAACGATAAGTTCGACCGCGAGCGCCATGCCATCCGTGCCAACTTCCGTCCCTCGCCGCGCCTGAACCAGCTGACCGACTGGTTTCCGGCAGAGGTGAGCAACTTCTACGAGAACGCCCCCAGCCCGAACGAAGTGAGCATCTACAACGAACGCTATGAAAAAGGACGTGCCTACGAGTTCCGCTGTATCCCTCCCGACTATACCCTCCCGCTCTTCATCCACGGACGACGTGTGAAAGTGATGGGCGACCATCCGGAAGTCGGCATCGTGATCCGCCAAGAGGAGGGCGACAAACGTTACTTTATCGAACCCCGGTTCGTCTTCATCAACCAGGCGATGCGCCTGGCTTTCCTGATACCCGAAGCACTTACGCCGGGGAAGTGGGTGGCGGAAGTGCATAGCCAGTACACACCTACTTACCACCTGTACAAGAAGCCTAGAGTCGGGGTTATCACCTTTACCGTATTGGATACTACCTCACCAGGGTGATGCAGTCTACCTCATCCGGATAATGTCAACTACCTCATTGGGGGCGAGGTATGTCACCTCATCCGTATGATGCACCTCCAAGGCTTAGGCTACCGGTAGCCCCGGCAAACGGGGAGCGGGTTAGTCCACAGCCTCTGTTTGTCCTGCCTGTAACACACCCCCTGCCCCCTCTCAAGAGGGGAAAAGTTACTCCCGCCATTGAAACAGACGGCATCGGCCATCCCCACAGAACGCAAGGCGTTCTATGAAAGGCCTCAGCCGATGAGCGTTAAGCGAAGGTGAAAGACGGAGCGTCCGGAGCATGCGCTGTTTGAGCGAAGCGAGTTCGCAGGCGACAGCGTAGTCTTTCACCGGAGTAGCGAAGCGGGTGCAGCCTTGATCTTTTGGTTACTTTTCTATCAAGAGAAAAGTAACTACTGAACCTGCCGTCCGTCGAAGAACCGTATCGTGCGAGAAGTTTGCTGCGCCTGTGCCTCGTTGTGGGTTACCATGACGATGGTGCGGCCGTCTTCCTTGTTCAGTTTGTGGAGGATCTCCATGACCTCGATACCCATCTTCGAGTCCAGGTTACCGGTCGGCTCATCCGCCAGAATAATATCGGGGTTCCCCACGATGGCGCGGGCGATGGCTACACGCTGGCACTGACCGCCTGACAACTGGGTCGGGAAGTGACGCATACGGTGGCTGAGGCCTACCTTCTCGAGAACGGCTTCGGCTGCCTTGCGACGTTCCGAAGCGGATACCTTGCGGTAGAGCAACGGGAGTTCCACGTTATCCAATACATTCAGAGAGTTGATCAGATGGAAGGACTGGAAGACGAAACCGAGTTTCTGGTTACGGAAGGCAGCCAGTTGTTTGTCGCTCATACGGATGGTGTCGGTACCGTCTATTTCGATGTCGCCCGATGTCGGGGCGTCCAGCAGTCCCATGATGTTAAGCAGGGTGGATTTTCCACAACCGGAAGGACCCATGATGCTCAGGAACTCTCCTTTCTGTACTTCCAGATTCACGTTCTCTAAGGCAACTGTTTCGATCTCCTTCGTGCGATAGATCTTTTCGAGGTTTGTTAACTTGATCATACTGTTTGATATTTAATTTGTTATTGATTAATTCGTTCTTTATCGTATTCTTATTCATAATGCAACGCTTCGGCCGGTTCCATCTGCCGTGTCTTGCGTATCGGGAACCAGATACCGAGGCAGATCATGCCGCCCATCAGCAGGTAGGCTCCCCCGAAAGTGACTGCGAAACGCCACCAGGTATACGGCAGGCGGACGGTATCAGGCAGTTCGAAGTAAAGCATATTGAGGATGAAGACCAGCAGGAACGGGATGGTGAGGCCAAGCAAGGCCAGTCCTTCCAGGTTCATCAGGCGGCTTAGTTGGCTGCGGTTCGATCCCAGGGCGATGCGCAATCCCATCTCCCCCTGCCGTGCCTGCGTACGCAACCAGAAGGTTCCGATGATACCGAAGAATACGTTGATAAGCATGAAGCCGACAAGGGCGGTCTTCTTCTTCATATTGTCCTCACGGCTCTTGAGGATCTGGCTTCGCATCTCACTGAGGGGGACGACGCTCGAGACGTAGACGTTGTTCACCCTCAGCCGGTCGCCCATCCCTTGCAGGAAGGCTTCCATGTCTTCCGCCCGGAAACCGGGTTTCATGCGTATCAGGCAATCGACAGACTGCGGCTGGTTCTCTTCAATCTCCCTGAGCAATTGCTCCCTTGTAGGTATCAGGTAAAAGAAAGGCAACTTCTCCTTATACTCCGACTCGCGGACGGAACCGGACACCGCCAGGACGGGCATCTCATCCGTATTCTTGGGATGGAATTTGATTGCTTGCCCGCGAGCCGAACCCTTCTCCCCGTAGAACTCACGTTCCAGGTCTGCGGAAATGACACACCCGGCTTGTTGTCCGATGAGCGGGGCTAGTTCCTTGCCTTCTTTGTCTCTCATCCGCAGCACGGTAAAATACTCCGGAGTGACGGTAGACTGCCGGAACCCGGCTTTGATGAACGTATCGGCATCGGCGCGGTAGAGTGTCGACCAGGCGCGGTTCTCCGTATAGACACAGCCGACATGGGACAGGGAAGCTTCTTCCACCTTCTCTTCCTGGCGGATGTTGCCGACCAGCCGCAGTACGTCCTCCCCTTGCCGGGTGGTGACCAGCGAGTCTTCCACATGCCCCGGAGTACCCGGCATAATGACTCCCAACTGCACCTTGTAAACGTTGTCGATGTTGAAACCAAGCGGTTGGTAGTAAGTATACTTATCCACCAGCAGCGAGTCCATCATGACCCATAGGATGCCGACAACGACCAGTAGCTCGGCAAAGATCCAGCCGTTGCTGCGCCGTTGGTTCCAGATTATCTTCAGTATATGCTTTATCATCTTCGTTTCGTCTTTTATAGGGTTAATTATCTGCCGGACCTTCGCCTTTCAACGATCCGGCTATCTGTTCACGGGCGATGCGCAGGGCAGGTATCCCGGCGGAAAGCAGGTTGAGCAACAGGCAAAACAACAGGGCGGCAAGGAAAATACCGGGCTTAAACAGCATATCGCCTTGCAACGTCGTATCGGCATTGGCCAGCAGGAAGTCGCGGCAGACCGGCAGCAGCAGGAACGAGAGGATCAAACCGATCGCACCGCCCAACAGGGTCGTCACGCTGTTCTCGTAAAGAACCTGGCGGACAAGTACACCGGAAGTGGCCCCGAATGCCTTACGGACGCCCATCTCTCCACGGCGTTTCTGCACGGCGGATTGCGTCACGCCCATCAGGTTGAGTGCCGGGACGAGCAGCAGGAAAAGCAGCAGGCCACCCACCTCCGCGAGGTAGTCCTTCAATTCGACTTTGACCTGTCCAATCGTACCGATCGCCTTGTCGAAACGGGTAATCGGGTTGTGGAAGAAATGGATCTCCGCTTCTTGCTTGGTTGCATTATACCGGGCAATCTGCCCTTTCAGTTCCTGGCGGATGGCATCGAAGTCTGATGCGTCACGAGCCAGCAGGCAGGTGTTGAAGGCACCCGACATGTTCTCGATGTAGGACATATTGAGTACCATCGGATTGGTCGTATAAGGTGTCCAGACTTGTCCGTAGGATGAGTCGGCGGCGCGGCTGACATCTTTCACCACCCCGCAGATCGTAAAGGGCTGGCGGTCGATGATGACCGGCTTTCCAACGACCTGGGTCGTGCCATACAGCGTCCTCGCCACGCTCTCGCAGACAACAGCCTGGGGAATGCCGGAGGTGAAGTCGGCTTCCGTAAACGGCTTGCCTTCCAGGAAAGAGAAGGCGTAGACCTTCCAGAATCCCGGGTCGGTGTAGAAGATATGGTATGTCTTAAACATCTGCTTGCCGGGCAGCGACAAGGGGTATGGGATCGTGAACCAGGCGGACACAGCCTCGGGCGTCTTTAACGAATAGAAGCATTCGCGGACGGCTTCGACGGACATGTTACCCCTGCTCCAGCTGTTCCGGGTCTTTACTTCGGTTCCTTGCTCCACATAGAGCATCCGGTCGCGGTTCACCTCGGGCACAAAGCTGGTCAGCTGCACCTGGAAGACCAGGATAACGATCATGATCATGGCAATGGACAGCGCCGTACCGAGTATGGAAATCACACTGATGAGCGGGTTCTCACGCAGCATGTTCAGGGCTTGTTTGAGGTATTGTTTGAGCATGGCTTATTTTACTTTGAGTTTGTTCTTGTCTTTGTAGCTGGCCATGTCGGAGACGACTACCTGGTCGCCGGGTTCGAGTCCGCTTATCACTTCCACGTATTCGTAGTTGCTGTCGCCGAGCTGCACTTTGCGTTTCAGCAGTTGGTCGCCGTTGACGACGAAGAGCTCGTATTCGCCCTTGCCTATATAATAGGAAGCGTTGGCGATACGCAATACGTCATCCTTTACAGCGTTCATCACGTAGACGTCTGTCTTCAGGCCGGAGCGTAGACGGCGGTGGCTGTCTTCTTCCAGTTGCACGGTGAAGGAGATCACGCCGTTTTTCGATAGCGGCGTTACGTCGCTCACGGTTCCGTCCAGTTTATCGCTGCCGATCTTGACGACGGCTTTGCTTCCTGCTGCGATACGGTCGCCGTAGGTGTCGGCTATCTCGCCTTCGATCTTGAAGTGCGAAAGGTCGGAGACAATGGCTACCTTCGTGCCCTGCCCTACCTGCGAGCCGATCTCGTTGTTCACATACGTAAGGATGGCCTTACGGGGGGAACGGATCTGCGCATCGTCGAGGGTGCGCTTGGTTTCGGCCAGGCCTTTGCGGAAGATATTGAGTTCGAGCTCCTTTACCTTCAGGTCGGCATCGGTGAGGGCTTGTTCGTTGATGTATTTCTGTTCATCCTCTTTCAGTTTGAGCTGGCTGACGTTGTAGTCGAGTTCCACCTGGCGTACTTTGTCGGTGGTGCCGGCGCCGAGGCTGTCGAGGTAGCGTTCGTTGCGGAGTTCCACGGCTTTACGGTCGAGTTCCATGCGGGAGACCTTCAGCTTCATTTCCATTTCGGAGAGTTTGCTGTGGTTGGTGACACGCAGCTTTTCGAGTTCAAGGCGTTTCATTTGTTCTTCGTCGAGTAGTTTGTTATAGTCTGTTTCCGCGCTCTGCAGATCCAGTTTGAGGATAGGTGTTCCTATATCGACGGAGTCGCCGCCTTTTTTGTATATCTCGACGATGCGGGAATTGATCGGTGAGTTGATTATTTCCTCAAAGGCCGGGATCACCTTGCCGGAAGCGCTGACGGATACTTCTATCACTCCCTTATCTACGGTCGATATAGTCAAGTCCTTACGGTTCAGGCTGGTTTGCAGAAAGGATAAGACAACGGCGATCAGGGCGATGCCTATTCCCACACCGGCACCGATCTTTATAAATTGCTTGCGTTGTTCTTTCCTCTGTTCCGCTTTCGATATCTCTCTGTCCATATTTAGTATTGTTTTTATGTTCTGTCCCGATAGGGGCAAACTCCGTGCCAAAAAGCTAATCGGTTGAATATGTGCATTTATCACTACGGAAACAGTGTTCAATATCGGACAGTGTGTTCGGTTTTACGCAGAACATTCCACGGGGTAGTGTTGTTATTATGCAACATCGACAGACAGTATTAATCGCTAAATAATAAACGTATGAACACAAGATCAATCTTATTCTCCCTGATTGCGGGAGTCGCCTTGTTAATGGCCGGCTGTGACAAGACAGACAACGACCACAAGAACGCCATCGAACCGACCGAGCCTGTTCTGCAGGCCTTCAACGACAAATACCCGGATGCAACAAACACGCTCTTCACCATCGAGGGCAACTATTACGTAGCCGAATTCACCAACAACGGCGTCTCCACCGAAGCATGGCTCACCGACCAGGGCAAATGGATGATGGACAAGGCCGAGACGCCTTTCAACCAGCTGCCCCAGGACGTGACGACAGCTTTCGACAACGGTCTTTACGCCGGTTGGAAAGTAGACGATACGTATACCATCCACCGCGACAGCATGGCGGTTGTCTACAAAATAGAAGCCGAGAAAGCGGACAGTGATATGGATCTGTATTATTCCGGGTACGGCAACCTGATCAAAGCAGTTCCCGACAAAGGCAACGAAGACGCCCCGATCGTCATTCCCGATGCCGTACACATGCTGATGAACCTGACCTTCGCAACCTGCACCCTGTTGGATATACAGGCGAATGCGGATGGGTATGTCCTGAATATGCTGGATGGGAAAGTGTATAAGATCGCGCAGTTGAATAAGGATTACAGATGGCAAAGCACATCATACCAGATTGCAGAGCAGGATGTACCGGCTATCATAATGAATAGCTTCCAGTCTACCGGCTATGCCAGCGACACAATCCAGTCGATCATCGTAAAGATCGAAGCCGCCGGTACTTTCTACACCTTCACCGTCGATCACAATGGCCAAAGCACGGATGTTACGTTCGATGCGATTGGGAATATCGTACAATGAATAAATAACAAAATCCCCCTGGCACATCATTCACAATGAAGATGCCAGGGGGATTCCTATTCTTATCAATCAACAATGCTTATCTGCTTATCAACTCGATCCGTGCACTCTTAACTCCCGGAGAAGATGCTTCAAAATAAATCGTTCCCGGAGTTTCTTCGGTCTGGACGATCGCTGTCAGCTGTCCGCTGAAAAGTTTCATCTGCGGTGCCTGGAAAGACTCGAGGCTGGCAGGGTTACCATTGGCTGCCGCCTTGTATGTTCCGGCTCCACGCACATTGAACTTGATCTGGTTGGTGGCATCCGGACAAAGGTTGCCATTCTTATCCACTACCCGTACGTTGATGAAAGAAAGGTCTTTGCCGTCGGCTGTCAGGTTGGTACGGTCGGCACTCAGTTCGATGTGATGAGGTTTACCGGCTGTATGCACTTCTTCTTCGGCCACGGCGTTGCCGTCTTTATCGTAAGCTACTACTTTCAGGGTACCCGGTTCGTATTTGGTATCCATCCACATCAGACGATAGCGTTTCTGGCGCTCGAAGCTCTTCTGGGCGGCTTCGGTATAGCTGCTGTCGATACCGATACTCAGGTCTTTCGTACGTTTGCCCTGGCTCTTTCCGTTGATGAAAAGCTCGGCAGAAGGATAGTTGGTGTAAACGAATACCGGAGTGACTTCGCCTTCACGTCCCGGCCACGTCCAATGCGGCAGGACATGCAAGGTCTTTTCCGCCTTGTTCCAATGGCTGCGGTACAGGTAGTAGCGATCCTTGGGAATACCGGCCAGGTCGATAATACCGAACAGGGAGCTATGGCTCGGCCAGTTGGTGTAATACGGAGTCGGTTCGCCCAGATAGTCGAAACCTGTCCATACAAATTCGCCGATACAGTAAGGCAGGTCTTCATGCTGGATGAAGTCGTCTTCCGGCAGGTTCGACCAGCCGCAATGCTCCACGTCGTAGGAAGAGCTCTGGTGATCGTCGTACACGGCCATCGCCTTACGCTCAACGGGGAACTTATATACGCCGCGCGAACTTACCGTCGAAGCCGTTTCGCTTCCCAGGATGATCTCCTGCGGCAGTTTCTTATAATTCACCTGGTATTTGAACGGACGGTAGTTGAATCCGGCCACTTCCATCACGGCGGCAAAGTTGTTGTTTACCACTGCATCCGGAGCATCCATCCCCTGAGTCACCGGACGGGTCGGGTCTTCACGATGGCAGATGTCCTGCAGGAAGCGGGCGATCTTGGCATCGCCTTCGATCCACTGGTTCGGCACTTCGTTACCGATACACCACATTACGATACTCGGATTGTTGCGGAAGTTATGGAGCAGGTTGACCATATCTTTTTCAGCCCATTCGTCGAAGAACAGATTGTAACCGTTCTTACATTTAGCCACGTTCCATTCGTCGAAGCTTTCGGCCATCAACATCATACCCATTTCGTCGCAGGCTTTCACCAGGTCGGGAGCCGGCATGTTGTGCGACGTACGGATCGCATTACATCCCATTTCTTTCAGGATACGGATCTGACGGCGGATAGCTGCGTCATTGACAGCTGCGCCCAACGGCCCCAGGTCATGGTGGTTGCATACGCCTTTGAACACGGTCTTTTCACCATTCAGGAAGAAACCTTTACCCGGAATGATCTCGATCGAACGGATACCGAACGGAGTCGAATAGGTATCTTTCAGTTCTGTCCCGTTCTTATACAGACGGCTTTCAGCCACATAAAGGGCGGGCATATCCGGCGACCAGAGTGTCGGTGTATGAACGATAAATTCCTGGTCGACCGTACCGTTATTATACTTGATATCCGTCAACGGCATTGTAGACTCGACCAACTTTTCCCCGTTCGGGTTCACCAGGCTGGTCTTGACAGCGTATTGCTTGGGATCGGCACCTTCCGGCAGATCGACCTTCGTATTTACATTCACCTTGGCAAACTCCTTGCTGACAGTAGGAGTTGTCACGAATGTTCCCCAAACCGGGATATGGGCATCTTCCGTTACGATCACATGTACGTTACGGTACAAACCGGCACCGGGATACCAACGGGAAGACTCGGGCAAGTTTTCCAGGCGGACAGCCAGTGTATTCTTCTGTCCCGGTTTCAGGTACTTTGTAATATCGAAATGGAAGGAGTTATATCCATACGGCCAATAACCTACTTCCTGTTCGTTGATATACACTTTAGCGTGGCTCATAGCCCCGTCGAACAGGATAGTAGCCTTCTTTCCCTCAGCAAACTGAGGTACTTCAAACTGGGTACGGTACCATCCCACGCCGACAAAAGGCAGACCGCCTGTACGACCGGCATGTTCCAACGCCTCTTTCTGACCGTCTTGCGAAATAGCCACTTCCTGCTTGTCGTTCTGGGAGCTGAACGGGCCGTAGATAGCCCAGTCGTGCGGAACCGTCACCGATTGCCACTTACTGTCGTCGAAAGCGGGTTTGATAAAGTCGGGGTTATCTTCGCGGGTAAACTTCCAGTTTTTCTCTAACAGGAATTCACTGCGAACCTGGGCGGATAAGTTAGTTACCAGTCCAAATAACGCGACTAAAATAAGGGAATTGAATCTTTTCATGCGCATTTTAAATGTATTTGTAGTTCTTAGCGCAGCAAAAATAACTAAATTTGTAGCCTTTACAAACTAAATCTACATTAAGAGTTATAGAATATGCTGATTCAACTTGCATTCGTATTAATTGCTATTATTATTGGTGCCCGTTTGGGCGGTATCGGTCTCGGTGTGCTGGGAGGCCTTGGGTTAGCTGTGCTGACTTTCGTTTTCGGGCTCGAGCCGACTTCCCCGCCTATCGACGTGATGCTGATGATCGTTGCTGTCATCGCGGCCGCCAGCTGTATGCAAGCTGCAGGGGGGCTTGATCTGATGGTTAAATGGGCAGAGAAACTCCTCCGGAAGAATCCTTCGAAAATTACAATATTAAGCCCGTTGGTCACCTATATTTTTACATTCATTGCGGGGACAGGGCACGTGGCTTATTCCGTATTACCTGTTATCGCCGAAGTGGCGACCGAAACAAAAATACGTCCCGAACGTCCGCTGGGTATTGCCGTGATCGCTTCACAGCAGGCTATCACCGCCAGTCCGATCTCCGCTGCCACGGTAGCATTACTCAGTATGCTGACCGGACAGGGGTTCAATATCTCCTTATTCGATATCCTGATGATTTCCGTACCCTGTACATTGGCCGGTGTATTAGCCGGGGCTTTCTACTCGTTGCGTGTCGGAAAGGAACTGGAAGATGATCCCGAATTTAAAAGACGTATTGCGGAAGGCGAATTTACTACCCAGAAATATGTACTGAAAGACGTAAAGAACCAGAAGGCGGCCGGTTGGTCGGTAGCTATCTTTATATTGGCAACGATCGGTATTATCCTGTTCGGTTCTATCGAAAGCATTCGTCCGGTATTCAACGGTACCTCTTTGTCGATGGCCTATATTATCGAAATATTGATGTTGTCGGCTGCGGCAATCATTCTGCTGGCTACCAGAACCGACGGTATCAAAGCCGTACAGGGTTCCGTTTTCTCTGCCGGCATGCAGGCTGTCGTGGCAATCTTCGGTATTGCCTGGATGGGTGATACTTTTATCGGAGGAAATATGGCGGAACTGAAAGGTTCCATCGAACAGATCGTGACGGCTATGCCCTGGTTGTTCGGTATCGCCCTGTTCCTGATGTCTATCCTGCTGTTCAGTCAGGCCGCAACCGTACGTGCTTTACTGCCTTTAGGCTTAGCACTGGGGATATCACCTTATATGCTGATTGCCCTTTTCCCGGCCGTGAACGGTTACTTTTTCATACCAAACTATCCGACCGTAGTTGCCGCAATCAATTTTGACCGTACGGGAACTACGCATATCGGAAAATATATATTAAATCACTCATTTATGATCCCCGGACTGATCGCAACCGGCGTTTCTGTAATGCTTGGTTTACTTCTTATCCAGCTATTCTAATTGTAATAAACATACTTAATAATCAAAAAAAGAGAGATTCTAACACTCACATTATTATCGTTTTAGAAGGAAAAGAATTATCTTTACTCCTGTTCTAACAGGATTTTATTGATTATGAATATCCGTTTTCTGACTATTCATTTAGTATAATCAAGACATGCGTATTTTCAACGGAGAAGTAGAAAATTTTAAAGTATTACAACACTCAACGGCATCTGATCAGGAAAACATCCGTACTTTCCTGACACATCATTCTATTGTATACGTAGCATCAGGTTCGATTTATCTGATGGATAATGACTCCGAGTTACTCATAAGGGAAGGTGAATTATGTCTCTTCTCCCCCGGAGTCTATTTTTCTTCAGAGTTGACCTGCAACAATAAGTATTCCATGTTCGCCCTCTTTTTTAACCAGTGGACGGCACAGTGCATTCTCAGATTGCCGGGAATAACCGATATTCTAAACGAGCAATGCAAGTTAACCTCCTGTAAGGAAATACATATCATTCCTAAGGAAAATATCTTCCACAACTTTTTCGATTCCATTCAATTATATCACAAACTGAAAAAAGAGGTGAAGGATGAAATGATACCGATCAAGTTTGCCGAACTGATCTATATATTACTGGATAGCCCGCATAAACAAACGGTATTGTCTTTCCTGTCGGAAGCGGCCATGAACGACAAAATAATGCAATAAGAATTACTCGGGGAAAATAGACAATAATATAAGTGATATTGCTATCTCATTACCCGCCTGTCTGATGTAACTTTGCATCATCAAATTAAAACAAGGAGTATATGAAACCCATTGAATTGACAAAAGCAGATTTTATTCAGAAAGTAGGTAACTTTGAAGCGGATCCGAAAGACTGGAAATATATAGGAGACAAACCTTGTATCGTAGATTTCCAGGCTCCCTGGTGCGGTTACTGCAAACGGCTCGACCCGATACTGGAAGAGTTTGCACAAACTTATGAAGGACAGTTATACATCTACAAAGTAAATGTGGATAACGAAGAAGAACTGGAAACGGCATTCAACATACGCACGATCCCGACGCTTCTTCTATGTAAAATGGACGGAACAAAAGAACTCATGCTGGGTACTCTTCCCAAACATGAGCTTAAAAAGGTGATCGACAACCTTATTTCCGTACAGTAATGTGAAAACATCCCTGCTTGCGTTCGTGCTTTATATAACAACGGTCAGCTTTTCTCTGATCACGAAGCACCGACGCAAGTACCATTTTCAGACGGTCGTTATCGATATTCAGCGTATCTTTTTCATCGATCTTCGTATAACGCACCCATGAAATATCGAAAGTAGTCCCATAGCGGTGGGCCGAGTTCATGGAGGCATTATAATTACGTTTCCCCAGTTTCTTTACATCATCCACGGTGCGGGTAACGCTTGTCACTTTCAGTTTATAAAGTGAAGCGTTCAGATTATATAAAGAATCCTGGAAGTTGCGTCCGATATCTTCCAGCAAAGTAGCTGCTTCGGGGATAAGGTACGGGATGGAATGTTTTAACTCTTCTACCTCATAGTAGTCGCAGGTCTTGATCTCTTCCATCTTTTTAGATGCGTGTTCCGCTTCTTCCCGGTTACTGATCGGTTCGATACCTATTTTTTGCGCAACCGCCAGCTGCACATCGTTCAGATCATTAAAATCGCGATTATAACTACCGTTATACCAAATGGTTTTCAACTCACCACGTTTTTCTTTACAGGAAGGAAGCGCTGTTACTGATAGGGCTGCAAACAGGATCAACGCTAAACCAAGTATTTTTTTCATCATCTTTTTACTATATTATGAATACAAAAATAGGACAATTATTCAAATGTATTCCTACAATAGTAAATAAAAAACGTAAGTACGTACCAACGGATTAAGAATATTACTAATTTTGCGTACCTGAATAAAAAGGTAGGATAAAACATAAAAACTATAAGGAAAAAGGAAAAGAACGGATGATAGAACGAATATATATTCTTGAAAGTGTAGACCCGGTTATTTTTTACGGTGTGAATAATGCGAATATGCAACTGATTAAAACGTTGTTCCCGAAACTTCGCATTGTGGCCCGCGGAAATGTGATGAAAGTAATCGGAGACGAGGATGAATCCGAACTATTCCTGAAAAAGATCCGAGAAGTTGAAAAGTACTGCGAGGAGTTCAATTCCCTGACAGAAGATGTGATCCTCGATATTATCAAAGGTAAAGCTCCGACGGTCGTTAAACAGGAAAACCTGATCATTCATGGAATGAACGGCAAAGCGATCGTTGCCCGCACCGAAAACCAGCAATTACTTGTAAAGGCATTCGAGGAAAACGACCTCGTATTCGCCACCGGCCCCGCCGGAACAGGTAAGACATTCGTCGCCATCGCCCTTGCAGTCAAGGCTCTGAAGAACAAAGAGATCAGAAAGATCATCCTGAGTCGTCCCGCCGTTGAAGCCGGAGAAAAGCTGGGATTCCTGCCGGGAGAGATGAAAGACAAGCTCGACCCGTATCTGCAACCATTATACGATGCCTTGCAGGATATGATACCGGGAGCGAAACTCAAAGAGTATATGGAAAATAACGTGATCCAGATCGCACCGCTCGCCTTTATGCGCGGCCGTACGTTGAACGATGCCGTTATTATCCTCGACGAAGCACAGAATACAACGACCCACCAGATCAAAATGTTCCTGACCCGCCTGGGCATGAACGCCAAGATGATCATCACAGGTGACGTCACCCAGATCGACCTTCCTCCTACTGCCACCTCCGGACTGATACAGGCGATGCAGATATTGAAAGGAGTGAAAGGGATCGGCAAAATCGAATTCGACAAGAAAGATATTGTCCGCCACAAACTGGTGCAGCGCATCGTTGAAGCGTATGACAAATTCGACGAAAAACGACGCAGTGAGACTAAGGCCCACTCGCCTAAAACAATAGAAAAGAACAATAAACAATCAGAAAACAATTAAAAATAAATTGGTCATGAAGAAGGCGTTAGTTAGAACAGATTTCAATTTCCCGGGACAGAAGAGTGTCTATCATGGAAAAGTACGCGACGTGTATAATATCAACGATGAAGTATTGGTTATGGTTGCAACCGACCGTATCTCTGCTTTCGACGTTGTTCTGCCGGAAGGTATTCCTTACAAAGGCCAGATGTTGAACCAGATTGCCGCCAAATTCCTTGACGCAACCACCGATATCTGCCCGAACTGGAAAATGGCTTCACCCGACCCAATGGTTACCGTTGGTGTACAGTGCGAAGGTTTCCCTGTTGAAATGATCGTACGCGGTTACCTTTGCGGTAGCGCATGGCGTGCTTATAAGAGCGGTGTTCGTGAAATCTGCGGTGTGAAACTGCCGGAAGGAATGCGCGAAAACCAGCGTTTCCCGGAACCGATCATCACTCCGACAACAAAAGCGGCTATCGGTGCACACGACGAAGATATCTCTAAAGAAGAAATCCTGAAACAAGGACTCGTTTCTGAAGCAGACTACGCCGTTCTGGAAAAATATACAATGGATCTGTTCATGCGCGGAACTGAAATCGCAGCAAAACGCGGCCTGATCCTGGTCGATACCAAATACGAATTCGGACACCGTGACGGTAAGATCTACCTGATCGACGAAATCCATACCCCCGACTCTTCCCGTTATTTCTATTCTGAAGGTTACGAAGAACGTTTCGCCAAAGGTGAACCGCAGAAACAACTTTCAAAAGAATTCGTTCGCGAATGGTTGATGGAAAACGGTTTCCAGGGTAAAGCAGGACAGGTGGTTCCGGAAATGACTCCGGCTATCGTGGAAGGTATCAGCGAACGTTACATCGAGCTGTTCGAGCACATCACCGGTGAGAAATTCGTGAAAGGCGATACAGACAACCTGTTGGCCCGCATCGAAAAGAACGTAACAGAATATTTGAAAAATAAATAAGAAAAGATGAAATACGGTTCAGAACAGATATTACCTTACAACGGAGAAGAACAGAAGAGCACACAAGTCAGACGTATGTTCGACTCGATTGCAGGCACGTATGATCTGCTGAACCATACGCTCTCGTTCGGAATTGATAAAATATGGCGCAGGAAGGCGATTGCTTCCCTGCGTCCTTTTTCTCCACAATCCATACTGGATATTGCCACCGGAACAGGCGACCTCGCCATTTCCATGCACCGCAAGCTGAAAGCCCGGCAGATTATCGGAGCCGATATCTCCGAAGGCATGATGCAGGTGGGACGCGAAAAAGTGGCCCGGGCCGGTTACTCGGAATATATATCATTCGAACAACAAGACTGTACGGCGCTCACCTACCCCGACAATTCGTTCGACGCCGTAACTGCTGCATTCGGAGTACGCAACTTTGAAAATATAGAACAGGGTATCTCAGAGATGTACAGGGTGCTGAAACCCGGCGGACATGTAATGATCCTGGAGTTCTCCACACCGGAACATTTCCCGATGAAACAACTCTACTCCATCTATTCAAAGACAGTTATTCCATTTATCGGCCGGCTGCTATCGAAAGAAAAAACAGCTTACAGTTACCTGCCGGCTTCTATCAAGGTGGTTCCGCAAGGAAAGGTTATGACCGGACTACTCACCCGCCTGGGATTTTCCGAGGCACGGGTTCGTACCTTCACCTTTGGAATTTGCTCGTTATACACAGGAACTAAAGAATAAACAAATACTAGAAAAGGTTATGCAGAAATATGGTTTATTGGGATATCCACTCGGGCACTCGTTTTCCAAAACTTATTTCAACCAGAAGTTTGAGGCGGAAAAGATCGATGCACAATATGTGAATTTCGAGATCCCGAATATCAAAGACATCAAAAATGTATTGAAAGAGAATCCGGATTTGAACGGTTTGAATGTAACGATTCCTTACAAGGAACAGGTTATACCTTATCTGGACGAACTCGACGAAGATGCCCGCCTGATCGGTGCGGTAAATGTGATCAAGTTCACGAAAGGCCTTTTCGGTAAAAAATTGAAGGGATACAATTCCGATATCATCGGATTTAAACAATCGATCGAACCGTTATTGAACGAGACTCACCGGAAAGCGTTAATTCTCGGTACCGGAGGAGCTTCAAAAGCGGTGTTCCAGGGACTAAAGCAACTGGGAGTCGGTGCGACACTGGTTTCACGCAAGCCGAAAGAGTTTTGCATCACATACGATGAGATCACTCCGAAGACAATGGAACAATACACGGTGATCGTCAATACGACCCCGCTGGGAATGTTCCCGAATATCAACAACTGTCCGGATATTCCTTACGACCTGCTCACTCCCGATCATCTGCTATACGATTTATTGTATAATCCGGATGAAACTCTTTTCATGAAAAAGGGGAAAGAAAAAGGAGCCGTCGTCAAGAACGGACTCGAAATGTTGCTTCTTCAGGCGTTCGCCGCCTGGGAAATCTGGCAGAAGTAAGAAAAATTAAACACGGAGGCTTTCTCACAGTGAGAAAGCTTCTTTTTTGTATCTGGAAACCTTCTCTCCGTGAGAAACTTCCAAATTCATCTTTTGGGCCCTTTCTCACAGTGAGAATCCTTTATTTTTTCCTTTTGGAGTTTTCTCACGGTGAGAATCTTTCCCAGAGATTTTTTGAGACTTTCTCACAAAGAGAATCCTTCCCTGAAACTTTTTGGAGCTTTCTCACTGTTTTTCCGTCATATATTTCCAGAAACGAACGGGCATATGCTGGCGGTGCAGTTTCGGGTTCAATCGTTCCTTGATGGCGATCGATTTAAAATAAGCCTTCCACATTTTCTGAAAAAGCTTTTCATCTTTATCCATGATGCTCTCCCCCAGAAAACCGGAAAGCAGGTGAGCTTCTTTATGCTCGAAACGCACTTCGACAGCTTCCGTCAGATCATAATAAAAACCGTACTCGCGTTTCAGATCATACACCAGCCATTTCTGGTCGCCGAAACGATCTTTCAGATGGGGAATAATCAGGGGCAATACATTATACAGAGGTTCTACGGCTGCAAAGAATGTCCCGTCGGCTGCTTTCTGGAAACGGAAGAACTGCATGTTACGAAGCCGTTCGTTGCTTACCTTCTTCCAGATCTTAGCCAACTCCATCACATCGGGATCCCCGAAATTCAATTCAATAGAACGAGGATGATCGATGGCCTTACGGATATAGCGAAACATGAGTATATCGACTTCGGGCAACTCCGACAGCCAGGTAACAGTCAGCATCGAAAGCGAAGTAGGCGATAACTTCTTCTGAAGACCTTTCCAGACCCTGTCTGCTTTTTCACTGTCCGAATAAATCGTTACCGTCTCCTCGCAGAACAAAGGCAACGGCTCTCCCTCCATCGCCAACGCATCCGGGAATGATTTACGGACATAGGCATCAAAGACAGCCGTTAGCAATCCTTCAAATGTTTTATCGTAGATGAAAACTGTCATGTTGTTATTATTCGGGGAATTGCAAGGTTAATTGCCGTTCGTCTGTTTTCTTCTTTCCTTTTTGCAATAGAATATGGCGGACATTCTCCGGGCTCAGTTCGTTCACTGTCCGCATCGGCAGTTCGTTGCAGGTGATAAAATACTGGGCTTTCTTCATTACGACTCCGATCTTCTTCAACTGGTCGGCCCCCAAACGACCGTAACGGCGAGATACGACAATCAGCTTGGCCGACTTCACTCCTATCCCGGGAATCCGGAGAAGCATTTCAAAATCCGCCTTATTGATATCCACCGGGAATGCCTGCGGGTTACGCAACGCCCAAGATAATTTCGGATCGATCTCCAGATCCAGATCAGGATAAGCGTCATTCACGATCTCATCCACCCGAAACTGATAGAAACGCAGCAACCAGTCAGCCTGATACAAACGGTTTTCGCGCACCAACGGCGGCTGCTTCAACATCGGGAGACGTGTATCGTAATCATTCACCGGGATAAAGCCGGAATAATAGACCCGCTTCATGGTCGGCCGCTGATAAAGAGCCGACGAGAGACGAAGGATGTCTTTATCCGTATCAGCCGTTGCGCCTACAATCATCTGCGTACTTTGTCCGGCCGGGGCAAAACGTGGAGCATGACGGAACCGCTTACGCTCTTCCGCACTCTGCAGAACCCCCTGCTGGATATAACGCATCGGAGTGAAAACGCTTTTGAAATCTTTTTCGGGAGCAAGTACCTGCAAACTTTGTTCGTTCGGGATCTCTATATTCACACTCAAACGGTCGGCATACAGCCCGGCTTCGTTCACCAGATCCTGACTGGCTCCCGGAATACTTTTCATATGAATATACCCATTGAAACGATGCACCAGGCGCAGGTCTTTGATGGCGCGTACCAGACGTTCCATCGTATAATCCGGACTCCGGACAACGCCCGAACTCAGGAATAGTCCCTCGATATAATTGCGGCGGTAGAACTCGATCGTGAGATTGACCAGCTCCGTAACAGAAAGTGTAGCCCGCGGCAAATCGTTGCTTCGCCGGTTGATACAATAGGCACAATCGTACATGCAGGAGTTGGTCAGCATGATCTTCAGCAAAGAGATACACCGTCCGTCTTCCGCAAAACTATGGCAAATCCCCCACCCGGCCGCACTCCCGATCATTCCACTTTTCTTGGAACGGGAAGTACCGCTTGAAGCGCAGGATACATCATATTTAGCCGATTCTGCTAATATTTTCAGTTTTTCGAGAACACTTTCATCCATTTTTTTACCGGGATTTGCCAGACAAAAGTAAGGAATTTAGAACTATCTTTGTGGTAAAATCTGATAAAATGTATTTAGATAATATCCCCGTACATAGCCTCGAAGAAAGCGATTTCTATGTGGTCGAACCAATCGAAAACTGCGACATGTTGAACTTTAGCGGATCACATTGCCACAATTTCTACGAGCTGTTATTCTTCACTGATGTCGAACCCGGCGACAGCCAAAGTATCGATTTCATAGAATATCCGCTATGCCCCAACCAGATCTATCTGCTTCGGAAGGGACAAGTGCATACAATGAAACTGAGAGGACAAAAGGGATTTCTATTTGCAATCAGTCCCGAGTATTTTGAAAGACTCAGCCTGCATATAGAAAACTACGCCGACTATACATTTCCGGATCAGCTTTCCCTTCCGGAAAAAGAAGCGCCTGCCATCCGGAAACTGGCCAATCTGATCTACGACGAACATGAGAACCTGCACCGGAAAAGCTTGCTGAATTCCTACATGCACGCTTTCATCACACACCTGATGTTACTTTGTACGGATCGTCCGAACGAACAGGATATGCGTGTAAACAAAGTCCTTTCGCTGATCGACGAACACTTTATCCATGAACGTTCAACAGAGTTTTATGCCGGCCAGATCATGCTCAGTAAAAAGCGACTGAACGATCTAACAAAAAATGCCGTCGGCCACACAGTTAAACAACTGATTGACCAACGGCTATTACTGGAAGCCAAACGAATGATCAGTTACGGCAGCCAGAGCTTTAAGGAGATCGCTTTCCTACTCGGTTTCAGCGATGCCTCCTATTTCACCCGTTTCTTTAAAGAACAAAGCGGCTCCACTCCCGAACAATTCAGGTTATCGCTCAAAAATGACTTGTTATGACCGAACCTTTATCATGCTCAAACGCCGTCTCTTCTCCACAAACAAAAGAACGAACGGAACCAGGGCGCAGACAAACAACCCGCTCATCATCGGCACTACGGAATTGTTTTGCAGGAAACTGATTATCGCCGACAAGATCCCGGTAAACAATAATTGCAGGAATCCCATAAAAGCGGAAGCAGCTCCACTATCTTCTTTAAAGTAAGACAAACCCAAAGATGTCGTTGCCGGCAATAAAACACCGATCGGAATCAGGTTCAGGAAAATCAGCACGAGTAGCGGAATGACAGAGGTCGAATAAAAAGCACTTGTCAGTAATAAGACATTGATCAGCAGTTGAGAGGCAATAGTTAACCGTACCAGCTTCTTCAATGTCATATACTTCTGAAGAATGTCCACAATATAACTACCAAACAATAATGCAAGCGCGTTTATTGCAAAGATCATACTAAATATATTCCCGGAGAATCCGCCTTTTTCCATGATCAGGAAAGGAGCATTGGAAACATAGATCATCAGACCGCCGTATGCCATACTTCCGATAATGGTATAAACCATGTAAGGCCAGTTCTTCGTCACCCGGATATACCCTTTTGCCATTTCCATAACCGAAGGCATCCTGTTCTTCTCTCCCCCTTTAACCTGTACCGGTTGACTCTTAGGCAGAAAAGCCCAAACCAATAAGACCGTGCACACTCCCAATATTCCCATCGCATTGAAAATACCATGCCAATGCCATTGTTTCAACAGCAGATTACCCATCGTCGGAGCTATGATCGGAGCAAGTCCTGAAATGATCGCCAACAAAGAAAAGACTTTTGTACGCTGTTCATTCACAAAGAAATCATTAACGGCAGCACGTCCCACCACTACACCGGCACAACCTCCGAACGCCTGTAAAAAACGGATCACCCATAATTGCTCGATCGATGTTGCATAAATAGAAGCAAACGAACTCACTGTAAATAAAGCAGTAGCCCATAAGATCGGATTCTTTCTTCCGTAATAATCGGAAAGCGATCCCCAAAACAATTGCCCGAGGGCAAAACCTGCCAAAAAGATAGACAGAGATATCTGTACTTCGCCCATAGACACCTGCATACTTTCAGCTATATCCGAAAAGGCCGGCAAATAAAGGTCTATACTCAAAGGTTCCAATGCTGCTAATACAGAAAGCACCAAAACCACAACTCCCATTTTTCTGTTCATAAAATTATTCCAGTTAAAATTACCGCGACAAAAGTACGCCCTTCTTCCCGGCGGGCTTTTACAATAATTGCACATTTACTGGGATAATATGGTAATTAAGCAGGAAACATGTACATTTGTACGTTTTTTTAAATACACTGCTTCAATAATGAGAGACTTACTTATATTCAATAACATAGAACTGATACTTGCAGGTACGATCGCAGGTTTATTTATCATTCAACTTTTGTATTACCTCGTGACTTACAGCCGTCCGCTGAAAGAATCCAAAAGAAACGATACGGAGAAAAAAGAGGCCCAGCCGGCTGTTTCCGTTATCGTCTATGCAAAAAATGAATCCGAGAACTTAAGAAAACACCTCCCGTCTTTATTAGCTCAGGAGTATCCCGAGTATGAAGTGATCGTCGTGAACGACGGTTCGACGGATGAAAGCGACGAAGTATTGAAAAAGCTGAAGAATGATAACCAGCACCTGTATCACACCTATATTCCGGAAGATGTAAAATACCTGAGCCGGAAGAAGCTGGCACTGACTGTCGGTATCAAGGCGGCTCATCATGACATTCTTCTTTTCACGGAAGCCAACTGCGAACCGATCAGTAAGAACTGGATCTCCACGATGGCACGCAATTACAATAAAGAAACCAGCATCGTACTGGGCTTCTGTGCCTATGGCAATCATAAAGGATTCCTCCATAAACTGGTTGCTTATGATAACCTGATGAGTGGCCTGCAATATATATCGGCCGCCCTCACCCGCCACCCTTATGTAGGCAACGGGCGTAATCTTTCCTACAAAAAAGACTTATTCTTCGCGCATAAAGGATATTATAAATCGCTGAGCCTTCATGCCGGAGACGATGACCTGTTCATCAACGAATCGGCAAACAGTAAAAATACACGGGTGGAATATTCTGCCGAAAGTATCACGGAAATGGCTAAAATAGAACGCTTCAGTATGTGGAAAGAGATGAAAGTGTCACGCGCCGCCACCCACCGGCATTACAAAGGAGGGACACTGACTTTCTACAGGATGGAAAGTTTTAGCTACTTCCTCTTTTTCCTGACTGTCATTGCTGCTATCGTCACAGGAATTTTCGGCAATTGGTTGCTATCCGTACTGGCTGGCTTATTATATATTTCCAGGTTTGCCGTAAAAGCGACTGTTCTTCATAAATCGGCTCTTTTGCTACAACAAAGACCGGTAACAGGCTGGCTGTTTTTCCTCGAACTTATTCTGCCCTTATTCAATTTGTATGTAAGGATTTACCGTGCATTCCGTGGGAAAAACGACTACACATTCCGATTGGGAAACAAATAAGGATTATTCAAAACGGATACTCTTAGCCGGATCGATCTTTGTGATCAGGTAAGATGGGCCGAGCATCATCAGCATGGAAGCGCATAATGTGCCGATATTCAGCAGAACCAACGAGAGGATATTCAGATCGATGGGTACTGCATCCAGGTAATAAGTAGAGGGATCGAGGGTTATAAGATGGAAATGAGACTGTATCAGGCAGATAGCAATACCGATCACATTCCCCCAAAGCATCCCTTTGCCGATAAGGAAAAAGGAGATATAAAGAAAGACTTTACGGATACTGGTATTGTTTTCCCCTAAAGCCTTTAAGATTCCGATCATATTAGTCCGCTCCAATATAATGATCAGCAGACCGGAGATCATGGTAAATCCGGCGACAGCAAAAATCAGGACAAGTATCACCACCACATTCACATCCAGCACATCCAGCCAGTTAAAGATCATGGGATTCATCTCTTTTATCGAACGGACAAAATAAGTATTCCCCTTACGATCCTGCTTTTCTACCAGATCGAAATACAGGTCTTCAGCCACCTGATCCAGATCATCATAATTATCGACCAGCAATTCCAAACCGCTGACCTGATCCTTTTCCCAACCGTTCAATCGGCGAACCTGCTTGATATCGGCCAGGACAAACAACTTGTCATAATCCAGAAAGCCGGTTTCATAAATCCCCGTAACAGTGAATTTACGGGCACGGACATCTTCCTGCACAAAATAAGTCAGGACAGAGTCCCCCATTTTGAGTCCAAGTAGATCAGACAAGTATCTGGAAATAATAATATCGGTAGAATTCTTATTCGGATTAATTGAAAGGATTTCCCCTTCTTTCAGGTTATTACGAAAAAACGACCAGTCATAATCCGTATCGATACCTTTCAGGACAATTCCCTGAAAATCACTGTCGGTCTTCATTATGCCCATCTTCGTAGCATAAGCTTCTACATGATGAACTCCGGGAAACGAATGAAGTGCCTCGAGCAAAGAGTCGCTTACCGCTATCGGAGTCGACTCGAAAGAGCTGTTATTATCAAAGTTAGTGATCTGGATATGGGATCCGAAACCGATCACTTTATTGCGAACTTCCTTCTTAAAACCAATGACAATAGCCACAGAAAGGATCATCACCGCCAAACCGAGCGCAATACCGATCATGGCAATACGCACAGCAGGAGGTGTGACCTGACGATCACCCTCCTTGCTGAAATGAATTCTTCGTGCTATAAATAGTTCTAAGTTCAATTCATCTATCCCTTTTTATAAAACTCTTCCCGGATATGCCTCCAGTGCCTTTGCCAAAACAACCAGTGCATTGGCCAGGTCTTCCTTTTTCAGGACGTAAGCAATACGTACCTCGTTCTTTCCCAGACCGGGCGTCGTATAAAAACCGGAAGCCGGAGCCATCATAACTGTCTGTCCTTCATATTCAAATTCGTCCAGACACCAGGCACAGAACTTGTCGGCATCATCGACCGGCAGTTTGGCTACGGTATAGAATGCACCCATTGGAATCGGAGAATAACAACCCGGAATACGGTTCAGTCCGTCGATCAGGAATTTACGACGTTCCACATATTCGTTGTACACCTCCAGCATATATTCTTCAGACGTATCCAGTGAAGCCTCGGCAATGATCTGTCCGACCAGAGGAGGGCTCAAACGCGCCTGACACCATTTCATAACATTTTCCTTCACCATCTGGTTCTTCGTGATCAGCGCACCGATACGGATACCGCACTCGCTGTAACGTTTCGAAACAGAATCGACCAGCACCACATTATTCTCTATCCCTTTCAAATGGAAAGCCGAGATATAAGGAGCACCTGTATAACAGAACTCACGATACACCTCATCCGAGAACAGGAACAGATCGTATTTCTTTACGATATCACGAATCTGATCCATTTCCTTCTGCGTGTAAAGATAACCGGTCGGGTTATTCGGGTTACAGATCAGGATCGCTTTCGTACGCGGTGTGATCAGTTCTTCAAACCGCTCCACTGAAGGAAGGGCAAACCCCTCATCGATAGAAGAAGGTACCGTCTTAATAACCGCTCCGCTGGAAATAGCAAATGCCATATAATTGGCATAAGCCGGTTCAGGAACTATGATCTCATCCCCCGGATCCAGGCAAGCCATAAAAGAAAAGAATACAGCTTCCGAACCACCGGTAGTGATAATAATATCCTCAACATCTACATGGATATTGAACTTCGCATAATACTTCACCAATTTCTCACGGAAACTACGTATTCCCTCACTGGGAGAATACTCCAGAACCTTACGATCAATACGGCGCATGGCCTCCATCGCGACCTCAGGAGTAGGTAAATCCGGTTGACCGATATTCAGATGGTACACTTTAGTACCCTTTGCTTTAGCCTTGTTGGCTAGCGGAACGAGTTTTCTAATGGGAGAAGCCGGCATGTCTACTCCCCGTTGTGAGATATTAGGCATTATGTACTAATAATTTGTAAATATATCTTTCTGTTCAATTGTAAAATGCTACAAAAGTAACGTAAGTTGTGATACCATGCAAATATAATCACAGGATTATATCCCGGGACGAGGCGAATCTTTACTTGCGTGCATCGTAGAAATAAAGGCATTCGGATCGATCTCTTTGATCTCGTCTTTCAAGCGCGGCATGTCTTTACGTTCGGCAATCGTAAAGATAATCTCTTTCTCTTTTCCTTCATACATACCCCGTCCATGCAGGAAAGTACCACGCATACCCATCTTACCGACAATAAGATCCTTGATTTCTTGCGTCTTTTTCGACACGATAAATACGGCACGGTTCGGGTTCTCCGTCTGGAACATTTCAACCACCTTTCCATACACAAAAATGGTGAACCAAGAATACAAAGGAACAGCCCAATCCTTGAAAACGATCAACCCCAGCAGAACGACAGCCGAGTCCAGCAGAATGATCATATTACTTACTTTCAGATTAGAGTTATTAGCAATTACACGAGCCAGCACATCCGTTCCGGCACTTGTACTCTGCGCTTTAAAAATACACGCTACACCAATTCCCAAGATAGCACCTCCGTAAAAACAGGCGATGAAAGTATCATTCTCCACCAACGGTTCATTTCCACAAAAATACGATAGGGTATCCGTAAAGATGGAGATCAAAAGGAATGTCACAATCGTTTTAGGGCCGGACGACAGACCGATCTTTTTCATTGCCAGGATCATCAACGGGATATTAAAGCACAAGGCGGTAGCACCCATCGGCAAACCATCCGGAAAAATAGAGAAAACCCCTTTCGTTACATAATGTATCACAATGGAAATACCATAACACCCTCCCGGAACAATCTTAAAGGGAGCAAGGAACAGCACATAACTCAGTGCCTGAAGAAAAGCCCCGACCACAATAAAAGAGTAGTCGACAACAGCACTTTTCAAAGTAGCATTAGAAGGAAGACTTAGTTGTTTCATAATAAATATAAACCATTATTTGTTATTTAAGTGTCGCAAAGATATATAAAAAAAGAAGAGACTGCATCAACAATTAATGCAATCTCTTCTATCTATTTTAAGTAACCGCTTCTCGGATGCATTTCCACCCGGATCCTTTCGTTATTAAAGGCTCAAAGCACGGTTATTATTGTTCGTTACATTCAACAATGTCACATATTTGCGATACTGTTCGTGAGTCAACACCTTCTTCATCAATTTCAGATTTCCATAAACAGCCTGACGCATCTTTTCTTCACGTCGTTTTTCACCCGACCGGAGACTTTCACTCTGTTTGTCAAGGAAATATTCATTTATATTTGCTACTTCTTCCGACTGAGAAGGGGTCAATTGTAAATAATGACTCAATTTCTCAAAGTTAATAGCAAACGGTTCTTTACTCACTTTGTTTCGGTTCTCGCGTGCAAAACCTACAGTTGCACATAATAAAATGGCTGCAACAGCCATACCTAAACGTCTCATAATACCTAAACATTAAATTAATAAACCTAAACCCGGAGGCCGCTGCCTCCTTCATTCTTTTCATATTATTGTTTTCATGTATATAACAATATGTTTTACAACATTGTTCACGAACAGGTTTTATTATTTCATCCAGACAATCGGATAGCCTAGAGCCCTTTTAATTGCTTCCATCTCGGCGCTATGCCACATCTCATGCTTGAAGCACCAAGACAAGGCTTCGTACTTTATATCGGCAACGGGATGCTTAAACGGAATTGGTTCAAGGGGGGAGTTCAGGATTTCATCGTTAAGAGTCAGTAGGTTCGCAAGGCAAATATCGTGCACGAAATCCAGTTGTTCCTTTAATGCCGAAGTGGGAACAAAGTCTCTTTCAACAGAACGGTGCAAAGTCCCCATACCATTAAAGATTTTATTATAACGGGCGATAGGTATCTGCCGTTTAATATCTTCATTTACTCCGGTTATCGTTGTAATAGCATGAAAATTCTGTGAAACCAACAAATGTCCGACCTGCCAGGCAAAGTTTGAATCCGTACCTTCCGGAATTGTGTACCATAGCTCTTCCGGCATTTCTGAAATCAGACGGTTTACAAAATTCCGTGCTTCAATGATTTGCTCTCTCAAAAATTCAATTTTACTCATCATAATGTTACTTTTTAAGTTATACATTATAATTAGTGAGTAACAGTGTAGAGATTGTGACAACTCAGTCCAGAAATTTTTCCCAATAATTTTTCCGGGGCAAATCTTTCTCAAACTTCTGATACAGGTCGGCCAGCCGTATCATTTTGGCAACTGTGGTATATTCTTTATCCAGGTCGATAAAAAAGACCTGTTTACAAATCCTGCATTTACAGGTTCCCGCAGGATTATAGAGCGGACAGGTATCGGTCAGGAAATGGCTGATCTTATCAATGGAACGGGAATATATCTTACGGACATTCTCTACCGACATTTCCATGATCTCTCCGATCTCTTTATGAGAAAGCCCTACATTCTCCTTAAAGATAAAGATCAGCCGGGCATCATTATTCAGGCAATGATTCAATGCCGTCAAACACCAGTCGCATCTCTCTTTTACCCATTCCTTCCGTTCCTCATCAGAACCGGAATATTCGATTTCCTGTAAGGCCCTGAATTGTTCCAGCTTCACCAATGTCGCCACTTTTTCATTTTGGGCATACCGTGAAATAGTCCGTCTGGCAATCGTATAAATCCAGGTCGATAATTCAGAATCAGCATTGAACGAAGGCAGACTCTTGAAAACCTCATACCAGACTTCCTGAGCCGCCTCCTTCGCAATCTCCCTGTTCTGAATCATCCGATGGGCAATGGTAGCGACCATTGTACCGTAGTGCTCAACTAAATCTTTGCGATCTACCTCCATTGATAAAATAATTCGTTATTATGAGCGCTATATTCAATTAAAATTCCTAACTACCCTGAACTCACATTTCCCAGTACCGAGCAGTCCCGTTCCATCGACACCTTCCGCTATTCCCACAAATCCGGTATTAATATCCGAGCAATAAAACGAAACTGTTGCTTCGCCTTTTTCGTCCGTAATGACGGAAGGTTGCCATAACAAAGTATTACGGGCATCGGGAGTTGACAATTGCATATCTATTTCGTCCGGTTGGTAAAATTCACGGGCAGCGTAGTAGCCTTTGGCACGCCAAAGGTTGTTCCGACGGAGAAGTTCTTCTTCCGAATAAATAGGACCGTGATAAACGACATATTGTTCGTCTTCCACAATAAACCATTTTCCTCCATCGAAATATTTAGGTTTAATAATTCGATACGTTTTACCCTCTACCGGTTTACTTCGTTCTTCAAGAGGAACGATATTTGCATTGGGACAATAACGGGGGTCATGATGTACCGTATATCCGTCTTTATAATTTTCCAAATGTCCATCCGGGCAGACCCAAGGCATACCTACATCCATCTGTGCCAAGCTATCTAAACGTCCCATAAACTTATCCCTGAAAGGTCTACTTGCTTTACGGGTAACAACTACCTCATCTAGTAAAATTGTACTATCATTACTAACGACCGGCATATCGAGAATCTGTTCTTTTACAGACTGAGAAATATCCATAATAGGGTAATATCTCTGTTTCTTTTTCCTTAGACGATCGATTTGCGGAAAATAATCTTCTATTTCAAGTTGAGGCTTATGTTCATTCGACAACATCGGTTTCAAATATACATAACCGCCTCGAAGTTCCTTCAATATATCCGTACCGACAGTAAAAGAGCCGGTTGAGTCAGCCCATACATACAATGAATTTCCCTCTGCACCGGATATCTGAATAAGTTGTTCCGTCCCCTGCGCCTCTTTCCTCTTTTTCTTACTATGAATAGATTGTATACCTATTATTTCATCAGACAAAAACAGATTTTCATTATCGGGAGCATATTCTATATTCCAGACATACCGCCTCCATCCCTGAGTCAGCAACAATAAATCCATTGCCTGCATACGGTCTTTATTCTTTTCATCGAAATAATAAAACGGATTATGAATCTTTCCACGTATCTGAGAGGATAGATAACAATGCGTCAATATATTTACAGGATCTGCCGGATTGATATATGCCTTATCAAATACACTGAGACCCAGATTCGTTTTCACTGGTACTCCATTCCCATCCGTCACCTTTATTTTCAATGTGGCTTTTTCACGAAGGGTATATGTTTTCTTATCCGGTTCAATATTTATCTGTAGCTTCTTTTCCGGATGCACATAAACCAACCTTTCCGCAACCGGTTGCATATCGCCATTAAACAAGGTAAACTCTGCGATTCCCTGATAAAAGAACTCACTAAGCGGCATTTTTATTTTAAGCCGATCCTTCAATACTCCCTTTGCTACACAGCAAATCATCCCACGAATTTGTCCTACCAGACAAACTTCCTGAGCAGGAGAACCTTCGGTTTGTGAGATAAAAAACTCCAGATTTTTCTTGTCTTGTTTGGATAGGCTTAAAGTCATTCCTTGTGGGCAAATCTCCGGTAAAGAATAACAAACACCATCCTCTAACTCTATCCGGTACTTCTTTTCAGCATCAGGAGTAAAAAAGAAAACCCCCATTCCGTCATGACTACTTTCAAATAGGGTGACCGGAGTATCATCTTGATATAAAGTACCTTTTACCTCTACCGGATATCCTTTGCCATTTGTAGCCTTAAACGCCACACGTGAAGACAAACCCGAAACCAGGTTCCCTCCCTCCGGAAAAACATCAAATCGTAAACTATCTTTTCCTACATCTTCCGATTGTTGATTATCATGAGCTATATTTTTGATAATCCTTACTTTACGTGAAGATATAATTCCTGTTGTGTCGCTATGAAAAGAATGACGGGTATAAGCTTCCAGAAAATAATCACCATCCGCCAGCTTCTCACTGACATAAACATGACCGAATACCATACCGTTTTCTACCGGATATTTCTCTTGCCAAACGATACTATCCTTATTATTTATCATTTGCAGATACAATGTCTGACTTTGATTGGAGAATGTAAAAGACAGGGAATTCAATTGATAAGCTTTAAACCAAAGGTCTTCTCCTGTCTCATAAATACCTTTACTGGTTTGGAGATAGATAAGCTCGGAAGGAAAGGCTGCATATTCTTTATTAATAGAAGTAACCCAGGCCTCATCGACTGTTTGCTGGCAAAAACACGGCAAACAGGTATATGTCAGTAAAAAGATGGCTAACAGAATGTTTTTCATGTACCCGACATTTTACATTATCATTGCAGCCCCAAAAACAAGACCACAGCACAAATATAAACAAAAGAAACAAATCTAATCAGGCAAGTATAAAATTCAATCAACCAACTTATGCTTCTCATACGACGGTCTCACCCACCGCAGATAAACGCAAAGAGACACCAGGCAGCAACCCGATCCGACCAGATAAGCGGTTGCCAGGTTGGCATACGAAGCGATAAAGCCGGCGGCAAGCATTCCGATCCCAACGCCGAAATCAAAAGAAGTCAGATAAGTAGAAGTTGCCGTTCCACGCATGTGATGCGGAGCAACATTTACAAATAGACACTGGATAGCGGGGACACAAATACCAAAACCGATACCGATTGCCAGTGCCGAGGCAAAAAAGACTATTTCATTATGGAACAAGGCAAAGACAGCGAACGAGAGCGTTAGAAAGACCAGTGCACTGATCGAAACCATGTGTATCTTTCCATGATCGACCAGACGGCCGGATATAAGACGAGCCGTACCAACCCCAATCGCCATAAAAATGAAGAAGTAACCGGGATTGGACACATTGATCTCTTTACCGTACAGCACCACAAAAGAAACAACCATTCCATAAGGTATGGCGCTTAACAGATAAGCCAATGCTGTCGGTAAGGCTTTCACAAGTATAAAACGGTCGAGCGAAAAAGGTGGCCTCGGCAGTTTCTCCCGCTTCGGATAACGGATCAGGCTGACAGAACCGACGCCGACCAATGCTATCGCCATTCCGGCAAACACTAAAGGATGAAATCCATATCTATCGTAAACAGCCACGGCAACCAGCGGAGATAAAGACATCGCCAGGTTGATCGTCAATCCATAAAAGCCCATTCCTTCCCCTCTCCGTTTGGATGGAATCACATCGATCGCAATGGTATTCCCGGCAACGGACGTCATTCCCATAAATCCACCTTGTATAAAACGGACAGCCATAATAGTCAGCACCGTCGTTGCAAACAGATAACCGGCAAACATACAGGCAAAGACCATAAAAGCAAACAGATATAACGGTTTGCGGGAAAAACAATCCACCAGATACCCCGAGAAGGGACGGACACATAACAGACCTATCGAGTAACTGGAAAGAGCCACTCCCACCTCCGACGGATCGATCTTCAGCACTTCCACCAGATAAACCGGCATAGTCGGCATCAGCATGTAGAAGGAGAAGTTCATCAGGAAATAAGAGATACAACACTGAATGAAATTCCGGTTCCAGAGTATCGGTTTCGTTTCGTTCATCAGGCTAATTCACTCAGTTCGAGCCAACGCATTGTCTTTTCATCTATTTCGTCGATCACTTTGGCTATGCGTTCCGATTTCGCCATCAGTTCGTCATTGCTAAGGGTTCCGCTGCTCATAGCTGTTTCCAGTTCTGCCTTTTCAGCTTCAAGAGCAGGTATTTCGGATTCTAATGCTTCAAACTCCTTCCGTTCCTTGAAAGTAAGTTTCTTTTTCTGTTCCGTTTGCGGACGGTTATTCTTTTCGGGGACAGGAGCTTGTTTGGGCTGACGGGCAGCTTCCGCTTCCTTCTCCAACTGATCCTGTACCTCTTTCCAGTCGCGGTATTGAGTGTAGTTACCGGGGAAATCTTTCAGGTCGGCATTGCCACGGAATACCAGCAGATGATCGACAACCTTATCCATAAAGTAACGGTCGTGCGAAACAACGATCACACAACCTTTAAAGTTACGCAGATATTCTTCCAGCACATTCAGCGTTACGATATCCAGGTCGTTGGTCGGCTCATCCAGTACAAGGAAGTTCGGGTTACGCATCAGGACTGTACACAGATAAAGACGGCGCTTCTCTCCCCCACTCAGTTTATAAACATAGCTATGTTGTTTTTCGGGAGTAAACAGGAAATAATTCAGGAACTGAGAAACACCCAGTTTCTTTCCGTCGCCCAGATCGACATATTCGGCAATATCCTGTACGACATCGATCACCTTCATCTGTTCGTCAAACTGCAAGCCATCCTGACTGTAATAACCGAAGCGAACAGTTTCGCCCACATCGAAACGACCGCTATCCGGTTCCACTTCCCCCATCAGCATTTTAATAAAGGTAGACTTCCCGGTACCATTATTACCGACAATACCCATTTTCTCGAAACGGGCAAAAATATAATTGAAATCTTCAACGATTTTAATGTTTCCAAAGCTTTTCGTCACATGCTCCGCTTCAAATATCTTCGAACCGATATAGGACGCTTTCACATCCAGGTTCACATTTCCGTTATCCCGTTGCTGCTTGGCTTTCTTCTCCAGTTCGTAGAAAGCATCGATACGATATTTGGCTTTCGTGCCACGTGCCTGCGGCTGACGGCGCATCCATTCCAATTCTTTACGCAACAGGTTATTGGCTCGCTCTACCTCCGTATTCATCGTCTCCATACGTTCCTGGCGTTTCTCCAGGTAATAGCTGTAGTTTCCTTTATATTGGAATATCTGCTGACGATCTATTTCAATGATCTCGCTACATACTCGATCCAGGAAATAACGGTCGTGCGTCACCATCAGGATACTGATATTCGCACGGCTCAGATATCCTTCCAACCATTCGGTCATTTCCAGATCAAGGTGGTTGGTCGGCTCATCGAGGATGATCAGCTCCGGGTCGGTGATCAGGACATTGGCAAGTGCCACCCGTTTCAACTGTCCACCGGACAGATGTTCCACTTTCTGGTCGAAGTTTGTGATCTTCAGTTGTGAAAGGATTTGTTTGGCACGCTGTTCATAATCCCAGGCTTTCAGGTTATCCATACGCATCAGGATATCCTGCAGGTTGGAATGATCGTCACTGGCCATCGCTTCTTCATACTCAGCGATCAGTCGAACCGTCTCATTCGGAGAATAGAAACAGGCCTGAAGAACAGTCAGTCCTTCGGGATAAACCGGTGTCTGCTCCAGATAACCGACACGCAGGTCGTTACGGAACACAACCGCCCCGCTATCATAATCCTCCTTCCCGGCAATGATATTCAGTAAAGTTGTTTTACCTGTACCGTTCTTTGCGATAAGCCCCACCTTCTGGCCTTGTGCAATCCCAAATGTAATATCCTCAAAAAGAACCAAATCGCCGAAGCTCTTGGTCAGTCCGTCTATCTGTAAATAACTGATCATACTGCCTTTTGTACTTTACTTTGAGGGACAAAGATACAAAAAATTGGTGGAGGGATACAATTAAGGCTGTAAACCCCATATTTTAATTCATTCTATATTATATTAGTTGAGACTTGTTTGTTCAATTAATACAATATGTAGTGTGTGAGGGGCAAAACCTGTTCGATGATTTCTATTCTACTAAGTTCAATTAATACGCCCACGACGGCATATACATCAAAGAAAGTTCTCCTATATTTTTATTCTACTAAGTTCAATTAATACCCAGCCTGGCAAACTCTGCCGTTTCCGTTATTCAAGATTTCTATTCTACTAAGTTCAATTAATACGGCATCCTATATATACCCCAAAGGAAAGAGGATTGAATTTCTATTCTACTAAGTTCAATTAATACA
>NZ_KQ033902.1:4363869-4456369 GCF_000969845.1 Parabacteroides sp. HGS0025
CTATTTCTATTCTACTAAGTTCAATTAATACCGATCAGGCGTGATTTAAAATCGCTCATATGAATAATTTCTATTCTACTAAGTTCAATTAATACTTTTTCCAATATGGTATCTACAGAAAAACCTTCTTCATTTCTATTCTACTAAGTTCAATTAATACATACCATTGGGCGTAATCAACCGTATATCAACAAATTTCTATTCTACTAAGTTCAATTAATACCTTATCGTCCCAAAAACATAAACTTATAAATATCAATAAGTTCAAAATTTAAAAACAACCATTTTTCCTGATAAAATATGTCGACCTCCAATAATATAAAAAACACTGGAGATCGACATATCACATAAACAGCTATAAATCAACAAGTCAAAGAGCTTATTTCATATTTTCAACCACTGTATATTTCAAAAATTACAGGATCGACAAATATCTATTGTTACAGGAATATATCAATAGAGCTGCATTCTCTACCTACAATCTGCTTATCCATTGTCACTTTTGAAGCATTCTTAAAAATAATGATACTATCGCAGGTCTTATCCATAAAGGTTTCTGCCTGCATTATCAACTCCTTTAGACGAACTTCGGATATCTCACCTTCAAAGACAGAATTCTGGATCCAGTTCAAATAACGCCGACAAAGTTTTAACATCTTCGCGACCCGTTTTTCTCCACAATCATAAACTAAGATCACATACATTACCAATACATTTTAAAAGGTTTATATTCCTCTATTTCTAATAAATGCTTAGCTAACTTATAACATTCCAGTTTGATCAAATGTCTATAGCTAACTTTTCTACCCAACGAACGATGCTGTATCGTTTCCTCCAACCGATCTTCAATCGCTTTTACAAATATCTTTTTTCCTGACGAGTTTAGCAAGCATTTGTTTAACTTCTTATCAAAATGCTTACTTTGTATCTCTTTACGATTTAGAACCTTAAATATCACTCGATCTACAATGATAGGTTTAAAAATCTCAGCCACATCCAAGGCTAATGAATAACGTCGCTCGCCAGGGGTATGTAAATAACTGATCGTCGGGTTAAGCTGTGTTTGATGTATAGCCCTCAAACATAAAGTATAGCACATCATGTTTCCGAACGACATTAAAGCATTTACTTCATTCTGTGGAGGTTGTTTTGTCCGGGAGCCCATTTCGAATTCATTTAAGATCAAATTGAATGCCTCATAATATGTTTGACGGATCATTCCTTCTACTCCCATCAATTCATCTACAGACTCCGTATCCGAAATTTTCTCAGCATAATTACTGATTATATCCATAATATCAGCCATGTCTTTTCCTCTACGATTATAATACTGAAGATTTTTTA
Source organism: Parabacteroides sp. HGS0025 (assembly GCF_000969845.1). NCBI lineage: Bacteria > Pseudomonadati > Bacteroidota > Bacteroidia > Bacteroidales > Tannerellaceae > Parabacteroides > Parabacteroides sp. HGS0025. Next base: position 4,365,214 of record NZ_KQ033902.1, read on the forward strand.
CCATATTATAGGCTGCTCCTTCAATAAACTTTCGTGCAATTACCATACGTTTCTTTTTCGATTGATAGGCAGATGTTTGAGCTAAAATCATCCTTCCTGAAAGCAAAGAGTCCCGCGGCATAAACGAGCCTGTATAGTTCTCATAATAATCAAAGAAATGCATCGCAATATCTTTCTGTCCCAGAAAATTAAACAATGAACTATTGGCACGCAAAGAGCCGAACACATAAAATTCATTGATATCTTCAATAGGCAAATACCGGGGAGTCCCCAAAACCTCTCGTCCATCCTCGTCATCTGAATAAGGAATAAATTTCAAGGTATTATCTTTTCGCTCCAATATTCCGGGATTGAACAAATAAAATGTCTTTTTCATAAATCATCAGGTTCTACAGTATAACAAAAATCATAATAACTACAGTTTTTACAGATACGCTTTTTATCTTTAAGAGGGCAAGTCTCTGAATGAATTATTTTGCTGATCTCTCCTTTCATATCTTCCAGCACCTCTCTGTCAACATCACTTAACACGACTTGTTTTGTCTGTCTCAAAGTGGGATACTCCAAAATACCGGAACAACCAACGATACCATTACGCTCAAAGACATATAAATAATATTTCAACTGCCATTCATGTGCTGTTTCTATTTTATCAGATTTTTTTATCTCATGAATTACTTTGTTCGCTGCATCATAATAATCCACTTTAATCCCATCGATCTCAACCTCTTCATATTTACTTGAACGTTGTGGATAAGAATCTTCATGGATCAATTTCCCCTCATACACCAAATCTGAAGTATGCTCAAAATTGATACCATTAGCAAACAACCAAAGTTTTCGTTTGCATATTTGATAATAATTGAAATGTGTTCCGGTGATTTGCATAATATTTAATTTAGAATAAAAGAAATTACATTATCTCATAAGATTCTGCTACTTTCTCTATACATCCTTTTTCCTGATCATAGTATAAATCCTCAACCTTAAGGACTTTAAGACCTTTTTTATTTTCATTCTTGCATAAAGTTACAAACTTTGCTTTATGGTAAGGATAAACCGAAACCAATAACTCGTTTGCTTCAATGTATCTTTGTTCTTCTATGAGCATACAATAATCAGGATACAAATTATCACATAAGATATCTATCTTCTGATTATTCCTATCAAAAAGGAGATCTACCCAATCTGCACAAAATCCAGCAATCCAATCTCTTTCAAAGTTCTTCACTGCTAATAAACCTTGGTTAAAATCATCTGCCTGTTCTCCAGTATAACCCTCTTTATATACATTATTACATACATCTACCAGGTCATTTTCAGAAAGATCCACTCCATCAAGTTGTGATAAAAAACACCACGTATTTTGTAGAAGCATATCATCATAAAAAGGGGTTCTTCCTTCTATATTTTCAAAAAGATGAATTTCAGCCATTATCTTATTACCATATTCATCACAAAGACTCCCATTCCTATTAACACGTCCAAAACGTTGAATTAATGCATCAATAGGAGCATTTTCTATAAATGCCATATTATAGTCAATATCAAGGCTAACTTCAACAGCCTGAGTAGCAACCAGTAATTGAGGACGTTTAGATCGATCTTCATGAGTTATCACTTTTTCTATCTCTTTTCTTGACTTAAGATTAAATCCGCCATGAAGCATCATTTTTTTGCTCTCATCAAAATCTATATTCTCAAAAAGCTGCTGACAAGTCCGTACATTATTTACGATAACCAAGACTGAAAGTCCTGACTCCAAAGCATTCTCAATATCCGGAATCGCTTGCATAATACCTTCACCATCATGACAAACTAAATGATGACGCTTTCGTCCTATTATGACAGCATCCGATTCAAATTTACTATCCGGACGGAGAAGTACACTTCTATCACCCTCATATACCTCCATTATTATCTTTTCCAACAAAAAGTCAGGTATAGTAGCGGACATAAACATAAACTTTGCATGGAAATTTTTTCGAAACAAACGTACAGTCCCTAGCATCATTCCTGTAAGCAATGCATTATAAGCATGAAACTCATCGATAATAAACAGCGCATTCTGATAATCCAAGGTAGAGAACTCCCAGCCTTTTCCATACAATGGTGTACGCAATACCTGATGAAGTGTAGCTACTTTTACCGGATAATAAATCTCACGCGTTAAAGAGTTCTTATTTCTGGCAGCAGCTTCCAACTCCCGATAGTTCTTTTTAATATTAGAATCCTCATTTACCAACTCATCATATATAAAGTTCAATGACTTAGAATGCTGAACGATAACAGAATCTTTGTTATATACTGCTTTCAGGCGATTCACCATTGCATTAATAGAAGCTGTATAAGGAAGAAGATAAATAAGCCGGTTATTATCCGTCTGATTTGCCAATATCCAAATTAATGCAGCTTCCGTTTTACCGGAACCGGTCGGAGCATGCAAAACAACATCTCCTTTCCATGTAAGCATTACTTCCTGAAAATGTCTGAATGGGAGAACAACACCATCTTTCTTCGGTTGTATATCTTCTAGTGTTATATCTTCATATTTAGGAACGGAAATAATACCGGCCGAAGCAATATGATCTGCAGCCTGTAATAACGCTCTCAACAACGAATACCACTTTCGCTCATCTAAAGATAAAATTTCATGCTGAAACTTTTTCCTTAGAGTTTTCAACCTCTTTCCATAAATAACAGCTTCTTGTTGTCCGGCTAATTTTAAATCTACATCTAAAGGGAACAGTTCCAACCAATTTTTAAGAGTGGAGACATCCATAGTTCCTAAAGAGTCATCATGCAACTGCTTGAAGTCAGTTTTAATCAAATCATATAAATCAAAACATTTACCAGCATCAGCACCTTCAATACATTTATGATGAGTAACTATTGCAAAAAGAATATCATCGTCGATGTTTAAAAATTGCGTACAAAACCAAAGTGAGACCAATTCATGGCGTATAGTCACAATTTTATCCCCGGCTAAACGCTTTTGAAACAGAGGATGTACCTTGCCTAAATCATGCAATGTGGCAGCAATTACAAATTTTTCTTTCAACAAACCTCTAACATCATCTGATAAGGACAAGGACTGGAGCAAAGCCAACCCTGTCCTTATAACTGCTAATGTATGATCAACCAAAGTTGTTTTTCCATCACCTTTGGCCATCACCTTCTTTAGATCTTCAATCTCCATAAAAAGAATGTAGATAAAAACCGATTGACGGATCATCCTTTATTTGATATAAATGATTCCGGATAACTTTTATTTTTTTATCCGAATCCGGATGAATTGCAACAAACATAGACGACCGGGTCGGCATTCTGCCGCTCCCTATTGTCTCATTCTCCTCAAAAGCCTCAGCAAGTTGTATCAACTGTCCCGGAATTATATGTTCCGGATCAAACGGAATCATACATCCTGCTAATTCTGTTTCAGGAACAGAGGTAATCTCCTTTATAGTAACCTCACAAATCTGTAATAAATCCTGTGATCTACCTAAAGAAGGCGTACCTATCGGGCAATCAAAAAACTCTTTCCAATCAGTTCTGTCAATCCAGACAGTCAATCTCGGGTTGACATGAAACTCACGTTGATAAGCATCGCTTCCTTTATCATGCACTTTAATCCTTTTTCCATCAAACTGCAAGCGTCTTCTCGTCTCAATATCAACAGCAACAGTATCATAGTCGTATTGATAGCCGATCTTTACTTCTTTTGGGGAGACAATACGTCCTAAACAACACCCCACTATTCCCAGAATAAGGGAATAAGAAGGAACCGGCATACAAAGAGCATTCCCGGAAAGAACAAAAGGAAGCCTCGGAGTCGCAGTCCATCCTGAAAATTTTATTTCCAGAACTTTATCCATCAGCTTAAATAATTAGCGATAAAAGATTTAACCACACTTGCCGGAGAATCTACGACAAAACCCTTTTCTACCAATGCTTTCACCTGATCTTCATTTCCCAGATATCCACTCCTGATACCGATATGAATAGGCGTTGCCAATTTATCAGCATAATCTTGAGCTATTTCTTCAATCAAAGCAATATTTAATTCCGGCTTTTCCCCCTTACCGATAAAAAGATTATTAAAACAGGGATTAGCCGAAGAAAGTCCCGCAAATACAATCACTTTAGGAGATACATCAGCACCAAAAGCCGCCATTTTAGCTCCACCACGAAGATATGCCAAACCTCTCAACAAACCTGCAGCTCTTGCCTTACGAATTTGTTCCGCATCTTTCAATGTATATCGAATGACATTCTTTTGAATAGTATCTACAGACAGATCTGAAGTATATTTTTCTATCAACTCCGATGATAATTCCTGACGACTGGAAGTATTAACGTACATGCCTAAACGATAATATTCCAAATTAAAAAATCCTTCCAGGTGAGTAGAATAAAATTTGGTAGAATAAGGTAAAGGACTGCCATTTTTAGGGAAAACAAATGCATCATCAGTGCTCAATGCTCTCATATTTCTTATCCCCCTCAAAATAGAAGTCTTAAATGGTGAAGTTCTCTGAATACTTTCTTCTCCTTTGCTCCCACTTTTCATATAGCCAAATAAATCATCCTCCGGATAATCAATCGGATTCAATTCTGTAGAGATTTTAGCTGTAGAACCTTTGGCGTTAAAATCAATAGCATGCAATTCACTTGGAGTCCAATTGTTCTCTTCATTGGAAGTATCTCTTAACCAACGCCTCCATGACTGTGCAGAAACATAAGGAACATCTTCCTTTCGTCCGTTTATTGTCTCTTTAAACAACTTTGGCAAAACCGTATTCTGATCCTCACCGGTAGCCAATCCTGCTCCATTTAAAAATGTAGCAGTTGCATCACACAAAATATCTCCAGCAATGTTTCTTAATTCATTCATAATTTCTTTCTATTAGGTTAATTTTCTGTTTTAACTTTTGAATATTCATATACAACTTTACTAAATTTCATTCGGACGGCATATATAAAGGTAGAGAAGTTATAGTTTCCCATTGGATCGTAAACAAGTAAATCCTCCTCCCAGCTTCCTTCCTTTCCGTAATCATTCAATCTGTCGAGAATATCTTTAAACCAAATACGCTGTTCGCGTAAATCCTCTTTAGGAATACTTTTAAAGATTTTCTTTACATATTCACCCTCCTTTTCATGATTGACAACCTTCTCCATTCGATACCGGAGATATGCCATAACGAATGAATCGATAGATTCAAACCACTGTTGATAGTCGTTTGATATAACCATTTTCGGGAAAATACATAAATCTCCATCCAGAAATAATTCGGAAGAAGTATAATAATATCGTAATAACGACTTCAATCCCCGCACATTTTTCCTGCCTTCCTCATTGTATAATAGAGGAAAAACAGTATAAATACTCACATTCCGATCACAACATCCTCTAATCAACAATTCATCAAAAATAGAATTATCAGAATCCTCGCCATGTAAAATACGATCTTTCATATCGTTCTGATACTTCATATCTTCCCTGCTAATTAGACTGATAATCCATCGACACAATCTGGCCTGATTATTATCGGGAGTCACTATTATTGGTAATTCTGTATTATATATTCCTTTTTGGTAATAATAATGTATAAGCTTATATAAACTATAAGAAGCAAACCATACCGGTATATCTTCTTTATAATCTTGTATATACAACTGATGATTAAAAGACCATTCTCCTTTTTGGGTAGCTTGCAGCAAGACTTTATTCAACTCATCCTTATAATTATAGATTTTACAATCATACGCATCCGTTTTTCCTAAATATTTTTCAAAATTACCTGATTTATATTTAGAAATAAGATATGCTATATATTTGGCTATTTCAGTTTCTTTTTTCTGTCCTATAACTCCCCAGTAAGATTCAAAAAATTCCACAGAAACGCCTTCATAGTTCTTAGCTGGATATAGTCCAAACCATTCATTATTGGAGTCCAGGCAATTCAAAAAACTATTTGCATATACTGAATTATGAAGAATATTTGTTATTTCATTCTTATGTCTCACATACAGTATATCTAACTTCAATAATAACTGACTTGGTATGCGATCTATTCCACAACTTGCTCCTGCTCCTGAATTAGAAAAACTCCAAAGGTTAAATTCCGAACACTCAAAATCCATATCAGCAGCTAGCATCATATCAAGAGCTTTCACTATATAATGTCCTTTGGTATAAAATTTTATATTCTCAATAGGTAAACCTGTCGACATGTTTTTTGCCTCGCCTATCACAACTTTTACATTTTCTTGAATATAACTTTCACAAAGTGCAATATTGGAAGAATCAACCAATAAGATTCCCTTCTTAAATATAAGAGCTGACAATGGAAGAAACTGAAGAATCACAATAAAAATTGGATGTACATTATATGTATACTTAGCCATTGGCAATGCTTGAGCATCAGATCCCAATCCACCAAGTAAAGGGAACCAGCATCTATTCAAAGTCAAATCTTTTTTTTCCACATCTTTTTTCGAAACACCCAAATCAATCAATATTTCAGAAAAAAGTTGAGAGAAAGATTTTTCATATCGTAAACCTGAAATATCACAAACGCTATCTCCTTCATTTTTAAATTCATCTATAATCTTCAGCAGTAGACTCTGATAAATCTGCTTTCCTAACTTTTTGTCATTGTACAAAGGCCCATTCTTGGTAAATAGCATTGTATAACTTTTAAATCTCAAATTGAGACTCATCAGAGAGTATGGTAATTCTTCATGAACCTTCGTTATCACCTTCTTTAACATTTCGGCTGTCAACTCTGATATAGAAGATAAACCAGCCAATGCTTTAACTGTCATCAAAGCATTGTTCAGCATAGGATTGCCTGTATAATATTTTACTATTTGCATAAGCTATAATAAGCAGACTATTAATAATTCTATCCAAGTACGATTACCCCTATCTTTAGCAAAACATAGATAACAATAATTATCTGAATAGTTGCTTTTAATACAATTTTTATATCTACATTTTTCGTAGAACACCGAAATAACAGTTGAATTTTCATACTATACATTTTTCATTTTGTCAGCAAAGGAAAGCAAAAAAATCAATCTATCCAAAATGTCGGCCAAAGAAGTATTTACAAAATTCACTATTCCTTATATATCTATAGTCAAGAATACCACTAAAAATATCTATCTTTGCACAGTATAGAATTGAAATAAGAATTATTTATCAATCGCACTCCTACCCCAAATGCCCAACCCGCATTTGGGGTTTTTCATGCAATCTCATATTTCAACTACTCCCAAGGCTCCAAACCCGATCGCCCCTTTCTCTCCCCATCCGCTTTCATAGCCGATCTTCATCAAGGGTTCCGGTAAGCTTACTTTAAAACGATACCGATAGCCACGTACAAATGTTTGTTGAGGTGTTCCTGCTTTTATCTTTACTAAAACAGACTTTGGTTCATTGAGCACCTGGAAATCACAATAGACTTCTCCCTCATACTCTTTTCCATAATAAGCATCATAACGAGCCAACAGCCCCGTAAGGAGTCCTCTCACATAGGAAGGATCGGAAGGAGACAGATAGTCAGATTTCCCATCATCCCTACGCTTTGAAACGCAAACAGGAGATAATGTCTCAAAACACATCTCTTTCTGATAGTTTAGTGGCGGCATAACTTGTACCTCACGCACCTGAAACTCGACACCTGATATTTTATCAGCAATCTGAAAGCCCTGCTGACGAAATACACCTTCTATAAACTGTTGCGTACTTTTCTCAGGTAGAAAGCTAATAAACCATTCAACAGTATCCGATTTTATTATTAAACGCTGGCGTTGTTTGTCTATTCCATATTGGGGAACTATGAAATTTGAAAAGGTAAATAATTTGAAACGTTTTCCACCGGTAATAAAACCATTTTCATGCAGCCATAACGAGTAATTTTCATCACTACGGGACAATATCCTATAAATTGCTGCACTACACTCATAGCTATAATTCAGAGGTAATTCACGTCCTAAAGCATGCGGTTGTACTTGTAAGGTTAGTTTAAATCTCATATTCAATTAAATTTATTTTCACAAATATACAAAAGTATAATTCTCAGCAAGAACTTTTACCATATATTATTCATGCAGCGTTGAAAAAAAAATATCTACATATTATTTTCCCACTGTATATCCTCCATATTCCAAAAATAAACCGTAAGTTTACCTCAACTAAATACAACGCACATGAAACCTGAATCAAAATACGAATCCGTCCCTTATGAATTTGCTTACTGTCTGAATGAACAATGCAAGCACTCTACGAAATGCCTACGTTATCTCGTTTCGAAACAACTCACACCGGAACGGACAGTTTTCTCGATCGTAAACCCCGATTGCACAACGCCACAAGCAGATAACTGTCCCTTTTTCAAAGCAGATCAAAAGGACAGGTACGCTTTAGGGATTACTCATTTACTGGATGATCTGCCTCATAACAAAGCAGTTGCCATCAAGCGGGCAATAAATGCAAATTTTAGTAAAGGAACCCTTTACCGCATCCAGAAGAAAGAACGATTAATTACCCCTGACGAACAAAAGATCATTCGTCTGATCTTTATGCGACAAGGTATCCATACCGATCCGCTTTTCGACCAATATGTAGAGCAATACGATTGGTAAGAAATTGTATACTTTTAGGCCTTTATTACTTATAATCCCCACTTAAATGGGTAATATTCCCCACACAAATGGGCAGTATTCCCCATAGTAGTGGGAATAATTCCCCACGTGGATAAAAATTGTGGGGAAAAAAGACAAGACAGAACGCCTGTTACCTTCACAGATACCCAAACAAATAGCACCTGTTATACTCATCCACCCACCCTTTCTTGCGCAGAGCGTCCAGTATTTCGGCAACCGATTTCTTGCCGAGCATGCGCCTTTCCTTGATACGTTCCATCTTGTAATCGCGGATTTCGTGGAGAAGGTCTGCTACAGTTTTTATTTCGAGGGCAGTAAGGCCGTTCTTTACGCGGGTGGATAATTCAAGGCAATGAATAGACAAAGAAAGCTCTTTGGCTGCCTCTTCCAGGATAATGCCGGAATAATCGTACTGGTCGATATCGTCGGCATTAATACCGATATGGAGGGATTTATAAAGTAATCTCTTCAAACGGACATTTTCATATTCCAAGCCTTTACTGTTTACAGCCATGTGCTTCATAGCGCCTTCCAGTTCTTTCACTCTGGACTGCAACATTTCTCTTGTCAGATAAGTTTTTTTAATCATACTAGCTCCTGTTTTCGTTGTCAAAAATCAACTGCCATATCCTCACGGACGGGCAGTTGCGATAGTAACTGATGTACACCCTCTTAATTAGTTGGAAAAAATTAATATAAAAGCAGATATAACAGAAAGCAGTAGTTTCAAGACACAAAAAAGGCGTGAAGCTACTGCTATTACCGTAACACGAGGCATCCCCATGCCTAACCCATGATAATAGACAACAGCCCACGCCATATTTTATACACATAAGTATATACAATTAGCATGGGCATTTTGTTGCTATTACCCCGATGAGTTTTGAAATTGGGGATTTCGTGTTACCGGAATAATATCGCAAAAATGCTTTACTTCTAAATATATGTTGCCACAAAACAGATTATCGCTATAATCCTTCCATGTGACACTACAAATATAGTTTTTATTTAGATTATATGATATTTTACAAGCAATTATTTCATGTAACGCTTGCAGATTAATGAAAGAAGAACATCAATCACTCTATGAAACAGATTCTCAATAGATACTGAAATCCTGCGGTTTTATCACAAACCCGATCCGTAGCATACTTTTAAACTGATTGTATTCCAGCAGGTTTTCTCCGTATCCGTTATAATATTGAAGGAAAAAATATTGGTTCTCGTTATTGTTGAACTTATAACTTAACTCGACCTGCGTATTAAAGCTGAGCCAGGTTTTGCGTTTCGTCAGGATCACTCCGCAGTTAAACCGCTTATTGTCTGTCCGGAAATTGGTTGCCACCTGGAATATACCGTTATACTTCAACAAATCCTTATTATACTTACCATCCACGATCGGTATCCATGTTTTAAACTGGGCTTCCCAATTTTTATTGAGAACGACGGCTGTAGCAAATGTAACCTTATTCCAGCTGCGCGAAGCCGTACTGTCTTTCCCGTTCGATTCGTGTTCCAGCATCAGATAGCCTTTACCTATATATTTATTGTGATGAATGATCAGATGCCCCAAGCCTATTCCCGGGTTGAAGTTCAGGTCGCGCATAGGGAGAGATTTCTGGAAGACATTCCAAAAGGCTTTCTGTGTATATTGAATGAAAAGATAGGTATCGAAAGGTAACTTACTCTTGGTTAACCGTTGGGCGATACTCAACTGGAACTTCACATCCGAATTGGCTGCGGTCGGCTTATGGCCGATCGTCGTACCACCGATAAAATAGTTATCCTTAAACAGCGAAAAATAAGGAGCCTTATCCAATACGGCACGCACACTATCCGCATTATATTCCATCTTAGGATCTTTCACAAGTACCTGGGCTGTCACTTTCGCAAAACCCTGGATGAACAATACCAACAGAAACAAAGCTATCTTTTTCATAAACGTTATCATATAAACTTTACAAGACAGAACAAAGTTACTATTACCACAAACAGACGATTCTCCCAAATCATCTGAATTATAGTCATTTCAGCAACCTGCCTTTTATTAATAACCAATTCTTAACTGGTATGTTCATTTTTTATATCTTTGTCCGCATGGAAAAAGTATACCAATATTATAAGGAAACGATTACAGCTTATACACGCCGTTCGGATAGTCTGAGAAAGAAAATGCATTTATGCGGAACGATCCGCCTGTTACTGGTAGCCGGCCTCGTGGCAGCTATATGGTTGCTGAAAGCAGAAGGCTGGCAAGTGCTGGCCGGAACAGTCGTATTGTTCATTATCCCATTCATTGCATTAATGGCTTATCATACACATCTGTCTTATTTAAAGGAATATGCAGACACCTTAGTGAAATTATGCAATGATGAATTGAAGGGGCTGGATTATGATTTCAGCGCTTTCGACGGAGCACCGGAAAAGAGTTCGGCCGACCATTCGTTCAGCCTGGATCTCGACCTGTTCGGCAACCGTTCGATCTTCCAGTCGATCAACCGGACAGTGACAGCGGTAGGGAAAGAGACGCTTATCGACTGGTTTGTCAATCCGCTGACCGACAAGCAGGAAATAGGCAAACGCCAGGAAGCCATCCTGGAACTAAGCACGCTCACCCAGCTAAGGCAACATTTCTTTGTCACCGGAAGGCTGTACCCGAAAGAAAAAGGAGACGTAAGTGCTCTGGCTTCATTGACCCGGCATACTCCCCACTTTATCACAAAGACACTTTGGAAATGCCTGATCTGGATTGTTCCCGCCATCTGGGTCGCTATATTTATAGGTTTGGCATTGGAGGTGATCGGTTTATCTGCCTTCGGAATATTCTTTGCCATTGCACTTCTTATTACGAATATCCGGGCAAAACAGATCACTGACCTTCACAACTCCGTGAATAAGATGGAAAAGATACTTTCCACCTATTCCCTGTTGATCAAAAGCATAGAAGGCGATGCTTTCAAATCGGCTGAATTGTCGGAAATAAGCAAGCTGTTTACCGGGGTAGACGGGACAGCCTCGAAAGCGTTGAAGAAGCTGTCGAAATGTATCGGAGCCCTCGACCAACGCGTCAGTTTCATCGGAATTATCCTCAACATCTTTATCTTACGCGATACCCGGACAGCCATGAGGTTGGAAAATTGGATACAACAGCATGCGGAAGACATTCCCCGTTGGTTCGATGCCCTGGGACGTTTCGACGCTTACAGTTCGCTGGGAGGATTTGCCTTCAACCATCCGGGATATATTTATCCGGAAATAGCCGATGCTTATTTCAAAATGAGCGGTAAAGCGTTGGGGCATCCGTTGCTTCGCCGCGACGTTTGTGTACGGAATGATATATCCATCGAGAAAAGTCCGTGGTTCCTGATCATTACAGGGGCAAATATGGCCGGTAAAAGTACCTATCTGCGTACTGTAGGAGTCAATTATCTGCTGGCTTGCATCGGTGCTCCGGTCTATGCCGACTCGCTGACTGTATATCCGGCCAAGATGGTGACCAGCCTGCGTACATCCGATTCATTGGTGAGCAACGAGTCTTATTTCTTTGCCGAACTGAAACGCCTGAAAATGATTATCGACCGTTTGCACCAGGGAGAAAAGTTATTTATTATCCTGGATGAAATATTGAAAGGAACCAATTCCATCGATAAGCAGAAAGGTTCGTTGGCCCTGATGAAACAGCTGGTGTCTTACCAGACCTGCGGAATTATCGCCACACACGACCTGGCGCTGGGCGAACTGGAAAAGGAATTCCCGAACCAGATAAAGAATTACCGCTTTGAAGCAGATATCACGAACGAGGAGTTGACTTTCTCTTATCAGCTTCGTGAAGGCGTTGCAGAGAATATGAATGCCTGCTTCCTGATGAAAAAAATGGGGATCACTGTGTAATCCCCATTCTATTGTCTTATTTCTTTGTCCGGTATTTTTCAATCTCCGGAAGATATCTTTTAATATCGTTTATACGAGTCGCATCGCTTGGGTGCGTACTCATAAACTCGGGAGTCGAACCATTCTTACCGGCAGACATCTTCTGCCAGAAGTTCACCGCCACTTCGGGGTTATAACCGGCCATTGCCATAAATACCAGTCCCATATAATCGGCTTCCGATTCATGTTTGCGTGAGAAAGGCAACATTACGCCATATTGTGCTCCTACCCCATAGACCGTATTGGCCACAGTCTGTACGGCTGCACTTTTATTACTTACTGCCTGTCCCAGGATAGCTGCGCCGTATTGGGTCATCAACTGCTGGCTCATGCGTTCGTTACTATGTTTGGCAACGGCATGCGCCACTTCGTGTCCTACCACGACAGCCAGTTCGTCGTCTGACGACACCAAAGGCAATAATCCTTCGTAAACTACGATCTTTCCACCAGGCATACAAAAAGCATTCACCTGATTGTCTTTCACCAGGTTAAACTCCCACTGGAAGTTTTTGATCTCGCTTTCCATTCCATTCGCCTTCAGGTAAGCTTCGGTGGCCGCTGCAATCTTCTTCCCTACCCGGGTAACCATTTCACTCTTAGCCTTATCGGTAGATTTCGTTGCCGATTTCATATAATCGCCATATTGTGTCAGGCTAGATGACAACACTTCCTGATCCGAAACAAGCAACACCTGTTTTCTTCCCGTCAAAGGCACACTACCACAACTACTTAGCAGTAAGAATACCGCCATTAATAAACCTGTTATCTTCTTCATCTCTCTCATTTAGTTTTTACTGATACAAAATTATCATTTCTTTATAAGAATAGAACAATTATAAAGGCATTTTTGCTCAAGAGATATATAGGATAAATAATTATGCAAAAAAACCGGAGCCAAATGTATATTTATTCAATTATTCACTTTATATTTGCAACCGTTTTGCATAAATATACAAACATGAGTACAAAAAAGGAACGATTGGATGCTATTTGTCGCATCATACAGACGAAGACGATATGTAATCAGGAAGAGCTGCTTAAAGAATTGGAAGCTAGCGGATTTCAGGTTACACAAGCTACTTTGTCGCGCGACATCAAGCAGCTGAAAGTAGCCAAAGTACACGATGCGAACGGAGATTATGTATATTGTCTGCCTGATTATTCAGCGTTGATACAACCAAAAAAAACACAGACACAGCATCATCCCAACATCGAATTTTCCGGCAATCTGGCTGTTGTAAAGACAAGACCGGGATATGCGATGGGCATTGCTTCGGATATCGACACCCATGCTCCGCATGAAATACTGGGGACGATAGCCGGAGACGACACGATCCTGATCATCCCGCGCGAAGGGATCAGCCGTGACAGAATAGTAAAAGCATTATCACATTTTATATAAGGGCGATAAGGGAGACTACGGATCTTCCGTTTATAAACAAAAGAAGACTAAGAACAAGCTTAAGAGAAATGGAACAAGAAACAGAAATCGATGTAATGATCGCTGATGCCTCTCATGAGGTATATGTCGACATAATTCTTGATACTATTGAGGCCGCTGCCAAAGTACGCGGAACCGGTATCGCAAAGCGTACGCATGAATATGTGGCCCAGAAAATGATTGAAGGGAAAGCAATCATTGCGTTGGCAGGGGATAAGTTTGCAGGTTTCAGTTATATAGAATCGTGGGGAAATAAACAGTATGTAACGACTTCCGGATTAATCGTTCACCCGGATTTCAGGGGGCTGGGCATTGCCAAACGTATTAAGGATATGACTTTCCAGCTGGCTCGCATGCGTTGGCCGAAAGCTAAAATATTCAGTCTGACCTCCGGGGCGGCTGTAATGAAAATGAATACGGAACTGGGATATGTACCCGTCACATTTTCCGACCTGACAGACGATGAATCCTTCTGGCGCGGTTGCAATGGTTGTGTAAACCATGACATCCTGGAACGTACAGGCCGCAAATATTGCATCTGTACAGCCATGTTGTTCGACCCGGCCGATCCGCATCGTGCCAAACGGGAAGCAGACGAGAGAAATAAAAATAATAAATAATAAAGGAGATCTTGTAAGGGCGTTTCGCGAAACACCCATACGGAACTCACAAAAACAAACAGACAATGAAAAAGAAAGTTGTAGTAGCATTCAGCGGGGGTTTGGATACCTCTTTTACCGTAATGTACCTTGCCAAAGAAAAGGGCTACGAAGTATATGCAGCTTGTGCCAATACTGGTGGCTTCAGCGAAGAACAGCTTAAACAGAATGAAGAAAACGCCTATAAACTGGGCGCAACTAAATATGTTACTATCGACGTAACAGAAGAATATTACGAAAAGAGTCTGAAATATATGGTGTTCGGTAATGTGCTGCGTAACGGTACGTACCCTATCTCCGTTAGCTCGGAACGTATTTTCCAGGCTTTGGCTATCGCCCGTTATGCCAACGAGATCGGTGCAGACGCAATCGCTCACGGCTCGACAGGTGCCGGTAACGACCAGATCCGTTTCGACATGACATTCATGGTGCTGGCTCCCAATGTAGAGATCATCACCCTGACACGTGACATGGCACTGACACGCGACTACGAAATCAATTACCTGAAAGAAAACGGTTTCGTTGCTGACTTTACCAAACTGAAATATTCTTATAACGTAGGTCTTTGGGGAACTTCCATCTGTGGTGGCGAAATCCTCGACTCAGCACAGGGCTTACCTGAAAGCGCTTACCTGAAACAGGTGGAAAAGACCGGTAGCGAAGAACTGCGCATCGAATTCAAGAAGGGTGAAATCCACGCCGTAAACGGTGAAGTATTCGAAGACAAGATCGCAGCGATCCAGAAAGTGGAAGAGATCGGTGCTGCTTACGGTATCGGCCGCGACATGCACGTAGGCGATACGATCATCGGTATCAAGGGACGTGTAGGTTTTGAAGCTGCTGCTCCCATGCTGATCATCGGTGCACACCGTTTCCTTGAAAAATATACATTGAGCAAATGGCAGCAATACTGGAAAGACCAGGTAGCCAACTGGTACGGCATGTTCCTGCACGAAAGCCAGTATCTGGAACCGGTAATGCGCGATATCGAAGCCATGTTGCAGGAATCACAGCGTAACGTGAACGGAACGGCTATCCTCGAACTTCGCCCGCTTTCTTTCTCCACCGTCGGTGTAGAATCGAAAGACGACCTGGTGAAGACTAAATTCGGTGAATACGGTGAAATGCAGAAAGGCTGGACGGCAGAAGATGCAAAAGGCTTTATCAAAGTAACTTCCACACCGCTGCGTGTGTATTATAACAACCATAAGGACGAAGAAATATGATTAAGATTGGAATTATAGGTGGTGCGGGATATACGGCAGGCGAATTGATCCGTCTGCTGCTTAATCACCCGGACGCCGAGATTACATTTGTGAATAGTACCAGTAACGCCGGAAACCGGATCACTGACGTTCATGGTGGCCTGTTTGGTGAAACCGACATGCGTTTTACCGACCAGCTTCCTCTGGAAAGCATCGACCTCCTTTTCTTCTGTACCGCCCACGGCGACACAAAGAAATTCATGGAGAGCCATACCGTTCCGGAAAACGTCAGGATCATCGACCTCAGCATGGATTACCGTATCGAAAGCGACGAACACGATTTCGTTTACGGCTTGCCCGAACTGAACCGACGACGTATCTGCAACTCCCGACACATTGCAAACCCCGGTTGTTTTGCCACTTGTATCCAGTTAGCCGTTTTGCCGCTGGCTAAACACCTGATGCTGAATTCAGAGTTGCACGTAAATGCGATCACCGGATCGACAGGAGCCGGTGTTAAGCCTTCGTCGACTTCTCATTTCAGCTGGCGAAACGATAACATTTCGATCTATAAACCGTTCACACACCAGCATCTGGCAGAGATCGGACAGAGCCTGCGCCAGTTGCAGAATAGCTTCGAAAGCAATATCAACTTCATACCGGTAAGGGGTAATTTCTCCCGTGGTATTTTTGCCACGACGTATGTAGACTGTAAAGTAAGCCTGGAAGAGATCAAACGTATCTACGAAGAGTATTACGACGATCATTCTTTCACCTTCATTACAGACAAGAATCCGGATCTGAAACAGGTGGTAAATACGAACAAGTGTCTCCTGTATCTACAGAAATATGATAACAAATTGCTGGTCGTAT
This sequence comes from Parabacteroides sp. HGS0025, assembly GCF_000969845.1. Classification (NCBI taxonomy): domain Bacteria; kingdom Pseudomonadati; phylum Bacteroidota; class Bacteroidia; order Bacteroidales; family Tannerellaceae; genus Parabacteroides; species Parabacteroides sp. HGS0025. The sequence goes on from NZ_KQ033902.1 coordinate 4,381,998, forward strand.
CTATGATCGACAACTTGTTGAAAGGAGCCAGCGGTCAGGCTGTGCATAATATGAACCTGCTGTTCGGTCTGGAAGAGACTGTTGGATTACATCTCAAACCGTCAGCTTTTTAAACAACAAGATTATGAAACTATTCGACGTATATCCTTTATTTAATATAGAGATCGTAAAAGGAAAAGGATGCCATGTATGGGATGCCGAAGGGATTGAATATCTCGACCTGTACGGCGGACATGCCGTTATTTCCGTCGGCCATAGCCATCCTACTTATGTAGCCGCTATCACCGAACAGGTTAACAAACTGGGATTCTATTCCAATTCGGTAATCAACAGCCTGCAACAAAAGCTGGCCGACAAACTGGGAAAAGCTTCCGGTTACGACGATTATTCCCTTTTCCTGATCAACTCAGGAGCGGAAGCGAATGAAAATGCCTTGAAGCTGGCTTCATTCCATAACGGTAAAAAGCGGGTGATCGCTTTCAAGCATGCTTTCCACGGACGTACTTCCGCAGCGGTTCGCGTAACGGATAATCCGAAGATCATTGCTCCGGTAAATGAAGACCTGGCCGTTACTTATCTTCCGTTGAACGATGCGGCAGCTGTTGAAGCGGAACTGCAAAAAGGGGATGTTTCTTCTGTTATCATTGAAGGTATCCAGGGTGTTGGCGGAATCCAGCTTCCGACAGATAACTTTATGAAGGAACTGCGCGACCTGTGTAGCAAATACGAGGCTTGCCTGATCCTGGACGAGATACAATCCGGTTACGGACGTAGCGGTAAATTCTTCGCCCACCAGTATGCGGATATCAAACCGGATCTGATCACTGTTGCCAAAGGTATCGGTAACGGTTTCCCGATGAGCGGTTTGTTGATCAGCCCGATGTTCAAGCCTGTTTATGGCATGCTGGGTACTACTTTCGGTGGTAACCACCTGGCTTGTGCGGCAGCTATCGCCGTATTGGACATTATGGAGAATGAGAATCTGATCGAGAATGCCGCTAAGGTTGGCGAATTCCTGATCGAAGAATTACACAAATTGCCGGGTATCAAAGAGATCCGTGGCCGTGGGCTGATGATCGGTATCGAATTTGAAGAGTCGATCAAGGAAGTACGCAGCAAACTGTTGTTTGAAGAAAAGGTATTTACAGGTGTTGCCGGAACGAACACGATTCGTCTGCTTCCCCCGCTGTGCCTGACAATGGACGAGGCTAAAGAATTCCTTGCCCGTTTCAAAAAAGTACTTAATGCTTAATTAGTTCTTTATTATAAAAAAGGCCACCAACGGATATTTCGAAGGTGGCCTTTTTCTGTTATAATATTTTTTACTGTATATTCTCAGCTCTATATCTGAATATTAATGTTGAACCAGCAACTACCGAACCGTAATCCTGATATCCATAAGCTAAAGATGCTGGCATAATAGCTTCTACAGAATCACCAACTGCAGTTTCAAGAACAACTCCACGCAAACCATATATCAAGTTATTGGCTGCAAATCTCATTGTATCATTTTTCTGAAAGTTTGTCCCATCGATCAAATGGCCTTCCAAACGAAATTTCAACACTCTGTCACCCAACGGATAATCACCACTTCCCTTACTGTCAATTACCCGGTACAAAGTTGTATCTCCATACTTCACCAATTCCTGATAAACCAACTCTCCATTAGCATCTTTTTCCTTTTTCTTTTCACGGATATACTCACGATTCTTTTCAAAATAAGCTAACTGTTCCGGAGAATATTCAAAACTATCATTGCTATTATCACAAGCGGTAAACGCACTCAACATCACCATCGCAGAACATGCGACTGCATAAATTGATCTCATTCTTCGATTTTATTTTATTATTAAATTCTTTTGAAGCCACAAAGATAATAATAAAGAGTTCCGCTTTGTTATCTCAAAGAACTTTACGTAATTTGCAAATACAGAAACAAACACAATTAATACAAATGAAACTAAATAAACTATTTGTTACCGCCGCTATTACTATTTGTTGCAGCAGTTTGTGTAGCGCTCAAAAAACACTTGAGCTGGAAGATGTACTTAGTGGAAAACTTATTCAGACCAAAGGCGTAGGCGCCATGAACTGGTTGAAAGACGGGGAGCGCTACAGCCGTCTGGAACAAAACAAAGAAGAAGGAGGAATGGATGTCGTAGCCTACCGTGCCAAAGACAATGCCCGTGAAGTGATTATCCCCCTCTAGTATGTTTACAGATAAATCGACCGGCAAGAAGATCGGCATGGGAAGATTATCGTGGAGTAATGACAATGATAAAGTATTGATCTTCAATAATACGAAACGTGTATGGCGTTATGATACCCGTGGCGATTACTGGGTGCTTTCCCTGCATGACGGCAACCTGCGCCAATTGGGAAAAGGCCTGCCCGAATCATCCATGATGTTTGCCAAGTTCTCGCCCGACGGGACAAGGGTTGCTTATGTCTCCAACAATAACATTTATGTGGAAGATATAAACACCGGCAAAATAACCCGGCTGACGGATGATGGAAGCCAAACGATCGTAAACGGGACGTTCGACTGGGTATACGAAGAAGAATTCAGTTGCCGCGACGGTTTCCGCTGGAGCCCGGACGGTAAATATATCGCCTACTGGCAAAGCGACACGAAAGGAACCGGCGTATTCGACATCATCAACAATGTCGACTCGATCTATGCATCCATCCTGCATTTCCCCTACCCCAAGGCAGGTACCAGCAACTCGGCCGTAAAAGTGGGTTACGTTCCGGCCGAAGGAGGGACAACCACTTGGATCAATATTCCGGGGGATGCTCGTAACAACTATATTCCACGTATGGAGTTTATCCCGGAAAGCAACGAACTGTTCATCCAGCAACTGAACCGGGAACAGAATACCAACAAGGTATGGATTGCCCGGATAGGCAGCGCCACACCCGAAAATATCTTTACAGATAAGGATGCCGCCTGGCTCGACACGAACGACAATATCCTGTGGCTGAAAAACAACCGGTATTTCACCTGGGAAAGCGAACGCAGCGGATGGCGCCATCTGTACCGCATCAGCCGCGACGGTAAGGAGATCGTACCTGTTACCCAGGGAGACTTCGATTATATCGAACCGGTAGGCAGCGATCTTCAGAAAGGATTGGTTTATTTCATCGCTTCGCCCGACAATTACACACAACGCTACCTGTACAGTGCCAACCTGTTCGGGAAAGGGGAAGTAAAACGCCTCAGCCCGGAAAGCCAACCCGGACAGCACCGTTATAATATGTCACCCACCGGCAAATGGGCCGTACATACGTATAGCAACTCGGTAACACCACCTATCATCGACATGGTATCATTCCCGAAAAACCAATCCGTACGCATGATTGAAGACAATGCGAAAGCCAAAGAACAATACAACGCGCTGGGTCTGAACCCGAAAGAGTTCGTCAAAGCGAAATCCGGCGATCTGGAACTCGACGTTTGCATGATTAAGCCTATCGGCTTCGACCCGTCAAAGAAATATCCGGTAATCATCGAGGTTTACGGTGAACCGGCCGGATCGACCGTACAGGATGTATGGGGCGGCGGCGACCTGTGGACACAGTATATGGTCAACCAGGGATATATCTACGTCAGCATCGAAAACCGGGGAGCCAATGCACCGCGCGGACGCGAATGGCGCAAATGCATCTACGGAGAGGTCGGGACATTTGCTTCCGAAGACCAGGCACGGGGCATACAGGATCTCGCCAAACAATTTTCGTTCATCGACCCGACCCGTATCGGCATCACCGGATGGAGCGGCGGCGGTAGCCAGACATTGAACTGCATGTTCCGGTATCCGGAAATATTCCATACGGGTATCGCCATCGCATTCGTTGCCGACCAACGCTTATACGATACGATCTATCAGGAACGTTACATGAATACCCCTCAAAACAATCCGGAAGGTTACCGCAAGGGCTCTCCTATTTCCTATACCGAAGGATTGAAAGGAAACTTATTGCTGATACATGGAACCGGAGACGACAACGTACATTACCAGAACTGCGAAATGCTGGTAAACGAACTGGTGAAACACGGAAAGATCTTCAGCCAGATCAGTTACCCGATGCGCAGCCACGGTATCTACGAACGCGAAGGAACGACATTGCATCTGCGGAAGAGCATGGCCGACTACTGGTTGAAACATTTACCGGCCGGCGGCAAATAAATACATATAATTAAAGCTTAGAGTAAAAACACAATGAAACGTTTGATGTTATGCATTGCCGTATTGTCGGCGATATTCCTTATGCCGTCCCGGGCTACGTCACAGATACGGGAAAAGGCGGAAGGATTACTGAATGCTGTTATTACAGAGAACAAAACGAACGAAGCAGTCGTCGACTCGTCGGCGGCTTTCGAAGAAAAACGGCGGCAGGATTCCATCCGGATGCAGGAACTCGAACTTCAGTTGCAGGAAATGAAACTGAACGAGATAATGCTGCGAACCGAACTGAACGATGCGCTGAATATGCACATAACTACCGACTCGCTTAAGAGGGAAGAACAACGCCGCAGCATCGACTCGCTGCGGACGCTGACTCCCGGCGTACCGCTTATCATCGACAGCGACACCCTTCTCACTTTCTATGCCAAAAGAGGCGGTGTATCTGCCTACGACCGGGCGGAGAACGCGGTTAACATGATCCTGAAAATCGGTAAAGACCTCAGCCTGAAAACAGACTCCGTACATATATTCAACAGCGAATACCAGACCGATATCATGTATGGGGAAAAAGTGATACTGAGTGTCACAGACCAGGACGCCCTTTGGTTAAATACGGAAAGGGAAGTCCTGGCTAAAAAATACCAGTCCGTTGTCAACGATAAGATCGTATCGCTGAAAAAAGAACACGGCTTGCTTCAGGTTGTCAAACGGGTGGCGTTATTCGTGCTGGTACTGGTTGTCCAGTATCTGTTCTTCAAGCTGACGAACTATCTGTTCAAAAAGCTACGCCGAAAGATCATCTGGCTGAAACAGAACAAGCTCCATTCCATCACCATACGCGATTATGAATTCCTGAATACCCACCGGCAAGGTAGGATACTTATATTCCTGAATAATATCCTGCGTTATATCGTACTGCTGATACAACTTATGTTCAGTGTCCCGATGCTGTTTGCCATATTCCCGCAGACGGAGAACCTGGCAATGAAGTTATTCACTTATATTATTGAACCGATCAAAATGGTTCTTAAATCGGTTATTGAATATATCCCCAATCTATTCATTATCATTGTCATCTACTACTGTGTAAAATATATCATCAAAGGTATCCAATACATAGCGAACGAAATAGAGAGTGAGAAGCTGAAGATCACCGGGTTCTATCCGGACTGGGCGCAACCTTCCTTCAATATCATACGTTTCCTGCTGTATGCTTTTATGATCGCAATGATCTATCCTTATCTGCCGGGCTCCGACTCCGGTGTATTCCAGGGTATATCGGTCTTTGTCGGACTGATCGTATCGCTGGGATCGAGTACGGTGATCGGTAATATCATTGCAGGGCTGGTCATTACCTATATGCGTCCGTTCAAACTCGGCGACCGCATCAAATTGAACGAGACAACCGGTAACGTGATCGAGAAAACGCCGTTCGTGACCCGTATCCGTACGCCCAAGAATGAAGTGGTTACGATCCCGAACTCTTTCATCATGTCGTCACATACGGTCAACTACAGTGCTTCCGCCCGGCAGTTCGGCCTGATCATCCACTCGACAGTCAGTATCGGTTACGATATTCCCTGGCGGCAGGTTCATCAGCTGCTGATCGATGCAGCCCGTTCAACGCCGGGCGTTTTGCCGCATCCGAAGCCTTTCGTGCTGGAAACGGAACTACAGGATTATTACCCCTGCTACCAGATCAACGCATATATAAAAGAGGCCGACCAGTTATCGCAGATCTATTCAGACCTGCACCAGAACATACAGGACACGTTCAACGAGGCCGGTATAGAGATCATGTCGCCTCATTATTTTGCCGGACGCGACGGAAGTGCGACCACCATCCCTTCCGAATATCTGCAAAAGCCGGACGAGCCGGATAAAAAGTAAGAAACAGCCTGTTATATAGTTAAAAAAGTCCTCCTGCAAAACAAAATGCAGGGGGACTTTTGTTATATCGGCAAAGTCACTAATAAATAAAAATGCAGAATAATGAAAAAGTATTTTATCGCAGTAGCAGCTCTGGCTTTACTAGCTGCATGTAGTGGGAAGAAAACAGCCGAACCCGCTTTAATAGAAGAAGAAAGTGTCGCAGTAGCAGAAGCAGTGCCCGATGCACCGGCTTTACCTGAAGTAACGGGGAAAACGAGCAAGCCTGTGAATATGCGCGACTCGCTGAAGGTCGATCCTAAAAAGGGTTCTGTCATTCAGAAAAAATATAAAGGCACATTCCCTGCAGCAGACGGCCCAGGCATTGTTTATGACCTGACTTTATTCTATCAGCAGGACAGCGACGACGGCGTTTATGAAATGGATGCCACCTACCTGGAAGCTGAGAACGGACAGGATAAGACTTTCTCCTCTACCGGTAAACGCAAAGTGAAAAAAGGTACTCCGGTCGATGCGGAAGCGGTTGTTTACGAATTGATCCCAAGCGACGGCAGCATGGAATTTTACTTCCAGGCAGAAGGCGACAGCCTGACCTTGCTGAACCAGGATTTACAGAAAGCAGCATCAGATCTTAATTACACCCTGATACTGGTTCCATAAAGAAGCACATCTTTGTATAAATAGAAAAGAGGCGCCCCAACTCCTACCGGGGAACGCCTCTTTTTGTTTTATCTTCCGAGATTGAATTATTTCAAGCCCAACTTCGCTTTGATCGCTTTAGGCAGTGCATCTTTGTGAACAACGATAGTCATAGTCTTGTAAGCTACGAACGGTTCAGAAGCATACCATGTTCCTTTATATTTGTTGTCAGTTCCCCATGAGTTTTTTACCATGTAGAACTTTTTACCATTCTGGTCTTTTGCGATACCGTAGATCAACATACCGTGGTCGTCGGTAGTCTGATAATTGTCATAATCCTTCTGACGCATTTCCTGGGTAACAGTCAGTTCCTTGCAACCCGGTTTTTCGATCATCTTACGGATTTCAGCATCCTTTTCAGTCTTGCTCAAGCCGACCCATTTGTCCTGATCCGAACCGGATGTTTCAATAGAAGTAACATCGGCGGCAATCGCTATACCGTTACGTGTAAATCCTTTTTCACTTACATCGGAAGCCCATGCGATAGAATAACCGGTATTGATCGCATTATCCATCACCTGCATCAGTTCATCCAACGGAAGGTTGTATGAAAGATCCCAACGCCAGTTATCCTGCACTTCGATAGGGAATGCAGTGTAGAAAGGCTGGTGTGTATAAGAAGTAAGAGAGATATAATCGTCGATATTCAAGCCCAGTTCTTTTCCGAAACTTTCCGGAGTATATTCTTTTCCGTTGTAAGTGAACTTTTCGGGAACTGCACCCAGGTATGAGTCGATAATTCCATCAAAACCTTTCTTCCAGACAGGAGATAACTTACCGTTCGGGTTCTTGATAATTGTGTTTACATAAGAGATAGCCAGGCTTTCCAGCTCGCCGTGTACATGCTGGCTTTCACCATACTGCAATCCGTTCATTACCGATTCGGGAACCGCACCGTAATGTTTGGTAGCATACAGCACATCACCGAACGATCCACCCTGTGCAAAGTTCAGGCAACCATGCAGGCGCACAAATTTGTCTGCCTTATCTTTATAGGAATGACTTACGACAAACATTTCCGAAAGGTCGAACTCCCCTTTTCCCATACGCAGCAATTCAGCTTCAAGGAAACCGATACCGGAAAAAGACCAGCATGTTCCTGTACGGTTCTGATTCTTAACCGGAGTAATTTTCAACTCTTTCACGGGAGTAAACACATATTCTTCCGTTTCCTGTGCTCCTACTGAAGTAGAAAGCATACAAGCCAGCATCAGACTGGCAACAATAAGTTTCTTCATCTTTTGTTTTCGATTTTATTAGCAATTATACATTTTGTGACAAATGTACGGGTTTTATTCCTTTTTTCCATACTTTTGCATCTTACGATTTTACAATAAAAAATTAACGGAGACATGAAAATTACGATTATCGGAGCCGGAAGTATCGGCGGTGCCATTGCCAAGGGACTGGCAAAAGGAAATATGTTCAAAGCATCGGACATAACCTGTACGGCACAGTCGCAAGCCACATTGGATAAAATGAAAGCGGCCAACCCTGACTTTGTGTTGTCGCTCAACAACATAGAAGCAGTAAAAGGAGCAGACATTATCGTCATTGCAGTAAAACCCTGGCGGGTGGAAGAGATCATCGACCAGATAAAGGGAGTTCTCGATTACGACAAACAAGTGATCGTTTCGGTAGCTGCCGGCATCACCTTCGATACGCTGAATTCGTATCTCACTAAAAACACCAGTTATGAAGACTGGGTTACTCCGGCTCTTTTCCGTATTATGCCCAACACCGCTATCGAGGTATTGAGCAGTATGACTTTCGTCTCCGCCCATAACGCGACACCGGAGCAATCCGAACTGATAATAAATATATTCAATGAGCTTGGTAATGCGATGTTGGTAGAAGAACGCCTGATGGGTGCCGGTACTGCACTGGCTTCCAGCGGTATCGCTTTCGCCCTTCGTTATATCCGTGCTGCTATTGAAGGCGGTGTCGAATTGGGTTTCTATCCGAAGCAGGCACAGGAAATCGTTGTCCACACCGTAAAAGGGGCTACCGACCTGTTACTGGAAAACAAAAGCAATCCGGAAATGGAAATCGACAAGGTTACCACTCCCGGCGGTATCACAATCAAAGGACTGAATGAAATGGAACTATCCGGTTTCACCTCTTCTGTCATCAGAGGATTGAAAGCCAGTAAATAAAAATAAAAAAGGACGCCTTCAACAGCGTCCTTTTTATTCTCTATATTATTTAATACCTATTTTTGTCTTGATCGCTTTGGGAAGGGCGTCTTTGTGAACGACAATATCCAGTGTCTTATAAGCCACAAACGGTTCTGATACATACCATGTACCTTTATATTTGTTATCAGTTCCCCAGGAATTCTTTACCATATAGAACTTTTTACCATTCTGATCTTTTGCGATACCGTAGATCTGCATTCCGTGATCGTCCGTTGTCTGATAGTTATCATACTCTTTCTGACGCATTTCCTGAGTAATGGTCAGCTCCTTACATCCCGGCTTCCCGATCATCTTCTTGATCTCCTCCTCTTTTTCCGATTTGCTCAGACCGACCCATTTGTCCTGATCCGAGCCGGCAGTCTCGATAGAAGCCACATCAGCAGCGACGGCAATACCGTTACGGGTAAACCCTTTTTCACTGACGTCAGAGCCCCATACAATCGTGTAACCGGTATTGATCGCGTTATCTATTACTTGCATCAGTTCATCCAAAGGCAGGTTATAGGCTGACTCCCAGCGCCAGTTATCTTCCAGTTCAAGAGGAAACGCTGTATAGAAAGGATGATGTGTATAAGATGTCAAAGAAACATAGTCGTCCATATTCAGCCCCAGTTCATCTCTGAAACTCTTTGGAGTATATTCTTTTCCGTTATAAGTGAACTTCTCCGGTATTTCCCCCAGGTAGGCATCTACGATACCATCCAACCCTTTCTTCCAGGCTGTAGATAGCTTCCCGTTCGGATTTTTAATCACGGTATTTACATAAGAGAGTGCCAGCCCTTCCAGTTCGCCATGTACGTGCTGGTCTTCACCATACTGCAACCCGGTCATTACCGACTCAGGAACGATACCGTAATGCTCGACTGCATACAGCACATCGCCGGAAGAACCCCCTTGCCCAAAATTCAAACAGCCATGCAAACGGACAAACTTATCGGCCTTGTCCTTATAAGAATGGTTTACCACAAACATTTCAGACAAGTCATATTCGCCTTTCCCCATACGTAGCAACTCAGACTCCAGAAAGCCGATCGCAGAGAAAGACCAACAGGTGCCGGTACGGTTCTGGTTCTTTACAGGAGTAATTTTCAATTCTTTTACCGGAGTGAATACATATTCTTCCTCCTCTTGTGCTTCGGCATTAGTCACAGAAAACGCACAAGCCAGCAAAAAGCCGGCTGCAATAAGTTTGTTCATCTTTTGTTTTCGATTTAAAAGCTTTATATATTTTGCAGCAAATGTACGGGTTTTATTCCTTTTTTCCATACTTTTGTATGCTATGATAAATGCAAATCCGAATGATTATTCTTTTACGGTAGTTACACCTGCGGCAACTACGTGGAGCATGACCAACGGATCGAATTTGGAATACCGACTTACTAACCGGCAGAAGCCGGGAAACTAATTCATTCCTCCCTACTAACTAATTGAAATGTAAGGACTTCTTATTGCCAAGGTGTACAGGATAGCCAGCCAAGGTGTACAGGATAATCCATCAGGGTGTACAGGATAATCGATTATCCTGTACAGGGTAGTTATACTAAGTAAGGAGTTAACAATTAGTTTATTATAGGGTTTGATTTACTTAGACCGGAAGGGAGCAATAGTTTCAGAAGTGATACATGATAAAACATCTTTTATACACAATGTTTTCAGTATTTATTTGCCATTTGCAATATACTTCTATAACATCCTATCAATAAGCACAATAAGACATGGCAAATAACTATTCTATTTGCCATACTATTTGCCATTTGCCATCATCCCTCTTACGGTTGATTATGGCAAATGACAAATAACATTGCAAACAAAAAAAGTATTTGCAATAGCATATATAATTGTTTAACAACACATTGCATCGGCATATTGCAAATGGCAAACAAAATACCGAAAACATTCTGTGAGTGTTTATCGATTCACCTTCTTACGCCGGTTCAGTTCGGCCTGCAACATTTTCAGTTCGCGGCTGGTTTGTCCTGCTACCGAAGTATTTTCTTCGGCACGGCGGATCAGGTAAGGCAATACGTCTCTTACCGGAGCATAAGGGACATACTTGGTTACATTATATCCTTCATTAGCCAGATTGAATGAGATATTATCGCTCATCCCCAGCAACTGGGCAAAGAAGATACGGGAATCATTCCGTTTAATGCCTTTTTCGTCCATCAGGCGGGCCAACTTATAGTTACTTTCCTCGTTGTGCGTTCCCATAAACATCTCGAAATGTTCCAGATGATCCATCGTGAAACGGACAGCTTCGTCGTAATTATCGTCAGTGGCCTTTTTATCCTTGCAGATCGGATCGGGATAACCCAAAGCCGCAGCACGCGCACGCTCTGCTTCCATATAAGCACCACGCACAAACTTCACACCGGCGATATATCCCTTTTCTTTAGCATCATCCAGAATACGACGCAAATAAGGCATACGGTCGTGCCGATACATCTGCAAAGTTGCAAATACGATCGCACGTTTTTTATTGTATTTACGCATCGCCTCGTCTGTCAGTTCGTCCAAAGCATCCTGAAAACAGTAATCTTCGGCATCCACAATCAGACGGACATCGTTATCGTAAGCACGCTGGCAGAAAGCCATGAAGCGTTCTTTAAATTCACGGAAAGCCTTTACTTCTTCTATGGTCAGCTCACTGCGTTTCTCTGAAGCTTTGGCAAGCAGTTCATCGGTCGTAATAGTAGAAGGCTTGAATACGGCATAAGCCAGATTGTCGTTGCCTTTGGCAAAATCGATCGACCGCATTGTTTCTTCGAATGTAGCCTGGATGCCTTCGGGAGTTTGTTCGCCTTCGGCAGAGAAGTCGAGGGTAGAGAGCACATTGAACTGGCGGAGATGGTTGATAGCTTTGGTGCAGTCCTGCAATGTTTCACCTCCTACAAATTGCTTGTATAAAGTCGGCTTAACAGCCCATGCCAGAGGGAAATGGATCTTCAGAGCGATATTACTACCGATACTGGCACATTTTACCAACCACGGATATTTGATTGTGTTGAATAGTAAGTAAGCGTTTTTCAGTTCAGACTGCGATTTAGAAGAAAAAGCAATCTCGGTATTATTAAAGTCTAACATAGTATCTGATTTTTAAAAGGTCACAGCCAGCAACCGGCAATTCCGAAACATACGTTTCAAGCTACCGATTGCCAACTGTTTTATTGTGTTTATTTTTCACCTAAGAACGGATAACCGTAAGACGTCGGTGGGACTAAAGCCTCTTTGATACAGCGAGGATTCGTCCAGCGGATCAGGTTCAACGGGCCACCTGCCTTATCGTTTGTACCGGAAGCTCTCGAACCTCCGAACGGTTGCTGTGCAATAACGGCACCAGTCGGTTTATCGTTGATATAGAAGTTACCGGCTGCATAACGCAGTTTGTTGAAAGCCATATCGATAGCAAAGCGATCCCGTGAGAAGATCGAACCGGTCAGGCCGTAAGGAGAAGTCTGATCGCAGATTTCCAGGGTTTCTTCAAACTTGCTGTCTTCATATACATAGATTGTGATTACCGGGCCGAAGATCTCTTCCACCATCGATTTGAAGGCCGGGTTTGTTGTCTGGATGACAGTCGGTTCAATAAAGTAACCTACCGACTTATCCCCGTTGCCACCAAATACGATCTCTGCATCCGGAGCTTGTTTAGCATAGTTGATATATCCCATGATATTATCGAACGACGGCTCGTCGATAACGGCATTTATAAAGTTAGTGAAGTCCTGTACGTCACCCATCTTGATTTCTTTCAGCATGGCACCCACCATATCCTTCACTTCATTCCACATGGAAGCAGGGATATAGGCACGCGAACCGGCAGAACATTTCTGTCCCTGATATTCGAACGCACCGCGTACAATGGCTGTTGCCACATCTGCCGCCGGAGCTGAAGGATGGGCGAAGATAAAGTTCTTACCACCTGTTTCGCCTACGATCTTCGGATACGATTTATAATGTCCCAGGTTTTCACCCATCTGGCGCCATAGCGTATTGAAGGTAGAGGTAGATCCGGTGAAGTGGAAACCTGCCAGATCGCGGCTGGCTGTAACAACCTTACCGATCACGCTTCCCTGCCCCGGGATAAAGTTTACGACACCATCCGGAAGTCCGGCTTCCTGGAATACTTTCATCAGCAAATAGTTTGAATGGATAGCCGTTGTAGACGGTTTCCATACCGCAACGTTACCCATCATGGCCGGCCCCATATTCAGGTTGCTGGCAATCGAGGTGAAGTTGAACGGAGTCAATGAGAAAACGAAACCTTCCAAAGCACGGTATTCCATACGGTTCAGGATACCTGTTTCGGAATAAGGCTGGTCTGCATATACCTGGCTTGCATAGAATGTACTGAAACGCAGGAAGTCGATCAGTTCACAAGGAGCATCGATCTCCGCCTGATAGGGGTTCTTGCTCTGTCCCAGCATCACGGACGCATTCAACAGATAACGGTATTTAGTAGCGAAGAGTTCTGCCACCCGCAACATTACCGAAGCACGTTCTACCCAGGGAAGTTCCGACCATTCCTTATGCGCTTTCATGGCGGCGTCGATAGCCATTTGCACTTCTTTTTCTCCGGCTTTATGATAAGTGGCCAGTACATGATGATGATCATGCGGCATAACAACTTTTCCGGTATTACCTGTACGGATTTCTTTTCCTCCGATGATCAATGGAATATCCCATTCTTCATTCGATAATTGAGCTAACGTGCTTTTTAATGCTGCTTTTTCACTTGATCCGGGAGCATACGATTTTACCGGTTCATTAATAGGCTTAGGAAATCTAAAAATAGCGTTATCCATGTTGTTTTTAGTTTATGAATAGTTAATCAAAGATTTTATTGCTGTAAACGTAATCAAATAATTTTAATTCATAGCTCCTTAAGCGTTAAATTAGTTTTAAACGAAGATGATTTCGTGTCTTATTTACATCAACCATTTTACCCCTTGATTTGTTATACTTGTATAAATCATCTTTAATGTATACAACTATGGCAATTAAAAGTGTTTGGATAGAAGAAGACTGTATCGCCTGCGGTACTTGCGAAGGCATCTGCCCGGAAGTTTTTCACGTAACCGACCGTTCCCACGTGAATGAGGGCGTAGACTTTAACGATTACGAAGAAGGAATCAAGGAAGCGGCCGAAAGCTGTCCGGTAAGCGTTATTAAATATGATTGATGGGACAGATGTCTCATTTATGTTAGCAGAGTAAAAAGTGGAGAGGTTATTCCGGATGGGATAACCTCTTTTCCTGATAAACCGGTGGATATGTCAATAATAAAATGTATATTCACCCTAAAAAGAAACCAAGCATGAAAAGAGCTGTTATATTTCCGGTATTTTGTCTTGTCGCCCTTAGCCTCAGCTATTGTACGATGAAGACGGACAAGCCGGTGCCGGATGAACTATCGGTGCCGGACTCGACTGTCACCGAAGTGGTGGAAGAAGTCGAAGCGGCTCCCAAAGAGATCATCATCGAAAAGGAACTGCTTTACGACCAGCATACACTGGCCGACAGTTATCCTTATAAAGATACCACCCGCGAATTCCAATGGGATAAGATACGCGAACGGCTCACCTGGCTCGAGTCTACCCAACGGGAACCGGCCACCTGGTCGATCCTGCAGAATTACAGGAATAAGAACGGGGAAGCTCCGCTGGTCAGGAACTATCACCGCGACTCCTACCGACGGATCGCCGACTCATTGGGAGTGGAACGTTTCCAGGGCGTACCGCTTTATCTCCCGGCCGATACCGCCGTACCCGAACTCTATGGCCGCGACGGTGCATTGGTTAAACATCTGGAAGATTACACAAACTTTATAAAAGTGGCTTCCGTCCATACCGGAAAAGAATGGATGGTGCCCCGCAAATATATCGAAACTATAGCCGACACGGTCGTATTCAAAAAAGCGATCTTCGTCGATACCAAGAACCAGAATATAGCCACCCTCGAACATATAGGGGATAAATGGCTGGTCAGGAGCATGAATCCGGCAACCACCGGATTACACAGGCCGCCTTATGCCCAGGAAACCCCTCCCGGCATTTTCGTTATCCAGGAAAAGAAACCCCGGATGATCTATCTGGTGGACGGGACGACGGAGACCGGTGGTTTTGCTCCTTACGCCAGCCGTTTTACCAATGGCGGATATATTCACGGCGTACCGGTCAACGCGCCGAGGAAAACGCTCATCGAGTTCAGCCCGTCGCTGGGAACCACTCCCCGCTCCCACATGTGTGTGAGGAATGCCACTTCACATGCTAAATTTATTTACGACTGGGCACCGATCGAGGAGACGCTGGTTTTTGTTTTCGATTAAATATTTTACCTTTGTGATCTGATTCACACAGACATGCACAAAGTTTTCTTATATCTGTTCCTTTTATTCATCCCGGCGAGCTTCTCTTCCATGAGTCGTCCGGAGTCCCGCACGTCCGTAACTTCAAGCTGCCGGCAGTTATATGTCGAAATGGAGCTGGATGGAGTAGTCAATTATGCAGCATTCGAGCAGGCTGTGGCCGGTTATAATAAGATCACACAAAAAGATAAAGAGATTCTGACCCTGGTCGATTTCAGCAAACCTTCCACGGAAGAACGTTTTTATGTGTTCGATATGAGACATAAGAAACTGTTGTTCTCCTCACTGGTTTCACACGGGAAGAATAGCGGGGGGAATTACGCGACTTCTTTCTCCAACGAGAACGGTTCGCTTAAAAGTTCTCTGGGATTTTTCCTGACTGAAAATACTTATCAGGGGAAAAACGGGTATTCACTGGTGCTTAACGGGCTGGAAAAAGGAATCAACGACCGTGCCAAAGAGCGGGCAATCGTTATCCACGGAGCGGCTTATTCCAATCCTTCCGTCATTGCTTCTTCCGGTCGGCTGGGCCGTAGCTTCGGCTGTCCTGCCCTCCCGCAATCGGTCAGCAAACCGATCATTAATACGATCAAAGGCGGTTCCCTGTTGTTCATTTATGCCAATAACAAGAATTATCTCAGCTATAGCCCTATTCTGTCTGAACGGGTAGCAACGATGTGATCGGTTTATCAGAAGAAAAGAGATAGAACACACTTATATAGGAATTTAAATCTAATTAGTAATGAAAAGCAATGTACTGAAAGCCTCATTGGCCTTACTGCTAGCCTTTACAACACTACCGATATCGGCGCAATCCGAGTTTTATGTTTCCCCGGAAGGGAAAGCCGATGGCGACGGAAGTGCCCGGAATCCATTCAACCGTATTCCGGCGGCTTTGGAAAAAGCCCGGACGGAAAAGGGTGAAATTGTTATTTATTTACGGGAAGGGAAGTATATTCTCGACAAACCGGTCGTTTTCACTTCGCAGGATGGGAACGACACCCGGCAATTATCCGTAAAAGCCTATCCTGGCGAACAGGTCGTCCTCTCAGGGGGAATACCTTTGAACCTGCAATGGGAACCTTATAAGAAAGGGATCATGAAAGCGAAAGTAAACGGTAGTCCGGTTATGGATATGCTGGTTGCCGACGGACAATTGCGTCATTTGGCCCGCTTCCCGAACTTCGACGAGAAAGCCGTCCGTTTCAACGGGACTTCCGCCCAGGCTACCGCTCCCGAACGGGTAAAAAAATGGAAAAATCCGGCCGGTGGTTATTTACATGCCATGCATAAACACGACTGGGGAGATTTCCATTACCGCATCACCGGAAAAAATAAAAAAGGGGAATTATCGATGGAAGGCGGCTGGCAAAACAACCGTCAGTTGGGAATACATCCGGACAACCGGATGGTGGAAAATATATTTGAAGAACTGGACGCTCCCGGCGAATGGTTCTACGCTGCCGACGAACAGGTTCTATACTACTACCCGCTCGAGGGTGAAAACGTATCCGAAGTCCTCTTCGAATCTCCGCAGCTCAAACACCTGATCGAATTCCGGGGAACAGAAGCCGATCCGGTAAAGAATATCACGCTTGACGGACTGGAACTGACGCAGACCCTCCGCACCTTTATGGAACCTTACGAGCAACTGCTCCGCTCGGACTGGTCGATCTACCGGGGAGCGGCGGTGTTCTTTGAAGGAACGGAACATTGTGCCTTGCGTAATGCTTACCTGCATAACCTGGGAGGGAATGCCGTATTCTTCTCCAACTACAACCGCCATTCGGAAGTATCCGGTTCGCACCTGACGCAGATCGGAGCCAGTGCGATCTGCTTCGTCGGCGATCCGGCCGGCGTTCGTTCACCGAGTTTCGAATACGGCGAGTTTGTCCCGTACGATGAGATCGATCCGGGTAAAGGCCCCAAAAACAATAATTATCCGGCACAATGTCTCGTATACGACAATCTGATCCATTCGATCGGCCTCTACGAAAAGCAGATCACAGGCGTCGAGCTGTCCATGTGCCAGGCAATCACCGTCAGCCACAACAGTATCTACGACACTCCCCGCGCCGGGATCAATATCAGCGAAGGAACCTGGGGCGGCCATATCCTGGAGTTCAACGACATATTCGATACGGTCAAGGAAACAGGCGACCACGGTTCTTTCAATTCCTGGGGACGCGACCGCTACTGGCATCCGAAATACAAGGAGATGGAGTCGATTGCAGCCAAAGATCCCGCCTTGATCCTGGCTGATGCCACCCAGACGACCATCATGAGGAACAACCGCTTCCGTTGCGACCGGGGATGGGATATCGACCTCGATGACGGTTCAAGCAACTACCATATATATAATAACTTATGCCTCAACGGTGGGATCAAGTTAAGGGAAGGTTTCTACCGGGTAGTAGAGAATAACATCATGATCAACAACTCTTTCCACCCGCACGTCTGGTTCAATAACAGCGGCGATGTCTTTACACGCAATATCGTGATGACCGAATATAAACCGATCAGCGTGCGCGAATGGGGATTGATGGTCGACTACAATATCTTTACGGACAGCATGTCGTACGCGGCAGCAATCAAAAATAAGACGGATGAACATTCGATCGTCACCTCCGTACAATTCCTCAATCCGTCGGAAGGAGATTTCACTGTTCCCGACGATTCCGAAGCAATCACAAAAGGCGGTTTCCATAACTTTGTCATGGATCAGTTCGGCGTAGTCTCTCCCCGCCTGAAAGCGATCGCACACACACCCAAGATGCCGACACCGATCATGATCGCCGACCATGCCGGCAGCGACATCACCGACTGGTGCGGTGCCACGATCAAAAGTCTACAGACACTGGGCGAACGTTCGGCTACGGGAATGGACTCGGAACGGGGCGTATACGTTATTTCGGTCAATGCATTGGGTGGCAAGCTGCGGGATTATATCCGTCCTAACGACGTAATCGTCCGGATAGGGACAACTCCGGTCAATAACCTCCGGGAGATGCAGGAAGTACTTCAAAAGGTCGATAAATCGAAAGAGGTCGAATTTATTATCTTCAGGACACAAAAGGAAAACAAGATCGTTATTCCCGGTAAGTTGCTGGATTAAGATAGATGAAACGGGAAATCCGGATCAAAATAGTTACCTTTACCGACACATTACAAAACGATATAAGATGAAGATAACTGCTCCGCGGATAACAGCCGTTTTAAAAGAAGACATAGCGCTGGATGAGGTACTCCTGAAAGAGGGGGAAGATTTGACAGAGCTTGCTTTCAAGAATCAAAGAGTATTCGAGATCAAGACTAAAAATATCAGTATACAATCCTGTTTGTTCACGAATTGTATGCTGATCGGTTGCAGCATAAAAAAATCGCAGTTCAGTGATATAATCTTCCGGAACTGCGATCTTTCTAATGTCAATTTTTCCGAATCCGGCTTCCACCGTGTCGAGTTTATCGATTGTAAACTGATCGGTGCGAATTTCTCCGAATCGTCTTTAAATCATATTACTTTCAGCAACTGCAAGGCTGAATATATCAACCTAACCATGAGCAAATTAAAATACATCGGCTTCCATCAAAGCGACCTGAAAAGCGGTTCGTTGGAGAGTTGCCAGTTTGCCTATACGGTATTTGATGCGTGCAACCTGAAAGAAGCGGAGTTTTACCGTACTTCCTTGAAAGGTGCTGATTTAAGTAACTGCGACATATCCGGCATACGGATAAGCCCCATCACAGGTTGTGAGTTACGTGGAGCCACTGTAACTTCCCTACAAGCACTCGAACTAGCCCATTTGCTGGGAGTTACGATTAAAGGATAATCATCATTCTCAAATTGGTTATCTTGCATATTCCTGATGTCTTTTTAACCATACAACAGCGTACGAGCAAACTGCCCGCGGCTTTAATTGATTCTCTAATGCGTAGTCGAAGGCTGCTTTCACTAACGAAGCGGCGATGCCTTGCCCTTCCAGAGGACCGGGTACTATCGTGTGAATAATATCCAGGTTATTACCGACAAGCCTGTATTGTACAAAGGCTGTTAAATCATCTTGTTTCACCTCGAAGCGATATTTCTCCGGATGATGAACTATGTCATATTCCATATTTACGTTTATTACTTATCTGCGAGACAAACATCTATATAGTTAAAACATTTCATCCACGGATAAGTTCACCCGTTAATTTGTTTTCCCGGCCGTTTCTTCAGCTTGCGCCTTGTTCTTCCGGGGATGGAAGAAGTTTTTTATTTTTGTTAAAAAGCCGCTTACTTCCTTCGCCACATCCTGTGTCTTTTTAGAAACTCCTACCGACTCGATCAGAGGGGGGCGCAGTATCTGCCATATATAATTAAAGGTGGAATGATACGGATCCCGCTCAACTGTCAGGTGCGATTGCCGGGGTTTGTGCCCTCCTTTTTCCGGATGATCCGGGTTATCGTGCTTCAACACCAGGTTGGCCAGGCGCGATAAAAACTTATTATCGATCACTTCACCATGCTTTTCCTTGAATATCTCCGCTTTCAGATCCCTGTAAAGAAACAACATATCGACTTTCGCCCCTTTGCTAGAAGCCTCCGTACTGAATGTAAAATCATCCAGCCGGCCACTTTCCACTTTGGCAAAGGCGAGCGGGGTGATCAGTTCATTTAAGGCTGTCAGGTCGAAATCTTTCATGTGGGCATTCAGGATAAAACAGTCGTTCAGCGAGTCGACCGGCAATAGCCAAGTAGCCGTAAAGTATCCCTTACCCATTATTTTACCGTTTGCATCCAGGCGGATATACTGATCCGGGCGGGTAACGATATTCGTAAATCCGGAGAACTTCCCATTCATCTCCGTAAAGAATAGTTTTCCCGGCTCTATCCCTTTCCGGGCCAGTTCTTCGTAAACAACGGAAAAGTTATTGACATCCAGGCTATCGATCGCCAACTTAACCGGTGCTTTCTGTAAACCGGAATAGATCATTGGTACAATACGCTTGGGGACGACGATTTGCTGATTCTTAAAATTCTGCAGGACGGCATCGTCTACCTGTACCTTCCTTACCCTGATTACTTTCTCCACAATCCAGGCAGGCAGATCGATTCCCGACAGACTCAGACGTCCCGCCTTGACATCAAACCAATCCTTATGCTCCGGCTGGAGATAAGCAAACTCCATTTTGGGATATTTGGAAAGCAGACGGATATCAGCGAGGTCGAGGTCGGTGTTATCCAGGTTTATTTTTCCGATATGCAAGGTATAGAAACCATTATCCAGCGGGAAAGATAAATCCTTCGTATCGAACCGGATTGTCTTCAGCTTAAACGAACGGCCTGCCGTGTTTACGTGTAACCCTTCCAGCAACAGACTGGCCGTATCGCTATTCAGCACGGCATTCGATACATCCAGCTTTCCTAAAGACAGGTCAGGGGTAAAACGCCCCAATACTTCATATATATCTTTCAACTCCTTTTCTGCCGGTTGCTTTTTCTCCTTATCCGGCGCATTCTCCAATTGATAAGAAAACACAGGGTCAGCCAGCAGAATATCTCCAACAGCCAAATGCAGGCTATCCCATACGACCTTGCTGACTGCAAAATCTTTCAGGCAGGCTTGAAAGAAAGTTCCGTCTTTTTTGATTATCCCGATATCCGGCGATTGTATATGAACTGTTCCCGTCTCCAGGCTTTGAGCAAGCTTTTCGGGTAAACGGTTCATACCGGAAATTGAGATCAGGGGAGTTTCAAAGCGAACCTGCCAGTCTGAAGGCTTTTCCCATAACGAATCCTGAGGAAGTAACTTCACATCCTGTAAACGAAGCACACCTTTCCGGGTTGAAAAGTCGCCTTTACCGACAATCAGGCGATACTCTTTTCCCGGTAAATAATTATCGAAATTCTTCAGGCTGAATCCAAAGTGGTCGCACTGGAAGAACAGTCCTTTACTTCGGTTCGTACTATCATCAATCAGGAAATCGGTTGCATCGAAATTAAAATCCTTCAACCTGTAAACGACGGGATCAGGAACGCTCCTATCGTTCAACGTCACAAAGGCATGGTTCAAACGGATCTTTTTGATGGATAAATACTGAAGCAACGGATTCAATATCCCTTCAATATCCCCCCGGGTATCGACCGGAACCTTCAGTTCTTTATTTTTCCGGCTATAAGAAGGCGCTTTATTATAACGGATGACAGGACGGTCTATCTTAAACAGGTCGGCACTGATCCCTTTATCATACAGTAAACCTTTCAGGACGATCGTATCGATACTTCCCGACATATAGTCGTTCCGCGACCGCATGGAGAGGGGTTTCAGACGGATATTCTCGATGCTGAAATCACCCGTTTCCGTGTTCAATGCCATACGCTCCACGTCCAGGCGATGGTTACGGGCTGTCATCATCCCACTGATCCCGGTCGCTTCAAAAGCGAAACTGGTTGAATACCACAGACCATGCTTCACCTCCGAAACGGAATCCACCCGGAAGTCATTCGCCTGGAAATTAAAGTTATCCAGTTTATATACCTCCACCGAATCTTTCACCACCTGCGAATAAGCTACTTTTGCATCCCGGATGCCGATAGATTGAATAGAGACGCTGTGTAACACGGGCGATATGATATCGTAAAGAGACAAGGCCTGTACCAACGAGTCGGCATCCACTTTCACCGAAGTGTCAGCCACGGTATCTTTTGACGCCGTATTTCCTGCCTGGTTAAAGACCTGTATGTCTGACGATGAGATTTCGAACGAACGGGCAGTAAGATAATTCAAAGCCTCTTCCCGTTTAAACTGTATGCCATTCACCTCAACGGTTTTAACCAGTGCGTCGACATAGCTGTCCGGTTTCTGGTTTTTCTCTACCCACAACTTCTCCTGCGGGATCAGATTGATCTTTTCTATATAGATTATCGAATCCTGCGTGCTCAGTTTGATGCTGTCGGTTTCCAGTACGAAGTCGTTATTGGCCAGCAGCGTCTGCGGTTGGTGAGTGACAAATTCAAAGTTATCGCAATAAAGCAATTTACCGCTTCGCGAAGAGTTCTCATCCAATATAAAACCATACGCCCGGAAACTGACATCGGCCAAAGCATAGACGATCGGTGTCGCCGGATTCTCCACCGTGTAAGAGACACTGGCATCTTCCAGGTTCAGTGTCCGCACGCTCAATACATTTATATAGGGTGAGATCACTTCATACAAAGATTTAGTGCTGACATTCCTCACCTTCTTCTCTGTCCGGTCGGAGTTGTACGAATCAAAGATCTCTATCTTCGGATCTTTTATTTCGAAAGAGTTAAAATGCAGTTTCTTATAACTCCAGCGCCATGTCAGGTTCACCCCTTTAAAATCGATCACACCGACTTCGGCCTTCACGTATGTCCGGGGCAAGCTATCGATAGCCGCCCATTGCCGGAACACCGTTGTGTCGGGCACGAGCCTGATGCCTTTTATCTTCAACTCTCCCTTTACAAAACCGATAGACAGGTCGTCGAACGAGAGCGCATAAAAACCATCCGTAGCTTCCGCTGTCCGGCGGCTCAGTTCTTTTTTCAGATATCTTTCAAGACGGTTGCTCAGATACAGGTTCAGGACAGTAAGAGCCACGACCAGCAATCCTATTGCCGGGAAAATATACTTTGCTATTTTCTTCTTTTGCCCCATATCTTATTATAAATGTAATCCGCAAGGCAGATACTCTATAATTTAAAACAAGATAACAGATATTATGTTTTAATTTTTTTGATCTGGCACTTCATTGCAGTATCATATATTGTGATACTGCATTCTCATATATTATGACATTCCAGTATCATAATATATGGCACAACGTTGCCACAATATATGATAATAAGGTGAAATATATTATGATAATGAGACAAGGACAGACAAAAGAGATCAGAACGGTATTACCTCGAAATACCGGAGCCGGAAGGTAAGCTGTAAACAAAGACAAAATCAGGGCGCACCTCATAGCTTAAGGTGTAGGACTGGGTATCTCCGGTACGGGTTTCATAGGCTTTAATTTGTCCGGAGTCCGCATAAGTAAAAGGTTCGATATGCAGATGTTCGATAAAGTCGACGTCTTGCTGCCGGATCATCTTGAACAGGGCTTCCTTGGCGCACCAGTAAACGAGCAGGTGCTTCACTGCATTATCCGGGTCGACGGAAGCGTCTTCTTCGGGAGATATGAAGCGGCTACGTATCTTCAATATCCGGGTAGAATAATACTCGATATCGATACCTGCCGCCGGTTGTTCCTGCAATAAAACTGCGGCATAACCATTGGTATGAGAAATGCTCAGATGGTAAGCAGAGTCCGGTAAATAGGGCGCACCGTCCTCGTGATAAGCGATCAGCCATTCCGATCCTGATAGTTCTTTCAGCAGCACACGGCTGGCTAACCATTCCTGGCGCCGCTTCTCCGTTTTTATATTCTGAAGGAAAGGTTGATATTCCGACCGGAAACCGAGCATAGATAACAATTCGTCCGAAGTCTCCTCGATCTTCCAGACTCCAAACAAGGGGCGCGTATGTTTAAAAAGGACAGGCATTACTTCTTCCAGCTAAAGGATTGTATCAACTCGATGATATCCTGCCGTAAATAGTCGGTCAGAGGAGCCAGCGAATCCGCATTCGGAACGCAGTCGTAATACAAAGCGCCACGGAAGAAGTTTGAAACACTGTCCGTCAACATGAACTGCACGGGGGAAGCCGACTCTCCATCGAGCAGGAACAAAGAGCCATATACCTGTTCTTCGGGATTGCTATACCCTTGCTCCTTCACCGCATTGGCCTGTTTGGCCTGCCGGGAAACCAGCGAACGGGATTCGACCGCTGCTGTCTGTAATGTGCTCCGGGTTACAGGCAGGTAGCTGCAATACACCTTCACACCCAACGAGGGATAAGACAGGTTGATCCATCCTTCGGGACTTCCCACCGGGGGAAGTTCAACCGTAACCAACTGGGATACATTAAAGGTATAAGGCAAACTGTCCAGAGGCAATGCCTGATAACGGGCCTTCGGCGGCTCGATACGGAAGTAGCCGCGCGGTTTCGGTGTATATTCCGTACAGGAGATACACAAAAAGATAAACAGGGAAACCAGGATTGCCGGAACAGACTTCATCACTCCTCTCCTTTCCCGCCTTCCGGGATGCGATTGAATTTAACTTTCAAGATACGGCGGTTATCCATTTCCAGTATCTGGAAACGATAATCATTGTAGTCGATAATCTCCCTGCGACGCGGGAAATCACCCTTTATCTCCAATAGAAGGCCGGCCAGCGTTTCCACATCTTCCGTCAGTTTTCCGAACTCGGACGGATCGGCATTGATCACACGGAAAAAGTCTGTCAGCAAGATCTTGGCTTCGAAGATCAGGCTGCCATCCGCCAGACGGATGAATTGCTTTTCGTCTTCATCGTACTCGTCGGATATCTCTCCGACAATCTCTTCTAGAATATCTTCCATCGTAACAATACCGGAAGTGCCGCCAAACTCATCGACCACGATTGCCATGTGTATCTTGTTTGTCCGGAACTCTTCCAGCAGGTCGTCGATCTTCTTCGTCTCAGGCACAAAATAGGCCGGACGGATCAAGCTTTGCCAACGGAATGTATCCGGCTTTTCGATATAGGGCAACAAGTCTTTTATATAAAGGATCCCTTTGATATTGTCTTCCGAATCGGCATACACGGGGATACGCGAATAACCGGAAGTAATAACGAAATCGATCACATTACGGAAACTTGTCTTTATCTCGATATCTTCCATATCCAGACGGGGAGTCATGATCTCGTCTGCCGTCTTATTATAGAATTTGATGATCTCGGCCAACATCTCTTTCTCCTCCGGTATTCCGGTAGAAGTCAGTTCGAGCGCTTTGGATAGCTCATCGACGGAAAGATCGTATTTCTTCTTGACCAGCGCCTTATTAATAACGGAGGTGGAAGTCACCAGCACCTTCGACAGCGGCCGGCAGATACGCTCGACCATATTCAATACGGAAGCCGAACGGCGAACGAAACGAAGGGAGTTCTTTTGTGCGTAGATCTTAGGCATGATCTCGCCGAAAAGTAAAAGTAAAAAGGTCAGTATGATCGTTTCAAGTACGAAACCTAAAGCAGGCACCGCCGAGAAGTTGATCAGGGCATTGATACCGTAGGTACAAAGCATAACGACAGCAACATTCACAAAATTGTTTGCGATTAGGATAGCCGCAAGCAGATATTCGGAACGATCCAGTAGTTGTCTGATAAGTGGATCTGAAGGAGAATTCTCTTCCCGGATGTCGTTAATGTCACCCGGGGTAAGAGAAAAAAATGCCACTTCTGATGCCGACACGAAGCCGGACACTAACAGCAGTATACAAGCGAGGCTTAATGCTATAACAGGGCCTGCTGTAAGCGCCTGTATAGTAACCTGGTCAAATAAGCCCGATAAATAATAGTCTGAGTCCAAGGGGAACCGTATTAGTTAAACAATATCAGAACGGGAGATCATCCGCACTGTTTGAATCCGAAGAAATATCCGGCTGTTGCGAAACCGGTTGCTGATAGGATGTTGCCTGTTGCTGTCCACCCTGCTGGAAACTTGTTCCGGTATTGGCAGATGCTCCGTCAGCCGGTCTTGTTCCGGTATTATAAAATTCGATGCGGTCTGCATGAATTTCAGTAACATAGCGTTTCACACCGCTTTGATCGTCGTAGCTACGGGTACGGATCTTTCCTTCCACATAGACACCCGAGCCTTTCTTCACCCATTTCTCGACAAAGGCTACCTGATCGCGGCGCACCACAATATTGTGCCATTCTGTCCTTTCAGGTACAACCGTACCGTTTGCAAGTGTGTAACCTCTTTCCGAAGTTGCCAAAGGGAAGTTTGCAACAGCTGCACCGCTGTCAAAATAACGTACGTCGGGATCTTTACCCACGTTACCGATCAAAATGACTTTATTCAATGACATAGTAATAATTCTTTTAATATCTTACAAAGAAACATAAATTCGATCATTCTGACAAGTTTCCATTTAATTTCTCCAAATAAATATGTACAAGACGGGGAACGGCATATCGTTCGATATCTTTATACGGAACAGCCAGATACGAATTTAAAGCGTCACTGATTTTCTCTATCTCTACCCGGTAAAAAGCGGTATGCAATACCTGATGGGACAGCACATGTTTTATTTCCGGTATATCGACCGAAACATTTAGCTTCCCGGCACCGTCGAACAAATGCCGGAAAGCATCCGTTTCCTGCAAAGCGGCAAAATCGGCCGGTTGTTCGGTCTCGATGAGCGGAAATTCGTAAAGGCCTTCCCATATATCTTTTTTCCCCCGGCGTGAAAGCCACGTCTGCCCCTTATATATAATGTATAGATAATGAAAATACCGGGGACGCGTTTTTGTCTTATTCTGTTTCACCGGAAAGCTTTGCACAGTATGAGATGCATACGCCATGCAACATTCCTTCAGCGGGCAGGCTTCACAGTCCGGATTCTGAGGGACGCATTGCAAGGCTCCAAACTCCATGACCGCCTGATTATGGGTTCCGGCCTTTTCCGGATTCATCACGATCCCGGCCAATTCAGTGAACTGCTTCTTCCCGCTTGTCGTATCGATAGGCGTATCGACCGCATACAAACGGGATAACACCCGGAAAACATTCCCATCGACAACCGGATAAGGTTTATTCCAGACAAAAGAGACAATGGCTGCCGCCGTATATTCTCCGATCCCCTTCAAAGACAGGACATCTTTATATTCGGAAGGGAAAACACCTCCGAACTTATCCATAATACTTTTAGCCGCCGCATGCAGATTCCGGGCACGGCTGTAATAACCTAATCCCTGCCAATATTTTAGTACTTCATCTTCCTCGGCCGAAGCCAAAGAAGCCACATCCGGGAAACGTTCGGTGAAACGATAGAAATAATCCATTCCCTGAGCGACACGGGTCTGCTGAAGAATAATTTCCGATATCCAGATAATGTAGGGGTCGGACGACTCCCTCCAGGGTAAAGCCCTTTTATTCGTTTTATACCAGTCTAACAGCATATTGCTGGTTTTCAGTTCCTTTTTCAAATGCGACATATTTGTCCTCTTTTCGTACATTTCAAACTCCCAACTCGTTGATTAATGCAAACATACGCAGATATAATGAATTGTAAGGAATCTTTTTTATTAAAAAATGGCGGGCAATTCTTTTTCCACTTAAATAAAAAGCTATATATTTGCATTCCAAAAAATTAATAGGTCCAAATCATTAATTAATTTATAGACATGACTAAAGCAGATATTGTTAGCGAAATTGCAAAAAGTACCGGCATCGACAAGCAGACGGTATTGAATAGCGTAGAATCTTTTATGGATATTGTAAAAAGTTCATTATCTGAAGGAGAAAACGTATACCTGAGAGGATTCGGTAGTTTCGTTATTAAGAAGAGAGCTCAGAAGACTGCTCGTAATATTTCAAAGAATACTACGATCATTATTCCTGAGCATAACATCCCTTCATTCAAGCCGGCTAAAACCTTCCTGAACGAAGTTAAGTAATTAGTAATTATAGTTTAATTTAAAATTTAGAAACAATGCCTAGCGGAAAGAAAAGAAAAAGACATAAAATGTCTACGCACAAGCGCAAAAAGAGACTGAAGAAGAATAGACATAAGAAAAAATAAGTCTATCAAGAAACTCTAAAGAACAAACTTAATAAGTGACCTTTTAAGTTTGTTCTTTGCGTATTTAGAAAGGTCTGAATTAAAAAACCCTTTTTTAAGTGATAAGTGAATTAGTAGTAGATGTACAACCCAAAGAGGTATCTATTGCCGTATTGGAAGACAAGAACCTTGTGGAACTCCAGAAGGAGGCCCGCAATGTCTCGTTTGCCGTAGGTGATATTTATCTTGGTAAAGTAAAAAAACTGATGCCGGGGTTGAATGCTGCTTTCATTGATGTAGGGTATAAAAAGGACGCATTTCTTCATTATCTGGACTTAGGTCCAAACTTCAACACCCAGCAGAAGTTCCTCAAACAAGCACTCAGCGACCAGAAAAAGGTTCCTGCTATTTCAAAAGTGCAGATACTTCCTGAAATTGAAAAAGACGGAAGTATAAGTAACGTGCTGAAAGTCGGACAAGAGGTGTTGGTGCAAATTGCTAAAGAGCCGATCTCTACGAAAGGTCCGCGATTGACTTCCGAACTATCTTTTGCCGGAAGATATATCGTGTTGATACCATTTGCCGATAAGGTCTCTGTCTCCACAAAAATCAAGTCGAGCGAAGAACGTGCCCGTTTACGGCAGCTGATCCAGAGTATCAAGCCGAAAAATTTCAGCGTAATAGTGCGTACCTCTTCAGAAGGTAAACGTGTTGCTGAACTCGACCATGAATTAAAGACATTAGTGAAACGATGGGAAGAAAACATCGTCAAGGTTCCAAAGCTAAAAGTTCCGTCGATCGTATATGAAGAAACGGCACGTACAGTAGCTTTGCTCCGCGATATATTCAATCCCTCTTTCCAAAACATTTACGTAAACGACGCGGACGTATTCCATAACATCCGCGATTATGTCAGTCTGATCGCTCCCGGAAGGGAAGAGATCGTACAGCGATACACCGGTGAACTGCCGATATTCGACAATTTCAGTATCACCAAGCAGATCAAATCGTTGTTCGGACGTACGGTTACGTATAAAAGTGGAGCTTACCTGATCATCGAGCACACCGAGGCCATGCACGTGATAGATGTAAACAGCGGCAATCGCTCCAAAGGAAGCGACGCCCAGGAAAAAACAGCTATCGACGTAAACACAGCCGCCGCCGACGAAATAGCACGCCAGCTTCGTCTTCGCGACATGGGCGGTATTATTGTGGTCGACTTCATCGATATGGCAGAGGCTGCCAACCGACAGAAGTTATTCGAGCACATGTCTAAAGCGATGGCAAACGATCGGGCCAAACACAACATCCTGCCTTTAAGTAAGTTTGGACTGATGCAGATTACCCGCCAAAGGGTTCGCCCGGCTATGGATGTAGATACAACGGAATCTTGTCCTACCTGTTTCGGCACAGGAACAATCAAACCGTCGATCCTGTTTACCGACAATCTGGAAGGAAAGATCGATTGTTTAGTGAATAAGCACAATGTGAAGAAATTCGCCCTGCACGTACACCCCTACGTTGCAGCATTCGTTAATAAGGGATTATTTCCCCTTAGTATGAAATGGAAACTAAAGTACTCAAAAAGTATGAAAGTCATTCCTAACCAAAGTCTGGGTTTTCTGGAATACAAGTTTATCGATTCCGACAAGAATGAACTCGACATGATGGAAGAAAAGGAAATGAAGTAATAAAAAAACCCCGAAGTGACAAACGAGGGCACTGAAAAACCTTTTAGATTTTCAGACAAATCTCTTCCGTTGCGCTAAAAAATTAAAGTTGTCAAGTCCTAACTTTGGATTTGGCAACTTTCTTTTATTGAACGAGACTCTTTGAAATGCTTATAGAATCGCTCACATGAGCCATTAAGCCCATTTCTCGATCAATTATTGTAAAACAGCCCTCACTTTAGATTAATTTGAGTATTCTCTTGATGTTTGCAGCAAATATGACCATAGCACCTTGCAGTTGCATGCAAGAGATCCCGTATGATAAGGCTCTGTCATATCCGAATACTTGCTTTAGTTCCGCATTTTTAGCTTCAATTTTGTATCTTGTTCGAGACTTGGCCTTAAATTCATCAGTACCTTGAAAAGTCAACTGTCGTTGGTGTTCGTCTGATTTAATGACTACCGAGTAGGTCTTTGTTTTTGATCCCTCTTTGTAACACCCTTCTCTTCGTGAGCATACACGACACTTATTAACATCGAAATAGTATACTATAGTTTGGTTTTTCGGCTGATTCTTTTTCCCTTGTCTAGCACGTCGTATTGCCATGTGCCCTGCCGGACATACAAACATGCCTACATCCTTGTTAAAATCAAATAGTTGTTCTTCCTTACGATGCCCCTGACTTATACCCGGATTAAGTCGGGCTACCAGTTCAAATCCGTTTTCACTCTCATCAGAGAGTTGAATATTATCTTTTCCTGAATAGGCGGCATCGCCAATAACGGTTTCTACCACCATACCATTATTGCGGCTTTGTTCTATGAGCTCAGGTAGTTGGGGACCATCGCCTTTTTCTCCCGAAGTAACTGTAGCTGCAGTTATTATGCGTTCATCACTCATGGCGATGTGAGTCTTGTATCCGAAAAACGAATCGTCTTCACTTTTGTGTCCAATGCGTGCGTCTTCGTCTTTGGATGTAACATAGTGATCTGCTATGTCTGTCAGAGTCTCTCGGAGCATATTAAGGCGCTCTTTAACTTTGGGGACATTTATCAGTGTTTCATCTGTTGATACCACATCAAGTAAAGCTTTGGCATAATCAAGTTCATTCTCTAAATTGTCATCTTCGTTTTTATTAGGTAAATGCTCCTTTATGGACTCATCGGTATCATAAAGGCTCTTTCTAAGTTGCTTTGAGCGGAGTCTTAAAACCTCAATCGGAGAGTAAGGGTTACTGCGAGAACCTGTGTGAGTGGCGTCAACAATGATCGTTTTCGATTTAATAATGCCTTTTTCGATGGCGATGGATACGGTCTTGCCAATAAGGAGGTTCAGCATATCTTTGTCTTTGAGGCGAAGTTTGCGGAATTTGCACAAAGAACTCGGATTGATGAGTTTTGTCTCTTCAGGTGACATACCAAGAAAATACTTGAAAGACATATCATAACGCGAACGCTCAACTACATCTACATCCGATATATCAAAGATGGTTTTCAGCAGAAGGTATTTGAACATCCGTACAGGGCTTTCTGCTGTTCGTCCATTGTCAATACAGTATTTATTCAAAAGCTCTTTGTGGATAAAGGAGAAGTCGATAAGGTCGTTTATACGGCGTAATAAATTGTCTGCCGGAACTATCAAGTCATATAAACTTGAGTATTGACTGAATTGGAAGGTCTGTTGAGATGGTACCATATCTGCTTGATTTATACCTATAAAGATAAGAAAAAGTCAGCACATATCCCAATATATTGGTGGATATGTGCTGACTAATTAGAAGCCGATTGCTATAAAAAGGACTTTTTCAGTGCCCTCGTGACAAACTCCGGGGCTTTTTGTTTCTATTTTACTTCTTTGCCTTCGCCATCTCCAACGCATGCGTTGTAACATAATACTTGGCGATCATGTTCGGGACTTCCCAGTCCGGCAATTTTCCATCCTTCAAATATTGCAGATAATTTTCCATCACCTGTCCGAAATGAGCTTCATGCCCTACCCTGTATGTTGCAGGGATCTGAACTTGCCATACATTATCCGAAACCTTATCCAAAGCAACTCCCGGATATTTATCCGCCACGGTCGACATGGCAGCAGCCAGTTCTTTTTCATAAGCAGCCAGATCAATATCGGGCAATACCTCAATATATAATTCCGGCTTATACCCCTGTTCTTTACCCTGACGGATAATCAAGTCGGCCTTACTTCCCTTCATGACAGAGAAATGAGTATCACCACCACCTTCAGGGAAAGTATAATTCCAGATAACTGAAACTTTGGCCGTTACCCCTTTGATCTTATATACGATATCACCATTGCAATATACTTTCAGCGTATCGTTCTCCACATCCTTTTTCAGGAAATCAGGATAAGCATCCGTACCCGTCACCTGCTTAAACTCTTCCGGGCTGATTGAAGTCGTCCAACGGTTCGCATCCACAAATTCAATATCTCTTTTATAGTCGATGATCTGATCCGGGAAAGCTTCCCACTGAACGAGATCCACCAGGTGAGTCGTCACATCCACAATCCCCTCTCCCTGCTGAGTCACGTCAAAATACCACACCGGACGGGTCAACGGCTTATTATCCACCAGCTTAAACAAATGGTGTACGCTTTCCTTCACAATAGCCGGTTCTTCCGGAGATCCTTTCAACTGTTCTCCATAGATAGCAGGGATCGTTGAAAGTTCACGCTGTAATAAGGTGGTGATCTCATTCCTTTCCGTCATAATGTCATACAACAGGATATTCTTTTGCTTTGCAATATCAAAACACTCTTCCAGCAATTGAAAATTCTGACTGTTGATGGCCATCGGCTTGTCAGAAAGCACGTTGATGCCGGCTTCAAGCGTCTTCTTTATATACTCGGTTTTCTTTCCGTTATTACCGGCCTGAACCATTACATTCCCCTTCTTTTCGGCAAGCATCTTCTCCAGATAATCGGAACCCGTATAAACAATTTCATTCCACCCGGTCGGATTCTCTGCGCGTGTATTAAACCCCTCGATACGCTTCAGATGCTCATCTACATCAAAACCTCCGGGTGCGTACACATAAACATCTTTACAAACTTGTGGATAAGATACTTTCTGTACCAGGGCTGCATGGAAATGTCCGGGATCAAGCGTTATAAGCTTTACCTCTCCCTGAGCACCGGAAAAACCTTCGGTCTGTTCTTTTTTGGAAGAACAGGAAGTTCCCAATAAAAGTGCAGTCATGGTAAAAACTAGATAGTTTTTCATTTTATAAACGATTTAATTGATAATAGTCTCTTCTTTACATATAAATTATGTCATCATCCGTCCTATGGCACAAAGATAAAAATATATCGTTTTAACATCTGCCGTATTGTCATTATTTCTGACAACAAAAACAATTCGGAAGCGTTCATTGTTACTTTGGCATACGTTTTGTATACTAATTGGTGCAACTCGACAAGAGAAAAAGCAAAGACGAAAAATAATAACAATTAAAATATTATCGAATTATGGGAAAAATTATTGGTATCGACTTAGGAACAACCAACTCATGTGTTGCCGTACTGGAAGGTAACGAACCGGTTGTTATTGCTAACAGCGAAGGTAAAAGAACTACTCCTTCAATCGTAGCTTTCGTGGAAGGCGGCGAACGTAAGGTAGGTGATCCCGCAAAACGTCAGGCTATCACCAATCCGGAAAAAACTATATTCTCTATCAAACGTTTCATGGGTGAAACATACGATCAGGTATCAAAAGAAATCAATCGTGTACCTTATAAAGTAGTACGCGGCGACAACAACACTCCGCGTGTTGACATTGAAGGTCGTTTGTATACTCCGCAGGAAATTTCAGCTATGGTTCTTCAGAAGATGAAGAAAACAGCTGAAGATTATTTAGGACAGGAAGTTACAGATGCAGTGATCACTGTTCCGGCTTACTTTAGCGATGCTCAACGTCAGGCAACAAAAGAAGCCGGTGAAATCGCCGGTCTGAATGTTCGCCGTATCGTGAACGAACCGACTGCCGCATCATTGGCTTATGGTCTTGATAAAACTAACAAAGATATGAAGATCGCTGTATTCGACCTTGGTGGCGGTACATTCGATATTTCAATCCTGGAATTAGGAGACGGTGTATTTGAAGTAAAATCAACTAACGGTGATACTCACCTGGGTGGTGATGACTTCGACCACGTAATCATCGACTGGCTGGCAGAAGAATTCCTGCGTGAAGAAGGTGTCGACCTGCGTAAGGATCCGATGGCTTTGCAACGTTTGAAAGAAGCAGCAGAAAAAGCAAAGATCGAATTGTCAAGTACAACAAGTACTGAGATCAACCTGCCGTATATCATGCCGGTTAACGGTATTCCAAAGCACTTGGTTAAGACACTGACTCGTGCTAAATTCGAACAATTGGCTGACAGCCTGATCCAGGCTTGTATCGAACCTTGCCGCCAGTCATTGAAAGACGCAGGTTTGAATACTTCCGACATCGACGAAGTAATCTTGGTAGGTGGTTCTACACGTATCCCGGCTGTACAGGCTATCGTTGAAAAATTCTTCGGTAAAGCTCCTTCCAAAGGTGTTAACCCGGATGAAGTAGTAGCCGTAGGTGCTGCCATTCAGGGAGGTGTATTGACAGGTGAAGTAAAAGACGTATTGTTGTTGGATGTTACTCCGCTGTCTCTGGGTATCGAAACAATGGGTGGTGTGATGACTAAGCTGATCGAAGCTAACACAACTATCCCTACTAAGAAATCGGAAACATTTACAACTGCTGTCGACAACCAGCCGTCCGTAGAAATCCATATCCTGCAGGGTGAACGTTCTCTGGCTAAGGATAACAAATCGATCGGTCGTTTCCACCTGGACGGCATACCTGCTGCACAACGTGGTGTACCTCAGATCGAAGTTACTTTCGATATCGACGCAAACGGTATCCTGAACGTATCTGCAAAAGATAAAGGTACAGGTAAAGTACAGAGCATCCGTATCGAAGCTTCCAGCGGTTTGAGCGATGACGAAGTAAAACGTATGAAAGACGAAGCTGCCGCTAACGCAGAAGCCGATAAGAAAGAAAAAGAACGTATCGACAAGCTGAACCAGGCTGACAGTATGATCTTCCAGACTGAAAAACAGTTGAAAGACCTGGGCGACAAACTTCCGGCTGACAAGAAAGCTCCTATCGAAGCTGCATTGAATAAGCTGAAAGAAGCTCACAAAGCGCAGGATGTTGCAGGTATCGACGCAGCTATGGCTGAACTGAATACGGTATTCCAGGCTGCAAGCCAGGAAATGTACAATGCCCAGAATGCTCAGGGCGGTGCACAACCGGGACCAGACTTCGGACAGCAACAGGCAAACAATAACGCCGGTGGAACTAAAGACGGTGGCGTAACAGATGTAGACTTCGAAGAAGTAAAATAATAAGATTACATTTTCCACATAAGATGAAGAGCGATTGTCGGACTAACCTCCGGCAGTCGCTTTTTTTTGACCCTGTAAATTAAAAAACCAAAATTCGTTGATATTCAAAAACTACTCGTTATATTTGCTCCCTTAAATATAAACAATACGGTTTCAGTCGCTTGATCACGATAACCCGGAAAAGTAACACTAGTATTTATGCAAACGGCATTAACTAAATATCTATTCCACCTCACAGGCATACTGTTACTGGCTGCCTGTTTTTCCTGCAATCAATCGGCATCAGACTTAAAACGGATACTGGTTATTCAATCATACGAACCGGAGTACGACGGATATATTGGTACAGAACACAAAATACTCCATGAAT
This sequence comes from Parabacteroides sp. HGS0025, assembly GCF_000969845.1. Classification (NCBI taxonomy): domain Bacteria; kingdom Pseudomonadati; phylum Bacteroidota; class Bacteroidia; order Bacteroidales; family Tannerellaceae; genus Parabacteroides; species Parabacteroides sp. HGS0025. The sequence continues at coordinate 4,417,445 of NZ_KQ033902.1, forward strand.
TCAAACGAAATCACATAAAAACGGATATTCGGACTTTTTATCTGGATTGTGAGTCATACATGGATAAAGAAGAAAAAGCTAGAATTTACAACTATCTGGATTCACTTGACGGCTGGCGCCCGGATATAGTTCTGACATATGATGATCAGGCATGTTATTCATTTATGAATAGTGACCATCCGCTATCCAAACAAGTTCCAACTATTTTCGCCGGCGTTAACTATCCAAACTGGAACCTGCTGAAAAAACACCCCAATATAACCGGCTATTGGGATCGCCCGGAATTTCTGAAAACAATCAAAATGTCAGAAGATATATACGGGCCTATGAGAATTAATATCTGGACAGACAACACCTATCTAGGAAAGCAAACAACCGGTTCTTTTCTCAATGAGCTAAAAGCACAGGGCATAAATTATGTTGCTGGCTATCATTTCACGGTAGACGATAAAAATCAATACATATTAACTAAAGACAGTTCCCTGATAATAGAGAAAACAGTACTTAACAAACCGTCAAAAACATACTATGCACTAACCAATGGGCGGGAAACAGAATCAGCCCAGCTATTATGGGCCTTATCCGGATTAGCCCGCTACTCTGTCTTCGTACAAAGTAAACGTGATTTTACATCCAAACGACTGGGGCTATTTTCCAGTGCACCTACTATCACCGTAATCAACGAAGGTTTTGGATTAAAAGAAGGTTTACTGGGAGGTTACATTACACCTTATCACGCACAAATCGAACTCTCTGTAAAAACAGCCAGTGAAGTGTTACGCGGAAAGCCACTCAGTAGTATTCCCATTACAAAAAGTCCAAAAGAATATCTGATCGATTGGGAAGAAATGGTTCGATGGAACATTCCTCTCAACCAAATACCCGGCAACTATCAGATCGTCAATATGCCTTTTTTCGAAAAATATAAATCTCATATCATATCTTTCGGTATCTGTATAGGTATAACAGTTATTTTGCTCATAATATACCTGACCTATCTTTACCTGCGTGAAAACCGTAATAAACAACAAGCACAGGAGAGTCTGAGAAAAGGAGAACAATTCCTGTCTTTGGCATTAGCCGGGGGAAATGTCTTCGCTTTCCAGTTAAGAAACAATAAGTTCTATTTTGACAGGGACTTCTATACAGCTGTAGGTTTAAAGGAAAATCCTTTCAGCATAGAGGAATTCCGCAGTTATATCCTCCCTCAACATTTGCATATATTCAATATGAATATAGAAATGGCCATATCCGGTGATTTAGAAAATAATATCTCGCAAATACAATGCAAATTCAATGATAAGGATTATCAATGGTGGGAATTCAGATATACATATAATAAACAGGATGATTTCTTTAGCGGCCTCTGCCTGAATATCCAGCGAGGAAAAGAAGCAGAGCAGGAACTGATCTATGCTAGACAAAAGGCAGAAGAATCGGACAAAATGAAATCGGCATTCCTTGCCAATATGAGTCATGAGATACGGACTCCGCTGAATGCGATCGTAGGATTTTCAAACATCATAGCAGAAGAAGATGTCGAGCTATCATCCAGTGAGCGCAATGATTTTCTGAAACTGATAAACACCAATTCCGACCTTCTTTTAAAACTGATAAACGATATCCTGGACTTGTCGCGTATTGAGTCAGGCAGAATGGAGTTTTCGTTCAGCGAATGCAACCTATCAGATCTGATGAATAATGTTTATCAGACCCACAGATTACTCATGCCGGAGGGTGTCGAATTAAAAATAGAAAAACCGGAAGAAGCAGTTATGCTGAATACCGACAAACACCGCCTGACACAGGTCGTAACTAATTTCATCAACAATGCTTCCAAATTCACCAGAAGCGGATATATCAAGATCGGCTATAGTTATAACCCTAAACGACTGGCTGTAGATATCTTCGTTGAAGATACGGGAATCGGTATTCCGAAAGAAAAACAGAAGGCGGTATTCGAACGTTTCAATAAGCTGGATGAATTTGCACAAGGCACAGGATTAGGATTAGCTATATGCCAGGTCATCATCCATCGTTTCGGAGGAGTCATAGAACTGGAATCAGAAGAAAACAAAGGAAGCTGTTTTACAATATCACTGCCTTTAGTTATCTCATAAAAAAGAGCGGCTACCGGAACAAATCCGATAACCGCTCTTTTTTCAATCGTTCTATCATTCAGAGAATCGAAAAAGCATCTGCATCCTTCCACGCCGGGAATTTTGCGCGTAACTCTTCAAGCTCACTCTTACTTAAGGTGCAGGTACGTGTTATCTCTTCACGTTTGCCGGCATCCGCCAGTTTCTTTCCTTTCGGTGAAAAGATCATGGAATCTCCCCGGTACGTGAATCCTTTACCATCTATACCCACCCGGTTTACACCGCAAACATAAGCCATATTCTCAATAGCCCTGGCCGGCAATAATGCTTTCCATACCTTTTTACGAGGTTCAGGCCAGTTTGCGACATAGATCAATAAGTCATACTCATTCTTTACATTCCGGCTCCATACCGGAAAACGGAGGTCATAGCAAACCTGCAAACAGATATTCCAGTCCCTGTAGGTTATGATCGTGCGTTTATCACCGGCAGTGAAATGCTCGTCTTCACCAGCCATCCGGAACAAATGACGCTTGTCATAATAATATTCCTCTCCTTCGGGAGTAATAAAAAAAGCACGATTAAAATACTTTCCGTTTTCTTTCGCAATGAAACTACCGGCGACAGCCAGATTATATTTGCCGGCCCATCCCTTTATAGCCGGGATAGTAGGGCCTTCCATCGTATCAGCCAATCTTTCCACTTCCATGGAAAAACCGGTTGTAAATGTTTCCGGAAGTACGGCAATATCCGTCTTTCCGCTTACACGCCGGAGTAACTCTCCGTAATAACCAAGATTCTCGTCTCTGTCTTCCCATATAATATGGGACTGGATCATGCTGATACGTAAACTGTCTGCCATAATAGTAAATTAAACTTGTACGAAATTCTCCGGGTGACAAGCTGTCACATCCCGATAATGTTCGCGAATTGTATGAATATCTTTATCTACATCTCCGGTCGGATAAAACAATCCCTTCACTCCGACTTCCTTCTTTGCATAGTCGAAATAAGCGATCATAATAGGAACCCGTGCCTTCTCTGCTATATAATAAAAACCTTTTTTCCACTCCTCCGTTCTTTTACGTGTTCCTTCCGGTGTCACAGCCAGCTGAAAAATTTTACGCTCGTTAAACACCTCAACCATCTGATCGGTTACCGAAGTCCGTTTATGTCGGTCTACAGGTACACCACCCAGCCACGAAAACAACAGATTGAACGGGAAAAAGAACCATTCCTTTTTGATAAGAAAACTGGCGTTACGCCCTAATGCCGTATAAAATAACTTACCGACAATAAAATCCCAGTTGCTGGTATGCGGGGCAACGCATATCACGCACTTAGGCACATCTTCGCTTATTGGCCCCAGTTTCCATCCGGTCATGCGAAGAAGTGCCCTACTGATAGCTTTCTTCATTTATTTACTTTTCTTTGCTTAGCGCTCCTATTTCGTCTGCAACGGCGTTTACTTCTGTCTGCAAATCGACTCTGAGTTTACGATAATATTCTTTTACTAGTGTCTTATTCTCTTTCGCATCCGGAGTACCGGCACGACGGATAAATTCATCCTGCATATCAAGTATTCTTGCCATCAGCGCATCAGCTTTATCTTCATTGATACCAGGAATAAAGAGTTTACACACTAACACCTCAGAAAATAACTCACCAGCCACATAACTGATTTCTTTCTTCAAAATTCTTCTTTTAGCCATAACATTTGCATTTAAATATCCACAAATCTACGAATTACTTCATTAAATAACTCATACACCGGGCAAAAAATATAAAAATAATGTATCTTTGCACCTTCGAATTCTCTGATTATAAACAAAATCGTTTATGGATACAAAGACAACAACGCCAGAATATCTCTTTGAAAGCAGTTGGGAAGTCTGTAATAAGGTGGGAGGAATCTACACGGTACTTTCTACAAAAGCACATACATTACAACAGATGTTCAACGATAAAGTGATCTTTATCGGACCCGATGTATGGGGTAAGACAAACGCCCCTGATTTTATTGAAGATGATACTCTGTTTGCTGATTGGAGACAACATGCAAAAACCATTGACAAACTAAAGATGAAGGTCGGCCGCTGGAATGTACCCGGTACTCCTCCGGTTATACTCGTCGACTTCAAGCCTTTTTTCAGTGAGAGAGATGCTTTCTTCTATTCTATGTGGGAAAACTTCCGCGTAGATTCAATGCATGCTTACGGTGATTACGACGAATCCTGTATTTTCGCCTATGCCGTAGGTAAAGTAATTGAAAGTTTCTACAACTTCAACAACCTATCAGACCAAAAAGTAACAGCACTGTTCAACGAATGGATGCTGGGAATGGGAGCGCTTTACATACAAAAGCAGATCCCCGCTATCGCAACCCTGTTTACGACACACGCCACCTCCATAGGTCGCTCTATTGCCGGAAATAATAAAGCATTATATGCTTATATGGAAGGCTATAACGGAGACCAGATGGCCAAAGAGCTGAACATGGAAGCCAAACATTCTCTGGAAAAGCAGACGGCCCATTACGTGGATTGTTTCACTACCGTTAGTGACATCACAGCCCTTGAATGTAAGCAACTGCTCGATAAAGCACCGGACATCGTGACACCGAACGGTTTCGAACCGAACTTTGTTCCGGAAGGAAAAGAATATACAAAGAAACGTGCAGAAGCCCGCCAAACGTTGATCAATGTAGCCGAGAAGTTACTGGGATGTTCCATCTCACCGGAAGCATTGCTCGTTTCAACCAGCGGACGTTATGAATACCGTAACAAAGGGATCGACGTTTTCATTGAAGCAATGAACCGCGTACGTAATTCAGGAGAGTTACAACGTGAAGTCGTGGCATTCATTATGGTTCCCGCCTGGGTTCGTGACGCACGTGCAGACCTGAAAGAGGTTATCGAGAACGATATCAAGACGACTTCTCCCCTGCAAATGCCTTTTATCACCCACTGGATGAACCTAATGGATCAGGATAAGGTTTTAAATTATATTTCGCACGCCGGATTCACCAATCAGGCAACCGAAAAGCTAAAAATAATATTTGTTCCCTGTTACCTGGACGGACGCGACGGTATCTTCAACAAGCCTTATTACGATCTGTTGATCGGTATGGATGCTACCGTATATCCGTCATACTACGAACCTTGGGGATACACCCCGCTGGAAAGTGTTGCCTTCGGCATACCGACAGTGACAACCAACCTGGCCGGATTCGGCCTTTGGGCTGAAAAGAGTGTATCCGGAAAAAACATCAGTGATGGAGTAGCCGTAATCGACCGGACCGACTTCAATTATTTCGATGTTGCTGATGCTATCACGACTTCCATCCTCTCACTTGTTAAAAAAAGCAATAAAGAGGCGGGAGAAATACGTAAACGCTGCTTTGAACTGGCAAAAAAAGCCGAATGGAGCAAGTTTATCGTTTACTATCAAACGGCATTCAGCGAAGCTCTGAAGGCTGCAGCCAAAAGAAATTGTTAAAAATATCTCATTATTAACAAGATAATTCTATCTTTGCAGCGTTTTACATATTATTTCAAATTGAAACACTTTAAATTTCACGATAATGAAAATCAAAGCGAATAACGCAAATAGTCCGATATGGCAGGACGTTTATTCACATTCGATGCTCCCGGAAGCACTACAACCCCTACACGAAATTGCTACCAATCTTTGGTGGGTATGGAATCATGAGGGAGCTAAATTATTTGGAAAACTAGACAAAGACCTGTGGGTCTCAACGGAAGGGAATCCGGTTCTCCTACTCCAAAGCTTATCTTACAAGCGTATTGAAGAAATTCAGGCAGACAAAGTATTGATGGCCGAAATTCAGGAAGTTTACGCCAACTTCAGAAAATACGTCGACAAAAAGCCGGATGCAACAAAACCTTCAGTAGCCTATTTCAGTATGGAATACGGTCTGACAAACATCCTGAAAATCTATTCAGGAGGTTTGGGTGTTCTGGCCGGTGACTATTTGAAAGAAGCCAGCGACAGCAATATCGACCTGACAGCAGTCGGTTTCCTGTACCGCTACGGTTACTTTACCCAAACTCTGTCTATGGACGGACAGCAGATTGCCAACTACGAAGCACAAAACTTCAACACATTGCCTCTTACACAGGTTATGCAATCCAACGGCGAACCGATGGTACTGGAAGTTCCTTACCCCGGCAGAACCGTTTATGCCCATATCTGGAAAGTAAGCGTAGGCCGTGTGCCTTTATATCTGATGGATACGGATATCCCCCAGAACAGCGAATGGGATCGTTCGATCACTCACCAGTTATATGGTGGCGACTGGGAAAACCGTATGAAACAGGAATACCTGTTAGGTATCGGTGGTATCCTGATGCTGAACAAGCTGGGTATCAAGAAACAGGTTTACCATTGTAATGAAGGACATGCTGCCCTTATCAACGCACAGCGTCTGGTAGACTATATCCAGAATGACAAACTGACTTTCAACCAGGCGTTGGAAGTGGTACGTTCTTCTGCCCTTTATACAGTACACACTCCGGTTCCTGCCGGACACGACTATTTCGACGAAGGCCTGTTCGGTCGTTACATGGGTGAATTCCCCGGCAAGCTGGGTATCAGCTGGCAGGAATTTATCGATATGGGACGCGAAAACCCGGGTTCAAACGAAAAGTTCTCCATGAGCGTATTTGCACTGAATACCTGCCAAGAAGCAAACGGCGTAAGTTGGTTGCACGGTAAAGTATCACAGAAGATGTTTGCTCCGGTATGGAAGGGATACTTCCCCGACGAACTTCACGTTAGCTGGGTAACCAATGGCGTACACATGCCGACATGGGCTTCTACCGAATGGAAACGTTTCTTCAACGAACATTTCGACAAAAAATTCTTGACAGATCAGTCTAACAAAAAGTACTGGGAAGCCATTCAGAACGTCAGCGACGATGAAATCTGGGATCTTCGCAAGACATTAAAGAAGAAACTGATCGAATACATCAAAGTTCAGTACAAACAAAACTGGTTGAAAAACCAGGGCGATCCTTCAAAGGTTGTGTCTGTACTCGAAAAGATCAATCCGAACGCATTGCTGATCGGTTTCGGTCGCCGTTTCGCTACTTACAAACGTGCTCACCTGTTGTTTACCGATCTCGACCGTTTGGCTAAGATCGTTAACAACGAGAAATATCCGATCCAGTTCGTATTTACAGGAAAAGCTCACCCGGCAGACGGTGGCGGACAGGGACTGATCAAACATATCGTCGAGATCTCCCGTCGTCCGGAGTTCCTGGGCAAGATCATCTTCCTCGAAAACTACGACATGCGTCTGGCACGTCACTTGATCGCAGGTGTGGATGTTTGGTTGAACACGCCGACACGTCCGTTAGAAGCATCAGGTACATCTGGTGAAAAAGCCGAAATGAACGGTGTCCTGAACTTCTCCGTACTCGACGGTTGGTGGTATGAAGGTTACAAAGAAGGTGCAGGTTGGGCTTTGACCGACAAGCGTACTTACGAAAATCAGCAATATCAGGATCAGCTGGATGCTGCAACTATCTACCATATTCTGGAAACAGAAATTATCCCGACTTACTATGCAAAGAACAGTAAGGGATATTCTCCGGAATGGATCCAGTACATCAAGAACTCCATGTCACAGATCGCTCCTGACTACACAATGAAACGTATGCTGGATGATTATGTGGATCGTTTCTACAACAAACTGGCTACCCGTTCTTCTCATCTGCATGAAAACAGCTTCGCCGAAGCAAAAGCGATCGCTGCATGGAAAGAAGAAGTGGCTCAGCACTGGGACAGCTTCCAGGTCGAATCATTCACCTGCAGCAAAGACCTTTCAGTAGACGGTCCTGTAGTAGGCCAGGAATATTCATTCAATCTGGTGATCGACCGTAAAGATCTTCAGGGAATGTTAGGTGCTGAAGTGGTTGTAACGAAAGAGAATACAGAAAATCATCAGCTTGAACTGCTTTATACGAAACAGTTTGAATTGAAGAAAGAAGAAGGCTCTAAATTATTCTTCGAATTGAAGACAACACCGAGCGAAGCTGGTAACCACAAGATGGGCTTCCGCGTTTACCCAGTAAACAAAGAATTGCCTCACCGTATGGACTTTGCATATATTCGCTGGATTCAGTTATAAGAAACAATTCTATAACAGATATGAAAAAAGGATGCTCCGGAGACGAAGCATCCTTTTTCGTTTGTATCAATATCCCGGGTTCTGTGTCAGATTACCATTCAGGAACAAAATATTCTCAGGAATAGGGAAAACGGTCGTATAGCCACTCCCCTCGTCCGGCAACTGAGGACGGCTACTATATGCCCGGGGAAACAAACCGAAACGCACCAGATCCTGCCGCCGCCATCCTTCCCAGGCAAATTCAAGCTGGCGCTCCGCCAGTATATTATCCAGCGTAGCACGTCTGTCGGCCATACCGACCCGCGAACGAACTTGATTCAGTTCCGCATCCCCATTCTCACCGTTACGAACCTTCGCTTCACTTTTCATTAATAAAACATCGGCATAACGGAATAAGACGATATCGTTATCCATCAGTTTACCGTCTTTGGTTGCCGTTTTGTCGATAGCGTATTTCTTCATACGGGCACCGGCCACTTTCTCATACGTTTTCCCCGATACATCCAGATCGACCGTCCAGGGTAGATATTCCAGTACAACCCCATTGTCCAGACGGATGGTATCCCCGTTCAGGTCGAGCATAATGCCGGCAAAATAACACTTGTCGAAGCGGGAGTCTACCGAACCGGTACCATATCCGAAGGTGCGAAGCGCTTCTTTAGTGGCAGAAGATCCGTTCTCGCCCGATAACCCATACGCTTTGGCATGGTTATAATGGCGGGAACGGAATAAGTATTGCATCTGGTTCGTATAGAAATTCTTATCCATCGGAATGGTAAATATATTCTCTACGGAAGTCTCGTTGAATACTGAGAAGTTTTCTTCATAATTGCGGGAAAGCTGATAACCGAGTGCAGTGATGGAGTCGCAGTAGGTAACCGTTGTTTGCCAGGCATTCAAGCGCTGTCCGCCTACTTCAAAGAACAGGCTCTTCCCATCCGGACGGCTGCCGCTTGTCCAGTCGTTATCCGTATAGACCTCTGCATTCAATGCCAGTTTAGCCAACAGGAAATAAGCTACCGGACGAGTCATCCGGCCATAATAATCCCCCAACTGGTTACTCCTTTCCGTACTCAGCAGCGGCAACGATTCCTGCAATTCCTTTACAACAAAGCTGAACACTTCTTCGCGGGTACTCTGTTTCACTTCCTTCATCGGAGTAGAAGAAGATAATACCAGCGGCACACGTCCGAACATATCGACCAGATAATAGTAATACATGGCCCGGAAAGCCCTGACTTCCGCCATATAAACCGGTATATATTTATTGTTGGTTTGTTTATAGAACTCATCCAGCCGTTCGAGCGATTTATTGCTTAATACGATCACCTTGTACAAATATTCCCAGGTTGCCCGTATCGCATCACTGTTGACACCCCATTTATGAAGGAACAATCCTTGCCAGAAACCGCCGTCATACCAGTCGCCACCCCGGGTCGGCAAGATTGCCTCATCGGTAGTAAATGTATTCAGGTCGTAAATTCCCCGGTAAGTACCCTGCAATCCCTGGCTATCGCTGTAACCTCCTACATAATTATAAAGTGTCGCCACTGTATTCAGGTACGCCGAAGTGGCATTATCATAAGCATCCTCTTCCGGTATCTGATCCCTCGGGTTCTCTTCCAGGAATTTACTGCATGAGAGAAGGGCAAAGCCACATAATATACAGGAAAGTAAAATTAATTTCTTCATCATGATAAACGATTAAAATTGAAAACTCAGGCCAACAGTATAAGAGCGGTAAACCGGATAATTCCGTTTATCGTCTATTCCCAGCGTGTTATAGACTATATAACTGTTAATCATAGGCGTAAGGCCGGAGTAACCGGTGATCGTCGCCAGGTTATTCACGGAACACGACAGTCGCAGGCTCCGTACATACTTCTTCCATTTACCTAACGGCACATTCCAGCCGACAGTCAGGTAATCGAAATTGATATAATCGCCTTTTTCCAACCAGTAATCGGTAGCCGTCTGGTCTTTGATATTCTGCCCGGGTGCACCCTGCATGACATTGTAGTCAGGAAAGCTGCCCATATTCATATAGGTAAGCGAAGTCCCGTTATAGATCTTATGCCCGAATGCCCCGTTTATCTGCAAGGATACATCGAAATGCTTGTACCGGAAACTGATATTCGAACCCAGCATGGTTTTAGGAGTTGCCTGTCCAGCAATATAACGGTCTTCGCCGTCCTCAATATTCACTCCTCCCCCGTTCAGGTTGGCAATCTCATATTTATAACTACCATCCTCCTGCTGCGTCAGTCCTGTACAATGAGGGAGATAAAAGACACCCAAAGGCTGCCCGACAACCTGGTAGACAATATGATTATATCCACCGTGGAAGCCTGCACCATTCAGATCCGAGATACTGGTATATTCCGGGGCAGACATCTGTTCCCCTTTATACATTCCGCTCAGGGACAATAATTTATTCTGCTGGAACGTCACATTCACGTTCACGCTCAGTTCCATATCTTTCGTCTGGAGAGGAGTGACACCAAATCCCAGTTCGACACCGCTGTTACGCATGGAACCGAGGTTTGCCAGCAACTTATTATAGGCGAACGGCGGGACGCTCACATCATAGAGATAAAGCATATCGCTCGTCTTCGAATTATAATAATCGAAGGTAAAGAGCACGCGGTTACGTAAAAAGCCGACATCTATACCGGCATTCACCGTACGCTTCACCTCCCACTTCAGGTCGGGGTTGGCATTCCGTATCACCCCCATCGTCACCGTCGGAGTACCACCGGAAGAGACTACCCCGTTAGGCTTGACCAACTGAAGGGAATTATACGAATCGATAGCATCCTGATTTCCCGACAAACCGTAACCGGCACGCACCTTCAGGTTATTCATAAACGTGAACTGCTTCATAAAATCCTCCTCGCTTACCACCCAGGCAGCGGAGACGGAAGGAAAGAAACCCCATTTATTATTCTTTCCGACCTTCGACGAAGCATCCGCACGTGCATTGACCGTGGCTACATACCGCCCGGCATACACATAATTCACACGTCCCAGGAAAGAGCTCAGGCGAGGATCTTCATAATAAGAATTCGTTCCTTCCCACAGGCGCACTGCTCCTGCTTGCAGATTGTTATAGCCGAACTTATCGGACGAGAAGTTCGTTACAGTCGTATAGAATCCGGTCAGTATGTTCTTCTGTGCTTCCGCCAGGCCAAGCGCATCCAGATGATGCTTTCCCCAATCGTTCGAATAACTCAGCATCAGGTTACCCAGCAGGTCTTCCATCTTCCTCTCCCCTTTATAGGCTTGTCCATGCGCCCATACCGTGGTCGGCAGATACTGGGAATTATCTATTACATTATAGGTATAAGAACCGAAAGCGGAAAACTTCAACTGCTTACTCAGCCTGACCGTAAATTTCAGATGCGTATTAAAGTGCGCATTCGAATCATCGTCTTTCACCTCCAACCAGGCCAACGGATTGGTGATCTGGCTGGCATTGGTAACACCGTTCCACGATCCGGTCTGTTCGTCCCGGTGGTTGGGAAAGGTCGGATTGAACGCTGCCGCCGAATAAAACGTCTTTTGGATATCATTCAGGTAACGGTTCTTTTGCAGGGAACCGAAAACACCCATATCTATTTTCAACCGGTCGCTGAAAGCCTTTTGCGAAATATCCAGTTTAACGGTAAAGTTCTGCATATCATTTGTCCGTACCACCCCGTCGCGATCCACCACACCGAGGGATGCACGATAGTTGGATGTTTCAGAGCCACCGCCCAGAGCGATATGATGGTTCTGCACGATCCCGACACGGGTAATCTCATCGGGGAAGTTCGTGTTATAGCCCAAGTCCAGGATATCGATATTCCGTTCATTGGCAACCGCGCGGAAGTCGTCGCCCGAAAGCATCTTCATATTCTTATAAACCGCTTCCACTCCGAAACTACCATCGTAACTGATACTGAACGCACCGCCTTTCCCCTTCTTGGTTGCCACTTCGATCACACCGGAAGCACCGCGCGAACCATACTGTGCCGTTTCGGAAGCATCTTTCAGGATCGTGAAGCTCTCTATATCCGCCGGATAAATGGAACTAAGCGTACTCAAATCGGAAGAAACCCCGTCGATAATGACCAACGGATCATTACCACCGGTCAGGGAAGTTGTACCACGTACCCGGACAGAAGTCAGGGCGGCTGCCCTGTTCGTTCCCGGAGAAATACTGACACCGGCCGACTGGCCGCTTAACGCATTCAGCGGATTGGATACAAAACCTTTGTTCATCCGCTTTTCCGATACCTTATCGACAGAACCTGAAATGGTACGTTGGTTGCCCGTCGCATATCCCACCGATATCTCCTCATCCATCTTCACCGTATCGGGAACGACAGTCTTTATCGAATCAGGCAACAACCGGGCCACTTGCCCCCGGCCTTCCCAGGAAGTGATGAATAATAAGCCTGTAGAGAATATTACAACTTTCAAATAGGAATGAAATAACTCAGCCATAGACATATCGATTTAAGATTATGAAACCCCTTTTATTAAAAACTATCCATCAACAACGATTGTTCATGAAACCGGAAATGTTTTCGAAGGAAACCTATACCCCATTTAGCTATAATTAATAATCATAGCCGATAAATTATTTACGGAAATATTTCTTTATTCAGCAATACATTGTACCTTTGTCCTCGTTAAAAACAGGAAGTATTATTATAAGTAATAACATATAAAACTTATTATTATGTCTAAAGTAACAGTTGTTGGCGCCGGTAATGTAGGTGCTACATGCGCAAATGTTCTTGCCTTCAATGAAGTGGCAGACGAAGTTGTAATGCTTGATGTAAAAGAAGGCGTATCCGAAGGTAAAGCAATGGATATGATGCAGACAGCTCAGCTGCTGGGCTTCGATACTACATTGGTTGGCTGCACAAACGACTATGCAAAAACAGCAAATTCTGATGTTGTTGTTATCACTTCAGGTATTCCTCGTAAACCGGGTATGACTCGTGAAGAGTTGATCGGTGTAAACGCAGGTATCGTTAAGAGTGTAGCAGAAAATCTACTGAAATATTCTCCGAATGCAATCATCGTAGTTATCTCTAACCCGATGGATACAATGACTTATCTGGCATTGAAAGCACTGGGTGTACCTAAAAACCGTATCATCGGTATGGGTGGTGCTCTGGATAGCTCTCGTTTCAAATATTTCTTGTCTCAGGCTTTGGGATGCAACGCTAACGAAGTTGAAGGTATGGTAATCGGTGGTCACGGCGATACTACAATGATTCCGTTGGCTCGTCTGGCTACATACAAAGGTATCCCTGTTAGCAAACTGTTGAGCGCTGACAAACTGCAGGAAGTTGTTGCTTCTACAATGGTTGGTGGTGCTACACTGACTAAACTGTTGGGTACTTCTGCTTGGTATGCACCGGGTGCTGCCGGAGCATTCGTTGTTGAATCAATCATCCACAACCAGTGCAAGATGGTTCCTTGTTCAGTTTATCTGGAAGGAGAATACGGCGAATCTGATCTTTGTATCGGTGTTCCTGTTATCCTGGGTAAGAACGGTATCGAAAAGATCGTTGAACTGGAACTGACAGCTGAAGAAAAAGAATTGTTCGCTAAGAGCGCTGTAGCTGTTAAGGGCACAAACGCAGCTTTGAAAGAAGTAGGTGCATTATAATCAGTAAACAAACTCATTGATTATATAGGAAAGAGGGTAGCTCCGATGGGGCTATCCTCTTTTTACTTTTAATTACCTGCTAAACAGTGATTTTACAGGATCATAAATATTACAATTGTTCTATTTCTTCATCGGATAAACCGGTGCACTTGGCGATTACTTTAATATCGACTCCCTGCCTTTTTAAATTCGCAGCAATCTGACGTTGCTCCTCTGCTTTCCCTTTTTTCAGACCTTTCTCTTCAGCCTCTTCCACTGCATATTCCAAAGTATTGCGCCAGTCGCGGTAAATCTTCAAGTTCTCTTCATAGACAGCCCGTTCGTGAGAGGTCATTGCATCCAGATTAGCCACATCAAGCAGGCGTTTGAAGGCATCATTTTTCTCCTTAAACGGAGACATATCAAATAAATTCATATTCTTCAATATATAAACTATATTTTCAAGAGGCGTTTGACATTCCTCTTTACTTAAATTAAACAGGTCAAACGAAAGATAAATCTGCTTCAGTTTAACCTCACCGAAAGCTTTACCTGTTGCTTCATTAGCCAGCACCACGTCTGTACGCCAACTCTGAAATTCAGGTAGACTAAAGTTCAGCAGATAGATGCCATATACAGGAAGCAAGCTAAACTTCCAGTCAGAACCTATCTCTCCCTGACGGGAGACCATCCGACAAATATAATAAAACCCACGATTAAAGAAGTAACGTTGGGGGCAATTCTGCATTTCAAGCACAAATTTAGTTCCGTCCACATCTTCACAAAGAAGATCGAAGATCACTGTGCGTTGTTCTATTACTTCCGGTTGGATTTCTTTATCAAGATAGGTCAGGTCTTTTACCTGATGTTCGCCTTCAAGAACGGCATTGATAAAGTCGATTGCTACTTGCTTTTTACCAAATACGGTTTTAAAAGCCTTGTCTAACATAATGTTTACGTACTTTTCCATATGTCAATGGTTTTATTGGTTTATTACCTAATAACAGGCAACGGGACAAATATAGACATTATTTATATATTTCAACATCTAAAGGTGTTTTTTATTTGTATCCGGCAAAAACAAAACTTCCCTCCGATTGAACAATCTATACAATAAAAGTTTTCTAAAATAAATCCTTCATTTATTCAGGATTGTTGGTATTTTACTGGTAATCATACTTGTATGGCTGAAGGAAAATAATTTTGCTGAAGGAATTCTCTTGAATGTTGATTTTTTTTATTCAGAAACGATAACTTCCGATAGTATAAAAAGAACGAATAGCCTCCGGCCGATTATCTGTTTGTATATTGTATTCTACCGCATAGGTAGTGACCTTCTGGCTCAATTGTCCTTTCTTCTTTTCCGTTTGTCACTTGTCGAACGCTTGTTTGTCAGCTGTCAAACGCTTGTTCGACAATTGTGATATAAGCGTTCGACAAATGACAAACAATAAAATAGTACTAACTTGCATGATAATAGTATACTATATATCCTGTTATTACTCATTACTCCAGTCTCACTCTTCGCCTGAAGGAATGGACTAAGAATGGTATTGATTTTAGGCAGGAATATGAAGCATTAATCCAAAAACAAAGCCGTCTCCTTCATCTAAGTAAAATTTCCTTCAGCCTTAAATACAAGATGTTCAACTATATATCCTCGGTGCTGAACAATTGAAGGATTTATTTTGGAAAACTTTTTTATGAAGGATTGGAGATACGATTATTGTTGATATCCGCCCTTTCCGGCACGGCTTCTTATTTCACTCCCTCAAATATACGAAAAGGGAATAATATTATTCCTATCTTTACGCACTCAAGATAAGCTAGTATTATATGCCTGAAAAATCAATACATTGTGAGACGATAAAGAAACTTCAAGAAGGTTCGTATGAGGCTTTCGATACATTATATAATGTATACGCCGACTCTCTATACGGATTTGCCCTATTGCATACCAAGTCGACCGTACAAGCTGAAGA
Organism: Parabacteroides sp. HGS0025; assembly: GCF_000969845.1. Classification (NCBI taxonomy): domain Bacteria; kingdom Pseudomonadati; phylum Bacteroidota; class Bacteroidia; order Bacteroidales; family Tannerellaceae; genus Parabacteroides; species Parabacteroides sp. HGS0025. The sequence goes on from NZ_KQ033902.1 coordinate 4,433,327, forward strand.
TATTGTTCAGGACACTTTCCTCAAGCTGTGGAATATGCGGGAATCCTTATCGGTGGAAGGTTCTTTTAAATCCATGTTGTTCACCATCGCGAAAAACCATGTAATAGATATTTTCCGCCAGCAGGTGAACCGGGCAAACTTTGAAGATTACATCGCTTTCTGTGAGGACGAAAACTTACTGGATAATACCTCCGTCGAGAAAGTCTACTACAACGATTTCCTCGAAAAGCTAGCGATCGCCAAACAAAAACTGACACCCGCCCAACGCAACATCTTCGAACTGAGCCGTGAGGAAGGGATGAGCAACACCGAAATAGCCGCCGCCTCGAACCTGTCCGAACAGACGGTAAAGAACCATTTATCCGCAGCGTTGAAAGTATTACGTGTCGAACTCGGCAAATACAACTTCCTCTTTGCCCTCTTTATTTAAGCATAAACAAAATATGTTTTAGAACACATCAAAATAGCTGGTACTATTTTGGTGCTCTTTCGTGTAACTATAAACGATCAAGAAAATATGACTGATTTATTCAACAAATTATATTCTCAATTCTTAAATGGAAATACCAACAGGGAACGGTTCAAAGACTTCAAGGAGTCTTTGAATCAACTCCCGGATACCGAACTGGCCAAAAGTATGGAAGACTTCTGGCAGGAGAACGATCACTTTCCGGCAATGGATGCACAACGCAAACAGGATCTCCGTAACAAGCTCCACGAACAAATAGTACCTCAACAGAAAAAGACATTTGTACAGTGGTACCGAATCGCGGCAGCTATCGCCGTAATTACTCTGCTCTCCGTTACCGGCTGGAATATCTCTGTTATGCAGAAACAGCCATCCGGTGAGCCTTTCCTGGCGGAAGTCCCGTCCGGCAACAAGGTACAGTTGACATTGCCGGATAAAAGTGCCGTCAAATTAAACTCCGCCAGTAGCTTATCATACACCTACCAGAACGGCAAACGTGTTGTCAAGCTGACCGGTGAAGGTTATTTCCATGTATCTAAAGACAAGGAACATCCTTTTGTCGTACAAGTGGGAGATTTAAACATCGAGGTACTCGGTACCAGTTTCAACGTTCACTCCTGCGAAGATGACCACTCTGTCGAGACCTCCCTGATAGAAGGATCCATCCGTCTTTATGACTCCAGATATCCGTCGGAAACATTCATATTAAAGCCCAACCAGAAAGCGGTCTATTCCAACGACAGGAAAATAAGCCTGTACAACACAGACAATCTGAAAGAAACAGCGTGGACGCGCGACCACCTGGTTTTCGAATCGGAAAAACTTAGCACTGTGTTCCATAAAATAGAACGCTGGTATGGTGTAAAGATCGAATTATTGTGTCCCGAGATTGCAGGCGACCGTATCTCGGGCTCGTTCAAGAACGAACAGTTGCCTTATGTGATGGAAGCATTGAAGATACAATACGGGTTCGATTATGAAATAACGGGCAACAACATCACAATCAACAAGTCGAATAAACTTAATAAATAGATAAGCCTATGAAATGACGTAAATCATCAGTTATCAAGCAAATAGTATTTTTATTAAACTTTTAATTATCCACTTAAATCTAACTTTTGTAATCATGAAGCAAGTGTTTTGGAGTATCGTACTCCTGTTCTTCTGTTCTACAATGTATGCACAGGACATTTCGCAAAAGATATCGATGAATCTGCAGAATGTCACATTGAAAGAGTTCTTTAATAAGATAGAAACTCAAACATCCTTATCCGTCGTTTACCGGGATATAATATTAAGTGAAAATCCGGATATAGCAGTTTCCGTCACAGACCGTCCTTTAAAGGATGTCTTAAATCAAGTACTGGAAAAACATGGTCTTTCTTACAAGGTCAGCAACAAGACAATCGTAATCGTTAAAGCTCCGGCTAAGACCTACAGCAAACAAGCAGAGAAGACGATCACCGGTGTTGTTCTCGATGAAACGGGCATACCTGTTATCGGGGCCAACGTAGTGGTAAAAGGTACGACGAACGGAACAATCACCGATATCGATGGAAACTTCTCCCTTACTACCGCTTCCGGCGAGTCTTTGCTGATTTCCTATATCGGCTATCTCCCCGTCGAAGTAAAAGTATCCGATGCCAGCAAAATAGATGTCTTACTGAAGGAAGATGCACAGGGATTGGATGAAGTCGTGGTGGTAGGTTATGGTACGGTTAAGAAAAGAGACCTGACCGGAGCCGTTGCTTCCGTCAATGCAGCGAAGATCACGGCAGTACCGGCCACTACGGCATCGGAAGCATTGCAGGGACGCATTCCGGGCGTGGTCGTTTCCAATTCCAACTGGTCGCCGGGCTCTACTCCCAGTGTAATGATCCGTGGTAAACGTTCTATCACCGCCAGCAACGATCCGTTATATGTAATCGATGGTGTGCCCGTTACCGGTGGCATGGGAGAGATCAGCCCGTCGGATATCGAGTCGATGGAAGTATTGAAAGATGCCTCTGCAACAGCCATCTACGGAGCCCGTGGTGCCAACGGTGTTATCCTGATCTCAACGAAACAAGGGAAGTCCGGCAAAACCCAGATTGACTACAACGGTTATGTGGGCGCACAAACAATTTTAAACCAACTGGATTTATGGGATGGCGGCGAATATGCCGAGTATACCCGCGAAGCTTACCGCAACACGGCAAACAACTCGATCCGTTATAACTCAGACGTTGCATCCAGGGATCAGGATCTGGTTTGTCCGGGCTTTACCCGCGACCCGTCGATCATGGAGTCTGTCATGATGGGTTGGGGCGACAATGGTGTTTATGATCCGTCCCGCGTACGTACCACGCATTATATGGATAACGTGACCCGTACCGGTATGGTTACCGACCATCAGCTGAGTATTCGTGGGGGTGGCGAACGAACCAATTTCCTGGCTTCCGCTACCTATAATAAGAACGACGGTATTTTCAAAGATGAAGATTACGAACGGTATTCTATCCGGTTGAACCTGAACCATGAGATCAATAAATATGTGAAGATCGGTGCACAGACACAGTATTCGCATGCTACCCAGCAACGCGGTTCCGGACTTGCCAGTGGCTGGCGTTTAAGCCCGTTGGCGCAGTTGTGGGATGAAAAGGGAGAGCTTATTCCATTACCCGGCTCTTATAATGTATATAATACGATGATGGATCTTGTTCCGGGTGCCGTCGACCGTCCGTTGAAAACGACTCGTTATCTGGGTAGCTATTTCCTGGATGTCAAACTGCCGGTTGACGGATTGAAGTTCCGCTCGAATCTGGGTATCGATTCACGTACCGTACAGGATTACGAGTTCAGATCTGCTAAGACCAGTAACCGGGGTATGGGCACTTCTTATGCCAGAAACGGCGTTGATAAATACACGATGTTTACTTTGGAAAACATGCTTTTCTATGATAAGACATTTAATGACAAACATACGTTGGGTGTGACTTTGTTACAGTCAATCCAGGAAGACAAAAAAGAAAGCGTCAATGTCGCAATGGAAAACCTGCCGTCGGATAATCTTAAATATTATGACCTGGGATCGGGACTGGTGACCAACAAGATCGAGAGTTCGATGGTCAAATGGAATATGGCCTCCTTCATGGGACGTATCAATTATAACTACTTAGGACGTTACCTGCTGACTGTTTCCGCCCGTTACGACGGTTCTTCCCGTTTGGCAGACGGTCATAAATGGGTTCTTTTCCCTTCCGCAGCTTTGGCATGGCGTATTAACGAAGAGTCTTTTATGGCTCACACATCCGGTTGGTTGGATAACCTGAAGTTAAGACTCGGCTTTGGTAAGACCGGTAACTCGGCCGTAGACCCTTATCAGACAAAAGGCCGCCTGACATTGATCAGATACCCGTTCGATAACGGCGCATCGGGTACCATCGGTTATGCTCCCGATATCATGGCAAACAGTCTGCTGACCTGGGAAACGACCGACCAATGGAACCTCGGTATCGATTTCGGAATTTTAAAAGGACGCATCAACGGTACGGTTGACCTGTATATGCAGAACACACACGATCTGTTGCTGAAACGCCAGTTGCCGGTTGTTTCCGGTTTCCCCAACGTTTTGTCGAATGTGGGTAAGACACGTAATAAAGGGATAGAAGTGTCCATCAATACCGTGAACATCGATACGAAAGACTTCCAGTGGAGTACGGATTTGATGCTGTCGTCAAACAAGGAAGAAATAGTCGAATTGTATAATGGCAAGAATGATGATATAGGAAGCAAATGGTTTATCGGTCAGCCTGTAAACGTACATTACGATTACAAAAAGGTCGGTATCTGGCAAAACACTGAAGCAGACCTTGCCGAAATGGCGAAGTTTGCAGCCAACGGTACAGACTTTGCTCCGGGGGATATCAAGATCGAGGATGTGAACGGTGACCATAAGATAACGGATGCCGACAAGCAAATCATTGGCAATCCACGTCCCAAACTGATTGCCAGTATGGTAAACACCTTTAATTATAAAGGCTTCGACCTGTCTGTCTTTTTATATGCAAGCCTGGGGTCCATGTTGTATAATGATATTTACGCAGTGGAACATTGCGGACGCAACGGTGGCGTGAAAGTGGATTACTGGACACCGAATAATCCAACGAATGCCTATCCTCGTCCCAGTATCGACGAAGAACGCCCGATCTATATCACATCCACTTATTACGAAAAGGCCGATTACCTGCGTGTAAAATCAATGACGCTGGGATATACCCTGCCGAAAGATTTGACGAAGAAGTTCCTGGTAGAGAAACTGCGTGTTTACTTCACCGCCCAGAATCCGTTTATTTTCACCAATTACACAGGTATCGATCCGGAAGCGGCCAAAGTGGACGATGCGGGTAATCCTAAAACAGACGGTAGCGGCTTCGGCACACCGAGCGTTAGTTCCTGGGTCTTCGGTATCAATTTGACTTTGTAGTTTAACCTTATAAATAAAGAATAAAAATGAAATCTATATATTACTATATGCTGGCAGGCCTGACACTCTCAACTACAGGTTGCAGCAGCTGGTTAAGTGAAGATGACGCTCCGGTGATGTCATACGATTATTACGAAACGGAAGCCGGAGTCAATGCAGCCATTACGGCGGCATACGGTTTTCTCCGCTGGGGAGTCGGCGGTGAACGTTTTGATGTCCTGACCGAGCACGGCACGGATTTGTTTACTGAGGGCGAGGACGGTAATCACCGTGAATCTTATAATAAGTATGCGACACAACTGAACCCCGATGACGGAATTTTATATGAGATGTGGGAAAATCACTATAAAGGGATCAGTGATGCCAACATTGCCATGAAGAAAATTCAGGACTCCCAGGATTTGCTGGAGAAAGTAAAATCGCAGAGTTATGCCGAAATGCAGTTTATCCGTGCGTATCTTTATTTCGATCTGGTACAGCAATTCGGGCGTATCCCGCTGGTAACCGAAGGCAGTTTCGATATCCGTACGGACTTTAAACGTTCTCCGGTAGCCGATATCTATAATCTGATTATAAGCGATTTGCGTAACGCAGCAGAAAACCTGCCAGAAAAGGTGGCAACCAAAGGACGTGCCACCCGCTATTCGGCGGCACATCTGTTGGCGAAGGTGTATCTGACCCGCGGCAGTGCAATCAACGATCCGCGCGGCCAGCAAACGACAGATATGGACAGTACGCTGTATTATGCAGAAAAGGTGATCGATAGCGGGGCTTTTACGTTGCAGGATAATTTTGCTTCCCTGTGGGATATCAGCAACCAGGGCAATTCGGAGGTTGTGTTTGCCGTGCAGTTCACAACAGAGCCGATGTTTAACGGTGATGGCAATAAACAGCATCTTTTCTGGTTGTCCTGGTATGAAGACCAACCCGGCATGTTGCGTGATATTGCCAACGGCCGTCCATACCGCCGCCACGTAGCGACCCCAAAAACGATGGATGATTTGTACGACCGCCTGCACGACTCACGTTTTTACAAGAGTTTCAAATGGGTATATTATGCCAATAACGTAAACACTTTGCCGGTATGGGAACCGCTATCATACGACGGTACTGTTTATTTCACGCCCGATCCTTCAAAAGGGCAAGTCGATGGTCAACTGAAGTTCCAGCATGGCGATACAGCCATTTATTATACAATGGAAAAGACAGGATTCGTATCCAACAGCGATGAGATGCGTAAATTCCGTGCCAACTATACCTATTCTTATTTCCCCCGTGAAATGCATTCGATCCGTTATTTCCCGTCACTGGTTAAATACCTGGATCCGAACCGTCCTTCTGTTTCGGAAGAAAAAGGTTCCCGCGAATGGGTTCGTATGCGCTTGGGCGAAACCTATCTGCTGGCTGCCGAAGCTGCCGGCCGCAAAGGTGACTTCGATAAGGCCGCCGAATATATCAATGTGATCCGTAAACGTGCCGCATGGTCTGATGGGGAACAGAAAGATCAACAGATCTGGCTCTTTGAAGGAGGCAGTAACGATACGAAAAGCACTTATGAGGATCTGAAAATAACAGCGGCAGACCTGAAGGACGATTTCATCACATTCATCCTCAATGAACGGGGACGTGAATTACTGGGAGAAACCAACCGTTGGGAAGACCTGGTACGCTGCGAACTGCTGTATGACTGGGTGAAGGAATATAATCCGGAAGCTATTCATATCAAACCCTATCATAAGCTCCGTCCGATCCCGCAGAAACATATCGACCGCCTGAATCCGGTCGGAGAGATCAGCGAAGAACAGAATGAAGGTTACTATTAATAGGATCATTCAATTAAATATTAAACTTACAATTCATTTATCATGAAAAAAGGATTTATCTATTTCGCACTTATAAGCTGCACACTAGCTCCTATCAGTGCATTTGCACAGGCAGACAACGTATTGACCGGCCAGGAAAAGAACGAGGGCTGGGAACTCCTGTGGGATGGAAAGACTACGAACGGCTGGCGCGGAGCCAAGCTGCAGAACTTCCCCGAAAAAGGTTGGAATATCATCGGCAACGAACTGGTGGTTGAAAAAGCCAAAGGAAAAGAGTCGGGTAACGGAGGAGATATCGTCACCATCAAAACATATAAAAACTTTGAACTGGTGGCCGACTTCAGGATCACGGAAGGAGCCAACAGCGGTATCAAATATTTCGTCGACCCGGAACTGAACAAAGGAGAAGGATCGGCTATCGGCTGCGAGTTCCAGATACTTGACGACGATAAACATCCGGATGCCAAGCTGGGAAGAAAAGGCAACCGCACGGTCGGCTCGTTATACGACCTGATCCCGGCCTGCCAGGAGAAGCCGTTCAAAAAAAATGAGTTCAACACAGCCCGCATCGTTGTGAAAGGTAATCATATCGAACATTGGCTGAACGGTATGCTGGTTGTCGAATATAACCGCAACAACCAGATGTGGAGAGCTCTCGTTGCCGGCAGTAAATATGCTGATTGGCCTGCCTTCGGAGAAGCAGAAGAAGGTCATATCCTTTTACAGGATCACGGAGATGAAGTCCACTTCAAGAACATCAAGATCAAAGAACTGAAGTAATTCATTCTGCACATGGAATGAGGCCCTATCGACCTCGTTCCATGTGTCTATCAAACCAATTCCTCTCCCCCTGTCATATCCTCAAATAAATATTTATCTTTGCGGAAAAACTGCTTTATGATCCGCCCGATGACCCTGAACGACATCCCTGGGATTGTCTCCATTTATGCTTATTATGTACATAACACCGTAATAACATTCGACACCGAAGTCCCCACCGAAGCCGAAATGCGTCAACGGCTAGCCCCCATCATCGAACATTACCCGGCATGGGTCTGTGAAGAGGATGGGAAAGTCGCCGGTTATTGTTATGCGCACGAATGGAAAGTAAAGAAAGCATACCGCACCACTGTCGAAACGACTATTTACCTGCACCCGGATCACTCCGGCAAAGGATATGGAAAGCAATTGATGGATCTGTTGATCGACGATTGCCGCCGCCGCTCCTTCCATGCCCTGATAGCCTGCATCACCATCCCCAACGAACCGAGTGTGAAACTACACGAGCGGCTGGGTTTCAAACAGGTCTCCTGTTTCCATGAGGTAGGCCGTAAGTTCGACCGCTGGCTGGATGTGGCAGATTATGAACTTTTATTGGACAACTGCTGACATAAGGTTGTCACTCGGCCACCTTATCTTTGCATTGTAATAAATAAAACGAAACAAAATTAAATTAACACATCATGTATCATTTGACGGAAAAGCTGAAGCTGCCGCCAACTTCTATGCAACTATTTTCAATGGTAAGATCGCCGACCTGGGACGTTATGGTGAATGTATGCCCAACGTAGCCGACGAACACCAACAAGGTATCATCTACTCACAGGTAGAATTCGGACAGAATATACTGGCACTTTGTGATGTGATGCCGGAAGAGGCTAATGATTTCGGAAAGGGCGGCTATTCACTTGACCTGGAATTTAGTGATAGAATAACACCCTCTTGTCTGATGCTGTACATTTTCCACGCTCGAATAGTGGGAAATGTACAGCCATTTTAATACTGAATAACCAGAACAAATCTCCTGAATTATTATAATTTACCTTCCCAATGCCCAGTCTTATAGATTATAACACCCCATTCACAGATTATTTTTTTTCCCACCGAATATTCTTATAATATTTGTACTCGATCAATAGCAAGATATTCAAAGTAAAATAAACACTAGTTATTAATTAAAAAATCCAGAAAAATGAAACACTATTATCTACTACCAACCGTAAGCTTTTGCGCTTGTTCAAATAACACCGTACGTATCTAATATAAATAACAATACATGAAAACAGTAATTTTTCAAAGACTAAAGTTATTCTTTTTCATTATTTTATGTCTTCATCTTTTTAGTTGTGACAAAGAAGATAAAGAAGATATTAAAGAACCGGATATTGAAATCCCTCTGGAAGAGAAAATGATGCTTATAATTACAACTACAACAGACGGAGCTTCGATAAAACTGCCTTTTACTGGCACTGTTAATTGTCAAATAGCCTGGGATGGCAATAACCTGGAACCGGAGACAGTTACCGAGGCTTATCCTACTCATACTTATTCTAAAAAAGGTGACTATCTCATTCTTATTTCCGGCACAGTGACAGAAATAAACGCCAATGGACTTGATGAATCAGAATTGGCTTGTATTTCCGGTATATATAATTTTGGAAAAACCGGACTAACTAATCTGTATAGTGCATTTAAGGGATGTACTAACTTAACATATTTATCTAATTATGATTCAAGTTCACTTGCGGATGTTACATCTTTTGAAGATGCATTCTCCGAATGCCCGTTAACAATAATTCCTCCCGATCTTTTTGCAGACTGTGGATCGGTTATATCTTTTAAGAATACATTCCATAATTGTATAAACCTGACTGAAATTCCTTCCGGTTTATTTGGTAATTGTTCATCAGTTATATCATTTGCCGGTATTTTTAATAATTGTGTCAATCTAAAGGAAATACCATCCGGATTATTCAATAACTGTACACAAGTTGAATCTTTTAAAAACACATTCAACGGTTGTACAGGTTTAACAGAAATTCCTCCCGGTTTGTTTGACAATTGTTCATCAGTTATGACATTTGCCAGTACTTTTCATAATTGTGTCAATTTGAAGGAAATACCATCCGGATTATTCAATAACTGCACACAAGCTTCCGACTTTATGTCTACTTTTCAAAATTGTAAAAACCTGACGGAAATTCCTTTCGGATTGTTTGATAATTGTAAAGAAATAAAAAATTTAATGGTCACATTCGCCGGATGTAAAAATCTGACAGGAGAATCTCCCTATACAATAATAGAAAATAATAAAGTCCATCTCTATGAACGTAATGATAAGACCGGTGAATTTATCAAACCTAAATATTTTTATTCCTGTTTCAGCGAATGTGTCGGATTATCAGATTTTTCCGATTTACCAAATGAATGGAAATAGATTGATTTTCATTTTGTATCTCCGTGGAAAGTTTTGCCGATAATCTGCCTATAAACATAAATATACGTACAACCGGATAAAAAAACGGGATCCTCATTCAAGAAGATCCCGTTTTTTATATAATCAAATTCAGAGCGGAACAGTTATCTTCCGATAATCCCCAGCTTCGAATCATTGATAAAATCAATGATATGCTGTATCTCGTCACTCATCGGCACCTGGTCTTTGATCATCAGCAGGGCGTCGAACAGACTGGTGTTACCCTGGTAAATGATACGGTAAGCATGGCTGATATGTTTAATAACCTTATCACTAACTCCCTGATGCGACAAAATAAACGAGTTAACTCCATAATAAGTAGTCGGTTCCTGAGCTGCCACGATATAAGGCGGCACGTCTTTACGGAAACGGCAACCGGTCTGTGTCATCGACCAGGTTCCGATACGGCTTCCCTGGCTTGCCAACACATTACCACCGAAGATGGCATAATCTTCAAAGAAACAATTACCGGACACCTTGCTGCCATAACCCAGCACACAATGGTTGCCGATATGTGTATCATGCGAAATATGTACACCTTCATGCAGGAAGTTTCCGTTACCGATAAACGTCTGCCCGTCCGGTGTGGTGGCACGGTTGATGACAACGTTTTCGCGGATCACGTTATCGTCGCCGATAACTACCAGCGTATTGTCGCCTTTATATTTGAAATCCTGAGGTTCCGCCGCAATGACAGCACCATTGAATACACGGTTTCCTTTGCCCAAACGTGCGCCATTCATTATACTGGCGTGAGGCATGATCTCGCAGTTATCGCCAATCTCTACATTCTTATCGATGTAGGCAAAAGGATGGACGGTTACGTTCGCACCCAGTTTTGCACTGGCATCTACATAAGCTAACGGACTAATCATAATAATCTGAGTTTTAATGGTTATTACTCTCTTCCTCCTCCGACAGCACTATACAGATTGATAACAGCCTGCATACGCTGAACGTTGTCGGATACTTCTGTCAATTGTGCACTGAGAAGGCTTTGTTGAGCCGATAAGATTTCCAGGTAAGTGGACTGTGCCGACTGGAACAAAGCTTTCGTGTATTCTACGGCTTTCTCCAATTGCGCGATCTGTTCTTTATCCTGAACCAGCATCTTATTGGTTACATCATACAGATGCAGCGCATTGCTTACCTCCTTGCCGGCTTCCAGAATTTTCTGCTGATAATTCATCTGCGCGATCTTCTCTTCGGCTTTCGACACCTTCAGGTTAGCCATCAGCTTTCCGTTGTTGAAGATAGGCTGTGCCAATGAGGCCAATGCCTGGAACATGAATTTACCCGGATCGGAAATAGTTATACCGGAACCGTTCGTCCAACCTGCCGTAGCAGTGATGTTCAATCCCGGGTAGAAAGCGGCACGCGCCTTATTGGTCGTATAATAAGCACTGGCCAGTGACATTTCGGCGATCTTCACATCCGGACGGTTTTCCAGCAACTGCAAAGGTACGCCGGCCATGATCTCGTCAGGAATGACCTGTTCATCCAAACGGCCGCGTTCGATTGTTTGCGGTGCTTTTGCCAGCAGTACGGACAAAGAATTCTCCACTTCGCGCACCTGGCGTTTCAGGTTGATCAGAGAAGACGATACCTGATGATATACGGCTTTCATCTGGACAACGGCAGCTTCGGTAGTCATACCGGCTTCTTTCATTGCCTCCATCGCACGTACATTTTCTTTATAGATATCGACTGTTTCTGTAGTGATCTCCACCTGACGGTCGAGCATCAGCAAAGTGAAATAAGCGTTGGCAATACCGCCGATCAGTTGCGAACGAACAGCCTGTTGCGAATACTGGCTCTGCAGATAGATCGCTTTCTGGTCGCGGCTTGCATTAAGCAGTTTGCCGAACAAATCGACTTCCCAGTTAGCTGCCGCCGGTAAAGTATAGGCTTTTGCATAGCTGGAACCGCCCATTGTGGTCACGGATCCTTGCGGTGCCAGGTTTAAGGACGGAAGGAAAGACAGGCGGGCAGAAGTCAGCAAGGCTTTCGCTTCTTCCACACGGAGAATGGCAGCCTGCATATCTACGTTATTTGCCAGACCTTCTTCAATCAGAGCCTGCAGTTTGGGATCGCGGAAGACTTCCTGCCAGGGAAGATTTCCCATATTGGTCGTATCCGCAGCCAGTGTATCCGTCGCTGATACCGGATCACGATAAATACCGTCAGCCGTGATCGTATCAGGACGATCGTATGCTTTGTAGATGTGGCAACTGCTCAGCAGAGCGGTCGCACACATCATATATATAATTTGTTTCTTTTTCATTGTCTTCTCACTTATTTTTTAGCGTACTGTTCTATTTCCGTATTCAAATCGCTGTTGTCCAGATCTTCCCACTCGATCGGTTTAACCTTTTCCTGCAGGTACTGGAATACTACGAACAGAGCCGGAACGATCAGGATCTGGAAGATCATACCGACAAACATACCGCCAATAGCAGCAGTACCCAATGTACGGTTACCGTGAGCACCTACACCGAAGGCGAACATCATCGGCAACAAACCGACTACCATCGCCAGGGAGGTCATCAGGATAGGACGCAAACGGGCAGCAGCTCCTAACACGGCAGCCCAGGTAATACTCATACCCATGCGGCGACGGTCAAGGGCGAACTCTACGATCAAGATAGCGTTCTTCGCCAACAGACCCATCAACATGATCAACGCGATCTGCATATAGATGTTATTCGACATCGTTCCCAATATCATCTTCAATGCCGGAATGCTACCTAACGCTGCCCAGCCCTGAACGAACAGGAAGCTACCCATCAAACCGAACGGGATGGAGAGCAATACGGCCAGCGGCAATACGTAACTTTCATACTGGGCACTCAGCAACAGGTAAACGAACACGAAACAAAGAACGAAGATCAAACCGGTCGTACTACCGCTTGTCTCAGCCTCTTCACGCGCCATACCTCCCAGCTCGTAACCGAAACCGGCAGGAAGTGTCGTACTTGCCACTTCTTCTAGGGCTTTCAATGCCTGCCCGCTGGTGAATCCATCAGCAGGAGCAACCATCACCTTCAAAGATGTATACATATTAAAACGGCTGATAATATCCGGCCCATATACTTTTTCTATGGTGATAAACTGGGAGATCGGTGCCATTTCGTTACCGTTTCTCACCTTGATATTTTTCAACGACTCCATATTGGCTCTCATAGCCGGATCGGCCTGTACCATTACACGGTACATCTTACCGAAACGGTTGAAGTTGGAAGCATACAAACCACCATAGTAACCTTGCAACGTCATAAGGATATCGCTCGGGCTGATACCGACTTTCTTACAAGCTGCCGCATCGATGTCGATCATATACTGCGGGAAGTTCGGGTTGAAAGTAGTCTGAGCCGACTTAATCTCCGGACGGGCTGTCAAAGCTGCCATATAGTCTTTGGATACTTCAAAGAATTTCTCCAGGCTACCCCCTGTCTTATCCTGCATGTTCAACTCGATATCACTGGAAGCCGAATAACCCGGAATCATAGGCGGAGTAAAGAACAATACCTGCGCATCTTTCACTACTTTCTGTGCACGCATGAACAAGCTACCGTAAACAACTTCCGCACTCTGTGTCATCGAACGTTCATCCCAGTCTTTCAGCTTGATGATGAATGAACCGTAAGAAGGTCCTTGTCCACCGATAAAGCTAAAACCGGTAATAGCCGTACGTGATTTTACAGCGGGGTCGGATGCGATCAGGCTATCTACACGTTCCATGATTTCAATGGTACGTTCCTGAGAGGCTCCGGGAGGCAGTGTCACAGCGCCCATGATTGTACCCATATCTTCATTCGGCACCATACCGGTCGGCGTTACCTGCATGAAGAATACCAATAAAGCGACAGAAGCGATTACAGTTCCGAATGCCAGCCATTTCTTCTGGATAAAGAACAAAACGCGTTTCTTATAACTTTTCAGCAGCGAATCGTATGCCACGTTGAAAGAAGTATGGAAACGGGAAACGAAAGTTGTCTTCTTTTCTGCATGTTCGTCATGAGGTTTCAGGAAGATCGCACAAAGCGCCGGACTCAAAGTCAAGGCATTCAATGCTGACAAACCGATGGCAATAGCCATAGTCACACCGAACTGACGATAGAATATACCGGCTGTACCTCCCATGAAACTTACGGGGATAAACACGGACATCATCACCAAGGTAATAGAAACGATCGCACCACCAAGTTCACTCATCGCATCAATAGATGCCTGTTTCGCCGATTTATATCCCTGGTCCAACTTGGCATGGACCCCCTCGACGACGACTATCGCATCATCGACCACAATCGCAATGGCCAATACCATCGCACAAAGTGTCAACAAGTTGATACTAAATCCGATCAGTGACAACAGGAAGAATGTACCGATCAAGGCTACCGGAATCGCAATAGCCGGGATCAGGGTTGAACGTAAGTCTTGCAGGAACACATATACCACGATAAACACGAGGATAAAGGCTTCCAGCAAGGTCTTGAGAACCTCATGGATAGAGGCATACAAGAAGTCGTTGGCATTCATAGATACTTCCACCTTCATACCCGGAGGCATGGTGCTTTCCGATTTCACCAGCAAATCCTGGATATTGTTGATGGTTTCTGTTGCATTCGTTCCCGGCATCTGGTAAACGATACATGCTACTGCATTATGGCCGTTTACCTTATTCACATAGTTATAAGTCAAACGTCCCAACTCGATATCGGCAATGTCTTTCAAACGAAGTACTTCACCATCGGGCAATGCTTTAACTACGATATTATCAAACTCTTCAGCAGTCTGCAAACGTCCTTTGTAACGGATCGTATACTGGAACGACTGGTTTCCCTGTTCACCGAAAGAACCCGGAGCAGCCTCCACATTCTGTTCAGCCAGCACATTCGATACATCATTAGGCACCAGCTTGTATTGGGCCATCACATCCGGCTTCAACCAAATACGCATAGAGTAGTCGGTACCCAACACGTTGGCATCACCAACACCGGGCACACGCTGTACTTCCGGGATCAGGTTGATCTTTGCATAGTTTTCCAGGAACTTCTGGTCGTAACGGTCTTCCGCATCATATACGGCAAAAACAACCAGCATGGAGTTCTGGCGTTTCTGGGTAGTTACACCGATCTTCGTTACTTCGGCAGGCAACAGACCTTGTGCCATAGACACACGGTTCTGAACGTTTACCGCCGCCATATCCGGGTCGGTACCCTGCTTGAAGTATATGGAAATATCGGCAGAACCGTTATTGGATGCATTTGATGTCATATACATCATGTTCTCTACCCCGTTGATCTGGTCTTCCAGCGGCGCAATCACACTATTCAATACAGTCTGCGCATTGGCACCTGTATAAGTGGCCCTTACCGAAACGGTAGGAGGCGCAATGTCCGGATATTGGGTAATAGGCAATGTGAACAAACCTAATATACCCAGGATGACAATCAGGATGGAGATCACCGTTGAAAGCACCGGACGGTTAATAAATCTATCTAATTTCATATGTTACTTTTTTATATACGAATAGCATCAGGTGTAACCCGGCTAATTCTATAATACCTTTAATTAATTAAAAGCTGTTTTTAAGTTTCCTTCGTTCTGGTCTTT
Source organism: Parabacteroides sp. HGS0025 (assembly GCF_000969845.1). Taxonomy (NCBI): domain Bacteria; kingdom Pseudomonadati; phylum Bacteroidota; class Bacteroidia; order Bacteroidales; family Tannerellaceae; genus Parabacteroides; species Parabacteroides sp. HGS0025. Next base: position 4,448,956 of record NZ_KQ033902.1, read on the forward strand.
CATCGCCTGCTGAAACTTAGCAGCCTGCTCAGCCTGTGTGATCGGCTTAATTTCCTGACCGTCCCTTAAACTCTGAACACCTTCGACAACGATCTTGTCACCGGACTTCAAGCCTTTTGTTACCAGATAGCTCTTGCCATCGTTCAAAGAAGAAATCTGAATTTCAACATTCTTAATTGTATTATCAGGTTGCAGAACATATACAAACTTCTTATCCTGAATTTCCACCGTAGCAGACTGAGGGATCATAATGATATTATCCATTGAGTAAGGGAATACGACATTACCTGTACCACCGCTTCTCAATATATTCTGGTTGTTCGGGAAAACTGCACGCATACTTACCGAACCGGTAGACTGGTCGATAACACCGCTGACAGCGTCGATCTTACCAGTTTCCGCCAACATTGTTCCGTCAGCCAGCTGTAACTGAACTGCCGGCATCTTATCCAACTGTTCTTTCAGCGTGCCGCCTGCCTTTGTCAGTTGCAGCAATTCTTTTTCCGTCATCGAGAAATAAACATAAACATCACCGATCTCAGAGACAGTGGTCAACGGTTCTGCCACAGAAGGACTAACCAAACTTCCGACACGGTACGGGAAAGTACCCACAACACCGTTGGACGGGCTGGTCACCGTACAAAAAGATAAATTCTGATTTGCACTCACCAAAGAAGCTTCCGATTGCGCCAACGTTGCTTCTGCCGACAACAACTGATTAACAGCTGTCTGATATTCAAAGGAACTGATAATCGCTTTGTCGAACAAATCTTTCTTGTTCTTCTCTGTTAGCTTCAACGTATTAACATTAGCTTTAGCCATAGCCACAGCAGCTTTAGCCTGATTCACAGTTGCCTTATACTGCGTAGGATCAATTTCAAACAAGGGCTGCCCTTTGCGGACTGTTGCACCTTCATCGACACACAACTTTACAATAAACCCTGACACCTGGGGACGCACTTCGATATCCTGCGTACCTCTGATAGTCGCCGGATAAGACGTTGTCTGATTGCTGGAAGAAGAATTAAGGGCCAGAACAGCGTATTCGCTGTCGCCTAATTTCATACCACTCTGGCTGTTTCCACAGGCGGTTAATAAAGACACTCCCACTGCAAATAATGCAATTTGCCTAAACTGGGTAATAGTAGTTCTCAACATTTGTCTATTCATATTCATAATTTAATATATTTCTGCCTAGTATATTTTCTTGCAAACGATTCAAAGTCTTGTTTTATCAGGCTCGATTTTTGAAGGACTCATATCTAAAAAAACGTACAAATGTAAAGTCTTTTTATTGTACTTTTCCCGTTTATACATTCTTTTATACTAAAAAATAGCTTATTTATATGTAGAGATCAAACACATAGCTTATTTTTTGACCGTTCGAAAGTAAATTAGTCCAAATTGCTATACAAATTCAGGGCATAATTTGTTTATTCAATAATTTACCTTAAATTTACAGCTATCTTTTAAACTTTATAATCTACAATCTGATGGGATCTAAATTTTCAATTTCCGAAGTATGTAGTACTTCATGGCAACGGACCAAGGCTCAGATATGGGTTTTATCCGGATTGATAATAGGTATGAGCATTATTTCTTTTACATTAGGGGTATTTGCAATGCCTATACAGCAATCGGTAATGGGAGCGATCGTTATTAATCTGATCAGTTGCATCATCTCTTGTATTTTTGCTCTGGGGTACATGAAAAATATATTCCAGGCTTTGGACGGAGAAGAACCTCAATTCTCGGCTTACGGACAGCAGGCCCGAAAGATCATTACTTATCTTGTAGCCAATATTCTTATGGCAATCATCGTTACTTTGGGGTTATGTCTGTTTATCATTCCGGGAATCTACCTGGCTTTGAGGCTACAGTTCTATGCAGCTCTTATCGTTGAAGATGATGCAGGAATAATCGAGTCACTCCAACGCAGCTGGGAAATCACCCGTGGACAAGAGATGTCTCTTTTCATGCTGATGCTGGCTATGATCGGGATCTGTATTTTAGGTCTTATCCTGTTAGGTATAGGAATATTTGTGGCAATGCCGCTTATATATATGATGTATGCCTATGTTTTTCGTAAATTAAATGCACCTTTGCAAATTCTTGAAGAAGTATAAATAACTAATAGCCCTATGGGGAAAACATATAGAATAAAAGATATAGCAGAGTTATCCGGAGTATCGACCGGAACGGTCGACCGTATCCTGCACAATCGTGGTAAGGTATCTGAAGAAGCTCAGAAAAAGGTTGAAAAAGTATTGAAAGAGATAGACTATCATCCGAATCTGATAGCCCGTTCGCTTGCCTTGAAGAAGAAATATCACTTCATAACGCTCACTCCTTCTTTTGCCGAAGGAGAATATTGGGCAAAACTATCGGAAGGTATCGATAAAGCAGAGCAGGAACTGTTCAGCTATAACGTTGAAATCGAACGGATGTGTTTCGACCAGTATGACAAAACCAGTTTCGACAATCTGATCCCCGTAATTGAAAAATCCGATTGCCAGGGAGTAATCATCGCTACTTTATTCAAGGAAAGCGTTTTGCAACTCACCCAACAACTCGACAAACTGGAGATTCCTTATGTACTGATCGATGCCTTTATCGAAAATACGAATTGCATAGCCTACTACGGAACCAATTCGTACGACTCAGGATACATTGCCGGACGCCTGTTATTCGAACAGATACAGCCTGAAGACAATATCGCGATCTTCCGTTTCATCCGGAAAGGCGACATGCATTCTACCCAGGTTATGAAACGCGAGGAAGGTTTCCGTGATTATCTGTACGGACACGACTTTCAGGGAAAGATATTCCCGGTACATATTCACGCAGACGAATCAAAGGAGAATAAAGATATTCTCGATTCATTCTTCGCCACGCATGAGGAAATACAAGCCGGCATCATCTTTAATTCCAGAGCACATGTACTGGGAGACTATTTCCGGCATAGGGATACCGACAAACGCTTCAGGCTGATTGGATATGATGTGATCGACTCCAATCTGGACTATCTGAATAGCGGGCACATCACCCACCTGATCGCCCAGCGACCGGAAGTACAGGGATTCAATTGTGTGCGTGCCTTATTCCGGCACCTGGTATTGAAGGAAAAAATCGAACAGATAAACTATATGCCGATTGATATACTTATAAAAGAGAACATTAAGTATTACAATAATTATATTTAATGGCATAATTTATCATTTTTCCCCTCTATTTTTTTTGTTTGACAAATAAATAGTATACATTTGCGCCCGATGTGTGTTCGCCCACAAATCGAGCGCAAAATGGAAATATCACAATAAAATCATACATAAAATGGCTAATTTATTTTGTATTAAAGACAGAGTTGTCATTATTACCGGAGGAGCCGGTATTCTGGGTAGTGGAATTGCAGGTCATCTGGCTGAAGAAGGTGCCAAAGTAGTAATTCTTGACCGTGCTGTTGAGACAGGTGAAAAAATCGTTGCAGACATCAAAGCCAAAGGTGGCGAAGCTTGTTTTTTCCTGACTGATGTGCTGAATAAAGAAATCCTTGAACAGAATAAGAAAGATATCCTTGCCAAATATGGCCGTATCGATGCATTACTGAATGCTGCCGGAGGAAACATGGCCGGTGCAACAATCGGACCTGATAGCAATATCTTCGACTTGCAGATCGATGCTTTCAAAAAAGTTGTCGACCTGAACCTTTTCGGTACGGTTCTCCCGACAATGGTCTTCGCAGAAGTAATGGCTCAGCAAAAAGAAGGTGCGATCGTAAACTTCTCATCCGAATCGGCTTTGCGCCCATTGACACGTGTCGTTGGCTACGGTGCAGCTAAAGCTGCTATATCTAACCTGACTAAATACATGGCAGGCGAATTAGCAATCAAATTCGGTGAAGGTCTGCGCGTAAATGCAATCGCCCCGGGATTTTTCCTGACAGAACAGAACAGAACTTTGATGACAAATCCGGACGGTTCTTATACAGACCGTGCTAAATCTGTTATCGCTCATACACCGTTCAGACGTTTAGGAGCACCGGAAGAATTGTTCGGTACCATTCAATATTTAATAAGTGACGCATCTAAATTCGTAACGGGCACAATCGCCATCGTTGACGGTGGTTTCGATGCATTCTCAATTTAATAACCCAATAAACACTATACATATTATGTATTTATGCGAACAAACATGGCGTTGGTACGGGCCGAATGATCCTGTCAGCCTTTGGGATATCAAACAAGCCGGTGCTACCGGTATCGTTAATGCTCTGCATCATATTCCTAACGGGGAAGTATGGACAGTAGAGGAGATCATGAAACGGAAAGAGCTGATCGAAGAAGTAGGTTTAACTTGGTCTGTTGTTGAAAGTGTTCCTGTTCATGAACATATCAAAACACAAACCGGAGAATTTCAAAAATATATTGATAACTACAAGGAAAGTCTACGTAATCTTGGTAAATGCGGGGTGAATGTAGTGACATACAACTTCATGCCTGTACTCGACTGGACACGTACCGATCTTGCCTATACAATGCCGGATGGTTCCAAAGCACTCCGTTTCGAACGGGCAGCTTTCGTAGCATTCGACCTTTTCATCCTGAAGCGTCCGGGAGCAGAAATGGATTACTCCGCAGAAGAAAAGGCGAAAGCGAAAGCCCGCTTCGACTCCATGAGCGAAGAGGATCGTCATTTGCTTACCCGCAATATGATTGCCGGCCTGCCCGGATCGGAAGAGAGCTTCACTATCGAACAATTCCAGGAAGCATTGGATCGTTATAAGGATATTGATGCGGAAAAATTGCGTGCTAATCTGATCTACTTCCTGCAGGAGATCGCCCCCGTAGCCGACGAAGCCGGTGTAAAACTGGTTATCCATCCGGACGATCCTCCCTACTCTATTCTCGGCCTGCCGCGCATCCTGAGTACGGAAGAGGATTTCAAGAAATTAATCGAAGCAGTTCCTAACAAGAGCAACGGATTGTGTCTGTGCACAGGTTCATTCGGCGTACGCAGCGACAACGATCTGGCAGGGATTATGGAACGTTATGGCGATCGTATCGATTTCGTTCACTTCCGCAGTACCCAGCGAGACGATGAAGGGAACTTCTATGAAGCCAATCACCTGGAAGGAGATGTAGATATGTACGGTGTTATGAAAGCCCTGTTGGAACTACAGCAAAGACGCGGCTGTTCTATCGCTATGCGTCCGGATCATGGCCATCAGATGATAGACGACCTGAAAAAGAAAACAAACCCCGGTTATTCATGTATCGGTCGTTTGAGAGGCTTAGCTGAACTTCGCGGCCTTGAAATGGGTATAGCCAAGTCACTTTTTAAGAAATAAGCAGCATTATTATTTCATTTCTTAGCGATTTATAAAGAGAAAGGTGCTCAACTTCGGTTGGCACCTTTTTTTATTCTAACCTCCATTAATCCTATTTACAGATCTTTGAAAAGCATAAAGAAATGAAAAAGAACTATAAAGTATTCCCATTTAAGACTTTAGACTGGATTGTTTTTTCTACTTTTGTTCGTCTGAAAAATGTTTTTATAATGTCTAATATCTATAGTTATATATTATCTTTTACTACATTACTGACACTAACCACCTGTTCTGCAGTGCAAACACTGTCTCCGTCTACAGAACAGGAAGTGGTTATAGTTCCTCCATCTACAGATATTCCTCTACCTTCGGTTGAATATATATTCCTTCAACCGACACCGGAATTAGGAAAAACAGAATATGCCCGTAAAGATATAACAGAGAACTTCTCTCCCCGGGAAAAAGCAGACATCGCTGTTCCTGACCCTAAATTACTGTGTGACGAAAATTCTTTGATCATCGATCTCGGGTTGATATCCAAGGAAGATTACGCTTTTCCTCTACCTGGAGCGAAAGTAATATCGGCTTATGCCGGTCGCAGAAGACATCATTCGGGAGTCGATCTGAAGACTTGTGCCAACGATACTATCGTTGCCGCTTTCGATGGAATCGTCCGCATGGCTAAGCCTTATGCTGCTTACGGGAATGTCGTTGTTATACGTCATTATAATGGACTAGAAACAGTTTACAGCCATAACTCCAAAAATCTGGTCAAGGTGGGAGATCGTGTGAAAGCAGGTGAACCGGTCGGATTAACAGGACGAACCGGTAGAGCCACTACCGAACATTTACATTTTGAAGTTCGCATTAACGGACAGCATTTCAATCCGGAAAAGGTGTTTGATCTGGAAAACAGAAAGCTACACAGCACATGTCTGGTAGCAACTAAAACAGGTCGAAATATTGCAATAAAATCCGTAAACATACTTCCTCACCAGAGTGCAGGCGATTATCAGTATTCTTATATGGGAGTTTCCCAACCGGAAACCAATAAACGAATGGATTTATAAATCATCACATAACAACAAAAAAGGCTTGCTACCGGATGGTGCAAGCCTTTTTTGTGTGGAGATGGAGAGATTCGAACTCTCGTCCAAACGAGGAATTAATCTGCTTTCTACATGTTTATCTTCGCTTTCGATTGTCGGGATCAAGCAAGACCGAAGCCACCCACTTAATCCTTATCCTCTAAATTTTCGCCTGAGACCCGAGGCTCATTTCAGACTATCTCCGATATTGCTGCACCACCTGATCGGAAAGCTTCGAAGCCACAGCATCCGGGTGATGTCACGTCCCCGCAACTTTTGCAGGGATTAAGCTTGAATCTACTATACTTCGATTAAGCAGCGAGAGCGTAATTATTTTCGCCAGTTAATTGTTCGTTGTCTGAGATTTAAGTGCAAGCCAACCACGCACTACATGCTTACAAACCACTTCTACCCGCTGTCTAAACCGGTCATCCCCATGATTTGTGAGTACAAAGATACAAAGAATCTCCGTATCCTCGTACTCTATTTAGATTTTTTATTCAATCACACCCAGTTCACGGAACCAGTCTTCGGCTCTGTCCGGCCATTCATTCACAGCAGCTCCTGTGTCTCTCAGTCCATAGCCATGACCTCCTTTGCTATATAAATGCATCCGGGCAGGAACACCGGCTTCTTTCAAAGCATAATAATAGAAAAGACTACTATTGATATATGATTTATCATCTTCCGTCTGCACAAGCATAGTAGGCGGAGTAGCAGAAGTCACCTTCAATTCCGGAGCCAACTGAAAGTTCTCACCATCCAGGTAAGCCGGATAAACCAACAAGCAGAAATCAGGACGGCAACTGACTTTATCGGCAGCATCCACTGCCGGATAAGTACGTTTATCAAAATTATTACTAACCATTGCAGAAAGGTGACCTCCAGCCGAAAATCCCATCACGCCAATACGCTGAGGATCGATATTCATCTCTTCCGCATGAGCCCTGACATAACCGATCGCACGCTGAAGATCCTGCAAGGGAGCTTCATGCTTCGC
>NZ_KQ033903.1:0-29310 GCF_000969845.1 Parabacteroides sp. HGS0025
TACCGAATCGTGTAGTGAGTTTAGGTATTAATGTAACATTCTAAAATCGATCAAGCAATGAAAAAAATAATTTATTCCATTATATTAGGCACATCTCTGCTAATTACTTCGGGATGCAGCGAGGATTATCTGGAAAGGGTTCCGACTAACAGTGTTACAGACGAGAGTCTGTTCTCTACTGTGAACGGTGCGGAAACAGCACTTAACGGCATTCACCGTTCTACCTACGCGTACTATGACAATCATGGACGATTTGGTCAGAAATCCATCGATATCATTATAGACTTTATGGCGGATGACTACCTGCAACTGGAACGTGGATACGGTTGGTTCGTAGCTTGGTATCAATATCTGAATAGCCGGAATATTAATTCTGCTGACTTGGAATTCGCCTGGTCTTATTACTATGATATCATAGATAATACAAATATACTTCTTGCAAATATAGATGAGGCTTCCGATGCAGCTTTAAATGAAAGCCTTGTTAAGAATATAAAAGGGCAGGCATTCGCTTACCGGGCTTATTCATATTGGCAGTTAGTGCAAATGTTTGCCAATCGGTATGATTATAACGGGAATAATACCCAGCTAGGGGTTCCTTTGGTGTTGGACAATAGCGGAGAATCCAAACCACGATCCACAGTAGCAGCTGTATATGAGCAAATTTTCAGTGATATCGATCAAGCTATTACATTATTGACTGAGTCGGATGAATCCCGCCCGAATAAATCCCATATCAATTTGAATGTAGCACAAGGCCTGAAAGCCCGTTTTGCTTTGACAACCGGTGATTGGGTAACCGCTGCCGATATGGCACATAAGGCACGTCAAGGTTATGCCCTGACAAGTAATTATAAAAATGGCTGGAACGATGCCAATGACAGCGAATGGATCTGGGGAGCTGTACTGATCGATGAGCAACAGACCAGTTACGCCTCTTTCTTTTCGCATGTGGATCCGGATTTCGGAGGATATGCATCCATGGGTAGCTTTAAGTTAGGCAGTACGGAAATCATCGACTATATGGCTGATAGCGACCAACGCAAACAGCTATTCGATGAAGATCGCATCGGTTATAAATTTACCGGTTTCGGAGAGTGGACGAACGATTATATCTACATGAAATCGGGAGAAATGTATCTGATCGAAGCGGAAGCATTAGCACGACAGAATAGAGATACGGAAGCGCAGGATGTTATTTACGAGCTGACTAAAAACCGCGATCCGGAAGCTCAGAAACCGACTGTTACGGGAGAGGCTTTGATCCAGCATATTTTAATGGAACGTCGTTGCGATCTGTGGGGAGACGGTTTCCGCCTGTTCGATATCAAACGTTTGAATATCGCTATGGACAGACGCAACAAAGGACACAATGAAACGTTCTGGGACAAGGCTGGTTATTTTGAAGCAGGAGCAAAAGAGCTTCTGTTCCTGATACCGAAACAGGAAATGGACGCTAATCCGTTGATGGAGCAAAATCCGTTGTAAGCAAATGGAAAAGCACCAATTGTAGGAGCATTAATTAAAACCTATACATACGATAAATAGACACACGTTTATCGGAAAGCCAGGATTTGTAGCGATACAGACCTGGCTTGCTCTATATTTGCTTAACCTGTTATATATCGTATCCATAGAAAATAAAATTCCTTCCGAAAGAGATATGAATTTCTCCCGGAAGGAATTTTTTATTCCGATAAATACTGTAATAGCTTTTACCAGGTTATTTTATTACGGTTGCTTTCCAATATAAGCCAGGATACCACCATCTACATATAATACATGTCCGTTTACAAAGTCCGACGCATCTGACGCCAGGAACACAGCCGGACCCATCAAATCTTCCGGAGTTCCCCAACGGGCAGCCGGTGTCTTTGCAATGATAAACGAATCGAACGGATGGCGCGAACCGTCAGGCTGGATTTCGCGGAGCGGAGCAGTCTGCGGAGTGGCGATATAACCCGGGCCGATACCATTACACTGGATGTTATATTGACCGTATTCGGAAGCGATATTACGTGTCAGCATCTTTAAACCACCTTTAGCAGCCGCATAAGCAGAAACTGTTTCACGTCCCAGCTCGCTCATCATCGAACAGATATTGATGATCTTTCCGTGACCTTTCTTGATCATAGAAGGGATAACAGCTTTAGAAACGATGAACGGAGCATTTAAATCCACATCGATTACCTGGCGGAATTCGGCAGCAGACATTTCATGCATCGGAATGCGTTTGATGATACCGGCATTGTTCACCAGGATATCGATCACACCCACTTCCTGCTCGATCTGGGCAACCATTGCATTTACCTGCTCTTCGTTGGTTACGTCGCAAACATAACCTTTTGCTTCGATACCTTCCGCTTTGTAAGCAGCCAGACCTTTATCCACCAGTTCCTGTTTGATGTCGTTGAAGACAATCTTTGCTCCGGCCTGCGCAAAAGCAGAAGCCAATGCAAAACCAATACCGTAAGAAGCACCTGTTACAAGAGCTACTTTACCTTCTAATGAGAAATTTACCATGTTAGTATTCGATTATTTTAAGTCCGTAATTTTAGAAAAATCCTGATCGCCGTAATCCAGGTTCTCGCCACCCATTCCCCAGATAAAGGTATAATTATGTGTAGCAGCGGCACTGTGGATAGACCATTCAGGAGATAAAACAGCCTGATCGCCTTTCATCCAGATATGACGTGTCTCGTCTACCTCACCCATAAAGTGGCAGATAGCCTGATCTTCGGGAATATCGAAATAGAAATAAGCTTCCATACGGCGGCTGTGAACATGAGCCGGCATTGTGTTCCATACACTACCCGGTTTCAGTTCGGTCATACCCATCTGCAACTGGCAGGTCGGCAATACCTGGTTAACGATCATCTTGTTGATGTTACGGTCGTTCGACATTTCCAGCGAGCCCATAGCAGCGACAACGGCATCCGCTTTCGTTACTTTCTTATCCGGATAATTACGGTGAGCCGTAGTGGAGTTGAAATAGAACTTAGCCGGATTCTTTGCATCCTTGCTTTCGAAAGTCACTTCGCGGTCGCCCGAACCCAGGTAAAGAGCTTCTTTAAAGTCCAGTTCGAAAGTGGCATCACCAGCCTTTACAATACCGGGGCCACCGACATTGAAAAGACCCATTTCGCGACGAGTCAGGAAATAAGGAGCTTTCAGCGGGTCGATCGCTTCGAGTTGGAGCACTTCGCCTACCGGCATTGCACCGCCCACGATCATACGGTCGTACATAGAATAAACCATATTTACTTCATTCGGCGCAAACACTGTTTCGATCAGGAAATCCCGGCGAATACGTTTGGTATCATATTGCTTGGCATCTTCCGGATGCGCAGCATAACGCAATTCATAATTTGTTTTCATTCTGATTCTATTTATTTTGTTACTATTTACTTCAATGCATGATCAGCCTTTACATCACTTTCCCCGTTCCAGGCACGAAGATTCGTCCATTCGGTATAAGGAGCCGACCAAAATTCGTCTGTTGCCGGCAGTCCCAAAGGTAACAGGCCTACCGCACAAAGATATACACTTCCCGTATTTATATAAGACTCCGACATATCAATTTGTTCACCGGTGAAACCGACACGCAGCCAACCGTTTGCATCGAAGTTCTTCGGTGATTTCATCACATTGCGGATCACGGCAGTCATACCGCAACGAACCTGGGCCGGTTTTACCCGTTCAGGCAGGATGTGCATCAGACTGGCTTGTGCCAACGCATGGAAAGCTCCGAAACGGTATACGATAGAACGACCCACCACCGGGAAAGTTCCTTCCGGTGAAATAAAACGTTCTAGTTGTTCTGCATAGCGTGTATGACGGGACAACTGTGTTTCGGCAAAATCAGCCCCTTCGAGGTTATGTTTCTTCATGATCAGCAGGACATCTGTCAGCATCGGATGGATAACGAAGCTGTTATAATAATCCATGTGGAAAGCAGGGCCGTCGCCATACAACGCATCGCCTTTATACCATTCGTCACGGAATTTCTTCACACCATACGTCAGACGATCCATATCGCATTCGCCTGTAAATTCAAGCAGGGCTGCCTCAACTGTGGAAGCAAACAAAAGCCAGTTATTCTCCCACGGTTTGATGCCACGGCTACGTTTCAGTTCCGTGATCATCCATTCTTTCGCCTGCGGATCCAGGTTTCCCCACAACTGTTTCGGAGCACGGAGTAATCCCTGTGCCAGAAAAGCGGCATCCACCAACGGCTGATAAGGTTTACCGAAGACCAGATAGTCGGGAGACTCCGGATTAACGGCATTCTTCAATCCCTTCACGGTCAGTTTGATATATTTATCACGCAATTTTCCTTCCGGTGTATTATCAGGGCCCAGCTCCAACCAGGGAGCAATACCGCATACCAGGCGCCCGACTGCTTCCAGGTGGGAAAAATCGCTTCTGTCTTTCGACAGGGATTCGTAAGGCATATTCTTTTTCAGCGTATTGTTACTCAGGTTTGTCAATACCGGGTCGGCAATACGGGTTAAAGTTTCCACCCAGAAAGCCCGATCCTGCGTACCATCCTGCTGTGCCTTTCCAGTGAGGGAGAAACACAGGCAGCATACTAAAATAGCTGTTGTTTTTAATAATAGATTAGTCATGGAATATTATTTTTCGGTCAGTTTCTTTAAACGCATCAATGCTTCTACATAATAATAATCGGCGTAGCTCAACGGAACATCCACTTCGCTGTTTCCGGGGAAATGGCCGGTAGAATGCATCAGGGCAAAATTACAGTTCGTCCCTTTCGCTGCCAGATATTCGGGAGTTGTCAACGAGCGAACCTGCTGTTCGGCAAAATCCAGATAACTCTTTGCACTCTCGCTCTTATCCAACTGGCTCAACTCGATCAGGGCTGAAGCCATAATAGCGGCAGCCGAAGCATCTCTCGGAACATCAGGAATACCCGGAGCGTCGAAGTCCCAGTACGGTACCTTATCAGCCGGCATATTCGGATGGTTCATGATAAAGACAGCGATATGCTTGGCCTGATCCAGATATTCCGGTTTACCGGTTTCGCGATACATCATAGTAAATCCATACAACGCCCATGCCTGACCGCGAGCCCATGCCGATTCGTCGGCTGCTCCCTGATGGGTTTGTTTCTTATGGGGGACACCTGTTATCGTATCGTAAGAAACCACATGATAGCAACTGTAGTCATCACGGAAATGGTTGTTCAGTGTTTTATCGGCATGAGAGATAGCCATCTTACGAAAACGGTCGTCGCCGGAAGCTTTCGAAGCCCAGCTAAAGAACTCCAGGTTCATCATGTTATCGATAATAACCGGGAATTGCCAGATCTTTTTATTGAAATCCCATGAGCGGATCGCTCCTACCCGTTCGTCAAAACGAGTTGCCAGCGAGTTTGCACCTGTCAGCATCACATCTTTATATTCCGGTTTGCCGGTCAGGCGATAGCCATTACCGTAACTGCAATAAAGCATAAAGCCGACATCATGGCTATAAGTGATATTCTTCACTTCTTCCACCCGGTCGGTATACATCTCCGCATATTTCTTTAATTCGGGAGTCGGATTGTTTTCGTAGAGATACCACAGTTCTCCCGGGAAGAAACCGCTACACCACCAGGAATAGTCGCTGGTTTCAAGCGTTCCTTCTTTATTGATTGCTTTAGGAAGACGCCCTTCCTGGTTTTCGAGGTCTTTAGCCATCAGAATAGCTTGTTCGGTTGAAGCCTTCAGACCACGGTCGATAACGTCGGCTATAGGCTCTTGTTTGGGCTGCGAATCACAGGCTGATAAAAGTAATGTGACCGCAAACACGCCACACGAGAGTAATTTGTTCATGATAAAAATAGGTTATTAAGTTTTTAAGTTTGTGGCAAATATACAGGTTTATATTCTAAAAAACCACAACATCTATCGAAAAAGCTTCGTGTTATCGAACAGCCCCTTCTCTACTTACTAAAACAGAAGTCCTTTACTTACTAAGTAATCCTTCGTCTACTCGATAAGTAGAGTATCTAACTACTTAGTAAGCAAGCCGGGGTCTACTTAGTAAGCAGGCTTTGTAATACATTTGCAATATCAATGTAATATTTACTTCAAACCGCCTTAACCCGTTCTTAATACATGTTACCTTACTTTGCACTCAGAACAAACAGATAAATGACGTGAGAAAGTTTTTTGAAAAAATTGTAGAAGGAGGGCTATTGATCAGCGGGAGTGTGACCAGCTTCACGATCCTGTTGATTGTCTTTTTTCTTTTTAAAGAAGCATCCGGCCTTTTCAGTAGTCCGGTTGTTGAAGAAGGATATGTACTTGCGGTAAATAAGGGGAACGATGTGAGCCATCTGTCGCCGGAAACGATCATGGATATTTTCGATGCTAAAATAACCAACTGGAAAGAGGTGAACGGCAAAGATGAAGAGATCCTGGTTTTCCGCTTTTCCGACCTGACCCAGTATTACAGCGAAGAAGAACTGGGAGATGAATTCCAGTATGTTCCCGAAAAAATCAGTGAACTGGTTGGTAAAGAGCCGGGGATAATCGCTTTCTTCCCTCAGCAATACCTGGCTGACCCTTTTGCCGGAACCGTCCTTCCCGAAGAAAAAATCTCACTCTCCGACTTCTTTGCCGGAACGAAATGGTATCCGACATCCGCCCCCGCTCCTATCTTCGGATTGATCCCGCTGTTGTTGGGAACATTGCTGGTAAGCATCGGGGCGATCGTCCTTTCATTGCCTTTCGGTATGGCGGTAGCTATCTATTTGGCAGAAATAGCCAATAAGCGAACCCGCGAAATATTAAAACCGGTCATCGAACTGCTGGCAGGTATTCCGTCTGTGGTGTACGGTTTCTTCGGGCTGGTCGTCATTGTCCCGCTGATACAAAAAGGGCTGAACCTTCCGGTCGGTGAAACGGCTTTTGCCGGCAGTGTCGTATTGGCTATCATGGCATTACCGACCATCATTACCGTCGCGGAGGATGCGATGCGGACTACCCCACGGGCAATGAAAGAAGCAAGCCTGGCTTTGGGAGCGACGCAATGGCAGACGATCTATAAAGTCATTATCCCCTATTCCATTTCCGGTATCACGTCGGCAGTCGTTTTAGGTATCGGACGCGCTATCGGCGAGACAATGGCCGTACTGATGGTAACAGGAAATGCGGCGGTTATTCCGACTTCCTTCTTTAAACCCGTGCGAACCATTCCCGCCACGATCGCAGCCGAACTGGGAGAAGCCCCTGCCGGTGGAGCCCATTATCAGGCGTTGTTCCTGCTGGGAGCTGTTTTGTTCATCATCACACTGGTATTAAGTATCACGGTTGAATATATTTCATCCAAAAGAAAAATCTAAATAAGCTATGGCACCTATTCTGAAACTAGGCAATATCGATACGAAGAAGCGGACTTCACAAAAGGTGGCGTTCGGTCTGTTCACCCTTCTCAGCTATCTGGTTGTTGTTATTCTTTTCCTTATCCTCGGATTTATCATCATAAACGGAGGAAAAGTAATCAGTTGGGATTTCCTGACAAAGGCTCCCGCAGAAGGAATGACAGCCGGCGGTATTTATCCGGCCATTGTCGGAACACTTTACCTCGTACTGGGCAGTAGCCTGATCAGTTTCCCGATCGGGATCATGAGCGGTATTTATATGAATGAATACGCTACGAACGGCAAACTGACCCGCTTTATCCGCATCATGACCAACAATCTGAGCGGCGTGCCTTCGGTCGTGTTCGGTTTGTTCGGTATGTCGTTGTTCGTTGTCACCCTGGGATGGGGCGACTCGATCATTGCGGGTTCATTCACGCTGGCACTGATGTCGTTGCCGTTGATCATCCGTACGACGGAGGAAGCGCTGAAAAGTATCGACGACTCTTTCCGTCACGGGAGCCTGGCACTGGGGGCAACCAAGTTACAGACCATCCGCCGGGTGGTACTGCCGATGGCTTTCCCCAATATCATTACCGGGTTGATCCTGTCGGTCGGACGCGTATCGGGCGAAACGGCTCCTATCCTGTTTACCGTTGCCGCCTATTTCCTGCCGCAACTCCCGGAGAGCATCTTCGACCAGTGTATGGCGTTGCCTTACCATTTGTATGTCATTTCAACCAGTGGTACGGATATCGAAGCTTCCCGTGGGATGGCTTACGGAACGGCACTGGTTCTGATCGCGATCGTGTTAGTCGTAAACCTGCTGGCAAATGCCCTGAGAAAGTATTTTGCCAAGAAGGTAAAAATGAACTAACCGGTTATCACACGCAATAACAATAAAATAACAAGTAAGAATTATGATAAAGATTGATGCCCGGAACGTAGATTTCTATTATGGCGACTTTCATGCATTAAAGAATATCTCGATGCAAATCGAAGCAAACACCTCGGTTGCCTTTATCGGCCCGTCGGGTTGTGGCAAGTCAACATTCCTGCGTTTATTCAACCGTATGAATGACCTGATCCCCGATACCCGGATGACCGGTACTATCCTGATAGACAACCGTAACATCTATGAAAAAGGAGAAAAGGTGGATCAGCTCCGCAAGAATGTAGGTATGGTATTCCAGAAACCGAACCCTTTCCCTAAAACGATCTTCGAGAACGTTGCTTACGGACTGCGTGTAAACGGTATAAATGACAACGAGTATATCGAAGAGACAGTGGTCAAGACACTGAAGCAGGTGGTTCTCTGGGACGAAGTGAAAGACAAGCTGAAAGAATCGGCTTTCGCCCTGTCAGGCGGACAGCAGCAGCGTTTGTGCATCGCCCGTGCGCTGGCTATCTCTCCATCCATCCTGCTGATGGACGAACCGACTTCCGCCCTCGACCCGATCTCTACCAGCAAGATCGAGGAACTGATACATGAGCTGAAGAATGAATACACGATCGTTATCGTTACACACAATATGCAACAGGCAGCCCGTGTCAGCGACAAAACGGGTTACTTCTATCTGGGCGAACTGATCGAGTTCGACAATACGCGCAAGATATTTACCAATCCGGAGAAAGAGTCGACCCAGAATTATATCACGGGACGTTTCGGATAAACAGTATTAAGAGGAAATAACAGAATATATGAAAGTGATAGATCAGGAGATAGCCTCCTTAAAAAACAGTATCAGCGAAATGTGGGCCTTGGTTCACCAACAGTTATACAATGCCGGGGAAGCGATGCTGACCGGAGATAAAGAACTGGCTTATAAAGTGATCAGCCGCGAACGCCGTGTAAATGCATTCGAACTGAAAATAGACAGCGACTGCGAAGATATCATCGCCCTCTACGCTCCCGTCGCCGTCGACCTGCGTTTTGTACTGGCCATGTACAAGATCAACACGAACCTGGAACGCCTGGGTGACTTTGCCGAGAGCATTGCCCGTTTCGCCGGGAACCTGCCGGACGGAGCCCCCGTCGATCCGAAACTGATAAAAGAAACGCGGGTGGAAGAAATGTTGCAGGAACTGCTCAGTATGCTCACGTTGAGCCAGGAAGCCTTCGAGAAAGAGAGTTCGGAGATCGCTTCACGCATCTTCCTCAAAGACAACCTGATCGATGAGATCAACCATAACTCGACAAAGATCATTGCCGACTACATAGAAAATCATCCCGGAAGCGCATTGGTAGGCCTTTACATGGCAGGCGTAATCCGTAAGATGGAACGTTTCGGCGACCATTGTACGAATATCGCCGAAGAATTAATCTTCTATCTGGATGCTAAAGTAATGAAGCATATCGGAAAAACGGAGAACTAAACACTTATTTACAAGTATTCGGCATAACGACTCACCGGCATCCCCAAAAACCTGTTCGAGCCTGCCTACCTAAAAAGTGTTTCATTCTAGTGAAACAGTTGTTCCATATAGGTGAAACACTTGTTTCATTAGTATGAAACACTTTTAATGACACGAAAGAAAATTTCTTTGTACCTTTGCACCGCAAATCAACAAACAGACAAAGATTCATGAAACGACTATTGGCACTTTGCCTGGCCGCTTTTTGGGCAGGAACTACTTTTACCGCTTCTTCACAAAAGCCATTGATCCCGAACAATACGGAAGTTTTCAAATTATTCTTAGAGACCCATGGATCTTATAACGAAGCACTTTCCGGCGAAGCGGAAAGGGACCGTTTTCTGCTGAATGATTTCAAGGTGGAAGCAACGGGGACTGTTACTCCCTGGCTTTCTTATGCTTACCGCCAGGTACTTTGCTACCAGAACGAATGGGTACGCGCCAACGGCTTCGGCTCCTATATCGAAAATGCCTGGGTAAACTTCCGGTTATCGGATAAGTTTTCTGTGACAGCCGGTAAGCAGGATGCCGCCTGGGGAGGGTTCGAATACGACGAGTATGCTTATAAGATATACGATTACAGCGATATGAACGAGTGGATGGATTGCTATTTCACCGGTGTCGGTATCAGTTATGAGCCCAGTGAAACCCAGGAAGTCTGCTTCCAGGTAACGAACGGCAACGATAACCGCAAGAAATCCCCTTCCTTCTATAACATCGGATGGAACAGCAGTTACCTGGACGAGTTGTTATCCCTCCGCTACTCCGTTACAGCCGGGCAACAGGCCAAAGGGGAATGGATGTGGATGGCGTGGGCCGGGCAGCAGGTTGAATCGGGCAAGTTCCTGGGATATTTCGATGTGATGTACACACGCGGCAAATCCGATCCTGTCGGTATCCTGGCCGAACAGTTCGAGCCGGAGGACGAAGAAACGGGTTCATGGATTGCCAATACGGGTTACCTCTCGCTGGTAGCCCGCCTGAACTACAACATTCATCCGAAATGGAATCTTTTCGTCAAAGGGATGTATGAAACGGCTTCCGTTTACAAGGCGAACGGCCCCTACGAATCAGGGAAATACCGTACCGCCTGGGGATACCAGGGAGGAGTCGAGTTCTACCCGATGGGCGACGATAACCTGCACCTCTTCCTCAGCGGCACCGGACGGGCCTACAGCCTGACAGAAAGAGCAAAGGCGCTCGATGCCTTCTCTGAAAACACCGGACGCCTTTCTGTAGGATTTGTTTATAAGATACCTCTGTTCTAAAATTGTAGCAACAACGAATCCCCTTCCTTCATATCGACTGTCAGCATTCCGTCGATAACAGGCAGGGATACGGCTTTCTGGTTCATCTTAATACCCATATATTCGGAGTATGCCGGCAACTTGATACTGAACGTTCCGGGAACGACAGCTTTCAGTCCGGCTTCCGTCAACCGGCCTTCCGACCATTTGGCTGAAACTTCACCACCACCCTGTACTTTCAGACCTTTAAAGCTACCGGTCTGCCAGGCAGAAGGCAAGGCAGGCAGTAATTCGATCCGTCCGGTCTGGCTTTGTACCAGCATTTCGGCAATACCCGCACAACCACCATAATTACCATCGATCTGGAACGGCGGATGCGCACAGAACAGGTTCGGATAAGAACCGCCGCCATTCACCATATTGGTTGTCTTTTCCACACAGGGACGAAGCAGGTCTACCAACAGTTTATACGCATGATCGCCGTCATGCAGACGCGCCCAGAAATTAATCTTCCAAGCCATCGACCAGCCGGTACTCTTGTCGCCACGCACTTCGAGTGTCTTGCGGGCAGCTTCCGCCAGTTCGGGTGTATGTTCTACTGAGATTTCATTTCCCGGATAAAGGCCATACAGGTGGGAAACATGGCGGTGGGTCGGCTCTGCCTCTTCATACGGTTCGAGCCATTCGAGGATACGGCCATCCTTTCCGATCGTTGTCGGCATCAGGCGCGAACGTTTGTCGGCCAGTTCCTGGCAGAAAGCGGTGTCTACACCTAATATAGTGGCGGCTTCTATGGTATTGGTAAACAGTTCGCGGACGATCTGGTTATCCATTGTCGATCCGGCGCAGATACTTACCACCTTACCATTCGGCATACGATAGCCGTTTTCCGGAGAAGTGGTAGGGGCTGTGACCAGATAGTTGTTCCTCGGATCACGTACCAGCATATCGGTAAAGAAAAGAGCGGCTCCTTTCATCACCGGATAGACCTCTTTCAGATATTCTTTATCTTTCGTATATTGATAATGCGTGAACAGATGCTCACAAAGCCAGGCTGCGGATGTATTGGTTGCTCCCCACGACGGATGTTCGCCCGGTGCGGTAAACTCCCAGACATTCCCCAAAATATGTGTCACCCAGCCACGGGCGTTATAGAATACTTTGGCTGTGCGTTCACCGCTGGCAACCTGTTGCTTTGTCCACTCGATCATCGGCAGATGTAATTCCGACAAATTGGTGACTTCCGCCGGCCAGTGGTTCATCTGGAAATTGATGTTGAGGTGATAATCGCCGTTCCAGGGCGTATCGATCGTGTTACACCATAAACCCTGCAAGTTGGGAGGTAGCGAACCCGGACGGGTAGATGAGATCAGCAAATAACGTCCGAACTGGAAGTAAAGAGCGCCCAGAGAAGGATCGTTCTGATCTTCCTGGAATGCTTGTAAACGCTTATCAATCGGCATGTTGTCTCTTTCAGAATATCCCAGATCCAAGTCTACCCGGTCGAACAAGGCACGGTAGGCATTGATATGTTCTTTCCTTAATGTCGGATAATCCTTTCTTTCGGACTCTGCCAATAGAGAGAATATCTGGTCTTCGAAACCTTCGTTCTTATAGCTTGTTGCCATGCTCACCAACAGGATAGCTTCAGAGGCATTCTGAACGGTCAACGAGCTGTCGCCTGCTGTTAGGGAACCGCCTTTAGGCAGGACAATACGCACACGCGCCTGATATTTAATGCCTTTCATTTCAAGGGTATCGACGCCATCGAACAGCTGGCCTTGCATCAGCAGGTCTTTGCCGTCGGTCGATACGGAATAATATTCGGGGCGGTTCATTCCTACGCTAAAGTTCAACGCCTTATCCGCATCCGCCATCAGATGGACGATCCCCAGGTCACCGGAGAAAGAGGTGAATGCTTCGCGGCTATAATTCACTTTTCCCTTGCGGAAGGTTGTTGAAGCGATGGCATCACCGAGGTTCAATTCGCGGCGATAGGCGGCAATAGAATCGGAAGCATCGTTATAGGAATAGTCCAGCACCAGATTTCCAAGCAACTGATAACTGCCGTAAGGTACTTTGGCCCCCTGGCCTTGTCCGCTACCGGCACCACCGCAAACAAACGTACGGTACATCAACTCCTGGGCTTCATCATTCCGTCCTTCAAAAAGCAGACGGCGAATAGTTGCCAGCGACATGACAGCCTGCGGATTATCCGTATCCTGCTTGCTTCCCGACCACATGGATATTTCATTCAACAGGACATTTTCCTGACCGACCCCGCCATCGGGCATCATTCCTAGCCGTCCATTTCCCAGCGGCAACGTTTCTTCCCAGATACGGGCAGGTTCATCAAAATGATAAGCGAGTTTATTGCCGGTCTTTATATCCGGCATGTCGCAGGCTGCCAGCAGAAGTAACAAGACAGCCATATAGGGACGGAAAATGTTTCGCCCTATCTCTTTTAATCGAATTGAGTTCATAGTATTATAATAAAAATTGTATTTCAGCCAGATCAGAAACTTTGCATATCACAGAGTCTCTTGTAATAACCGTCCAACGCCAGGAGTTCCTCATGACGGCCGCGTTCCACAATCTCTCCTTCGTGCATCACGCAGATCTCGTCGGCATTGCGGATGGTGGAAAGGCGGTGGGCAATCACAACGGTTGTCCTGTTACGCATCAGGTTCTCGAGGGCGTCCTGCACCAGGCGTTCCGACTCGGTATCCAGTGCCGAGGTCGCTTCATCCAGGATCAGGATCGGCGGGTTCTTCAGGATGGCACGGGCGATACTGATACGTTGGCGTTGTCCGCCGGACAGTTTGCCGCCACGGTCGCCGATATTCGTATTATAGCCTTCTTCGCTCGCCATGATAAATTCATGGGCATTCGCTATGCGGGCTGCTTCCTGTACCTGTTCCAAAGTAGCTCCTTCCACTCCGAAAGAGATATTATTGAAGAAGGTGTCGTTAAACAGGATCGCTTCCTGGTTTACATTACCCATCAGGCTGCGGAGATCGTAGAGAGTAGCTTCCCGGAGATCCGTATCATCGATCGTGATAGAACCTTCAGTTACGTCATAAAAGCGGGGTAACAAATCCACCAGCGTACTCTTTCCCGAACCGGACTGTCCGACAAGCGCCACCGTTTTTCCTTTGGGAATAGTCAGGTCGATCCCTTTCAAAACCCAATCATGCTGATACTTAAACCAGACGTTATTATATTTAATATGTTTATTCAGTTCGATCTTCTTAGGTTCAACCGGATCTTTAATATCACTTTCCGCTTTCAGTATCTTATCGATACGATCCATAGAAGCCAATCCTTTCTGGATTGCATATACCGATTTACTTAAGTCTTTGGCCGGGTTTATAATGCTGTAAAAGATAACCAGATAGTAAATAAAGGTAGATGCATCTATCGAGCTATTGTTACTCAGGATAAGCGTACCGCCATACCAAAGGACGATCGCAATCGTTGCCGTCCCTAGAAACTCGCTCATCGGATGAGCCATCTGTTGCCGGCGGTAAATACGGTTGGTGGTACGACGGAACTCGTCGTTGCTGTTCTCAAAATGTGTCTGTATCTTCTTTTCTGCATTGAATGCTTTGATAATACGCAAGCCGCCCAAGGTCTCTTCTATCTGGCTCATCAAGCCACCCCACATTTGTTGCCCTTCCAGTGATTTGCGTTTCAGCTTCTTTCCGACCTGCCCCATGATATATCCGGCAACAGGGAGCAGGATCAGGACAAATACGGTCAGCTGCCAACTGATCACGATCATACCGATCAGATAGATAATGATCAGGATAGGGTTCTTGAACAACATATCCAGCGAACTCATGATAGAAGCTTCCACCTCATTCACATCCCCGGATACACGGGCGATGATATCCCCTTTACGTTCTTCCGAGAAAAAGCCTAAAGAGAGTTCGGTTATTTTCTTATTGATCCGATTACGTATGTCCCTGACTACTCCTGTACGGATCGGTATCATGGTGAAGAAAGCCAGATACATGGTAGCCACTTTCAGGAAGGTTGCCACGATCAGGAAAGCGCCCAATATGATCAGGGTGAACGATCCCCCGTCTGTCTCTATCATGTCGCTTACAAACCAGAAGAAATTGTTCTTGATCAGTTCTGGAGTCGCTTTCCAGCTTTCCCACGTCCAGGGGTCGAATACCCAGTCTTTGTAGGTATAAATTTCATCGTTCAGCTTGAAAAGTATATTAAGTATCGGTATGATCAGTGCAAAGGAGAAAAGATTCAATATGGCTGATAATATATTGAAGACAATATTCAGTGCCATATATCTCTTATAGGGAGGCACAAAACGCCTCAGTATACGCAGAAAATCTTTCATGTTTATTTAGTCGATTGGATTTGGCGCGCAAGTTACTCATAAAAAACAGGTGGTGCAACGTTTCGCCTTATCTTTGCATCTAATAGATATAAAACAACAAACAAATACATTATGGATAAAACATATCGTTTCTACCTATCGGTCTCCAATAGGATATTGGCCGGGTTACTCGCGCTTTTAGGTTTTTCAAATACCTCCTGCAGTCCTGTAGATGAATACGGAAGTCCCTATGCTACCTACGAAATAAAAGGGAAAGTCGTCAACGAAAAAGGAACAGCCATTCCTGATATGCAAGTGATCATCCCTGCACCGGATGCAGACAACGAAGAAGACCAGTTCATGTATCGCGACACACTATTAACTAACAGTACCGGTGAATTTAACAAACAGCTTGAAGTCGGTTCTTTCGGGGAAGATGTCACATTCAAAATAGCCACCAAAGACATTGATGGAGAAGCGAACGGCGGCTTATTTGAAGATACCGTAACCGAAGTTGCTTTCAAAAAGGAAGATCTGAAAGGAGGAGATGGTAACTGGTATGCAGGTAATGCCAAGAAAGATGTAACCATCACGATGAAAAGAGATCCTTTGGTCTGTGACTGAAGTAAGGACTCCCTGCATTATTTAAAGAACCATTGGGAAGCATAAATAATATTTAATATCTTTGCATATACACGCTAATAGAAAAAGATAACATTATAATGGATAAACGTCCCGGATTTCGTAAACGCATCGCCCTGGAGCTCTTCCGCAGTATCCGGAAGAACCGGGCCAAGCTACACGAACTACGCACACTCTTTTGGGAATGTACGCTTCGTTGCAACGCTTCCTGCCGCCATTGCGGTAGCGATTGCCATGTGTCGGCTGGCATGAAAGATATGCCGATGGAAGATTTTCTGAAAGTTGTAGACGATATCACTCCTTATGTAGAGCCTAATAAAGTACTGGTGATATTCACCGGAGGGGAAGCCCTCGTCCGTAAAGACATCGAAGTATGCGGTATGGAACTGTACCGTCGGGGTTATCCCTGGGGCATCGTCTCCAACGGGTTATTAATGACGCGCGAACGGCTGGATTCGTTACTGGCTTCCGGCCTGCACTCGGCAACGATCAGCCTCGACGGTTTCGAGGAAGCGCACAACTGGTTGCGACGCCATCCGAAGAGCTTCGAGAATGCGGTAAACGCCATCTGTATGCTGGCGGAAGAAAAAGAGATTGTCTGGGACGTGGTTACCTGCGTGAACCAGCAGAACTTCAAAGACCTGAAACTGTTCAAAGAGTTCCTGGTCGAGATGGGCGTAAAAAGGTGGCGCCTGTTCACCATCTTCCCCGTCGGACGGGCTGCCGAAGTGCCGGAACTGCAACTCAGCAACGAACAGTTCACCTGGATGCTGAACTTTATCCGTTACTGCCGCAAAGAAGGACAAATCCACGCCAGCTACGGTTGCGAGGGATTCCTGGGTAATTATGAAGCCGAAGTACGCGACTCGATCTTCCAGTGCAACGCCGGGATCAATACGGCTTCGGTGCTGGCTGACGGAAGTATTTCGGGCTGTCCGAGCATCCGCGCCAATTTCCATCAGGGGAATATCTACAAAGATAAATTCATCGACGTATGGAATAATGAGTTCAAACCCTACCGCAACCGCGAATGGACACGCAAGGGACAATGCGCCGACTGTAAAATGTTCAGGTACTGCGAGGGGAACGGCATGCATCTGTATGACGACGAGGGCAATTTATTATTCAGCCATTATAACAGGATCGTATAATTTTTATATCTTTATCCCCCGATAAAACTTTTTAAACAGTATATACATGAAAAACTCTCTTATTCTCTGCGCCTTGCTCACGCTCGGCCCGGTTTGTTACGCGCAGCAATCTGTCAACAACCCTGTCACAGATTACACCGAACTGACCGACACCAAGCCACACGATAGTGAGGCTGTATGGAATAAAATAACAACTCCGACGCAATTAAGCTGGGCCAGTACCGACGTACGTTACCCAAAGTTGAGTATCCCCCAAGTGACTAAGAACTCCCGCTGGCAAGGCAAAGCCTGGAAAGGCGAACGTGTCAATGCACAGGCTGTGTTGTGGACAACCAACGACCTGTCGGATGCAACCATCACGGTCAGCGACCTGAAAAACGGTTCCGCCGTCATCCCGTCATCTGCCATCACGACGAACTTTGTGCGCTACGTCATGACCGACGAGCTGAACAAAGACCGTAAAGGCGGTTGCGGACATCGCGAAAACAAAGCGGAATGGGACTCTTCCGTCGTTGCCGACGTACTGGACATTGTAAAGATACGCGACATCGCCGCCCGTACCACACAGCCGATCTGGATGAACGTATGGGTACCGTCGGATGCACGTGCCGGAAAATACAGAGGAACTCTGACCGTTGAAGGTAAGAACTTCCAGCCGATGAAGTTGCAGGTCGAGATAGATGTACTGAACCGTACGCTGCCGGAACCGAAAGACTGGAAATTCCATCTGGACTTGTGGCAGAACCCGTACTCTGTTGCCCGCTACTACAACGTTCCTCTCTGGAGCAAAGAACATTTCGACCTGATGCGTCCGGTCATGAAGATGTTGGCGAACGCCGGACAACGTGCCATCACCACCAGCATCATGCACAAACCCTGGGCCGGACAGACGGAAGATCATTACGACAGTATGGTGTTCCGCATGAAGAAGCTCGACGGTAGCTGGGAATTCGATTATACGGTATTCGACAAATGGGTGGAATTCATGATGAACGAAGTGGGTATCAATGACCTGATCAGTTGCTACACCATGATCCCATGGGCGCTTAGCTTCGACTATTTCGACCAGGCCACCAATCGCGTCCTGTTTATCGAAGCCAAACCGGGTGATGCGGCTTATGCCGACTACTGGGGCTCTTTCCTAAAAGATTTCTCCCGCCACCTGCGTGAAAAAGGTTGGTTCGAAAAGACCGCTATCTCTATGGACGAACGTCCGTTAGAAGCGATGCAGGAAGCCATCAAGGTGATCAAGCAGGCTGACCCTGAATTCAAGATCACGCTGGCCGGCAACTATCATAAAGAGATACAAGGCGACCTGTATTACCTGAGTATCCCGTACGGCCACAAATTCCCGGAAGATGTGAAAGCCGAACGCGACCGCAAAGGCCAGATCAGCACGGTTTATACCTGTTGTTCGGAAGCTTTCCCGAATACGTTTACCTTCTCCGATCCGGCCGAAGCACCGTGGACAATCGTGCATGCCGTTGCCGGAGGTTACGACGGTTACCTGCGTTGGGCTGTCAACAGCTGGACGGCCGATCCGTTGCGCGACTCCCGTTTCCGTACCTGGGCTGCCGGCGACACATACAGTATCTATCCGGGCCCGCGTAGCTCGATCCGTTTCGAACGTCTGGTAGAAGGTCTTCAGGATGCCGAAAAGATCCGTATCCTTCGCGAAGAGTTGAAAGGCGGTAAACTGGACAAGCTGAACAAAACGGTTGCCATGTTTACGCCGGAAGGATTGGCCGAGACACAGAAGTCGGCTACCGAGATGGTGAATGAGTTGGGTAAGGTGTTGAATTCGTTCTGATACAACATTTACTGATATAGAAAAACGCTGATCGTTTATTTTCAATAAATAAATTATCAGCGTTTTTTATGCTTGCCAGTCTGCATTATCCGGTTTAATCTCCCCCACCCCGTTTCATTCTCTTTGCCATTTTCACTCCTATATCGAAAAGGCTTTTAGGCTGTTCATCTTTCTTCATTTTATCCACATAGTCGCTCATCTTGTTCTGGAAGTCGATAATCTCGTCCCAGTTATCTACCATTTTATCCATGATATCACGATCTTCCTTATTCATATCAGTTTTCGATAAAAATTTCAACAAATACTTTTTGGCTTTATCGGGATCGGCATACATCTTCTTATATAAGGCCTGCCACAACTTCGCATCCTTCTGGGCTTCCGGGAATTTTTGAAAATCTTTCCAGTAAGATTCTTCCTCATACACCTGGGCTTTATAGCGGCTCAGGTTTTCCTGGTCGAGAAAAGTGATGTAGACCACCATTTTGTCAATAAATTTCACCACCGACAGTCCTTGCGCCGAGATCAGGATCGTTTTCTCCTTCAGTTCTTCTTCCGTCCAGTTAGTAGGGCGGTAGTATACCTCTGTGCGGTCTTCATTCTTATACATATAATAAAGTGCAGGATGCATGCCAAGCAGATTGACCTGGTTGCAATCGAGGTAACGCTCTTTGTATCGTTGCAGGAAATGGCTGGAAATCCTTTGAATGTAGAAATCGGGCAGAATAGTCATAAAAAGGAAATCGACATGCTCGCCACGGTGGAGAGGGAGATAGACAAAGTAATTGACAAAAAGATTCCCGTCCGTTTTCGGACAATAGCCACCATTTACAAAGCAGACGCTCCATGTGTTTCGCGCCTTGGTACGGATCGTTTTCGTTTCCATCAGCGAATGGATCGCTCTGTGCTGCCCCGAATGGAGTTTGAGGTTATGGGCAAACTGTTCGAGCGCGATCTTGACTCTCATCCGTATCTCCAGAAAGTCCTGATAGGCGGCCGCCCGCAATTCTTCGTCGGTCATGGAAGGTGTTATCATGGTGGTATAAGTTTAATATTAATGGGGTAAATGTACGAATATAAATTAACGAATCACTTCTGAAATATTTTAAAATGAATCCGACAAGATAACCATTTAATTATCTATCTTTGTGGCAAATCCATTCATAAAAAAAATAAGAAGATGATACGAACCATACCAAATCCAGAAACTAGTCGCGAAGATGTCATTCGTTTTCGTGAAATGATGCGTAAATGTGTCAAAGGAGAATTTACGGTTATTGAAAAAGCGCAAATCCAAGACCGCAAGCAAGAAATGAAACGTGTTGAAAAAATTATTCGACGTAACAATGGAGGAAAGAACCCTATTCTCGGATATTGATTTTTCCATAAACCTTTTATCTTACCATGACGATTTATCCCCGTTTTTTTGTGGCTGTGAAGAACTGGACTTCTTCTTTCATAAAGAAGTAAATTTGTGCGTTAAGTATAAATACGTTTCCACTTATTCTGTAAAAAACAAGGAAAATGATATACTGGCTCTATTTACATTAGCCCATGACTCCGTCGTTTTTCAATCGTTGGAAGATAAAAATGATTTCGTTGAAGAATCATGCTGTATAATCGATAAAGAATATATTGAAACATTTGTTAGGCAGTCTGCTTTTCCGGCTATTAATATCGGACATCTGGCTGTCAGGCACGATGTACAAAGCAGGGGCATAGGTACTTTTGTTCTTAATTTTGTGATCGGTACATTTATGGAATACAAAATGTCAGGCTGTCAGTTTATCACTGTCGATTCGTTGAACAATCCAGAAACAAACAGATTTTACTGCAAAAACGGATTCGTTAATCAGACTAACAGCGATTGTTTTAATCCTACAAGAAGAATGTATCTTCCTTTACGGATTTATCAAGAAGATTCTTTATAAACAGTTGATCTAAGCTTCCTGGAAGGTGAACGAGTTTAGTAAGGAGGTGAATTCATTCTAAGAATATAAGAAGGCAGTATCAGAGTATTCGGATACTGCCTTCTTATATTTCATCGCTATATATTAAATAGGTCATGTTTAGGACACTCTCCATTACGGTTTCTTAGGCATTTCATACCATACACCTGTAATAACAGCTAAAGCTATTAAAATAAATGCTGATTTAACATCACTTCTAGGAATATAACCTACAAAAACAAGAGTATGTATAGCAATTGCTATAATAATCTGTTTCCTGGTTTTCCTTTCCTCATTCCTACGAAACTTTTCTTCATCAGTCATAATTGATGATTTTAAGATTAATAATTAACTAATCAATGTTCCAATATGCTTCGGGTTCTCCTCCCAATACATCATCAATAAAATCATCGTCACATCCTTCTACATCCTGTGCATACGTGCCTCTATATTTTTCATAGGCAGGCTCATTTTCATAACATCCGTAAGTTCTACTAAAATTTCTTTGTGGACTAAACTCTTGTCCCTTATATAATTCAGGTATAGATACAGGATATAGCGGATAGTCCTTTTTTTTAATCGAACCATCCCAAATAGAAAAAGAAGAAACTTTAAGGTCATTATCAAGGATAATACTTTCTGCACTCTGATCCTTCATTTCTATTCCCTTTCTTGAAACTATATCAAAATTTCCTGTTGCCATATCATAGGCTTGAATCCATTTATCTTTAACTGAATCACAATAACATAGATCATTAAACTCTACTGGACTATATCGCAGAGGGAAACCCAGCGGATAGTATTTCGAAAAAGATGAAATAGTTATATTTCTATAGCAAATCATTTGTTTAGGAATTAAATAGATAGCGTCAAAAATAGTTCCGGTCTGAACCCTACAATAAAACCCCGTGTGGATTGCATCAATCTCGGGGTGGTTTCCAAAGTCACTTATATGGCCACCGGTATTTAACGCATCACAAATAAGAGACTTATCTTCGCTATATAAAGCCTCAATAATTTCGTCGAAAGTCATAGTAATACTAGTTTTATCCTCCCTGTCCCCGCCGTTCGGTGTTAACAAAAAAAGAAGCGTGGGAACCATCGTCTATCATTGTACTGAGGCTCTCGACTGCCCACTACGCAATAATAGAACAATGATCCCACGCTCTATGCGAGTATATAGTCCACCCGACACCGGATAGATATATATAACAAACATAAGCGTAGGAACCATTTGTCTATTATCTTGCGTAGTTGAAATTGTCGAGATTTCAGTACAAGATAATATCTAAACGCTTCTACGTTATTTTTTTCAATACGTCGCAAAGATCGTGTTTTTAGATTATTATGCAAAATATCCCAATACTTTTTCTTTTTACATTCATCTTTTAGCTAAAAAAATACCGGTTAAACATTTAAAGTTGATCTTTTAAGCCTAAGAGATCAATTTTAAATAGTGAAATGCCACCTTTTAAACCTAAAAAGTAAGCTTTAAACAGTGAAAAGTCATTTCTTAGGTCTAAGAAACCTACTTTTAATAGTGAAAACACATCTTTTAGACCTAAAAGGTCTACTTTCAGCATTTGAACGGCATTTCTTAGGCCTAAAAGACTTTTTGCATAAAATAAAAGGGAGAATCCTACTCTTATTGATAATTAATGCTTACATTGCCATTCATTAAACAACCTATAAAATCAAAATCATGGGAACATTCACAAAAATCAAGACTCTTCCGCTTTCCATTTTCAACAACGCCGAATACCTGGCCTTCCTCAATTCCGTGTTAAACCTCGTGCCGACACCCTCAGAAGGTGGCGGGGAGGATGACCGCCCGGTCATTGAATCGCTCGACGCAGATATCCGGACGAACGGTTCGCCCGAGATCGGATTGTCGGCCCAATTCGTACAAACGCTGGAAGATGATGTCATGCAGCTGGCCGACGTGGTGAACGAAAGCCGCATCGCACAGGAAACGGAAGAAGCAGCCGTTCACGAAAAGAATCGCGACAACTTGGTCATCTACATCACTACCCGCATATCGCGTGCCGGAACCTTGCCGCTCGAGGCTGAACGCGACGCCGGAAAGTTCCTTTACAAGGTGGTCAAACCTTATATCGGTATCGCCCGTCTGCCGGTAGCGCAGGAATCGGCGGCTATCCAGGGGATGCTGATCGATTTGAGGAAAGAGGAGAATGCCACTTACATCACGACCCTCGGGCTGGATGCTTACCTGGCTGAACTCGAAAAAGAAAATAATGCATACATTGCGCTCACATCCACCCGTACGCAGAGCCGTGCCGCCAATAAAAAGGACAGTGGCGAAACGATACGCAAACGTCTCGACGAACAGTACGACGACCTGGTGATGCTGGCACAATCCTTCAGCGTAGCCCAACCGACGGCCGCTGCGACCACGTTCATCAACAATCTGAACCAACTGATAACGGAAACCACAACGGCTTACAACCAACGCAGTAAAGCGCCCCGAAAGAAAAACAGCGGTGGCGGCGGCGAAGATGATCGGCCGGTGATAGAATAAAGCAAAGTGACTTCCGCGACCGTTGGTTGCAGAATTACGTTCTACATCTGTAGAAATAAAAAAAGAGATGCCGTAGTAGCATCTCTTTTTTTTATCTTATTTCTCCCGAACAAATATATTAATCGGTGTCCCTGTGAAATCCCAGTTATCACGGATCTTGTTTTCGAGGAAGCGTTTGTAAGGTTCCTTGATCCATTGAGGCAGGTTGGCGAAGAATACGAACGAAGGAACTGCGCCTGCAGGAAGCTGGGTGATGTATTTGATCTTGATGTACTTTCCTTTCCATGCGGGGGGCGGATAGTTCTCGATGATCGGCAACATGATCTCGTTCAGTTTGGCTGTCGGGATACGTTTCTTGCGGTTGTCGTATACCTCTTTAGCCGTTTCGAGCACCTTCAGGATACGTTGCTTGGTCAATGCCGAAATGAACAGGATAGGGAAGTCGGTAAACGGTGCCAGACGTTCGCGGATCGCATTCGTATAGCTGTCGATCACCTTCTGGCTCTTATCCTCTACCAAATCCCATTTGTTTACACATACGACCAATCCTTTTTTATTCTTCTGAACCAAAGAGAAAATGTTCAGATCCTGGCTTTCGATACCACGCGTGGCATCCACCATCAGCACGCAAACATCCGAGTTTTCAATGGCACGGATCGAACGGATCACCGAATAGTATTCCAGGTCTTCATTAACCTTTCCTTTCTTACGGATACCGGCTGTATCTACCAGATAGAAATTTAAACCGAATTTATTGTATTTGGTATAGATCGAATCGCGGGTCGTTCCGGCAATATCGGTCACGATATGACGGTCTTCACCGATAAACGCATTGATCAAAGACGATTTACCTGCATTCGGACGGCCGATAACGGCAATACGGGGCAACTCTTCTTCCAATTCTTCATTTGCTTCTTCCGGCAGGATCTCAATGATCTTATCCAGCAAATCACCGGTGTTTGATCCGTTGATAGCCGATACACAGAAAGGATCGCCTAGCCCGAATGAATAGAACTCGGCCGAAGAAGCGTGCAGTTCAAAGTTATCCGCTTTGTTGGCTACCACGATGACCGGCTTTTTATTGCGGCGCAGTATTTTTGCGACTTCAACATCCAGATCCGTAATACCATTCAGTACGTCTACCACAAACAAAATCACATCCGCTTCATCCAAAGCGACCTGTACCTGTTTGTTTATCTCTTCTTCAAAAACATCATCCGAATTAATTACCCATCCGCCGGTGTCAATCAGCGAAAACTCTTTACCAATCCAGTCCACTTTGCCGTACTGACGGTCGCGGGTTGTCCCTGCTTCCTCGTTCACGATGGCCTGACGCGATTGGGTCAGACGATTGAACAGGGTGGACTTTCCTACGTTGGGCCTACCAACTATTGCTACAATATTTCCCATAAATCTCTTTTCTGTATGCTGTTATTAATCCAGCTGATAACCAAAACTCTTCAGGATGTTATCCCTGTTGCGCCAGTCTTTTTCAACCTTGACGAACATTTCCAGGAATACTTTCTTTCCGAAGAATTTTTCGATATCCTTGCGGGCCATGGCGCCTACTTTTTTCAGTGCCTGTCCCTGATGTCCGATAATGATCCCTTTCTGGGAATCACGCTCTACCATGATCAGGGCCTTGATGTGTATCAGCTCTTCCTCTTCCTTAAACAGCTCGACCACGACTTCCACGGCATACGGTATTTCTTTCTGGTAATACAGCAGGATCTTCTCACGAATGATCTCTGTAACAAAGAAACGGGCCGGCTTGTCGGTAAGCGCGTCTTTCTCAAAATAAGGAGGGGACTCAGGCATCAACGCCTCTACCCTTTGCTTTACATAATCAATATTAAAGTTTGAAAGCGCTGAGATCGGTATGATCTCTGCTTTCGGAAGAACTTCTTTCCAGTGGGCCACGATCTTTTCGAGTTCGGCCTGGTTGCTGGTATCGATCTTATTGATCAGCAGCAAGACCGGATAGTCTACCGACTGTACCCGCTTCAGGAAGTCTTCATTCTTATCGATTGTCTCAACGACATCGGTCACATAGAGTAACACGTCGGCATCACCTAACGCCGACTCGGAAAAGTTCAGCATAGACTCCTGCAACTTGTAATTCGGATGCAGGACTCCCGGCGTGTCTGAATACACGATCTGCATATCGTCGGTATTCACAATCCCCATGATACGATGACGGGTAGTCTGTGCCTTTGCCGTAATGATGGAGATACGTTCCCCCACCAGACGGTTCATCAGCGTAGACTTCCCTACATTAGGATTACCGACAATATTAACAAAACCGGACTTATGCTTGTTTTCCATCATAACCCCATTTAAGATAAATTGCACCCCAGGTAAAACCTGCACCGAATGCAGCCAGGATCAGGTTATCCCCTTTCTTCAGCTTGTCTTCCCACTCCCAGAGGCAGATAGGAATTGTTCCGGCACTTGTGTTACCATATTTCTGGATGTTGATCATTACTTTGTTCATATCCACCCCCAGACGCTTGGCTGTTGCATCGATGATGCGCAGATTGGCCTGGTGAGGTACGATCCATGCAATATCGTCGTGGGTCAGATTATTTCGTTCGGCTATTTCGGCAGCCACATCGGCCATATACGAAACGGCATACTTGAATACATATTTACCATCCTGCAAAACGAAATGTTCACGATTATCTACGGTCTCGTGACTTGAAGGATAAGCCGAACCACCCGACTTCATGATCAGATGCGAATAGCCTACGCCGTCAGTACGCAGAATTGTATCTATAACGCCGACTTCTTCCGTTGTTGGTTCCAGTAAAACAGCACCGCAGGCATCACCAAACAAAGGGCAGGTCGAACGATCCTGGTAATCGGTAATCGAGGTCATCTTATCACCTGCAACAACGATCACTTTCTTGTAACGTCCCGAACGAATATAATTCGCCCCTGTCTCCAGTCCATACAAAAAGCCGGCGCAAGCTCCCTGCAAATCGAAAGTCATTGCATTCTTACAGCCGGTATGGTAAGCGATGATTGAAGACATCGTTGGAAAGTGATGGTCTGCCGTTGTAGTAGCCGACAGGATCACTTCGATCTCTTCGGGATTGACCTGTGTTTTTTCGAGCAACTGCTTCACAGCACGTATACCCATATAAGAGGTACCTACCCCTTCACCTTTCAAAATTCGGCGTTCTTTGATGCCAACACGTGTCATGATCCATTCATCCGTTGTATCGACCAATTTGGAAATGTCCTCGTTTGTCAACACATCTTCGGGAACGTATCCACCTACACCTGTTATAACCGCATTTAATTTATCCATAATTAAAAAAAATAATAGAGACTATATCCCAATTAAAAAATTAGCCCTAAAAAAACTTTTAGGGCTATTTCTTCCGTTTATCAAAATCAATATGATTAGTGACAAACTTACACAGCTGCTTCTTTTACGATAGCTAACTTACCTCTGTAGTAACCGCATTCGCCACATACAGTGTGATAAATATGCCATGCGCCGCAGTTCGGGCAAATAGCCATTGTTGGAGTGACAGCCTTGTCATGAGTTCTTCTCTTGGCTGTTCTTGTCTTACCTTGTCTTCTTTTAGGATGTGCCATGTTTTAATTTATTTAATTGTTATCATTCTCTATTAAACCTTTCAGGGCATCCCAGCGAGGATCAGAATTACCGCTTACGTCATCATCCATGGATACGTCATCCACTTCCTCTTCTTCGTAATCATCATCTCCATCATCTGTACTTCTGGATGTGTGCTTTTTCAGCTTCGACGACATAGCCTTATTGCATTTACCCGGAGCATGTACATGCTTCATCGGAACTGCCAACGCAATAAACTCATAAAGGAACCATGCCAGATTAATAGCACCTTCCTCTTCTGGTATTACTACTACCTCGTCGCTTTCTTCGGCATATTCCTTACCGAATTTCACAACCAAGCGATTATGGGTATCAATCGGAATCTCCATATCGTCCAGACACCTGTCGCACGGAACGATTGCTACACCTTCAATCTGAAAGTTCATTTCAAACATCATTGACGACCGTTTAACGGTTAAATGGACCTTCACTTTGCCCTTCTGGACTTCGTCTCCGTCAATGTCCACAAAAAACTTGTTCTCCAGTAAATACTCGAATTCGTGTACTCCCGGAGAGAGATTTTTCAAATCTACGTTATATAATTTAAATTTCCCCAAAGCCTTTTAGTGTAAAAACCTTGCAAAGGTACGAAAAAACTAAACACAAATGCAATACCTTTACAGTTATTTTTTATTATTGAATTATTTAGCCTCTATATTTACGAAGCTCTATGCGAAATGTCGTGCCTTTTCCGACTTCTGAGCTCTTTACGAATATCTTACCGCCATGATAGGACTCTATTATGCGCTTAACCAGCGACAAACCCAGTCCCCATCCGCGTTTCTTGGTTGTATATCCCGGATTAAATACTGTTTTGTATTTTGATTTGGGAATGCCTTTTCCGGAATCCGTAATATCGATCCGCACGGTCTTTTCCCGTTCTTCTACCTGGAAAGTGATCTCGCCCTGTCCTTCCATTGCATCAACTGCATTTTTGGTCAGATTCTCAATGACCCAGGCAAACAGGGAATCGTTCATCAAGACCAAGACCGGGTTCTCCGGAAGATGGGTATATATCTTCACTTTGGATGATATACGCGTTTCCATATAATTTAAGGCCATTTGAATCGAATTACTGATATTCACCGGTACCGGATCGGGATTTGATCCAATCTTAGAGAAACGCTCTGCAATCATCTCTAAACGCTTCACGTCTTTCTCCATCTCACTCAACAGGGATGGATCGATTTCTTTGGTGCGAAGATATTCCACCCAAGCGATCAAAGAAGATATAGGGGTACCCAGTTGATGGGCGGTTTCCTTCGACAACCCGACCCATACTTTATTCTGCTCCGCTTTCTTCGTGCTTGCCAAGGCCAGGAAGGCTATCAGGATAAAAATAAACACGACTCCCAACTGTGCATAAGGATAAATAAGCAGCCTTTTCAAGATGATTGAATCGTCGTAATAAAGATACTGGAAAGTTCCATCCTGCATATCGATCAGGATCGGCGGATTCTTACTTTTCAATTCCCTGACTTTTGCTTTCAGAAACTGGTCGATATCCTTTTCCGGCAGTTCAATATTCTTCTGATCCATTACACTATCCTTTTCATTACACCATAAAACAGGGATAGTGGTATTACTTTGGATGATCTTCAGAATAAGTGCCATATTGGAGCCATTCGTTTCAGAGGCTATCATACGCTGCGCTTCCGCCCAGATTTCAACCTTCTGACGTTCTTCCTGTGCAAGACTTTTTACGATCTGGTCAGAAACAAACACCGAAACTATTGCAATCAATGTGGCTATTAATATAAAAAGATATTTCAACCGTTGCCGGGAATCATATATACTGCTCATAATTATAGAATCATTCTCAATGTATATTAAAACGGGAAAGATGATGTATTATTATAAGGAAGGTGTTAAAGGAGAAGAATAAAGATTCAGGGACAGAAATACTGATGACAACCCAATCTATATAAACAGAAAAAGGAACCAACCTTACGATTGATTCCTTTTCCTTGTTTTGAGTCTCTGACTCTAAAACGGCGGCTATCTACTCTCCCACTTTTACGCAGTACCATCGACGTGGTTGGGCTTAACTTCTCTGTTCGGAATGGGAAGAGGTGGATCCCCAACGCTATAACCACCTTAATACCTTTAAGATGTTTGACCTAGGACAACGCTACTTTATCAGTAACCTTCGCTTTATGACCTGTATTGCTACTTGCCATCTGCTGATATATCAATCCTTCCT